>CBDDDP010000001.1:0-35212 GCA_965226685.1 Dehalococcoidia bacterium
GATTAGCACCAGAAGCCCCGGGACTGCGAGCATGATGTCGGTAAAAGTCCGCAGGATGCCGTCGATTATTCCGCCGTAGTATCCGGCGACGAAGCCGACGACCGCGCCGATGAACACGCCGAGTAGGCCAGCCATCAGTCCGACCTTGAGCGAGTCGGGTGTTGCGTCGATCAACCAAGCGAGCATATCTCGGCCTAGGGCATCTACACCCAACCAGTTCTCAGCTGACGGCGACTTGTCTTCAACGATGAATGATCCGACTTCGGCGCGTTCGAGATCGACAAAAAGCGGACCGACGTAACCGAACGCAACAATGAGGAGAACCAGGGAGAGCCCGATGGTTATCTTCATGTTGTAGCGGAAGAAACGGTAGGTCCGTCCGGCGAGGTTCGAAGTGCCCGCACCGATCGAAGTCGTGTCTTCGCTTAGGGCGACGGGAGATTGGGTTGTTGGGTCTGCGTTCATGAACTCTGGTAAGAAATCCTAGGGTCGATCAAGGGATAGATGAGGTCCATAACGAAGAGGGCGAGTGCGATGGCGAAGATGACTATCAACGTCACGCCTTGGATCATGAAGTAATCGCTTTCACCGATGGAGTTTCGAAGCAGTAGTCCGAGCCCGGGATAGTTGAAGACAACTTCAACTAGTACTTGTCCGGAGACGACGGATGCCAGCGCTAGAGCGAAAGCGGTCGTTTGCGGTAACAGAATATTGCGAACGGCGTAGGTGAAGAAAATCCGTCGTTCCTTCAATCCCTTGGCATCGCCAAGGACCATGTAGTCCTCGCCTACCGTGGTTACCATCATCGCCCTCATGCCCAATCCCCATAGACCGGTTGAGGCAACGATGATCGAAATTGCGGGCAAAAATCCGTGTTTGATGAGCTGCCATCCCGTTTCCCAATCCCATCCGAGCAGGAATCCGGGATCCACACCGAATCCGGTGGGCAGGATCTTGAATTGAACGCCTAGGAAGAACTGCAATACGAGACCGAACAAGAAGAACGGAACGGCGGCAGCGACCATCAATACCGGCAACAAGGATTGAATCAAGCGGAATGACCTACGCCATGCGATTAACGCGCCAACGAGGGATCCGAAAAGCATCGCGAGTACCGTTGTTACACCAATCAACCCGATTGACCAGGGCAGTGCGTGGGAGATCTTTTCATTGACGGTGGCAGGGTAGTTAGTAAGGGAGTAACCAAGATCTCCCTTTGCGAGGTTTGAGAGATAGCGGAAGTATTGAATGTGCAGGGGAGCGTCGAGTTCGAATTTCTTCCGATAGGCGTCAACGATGGGTCCGATATTGCCACCGGTGTTGCCGGCTTGGGCTTCAAGGGCCAAAACTTTCTGTTCGATAGGGTCGCCCGGTGCGAGCCTCGTCAACAGGAACACGATGGTGAAACCGACCAGAACGACCAGAAAGAAGAGCGCAAGTCTGCGGACGATGTATGCCGGGTTCATTTTCCGTTTCTTAGCGTGTGTCGTTTTCTGGCGTGGTACCGACTCTCTCGGTTGTTCGCAAACGCTGACGTTAACTTAAACGGATTACCAAGAATAGTCAAGATGCTCGGCGTGCATCGAATGGTTGACGAAACGTGCTGTTTTCACTATCATTTGGCGCAATCAAGGCGAAATATGTGAAATAACGGTCAATAAATTTACGAAAATCGTCAATACCTGCTTCGCAATGAAGGTTTCTTGACGCGGTTTTGTAGCGTCGCTCAGCGTCGCCGTAAAGAAACGCGCTAGGTGGTTCGTCGGAGTCGATGGTGCTGTCGGTGACGTGACATAGGAGGAACAGAGAAACATGAAATCAGTCAAGTCAAAGTCAATGTCCGTTTTAACGGCATTGGTGGCCTTGGTCGCACTAGCGACAGTTTCTGCCTGTGGTGGCACTGAGACGGTAGTACAGACGGTCATCGTCAAAGAACAAGTGCCGGTCGAGGTTCTGGTAACGGTTCAAGTCGAAAAAGAGGTCGTCGTTCAAGGTGAAACCGTTGTTGAAAAGGTTGAGGTCGAGAAGCAGGTAATCGTCGAGAAAGAGGTGACTCCCACGCCAGACCCTCGAGCTTTGAAGGACGTCCCAAGGAATCGGACATTGGTGATCACTCACTGGAGCGATTCGTATCGGACGCAGCATGACAACGTCGAAAACTTCAACTGGTATTTGCCAGGAAATTCGCATGCCCGACACGCCGCGGCGAAGGGTCTGATCGAGTACTTGTTCTACACGAACCCCAACACCGGCGGGGTATACAACTGGCTTGGTGAGTCCTTTGAGTACAACGACACGCTCGATGCGATAGATGTGAGGGTGAGGGACGGTGTCAAATGGTCGGACGGTGTGCCATTCACAGCGCACGACGTCAAGTTCACGATCGACATGGTAATCGCGGGCGCTCCGGAGTTGTACAGGTCGGCGTTATGGGCAGATCAAATCGAGAGTGTCAGCGTCCACGACGATCTGAACTTGACGATCGATCTAACGCGGCCGGACCCTCGATTTTTCGGCAACCAGTTCGCAACACCCGTCGGGGCGCACAGCCCGATAGTTCCCAAACACGTATGGGAAGACCAAGACCCGTCGACATTCAGCAACTACGACCCAGACAAAGGTTGGCCGTTGGGCACGGGGCCGTTTAGATTGGCGTTTTCCACCCCCGAGGTCCAAATCTACGATCGGCGCGACGACTGGTGGGCAAGCGAGATTGGGTTCCACGCCCCGCCTAAGGTTGAACGTATCCAGTACATCCCTGTCGCGAATGATGACATCGCGGGTCAGCTATACATCAACAACCAATTGGATGCGGGTCCGCCATTGTTGAAGGGCACCTTCGAAGCCGCCAAGGGATTTAATGACGCGCTGCGATCCTGGTCCGCCGAAGGCCCAGTGTGGGGTGCGCCTGATGGATGCACATTCGTTTTGATATTGAACAACCAGAAGAAGCATCTATCGAGCGCTGATGTTAGATGGGCGATCAACCACGCGATAAACCGGGACGAAATAACTGAGATCGCGTACGAGGGTGGGATCCCTTCTGTTGTGGTTCCGATTTCGTCATTCGGGATCAAACAGTATCTGCCGTTGATGCAAGACATTCTCGACAGATACGATGCTGGTAACCACAGTCTCGAGAAGGTGGACGAGCGAATGACCACCGCCGGATATTCGAAGGACTCGGAAGGGTTCTGGACGAAGGACGGCGAACGAGTCGAGATAACGCTTGAAATTCCGTCGTGGATGCGACCGCAGGGTCCATTCCTCGAGAAGCAGCTGCAGGCTGGCGGTTTCGATGCAGTCTTCAAGCAGGGAGAGCCCGCAACCATTAGCGACCGTCTACAACTTGGTGAAACCGAGGTCGTTTGGGTGCAGTGTGGGTCTATCAACGAGCCATACGACACCTTCAAGTCGTACCACTCCAAGAACTCCGGGGCTCCTGGCGAGCGATACGTTGGCGCCGTCCAAGGTGGACGCTATGAGAACCCAGAAATGGACGCGATATTGGACGAGATGGAAGGAATGTTGCATTCGACCGACGACCCTCGCTACGTCGAGTTGGCGAGGGGAGCCATGGAACTCTACCTGCGAGACCTGCCAGTGATTCACATAGCGGAAGAGCTGCACGTAACCGTGTTCAATACACAATATTGGACAAACTGGCCGGGTGCCGAAAATCCGTACATGGGGCCATTCCCACCATGGCGCGGTTGGTATCAGATTACGCTGAATCTAGAACCAACGGAGTGAAATCTTCCCAGTTCTTCGCATACCGACCAACGTAATCAATCTAATGCATTGGTTGAGGTTCTTGGCGATTCGTAGAACCGGGCTCGCCACGAAGGCAATCGCCGATAACATCGGTCGATCTATCGTGTCAATCCGCGGTTGACAAACTGGTAGATATTGGATAGCGTTAGCGCGTCGCTTAGAAAATTTCTAAGCGCGTCGGATTCCCTTTGCTTGCAACAGTGTGACGAAATCCGCAAGAAATGATGTCCAAATAGACGAAGTCGCAATCGGCGTCGTCAGGAGGTCCAATAGATCATGCGATTAAAGAGGTTGAGCCCGTTAGCAGTCCTGTTAGCGACCGCGTCGATGATCGCCTTAACGGCTTTGGCGGCTTGTGGGGGAACCGAAACGGTTATCCAGACGGTTGTCGTTAGAGAAGAGGTACCCATTGAGGTCCCAGTAACCGTTGAGGTCGAGAAAGAGGTCGTCGTTCAAGGCGAGACGGTAGTCCAGACGGTCGAGGTTGAAAAACAGGTCGTCGTCGAGAGGGAAGTCACTCCCACGCCAGATCCCGGTGCGTTGAGAGATGTTCCGCGTAACCGCACTCTAGTGATCACCCACTGGAGCGACTCCTACCGGACGCAGCACGACAACGTCGAAAACTTCAACTGGTGGTTGCCCGGCAACTCTCACGCCCGCCACGCATCTGAGAAGGGTTTGATCGAATACCTCTTCTACACCAACCTGAATGAGGGCGACATTATCCCCTGGTTGGGCGAGTCGTTCGAGTACAACGATTCTCTTGACGCGATCGATGTCAAGATCCGTGAAGGCGCGGAGTGGTCCGACGGAACTCCGTTTACGGCGCACGACGTTAAATTCACGGTCGACATGGTGCGGGACAACGCTCCCGACTTGATTCGTTCCAGCTACTGGGCAGAGTTGATCGCGGGTGTTGAGGTCCACGATGACTACAACTTGACGATGACTCTGACACGTCCGGACCCGCGGTTCTTCCAAACCCAGTTCGGTTTCGGATGGGAAAACCACGTTCCGATCGTGCCGAAGCACGTTTGGGAAAACGAGGACCCGCTGACTTTCAACAACTACGACCCCGCAAAGGGTTGGCCGCTCGGAACTGGCGCGTACAGGCTTTCACTCTCAACGCCGGAAGTGCAGATTTACGACCGCCGCGACAACTGGTGGGCATCAGAGACCGGATTCCAAGACGCTCCTCAGGTTGAGCGAATCCAGTACATCCCGGTGGCGAACGACGACATCGCGGGCCAGCTATACATCAACAACCAACTCGATGTCGGCCCGCCGTTGCTGAAAGGCACGTTCGAGGCTGCCAAGGGTTTCAACGACGCTTTGAGGTCGTGGAACTTCGAAGGTCCAGTTTGGGGTGCGCCGGACGGTTGTAACTTCGTGCTGATCCTGAACAACCAGAAGGAACACTTCTCGAGCGCCGATGTTCGCTGGGCCATCAACCACGCCATCAACCGAGACGAAATCACCGGACTCGCGTACGAGGGCGGAGTACCGCCAGTGGTCGTTCCGATCTCGTCCTACGGTGTTAAGCAGTATCTGCCGTTGATGCAAGACATCCTCGACAAATACGATGCTGGCAACCACAGCCTCGAGAAGGTCGACGAGCGAATGACGACCGCCGGGTATTCGAAGGACTCGGAAGGGTTCTGGTCGAATGACGGCGGACGAGTCGAGATCACGCTTGAGATTCCATCATGGATGAGGCCACAGGGCCCGTTCCTGGAGAAGCAGCTGCAGGCTGGTGGTTTCGATGCCGTGTTCAAGCAGGGCGAGCCAGCGACGATCGGCGACCGATTGCAGCTTGGCGAGACCGAGGTGGTTTGGGTGCAATGCGGATCGATCAACGAGCCGTACGACACCTTCAAGTCATACCACTCCAAGAACTCCGGGCCTCCTGGCGAGCGTTACGTGGGCGCCGTCCAAGGCGGACGTTACGAGAACCCCGAGATGGACGCGATCTTGGACGAGATGGAAGCGATGCTCCACTCGCCAGACGATCCGCGTTACGTCGAATTGGCACGAGGCGCCATGGAGCTGTTCCTGCGCGACATGCCAGTAATCCACATCGCGGAAGAGCTGCACGTGATTGTTCACAACACGCACTGGTGGACTGGTTGGCCGGGTGTTGAGGATCCGTACGTTGCGCCGTACCCGCCGTGGAACGGTTGGTACCTGATCACATTGAACTTGGAGCCGACTGGAAACTAGTCGGGTTCGGAAGACGGCGATTACATAGCCGACGCATGGATTGAGCGGGTTGCGGTCAAATGATCGCAACCCGCTCTTTTTTGCACCTATTCGATTCGACGCATTTGATGGTCAATTTCGTTACCGTGAACGCAATCCCCAGAAGATATGAATTTCGTAACAGTCCAACGATCAACGGACGATTCAAGAGGATTGACTACTTTTACGGTTTCCGTTACCCTTGATAAAGTTATCGACGCGGTCGAAACGGTACCAGGAGGTTCCATAAATTGATGCGACAAAAGAGATGGATTATGTCCACCATCTTGCCGGGCATAGCGATCCTGATTGCACTTGCTGTGACTGGGGCGTGCGGAGGCACTGAGACGGTGGTTCAGACGGTCGTTGTCAGGGAAGAAGTGGCGGTCGAGGTACCGGTAACCGTCGAGGTTGAGAAAGAGGTCGTCGTTCAAGGCGAGACTGTTGTTCAGACGGTAGAGGTCGAGAAGCAGGTCATCGTCGAAAAGGAAGTCACGGCTACACCCGACCCAGACGAAATCAAGGATGTGCCGAGGAATCGAACGGTGGTTTTCACGCACTGGAGCGGTTCGTATCGGACGCAGCACGACAACGTCGAGAACTTTAACTGGTGGTTGCCAGGCAACTCACACGCCCGCCACGCATCCGAAAAGGGTCTGGTCGAATATCTGTTTTACACGAACCTCAATGACGGGCAGATCGTTCCTTGGCTGGGTGAATCATTCGAGTACAACGATACGCTCGACGAGATCGACGTCGTAGTGCGCCAAGGCGCCAAATGGTCGGACGGCGTTCCGTTCACCGCGCACGACGTCAAGTTCACGGTCGATATGGTGATCGCGTCAGCCCCAGAACTTTCGCGTTCGAGCCTATGGGCCGACCAAATCGAGAGCGTCACGGTTCACGATGACTACAACTTGACCGTGAAGTTGACCCGTCCCGACCCGCGCTTCTTCCAAGAGCAGTTTGGCTTTGGCCACGAGAACCACACGGCCATCGTGCCAAAGCATGTTTGGGAGAACGAGGATCCGTTGACGTTTGATAACTACGATCCTGACAAGGGATGGCCGTTGGGGACTGGTGCGTTCCGTCTGGTTCACTCTTCCCCCGAGGTTCAGCTGTATGACCGACGTGATGACTGGTGGGGCGCCGAGACCGGGTTCCACGATTTGCCTAAAGTCGAGCGGTTGAAGTACCTTCCGATCGCCAACGACGATATCGCCGGACAACTTTACATCAACAACCAGACTGACGCTGGTGTACCGCTGTTGAAAGGGACGTTTGAGGCTGCGAAAGGCTTCAACGAATCTCTACGGTCATGGAACTTCGAAGGACCAGTATGGGGAGCCGCCGATGGCTGTAACTTTGTATTGATCCTCAACAACCAGAAGAAGCACTTGAGCGATGTGAACGTTCGTTGGGCGATCAACCACGCCATCGACCGCAGTGAGATCACTGGAATCGCGTATGAGGGTGGCGTGCCAGCTGTGGTCGTTCCGATCTCGTCATACGGTGTCAAGCAGTACTTGCCACTGGTCCAAGACATCATCGACAAGTACAACCCGAACGACCCTGATCCCGCCAAGGTTGAAGAGCGGATGACTGCTTCCGGGTACTCGAAAGACTCGGAAGGATTCTGGGCGAAAGACGGCGAACGGGTTGAGATCACTTTGGAGATCCCGTCGTGGCTCCGGCCTCAAGGCCCGTTCCTCGAGAGTCAGCTACAGGAAGGCGGTTTCGACGCTGTATTCAAGCAGGGCGAACCGGCGACTATCAGCGATCGATTGCAGCTTGGCGAGACCGAGGTGGTTTGGGTTCAGTGTGGGTCAATCACAGAGCCGTATACGACGTTTAAGTCGTACCACTCGAAGAACTCCGGGCCTCCTGGCGAGCGTTACCAAGGCGCCGTCCAGGGCGGACGTTACGAGAATCCCGAGATGGATGCGATCTTGGATGAGATGGAAGGGATGCTCCACTCGCCTGACGATCCGCGATACGTCGAGTTGACGCGGCAAGCGTTCGAGCTTTTCCTGCGGGATATGCCGGTTATCCACATCGCCGAAGAGTTGCACGTGATCGTTCACAATACGCGCTACTGGACCGGCTGGCCTGGCGTAGAGGATCCGTACGCCGCGCCGTATCCGCCGTGGACGGGTTGGTACCTGATTACGATGAATCTCGAACCGACTGAGTAGCGGAGAGCGAGAACACTACGCGTAAGTAGTCGAATAAGAGGAGAGCGGGTTGCGGATCGGATACCGCAACCCGCTTTCTTGTTTTAGATTGAGTTATCGAGATGATGTTGACCCGATTCGCCATATTCGCGTTGTGTTCGACGGTTTTCCTGTTGCTGGCTTGCCAGTCATCAGAAGAACCAACGGCTACTGTTGCGCCGACCGCGATGCGCGAGGCTCTGCCGACGATAAGACCAGAGACGCCAACTCCGGCTCCGACCGCCACACCTAGCGTTGAACCGGTCACGGTACCGGGCATGGACCCGGTTATGCCGTTTACAAATATTGCTCGCGACGCGCTCGGCAAGAACGCGTTCGTGAACAACTGGCATCCTGGTTCGGCGTTCTTCGACTTCGATCGCGATGGCGACATGGATTTCTATGTCACGCAAGCGAATGCCGACTCTGAATTGCCCGAGGCGCCGGGCGGTCCGAACCTGCTGTTCCGCAACGATGGGAACAACGCGTTCACCGAATTGGGCGAGGAGTTAGGTGCGGATTTGGCTCTGTCGAACAGCACGGCCGTCGCAGCGTGCGACTTCGACAATGACGGGTATCAGGACCTCTACGTCGCCGGATACGGGCTTATCGGCGATGAGCTCGATTACCGATCGGCGGTGGATAACGAGGCGCTGACGAACGCAATCAAGGACCGTTTGCTCAGGAACGTCGACGGAGACCGGTTCGAAGAGATCACGGACTCTGCCTTCGGTGACGATGTCAACGTGCAGTCAGCGATCACGATCGCGTGCGGCGACGTAGACAACGATGGTTGGACAGACGTATTTGTCGGCAACCGGTTGGATCAAGACTTCATCCGTTTCGACGATCCCCGCCACCATGGGCACTACAACAGGCTCTACATCAACAACGGTGACCTGACTTTCAGCGATGTGACTGAGTCTGCGGGGTTGATCAGTCCTCCCATCAAGATGTTGAGCCCTGACGGCGATCCGATGCTGTGGGAGGACCCTGACACGGGCGAGATGACGATGGGATATGACGCGTCGCTACGGGACGCGAACGGAAATCGCATCGGAGATCCGACCGGTCAGACGTTGGCTTCACTGTTCTTCGACCACGACTCGGATGGTGACCTAGATCTTTGGTTGGCCGACGATGGTGACGTGTTGAAGGTCTACCGCAACGATTCAGATGGCGACGTTATCAGTTTCACGTCCATCGGTTCTGAAATGGGTGTCGACAGCGTGGGCGCTTGGATGGGTTTCGCGGTCGGCGATTTCGATTCGGACGAGGACCTCGACATTTTCGTTACGAACATCGGCTATCACTTCTTGTTGTATGACGCGCCGCCGGTGCCTTCAGGCGATTGCGCGTATAGCCACGCTCAGGGTTGGGGTACGTGCTACCACTTCCTGCTGCGAAATGATGGCGTAATGGAAGACGATGAGATGGGCATGCTCGGCGATTTCAAGAACGTTGCGCCGCAGACCAACGTCGCCACGAGCCAAGCGTTCCCGCCAGAATCGCTCGATCAATCCAACATCCTTGAGGTTTGGAACGATACGGAGCAGCCAACGGGGTTGGCGGCGTATGATTTCGGGTTCGGTGCCGCGTTTTTCGACTACGAGAACGATGGCGATCAAGACCTCTATTGGCTCGGCGCGATGGGCGGCAGGGGAGAAGGTCCGAACGGCTACAAATACACGGGCTCAGGACGAATGCTGCGTGGCGACGGAGCAGGTGAGTTCGAGGACATAACCGTTGAGGCGCGACTATTGGATATCCAAGGCGTCAACTACAAGGTTTTGGATCCAGACAACCCGGAGTTCGATTCTGAACGGCAACGGTTGGACAGGCGTTACCACGAAAACGGCAAGGGTTTGGCTAAGTGCGACCTGAATGGCGACGGAACAGTCGATCTGCTGGGCACTAACAGCAACGGTCCGGTGTTTATCTCGGACAAGACGATCGACTTTTTCCGCGGTCCGTTGTTCTTGTGGATGAGCAACGCGCGTGAGGGAAACTGGTTGTCGGTGAAGCTGACCGGTCGTCAGAGCATTGACGGGACAGGTAGCAACGCCGACGGTATCGGTGCGCGCGTGAAGGTGTTTGCAGATATCGACGGATCAGGTGACGCTACAACTCAAATCCAAGACGCGCTCGGCAGTTCGTCGTTCCTCAGCATGAACTGCATCGACCTCCACTTCGGACTCGGGACGGCAATGATGGTTGACCGAATCGAGGTGCAGTGGCCGAGCGGGGTCAGTCAGGTCGTTGAAGACGTGGAAACGAATCAATCCTTCGAGATCGTGGAACCCGCAGGTTAATGACCTTCACCTAAATCAGTTGGTGATTTCGGCGGCTTCAATCACCGGGTAATCGAACGACCGTCCGATGTCCGGGTCTTCAACCTCCGGCCGATCAGTGTAGAGGAAGCAGCTGGCCAATTGGTTTGGTCCGATCGTACGCAATAGTGGGGCCGAATCGGTGCATTCTGCCATCGCGTATTTGCACCGCGGAGCGAATTTGCACTGATCAGTGACGATCGAACTTTCATCCACACGGTCTACCGATTCGTCGTCCTCTTCGCCCCAAGCGGCTTTTGGATCCGGTTGTGGCACAGAGTCGATGAGTAGCTGGGTGTAAGGGTGCTTGGGATTCTGAATGACCTCTTCGACGCTGCCCGCTTCCGCCACGCCGCCGCGGTACATCACGATGATGTTGTCGCACATCTGGTAGGCGGTAGTGAGGTCATGCGTGATGTAGATGACCGAGATGCCAAAGTCGCGGTTGAGGTCGCGGATGCTCCGCAGAATCGTGGCTCGGAGTGATGCGTCGACCATCGACACAGGTTCGTCCGCCAAGATGATGCGGGGGCGCAGGAGAAGCGCGCGGGCGACCATCACACGTTGCCGTTGACCACCGCTAAGTTGATGCGGATATCGTCCCAACGTTTCGTCAGGCTGCAAACCGACCATTCGCAGAGATTCGTCTATGCGTTGGTCTCGTTGTTGTGCATTTAAGGCGAGTTTGAAGTTTCGGATCGGACGGTGCAGGACGTGATCGACCGTGTAGAAGGGGTTGTAGGCTTCGAACGGGTCTTGGAAGATAGGTTGGACCTCACGGCGGAAGTTGAGCCAGGCGCGAGACCGCATTCTCTGGACATCTTCCCCTTGGTACAGGACACGTCCGGAAGTCGGAGGGACCACACCCAAAAGCAACCTCGCGAGTGTCGTCTTGCCACTTCCGCTCTCACCGGCAATCGCTGTTATAGTAGGTCGATCTTCAGGTATCGCCAACGAAACGTCTTGAACGGCTATCGTGACGTTTGAACGTTTGAACAATCCGCCGCCGAAGATTTTGGATACGTTATCGAGTTCGAGCAGATTAGCCATTCGACACCGCTTCAGTATGCAAGTGGCACTCAGTGCGCCAGTTTGGTTTTACTTCAATGTTTATGGGATCAATATCCCGGCACATATCCATAGCTGAGGGACAGCGTGGATAGAACGTGCAGCCGGTAGGCAGGTTCAGGAGACGTGGCGGCATCCCGGGGATTCCGACGAACTCTTTCTTCTGGTTAAACGACGGCAGGCTGTCGATGAGCAGTTTCGTATACGGGTGTTGCGGCTCTTCGAAGATCTGCGCCACCGGTCCAAGTTCGACCAAACGCCCGGCGTACATGACGCCGATGGTGTTGGCAAACTGAGCCACTAGTCCCATGTCGTGGCCGACCAAGATAACGGCGGCGTCGATACCGGATTGCAACCTGCCAAGCGTCTGCATTATTTGACGTTGAACGACGACATCGAGCGCACTCGTCGGTTCATCGGCGACGATCACTTTTGGAGATAGACATGTCGCGATTGCCAAGACGACTCGCTGTTTCATTCCGCCGCTGAGTTCGTGGGGAAACATGCGGGCGACGGAAGGCGACAAACCGACGTTAGTCAAAAGGTCGGCGACCTTGTTGCGCAGTTCGGACCGGGTCGGCGTTCTTGCGAGGGCGCCAAAATCATCAGCTCGCGCAAACGAAGATCCCGCGGAGCTACGGGTAGTCCCCGGAGATTCTTCGATGATGTGGTCTAGGATGCCATCGGTGATCTGTTTTTCGATCCGAACGACTGGGTTCAACGAGTTCATTGCGCCTTGCGGCACGAGGGCAATCTCGGCGAGTCTGGCGCGCCGCATCTCGGATTCATCGAGCTGCAAAAGATCGCGGTCGCCTAAATGGATGCTGCCAGATACGATTTTGCCGGGCGGCCGAGTCATGCGCATCAGCGCGGTAGCCATAGTGCTCTTGCCGCTACCGGATTCACCCACCAGCGCAAGACGTTCACCCGGACTCAGACCGAACGTGACACCGTTGACAGCCTTGACTTCGCCCGCCGCCGTTTCGTAGTAGACATGCAGATCTTCGACACGCAAGACTACATCTCGGGACTGTCGTCGATCGGTTCCGTCAGTCGAAGTTGAAGCAAGTGGTGCGGTCGTCATGTTCAGAATCGCGGGCGGTTATCTTGACGCTGTGCGCAGTATACAACCTTCAGAGGATGTGTTCCACAGGACGGGATTTGAGGGGCGGTTCGGACGGTGAATTATTATGGGATTCATTCGACAGGAGACGCGAACGCGCATGAACAAATTACACCTTCCTAACGAATTCGTCGAGTGGGTCTTTATCATCATCGGCGTCACAATTGCGGCGCTTGCCGGCGCCGGCATCAAGACGTGGCTCGACAACCAACTGGATGGCTCTGGCGTAGAGGCATGGGCGCCCGGCGTCGCCGCGTTGGTCGTATTTTTCGTTCTAGCTGCGCCGGTCTACTTCTGGGCATCGCGCAGCGCCCGGGCACGAGGCGAAAAGACCGCCGAGGACGCCTACGAATCCGAAGATTAGACTGAGGTCGCAATCGACGCTCAAACACCCCAAGCACAGGAGCTTGAATCCACGCCATGCCCGAACTAGTTAACCGCAGTTGGACTTTAGCCAATCGACCCGTAGGCTACCCGGAGGCGAGCGATTTTGCAATCGTGGAAGCGGAGGTCGATGACCCGCAACACGGCGAGATACTAGTCCGAACCCTCTACCTCTCGCTCGATCCTTACATGCGTGGTCGCCTTCGTGATCGACGCTCATACGCGGTTCCCGTCGGTATCGGCGATTTAATCGTAGGTGAGGGCATCGGACGAGTGATCGCGTCGCAATCGGATGATGTCGCAGTCGGCGATATCGTCGCGTGTCAAATCGGATGGCAGGAGTACACAGTCGTGCCGGCGCACGTGGCGAGGAAGATCGACCCTTCAATTGCGCCGATATCTACCGCGCTTGGTGTCGTCGGGATGCCCGGTTTGACGGCGTTTCACGGATTGTTGGCTGTCGGACAACCGCGTCCAGGCGAGACCGTGCTCGTGTCCGCCGCGTCTGGTGCAGTTGGAGCCGTTGTCGGCCAGATAGCCAAGATGAACGGATGCCGCGTTATCGGCACCGTCGGTTCTGACCAGAAGGCGGAGTACTGCATCGACGAACTAGGGTTTGATGCCTGCATCAACTACAAGACGGACGACGTTTTCGCCCGCATTGCCCAACTCGCTCCGGACGGCGTCGACATCTATTTCGACAACGTGGGCGGGCTCGTCACCGATGCCGCGATTGAAAACTTGGCAATGCGCGGGCGAGTGATCGTTTGCGGACAGATATCGCAATACAACCTTGAAGAACCCGAGATGGCCCCGCGCAATCTTTGGAACCTAATTACCAAGCAGGCGCGAATCGAAGGCTTCTTGGTGTTCAACTTCGAGAAGGACCACGATGTAGCCCGCGCAAGGCTAGCGTCTTGGGTACGCGATGGATCGTTGAAGTACCGCGAAGACATCGTGGATGGATTCGAGCAAGCGCCGCGCGCATTCATCGGGTTGATGAACGGCGCCAACTTCGGCAAGCTGTTGGTCAAGATGTCAGACTGACTCTCGCAAACGCTGGCATTTCGCCGATTCTTGACGACAAGC
Source organism: Dehalococcoidia bacterium (assembly GCA_965226685.1). Taxonomy (GTDB): domain Bacteria; phylum Chloroflexota; class Dehalococcoidia; order Lucifugimonadales; family Lucifugimonadaceae; genus Bin127. The sequence goes on from CBDDDP010000001.1 coordinate 14,220, forward strand.
ACGATTTTGCCTCATGATGCATAATCATTAGCTAACGAGCGGAAGTAGCTCAGTGGTAGAGCATCTCCTTGCCAAGGAGAAGGCCGCGGGTTCGAACCCCGTCTTCCGCTCCATCCTCTATCGGCATCCTTCATTCGCCGTCAACCCGTTCCCACCGCCGTAACTGTCCGCTTCCGCAGTTATTCGAACTCCGGCATTATGCCCTCTGCTGCGTCTGCGGCGATTCGACGTTGTTGCGGAGTAAACGACTCGTCGCTAGCTATCCAACGCAAGTAGTCGGAATGGGTTTCACTCATGTCGTAGAGCGAATGGCCCCGGTAGCGACCAAAATTGATGATGGGGTCGCCATCGTCTGACAGCGCAAACCTGCCTTGGTCGTCGATGTGTCGGTCTGAGGAATCACCGGTTGCCCACTCCTCCAACCGTGCAGGTTCTCCCGGCAATTCGGGATGTTGGTTCAGTTGCCCAGCGATGATCGACCGGACGGCATTCACCGTCGCGTCGTCGGTATCTAATCTGTTGAACTCACCGCCAACGAATCGCCGATATGCCGAGTCAAAGTCCCTAGGTTCAAGTCTGTGGAAGATCTCCATCGCGTCCACGATCGAGCGATCAGAGAGGTGGAAATCGATGCCCGCAAACTCGAATTCCTGCCTTAGAACTTTTAAGTGAAACCTCCGGATGCCAAACCCTGCAAGGTCGCATCCATCGAGATACTCGGAGAGCGCTTTGGCGTATGCGCCGAACGGTTTACACTCAGCCACGTCTTCATCAGTGATGCCGTGAAAATCGGTTGCGCCGGGCGAAATCGCTGCCATTGGGTTAACCATCTGGGAACGGAATCGCTCCTGACCGTCAGGTTCGATTCGGAGCGTTGATAGGCGCACGATGCGCGCCGTCCTGCTGTCCGGCCCGGTCGTCTGGACATCGAGGAAGACGATCGGGCGCTCGATTTCGAGGAACGGTTGGTCTTCGGAATGATCTGCGGGGTTCTGGTTTTCAATCGTCGCCATGAGAATGAATTATCCACTAAGCAGGAACGAAAATTCGGTAGGGATGGCACAACCCTTGGGCAGGATCGCGGCGAGGTTTAGAATTAGGGAAGTCGCGTGCCGAAGTGGCGGAATGGTAGACGCGAAGGTCTCAAAAACCTTTGGGCTTTAGCCCGTGTGGGTTCGAATCCCACCTTCGGCACCAACACGTTAAAATCCCCCGAGATCCGGAAAACTTGGATGTTGCGCGCCCGACTGGGGAACGGTCGAGGAGAGTGGTGCCGAGGGGCGGACTCGAACCGCCGACACATGGATTTTCAGTCCATTGCTCTACCAACTGAGCTACCTCGGCAAAGTGCGTAAACCCTATTTTATCTTTCCGCCGCTGGTATAATCCATATCGCAGACGAGCCGCACGATTCGTGGCTCTTACAACCTCGCCCGAGTGCCACACATGCCGTCGATCATCATCTCGTCAATAAGCGCATCCAAGGGCAAATCTGCACTCGCCGCTGCCATCATTTCTCGGTTGATGTACCACGACGTTCCTGTTAATTCCGCGGCAGATACTGGCGATCTTTTCACCACTGACGATGGGGTTAAGGCGGTTGCAGCTGAGGCGATCGAACCGTCCGCTTCATCGGTTTCTGTTATCGAAGGATCTTCTGGCGATCCGATGTCCGACAGGGATCTTGCGGAAAAGCTGGACGCGAGCGTGATACTCGTGGCCGGTCTCGATGAGGATGTGAAATCGGCGGTTGCCGAGTACCGCGAACGGCTTGCGGCTGTGGTTCTCAACAAGGTGCCACGCTACCGAGATGTTCATGCCGACCGGGAGGTTGCGGCACTAAATGATGACGGGGTCAAGTGTTTGGGATGGTTGCCAGAGGATCGGCGATTGGCGGCGAACACTGTCGACTCGCTCATGGATCATATCGACGGTCAATTGGTATTTGACGTGAACACCACTTCGGAGTTGGTCGACAACGTATTGATCGGTGGTCTGGTGTTAGATTGGGGACTGTTCTACTTCCGGTCGCAGGACAACACTTGCGTGGTAGTTCGCGCTGGACGTCCAGACGTTCAAATATCCGCCCTCCAGAGCGAAAATACTCGGGCGTTGGTGCTTACCGGCGGCGGGAAGCCGATCGATTACGTCTTCTATGAAGCGCGCACCAAACGCATCCCGTTGATCATGGTCAATGGCGACACGAACGAGACAATGGACGCTCTTGACGCGATGGCGCCTGCGGGTTTTTCACATCCTGAAAAACTGTCGCGAGTCAGCCATTTAATGGCCGAACGTTCGATGATCGATCCGATAATGGATTTCGTTGCTCTGCCCGCGACGCGCTGATACACGCTGGGAAACCGCAATTCAGCATGTCCTCGCCGCGGGAAACGTATCTGCATGGGCATCACCGCTCCGTATTGTCGGCTCATTCTGCTAGAACCGCGGAAGACGCAGCAGCGTTTTTGTTGCCGTATATCGAGCCGGGGATGAGACTCCTCGATTTCGGGTGCGGGCCCGGGACGATAACAGTTGGATTAGCCGCAACGGTCGGTGAAAGCGGATCGGTGCTCGGCATCGACATCTCCAACGACTTGCATGACGAATGGAATCGTCGGTTGAAAGAGACCGGTGCAACGAATTTGGAGTTCCTCGTCGACGACATTTATGAGACCGAACTTGAGCGGGACCAATTCGACGCGGTCTACGCGCACCAGATATTGCAACACCTCGGGGATCCCGTAGGAGCCCTCACGGCGGCGTCTCGGCTCGCAAAACGGGGTGGATTGGTCGGTATTAGAGAAGTCGATTGGGGAACCTTCGCTGCGTTTCCAGAGTCGAAGGCACTTGACGACTTCAGACGTGTTTACGACGCAGTCGCGATTCGCAATGGTGGCACTCCGCACGCGGGGCGTCACATGCTCGAATGGATGGAAGCGACCCGAGAATTGACGGACATCCATATCACGACGAGCACCTGGACTTTCTACGAGGAGAGCGGGAAGACGTGGTGGGGCGATCAATGGTCGCAACGGATTTTGGAATCGGATATCGCGATCAAAGCGATTGAATACGGCATCGCGACGCGAACAGAGTTGGACGCTATCTCACGCGGGTGGCAAGATTGGAAGAACGCCCCTGGATCGGTGTCTTGTTTCACTCACTTCGAGGGTTTAGCCCGTCGCATCTGAGTGAGCGCACTGCGGACCGAGTGTTTGCTCGGTCCGGCTCGGGGGCCACCAGGCGGTGAATATCATAGGCGAGGCGAACCCACATTCGCGAGAATGTGCGAAACTAGTTATGACACACGCGTTAAAATCTGAACTTGTGTGATCGTCAAATGACAACCCTAACGACAAACCCGGACGCAGTGCTCGAAAGCCTGTCCGACGCCCAACGGGCCGCGGCTTCGTATATCGACGGCCCGTTAATCATCGTCGCCGGGCCGGGTAGTGGCAAGACGCGCGTCATGGCGCACCGAATGGCGTACATCCTCGCCACCGGCGTGCGACCCTGGCGTGCGTTAGGGGTGACATTCACGAACAAGGCCGCAGCCGAGTTGCGTCAGCGTTGCGACGCGTTGGCGAATCGCTTCGTGCCAGACGCGGCTGAGACAAACGTCAGCACGTTTCACTCGTTCGGGGCACGTTTCTTGCGCATCCACCACGACGCGGCTGGATTAGGTCGTGACTTCACGATTTACGACCGCGACGACCAAGAGCGGTTGATGAAGTTGATATTGGAAGACATGGATGTGGAAGCCAAAGTAGGCGAGGTGCTTGCGGACATCGGGAAAGCGAAGAACAACAATCAGTTGCCGGAGGAATTCGCGAGCATTGGCACCGGTTACCGGCATGAGTTGCATGCCGAGATATACGAGCAGTACGAGGCGGCATTGCGGCGATCGAACGGCGTCGATTTCGATGATCTCCTTTTGAAGCCCTATCGGACTCTGGTCATGGATGACCATATTCGGACCGCGATGCAGAACCGATACGAACACATCATGGTCGATGAGTTCCAGGACACGAACGCATTGCAGTTCGAACTGGTTCGCGTTCTGGGTGATGCTCATCGCAACATATGCGTGGTGGGCGATCCGGATCAGTCCATCTATTCGTGGCGGAACGCCCGACCCGAGAACATGGAGCGGTTGGCCGAGGTCTTAGATGGATGCAAGTTGTTCGAGTTGAGCGAGTCGTACCGCTCCACAAAAACCATCATCGCTGCCGCGTCGGGTTTGATCGCGCACAACAACCGGATGCTTGACCGCGTCCTTTTCACGAACAACGAGGAAGGTGAACTGGTAGAGATCGGTGTCACAGAGCATCCCGAGCACGAGGCCTCCGTGATTCTCGATCTAGTCGAGCGGCGCGTCAGGTCGAAGGTCGATGAAAACAACGGTGAAAACGCTCGCATTCCCGGCAACCTCGACGACATCGCCGTCCTGTATCGCACGAACGCCCAATCTAGGGCCATCGAGACAGAGTGCAGCCGACGCGGCGTCCAGTATCGTCTGATCGGCGGCGTCAGGTTCTATGAGCGACGAGAGATAAAAGACGTTTTGGCGCTCCTGCGCATCGTAGTAAATCCGTCCGACGAAACATCGCTGCGTCGCGTCATCAACGTTCCGCCGCGTGGAATCGGTCCGGCGACGCTGCGCAAGATTGAGGAATACAGCCTCCTCAATAACGTTTCTTTGCTTGACGCGGTGTTGGTGGCGTCAGACCCAACGACCTCGCATGAAATCGGTTTGGGTCGATCTGCGCTCAACAAAGTAAGGTCATTCGCGGATTTCGTGAACACGTTGATCGCCAACTCGGAAAAGCACTATCCGCACGATCTGTTGGATTATGCATTGAAGGGCAGTGGGTATACCGATTGGGTCAAGAAGGATTCCGAGACGAGGGCCGAACGACTCGAAAACATCGACGAACTGAAGTCGTTGACCGAAAAGTATTCGAGTGCTGAGGACGGCAACGACCCGAGGCAGGCGTTGTCGGATCTTCTGGAACACACATCTCTATTCGCAAACGTGGATTCGATGGATGAGGGATTGGGCGCAGACGGCACGAATGTAACTCCTCAGAGCGAAGCCGCCGGCGCGATCACATTGATCACCCTTCATCAAGCGAAAGGTTTGGAGTTCGATACCGTGTTCATCGCGGGCGTCAACGAAGGTGTGTTGCCGCACGCGATGGCTCTCAACGTGCAGACCCAGGATGACTACGAAGCTGCGTGTGGCGAAGAGCGTCGATTGATGTACGTTGGCATGACGCGCGCCAAACGGAAGTTGCACATCACGTGGTCGCTGTACACGTCAGCATCATTGTACCGGCGGCAGAACACCCCCTCCCAGTTCCTGAAAGAGATACCGGAAGAACGTGTGAAAGAAGTCGAATACGCCCGCGTGCCTGGACGTGCTGCGCCACCACCGATTGCGTTCTCGTCCAGCTTCGGCGTCGCGGTTGATCGTGACAGATTCGCACCGCCTCGACGGCGGGAGCAACGCGAGAAATTCACCGAGCGCGGTTTGGATGAGATGCCGGTCGAGTTGCAACTAAAAGCCGGGCAGCGCGTGAAACACAGCACCTTCGGGACGGGCGTCGTCGTTAACTCGCGGCCCGTGAAGGATGACGTTAGGGTGACTGTCGCGTTCTCCACCGAAGGCGTGAAGATGTTGATGGCGAGCATGGCCGACCTCGAGAAAATATAGGCTTCGCTTAGTGTTTTCCAAGATCCCCGACCGTACCTTTGTATTTGCGATTTTCGCGTTGTTGCTGAGCATCGCGGCGTTTGCCTATCTGACTCTTTGGCCTTCGTTTGAGATCGTCGAAACGAACGCTGATGGCGTCACGACGGCTCGGCGAGCTGGCATCGGAGAGTCGAACGGAGTCTTCAGCGTCGTATTTGCAGTCATTCCGGTATTGATAACGCTCGGTGCGATAATGTCCGTTCCGCCGAACGGTCAATCGGAACGGCGGCACAAGCTCAACTTGATAGTTGGAACGGTCTTGCTGTGGGGCTACATCATGCTGTTCGCGCAGGAGATCGGCATCTTGTACGTTCCAGCGGCGACGATGCTGACCTCCGTCATCGTGTTGATGATGGTGCGCCACAGGGCTTGGGGTAGACCCGAAGCGCGGGAGCGCGCCAAAAGCGCCCGCGAACTACGAGAAGAAGCGGTGAACCGAGCATCTCGGTCCGGCAACAAGGTTGGACGTAGGCGGTCGATGCGGCGCCGGTCCCGTTAGTTACACTTTGTCAGAGCCAGCAATGGCAAACGGGCAAAATCAGGTAGCGACAACACGAGGAAAATTGGGTTCGGTAATCACAGACGAGATGCGTTCCTTTATCGCCGCGGTGTCACCACCGATCACTTACCGCGTATCGCATCGCGAGATTGCCCGTTTCAACGCCGCTATCCGTGGCGTCCTGCCGCCCGTTGAGAACGATCCCGACCCCGAGGTCGGCGACCATCAAATCGAAGCGAATCCACTGATACTGCGGTCGTTCATCACCGCACCTTACGACCCACCGTTTCCAGAACCGTTCCACGACGTTTTGGACGGCGGTAGCCGCTTCAACTTCATCAGACCGGTCATCGCTGGGGACGAAATTACGGCTGTGCGGAAGATGCAGGAAATCTTCGAGAAGAGCGGCCGTTTCGGCCCTATGCTTTTCAAGGTGACGGTAGTGAGTTACTCAGACGCGTCCGGTGAACTGGTTGCTACCCAAGAGTCGACCAGCATTTCGTATGGCCGACGAGCCGGAACTGTGTAGTCGAGTCGTGATGGCGCGGTCCGCGCATCGAGGATAATTCTGATGACAAAGGTAATGTTTGAGGACGTTGAGATCGGAGGCGGCCCGGAGGCCGTTACAAAAGTCGTGACTCCTAGGCAGTTGGTCCAGTACGCTGCGGTGTCGCAAGACTTCACGCCGATCCACTACAACAGAAATTACGCTCGTAGCGCGAGCCACGATGACATCATCATCCACGGCGCGCTCAAAACCGCCCTGCTGTCGCAGATGCTTGCCGATTGGGCCGGAGACATCGGAGCCGTCAAGAATCTGGAAACGTCGTACCGAGGCATCGACTACGCTGGCGCTATTACCTGCGCCGGTACCGTCACCAGAAAGCGGGTCGAGAATGGTGTCGGACTCGTCGATCTGGACATTGAATTTCGGAATGCAGATGGTGTGGTCACCACGCCGGGAAAAGCAACGGTCGCGCTTACGATGCGCGGCAACTGAACCACTAACAATAGGAGTATTGAGTTGCAACTCGAGGGGAAAGTCGCAGTAGTCACTGGTGCCGGACGAGGCATCGGCAGAGGGGTCGCCGAAGAGCTAGCCGCCAATGGTGCGAGCGTTGTCGTCAACGACATCGGAGCTGAGTTGGATGGCTCCGGCGGTTCGACGTCGATCGCCCAGGAGGTTGTAGACGGCATCTTAGCGGCCGGCGGCAACGCCGTCGCATCGACCGATTCGGTGACGACATGGGACGGCGGTCAACGCATCATCGAAACGGCACGCGATGAGTTTGGCGGTATCGACATCGTAGTAACCGTCGCAGGTATCCTGCGCGACCGGATGCTCCACAACATGACCGAGGAGGAGTGGGACGACGTTATCTCAGTGCACCTTAAGGGCACCTTTACGGTTGTACGGCACGCGGCACCGATTTTCCGACAACAGCGCGGCGGGCGGATCATCACATTTTCGTCGGGTTCAGGTCTCGTCGGATCCATCGGCCAGTCAAATTATGGCGCTGCGAAAAGCGGGATCGCCGGGTTCACAAAGGTGATCGCGAAGGACCTGGGCAAGTACGGAGTGACTGCCAATAGCATCGCGCCGAGAGCCGAGACTCGAATGATCGCGTCTATTCCCGGCAACATCCAAGAAATGATGATTGAGCGGGGAGCATTGCCCCAGCCCGATGAGGCGCCTTGGGAGCCGCGCGACGTGGCACCGTTTGTGGCGTACCTGGCCACCGACGGAGCCGCCCAAATAAACGGTCAGGTTTTCTTGGTTTATGGCGGCAACGTGACACATCTAGCGCTGCCGAGGCGCGTCAACACAATCTACGCCTCGAATCCGCCCGGTTACTGGGAGTTGGACGAACTCGATCGGTTGGCGCCCAAGGTGTTGCTTCAAGGCTCACCGAGCATCACCGGCGGCAGCGAATTCGCTCAAATAAACCCGGGTTCGGGTGCGCCAGCGCCGGCGGTCATGAAGTCGAGGAACGGTAAACGACTTGACGGCAAGGTCGCTGTCGTGACTGGTTCAGGTCGCGGCATCGGTCGCGGCGTCGCCAAATTGTTGGCGCGTGAAGGCGCCTCAGTCGTCGTGAACGACGTTGGAGCTGCCTTGGATGGTCAGGGCGAAGACTCGACACCTGCTGCGCAGGTAGTCGAGGAGATCAGCGAACTAGGTGGCCGCGCCACAGCTTCGTACCACTCTGTCGCGACTGCAGAAGGCGGGGCGAACATTGTCCAGCAGGCGCTCGACGAATTCGGGCGTCTCGACATCGTCATAACGCCCGCGGGTATCCTCCGCGACCGGATGATCTTCAACATGACCGAGGCCGAATGGGACGATGTGATCGCCGTGCACCTCAAGGGGACGTACTCGGTGGTGCGACCTGCTGCCGAGATATTCAGGTCGCAGAAAAGCGGTCGAATCGTAACCTTCTCGTCGGTGTCGGGCTTGTACGGGCAAGGCGGACAGTCGAACTATGGTGCCGCCAAGGATGCCATCGCGGGTTTCACTCGAGTGGTCGCGAAAGAGCTCGCTCGGTACAACGTGACCGCGAACATCATCTCGCCGGGTGCTAGCACACGCATGACCGACAGCGTCCCGGAAACCACCCGCTCCATGCGCGCCGGGCAGTTCCCGCCGCCAGACGAAGGCATCCTCACATCCGAACCGGATCACGTTGCTCCGATGGTCGTTTGGCTTTGCACTGACGCAGCCGAAGGCGTATCGGGCAATATCTTCCACTGCACCGGCAATCGAGTGAGCCTGATGAACCACCCGGTGGCGCATCGGTCCATTTACAAGGAAGGGCGTTGGACGGTTGAAGAGCTCACCGGGGTCGTGCCCGAAACGATCGGCATGGATCTGATCAATCCCGCACCGAAGGAGGATTGATCAGATTAATCGGCGTTCAGACGACGTAATCGACGCTATTGAGGATCAACTGCTGGAACTCTGGGTGATGTTGGCTGGAGCCAGCATGCCCGAGCGCGATGTTGGCGACGTCGCCTTCTCCGTATTTGCATGACCATCCGAGCGGCTTCAACTCGTCCTCGACGACGCCGTACATGAACACGTCGATATCGGGTTGGATGTCGAGACCGCAGTAGCACTCGTCGTAAGTCCAGAAAGGCGCGACGTCTTTGGCGAGTGGGTGAGCGTTATTGCTGAGATGGACTTGGAACCATCCGAAAGGTGGGTGCCAGCTTTCACCTAGGATCCATCCTCCTCCGGTCATCTTCTTCATCTCGGACCAATCCGGGCATGAGGCCGCCGAGATGTGAACGGATACCAATCCGCCGCCAGTCCAGACGTAACCCATCAATCCATCGCGTTGGGCTTCGGAAAGATCGTTGTCGGTTGCGGGTTGCCGCAGCGTGTTGAGGACGATGGCGTCGTAGCCCGATAGGTCGCCCTCGAGTTCCTCTGCCGATTCGGAAACATCGACATTGTGACCCGCTTCGGTGAGGAATTCATTCATCACCGGTGTTGTCTCATCGTAGGGGTGGCTTCCGCCAGTGATCAGTAGAAGTTTCGCCATCTTGTGTTTGCTCCTTAGCTGTGCGATATTACGAAATGTTGACTGAATGATACCCGCGAGATTGATTCACGCGTTGTCGCGTGCCCAATCGTGCGCCAGTATTTCCATCTGAACAAAGCTTTTGCCTTCGCGCCAGATGTGATCGTATTTGCGGAACCCCGCGTTTTCGAATGATCGCTGTGCGCGACGATTCGTTGTCAAGGTGTGAAGATAAAGCCGGCTAATATCGGTTTTGGTGAAGATATGCGACAGAAGAGTCTTGGTCGCATCCGAGCCGTAACCCCGTCCCCAGTATGTGGGATCGCCGATCATTATGCCGAATTCCGCTTGCATTCGCCGTGGGTTGTAGTCGTAGCACATGCAGTTTCCGATATGGACGCCGTTTTCATCCTCGATCGCGAACTTCAACGATTTTCGGTTGGACTTCTTCAGATCTTCTCGGTAGAACCGTTCGAAGTCCACATAGGCAAGTCCTAGCGGTTCAGCGGCGTCGAGTTCTGACAGTTCCGGATCCGTTCGCCACACGTAGTCGTTCCAAGAGTCTGACATTCGCTTCGAACGAAGCGTGGTTAATCGGCCTTTTAGACAGACTGCGTCTTGAAAAGTGTTCAATTCGCGGTAGATGCGCGCCGCGGATTTCGCTACTTTGGCTTCGCTGTGGTACGTCAGCCGTTCAAGCGCCTCGTCAAGTTCGGCCCAGCACGCGACGTCGTACTCATGATCGTGGTGTTCGAAGCCACCTCCGTGTGCTTCCATCAGGTACCAATAGACGGTTTTGTTGACCTTCATGTTTGCGCGTGGGTTATCGCGTTCACTGACAAATCGGCTGTGCTTAGACCGTACGAAGGAATATCGGGTTTCGTCTACGGTGGAGAGTAACTTGACGTCCAAACCAGTCTCTTCCTGCACCTCACGAATAGCGGTTTGCTCGATTGTCTCGTCGCAATCCGGCGTGCCCTTTGGCAGCGCCCAAAGGTTTTCGCCTAGGCGGCCTACGAGAGCGATCTCGATACGATTATCGTCAATGGCGCGCACTACGACCCCGCCGGCGGACCAACGCGTGACCGTCTTCATCGCTCGTGGTTTTAGGATGTTCATCAGTCTCTGATACTCTGGCAGGCGATTGTAATCGACAGGTGATTATTGCGTGAAAACGCAAACTGTTTGTTAGTTCGGTAGGGGGTATCATTACGATAAAGGAGCCCGAATAGCCGCGCTTCGAATCGGGTGCGAAACTTGTGATGTACGACGAGCATCGATTTCGGCGCAAATGGGGAGTGAGCTTTCACGAAATATGTCGGAAATTCATAGCCAGGACTTCGTAATTCGGTTCGCCGGTGAAGGCGGACAGGGACTAGTTACCTCAGCCGACGCAATGGCTAGGGCGGCGGCAAACGCTGGATATTACGTCTCGACATTCTCTACATTCCCATCTCAGATTATGGGAGGACCCGCCTCATCGCAGGTTCGGATTTCTACTTCTCCGGTATTGTGTTCAGGCGACTCGGTCGACGTGCTAATTTCGCTAGACGAGTACGCGTACAACAACCACCGAGAAGACCTTTCCGAGAACGGCGTAGCGATCTACAACTCCGGTGAATTTCAACTCCCGGAAGGCGGACCTTATTTCGGGATCGACGCCGACGAACTAGCTAAGTCAACCGGCAACACGCGAGCTGCCAACATGGTGACTATCGGTGCGGTCGCGCATCTCATCGGGTTTTCGCTCGAAGAGATCGACGCATTTATCACGGCCCGTTTCACGCGCGGACGCCCCGGCGACGAAGAGATCATTGAATCCAACAAGAAGGCAATTCGTTTGGGTGCGGATGTTGCTGCCGACAGCGGATTCTACGTTGGCACGATGGCTCCGCCGATCCCGCCTGATTACGAACAGATAATGATCACCGGTAACGTCGCACTGGCGCTCGGCGCTGTAACCGCCGGGGTCAATTTCTACGTCGGTTACCCGATTTCACCAGCGACGACGATCCTGGTCTGGATGGAGCAAAACCTCGTCGGATCGGGCAGGTTCGCGCACCAAGTTTCCTCCGAGATCGAGGCGATCAGCGCGATCGTAGGCGCGGGTTATGCCGGCAAGAAGTCAATGACCGCGACCGCGGGTCCTGGCTTGTCGTTGATGGGCGAGGGACTCGGATTGGCCTGGATGGCCGAAATTCCCTGCGTTGTGGTGGATGTCCAGCGTGGCGGACCTTCGACGGGTTTGCCGACAAAATCTGAGCAGAGCGATCTTATGGCCTGCCTCCATCCTGGACACGGCGACATGACAGTCCCAATCTTGGCTCCGGGTTCTGTCGAAGAGTGTTTCGAAGCGGGCGCACTCGCGGTAAATTGGGCCGAACGCTATCAAGGCCCGGTGATTGTGATGAGCGAGTTCGGTCAAGCTGAGAAAGGCGAAAACATCCGAAAACCTGATCTCGACGCTGTAAAAGTCGAAACACGGTCCGTCTACGACGGCAACAACGGATACGCGCGTTACGAATCGTGGGGCGAAAACGGTTTATCGCCGATGCCTATTCCCGGAGGCCCGGGCGCCTATGTCGCAAACGGTTCGGAACACGATGAAATCGGCGACACCACGCATCTGCCACGTCATCACATCCGATTGACTGAACGACGGTTCAAGAAAATGGATCTTCTGAACGACGCTCGCATTGAGATAGAAGATGAAGGCGCAACTGCAATGATCATGTCGTGGGGCTCCTCAAAAGGGCCGGCTCGCGAGGCATACGAACGGCTCAAGGCAGAGGGCGTAGATGTTGGTTGGTTGTACTCGATGGCGCTCAACCCGTTGCCTGACGAAATGAAGTCAGCGCTGGAACGGGCGAAATTGGTTATCGTGCCTGAACTCAATTACATGGGACAATGGTCGGCGGTGCTGCGCCAGCACGGATACCGTGCAGAATCGGTTACGCAGTACACCGGACTGCCATTCAAACCGGCGACTCTGGTTGACCGCATCGCGGCTCGAGTAGCCGAGTTGAAAACCGAGAAAGGAACGGTTTTAGTTTGAGTAATCGCAACCCCGAATACGACTTCGTTTGGTGCCCAGGTTGCGGCGATTTCGGTGTGCGACGGGCACTGGAGTGGGCGCTCGAGAGACATGTGGCCGAACACGAAATTCCGCAATCAAACTACGTCATCGTCGCGGGCATTGGATGTTCGGGCAACATGGTGCACTTGATGGAGGGCGATCAACCCTTCGGGCTCCACGGGATCCACGGTCGAACATTGCCGTTGTCATTCGGCGTCAAAATGGGTCGTCCTGATTTGCAGGCTATCGTCGTCGCTGGCGATGGCGACTTTTTGGCTATCGGAGGCGAGCACATCGGCCCGGCTGCCGCACGGAACGTCGATGTGACGTGCGTTGTGATGGACAACGGCGTTTACGGTCTCACCAAAGGTCAGTCCTCACCGACGACCGAGATGGGAGTAACAACGAGTTCAACGCCGTACGGCAAGATCGAATCCCAGATGATGCCGCTCAAGTACTACATGGCGATCGGCGTCTCTTACATCGCGTCCCACTACTCGAGCAAGCCGCGCGATCTCGCAAATGTTATCCAGGACGCAATGAACCACAAGGGCTTCTCAATCGTCCACGTGCAGTCGCCATGCACGACCTACAACGATACCTACGACATCCTCAAAGGTAATCGTCGCAAAGGTATATCAGGCATCGCTTGGGAGGTACCTGAAGATCACGATCCGTCCAGCCGTCAATTGGCCGAGGACCTCCTCGACCGGCCTGGCATTCCGCTCGGGTTGATCTACAAAGAGGAGCGTCCAACGCTCCAGGATCGGATCGACGAAATAGGTGAAGCTAATCCGCGCCGTTCACCTGCCGATCTCTTGGCGTCTTACGCGCTTTAGCAATCCTTTGTCCGACTTGGCGGACTGCCACGCGGCAAATCGCTGGTATTGCGATTTGCGCGTGATCGAGGACCATGCCCGATCGTCCTAATATTCTGCTGATCTGCACTGACCAGCAACGTCGTGACACGATGGCGTGTTACGGCAATGATTGGGTCGAGTCGCCCAACGTAAATGCGTTGACTGACGATAGTTTCGTCTTCGAAAACTGCTACGTTACCGTCGCGGTTTGTTCGCCAGCACGTGCTTCGCTGTTGACTGGCCTTTACCCTCACACGGCTGGCGTGATAAAGAACAGCGTGCCGTTACCCGAGTCGTCCCCGGCGATCGGCACGTTATCGCCAGCAGAGTACCGAACGGCCAAGTTCGGGAAATGGCACCTTGGCAACGATCTCGTGAGCCAACACGGTTTCGACGATTGGTTGGCGACCGAGGACGAACACGAATCAAACCCGACACATAACCGCCGCGAGGATCGCTTCCGGCACTCGGAATACTTCGATTTTTTGAGGTCGCATGGCTACGAGCCACACCTGCGGACCGACGGTGGACACGCGTTTTCACAGCAGCAACGCAGCATGTTGCCGGAAGCGCACACAATGTCGACTTTTCTTGGCGACAATGTGGCGGACTTCGTTCGGAGCAACAGCGACGGGCCGTGGCTAATGTGCGCTATGTTTTTTGAGCCGCATCCTCCGTACAACGGTCCGTTGAACGACATGTACGACCCAGACGACATCCCGGTCGGACCGCTGTTTCTTCGGATGCCTGACGAAGATACTCCGCTTTGGCACCGCCGCCGAGCCGAGCACCACTTGAATGGGGTTCCCACGGATTTTTTCCGGGTCAGAGACGACAATTCTCCTTCTCTCGATGCGGGCGGAGCGAATCTGCCGTTGCGCACACCGGAAGATTGGAAAGCGCTTAGGGCACGGTATTTCGGTCTGGTGACGCTGATGGACCGTGGCGTCGGCAAGATACTCGACGCTCTCGAGGATACTGGGCAAGTGGATCGAACTGTTGTAGTTTTCACATCGGACCATGGCGATGGTCTCGGAGATCGCGGCATGTTGGGCACGAAACGGGCGTTTTACGAGGAGATTGCGGGTGTGCCGTTGTTGATGCGCGTGCCGTGGATGAATCGTTCGCAGAAGATGATCGGCGGCAGCATCGGCCACGTCGACATCGTGCCGACGCTACTGGAACTAATGGGCGTCGCGCCGTATGAAATGCCCGCGCATCTGCAAGGCGAGAGCAGGGTGGACGTTCTTGACGGAAGCGCGGATCTGTGCGATGACGTTTTCATGCAGTGGTACGAGCATCCACCGACTGTTCCGCTTGGCAATCCGGATATCGAGCGCATGTCACACGTGTCGTGGCGGTCAGTCGTGACGGCGGATCGATGGAAGCTGAATCTCAGCCCCGGCGATCAATGCGAACTCTACGATCTCAATCAAGACCCGTTCGAAATGAACAACAAGTTTGACGATCCCGAGTGTCGCGACCGCGTTCGAGACATGACGGCCCGGATCAGGATCTGGCAACAGGCGGTAGACGACCGATTGGTGTTGCCAGCGGTCTAGCGTTCGGATTCAGCTGGTCGGCGCTCTTCAATCTCGCTGGATTCCAACTCATCTTCGTCTTCCTCGAATAATCGTGCGTTGCGTCTATGAAACCTGATGCTTTTTAGGAGAACTGCGAGCGATAAACAGGAGATTCCAACGTACAGTACCAATTGTTCGACGCGTGTATCGCTTGGTCCGGCAACTGCAATCGTCAGGAGAAGGACGCCCCAACCAGTCACCCCGGCCTGCAGGGAAGGGTGAGCGAACTTGTAACGTAGCGGCGGTACCCCGAACGCGATCGCCACTAGGCTGGCAGGTAGCGCCATCCATTGGAAAAGTCCAACGATGACTCCTCCCAGACTAGCTACGCCGTCACCACCCTTGAACTTGGTCATCGGTGAAAACCAATGGCCCAGAACCACCGCAACCGAAGGAATTAGGAACCATACTCCCGAAACATCGAAGATGTACCTTGATAGCTGTATCGTAAGGACACCTTTCGCAACGTCGATGAGGAAGACGATAAAACCAGTCTTACGGTTGACGTGTTTCCAAACGTTCGTTGCGCCGGCTTGCCGCGAGCCTACGTGGAATATGTTGATTCCGTGAAGCCGAGAAGCGAGATACGCGGCGGGTATCGCTCCTAGTAAGAACGCAGCCAGCGATGCGTAGGCGATATTCGTAATTTCGGAACTGGTACCCATCGGAATTCACAATGAATTTTAGCACCGCAAACTAGACGAAGCATGGCGCGCGAAAGCACAGCGACATCCCGTAGACGGCCCGGACGAGCCAGGCTCACCGTCGCGCGGCTCGGACGAACCCTGTCCTCGATCGAGTTGAGGAAATTCTTGGTCGGCACCGTCGTTTGGGGCATTGGCAATCAGATGGTGACGGTCACCCAGACGTACGTCATCTTCGATATCACGCAGTCTGCGTTGCAACTCGCAATTCTGGGAGCGGCGGTCGTAGTCGCATCGGTATCGATGTCGCTCGCGAGCGGCATATTGGCCGATCGATTCAGCAGGAAAACCTTGCTGATGTGGGGTTCGGTCATGACCGCGACTTCCATGTTGACCGTGGGAGTTCTTCTGATCACGGGTCGCATTGAACCTTGGCATATTCAGGTTGCGGGCGCCATTCACGGCGCCGCGCTCGCGCTCGATTGGACGGCCAGATTCTCGCTGCTACCAATCATGGTTCCTCGGAACATCTTGGCACGTTCGATATTCTTCGACAACTCGTTCTTCAATCTTGGTCGCGTTGTCGCGCCACTGACATGGGGAGCGATCGTTCATTGGTGGGGCTACGATTGGTCCTACGTCGCCATCGCCGGAATAATGGTTCTTAACTTCGTGATCGTCGCCACTTATCGACCGTTATCGTCATCGATTCCAACCACCCATCAAGCTATTTGGCACGACGTGGTTGAAATCGCGACCGTGGTACGAACCAATTCAATTCTCACGGGCAACCTGACATTCACCTTCGTGAACGCGCTGTTGATGGGCGGTTTCATCTACTTGTTGACGCCCATCGCAAGAGAGGTTTACAAAGTCGGACCCAGCGAATACAGTCAACTGTTCGCCGCGGTAGGCCTCGGCGCGTTTGTGGGTGGTTTGTTACTTGGGTTTACGGGGGGATTCAAGCGCACCGGTTACGCGTTGCTCGTTACAAATTTCTTTGCGGCCGCATCCGCGGTCGTGTTTGCATTGGTTGCAAGTCTCTACTTCGGTTACGCGTTCGCTCTGTTGTTCGGGTTGATTAACGCGATACACATCGGATTGGGCACCATCTCACTGCAGATGGCGATCACCGACAACGTGAGGGGCAGATTGGCAGGGATCTACGAGCTGGCGTGGGCCGGATTTCCGGCTGGTGGGTTCGTTTTCGGCGCAATGGCCAATTCGCTGGGCTCGTCGGCGTCGCTCATCATTGGCTGCGGCTTCGTCATCCTCGTGACGATCTCAATAGGTTTCCTCAACCCGAATTTGCGACGCCTTCGGATGCGGGTTTAGATTCGCCGACCGGTTACGTTAGGCGTCGGGTTGACTGTCGAAGTAGTCGGGTTGATAGGGCGGAGGTTCCAATTGCCCGTCGAGTTCCATCTGCTCTTGCTCGGTCAGGTATTTGGAAGGGCAACGCACTGTGAGCATTTCCGCTTCGAGGACGCCATCTGGACCCAATGTGCCGTTGAGGATGATTTCCGAATGGTCATTGAAGAAGACCTGGCCGACCTCGCCTGAATAGACGACTGGCAGCTCCAACGAGCCGCCTTCGTCGTACAGTCGGAAATTCGCGGTGACGCCGTCAGGCGATTTGATATACGAATTCGGGACCAACTTGCCCAATACGCCGATGGATTGTGTGCCGCCAGGAGTTTCATGCATGACCACGTCGTCAACACTCGAAAATTGGACGGTTGCTTCGTTGAAGGCGATAACGGCCAGATAGACAACACCCACAATGAACAGAGATGCTACGATGGCGATGCGTGCCTTGCCGCTCATCAGAACCGTCGATTTGGCGGCGCTTACAACCTCAGGCGACGAGGATGATGGTCCTTGTGTTTCGCTGTTTTGCATCAGGATTCGTTGTCGGATTCGTCACGCAAGCTTGCCAAGTCGCCGGAGATAGTCCGTTGTCGTACCCCCAGATATACGACATAGGCCATGATTGCTATCCATGCTATCGCCACAACGGCGAACAGGTACCCCAAGTTAGTGTCGACGTCGGTAGAAGCGGCTTGCACGACGGATACCGCCACACCATTGGCGTCTGATTGTACCGAGATTTTCGTCAATCGTGATTGCTGATCGCGCAGACGATTAGCAGCCTCCCGAGGGTTCGAAGCCTGATCCGACACCCAACGATCGCCGACGCGATTTTCCAAACCGAACTCCGTGTTTGGGTTTGCGGATGAAACGGTGAATCGCAGTACGCCGCCGTCGCCTTCGACGATCGAAAACGCCGTCAAACCTCCGTCGTCGTCCGTCTCAACTGAGGTGACCACGCCAGTCGAAATTGAAGACGCTTGCGCCGAGACAACGCTTGCGATGAATAGTGATAACACCAACGCAAGAACGCAAACCGATGTCACTGTGGTCAAACGTTTCATCGACCACCACTCGCCGGAGACGCGGAGACGCGGAACTTCAAAACTTCGTACTCGCTTTCCATTCTTGCCAACCCGAGCCGGGCGGTTAGCAGTGACAAGAAGAGGAACGTGAAGGCGATGACGCTCACCAAGAGTGTGAACCCGATCTGCGCTGCTACGAGGTTCTCTTCCTCAGCGACTGGTCCGATGACCAAAGGTGGATGCGCTTCTTGCCACAAGACCGACGCGTAGTAGATGATCGGCGTGTCGATAGCGCCTATGATGGCAATGATGGCCGAAAGGCGCATCCGCTGGTCGCCAGCGGGGAAGTAGCCTCGGAACATCAGGTAAGCGACGTATATAAAGAAGAGGATCAGTGCAGTGGTTAGCTTGGCCTCACCGGTCCACCAGACTTCCCATACCGGTTTGGCCCATACCATGCCCGAGATCAGCATCACAGCGCCGAACATCACGCCAACCTCGGCCATCGAGACGGCGAAACGGTCCCACCTTTCGTTCTTCGTTACGAGGTAGAGAACACTGGCCGCGGCGACACCGACGATCGCCACCATGCTGACCCATGCGACTGGAACGTGGATGTAAAGGATGCGCTGGACGACGCCTTGGTTTATGTCCGTCGGCACCCAAACGAACATCATCCAGAGTGCGAATGCCATGGCGATAAAGGTCGCAACATGCAGCACTGTCTGGGTTCGGATTTGCGAAAATGCCATGCGGATCGGGCAGTTGGAGACGGCGACGATTGCCGCTTATTGACAACCGTCAATTGTAAATCGGATCGGTAAGCAATCTTCATTCTGGCACATCCGCGGGCGGTGTCAATCGTCGAGAACGTAACCGAACAGCAGGGCGGAAGCGGTCACGAAAACAACGTCGTAAGCCAACGCAAGTTGCAACCACGGGATCGAAGCAGACCAACCGTCGCCACTCGCGGCAACCGCTGTAACTCGGATCGCTGCGAAAAGAAGTGGCGATACCGATGGCAAGAACAACATCGGCAGCAACACCTCGCGTGCGCGGACCCTGAACGTAAGGCTGGAGAACAGAGTTCCGACGGATGAGAAGCCAATCGCAGATAAGAGAGCGACGAGCAGGATCTCAGATCGGAAGACAGGTAAGTTGAACATGAAAGTGAAAACGACGAACACTATCAACGTAGCGATGGATAGGAACACTAAATTTCCGAGCGATTTGCCAATGAAGAGCAGATCACGGGAGACGGGCGCCATCATCAACGCGCCTACTGCGTCGTTCTCCAACTCGTGTGATGTCGCCCGAGTTAGTCCGACGACGCCGGCAAATGTTATCGCCGCCCATAAGACACCCGGGCCGGTCTCGATCGCGTTACGGCTCGTCGGCTCGATTGCAATCGCAAATATCGCGATCACCAAAGAGGCGAACATAACGATCGCAACTGCGACGTCCCGGTTGCGCGATTCGATCCGCAACTCTTTGAGCGTGAGCGCCCAGATTATCGACAGCGTCGCGGTCAACCGCTCATCAATCGATTTCGGCAGTCATCAATCGACCGCCACTCATTCTGTAGACCGCATCAGCTGCATCAGACACAAATTCGGCGCTGTGCGTCGCGATGAGGACAGATCGACCATTGGACTTCCATTCGATGACGATATCCATCAGCGCGTCGAGTGATGCGTCGTCGAGCCCCGTCTCGGGTTCATCCAATAGCAACAGTGAAGGGTTGTGGATGATCGCGCGTGCTATCGCAACGCGTTTCCGGTAACCATGCGATAACTGCCTGACGCGTTCATCCATCCGGTCTTGCAGTGCCAACCGAGTCGAAACCTGTTCGACGCGTTCCGCGGGCGAATCGAGTTGGCAGAGCGTTGCGAATAACGACAGGTTTTCGCGCACGGTCAAATCGGAGTAGAGCATCGGTGAATGCATCACCGCGCCGATGTGTCGGCGAGCGTCGGCAGCGTGCTTCACGGCATCGGCACCGTTGATCGTCAGATTCCCTGATGTCGGGGTCGTCAACGTTGCCGCGATGCGCAAAAGCGTCGATTTGCCGGATCCGTTCACCCCCATGACCGAAACAACGTTTCCGACACCGACTGACAGATCGAGATCGTTAAGGATGGTCGCCGCCCCGTAACGTTTGCAAACCGAGTCCATCCGCAAGAGCAGAGATTGGTTGGCTTCATTCGTAAGCGTTTCAGTGGCCGTGATGATGACCTACCAAGTGAGGATGCGCAGAATGATGCGGCGGGTAGCGTCGTCCGTTGCGGACAGTCTCAACCGGTACGAGTAGTTGTTTGCCGTTCCGGGTAGCGCCACGAGCATCGGTCATTTCGAAATCGCCTTCTATCAATCTGATTATCGAAACATCGGCATCGGCGTCGACACGCAGCGAACCGATTGTCTCCGTCATACCGATCGCCGAAGCCGGACGCTGAGTGGCAAACGCGATTACCTCTTCGAGCGAGAAGCCTAAGTAGAGGTATTTCGAGAGCGTTGTCAGCAGGTCGTACACCGGACCGCGTATGTTGTACCGATGGACATCAGAGCTGACGGTGCCGGGTCCGAAACCATCGGCGGCGCACTTCTCGGCAACATCGAACGAGAACGAACCGGCTCCGTGTCCGACATCGAA
>CBDDDP010000002.1:0-60050 GCA_965226685.1 Dehalococcoidia bacterium
CGTGTGAGTTGCCTGGCAACCACCAGTTAAAGTTCTCGACGTTGTCGTGCTGCGTCCGATACGAACCGCTCCAGTGCGTGAAAACCACCGTTCGATTCCTCGGCACATCCTTGATTTCGTCTGGGTCGGGTGTAGCCGTGACTTCCTTTTCGACGATGACCTGCTTCTCGACCTCTACCGTCTGAACAACAGTCTCGCCTTGAACGACGACCTCTTTCTCAACCTCGACGGTTACCGGTACCTCGACCGCCACTTCTTCCCTGACAACGACCGTCTGAACCACCGTCTCAGTGCCTCCGCACGCCCCAGTCACAGCAAGTGCAATCAGGATCGCTATGCCCGGCAAGATGGTGGACATAATCCATCTCTTTTGTCGCATCAATTTATGGAACCTCCTGGTACCGTTTCGACCGCGTCGATAACTTTATCAAGGGTAACGGAAACCGTAAAAGTAGTCAATCCTCTTGAATCGTCCGTTGATCGTTGGACTGTTACGAAATTCATATCTTCTGGGGATTGCGTTCACGGTAACGAAATTGACCATCAAATGCGTCGAATCGAATAGGTGCAAAAAAGAGCGGGTTGCGATCATTTGACCGCAACCCGCTCAATCCATGCGTCGGCTATGTAATCGCCGTCTTCCGAACCCGACTAGTTTCCAGTCGGCTCCAAGTTCAATGTGATCAGGTACCAACCGTTCCACGGCGGGTACGGCGCAACGTACGGATCCTCAACACCCGGCCAACCAGTCCACCAGTGCGTGTTGTGAACAATCACGTGCAGCTCTTCCGCGATGTGGATTACTGGCATGTCGCGCAGGAACAGCTCCATGGCGCCTCGTGCCAATTCGACGTAACGCGGATCGTCTGGCGAGTGGAGCATCGCTTCCATCTCGTCCAAGATCGCGTCCATCTCGGGGTTCTCGTAACGTCCGCCTTGGACGGCGCCCACGTAACGCTCGCCAGGAGGCCCGGAGTTCTTGGAGTGGTATGACTTGAAGGTGTCGTACGGCTCGTTGATCGATCCGCATTGCACCCAAACCACCTCGGTCTCGCCAAGCTGCAATCGGTCGCCGATCGTCGCTGGCTCGCCCTGCTTGAACACGGCATCGAAACCACCAGCCTGCAGCTGCTTCTCCAGGAACGGGCCCTGTGGCCTCATCCATGATGGAATCTCAAGCGTGATCTCGACTCGTCCGCCGTCATTCGACCAGAACCCTTCCGAGTCCTTCGAATACCCGGCGGTCGTCATTCGCTCGTCGACCTTCTCGAGGCTGTGGTTGCCAGCATCGTATTTGTCGAGGATGTCTTGCATCAACGGCAGATACTGCTTAACACCGTAGGACGAGATCGGAACGACCACTGGCGGTACTCCGCCCTCGTACGCGAGTCCGGTGATTTCGTCTCGGTTGATGGCGTGGTTGATGGCCCAGCGAACATCGGCGCTCGAGAAGTGTTCCTTCTGGTTGTTCAGGATCAGCACGAAGTTACAACCGTCCGGCGCACCCCAAACTGGACCTTCGAAGTTCCACGACCTCAAAGCGTCGTTGAAACCCTTGGCAGCCTCGAACGTGCCTTTCAGCAACGGCGGGCCGACATCGAGTTGGTTGTTGATGTATAGCTGGCCCGCGATGTCGTCGTTCGCCACCGGGATGTACTGGATTCGCTCAACCTGAGGAGCGTCTTGGAATCCGGTCTCTGATGCCCACCAGTTGTCGCGGCGGTCGTAAATCTGCACTTCCGGCGTTGAGAGTGAAAGCCTGTACGCGCCAGTTCCGAGCGGCCAACCCTTTGCGGGGTCGTAGTTGTTGAAAGTCAGCGGGTCCTCGTTTTCCCAAACGTGCTTCGGCACGATCGGAACGTGGTTTTCCCATCCGAAACCGAACTGGGTTTGGAAGAACCGCGGGTCCGGACGTGTCAGAGTCATCGTCAAGTTGTAGTCATCGTGGACCTCAACACCCGC
The DNA here is from genome assembly GCA_965226685.1 of Dehalococcoidia bacterium. Lineage (GTDB taxonomy): Bacteria > Chloroflexota > Dehalococcoidia > Lucifugimonadales > Lucifugimonadaceae > Bin127. Next base: position 1,963 of record CBDDDP010000002.1, read on the forward strand.
GATCAACTCTGCCCAGTAGCTGGAACGAATCAAGTCGGGAGCGTTGTCCCGCACCATGTCGACCGTGAATTTAACGTCGTGCGCCGTAAACGGAGTTCCGTCGGACCACTCCGCGCCTTCACGGATCTTGACATCGATCGCGTCAAGAGAATCGTTGTACTCGAACGACTCGCCCAACCAGGGGATAATGTCGCCCTCATTCAGGTTGGTGTAGAAGAGGTATTCGATCAAACCCTTCTCAGATGCGTGGCGGGCGTGAGAGTTGCCGGGCAACCACCAGTTGAAGTTTTCGACGTTGTCGTGCTGCGTCCGGTAGGAGTCGCTCCAGTGGGTGATCACTAGAGTGCGGTTACGCGGAACATCTCTCAACGCACCGGGATCTGGCGTGGGAGTGACTTCCCTCTCGACGACGACCTGTTTTTCAACCTCGACCGTCTGGACTACCGTCTCGCCTTGAACGACGACCTCTTTCTCGACCTCAACGGTTACTGGGACCTCAATGGGTACCTCTTCTCTAACGACAACCGTCTGGATAACCGTTTCGGTTCCCCCACAAGCCGCCAAAGCCGTTAAGGCGATCATCGACGCGGTCGCTAACAGGACTGCTAACGGGCTCAACCTCTTTAATCGCATGATCTATTGGACCTCCTGACGACGCCGATTGCGACTTCGTCTATTTGGACATCATTTCTTGCGGATTTCGTCACACTGTTGCAAGCAAAGGGAATCCGACGCGCTTAGAAATTTTCTAAGCGACGCGCTAACGCTATCCAATATCTACCAGTTTGTCAACCGCGGATTGACACGATAGATCGACCGATGTTATCGGCGATTGCCTTCGTGGCGAGCCCGGTTCTACGAATCGCCAAGAACCTCAACCAATGCATTAGATTGATTACGTTGGTCGGTATGCGAAGAACTGGGAAGATTTCACTCCGTTGGTTCTAGATTCAGCGTAATCTGATACCAACCGCGCCATGGTGGGAATGGCCCCATGTACGGATTTTCGGCACCCGGCCAGTTTGTCCAATATTGTGTATTGAACACGGTTACGTGCAGCTCTTCCGCTATGTGAATCACCGGCAGGTCTCGCAGGTAGAGTTCCATGGCTCCCCTCGCCAACTCGACGTAGCGAGGGTCGTCGGTCGAATGCAACATTCCTTCCATCTCGTCCAATATCGCGTCCATTTCTGGGTTCTCATAGCGTCCACCTTGGACGGCGCCAACGTATCGCTCGCCAGGAGCCCCGGAGTTCTTGGAGTGGTACGACTTGAAGGTGTCGTATGGCTCGTTGATAGACCCACACTGCACCCAAACGACCTCGGTTTCACCAAGTTGTAGACGGTCGCTAATGGTTGCGGGCTCTCCCTGCTTGAAGACTGCATCGAAACCGCCAGCCTGCAGCTGCTTCTCGAGGAATGGACCCTGCGGTCGCATCCACGACGGAATTTCAAGCGTTATCTCGACTCGTTCGCCGTCCTTCGTCCAGAACCCTTCCGAGTCCTTCGAATATCCGGCGGTGGTCATTCGCTCGTCCACCTTCTCGAGACTGTGGTTACCAGCATCGTATCTGTCGAGAATGTCTTGCATCAACGGCAGATACTGTTTGATCCCGAATGACGAAATCGGAACCACAACAGAAGGGATCCCACCCTCGTACGCGATCTCAGTTATTTCGTCCCGGTTTATCGCGTGGTTGATCGCCCATCTAACATCAGCGCTCGATAGATGCTTCTTCTGGTTGTTCAATATCAAAACGAATGTGCATCCATCAGGCGCACCCCACACTGGGCCTTCGGCAGACCAGGATCGCAGCGCGTCATTAAATCCCTTGGCGGCTTCGAAGGTGCCCTTCAACAATGGCGGACCCGCATCCAATTGGTTGTTGATGTATAGCTGACCCGCGATGTCATCATTCGCGACAGGGATGTACTGGATACGTTCAACCTTAGGCGGGGCGTGGAACCCAATCTCGCTTGCCCACCAGTCGTCGCGCCGATCGTAGATTTGGACCTCGGGGGTGGAAAACGCCAATCTAAACGGCCCCGTGCCCAACGGCCAACCTTTGTCTGGGTCGTAGTTGCTGAATGTCGACGGGTCTTGGTCTTCCCATACGTGTTTGGGAACTATCGGGCTGTGCGCCCCGACGGGTGTTGCGAACTGGTTGCCGAAAAATCGAGGGTCCGGCCGCGTTAGATCGATCGTCAAGTTCAGATCGTCGTGGACGCTGACACTCTCGATTTGATCTGCCCATAACGCCGACCTGTACAACTCCGGAGCGCCCGCGATTACCATGTCGATCGTGAACTTGACGTCGTGCGCTGTGAATGGCACACCGTCCGACCATTTGACACCGTCCCTCACCCTCACATCTATCGCATCGAGCGTGTCGTTGTACTCAAAGGACTCACCAAGCCAGTTGTATACCCCGCCGGTGTTGGGGTTCGTGTAGAACAGGTACTCGATCAGACCCTTCGCCGCGGCGTGTCGGGCATGCGAATTTCCTGGCAAATACCAGTTGAAGTTTTCGACGTTGTCATGCTGCGTCCGATACGAATCGCTCCAGTGAGTGATCACCAATGTCCGATTCCTTGGGACGTCCTTCAAAGCTCGAGGGTCTGGCGTGGGAGTCACCTCTTTCTCGACGATTACCTGCTTCTCGACCTCAACCTTTTCAACAACGGTTTCACCTTGAACGACGACCTCTTTTTCGACTTGAACCGTTACCAGAACCTCGACCGGCACTTGTTCTTTGACGATGACCGTCTGTACTACCGTCTCAGTGCCACCACAGGCAGAAACTGTCGCTAGTGCGACCAAGGCCACCAATGCCGTTAAAACGGACATTGACTTTGACTTGACTGATTTCATGTTTCTCTGTTCCTCCTATGTCACGTCACCGACAGCACCATCGACTCCGACGAACCACCTAGCGCGTTTCTTTACGGCGACGCTGAGCGACGCTACAAAACCGCGTCAAGAAACCTTCATTGCGAAGCAGGTATTGACGATTTTCGTAAATTTATTGACCGTTATTTCACATATTTCGCCTTGATTGCGCCAATGATAGTGAAAACAGCACGTTTCGTCAACCATTCGATGCACGCCGAGCATCTTGACTATTCTTGGTAATCCGTTTAAGTTAACGTCAGCGTTTGCGAACAACCGAGAGAGTCGGTACCACGCCAGAAAACGACACACGCTAAGAAACGGAAAATGAACCCGGCATACATCGTCCGCAGACTTGCGCTCTTCTTTCTGGTCGTTCTGGTCGGTTTCACCATCGTGTTCCTGTTGACGAGGCTCGCACCGGGCGACCCTATCGAACAGAAAGTTTTGGCCCTTGAAGCCCAAGCCGGCAACACCGGTGGCAATATCGGACCCATCGTTGACGCCTATCGGAAGAAATTCGAACTCGACGCTCCCCTGCACATTCAATACTTCCGCTACCTCTCAAACCTCGCAAAGGGAGATCTTGGTTACTCCCTTACTAACTACCCTGCCACCGTCAAAGAAAAGATCTCCCACGCACTGCCCTGGTCAATCGGGTTGATTGGTGTAACAACGGTACTCGCGATGCTTTTCGGATCCCTCGTTGGCGCGTTAATCGCATGGCGTAGGTCATTCCGCTTGATTCAATCCTTGTTGCCGGTATTGATGGTCGCTGCCGCCGTTCCGTTCTTCTTGTTCGGTCTCGTATTGCAGTTCTTCCTAGGCGTTCAATTCAAGATCCTGCCCACCGGATTCGGTGTGGATCCCGGATTCCTGCTCGGATGGGATTGGGAAACGGGATGGCAGCTCATCAAACACGGATTTTTGCCCGCAATTTCGATCATCGTTGCCTCAACCGGTCTATGGGGATTGGGCATGAGGGCGATGATGGTAACCACGGTAGGCGAGGACTACATGGTTCTCGGCGATGCCAAGGGCCTGAAGGAACGACGGATTTTCTTCACCTACGCCGTTCGCAATATTCTGTTACCGCAAACGACCGCTTTCGCTCTAGCGCTGGCATCCGTCGTCTCCGGACAAGTACTAGTTGAAGTTGTCTTCAACTATCCCGGGCTCGGACTACTGCTTCGAAACTCCATCGGTGAAAGCGATTACTTCATGATCCAAGGCGTGACGTTGATAGTCATCTTCGCCATCGCACTCGCCCTCTTCGTTATGGACCTCATCTATCCCTTGATCGATCCCAGGATTTCTTACCAGAGTTCATGAACGCAGACCCAACAACCCAAACTCCCCTCGCCCTAAGCGATGACACGACTTCGATCGGTGCGGGCACTTTGACCCTCGCCGGACGGACCTACCGTTTCTTCCGCTACAACATGAAGATAACCATCGGGCTCTCCCTGGTTCTCCTCATTGTTGCGTTCGGTTACGTCGGTCCGCTTTTTGTCGATCTCGAACGCGCCGAAGTCGGATCATTCATCGTTGAAGACAAGTCGCCGTCAGCTGAGAACTGGTTGGGTGTAGATGCCCTAGGCCGAGATATGCTCGCTTGGTTGATCGACGCAACACCCGACTCGCTCAGGGTCGGACTGATGGCTGGCCTACTCGGCGTGTTCATCGGCGCGGTCGTCGGCTTCGTCGCCGGATACTACGGCGGAATAATCGACGGCATCCTGCGGACTTTTACCGACATCATGCTCGCAGTCCCGGGGCTTCTGGTGCTAATCGTGCTCGCCAGTGTCGTTAACGTGTTGTCGTTGGAACTTATGGCCCTCGTGATAGCTCTCTTCGCTTGGATGGGAGCCGCTCGCATCATTCGTGCGCAGGTGCTGACGCTCCGGGAACGTATGTTCGTCGACATCGCTCGCATGTCCGGCGAAAAAGGTATCTACATCGTATTCTTCGAACTGATGCCAAACCTCATGCCGTTCCTGCTCGCGGCGTTCGTCAGCTCGCTCATCGGAGCCATCTTGGCCGCAGTCGGTCTAGAATTTCTCGGCCTCGGTCCCACACACATTTCGACGCTCGGAAACATTCTCTACTGGCAATCGTTCTACAACGCCGTTCTACGCGGCATGTGGTGGTGGTGGGGTTCACCCATCGTCATCTTCATCCTCCTTTTCTCCGGTCTATTCATTGCGTCGATCGGCCTCGACGAATGGGCCAACCCGAGGCTCAAGGAACGCTCCTAGTCCGTAGGGGCCCTGATTGAAGATCACCGACATCCGTCTCTCGGTATTCCAACTGCCGACGCAGACTCCGTTTTTCAATCTCGTACGCGAACCACTCGGCAATCGCGAGGTGTGGCGATCTGTGCCAACCCGACCGCATCCGACCGAGTACCACGTGCTGCACGTCGATACCGATGCTGGAATCGAGGGCGTATGCACTGTCGGCGACGCGCGCTATACGACGATGCGGACGATCGACCTCGAGCATCTTCGACACTTAGCCATCGGCGAGAACCCTCTAGATCGAAGCCGTCTCGATTCGAAGCTCCGCACGGCCACACGCCACATCTTTGCCATGCCGGGATGGTTCGGGGCATTCGACAACTGCCTCTGGGACATCGCTGGCAAGGCCGCAAACAAGCCCGTTTACCAACTGATAGGCGCAACTCGCGAATCCGCTCCCGCGTACTACAACTACCGCGGTGGGGGAACCCTCGAAGCATCCGTCGAAGATGTCGAGTACGCGATTTCGATAGGATTTCGGGCGGTAAAAGACCACCTATCGTGGCCCGTCGCGAAAAACGCTTACTGGTTCAGCGAAATTCGGCGCGTTTGCGGTGACGACATCGACATCATGCACGACGCGGCTGGAGCAAAATACGACCTTGATGACGCAATCAAGGCCGGACGGGCGCTCGAAAACGACGGCTACCTGTGGTTCGAAGAGGCGATTCCCGACCGCGATTTCAACGCATTACGAACGCTATGCAACGAACTCAACATCTCCGTCATGGCCTTGGAAACCCTGATGCACGAGCCCGAGATATCCAAGGTATGGCTCGAGCAAGGCGCATGCGACCTCGTCAGAGCACATGCGCGGCACGGCACCACTGCCCTATTGGACATCGCCCAGCACGCAGCCGAACACGGCACGAACGTCGAACTCAACGGACCCGGTGGACTATTCGGACTGGTCCACACCCACCTGACCTGCGCTATTCCCAACACCTCTTACTACGAATACTTCCCCGGCGGCTCGCGCGACGAGTTGGGGCGTGAGATCGGCCTGTTAAATCCACCTGTCCCCAGAAACGGCCAAGTCACACCGCCCAATCGACCCGGTTGGGGTTCCGTCTGGGACTGGCAATACTTCAACTCCGTGCGAGTAGCGGAGCTTTAGGCACCAAAACCTGCACTTGATACGTGCTATCTTACGGATCGCGCACGTTTTGGTCATTCGGTCGCGCTGATCCTTGGCAGTTGTGGTATACATTGCCACACGTGACGGCGCATTTAACTGTAATGCCGTTGGTACCGGCGGACTGCGAAGTCATTTTGCCGGCTCTATTCCTCTGGGAGGGTAAACATGTTGTATTTTGAAACAAGAAAGAGGCGGGCAGCGCTTATCTTGTTGCCTGTCTTGATTCTCGCGTCGTGGGCGATCGCTTGTGGCGAGACCACTACCGAAACGGTAATCCAGACCGTCGTGGTGGAGAAGGAAGTCATCGTCGAACGGGAGGGCGAGACCGTCGTCCAAACCGTTGTCGTCGAGAAAGAAGTTCAGGTTGAGGTCGTCCAGACCGTCGTCGTCGAGAAGGAAGTGGTCGTCCAGAAGGCAGGCGAAACCATAGTCCAGACCGTCGTCGTCGAGAAGGAAGTCATCGTCGAGAAAACCGGCGAGACGGTAGTTCAGACCGTTGTCGTCGAGAAACAGGTCGAAGTTCCTGTTGTTCAGACGGTCATCGTCGAACGCGAAGCCGAAGCGCCGAGCGAATTGGTGACCGGTAACCCGCAAGGGACGCTGATCATCGCCGAGGGCGGCGTCGGTGTACCCGTCGGCTACCCCGAACAATGCGTGCCGGGCTGCGGCAACCAGAAGTTCCGCATGGGTGCCTATGAAACCCTGCTCTGGTTGGACTCCAGCGCAAACGCCGTCCCGCGTCTAGCAACCGCATGGAACGTCGCAGACGACCAGACATGGGTCGACTTCGACATCCGTCGCGGGGTTAGTTTCCACAACGGCTTCGGCGAAATGACAGCCGAAGATGTTGCTTGGAGCTTCAACAACGCCAACCCGAACACCAACCCTGACTCTCGACACGACCAAGCCGGTGACTTCCGAGCGATGGCGACAGAGTTCGAAGTTATTGACCCGGGCAAAGTCCGCATGCACGTCAACCAATGGGAAGTCGGCGTCCTTCGACGAAACCTCAGCCCATATTGGCAAAGCATGGGTGTCCACAGCAAGAAGGTGTTCGACGAGTTTGGTCCTGAGGGAATGGTCGATGTCTTCGTAGGCACCGGCCCGTTCGTCTTCGAGACCTGGTCATCCGACGACCGAGCCGTCTTGAACGCCCAAGACGCTCACTGGCGCAAGGTTCCGGAGATGGCCCGAGTGGAAATTCTCGCCGTTCCCGAAGCCGCCGTCCGCAAGACGATGCTCGAGACCGGACAAGCCCACGCCGCCAACATCGCGCTGAAGGACGTCCCTGGCCTCGTGTCGCAGGGCTTCACCGCCAACCCGACTGCCGCTCGCATGAACGGTCTCTACTTCGGTGGTAACTACTGGCAGACACACCATTACGTTGAAGGAAACGAGTTGGAGCGCCCGGGTTACGACACCTCCCTCCCATGGGTAGGTGAATACGGCAACGACGCCTCCATGGAATCCGCCATTAAGGTGCGACAAGCCCTTGCTGCCGCAGTCGACCGCGAAGGCATCAACGCCGCGATCCTCAACGGACTCGGTCACGTCAACCACATCACGAACATTTCCGTCAACTCGGGCACTTGGGCTGAGAACGCCGAATCCCACGGGTGGGCATACAGCTTCGACCGTGACGAAGCCAAACGTCTAATGGCAGAGGCGGGATGGGCTGACGGTTTTGAGGTCACCATCTGGACCGGGGTAGGCACTCACCAAGAGATTGTCGAAGCCATCGCTGCAGAGTGGCTCGCAACCCTGAACGTAAAGATCAGCATAGACCTTTCGCCGTACTCGGAACACCGCCCGAATCTTGTGAACCTGTCATTCAACCAGATCCAATACCGGACCTGTGGAGACAGCTTCTCGGCGCTCAGCGTTGACCTCCCGAAGTCGAACGAGACCACATCCCACAAGATCGGCGGCACGATCTGCGCCGCAAGCATCTTGCCAAGGTGGGACGAGATCTTCGACCAGATGACCAAGGAACTCGACCGACGCAGGCGTACCGAACTCGCCATTGACCACTTCGACTACGCTCGAGAGGTCTCGATCAACGTCGGCGTGAACGAGCAACCCGCCTTCAACACCTTCGACGGCGAATCGATCAGGAGCTGGCCAATCCCGCCGCAGATGTGTATCGGCGGTTGCGGCTGGTTCAACCTCGAAGAAGTCGACTGGCAGCCGTAAGCACTGTCAACGAACGGTAGACGTCGGACTTCCCCAGTCCAACGTCAAACCTAAGCACCCGCACCCTCGCCCGCAAAGCGAGGGTGCGGGTGCGAATCCCTCAATCTGTTAACCGATGCGTAGTTTCCTAGCCCGCCGAGTTTTATATGGGATTATCGCGATCCTTGGCGCGTTGCTAGTGATTTTCATCCTCTCCCGCCTCTCAGGCGATCCTTTGGACTTGTACCTCGACGAATACGGCGGTGCACTCGCCGAAGAAACACGCGAGAAATTCAGAAAAGAGCTGGCCCTAGATCAACCCGTGGTGATCCAATACGTCATCTGGGTTGGTCGATACGTTCGAGGCCAGTACGGCAACAGCCTCATTCATCAGCGTCCGGTCCTCACGGTCGTAAAAGAACGGTTTTGGACCTCGGTACAACTCGGCATCATCGCCTGGGTTTTCGGGACGATTCTCGGCGTGCCGCTCGGCATCGTATCCGCCGTCCAACGTGGACGATTACTCGATTACATCGCCCGAGGCATCGCGTTGATCGGTCAAGCCGCACCCGTATTCTGGATTGGAATCATGGCGATTCTCGTGTTTTCGGGTGAACTAGAATGGTTGCCCTCGGGCACTCGCGGAGACGGATTTGCCGTCAGAAACTACATATTGCCCTCAATCGTGCTCGGGTGGTTACCAGCCGCCGCGTACCTCAGATTGACTCGGTCGGCGATGCTTGAGGTCCTAGAATCTGAGTACGTAAAATTCGCCCGGGCAAAAGGCGTCGACTACAACCGTGTCGTTTGGAAACACGCCTTTCGTAACGCAGTCATCCCTCCGCTGACGCTGTCAGGACTGATACTCATCGGATTCATCAACGGCACAACGGTCGTCGAAACCGTCTTCTCGTGGCCAGGACTCGGCCGCGTAGCGGTTCAAGCCGTGCAAGGCAACGACTTCCCGCTCATCTCAGCCATAACCTTTTTGACCGTCGTTCTCTACGTAATTGTCGTGCTCACAATGGACGTTCTTTACGCAATCTTGGATCCAAGAATTCGCTACGCATAGATCCACTCCATGGCAACCCAACCTCAACAAAGAACACTCTCTGACGCCGCATCGACGACGACAATTGGTCGGCGGCACACTCTCGGCTGGCTCGGATACAGTTTTTACATTCTGCGTCGCTGGCCGATCATCCCGGCATTGATTATCGCGACCCTGATAATCTGTGCGATCTTTGCGTATCAGATCGCTCCTCATGATCCGTATGTCAATAACCTCGTCGATCGCAACACCGCACCGCTTACGACTGGTAAATCTGGTCAGTTTTACTTACTCGGCAGCGACTTCATCGGTCGAGACTTACTCAGCCGCGTCATCCACGGGTCTCGTATCTCCGCGATGGTTGTCGTCGTATCAATCACCGTGGGAGTAGGTGTCGGCACGACATGCGGATTGTTGGCCGGATATTTCGGAAGACACACCGACGAGATCATCATGCGTATCGTCGATATCTGGGCCGCGCTACCCTTCATCATGCTCGCGCTAATCGTCGTCAGCATCTTCGGACAAGACCTCAAAATCCTTATCGCGTTGTTGGCCTTGATCTCATGGCCGGGCGCAGTGCGTCTCGTCCGAGCACAAACATTGAGCTTACGCGAAGCTGACTACGTCCAGTTCGCCCGCGTCGCCGGAGCATCCCCGACACGCATTCTTATTCGTCACATCTTGCCGGGGGTGATCAATATCGTCGTCGTCAGTGCCACTCTTGGTGTCGGCGGCATCATATTGACTGAAGCAACGCTTAGCTATCTAGGGGTCGGCATCCCGCCGCCCACGCCAGCATGGGGGGCAATGGTAGCCAACGGGAGAGAGTACATCGGAGACGCTTGGTGGCTCTCCGCCATCCCCGGATTGGCCATCTTCCTAATCGTGATGGCCGGCAACTTCGTCGGAGACTGGATGCGCGACCGTTGGGATCCCAACTTGCGGCAGTTGGACTGAAAATCGATCAGTCCAGATAATCCATCTCCGGACGAAGATCCCACCTGATGGCATCAGGCGGGTTCACGTTTTTCGCCCATTGCTCCATGAGCTCTTGCTCACGCTTCAGCACGTGCATTCGTTCGCGGATATGGTCCGGGTCCCATCCGTCGAGGACACGATCCATCATCTCGTCGCGAACCCCTTTGCAGCTTGGATCTTGTGCCCTGTCGTTCAGTTCTTGCGGATCATCCCCCAAATTGAAGAGTTGCGGTTCGAAGCCGTGGTAGTAGTTCAACTTCCAATCGCCAGAACGCACCATCCGGTTCTGCACTCCTCCGGGCCGAGCATGGACGTCTGCACCGCCTAGATTGGCAGACATCCCCGAACCAACCGACGAGTCGTTCATGCAGTATTCGCTGTAAACGGCATCTTTCCACTCGGCAGTTTCAGGGTTATTGATGAGGTCAACCACACTCATTCCGTGGGACTGCGGTAACGCTTCGGCACCAACAGCGTCCAAGATTGTCGCCGCCAAATCGAATTGATCGATCGGTGTATCTATGACCTTGCCGGCGGCGAGATGTCCCGGCCACGAAACTATCGCCGGAACGCGCGCCGCATCCTCGTAAAAGGTCTGCTTCCACCACAACCCATGCTCGCCCACCTGCTCGCCGTGGTCTGAGGTGTAGACGATGATCGTGTCGTCCATGTAACCGTTGGCTTTCAGCGCGTTGAGAATCTCACCGATCAACTGGTCGGTTCGATCACACAGCGCCCAATACGCGATCCGAGCGCGCATGATCTCCTCTTCCGTCACCTCTACAATCCCCGTGCGTTCACGCCACCATTGGATGTAAGGATGACAATCTTCGATCGGCTCCGCCGGGATGTTCGGCATTCCGACACGACCCTCATACTTGTCGTAATCGACCGCCCGTGCGACAAACGGTTGATGAGGCAACATCAATCCAATCGACAAACAGATCGGCGAATCGTCCAGCCCCGACCGTCGCGTAATCCCCTTGTTGTTGATGTAATCAACTGCCGATTGCGTGACATACTCATCGTGGACTTCATACGCGCTCTGACCGCGTCCGGAAGCTTCCAAGCTGACGCGAGCCGGTCCAGCGGTACCGTGCAACTGTCCGTGATCAACAGGATGCGGACTCCCTGGGTAATTGGGGCTGTGATCTCCGACGTAGCGGCGCGAAAAACCGTGCAACTGGTCCGAACCGTTGTAGTGCATCCTCCCAATCTGAACGGGATCGTATCCCGCTGCACCCAACGAGTGAGCGTAGGTTGGGACCGCAGAACTCAAGATCTGATCATTCGTCCAGACCTCTGTCTCGTGCGGATACCGCCCGGTCACCAACGCCGTTCGTGACGGTACGCAGATCGGCGAACCGCAATACGCGCCGGTGAAGATAGCGCCATTTGCCGCCAATCGGTCGAGATTCGGCGTCTCGACAATCTGATCCCCGTAGGCGCCGATGACCGCCGGATTGTGCTGGTCGGATTGAATGTAGACAATGTTGGGGCGGGAGCTTGAAGTCATGGTTTTTCTAGGTTAGGTTGCGACTGCGATTTTTCGCGCGACCTTCATCTCGTCGTAAAGGTAGCAACTCGCAACCCGGTCATCGTCAAGTTGGAACGCCGGCGGATGCTCGGTGTGGCACTTGTCCATCACGTGGGGACACCGGTCAGCGAACTTGCATCCAGTTGTGACCATCGATTCATCAATCGACATCAGTTCATCCGCACCATCTTCCCACGCCCGATCAGTCTTCATCTGCGGAATCGACTCGACCAGTAACTGAGTGTACGGATGCTTGGGATCGCGGATAACGCGTTCCACACTACCCTGCTCGACAACCGAACCCTTGTACATCACGAGAATTTCGTCGCATATCTGGTACGCGGTCGTAAGGTCGTGCGTCACGTAAACAACGGAGATGCCGAGGTCACGGTTGAGCGTTCGTATCGATTCTAGAATCGTGGCCCGCAACGATGCATCGACCATCGAAACAGGTTCGTCGGCCAAGATGATCCGTGGTTTGAGTAACAACGCCCTTGCGACCATCATGCGCTGACGTTGGCCCCCGCTGAGCTGATGCGGATATCGTCCAAGCATCTCTTCCGGGCGTAGGCCAACGGTCTCCAATGCCTCATTGATCAACGGGATGCGCTCGTCCTGCGAAGCCGCGAGCTTGAATTTATCGATCGCCACGTGCAGCAAGTGATCCGCTTTGTAAAACGGGTTGTAAACCTCGAAGGGATCTTGAAATATGGGTTGGACTTCACGCCTGAATTCGCGGCGTTCGCTCCCGGACATCTTGGAGACGTCCCGTCCGTCGTAGATCACGCTGCCGCTCGTGGGTTTGATCACGCCCAGCAGCAACCTCGCTAAAGTGGTCTTGCCGCTTCCGCTCTCTCCAGCGACCGCCGTGATTGATGGACGATCAACCGATATCGCGAACGAAACATCGTCCGCGGCTATCGTGACGTTCGACCGACTGAACATCCCTCCGCCGAACACTTTGGTGACGTTCTGGAGTTCTAGCAAATTAGCCAACTGCTGCTCCCGCCATCTCCACAGCTTCATCGAAAATATGGCACATCACCCAACGTTTGTCGCCCACGGCATTGTTGCGCGGCGTTACATCGCGACAAACGTCAGCGACTGATGGGCACCGAGGTGCAAACACGCATCCGGGCGGCAGGTCCACAAGAGGCGGTGGTATACCCGGTATGCCCTCCAAACGCTCCCGCTTCTCTTCCAAATCCGGCACGCTGTTGATCAACAGCTTCGTATAAGGATGCTTCGGATCCTCGATGATCTCTTTCACCGTGCCAATGTCCACCAACTTGCCGGCGTACATCACGCCTATGCGGTCCGCGAACTGCGCGACCAACCCCATGTCGTGTCCAATGAGAATCACGGCCGCACCGGTGTCGCGCTGCACACGGCTCAACGTCATCATCACTTGACGTTGCACCACGACGTCCAAAGCGCTGGTCGGTTCGTCCGCCACGATCACCTTAGGATTCATGCTCGTACCGGACGCAATAGCGACGCGCTGCTTCATGCCGCCGCTCAACTCGTGCGGGTACATCCGCCCAACACTGTCACGTAATCCCACACGACGCAGAAGATCGTGGACATGAGACCTCAAGTTCTCCTTGGTGTCTTTGATGCCGTGATCCACCAACCCATCGAAAATCTGATCCTCAATACGCATAACGGGGTTCAATGCGTTCATCGCGGACTGCGTGACCAAAGCGATCTCGGCGAGACGGGCCAGACGTATCGACTCTTCATCAAACGGCACCAAGTCCCTGCCGTCAAGCAGGATCTGCCCGCCCGCGATGTATCCCGGCGCCTTCGTCAACTTCAACAACGCCATTCCAAGCGTCGTTTTGCCGCAACCAGATTCCCCCACGAGCGCCAATCGCTCGCCCTGCTCCAATGTGAAACTCACGCCGTCCACCGCTTTTACAATCCCTGCTTCGGAGTCGTAGTAGACCCGTAAGTCGTTGACTTCGATCGCGGGTAGCGAAGAATCGCCCAAACCCGAACGGCGCAGATCATCTACCGTTTTCGGCAGGTCAAAACGCCCTACGATCTCGCGATCCGCAGTCGCACTAACAGTTCCTTCCGTCGCCAACTAGAACCGCCTCCTAAGCCGAGGATTCGCCCACTCGTCCATTCCGCGCGACAGCGTGAACAAGCCAATGAACAGGATCACGATGACGATGATCGGGGGCGACCACCACCACCACCAGCCGTTCACCAATGATCCGTACCAGATGTTGTGGTAGATCATCATGCCCAAGGTGTTGGAACTGAAATCGCCGAGCCCAAGCGCTTCGAGGCCGATGGACGCCAATATCGCTGATGAAACCGCCAGCACGAAATTGGCCACGATGAATGGCATGAGATTGGGAACCATCTCCTTCAATATCACTTCGGGGCCACTCATCCCTGAGAGTCTGGCCATCTCGACGTACGAGCGCTGTTTCATCACGAGAACTTGGGACCTGATCACTCTGGTAGGCCCGAGCCAAGCCAGCATCGCAATGATCAGCGACAACTGGATAAATGTCATCTCACCTCCCCCCACATCACGCCACGCGATGGTGATGATGATGAGAATCAATATTCCCGGTATGGTCTGCAACGTATCTACGATGAATCTGATCGTCGCATCAAGAAATCCCCCGTAGTAGCCGGCTGTGAACGCCAACAGCGTGCCCACAATCGTTCCCGCCGAACCGGCGATTAGCCCGATCATCACTGTCTGCGGGATTCCTTGCGAAAACGAGGCTAGTATGTCCTTGCCCAACCGGTCTGTGCCGAGAAGATGCGTTCGCTCAACGTTGTCGTACGCAAAGCAAAGCTCGCGTGGATTTTCAGATGAATAGCAAGGATGCGGATTTTGCAGAGATGGCCGCTTGTTCGGCGGCGAAAATGCGAGGTCCTTGGCGTCTTTAGGGGATGTCATCAATGTGCCGAATGACCAGAACAGGATGATGATGCCGAGCATCACGGACCCCGCGATTATCGACGGGTTCCGCTTCATGTAGCGCCACAAACCAGCGGCGCGATTCAATGCATCCGATGCACCCGTGCTACCGGGCGATGCTAGAGGTTCTGTCGTCGCACTCGTTGCCATCAGTTTTTACGTGGAAGAGTAGCTGATCCTGGGATCCAACAGTGGATAGACGACGTCGATCACCAGCATCGCAAAAGCGATGGCCAGCACGATGATGTACACAACGCCCTGAATGACAAAGTAATCGAAACCCGTTATCGCTTCGTAAAGAACTCGACCGATCCCGGGATAACCGAATATCCGCTCAACCAAAATTGCACCGGATACAACGTGCGGCAAAGTCAGTGCCAACGCCGTTGTTTGAGGCAAAACCGCGTTGCGGACCCCGTAACGCAAAAACGATCTGACCTTGGTCAGCCCCTTCGCTTCCGCTTGCAACATATAGTCTTCACCCTGCATCGTGATCATCATCGACCGCATACCCAACGCCCAGAAACCTATCGACGCGAGAACGATCGAGAGAGCTGGCAAGAGTGAGTGCTTGAACACCTCGAACAGGAATCCGACGTCGCTCCAATCGGGAAGCGTCGTAGGCGCATAACCGCCGCCGAGAGGGAGAATCTTGGCCTGAAACGCCAAGAGCCAGATCAGAATCAAGCCCAGAAGATAGTACGGAACCGCCGCGAGCAAAAAGAATGGCGGCAAGATGAGTTCGAAAGCCGCCTTGGGACCATGCTGCCAAGCCAACACAGCACCACCAAGAGTACCCACCAAGAAGGCTAGAAGCGTCGATGTAACTAGCAGTCCGATCGACCACGGCATCGCTTGGTTTACGAGCTCGCTAACCCGAACGGGGTACTTGGTTATTGAATTTCCGAAATCGAAGCGAACAGCCGTCGAAAGATAAGTCAAATATTGAAGAACTAAAGGACGATCCAGACCGAATTTCGCGTTGTAAGTCTCGATGAGAGCCTTGTAGTCTTCGGCTCGTATCGTATCACCTTCGGCTGCGAGCAATTCCAGCCGAGTCGCGATCGGGTCTTGGCCCGTGAATCTGGGGAGAAAGAAGTTGAATGATGTGGCGACAAAAATCACAGCCACGAACATTGCGATTCGTCTCGCCAGATAATCTACGGTCATCTCATTAACACTTCGCCGTGTTGCGTCCCAATGCCAAGTTAACAGAACTCACCGGCGTGACGGCGCGCCAGTTGGGAGATTGCGTTGCGGCGCCGAAACGATGGGTATTTTCTCCCATCCGTCGGCGCCGCAACCAAGGTTACTTCCGCTAAAACGCGGACTATTCCCTGCCGGTACCTTCCAGCTTGCTCAGGATGTATGGGAAACCAGTGTGTGGGTGGATCCCATTCATGTACGGGGTGTATCCCTCGGCGTCGCCGGGCCAGTTCTCCCAGTAGAACTCGTTACGAGTCACACGGTTGAAGAACTCGACGAGCGGGACGTCCGGCTGGTCTTCCAACCAGATCCGAAGTGCCTCCTCGGTAAGGTCCAATACCTTGTCGACATCAGGCTCCTCCGCCATTGATGCCACTACTGAATCGAATTCAGGGTTCGAGTATGACCAGCGGTTAGCTCCAGAATCCGTCGTGAACATCAGCAACGACCGATAGATGTCACCGGATTGCGAACCGTTGTGCCCGACTAGCGTGCACTCATAGTCGCCACCTTTGCCGTTTCGGGCCCAGACATCCGGGGGTTGCGCCCAAGATGACTCAATCCCGTGCTGCTCAAGCAACGCGGCAACAACCGGACCCAGGTCCGTGAAGTGCGCCGAACTGATGATGTTGCACTTGACGATTTCGCCATTGGCATCGGCCCAGAAGCCGTCAGCGTTCTTGGAGTAACCCGCCTCTGTCATGAGTGCGTCCGCTGCATCTTTGTCGTACTGACCAATCTTGAACTCTTGCGCCAGAGGCTCCATCGCCTCGTTGACGTGCCTCAGACCAGCGTACTGCGGCCACGGCCAGTTGTTAATCCGGCCTTTGTTCAGGTAAGCCTGGGCGTTGAGGCGGTCTCGGTCGATGTACTTGGTAATCGCCTTTCGAACATCGGCGTTTTCTAGGTGCGGCTGCAGGTTGTTTAGATGCAGCGAGATCGGCCACCACGAAACCATGCCGTATTCGCCATCTTCATCTCGGCCGGTGTAGGTGGTCGTATTGGGGTTCTCGCGGAGGATCGTCTCAACCGTGTCGACGCGCAAGTCGTGCGTCTCATCGATCTGGTTGGTGATCATCGCCTGGGCGAACTGCGTGTCGTCATCGATGTTGTAAAGCACAAAGCGTTCGACTTCTTGGAACGGCACGAAGCCGTTAGCACAGCCCCAGTAATCCTCGCAATTCTTCACGCGGTCCAAGACTCGGCGGAAGTTGTCGGAGTAGGAAAGTCGCCAAGGGCCCGTCGTGACAGGGCCAGCACCGTCGTTGTATGCATCGTATTCGGCCCAGTTCTTGCCGTTCCACACGTGCTCCGGAACGATGTACGTGCCAGAGTCGCCCTTGTAGATCACGATTTCGGCGTGGAACCTCGGCGCCGGGAAGTTGAAGTGGACCTTCACGGTCAAATCGTCAACGATCTCAGCTTCCTTAACGAAGGTCTGGAAGACCCCGCCGCCACGGACTTCGCTGCCCAATTCGGCTAGCGTGTTGAACGTGTACGCCACGTCCTCAGCATTGAACACTTCTCCGTCGCTCCACAAAACTCCGTCGCGCAAGTTGTAAGTCAATTCAGTCGCGGATGCGTTGTAAGAGAAGTCTTCGGCCAACCACGGGTAGCTGTTGCCATTGAGGCTGTCTGCGTAAAACAACGGCTCGTAGTAGAAGATCACGCCCTTCTGGTGGGTCCCACCGAGCGCGTACGGGCTCCACATGCGAAGGCTCACGCCGCCGCCAAAGCGAGTTCCGACCACGACGGTCTTGTTTCGAGGGACAGCCGAAACGACTTCGACTTCCTTGATGACTTCCTTCTCTACCTCAACCTCTTTAATGACTTCAACCTCTTTCACAACCTCAACCTCTCTGACGACCTCGACCTCTCTCACAACCTCCACTTCTTTCTCAACGACGACCGTCTGAATAATCGTCTCGGGCTCGGGACTGCCACACGCCATCGCGAAAGCGACGGCTACCAATACCGGCAACAGCAACAAATTCATGCGAGCTCTTGTCAAATCAAGTTTCATGTTCCAACCTCCGTTAAGGTTCGAGTTCACCGGTGCGGTTTCGACGAAATGCCCAAAGACGATATGCCAAAACAACTGTTCAATCGCGCCTTCAAAGCCGCGAATACGTACCCAATCCTAACTCGTGTCGAGTTTGTCGTCAAACCGAAGCACCACCTGGCGACGTATCGATTCGATGTGGGGTGTTGTACGCTGAAAGGCTTAGACTCCACCCCTGAATCTGCAGTTAATGCAACCAAC
Organism: Dehalococcoidia bacterium; assembly: GCA_965226685.1. Lineage (GTDB taxonomy): Bacteria > Chloroflexota > Dehalococcoidia > Lucifugimonadales > Lucifugimonadaceae > Bin127. The sequence continues at coordinate 20,447 of CBDDDP010000002.1, forward strand.
AACCCGATGCAAATAACCGTCGAACCCGTTCAGTCCGTGCGTCGTCAGACTCTACGCGCAACCTTGTTGTTGACGTTCGCATTAATGATTGCCACAGTCGCTTTAGCGTGCACCAGCGAAGAACCAACGGCCACTCCCAAACCGACAGTTCCACCGCCGACTGCAACACCAGAATTGGCTCCAGTCGCGCAGATTTCGGATTCAACAACTTCCGCCGAAACGCTCGATGAAATGATGGCCGAACCGGTCATGCCGTTCACGAACATCGCTCCACTCGTCTTAGTTGACCCCGAAACTGGCGAAGACCTCTGGATGATCGAGAACCGACACCCCGGCGTCGCCATCTTCGACTATGACCGCGACGGGGACATGGATTTCTACGTGACCTCCGCAGAATCCGACGCGTTGCTCCCCGATACCACCGGTGGCCCCAACCGTCTCTTCCGAAATGACGGAGACCACGTCTATACCGAAGTCGCCGCGGAGGCCAGTGTCGATCTGCCAGTCGCCAACAGCACCGGCGTCGCCGCATGCGACATCGACAATGACGGCTATCAAGACCTCTACGTCGCCTCTTACGGCAGGATCGGCGACAACTTGGACTATCGAGCCGCACGTTACTATTCAGGACTTTCCGACATCATAAAGGACCGGTTGTTCAGGAACTTAGGCGACGGAACGTTCGAAGAAATCACAGAATCGGCGCTTGGAGATGCCGCAAACCTCCGTTCCGGTTTCAGCGTCGGATGCTCCGATGTCAACAACGACGGTTGGATTGACATATTCATCAGCAATCGAGTCGACCAAGACTTCCTTTGGTTCAATCGCCCAGATCATCATGGTCATTACAACGTCCTGTACGTAAACAACGGTGACCTGACCTTCACCGACGTGACCGAAGAAGCAGGACTGCGCTACGGTCCGATTCTGATGCGTGACCCTTTCGGAGACGATATCGGCTGGCCCGATCCCGTCACCGGCGAGATAGTGCCCGGCTACAACCCGGACCTGATCGACGCTTCAGGCGAGTTCGTCGGCGAACCCACGGGGCAAACCCTCGCCGCGCTTTTCTTCGACCACGACGATGACGGCGATGCGGATCTGTGGCTCGCAGATGACGGCAGTAGGTTGAAGGTATTCCGCAACGACTCGACCGAAACCGACATCAAGTTCACTCAGATCAGCCGGGCGATGGGCGTCGACATGATGGGTGCTTGGATGGGTTTCGCGCTCGGCGACTATGACAACGACCTCGATTTGGACGTCTTCGTCACCAACATCGGATACCATCCTCTCACCCGCGAGGCTCCGGCCACGCCATCTGGCGACTGCGCTTATGGACATCAGTACGGGTGGGGAACCTGCTTCCACTTCCTACTCCGCAACGACGGCGTTCGCGACGTTGAAGGCGTTGGAACCGTCGGAGTGTTCAATGACATCGCCCGGGCGACCTATGTCGCACCGAACGAAGTGATGCCGCCAATGGCGCTTGACCCTACACAGATCGACGAGGAGTGGCAGGTCCCGACTGGTCTCGCCGCCTACGACTTCGGCTTCGGAACGGTGTTTTTCGACTATGAAAACGACGGCGACCAAGACCTCTACTGGCTCGGCGCGATGTCCGACCGCGGCGAAGCCCCGAGCGGGCACCTCTTCCCCGGCGCTGGACGCATGCTCCGAGGCAACGGTGCCGGCGACTTCCAAGACATCACCGTCGAGGCACGATTGCTTGACATCCTCGGAGTAGACTACTCCGTCCTCGACCCGGACGACCCGAATTTCGATCGTTCGGAACAACGCATCAGCCCAGCGTTCCACGAAAACGGCAAAGGGCTAGCCAAAGGCGACCTTAACGGCGACGGCTACGTCGATTTGATCGGCACCAACAGCAACGGCTGCCGACTCGTAGGACAGGACGAGTGCAACTGGGAAGCCGGGCCGCTCTTCATGTGGATGAACGCCGGTGGCGACAGCAGCTGGTTAACACTCCGGCTTATCGGGGGGATGGCCGAAGGCGACACCGGCAGCAACGCCGACGGCATAGGCGCACGCGTCTACGTCAAATACTCCGACGCCGACGGCCCCACTGGTGAACAAGTCCAAGAACTCACCGGCAGCTCGACCTTCCTTTCGATGAACAGTTTGGAGCTCACATTCGGCCTTGGCAGCGCAAGCAACATCGACAAAATCACGATCGAATGGCCGAGTGGCGTCAATCAAGTGGTCGAAGATGTCGCCGTGAACCAGCGCATCGAAATCACTGAAGGTCAACCGTTGGAGTAACCTTCGAACAACCGCATTCCTCGGCGACTGAATCGTGTTGCAACCCAGAAAACCGGAAAACTTGGACCCGCAGGTCGAACGCGCTATCGCAATGACGCGTATCATCCGCCCGCCGCGCAACGCGCTATCGACGTTCGGATCCACCATCATCAACTACCACGTCGTCTCGCAGCCCGTGTACGAAGGAATCTTCGAAGACGAGCACAAAGACACCGTGATCAGACACGGCTTGGTTAGAGCCGATCGTCCGCAGATCGTCACCCCCGGATACCTGTCGCGCTCCGAAGGTTTCGGCCAAGAAGCCTCCGAATACCTCGAGTACCTGACGAATCGATACGGTTCAGACGTGCCGGGGCTTCTCTACAAATACAAGAACGAACCGCAGTCCACCGACACCGTCGCCGGCGAACCCATACAAGTCGCCGCCAAAATCCGTGACGAGATCGAACGCGACGATAAACCGCTCCACACGGTTCTCCTCGGCGTCGATGAACTCTGGGACGTCTCCGTAATGAAGTTCATCTATGAGTTCACCAACGAATCGGCCAAATCAAACTTCAGCGAACTCAACGAGCACAACCTATTCGACGACGAAGGCGGCGTGCCGCGCGACGCACGTCTCCGCGTCGAAGACCTGTTGCGAAGGGCGCATCGCCGCGAAGTGGACCCGTCGGACGTTCACGAAGAGCTGATGCGGTGGGGCCTCTTTGAGGAATATCAAGAGCGGTTTTTCAGGCTCTTCCGCCGCGAAGGCTAGGTTTCCCGCATTTCGACACCCGCCTGGATCATCGCGCTGATCGCAGCATCCGAATCGCCCCGCTGCAGATCCACACCTTTCATGCAGTTCCGGTAGACGATGGTCGGAAACCCGCGCCGGCAAGCATCGAGAGCCGTCTCTTTCACGCAGTAGTCGGTCGCAATGCCGATCACATCGACCCGTCCTACACCGCGCTCCCGAAGAATCCGTTCCATCGCGGTGTCCGACTCGCTCCCCGTTTGAGGGTCGCGAACTGAAAACCCGGAATATCCGTCTTCGCCGTCCGTGCCCTTGCGAACGAACTCAGCGTCCGGCGCTACGGTGAGTTCTTTGTAGAATTCGGCGCCCCAGGTATCGCCGACGCAGTGCACCGGCCAGATTCCGCCGTCTTTTGCGAAGTGCGGCGTAACCTCCGGATGCCAATCTTGCGTGTAAACAATCAATCGTCCCTCGGACCGAGCGTCAGAAATCATGCTGTTGATGTTCGGCACGACGGACTGCGCATCCTGGACGTAGAGACTCCCGCGCGGATCGACGAAGTCGTTCTGCACATCGACAACGATGAGCGCGGTGTTTTGCGTGGACAAGGTGATCAACTCGCTGAACTTCGAAGCATCGTCTACGCATAGATTTTCGCATATCCTATTTGCAGCAGATCGCACAAGGAAGAGCGTCTGCGTAAATCGAGCGAAAGGCATAACGAGATGACTGGCCGATACAAAGCGGCAATCGTGGGTTGCGGCGGCATCGCACATGCGCACATGGATGGTTACTCAATGGTCGACTCCGTCGATGTCGTCGCATGTGTCGACCCGATCCCCGAAGCGCGCCAGATGTACATGGACGATTGGGGCATCCCTCAGTCCTACGCCACCTTGGAAGAATGCGCATACGACGCCGAACCCGACATCGTCAGCGTCTGCACTTGGCACCTCTTGCACGACCCACTAACCGTCGAGGCCGCCTGTTATCCATCGGTCAAAGCCATCATTTGCGAAAAACCGATGGCCATCGGCATGGGTCGCGCCCACCGAATGGTTGAGGCCTGCGACGCCAATGGCGTGAAACTCGTCATCAGTCACCAACGACGCTTCACGCCCGGCTGGAACAAGGCGAAGGAACTCGTCGAAGCTGGCGCCATCGGAATCCCGCTCCGCGTCGACATCAGGGTGAAAGAGGGCCTCGCCAACTGGGCAACCCACTCCATCGACGGCGCAAAGTTCATCCTAGGCGATCCCAGACCGCGCTGGGTCATGGGCGCCGTCCAGCGAAACACCGACAAATACGAACGAAATACGCCGATCGAAGACTCCTGCATCGGCCTCGTCATGTTCGACGATCCGCTTCAGTTCTTCATTCAATCCGACCTCTGGGACAACAACTGCGACGCCGGCAAGTTCTTCATTCGTGGGACCGAAGGCATGCTTCACGTGCGTGAGACCGTCCTCAAGCTTTTCAACGCCGAGACCAACGGTTGGCAAGACGTGGAACTAGACCTCGTTGAAGGCGATCAGGCCATCGGCGGAAACATGAACGCAAAACAGGTGGAAGAACTCGTCCGGTGGCTCGACGGCGGCCCTGAACACCGCAACGCCGGACACATCGCCCGTGACACCGTCGAGATCATGATGGCGATGTACGAATCAGCACGCCAGAACAAAGTCGTCTACATGCCGATGGAAGAGCAAGAGTACCCGCTCGAGCTCATGATCGAAGAGGGCAAACTAGTCGTGGAAGAGGAGGGTCGATACGACATCCGCGGCTTCTTGGACCGCAGCAACATCGACGAAGCCCGCTACGCGCAGTTGAAACAAGACGGAATCAGCCATCATCAGGCGATGCGCATTCTCCACGACGAGATGGAGCGTGGCTGAGGGTCCACTACACGTCATTTGCGGAGAATAACAACCCTAATCTCCGCATATATGCGGAGATTAGGGGCCGATGCGGAGAATAACGTGTATAATATCCGCATATGTTGCGGATAACATACATACACGAACATCCCGATTGGCCAAACCTCACCTGGCGCCAAGATGAGCTCATCGAACTCCTCGCCAACGTCAGACACCAGCAAGGTATCTTGCTCGGACGCATGGAATCCCTCGGATTCGACCTCAGGCAAGAGGCCGAGTTGAACGCCGTCACCGAAGGCGTCGTCAAAACCAGCGAGATCGAAGGCGAAATTCTAAACCCCGACGAGGTCCGGTCGTCCGTCGCTTCGCGCCTCGGAATCGACATCGGCGGGATGGTCCCCATCCGCCGCGACGTCGGCGGCATCGTCGACCTGATGATCGACGCAACCGCCCATTGCGAACAGCCGCTCACTCCTGAGCGCCTTTTCGGTTGGCACTCTCTACTATTCCCGACGGGATGGAACAACAGGGGACGCATCACCGTCGGTGCTTGGCACAAACCCGGCGATGGACCCATGAGGGTTGTTTCCGAACGCGGCAGAAGCGAAACGATTCACTTCGAAGCGCCCTCTGAAGACAAACTCGACCAAGAAATGCAAAAGTTCTTGGAATGGTTCAACATGTCTACCAACACCGACAACGTCCTCAAGGCCGCACTCGCCCATCTCTGGTTCGTCACCATCCACCCGTTCGACGATGGCAATGGGCGCATCGCCAGAGCGATCGCAGACTTGGCATTGGCAAGGTCCGACAACACCCCTCAACGCTTCTACAGTATGTCTGTACAGATCCGTAAAGAAAGACACGATTACTACTCCATCCTCGAACTCACCCAGAAAGGCACGATGGATGTCACTAACTGGATGATCTGGTTCTTGGATTGTCTCCAACGCGCCATCAAATCCGCACAAGACACCGTCGCAACCGCAATCGCAAGAGTGAAGTTCTGGGACGGAATCTCCGACCTGTCGATAAACGATCGCCAACGCAAGGTCCTGAGACGCCTCATCAACGGCTTTGAAGGAAAACTCACAACAACCAAATGGACCAAGATGACCAAATGTTCTCAGGACACGGCGTTGAGGGACATCACTGACCTGATCCAGAAAAGCGTCCTCGAGCGCAGTCAGTCCGGCGGACGCAGCACGAGCTACGACGTGGTCAACAAAATCGCGGCGTGAGCGAACTCCCGCCGTTGATCCCATAAGACTCGCTCAATCGCGTTCCGAAACGCGATTGAGCGCAGAACCTACTTTGCGAAACGCTCTACTTGCTGCTCGGCATCTTCGAGTGGATGATGTGAGCCAACCGCCCTATCGGCATCGATTGCAGCCACACCTTGCCGTGACCCTGCAACGTGGCGAGGAACAAGCCTTCACCGCCCGCCAACATCGATTTCAGGTTGCCGGCACGCTGGATGTCGTACTCGATGCCTTCTTGGAAAGCGACGATGCAGCCGGAGTCGACGCGTAATCGTTCGCCTTGCAGGTCCCGCTCGACTATGGTGCCGCCGGCGGACATGAAGATGTGACCTCGGCCTTGGACCTTCTGAAGGATGAAGCCCTCGCCGCCGAAGAATCCGGCTCCGAGGTTCTTCTGGAACGCGACCGTGATACCCGTATCAGACGAACCGCAAAGGAACGCGTCGCGTTGTGCCAGCACCGTGCCGCCCAAACCGCCGAGGTCGATCGACACGATCTTTCCCGGAGCTTCGGATGAGAAAGCAACGATCTGGCTTTGATTGCTGGCGTTCTGGAAGTGGGTCACGAAAATGCTCTCGCCGGCCAGCACCCGAGCACCGGCATTCATTAAGCCACCGAGCAATCCTCCACCACCACCGCCGGGTCGCTTGCCCATCTTCGACTCGAACTCGATGCCCGGCTCCATGTACATCATCGCGCCGGCTTCGCCGATGATCTCTTCACCCGGAGCGAGCCGAATCTCCAGCATCTGCAAATCGTCCCCGATGATGCGGTACTGGAAGTTCCCAGCATTCATGACGGCAGTTGCTTCGTTGGTGTAGCGCATTTTTGACCGATCCTTTCATATCCACCTAGTAGTACTTATAAATCTTGCCCCCATGCGAATTGTCAAGCTCAACAGCATCCAAACTCGAAATCGGCAAGCCCTTCGGTGTCAGTTGCAACTTCCCGCAGCACGGTAACATGGTTCTACCCAAGTCTAGGAAGTGAGACAAGCAATGGCAGCATACGTGATCACTGATCCAGAGATGTTCGCCGAGTTTCGGGAGCGGTTGGACCCGACCGTTGCGGCCCATGGCGGCACGTTCGTCGTACGGGGCGAGGACATCACGGTCGTGCAGGGTGACTGGAACCCGAGCCGCATCGCGATGATCGAATTTCCAAATCTCGACGCGGCCAACTCGTGGATCCATTCCTCCGAGTTTGGTGCACTCCAAGAGATTCTGGATAAATCCTCTAAAACCAACATCGTGATTGCTGACGGGGTTTAGCGCCGACAGCGTGCAGTCGATCCGATCACAACTCGTCGACCCCCGTTTCCCTCAGTCCTGGCTGCCGATAGCCGTCGTTGGCAGGTTCAACGCGTCGATGACCATGTTCGGATAGTCTCGGCGGAAACCGACTCTTGACAGCATTTCCGCGGCTTGCGAAGCGATCACGGGTTCGCCGTTCCACTCGCCTACCACTACGCGCCTCGTCGTTGACGTCTGCGCGATCTCACGCACCAATGCCCGTATCCCTTCCTCGATCACGGCGTCCGATGCGTCACCGGTTACGATACGCGCTCCGTTCGAGTAAGCCACCATCACCGGGACTCCAACTGCGAACACTACTCGTGTACTCGAATTGCGGCTGAAATCCAATAACGCGGATTCAGTCTGTTGCGAAACCGACGCCAACCTGCGGTCAAAGACATACGCAGGGTCCGTGGCCGCAACCACCGACGGCCGTAAATCTCCCTCTTGCCGCCCCGCTGCTCGCATCGTCTCGACGAATTCGACGTTTGCGAATTGGACCCCGGGGAGTCCGTTGACAAAGTAACCGCGACGGACTGCTCCGCGAAGTTCCATCAGATTCAGGGCTTGGTAAATAGGTCGCCAATCCCAACCCAACTGGTCGATCTCAATTGCCCGGCGGGTGACGACGCCATGGCGTCTCAAGAGCGCTTCCGCACGCTTGTCGGCGAGCTGCGTTTCGCTCAAATCCGGTCCCAAGAATGAAAACCGCGAAGTCGCAGACCAGTTGACGCCCGGCGCCAACACATTCTGTGTCTCACGCAAACGGTGAGCGAACTGTCGCCGCGTGCCCGAACGTGATCGCATATGCCGCGACCGATTTCTTGGTCTAGTTTCGGTCGTCGGACCTACCGCTCTCACGGCCGTTGAATTCGATATCGCCGGCGCGGCGCGCCAAGAATCGCCGGTGATCAGCCCCGCTAACGCCAAGTCACGTATGGCGGTTGCCAATTCGGACGGCGTCACGCCCGGCAGTCCCGCACGGAGGGTCTCGGAATCGACAACTCCTTCACCGACAATTAACTCGTACACGACACGCGCTTCCGTCGGTAGGTCTTCGGCACCTGCCAGTATCTTCTCCATCGTAGCGCTGGGCAGATAAGCCCGTGCGTCACCAGCTCGGACCAACGCGACACCGCAGGCACCTCGCGATTCGGCTTGGCAGAACACCCACCTAAACTCAGCTTCCCTGACAACTCGGTCTAGATCGACGCTTTTGAACCCATCGACCCGAGCTCGCAGTACGTCCCGCGCCCAGTGCTCAGCCGGAATCGAAACGCCCTGCAGCATATCCAACGCATCGACAGTCGTGTCGCGTTGAGAATCACGTATGGTGCCCGCGATCCCATGCAGTTCCAACACCGCAGCTTGGTATTGCAACGGGTCCGATGGTCGCACTTCTGATCGGAGGATCGAAAGTGTGCGCGCTTGAATCCGCGCCAACGTTGAAAGATCCAGCCATTCCTCCACTCCCTCTTCGCTGAAGTAACCCTTCGCCGCCCGAGCATCCGCCAGCATCTCCTCCAATGCGTCGTGCAACGGCTCAGATGCGATCGGATACCGCGCCTGCAACACCGCAACCGACACCGGACCGCTGCGTGCCAGATATCGCGCCACCACTCGCCTAACTGCCCCATAATCCCACGGATCCGCCGTCGCTTGCCGATACTCAGACGCGAGGATTGATGCAACCCATCTCGATTCGATCACACCATCTACCTCGAACTCGACGCGATCCGCTCTGCCCTGCGATTCGAGACTTGCTACCCAATCATTCCATCCGTCATCGCTGCGTTCGGCAATTTCGTCGTCCGTCAGGTCACCGACTTCACTCAAAAGCTGCGCGAGCTCAGTCTCAGTCCTCGCCTTCATCCCGACCGCGGTACGCCCAGCCAGTGACGAAACGTCCTGGATCGCCTCATTTCTCAACAACCCCGAAGCTTCGGGATTGCGGAACAGCTGCGCGAGCGCATCCCGGTCAATGTTCAGCGACTGCAACCCGCGTTCAGCTTTCGGCGTGTCCCACTGGTACATCCAGAAATCTATGAAATTGTGTTCCAACGATCTCGCAACCGGCGATGGCACGTCAGATTCGACGAATTTCACTTCAATTGCGCCTGTCTGGACCCGCCCCAAGATGCGCTCCAAACCGGGCATGTCCATGTAGTCCTCGAGCGCGTCGCGGTACGACTCCAACACGATGGGGAAATCCGGGAACGACTTCGCGATCGCCAGCAGGTCCTTTGAGCGCAGGCGTTGCAACCAGAACGGCGTCCTGCGAAACTGTCCCAGGCTCGGCAACAGCAGTGCCCGATACGCGTTTTGCCTGAACACCGCACCAAACAGCGGCGAATCGATCATGCCGTCTAGGACATACTCCTTCACTACATCTATCGACATCTCTCCGATGAATTCGACCGCAACGCCGCCGTCGCCTTGAGGCATTCTAAACATGAACCCATCATCCGAAACCTGCACCTCTGGTTCGATTTTCCGACGCTTCAGCAACTCCCGGGCAATGGCCACCGACCAAGGGCCGTTGATTCGTCCACCAAACGGGGAGTGCACAACGATTCGTTGATCCCCGATCGAATCTTGATACGTCTCAACGATGACCGTCTTGTCAGATGAGATATCGCCCGACCACCGGATCTGGCTCCGGATGTATCCGATGATCTGCCTCGCACCGACCTCATCGATTGGATACTCCGACATCAACCATTCGACTACCTCCGCGGGTGTACTCTCCTCGCCGACGTAGGGCATCACCCTCCTCGCGGCCTCCGCACGAAAACTCGCCAGCGTCTGCGACAAATCCAAAGGCCGCCACGGAAAGTCTCCGCGCCAGAACGGCATCCGCGGCACCGCACCCGGCGCGGGCTCCGCGATGACTCGATCATCGTCGATCTTTGCCACCCGCCAGACCTGGCTCCCGAGCAGGAACGCATCGCCCTCGCCCGACTCGAACACGAACTCCTCGTCCAACTCTCCGATGCGCGTCTTCCGGTCTGGAAGCACGACCGGAAACATGCCACGATCGACAATTGCACCGCCATTGCTGATCGCCATCATCCGCGTTCCCGGCAACTGCTGCAGCACGTCCCGCGTCTGATCCCAATGAATCCGGGCCCGCAACGTCGAAAACAGCTCGCGCGGGTAGTGACCCGAAACGAGCCTGACGACGCCTTCGAAGTTTGAGTACATCAACTCGGCGTACGGATACGCGCCTTTGATGACTCGATAAAGCTCCCGCATCGGCCAGTCCTGCACTGCAACCGCCGCCACGATCTGTTGCGCCAAGACGTCGAGCGAGTTGCGTGGCACCTCAACCGCTTCCACTCGCCGCTCCTGCATCCCTTTCGCCACCACCGCGGCTTCGATCAAATCCTCAGGATGCGTCCCGTAAATCTTCCCATAACTGGTTTCGCCGACGCTGTGCCCCGCACGTCCCACACGTTGTAGTCCTTGGGTAACCGTCTTCGGTGACTGCAACTGCACGACGAGATCGATGCTCCCGATGTCGATGCCGAGTTCCAACGAGCTAGTGCCAACGAGCGCCGGCAGTTCACCAGCCTTAAGCTTCTCCTCGATGTCACGTCGCAACGTGTCGGACAAACTGCCGTGATGCGCCATGAACGGACCATCCTCGGTACCTGTTCCGATCTCGCCTCTGCCGACCGCATCGCCGTCCCTCTCGTCCATCTCCCGCGCCGACCACACCGCGTTCAAGCGATCAGCAGCGTTTTCGGCTTGACGACGGCTGTTGGAGAACACCAACGTCGTGTCATGACCTTCGATGTCGTCCAATACCCTCGGAATCAGCTTCGGCCAGATCGAACCGGGGTCATTGCCGTCGACCTCCGCCATCCCATGCACACTGATCTCGATCTTTTTCGATCCCGGACAGTCGACGATGGACACGGGTCTAGGTTCCACACGTAGTTTGCCGTTATCGCCCCCTGTCGACGACACGGTCTGACCACCCAGCAGACGCGCAACTTCAGTCAGCGGTCGTTGCGTCGCCGACAGTCCGATACGCTGAAATCCGGGCGCGATCTGCTCCAAGCGCTCTAGGGTGATGCTCAGATGAACGCCGCGCTTGTTCGCGCACAATGTGTGTATCTCATCCATGATCACCGTTTCGACCGTGCTCAAGATGCTCCGGGCACGTGGAGACGTCAGAATCAAATAAAGCGACTCCGGTGTCGTGATGAGGATGTGCGGCGGATTTCTGACCATCCGAGCTCGGGCCGCTGAGGGAGTGTCACCCGTCCGCACGTCTGCCCGCACTTCAGGGATTTCGATACCTAGCGATTGCGCCGCGGCCTCAATGCCCCGCATCGGCTCTTCGAGGTTGCGCTCGACGTCGTAGCCAAGCGCTTTCAGCGGAGATATATAGAGCGTCCTAATACCCTTCTTTTTCGACGGCGCAACGTCCGAGTACAACGCGTCGAGTGCCGAGAGAAACGCCGCCAACGTCTTGCCAGAACCCGTGGGCGAATGGATCAGGACGTTCTCGCCATTCTTGATGAGCGGCCACGCCTCAGTCTGTGGTTCCGTCGCAGTGCCGTGACATCCCCGGAACCACTGCGCGACCGGCGCGCTGAAAAGTCCGACGACATCAGTATCTGTTGAAGCACTTCGTACCATCGCTCAAAACCACGGTACGAGTTTAAGCGCGGGACACCACCAAACGTTCGATCACGGCCAGCTGAGGCAGTTAGACGATCGCCGCCTAATTCACACCGCCGCTCCAGATTCGCCGACCAACTATCAATGTCAGCACTACGTAAAGCGCATCCATTATCGGGAAGTAGATCATGTGCGACGTAACCGCCAACCCCGTCTCGCTGTCGGTGTCGAAAAGCCAGAACCATTGCCAGAAGAACAGCATCGCGAGCACGATCGACCCGTAGAAGACCACCGATATTCGCAGGTACGTGAGCGTATCAACATCGGAGCCGTCGATCGCTCGTTTGCGCAATATCCCTAATGCCAGCACGATCACAACTCCAACAGCCATGAACCAGTTGAATATGTCCCAGACAGGGTAGTCTGGTGAACCGTCGTGGTACAGCGGCGTCACCGCCAAGTGCACCGCGACCGCTATCGACGTTACAACCAGAAACGCCCCTACGATCTTTCTCACCAGTTCCATGTCGGTTGTCCTTCTGTTACTGCTTTTAACGAATAGTCGAAGTAGTCGTTCGAATATCGCCTACCAAAGCTCCAGCGAAGCCTCAAACAACGACCGCAACTCCTCGGCTCCGGTCGGCCGGGGTGCCAACTTGGTGACGCGATGCTGCGGCATGGTTCCGGCGACGAATGCATCGATGTCCGACTCGTCGTATCCCACGCCGTTCAACCCATTCGGCATTCCCAAATCCTGCAACAGGTGAATGATCTGCTGTGCCAATATCTCGCCCGCATCTTCGTCGTCCGCCCCGGCGACATCCGCGCCCATCAATCTCGCCGCTTCTAGGTGCCTCGCCGGATTGGCCGACGCCGTGTATCTGAATACCGCAGGCGCGTTCAAAATGACCGACAACCCGTGCGGAATAATGGGCTTGTCTTCGGGATACCCGTCGGGTTGGAAATCTCTTGCGTTTCCTGCAACCGGATACGACATCCCGTGCGGCAGATGAACACCGGCGGTACCGAATCCAACGCCCGCAGCGGTCGCCGCGAGGCACATATTCGCTCGCGCCTCGTCGTCTTGCGGGTGATTCACCGCCCGTCTTATGTTCGCAGAAACGATCTCGATGGCCTTCGACGCCCACACATCGCTCATCGGGTTCGACCCCTGATACGCCGGGCGATGCGCCGGATCGATCGGAGCCTCGCGCCGCGTATATGGCAGCGCGGTATACGACTCCAACCCGTGACACAACACATCGAATCCGCTGAACGCCGCGACGTTGCGCGGCATCGACCGCGTGTTCTCCGGATCAACCAAACCCATATGCGGCTTCAACGCACGATTCGCGATGCCCGTCTTGGCATGCATCTCTTTCATGTCGAAGATCGCCACACCTGACGTCTCGCTACCCGTGCCCGCAGTCGTCGGCACAGCTATTAACGGTTTCAACGCACCCGGGACTGGCGTGCCCTTCCCTATCGGCGCGTTCACGTACTCCAGAAACTCCGCCGGATGCGTGTCGTATAGATTCGCCGCTTTCGCAGTGTCTATAACCGACCCGCCACCGGCCGCTACGAAGCCATCAAATTCGCCTTGTTCGGCGAACTGAATCGCATCCGCAAATGACGCATCCGTAGGCTCGACGCTGACATCGGCGTAGACCACACACTCAATGCCTTCATCCCGCAACGACTGCAATGACGTCGTAACGGCGGTTGATTCGAGCAGCGATTGGTCGGTCAATACCATTACCTTTTTGACGCCGAGCCGCTTCATCTCGAAGCCAAGCTCAGCCGTCACACCGAACCCGAACTTGATGCTCGCAGCATCCATCGTAAACGCAGTTTCCAGTGCCTGAGACATCCCGTTTCTCCGATTGATTACTCGCTAATTCATACCCGTGGCGAGTGGTCAGCATTAAAGTATGCACCAACACGTTAATCGCACTGACGACCCGTGAACCAATACCGCAAACCGCTCAGCGTCGACCTATATGAGTTGACCATGTCGCAAGTCTTCTGGCGACGCGGCATGGATTCCAACGCCACGTTCAGCCTCTTCTTCCGCAGCTATCCCAAAGACCGCGGCTACTACATCGCCAGCGGCATCGACGATGCACTCGATTTCCTCGAAAACTTTCGCTTTTCCGCTGACGAAATTAGAGCCATCCGCGACGTTACTCCGCTAGCCGACGATTTCGTCGACGTTCTCTCCGATTTCGGTTTCAATGGGACAGTCCGAGCTGTCCCAGAAGGCAGCATAGTCTTCGCCGACGAACCGCTTCTCGAAGTAACCGGAACGTTGACCGAGACCCAGATCGTCGAAACGATGCTCCTGAACATCGTCACCACCGCGTCGCTGTTGGCAACGAAAGCCGCCCGCATCGTCCAAGCCACTGATGGCAGACCCGTCGTCGATTTCGGCTCGCGTCGCACGCATGGCGAAGACGCGGCCATTGCAGCCGCGCGTGCCGGCTACATTTCCGGCTTTGCGGGCACAAGTAACGTCAAAGCCGCCGCAATTTACGGCGTTCCTGCATATGGAACGATGGCCCACTCGTTCGTTCAAGCGTTCGATGACGAAGCAACAGCTTTCGCATCCTACGTCGACGAATTCCCCGAGACGACCACGCTTCTCGTCGACACCTACGACACGTTGGAAGGTGTCAGCAACGCCATTCGCGTCGCCGAACAAGCGCGCTCGCGCGGCTCCTCCATCAACGCGATTCGTCTCGACAGCGGCGATCTAGGCGAGTTGGCGCGGGCGGCCCGCGCGTTGTTGGACGAGGCAAGCTTCCCACAGATTCGAATCATGGCAAGTGGTGGTCTAGATGAACACAGCATCTCAAGGTTGATCGAATCAGGCGCCCCCATCGACGCATTCGGCGTCGGAACGCGATTCGGGACATCAGCCGACGCGCCGTACATCGATTCGGTTTACAAACTCGTCGAGATCGACGGTCGTCCTGCGACCAAGTTGAGCACCGCCAAAGTTACACGACCTTGGTCCAAGCAGGTATTCCGGCGCTTCGAAGACGGCCTGATGCGCGGCGACGTGTTGACGAAATCTACTTCGCGGGCACCCACAAGCTACCCTCATCCGATGCTTAGAACTGTCATGAGGTCCGGCGAACGATTGACGCAGAATGAACCTATCGAAACGGTTAGGGAACGCGTCGTATCGGGCTTCCACAGCGTTCCTGAAGATATCCGCAAACTCAAAAACCCCGCGACGTATCCCGTTGAATACTCTGATGATTTGGCAATGCCCAGCGGACCATTACCCCATGTAAAGTGCTGAAGCAACATGATTGAAGATTCATTGCCAAGTCACGCGAGAGTCGTCGTCATCGGCGCCGGCATAGCAGGTTGCAGCGTGGCATACCACCTCACGAAGCTTGGGTGGCGCGACATCATCGTTGTCGATCAGGGGCCGCTGTTCGAGACTGGCGGTTCGACCTCGCATGCACCCGGAGGTGTATTCCAGATAAACGCGTCGAAAACCATGACCGGGTTTGCTCGCTACACCGTCGACGAATGGGCAGAGTTGCAACTCGACGGCGAGCAGTGCACGAATCCGGTGGGCAGTCTCGAAGTGGCGTGGACCCCGGAGCGGCTCACCGACCTGAAACGCAAATCGGGTTACGGTCTCAGCTGGGGTGTCGAATCTCACGTCATCACCGCTGCCGAAGCCCGCGATTTGGTGCCGACACTTTCCGAACGGATCTTGGGCGCGCTCTACGTACCATCAGACATCCAAACTACAGCGACTAAACCAGCGGAAGCGATGGCGCGCGCGGCCACGTCAAGTGGGGCGTCGTTTCACGGCGGCGTCAAAGTCACCGGTTTCAGAATCTCCAATCGACGGATCCAAGGGGTCAAGACCACACGCGGCGATATCGCAACCGATCTCGTAGTATCTGCCGTCGGGATTTGGGGGCCCAAGATCGGGAACATCGTCGATGTGCCGATCCCGCTCTCGCCGATGCAACACATCTACGCCGTCACCGAGCCGTTGCCCGAACTCGAGGAAGCTACGTCTGATATCGCAATGCCGTTGGTTCGCCATCAAGACCGTTCGATTTATCTCCGGCAAGAACGCGACAGTTTCGGCATCGGATCCTACCTCCACGAACCGCTCATCGTTGACGCCGAGGAGATATTAGAACTCGACGACGCACCGATTGCTCCGGCCGAGATGTCGTTTACTGCCGACCATTTCAGCGCGGCTCAAGAAGCCGCTGGCGAGGTGATGCCCTGCCTCGATGGCGTCGGATTGACTCGAAAGTTCAATGGCCTATTTTCGTTCACCACCGACGGGTTCCCGATCCTCGGCGAGGCTCCTCAACTCCGCGGATTCTGGTCTGCGCAGGCGGTTTGGATCACTCACGCCGGTGGTGTAGGCAAAGCGGTCGCCGAGTGGATCGTCAACGGCGAACCGACCATGGATCTGCACGAGTGCGACATTAATCGTTTTCATCCCCACGCCTACAGCCGTTCCTACGTCCGCACTCGCGCGGCGCAGCAGTACCGCGAGGTCTACGACGTCATCCATCCGCTGCAACAGATCGCGGAGCCTCGCAACATCCGACTTACACCGTTCCACTCTCGGCATGAGGAACTCGGCGCGGTCTTTTTCGAAGACTCAGGATGGGAACGGCCGCGATGGTACGCGGCAAATGAAGATCTGCTGGCTTCATTGCCCATCAAGGGCGCATCGCGGCAAGGCTGGGAAGCTCGCGAATGGTCGCCCATCATCGCCGCCGAACACGTCGCCACACGCGAACGCGTAGCCATGTTCGACCTCACGCCGCTAGCCAAGTTCGAGGTCAACGGCCCTGGAGCCCTCGCAACACTCCAACACCTCGCCGCCAATCAGTTGGACAAACCGATCGGCTCCATCACCTACACCCCGTTGCTCACACCCGGCGGCGGAATCAAGTGCGACCTTACCATAACGAGATTGGACCACGACCGCTTCCTGGTAGTCACTGGCGGCGGGACGCGATTCCACGATTTGAACTGGATCCAGTCCAACCTGCCCACCGACGGATCGGTAACCATCACTGACGTTTCTTCCGACCTCTGTTGCATCGGCCTGTGGGGACCAAAGGCCAGAGAAGTGCTGAGCCGCGTCTGCGACGTCGACGTGTCGAACCCGGCATTCCCGTCCATGAACGCCCAGCGTGTAATCATCGGCGACGTGCCAGCTCTTGCCCTGCGAATCTCATACGTTGGGGAATTGGGATGGGAGATCTACGCGCCAGTCGAGTACGGCCTACGATTGTGGGACGTGCTGGGGGAAGCAGGTGGACCCCACGGCGTAATCGCCGCCGGTACCGCAGCCTTCGAATCACTGCGCCTCGAAAAAGGCTGCCGCCTTTGGGGAAACGACATCCATACCGAATACAACCCGTTAGAAGCAGGCACCGGGTTCGCAGTAAAAATGAATAAAGGTGATTTCATCGGCAAGTCAACACTACAAGCGGTTCGAGCAAACGGCACAACCCGAAAGCTCTGCTGCATCACTCTGAACGACGTTGACCGGGTCGTAATGGGCAAAGAACCGATCATGTCGGGCAACCGGGTCTTGGGCTATGTGACCAGCGCCAACTACGGACATTCGATCGGTTGCGGCATAGCATACGGTTACTTGCCAATCTCCCATGCGAAACCCGGCACCGCCGTCGACGTCGTCTACTTCGACGAACGCCTCCAAGCAACAGTCCAAAACGAACCTCTATTCGATCCGAGAGGCGAGAGACTAAAGTCGTAGCTGCCACAACCTCGGCCATTGGAACCACTGAAGAGTGGCGTCAACGTGGTAGCATCTCGACAAACGCGGCGCATATTCACCAACTTGGAGGTGGAATGATGCCCCAGACGCTAGTCATCGATGGCCTCAAACGTCGCCACTGGCCCATCAACTTGCGACAGAGCGGCAACAGCGACGCTCGAATTCTCATCTCCACACGCATCAGAAAGTCACCTTGGTGGCACCTCTCCAAAGCCGCCGGTTGCTGGGCTTATACCACCTATAACCACCTGTACCACCCGCGGGCGTACATCAAACCGGAAGACGGCGGGTTATTAGCAGAGTACGAATTCCTCACCCAGCACGTCAGCATGTGGGATGTGGCTGTTGAGCGGCAGATCCGAGTAAAGGGGCCCGACGCTGCGGACTTCGTGAACCTCCTGATCACGCGCGATGTTCACAAGCTACTCCCAAACATGCAGGCGCGGTACGTGATCCTCTGCAACCAATACGGCGGCATCATCAACGACCCCGTCCTGCTCCGAGTGGCCGACGATGAGTTCTGGTTCAGCATCTCCGATTCCGATTTATTACTCTGGGCTCAAGGCGTCAACTCGTTCGCCAAATTCAACGTCGACATCCACGAGATCGATGTTTCGCCCCTCCAGATGCAAGGCCCAAAATCCGCCCCGTTGATGGAAAAGATGTTCGGCTCGTACGTGCGGGATATTCCCTACTACGGTCTCATCCACGACAAGCTGAACGGTCACAGCGTCACGATCTCCCGGACCGGGTTTTCTGCCGAGGTCGGTTTCGAAATCTATCTCCACGATGCCACGCTCCACGCCGACGACATTTGGCCGTACATCCTCGAACAAGGCGAGGAGTTCAACCTCGGCGTCATCGCACCCAGCCACATCCGAAGACTAGAAGCTGGCATCCTGTCGTACGGCCAAGACATGGACATCGAGAACAACCCCTTCGAAGTCCGCCTCGGCTGGCAAGTAGACCTCGAAAAGAAAGCCAACTTCATCGGCAAGGACGCCTTGGCACGAATCAAACAACAAGGTGTCCAACAACGGCTCGTCGGACTTCAACTCAGCGGAGCACCCATCACCTGGTACAACGAAGATTTCTACCTCGTAAAGGACACCGACAATGGAAACGACATCGGCTACATAACCAGCGCCTTCTGGTCCCCGACCCTAAACTCAAACATCGCCCTTGCCGTCATGCCAAAAACCCATTGGCGCAGAGGCACCAAAGCGAAAGTACAACTCCCCGGAGACGGCATCGTAGACGCAACCGTAGTCCGAGTCCCATTCCTCGACCCAACCAAAGAAGTCCCTAAAACCATCTTGTAACGACCCCGTCCTCAGATTCACGCCGTATCCATCGTCATCCACCCTAAATCCCCATCGGCCAAACCCACATGATGAGCGGAATAGCGACCGCAACGATCACAACGACAAGCGGAAGCCCCATCCTGAAGTAATCGCCAAACTGATAGCCGGCCGGACCCATCACTATCGTGTTTGACTGATGACCGATCGGCGTGAGGAAAGCTGACGACGCGCCGATGGCAACCGCCATCAAAAACGGATCGGACGCCGCACCAAGCGTCGCCGCTACCCCGATCCCGATTGGCGCCATCAGTATCACCGCCGCGGCGTTGTTTATCACCGCCGACAACAGCATCGTAGTCACTAAGACAATTCCGAGCGTCGCCCAAGCAGGTAGTGCTCCTCCCAAATCCGCAATCACCATCGCTATACGCGCCGCTCCACCGGTCGTTTCCAATGCTTCACCCACAGGAATCATGGCCCCCAACAGGATGATCACTGGCCAATCTATCGCTTGACACGCCGCCTGAAGCGTAAGAACGCGGGTCACCAGAAGTACCGCTACGGCAGCCACGAAGGCGATCTGGACCGGCACGATTTCGAAGCTGGTCAGAAGTACAGCACCTACAAATACCGCGACAGGAAAGAAAAGTCGTCGACGTTGCCTAACGCGAAGCTCACGCTCGGCCAGCGGAAGCAATCCAAGCCGAGGCAACGCCGCCTGAACCAACTCTGTCCTCCCTTGTAGAAGTAGAACATCACCAGGATGAAACGCTATTCTGCCCAACCAACGCGCAAGTCTCGTCCCCCGTCTCGACACGCCGAGCAAGTTCACACCATAGGCCGCGTGCAGGTGGAGCCCCCCGGGCCGTTTTGCCCCGCGCGGTACTATCCGGACCAACAATCGCCTCCACTAACGATACGTCCTCAGAACTCAGCGACTGGTCGATCTCCTCGCGCATGTCCCGAGAACGTTCGAGGATGAAACCTGTTGAGTCGGTAAATGATCTGAGATCCTCAGGATCAGCCTCGACAATAAAGATGTCGTCGGCATCGATGACCTCATAGCTGGATGGCGCTCCGTAAACCACGCCACGACGCAGCAAACCCGCTATCGCAACATCCTCCGCCGCCATCTCTTCGAGGTCGCGCACCAATTTGCCGACCAACCGAGGATTCTCCGGGACGCGAACCTCCGTCATGTAGTCCTCGATATGCAGCGTATCGCCCATCGCCAATGGAGCTTTCCTAGACGGAATTAGACGCCAGCCAACCAAGGAAATGAACAAAATACCGGCAACTGCGATTCCAAGTCCTACAGGCATAAAATCGAACATATGAAACGGCGCACCGGCCTCCTCCTGCCGAAAGTTCGAGATAACGATGTTGGGTTGCGTGCCGATCAGCGTTGTCAACCCGCCGAGCAGAGATGCGAAGGCCAGCGGCATAAGGAAACGCGAAGGGAGCTCTTTACTCCTGTTCGAAACTCTGATCGCCACCGGCATCAAGAGACTCACCGCCCCGACGTTGTTCATGAATGCCGAAAAAAACGCCGTGAAACCGGACAACGACATAACTCGAACCGTCGAGTGGTCGGGTACCCGGGAATAACAAGCCGCTATCACGTCGACGACACCCGAATTTTGAAGCGCCCTGCTCAGAACCAAAACAGCCGCGACGGTCACTACTGCTGGATGGCCGAATCCCTTAAACGCCTCCGCAGCTGGCACGATCCCCACGATCGCTAGCACCAGCAACGCAAAAAGCGCAACAATATCGTACCGCCACGTGCCCATCACAAACATGACGAGCGCAATAAACAGGACCGCGAATACGATTATTTCATCCACCGAATTGGCACTCCTACCGCACCGAAAGGGCTGAAAAGGGTGTATTAACCAGTCTATCCACAATCTTCACAGGCCACGCTCCCAGGTCACCTGTAGGACTCCGATAAGATCGCACCAAACCCCGCGAAAATGCAGTCCATTTGCGCTGCCGCGTTAGCTCGTAGAAATTACAAATTCCATCACATCCTATGTCCCCGCAGATCCCTAGGCGACAACGTAATTTCTAACCTTGAAAACGGAGTGGTAACAACGCAGAATACTTGGGAAAGTTGCGAAATCCGCACCTTGAGATTCGTCCTGCTCAGACATTCGTAACTCGCCTCGAATTTCTACTGATACGTAGTATCATAAAAATCTCCGTTATCACGTAACATCAGAACCTATGCTCCCCCTGCGAGCGGGAGGAACAACCAGGAGTCTTCCCCTATGCCGGTGAAAATCGCCGCTAACCTAACCATGATGTTCGGCGAACACGAATTCATGGACCGATTCGCTGCCGCCGCGCGCTGCGGATTTGATGGCGTCGAATACCTTTTCCCATACGAATACCCGGCCGAAGCCATACGCGAGCAGCTGGAAGCTAACGGCTTGGAACAAGTGCTCTTCGATTTTCCAGCCGGTGATTGGTCTGCTGGCGACCGTGGTATTGCAGTTCAACCCGATCGCGCCGGGGAATTCCAAGACGGCGTCGGCAAAGCCGTCGAATACGCCGAGGTCCTCGGTTGCGAACGGTTAACTTGTCTTGCCGGCAACCCCGACAACGGTACCGATCCAGCAGTCGCTGAACGAACCATGGTCCGGAATCTACAGTTCGCTGCCGACGCCGCCGCCCGCATCGGCGCCATCGTACTCGTCGAACCTCTTAATACTCGTGACGTTCCCGGGACGTTCGTGTCGACCTCGTCGCACGGTGTCCGACTCGTCCGGGCGACCGTGCGTGAGAACGTGCGGCTTCAATTCGACGTGTACCACACTCAAATCATGGAAGGCGATATCGCAACGAAGTTCTCCACTCTCCTTCCGATGATCGGACACGTCCAAATCGCTGACAACCCCGGACGGCACGAACCCGGTTCGGGAGAAATCAACTACCCGTTCGTCTTGGATCACGTCGCTAACAGCGGCTACGACGGTTGGATCGGTGCCGAATACATCCCCGCCAAAGACACCGAAAGTGGGTTGGGTTGGGCCAAGCAGTACTTGTAAAAACCGAGCGTATTCCGTGAACGTCAGCGCCGATCCGTTTCCAGCAAGCCTTTGAAGAGATCAGGCCGTCGCCGCGAGGCCTTGGTCGGCCGTGCCACCGCGCACTCTGGCAGCCACGTCCGGGAAGTACGTATCCAAAACGTGATCGACGATGCCTTCAGCGTCTAACTGCAACTGCCGGCGTTGATCCGCGGCAGTTCCGTGTTCGATAAACGAATCGGGCATACCGACTCGGTGGACCAAGACGTCATCCAAACCGGCGTCTTTTAAGGTCTCCAAAACCGCAGATCCGAATCCACCCGCGAGCACGTTCTCTTCAACCGTCACGATCTGTCCAGTCTCGCGCGCCGTTTCGAATATCAGCTCCGTGTCTAGCGGTTTGGCGTAAACCGGATCGACCACGCCACACGAAACGCCATACTCCGCAAGCACTTCCGCCGCCTCCAATGCCGCGCCGCAAGACTTGCCTAGCGCGAAAATCGCTACGTCGTCACCTTCCATCAACACCGAGCCCTTACCGATCGGAACTTCACGCAACTCTTCGTCAAGCGGCACTCCAACCGCGGCCCCACGCGCAATTCGTATCGCAAACGGCCCGTCGTACTTGTATGCCGTGTAGACCAGATGCTGCAACTGATTCTCGTCACGCGGTGCCGCCACAATCGCATTCGGCAAGCATCTCAAATACGTGATGTCGAACGCTCCGTGGTGCGTCTTCCCGTCCTCGCCGACAATTCCGGCGCGGTCAGCAATCAACGTTACCGGCAGGTTCTGCAAGCAAATGTCGTGAAGTATCTGATCGAACGCCCGCTGCATGAAGGTCGAATATATCGACACGAACGGTTTGAGATCCTTCGACGCCATTCCCGCGGCCATACTCACCGCGTGCTGCTCGGCAATCCCCACGTCGAAAACCCGGTCCGGGAACTCATGCATCACATCCACCAACCCCGTGCCTTCGAGCATCGCAGCGCTGATTCCGACGACCGATTCGTCTTCGCGCATTATCTTGGCCAAAGTTTCCGAGAAAACCTTCGAATATGTCGGCGCTCCCGACGAGTCGCCGAGCGGTGAACTCGGCTGGTGGAACTTGACCGGATCATCTTCTGCCGGCTCGAATCCGTGGCCCTTGTGCGTCACGATGTGAATCAGCGGCACCCCGCCCGTCGAGTTTTTCGCCTGCCGCAGCGTCTCTTCCAACTGCTTGAAATCATGACCGTCGATCGGACCCAGATACTGGAATCCCATCTCCGTCCAGAACATCGTCGGAACGATCAATCCGGCCAACCCGGTGTTGAACCGCTTCACTATCCGATACATCAACTCGCCGGTCGGAACCCTTTGGGAGATTGATTTCATCCGTTCAATCATCGATTGAAACTCGGGATGCGTAATTAATCGCTTCCGCCAGTTCGTCAGGAACCCGATATTCTCCGAGATCGACATCCCGTTGTCATTGAGAACGACGATCATTCTCTCCGGATTCAGATGAACAATATTGTTGAGCGCTTCGAAACTAGAACCCGAAGTCATCGCGCCGTCACCGACCACCGCGATCGTCCACGAATCGTTCTTCTGATGGACCGCACTCTGCGCAACGCCAAGCGCGATGGATAGCCCGGTGCCCGCGTGACCAGCACACAGCGTGTCGTGGTGACTTTCAGCCGGTTCCCCAAATCCAGACAACCCGCCTTCTAGCCGGATGTCCTGAAACTCGTCTCTTCGTCCCGTTACGAGCTTGTGCGTATAAAGCTGATTCGTAGTGTCCCAGACCAAGCTGTCTTTCGGGCTTTCGAACACCCGGTGAAGCGCCAGCGTCAGTTCAACCACACCTAGATTGGAAGCGAGGTGACCGCCACGCTCGGTGATGACGGAGATGATAGTGTCTCGGGCTTCTTGTGCGAGCTGTTCAAGCTCCTCATAGCTCAGACCGTCGAGATCGCTCGGAGAATCTATACGGTCCAATATACGGTCAGCCATTAAATTCGACCTCCCACGTGGGGCTGCAGCGTCGTTTCTTCCTTCTCCGCTTCCCTTCACGATCTTTAATCTTGCATGTAGTGAAATATACCACACCCTTGGTATCTGATTCGTCGACTCACTTGCCACTCATGCGGCGTACGGGTTGCCGAGAACACCCAAAATACCTACGCTTTTCCTAGAAAATATGTCGTTTGCAATTACGCACCGTTAACTATTACCTCGTAAAATAGCCTCGCGCAATAGAACAGAAAATGTAGTTAACCGGAATCGCAATTGCAACAAATCGTTCAAAGATTTGGCTTCGAATACGATATTGATGCTCTGCGCGGTGACGTATTTGGGGGATTGACGGCCGCCGTCGTTGGATTACCCGTCGCCCTCGCATTTGGCGTTGCTTCCGGTCTCGGCGCGGTCGCTGGCATTTACGGCGCAATTGCCGTCGGTTTCTTCGCCGCCGTGTTCGGCGGCACAAAATCTCAGATCTCTGGCCCCACCGGACCCATGGCAGTAGCCATGGCCGCAATCGTCACTCTTGCCGGCCCGGAAAATCTGGGCGACGCGTTCGCAATCGTTATCCTCGCCGGGGTCATTCAGATCCTGCTCGGCGTCCTGAAGATCGGACGATTCGTCGCATATACCCCGTACTCCGTCATTTCCGGATTCATGTCGGGTATCGGCGTGATCATTATCATCCTGCAAATCCTCCCATTCATCGGTCAAGCCAGCGTTTCCGGTGGACCTATGGACGTTATACAAGCGTGGCCCGAAGGATTTTCTAACTTCGGCATCGCCGCTTTCGTCATCGCCGCTGTTACACTCGTCGTCGGTGTGTTTTGGCCGCAGCGTTTCAACCGGTACTTCCCATCCACGCTCGCCGCTCTACTCACCGGCACCATCCTCGCCGTTGCCGGAACCCAATTGACGATCCCGTTTCTCGAAGGCGCTCCCGTCATCGGTGAAGTCCCGACAGGGCTCTCCCAGATCGTCGAGAATTTTAAGGATTTACCGCTACCCTCGGGCAGTTTCTTCCTAAAGGCGGTGCAACCCGCGTTGATCATCGCCCTTCTCGGCTCCATCGACAGCCTGTTGACTTCGCTCATCGCCGACTCGATGACCCGAACTCGCCACAATCCGAACAGAGAACTCGTCGGTCAAGGCATCGGTAACGCAATCGCCGGACTCATCGGCGGACTTCCCGGCGCCGGCGCAACTCTCGGCACCGTCGTCAACCTCCGGGCCGGCGGGCGAACCCAGATCTCCGGTGTCATTCGCGCCGCAATCCTCCTCGCCCTAGTCCTCGGAATCGGAAGATACGTCGAAACCATCCCACATGCCGCCCTCGCCGGAATCCTCATCAAAGTGGGCTGGGACATCATCGACTGGCGATTCATCACCCGAATCCATCGCGTCCAACGCGAACACCTAATCGTCATGGTCATCACCCTGTTCCTAACGGTGTTCCTCGACCTCGTGACCGCAGTCGCAATCGGACTCATCGCCGCCGGCATGGCGACCGCACGACAACTCGAACGCCTGGAACTCGACAGCATCATTTCGGTGCCGATCCTCGATCAAGTATTCTTCTACGGATTCAAAGCTTCGAGATCGATGGACCTTTTCTCCGCGCAAGTCGGGTTGGTCTCGCTACGAGGAAGCTTCACCGTCTCATCGTCCGGCCGGCTCATCACAACCCTCAGCGAAGACATTCGGGAACACGAGGTCGTCATTGTTGACTTCACTGACACCGTCTACATCGACGACAGCGCGGCACTAGTCGTAGAGCAGATGATCGACGTCGCAATCGACGAAGACACGAAATGCATCTTGACGGGACTGGGTGGCGTTCCCGAAACCGCCCTTCGAGCACTCAACGCTATCGACAAAGTCCCGGAAGAACACATCGTTGACAACTTGGAGAGCGCAAAAGTGGTCGCTCTAGAAATGCTCGGCCTTGACACCGAACGAGAAACCGCCACCAGCCTAGGCGCAACCCGCGTCGATCGCGAAGCCAACCCAAACGTCGCGCTATAATCGCTTGCATTGTCGGCACGACCACCTAGTAGTCCGCGTACCCACTCAATGTCCGAAAAACTCCAGCAAGGCGACCGCCTGCCCAAACTCAACTTCAAGCTCGTCGACGGCGAAGACCTCGACTTGCCGCGCGGCATGACATCCCGCTATATCGCCCTCCTGTTTTTCCGCGGCGCGTGGTGAAGCTACTGCCGCAGGCAGCTAGGCAGCTACCAAGATCGTCTCGACGAACTCAAAGCGCTCGGCGCTGACGTCGTCGCCGCAACCGTCGGCACCCAAGAGGAAGTCAAAGCCATGCGCGACGACCTCGGATTCACATTCCCAGTCGCATACGGCCTCACCGAGTCCGAGTTCGAACCGCTGGGCGCATGGTGGACAACCGACCACCACGGTCGATACATGCAACCCACCGAGCTCCTCATCTCGCGCGGAGGTGTGGTTTTCGGGTCGATGTACGCGTCCGGACCGATTGGTCGAATGTCCGTTGACGAAGTCCTAGTCGCAATAAAGAGCCGAGAACAACGCGGTTAACGTCCCTGATCGGACGATCCAATCGTTGGCGACGCGGCGAATCAAGCCCGCTTCTTCGAACATCGCGTCGACACAGAAACTGTGACTCTGTAACACCGCGAAACTGTGGCTCGATGGTTTGTATTACAAACTACTTTGTAATACAATGCAAGTCCAATGTCCCCCACTCCACTTGGAGGCAACCAGTGAATAACCCAAACAACAACCCCAACGAACTCTCTCCTGAAGCTAGCTTTAATGCCATCCACAGCACCTTGAGCCAATCCCAAAGCGCCTTGTACCTAGCAGGGACAGCAACGATACTCCTGCTTTGGGGCGCACTCGCTGCTATCGGTTACCTCGCCGAATTCGCCATCGCTAACCTCGCAGCCGACTTCGTAGCCGACAAACCATGGTTCCGCGCTCCGGTTTGGGGAGGAATAGTCATCATCGGCATGGTCGCCAGTAGCATCATCGGCTCCCGAGCCTCCAGACAACTCGCAGACCGAGCCACCGCACGTCGCACCGGACTCAAGGTCTTCTCTTTCTGGATGGCTGTTACGACAGCATCGTGGCTCATACCCGGTTTATCCGGACTCTGGACCTCTGAGGACCCCGCTCAACACATCCCGGGCGTCGCCGTCGGCATCGTCGCCCTCGGATACATCCTCTTCGGACTTTTCTCCAGACTTGCCGTGTCGCTCCTCGGCATCGGCTTCGCCGCCGCCAACTACATCCCGGCATACCTCGCCGGTGAGGACGCATACCCCATCACCGCGGTCTTGATGCTAATTCTCATCGGAGCCGGCGCGTTGTGGCTTCGGAAGAGCGAGGTTGCATGACGCAGGAGCCAGTCGTTCTCAACGAGATCATTCATCAGCCGGTGAGGTTGAGGATCATGACGATGCTCGTTTCGATGCCGGAAGCCGACCGAATGACGTACGGCTTCGTGCAAAGGTCGCTAGGTCTAACCGGCGGAAATCTGACGACCCACCTTCGAAAGCTCGAAAACGCCGAGTATCTGCACGTGACCAAAGAGTTCCACAATCAGAAACCCAGGACGTGGATTCAGGCGACGGTAGTCGGACGTCGAGCCTTCGCCGAATACTTCGCCAACCTCCAAACAATCCTCGGTTGGCACCCCGCGTCCTGATATCAGTACATGTGCGGCTGAAGTGATGCGGCGAGGGTGAGTTCGATGTCTACGATGGCTTGGGTCATGGCTTGGCCGATGAGGTCTAGCCGTCGGACCTGGTCGATGCGGGGTGTGACGGATTCGAGCTCTTGTGCAGACAGAAGGGATTTGAATATCCCGCAGGCGTCGGCGAGACAGATGATTACGATATCGCGGGGGTCGGGTATCTCATCGCTGAAGAGGACGCCCATGATGCGCAGCTTGACTTCGCGTTGTGCCTGACCATCGACCACTGGGTATCGCCTCGATTTGAAGACCCACATGAAACGATCCTCGACCGGCTCCAAAATCCCACCCTCAATAAGCCTTCGCAGAGCCTCTTCGCGCAGCTCTTCCGCCTTGACAGCGGTGCGCTCAACCCAGAATCGAGCGTCGTGCCCGCCGACCTCGACGATGTCCGCCAGCGTCGGATCCAATAGGGAGTCGCCGGTTGGAGTGTCATCGAGAAGAATGAGGCTGTCCAAGTCGGTGTCGATCCGATTTTCCAGCGCGAGATCCATTAGAACTCCACCCCCGAGAGCGTAATCGAGCGACACATTCGGGAGACGTGCGAACCGCCCATCATCGTCGTTCAACAGCAGCAGGATGATTTCCTCGGTGAATCTGAGCATCGCGGTTTCTCTTTCGCTGAACTGGCAACGCTATGAAGTGCTGCCCATTTTGACCCGGAACGCACGGGCGAGTTAGAACGTCATTATATGCGGGTTGACACAGCGTATCGTCTGGCGCGAGGTGCGAATCCCGCCCCTACACCAGCGGAGGGGACGTTTCCTGACATTTGAACTGCATCTTTGTGGCGATTTCGCTGAACGGGTGGGATTCGATGGCTGCGACGCGCTATAATGCGCCCAAAAGCGTGCACGTGCGCGTCCGAATGCAAAGGTTCAAAGATGGCCAAGTCAGTAAATCACGTCGTAACCAGGCCGGGACGCAAGATCGGCGACCCTGAAGCGGCGATACCGGTGGCGGAGGATTTGGTAACGGTGCCGGGTTCGCCCGTCATCGACGGCGATGTTTCCTACTACAACCGGGAATACCCGATCGAATCGCAGACCGTCGAGAAATCGGCCGACCGCGACTGGGGTTGGACCGTTTACATCAAAGAGGTCTACGACTATCGCAAGAAGCACGACGCGGTCAGCGAGCCGCTGATCGAAGCGGCGTGGGTTTCTGGCGATATCGAACCGACTGCCGAGCCAGACCCGGAGCATGACGTTACGACCGACATCCGAGACAAAGCCCGTGAGTTGGGTTTTGGCGAGGTCGGTTTCACGAGATATGACCGCAGATACACCTACCAGAGCAAAAAGGTTTGGGCCAAATTCAATCACGCGATCTGCCTGGCGTTGGAGCAGGACTACTCGCAGACGCAGTCGATACCCAGTTTGGAGGCGGAATTCGCTCATTTCGGCACCTACGAGATAGCTGGAGCTTTGGCGCTCGATCTCGCCGAGCACATCCGCTCGCTCGGATATCACGCCCAGATCCACAGTCCCAACGACAACAGTGGCGCGTTCATCCCATTGTTCGTCGAAGCGGGACTCGGGCAACTGGGCGCGAACGGACAGTTACTGTCTCCCCATTTCGGTTCGCGGGCACGGTTGATGCTGATCACGACGGATGCGCCGGTCGTTCACGACGAGCCGGTGGACTACGGCATAAACAAGTTCTGCGAAGAGTGTCAGGTCTGCGTTGTCCGCTGCCCTGCCCGTGCGCTTCTGCGTGAGAAGGTGTGGTACCGCGGCGTTAAGAAGAACAAGCTGGTGTATGACCGCTGTCGGCCAGTGATGGTGAAGTATGAGGGTTGCGCCGTTTGCATGAAGGTCTGCCCGGTCCAGCGCTACGGCATGAAACCGGTGATGGAACACTACATCGAGACTAGCGAGATTCTTGGCAAGGGCACGCCGAACTTGGAAGGCTACGAGCTCCGAGGCAAGGGCTACTTCGGCCCAGGCGAGTTGCCGAGTTTCAAAGGCAAAGAGTTCGAGATCCCGCACGGGACGAAGGAAGAGTGGCTCTTCAAAGAGTTCAAGCGGAAGGTCGAAGAGAACGGCGGAACTCCCGATGCGGAGGCCGTTCAGTTTGCAAACGAGCTCTCGCGGTTGGTGAAAGAGGGCGTTTCGCGGACTGACGAGTAGTTCCCGACCACCTGTTCCGAAACCCCATCAACACCAATCTCTCCCGGACGACGATGTTTCAAAAAGACACGCTTGACGCCCTTTTCGCCGAGCTAGAAATCAACTACGGACAAACCACGGAGTACGACCAGTTGCTACGTGACGCGCACCTCGGTATCGCCCTGTCAGACGCCGGGCGAGAGTTCGACGGCCAAATCGACGATCG
Source organism: Dehalococcoidia bacterium (assembly GCA_965226685.1). Lineage (GTDB taxonomy): Bacteria > Chloroflexota > Dehalococcoidia > Lucifugimonadales > Lucifugimonadaceae > Bin127. The sequence goes on from CBDDDP010000002.1 coordinate 50,754, forward strand.
GGTCGTGGCGCTGATTGAGAGACACCGTGGAGACGGATAGCTTCACGCTCACCCTAGCCTCCATCAAGGGATAGGAGACGGAATCGCCAATCGCCGCTCTGCGGCGTCTGGTGGAGCTGACGGGATTCGAACCCGTGACTTCCTGCTTGCAAAGCAGGCGCTCTCCCACTGAGCTACAGCCCCACAGTTCAAGTTTATATGCGCGCGCGTCGCATACTTGGGCTTGGCGCGTCGACGCGGACATCGCCGTTGACGAGTTGAGGTCGCCTGACGAGTCGATATTGGTTATCATTCACACAGACAAAATCCGCACCAAAAGATGTACCTGAGCACCTACAGATTCCGCTTCATCTTCGCCGTATTTGGGGGTGTGATGGCGGCCGCGATCTCGATTGCGTGCGGGTCGAGCGATGGAGGGAGCGGCGACAGTGGCGAGCAAGGTTTCCAGCAGGTGATGGATGTCGAAACGGCGTTTGAGCCTGATGATTTGAAGACGATTGGATTCAAGAAGGCGCGCAGCTACGATCTCGAAGGGTTGCCGGGAGCAAGCGAGGCGATATTCGGATTCTGGCGCATCGCGTCGGGCGACCCGATCGACTACGAGGTGCGGTTCTATGCGAATCACGAGGATGCCGTTGAACTCGGCGCTGCCCTCGCGGAGGAAGGCTCCGGCGCGGACGCGATCCTCGACGCTGACGACGCGACGTATAAGGAAGGGGTGAAGGATCGCCGGATGATCGTCGGCTCTGGCATCGGCGGCGGAGCGCGCAGCGGTGTCGGGCCACGCTACGGCGGTTACGCCATCTATGGAAACATGATCATGCTCTGCGGCGGTGCAGCGGGAGAGCAGGCGTTAGAACGTTGTGAAGAACTAGCGACCGCGTTGGATGAGGCGGGGGGACAGTAGTCAAGGTGATGCGACTAACTTGGTTGGTGCCGCTGATTTTGGCGGTCTTGATTGTCGGATGTGGCTCGGATGATGGTGGCGACGCGGGTTCTGTCGACAACGCTGAAACTGAAAGTCGCGTGTTTGCCCGAGAAGGTTTGCTGTCGACAGAAGACCTCGTTTCTCTTGGTTTGAAATCAGGGAAGACGTACGATGTTGCGACGCTTCCCGGCGGCGTCGAAGCCGGGTTGCTTTACTGGCGGGTCAAAAATGTCGCTGTTGAGTACGAAGCGCGGTTCTACGGTTCGCACGATGATGCGGTGGCACTCGGTACTGCACCGGCAGAAGAGGGAAGCGGCGAAGACGGAATCATCGATGTGGATATCGCGGCGTACAAAGAGGGGATCCGTGACCGCAGGACCATATTTGATTACCCAGGGGGCGCACTGAAACCGAAGTACGGTGCGTACGGAATCTACGGCAATATGGTCGTCCTTTGTGAAGGAAAGGACGATGCTGAGGGGTGGGATCGTTGTTTTGCGCTGATTGAGGCACTTGATAGTCGATGAGAACCGCGTTCGTAACTTCGGCGCTCGTTCCGTTGTTAGTGTTCATATTTGCTTGTGGCACCGCGTCAGTGATGGAGGAAATAGTCGAACATGAGGACGCCAACCCAACGACCCAGCTGGTCATGCCTTCCGATCGCATATTCGAAATCGCGGATTTCGAAGCCGCAGGGCTCAAGCACTCGAAGAACTACAAAACTGCGGGATTGCCGGTCGCAACCGGCGTGTCGCTGTTCTTCTGGAAGGTCGACGGGACGCCGGTCCAGTTCGAAGTCAGATTTTATGGCTCGCACGATGAAGCCGTAACCTCGTGTTTGTCGTACGCCATTGAGGGAGCAGGTCCTGAAGCGATCATCGACCCCGATTTCGCGAGGTACACCGAGGGGCTGAGAGATCGACGTACGATCGTTCATACCCGTGGCTCTCCCACGCCTCGGTACGGCGATTTCGTCGTCTACGGAAACATCATCGCCCTTTGCGAAGGACGAGACGCCGAACAAGCCGCGGAACGTTGTTCCCGCCTCGTAGGTGCAAACGGGGACGCCCGTCGTCATCGCATCGGCGAATTGATAACATATTTAGACACATACCGTGATGCGTCATACAACCGCGTTAGGTGGGCCGCGGTAAATGTCCACGATTAGGAGCACGAAGAGATGATCCTGCGACGAATTACCTCGCTCGGACTACGCGAGTTCGGGCTTGTCTTGTTGATATCCGCCTTCGCTTTCGCCTTTGCCTGCGGCAGCGCCGACATCGATGAAACCGACAACGGTGGCGACACAGCTGCACCTGCGGCAGCTGTTGAAGAGGTGGCGAGCGGGCCACCGGGCGTCGAAATCATTTCGACTGATGCCGTGTATACCGAAGACGACCTCATCAACACCCCGAACTACAAGAAGAGCAAGAACATTAAGGTTGAGGGTCTCGACGAAGCGACCGGTGCGGTTTACGGTTTCTTCGGATCCGACCCATACGACCGCCAAGAGTTCGAAGCGCGCTTCTACCCTGACCACGAGACCGCGATTACGGTTGGCGTCGACTTCGCAAACGAGGCAACCGGCCCGGATGCGGTTATCGCAAAGGACGTTCAGCGCTGGGACGAGGGATTGGTCCAGCGACGTGCCTGCTCCGGCAACACCCGCGGATCGCACCACTCCGGAAAGTGCGACAACGCCAAGTACGGGGACTACGTCGTGGCCGGCAACCTGGTGCTGCTCTGCCAAGGCAAGGACTCCCAGACCTCACTCGACAACTGCAACGCATTGATGGAAGCTCTGCAATCGCAGTGAGATCGGCTCGGCTCGTCCAGCAACCCATTGTTTCGAACGTTCTCCTTATAATTGGTGCCATGGCGGCATGTGCCTTGGTATCCGTCGTCGGTTGTGGCGACGTTGGGTCGGATGATTCGTTTGCGTCTGGCGACTACGAGATCGTAGGAAGGGCGACGTCGGTACCTTCTACGGCAACCCCAGCGCCAGTTGTAGAGGAACCTGAACCGACCGCGCAGCGCCAACCTCAGGTACTCGCTGACGTTGGCGAATACTCGTTGGACGACTTCGAGGCGTTGGCCAACTTCAAACTCAACAAGAGTTACGACGTTGCGGGTTTAGATCGCGCTGACAGTGCCATCTACGGGTTCTTCGGGCCGGATCCATATAAACGTCAGGAGTACGAAGCGCGCTTCTACCCTGACCACAACACCGCGTTAACCGTTGGAGTCGATTTCGCGAACGAGGCTACGGGACCGGATGCAGTGATCGCCAGTGCGACGCAGCGGTGGGATGAAGGGTTGATTCAAAGACGCGCTTGCGCTGCAAACACCCGTGGTTCGCACCATTCTGGCAGGTGCAACATCGCAAAATACGGCGACTACGTGGTCGCCGGCAATTTGGTGCTACTATGCCAAGGCAGGGACTCGGACGCCGCGTTGAAGAATTGCGAAGCGTTGTACGCAGCCCTGCAAAATTGATATTGAACGGCACCGAGGTCGGTATGTCAAAAAACGCGATGTCTTTTCGGTCTCCACGCGCTCTGGTCGCGGTGTTTTGCTTAACGTTGGTGATGGCGATTGTCGCTTCGATGGCGTGTGGCTCGGACACTGGCGGGAGCGGAGGCGGCGAGGCCCCAGCGGAAGGCAGCGGCGGTGACCCTCGTATTCGGAGCGCCGACGGCACCTACTCGATCGACGACCTGAAGATAACCGGGGTAAAAACGAACAAAGAGTACGACGTTGAAGAGTTGCCGGGAGCCGATGCGGCTTGGCGGATCATCTTCAATCGTTTGGACTACGAGGTCCGCTTCTACCCTGACCACCAAACGTTGTTGGACGAAGGCATACCGTATGTCGAACACGTCACTGGCGATGACGCGGTAGTTATCGGCGATGACATCATCTGGGAAGAAGGCTCCAATGACCGTCGACGTTGCAGCCGTGATGCCGACACGCCGCACTCCGGATGCGCGTATTCCCCGCGCTATTGGGACTACGTCGTGGTCGGCAACATGATCATGATGTGCGAAGGTCTCGAGAGCAAGCAGTCCATCGAGAACTGCGACAATTTGCTCGAGCAGCTGCCGTAGTTATTTCCCACAGTTAAGCCGTGCGTAAACGCGGCTATGCGCTAGCCGCGTTGTAGCTGGCCTCGTCGGGATCACCGAATACGCCGAATGGGTTCAGTGACCTCGGCGCATCGTAGATGTCCATCTTCTCGGTTCTCTTCAGCCAGTTCACGACTACGTAGGTCAGCGGCGTCGCTGCGATTTCATAGAGGGTTTTGGCGATCCATGCCAAGATCGCACCGTTGATGGCGCCTTCCCAACCCCAGATACCGGATACGCCGAAGGCGATCGAGTAGAACAAGATCGAGTCGATACCTTGTCCGACGACGGTGGGTGAGATCGTCCGTAGCCACAGCATCCGTCCTTGAGTCCGATTTTTCAAGACAACCATCACGACGGCGTTGGCGAATTCACCCACCAGATAGGCAACGAAACTACCGAGCAGGATCCACGAAGTCGCACCCAGGATTGTTTCGTATTGTGCTTGGTCTCCCCAGAACACCGCGCCCGGTATCGCTCCGACAAACGCGATGACGATGACAACCATGAGGTTGCAGGCGAAACCGAGCCATATCACTCCCCTAGCCACTCGGAAGCCATACACCTCGGTCAATACGTCGGAGATGATGTAACCCAGTGGGAAACAAATTACCGAGGCCGAAACGACGTAGAGGTTGCTCCCCAAGAATTCGAACGGCATCTCGAAAAGCGACACCGGTTTGATCGCAACTATGTTCGAGGTGATCAGCACCGAAACCGCGAATGCGGTGATGATGACTAGACGACCTGAAAATCGCATTCGGAACCTCGCTTCGCGACTGATCGGTTCACGCTATTTTGTCATCAGTTCTCGACATTGACAACCCCATTGTTGGTTCGAATTTCGAACGATTTTACCCGCCGAAAGAAAGGATTCGCCTAAGACGACTCCACCGATCGTCCGTTTCGGAGGGTTGGGAGATTACTCGACACCCTCAGCTGCTTCGATCAGGTCGATGCAGTCGTCCGTAGAAACTTCACACATCATTACGAGGTTGCCAGCAACCAGATATCCGCCGTAGACGCGTCGACTTGCGAATCCGGAACCGTCATGAACTGTGCGGTCCAACGCTTCTTCCGCCGATGCCGTCCCGTCGTTCATCGCGGCATCGTGTGACGGGTATCGGCGAATCTCGACGTCGCGACGACTGTAGAACCCGTAACGAGCCTCTAGGGCGTTTGGCAACGTGTCGACCTCATAGATCTGATGCTGCTTCCAACCGGCCTCGATGAACTCTTCATAGGTGAACTCGCGATTGGGGCGGGTCCATGCGCTTATCTCCGGTCGGTCACCGATCGCGGTAATCACCGTCTCGTCGATCGCATCTGCAATATTAGACGCACCGTCTTCAGGAGCAGCGCTACCGCATCCAATCACGACTGCGACGGCGCAGATCGCGAGAACCTCCAGTAACGCCAGGCGCAACCAAGATCCAAAGGACGAATTCATTGAGCGATCTGGTCTAGAAGATCTATGCAGTCGCTGACCGAGATTTCACACAACATCACCACGTTGCCCGCGACCACGTAGGCACCGTACAACGTTACGCTCGAGAATCCTGCGCCACGGCCCGACAGCTTTTCAGTCTCGATCGCGGCCTCGGCAGAATCCCTACCGGCAGCCATAGCCACATCGTGCGACGGATAGGTACGTAACTCGATGTCCTTGCGATTGTAGAAGCCGAAATACGCGCCAGTCGCCTCGGGCAAGGTGTCCAAGGGGTATTCCTTGTTCTTCTTCCACCCGGCTTCGATGAAATCGTCGACGGTCAACACGCTGCTCGGCCTAGTGTAAGCCCGCAGTTCAGCACGTTCGCCGATAGGGACCACCGCATTCTCGTCGACCGCTACAACAGCGGGATCGACATCTGCGTCATCCGCCGGTTCGTCAGTTGCGCTACCGCAACTGATTAAGAAACTGGCGACCACGAAAACCAACAAGGAAACGATGATCGATTTTGCATTGATTGACATTATCCGGTTCCGATTCAGGGTCGCTGGATCAAAGGTATCGTAGCGTATCCTCAGCGACCTCGGAAAGGCATCCGATGACGGATTTGCCTGATCGTTGACGCGTCGAAGCGGCCGGGCTTGGTTTCCCAAACACGGCCGCTTCTCTTCGACTTGGGTTGTCCGGTTGCTGGTGCCGCTAAGGCTATGGCAACCGAATCAACTCAGGTTGGTTAGCTCTTCTCGAGCTGGTGGATGACCAGTGTCCAGGTCAAGTGCCACCATGCCTCGTTTACGTATCCGGTCACGTCGAGGGCACCCTGTGAGGAGTCACCCTGGGGCCAACCGGTCCAACGCGCCTCATTCATGATGATGCGGTGGTAGAACTCGAGGATCGGAACGTCAGGCAACTCGGACAGCCAGATCGTGGCAGCCTGTCGCCAGAGGTCGTACATCTCAGCGGTGTTGTCAGGCGAAGTCTTGGCGACTTCGTCGGTCAGGTCGTCCCACTCTTCGTTTTCCCAGTGGTAGAAGTTCACCTGGTGACCGCCCGGAATGTTCACGGACGTTGACTGGTAGAGCTTCATGGTGAAGTATGGGTCACGTACGGAGCCACCGTGTCCGAACATCAGGCATTCGAAGTTACCTTCTGCCATTCTGCTGGAGGCGTCGGTCGGCTGGCCGTAGCTCGCGTTGATGCCGTGGTTGGTCAACTGCTGCGCAACGGCAGGTCCAAGGTCCGCCCAAGCACCAAAACCGACGATGTCACAGTTGATCGTGTTTCCACCGGAGTCCGCCCAAAAGTCGTCGGAGTTCTTAGTGAACCCGGCTTCTGTGAGCAACCCATCAGCGCGGTCGGGATCGTAGTCGAGCGTGGAGCGCCCGATTTCGTCCATGACCTCTACGGCGATATCAAAGTAAGGCTGCAACGGCGGGTACTGCGGCATGGTCAGCGGGTTGTATGCTGCCGCGCCGTCGTACGCAAGATCTCGGAGTTCCTCGCGGTCAAGGTAGAAGGAGACCGCCCATCGCACGTCAGGGTCGTCGTACGGGCCGAACTTACCACTGGTGTTGAACGCGATGGAGACAGGCCACCAGTCAACATAGCCGTAAGGCTCTTGTCGGCCGGAGTGGGTGATCAGGTCTTCGTTCTGGTCAAGGGTTTCCTTGATGAGCGACGGGGTCGTCATCGCGGCACCGTCAACTTGGTCGGCGATCAAAGCCTGTGCACGCTGTTCCTGCGGTACACCCGGGATGTAGATGATGCGCTTGACCACGGGCAATGTGGCGTATTCGCCCAAGTCGGCTACGCCGTCGCCCCACCACGAGTCGCGGCGGTCAAAGATCTTCTGCTCAGGTGAGGTGGTCACCTGCCAAGGTCCGGTCGAGAGCGGCCAGCCCTTGTCGCGGTCGTAGTCACCAAACGTGGTCCAGTCGCGGCCCTCGTAGTGGTGCTGAGGAACGATGTAGACACCGATGTCGAACTTGTATGTCAACAGGAAGAAGAAGCGCGGATCCGGCCTCTGCATGTTCACTCTCGCGGTGTACTTGTCGACCAATTCAGCGTTGTCCATCGCCGAGTCGATGTCCTTGCCCCATCGAACCTGCTCTTTGAGTTCCTTGAGCGTGTTCAACGTGTAGACAACATCTTCGCAGTCGAAGTCTTCGCCGTCGCTCCAAGTGATGCCCTCGCGGCAGTTGATGGTCAGCTCGGTGAAGTCATCGTTGTAGCTGTAACTCTCGGCCAACCACATGATTTCCTCGTCAGCGAACGCTGAGAAGAACGCGAGCGGCTCGAAGATCAGGTTTGGACCCTGCTGGTGGTTTGCACCAATAGAGTAAGGATTCCAAAGTTCGTGGTCGATGAAGCGCCCCTCTGAACCACCGTGGAAAAGCGTCAGAGTGTCTTCTGCTGCGACGTCACCTGGGTCAAAGACCATGCCCATGGCTTCCATCATGGCCTCTTCAGTAGCCGTGGGCTCTGGAGCTGCCGTGGCTGGAACCGCGGTCGCGGTCGGCGGGACGGGTGTGGCGGTCGGCTCTTCCTCTCCACAAGCGAAGGCGGCTCCGAGAACCATCACGCTCGCAAGGATTGCCAACAAACCATATCGCCCGAATTTTGCGGGGAGATTCATTGTTTTATCTTCCTCAATATCTATTTTTCTGCACGTCAAGCAAAACTTCAACGGTATTTCTAGTACACACAGCAAGCCGCGCGAAGATTCCCGAATCGCCTGACAACGATCAAGCGTCAATTCTCTACTCGCTGCCAGTGGTTGTCAACTTAAATAAACGATTTTTGGTTGGCACATTGGCTTTCAACTGATCTGATTACGAATAGCGGATATCTGAAGCGCAGTGATCCAACCGGATTGGGTTGGTGACAAAGTCGAGTGGCTTGAACATCAGAACTTGCACATATCGTTTTAGCTAGATACAATCGCTTGAGGTGTTGGTTGTGCGCTCGGCTCGAAGGGACGCCGCCAACATTTGATCCACCTACCTGACGCTCAGACGAAATTTCGTTGGCAACAAGCACGAACGCGCGGCAAAATCCCGCTCTGAACTCACGACGAAACCCCGTTTTGTTGTTCATTGGTGCGTTTTTCGGGAACTTCATTGTTCAACGGTTCCTATTGTTCTTGCTAACGGTGTGGGTGGCTGCGACGGTGATTTTCATGCTTCCTCGTTTGACCGGACAAGACCCGGTCAAAGAGAAGCTCCTGCTTGAGGCGCAACGCGGCGGTTCTGTCCAACTGGGGATGAACGAGATGGCGAAGGAATATTCTGCGCGGCTCGGTTTGGACTTACCGCTCCATGAGCAGTACATCAACTACTTGTCCGACCTTTCACGTTTGAAATTCGGATACTCCATCGCCTATTTCCCACGTACTGTTAACGAAATCATTGCTGATTCAATAGTTTGGTCGCTGGGATTGATGACGGTTACGCTCACTTTGGGGTTCGTCCTCGGGACTGGCGCAGGAGCACTGCTCGGTTGGTCGCGTTCTCCTGGCTGGTTGAGTTATGCGTTCATGCCATTGCTCACGCTTTCTGCCATCCCTCAGTACATGCTGGGATTGGTGTTGATGTTCGTTTTTGCGATCATACTGAATTTGTTGCCGTTCTTCGGTGCGTACAGTCCGGGCCATCTTCCTGAATGGAGTTTGGAATTCATACTTGACGTGCTCAGACACTCGATCCTGCCAGCCCTAGCAATTCTTTTCTCGGCAGTCGGGTTCTGGGCGATTGGCATGAGGGGCATGATGGTCAACACTCAGGGCGAAGACTTTA
>CBDDDP010000003.1:0-35787 GCA_965226685.1 Dehalococcoidia bacterium
AACGTCAGCGGATAGCCATCGCGCGGTCTTTGGCGGCGAATCCGCGGCTCATTTTGCTTGATGAGCCGGTGTCGGCGCTGGACGTGTCGATTCAAGCGCAGGTGATCAACCTGCTCGAGGATTTGCAGGATGAGCAAGACTTGGCGTACGTGTTCGTGGCGCATGATCTGTCAGTAGTGCGGCACACCGCGCATCGGACGGCGGTCATGTATCTCGGCAAGATCGTGGAGATCGCGGATGGTGACGAGATTTACGACAACCCGTTGCATCCGTATACCCAAGCGTTGCTGTCGGCGGCTCCGATGCCCGATCCGGTGTTGGAACGCAAGCGAGAGCGAATCGTCTTGACGGGTGACATACCGAGCCCGGCGAATCCGCCATCAGGGTGTGTGTTTAGAACTAGGTGTCCGATCGCGATCGATGATTGTGCGGAGATTGTCCCGCAAATGCGGAGCACGGGTTCGTTGACACGGCGGCACGAGGTGGCATGCATCCGGGCTGAGTTTTAATTCCCCCGAACCACCCCGTCATTCCCGCGCAGGCGGGAACCCAGAGAAAAACAAAGCACGCCGCTTAAACCCCCTCTCCCTCGATGGGAGAGGGCTGGGGTGAGGGTGAAGTCCCATCCTGCGCAAATCCACCGTCATTCCCGCGCAGCCGATCCCGTCATTCCCGCGCAGGCGAAGGGGAACCCAGAGAAAAGCAAAGCACGCCATTAAATCCCCTCTCCCCGACGGGAGAGGGCTAGGGTGCAGGGTGAAAGGCGCAGATACACCATCTTTCCCGCGAACCACCACCGTCATTCCCGCGCAGGCGGGAACCCAGAGAAAAACAAAGCACGCCGATTAAACCCCCTCTCCCTCGATGGGAGAGGGCTGGGGTGAGGGTGAACCATTCGCACATCCACCCCATCATTCCCGCTTAGTACCCCACCCGACAATTCCCGCTTGCAGACGGGAACCACATCAGTTTCCCGGGGACTGATGTAAACGGGGCATCTTCGCGGATAGTTTGTACTTCCTAAATGCGTACATCTGCGATTTCAGACGCACAAATCCCTTGACACGTACCGCGCTGTTGTACTACCATCAGAGATGTACACACATTTGGTCCCAGATCGACGGATCCGGGCAACTTATCAAGCCAACACTTGGCGAGAGGAATTAGGACCAATACGTTGACAGCTTCAACGGACACTTTCAAAGTCATCGAAACCATCGATGACCGCGTCGGGGGATACAACTTCTTCGCCGACATTGATCGCGTTCGGCTCAAGGCGTAAGCAATGTCCCCTCCACTTGGTTAACTCCGAGTCGTCATTTTTAGGCTGCGCGGGAAACGATCGCTGCATCAAAGGTTGGTCGCCGTGTGCGTATGCAGACACAGCAACACAAGCCACCCGACTCAACCAGAGTCGGTACGGGCCAATCGAGTCGTCGTGGACGCGTACGATGTCAATCCCTTTTCATTGCAGGGGAGCGACGACGGTGTGAGCCGGGGTCCAACTCGGTGATTGTCACCGCAACGCCTTAACCCGCGATGCGAGGGGCATGTCCTACGTCTTGGCGGCGTACGACGCACGCGGAAGATTTTTGTCGGCTGTCCGGCAATCCGCCCCATCTGGGACCAGTCGCCGGGGATTCGAAACCCCCGGCTTGAGACTGTTGGTAACAGGCTCTATCCATTACACGATCAAGATTGCCTCCGCCGTTTCACGGCGGAGGCGCAAATCCAAGATCGTTCACGCAAGAGTACCGGGTTAAATACCGCCCCGGGCTTTTTACGCGTCAAATGCCCCTTTCGCGCAGCGAAGGGGGCGCGGAAGCGTAGCGACCGCGGGGGATGCCCCCGCGCACTCCACCGTCATTCCCGCGCAGGCGGGAACCCAGAGAAAAACAAAGCACGCCATTTACCCCTTTCGCGAAGCGAAGGGGGTGCGGAAGCGTAGCGACCGCGGGGGATGCCCCGCGCAGCCTGCCCCGTACCCCGATACGGGCGCTTCAGCGGGCGGAACGCCCATCCAGAGGGGTGGGGCAAACAGGCACGCGTCGTCTATTTGGCCTTGTGACAGCAACATCGGATTGTGCAAAGGTCCCTGAGAGGGGGAGGTGAAATGGTGCTTCGCGAAGGGGAGGTAACGAAATGTTCTTGGAACTGTGTAAAACAGTGCGTAATTAGAGTAAAATCTGTTGCCATTAATAGACATGAATCCAGATATGGAGAATTAACATGGCTGTTGCGACGAAATCCGTCGTGAGCGATTTCCAAGAGCAAGGTTTCGTAAAGGTCAAGGGCGTCCTTGACCCTAAGACGGTGCTCGACCCGATCATCGAGGAGTATGAAAGCGTCCTCGATAGTCTGGCGCGTGATCTTCACGGAGCCGGCGAGATCGCATCCGAGTACAAAGAGTTGTCGTTCGACGATCGCATCTTGAAGATCTATCAAGAGACGGGCCGACAACACGCTCAGTACTTCGACTTCTCGCTACCGTTCCAAGACGTCAAGGAGGACACTCCTTGCTGGTTCGGACCTGCGGTCTTCAACGCGTTCGTGAACGAAAATTTGCTTGATGTCATCGAGCAGCTGATCGGGCCGGAGATCTCATCCAACCCGGTGCAGCACGTGCGCATCAAACCGCCCGAAAAGTACCTGCCGAAGACTGATCAAGGTCAGCCGCTCATCGGTGCCACGCTTTGGCATCAAGACCACGGTGTCGTTGTGCCTGAGGCGGATGACACCAACATGGTTACCGTTTGGTTCTCACTGACGGACACACCGGTCGAATCAGGCCCGTTGAACGTGGTTCCGGGTACCCACCGTGGCGACCTGTTGACGCACTGCGACAGCTACGCGCACAACACGACCATGGTGCAGGGTCGGCAGATCCCCGAGAAGCTGTTCCCGTACCAGGTCGCAACGCCGTTGCCGACCGAGCGTGGAGACGTGGTCTTCATGCACAAACGGACGGTTCACGGATCGTTGGGTAACTTGAGCGAGAACATGCGCTGGTCGTTCGACCTTCGGTACCACAACACCGGTGCCCACTCAGGACGCGTGGCTTTCCCGGACTTCGTGGCACGCAGCCGGTCGAACCCGGACTCAGAGCTTCGCGACCCAGTCAAGTGGCACGAGATGTGGATGGACTGCCGCCGGAAGATGTCGAAGATCAACCAAGGCGGACAGTTCGACATTCCGTTTGGCCGTTGGGAAGACGGTCACCCCGACTGCGAGAACTAGGCGCCCGACGCCTTCGCATCGGAACCTTTTCGAATCTCCCCCTGTCTGACAGGGGGAGATTGAGGGCGTTTAACGGGAGTGGTCGATAGTTCGCCCTATCGTCAATTGACGATCACCACCTCGACCTCGATTTCTGGCTCATCTGGAACGGTTGCAGGTGCAAGTATCTGCGAATCATTGCGGATCGCGTCTGGGAACGTGAAGTCGATGGCGTACTGCGGCGACCGGGCTTCGATGGTGTAGATGTCGCAGTTGTTTCGGTTTCTGGGGTTGAAATTCCACGTCATCTCGTATTCCAAGATCTGGTAATTTTCGGGATGCACTGCGATGCCGATTTCGAGGTCCAATCCTCGGCTCCACGATGGGTTTGGTTGATCGATAGAGACTTCGATTTCGACCCGCTCTGCGTTGCGAGACACAACCATGTAGTCCGATGGTTTGGCATACACGTTGATGTCTGCAAGCGTTTGGAGCAGCGAAGAGAAACCGCCTCTGAAGTTCGTAGCGTCCGATACTCTGTCGACACCAACATCGCTCCAACCGCGTCCACGCCGGAGCCACCACTCGCTTGCGCCAAAATCGGGTGGGTTGCCGATGTAGTAGTAGCGATCGTTTCCGTCGAGGAAATGTCGCCAGAGCGCCGCATAAGGAATCAGATTCGCAGCCTCGAGTTGTGCCCATCCGAAGTCGTGATTCCCCCGACATCCCGGCCAACCACCCTTGACTTCGAAACTGAACGATTCCGCGTCCATCAATGCGGCATGGGCACGCCGTAGCAGCGCGGGCGCAGAGAGTCCCACGGGTTCGGGCGGATCGTTGAGTTCGTCGGCGAAGACGATGAGGTCGAGGACTTCATCGAAGGACATTCCGGGTTGGACAAAGGGATGGGCGTGAAGTGCGAATAGACCGCGGTCCATGCCGTCGATCGTCGTGTAATCGAGTGCTTCGTAGCTCATCACGCTGGAGCGGTCGTGATGGCGATGCTTGACGTTTGTGAATGCATGCAGCAACTCGTGGAGAGAAGTCGAGCGGATCGCCGCGTCTCGCCATGTTTCGTCTTCGAAGCGGTTCGACCAAATGGCGATGTTGCTGGCTGTTATTCGGCCATCATCATCAACCCATGTCCTCGCGCAACCGGCGAAATCTACGCAGTCCAAACCGGTCGAATCTGCGTTTGCTCTCGCCACGCCGGTGTGGATCTTTAGCTGCGCTTCATTCGCCGTAGCAACACGTTCGATCTCCAGATTGAAGAACGCCCCGACGTCTTGGAGGACTTCGTCGAATATTTTCAGGTAATGCGCGTCGCCGTAAGACCACAATTTGATCGCTTCGCCAACGGGCCACTTGGTGACGTGTTCGCGATCCCAACCAGCACACCCGATGCCTTCATCGGTCTCTTCGTCATCTTGTTCTAGGTCGTCATCGACGTTCGACGTATCGCTGAAACAGTCCCAGACATCGCGCTCGATCCCGGTGATCCGTTCAGGGACGTTCATCGATGTAGATTTCGGCTCTGCCGCTCCGTAGCCAATCGACAGGTTCGTATCTCCATGTGGCAGCCTCAACGTCTGGCTCATCACGGTTGGATAAACATCCTGCTCCTTTTCGACCGAGAACTCTGCGCCGCAGTCGTCAACTATGACTTCATTCTGAGAACACTCGATGACGACGACTTGGGATTCGTCAGTTCCGTTGTTCACGAACGTCAGGTTTAGATCCACGTTGGCGGATCCATCGCTCCAATAGCTTGCAACTTCGGGCGTCGCGATCTTGCTCAAGTTCCAAACGAGATCAGGCGCGTCCGGCACTGCGATGGTGTGGTCAATGACGTTGAGATTCCCCCATCGGAACGTGTCCTCGTCCTCGACAGCGAAGATGCGTGTCAGGGTGTCGCCGATCGGCAACCAAAGACGCATCTCAGTCGCTACGGATTCTCCCGCGGATATCCCGTCCGACTGGCTTGAGGTCGAGCAGCTGCCCGGCCATTCGCCGTCGCAATCGACTCCGATGTAGAAGGTGTTTGTGTTGTCTACGCCCTCGTTTGTCACTTCGACCGTTATCGAAATCAGGGCTTTGCCATCGCCGTCCCAACCGAGGCCCTCGGTGGCGACGACGTTCGTGCGAAGATCGATGAATTCAACATCTAGCGATTTGTCCGTGGAGTTGTTGCCCGATTCGCCTTCGATGGTTGTGGTAGCGACGCTGAATGCGAAATCGTACGAGCCGGGTGCGAGTCGGATCGGAACGATCGCCGTGGTGTTTTCGACCGGCGCGAGATCTGGGAGTTCGCCGCTATAGACCTGTTGGCCGGAAACCTCACCATCCGAGTCCTGCCACGAGCTGGTCAGGGATAAACCTTCCGCGACTAGATCGCCTGAGTTGGAGATCTGGAGGTCAAACTCCACGGTTCGTCCGGATTTGAATCGGTAGTCGGTTATCTCCACATCGATGTCGGCCCCGGCAACTGTGATGGTCGGCACCCTTGCGGATTCGCCGACTTCCAATCGAACTGTGTGTTCTCCGGGTGTCAAAACGAAGCTGAAGGTGAAAGTTACCGTCTGTCTGCTTTGCAGCGTGGTGATGATGTAAGCGAGTTGCTTATCGCCGTTGTCGATTTGGTAGTCGACTCTTTGCAACCCTGAGAAATCACTCGCACCGGAGTTAACGACGGTGACTTGGGCTTCGTAGGTGACGGTGCTGTCAGATTTACCGGTTTGGTTGATAGTCAGGGTTTGGATGGCTAATCGCGGCGACGGTGATTGGGCGCTGGCGGTTGAACCGAACGGTAAGAACGCCACGACTCCAATTACCGAGACTCCGAGCAGAACCGCTAATATCCACGTCTTCCGCCGCGGGTTAGCGAAGTGGGCGATGTAAGGCATCGTTCAGATGCTGGACCGTTGCCGAACCGCTTCGTATAGCGCGATTGCGGCGCTCACCGAGGCGTTTAGGGAGGCGAGTTGGCCGTGCATGGGTATTGCCGCTGTGGTGGTGCAGCGTTCCTGGGCTAGACGCCCAACGCCTTTCTCTTCGGAGCCGACAACGATCGCGGTTGGGACAGTGAGGTCTGCTGCGGTGTAGTCGGTTTCGGCGTCGACGGCTAAGGCAACCGTCTGCAGACCTAAGGTGTTTAGGTATTCGATCGTACGGGAGATGTTGACGACTCGGGCGACGGGCAGGTGCATCAGCGCACCCGCAGATGCTCGGATGGCACCTGGCGAGATGCCAGCGGCTCTGCGTTCAGGGATGATGATTCCGTGTCCGCCTGCCGCGTCCATGGTGCGGGCGATGGCTCCTAGGTTGTGAGGGTCTACGATTCCGTCGAGGACGGCTACCAAAGGCGCTTGGTTTTTGCGGTCTGCTTCGAGGATGATGTCCTCGACTGATACGTATCTGGTGTCGGGCAGGACAGCGACAACGCCTTGGCTTTTCTTGGTCTGGGACTGGCGATCGAGTTCGCGCCGTTGAAGTTGTTCGACTTGGATGCCGGCGTCTTCTGCGAGCGAAATTATCTCTTGCATCTGCGCTCCGACCTCGATACCGTCAGCTATCAAGAGGCGATCGATGTTGCGCTCGGCGCGCAGAGCTTCCAGCACCGCGCGTCGTCCCTCGACGGTGTTGGCGTGCATGTTGCGGGCTCTGGCGTATCGGCTCATGGTCGAATTGTGGTTGCGGCGATGGGTCCTTAAAGTTGACTTACAATCCCTTGATATGCGGGTCGGTTACCGAAACGAAGAAATGCTCAAAGGAGACCCGTCATAGGACAACCAAATTCTATTCCGAATGATGTAGCGGGTGCGGTGATGGAGTTGATACGGACGCGACGGAACGTGCGCGACTTTGATGATCGTACGGTGCCGAGAGAGATGCTGGACCAGATAGTCGAGGCTGCGACGTGGGCGCCGAACCATCGCCATACCGAACCGTGGCGGTTCATCGTACTCGAAAAGGATGGAGAAGCGCGTAAAACCGTTGGCGACCTCGTCTACGAATGGACTTGGAACTACGTCAAGAATCCGAACCCGGAGCGGCGTGCGAAAAGCTCGGCAGAGGCTCGTGAAGAGGTGTTGGACACTCCTGTATTGATGCTCGTGTATTCGGTACCGGGTGCGAACGAGGAGGTCACGGAAGAAAACTACGCCGCGACGTGTTGCGCGGCGCAGAACATGCAGTTGATGGCGCACGCAATCGGGTTGGCCGTGGGATGGTCCACGGGGCGCATTTGTAAGTGTGAAGAGGTGCACAAGGCGATCGGTGCGGAGACGGATTGGGCAGTTGTTGGGGCGTTCTTTATTGGATTCCCGATGTCGATTCCCGACGCTGAACGTGCGCCGGTGAGTGAAGTTTGTACATACTTGGGTTGATGATCCGAATTGGCGCATTGTCGCCACCCGTTAGGGACAACCGAAAAAACAGGAGATCAATTAATGGCAGATCGAGACACGTTTTTGAACTACGTCAGCGGAAACTGGGTCGCAGCGTCGACGGGCAAGGTTTCGCAGAGCAGCAATCCGGCTGACTTGGACGACGTGATCGGTGAGTTTCAGGCGTCGAACTCCGTAGACGCAGAGAGGGCGGTTGGCGCTGCGGCGGAGGCGGGGCGAGTCTGGGGATCGATGTCGGCGTTGGCGCGGGGTGGTCATCTTTTGGCGGCAGCGGACTACTTGAAACAGAATTCGGAGCGATACGCCCAGGCCATCACCCGGGAGTGCGGCAAAGCTATCGTGGAAGCCCGAGGCGAGGTGGGACGCGCTGTTGCGCTGTTGCAGTATTTCGGTGTCGAGGGATCGAACCCGGTTGGCGATGTTGTGCCGTCGGTGGATCCGAACATCTTGCTCTACACGAAACGCGTTCCGATTGGAGTTGTGTCTCTGATAACTCCTTGGAACTTCCCGCTGGCGATACCGATTTGGAAGATGGCGCCGGCATTGGTTTACGGGAACACGATCGTGTTGAAGCCGGCATCGGCAACTCCGCACCTCGGCGTGTTAATCGCCGAGATATGGGACGCTGTCGGGTTGCCCGCGGGAGTCTTCAACTTGGTGACCGGCTCTGGTGGCGCGGTCGGAGACGCGCTTGTCGGCTCTGATGGAGTTGCTGCCGTTTCGTTCACTGGCTCGACGCCTATAGGGATGGGAATTGCGGCCTCTGCTGCGAGTCGTGGTGTGAAGTTCCAGTTGGAGATGGGCGGCAAGAACCCGGTTATTGTGATGCCGGATGCAGACCTCGAACAAGCGGCTCAAGTTACCGTCGACGGCTCGATGAAGTACTCGGGTCAGAAGTGCACGGCTACTTCGCGCGCGATTGTGATCGGGAACGTCATCGAAGATTTCACGAATCTGGTCGTTGAGAAGACGGAGGCGCTCGCAATCGGTCCGGGTGCCGACGCCGCTTCGGTGATTGTACCGGTGATCGACGAGGCGTCTCGGCAGAACATCGTAGCGTCTGTGCAGCGCGGCGTGAGCGATGGTGGGAACGTCCTGACCGGTGGCGGTGTGCCATGTGGAGGTTCGTACGATGGTGGGACCTACGTGGAGCCGACGGTTTTGTCGAAGGTTTCGCGGAATGATTTTGTGGCTTGCGAGGAGATTTTCGGCCCAGTGCTGGGGATCATTCCGGCGGCGGATATCGATGATGCGTTGGGGATCGCGAACGATGTGAGGTACGGTTTGAGTGCGGGTATCTTCACGCGGAATCTGAATGCGGCGTTGCAGTTTGCGGATCGGATCGAGGCGGGAATCGTGAAAGTGAACGGGGAAACGGCGGGAGTCGAACCTCAAGTGCCGTTTGGCGGCATGAAATCGTCGAGCAGCGGTTCGCGCGAACAAGGCAAGGCGGCTATCGAATTCTTCACGGAGACGAAGACGATCTATGTGAACCAGAGCGCAAGCTAGGGGCGTATAGAACAGCGAAAAGAGACTACGCGAATAGGTTGAACCGCAATCATGCGGATAAGTGATACTACATCGCATTTTGGTGCTATGTCAGTCGCGATTTCGTAGCGGTATTTGCTTTGCTTCATCACGTTCGTTAAGATTCGCTGATAAAGTGCACACAAAACATCTGTGATTGGAAATCCAAGAGGAACGAATGATGGTACTGGCACAAACCAAAACCGACTTGGAACTGGTCGCACACCTGCTACGGCGAGCAGGTTTCGGGGCCGACCAGGCGGAGATTGAGCGATACGCTGGAAAGTCGTACGACGACATCGTCGACGATCTTGTAGACCCGGAACGGTTCCCTGAAATTGAGGGCGATCTACTGGGTCGGTATTATCCGCATCTGGCGGCGAATAAGGACAATGGTGCGGTTTGGAATGGTCGTTGGATGTTCAGGATGGTGAACACCGAGCGTCCGTTGGAAGAGAAGATGGCGCTGTTCTGGCACGGCATTTTGGCGACGGGTTGGACGAAGAGCGAGCATACGCCCAGCATGGTGAATCACATCCAAATGCTGCGGGACAACGGGCTGGCGAATTTCAGGACGATTCTGCTGGAACTGTCGAGAGACCCGGCGATGATCTTCTGGCTCGACAACAATGAGAATCACGGCGCTGCGATCAACGAGAACTACGGTCGTGAGATCTTGGAGTTGTTCTCGATGGGGATCGGCAACTACACCGAGGATGACATCAAGAATGCGGCTCGGGCGTTCACGGGCTGGACGTTCAAACAGCCGTTGCCGCTGTATCCGTTCGGTCATTTCGAGGCGGAGTTCACCTATCGAGAAGATGATCACGACGCCGGTGAGAAGGAGTTCTTGGGATACCGGGGCAACTTCGACGGCGAAGACATCATCGACATCATTGCTCGTCAGGAGGCGACGGCGAGGTTCATCGCCCGCCACTTGTACACGTTCTTCGTGGCCGATGAGCCGCAGGTTCCGGCTTGGAGCATTCAACCGCCGAACGATCCGGATGCGATTCAGACGTTGGTTGATGCGTGGATGGATTCGGATGCAGATATCCGTCACGTGATGACCGTGTTGCTGAAGTCGGACTTCTTCAAGAATGCACGCATGAAACGCGTCAAGTCACCGACTGAGTTCGTGTCCAACGTCCTCAAAATCTCCGGCGACTACCGCGAAATCGACGTAGGTCTGGAGAGTTTCCAAGGTACGCTCGTGGCAATGGGCCAAACGCTAATGGACCCACCGTCCGTTGAAGGTTGGCACACTGGCAAGGAGTGGATCGACGGTGGCACGCTTACGGAGCGTGTAAACTTCGCGATCAACACGTTGGCGGACGCGTCGAAACCGGGCGTTAAGAACATCATGGAGGCGTTGCGGAGCTTGGACGAACCTAGGACGCCAGAGAAGTTCGTGGACACGGTTCTTGAGCACCTGTGCCGCTTGCAGGTTGATGAAGCGACGCGTGAGGCGCTTGTCGCCCATGCGTATGAAGACGGCGACTTGGCATTCGGCACCGAAAGCCAGGAAGAAGCGACAACAGATCGGGTCTTACGGATGATCACGCTCGCGGTTTCGACGCGCGAGTTCCAATTCGAGTAGAGCAAATACAAGGAAACACTGATGCTGGCTCGAAGGAGTCGGGCAATCAAGCAAATCGGAGCGACTGAAATGACTATCGGCGGCAATGGCAACGGCCACGGCAACGGGACGAACGGGAAGCACAAGGACCCGGTGTTGGTGGTTATCCAACTGTCTGGTGGCAACGACTTCATGAACACGGTGGTCCCGTACACCGAGGGCATGTATTACGATGTCCGACCGCTTGTCGGCATTCCTGAGGACCAGGTGATTCCAATCACCAACAAGGTGGGATTCCATCCTCGCGCGACGGCACTCAAGGAGCTATGGGACGAGGGCAACGTAGCGATCGTTCAAGGCATCGGGTACGCGAACTCGAGTCGTTCGCACTTCCGAGCGATGGACATCTGGCACACGTGTGAACCGGACACGATTGCGACCGAAGGATGGCTGGCCAAGGTTATCCGCGAGTTCGACCCGAATAGTGAGAACCCGGTAACGGCGGTGAATTTCGGTCGGGGATTGCCGCGAGCCTTGGCGGCGCCGAATGTGACGGCGACCTCGATTGGGGACCTCGACAACTACGGACTGATGTCTAGCATCGAAGTTGTGGAGGAACGTGACGAGAACCTGGAGATCTTCAAGCGGATGTATACGCCCGCGGTAGGTTCAGGTTTGGTGATGGACTACATGGGGCAGACGGGTCGTGACGTGCTCAAGGGTGCCGACATGCTCGCAGTAGCTCCGGGGATGTACAAGTCGAACGTCGAGTATGCGGATAATCCGATCGCGCAGTCGCTTCGCGACGTTGTGCGTGTGCACACCGCGGACCTCGGCACGCGGATTTTCTACACGAACCACTTGGGTTACGACCACCATGCGCAGGAAATGCCGGCCCACAACAAGCTGATCGGCGAGTTGTCTGAGGCGATCCGGGACTTCTTGCAGGACCTCCGAGACCACGATGCCTCCGAAGAGGTGACGATCCTGGTCTTCACGGAGTTTGGTCGACGCATCAAGGACAACGGATCGGGAACCGACCACGGTTCCGGCGGCGGTGCGTTCCTAATCGGCGAGCACGTCAAGGGTGGACTGTATTCCGAGTACCCGCCACTTGACCGCCCAAGCTGGTTGAACGACGAGGACTTGAGGCACACCTACGACTTCCGCGGGATGTACGGGACGATCCTAGAGCAGTGGTTCGGACTGGACCCGGTTCCGATAGTCGGCGGCAGCTTCGAGCAGCTCCAACCGTATGAGAAGACGTTGGTCTGATCGGGCATAAAAACGGAAATTCACAAGAACACAGGGAGGGTTTGACCGTGAGTGAAAACGGCAATGGCTCCATGAACGGCACGAATGGCAGGCCGCACGCGCTATTGCGCGCTGGCTTCCCGTTCTACACGACGCTCGGCATGCGCCGGGTTACCACGTATCCGATGGACATCGTTATCGGCGAGGGAGACCGGCTATACGTCTTGAACCGGACCGATGGTCAAGGCGGACAGATTCGTCGCATCAACTGGGATGACGACGACTTGGACATCTTTGGGTCGGATTTCGTGTGGCCGGTGCAGATGATCCGGGACGCCGATGAGAACGTCTATGTTTCGGACGAAGGCAACCACACGATCACAGTGTGGCGACCTTCGGACGGCGAGTTGCTGGACACATGGGGGACGCATGGAAGCGACCCTGGCCAACTCGATCGGCCGTCTGGGATCGAGTGGGACAACGATGGCAACATGCTTGTGGTGGACACGCAGAACCACCGCGTGCAGAAGTTCACTGCTTCGGGCGAGTACATCAGCGGCTTCGGCGAATTCGGCACCGACGACGGGCAGTTCAACTACCCGTGGGGCGTGGGCGTCGATCCGCACGACGGAGCGATACACGTCTCCGACTGGCGCAACGACCGGCTGCAAAAGTTCGACTCTGACGGCGACCACATGTGGACTGTCGGTTCGAGCGGCGATGGGGTCGGAGAATTCAACCGACCGGCAGGAGTGACAGTGGACCGGCACGGCGATGTTTACGTGGCCGACCGTGGCAACCACCGGGTTCAGCAGTTCGATTTCAACGGTCGCTACGTCGACCGCTTCATTGGCGACGGTATTTTGTCGAAGAGCGGCAGGATTTACATTTCGTCGAGCACTACAGTGCTTCGAAACCGTGAGTCTGCGGAGCTCGAGGTTACGCGTCGATTGCGTGGTCCGGCGATGATGCGCTTCGACAACGACCCCAAGCGTGGCGACCTGATGTACGTAGCCGATTTTGGCTGCCACCGCATTCAGGTCTACCGTAAAGAGGCGTATGAGCTGTCGGCAGAGGATATCGCGCCGGTTCCGACTGCGCCGACGCTTTACACGGTATAAATTGACGCCTTAGAACCCCGATCCATCGCGGGTCGGGGAATTCAACGTAATCCAAGTCGGCTTTCGACGCCTTCGAAGACGTCGAGCGCGATCTCTAACGCGCGCTCGGAGTCTAGTGTCTCGTGGGTTTCGCATGGTGCGCCGCCAATTAGCGTCTGCGGGTATCGTGCGCCATCGTAGTGCTTGTCCAGCAATCCGGCGATCGACTTGACGAACTCGAATGATTGGTCGAAGGCGATGGCGTCGGCGCAGAGGTCCGACAAGGCGTGTCCCCACACGTGTTCGGCGCCATGGTTGTATAGGAAGGCGACGACGGCCTTCTCTGCCGATTGCTGGGCCAAGAAACAGGCCAGAGCGTGCCTTCCGTCCTCGGCATTGGCTGTCGCAGCGTCAAGGTCGTGTTTGGACTGCACCAACCAACTGCGCGGCACAAGTTTCAGTGAAGAGTAATCGGTCATGAGGGTGTTCCTTGCTGGTAAAGGAATTGGGCTGGTAAAGGAATTGGGCTGGTAAAGGAATTGGCGGATTAGGAAACAGGTGGATCGTGTCAGTAGAGTTGGTCACCGTGAAGCTGGGCTCGGATCAAGAGCGGATCCGACTCGGCCAACTCAAAGAATTCTGTTTCGGTATAGACGTGGAATGTTGTGCCGACGGAAGGGCGTAGGTGCGTGACCCAGAAGTCGGAACGTCGGTGAAAAGGTTCGTCGGTTTCCTGAACTACCACTAACTCGAGGGTCGTGTCGGGTTTGGTCGGTTCGCCGCTTACGAGATCGCCGATGAGGATCATGCGCGTCATGCCGAGTTGCGGCATTTCTTCGGCGAAGCGTTGGAGCTCGCCTTCGAGCATGCGTCGGCGTTGGCTGCCAAAGCCGAACATCATAGGGGACATGGGGTCATCCTGTGTGGCGCTGAATACGTTTCGGCTAAGGCTAACAGGCAAGTGTCATCCAACAGGAAACAACAAAAAAGAGGCGGGTGGCAGCACCGGGACAGGCTTAGGTTGCCTATCCGAGTGATGCCACCCGCCGGGAGGTGCCTCGATCAAGATCAAGAGCACCCCATATTTTTAACTCCGTGGCATTGAGACGGATCTCAGCGCTGGGAAGTTTTTAGGGGGATCTCACCTAAGTCGAGACACCTCTCATACGGCTATATGCCATTACCTAGACGTCCCTCCTTTCATTTCGTATCCGGCTCGTGACTCAATTGTCACCGCCTCGGCAAACCGATGGGAGGGTTCGCCGGCACGCTAATTATAAAGGAATCGGGCGCAATGTCCAGCGCGTTGTGACGATAACAGAGATCGCCGCATCGAATTGGAGTTGCGCCCGGCGCCTGTTGGTCGCCCGATTGGGGCTACCCGATTTCTTTTGCGAGCGCCTCGGCGTCGGCTTTCGACAGGATGCGGAACACCTTGTTGCCGGCGGGCGAGAGGCCCTGTACGGCCATTCGGCCATTCTTCATGGTTACGATTTCCGGGTTCTGAACCGGGACCGTAGTCTTCTCTTTTACCGAGTATGCGGTGATCTCCATTTGCTACCTCGAATTCCTAATCGCAGTGATACTGCCGAGTTTGCCTAAACTCGATATGCGGTTAGATTATAGAAATCGGGCTTCAAGTTGGGAAACAGCGCATGCATTCACTGCGTCAAAGCTAAGGTTTTCTGGCTTTTCGGGTGTAAAAACGGTGGATCAACCGGCATTTGCGAAGGATCGCTTGATCCTGTCGGCGGCTTCATCGAGGGCTGATTCGGCGGCGTGGATGTAACCGGGTTGGCAGTTGAAACCGTGTAGAACCCCTTCGTATCGGGTCAATCTGGTGTCATTACCGGCGCTTTTGAGTGCGGTGGCGTAGTCTTCAGCTTCATCTCGAAGGACGTCGCATTCGGCAACGATCACGGTCGCGTCGGGTAGGCCGGTTAGATCGTCAGCTTGAATGGGCGAGGCGTACGGGTCCGATCCATCGCCGTCGGGACCGAGGTAGTTATCCCAGAACCATTGCATGCCAGCCTTGGTAAGTCCGTATCCATCGGCGAACTCGTCGTATGATGCACGTTCGAAGTTGTGGTCGATAACGGGGCAGAAGAGCACCTGGTGGGAGATTATGGGTTCTCCGCGGTCACGAGCCATGTGCGACACTGCGGCCGATAGGTTGCCTCCTGCGGAGGTTCCGGCGACTGCCAGTTTCGAAGCGTCGCCTCCGAACTCGGCTGCGTTTTGGACTGCCCACTGGGTTGCAGCGTAGCAATCGTCTGCGGCGCCGGGGAACCGTGTTTCTGGCGCGAGGCGGTATTGGACTGAGATGACGAGTGCGCCGACTCGATTGGCGAGTCCGCGGGAAGTTGGGCCTTCCAGTTCGTAGCTTCTGATGGTCCATCCTCCGCCGTGGAAGACCATGATGACGGGATATGGTGGTTCTTCGCCCTCTGGGATGTAGATACGCAGGGGGATCTCGCCGCCGGGGCCATCGATTTTGCGACGGATAACCTTCCGCACGGGTTCGATGGCGGGTTTCATGATTTGATTGCGCCGTTCGGCGGCGGCGCGCAGCTCATCTGCCGAGCATTCGCCGAAAGCTGGCATTTCCAGCTTCGCCGCTTGTTCCATGAAGGCTACGGTATCGGGATGGAGTCTTGGGTCGTTCATAGTTTGCTCTCCAGCGAGTGATTAGTTTCGAGTGTGTCGGGTTAGAACCAGTTTTCTTTGTCGACCAAGTTCCGCAACGGTTCGCCCTCTGCGAAACGGCGCATGTTGTCGGAGACGACCTCGTAGCGACGTTCGCCGAGGTGGCGGCCTTCGTCGGCTGCGATGTGGGGCGTCAAGATGGTGTTCGGCGCGTCCCAGAGCGGGTGATCGGCGGGTAGGGGTTCGATTTCATAGACATCGAGGCCTGCGCCTCCGATGGACCCGCTGCGGAGGGCGTCGTTGAGGTCGTCGAGCTTGGTCGTCATGCCGCGACCGATGTTGATGAAGATCGCGGTTTCTTTCATCAGCGCGAACTTGGTGGCGTCGAACATGCCTTCGGTTTGTGGCGTGTGAGGGATGGTAAGCAAGACGAAGTCGGCATTTGGCAAGACGTCGTCCAGTTCCGAGGGGCCGCGCATTTCGTCGACATGGTCCTTCGCGCCGGGCGATTCCCATCGGGCGTCGACGCCGACCACGTTGCAGCCGAGGGCCTGACATAGGCGCGCGGTTTCGGTGCCGATACCGCCGACGCCGACGACGAGGACGGTGGATTCGGGTAGGAAGATGTTGTTGTACTGGTCGCCGAGGAGTTTGTTCCAGTTGCGGTCGCGTTGCTGGTCGCGGTAGATGTTGAGATGCTTGGCGAATGAGAGCATCATGGCGACGATGTGGACGGAGATGTGGTCGTTGTATATCTCGCGGAAGTTGGTGACTTGGACGGGGTGTTCGATGAGTTCGTCGAAGTAATAGCCCGCTGGTGGTGCTGCTGCGGGAGCTTGGAGCCAGCGGAGGCTTGTGGCGGCGGCAACGAGCCTTGGGTTCATGGTTCCGAAAGCGGCATCGGCGTCGGCGAGTTCTGCTACCGTTTCGTCTTCGTCTGCCGGGGCCACTAAGTTAGCATCGGGGACGGAGTCTTGCAGTCTGGCAATGAAGTCGAGGTTGTGTTGTGAGTTCGGGGGAACGAACACCATTTTGAAGGGCATCTGCGTGTTTCACCTTTGCGCGTCGTCGTTGATTTCGGGATTCGAATGGTTTTGGGATGTTGTAGTCGTTGAAGCGGAATCCGCCTACAGCAATGATACAGAGCAACGAATCGGAGATTGGATTATCCTGTAGCCATGGTTGCTCGGTTAAAGATAGGTTTGCCGAGACGCCATCGAGGTTGGGGTTGTGCTGGCGTAGAGGTAGATGAAACGATCGAGATTGCCCGTTGAAGATAGGCGACTTTCACATAGAAACCGATCCGTCGACCTTCGAGTCGCCGCACTGCATCGTAACGTTGCGGCCCTGGATTAACGTCGGCAATGTTGGTCGGATAGTTGTTAACCGGTTCGGTCGGATGTACGGGGCGAAGAAAGTTGGTGCGCTGGCACGTCCGGGGAAGTTTTACGATCACACTCGGTATCGGCCGAGGATTCGGATGAGGCGGGGCGAACGGACGTTCCGCATTCCGAATACGGAGGTTGTTGCGGCGCGTGTGCCGGACGGCCAAGACATTGTGATTCTCAAGCTCTTGGAACCACACGCGTGGGCGGAGGATTTCAACGATTCGGTCCTCGAGTTGCTGCGGGTGTTCAACGTCGAGCGGTATGTGCTTGTTGGTTCGATGTATGACTCTGTTCCGCACACTCGTCCGATCAAGGTAACGGGTTCGGCGCGTGGTTGGGAACCGCCGAGTCGGTTCAAGACCGGCGTGAGGTTGGGCGGGAGCCGCTATGAAGGGCCGACTTCGATGGTTTCGCAGTTGACGGAGCTTGCTCGGACGCAGCTGGGATTGCAGACGCTATCGATGATCGCGCATCTGCCGCTTTATCTTAAGCTCGACAACGACTACGTCGGAGCGTCGCGGATACTGTCGGTGCTTTCTGAGATTTACGACGTGCCAGTGGATCGTATGCCGGAGATACGGATGGGTGAAACGCAGTATTCGCAGGTTCAGATCTCGAGTTCCGACAACCCTAGGTTGGCGCAACTCGTGGCTCGACTTGAGCTGGAGTACGACGCTGAGGAGGCGGAACCGGTGGAAGAGGAAGAAGTTGAGTTATCGCCCGAGGTTGAAGAGTTCCTCCAAGATCTCTCGCGCGGGTGGGACGAGGACGAAGGGCGAAAATGAGGTCGAGCGTTGGCGGGAATGGTTGCCCGGCCAACGCCCAACTCGTGTTCGTTGAGGTTTTACAGTTCGCGAACTTCGACGCCTGCTACCTGTTCAACGAAGCGCAGAATTCCAGAGTGGTCGTTCCGGCCGTCACCGTTGACCACCAAAGCCGTCAGAACTTGTTGCAGGTTGGCGGTTACCTGAAGAGGCACGTTTAGCGCGCGTGCCGTCTCCATCGCATTGTTGATGTCTTTGTAGTGGAGTTCGATGCGGAAACCGGGCTCGAAGTTTCGGCTGATCATCATCGGGGCTTTGGCGTTCATGACGTTTGACCCGGCGAGTCCGCCTTGGATGGCCTCGAAAACGGTTTGCGGGTTTACGCCAGCCGCGGTTGCGAGGACGAGAGCTTCAGCGAGTCCGTGGATGTTCGCACCGACGACGATCTGGTTTGCCAGCTTCGTGACGTTGCCTGCTCCGTGTGCGCCGCAAAGAACTGCCGATTTGCCGACCACGTCGAAAAGAGGCTTGGCGCGTTCGAAATCACCGGCACCACCGCCGACCATGATTGCGAGGTCGCCGGAGATGGCGAATGGTTCGCCGCCGGAAACCGGCGCATCGAGGAAGTTGATGTTCTTATCGGCGAGGCCTGCGCCGAGTTCTTGCGAGACGCCGGGAGCGATGGAGGACATGTCGACGACCAGATCGCCTTCGGATGCACCTTGGATGATGCCGCCTTCGCCGAGGATCGCTTGCTTGGCTTGAGGTCCGTCTTGCACCATTGTGATGACGATATCGGTAGCGCTCGCCACTTCTGCGCATGATCCG
Organism: Dehalococcoidia bacterium; assembly: GCA_965226685.1. Classification (GTDB taxonomy): domain Bacteria; phylum Chloroflexota; class Dehalococcoidia; order Lucifugimonadales; family Lucifugimonadaceae; genus Bin127. The sequence continues at coordinate 18,709 of CBDDDP010000003.1, forward strand.
GCGCTGGTTGCGCCAGCTTCCACGAGCTCCTCGACGGGATCCGGGAAGATGTCGTAAACGGTTAAATCGTAGCCCGCGTTAATCAGGTTTTTGGCCATGGGTTTACCCATGATTCCGAGCCCGATGAAACCGATTTTTTCTGCCATGTTGCTTCTCCTATGAAAGTCGGCGTAGGTGTTGGTCGCCCGATATTTCCGCCTCGGTCGAATCATCTATCGCACCAATCGATGGTACAACTCGTTCGACTAACCACGATGCTAATCGTCTTTCCAGAACCGTTCCTCTTCGAAGTGGTAGTCGGTTCCGGCGTATCGCTCTTTGACGTCTTCGATCATGCCGGGGTGACCGCAGGCATAGATGACGGTTTCTGCGGGTTCAAGGTTGCGCCCGTTGACGAACTGTTCGACCAGCGTGTTGATCCGCCCGGTGGCGCCTTGCCAACCTTTGTTTCTCGACTCGGTGGGGCGACTGACCGAACCGAAGAATTCGATGTTCTCGTGGGCATCGGCGAGTTCCTGAAGTTCGTCGTCGTAGCCGAACTCGTCGAGGTAACTTGCGCCTTCGAGGACGTAGAAGTTGTAATCTTCGCGTTTGATCGGGCCGTCGGCATTCCATTCGGGATCGTTGAGCAACTTCCTTAGCATGGATACGTAGGGCACGATTCCGGTGACGGTGCCGACCATGACGTGGTTTTTGAATTCGGGTTTGAAGACGAAAATGCCTTTAGCGCGTGGGCGCAACGTCAACTCGGTTCCTACGGACAAGTCGAACAGGACGGGTGTCAAGTTGCCGTCGGGTGGCGGGACTAGCTCGACGAAGAGTTCGATTTGGTCTTCGTCGGGAGATGAGGCGATGGAGTAGGGACGCTCGATGCCTTCCGCGCCGATGGTGCAATACTGCCCCGGTTTGAAGTCGAAGCCTTGCGCGGGCTTCAACCAGATTTTCCACAGGTCTTCGGTCAGGTCGATGCGGCGGGTGATTTCGCATGTTGTGAAACGCCCTCGCAAGGTCGCTGTCCGCGTCTGATTCTGTTGTGTCATGTCGTTTCCCGCATTCAAAGTGTTGCGTGAATCAGGTTACAACAATGCGTTCGGTCAATGCCTAAAGAATGTATGCGGGCGTGGGTGATACCATGATTGCACGATTTCAGCGGAGTAATTTTGTCTATCAAATTCGCGATGAAGTTGACAACCACCTAACTCGATTGGATTATCGTCGTTGAACGGTGCGATTTATCGGGGAGCCAGAAATGTCAGGACCAAATCCTGGAGTTGCATACAGCATTACCGTAAGAGCCGAGTATCCGAACCGGCCTGGGATGTTGGGATTGATTACATCGGCGATCGGTATGTGCGGCGGCGATGCGGCGGCGATCGACGTTGTTTCGACCAACGGCGGCAACATGACGCGCGATTTCACGATCAACACTTCAGGCGAGGAACATTCGAGCCGGGTTGTGGAAGCGATCTCGGCGATCGAGGACGTCTCGGTAAATTCCGTTTCAGATGCGACGTTCTTGATGCACGTCGGCGGGAAGATCGAGATGCGTTCGACGGTGCCTGTCGCGACGCGAGATGACATGTCGAAGGCGTACACGCCGGGCGTCGGCCGGGTCTGTATGGCGATTCACGAAGACCCCGACGCGGTCTGGGCGCTAACTGGAAAAGGTCATACGGTCGCAGTGGTGACTGACGGCTCGGCGGTGCTTGGTTTGGGAGACATCGGAGCAGCCGCGTCGCTGCCAGTGATGGAAGGCAAGGCGCTGCTGTTCAAGGAGTTCGGTCGCGTCGACGCTTGGCCGATTTGTTTGGATACCAACGATCCGGATGAGATCGTAGCGATCGTGACGGCGATCGCGCCCGGTTTCGGCGGAATAAATCTTGAGGACATCAGCGCGCCGCGTTGTTTCCAGATTGAAGAACAGCTCAAAGAGCGTCTCGACATCCCGATTTTTCACGACGATCAGCACGGGACCGCGGTTGTAGTCCTCGCAGGTCTGATCAACGCGTTGAAGCTTGTCCACAAGGCACCGGAAGCGTTGAAGACGGTTGTGTTGGGAGCCGGGGCGTCAGGGACCGCGTGTACGAAGATATTGTTGTCGTATGGTGTCAAGGACATCGTCGGTTTTGACAGGCAAGGGGCGTTGTCGCGAGATCGCGACTACGAAGGGAACGTGATGAAGCAGTGGTTTGCGGACAACACGAATCCGGGAAACGCAAACGGGTCGCTGACCGAGTGCATCAAGGGCGCGGATTTCGTTCTCGGGTTGGCCGGGCCGGATCTTTTAACGCGCGAACAGGTAGCAAGCATGTCCGACGATGCCATAGTGTTCGCGCTCTCGAACCCCGACCCTGAGATTTTGCCGGAGGACATCCCCGATAACGTTCGAATAATGGCGACGGGACGTACGGACTACCCGAATCAAATAAACAACTCCCTGTGCTTCCCGGGCTTGTTCCGCGGAGTTTTGGATGTCCGGGCTTCGGACATCAACGAGGAGATGAAGATTGCGGCGGCGCAGGCGATTGCCGAGGTTATACCGGCCGAACACCTCGACCCGGACTTCATCGTTCCGAGCGTGTTTGACAGAAACGTCGCCCGGAACGTTGCACAGCGAGTTGCGATAGCGGCGCAAAACACGGGGGTGGCGCGAAGACGTAGACGGCAGACGGATGAGGTCTACGCGACGATGCGCTCGCGTTAGAGTCAGAGCATGACTCGGTTGGCTGGCATTTGAACGATGAGTTACGACGCGATAGTCATCGGTGGTGGCATCAGCGGATGTGCTGCTGCGTTCTATCTCGCATCGAGCGGCCACAGCGTCGCTTTGGTTGAAAAGGATTCAATTGCGGCGCATGCATCGGGATTCGCGTTTGGGTCGCTTTACACGCGTTTCCAACCACCTCCCGGAAGCCCGGCGATCGAGTGGTTCCGAGCAGAATCGATTGAACTGCATCATGGTCTAGCGGAAACGCTGCCGGAGTTGACCGGCACCAAGTACCACTTCGAGGAAAAGGCGGGTCTGGTGTTGGCGTTCGACGACGCAGACGTGACGCAATTGAAGCCTGCCGGTGCCTCAGCGTTTCTGCGCGATGATTGGCCCGCAGATCGACAGGATGTTAGATGGTTGGCGTACGGCGAGCTGAGCCACATTGATGCCCGAATTTCGACTGACGTCATCGGAGCGCTCTATCTCGGCGGGATGACGGAAGTTTCGCCTGGTGAATTAACCAACTCGATGTGGACCGCGGCTTCTGAGCGATTTGGTGCTGAGTTGATCAGCAGAGAGGTGGCGGAAATCGAGGTTGTCGACGGTTCTGTTCAAGGCGTGGTCACGGACGACGGAACGCTGTCTAGCGACGCGGTGGTGTTGGCGGCCGGCCCTTGGAGCAGAACATTGCTTGGACGGGGCAAATCAACTTCGCACATCGATCTGCCGGTTGTGCCGCTTAAGGGCGAGATATTGCGATACGACCTCGGCGACGAACCCCCGGTCCCGGTCTCTTTGTGGTGGGATTCTGATTACGCTTCGTCCAAACCAGACGGATTGCTGCACGTCGGTGCGACGCACAGTCATTCTGGGTTCGACGAGGAACCGTCTGATGAAGGTCGCCACGAGCTTGGCAGGTCTGCGGAGCTTGCACTGCCGTTCTTAGCGGACAAAGAGGTCGCTAGGCAGACCGCGTGTCTGCGCCCGGTGACTCCGGATGGGCTGCCGATCGTAGGCAAAATGCCAGACGCACAAGGTCTTATCGTTGCGACGGGCGGTGGTCCGATAGGTATCGAGTTGGGACCCGCAATCGGGAAATTGGCAGCTGAAATAGCGTCTGGTCAAAGCGTAAACGGCCCGAGATACCGCGGGTTCAGTCCGTCGCGGTTCTCGTGATAGCATCGATTCATAGAACGAACCATCAGTTGTAACTGGAGTCAACACCCCGCTACTTACCCGTTCGTGACAGCATAGGCCTTTAAATCAGTCCCGTGTGGCTGGCAAGGTGCGAGATCTTCCCGTGTAGGTGAGTTACGCCGTATAGGCATAGACGCGCCCACCGCAGTGAACCTAACAGCGCCCTCGTCGGTCAGCGACGAGGGCGTTTTGTTTGAGGCCAAGCGCGCAACGGCGAGTATCGCACCTGTATGTCCGACAGCGATCAAAGTTTCGAGCGGAACCTGATGACCGGTTCCGAGATGCGCCGCGCGTTGGCCCGTATGGCTCACGAGATCATTGAGCGCAATCACGGGGCCGAAAATCTTCTGCTTGCCGGCATCCCAACTCGGGGCGAACACATTTCGGTTCGGCTCGCGGATTTGATCGAGCAGTTCGAAACGGTGCGCCCTCAGACCGCGGTTCTCGACCCGTCGGCGTTTCGTGACGATGCACATCGCCGGCACATTACCGGATCAAACGGTTCGGAATCTTTGAACGGCATGGGGGACGTTGACGTGGTTGGGGTGCGGGTCGTGGTTGTCGACGACGTTTTTCATACCGGACGCACGGTTCGTTCAGCGTTGGACGCATTGATGCAATCGGGCCGACCTGCTTACGTCCAACTGGCGGTGTTGATAAATCGCGGGCATCGCGAGCTACCAATCAATCCTGATTTCGTTGGCCGCAATGTACCGACGTCGCGCACCGAACGGGTTCATGTCCGATTGGTGGAGGTCGACGGCGAAGACCGAGTTGCGATCACGCGTAACGTCCCATCACCTCGAAACGGAGGCGTCGGTAAGTGGCGCTTACCATGACCAAGGTACCTCGACAAGGTGCGACGGCGTTGAACACGGATTCCAAGCACCTTCTCGACGTCGATTCCCTGACTCCAGAACAGATCCAAAACCTCCGAGAGCGGGCCAGCGAGTTCCGCCAACTCCGAGCATCCCGGCCATTCAAATCGGATTCCTTGCGCGGCGGCTCCATCTATACCCTCTTCTTCGAGAACAGCACGCGCACACGGGTGTCCTTCGAACACGCCGGGAAGGCTCTAGGTGCCGATGTCATCAACATCGCTGCTTCGACAAGTAGCGTCAATAAAGGCGAATCGCTGCTTAACACAGTGCTGACCCTTGACGCGATGGGTATCGACGCGTTGATCGTCCGTCACCCGCATTCAGGCGCTCCGCATTTCATCGCCAGGCATGTCAACGCCGTTGTCATCAACGCTGGCGACGGCGCGCACGGCCATCCAACACAGGCGCTGCTTGACGTTCTGACGTTGCAGGACCATCTCGGCAATCTGAAGGGCGCAAAACTGGCACTGGTGGGCGACATCCTCTATTCCAGGGTCGCTCGTTCCGACATCATCGCTTTTCGCAAAATGGGTGTCGATATTTCCATCGCTGGACCACCGACGTTGCTTCCGCACGACTGGTCGCTCGGCCCAAACTCTCTGGGTATCCCGGACACCGAGGTGACGGTCCACGAATCGGTTGAAGACGCGGTCCGAGATGCCGACGCGATCATGTGCCTAAGGTTGCAACTTGAGCGACAAACGTCTGGTCTGCTCCCCGATGTCAACGAATACTCCCGTGTCTGGGGCATCAACGCCCAACGTTTGGCATTGGCGAAACCAGGGGCCCCGGTCATGCACCCCGGTCCGATGAACGAAGGCCTTGAGATCAGCACCGACATCGCTCACGGGTCGTTGAGTCTAGTTGAAACCCAAGTTGAAAATGGCGTGGCGATGCGTATGGCGGTACTGGAGCACTACTGCGGTCCCATGAGAGAGATTCTGTGAACCAGCAACCACGCCCGATAGTCATCCGAAACGGAAGGGTGATCGATCCGTCTCAAGGGTTTGATTCCGTCGCCGACGTCGTCCTAGCAGAAGGCGTTGTGGGTGGGATCGAATCGTGCGGCACAACTCAGCTTTCAGATGGCTGGACCGAGTTCGACGCGTCAGGCATGATCGTTGCTCCCGGTTTCATCGATCTGCACACGCATTTGCGGACTCCCGGGCAAGAATGGAAGGAAGATCCCAAGACTGCATCCGATGCCGCGGTTCGCGGTGGTTTCACTACGATTTGCGCGATGCCGAACACATACCCGGCGCAAGACAACGCGTCGGTGGTAGGGGAGCTGATGCTTCGTTGCGCATCCGAGTCTGCGATTCGGGTCCGACCGATCGGTGCCATCACCAAGAGGCGTAAAGGCGGTGAATTGGCGCCGATGCACGAGTTGGCTGATGCCGGTGCGGTCGGCTTCTCCGACGATGGCGACCCTGTAATGTCGCCCCACCTCATGCGTCAAGCGTTGACTTACTCGACCGACCTGGGCCTGCCCGTCATCAACCACGCTGAAGACCGCGGTTTGGTCGCGGAATGGGATATGAACGAAGGTGTCGTCGCTTCGCATCTCGGACTGCGCGGCATTCCCAACAGCGCGGAATCGATGATGATCGCCCGCGATATTGAACTCGCCCGCATAACCAACGGCCGTTTGCACATCCCGCATGTTTCGACTGCTGAATCCGTTGGGTTGATCCGTCGCGCCAAGTCCGAATCGATCAAAGTCACCGCCGAGGTGACACCACATCACCTGGCCCTCACAGAGCAATGGGTCTATGGCGAAAACGGCAATGTGCCGACTGTTCTGACTGAGAATGCGTATGACACGTTAGCCAAGATGGCGCCGCCGTTGCGGACAGAGGACGATCGAATGGCGCTCATTGCGGGTTTGGTTGACGGTACGATCGACGCGGTCGGTACCGATCATGCGCCGCATGCTGCGACGGACAAGATCTGCACGTTTACGGAGGCTGCGAATGGCATCATCGGGCTTGAGACAGCATTGTCGTTGGTGTGTGGAATGGCTGGGATCGACATTGGGTTGGCGATCGAGCGGTTGACCTGTGGGCCTCGAACAATATTGGGTGATGAGAGCATCGGCACGTTCAAATCCGGTGCTAACGCGGACGTCGCGATTATTGATTTGAGTAGCAATTGGGTCGTCGGTTCGCCAACGCTCGGTTCGAAGAGTCGCAATACGCCGTTGCTTGGCGAGACCGTGCCGTCGAGAGTTGCTGCGACGTTTGTCGGTGGAGTGAAGGTGTGGGACGCAACCGAGTACGGAGCGAAGGATGTCTAGCGATATGCGCGGTCCAACGCTGTTGGCATTGAGTGATGGCTCCGTTTTCCGGGGCCGTAGATTGGGTGCGGTGGCCGATTCGGTGGGTCTTGTTGTGTTCAACACGTCGATGACGGGTTACGAGGAGATGCTCACCGATCCTTCGTACGGCGGGCAGATTTTGGTCCCGACCTATCCTCTGATCGGCAACTACGGCATAAGTCTCAAGGATGCCGAATCGAAGCAGATCCAGGTCAAGGGTTTCGTGGTGCGGGACGATTGCGACGCACCCTCGCACCCACACTCGGAAATGACGGTTCATCAATATCTTGAGGTGAACGGCGTACCCGGGGTTTCGGGGGTCGACACGCGTGCGATTACGCGTCGCATAAGGTCGGCAGGCGTGATGATGGGAGCCATAGTGCAGGGAGACGACGCTGAATTGGCGACAGCGGCGTTGGAAGCAGCGCAATGGTATGGCGACCAAGATTGGGTAAGGGAAGTGGCGACCGAAGAGGTGTTCGACTGGCATGGCGACGGTACTGACGGTACTCGTCCAGCGGAAGAGTTGATCATCAGATCGCATCGCGCCGGTGCGGTCAAAAACTCAGGCGTCCTCAACCGTCCGCTCCGCATAGCGGTCATCGATTTCGGCGTCAAATGGAACATCCTGCGCAGCATGAAGGCACGCAATTGCCATGTGAAGGTTTTTCCGTGCGATGTCAGCGCCTCTGAGGTGAAAACCTTCGATCCCGACGGGATCGTCCTATCTCCAGGTCCCGGCGATCCAGCCGTTCTCGATGGCCCGGTCGAAACCATCCGCGAACTTTCAGATCTATATGGCGACGGCACAAATTCGATCCCTACACTAGGCATCTGCCTCGGGCACCAGCTAGTTGCGCGGGCATTGGGTGCCGACACGTTCATGCTCCACTTCGGACATCGCGGCGGCAATCAACCGGTTCAGGATGTCAGGACAGGCCGCGTCTACGTAACCGCCCACAACCATGGATACGCCGTTGACCCCGACAAGCTCCCTGATCGGCCCGGTGTGCGGGTAACCCATGTCAATCTCAATGACAACACCGTGGAAGGCATCGCGGACGAAACCCACCTCATCATGACGATACAGTTTCACTCCGAAGCATCGCCCGGCCCGCACGACAGCGAGATGATTTTCGACGAGTTCATCGCCGCCGTGAATCAACGCGTCACCAACCAATAGCGAGCAAACATGCCCCGTAACGAAATCCTGAAAAAAGTTCTCGTCATTGGATCCGGCCCGATCGTCATCGGGCAGGCCGCCGAGTTCGATTACGCCGGGACCCAAGCGTGCAAATCGCTACGCGAAGAGGGTGTTGAGGTTGTCCTCGTCAATTCCAATCCCGCAACCATCATGACTGATGAAGACATCGCGGACCGCGTCTACATCGAACCGCTTACCGTCCCAATCATTCAACGGATCATCGAGCGCGAAAAACCGGACGGCATTCTAGGGACTCTCGGCGGACAGACCGGACTTAACCTGACGGTCGAGTTGGAAGAAGCTGGCGCCCTCAAAGATGTCGTGGTTATGGGCACCAAGACCCAAAGCATACGGAAGGCCGAAGACCGCGAACTCTTCGCGTCGTTCATGGAAGAGATCGGAGAGCCTATTTCGTACGGTATTGCCGTCACTACTATCGAGGATGCCGAGGCAGCCGCCGAAGAGATCGGGTACCCCGTCGTCGTCCGACCTGCGTACACGTTGGGAGGAACTGGCGGCGGTGTCGCGTATGACGTCGATGAACTTCACGAGATCGTCAAATCCGGCCTCGCGGCTTCGCTGGTCGGACAAGTGCTCATAGAGAAATCCTTGCTCGGCTGGAAGGAGGTCGAATACGAGGTGATGCGGGACAGCGCTGGCAACGTCATCACCGTCTGCAACATGGAGAATTTCGATCCGATGGGCGTGCATACGGGCGACTCCATCGTCGTAGCGCCCAGCCAAACTCTGACCGACAAGGACTACCAGCGGCTCCGAACGGCCGCGCTGCACATCATCGACGGCCTCGAGATTGAAGGCGGATGCAACGTCCAGTTCGCATATCGGCCCGGTAAGGAAGTCGGCGCGCAGCTGGGCGAAGGTTCTCGGTACGACGACGAAGGTCCGATGTACTACGTGATCGAGGTCAACCCTCGTGTATCTCGATCGTCCGCATTGGCTAGCAAGGCGACCGGATACCCCATTGCGAGGGTGGCGGCAAAAGTCGCACTCGGCCTACACCTCGACGAGATCAGCAACGTCGTGACCGGCAAGACGCGCGCCGCGTTTGAGCCGGCCCTCGACTACTGCGTCGCAAAGATACCGCGTTGGCCGTTCGACAAGTTCGGTGGCGGCGATCGCTCTCTCGGAACTCAAATGAAAGCCACCGGCGAGGTCATGGCCATCGACCGCAGCTTCGAAGCCGCGTTGATGAAGGCGGTTCGTTCTTTAGAGGATGGCAAGAGGTCGTTGCGTTGGGAAGATCCCGAATGGCGAGACAACGGGTTGCAGGACATCGATCTGTCGGGAGATGATCTGCGGCTGTGGAAACTCGCTTTCAAACTTCGTACCGGTACGACGCCCGAAGACCTGACCCTGGCGACCGGCATCGACCTTTGGTTCATGCGGGCACTCGCGCGGATTGTCGACGTTGAACGTGAATTGCGTGATTCTGAAGGCTTGAGCGCCGAACTGCTGCGCCGCGCCAAGCGTGTCGGGTTGAGTGATGAGGATATTGCGGAATTCACGGGTATCGGACTCTCCGAACGCGTCAGGGATTTGCGTAAGGAACTAGGGATCGTTCCCGTTTACAAGATGGTCGATACGTGCGCGGGCGAATTCGAGGCATCGACGCCGTATTTTTACAGCACGTATGAAGAAGAAAACGAAGCTGCACCGATTGAGGGAAGATCGGCGGTGGTGATTGGTTCGGGGCCGATTCGCATCGGGCAAGGCATCGAGTTCGACTACTGCTCGGTGCACGCGGCGTGGTCGCTGCAGAGCGAAGGTATTCGCGCGGTGATGATCAATTCGAACCCGGAGACTGTTTCGACCGATTTCGACACATCTGACCGCCTCTATTTTGAACCGCTCGATGACGAAAGTGTCCGCGATGTCATCGACAACGAGATGGGTAATGGGGCGACCTCAGGTCACGACGTTGAGCCACCGAACATCGTGGTCCAATTTGGCGGGCAGACCGCGATCAACCTGTCTCAATCCCTGAACGCCGCCGGATTACAAGATCTCATTCTCGGCTCCGACCCGGATGTCATCGACAACGCCACCGACCGCGGCCGATTTGAACGATTGGCGGCATCCAATGGCTTGCCGTTGCCGCCGGGTGGTACCGCAGCCAATACTGCTACCGCGCTCGCCCTTGCAGAGAATCTCGGATACCCGTTGCTGGTACGGCCGAGTTACGTCCTCGGTGGTCGCGCGATGGAGATTGTCGACAAACCGAACGAATTGGAACGTTACTTCAACCGCGCATTGAAGGCCGCGCCCGGTCAGACGATCCTCATAGACCGGTATTTCCAAGGCATCGAGGTTGAGGTGGATGCCGTGTGTGATGGTGAGGACGTGCTGGTTCCCGGAATCATGCAGCACATTGAGCGTGCTGGGGTGCACTCTGGCGACTCGTTCGCGGTGTATCCGGCGATCTGGCTGACGGGCGATGAGGTCGAGACGATCGTCGATTACACGCGACGCATCGGGCGGATGCTGAACGTGCGAGGTTTGATGAATATCCAGTACGTGATAACTGGCGGCGGGACGTATCGGAGCAACGCGGCGGATCCGGGACGGAGCGACGACAATGTCGCGGGCAGCGAAACTTTCATCATCGAGGTGAATCCTCGATCGTCGCGGACCATACCTTTTATATCCAAAGTAACGGGCATCCCGATGATTCGGATCGCAACGCAGGTGATGTTGGGCAAACGCCTTCGAGATTTGGAGTGGGGCACCGGCCTGATGCCCCGGAAAGATCTCGTCGCGGTCAAGGCACCGGTATTCTCAATGTCGAAACTGACGAGCGTGGACACATTCCTCGGCCCGGAGATGAAGTCCACTGGCGAGGTCATGGGTATAGACCGATCGTATGTGCCGGCCGTCACCAAGGCGCTGATAGCATCGTCGCACGCGATCAATCAGGGCGACAACGTTTTGTTGAGCATCGCAGATTCGGCCAAATCTGACGCTGAACGGCTCATCCGAACTCTAGGTGACAACGGTCACGGGATATATGCAACGTCGGGGACTGCTAGGTTCGTGCGTAGCCTCGGTTACGAGGTGACTGAAGTGGAGCGTCTGTTGTCAGCCAACAAAGCGAACGTCGTGACCGTGATCAACGATGGAATCGTTGATGCCGTTATCAACGTCCCGACGGGCGGTCGCGACGCCGAACAGGACGGGTTCTACATCCGCAGGGCGGCAGTGGAACGTCGGATTCCGTGTTTCACTTCAATCGATACCGCTAGGTGTGCGGTTGAGGCGGTTTATGCGCTCAAGACCGCTGGCGATGCGAATGGCGGACTCAACGTGATGACGCTGACGGAGTATGTGAACGGCTGCAGCTGAATGCGTCGAGCCGAACCATTTGAGAACGAAAGGCTACTTCGCGCGTCTTGCGGTGACGCCGAGCCAGATCCTCGGTACCGACTCGATCTCCATCTCTTTGAAGACCTGCTTGAGCGACTTTTGGAGGGCGTCACGACCTTGTCCAAGCGGGACGCCGGGCATGATGCCTTCGATCCAGTCGCGGAAGCCACTGATGTGATAGAAGCCAACTTCTGGCACTTCGACACTGTGTTTTTCGGCTTTTACAATCTCGAAACCAGCGGCTTCCAACAATTCCTGGTACTCCTCAGGCGTCAACTGCTGGCGCGCGCCGGTCTTGTCTGCGCTTTTGTCCGGGAAAATGCCGTAATCTTTGCGCAAGGTGCGAAGTGAACGCATCATCCAACGCCGGTAGAAGTCGTGCGATTCGGGTGGGTGCGAACCCTCAAAGAAGGAAGTGTTAAATGCGAGGATCCCGCCGGGCCGCAGTCGCTCTCTGATCTGATTCAACAACGCGACTTTGTCGCTAACGTAGTGGATGGAGTTGCAGTAGATAACCGCGTCGACTTGCTCGTTGACGGACGATGCCAAGTTTTGGACCTCGGCGTGGACGAATCGGACGGCGGCTTCTTTACGCCCGCCCAACTCTTCGACGGCCGTTCTCAGAGCGGAAGCTGAGTGGTCGACAGCGTATATCACGGTGTCTTTGGTCTCGGTAATGCGGTCTAGGATAAGCTTCGTGATTCCGCCAGTTCCGCAACCCAAGTCGATAATCTTATGTTGGTTGAAGACGCCGGACATGTCGACGAGCCGCGAGTTGACCTTGCGGTAGAACGGTTGAGACGAAAACTCAGTGAACGAGTACTCGTCGGAATATTGGACGCTCGATGGATTCGGCATTGGAGCCTCGACGGGAAATAGTGAAAGGCGCGCGAGTTCTGCCTTGATGCAGTCAGTTCAATATTAACAGGGAAACACAAATGACAGGGAAACCAAATTCGTGGCTAAAGCAAGCGCATTCGTGTTCGCGTCGGCGATTATCGCCGTCGTCTTGTCGGTGATCGCTTGCGGTTCAACCGAACGCGCTCCGCTCGTTTTCGCGGCAGCTTCACTAGTCGATGTGATGGAGGAGTTGAGAGTTGCGTACGAAGAAGAGACCGGTGCCGACGTTAGGTTCAACTTCGCTGGTTCCAACCTCATTGCGAATCAGATCCTCACCGGTGCTCCCGCGAATGGGGTGATCGTCGCGGGTTGGACCCCGATCGACAAATTGGTTGGCGCGAAAAAGGTATTGGATGGCGCCGTGGTGGAGGTAATTTCCAACCGATTGGTGGCGGTTAGACTGTCGAGCGCCGTGAGATTGCACGACGGCATCGAGGAGTTGATCGGGGCTGGCAGGATCGCGATGCCAGATCCGGATACGGCGCCCGCTGGCGAGTACTTCGAAGCAGCGTTACGAGAACGCAACCTGTGGGGAGAATTGGAACCGCAGATTATTCCCACTCTGGACGTCCGAGCCGCCCTCGCAGCCGCGGCGACGGGCAACGTCGCTTACGCTTTGGTTTATGAAACCGACGCCGTGTCAACCGACGACGTGGAGATTGCATTCGCGTTTGAGAGTAGCAGCAATGCGACGAAGCCCAGATACTATGCCGCACCGTTGATTGGCAACGATGAGGCCATAGCGTTCATAGAATTCTTGGCTACGCCGCAAGCGATTGCCATTTTCGAGAGTCATGGGTTCAGGCGTTGATAGGAGGAAGCAGTGGCTCCTTTGCTTGACGTAACGCTGCTTTCGCTGCAATCGTCGTTGGTTGCGACGTTGGGGATGCTGGTGCCGGCGCTACTTGTCGCGAGCTACTTGTCGCGTAGCAAAGGACGTTTGGCGTTTGCAGTTGATCTGCTGGTGTCGATGCCACTGGCCCTCCCACCCGTAGCCGTAGGATTCATATTGCTGTGGTTTTTCGGCGCGACCGGACCATTGGGGTCGATCACCTACGGTCTCGCATTCAGCTGGGTTGCGATGTCGATCGCATCAGCTGTGGTCTCTTTTCCGCTCGTCGTCAGGGCGTTCGTCGCTGGTTTGGCAGAGGTAGACCCGCGATTGATTTTCGCGGCGCGTAATTTGGGAGCAAGTCGACTGAGGGCGACGTGGGACGTAACGTTGCCGCTGGCAAAGCGTGGCATCGCGGCTGGGATGTTGTTGGGATTCGTACGGTCGTTCGCCGAATTTGGGGCCACGATAGTTTTCGCAGGCAACATTCCCGGAGACACGCAGGGGTTGCCGAGCGCGATCTTTTCACGCATCTCTGCCGGGGATTTCTCAAGCGCGTGGGTGCTAGCAGCGGTGTCCGTGACCATCGGCGGCATGGCTTTGGCAGTTCACAACCGACTTGTATCGCATCATCGCAACCGCAGCACAGCGAGGATCGGTTCAAGTGGTTGAAAGATCTGACAAATTCCTTGAATTCGATTTGAAGCTTCGACAAGGCGATTTCGATCTTGATGTCGCCGGTAAGTTTTCGAACGGTGTCACAGCCGTTTTCGGTCCATCCGGTGCTGGGAAGTCGACATTGCTGGCGTGTTTGGCAGGGATGGTTGAGCCCGACGATGGTTTCATCAAGTTGGACGGGCAAACATTGTTTTCTTCGACTGAGAAGCTGAGGACACCGCCGCAAGATCGACGTGTGGTGATGGTGTTTCAGGAAGGGATGCTGTTTCCGCATAAGACCGTCCGTGAGAATATCGAGTACGGATATCGGATGATGCCAATGGGGCTCCGCACCGTTGATATTGATGAGTTGTGTCAGTTTTTGCGGATTGTGTCTTTGTTGGACCGGTATCCCGACACGTTGTCGGGCGGCGAGCATCAGCGCGTGGCGTTGGCAAGAGGCGTCGCCACGTCGCCGAGATTATTGCTGCTCGACGAACCGGTAGCTTCGCTGGACGTCGGATTGCGGAACGAGGTCGTGTCTTATTTGAAGCAGGTGCACGAAAGGTACGCGATTCCGATGGTGTATGTTTCGCATTCGTTGTCGGATGTGATGGCACTTGCCGCGAATGCGTTGGTTCTCGATCGAGGCCGAGTCAAGTCCTTTGGGCCAGTCGTCGATTTGGTCGCTGAGGTCGTTTCGTCAACTCGGGTTGGGAGCGACGATATATACAATCTCTTTGTCGGAACAGTTTCCGATTCAGGAGCGATTCGTATCGACGATATTGAGGTCATTTCGCAGGCTGGTGACCATCGCGCCGGTCAACGGGTTACCGCTTCGATCAGCGCTTCGGACATTATGTTGGCGTTGAAACGACCGGAGGCGATCAGCGCGAGGAACGTATTGCGCGGAGTTGTACGGCGGGTTGATCGTGGAGAGTTTGGCGCGTTTGCTTTCGTCGACGCGGGTGCCAAGTTCGTTGTTGAGTTGACCTCAGAAGCCGTGGATCAGCTCGGTGTAGAGACCGGATTGGACGTTTACGTCGTTTTCAAATCGAGCAGCATCACGATCACGGCTGGGTAACGCCGAGTCCGACGGGGCATTGAGTAGCAAACGCGCACTTGTCGCACTCCGGTTTCTTCTTGCAGACACGTGCTACGTGGTGGTCGATCAAGGCGTGGTACTCGTTGAATAGTTGGGTGTCGTGAGGGAGGGAATTGTGGAAGAGTTGCTGGTACGCCGAGTAACTCTTTCCCTCGATTTTCCAACCCATCCTCTCGAGGAGGCGCTTGGTGTAAGAGTCGATGACAAAAGAGGGTTTCTTGGCACCGTACAGGATTATGTCGTCCGCGGTCTCCTCGCCGATGCCCCAAACGGAGAGCAACTGGCCACGCATCTCATCAATCGGAAGAGCGAAAAGGCTCTCCAATTCGCCGTGATGACGTTCGACTATGAAGGTTGCGAACTCTTTGAGCTTGCGTGTCTTCGCCTTGTAGTAGCCGGAGGGTCGGATCAGGACATGCATCTCCTCATCTGGCGTGTCCAGAATGGTTTGAAACGACCAAACGTCGGCGTTTCGAAGGTTAATGAGAGCTCTTTCTGTGTTGGACCAAGCGATGTTCTGGACCAATATCGCTCCGATGACGAGCTCGAAGGCACCGCCGTGGACCGTCGGCCACCAATTTCGTGGGCCGTAGGTGTCGTAGAGGGTGGTGAAGAGCCACTCGATGTCTTGCTGAGTCGGCTCGGTCGGTTTGCGCGCGCGCGGGTCGGACCTCGTGTGGCTGAAGTTATACGTAATAGTTGGTGTCATCGTCGCAACTGAAACTTCCCACAAGTTTCTGGGAAACCCTTAAAATATTTACAATTCTTAAGAACGAGTTCAAGTAGAACGGGCTGGCATGACAACTGAATCCGTAGCGGCACGTGCCGGCAAATTGGCGGACGCGATCAAGAAATCGGGTAGCCGAGTGTGCGTTGGGCTTGACCCTGACCCAGCGAAGATGCCGATCGATGACGTTTTCGAGTTTAATCGTGCGATCATCGATGAGACTTATGACTTAGTTGCTGCATTTAAACCCCAACTTGCATTCTACGAAGCCTTGGGGTTTGATGGTTTACATGCGCTGAAGGACACGATTCAGCACATTCGCACAGTTGCCCCTGACGTCTTGATTATCGGCGACGCTAAACGCGGTGACACGGGCAACACGGCGGAAGCGTACGCTCAAGCGATGTTTGAGCAATGGGAATTCGACGCCACGACTGTGCACCTATACCAAGGCACAGACAGCCTCATACCTTTCTTGCAATATGAGGGCAAGTTAGTATTCGTGTGTTGTCGAACCTCTAACCACACCTCGACCCAAATTCAAGACTTCCGGGACCCGGACACTATGGAAACCGTTTACGAAACTGTCGCGAAGCGTTCAGTCAAAGTCGCGGCGAACCAACCGGGAGACGTCGGACTCGTGGTCGGAGCGACTTTCCCTCACGAATTGCAGCAATTGCGAAATGATTACCCCGACACCCCTTTCTTGATTCCGGGAGTCGGCGCGCAGGGTGGAGACGCGATCGATTCCGCCCGACGTGGCGGCGAGAACATCCTGATCAATTCGTCGCGAGGCGTCATTTATGCGTCTCAGGAGGAATCAGACTTCGCCGAAGCGGCGCGAGCGGCGGTTCAAGACCTTCGGGTGCAAATCGACCTCGGTTCGGGTTAGTGGTGCATTGACTTCCGCCGCCCTCAAAGACCGCGAGGTGGTGCCATTCGAGGTCGGGGATACGGTTGTGTTGCGAAAACCGCATCCTTGCGGATCAAACACGTGGAAGGTGTTTCGAATCGGGGCGGACATCGGTCTTTTGTGTTCGGGATGCGGTCGGCGAGTGATGCTTGAACGTCCAACCGTCCAACGCAGGATGAAGAGCCGAACTCCGTCGAACGACGATTCTGGTGCGACGGAGAAGACCGCGCCACCGAATTGGGCATCGGAAATTCG
>CBDDDP010000004.1:0-2827398 GCA_965226685.1 Dehalococcoidia bacterium
AGCTGGAGTATCGCCTACGTGAGTGTTCAGCAGCGGTTCCTGCTGCAACATGTGCGCTGAAAACGTCTTAATTTCGGAACCGCCCGCTACTGCGGACACGCCGAAAACGACGTCTTTTTCAGGCAACCTCTTGTCTCCGGACGATTGCGGAAAGAGCCCAGCGCGCGTCGCCGCGTAGTAGCTCTCAAAGATGTCGGAGTCAGGCGTCTCCGCGGGCGACAACATCTCTGTGTCCGGCCACGCATCAGACCAAGCGCCCCACGTCGTGTTTAGACACTGCAGGCGAGGCAGTTGATGACCGGCATCGGGCCCTATGATTGCTTCTCCGGTGAATTGTAGGTAAAGGCTACCGTTTTCGGCTTCTAGCAACGGACTGTTCAGAACCATTTGATCCGTCGGCGCGAGCGTGAATGGTTCACCGTCGGGACCCTCGACTGACGAACGCTCTCGCGGCGTACGTGATCGGTGACCACGTAACAGAAACCGGCAGGTCACCAAACTCCTCGTTCGCAACCTCCCGCAGCGCCATCGCCGACAACGGGTACGCAATCGCGTCTCCGTCGATTTCCAATCCGATGACGCGGTCGTCCCTTGAGATAAGTTCATCGGCTTCGTCTGCTGACAGGTATGAAACATCGTCCCAATTCTTGAATCGAATTCCGCCTTGGATCTTGCGAATCTTCTCCGGATACGCTCTTCGTTGGCCCGGCAACACCAGCGACACGCGCTTCGAGAAATATCCCGACCGGAACAGGAAATACATCGCGAACGCCCCGAGCCACGCCGACCACAATATCGCCCACCACGGACCGTAGATCTGGATAACTAACGGATACAAAACGATGATCACGGCGAAGAAACATAACCGCCGCACGTACCCGAGGCTCCAACCTGACGAGCCGCAGATTGAACCAATTGATAACTTGCTTTAGTGGGTTGAGAATAGTAGACATGTTCGCGGGGAAATTCGGTGAGTCGAGGTTAACGTGATTCTAGTCGTTCCACCAATGCGCATCGCTCCACCATCGGTATTGGCTCGACCCGCTCCGTTATACTTTGAAACCGATTTCAGGCATCCCCCAAAATCGCCGACAAAGACCGGTAACCCACCAGCGAGGCCCCGAACAAATGGCAGAACCAATGGCGAAAGTCTCCGACGAACTATTGGAACGATTTCGCTCGATCTCCAACGCAACCGTACTTGGCCAGCTCCTCCGCCGTGGTTACGAAAAGGTCTACATGCTTGGTGTCGAAAGCCTCGCTAAAGGGCGAAGATTGACGGGCCGCGCAGTGACCCTCCAATATCTACCGTCTCGACCCGATTTGGCCTCGGTTATTGCCACCGGTCAGCATGGCGAAGGCTTCAATGAAACTCCAAGATGGCAAGCCCTAGAAACTCTTCGCAAAGGCGACGTCCTAGTAGCGGATGCCATGGGCTTTTCGAAGACATCGACCGGTGGCGACGTCGTGTTTTCGAGGATCGTCACTCAGGGCGCCGAAGGGCTCGTGACGGACGGCGGAGTCCGCGACGGTCACAAAGTCATCCGTTACGGCTACCCCGTTTTCGCGGGCGGGAGCACACCCACGGTCGGTGAACCCAGCATCTTGCCGTATCAAGTCAACGAGCCGATCCAATGTGGCGGCGTCCTTATCTGGCCCGGCGACATCATCCTCGGCGACGACGATGGCGTGGTGGTTTTACCGTCCGGCCTAGCCGCGGAAATCGTCGACGAATGCGAACACCATGACGAAGTCGAAGAAGCAGTCCTCGAATACACGCAACGCGAACGGGTATCACCTAAGCACTTCTACCCCTTCAACGAAGAAACCGAACGCATCTACCAAGAGTGGAAGTCCCGGCAATCGACATGACCCAAATCCGCATCACCGCCGGCGACGTCTCCCTGACCGCCACTCTCAACGACTCACCAACCGCACAGCTGATCGCCGAGGCGCTCCCAATAACCGGACTTGTCCAAACTTGGGGCGACGAGATTTACTTCCCGATACGGGTATCCGCCTCGAACGATGAAACTGCCGCAGAGGTGGTGGAAAAGGGTGCCGTCGCTTTCTGGCCGCCAGGGAACGCGCTGTGCCTTTTCTGGGGTCCGACACCCGCCAGTCAAGGCGATGAGATCCGCCCAGCGAGCGCGGTCAACGTATGTGGGATGATCGATGGCGATCCGACCGAACTGGCTCGCGCACCGTACGGCGGCGAAATCCGGATTGAACGGACATAAATCGCCTGCCCTAGGCAAACGAGCTACTCGTATCGAAGAGCCTCGGCAGGGAACACCTTTGAGGCTTGTCGGGCCGGGACGTAGGTGGTGATCAACGCGGCGACTAGCGTGATGCCTACGACTACCAGAATGGACATCCACGGAATGTTGAACGCCAAACCTTGGTTGCTACCTGATAGGTCATCCAAGAACGACCACGAAAGCAGCGCGCCGAGCGCCAAGCCGAGTCCGGTTCCGATTACGGTGATGAATATCGATTCCATCATGAACTGGATGCGTATCATCCTTGCACGGTAGCCGATGGCTCGCATGATCGCAATCTGCATCCGCCGTTCGTTGACCGCACGCAGTGAGAGCACGCCGAGCGCCGCAACTCCAACTACCAACCCGAGGCCCATAAATCCTTGAAACAATAGGCTGAACTGTTCGTTCTGGGCGACGATCCCGCGAAGTTCCTGATCGGTGTCGACCGCCAACATGCTGTGATCGAGGAACACGGTCTGCAACGTCGACGCGATACGTGACGGGTCTACCCCGTCGGCGACGTTCATGCGGTAGATAGTGAATGGCACCGGTTCATCAGTCAACTCGCCGAAGATCTGGTAGTCCGTGTATATTCCCGTGAAACCTGGTGATGGGCCGCCGTCGCTTTCACCTTCGATGCTTTCAGCGTTATCGTCAATTAGTGCGATCACGGTTCGCTTGGCATTTCTGGATGTATCGGACTCGCCGCCGCTTATTATTTCGATTTCTTTAGCCTTGAATTCGCCGGCGCCTGTGTCTCCCGGATCCTCTAACTTCACCAAATCGTCGTTAGAAGGCGCACCAGGCCCCTGGATATCGATTACGTGTTCGCTCGCAATGACGGCCAGCGTTGGGTCCTTCGCAAGCGCGTCCCATACCGCGCGCGCCAGCGCATTTGGATCCTCGATGTCAATTCCATCGGGCAAATACGATTTATCTGCAGCGGTAATTTTCAGTCCGGTTTCTTGGAAATACTCAGGTTCCGTTCCGCGTATATTCAATTCCAAGAATCGCGCCTCCTCGCCATCAATTTGGCGTGCGGCTGCAGTTATATTGGCTTGGCCAGCGATAAATGTGAAATCGCTAATGTCTAGGTCAGGCGACGCGGCGACCGCCGATTCGATATCGTCGATCGGAAGATCCGGATCGACCTCCGCGCGAACATCGAAACCGCCGGTCACGTTTTCAGGCGTCTGCAAGAGCGAACTGAAACTTTGGTTGAGTATCGAGAACGACATTAGGACAAAAATTACGAGAGCGAACATGGAAACCGTCAAACCGGTGCGGAAGCGATTCGCCACTGCGTACGCAACGGCCGGTTTCATGATGGGACGGACCACCGTAAACCGACCAAATGTGGTCTGGAGGCCTTTCACGATGATGTCCGAGTTGAACATGATGATCCAAACCGAGGAAGCGACCATGAAGAAGCCCGCAAAGATGAACATCTCCACATTGGCGTCCAACTCTTCGGTAATGAACCTGGTGTACCGCTGTGGCAATGCCCACATGACCAGGATCAACACGCCTGCGGTGGTGTAGGCGATCCTTGAAGCTATCGCCTCTCGGATGCGAACCCGGACCATGATGGCGAGCGAGAGCATCGCCAAGCCGTAAACGGCCATGCTTGCTCCGATGTAAGCCTGCCAAGCACTCTCACCGACAAATCCGACCGCGGTGAGCGCGATGCCAACAATGGCGTAAGGCCAACCCTGTTTGAAATAGGGGGAAAATATGCGGAAGAACGCAGCGAGCAGACCGATCGCCCAGCCGACGACCAAGAGGGTAAACACCAGTTTGAGGATCGCTATCCCAACGTCCTCGTGCCGACGCACCGCGCGGACCAAGCCAACAATGGTGTAGATCGGTCCGAAGATCCAGAACGCGAACTCAAGCAGCCGGCGAAGTATCGGCTTCGTCGTAGATGCCACGAACTCCTCGGGAAGGTTGCGGATCGCAACCACGATGTTCAGTTTGCTAACTCGGTAGGCCGAAAAGATCACCGTGAGGAGGGTGAGGATCAGCCCGATGGAGAAGGCGACCAACACGGAATAGACGGTGACGGTGAAATCGATTGAGAACGCGTCGTCCTCGGTGGTTCCGAACGCGTTGGCCATGATCACGACAAGAGCCCGACTTACCAAGATGCCGACCGCCGTTCCGACCGCGGCGGCGCCGATCGCGTAGGCGAGTCCTTCGAACGTAAACATTTGCACGAGATGGCCGCGCTTGGTGCCCACCGCGCGAGCAATCCCCATCTCTTGCTGGCGTTCAGACGCCAAAAGGACGAATATCAGAAATATGAGGAGCAATCCAACGATTACCGAGAAGGAACCGAAGAACGTGAAAAATGTGAAGAACAGGTTACCGACCTGCTCGGCGATCCCGGTGAGGAAGACCTTGAAACCCGATGCCGACAACCGTTCCAACTGGCCGATGGCAAATGCCAACTGCGGCAACCCTTCTGCAACAACACCTAACTCGGCACCGCTCAAGATTCCAAAGAACAATCCAACGAACGCGTCGCCGGCGAGCAGTACGCGGAATCGCTCGCTCGGCTCATCACTCTCGAGTTCTTGGATGAACTCGTTGAGTGATGCCTCGTTGTCGGCGCTTAGCTCGTTCGTGCCGCTTTTCTCGTCGATGAATTTGCGGATTTCAGAGACGATTGTGTCCTTGAACGGTTGCATCCCCGCGTGGATTTCGGCGGCCAACTCGGCATCGGTGAATGCCAACGTCAGATCATCGACGATGGCTTCAGATTCGGTTTCGAGGTCGTAGTTGTCGAGGTCCAAAGACACATCGACGCGCGTCGCGGTGCCGGGTTCGTTGCCGTAGATCCGGTCATGCGTTACCAGCGGCATCATCACCCGCAGGTCGTTGGCTGCCAAGCCTCCGATCTGCATGATTGCTCGCAAACGGAAGTCGTGACGACCTAGCGGTGTGACAATCGTCAGGATGTCGCCGGATTGGGCATCAAGTGTGTTGCCTAATGGTTCGTTGATCAAAACTTCGTCATCGGCGAGCGATGCGAAATCTATGGCTAGTCCGTCAATCGAAGGATTGAGGAGGAAGGGCGACAATCGGCTGTCAGCGCTGGGTCCACCTTCGGACGAAGGGCGGAAGTTTCCGACCGCGCCGGCAACATCGTGCCCGCGAACTACAGCTCGCGCTTCAGTCAAGCGAGTGCGTTGATTGAGCACTGGCGCTTGTTCGCTGCGGATCGGCATGATGCCATCGACGCGAAGATCCGAGTAGAGCTTGGTGGCGATCTCTTCGACCTCTTTAGCGGATATGGTCGGGTCGCCAAGCTCGCCGAAGACGGGTTTGCTGATCGTGATGTCGATGTCGCCGATACCGTCCAAGACCGCGTTTCGGATGCTGGAGGTGATGGTGTCTCCGATGGCGAGAGAAGCAGCGACGATAGTTGAGGACAGCATCAATCCGACGATGATCAGGATGCTTTGGGTCCGGCGTCTGGGAATGTTGCGCAGTGAAAGCTTGATGAGGAAGCGGTTGCGGACGGCGATTATTGCGATTGCCAGAATGAGTATCAGCAGCGTCGCGGACAACCCGGCGGCCAGATACTGCATTTCCAGGCCAAATAGCGTTTCCATGATTTGCCTTAAATGTCTTTCCGAAAATGCTAGGTTAAAGGCATCGTCATCCTTGATTGACGGCGGATGCGTTCGAATTCAGTTCGGATTGTCTGATGGCTTCTTGGAAACCGTGGTCGGTTATCTTGCCGTCGAACATGCGGATGGTGCGGTCGGTGAGCATGCCTACGTGCTGGGAGTGGGTGACGATGACGAATGTCTGGTTCTGCTCGATGTTCAGCTGTCGGAGGAGTGCCATGATCTCGTCTTCGTTGGAGGAATCGAGGTTGCCGGTCGGTTCGTCGGCCCAAACAAGCGCGGGATCGTTCGCCAATGCGCGGGCGATGGTCACGCGTTGCTGCTGGCCGCCAGAGAGTTCGGATGGGGTGTGATCGGCACGGTCCGCTAATCCTACGAGGTCCAGCTTTTCCATCGCTTTCTTAGATGCCGCGGCCTGCTTGACGCCGGTCAGCACGAGGGGAAGTTCGACATTCTCTTGAGCGGTGAGGACTGGGAGGAGGTTGTAAGACTGAAATATGAAGCCCATCATTCGGGCGCGGTATTCGCTCAAGTCGTTGTCGGACATTTCGGCGATGACGTTGCCGGCGACGGTGACGTCTCCACTTTCGACGGTGTCGAGGCCGGAGAGGCAGTTGAGCAGGGTGGTTTTGCCTGAACCGCTCGGACCCATGACCGACACCATTTCACCCTTATCGACTTTGATGTCTACCCCGTCCAACGCCCGCACCTCGACGTCTCTCGTTCGGTAGACCTTCGTGACGCCGTGCGCCTCAATAATGGGTTGCGTTTCCATGGGAGGGCTCCTCGAGAAATCGATGCAGCAAAAATTGATATGGACCGGTTGGCGTATCTTACCAACGCTAGATACGACGCAAATTTCGGTTCAGTTTGGGAAGTTCGAACGGAATCGTCGGCCAACCCCAAGTATAAATTCGCCGATGAGTCACCAAACCAGAGGAGAGCGGCTCTCGTGGCGCAGGGGGCCGGATTTCAACGTGATGCCGAGGCTAGGTTTTGACGGCTCGATAGGTGAAGACCGGCCAATGGAACTCAAAGTCGTCAACGTCGATGCTGGATATCCCGTATTCGGTTTTGACAGCATCTGAGGCGTTGGCGAAGTCGAGGTGTAGTCCTTTCACAACGTCGTCTGGGCTGCCGGAGCGTTTCACCCAGTCCCAAAACGTCATGTCTACCTGCGTAGGGATCGAATTAGTAATCTCGAAACCGGCGTCAGCGACTAGCGTTCGCCATCCTGACGGGGATGGCGCGGCGAGGTGAGATGGATCGCGAAGCGCTTCGACTCGCTGGTGCCATTCGGCGAGTTGGGAATTCTCAGACGTCGTGGTGTCGCAGAGGAGGAAGACGCCGTTGCGGTTTAGAACTCGGTGGACTTCCGATAGAAACTTGCCGATGTCGTTAAAGTGATGCGGCGCGGTTCGACAGGTTATGAGATCTACCGACGCGTCCGGGTACGGGATATCGTGCGCGTCGATGGCTTCGAACCGCACGTTTTGCAGTCCGCGTTCGATAGCGATCGCGCGGGCTTGATCGAGCATCCCATCGGCTATGTCTGAGGCGACTACGGCATCGCAGAACTCGGCGACAGCGAACGCGGTGAACCCGGGTCCGGTCGCGATATCGAGACCCAATTCGTAATGGTCGAGAGATGCCCACTTCGTTAGGATGCTCAGGCTCTCGCTCCTCGAGTGCGGGACACTGACCGCGTAGTTTGCCGCCTGACGATTGAACTGTTCCTGCGCGTCGGCAGATCCGGTGTTCACGACAGATGCTTCAACATGAAGTCGACGGTGCGATCCATGGACGCGGTCGCGGCGGCTTCGTCATAGACTTCGGGGCGATCGTCGTTACAGAACGCGTGCTGGGTGCCGTCGTAAATGAAAAATCCGTTTTCGATTCCGGCGGCGGTTAGTCCGTCTCGGAGGTCGGGGACGGCGTCGGTTGCGCTGTCGTGCTGTGCGAAGTGGCCTTGGATGGGGCACTGAATAGATGCGGCGTCGGGAAGTCCGGTTGGCAGAACTCCGTAGAACGGTGCACCGGCTTGGATCGCGCCGAGCGAGGCGAGGAGGAGGGTCATTCCGCCGCCCATGCAGTAACCGAGGCATCCGACCTTGCTGGTGGAGTTTGCCTCGTGGGAGCGGAGGTATTCTGCGGCGCCGACGAGGTCTTTCGACGCTTGTGGAATCTCGAGTTCGTGCATGAGGGTCATCGCATGTTCGGGTTCGGTTGCGGCCTCGCCGTGATAAAGGTCTGGGGCGAGGGTGACGAACCCTCGGGCGGCGTAGCGATCGGCCATATTTTTGATGTGCTGGACGAGTCCCCACCACTCCTGGATTACGAGCAGACCGGGCCCAGAGCCGGACGGTGGCAATGCGAGGTAGCCCTTGGTTTCACTGCCGTTGCTCGGGAAAGTGATCATCGTTCCTGCCATAGTCGATTGTCTCCGCGCGCGTAGCCTTAAAGAGTGTATTTGGACGATTCCCTATGGAATAAGGTTTAGCACATGGAGAAGGTGCTCAGCGTTGCAATCGGTGGTGCCGCGGGAGCGTTGGCGCGGTATGGCACCGTCGTGATCTATCAACGATATTCGCCGACATCGTTTCCACTGGCGATCCTCACGGTTAACGTGCTCGGCTCGCTACTGTTCGGGTTGGTATGGGCGTACGCGGAGGATCGTGATTGGGTGTCGGAAAACATGCGGTTGCTGGTGCTGACAGGGTTCCTGGGTTCGTTCACGACGTTCTCGACATTTGCGTTTGACGAGGCGATGTTCTTGCGCGGCGGCAGTTGGGCGATATTCGGAGCGAACCTTCTAATTAGCAACGCGGCCGCCCTTGCGGCGGTGTTTGTGGGTTTCCGCGTCGGCAAGCTGATCTGATTTGAGGACGTGCGCTGTCGACGACGGCTAAGGGAGGAGTGGCTCCCGAGACAGACGCCATTTTAGTTCTTCAGTTGGTGTCATGACACGTCAAAAAGTGTCGGTTTGAACCTAAATGCTCGTATTTATGGCCCGAAATGGTGTCTTGATAAGTCAACAGGTGTCATATAACATCATATCAATAGTGATAACTGAAGTGATATCCGTGCAGCGTTCGACCAGACTGACGGCGGCATTTATCCGCAACGTCAAGACCCCGGGGCGTTACGGCGACGGCCGGGGCGGATACGGGTTGAGCCTGCTCGTCAAGCCGATGTCCGCCGGCGGACTGTCCAAGACATTCTCGCAGCGGTTGCGGATGAGGGGCGTACCTTTCAACGTCGGACTGGGCGCGTATCCGCTCGTGACCCTTGCCAAGGCGCGCCGGATGTCCATCGACAACGCCCGGCTGGTCGCGGACGGAACCGACCCTCGCGTGGAACGTAAACGAGACGCCGGGATACCGACCTTCAAAGAGGCGTCGGAAACTGTGGTGGCCATCCACGCCCAGACTTGGAAGCCAGGGACCAAAACTGCACAGCTATGGCGCTCCAGGTTGGCCGAATACGCGTATCCGACCATCGGAGACCGGTCAGTTTCGGACATCACCGGCGCCGACGTGCTAGGCACGCTGCTGCCTATCTGGGCCGGTAAACGGGCGACCGCGACCAAGGTGCGGCAATACATATCGGCGATCATGAAATGGGCAGTCGTGGAGGGTTATCGCGACGATGATCCTGCAGGGAACACCATCGCCGCGGCGCTGCCGAAAGGCGGTGCCCACCGTCGTCATCGGCGCGCGCTGCCGTTCGCCGAAGTCGCGGACGCGCTGGCGACGATCAAGCGGTCAGACGCCTACGATGTGACGAAGCTGGCGATCGAGTTCTTGACGTTGACTGCGGCGCGCAGCGCAGAGGTCCGGGATGCGACGTGGGACGAAATCAGCTTTGAAGGCTCTACTTGGACGATCCCAGCTCAGCGTATGAAGACGCATCGGGAACACCGTGTTCCGCTGTCGAGGCAGGCGGCGACGCTGTTGGCGTCGGCTCGCGAGTTCGAAAGTGAATCGGTGCTGGTATTTCCCAGTGTGCGTGGCAAGGCGCTCAGCGACAACACGCTGTCCAAGCTATTCAGGGAGCAGCGCATCGACGGAACGCCGCATGGGATGCGTTCGGCTTTCAGGGACTGGGCGGCGGAGAAATCGGACGCGCCACGCGAGATCGCCGAGATGTGTTTGGCGCACGTGGAAGGATCGGCGGCGGAACTGGCATATCGGCGCACCGACTATTTCGAACGGAGACGCGAATTGATGCAGCAGTGGGCGGACTATCTGACTGAATATTGATCAAGATTTGCTTGTTGTGCCTAGTTGGGGAACTGCCAGAACAATCGCGCCTGTTAAAAAGCCGTAGCGGAGAGGACATCCGCTGAGTCAAGACCATTTTGAACTCAAATCAGGTATTCACCCGGTTCGGTCATCACTTTGGTTATCACATCCAGCGGAACCTTTTCGCGGATCCAACTTCAATTCAAAACCACTGACAGATTTCGAACTTGGACCGCGCAATTGACTCACGAACGGTGCGCGGCGCGATCGCTTTTTCGATGTCCGTGCACGGCATCCGCAATTTGTGCGTTTCACAGGGTATCGAAGCTGCGCAGGTGAAGTCGCATAACCATATCGGCCTTCGCACGCAACATCGGCGACTCGATTCGAACTATCTGTATCCTTGGAGGTCGGGACCCAACCCCGAACGGACTCGCGCGCGTGCGATTACGTGAGACGCAGATCAGGGTGATAGTTCAAATCCCTTTAGGCGGGCCTGTTTTCCGGCATCGCGTCTGCCCGAAAAACCGCGCCCCCGAAGTCCCATCACCCGCCATCGACTCACCCGAAACCACATCTGCGTGATAGACCACCAACACAACCGCCTGACCCTCCTCGCTGTAAACCCCGACCAACCACTTCGCACGCACTCCTCCTAAACCTCCCGCTCCAGCGCGCGTTCCAGCTTCTCCCCGCGATCCACATATCCCGAAGGAAAACTCCACATCCCTATCTGCGGCTCAATCGTCCGTTTCAACAACACGATCCCGCCATCCATCGGGATGATCGCCGCTACCGCAACCTTCGGATCCGATTAGATCACACGATCACACTCGACACACGGATGATGCCCACCGCCAATCGGCGCCAACGCCGGAAACTCTAGATGATGCCGTTCAATGCCGCCTGAATGTGAGGACATCTCAAATGCGAATCATACAAACCTCACTTCCAGCGACTACAATCGCCTCATGACCGCGTTTCGACGAATCTTGATGGTCCTCGCCATCATCAACGTCTTCTTCACCTTCTTCACCGCCGCAATCGGACTCTTCGCCGACGGCGGGGACGTCTGGTCGCGGCTGATTCTCTCCGCCCTGCACCCATTGTCGGCCCTCGCCATCCTTGCCCTCGTGTTCCTCACACTGAACTCGACCATAGTCACCGGCATCGCTGCCGTCTTGGCGCTGCATGTCATCGCCGACGCAACGCTTGCAACCATGATCGCCTCAGGAGCAGTAAAAGGCGACTGGGAACTTTCAATCGTCTTCTCCATCATCCCAATCATCGCCCTCATCTATGCCGTCGCTTCTTTGCGCGACCAGCCGAAGCCGTCCAGCATCCGGAACCGCAACGACAGCGCATCGACGGGCGGCTCGTCAGTCTAGGTCTAGGCTCGGATCCGGTCGTCACGCTGGCAAAGGCGCGGTCCACAGCCTTGGAAAACGCACGCGCCGTGGCTGACGGATCCGACCCGAGAGTGAAACCGTCAGCGGTGCCTACCTTTTCAGAATCCGCGAAGGCGGTTATCGATATTCATCGAGTTGCATGGAAGGATGAGGGACGTTCGGCGCAGATATGGCGGTCCAGCCTCAATCGGCACGCGATGCCTCAGATCGGAGCCAAACGCGTTTCGGAGGTGACATCGGCAGACGTGCTAGTTGTGTTGATGCAGATCTGGAACGAAAAACCGGAGACCGCTCGGCGATTTTAGCATCGGATCAGTGCAGTCATGGCATCGAGTCGTTCCGGGCAAACCTCAAGCGCGGATGCAACAGTGCGTATCACCAGATGTCAGCCAAGCATCTTCACCGACACGTCGGCGTATCGCTGCGAGCCCAAGGCTCCGCCGCCGTCCTGGAATCGCTCGACGCCTGGCAGATGTCGAACATCTACGAGTAGGGGTGCGGAAGTACCATTGAGAGAGCGGGGGAGTGGAACTTTTGTTGCGTTAGCAACACGAGGAACGGTTCCTCCAAGATATTGAGCAACGGAAAGAATCGAAATTGCCGTCGGCACAACCTCAGCCCGTAGATCTCGACGAACGCGCCGACACAGCGACCGAGTATCTCGGCAACATCCTGCATTGCCGAGATGCTGGGGATTCTGAAAACGATATCCGCGACGCTTTTCGGGACTTCGCCTTGCACACGGGTCTCATCGCCGACTCGCGGGAAATCAAGACCGAAATCGCGCCTGCCACTGGCAGCACCCGGCGCGTCGATATGTACACCCGCAACACTTACATCGAGTTCAAACGCAACCTCATCGTAAACGGGCAAATCGATCCCGCCTACACCGAGCAACTGGACGGCTATCTGCTGGAGTCGGCCAAAGCCGGAATGGGTGTCCAGAACGGAATTCTCACCGACGGCCAGCACTACCTGAAACGCAATATCGGCGAAAGCATCCTGCCTATCGCGCCGAACCGAATGCAGACCTACGAGCGGTCGTCACAAGGTCCATTGTTACGGGAGTATCTCTACGGAATCTTCGATACCGACGCGCAGAATATCGCGCCGAGTCCCGATACTCTCACCAAGCAACTCGCCGGTGGCAGCGACCTCCTAAATCAAGCCACAGCCCTGCTCAAAGACGCGCACGATGCAAATCGCGACAACCCGACCGTAGCCGTTAAGCGAAAGCTCTGGCAAGACCTCCTCGAAGTCGCACTCGGACAAGACTCGACAGGCGACCCCGACACCGCGGATTGGCTGTTCATTCGCCATACATATCTCACGACACTCATCGCCCTCATCCTTCAAGCCCATTTCGGCATCGACATCGTCCACGAAGCGGAGAACGCCCCTGAAGCCCTCCTCAATGGCGACACGCTTCACTCACATACCAATCTAAAGGGAGTCATCGAATCCGACCTTTTCCAGTGGCCTGTCGAGATTGGCGCGACGCAACACATTCGCTCCATCGCCCGAAAAGTCGCCCAATTCGACTGGTCCAAACGCCCCGACGAACTAGCGGCCATCCTCTACCAAAACACCATCACACCTGAAGAACGCCGCAAGATGGGCGAGTACTACACGCCACGGTGGCTCGCGCAGACCATGGTCGAGGAACTGATTCCCGACCCGCAAAACACTGTCGCCATGGACCCGTCGTGCGGCTCCGGAACCTTCATCGAATGTCTCGTCGGCAATATCATCGACCACTCGCAAGGTCAGCATCCCATCGCGACACTCCGAAAACTCCAGACCAACGTCATCGGCATCGACCTGCATCCCGTCGCCGTGCAACTTGCAAAGGCAACTTGGGTGCTCAACTCACACGAAGTCATCAATGCCGCCCGATACGGTGGTTACCAGAACGACATCGCGCCACCCATTTACCTAGGCGACTCCCTGCAACTGCGCTACGAGCGCAACGTTCTAACCCGCCCCGACCACATAACTCTCCGCACCACAGAGCAACTGCCGGGCGAGACCGATACCCTCGCCTTCGACATCCCGATGTCTCTTGCCCGCGAAAGCGATCGCTTCGATCCATTGCTGCTCGATCTGGCGCAAGCCGTCGTCCACGGCACCGATCCTCATACCGTGTTGGATCAACACCAGATAACCGATGCGGTAGAGCGCGCCACGATGACACAGACAGCGGAACAGATGCGGAAACTTCAGGCTATCGGCCGCGACCATGTATGGGCCTACTACCTGCGCAACATGGTGCGACCCGCCGTCATCGCCGAAAAGCGAGTAGATGCCATTGTTGGTAATCCGCCTTGGTTGACCTATAGCCACAGCGCTGAAATCGTCCGCGAGGAGTTAGTGAATCTAAGCCAAAACGAGTACGGAATCTGGGCAGGCGGCCGACAGGCACCCCACCAAGATGTAGCTACGTTGTTCTTTAGTCGAGTCACTCACTTGTACCTTAAAACGCACGGCAAGATCGGCATGGTCTTGCCACACAGCGTCCTACGATCCGGACAGCACCTAAAATGGCGTATGGGTTACTGGCAGTCGCAAGACGCTAAAAGTAAACGCGCCGTCGCCGTCGATTTCGGCATCAAGACACCGTACGACCTAGACAACCTCGAACCCAAGAGCTTCTTTCCGGTCCCCAGCGCAGTCGCATTTGCTCAGGCACTCGGCAGCGGCAACGACTTCGTCGAACTCAAGCGACAGGCACACACGCTAGCACCCGGACGAGTGGAGATTTGGCGCGGACCGACCGACACGCCTAAAGTTACCCGCCTAACGGAAACCCTGCACCACGACGACGGCAAGTTCCACTCACCTTATGCCGCCATCGCAACACAAGGCCCGACCATCGTAGATCGCCGTCTGTTCTTCGTATCGTGCGAACCAAACCAGACATTGATGGCGGCACCCGACACCTTCATCACCTCTCCTCGCAGGTCTTCTCGAGACAAGAAGAAGTACGACGTAAGCGCGCTGGAAGGCAACGTAGTCCACGGCGACAACCTGTTCGACGTCTATTTAGGCGAGAGCATCGCTCCGTATGTGACGTTACCGCCATTGAAGGCAGCGCTGCCGGTAGATAAACCGTCGTTGACGCTGCCGCTCGATCACAGCTCATGCCCTGCCAATCCCAAATCCGGTTCCGTCAAGCACAACGCATGCCAAGTCGACGTCGCCAAGTTGGATGCCCGAATGCAAACGCGTTGGACCATTATGTCGTCACTTTGGGATGCAAATAAAGGCAGGAACGACAAAAAATCGCTGTATCAGCGACTGAATTACCACAACATATTGACTAGCCAACTGGAATGGTTGCGCAATCCCGGCGATCGTCCAGTTCGCATTGCTTACACTGGCATCACCACGCCCGCTGCGACACTGATAACTGACAACAAAGGCATTCTCGACCACGCACTATACCAAGTGAGTTGCCGCGATCTCGACGAGGCGTACTACCTGCTGGCAATCATCAATAGCAAGGTGATGTTTGAGACGGTTAAGCCATTGATGCCTAAGGGGCAGTTCGGGGCACGGGATCTCCACAAACATCCCTGGAAGCTGCCCATCCCGGTGTACGATCCCGACGAATCAAGCCACGCCGACCTTTCAGGGCTGGGCAGGCGTGCTGCCACCGAAGCAAAGGCGATAATCGGCGGGTTCGAACCTGCTGATCTAACCATGGATAAAGCTCGAACTGTCCTGCGCAACGAATGGCGACCCAACAGCCCAACCGCCCAGGGCATCGAAACCGCCGTCCACCAGATATTGTTCGGATAGACGCGAAACGTGCAGCCCGCTTCGAAGTTCGTGTTTGCGTAGACGCATGATTCCCGTTGAGTCGGCGTCCGAAAGTACCATTGAGCGAGCGGGGGAGTGGCGGAATGGTAGACGCGCATGCCTTAGGAGCATGTGGCTTAGGCCGTGCGGGTTCGAATCCCGCCTCCCCCACCAGTTTCCTTTGTTCGACCGACGCCTCAATCCGGGTGAGATTTCCGACAGGGATTTCGGTGTGGTCGCCCGGTGGCAGGATGGAACCTTTGAAAAGGATAAAGATTAGCATACTGAATGTTAACCGATGAACTGCCATTTTTCCGATAGTTCTTAAGACATCACCGTTCGCAGAGTTAAAATCAATACTCGAGGACTAACGCGAGGAATGTCGCTACGCCCCGTCCATGATCACCAACGAAGGTAGCAAATGGTAGAATTCGCAAAATTCCGTCGCCCAAGGGCGATCAATATAGTCGATCCGTATGAAATATTTTTGCGCTTGCCAAAACCGCCAGGTATCGATGACCTATGGCAAAGCCAACATGAGGCTCTTAGAGCGTGGCACAAACGTCGCACAGAACAAGACATCGTGATAAAGCTAAATACCGGCGGAGGAAAGACGTTGGTAGGGCTGTTGATAGCGCAATCCCTAATCGCTGAACTCGAAGGACCGGTGTTGTATCTTTGCCCCACCCGGCAGCTCAGGGATCAAATTGTCGAGCAATCGGCAAATTACGGCATTTCGACTGTCCCTTACGTCAGCGGAATCGATATACCAGACGAATTTTTGGCGAACAAATCTGTCTTAATAGCGACCTACCAAGCGCTATTCAACGGTAGGAGCAAGTTCGGAGTTACAGGGGGCAACACGTCACCAATTGAATTGCAGGGAATAATATTTGATGACGCGCATACAGCGTTTTCAAGTATGCGCGAAATATTCTCGCTGGAACTGAAGAAACAAGAATTTCCCGACCTGTACCAAGAGCTAACGACAGAATTCCGATCGGACTTCTCATCGCAAGGAAGACAAGGTACGTTCGACGACGTGGTCAACGAGAGGGATGACTCGGTACTGGAGGTCTCGTACGAAGGCTGGCTCAACAGGGCGGAAGAGATAAGAGAGAAGATTTCGGAACTCGGTAGCGATAAATTCCCGTTTGTATGGCCGCTAATCCGCGACTCATTCGAGCACTGTCACGCACTAATCAGTGAAGATCGATTCGTGATAACGCCGCTACTACCAAACGTAGACATGTTTCCCAGTTTTAACGGGTGTCCTCGAAGGGTGTACATGTCAGCTACGGTTGCGGACGATAGTTCGATTATCAGGACGTTCGACGCGAATCGTGAATCGGTGTCGCGACCAATAACACCGACCTCATTGGCGGGTGTCGGCGAACGGATGATAATTGCGCCCCAGCTCATGAAATTGTCGGAATCGGAACGGGAAACATGTCCCGAAGACCTGGCATCGAAGATTTCGACCAACGCAGGAGTAGTGATCCTTACGCCTTCAATTGCGAGTGCTAAACCGTACGAAGGTTTCGCGACTCTGGCACAAGGTGAAGAAGTAGGAGTAGCGGTCCGAAAACTTAACGATGGCAGCTGTATGGGGCCGTATGTTTTTCCTAACAGGTACGACGGTATAGATTTGCCTGCAGATAGTTGTCGTCTGCTAATAATGGCAGGTTTGCCGCGTGGGACAAACGTATACGACCTGTACCGAGAATCGGTACTACACGGAAGCGGTCCCGTTGAAGCCACGATGGCCCAAAAAATCGAACAAGGCATCGGCAGGGGCACGAGAGGTAGCGGTGACCACTGCGTTGTCCTACTCATCGGCAAAGACCTGGTAAGTTGGGTGAGTCTCAAAACAAACAACGAGTTATTGACTACGTCGACACGTGCACAGGTCAAGATGGGAATCGACACAAGCGCCGAAATCGATTCGATTGACCTTTTGTATGAGACCGTCGAACAATGTCTTAAACGAGCACCGGATTGGACCGAGTACCACGCCAACGAGTTAGC
This sequence comes from Dehalococcoidia bacterium, assembly GCA_965226685.1. Classification (GTDB taxonomy): domain Bacteria; phylum Chloroflexota; class Dehalococcoidia; order Lucifugimonadales; family Lucifugimonadaceae; genus Bin127. Next base: position 17,382 of record CBDDDP010000004.1, read on the forward strand.
GGATGCGACAAGTCGGAATCTGGTCGATCAAGAAAACTTAAATATCGCGGCCGCGGAGAGAAGCTATTTCGCTGATGTTAGGCGTCGTCGATTCGATCACGCGGCGCAAGAACTCGAGGACTTCGTATTCGCACAGCAGGAAATGGACCCCAAGATGAAGGGATGGTTGTTGCAATTGGCGGCACGTGCGGCGCACCAGTATAACGATTCGGAGCGAAGTGATCGACTACAGCGCGACGCCCATGGATGCAACTACAACTTGCTTCGTCCTGCGGCCCAGATTGCCTACCAACCGTTGTCACAACATTCGAGTCAAGCCGAGAAAATTGTAAACAACATTGAAGGATTTTCGCATCCTAAGGCCGCTTTGGCCGAATTTGATACCAACGCGGATTACTTGGTTGGATCCGCGACCACTAACCAATTCGAGCAAGCGTTGAAGGTACTCGGGGACATTCTGGGTTTCGAATCGTCCAGACCAGACAATGAACTTGGTATTGGACCGGATGTATTGTGGTTGCTGAACGAGAAAACCGCGTGGGTGATGGAAGTTAAGAGCGATAAAAAAACGGCTAACGCTTTATCAAAGACAGAACATGGCCAGCTTTTGAGCGCCATGGAATGGTTTAATTCACATTACGCTCAACATCACGGCGTACGGATCGTTGTACATCCGAATTCGGTCGCGACGCAATCTGTGACTATCGGCCAAACGCGTGCACTTACGTTGTCCAGGTTGAAGGAACTTATCGGTACCACGCGAACATTGCTAGAGGATTTGACTTCTGAAAGAAGGCCAACGGACCAATTGATAGCCCAATGCGAGGCAAGGCTTAAGGGACTTAGTTTGACACCTCAAGGTATCTCGAGCGCCTTCCTCACACCGTTCACTACAGCATAAGTGTAGCCGCCTGCTTGGATAAGCAAACCGAATGTGACGCGCGGTGAAATTGGCGGTAACATCCAGTGGTAAGCCGCGCTGGGCTTCTAGAGTCACGGTTATTTAGTCACTTACTGCTCGGCTCAATGGCTGTCGTATTAACGTCGTCGGAGGGGGTGATCCATAAGGCGGATATCTAATATACGAGCGTTTATCGGTACCCCTCCCTGGTCACGACCGCCCAATCAGCCCTTCATACCGTAGGGCGTATCCGCCAAGCGCCATTGGCCTGACAGTTTGCCGCCGGCGATGATGAGTTCGGTTCCGGTCATGTAGCTGGACTCGTCGGAGGCTAGGAAGAGGATGCCGTTGGCGATTTCTTTTGGGGTGTCCATGCGTCCCATGGGCCTGTTGAAGGCTTCGGAGTCGCCTATCAGATCGGAACTCCCGGCGAGCATACGGGTGTCGATGGTGCCGATGATGTGGATTGCGGGGCTACGTCGAAGTCGACTCTGCCGGGAGATTCCGGCGTTTGGCCGGTTGCGCGCTCTGTGCGGGATTCTCGACGGGCTCAAGGTGTAGCCTCAACCCTATGGAGCGAGTTACCTTCAGCAGGGTTGCCAGAGTGGGGTTGCCGTCTTCCGACAGCGCCTCGTAGAGGTTGCCTCGATTTAGCCCGGTGTCGCGGGCGAGGGCACTCATGTTATGTGTTCGGGCGACGTGCTTCAGGACGGCGCGAATCACGTTCCCGTCCCCAAGGTCCTCATCTGTCGCCGCCCTGAATGTCGCCGCCCTGAGAAGCTCTCGGACATCCGCCTTGGTCTTAACGTAGTCCGCCGCATTGAACTCTTTATAGTCCTTAGGCATTATCTCCTCCATTCTGTCGCCATCCTCTTGGCCAGCTCAATATCTCGCCGATGGCTGTACGATGCGGTTGCGGATCTCTTCGGGAGTGCCCAAGAGCCTGTTGAACGCTCAGTTAGCTCCGCGCAGGTGCTTCGACTAGGGGTTCGATGTTGCTGATGTCGGTTTTGGTTCGTGCGAGGTCGATGTCGTACATTCGCTGGAGGTTTAGCCAGTATTCGGGGGTGGTTCCGAGGGCGCGCCCGATACGGAGCGCGGTGTCGGCGGTGATTGAGCGGCGGCGTTTGATGATTGCGTTGATGCGGACCGGCGGTACGCCGATCGTCTTTGCTAGTCGGTACTGGCTTATGCCGAGTTCCTCGATGAACTCCGCAAGATGTTCGCCCGGGTGGATAGGTTCAGGAGTGTTCATTGTGTTGCCTTTTTCAGTGGTAATCGACGACTTCGATCTCCATGGCGCCTTGGTCGGTCCAGATGAAGCAGACGCGCCATTGGTTGTTTATGCGGATGCTGTGTTGTCCGGCACGGTCGCCGCGTAGCGCTTCGAAACGATGCGACGGCGGCACTCGCAGGTCGGTAAGCGCCGTGGCCGCAACTACTCGCTGTAACCGCATCCGGGCTCTGCGCTGGATGTCGGGCGGTAGGCGACGCATCGTTTGCCCTTCGAAAAGCTGCCTCGCTGGATCGTGTCTGAAGCGGTCCACACCTGCATATGATAACGCATAGCGTTAATAACGTCAAGGATACTTAAGACGCGGTTGGCGGGTCTCATTTCGCACGGACTAGCCCGACCTGATCTCCACGCCTGCTGCGTCCTCTTGCAGGCGATATATCATGTGCGTGTCCATGTTTCCCCAGCCGCGGTTGCCGCACTGGATGGAGATCTGCTCCACAATGTTGGCCACCGGCATCGGAACGTTTAGTTCCCGGGCCAGCTCGTTTGCCAGTGCTATGTCTTTTCGCGCCAGTGCCTGCCGAAATGATGGCGGCTCGAACTTCCCGGGGAACACGGTCCTCTCCAACCCCTCCCTTTGACTACCCAGTATCCCCCTGCTCCCCGCCTCCATTAGGGCATCGAGGTCAAGCCCGGCCTTCATACCCAGGGTGAGCCCCTCCGCTACGACCTGTCTTACAGCCAGCGTGATCATGTTGTTGACCAACTTACAGGTACTTCCCATACCTAGGTCGCCCTGGTAGACGACCTTATCGGCGAAAGCCTCGAACACAGGAAGAAGCCGCTCGTGGACGTCCTTATCGCCGCTGGGCATCACGATGACCTGCCGATCCGCCGCAGTGTCAGGACTTGCCAGCACCGGGGCGTCTAGTACGTGGGCCCCCTTTTCCTTAAACACCCTCCCTATGCGGCGGATCAGAGACGGTCGACTGGTGGAGAGGTCCACGTACACGTCGCCCGGATTCAGCCCGCTGAGAATTCCGTCGGGACCGAGGGCGATCTCCTCCACCTCAGTGGGTCCCGGAACGCAGCTCATGATCACGTCGCTGACGGCGGCAACCTCGCCCGGGGATGCCGCCAACCGGGCACCACCCTCCAGAAGGGCGCGCGTCGCACCCTCTCGCACATCGTACACAGCCATAGGGAACCCTGCCCTCTGGATATTCTGCGCCATCGGGGTGCCCAGGTTGCCAAGTCCTATGAACCCTACTGTTTGCATGCTAGCCTCCTTCCGGCTAAGGTCTACATCTTTGGTGTTTGTGCGCTCGGGGTGACCGGCATAGGTGTGGCAGTCGTTGTTGTCGTCTCGGTACAGCGTCAGCGGAGACAAGACTAGCCCTCCAAAAACGACGACCGGGGACTTTGGATAGAGCACTACAGCCAAAATGCGAGAATCGTCTCGAAAATGGTACAACGTTCATTCAACATAGGCCCGCAGGGAATCGGAGCCATCGCCAAGTCGCTCGACGGTGAGTCCTGATTCACTCTCGACTAGGTATTTGCAGAATGTCTGACGATCGGGGTTTAGAGGGCGCAATGCCCGACCGACTTTATGGCGCATTGGTCGCCAGTGCAGTAGGCAAAAGCGGAAATATCAATGTCCATATTCCCGAGACATTCATGGGAAGCGATTTCGACGGGCGATTCACGCTTCGAGCCGCCTACAACGACCTCACGTTGGCACACAACCTCGCGCGGCAGTTCGGCGTGCCGCTCCTCACCACGCTGCCCGCCCTCGAGGAGATGAAAGCCACCATGGATAGGGGATTGGGCGGCCGGGATGCGGCCAAAACCATGGCCCTCCATGAAGACCGCTCCGGCGTCCACGCCAGGCCCTGACTGCGATTAGACCCGACGTCGCATGGTATCCGCGGCTCTTCCACGCGTGCGTGCGATATGTCAGCAGTCATGCTAAATTTAAAGTCGACGCAGTTACTCCCCATTACTGCCGAGCACCACGTACCTGCGAGGCCTTCAATGACTACCGCTGTTAGCAAAGATACCGACACGGCCCTGATGGCGCACCTGTTGCGCAGGGCAGGATTTGGAGCGACGAGGGATCAGATAGACGACTACGTCGGCAAGGGCTACGACGAAACCGTCGAAGGACTTCTTCATCCCGAATTCTCGGATCCTGAAGAACAGGACTTGATGGATCGCTATTTCATCGCCGCCGTGGAGGCAAGATCAGTCGGTCACGCCGATCCACAATGGGCGTGGCGCCTGGCGACTAGCACGAAACACCTTGAAGAAAAGATCGCCCTCTTCTGGCACGGTTTGCTGGCAGTTGGCGGCATCAAACTCGACCACGGTATGGAAATGCTCACGGAGATCGATCTTTTCCGTCGCTACGGCCTCGGCAAGTTCCGCGACATTCTGGTGCAAATATCCCGCAACCCAGGAATGATGTACTGGCTGGACAACCAGAACAGCCACAAGGACGCGCCAAACGAAAACTATGGCCGAGAGCTACTCGAACTGTTTTCGATGGGAATCAACGAGACCGGTGAGGGTGCATATACCGAGGACGACGTCAAAGCAGCCGCGCGAGCCTTTACGGGTTGGGCTTCGCGGCCGACTATGCCGCCGTTCTTCCTCGGGCCGTTTCCGATGGAGTTCCAGTTCGATCAAAGTGATCACGACGACGGTGAAAAATCATTTCTGGGCGAAGTTGGTAACTGGAACGGCGAGGACATCGCAGAGATCATTGTTCGCCAACGGACCACTGCGGAGTTCATCTCCAGAAGGCTCTACCAGTTCTTCGTAGCCGACGCCGCCGACGAGACTGAAGTCCAACGGCTGGCCGATGTGTTTCAGGCGAACGACGGTGAGATACGCGCCGTGCTCCGGGCGATCTTCAAGTCCGATCACTTCAAGTCTGAAGCCGTCCGCTATCGCAAGGTTAAGAGCCCGACCGAGTTGGTGTTTGGAGCCGCTCGTTTAACCGATCGATTTGATCTCCCAGACTTGGCTTCGTCGCAATTGGCCTCCCATACGTTGTTTATGGGACAATTCCTGCTCAACCCACCTAGCGTCGAGGGTTGGCACGAGGGCGAAGAGTGGATCGACAGCGGCGCATTGGTCGAGCGAATCAACTTCGCCTCAACCGAACTGGAACACAGAGACGCGCCTGGCATTCAGCGAATGGTGGACCGTGTGCGCGAGGCCGGGAGCAACCTGAGTTCCACGGAGTACGTGGCTGCGTGCCTCGACGTTATGGGTTGCATAGACGTCTCGGACCGAACGTTTGGACTTATTGCGGATCACGCATCAGGTCAGTTGCAGCCGGCGAACGAGGACGAAGAAATGGACCGGGCCATCGAGATATTCCAATTGATCGCTTCGACACCCGACTACCAGTACTGTTGATACGAATAACGGCACACAAATACACAGGAGATAAGAAATGGCATCGAATGGCCACAACGGGAATGGCAGAGCCAAGAATCTGGTTGTCATCCAACTCTCTGGCGGCAACGATTACCTGAATACGGTCGTGCCCTACCAGGACGGCTTTTATTACGACTATCGTCCGAGCATGGGCCTGAGCGGCGAGGACGTAATCCCGGTGGACGACCGGGTCGCATTCAACGCCCACATGGGCCCCTTCAAACGTCTTTTCGACGCCGGCAAGATGGCGGTACTGATGGGCATCGGGTACCCGGAGCCGAACCGGTCTCACTTTCGCTCGATGGACATCTGGCACACCGCGGAGCCCGCAATCGCATCCTCGGAGGGTTGGCTTGGAAAGACCACCAAAGCCATCGATCCTGAGGGCAAAAACGCTGTAACAACCGTCAACTTTGGCCGCGGCCTGCCAAGAGCCTTAGCATACCCGGACGTGTCCGTCGCGTCAGTTGGAGCACTCGAGTCCTACGGCTTATACACCGGCCTGGCAGGAGCTTCGAACCGCGACGCTTTGCTTGACACGGTCAGTCGCATCTACCAGCCCATGTCGGACGAAGGCTTTCCGTCATTGCGCCTGCTTCAGACTGGGCGCGGCATGCTCGACGGCGCTGACACCCTCCGGTCCGCTCCCGAAAAGTATTCGTCTACCGTCGAGTACAACGCCGAAAACCCGATAGCGCAGAGCCTAAAGGGCGTCGCCCAGGTGATGTCAGCCGACCTCGGCACACGCATCTTCTACACTCAACACGGCAGCTTCGACACGCACACCAACGAGTTGGTGAATCACGCCAAGCTGTGGGACGAAGTGTCGGAAGCGCTGGATTGTTTTTGGGAGGACCTGAACGAGCTTGGCCAGGCGGACGACACGGTGATCTGGATGTTCTCCGAGTTTGGCAGGCGGATCGAGGACAACGGTGCCGGAACCGACCATGGTTCTGGAGGGGTCGCGTTTATGATCGGCAACCCGATCAACGGTGGACTCTACGGTGACTATCCGAGCCTCAAGCCAGCCGATCAACTGGAAGGCGACGTCCACTACAACACGGACTACCGGGACGCCTACGCAACCATCCTCGAAGACTTCATGCATGTCGATTCCGAGTGGGTGCTGAATAGGAAGTTCAACCGAATGTCCCATTTAGTGGCAACCTAGCGGCGCATCTACACCCCGAATGCTCAAGCCCAGCCAATTGCAGCGGGCGCGCTACCCCATAGCCCGGAAACAACAAGATGAGCAACTACTCGTATAGCCACACGCTCGGGATCGCCTCGTTTGAGGGCCGGGGCTTCATGAACCCCGTCGACGTCCGTTTCTCCAGGGACGGTCATCTCTACGTGTTGAGCCGCTCGAACGCCGCCAACAGAAACGTAAGGGTGAGCGCCGTAACCCTCGACTCCGAGTTCCTGTTCGAGTTCGCCAACTGGGGAACTGAACCAGGGCTGTCGACCCAACCGACCGCTATCGCCATCGGTCTGGACGAACGCGTCTATCTAACCGACGAGTACACCCAATCACTATCGGTGTTCGAAAAGGACGGAACCTTTTCGCACCGGTGGGGCGAGGTTGGCTCTTCGGAAGGCCAGTGGAATCGTCCGTCGGGCTTGGCCTTCGATTCCCAAGGCTACCTGCACGTTGTGGATCACCTCAACGCCCGAGTCCAGAAATACACGGAGGAAGGGCGATACATCTCTTCATTCGGCACTTTCGGTAACGGACCGGGTGAATTCAATTACCCCTGGGGTATTTCGATCGACGCCGAAGATTGCATCTGGATTGTCGATTGGCGCAACGACCGCGTCCAGCGTTTCACGCCAGACGGCAAGTTTATCTTCGCCTTCGGATCAAGCGGTGCCCGTGACGGTGAGTTCGACCGACCCTCCACCGTTCACGTCAGCGGCGACGGCAACGTATACGTATCCGACTGGAGAAACGATCGCGTTCAGGTGTTCGATATGGACGGAGGGCATCGCGAGACCCTTGTCGGTCACGCCACGTTGTCCAAGTGGTGCCAGGAATTTCTGGACGTAAACCCCGAGCAGGCCGGTTGGCGCGCCAATTCCGGCATGGCCGAGCAGGAGAAGTTGTTCTGGCGGCCCGCGGGGATCGACACGAGTTCCGATGGACTGGTCTGCATAGCCGACAGTTGTCGTCACCGGGTTCAAATCTACAGTCGCGTCGGGGCACCTGTGCTGGGCTGACCCACTTCGGACTGGCACTTTTGGGCTGGCACTCTTGATTTCGCCGGCGAGCCAGGAAGACAACGTTGCCCCGATGGAGTCCGGTGTTCAACGCGTCGAAGCACCTCAGCGGTTAGGCAGCCATCGGGACGTAAGACTGTCTAACTTACAACCGCTGGTCCGACACGCTATATACGAGCGCTCCCAGGTCAAGACCGCCCCATCAACGCCGCCCCATACGGCGTATCCGCCAGACGCCATTGGCCTGAGAGCTTGCCGCCGTCGATGATGAGTTCGGTTCCGGTCATGTAGCTGGATTCGTCGGAGGCTAGGAATACGACGCCGTAGCCGATCTCTTCGGGGGTGCCCATTCGGCCCATGGGGCGGTTGAAGGCTTCGGATTCGCCGATCTGTTCGGAGCCGGCGTGAAGCATCTGGGTGTCGATGGCGCCGGGGTGGACGGAGTTGGCTCGGATGCCGTCTTTGGCGTATTGGATTGCGGTGCATTTGGCGAGCAGGTGGACTGCGGCTTTGGATGCGTTGTAGGCGGCGGACCATGCCTGTCCGACGAGTCCGGCGCCGGAGGAAATGTTGATGATGGAGCCGACGCCGTCCCGCCTCATGTGGGGGATGACGGCCTTGGTGCCGAGGAAAGTGCCCTTGCCGTTGACCTCCATGACGCGGTCCCAGTCTTCGGCGGTCGTCTCTTCGACGGTGCCGGCGTGCGCCATGGCGGCGTTGTTGACCAAGACGTTGAGTTTTCCATACCGAGTTACGACTTCGTCCACACCGCTGGCCCAGTCGTCCTCGCTGGTGATGTCGAGCCTTTTGAAGAACACATCACCGCCGGCCGCAACGATGTTGGCCGCAACTTGTCGGCCTTTTTCTTCGTCGATATCGGCGATGCAGACCTTGGCCCCCTCCTCGGCGAAGAGCCTCGCCGAAGCGGCACCGATTCCGCTCGCGGCGCCAGTAATGATGGCGACCTTGCCTTCAAGCCTCATGGTTTGTACGTGTCCCTGCTGTGTCGTAACAATTGTGAGGTTAGTCTATCGGCTTCGGAGATACCTTTGCAAAACCCTCCCCCTTGATGCCCAAGGGGGAATTAAAGGGGGTTTGGACGGGCGAGTGTATGAACCCCCTGCGTCTTGCTGCGCTTGACGCGTCCCCCCTTTTGCTGCGCAAAAAGGGGAGGGGCGTGGGTGTGCGAAATTAGACCAAGGTGATTTAACGTCCGTCATGTCGTTCTGACTAATACGCAAGTCAAACGATAGGATTGTGATGGGATGAACGAGACCGAAAACTTAGTAGGTGAGGACGAGACGAGATTTTCGTTGACGAGGGTTTGGGCTCGTAACTTCAAGAGCATACGAGATTTGGATCTCGAACTCGGTCCTTTGACGGTGCTTGTCGGACCCAACGCGTCCGGCAAGAGCAACGTCCTTGATGTTCTGCGCTTCATCAAAGACGCACTTGACAGGAACCTCGATTCGGCTGTGACATCTCGGCATGGGATAGAGGCGGTCACAAGGACGAGTCCTGAAGGCGATTCTCGCGAAGTCGAGGTCGGAATCGAAGTCAAAAATGGTGTTTTTTCCATGCGGTATGGGTTTGTGTTGGGAAATCGTGAAGGTGTCTATCGCGTCGCAAGTGAGTCTGCGATCGTGACCCCTGTCTACGAAGAGTTGAAACCGACCGAGTTCGAGTTACGGGATGGATGCGTAGTCAAGCCAAAAGGATTCGACGATGATGAATTCGACGATTCTCAACTTGCGTTTCCATTGTTGGCGCAAGTCCTTTTCCGGAGACAAGTTCGAAGCGCAAAATCCCGTTATAGGTCAAACTACGCCACCAGACGCCAAGTGGATCGAGCCCTGAATTTCATACAAAGAATGCAGTTTTACAGGTTGTTTCCTGATGCGATGCGAGAACCGCGAAGGTTGATGAACCCGCATCTCTTGGTTGAAGACGGTCAGAATCTGGCGTCAGTCTTACGAGAGATGGTCAAGTTGGATTCACCATACCTCGGAGAGATAAAAACCAATTTGGAGCAAGTAGTGCCGGGATTAAAAGACTTGCTCGTGGACCAATCGGGTGGATACTTGGTAGTCAAATTGCGGCACAGTGCCGGGGATAACGGCGGGCCGGGATCGTGGTTCGACCTTTCGCAGGAATCAGATGGCACAGTCCGCCTATTGGGAATGCTGACCGCGTTTTACCAAGAAGTCCCCAATTCGTTGATAGGCGTGGAAGAGCCTGAGTTGACGATACATCCCGGGGCGTTGGCGGTTCTGGCCGATGTGATGGTTGAGGCGTCAAACCGGTCGCAAGTGGTGGCTACTACGCACAGTCCTGACCTTATTGACCGATTGCCGATCGAGTCGCTAAGAGCAGTAGAGATGCGTCACGGCTGTACCGAGGTTGGGCCCGTTTCGGAGACGCAATCGAAAGCGGTGATGAACGGTCTTTTTACCACCGGGGAACTACACAGCATGGAAGGGTTGGTACCGCGAAGTTGACGTCTTCGATGCGGTACATCGTCCCGATTGTGGAGGGTCCGGGAGATGTGGCAGCGGCACCAGAGTTGTTGCGGCGCGTCCTTTCCGAGCGTCTCGACCGATATGACATTGGTGTTATCAAACCCAAAATGGCGAAAGGCAAAGGTGGACTCGTCAGCCGACTCGAAGACTTTATTGGTTATGCGGCGATCACTAACGGATGCGCAGCAATTCTCGTGCTTTTGGATGCGGACGATGATTGTCCAAAGGAATTGGGTTTTGAGTTGGCGGACAGGGCTCGTGCCACCGCGGTGGATATTCCTACGGTAGTGGTTTGTGCTAAGCGTGAGTACGAGAGTTGGTTTCTGGCATCGGATGAGGATTTTCAAGGCGACGCTGAGGAATACAACGGCGCAAAGCAATGGCTCAATCGCAGAGTCGCGGCGGGGTTGACCTACAAGGAAACGAAAGACCAAGTGCGGTTTTCTGCGACGATGGATATCGACGCGGCGTTTGAGGCTTCGCGGTCATTTCGTCGCTTGTGCAATGCCGTCGATGAACTCGTCCAATTTGTCGACACTGGCGTAATAAAGGCCACTCCCGGAGCGTAAAGCACATCGACTCGGATGTCCAGCAATCGGAGTTCGGGGGTTGATCTGTGAGGCGGACGCTGAGGTGGTCGAGGAGTGGAAGTGGATGGGGTCGCCGGTGTTTTCGCACGATGGTATTTTCGTGGTGGCGAATGCGCATAAGGAGAAGGTGAAGTTGACGTTTATGGGGCGCAGCTCGTTGATCGGAAAGGGTTGTTCAACGCGGGTCTGGGCGGGAAGAAGTGGCGGGCGATCGACCTTTTCGAGGGGGACGAGTTGGACGGGGCGGCGTTCAAGGAGTTGGTGCGTGAGGCGGTGGTTTATAACAAAAGGCGTTAGGTGAGACCTTGGCAAAACCCTCCGCTTGATGCTCAATTGGCACAAGAGCCTTCCCGCTTGATACCCAAGGGGAATTAAAGGGGGTTTAGATTAGATCAACCGTCGGGCACCCCCTGCGTGCTCGCTTCGCTTGTACGCGTCCCCCTCGCTTCGCGAAGGGGAGGAATGACACCAGTTTTGGAAAGGAGATGCGATGGCCGCGCAGGTGAGGCTTTTGTCGGGTGGGAATCCTCAGATTCCGAAGGGGGATGGCGATGCGCTGGTGCAGGCGTATATATCGGCGATGCCGGAGTGGAAGCGGGATGTTGGGTGTCGGCTTGATGCGCTGATCGTGCGGGAAGTGCCCGGTGTGAAGAAGGCGGTGCGGTGGAACTCACCTTGGTATGGGGTCGAGGGTATGGGTTGGTTCGCGAGTTTTCACGTGTTTACTCGGTACGTGAAGGTGACGTTCTTGAACGGAGCGTTGTTGGACCCGGTTCCGCCCGGCGGAGGCAAGGATCCGGATGCGCGGTGGGTCGATATCTATGAAGGCGAACTCGACGAGGAGCAGGTGGCGGCGTGGGTGCGGCAGTCGGCGGAGTCGCCGGGGTGGGATGGGTTTTGAGGGGGCTTCCTATGCGTCAACCGTGTTATTCTGGATTGACGGCAACTAAATCAGCGCGATCGAGAGATCCGAATTGACTACAGAATCGGTGGAATGGCTCAACACGGAAGATGCCAGTTGTTTCGACGACAGGCTCTCAAGGTTGCATTGGGTTGCTGAGAATGCCCCCCGAGCCGAATATTGGACGTTCCATGGCGGATTGATCACCAAGAATTTGTTTGAAGAAACCCGATATTGTTTCGTGTACGGGCAATTCTTGGCAGCAACGTTGTTGGGTCTCGCATACATCGAACACACGCTCGCAGCTCTTTTTTACCGCTTCGGGACGGAATGATTTGAAACGCGCGGGATTCGAAAAATTGATCGCAGAAGCGCATTCTGCCAACTTGATTGATGCCGAGGAACTAGAGAATTTACGGCGGATCGGCGCAAAACGCAATGCGTACGCACATTTCAGGCCCCCGGGTCACAAAGATGGCATCGAGCGTCGGTCGATAGGTGAAGATGAGGTGCCGTATTTCATTATTGAAAAGGATGCGGTTGATGTTCTTGCGGCCGCACTCCGCATGGTTGCCAAGACATCGATATGATGTCGCAGAGATTCAGCATTGGGGCGGAAGGCACCAACGAGCCAAACTCATTTTGGCTTGCAGGTCAAATGACTGAAATCCTTTGAATCATTGTCCAGACAATTGAGTGGTATAAAAGATGAACGAACGAACAGACGTTGCGTACTATTATCCTGCACCGTATTGGGCCGTCAGTGAAGGTGGATGGATCAAATCTCTCCTTCTGTTTTTCGACAAGGTTTCGATCCTACTCCCAGACTACATGCACGGTCGTCACCACTTTGCTGACCCAGTGCTAGCAGCGCCACTTGAGGAACGAGGTTTGCTGGAAATCCTCGAACCGAAGACCTGGGTGAGTAAAGACATTGCCAACAGACTCTCTGAGACGATAACGGGGTTGCTTGCCAAAGGTGTTTTCGACGACCTCCCAGATACGGGTTATTTCAGTGAGTTATCACAATCCCGGATCGGTTATGCAGCCGACGTTGACCTCGCCGAAGCCCTAGTGTCGAAACTAGCGGCGAAGGGTTTGGCCAAACCGAGCGAGGATGGGGTTTCGATACCATTGCATCCCGCGGTAAGGACCACGATCCTCGTCGTCTTGGGGCAACTCTCGCGCTCGGCAGGTAGCGCACCGTACTTGTACTTCCATCCGACTACCAACGAAACAACTGCCATTCGGGATCTCGTTGAAACGCTTAAGAGAGAGCGAATGCCGTCGCGCGACAACTTGATCGCGTTCGATCTGGAACCAGCTGGCTTGGACATGGATCTGGTACCTCTTGACGAACTACTCGAATTTCGATCCGAGAACAAGGATGCACATCGAACCTATGCGAGAGATTTACGAAGATTCATGGCGGATCTCGTCGAAATTCAAGAACCTGACGAACGCAAAAAACTACTGTTGGAACGCCGCGAAGAAATCGCAGATGCTGCGCGTGATCTCCAACGTAATTCTAGGAAGGCACTTGGGCTAAATCTTCCAAGTTGCTCTTTGGGGATTTTCGGTTGCGTCTGGTCCCTTGCCGCAGGCGACCCAATTGGTGTTGTTCTTTCCGCGCTGGGTCTGGGAGATAGCATCCGTCGCTGGGAAGGAGCAGATTCAACCAGTGTAGACGCATACTCATACTTGTTCAGAGTGGAAAAATCCTTCGGATAATGGGATTGGTAGACGAGTACTGGCGGCGCAGGTAGTAAAGCATGGGACTTTGGCTTACTGTCCGTATCGCAGATGAATTCAATCTGGTTGGATCGATCTAGCTGAGTTTCCCGCCCCCCACCTCAACCAGCGATTCAATCCCGCTGACGTCGGTTTCAGTCCGCGCCACATCAAGCTCATACATCCGCTGAAGAATCAACCAGTACTCAGGCGTAGTCCCAAACGCACGCCCAATACGTAACGCGGTATCCGCGGTTATAGACCTACGATGCCTGATGATCGCATTGATGCGGACGGCAGGCACCCCGATGGTTTTGGCCAACCGGCATTGGGAGATGCCCAATTCTTCAATAATCTCTGTGAGGTGTTCGCCGGGATGAATCGGTTCTGGGTTGGTCATTGCGGTTGAACCTCGTCCATGTTCCACCCGATCAACTCCTCAATCGGCCTCATCTCAACCAGTCTTTTGGTCAGCTTATGTGTCGTGCTCTGCCCTTCCGCCATTCGAACCAACGCACCCGCGCCGCCTTCGGAGATCACGCCTTTGCGCCAGGCGTTGAAGACGATTTTGTCGGGGCAGATGCCTAGGCAGAGGAGGTAGTCGTAGGTACGGTCTAGGCGGACGTGATTGAACTGGAATGTTCCGTTGGTTCCGAGGGAGACGGTTTTCATTTCGAATCGGTGTCCGGCAATGACGAGTCGTTGGGCGACGCGCCGGCAGGGTGTACCGTGTTTGTAAAGGAGGGTTGCTATGGCTTTGCAGCTAGACCACACGATCGTGCCGGCTTACGACAAGGTGAAGTCGGCGAAGTTGATGGCTCGCATCTTTGGGCTTGAGTACCACGGGACGTGGGGGCATTTCGCTCCGGTTAAGGTGAACGACATCCTGACGCTGGACTTCGACGGTTCGGATGACCCGCGCTCGAACCACTACTGTTTCTTGGCGTCGGACGAGGAGTTTGATGCGGTGCTGCAGCGGGTCAAGGACGAAGGCATGTCGTTCGGGAGCGGCCCGGGGTCGCGGGCGGACGGCAAGATCAATCATGCGCACCGGGGGCGGGGGTTCTACTTCGAGTGCGAGAACGGGCATGTGTGGGAGGTTATTACGCATACGTACGTTACGGATTGAGGCAGTCGTGAGGGAAGGAGAGCAGCCGTCATGTCGTCTTTGCTTTTTGTTGAGGCTTTCGGGCAGCTTACCCCGGGCACCGGTCTGATTGATTCCGAGGAGGAGGACCTCTATAGCGTTTTCAGGGCGCGTGCTGAATTGATGGGTTGGTCTTCCACGTCGGATCGCCGCTCGCTGCTGTGGGAAATGAACGAAGCAGAACTGACCGTCAACGAAGACTCATCCCGTATCGGATTTGTGCAGGTCGGACTGAACGTTGGTGCCATCGAGCGAACCGAGGTGCCGCCGGCGCGTGTCGCAGGTTGGTTTGGTTATGCGCCGCTCGGTTTCCGCCAAGGCGCAATCGAGCCGGCTGCTCGTGCTGCCGCCGTTGATTCAGTGTTTCGATGATGCGCTCCGCCGCTTTGGGGACATCGAGTTGTCTGGACTCCAGGTGACGGCAAATTTCCTTGATGATAGGGCGCAATCTTTAGGTGATCTTGTCGGGATGCTCAACTGGTTTAACACTACGCCGAAGGGGGGAGCAGATGCGCTCATCGCATTCGACGAAGAGTTGCTCGGGGGGCACACCGAGGCAGAGCTGGTCGCTAGCCTCCATCGGAGGAACACCGGATCGTTCGAGTTTGGACCGGTAGTGGCCGTGCTTGAGCAGCACTCGATCAAAGTGGGCGTCGAGACGCCGATCCGCTCGATCTCCGCTGCGCGTTCGGGGCTAGGTCTGTCGGTTACGCTGCCTGAATGGACGGCGAGCGCAGCAGCGTGGGCACTCGCAATCGTCATCGACACAGCGCGCGCCAACGCGCCAGATGTCAGCAAGTTCGCAGTTCGAGTGGTACGGGTTTAGGTAACGGCGAGATCAATCACGCGCACCAAGGGAAGGGGGCGTATTTTGAGTGTGAGAATGGGCCCGTTTGGGAGGTGATTACGCATACTAATGTGACGGATTGAGGGTGTAGGGAAAGGCGTGCTTTGTTGATTCTGGGTTCCCGCCTTCGCGGGAACGACGGGGAGTCTGCGCGGGAACGACGGGGGAGCAGGAAGGATGTTTGCCCCGTGCGTCTCGGGCATACCCCTGCTCGCTGCGCTCGCGTCCCCTTTCGGGACGAAAGGGGACGGAGGCCGGTTCTATTCGTATCGGAGGGCTTCGGCGGCGGCGATTTTGGCGGCTTGGCGGGCGGGTATCAGCGTGATGAGGATCGAGAAGATGTAGGCTCCGAGGGCGATGAGGATGACTTTGAGCCAAGGGATCACGAATTCGACTTCCGGCTCGTCGACGCGCATCTCGTCGATTAGTTCGACTGAGGAGATGAGGCCGAGCCCGAGTCCGAGACCGATGCCGACGACGGCGAGGAAGGACATCTCGGCGAGGAAGCTCAACTGGACCATTCCGGGAGAGAAGCCGATTGCTCGCAACACGCCGATTTCGTGTCGGCGTTCGACGACGGCGCGTGCGCCGATTACGCCGAGAGCGGCGATGCCGACCAGCAGACCGAGGGACATGAAGCCGATGAGCAGGTTGAAGAGGGCCTTCTGGGCGGCCTGCGCCTCGGCGATGGACTCCTTAACGTTGATCGTTTCCACCCCGTTCTGGAAGAAGGCCGCTTCGATGGTTCCAGCCGCGTCGTCGACACCGTCTCGGACGTTGAAGAAGAACTGTGTGGCGTTGAGCTCGCGCCCGAGAGTCTCAGGGGCGACGAAGAAACCCACGGGGACCGGTCCGGCGGAAGCGAGAGTGTCCAGCACACCGATGACCGTCAATTCCAGCGTGTTCCCGCTCTCGAGGTCCCGAACGGTGATGTTTATGGGATCCATAGTGTCGTTTTCGACGAGTAGGCCCTCCACGTCGTTCAGGGTGAACTGGTCTGTAGGTAGGGCTAAGGAGGTGTTGGTCCGTTTTGGCACGATGTTGGCATTGACTACGGCGAGACCGGGATTCGCTTGGACTGCGTCCCACACCGCGGCGCGGTCGGCTCCATCTTCCAGCGTGTATCCCGGCACAGCCAGAGCGATGTTGAAATTGTTTGTCTCGAAGAAATCGTCGCCGACGCCGGTTATCGTGGTGTCGGCGAATTCACCTGTGGAGTCGGATGCGAGGCGCGCGTCCGCCTGGTAGACGGTGTGCAAGGTGCCCACGGAGGGAGCCCCATCGACGCGCTCGATGAAGTCGAGGTTAGGGTTGTCGTCGACCGCGGCTCTCAAATCGCCGACGGGGTTGAGGTCGCCACGGGAGAAACCGATGACTTCGTAGCCGCCTCCGAGCCGCTCCTGGTTGTCCAGCAGGTTATCCAAGACGTCCACGAATGTTGCCATGACGGTTACGGAAAAGATCACAATGGCGAACATTGCGAGGGAAAGTCCGGTCCGGTACGGCGACTGCAGCGGGTAGGCGACGGCGGACTTGACGACGGGTGCGTAACGGCGAACGCGGCCGATGGTGTTGCTCACCAGGCCGAGCACAATCGGGGCGTTGTTGACGGTAACCATCACCGCGCCCGTCACCAGGAAGGCTCCGACCAGGAAAAACCCGGACTGGTCCTCGGTGAAGTCTGGCTTTAGCTCCTTGAGGAAGCTGTGGGGTATCAACCAGTAGATGACCAGAAACAGTCCGGCGCCGGTGAAGACCCATCGCTGCGGGACGCCGAATGCGCGCACGCCGATCGCGATTCCGAGCACGATGACGGAGATGCCCAGTCCGAAGAATGGGAGGTGGGCAGCCTGAAAAGCAGAGAGGAAGATCAGCACGCCCAACAGGAATGTTATGGCAGCGCGCACCAAAGGTCCGCGCCGTGAGCCTACCTCTTGGGGTTCCGGCAGGTCTTTGATGGCACGCACGATGTTGAGTCGGCTGATGCGCCGAGCGGAGAGAATGACGGTGAGGAATGTGAGGACGCCACCGGCTAGGAATGCGGTCAAGAAACTCACAGGCTGAACATGTGGCGTGAAGGTAAATGCTTCGATGGTTTGACTGATGATGGCGGATACGGCTTCGACTAGTGCTAAACCGAGTGCGACGCCGATAACCGCGCCGACGATTGCGGAACCGATGCCATAGATCGCGCCTTCGATCGTGAACATACGCACGAGGTGTTGCCGTTGCATGCCGACGGCGCGTGCCATGCCCATCTCGCTCTTGAGCTCCGCGGCCAGCATGGAGAAGATGAGGAAGATCAGCAGCAGTCCCACGCCGATCGAGAAGAGGCCAAATGTGGTGAAGAGGGAGACGAAGAGACTGCCAGTTTCATTGGCCTGATCTACAACATCGCGCTTGACTGGCAGCAATTCCAAGCCGCTGCCGCCGACGGCGGAATTGTTTTGATAGCGTTCGATCACGGTGTCCGTCAGCTCTATGCCGCCGAAAACGTCTCCGCGGTTGGAGATGAGGATGGCTGAGAGCTCTCCGGGACGACCGAGCAGCTCTTGGACGGAGGAAAGGGACGCCATGAGGACAACGTCGGTGCCTTCTGATCTGATATGGCCCGTCCACCACGCCACGGACGGTGATGGGAGTCAGCATGCCCCGTCCGAGGGCGACACTCAGTACGGTACCGGGCTCCACACGCAGCGCCTCGGCGCCGGTATCGGTGATGTATACCTCGTTGGGCCCGAGGAGCGTGAGGTCGAGCGGTGCGCCTTGTGTGTCGAACAATTCATCGAAGACCCTAGCCCGTGGTGGGTCCAGACCCGCCAGCTGTGCCGAGGATTCGAACTGCTGGCTTTCGGGGTTTATGGCCGCCACGTCCTCGGTAAGGGCGGGTAGCACGCCGTCGATGTTCGCATCGGCGTCGAGTGCGGGGGTGAGTTCTTGAAAAACCTCCACCGAAAATCCGTCGGGCAGGGCACGACCCTCCCAGACCTCCGAGTCCTCGTCCACGACGAGCAACTCGTCGACGGATCGGAGCGAAGCGGCGGCGGTGTTTTTGATGCTGTAGGTGACAGAGTCTCCGACGGTGAATGCGCTGGAGATGATGGCAGTTGCGAGCATCAATCCGGCGAGGATCAGCAGGCTCTGTCCGGGTCTGCGTAGCACGTTGCGAAAAGCCATGCGGACCAAGATGGGGTCCCGGAGTCTTATGTATAGGAGGTAGGCGACAGCGAGGCCAAAGGCGACCGCCAATACGGCCGCGATGTTTTCCATGGGCGCCCCGAACAGTTCGTCCATGAGGGATTAGCCTGCCTTGCCTGTGCCGTCATCGACGATGAGGCCGTCCAACATGCGAACGGTGCGGTGCGACATCTCCGCCACCGCGTCTGAGTGAGTGACGATGACGAACGTCTCGTCGAGCTCTTTGTTCAACCGGATCAGGAGGTCCATCACTTCACCGGCGTTGTCGGTGTCTAGGTTGCCCGTGGGCTCCTCCGCCCAAACGATTTCCGGCTGGTTGACCAGGGCACGAGCAATCGTCACGCGCTGCTGCTGTCCACCGGACATCTGCGCGGGGTAGTGCCCGGTTCGATCCGAGAGTCCGACAAGCGACAATGCTTCTAACGCCTTCGTCCGGGCCTCTTTTTCGGGGAACCCGGAGACGAGCAACGGCATCTCGACGTTCTCGAGTGCTGTGAGGACGGGAGGAGGTTGAAGGACTGGAAGATGTAGCCCATCCTGGTGGCGCGGAAGCGGGTCTTGTCACGGTCGCTCATATCGCTGAGGTTGGACCCGGCAACGGATATGACGCCGGAATCGATGTCGTCCAATCCGGAAAGGCAGTTGAGGAGGGTGGTCTTTCCGCCGCCACTGGGGCCCATGATCGCGACGATCTCGCCGCGTTGCACGTCGAGGCTTACGCCCCTGAGAACGTGCACCTCGATTTCTCCGGACCCATAGGTCTTGTGCACGTCCTTTGCCAGGACGACCGGATCTGTTGAATCGCTTGACATATCCATCTCAGAATAATCCACTCTGATCAGAGTGGAGAACCGCTATTTCGAGGCGGTCCGATTAGTTGAAGTCCAAATCCCGAGGAGAATGATATGCTCTGCGGCCCGCTCGCTTGGGGTCCGAGGCGGAAGCTCTATGACTCCCTTGTAGAGTCCCATACCGAGGACAATCACCCAAATGCTGGACTTCCACGATTCGGATGACCCGCGCTCCAACCACTACGCCTTCCTAGCGTCGGACGAGGAGTTTGACGCGGTTCTCCAGCGCGTCAAGGACGAGGGCATGTCGTTCGGCAGTGGGCCGGGGTCTCGGACGGATGGGGAGAGCAATCATTGCGGGCTGAGGGCGCGGGGGTTTTATTTTGGGTGTGAGAATGGGTATGTATGGGAGGTTATTACGCACACTTATGTGACGGATTGAGGGTGGGTGGTGGGGCAGGGCCGAGTGGGTGCGACAGGCGTCGGGGTCGGAGGGGTGATGGGTATTGAGGGATCTGTTGATGATGGTACGACGGAGATTGAGCGAGTAACGAATGAACGGGGGCGTGGCTCCTTTGGTAGAGCGCGTCAACTGCATCGATGAGAAGGGGTCCGAATCTACCCCGTTTCCACCACGGCAATCACAGATCCCGACACCGAAACGACTCAACTGCCTTTAACGTTTGACGAAGGTCGGTCGGTATTTCATTCTCGTGCAATTGATCTATGATTCTAGCCGTCGTTAAACTCACCTTGTACTCTCTTTGTACTCGGGAGAATAGCTCGCTCAGAACTCTTTTCCCAGGCACGATGTGAAGTCGCAACTGGTCGTCGTTCCATTTTCGATCAAAGATTTCAATAGCTTCGCGATTGATCGTACTTGTGTCTTTTCCTGAATGGTTTAAGAATTCCGTTCGCTTGGCCATGTATTGGGCTTGCACGTCCGTTTTGATTGGCGTTGTAATCTCATGTAACAACTCAGCAATCGGTCTGACTGCTTTTGCAGGTTCACCGCTACGCCGGGCCATCTCCGTTAAGAGTCGATCCAATGTTCTGTCTAAGGCTACGGGAATGAGTAGGTAGTTCTCTATCTCTTTCCTCGCCAGTATCACTGATAAGGCTAACTCTCGACCAAGATTCTTGGTTATTTGGTCGATTTCCTCATCTGGCCGAAAGTCTCGATCAAAAATCCCACCAAAAAGCAACGCCCCCCAATTGACTCAGAGACGCCAAACGTAATCGCCTTGATACGTTGTATTGAAGGGAATCCTCCAAGAGGAAACGGGGCAATACCAACTCCAGCTGCTAGTTCATTTAAACCAAGACGTCTTGCAAACCTCCTGAGGATTTTGAAATCCTCGCCTTCGATGTAGAGTACTCGTCTCGTTTGCGCGACGGCGGTCATCGTCGCCACATGTATTGACCCTAAAGAGTCCAGAGTAGACTGAATGCCTTCAGGACTTCGAACTCTTTTGGCTGAACGTTGGGTCTTGTCGATGACCAAAATGTCGTTGGTGTCCGCTTCAGCAACGATTTCACTTGAGTGAGTTGCCATCAACACGTCTGGTCCGGACGCCTTCAAAATCGATAACAATTGTCTTTGCGGGTTGGCGTGCAGGTAGATGTCCGGTTCATCAATTATCAACATTGATCGGCTCTCGCTCCTGAAAATGTGTGACAGCAACTGGCACCACACCTGAAAGCCAAACCCAGTCCAATAAAGTTCTCGAGTGATTCTATCTTCAAGACAGAACATGGAGAACATTCCATCGGTAGCTATCTCAGGTGGTTTTATATCCATACCAGGCCATGTAGCTATAATCTGTTGTCTGAAAATTTCGAAGTCTTCGGGATAATAATACCAATAATTGCGGAAATTACGTGACGCTCGGTGAGTAGCCAAGTTCGCGTCCACAGTTTCTTTTTTCACGAATTTCTCCCTGTTCTCGAGAGGTCCAAGAACTGGTATGACTAGCAAAGAAACCGGAAACTGTCTACTAAATTTGGTTTTCGTTACAAATTCTCCTGAATCAGTAATTGGGTACATGATACAGTCTTCGTCATTGCCGTAGAACGACAATCTCAATCTGTTCCCATTTGTTAATCTAAACGTGACTGTAGCTTCGACATCCTGGTAATTGGTCTGGGCATTCTCTAACGAAATAGGAAGCGTGGTTCTGGGTATCCTGTAACCCAATGCCAAGTTTCGGGTTTCTATGGGCTCCGGGTTGCGGGAGACTGCCCGTTTTAGTCCCATTGCGAGGACTCGAAATGCGCCAATCACAGTAGATTTCCCCGAATTGTTTGGACCTACCAGAATATTCATGCGGTCCAATGAGATCGAGAAGTTATCGAATGCTTTGAAATTCCTAAATTGGACAGATGTTATGGATACATCAGAGCCCATGTGTTTCTCTCCTTCTACAGTAAATTCCGCTTCCGCGAGAATTGCTGAGTTTTCTGACCATTTTACCGGGATTGTCGCATGTGCCGACAAAGATTCGGTACATTGCGACAATTTTGCGATTTAGGAGATCGGATTGGAAATACGTCGCGCGAAAAGCTGTCGGGTTGGATGACTTTGTGCTGGTGTATCGGGTTCAGTGCGACGAAACTTGGCCGCCGTCTATGTTTATGAATTGGCCGCCAATCTAGTGGGCTTGGTCGGAGCAGAGGAAGACGATGGTGCTGGCGACGTCGGTTCTGGTGCCGGGGCGACCCATGGGGATGTTGGTTTCTAGGCGCTCCCAGTCTTCGCGGCCGGTGGGGGTGTTGTCGCGTTTGTTGTCCCAGCGTGATGTGTCGATGACGCCGGGGCAGACGGTGTTGACGGCCTGCATCTTCGGGCTGGAGTACAAGGGGACTTGGGGACATTTAGCTCCGGTCAAGGTGAACGACGTCCTGACGCTGAATTTCGACGATTCGGATGACCCGCGCTCCAACCACTACGCCTTCCTAGCGTCGGACGAGGAGTTCGATGCGGTTCTCCAGCGCGTCGAGGACGAGGGCATGTCGTTCGGAAGCGACCCGGGGTCGCGGGCGGACGGGGAGAGCAATCGTGCGCACCGGGGTAGGGGGTTCTATTTCGAGTGTGAGAATGGGCATGTTTGGGAGTTGATTACGTATACGTATGTGACGGATTGAGGCGGGGGTGGAGTTCAGTTGGGGGAGCGCGACAATGACATTTATGAGGTAAAGGGTTCGAAGCGCGGGTGTGCCGCCAAGAAAATGTCCTCGGGATAGATCAACGACCAAGTCGATCTCGGTGGAATAAGCGCTCGTGACCAGCAGGAGCATTAGGGCCTGCAGGATCGCGTTCGATCAACCCACAACATATATCGCAGGTAGAGAATCTACAATGCGATATGAATTTAGCGACTTCTGATGTACCGCTTGGTATACTCAAAGTTCATTACGACCGATCCCACCGAATATTCTGATGTTCTGATGTACCACGATGACGTTCCTTTCGCTGGCGTGACTGGTCGGCGACGGAAGCAGTTGACGATACTCAATCGGGCGTTCGCTGGCCCGTTTGACGTTCAACAGGCCGCATCGGTGCTCGGTATCGATCTGGATCGCACACGCCGCTTGCTCACATCACTTGCTGCAAGTGGATGGCTTGCTCGCATCCGCAAAGGCTGGTACATCGGTGTGCCCATCGAAGCGTCTGAGCCGCGGGAATGGCGTGAAGACCCTTGGGTAGTGGCCGCGACGCTCTTTTCACCGGGTTACGTAGGTGGTTGGAGTGCTGTTGAGCATTGGGGACTGAGTGACCAGATATTCAACGTGATCTACTATGTTGCGAGTCGTAAAGTTGCACCGACGCGTCAGACGGTGCAGGGTACAGAGTTCCTGATCCGCAGGGTACCCGAACGGGATCTATTCGGGACTAGGCGCGTCTGGCGTCAACGTCTCGCGGTCGACGTGTCGGACCCTCATCGAACCATTGTTGACGTCCTCGATGTTCCTTCTTCGGCTGGTGGTGTGCTTCACGCATCCGAGATATTGACGGCGTATTTCGAGAGCGAAAACGCTGACGAATTGAAATTGATGGAGTATGGTGATCGGCTCGGGCGGGGCACGGTATTCAAGCGTCTCGGTTATTTGGCTGAACGAGGAAGTCTCGCCGATGCGAAATTTGTTGAAGCTTGCCGCGGACGGATCACTAAAGGATTGAGCCGTCTCGACCCGGGAGGGCCACCAGGAGGTCGGATCGTGTCAGCTTGGAACCTTCGCATAAATGTCAAGCGACTTGAACCCGTGGCGAGAGTTGCAGAATGATCGGTCGGGCCGACATTGACGATCGTGTTCGCGGTTGGGGACTCCGCGAGGATGTAGTCGAGAAGGACTACGTTTTGGGTTGGGTACTCTGGGGGATTGGCGCAGATCTAGAATTGGGTGCGACGTGGGTGTTCAAGGGAGGGACGTGCTTGAAGAAGTGCTTTATCGAGACATATCGTTTCTCGGAGGACCTTGATTTTACCGTTCTCCAAGATGGTCCTATCGAAAAAGATGAAGTGATTGAGGTGATTTCGCGAGTGTTGGATCGCGTGAACCAGGAGTCTGGCATTGACTTTGGGGTGCGGTCGCCCGTCCATCGGGACAGGCCATCGGGTCGGTCGGCCGAGGTCCGGGTCTACTATCGTGGGCCGCGAAACGCGCCGGGTCCGGCGAGCATCAAATTCGACCTTACGAAGGACGAATCAGTGGTATGTCCGCCAGTTTTACGGCCAATCAGCCACGATTACCCGGATGAATTGCCTCCACCAGGGCAGGTCCGTTGCTACGGATTCGAGGAGGTCTTTGCAGAGAAGATACGGGCGATGGGGGAACGATCTCGGCCGCGAGACTTGTACGACATTGTCAACCTTTTTCGTCGGCCGGACTTTCGCCAACACGCAGATCTCGTCCTTGAAGTTCTCATGCAGAAGTGCGAATCCAAAGGCGTGCCAGTGCCGACGGTCGAGACTATCCAATCCTCACCGATGTTCGGAGAACTAAGGAGCGAGTGGGAGAATATGCTCGCGCACCAGCTGCGAGAACTGCCGGATTTTGAACACTTCTGGGCGGACGTTCCGCACCTTTTTGCTTGGCTCAACGGGTCCGATCCGGATGCGGACCTTGAACCGTGGCCGCTTGCAGACGGCGAAGAGGTCTGGACGCCGCCGCCAACATTCTGGGCGTCGGATCCGGGAAGCCGACTTGAACCTGTCCGGTTTGCGGCTGTCAATCGGTTGCTGGTTGATCTCGGTTACAACGGAGGCAATCGATTGATTGAACCGTATTCGTTGAGACGTACAAGGGCTGGCAATGTGGTCCTGTACGGTTTTCGTGCGGACGGTCGCGGGATCCGATCATATCGAATTGATCAAATTCAATCGGTCACGGTTACAGGGCAACCTTTTAAGCCGAGGTTCATCATTGAATTTCCCGAGACTGGGTTTATTCCCACGCAGCCTTGGCGAAGCGGCCGTGGCCGGTCATTGTTTGATTAAGTTCTGGTGAGCACCGGATTGCTCTCTAATCTCTCGAAACGATGACCGTATCGATGTCTTGTGGTTCGAATTGCGGGCAATTCCACCAATTTCTACCAAGGATTTCCGCCCTCGTAGTTGCCGAGGCATAGGTTAGGGGATAAGTGCCGGAATCTAATGCGAAGCGCCCTCAATGCGACGAAACCTGGCCGCCGTCTATGTTTATTGATTGGCCGCTGATCCAGTGGGCTTGGTCGGAGCAGAGGAAGACAATGGTGCTGGCGACGTCGGTTCCGGTTCCGGGGCGGCCCTTCGGGATGTTGGTCTCTAGGCGCTTCTGGTGGTCGCGGATAGTTTAGTTCCCGTCTAAAGCGCGTCGCCACTTCACGAGGTAGGTACCTCGGGAGGCGGTTTGGCGAGTATTGGAGTGTGTTACCGTGCTTCGGCCTGCGCGGAGGGAACGAACGTACGTGAGAGAACCATGAATACCTGCGGTCGCTTCGGTTTTCTGGACAGGTTCTGCCCTTGGCCAAGAGCTAGGGTTGGCCCGTGTCTTGTGTGAATCCGTCGGTGCTGGACAGTGCGGCACTTCGGAAGTGGTAGTCTTCGCTAGGGATCGGACGCCGAAACAGTCGATTAGCCGAGCTCGCTTGGGCTTAGAGAGATCAGAAGGGGCATGAAGCCCTGACGAGGAACGTTATGAACGTAATAGACGCCGTCGCCAGCACCTTGAAGTTGGAAGGGGTGGAGTGGGTTTCGTGTTTTCCCTCCCACCAACTCATCGAAGCAGTAGCCAGAGAAGGCATCCGCACCGTTATGTTCAGACAGGAGCGCGGTGCAATCATGGCCGCTGACGGATTCAGCCGTGTCAATGATCGCGAAAAATTCGGAGTGATAATCACGCAGGGGGGCCCCGGTTCGGAGAATTCCGGGGGCGGTATCGCTCAAGCATTCGCCGATAACGTTCCCGTCTTGTACCTTACTGCGGGCCCAGCCTTGAATCGGTACGCGATTCGACCCGAGTTCTCGCCGGTCCGGGCTTACCAAGGTATCTCGAAACGTGGCGAAGTCATAGTTCAACCGAATCAGGTTACCGACGTGATGCGCCGGGCTTTTCATGCACTCCGCAACGGACCTCCTGGTCCGGTGATTGTTGAGATCCCAGCGGACATCGGTGGTCAGGAAGTTCCGGAGGGGACGCCTAGGTATCAGCCGCCCAGCAGGTCGCTTCAGTGCCCTTCAACCAACGATGTTAAGGATGCAGTCAGACTGCTCTTGAACGCCAAGAAGCCGATGATATGGTCCGGTATGGGAGTACTGTTTGCGGATGCCACCGAGGAACTGAAAGAGCTGGCCGAGTTAAGCCAGATTCCGGTGTATTGCACCATGCCCGGAAAGTCCTCATTCGATGAACGCCACCCCCTCGCTCTGGGTTCAGGCAGTGGAGCAACTACCTTGCCAGCCTGGCGATGGTTACAAGATTCCGACGTCCTTTTTGCCGTCGGTTCAAGTATGACGAGGACATCTTACGGGCAGCCCATTCCCGAAGGCAAAACCATCATCCATAATGTTGAAGGCATTGAAGACATCAACAAGGACTATTCGGTTGATGTTGGTCTTCCCGGTGACACCAAGCTCACATTGCGGATGATGATTGAGGAGGTGAAGGGGCTAATTGGCGAGACAGGGCGCGAGGAACGGAATCGGGTGTCTGCGGCAATAGGTGAACTCAAAGAGCATTGGCTCGCCGAATGGAAGCCGCTGTTGGAATCCGATGAAGTTCCCATCAACACCTACAGGGTAGTCGGCGAGCTGGACAGGACCTTGGACAGGGAAAACAGCATCGTCACCCATGATGCAGGCGCTCCCCGGGACTCGATCATGCCCTTTTACACAGCAACGGTCCCTCACAGTTACATAGGTTGGGGCAAATCTACGCACCTCGGTTACGGCATTCCGTTGATGATTGGCGCCAAACTGGCGAATCCCGGCAAGTTCTGTCTCAACCTCATGGGCGACGGTGCTTTCGGGATGTCCGGCCTCGACATAGAGACCTCTGTTCGAGCCGATGCCCCAATCACAACCGTTCTGTTAAACAACGGGGGAATGGCAACCTATCCTGGAGGCTATCCAACGGCTAGGGAACGCTTCGGCGCCACCGAGATGACCGGTGACTACGCCAAGATCGCCGAGGGGTTGGGGGCCGTCGGCATTACCGTGACAGACCCGTCCGATGTAGCTCCATCTCTCATGAAAGCTCAACAGCTGAACGCAGAAGGGGCCACGGTGCTGCTGGACGTACATACCAACTTGGAAGGTCGTAGGTCACGCTTCGGCTAGCCGACTCCAGACTCCGCTTGAATGGGATTGCTGCGGTTGGGATTCGTCTTCAGTGGGACGAGACTTGGCCGCCGTCTATGTTGATGGATTGGCCGCTGATCCAGTGGGCTTGGTCGGAGCAGAGGAAGACGATTGTGCTGGCGACGTCGGTTCCGGTGCCGGGGCGGCCCATGGGGATGTTGGTCTCTAGGCGCTCCCAGTCTTCGCGGCCGGTGGGGGTGTTGTCGCGTTTGTTGTCCCAGCGTGATGTGTCGATGACGCCGGGGCAGACGGTGTTGACGTTGATGTTGTAGTCGCCGAGCTCTTTGGAGAGGCTGCCGGTGAGGCCTTGGAGGCTCATGTTGGCGACGACGTAAGGCGGCGAAGTTGCGGGGGTGGATCTTTCCGGCGATGGATGAGACCATGACGATGCTTCCGCCGGTTCCTTGTCGGATCATCGCCTGGGCGGCGGCTTGGAGGCGTAGTAGGAGCCGTGGACCTTGATGTCGAGGACGCGGTGCCAGATGGCGTCGTCGAGTTCGACTACCGGGACACGGTCGCCGGCCATCGCGTATGCGGCGTTGTTGACCAGGATGTCGACGGAGCCCAGTTCGGCTACGGTCTGCGCCACGATTCCTCGGGCCTGTGCGGGATCTCCCAAGTCGGCGACGATGGTCGTGGCGCGGCGTCCCATGGCACGGATTTCGTCGGCCACGCTGTCGATGTCTCGCCAGCCCATCGCCTTCTCATCGTCGGGAAAGCTGCTGGGTGGCGTCCCGTTCCGGTTACCGCGACGTCGGCGCCAGCTCGCGCCAAGGCGAGGGCGGTGTCGCGACCGATGCCGCGATATCGGCCTGCGCCGGTGACGATAGCGACTTTTCCTGAGAGGTCTGGCATGGCGATTCCTTTGTGTTTGTGTTGCGATTGTGTGCGTGCGCTTATATACGTTAACTTGCCGCACGGGATGGCGGGTTAGGCTCGCAGCTGGCGGCTCGGCATTTGCGGAGGCTGTAGAGGCAGTTGGAAGCAGACGCGGGGTTGGTGTCAGGTCGGGTTAGGGGCTTTGGACTTCTTCGCGGATCCAGTTGACCAGTTCTTCGATGGGTCTCATTTCGGCGAGTCTTTTTGTGAGTTTATGGGTTGTGCTTTGGCCTTCTGCCATGCGGACTAGGGAGCCGGCGCCGCCTTCGGAGATGACGCCTTTGCGCCATGCGTTGAAGACGATTTTGTCTGGGCAGATGCCGAGGCAAAGCAGGTAGTGATAGGAGCGGTCGAGCCTGACGTGGTTGAACTGGAATGTTCCGTTGGCGCCTAGGGAGGCGGTTTTGACTTCGAAGCGTCGTCCAGCGATCATGAGGTCGGTGGGTGAGGTCCGGGAGCCGTTGCTGACGGGGATGTTGGCGGCTGACAGATATCGGCCGATGAAGCTCTCGCCGATCTGTCCGCGGTTTGTGTTGCCGAGTTGACGGTAGCCCTCGAGTCGAGAACCGCGCCAGATGGATTCAGGTGAGTGCTCCTCGATGACCTGGACCATCAGGTCGATCGGGTCGATTTTGCCGGGGTTTATTGAGGAGGTTCCCATTTTCCGCGGTCTTCGCCTCGTTTCCAGAAGACGAGGAAGTAGGAGTGGTTCTTTCGGGCGTGGACCTGTTTGATCATGCGACTAACGCCAGGGCGGTTTTTCCTGACGACGACGAAAAGGTCTTCTGCGATGAAGCCCATTTCTTCGAAAGCGTTCATGATCTCGACGTGAGTGAATCGTTGTCGGTTTGCGCAGACTTCGTCTTGGCATTTGACGATGAAGACGCCGCGTTCGCGCAAGACGCGTAAGGCCTCGACACCGGCTTCCAGGTAGAGGTCGAGGACGGCGTCATGGTACTTGCGATTGGTCTGCCCGCCGGATCGGTTATTTGCGTAGTACCTCTCGAACGCTTGGTGAGTTTGGTGGGCGCTGCCTCCCGGTGAGTGCATGTAAGGCGGGTCAAGGACCACGCAGTCGATTTCACCGTCTTGGTAGGGTAGGTCGCGACAGTCGACGCCGGTTTTCAAGTCGGTAGCTCTCAGGTCGTATGTGCCGCGGGGTATATTTCGCCAGAATACGCCCTCGCCGTAAGTGACGTCGGCAACTACGCGGCCGGGCTTTACGTACAGTTCGAGGATCTTGGGGAAAACGAATTCGTTGCCGTCCAAGTAGGCGCTGAGGACGAGGTCGTTTGTGGCGACGCCGTGACGGACAACGCGCTTGGCGGGCGCGGACGCATTGGGCGCGTCCTCTTCTACTGGCTCATCGAGTAACGGTAAGAATGGTTTTTGATTCATATGAGGATTACTAGGTGGCCGATCAAGTCACGGCGGAAGTATTGATTCCGGATTGGTGATGATGGCTGCATTTTACCAGTAGCACAGCAAAAATCCGACGCCCGCATCGCTGTCGACGACATGCTGACTGCCTACGCCGCGCAGCACGCGGCTCGGCATTTGCGGAGGCCGTAGAGGCAGTTGGGGCAGAAGCAGACGCGGGGGGTATGGTGTTCGTGTTCGTCGTGATGGTGTTCGTGGCCGGAGAGGTTTTCTCGGCCTTCGTTGATTAGGAAGGGGATGAGGATCCAGGATGATACTGGGTCGGCCCACCACCAGGAGAGGAGGGCGTTCAGGGCGAGTCCGATGAGGATTGTGAGGTCTTGGATGTCGCAGAAGAGGGTTTCCATGGCCTCGGCTCTGAGGGACCAGGACTGCATCTGTGTGGCGATGCGCATCTTGCCGATGTAGAGTCCGCTCATTACGACGGCGCTGGCGATGACGATTGCGACGCCTGCGAGGCTCGGTTCGGGTTCGGGTAGCCAGCCCAACAGGTTGGCGCCGGAGTGGAGGGCGACGTATGCCGCCAGCAAGAAGAAGGTTAGGCCGAGGAGCTTCTGCGCCCTTCGCTCTGCGGCCTCTTCCTCGTGTCCGCCCTGTTCAGCTCGTAAGCGCCAGACTAGGATGCCTCCTGCTAGTAGCTCGACGATGCTGTCGAGGCCGAAGGCTAGTAAGGCGACGCTGCCGGTTTGGAGACCTGCCCAGAGCCCGACGCCGGCCTCTACCAAGTTCCATAGGAGTCCGGCGATGACCAGTATTAGGGCGGTTCGGCGAAGGGTGTCGAGACGGGTTGTCAATGGTGGTTAGTGTTAGTTTTGCTTGGGGGTTGTTGGGGAGATTAGCAAAGGGTTTGTTGGAGGGTACACCCTGCGTGCTCGCTTCGCAGACCCCCTCTTAATCTCCCCCTAAAGGGGGGCTGCGGTTCCCCCTCACCCTAGCCCTCACCCTAGCCCTCTCCCATCTAGTGGAGAGGGGACTTTCACCGCCGCCCGTCGTCCCTGGGCATCCTCTGCGGTACTTGACTTTTGCTTGGTACTTTGTCCACTTTTCGGCGCCGTGATCAGACCCGAGTTGCAACCCCTCCGCTGAAACCGCGGCGATCCCACAACTGCGAAACCAAGCGGACCCAAAAAGGGGAGTCCAAAAAAGGAGCGCCAACAGCATTAGAAATAAAAGCTACGCGGCATCACGACGACCGGTTGATTCGATATCCGTCGCCATGCCCATCCCTTCAAAGTGGGGCCGTAGCTCAGTTGGGAGAGCGCGTCAATGGCATTGATGAGGTCAGGGGTTCGAATCCCCTCAGCTCCACCAGTTAAGACCTGCGGGGACTCGAACTCTTCTGCCGTAGCGTACGACTGAGACCCGCCTAGGACTTTAGACCCATCCTTTGGCTCCACTCATAGACCCAATGGGACCGAAATCATCACTCAGTGACCTGTTGAAGACGCTGGTCTTCGAGCTGGAGAACCTGGTCTAGGACCGGAACCGGGCGTGGCCCTCGCGAGGGTCGGTCCCATCCTCCAGGTCGAAGCCCACAGTTTCACCAAAACTGGGACTGTCAGTTTCATGCTCTTCCTCCTGGATGGGATGACACCTTAACCGACATCGTGGGAAAGCCATCACCAATGGCTGTCGCACCCACAGCCACCTAGAACAACCCTTGGAGGTTCTCCCGGAGGTTCCGCCACCACCCCCGGTTCGATCCATGGTCCGGTACGAAGTGGACTGCGTATGTCCCGTCCTCCTCCACTTTGAGCCGCCCAGCCAGGGTCACCACGCGGCCCGGAGGAATTGCTTCGAGGATCTCCGACGGGTCGCGGACGTTGACTCGTTGCACGTATTCGCCCCGATTCATCTCCACCACTAGCTCGGCGGCGTCTTGGAACACGACCGTGCCACTGACCCTCACGCATTCATCGCGAAACAGGCCGCCGACCGCCGCAATCTGTCCTGAGGTGGGGATACCGGGCGAGTCCAAGGAACACGGCTTGACGCGCGGCGATATCACGTCGAGGCTGAACAGAATGACCAAGACCAACGCCCCTATGCCCAACAGGCTCACCACCCATATGAAGCACCCGCGGAGGCACCCGCCGCTCTTCGGTTCCTCAATCAGTCTTTCTTCCCTGTACTGTTGATACCCGCCCGATGGCGGAGACGGCGTACCTTCCAGAGAACTGCGCTGTGAATCCGGCTCACGCGCTAGGTCGTGGATTCCGTCGTCGGTTTCCCTGTGCGCGGCCTTCCCGGTATCCGGCGACTCCATTTGGAGCTGCTCAAGTTCCACCTCGTAACCCAGTCCCGCGGCCGCTTTCGCCGCATCGCCCGACCGTCCGCCCAGGTACCACTCCGGCGCGTGCATGAAACCGTGATAGGCCGCGTCCAGGTCGGCACCCTGCAGGGAAGATGCGCTGCCGGATCTGAACCACGGCGGAGCCGAGTCCGAGACGTTGAGCCATGGCTGGGCCACATTCATCGCCACGGCATAGGGCAATATGGAATCAGCTTGGTTCCGGGCATAGGTCGGGGCAGGTCCGGCCATAGTCTCTTTCCAGCCTAGCCACTGACCTATCTCCTGCGCTCCCCTCTGCGTTGTCGGTACCATGCCCGTTCGTATCTCCGGCGCCATCAGCAAGTAGACGAGGCCTGTGAACGCGCCGATCAGGGCGTTCGCCCACCACTGGTCCAGCCATTGCGCCGCCAAAAATCCGCTGCCAACGCCCATCAAGGCGCCGGCCAGCATTCCCCATCCAATTCCATCGTCGTCGTTTTCCATCCTGACTCGCACCGGATTGTCATGGAAAAGACCGCGATGCTGCAGATAGTCCCCTATCTGGTCGCCGATGGCATCCTCGCGCTTCTTTATCGCTTCATAGAGCGCATCAACCGTCGTGGCACGCGTCGGCATGCTTTCGCATATCGTTCGCTCCCAGTCATACTGTACGGGAGCCTGCCGAGACAGCCGATACAGGAAGCCGACCCTTGTTCCGACGGCCTCGATTCGCAGCGTGCCGCGCTGGCACATCTCGATGATGGAGGCCAGCATCGTCGGGCTCCATATCATGTGGCCTTCCAGCGCAGATACCGCCGCCGCGGGCATTGGATCGGGCTGCGGGATTCCCGAGTTCCATGGGAACCGATGCGCCTCTGTCGACTGCGGGGGCCGGTACTTGGACCACAGCCACAGCACGATAATGAGCAACTGCGCCGCGACTACGCATATCGTGCCGAAGCCCCAGACCGCCAGCTGCTTCGGGTCCAACTCCCGGAAGTCAGGCAAGCCGCTTTGGGCGATTGCCCCGCCTGGGTTAATCGCGAAAGCAAGCCGATGGCGGTAAGGACCGCCACTGCTGTCACCACACTCACAATGGCCTTCCTTCCTTCTCGGGTCGTACTGCCTGACTTGACTCCGCCGGACAACCGCCGTTCACACTACTATCAGAGAGCAGCTGGCGCCAGGCGATACCCTCGCCCAGCCGTGTCGGAGTCCGTCCTCTGGAGGCTGAGGACGGCGGCGTTGCTATCGGGACGGCGACTACGGCCACCTTGGCCAGTGTCCCCTTCCACAGGACGGGTCGGGCATGACGGTGTTGCCGTTCCTGGATTGAATGACCCCTCCCCTATAATAAGACCTCCCACCGAAGAGTTCGCAATTCGGTACGCCCCGGCCCACCAACACTTCCGTTTAGTTCAACCGCGCCGTATCGGCAGCGCAAAGGTCAGGGACGCCCGCGAGTCGTTACCCAGCCGCGCTCCTCGCGCCAGTCGGGGGCAAGGTCAGAGAAGCGGCCCAGCCCGAGACCGCTGATGTCGATGCTCGATTTGCCGTGGAGGACTAGGTCGCTGACTACTTTGCCGGTGGCGGGTGAGATGCCGAAGCCGTGGGCGGACGCGGTGACGACGATGTAGTTGTTGGGGTTGTCTGGGATGTCGATGATGGGCGTGTAGTCCGGGGCTTGTTCGACGATGCCGGCCCAGCTTCGGATCACCGGGACGTCGGCTACTGCCGGGAGGAGTTCTGCGAGGCGCCTGGCGATGTTCCTGATTAGGGGAGTGTTGGGCTTGGCGGGATCGGTGGTCAGGCCGACGTCGGTCCACTCGTGGGCTCCTCCGCCGAAGAGCAAATTGCCCCTGGCGGCCTGACGTCCGTAGAGTCCGTTGCCGACTAGGGCGATGTCGAAGAGCGGCTCAAGGGGAGCGGTCGCGAGTATCTCGACTCTTGCGGGAGCGACGGGAACGTTTACGCCCACCATTTCCGCCATGAGCGCGGTCTGGGGTCCTGCAGCGCCGACTACTACATCGGCGGCGATGTCGCCGGCGGTCGTCTCTACCGACGTGACCCTGCCGTCGACGACATTGATGCCGGTGACGGCGGTGTTCTGATAGAGCCTGCCTCCCAGGTCTTGGAAAGCCCATGCGAATGCTTGGACCGACCGTTGAGGGTTGGCGTGACCGCCGTTGGCGAAGAAGAGTCCGCCGAGTGTCCTGCCGGAGATGCCGGGTATCATGTCGCGGATTTCCGAAGGGTCGAGCTGTTCGACACTGATGCCGTGGCGCAGCGCTTCGTCTCGTTCGGAGAAGATGTCGCCCATCTCCTCTTCCGATACGCCGACTTGGATCCTGCCTTGGTGTACGAACTCGGTGGGGTATCCCAGCTCGTCGTCCAGCGTTGCCCACAGCTTTATCGATTCGACGGCCAACGGTATCAGCGCAGGCTCGTCGGTCCGCTCGCTGATCATTCCGCCGTTTCGACCAGATGCTTCGCCACCGACCATTCCCTTTTCGACGACCACGACATTCTTACCGGCCTTGGCGAGGAAATAGGCTGAACTCAGGCCTGAAACGCCACCGCCGATGACGACTATTTCTGCTCTGTCCGCGGGCATGATGCTTTCCTACCCCAGCACCTTGTTGTTTGGGCTGAACCACTTGGGCCATTCGTTGCGCACCTGCTCGGTTTCGTCGTCGGGCCACATGACGTTCAACGGCAGCGGACGCACC
Organism: Dehalococcoidia bacterium; assembly: GCA_965226685.1. GTDB lineage: Bacteria > Chloroflexota > Dehalococcoidia > Lucifugimonadales > Lucifugimonadaceae > Bin127. The sequence goes on from CBDDDP010000004.1 coordinate 52,069, forward strand.
GGCGCGCGATAGGTCATCAAAGGCACGTCGGCGATGTCGGTATTCGACTCCTCAGCGAGCAACAGAGCAACTTGCTCGCGGCAAAGTCTTCCTTGGCAGATACCCGTTCCGGCCCGTGTCAGGCGCTTGATCTGGTTGGGGTTGACCGGGTTGTCCTCGAGTTGAGTCTGGAGACTCCGGCGACTCATTTGCTCTGAACCCCACGCCAGATACCGCGGAGGCTGCAGGCCGATGATCTCAGCACGCGTCACCTCTTCGCACAGGCAAGCGATGACATCCTGTCCACCGGCGTTGGCGAGGGACTCCAGCCATTTCTTCCAGCCCGTGTGTGCTTCCGTGGGCGATGACGTAGCATTCGAAAATGCCGAGAACCCCCTTTGTCCTTCGGACATTTCCCCCGTCAACGGGGGAAACCCTGTGGTACTAGCACCTCGCGATTCGGCGGCGGCGAGTCCGGCTATACGGCCTTGATTGCGCGCTATCTCGGGGTCTAGGATCATTGCGTCGTGGAAGCCGGCGGCGTCACCGGCGACGAACACATTTTCGACGCTGGTCCGCATTTGGTCGTCGTGCTCGGGTATCCAACCTCCGAGTTGGGAGTTGAAGCTGAGCTTGCAGTCGAGGAGGTAGGGGAGCTCGATGTTTGGCACGAGGCCGATGGCGAGGCAGACGGTGTCGGCGGGGATGATCTTCTCGGTGCCGGAGATAGGCTCGCTGTTTTCGTCGATCTCGACCAGCACTACGGATTCGATTTCGCCGTCTCCGCCGACCGCCTCCTTGACGGTGTGGGAGGTGAAGAGCTCTACGCCCTTACGCTGCAAAGCGGTGACGAGTGCTTTGTTGCCGCGCACGGAGGATGAGACTTCGACGATGGCGGCTACCTCGATGCCGTTTTCCGACGCCATCTTTGCGGTTTTTAGGCCGAGGTTGCCCCCGCCCAAGATCACCATGCGCTGCGAGGACAGGGCCTGATACTGGCTCATCAGCGAGTAGGCGCCGTTAGCCCCCATCGCTCCGGCGAGGTTCCAGCCTTCGAATCCGATGGACAAGTCTCGAGAGCCGGTGGCTAGGATGAGGCGGTCGTACTTCATCATCCACGATCGCTCGTGGTTGGCTAAACCGATCTGTGGGCCGTCTAGGGTCCTGCTGTTTTCGGTGTTGCGGAAGGCACCCCATACGCACGTGCCAAGCTGGACATCTACGCCAACTTCTTCGGCCTCGCTCCACGCTTCGTTGGCCGCAATCACCCGTCCCATCATCGCGTCCTTGTCGCTGAGCGCGCCTTTGAACCGTTGACCGAAAAAGTGAGGGACATTCAGGCCAGCCATGGACGTCGGGACGGGGTTTTCGTCGATAAGGGTGACCTGCACACCGGCTTTTGCCGCTCCGATGGCGGCGGCCATCCCCGATACTCCCGCACCCACTACTACGAGTGGTCTGGATTCCATGTGCGATCCCTCCTGTCGATCATCTACAGATAATCTGGAGTCTTTTCTACGTCAGATGTGCCTGCGCTGTGCGAAGGGGACGTCGATTGAACCGAGGATTAAACGGATGGGCTATGATGCCCCTCCCATTTGTCCCTTTTCACCCTCTCCCGTCAAGGGAGAGGGGACACCCACACCCCACCGAGCATCGCGTGCGTTCGCTACGCTACGCGTCCCCTTGGATTATTGTGAATATTAGCAGATTAGCCTTCATGGTCCTCCGTCTGATCATCGACCGTTGACCCGATCCGGCAGGGCGGCGCGGAGGGCTTTGGTGTAGTTGGCTCCGAAGCCGCAGCATGTGCCGATGACTTGGGCTCCCATTCCGACCCAGTTGGCGGCCTCCTGCGTCAACTCATCTGCGTTCTCTTCATTGGCGACGCTGCTGTCCTGCCATGTCTCGAGATAGTCGGTTCTGCCGGCATCAGGATAGAGGACAACGGTGCCGGACCACTGGTCGAGGACGACCTGGAGGGCGGCGGTGGTCTCAGATATCCGACTGTGGAACACGCTGATCGCGTCGGGATTCAGCGATGCGATCTCGGCGACGCCGTCGGCGAGAGTCATGTCGTAGTCGACCGGCCGCCAGCTTGAAGTCCACAACGGCATCCCCATGCCGCTGCTGTAGGCGCTACGCTCGTCACCGAGATTCATTCTGACCGTTTCACCGTCGGGAGCTACGGAGGCGGTGAAACCGACCCAGACCGGTAGCCCGGTGGCCTTAGCCGCTTCAGCCGCAATCATTCTTGACTCGTTGTCGGCCCACATGTTCTCAATGATGAAGAAGTCCACGCCCGACTCCGCCAAGATGTCCGCCTGCTCATCGGAGTACGCTCTCAATTCCTCCGCCGAGACGCTGGCGCCGTAACCGAAGCCGGTTCCGCCCAGAAGTGTCCCAGTCCTGCGGTCGCGGACGGGGATCCGGCACGAGATGGCACCTGCTATGTACACGGGCCTGTCGACATCCGACCGGGCTATTGCTTCCTGCGCCGCGTCGACTGCGCGAATATTTATCTCCCTCACCAGGTCTGGATATCCCGAAGCCTCGAGCGCGGGACGGATGGTGTTGAAGGTATTCGTCGTTATGATGTCGGCGCCCGCCCGGATGTAACGCTCGTGCATCTGTCGCACCGTTGCCGTGTGAGTGTAGGTGCCGGGTCCGCACCACGCGGCGGGGTGCATAGGCACGCCCATAGACTGAAGCTCGGTTCCGATGGCACCGTCCAGGACGATAACTTCACCGTTGTCGATGCGGATCTTCAAGTTCGTATAGCTGGCCATGGCTTGAATCTCCCCTGATTCTCAGACGGGCTCCAACACGAAATTCGTCGGTTGCAATATTATGCATCCTGAATCGGAACAATATACGGTAATTAATGGAGAAATTCGTAGCTTTTTTGTCTGATATTGACAACAGCCATTCAGCCATGTACGGGGCGATCATATCTGGTGAGACGTATCACCAAAGTATGGGCTCGCCTGAACATCAAGGGAGTCAACGAGGCGGGTATGAGCACACAATCCACTGTCAACCGTCGCCCGATGGGGGTGTTCCTCAAAGAAGGGAACTTTTTCTTGGCAAGCGACGTCTTTGTAGTTGAAATGCACACTTACACGTATGCAGTGGATGGCATAACGGGAGGGGTATTCGATGAGGACTACGAGCAATGGATCAGGGTTGAGATTACAGTCCGGAGTTTCGAGACTTGGCCTGGTCGGAGGACTCTTGGTTCTCCTGATGTTGGCCGTATCGGGATGTGGCGGCGTTGAGCCTGACGATACGGTCGCACCACTCAACACGGCCACCGTCGCTCCACTCAGCACCTCAGCACCTGCGCAGTCGGCGCTACCCGGCGACGCCACATGGATTCTCGATTCACTGGACGGTCGCCCGATCATTGAAAACTCCTTCGTAACGCTCAAGATAGATGAGGATTGGCTTGTCGGCTATGACGGATGCAACTCATACGGGGGACGATTTGAGGACGGAAGGCCCATCGCTGATGCGGGCGGAATGTTTTCAGGACCGCCCATAGGTAGTACGCAGAGGGACTGTGCCGAGCCTGAGGGCGTGACGGGACAAGCGGACGCATACGTGTCGGTTCTCATGCAGGGAGAGAGGTACCGCGTTGTTGGCGACCGGTTGGAGATCTTTGACAGCGGTGACGCGGCCAGGCTGGTCTTCGTGAGGCAGGCGCCACTGCCGGGGGTCCCATCAACCTTGCGGGTTCGACGTGGCGGCAGCTGACGGAGGGCGACACGGACGGGGAGGTGCGCGCTGCGACTCTGGCTTTCCTAGATGACCGGCTGGTCACCGGTGTGACTGCCTGCCGCGGCTATCTGGCGACCTATGGGGCGACCTATAGTCAATCCGAAGGGAGTGTACGCTTCCCGTCGCAGACCATGCTCAAGTCCCCACAGCCGTGCCCAGAGGAGTCTCGAAGGTTGGAGGGCGAGTTCGGGGACTTCCTGACGTGGGCGAACGAGTACTCGGTTTACGAGGAGGGGCGATCGATCCGACTCGGAATCAGAAGCGCCACAGGCGAGACGCTGACCTTCGAGCCGCTGCCGGCAACCGTCGAAGACATCGCCGACGCGAATTGGAACTTGGTGGCGATCGTTGAGCTCCGCGACATCGATTTTGGTATGTGGCATACCCGGCCCACCTCGGTGGTCCAGGGAACCGAAGTGACGGTCTCATTCGACAAAGACGGCATATCGGGCGTTTCGGGGGTGTCGGGTTGCAACTCCTATGCAGGTGTGGCGGAAGTCGAAGACGGGTCGATCACAATCGATGTCCAGTCCTTTTCACATACGGAAAAAGCATGCGAGGGTCTGGACGGTCTGATGGAGCAGGAGGAACGGTACCTTGATCTGTTGCCGCGCATGACCCGGTACGGCACGTACGGCGATGGCCTGTTCATGCAGTCGGACGACGTGTTCCTACTGTTCCAGGCCGAGTAGTTGGCGCGTGGCCGGTGTCCCTGCTGAAGCGCGGTCTTGCCCTGAACCGCACTCGAAGCTATCTTTTCGGTTAGCCTTGGCTCAGCAGATAGGAAATGTACGCCAGTGACCCGCGTCCTCATAGTCGCATTCGACGGACTCCAGCCTTCACAGGTCCGGGCCGACCTCGCGCCAAATCTCTCCGCCTTCGCCGCCGGTGGCGTCACCTTTGCGAGAAATCACCCGGTTTTTCCCACGGTTACCCGGATCAACGTCGCCAGCCTCGTCACGGGCCGCCACCCCGGCGGGCACGGACTGGCCGGCAACACCGTTGTTATGCGCGATTACGATCCGAACAACACGTTGGAAGCCATGGAGCCGCAACTCGCCCGAGTGGCGGAGCGAACCGGAGCCGTTCTTCTGGCCCCGACTCTGGCTGACATCTTGCACGAACACGGGGAAGAATACGTGGCTGTGGGTGTTGGCACTTCGGGCAACGCCTACGTTCAAAACCCGCGGGCAGAAGCACTGGGCGGGGCCACGATCCACCCGGAGTTCTGCCTGCCACGCAGTCTGCATCAGGAGATCGTCGAACGGTTCGGCCCGTGGCCAGCCCAGGGGACTCCGAATGCTTCGCAGATGGAGCACGGGGCGAAGGTGCTGACCGAGTACGTGCTGGCGGAACGGGATCCGACGGTCGCGCTGATCTGGTTCTCCGAACCGGACAGCTCCAACCACAAGGCGGGCGTGGGGTCGATCCTATCCAACCGCGCCCTCGCCGCGGCCGACGAACAGTTCGGACGCATCATCGGATGGCTGGAACGCAACGGCACCTTGGAGGAAACCGATGTCATAGTCGTCTCCGATCACGGCTACGCGACGATCGACCACGTCGTGGATGTGGAGGCCGAGTTGCGGGCGGCTGGCTTTCCCGGCGGCGACGAAGGTGGTGGCGTTTTGGTTGCGCCGAACGGTGGAGCGGCGCTCTTTTACGTTCATGAAGCCGATCCCGTAACCGTGGAGCGATTGGCGACGTGGCTTTCTACGCAACCATGGTGCGGCGCGTTGCTGGCTTCGGAACGCGTCGGCCCAGTGCCCGGCACGCTCCCGGCAAGCATAGCCAACATCGAAGGTCCCAGAAGTCCCGACCTTACGATGTCCTTCGAGTGGAACTCAACTCCCAACGCCGCCGGTTTTCCTGGACAAACGGCATCTTGTGGAGGGCAGGTCGGCGTCGGCACGCACGGCGGCATGAGCCGACACGAGTTGCGGAACACCCTGATCGCCCGCGGCCCAAGATTCCAGACATCTACCGTCATTGACACCCCAACCGGCAACATCGACATCGCACCCACGATCCTCCACATCTTGGGTCTGCCGGCGGAGTCAACATGGACGGACGTGTCCTGCACGAAGCACTCGCCGGCGGCGTTGATCCGTCAGATGTCGAGCCGTTGACAGTCACGCACACCGCCGAACTCGGTGACTACCGACAGCAGGTCACCGTGACCACAGTCGCAAAGTCGGCGTACCTCGAAGAGGGCAACGCCGTTCCGCTTTAGGAACGAATCCGACGGTTTCCTCACCCCCTGCGTGCCCGCTTCGCTTGCACGCGTCCCCCTCGCTTCGCGAAGAGGAGGAAAGACGGCGGGGAAACCCTTCGAGCAACTACTCATGCGACAGAAGCCAGTCGAGTAGGGCGTCGATGAAGGTGTCGCCGTAGCCGGGTGAATGGCTGCTGCCCACGCCCTTCCAAAGCTCGATATTGATTCCCTCGGCGCAGCCCGATTCCATACGGAGTGCATGGGTTTCGGGGCCCGGAACGTATTGGTCGAGATCGATGGTGGCATAGGGCTGGGGATTTTCGGGCCAGTCGCATCCGGCGCGTTGGCTCCAGCGCGTTACCATGTCCTGCGCGCTGGCGTAGAACGCCCGTTCGCCGTTGTCTTTGGGATGAGGGCTTCACGTGTTCCGTTCCCGGCCACTAGCCTGTGTCTGAGGCGATGCGGGCAATTTCCCGCTCCGTGCTAGCATCGGGACGTGCCGCGCCGTCCCATCGCGGCTCAGTATACGAGGCGAGTGAGTTGAGATGAGAACGCCACGCCATTTCTTGGGATTCTTTACCCTTGCGCTGTTTCTTCCGATGCTGCTGCTGGCTTGTAGCGGCTCCGATGAGCCGACGGATGAGCCGTCCTCTGTACCGTCCACCGCCGCGCCAACAACGGAACGTGCCGAACCGTTGCCGACACCCGTAGCCACCGTCGCGCCCATACCTACGTACGATCTGCCACCGCCACCTAGTCCAAACTCGCTGGTCGCCCTCTATAACGCCACCGGCGGCCCGAATTGGATTCGCAACGATAAGTGGCTGAGAGACGCGCCGATCGGCGAGTGGTTCGGTGTCACCACTGACAACGGTCGCGTCACCCGAATGTTCCTCGGCGAGAAACAGCTGAGCGGGGAGATACCGCGGGAGCTGGGCGACCTGGCCAGTCTGACATCGCTGTACCTCGGTGAGGGAACGCGCGGTGTCGAGGACTTTCTGCGAGACGTCGCCCCGGTCGAGGCTCTCGTTGATGCGGAGTCTGGCCTGGCTGAGGCGGGAGGGACGGTCCCGCAGGGCGGCGATGTCCTGCTGCTGACGGCCGGGCTGGCGGCAACGTTTACCTCCGTGTTGGGCTGGGCGACTGTCAAACGTTTTTGCATAAATGCACGTATCAAAATAAACGGTTTTGTGAAACTTTGGCTGGGCGACCGTCAAATTTTGGCAAAAAGGCGTGTATTTGACATAAAGGCGTGTATTAAAATGAACATTTTTGTGAAACGAAACATTGAGACGAGATTTACGTCTACATATTCGTTGACCTAATGTCGGCCCGTGCCGGCCACAGGATACACAGACGGAGAGGAACATTATGAACAGAGATCGGCGATTGCTCGATTGGTTGCGTTTTTGCCGTAGGCAGGTGGCAGTGGTCACGGCCCTGGTCACCTGTCTGCTGTTGGTGCTCTGGGTCGCCGAAGCGCAGAGCGTCGGCGCTGCGCCGGTCAACATCTGCGACCGGACGCAGGAGGTGCAGGACGCCATTCTCGGTGGATTGACGGGTAGCCCCACGTGTTCGACCGTCACAGACACGCAACTCGGTTCAATCACTGAACTCGAGATCACAGGCTACAGCAGCGCCAGCATCGTCCCCGGCGACTTTGCAGGACTCGGGATGCTGGGCGAATTAGAGATTACCCGCTCGCCACTGCTGACCACTGTGCCCGCGAACGCCTTCAGCGAAGTGACCGCCAGCCTGAGGGAACTGAGGCTCAATACAAACAGGATCTCATCGCTCCACGAGGACGCCTTCAACGGCCTCACGGCCCTGAGAGAACTCTCCCTCGCCAACAACAGGATCACATCGCTCGACGCAGACCTCTTCAACGGCCTCACGGCCCTGAGAGAACTCTCCCTCGACAACAACAGTCTCTTGTCGCTCGACGCAGACCTCTTCGACGGCCTCACGGCCCTGACGGCCCTCCACGTCGCCAACAACAGGATCACATCGCTCGACGCGGACCTCTTCGACGGCCTCACGGCCCTGACGGCCCTCCGACTCTCCCAAAATCGCATTAAATTCCTTGAGGACGGCATCTTCGAAGGTACGCCGGCCCTACGGAACGTCGTCTTGAACGACAACCTCATCTCGACGCTAGGTAAGGGCGCCTTCGACGGCCCCACCCACCTGCGGGAGATCAAGCTGGACTTCAACAGGATCTCATCGCTCGACGGGGACCCCTTCGACGGGCTCGACGACCTCAGAGTCCTTTACCTCGCCAACAACAGGATCTCATCGCTCGACGCCGACATCTTCGACGGTCTTGCCAGGCTCACAGACCTTTCCCTCGGCGGAAACGAAATCGAATCGCTCGACGCGGACCTCTTCGACGGATTGACCTCCCTGGAAACCCTCGACCTCGGCAACAACGACCTCTCGTCCCTGCCGTCCAATCTCTTCGATGGCACTTCCAACCTCTTCCTCCTCTTCCTCAGTGGCAACAAACTCGAATCGCTCGACGCCGACATCTTCGACGGCCTCACGATGCTGAGATGGCTCTATCTCAACATCAACAACCTCGCATCGCTCGACGCGAACCTCTTCGACGGTCTTACCAACCTGACAACCCTCGCTCTCAGCGACAACAGCCTCTCTTCCCTGCCGTCCGAACTCTTCGATGAAACTACAGGGCTGACAACCCTCTATCTGCATGGCAACAGCCTCGCATCGCTCGACGCGGGCATCTTCGACGGCCTCACCGCCCTGCGGATCCCTTTACCTCAACGGCAACGGCCTCACATCGCTCGACGTGGACATCTTCGACGGGCTCACCGCCCTGCGGTCCCTTTACCTCAATCGCAACAGCCTCGCATCGCTCAACGTGGACATCTTCGACGGCCTCGTTAACCTGAGTACGCTCGATCTGAGCGATAACTCGATCACCGTACTGACCGCTGGTGTGTTCGAGGACCTGGACAACAGGATGAAAAATCTGTACCTGTGGAGCAACGATCTCACCGCGCTACCCGTTGGAATCTTCGCCGGCCTCACCGGCCTGAAAGGCCTGGACCTCTCGTGCAACTCGCTCACTGCGCTTGACCTTACGCGATTCGATCCGTTCGCTTCGACTCTCACCTACCTGGACATCAGCAGCAACAGCTTCACCACATCGCCTACCGAGACGGCCCTCCGAGTCAAATTGACCAATTCCGGTTTGATTCTCTACATCGATCAGAAAACCGAGTGCGGTCCGCCCAACGACACCGGGCTCAGGGGACTCAGCATCAGCCCCGGCGAGCTGACCCCCGCATTCGCAACGGCGACCCCGCCGAGCTTCGATGCCGTGGTTCCCCATGACGCCTCCACGGCCACCATCACCATCACCACATTAGACCCCAATGCTCAAATCGGGGCCTACACTCGTAACGATAAATCCCTCTATGACGCCAACCCAAATGCGAGGGGTTGGCAGGTCAGACTGCCCTCTTACCGAAACACCTTCGAATGGGAGGTGCGGGCTGCGAACGGCGTCAACGCTACGAAATACACTCTCGTCGTGTTCCGCTCTCGCGCGCCTGCTGATGAAGCCCAGCTGCGCAGCCTGGAACTGAGTCGCGTACCCCTTGGGGAGACGTTCGACAGAGCCAACGAAATGTACATGGCTACCACCGCTGCAGGCGAGACGACTGTAACAGCAACTCCCCTCGACCCCGACGCCACGACGGTGATCAAGCTGAACGGCACGGTGGACGCCGACGGCACGGTGGACTTGGAGTTGGGTTCCAACAACGTCATCACCGTGGAGGTTACAGCGGAGGACGGGACGACGAAGAAGACCTACACCGTCACCGTAACGCGGGAGGCGCCCGACGCGGTGCCGGCGCCGCGCCTTCCATCGGTCGACGACCCGAACGCGATCTGGCTGGCGACGCTCACGGTGGCGGACCTGGGCTCGAACCGGTACGGCTATAACGTCGAGGAGTGCAACCTGACGGACACGGCGTTCACCTACCTGGGCGACAACGCCTCGATCTCGAGTAACAGTCACTTCGAAGACTTGGGGACGCTCTACACGATCGACGAGCTGTATTACAGCGCGGGCAATTTCTATCTCTCGCTCGATCGGAGGTTCGCGCACGATGACGCCGACAACATATCCGTGGTTGTGGGCGGAACGGAGCTGAAGTTCGCGAATGCCTCTATGACTCGTCCACCCATACCTATTCGTGGACCATGCCCAACCCCTCGTGGTCGACCGGCGACGAGGTGAAGGTGAAGATCGTGGTGCTCAAGGATGCGGACGGCCCGGAGAACTTGACAGCGACGACGACCCTGGTCGCGACGAGGGTCCTGGTCCCGACGACGACCACGTACGAGGATGTGTACACGACGTACGACATGACGCTGACCTGGTCGGCGCCGACGACCGGAGGGGCCGTGAGGGGCTACCGGGTGGAGTACCAGCCGGACCCGGCGCTGCAGTGGCAGAGGTTGCAGGGGAGCCGCCAAACGGGTACCACCTATACGCTGAGCGGTCTCAAGCGGAGCGTCGTGGGCTACTACCGCGTGGTGGCGCAGCGCCCGGGCATAGGGCCGAGCTATTCGGATGTGGTGCGTGTGCAGGCGGAGCCGGAGACGGAGGAGATTCCGGAGGAGGTGGGCTATCTGGTGGCCAAACCGGCGGCCGGTTCGGACACGGCGCTGAAGCTGGCCTGGAACCGGGCGTACACGCTGGACAGCCGGGAAGTCACCATGGACCTAGAGTTTTTGGGTTCCAACGACGTCCCGTACGCGCTGAGCAACCGGGCGCGGGCCACGAGCTATGAAGTGCAGTACGTAGAGAATAACGGCGAGTACGGCGAGTACGGGTATCCGCTACGGCGCGAAGGGGAGGACTGGGTCACCGTCACTGTGCGGAACTGGGCGAGCGGCCTGGACTGGCAGAACTGGTTGGGGCGATCGAGGAGATCGAATTCAAGGAAAGCAGCGAGGAGTCGCCGGATCTGCAGACGGTGGTGAAGGGTCTGGAGCCGGGCACGCGCTACTATGTCCGGGTGCGCGGCTGCACGGATGGGGGCTGTAGCGAGTGGACGATTCCGTATCTAAAGACGACGTCGGGGACGAAGACGTCGAACGCGACGGAGGCGGGTCCCCTCACGGCGACGCTGCAGGACATTCCGGCCAACCATGACGGGTCGAGCGCGTTCACGTTCCGGATCGCGTTCAGCGCGGAGGTGACCATCTCCCCGCAGAACATGAGGGACCATGCGCTGACGGTTAGCGGCGGAACGGTTACCGATGCGCGGCGCGTAGACAGTCGCAAGGACCTGTGGGAACTGACGGTGGAGCCGGCCGGGACGGGTCCTGTGTCGATCCTAGTGCCACAGGACCGGGCCTGCACGGAGACGGGCGCGCTCTGCACGGCGGAGGGGCAGATGCTGTCGACGGGGCTGGGGCAGAGCGTGCCGGGCCCGGTGCTGCAGGGCCAGCGGTCCCCGGCGCCGCTCGCCAACAGCCCGGCCACCGGCGAACCGAGCATTCGCGGTTCGGCCCAGGTGGGCGAGACGCTGACGGTGGACACTATGGGCATCGCTGACGCTGACGGGCTGAGCGGCGCGACCTTCATCTACCGGTGGATAAGAAACGACGGTAGTACGGACACGAGCATCCAGGATGCCACGGGGTCTAGCTACGACTTGGTTGAAGCCGATGAGGGCCACACAATCAAGGTGAATGTCAGCTTTGCCGATGACGCTGACAACGAGGAGACGCTGACCAGCACGGCGACTGCCGAAGTGGCTGCTGCAACGCCTACAGATCCGCCTGGACGCCCTCTCAACCTGACGGTCGCCGCCAACGAGGATGGCACGGTCACTCTTCGCTGGGACGACCCCGACGATGACTCGATTACGGGTTACCAGATACTGCGCAGGAGGCCCACGGAGGGAGAGCCCACACTTCTGGTCCACGTGAACGACACCGGGAGCTCTGCTACCGAGTACACCGACAGTGACGTGACACCCGATGTGCGTCACGTCTACCGGGTGAAGGCCATCAACGCCGCGGGGCTCAGCAGTTGGTCCAACTTTGTCAGGGTAACTCCCACCCAAAATGCGGAACCCGTCCAGAACACACCCGCCACGGGTATTCCGACAATCGGCGGCACCGTCCAGGTGGGGGAGACGCTGACGGCGGACACCTCGGGCATCGCCGACACCGACGGGCTGACCAACGTTTCCTACAGCTACCAATGGATCGTCAGTGACGGAGGCGCGGACATTGACATCGCAAGTGCGACGGACTCCACCTACACCCTGGTAGCCGACGACGAGGGCCTGGTCATCAAGGTCAAGGTGAGCTTCACCGACGACGCGGGTAACGAGGAGAGTCTGACCAGCACTGCCACGGGCTCGGTGGCGGCCCCCGACTAGCCCACGGGACTGTCCGCTGGCGTTGCCTCCCACGAACCACCTTGACCCTCACCTGGTACAACCCGCAGACGACGACGCCACTGGCCACGTCATCCTGCGCCGCGATAAAGAAATCCACCCGGAGGGAGCCGGAGCGTAGCGAACTGCGAACCATTCGCTGGGAGGTTCGACTGTAGGGAGTCGGTCAGCCGATTCCTAGGTCCAGGCCTCTGGCGCAGCCAAGGTTGGAGGTCCGGTCTCCCAACCTTGGCTGCGCTACATCACCGCTGGCCCTAGCCCTTTCGACCGCCGCCTGAGCTTCCTGGGTCAGCTCCGATAGGTTGTGGCCGTCGAAGGACTCGATGTGCGGGTCGGATGAGGGCCGCTGCACCCCAATGGTGGCCCTGCCGCCCTTGATGGACACCACGACCTTCAGGTCCTCCAGCTGACCGGCCTCCTCATCGGCGTCATAGGAACCCTCCGGCTCCTGTTCGGTGAGGTCGAGGGCCGCCGCGCGGTCCAGGTCCGGCGGGATGGTCGACACGGCGGTCAGCAGGTCGGGGCGCTGCATCGTGGGCGCGGGCAGCAGGTAGCAGGTCTGGTCGACGAAGGCTTTGTTCGTCCCCAAAGTCGCGGTCGGCGACGTCGCCAATGAGCACCTGCCCCCAGTTGGTGTCGTTGCCCGCGTCGATGAACCACCGGCGGGGTCGGCGGGAACGAGCTGAGCGGGGAGATGCCGCCGGAGTTGGGCGATCTCGCTGATCTGACCTCGCTGGGCCTCGGCGGGAACCAGTTGAGCGGGTGCGTGCCAAGCAGTTTGTCGGGCCACTTGGATACGGACTTTACTGACCTAGGTGGTCTCCCATTCTGCCCGTGAGGTCCCGAGTCCTCTGTGCGCTCGGCAACGTGCGCCGCCTACAGTCGATGGCGGGAAACTCTGGGAGTGTTTAATTTTGCGACAGAAACCAGTCAACGAGGGCGTCGATGAAGTTGTCGCCGTAGCCGGGTGAATGGTTGCTGCCCACGGCCGTCCAGAGCTCGACGGTGATTCCCTCGGCGCAGCCCGAATCTAGGCGGAACGCTTGGGTTTCGGCGCCGGGCACGTGTTGGTCGAGATCGAGGGTGGCGTAGGGCTGGAGGTTTTCGGGCCAGTCGCATCCGGCGCGTTGGCTCCAGCGCGTTACCATGTCTTGAGCCCCGGCGTAGAATGCGTCGTCGCCATTGTCTTTCGCATCAGGCCCGGTTTCGTAGCCGTCAAACCGGATCACGCTGTCTGCGGTGCCGTGGATGTGCAACACGGAGACTGGTGGTGCGCCGTCGCAGCTGGCGTCTTCGACGTAGCTCGAGCCTGCCAGTGTGGCGACGGCGCGGAGGCCGGGCAGTCCTTTGCAGGCGATGCGGTGCGCCATGAAGCCGCCGTTGGAGTAGCCGAAGAAGTAGACCGGCCCGAAGTCGTTGATTGCCATTGCTTCTGCTACGAGCTCGGTCAGATAGGCGACATCATCCTCGCCGGACTTTCCGCCGTCGCAGCAGTGGTCTGTGCGATTCCGCTAGTCGTCGCGATAGAGGCGCTCCAGCCAGCCGACCTCGAGATGTCGTCGTCGGCGCCGCTCTCGCTACGGTGTTGCGCAGTCCGGAAGCCCGAGGCTGTCGAGGTCGGGGTTGTCGGCCTGGTCCGGCGCCGCGTTGGCGCATGGCGCCTCGATGATGTTGGGCTCACCGTAGCCGGAGTACGTGAACTCCGCAACAACCGTCTCCGTATTGGACACTCCGTCGTATTCCGGCGGAAAGAAAGTCCGGCGGGCTCGTGTGGGGCGCCCTGTGGAATCGGCCCAGAACTCGTTCCGCATGGCTCCTTCTTGCTCCGACAGGAAGTTTTCGGACGTGAAGTGCGGCTCATCCGACGAGCCTGAGGCTCCTTCTTCGAAGCTGCTGGCGTCCAGACACGGCAGTGGGAAGGACCGCGGAAGGTCGGTGGCAACGACGCGCCATTCGCCATAGACCTCAGGGTTGCTCGGCGCGCTTCTGCGGGAGTACATCGAGCGATCCTTGATTATCTGTTCGATCTTAACAATGAGCGTACCGCTAGGGTCAGTTATGGTGCGCACCATGTGCTTGTCAGGTCCCGAATCACGTGCTTCCACTCTCCGCTCTTCTCCCGGAGCCGACAACGTAGCCAAAGTATCGTACGGCGTGTCCATCAGATCGCAGGCCTGCGCCGCACTTACGGCATTAGAGTCGCCTAGACCGTTCAGCAGCGGGGACGCGGATGTCTGGGCGGGAGTCTGCGCAGCCGCAGAAGCCGGCGTAGACCTCCGCACGCGCAGCATCAACTCGTCGCCGTCGTCCCACGGCTGCGATCCCACGGACCAGCTCAGCGTGTCATTCGCGGCGTCGACGGTCGCTTGGTCCGCGTTCAGGGACAGCGACACGGTTCCGTCCAGCTCGATGAAGTCCAAGACGTGGCCCGATAGGCTGGTGTGCGGACTGACCTCGAGCTTCACCGTGCCGGACTCCCACGCGATCCGCTCTATGGTCGCGGACGCGCCGTCGCCGTCGGTGAACGTCGCCGATTTCAGAACGCCGTTCGTGCCGTCCGCCGCCACCGCCGTGCCGTCGGTCACCGGATCGAAGAACGCCTCGTGCAGGGTGCCTTCGGGGGACTCGACGGTGATCGTCCAGTCGTAGCGGTAGGTGTACCCCTCGCACGGAACAAAATGAGCATCCCTGTGGTTGTAGTCGGTAGTGTAGGTACCTGCTGGGAGCGGGCGTGCCGACACCACGCGATAGGCGAATTCGAACAAGTCTCGGTTCCCGTCGGCTCCGGAGAAGTCGGACGGAACCTTGTCGCCGAACTCGACGCTGAACAGGTCCGCGTCTTTCCCTTCGAGCCAGACTGCAAGGCGTAGTTGCTGATATCTGTATAGGCGATGGCTTCGTGCACCACGCTCGAGGCGCTGAGACCCGATGCCAACTTTCCGTCCGGGGTCCCGGTAAAAAGACTTTCGTCTCCGATGGATGTCCTGTATTGATCTCGCCCCTCGAAACGATACGTGCGCTCTACGCATTCTCTGTACTGCTCTGAGCCGTCGCCGGCATCGAGTCTGGCAGTTACCGCCGCGATCCGCGTCTTTAGCTCGCCCAGCGTGATCGTCGGGGCCGTCCCGGTTGTCAGCGGCACGTCAATGAGGAAGCGTTGCTGGTCACCGTTGGGTTGAGACGGCGAGCCCGTTGACGCCTCAGCGGGTAGCCACAGCTTGTTGCCGCGGCTGCCTAGACTGTAGTAGTCGTCGGAAACGCCCCCGACGAGGTGTACCCCCGAGAAGAAGAAGCGGTCAGCCTGCTGCGTGCTCGGGAGGTAAGTGGCGGAGCGCTGTAGGAAAACGATCGCATCATGGTTGTCCCACTGGGCGTCACGCGCCGCGGCGATCGCCGGAAGAGCATCTTCTGCCTCAGGCAGCGTGTCGAAAGACGAATGGCCCCACACCGCCACGATGTCGTCGTCGCCTTTGAGGTACTCCAAAACGCTGAAGCTGAACTCTAGGAGCGTTAAATGCTTCATTCCGCGGTACGTGGTGCCCAACTCTGTAGTCGAGGCAATTGAGTCGAGCCGTACCCTGGCGATCACCGGAGACGCGAGAATCCTCGATTCAAGAGAGGTGGCGCCGAGATAGGCTGGCGGTCGCACGTCTACCGCCACTGTCGACACGGTACCCGCCTCGCTCCCTTCGGTCGTCCGCCCATCGCTGAAGAGGCCGCAACCCAGCAGCAGTACCGTCATGCCGATCAACAGCGCGAGGGTTAATGATTGCATAGCTTTGTTCCTTCTCTCAGGCATTGGACTTCGATTGTTGCTGCCTTTGATCAATGGCTGGCCGAGTCGTGGTAGGCGTAGATCGCCCGAAGCTGCTTTTCGTCCTCGCCCTCTATAACAGAGTGCGTATTCATGACGGCTGTCAAGTGGTCCATCGTGCGATCGTTGTAGAAGTCGTGCAATCCCAGCGTATGCCCGAACTCGTGGGTCATCGTAGGGTTGATGTAGTAGAAGTAAGAGGGAGGGTTGCCAAAGGGTAAACCGATTATCTTGGCCTCGTGATGACTTGAATCATCGGTCCAGTAGATCTTGGCGTGCTCCCCGCAATTGCCAGTCATCGTATTGAAATTCCTGCACTCCCATGCGGGTTCCTCGATGATCAGCGACATGCCCCTCAAGTGGTCGTCTGCCACCGATGCCTTGACGCAGGCCACGCTCCGGCCGCAACCTTCGTCGTGAGCACTACCGTCGGTGGCTCCGGTGTCCTTCGTGTTGTTGACTACCGTCTTGACCGTTACGATCCACCCGTCGTGGTTCCTGCCGGCACAGGATCCGAACGCGCAGATCGTGATGTTCTTGCCTGTTATCGCCGCCGCCGCTGTGTTCCAGGCGGCAACCGCAGGATTGATCGCCGCTTTAATGGCCGCGACGGGGTCTGGAAAGCCAGCGGGCAGGTTCGGAGCAGCCGTTATCGTGCCCATGCCGTACTCCACTGTGTGGTCTTCCTGGTGTCCGATACTCGCGGGTCTTGGCCCGTCACGTCGCACGATATCCGACCAGAGGGAGTACAGCCGGGAGCCGCGGTAGATCTTCCAGGCGCGTACCCTGAAAGCGTAATCTGTGTCGGGGGTCAGTCCGGTGACTATGGCCGTCTCGCCGGCAATGTCGTCCTGGTGAGCGCTCGCTGAGGGAGTGATACCGACCTCGTATCCGGCTGCTCCCGCAGCGGCCTGCCAATCGAGGAAGATGCCTCTGAAACCGATCACGTGGTCCGCATCGAGTCCTGGCCGGTTTATCTGGTCTCTCGTCGCGTACGGCGATTGCTGTAGTTGTGTCGGACCATTCGCCCTCTCCGTGCAATCCCGTAGCCCTTACCTGGTACCGGTAGGTCTCGTCGGGGTTCAGGTCGCTGACCACTGCAGCGGTACCGTTGATATTGAATCCGGAGCTACCAGGCGACAACACGACCCAGGCGTTGCCAGACTCGCTCTGTCGCACCTGGTAACCGCTCGCACCATCTGCCATATCCCAGTCGAGGTCTATCTCTCCATGGTTGGTGCCGGGCATCCCGCTCAAGCCCCGCACCTTTTCGGGAAGCGTCAGCGTCGTGTCCACATGGTCCGACCAGTCGCCTTCGACCCTGCCTGAGCCCGTGCCCCGGATGCCGCGGACCCGGTGCCGGTAGGTTTCGCCGCCAATAAGTCCTGTAACTACGGCGCTGGTGTTTGCGGTATCGATGGTGGCCTCGGAGGGGTCAAGCACAACCCAATGGAATATGGGTCCGAGCCGGCGTTTCCACTGCGCCACTTCGTAGTCGTCCGCGCGATCGGCCGGGTCCCAGTTGAGGTTTATGGTCCCGCGAACCGAGCCGGAAGTTCCGGTGAGGTCCGTCACCTTGGCGGGGGCGTTTGGCTCCACAGTCACCGTGAAGGCTTGCGAAGCTGTCAATCGGTAGGCATCGCCGGACGTCCTGTCCGCGGCTGTGATTGTGACAGTCGCCGAGCCGGCGGCTAACGCCCCGAGCGTCAGCGTGATGTCGCGGACGTTCACGCTCGCGGTCGCGACCCGGATATTCGATGAAGTGGCGGTGTAGGTGAGCGTGTCCCCTTCGGGGTCGCGGAACGTGCCTTGCAGGGAGATGATCCTGGAAACGCTGACGGTCATCGTCCGGTCGGCGATAGGCGAATCCACGTCCGGGCGCTCGTTCACGTTGGTGACCTCGACGGTGACGTCAAGGTCGTCCATGCTGCCGCTGTCGTCGCTGGCCCTGACCTTGATCGTGTATTCGTTGTTGCCGTCTGAGTCGTGCGGGACCTCGAAGTCGGGGGTGGTGATGAAGGTGAGTACGCCTTGTTGGGATATTGCGAAGTCCTGTTTGTCGGTACCGACGGATTTCGCCGGAATCGACCAGCTTATTCAGCCGCCGCCGGGGCCCGGTTCGTGACGCCGACACTCGCTACGGTGCTGCGCAGTCCTGAAGCCCGAGGCTGTCGAGGTCGTTGTCGTCGACGTTGCGGAGAGCGGGCGGGATGCAGCCGGTCAGCTGGTTGACGCCCAGAAGCAGGTCCTTCAGATTGCTCAGTCTCCCCAACGTTGCTGGTATCTCGCCGGTCAGCTGGTTGTAGTTGAGCTTCAGATGCTCGAGGTTGGACAGGTCTCCCAGAACCGACGGGATGGCTCCTGACAGCCGGTTGCCCGCAAGGAGCAGTTGCCGCAGGTTGCCGAGGTCGCCCAGCGCCGCCGGGATCTCTCCGCTCAGCTGGTTCTCGTTGAGCCAGAGCGACTCCAATCTGGACAGCCCCCCAAGCTCCCGCGGAACGGCGCCCGTCAGCCGGTTGCGGTTGAATAACAGACTTTTCAGGCTCGCGAGGCCGCCCAACGCTGCCGGTATCTCACCGGTCAGCTGATTGTAGCTGAGCCCCAGATGCTCCAGGCCGTCGAGCCGTGCCAGATCCGGTGGTATCGTGCCGGTGAGGCCTTCGGATGTCAGAATCAGCGAGGTGACCCGGCCGGGAGAACCCAACACTCTCACGCCGTCCCAGTCGGAGATCGGAGTGTCGACGCTCCAGTTCAGCGTCGCCGTGCCTCGGAGCGCGTCCTTGGCCGCCAGCAGGTTGATGCAGTCGCGCATCAGGCCGGGGTTGTTGGCCTGGTCGGGAACGGCGAGGCCGCACGGCGGCGGCGGTTGGGCGGGCGGGCCGTCTGCGTGGTTGTATGCCCCCGTGTCCGTGCAGAACTGCTGCAGCAGGTTGGCGTCGGTGACCAGCATGGGCAGATCCACGTCCTCCGCTCTGCCCTGGATGTCATTCGGGGCTATCCGTCCGCCATATTCGGCGATCCTGGCCTGGTGGGCTGTCGTCACCGCCTGGGTGAAGGCGGTCAGCTCCATCTCCAGCGCCGAGCGGTAAGTCTGGTAGTCATCCGGCCTCGCGCCCCGCCAGTCGTCCCTATGAGGATGCACCACAATGACCGTGTCGTCCTCCTGCCGCCGCACATCCCAGGTCCTGTATACCTCCCACACCTCCGTGGCGTGGCTGTTCCCCGGGCTGATGAACAGCACCACTTCTCTGCCGTAGATTCCACCAGTGTCTCCAGTGACCGAGCCCCGCTCAAGCACAAGTTCATGGACTTGGCGAATAAACTCGACGGCCTCCTGCTCGGTCATATTCTCGCTTGCCGCGTCACGAGCGTAGTAGCCATCCCAGTAGTGTAGAAAGGACACCTGCACGGTCAGCCGCGTGGGACCGGTGCCGAGGATGTAGCTGTTCACCCGCACGTCGGCGAAGCACTGGAAGAGGATCGAATGCTGGAAGTAGCCCGGCGCTATGTAAGACGGCACGCGGAACGGATTGCCTGAAGTGCAGCGCGCAGTGTCTGGCATGTACGTGCCGCGCAGCACGATATGTGGTACGGATCCTATCGATGAGCCGTCGAGGAATCCTCGAACGGTCTTCGGCTGGTCGTACTCAAATATCCCGCCTGACCCCACACCCGCTAGTGCGCTGGTCTGTATCTTAACGTCGGGTTCGCACGGGTCTACCGATGAGCCCGAGATGGGAGTGCAGGGTGCTGTCTCCTCGGCCAGGTACTGGATCTCGGGCGTGGGTATGGGGACCGGCATGGGTAACAGGGTAGGCAGGGGGTCAGCAGCTAAAGTCGGCGTAGGCTCAAAGACTGGAGTCGGAGTGACGACTGACGAGGATGAAGCCGTGGACGCCGGCGTTGGTTGTGACGTAGCGACGCAGGTTGCAAGGACCAAGTTTGCGGCTAACAAGGCCGAAAGCAGGGCGATACGTGGTTTGATGAGCATGTGGATCTTCCTCTTTTACCTTGACTGGTAGTTCGCCATGATTGCGGCGATGTCGTAGGCCTGCGGCTCGCAGTAAGCCGTGTCATGGGTGTAACCGCTGCTCATGATCGAAAGGGCAGGATTCCTCGGATGATCGTTGAGAGGCCAACCGATCCCCAGGGCGTGTCCCACTTCGTGCGTCAAGGTATGCTCCAGATATGTGCAGGCGCCGCCGTGGGCCGGGGCGTTCCAGCCTGCCCCCCTTGGTCAGCGTCTCCCGTAGCAGTATCGTCCCTTCTGCTATGCTCGGTAGCCTGCCGACCAGCCCCGCCTCTGCTCTGGCTTTGACCCAGTCCCATGTGCTCGACCGCCAACAGGCGGGGGTGGTGTCACCCAAACACAGCGCCCGATCCATAGCCCAATCACCGGCAAATATCACCGCGTTGTGGCCGGTCGGGAACGGGCCGACTGGCGGCCGGCACTCGAGCGGAGGCGGGCTAGGCTGTGAAGGAGACCCGGGCGGGGGTAAAGGTTCGGGCGCTGGGGGAAATTCGTATCGCGTTGTTTCGATCAGGCTATTGCCGCTGCCGTCCTTCTTGACAGCCTGCTCCCACTTCTCTATCGCGGCTTCGATGTCGTCGGCGTCTAGGTTGACGCCGGACGGTATCGTTCCGTCGCATATTCCGAAACGGAACACCGCGCTTCCCTGGTGCTCGTGGTGACCGTAGAGAGGGGCCGTCGCTATCAACGGCGGCTTTGAGGTCCCCGCTCCGACTGGTCCTGATAGCCTAGCCGCAGGCGGGTTGTCCGTCGGGTAGATGAAGGCAGGTGCAGACCAGGCAGACCGGTCGTGAACATTATTGGTGCCACGGACCTGGAGCCGATAGACGACAGAAGGGTCCAGCTGTGTGCTGCTGCCGGTGCCGGCGCTGAGTTTCGTATTGGTCCCGGCGATTCCATTCTCTTCGGTCCACGCTCCCGGGGTGCACTCGGACGCCGTCAACTGCGGAGTATCGGTGCACGTTTCCACGGCGTACCGCAGGTCGTAGGCGGTTGCTCCCGTTGAAGCCTCCCACCATATCGACGCCTCGCCGTTAACGATGTTCCCGTTGGCGCTCAGGCCGGTAGGGACTGGAGGCGCGTCGTCGTCTCGGACTGTGATCGTCGCCGAGCCGGCGGACAACGCCGCGATCGTCAGCGTGCTGTCGCTGTTGCTGACGCTTGCGGTCGCGATCCCGGAAGGCGAAGTGGAGGCGGTGTAGGTGAGCGTGTCGTTAGTGTCAGGATCGCTGAACGTGCCTTGCAAGGAGATAATCCTCGAAACGCCAACTGTCATCGTTTGGTCGGTGATAGCCAAATCCGCGACGGGGCGCTCATTTACGTCGGCGACGGTCACGGTCACGTGCACGCTGGTGGCGAGGCGGCCGTCGCTGGCCCTGACCGTGATCGTGTAGACGTTGTCCAAGTTGTCGTCGTGCGGGACCTCGAAGTCGGGCGAGGACCGGAACCTGAGCACTCCACTCGAGAATATGCTGATGACGTTGCTGCTCCTATGGCTGAGACGGACGATGTCAGCGGCGGCCGATCCCGGACGCGGCGGCGATTTCGCTAGTCGTCGCGACAGGGGCGCTTCGGCCGACCAACCTCGAGATGTCGGCGGCGCCGACACTCTCGCTACGGTGCTGCGCAGTCCTGAAGCCCGAGGCTGTCGAGGTCGTTGTCGTCGACGTTGCGGAGAGCGGGCGGGATGCAGCCGGTCAGATGGTTGACGCCCAGAAACAGGTCCTTCAGATTGCTCAGGTTCCCCAACGCGGCTGGTATCTCGCCGGTCAGTTGATTGTGGCTGAGCCACAGATCCTCCAGATTGGACAGGTCTCCCAGATCCGACGGGATGGCTCCGGATAGCGCGTTGCCCGAAAGGAACAGATCCCGCAGATCGCTGAGGTCGCCCAGCGCCGCCGGGATCTCCCCGCTCAGCTGGTTTTCGTTGAGCCAGAGCACCTCCAAGCCGGACAGCTCCCCCAGCTCCTGCGGAATGGTGCCCGTCAGCAGGTTGTCGCTGAGGATCAGGTTTTTCAGGCTGGCGAGGCTGCCCAACGCTGCCGGTATCTCGCCGGTCAGCCGGTTGTAGTTGAGCCACAGATACTCGAGGGCGTCGAGCCGCGCCAGATCCGGCGGGATGGTGCCCGTGAGGTTTTTGGATGTCAGAACCAGCGAGGTGACCCGGCCGGGAGAACCCAGCACTCTCACGCCGTCCCAGTCGGAGATCGGAGTGTCGACGCTCCAGTTCAGCGTCGCCGTGCCTCGGAGCGCGTCCTTGGCCGCCAGCAGGTTGATGCAGTCGCGCATCAGGCCGGGGTTGTCGGCCTGGTCGGGAACGGCGAGGCCGCACGTCGTCGGGAGCGTAGGCGCCGACCTCGGTGTAGTACTGACGCAGCTGGTTGGCGTCAGTCACCAGCATACGCAGGCTGTCGTCGGCGCCGATGCGGCCGCCGTTCGCGACCACACGTTGCTGGTGGGCCGTCGTCACCGCTTGGGTGAGTGCGGCAAGCTCCATCTCCACCAATGAACCGTGAGGCTCGAGGTTGAACCACTCTCTGTACGGATGGATGGCAACCACCGTGGCGTCATCGCGCCGCTCCACGTCCCACTTGTACCTGACTTCCCACGTCTCGACGGATACGCTGATCGAGGGTCTGATGAACATTACGACCTCCCGTCCTCCGATCCCGCCAGGGGGACCGGTCGCCGCGAGCCCGTCCGGCCCATCCTCGAGGCGGAGCGGGCCCGCTCCGCCGTCTGGCGGCAGATATCCACGAAGGGGTTCTTCGTACTCGAACCGTCCGCCCTCGGCAAGAGCACGCTCGTACGCGAGCCTCCGGCTCTCGAGTTGCCCCAGTCCATAATCGTCGTCGTCGCCCGACAGAGCGTAAAGACTCGTGTGCGCGGTCACCGTCAACGTGGGAGGTCCCGAACCGAGGAGGTAGGCGTTCACGCGCACGTCGGCGAAGCAGTAGATTAGGAGCCCACCAAAACCCTCGCCAACATAAGAAGGAAACCGGATGCGGTGCCCGGAAGTGCAACGCACAGTGCCGGGGATGTACGTGCCGCGCAGGACGACGTGCGTGGTGTAGATCGGCACCGTCGGCGAACCGTTGAGGAGGTAGTCCACATGCAGCGGTGCGTCGAAGATGATATGTCCGCCTCTCCCGGTTGTCGAGTCCCATTCCGCACGAGGTCCGCATGGGTCCACGGCGGCGCCCGGCGCAGGCGTGCAGGGGGGTACTTCTTCGCCAAGGTAGGTCGGCTCTAGGGCAGGTGTCGCGGTCTGCGTTGAGATAGGAGTTGACGTAGAAATCGGCACCGGTGATGGAGCCGGCACTGTCGCAGAAGCTGGCGTGGGCGTGGGCACATGCGCGACGGAGGTCAGAGTGGGCGACGGCGCAGGCGTAGAGGCCGGTGACGGAGCGGGTGTCGCGGCCTGCGTCGAGATGGGAGGCAGTGTTGGAATTGGTGGCCGTGTTGGATCGGGCACGGTCGCCGCAACAGGTACCTCCGTGGCCACTGAGGTCGGAGTAGGTACGGAGGTCGGGATGGGCGACACCGCGGGCATGGAGGTCGGAGTGGCCGTCTGCGCAGGCGCAGATGTCGGGACTGGCGTCGGATCAGGTGAGGTGAGCTGAGACGAAGCCGAGGTCGACGCAGGAGCGTAGGTCGACGCGGGTGTCGGTTCGCTATCGGTGCAGGAAACGGATGCGAACGTGAGACCGGTGAGGAATACGGCCGCAATGACGATACGGGTAAGCATGCTTGATCTCGTCATCGCGACTGGTAGTTCGCCATCATGCCCACGATGTCGTGCGCCGGTGGCTCGCAGAACTGATCTTGCCATCCGGACATGCTTTCGTACATGACGATTTGAAGGGTGTGCGGGTGACCTTGACCGAAAACGTGTCCGGCTTCGTGCATCAAGACCTTGTGCCGCAGCGAGCAGCCATTGGACGTCACGTCCCAGCGGGTGAGTTCGAGATCGTCTTCGTCGGGCCTGACGCGCCTCAACGGCGTGTGCCTCAGCAAGATGCCCGTCGCGTCGATATCGAAACACCCTAGTGCATCAGGCTTATCACACATCATTTTTACCTCGTCATTCTGGATGAATTTGACCGCGTCGCCGTCAAAAATCGTTGCACACCTTGACGGGTTTGCCAGTACGGATTGACTCCCGACAGGCTAAGCCGGTCGATAACACTCTAGCGACCTCTCTGGTTCCTACCCATGGCTACGCATCGTTCTGGGCGCAATCGGCTACGTGACGCATCATGACAATCATCTCGCCGTGATGGCCCCGTGCGGTGGCAAGAGGGTGTGGTACTCGCGCCCCGGCAGGTCGCCGTCAGCATCCAGCGTCTTCTTCATCATGGTTAACGGTCTCTAGTATCCCCTGGCTTCGTCGGGACCGAAGGGATGTACGCCGGCGTGGAGGAGGCCGGTGGTTGGGTCGATCATGACGCCGCGTGGCCGGGCGAATCCGCCGCCGGTGAAAGGCTCCGGGACAACCTCGACGTTGTGGCCCATACGAGCTAGAGCGTCGACCGTCTGCGGATCGATCCGGTGGTCGACGAAGGTCTCGCGTTCGGCGGCGTCAACGCTCGGCGCCGTGATCGCCTCCTGCATGCTCATCCCGAAGTCGATCACGTTTGAGATGACGTGCGCGATGCGGCAGATTATTCTGCGTCCGCCAGGGGCTCCGACGGTGAGGAAGGGTTGTCCGTCTCTGAGCACCAAGACGGGTGTCATGTTGTTAAGCCCGCGCTTGAATCCAGCGATCGAGTTTGCGGTGCCGGGCATGGGATTGAAGATGACCATGCCGTTGGTGAGCAGGACCCCGGTTCCGGGCACGATGACGCTCGAGCCGAACGCACCCACCGCGGTCTGAGTGCAGGCCACCATGTTCCTGTCTTTGTCGATGATGCTGAAGTGGGTGGTGCAGTCGCCATCGCTCGGTGGCGACGCCGGGGACGCATGTTCGGGCCGCGGATGCGGGTCGTAGCGCCAAGGGTCGTGGAGGGGTTTGACGGCGTAGGCGACCCATGGTTGGAGCTCGCGCTCTGCCTCGAGTTTCGCGGCGTCGGGGTTGATGGAGTTTGCTACCTCCCGCGCGTACTCACTTGACATGATCCCGTCCAACGGCACTGGTTCGAAATCCGGATCGCCGAGGAAGCTGTAGCGGTCGGCGAACGCGTGTCCGCGCCGCCTCTGTGTAGAGGTGCAAGTGTTCGGGGGAGCCGTGCGCGAGGTGACGGAGATCGAAGTTTTCGAGGATGTTGAGTGTCTGAAGAGCAGTGAGCGTACCGGCCGGAACAGGAGAGCCGATCAGTTCATAGCCTCTGTAGGATAGGATCTGACGGGATCGAGCACCTGCGCGTCGTATTCGGCGAGGTCGCGGGAGCTCAAGATGCCGCCGTTTCGCTTCATCTCCTCGTCGATCGCGGCCGCGATCTCGCCCCGGTACAGGGCGTCCTTGCCATCCCTGCCAATCCGTTCGAGGGTGTCAGCCAAGTCGCTTTGGACGACTTTTGCGCCGGGAGGTGGCGGATATCCGTCCGGCAAGAAAGTGCGCGATGTCTCGCCGAAGCGGAACAGGTTGGGCATGTTTCTGGCGATCTGAAGGCAGGTGGCGGGATCGACCTCGAACCCTTCCCGGGCGTAGTGGATCGCTGGCTCGAGTAGCTGTTCGAGCGGGAGGAGCCGAAAAGCTCATGGGCGCGGCACATGCCGGCGGTAACCCCCGGCACGCCTACCGAGCGGTGACCGACAGCGTTGGCTTGATCTTCAACCTCGTATATCCCGTTGCCCTTAACCGCTTGGCCGATGACTCGGAACATGTCCGCGGTCGCGGCCCTAGGCGCACGGTGACCATAGTCGATCGCGACGCTGCGATAGGGGTTGCGGTCGTTTTGGGCGGTCATGTGGACGATCATCTGACCGTGGCCGGCGATGGAAGAGCTTGCGGGTTCGACGACGTTTAGGCAGAAGCCGGTGGCGATGGCGGCGTCGACGGCGTTTCCACCGCTCTCGAGGATGTCGACTCCGACTTGCGCTGCGATCGGGTGCGCAGTAGCTACGGCGCCGTGCTCGACAACGACTTCGTCTTTGTCAGGTCGCCAGACGCTGCGTGTGTTCATGAGTTCAAGCTACCAACAAATGCGATACCGCCGGCCGAAAATGTCTTGATGAGAGTTGTACCAACATCTACGTAAGAGTAGCGCGACAGCACGATTCTCTCGAAAAAATGGCGAGAGTAGATCGACGCAGCGAAGTCGTCAGGCGATTTGCCGGCACGTCGGTGCTTAGGACCATGCCGTATCCGATAGACGGCGACAGCATCACCGACTAGTACTCGAGGCTAAGGATCCGGGAGGAACGGTCCTCCGTGGAGCCTCTGATACACGTCGAGCAGATCGTCGCGCCGCTCAGTTGGGGTATGACGGCGAAAAGCCTCGTAAAGCTGCTCTTCTGTCATCGGACGTTGCCCATTGTCGACCGGGTACCGATACCAGTCCGACAATGCGCTAGACATTGCCGAATCTCCGATCGCATCGTAGACGTTCAACAAAAATCTTTCGCCCAAACGATACGCGCATGGGGTGTGGGCGATGTCCTGGAAATCGATGAAATCCTGAATCGTGACGATCCCTCGGTGGCCGCAAATCGCCTCGAAGCCTCGATTCGCCATGTTTTTCCGGCTGTCCAAATCGTAGATGCTTCGCGAAATTGAGAAAATTGCCTCTGCAAAGTTGGCGCCCCCCTCCGAGATCCAGCCGGATTGAGTTGCTGGCGCGGAGAAATAGTAATGCGCGACCTCATGTGCGAGGGTGCCTTCGTGCACTAATCCCCTGTCATTGCCTGTCGGCAAGAAAATGTAATGACCGTAGTTGCTTGCGAAGTGGGCAATTCCTCGCGTGTCGTCGACGATTAGAGCGATTAGATCGGATTTCGGGAAGCGAGTCCGCAGTAGGTGCTCCATAGCTTGTGCGGATTGTCCCAGAAGCTCGGTGGTCTCTTCTTCAGACCAAATAGGAGTGTTTTGCACCATCCAGATCTGTATCGAACCGGCCAAGTCCAAATCGAACGTGATTCGCTTCACAAAATCGCCGCCCAATTCCGAATAACTCTGGGTGAAATAAGCCGATTGATTGCCGAGCGCACCGATGAGTACCGCTTCCTCCGCAGTCAACCCATCTGAGGTCCACGTCTGGTTCGACAAACGATTGAAATCGTCTCGATCGTCATTAAGAATCGCCCAAGCGCCAGATAGCACAAATAATGCAAAGTCAGTGTCGAGTCCACCGACAATCCCAGCCAAGTCTTTGGCGAATTGCCGATTCGTTTCGACGACGCTTGAGATAGCTAAAAAGTTCAAATAGGCATTTTGAGTCACTGTCGGCCCCAGCGAATTGGCGGTCGTCAGCGCTACGTCTCGGTCTATCGAAGCAATGGCGGTCAGAGAATCGATTACGGGGTCTTCAAAGCCGTGAATACCGTCCACGAACCAACCGAAACCTGCGACAAGCCTCGCGAGTTCTGTGTCAGCTTCGGAGATTTGCAGAATCTTATCCGAGATGACGTTCAATTGGGCTGTTTGAGATGCCGTCGGCGAATCTCTGATCCATTCGTTTTCAAAAAGGATCCGAAGTATTTCATCGTCTGCCAGCGCGATACGAGCTAGATACCGTAGCGTGAGCCGCTCGTCTTTGGAGGGTCCGTCGGCGATCCACCAGAATTTGCTGACGCTGCGCCCGACGGAACTATTGTTGGCAGTGATCGTCTGCAGGCTACCGAGAACTTGCTCTTCTACAGGTATGACATCATCCACCATCCACGCATAGCGGGTTAGCGTACCGAGCAGAGTCGCATCCATTTGCGCTATCACGCGTAGTGTGCCCAAAACATCCATTTCATGTCCGTCCAGTTCTCCGCTCAACCATTCGTATCCCATGATCCTGATCGCAGATTCCGCGTCGGTAATTGCGATCGTGGCCAACGATCTGAAATCCTGGATCTCATCGCTCGAAATTCCGTCGCTCACCCATTGCATCTGCGCGAGGTTTTCTACGGTTGCTTGGTTGTGCATCCACATCTCGATCATGAGCGAAGTGGCGAGATCATGATGGATAACGGGAGGGTCCGCAAACCACGGAAAAACCGTCGTTATCCCATCAATCGCCCGTCGTTGCTCGGGCGAAACGATCGTCAGCGCGTCCGGATTCACCGTGGTCGTGCCAACCGTGATCGGAGGATTCGCCACTGCGACGGTGGACGCCGTGGCGGTTGGAGTATGTGTCGCGGTTGCGGTCGGCGTATGTGTCGGGGTTGGAATAGGTGTCGCGGTTGCGGTCGGCGTATGTGTCGGGGTTGGAATAGGTGTCGCGGTTGCGGTCGGCGTATGTGTCGGGGTTGGAATAGATGTCGCGGTTGCGGTCGGCGTGTGCGTCGGGGGATGTGTGGCGGTAGGAGTCGGCGACGCCGTGTCGGGCGCGGGCGACCCGAGAGCGACGGGGCTTGGTACCGTTATGGACGTGGAATCTGAGGTTTTTTGAACGCTTTCGATCGGTATCGATTTCACGGAATCAGACGTTGACAAATCGTCGGAGTCGGGACCGTTCGTAGGTGTCGTCGTAGGTTTGGATGTGGGTGAAACCTTGGGTGTGGGCGAAACTGTAGGTGTCGGTGACGCAGTCGGCGTTGGATCAGCAGTTACAGCGGTTGTGGGAGTTGGATCGGAGGTACGGAGAGGCGAGGCCGTCGCGATTGCGACAGTCGGTGCTGCGACACTTCCGGCATCTCGAACGTTGTCTGCCGGTGTTGGAATAGAGGTCGTGGCGGTTTCCGTTTCGTACGTTTGACGTTGCGGATCCTCGGCGGATTTAACGCTGGCGTTTTCGCCTCCACGATCGATGTCAGTCGACGACTGCACTAAAGTCTCAGTTGGTATCGGCTCGATCATGGCCCAAGGCGTCAAAGTCGGAGTCTTGGACGGAATTGGGGGCCGAGCTAGACGCGTGGGAGTCGGCGATTCGGTTGCGACCTTTGATGTTGCGGACGGCTCAAGTTCGGTTTTCGGCTCACAGCCAGCGAAGACCAGGAACGCGAAAGAAAAACCGCTTACAGCGAAAAGAAGAGTCGCGACGGAAACTATGATCTTGACCAGTTGTCTCATGGATCATCTCCGACGACCTGAATGTGAGGCGCCATTACATACTCGGCCCCAGGGTTGTTTTATGGGACCGCCGCCGATGGAAGGGGCTCAGTTGATTTGGTCAGGCCGCCCCACGCTCCGCGTGTTCAACGGGTGAGATCCTGGAGTACGATGTGGGCGGCGTTGTGGCCGGGTGCGCCTGTGACTTCGCCTCCGGGGTGGGTTCCAGCGCCGCACAGGTAGAGTCCGTCGACGGGTGACCGGTAGTCGGACCATCCGGGCAGGGGGCGTCGTGACATCATCTGTTGCGGAATCATGTCGAGATGCCGGATGTTGCCGTCAGTCAGGCCGATGCGATCCTCGATGTCCTCCGGAGTAAGGAACGTCCAGTCGATGATCGAGTCTCGGAAGTTGGGTGCGTACTGCGAGACGTAGTCGATAAGCCACTCGCCGTACTGCTCGCGCATCTCCGACCATGAGCCGTCTTTGACGTGTGGCGGCAGGAAGTATACCCACAGCGAGAGTACGTGGTGACCTTCCGGGGCAACCGTCGGATCGTAGACCGAGGGGATCTGCAGCTGCACGATCGGCGTCTTGGTCACCCGGCCGTTCTTGCAGTCGTCCCACGCCTTCTCGCTCTGGTCGACAGTGGGGCAGATGGTCATCATCGCCAAGTGTTCGGGATTGAAATTGGGTCCGAGGTGGCGGGAGAAGTCGGGCAGTTCCTTGATGGCGCAGAGGAATTTGGCGGAGGCTGCCTGCGTCTTGAGGGCTTTCACCTCGTCGAGGAAGCCCTCACTGAGGGCGGTTTCATCGAGGAGATTGAGATAGGTGCGTTTCGGGTCGGCGTTCGATATGACCACGTCGGCCTCGATGACCTCGCCGTCTACGAGCTCGACGCCTGTGGTTTTGCGTACATTGTTGGGGCCGCCGTTTGTCAGGATGCGCTTGACCTCGGCGCCGGTCCTGATGGACACACCTGAGGCTTCGGCGGATCGTGCGAGGGACTGGGTGATTCCGCCCATGCCGCCGCGGACGATGCCGTAGTTCTCGGTGTCTTCGCGGAAGGCGCTGAAGCGATAGAGCGCCGTGATGTAGGCGCTGCCGGGAGCGCTGATGTCTCCCATGTCGAACGCTCCGGTGCTCACTGCCGCCTTGACCTCGTCGGATACGAAGAAACGGTTGATGAGGTCTTTGAGCGGGACGGTTAGGAGGGTTTCGAGAAGTTCTTCCTCGCCCTCTTGACGGAACCTCTCGGCCAGTTCGGTGATTGAGGGAGGCGGGCCGAGGTAGTAGTCGCTGAGTATCGCGACTGCGCGGTGCCAGAATTCGGCCCACGCGAACCAGGCGTCAGCGTCCTCCGGGAACAGGTCACGGAGCTCTTCAACCGTTTGGGCGTCGTCGTGCCAGAAGGTGACCTTCTTTCCGTTGGGGTAGGGGTGGACGCGCGAAGGATCCAATGGGAAGACGTGGAAGCCGTATCGGCGCATTTCCAGGTCGTCGATGACCTTTTTTTGGAGGATGTGGCAGACGTAGGAGCAGGTGGAGATGTTGAATCCCGGGAACCACTCCTCGGTAACCACGGCACCTCCGACGACGTCCCTGCGCTCCAGAACCTGGACATTCAGCCCGGCCCGTCCTAGGTATCCCGCGGCGACCAGTCCGTTGTGTCCGCCGCCAACGATGACGACCTTCGTCTCATCTGACATTGCAAGCTCCTCGTGTCTGCGTTACGACATTGTTTGCAGACTAAGGTACACGACGCGCGCGAGACAACGGTGTGGGCGTTCAATGAAAATGATGCTCCTATCAGGTCGTGGAGGGAGCTTCGGATTCTCACAGCAACGCGATTGCAGTGTGCCAGTGCCGAGTTACCGTCGGCCCACACAGCGATATGAACCAATACACGAGGGAGATGAGAAAGCACTAACCACGGAGATCATGGAACTGGCCAGCGTTGGAACTCGGCGGCCATCTGCTAGAATTTGCCGCGTCACGCACGCGGGTGGCCATCGGATCGGGTCCTTGAAGTCATACCCGGAGGCTGGAGTCAGAGTTCATATCAACAAGGCGCAAGACAGAGTTTGACCCGGTAACGTTGGAGATCCTGTGGAACCGGCTTATCTCCATTGCAGACCAGTCGGCGACGACCCTAGTGCGTACCTCCTTCTCCACCGTCGTGCGTGAGTGCAACGACTATGCGTGCGTGCTGATGGACCGCAACGGCGACACGCTTGCGGAGAACAGCGGCTCGATCCCCTCGTTCGTCGGCACGATGTCCCGCACGGTGAAGCACTTTCTCCGCCGCTTCCCACCAGAGACCTGGAGACCGGGCGATGTGGTCATCACGAACGACCCTTGGATGGGCACCGGGCACCGGCCCGACTTCTCGATGGCGACGCCCGTGTTCCTGGACGGCGAGCTGGTGGCCTTTACCGGGATCATCGCCCACGCCTCGGACGTCGGAGGCTCGATCTTTTCAGCGGACAACCGATCGGTATTCGAAGAGGGCCTCGGCGTGCCACCCATGAAGCTCTTCTCCGAAGGGATCCCCAACGAGAACCTGTTCGAGATAATCCGTTACAACGTCCGCGTTCCCGAGCCGGTGATTGGCGACTTCATGGCGATGGTGGCCGGATGCGAGGTCGCGGGCCGGCAGCTCGTAAGCTTCATGGAAGAGTATGGCGTGGAGATGCTGGAGACGCTCAGCCAGAATATCCAGTCGCGTGCCGAGGAGGTGATGCGGAGGGCAATCCTAAGAATTCCTGACGGGACATTCAGCCACACCGTATTTCTTGACGGCTTCGACCATCCCATCGAGATCGCCTGCGCGATCACCATCGACGGTGACGAGTTGGAGGTCGACTTCGAGGGAACGTCCGAGCAGGTGGACCAAGGAGGCGTAAACGTCGTCTACGCGTACACCTGGGCATTCACTACCTATCCGCTCAAGTGTGTTCTGGACCCTCTCACCTACCGCAACGAAGGGTCGTACCGACCGTTCAACATAAAAGCATCTGAGGGGAGCATACTCAACGCGACCTATCCGAGAGCTGTGTCCTCCCGGCACCTCACGGGCCACTGCATCACGGCGGCGGTGTTCGGTGCGTTGGCGCCGATCCTCCCCGACACTGTGATCGCCGACTCGGGGTCGACGCCACAGTACATATCGTTTTTTTCGGGTGTGGACGGGTCGATGAGACCTTTCTCCCTGATGCAGTTCCTGAGCGGCGGCATGGGCGCGAGCAGCAGCGAAGACGGGGTCCACTGTTGCCCATTCCCTACCAACTCCATACCTGGCTCAGTGGAGGTTTCCGAGTCGGTCTCGCCCCTCGTGTTCTGGAAGAAAGAACTACTCCCTGACTCGGGCGGATCCGGACGCTATCGCGGAGGATGCGGGCAAGACATCGTGATCGAGGTCAAGTCGCCGAGGCGCTCCGAGCTGTCGGTGATGTCCGAGAGATGGGACTTCCCGGCGGAAGGTCTCAGCGGCGGCCAAGCAGGAGGACGGTCCGGGGCCCAAAAGACCACAACCGGGGTCGCACCCGATGATGCGGTACTGCCCGCGAAGGGGCGCACCGCTCTCGAACCGGGCGAAGTCATCCGGTTGGTCACCGGCGGCGGCGGCGGCTACGGGAAGCCAGAAGAGCGTGATTTAGACCGAGTGGTCGAGGACCTGCGCAACGGGTATATATCAGAGGCCGCGGCCAGGGAGGTCTACGGCCTCGACCAGCGGGACAGCGGTTAGATGCCCGACGTACGACTCGGAGTTGACGTAGGGGGCACGTTCACGGACTTCGTGGCCTTCAACCCCGAGTCGGGCTCATTCTCAGTGGGCAAGACCCTGACCACACCTCATGACCTCGCGCTGGGAATCATCCAGGGCACTCGAGAAGCGGCTGAACGGTCCGGGTTCGCGGTCAAGGACATCTCCCAAGTGACCTACGGGACGACGCTCGTGGCCAATCTTATGTTGGAGCGGAAGGGGGTGAGGGTCGGCCTGATCGCCACCGAGGGGTTCCGGGACGTCCTAGAGACCGGCACCGAGCAGCGGTACGACATGTACGACCTAGCCGCGAGACGCGCCGAACCTCTCGTACCAAGAAACCTTAGGAGAACCATCTCGGAACGAATGAGTTGGGACGGAAAGGTGCTATTGCCGCTGGACCCAGCGTCGCTCGATCCGATTGTGACGACCTTTGCGGAGTATGGCGTCGAGACGATCGCCGTCGCCCTCATGCACTCTTACCGGAACCCTTCTCACGAGCGTACGATCCGGGAATACTTGAGGAATCGGTATCCCCAATATGGCGTGTCGCTGTCGTCGGAGGTCGCCCCCGAGGTGCGAGAGTATCCCCGGACCTCCACGACGGTCGCCAACGCCTACGTGGATCCACCTCTGCGGAAGCACCTCGCGGAGATGGAGAGCGGGTTGAGGTCTTTGGGCTTCGGGGGCATCATCTACATGATGCTCTCCGAGGGCGGGGTAACTACACTGGAGGCGGCACGTTCGTTCCCCGTGCGACTCGTCGAGTCCGGTCCTGCGGCTGGGGCGATGGCAGCAGCCTACTACGGGGAGGCCATCGGACACCGGGAACTATTGTCGTTCGACATGGGCGGTACTACGGCGAAACTCTGCCTCATCAACGGTGGCAAACCGTCGCGCACGACCGAGATCGAGGTGGCTCGGGAGCATCGCTTCAAGAAGGGAAGCGGGCTGATTCTCAAAGTTCCGGCGATCGACATGATCGAGATCGGCGCGGGGGGTGGGAGCATAGCCTACGTGGATACCTTGGGGTTAATGAAGGTCGGTCCTCAGAGCGCCGGCGCGGACCCGGGGCCGGCATGTTACGGGCTCGGCGGGATCGAGCCGACTGTCAGCGACGCAGACTTGGTGCTGGGTCTCCTGAATCCAGGCTACTTTCTTGGGGGGGAGATGGCCCTCGACCCGGATTCCGCGAGCAGGGCCATCGAGGACCGACTGGCGAGGCCTATAGGAATGAGCGTTATCCGCGCGGCCCAGGGCATCCACGAGGTCGTCAACGAAAACATGGCCACCGCGGCGCGAATGCACGCGGCTGAGCAAGGACTGGACATCCGAGGGAGCGCTCTGGTCGCTTTTGGAGGCGCCGGTCCGATTCACGCCTACCGGGTGGCGAAGCTGCTGGGGTTGAACCGCGTGATCTGCCCCCTAGGCGCGGGCGTGATGTCGTCGATAGGAATGCTCGTCGCCCCGAAGTCCTTCGCCTCTGTCCAGAGCTACATCAGCCAGCTTGACAGCGTGGACTGGGACCACGTGAACGGAATCTTCCAGACGATGGAGTCGGCCGCGATTGAGCTCATTACGGCGGCTGGGGTCGAAGCCGCGGACATCAAGATTGAGCGCAGCGCCGACATGCGGTACGTGGGTCAGGGGTTCGAGATCGTGGTCCCGGTACCCAATGACAAGCTAGGGCCGGATTTGCTGGAGGCGCTCGCGGCGGCCTTTAGCTCGACCTACGAGTCGCTGTTCGGGCGCATCTTGAGCGACGTTCCGGTGGAGACGATCACCTGGCGCATGTCGGCATCCGAGCCACCGCCTCGGCCCGATATACGGTTCCTCACGTCCGAATTGAGGACCCAAACGGGAGGGGTCAAGGGTGAGCGTCCTTTATTCCTCACCGAGGAGGGTAGGTTTGTCGATTGTCCGGTGTTCGACCGCTACGGCCTCGAGCCAGGAGCGACGGTGAACGGCCCGGCCATTGTGGAGGAGCGAGAGTCGACCGTTTTCGTCGGACCCGATGCCCGGTACACCATCGACGAGCACCTGAATCTGGTGATGTCTCTGGGATAGGACGTGTTCAAAGAGGTAAAACAATATCACTCCACATTGCCGCTTCCGCCCAAGCAGCTCCGTATGGTGTTGGACAAGGTTTCGGTAGTCCGACTGCCGGATGTGCCACTACCGGCCGGGTACGTGATACGGGCCTACCGATTTGGGGATGCGGCCAGTTGGACCGACGTGCTCCAGAAAGGCGAGTTCGGAAGGTGGGACGAGGAACGGGTACTGGAGTACCTGGAGGACGCCGAGCGGCGAGAAGGATCGCGCTTGGTCGAACACAACGGGCGGATCGTAGCGGTTACGTTTGCCTCCAGGATTGGCAACCAACCGCGCAAGCCCTCCGTCGGTGGCGGCAACTCTTCGGATGTGGGCGGACCAAGCGCCCTCTCGGTCGGGATCGTTATTGTTGTTTCGGGCCTGCACCTCGACTGCGTAGGTGCCCACGTCGAGATTCTCGATGGTCGAGGCGGTTCCGCCCGACGCTGCCTGCCAAATGCCGAGCGACCAGTTGATGCTCGGATCAGTTACGGCCCTCTGCGCCCGGTTGGCAACGGAACGGTGCCTGATGCGGTATCCGGTGATGACCGCCCCGCCGTTGTCGTCCGGCGAATCCCAAGTGACTGCGATCTGCCGGTCGCCGCGCGCCAGTCTGACGTTCCTGGGGGCGCCCGGCGCGGTGACGACCTTGATGGTGAGTTTGAAGTCTCCGGTGCGCCTCGAATTGTAGGTCGTGGCTTCGGCGGTGTAGGTCCTTGCGGCGGCCTCGTACGTGATCCTGGAGTTTGCGGTATCCGAAAGCGAAGTCGCGGCTGTCGTCGTTCTTCGCCAGCTCGGTACCCGAAGTCCCGGCGCCTTCCATGAGGTACAGGTACGGGTCGGTCTCGGACATCAGCTCGATCGTCAGTTCGGCCGCGGTCGCCAGCTCCAAAGTGAAGTACCGCGCGTACCTCGTCGACGGCCGGTTGGACGACACGCATTCGTCGGTCCAGGTGCCCTCGTAGCTCGATTCGCCGGAGATCGATCCCAGAGTCGTCGTGCATCCGCTCACCGTCGGCGCCGCGTTCGTGGCCGCGTCGAGGTGCATAGACCATGCGCCCCAATCGGTCCGGAACGTCGTGCCGTCGCCGTACGCGCTCACCTCGAACCGGTAAGTCGTCGTCGCGTCAAGCATCTCCGCCTTGTATCGCGTGCCGGCGGCCACCTCGACGGTGTTCCAGTCGTTCGTGCCGGTCTTGTAGCGCACCTGGTACTTGGCGGCGCCGGTGACCGCGGCCCACGAGACGGTTATGCTCGACAAAGTCGCGCCGGTCTTGGTGGGTGTTGCTGGGGCGTTGACGACGGGCAACGTCGATTCTAAGGCGTTACGGGATCCACCATCGCCCAGTGCCCGAATTCGTGCGGTTGCAGACTGTTCCTCGCCTGCACCTCGACCCGATAGGTGGTGCCGTTGGTGAGGCGTGTGATGACGTAAGGGGACGCGGTCAGCGGTGCGCTGTAGTTCCACTCAGCGGCCGGCGTTACGCGTGCGCGGTGGCGTACACGGTACCCGTCGATGCTGGCGCCGCCATTGGAATCTGGCTCTGTCCAAGCGACTCGGATCTGGGCGTCGCCGGTCGTCAGGACGACATCGCGGGGCGCGCTCGGCAGCACATCGTCGACCGTTATCGACACCGTCGCGGTGTCGGTGGTTATGGATCGGCGTCGGTTTACGATGGCGTGTACCCGGATCGGCGGCACTCCGATCGTCTTTGCCAAACCGTACTGAGTTATGCCAAGTTCCTGCATGAACTCCGCGAGGTGCTCGCCCGGGTGGATTGGTTCAGGGTTGGTCATTTCGATGCTCCTCATAGGGATGGTCGACGACTTCGATCTCCATCGCGTCTTTTCCCGCTCCTCTGGATTCCCGCCTGTGCGGGAATGACGGTGGCTCTGCGGCGAGAATGACGGTGGTCTCGCGGGATCAGTGCGTCACTTCGTCGAGGAAGGTTGTGGCGGCGGATGAGAGGAGGGTGGTTAGGTGGGTGTAGAGGTAGGTGACGTTTTGGGTGAGGTATCGTCGGGTGGCGTCGGTGTTGCCGGCGGAGCCTGAGATTTTGTCGGCGGCGGCGATGGTGGCGAAGACGGTGTCCATGGCTTGGCGCACTTCGGGGGCGTCTGGGCGTCCGGGGTATCCGAGGGACTGGGAGAGGTCTGACGGGCCGACGAAGAAGACGTCGACGCCGGGGACTTGCACGATCTCGTCGACGTTGCGGACGGCTTCGGCTTCTTCGAGTTGGACGCAGACGAGGGTCTCGCTGTTGGCGTATTCGGCGTATTCGGACATCGACATGCCGTATCCGTATGATGCCGATCTGACTCCGGCGGCGAGTCCGCGTTCGCCGAGCGGATGGTATTTGACGGCTTCGACGGCTCTGCGGGCGTCTTCGGCGGTGTTGACATGAGGCACCTGCACGCCCATCACGCCGCGGTCCATGAGCTGTCCGATGGCTTCGAATCCGTTGACGGGCGGTCTGGCGATGGGTGTCACGCCAGCGGATTCGGCGGCCATGACCATGAGTTCGACGCTCTCGATCGAGATTGATCCGTGTTCGCAGTCGATTAGCACCCAGTCGAAGCCGAGGCGTCCGACGATGTCGACGATGTGTGGAGACGGGAACATGATCGAGACGCCGAACGCGGGTTCGCCGGCGAGGAGTTTTTGTTTCATGCGGTTTGGCTTCATGGTGGGTATCAGGCTAAAAGATTGTTTTTGCCATTTGTGCGGTTCAAGCCCGGGGCAGGCTCTGCCCTCTCCCATCGAGGGTGCTTTGCACAACTCGATATCGGGCTGTATAGACGATCCCCGTTTGCCACACCCCTCTGGATTCCCGCCTACGCGGACGTTAGTTGTGCAAAGCACCCATCGAGGGAGAGGGGGTTTTCACCTGGGGTCCCGCCCCCGTACTGGGTACGGGCAGGCCCGGCGGGTATGACGGGGTTTTGCTCTAGTAGAAGTACAAAACCTCAGATCGGCGTATAATCCCGTCACGGAACGGCATCCAATCATTAGTCGACACGATCAGCCGGTTCGGCCGGGGCCATTCTCGCAACACGTCTTACGGAGGACCCAGACCATTCGGTGCTTCTGATCGAGGCGGGTCCCGATTATCCGGACTTCGAGGATATCCCCGACGAGGTCAAGTATGGCTACGGCCACCCGAACCGGCCGTGGAGGAGGGCGTACAGCGATCATCGCTGGACGTTCGTGGCGCGTTACACGCAGGAGGCGATGCCGGGTCTGGTGCCGCGTGGCAGGGTCGTGGGCGGGTCGAGCGCGGTGAATGCGCAGATATTTCTGAGGGGAGTGCCGGAGGATTACGACACGTGGGCATCTTGGGGAAACGACCGGTGGAGTTTCGAAGAGCTGATGCCGTTCTTCCGGATGATCGAGACGGACACGGACTTTTCGGGCGATTTCCACGGCTCGGATGGTCCGATCATCGTGCGGCGGTTCAAGCCGGATGAATGGATAGAACCTCAGCGGGCATTCTACGAGGCGGCTTTGGCCAACGGCTTCCCGGAGTGTCCGGACCACAACGCTCCCGACACGACGGGCGTAGGTCCTACGCCGTTGAACAACCCCGGTCGTGTGCGATGGAGTACTGCGATCGGATATCTGAGCACCGCACGGGAGCGGCCCAATCTCACGATCCAGCCGGATTGCTTGGTACACAAGGTGCTGTTTGATGGCAAACGGGCCGTTGGGATCATGGCAGAGGTGGATGGCGAGGTCTCGGACTTTGAGGGCGTGAACATCATCCTATCGGCGGGTGCGATTGGCTCGCCGCACCTGCTGATGCTGTCTGGGGTTGGACCGACGGAGAGATTGGACGACGTTGGTGTGTCCGTGGTGCATGACCTGCCGGGCGTGGGTGAGAATCTTCGCGATCATCCGCAGGTCAGAATGGCATGGCGAACGCGCGACGGGTTCGAACTGCCGTATAACACGCCGGGTTGCCAAATTACATTGCGGTACACGGCGGCGGGCTCGCACCTGCGCAACGACATGCTCATCCATCCGGGCTCGCGCACCCCGATCGACGCCCGGCCGTATCGACCCGGCTCGAGCAACGAGCTCGGGATTGCGATGGTGATCTGCATCGACCTGGCCGTCGGTGCGGGAAGCCTGTACCTGCGAGACAAAGACCCTCACATCCAACCGTTCCTCGACTACAACTATCTGGAGGACGATTTCGACACGGCGAGGTTGCGCGAGGGCGTTCGTATCAGTCTCGATTTCGCCGAGCACGAGGGCTGGGCCCGTATGGCAAAGGAGCTAGTGGATCCGACGGATGCGGACCTCGAGTCGGACGAGAAGCTGAATGCCTGGATCAGGCGAAAGGTTGCGACCAGCCATCATGTTTCGGGCACCTGCAAGATGGGGCCGGCTTCGGATCCGATGGCGGTGGTCGACCAGTTCGGCAACGTACAGGGTCTTGAGAACCTGAAGGTCGCCGATGCGTCGATCATGCCGGACTGTATCCGCGCGAACACGAATGTGACCTCGATGGTGATCGGCGAACGGGTGGCGTCTTTCATTGGTGAGGGGTATTAGCCGGTCATTCAACTTAGAGCGTCCGATGTTAGGTACGGCTACGCGAACCGTGCTTGGGCTTCTCTTGTTCAGCGGTAGCGGAAGCAGGTGGTTACGTGGTCGTTTACTAGGCCGACGGATTGCATGAAGGCGTAGCAGATGGTGGGTGTGACGAAGGCGGTGGAATGGCGCGTGTCGTTCGGTGAGAAGTTGGCGTATAATCCCGTCATCGGAACGGCATCCAAGGGGGTGTGGCATGCCTAGCACATACGACACGATCATAGTGGGCGCCGGTTCGGCCGGGGCCATTCTCGCAACACGTCTTACGGAAGACCCAGATCATTCGGTGCTTCTGATCGAGGCGGGTCCCGATTATCCGAACTTCGACGATATCCCGGACGATGTGAAGTACGGCTACGGTCATACAGATCAGCCGTGGCGCAGGGTGCACAGCGAGCATCGGTGGACCTTCGTGGTGCGTTACACGGACGAGGCGACGCGGGGTCTGGTGCCTCGGGGCAGGGTAGTGGGCGGATCCAGCGCGGTTAACGGACAGATTTTCCTGAGGGGTGTCCCAGAGGACTATGACAACTGGGCATCGTGGGGCAACGACAAGTGGGGTTTTGCGGAGTTGATGCCCTACTTCCGGATGGTTGAGACGGACACCAATTTCGCGGGCGATTTCCACGGGTCGGATGGTCCGATCATTGTGAGGCGGTTCAAGCCCGATGAATGGAACCCTGACCAACGGGCATTCTACGAAGCGGCACGTGCCAACGGTTTCCCGGAGTGCCCGGACCACAACGCGCCGGACTCTACCGGGGTAGGTCCGACGCCGTTGAACAATCCTGGCCGCGTGCGATGGAGCACTGCGATCGGTTATCTCGGGAGTGTCCGGGATCGGCCCAATCTCACGATCCAGCCGGAGTGCCTGGTGCACAAGGTGCTGTTCGAAGGCAAACGCGCTGTGGGGATCAGAGGAGAAGTGGCCGGTGAGGTCTTGGACTATGAGGGCGAGAACATCATCCTGTCGGCGGGTGCGATTGGCTCGCCGCACCTGCTGATGCTGTCGGGCGTGGGGCCGACGGAGAGATTGGATGCAGTTGGCGTGCCAGTGCTGCATGACCTTCCGGGCGTGGGTGAGAACCTCCGCGATCATCCGCAGGTCAGGACGGCTTGGCGGACGCGCGACGGCTTCGAGCAGCCTGTCGGCATTCCGGGCATGCAGGTAACTCTGCGGTACACCGCGGAGGGCTCGCACCTGGCCAATGACATGCTCATCCAATCGATCTCGCGGAGCCCGATCGACATCAAGCCGTATCGGACGGGCGCAAGCGACGAACTCGGCGTTGCAATGGTCATCTGCATCGACCTTGCCGTCGGTGCGGGAAGTCTGTACCTGCGAGACAAGGACCCTCACATTCAGCCGTTCCTCGACTACAACTATCTGGTGAACGAGTTCGACACGGCGAGGTTGCGCGAGGGAGTTCGGATCAGTCTCGATTTCGCGGAGCACGAAAGCTGGAGCCGTCTGGCCAATGAGCGAGTGGATCCGACGGATGCGGACCTCGAGTCGGATGAGGCGCTGGATGCGTGGATCAGGCGAACCGTTGCCACCAGTCATCATGTGTCGGGCACCTGCAAAATGGGGCCGGTTTCAGATCCGATGGCGGTGGTCGACCAGTTCGGCAACGTGCGTGGTCTAGAGAATCTGAAGGTCGCCGACGCGTCGATTATGCCCGACTGTATCCGCGCCAACACGAACGTCACTTCGATGGTGATCGGGGAGCGCGTGGCGTCTTTTATTGGAGAAGGGCTTGTGAACTGTGCCATTTACCTCTGAGCGAGCGAAACCTCTGGTGGTGTATGCTTGGTGTATGTCACGCACCAATGTCAATATCGATGATCGGGCGTGCGCCGAGGTGATGCGGCGCTATGGTCTGTCAACCAAGCGAGAGGCCATCAACTTTGCTCTTCGGACACTTGCCGCCGAGGCGGCGTCCGTGGAGGAGGCGCGCGCGTTGCGAGGAAGTGGTTGGGAAGGTGACCTGGGTGCGATGCGATCAGGCCGCTCGGTGTGATCCTCATCGACACGTCGGCATGGATAGAGTTCTTGCGGGATACGGGGTCGTCAACTTGCGACTCGGTTGGCGATTTGCTGTCGGATGAATTCGCCATCTGCGAAGCGGTGCAGATGGAGGTGCTGTCGGCGCGCACGACGCGTCGCACTTGCGGAGCCTTCGACGGTTGCTCGCGACGGCGGTGATGCTGCCGGTGCAGCCGACTGATTACGACGATGCCGCGGCTCTTTATCGTCGTTGCCGACGTCAAGGCGAAACTGTTCGAAGGATGATGGACTGCCTCATCGCCTCCGTCGCCATTCGTGCCGGTGCGACGATACTCCACAACGACGCCGATTTCGAGGTCTTGGCGCGTCACACCGAGTTGCGGGTTTATGTTGCGGATGGTGGATGAGTGGAGTGGCGGGGTCCCGGGCGGGCGACGTAACCAGACTCCTCTCGTCAGTATCGGAAGCAGGTGGTTACGTGGTCGTTTACTAAGCCGGCGGACTGCATGAAGGCGTAGCAGATGGTGGGACCGACGAAGGAGAAGCCGCAGGCGCGGAGAGCTTTGCTCATGGCGCGTGATTGGTCGGTTTGGGCGGGGATTTCGGACTGGGTTTGGAATGCGTTTTGGCGGGTTTCGCCGTCGACGAAGCTCCATAGGAATGCGTCTAGGGAGCCGTGGTCTGCTTGGACGGCAAGCGTGGCTCGGGCGTTGGCGATGGCGGCGTCGATTTTGGCGCGGTTGCGGATGATGCGGGCGTCGGCTCGGAGTCGTTCGCGGTCGGAGTCGTCGTATGCGGCTACGGTCGCGATGTCGAAGTTGTCGAAGGCGGCGCGGTAGCCGTCGCGGCGGTGTAGGACGGTGCGCCAGGAGAGTCCTGCCTGTGCGCCTTCGAGCACGAGGAGTTCGAAGAGGGCGCGGTCGTCGTGGATTGGGACGCCCCAGTCCTCATCGTGGTAACTCTGCATGAGCGGGTCGTCGCCGGCCCATTCGCATCGGTTCACGGTTTGCTCCGGTTGGGCATTTTGGTGTAGGGCTAGACTATAGATGAACGTGACGGGCGCGGTCATTGGGCGCTACGGAACAACAGAGTACTACGCGGGATTGACGGCAGCCGATATTGGGCGGGAGGTTGAACGTGAAGTCTCCGAACCTTCTGCGGTGTGACTGTGATCGCAGTTGAGCTATCGATTAAGCAACATCGTCATTCTTGGTTAAATTCGGAATTATTAACCAATAGATCTCGTGATACTCTTGGCGGCTGTTGCGTTGCTGGTTTGACACAGCTTGCGCGGGGAGCTAAGGCTGTGAGATCTCGATTCAGCGGCAATGGGGCGATGCTGTGGGTTTGCTTTATTGCGGGTTTGACCGCTTTGTTGGTTTCGATAGGTGGATGCGACCAGGGTGAACCCGAAAGAGCGGCTACCGAAACCGCTCTGCCACCGGTCCCGACTTCCACCGCGACACCTAGACCGCCGATCCCGACTTACACGCCGACGCATGTGCCGATACCTTCTCCGGTTAGCACGCCAACAACGGCGCCGACGGATACTCCGCTTCCAACTCCCACTGAGACACGGGAGCCGACTTTGATGGTAGCGCCCGAACCTTCGCCCACGATGATGCCCCAAACGGTTCCCACCAGAACGCCCACTCGAACACCGACCGCCACATCAACGCCATATCCTACGAGCACAAGTACGCTGGCGCCTACCGACACGCCTACGCCAGAACCGACGCCGGAACCGACGACCACGTCGACGCCGACCAACACGCCGGAACCGACGTCGACGCCGGCCAACACGCCGATACCGACGCCGACGAGCACCGCCACACCGAGTGTGGAACAGATCGTGATCGCGAAACTCGATGAGGCGATCCCGTGGTACCAAGACCCTCCGGATTCGTTCCACGACGCAGCGGGAAAGGAGATCGCGGAGATCGCACTGGCGGACATTCAACGGGGTGAAAAAGTCGCTGGGCTGGCATGGGTCACGGATGGGATTAGCGGCGTCGAAGGAGATTTGATAAGGGGTCTAGGCGTGATCGCCGGATCGGACTTGGAAACGTTGGATGGGATTCTTGGTATGGAGGGGTTCGGCGAAAACCCAACGGACAACACCCAACGAGGAGTGCAAGGGATCGCGTCGATGGCGCAAACGGACCCGGACCTATCGCGGCAAATCGTAGGCATTGATTGGGTCAGGAACGGCATTGATCAGTTGGAGGCGAGCGTCTTGCAGGCGATTGATCGGTTCGCTGACGAGAATCCTGAATTGGGCCTCACGTTGTCACGCTATTCGTGGTTCGTTGACGGGGTAACCGAATCCGAGAGCAGA
Source organism: Dehalococcoidia bacterium (assembly GCA_965226685.1). Taxonomy (GTDB): domain Bacteria; phylum Chloroflexota; class Dehalococcoidia; order Lucifugimonadales; family Lucifugimonadaceae; genus Bin127. Next base: position 96,275 of record CBDDDP010000004.1, read on the forward strand.
ACGATGCGTTCGGTGTTCATTTCATTTGAGAGGCTCTCAGATGTTGACTTGGGTCTGGCGAAGATCGCTTCCGCTTACCCTTGGTTGTCTGAAGACATCGATATGGGTGGTTATTCGATATTTTCCTTGCTCTCGGACAATTTGATCGGGATTGCCGAGATCGAAATTGAGATGGCCGAGATGGTTGCGGAGATCGACTGGTTGGCGGTTGGCGTTGATCAGAACGAAAACACCGGTCTATCCGGGCTGGAACGGATAGTTGCAAGCGACCTCGAATTCGGTAGGAGTCTCATTGCGCTTGAATGGTTCAGCGACGGGATTACGCGCGCCGAGGGTAGCGCCCTTTGGACATTCTCGGATCTGGTGGAACGGAACCCGGAACTTTCAAGAAAAGTGTTCGAGGTGTTGGAGGCTGGTGTTGACGACGACCACTCCAAATTGATCCAGAATCTTGTCGATTTGTCGTATTACGATGCGGAATTTGCGGAGGGATTATTCGATAACTTGAAACGGTGGTCAGTCCAGTTGGGTGCGAATGTTGTTGGTACGATGGCGGCCATTCAAATTTCTTACCCGGAAAGATACGCAGAGTTATTGGAGCAGCCTTGGTTCGGAGACGGGCTGAACCTTGAAGAGGCGGTTTTTGTGTCCACGCTGTGGACGAGTCTGCTCGATGCTCCTGAGTTTTACGACGAACTGATGGACCGGTATTTCCTCGAGACCAAAACTGTCGCTATGCCGTTGGGCGGTAACGTCGAGTTTTGGTTATTCAGCAACAAACGAATTAATCCTAGCGATGGGTTGATGAACCAATTGGTACGAGGAGCGACTGACATTGAAAGATTCATGAAGGTTCCGTTTCCGACCAGGCATTTTGCCGCGGTGTTTGCTGACGGCCACAGTTTGAGCGCGGCGAAGTACACAGGCAGCAACATTCTGCTGTCCCGGGTTGAAGAATACGATAAAACCGCCGACCACACTGTATTTCATGAAACGGGCCATTACTACATGAGTGGCAGCGTGGGCAAGACGTGGTTGAGGGAGGGCGGAGCGAATTTCCTCGCCACGGTTGTGCTCGCTAATCTCGGTTCAATAGATCTTGACCGCAGGGCGGCCGAGATTCGACAAACACTTTTCAGGGCATGTGAGCTTGAACTTGGCGTCGACACGCTGCAGGAGCTGATCGACTATGATCAAGACGCGCGGCGTCGAAGCTCATGCAACTACGTATTTGGTGAATTTTTCTTGCTCACAATGCGGTCTGCAATCGGGCACGACGCCATGTCGGACGCAATGGGTGACATCTATCTGAACCGGTTCGCGAGTTTGTCTGTTATTACCGAGGAAGATATCTACGAAATATTCGTCGAAAACACGTCCGATCATTTAAGACAAAACGTCATGAGCGTTTACCGCGAGTATCACGGTGGTAGTTTCCTGCCGGGGTTCGAATTGGGAACGCCGGAGTTTTCAGTAGCGGACGAGCGCTTCAACGAACTTCGGGGTACCTTGTCGTGGCCCGATAGGCCGCTTGACGATATCCACGCCGCGGCGTTTTCTGAGATCGCCGACATTTGGCAAACCGATCAAACGCTCGCTCGATCTCTGGCGGGAACCGAGTGGCTCCAAAATCACGTTGACTACCCCGAGTTGAAGGCATTGAGCGGACTCGCCGCCATAACCGCAATCAGTCCGCGATTGGCACAAACGATGATTGATGCCAGGTGGTTCGAAGATGGGATTAAATTCTGGGAGTACAAGGCGATTGAGGCGATGGCGCGGATCGCCGAGCATGACGTTGGCGATGCCGAGACAATCAGCCGATATGGCTGGTTCGGCGACGACATGACCAATCAAGACCGACTTCTGATTGAACTCTTGGGCACTTTGTATGTTGCCCCCGTCGGATCCAACCGCGCGATGCGTCTTGTCGATTGGATGCTCGACGGATTGACGGACGAAGAAAACCGGATGGTTGTTGAGATACGAAGCATTTTTGCGAGCGACGCCACATTTGGTTTCGATGTGCTCTCGTTGCCATGGGTTGCCGACGGGGGAATAGACTCATCGGTGTCCGATCTTAGGGCAGTGGCTAACCTCGTCGAGGCGGATCTAGAGTTGGCCAAGGATGTGATTGAGTTGGTTTGGGTTTCAGACGGCTTGGAGGGATACGAGTCCAGCGGATTGGGTTCGCTCGGCGCGATCGCAACTTTAGACGTTGAAGAAGCGAAGAGGATCTTCAGATCCCGCTGGTTCAGAAACGGCATCGACGTTGATGATGTGATCCGACTCCAGAACTATTTCGTCAATTGAAGGCGTCACAGTTGATCCGGCACGATAACGCAGATTTCGACGTCTTTGGCGTGACGAACTACTTGTACCGATAGCGTTATGAACTGGAAGCAGCACGAATCTGAGGATGCGATTCTAGAGCCGGGGTTGCATGAGGGCGACGGGGTTGTGACGCGGCGGAGGTTCTTCGATGGGGCGTCGAAACTGCCGGTGCGGATCGAGGTTTGGGAGTTGCCGCCGGGTGCGAGCGAGGGCCGCCATGTGCACGAGGGCGATGACGCGCTGGAGGAGTTCTACTACTTCATCGCGGGCAGGGGAGTGATGTGGATGGACGGCGAGGAGCAGGTGGTCGAGGCGGGGGATGCGGTATTGGCACCGCCGGGGGTCGATCACGGCTTCAGATGCGTCGGTGATGACACGCTAAAGCTAGTTATCGCTTGGGGCAAACCGACAAAATAGACGGGAGAGGAGGATTGAGTGTTAGACATCAATGATTTTTTTCCCAACGGTCTGAACATCGAAGATGCCATAGACCTGTTGCAACCGGTGGCGGTCTACGTCATCGGTGTGGCGGTCTATTCGGTGTTCGTGTTCAATTTCTACCGTTTCATTGCGTTGAGGGACATGTTTTCGTTCGATGTCTCACGCTTTGAAGGATCGCGTTACCGGTCGGTGAGGGAGATTATCCATGTTTTCTCGTACATCGCCAAGTACCTGATCGTGTTCCCAATGTTCGCTTTCTTCTGGTTCGCGGTGCTGACGTTGATGTTGACGTTTCTATCCGAGAGCAGAGATATTTCGGACACGTTGTTGATCGCTTTGGCAACGGTCAGCGCCATTCGATTTTCGGCGTATTACAACGAAGATCTGTCGCGCGATTTGGCGAAGATCCTGCCATTCGCCATACTGGCCCTATTCCTGATCGATGCGTCGTTCTTCAATTTAAGCGATTCGTTGGTGAACCTCCAAGGCGTCAACGACCATCGAGAGTTGATCGTTTACTACCTGCTGTTCCTGATCGCGTTGGAACTGGTGTTGCGCTTCGGTTTCGGTTTCAGCGTGTGGTTGTTCACGAAGCGGCCGGTTCGGAATACGGCACGGCCGGTTCGGAGCACAACTCAGCCAGTTAGCAGAGGTGACGATTCCGCAGGTGAACCGGTCGAGGAAGCGGCGCGGCCAGAAGAAGAAGAATGAGGATGTCGCAGATGAAGCGACGGTACGCGAATCATCAGGATGATGGGCGCGTGATGAATCACGTATTTCTGTGTTTGCGGTAAAATGATGGTTACAGAAATTTGGGAGAGCGACCGCAATGCAAGCCAAGAAGAAGAGACTCACGCTGGACATGGATCCCGCCTTTCAGCGTCGACTGAAGGCGACGGCGGCGCTGAAAGGCGTCAGCATGCGGAAGTATTGTTTGGGCGCGATTGATCGGGAGCTGGCTAAGGACGAAGGGGATGAGGACAAGGGATTAAACCCTGCGACGCCAGCTTCGGAGCATTACACGATACTTCGGCGAGGGTTTACGGGAGATATGGTGTTGTCGGGAGATTCTGAAAATGTGCTGAGAGAAGCGCGAGCGATAAGGGATGCCGAAATCGAATCGGATGGCAAGACCAAAAAACCGTCGGGACGCTTTGGCATCGGAGAGGTAATAGCGCTCCGGAATGAGATATTTGGCGACAAAGTGCTACCTGGAAATTCAGCTGACTTGCTTCGTGAAGCGCGCGAGATCCGCGACTCACAACTCGAGGGTTTGGCGTGAGTCAGTCGGTCGTTGTAGACGCCAATCTGGCGTTCAAGTGGGTGGTGAAAGAGGAATACTCCGACAAGGCTGAAGCCCTGGCATTAGAGTGGCACGAAACAGGAATCCAATTGGTTGCGCCGTATTTCATGCCTGTAGAAGTGACCAACATTCTTCACCAGCGGGTAAAGCGGTCGGAGATGAGCCTAGAGGAAGGGGCGCGACTGATCGAGAAGTTGCTATCCGCTGATATCGAACTGCACCACTCGCCGGATATCCATCGAAGGGCGTTGGAATTGGCAAGCGAGCTTGGGCAGGGCGCCGCTTACGACAGCCACTATTTGGCATTGGCAGAATCGCTGGATTGCGAGATGTGGACGGCCGACGAGAGGTTTTACCGAGTTGCCAGTCCCGCCTCCGCAAGATTATGCCTGTTGAGCGAGTTTGTTGCGCCGGAGTTGTAAGTCGCCCAGGGAAGGGTTGCGCTGTGGACACGCTTCGCGCGCACAATAGGCGGTCCGCAATGATCACGATTAGGGAAGAGACGATGGCAGTGTTGGGTGAGTACGCGAAGGTTTCGATCGCGTTCACCGTCGAATCCCGATACGTGGCGGTGCCGATTGGCGGTGCGGACGGCGGTTGGAGGCTGATTGAGGAACGGGTTGATCCGCCTTGGGTCAAGGATTACGACGGTGGCGAACCGCCGAATCGTTGGTTGCGTTGGGACACTACCAATTGGCGGATATTGTCGGCGTTTGCGGGTGATGAACGAGTGGGCGGCGCAATCGTAGTTCACGATTCGCCGGAGCTGGAATTCTTGGAGGGGTGTGAGGATTTGGCAGCGTTGTGGGATTTACGTGTTGCGCCGGAATGGAGAAGGCGTGGGGTCGGAACAATGTTGTTTGAGCACGTGGTGCGGAACGCAAAAAGGGCAGGGTGTGTCGAACTCAAGATCGAGACGCAGGACCTCAACGTTAACGCTTGCGACTTTTATGCGAAACAAGGATGTTGGCTGGCAAACGTTATTCCCGATGCATACCCAGGTTGGCCGGATGAGGTGGAGTTCGACTGGATGCTGGAACTTTAACCAGATACGCTGATGGCGAGGCGACGAAACTGAACGGAGCATCTGAGGAAGACTTCACGTCGCGTTTGGTTGACAACAACGGTGATTTCAAACCTACAAAAGGTTGAAGATCGTGTCGGACGCAACGTCCCAGCAATTGGACAATTTCACGGTAATAATGCAACGATCCGTATGCAATGACATGGGCATCGACTACCGAATGTCCAATGGTGTTAAAGACGCCGACGGTTCGCGGCGGGTTGAAGTCAATAATCGCTGTTGAATGGTGTTAAACGAATTGGGTTCCGTCACGTAGTTGCACGCGAAGAAGCATTGAGCAATCATCTAGAGGTGTAACATACATTTAATACCCGTTAAATAACGGCCGAAGGGGGTCTACGTTTGACGCAATCGCTTGCACGTTTGAGCGCGCGAAGACCGATCGTGACGATCGTTGTTTGGCTCGTTTTGGTCGTGATCGCGCTCGCAATAGCGGGGCAATTTCTTGCTTCGGCCACGACCACCGAATTTCGTTTGTCTGGAAGCGCCGAGTCCGAGCGTGCCGCCAGACTGTTGGTAGACAGGTTGAGGGGTCCCGAGCCGATAACCGAGATCGTTATCGTTCAGTCGGAATCGTTAACCGTCGACGCGCCGGAGTTCCGGCAAAAAGTCGAATCGGTTTACGGAGAGAATAGTGTCGCTGGGTGAGGGTGTAGTCGCGTTCGCCCGGAACTACTACCAAGACAACGATGAGTCTCTCGTGTCGGTGGATCGTAAGACGACGATAATGCCGATGGTAATGACCGGGAGTTTGGGGGACGCAGGTGAAAACATTGGAACCGTCCTCGAAATAGTCGAAGAATTGGATTCGTCCGATGATTTTCGCGTCCTTATTGGGGGTGCCTCAAGCTTTGATCACGAGCTGAATGAACTTTCAACGCATGACTTGGAGCAAGGGGAGCGTTTTGGTATTCCGGTGGCACTAATCATTCTTTTGGCGCTGTTCGGCACTGTAATAGCCGCACTTTTGCCAATCGGATTGGCCGTGGTGGCCATCATCGTAGCGCTGAGCCTAGCGGCGCTCATAGGTCAAGTGTTCGAGTTGAACTTCTTCGTAACGTTGATGATCACAATGATCGGGTTGGCGGTCGGCATCGATTATTCGCTCTTCATCATTTCCAGATACCGCGAAGAGATGCAACACGGGTTGGATAGTCTTCAAGCTGTCGAGCGAGCGAGTGAGACGGCGGGACGGACCGTACTTTTCAGCGGAGTGACGGTTGTTATCGCACTCTGTGGACTGCTGATCGTGCCGTTCCCGATCTTGCAATCGCTCGGTCTTGGTGCCATTCTAGTAGTGATAGTCGCGTTGGCTGCCAATTTGACACTGTTGCCTGCGGTGCTTGCGTTGCTCGGCCCGAAATTGAACCTGCTGCGAATTCCATATTTCGGCAGGTCTGCGGTTGAAAATGCGGAACCCTCAAAGGGTGGTTTCTGGGACGTTGTGACGCAGAACGTGACCAAATTCCCGGTGATAAGCATCGTCGCGATTGGTGTACCGATGATCGCCGTTACGTTCTTTTATTTCGATATCCGAACGGGCATCAATGGCGTCGATACTTTTCCCGAAGGCGCGGAAACAAGGGAACACTTCTTCGTCTTGAACGAGGAGTTTTCTTTCGGGCTTGTCAATCCTGTCGAGATAGTCATTGACGGTAATATCAACGATCCGCAGGTTATGTCTGCCATAGAAAAATTGGAGACATCCCTGACGGGTTCTCCGAGCTTTCCGCTACCGCCTCAACTGGTCGTAAACGAGGCGGGAGATTTGGCCTTGATGACGGTGGTCATCCCTGGGGAACCGCGAAACCAAGCGGCCGTGGATGCCGTAACTGCGCTCCGTGACGAGCACATTCCGTCGGCATTTTCGGGTGTCCCTGCCACCGCGCTTGTCGGTGGGGTGACCGCGGACGCTACAGATTTACAGGCCGTGATTAATCGGTATACGCCGATTGTGTTCGCGTTCGTGCTGGGCTTCAGCTTCATAGTTTTGCTGTTGGTCTTCCGCTCGATAGTGATTCCGATCAAGGCCGTTGTTATGAATCTCCTCTCCGTGGGTACTGCCTATGGACTGATGGTGTTGGTTTTTCAAAAGGGGGTTGGCACGGAACTGTTAGGGTTTAGGCACGCGGAGGTTATAGACGTCTGGGTTCCTCTGTTCCTATTCACGATCCTCTTCGGGCTTTCAATGGACTATCACGTATTCCTATTGAGCCGTATTCGCGAGCGTTTCGATCAGACTGGGAATAATGCGGAAGCGGTAGCATACGGGTTGCGAGAGACCGCGAGCCTCATTACCGGCGCAGCGCTAATCATGGTTGTGGTGTTCGGCGCATTTGCGTCGGGAAAAACGATTGTCAATCAACAGGTCGGTTTCGGATTGGCCGTAGCGATATTTTTGGATGCCACGTTGGTACGTTCGGTTCTGGTTCCTGCGAGCATGGAAGTTCTCGGTGCACGCAACTGGTACCTGCCATCATGGCTCATGTGGCTTCCAGACCTGCGAGTTGAAGCGGAAGACTGAATCTCAACCCTGCATTCTCATCGTATTACGATACGAGGGAGAGAACCCCACAATGCAATCGACGTTGAACATACCGACTGATTACCACAAGGGCTATGAGAAAGCCCGACTTGTCGATCCTGAAATCGCGTCCAATTATGTGGCGCACACTCTCGTCGGAGATCCATTGGGCGAAACTATGGTCCAAGACCTATCCGAGTTTACCCCGGCAGAGCAAGGCAGACTGCTCACAGCAGCCATGAACAGAGAAGGGGAAGAGTCTCTTAAGTCGGCGCCGGCTTCGTTGCGAGAGTTCTTCGAAGAGGCATCGACAGTGCCGGATTGAGTTAATTTTGAAGAATTCATGCCGGGAATCCGGATGTTTCACAGGAACTCGAAGCTGGTTCTGGCGGCTTTCGTCACAGGTGTTTTGATTGAAGGATTTACAACGAACATTGCCAAGTCGTTCTTCATCACTGGGCGAGTTCGTGACTCAGGTGTTCGAAGGTTGCAAAACAACAACCGTCATATGATGGATATATTCCTACCCGGCGGTTTGGATAGGTATGGGGACGGCTGGAAACTTTCCGTTCGTATTCGGGTAATTCATGCGCGTGTTCGGCTCCTTCTCAGTCAGTCGGATGAATGGGATCTTGACTCGTGGGGATTGCCGGTGAGCACAGCTCATTTGGGATATGCCATTTCTGCTTTTTCGGCGCGATTGCTTTTGCACATGAAAACCTTGGGAGCCACATACACCGACGAGGAGTACGCGAGCTTCATGGCGGTTTGGCGCTACGCCGGTTGGATGATGGGCATTCCTGAGACGATCCTGTTCCGCGATGGGGCTGTGGCTCTTGAACTGTATGACATTGGCCTGATGTGCGAGCCGAGATCCGAAACGGAATCGGTCGTCATGGCTCATTCGTTGATCAACTCTGCTCCGGTAGTCGCCGGAGTGACGGATCCCGAAGAACGCCGCGCCTTAGCCAAATACGTCTACCGGCTTACGCGCGGACTCATCGGTAAAGAACTTGCCGAATCGCTGGACTTTCCTGCGGGTTCAAGTATCGGAGTTGTCGCGCATTTTCGGGCTACAGAGGTATTCGACCGTTTCATGGACAATCTGTTCCCCAAGCGTGCCTCGAAAAGCAGTTTCAACCGCTTCTCAGGGCTACTCGAAACCTCAGCGTTCGACGAAGGGGGCATCAGTTACAGACTGCCAGACCATGTGTACGCTGAGCGATCGAGCAAGTGGTGAAGATTGGGCACCGTAGCGATAGTGCAGAACCGAGAGTTCACGCGAATCCGGTTCTATCGGCCACTGTGAGTGGCCCTCGGATTGGTGTCGGCGATAACTCTCATTAGCCAATCCAACCAAGCTTTTTCAAGTCATCTGAAAGCCACTCGTGGGCCAAATCTGTCGCAGGACACGGTATGAATATCTCGAGTATTGAACGGGAAAAGAACAAAGTAGGCGTTGTCGTGGACCCAGGTCGGTTCATTGCAAAGCTTTCTAGCTCTTCGTCCCAATACGAGCGATAGTCATCAATCGAACTGTATTGTTCCGCCAACGCGAAATCGGTTATTGATTGTTCAGATTGCCGCAAGATTCGGGGGCGACGCGAGAGCCGCGGAGCCCTGCCACTATCACTATTTCCTGGTATTGCAAGTTCGCCTTCCATCCGTACAGGTAGCAACTGAAACAGATTGAGGCGATCGCTGAACGCGGCGAACCACTGATTAACCATCTGTTCGTAGATTCTCACAGCCGCGGCGTAGACCTCCTCTGTTCGTGCCAGCAGTTGGTCTTCGGTGTATCGCTCCCAAGACGATCCTGCCGACACGTCGCGGTTTTCCGATGGCCAAGGGTCCGAGATATGTGTATTGCCATCCGCTGTTAATCCTGCCAAATGCCGCCTGACGAGATCAATATCGGAGGGTGAGAGAGCGATTGAAGTCCCCCAGCGCCCCTGAAACGAAGCGCCGGATGGGTTGGCGTCGATAAGCGCGTTGGTATCTGAGATTTTGAGCCTAGTGATGTTCGAGTATGAAGTTTGGTGCAATTCGAGCGCCAAACCCCAACTGATCTCGGCGATCCCATCAGTGGTGTATGTCGAAAGACGACGCGAATCGAGAAGTTTAGACAGAGAATCGACTAATCTATCTTTCGTCACGACCCAAGGCCAAGCCCGCGTGCGAGGAAGGGTTCTCATTTGCCAATTGAACCAACCTTTCGATCTGTCCTCGCCGGATGGTAAATCAACAACTTTGGCTGTTTCGTCGTTGCCCAAGTACCAACTCGTAATCAGGCGAGGTTGATCAATTGCGACACCAACGGTTGCCGTGCTACCGTCGCGTCCTATCGGACCGATTATGTCAAACAGGTTACCGAGGCCGGACCGCCAATCTTCCATGGCATCGTAGACCTGATGTCCCATCTCTATTGCAGTACCGAAACTGGGAACATTCTTCGGCGAAAAATACCATCCAGGGTCGATTTCGTTCAACAACAGGCTCCCAAAACCGGGGTCCGTTGAAGATGACTCGGTCATAATCGAATGGCACAATTCTTCTTTGTCGGCGTTTGTCGCGATTGAGATAGGAATAATCCAACGGTCAGACGCCGGGATGAGCGATTCGAACTCAACGTCCCCTTCAACGATTGCTCTGGCTGCGAACCACTCTCGGAAAACCGCTAGCGTGAAATCTATCGCGTCGTCTTGTTCCAAAACGAGTCTAGAGTTTGATAGATCGTGTTGTTCGCGGATATTTCGACTGATTCGTGAATTGGGCACAGGTTTGCCAGATATTGTCGTCTGGACGGCCAATGTCTTCAACAAGTCGTCCACCCGTTCAGTCGGCAATTTAGAGTCCGCAAAAGCACGTCCTGCCATACGTCGCACTAGATCGCTTGCGCTAGGAACACCCTCATCAGGGTTTTGCCTCAACTCCACGCCCATCATGATCGCAAACAAGGGGCGTTTGGTAGCATCCCAAGTCGCGCCAGACGAACTCAATCTGACACCGGGCAAAACTTGCTCACCAGCGATCTTTCGAATGAGCTCCAAAGACTGCTCGTCAGTGAGCAGCGGCATGTCGACTCTTGTTCCGACTTGTTTCAATCCGGGAAGCGGTCTCAAAGGCGCAACTATAGTTGACTTGGAATTTGCATCCGCGAATACCACGAGTTGATCAATTAGATTATTGGCCTCAGTGATTCCGAGTTCGTCGATTTTGTCAACAACGACAAATGTCCCTTGGATGAAAGGCGAAGCGACGTCCCCGGTTATGCGGTTCACATACTCGTTCAGAGGTTCGTTGAATTGTCGAGCATTGATGAAAACGGGAAACGGTTGAGAGGCGTCCTCAAGCGCCAAATCGATCGATTTCTGTAACAAACGTTCGCCAGCAAGCGATTTGCCTGTTCCTTGATCACCCAACAAAACATGTAGACCTGTGTTGGGCAGTGCGAAGACATCACCGACTGTTTGGTTGTCGGTCAACTCTGTTGCGATTTCGTCGGGAACCTCTAACGTTGTCCACATCCTTTTGGTGCGGGCGAATGAGAGTCGCCGTACTTCTAGTAATTTCTGAGATCGGGTCGGGGCGGTCCATCCACGAATGGCTCTTGTGGCTTCGTCATAGATCGCGGCCTTTATCTGGATCGGCAATTCGTGGGCGCTCTTGATTTCGCGCCACTTAACATGCTCCTCGACCTCGGAAAGCAATTTGGTTGTCTCGCAATCCCGCGATTCGGCTGGTAGTTTAAACGCGAGTAAACGTTTCCCGGCATTCAAGCAAGCGTGTATCTCTTTGACAACCGGTTGTGTTGTCGAGGCACCGATCAACCAAATAGTGATTTCAGCTTCAGCGACCTTTTGCAAATACAGGTCAATTGCGGAGTCGGTACTGGCTGGCGTGTCCTCGAAAAGCCAAGGGCGTGCGAAAGGAATGTCGTCAATTGCTTTCTTGGCTACTCGACGATATTCCATCAACCCGTCCATCACGCTACTGATGAAAACGCGTAGTTCCGATTCGCCTTGAGGATTGGCGTTGTTTTCCGGTTCCATATCGGCTGCGTTCATGAATGAGATGACCGAGACTTGTTACACGCGTTCAGTATAAACCCAGTATCGCGAGGATTTGGCGTTTGACGAATCAGGTATCTCGCACGCGTTGCCTGACCACGTTTACAGCGAGCAATCCAGCAGGTGTTGAAGGTTGGGGTTTCAGGCGTTTTCGAACGGGTTGAGAATCGCAACTTCGAATTGATCGAAATCGCGGACGTTGCGAGTGACGACGGTTAGCCCGTGGACGATGGCGGTTGCGGCGATCATGGCGTCGAGAATCACTGATTGCGATCTCTTGTCCATCAATGTTGCCCACACTCGAAATGTACTGGCATCCATCGGGACGATGCTGTAAGTTGCAACAACCTCATCCAGCCAGATTTCCAGTTCGTCCGCCCTCGCCACATCACGTGGCCGCGTACGGACAATTCCGACTTGGATTTCGCCAACGGTGACCGCAGACACGAAGAGATGTTCGATCGCGACACCTCTCAGCCAATTCACGACCGCGCCGTTCGGACGTATTCGCCGAAATTCCGAGACGACGTTCGTATCGAGGAGAAACACCAGACTAGTCGAAATCTGGGATCCGTCTCATCGGGAATGGTTGTCTCGGCGGAACCAATTCGTCGGTGCGCGCCTCGGGAGCCAAAAGCAACTCCTTCAAAGTGCGGCCTCTCTTCGGTTGGAGGCGGCGCCATTCGTTGATGTCGACAAGTACTGCGGTTTCGACGCCGCGTTTGGTCACGACCTGCGGGCCTTCCTCGACGCTGGCTGCTAGGAATTCGCTGAACTTGGCTTTAGCTTCTTGGACTTGCCACGTCTTACTCACAAAATCCCCCTTCGAAAATTGTTCTGACTAGTTAACAGACTAGAATGCTGACCAGAGATCTGTCAACCTGGTTGTCTCGATTTGGGATGGGTACAAAGACAGTTCATAAGGTTGAAATCTGAAACAACCCGGGCAGCAGCGCGCCGCGATTTTCGGGGTAGTCGTCGAAGGTGTCGCGATACCAGCGGTGGCGCCAGAGGGCGCGCGGCGCGAGGTTGGCGACTGTCCACAAGGCGAATGCCAGTCCGGGCAGGGACCAGCTCATGAACGCGAAACCGATCCATTCGATCATTTCGCCGGTCAGGTTGGGCGATGACAGGAAGTTGAAGGGGCCACCTCGGGGGATGACGTATCGACCACCGGCTCGATTTCGCATACGTGCCAGACGGTAGTCAGATGTGATGTTGAGTACCGCGCCGAGCAAGAACAGGGCGGTTCCGACGATGAACCGGCTATCGGCGAACCAGTCGTCGGGGTAATCGGCGATGTTCGTCAGGAACCAGCCCAATAGTAGGCCGTTAACGATGTTGAAGCCGAAACCCGTGGCGCAGGTTATGACGGGAAACGGGGCACTCTTTCGCTGCACGAACCACGGCCAGATCAATGTACGATGCGCGTAGTGCACGAGCCATAGCACGAGTAGCAGGTCGCCGACGGGATGCCGTGCTGACTGTGTGAGGTAGTAGACCGGAAACACTGTCAGCGCTGGGATTTCCATGATGAACCAACCCCAACGCGAAGGGATGCGCGGCCCTTTGGTCTCGCCACCGAGCCGTCCGCTGAAATCGATGCCGAGCACGCCGATTATCAGGACGGGGACTGCGCACAGTGCCCAAATCAATGTCATTAGGACGAATGTGGAGTTGTCGAAGGTCACGACAGCATCCCGCTGTTTGAGAACCACTTTATCGCGGCGTCGACCGCCTCTTCGACTGGTCGGGGGTTATAGTCGAGGTCTTCGATCGCGCCGCTGAGATCGATGTCGGACGGGCAATCTCGGATCAGGTTGAGTGATTCGCGGGTGTAGAGCGGCGAGACGTTTCGAAATGCTGCAAAAGCGCGGATGAATGGCAACCCCGCTACGGCGGCTAGGTACGGGACAGTCGGTCGAGAGACGTCTTTGCCGAGGGCGTTGGAGCAATACTGTGTCAGTTGATTCAGGCTAGCGTAGCGCCCACCGGGGAAGTAGACGTTTCCGTTTGTCTCGACCGAGATCGCATTTGCGATTGCAGCCGCTACGTCGCGGACGTCTGTCCACCAAAAACCCGCTCGAATCAACATCGGGACTTGCTCGTTGGCGAAGTCGATCAACATGCGTCCCAAAATCGATGGGCGGTCGTCTTGAGGTCCGATGAGTCCTGCGGGGCAGATGATGGATCCGCCGATGCGTCCGTCGGTCATGGCGCGCAGAACCGCGGCATGGGCAGTGGCCTTGGTGCGGATGTATGGGACGCGGGCCTCAAACGCCAACGGTGCTTCGCGGTTCAGATTGATGCCGCGGAGCGGGTTGAAGGCATGAACCGAGCTGACGTGTATCAGTTTCGAAACGCCGGTGTCGATGCAGGCTTCCAAGACGTTGTTTACGCCGATCACGTTTACATCGTTGGTTTGGCGATGCAAATCCATGTCAATATCGACAATCGCCGCCGTGTGCACAACGACGTCGGAGCCATTGAAGGCCGAGGTCAGCGATGCGGGGTCCAGCAGTTCGGCATCTCTCATCTCTACGGTTGGTTGCAGGTCAGAAGGCAATCTGCGGTCGGAACCGGTGCGCACGATTCCGACTACTCGGTATCCGTGGACGAGCAGTGCGCGACAGACGTGGCTACCGAGAAATCCGCCGGCACCTGTAACCGAGACTGTGGTTGCGTGTTTCAATATAAATCGATGGCGTAACTCGGTGTACGCGTGTTGGCGCCCGGGACGAGAGTGGAAGCGGCGAATGAGCTTCCGCGCGGGCGGTCATGCGGAAATCTTACTCTGAAAATGGCGATGCAATGAAACCAACCCCGGCTGTCGTATCGGTCGATTTTCTTCTCGATCACTACGATGCGATTGCGTTCGATTCTTATGGCGTGTTAGTGGATGGGATCGACCCGTTGCCGGGTGCGATTGACCTGACGGAGCGTTTGTCCGCGGCTGGCAAGCCGTGGGTGCTGGCCACGAACGATGCATCGCGATTGACCGCGAGTCGTCTCGAAGTGATGCAGGGGCAGGGCTTCGGCATCGAGGAAGATCAGGTGATTTCGGCAGGTTCTTTGCTGAGTCGGTTCTTCGAGGAGCTGGGGTTGACGGGAACTCGGTGCATCGCAACGGGGCGGGGCGATGCGGTGGAGTTCGTGCGGCTCGCGGGTTGTGAGCCGGTGGGATTGACGCCTGACGATGATGTATCGACGTCGCTGGCGATCGCTGGCATCACAGGTTACGACTGGTTTGTGGCGACGAGCGATATGCTCTCGCTGATTATTCGGCGGATGGACGCCGGCAATCCGCTTCATCTGGTGGTGCCGAACCCGGATGTGTTGTATCCGGACGGTATCGACCGCTTTTCGATTGGGCCTGGCGGGTTGGCTGAGATGATTGAGACTGCGGTTTCCCGGCGTTTCGGAGATGATGACGCCGTGAAGTTCGCGAAGCTGGGCAAGCCGTACGCGCCGATGTTCGACGCCATCAAGGAGCGGTTGAACGGTTACATGAAGGTCGCGTTCGTCGGCGATCAATTGCACACCGATATCGCGGGTGCGAATTCCGCCGGGTTCGACTCGGTGCTGATCGGAACCGGCATCACCCGGTGGAAGGATGCGAGCGACCTCCGAGACGTGCCGCCGTCGATGATGCCGACACTCTTGTTGCAGTCGATGACGTGAGTAAGCAGGGAATGTCTGACGACTGATCTAAACCCCCTTTAATTCCCCCTTGGGCATCAAGGGGGAGGGTTTTGCTAGGTTGGCGCTAGTCTGGGTGGATGTTCGTATAATCCACTAAACTTGCATATGCTTCGATTCGGGTCGTCGGGAAACGAAATTGCCCGCCAAAACCGTGTCGTTGAACGAAGTAACAACTTGGGAGCGAAGATCGTGGCAAAACTATCTGGCGGTGAAGCGCTAGCGAAATCATTGGTGAGGGAGGGCGTCGAAGTCATTTTCGGGTTGCCGGGAGTGCAGATGTACGGCTTGATTACCGGCATTCGTGACGAACCGGGTTTGCGGATGATCACCGCACGGCACGAATACTCGACGACGCACATGGCAGATGGTTATGCTCGGGCGACAGGCAATCCGGCCGTCGCGATGGTCGTTCCGGGCGTCGGACTTTACAACGCAGGTTCGGGAATGGCGACGGCGTACGCTCGATCTTCACCCGTGCTCCTGTTGGCCGGTGAAGTTCCGAGAGGCCAGATAGGCAAAGGTCTGGACGGGCTGCATGAGATCGTTAACCAAGCCGATTTAATGAAGCCGATAACGAAGTATCGGAAATCGATCATGCGGCCGCACGAGGCGCCGACGGCGATAAACGAGGCGTTCAGACAGATGCGCTCAGGACGTCCGCGTCCGACATTTATCGACATGCCGCCGGAAGGGATGGTCGAGCGGGAAGAGGTGGAACTACTCGAGAGTCAGCCGGGCGACAGATCTACGGCCGACGATTCGCTGATCGAGCAGGCCGCGCGCGACATTCTGAACGCCAAAACGGCGGTTATCTTCGCGGGTGGCGGCATCGCTAGGTCCGACGCTTTCGACGAGTTGGCTCAATTAGCGGAGATGACTGGTTTGCCTGTCGTGAACTCGGCTGGCGGCAAAGGCGTCATTCCGTATTCGCATCCCAACAGCATTGGCTCTTGGGTCGGGTCGGAAGGACCGATCAAAAGCATGATCGACAACGCCGAGGTGATCGTCGCCATCGGTAGCCGCTTCACTCCTAGGAATCCAATTGGCGGCGGCTCGAAGGTTATCCAGATCGATCCGGATGATCAGATCTTGGGCCGCGCTAACCCGAACAAGATGAAGCTCAAGGGCGATGCCAAGGCGACGCTCACGAAGCTGAACGCGGCGTTGGAGGATCTCGGTTGCGATTCGGAAGCGATGGCCGTGCGTCACGCTTTCGACAAAGCGGCGTTGGATGCGTATCGTGAAAATGACCGTAGCGAAGATGCCGCTTATCCATGGCTGGTCGCTATTCAGAACGCTTATCCCGATGACGCGACCGGGATTTGGGGTATGACGCAGTTGGGCTACTACTCTCGGCAGCATTTCGAGGTCGACCGTCCGTGGTCATACATCGACTCTGGTTACATGGGCACGTTGGGATACGCGTATCCGACGGCACTCGGCGCGAAAGTGGGCGTCCCGGACCGACCTGTAATCTGCATCGTTGGCGATGGCGGGTTCATGTATGCGTCTGGTGAACTGTCGACCGCGGTGAAGTACGGCATCAACGTCGTAGCGGTGGTGTTCAACGATGGGGCGTACGGCAACGTTGCGCGCGATTTGGACCAAGATTTTGGTGGATCGTACGAAGCGGACTTTGCGAATCCCGACTTCGTGGCAATGGCCGAGGCATACGGCGGCGCAGGTTTCTTGGCGACCAGCCCTGAGGAGTTGACGACGGCGATACGTTCCGCTGTGGAGGTAGATGCTCCGAGCATCGTAGAGGTGCAGCTGGGTCGATTGCCACGCCCGAAGGCGTGGACGGCACGTGCGCCGTGGACGAAACCTCAGGACGGTTTGCTGGAATAGCGCTGCGCAAAGTTTCTGAAACTTTTTTATTCGAACGCGTTTCAACCGATTGAAACGCGTTCGTTTGATTCCATAAGATACGCCCATCAACTCTACTGGCGTATGTATTTGGTAAGGAGCGGGTTGGATGTTGTTGTCAAAGAGCGAGTGCATGAAATGCAATCGGGGAATGATGCGGCTTCAGCAGGACGCGTACAGCACGTATTTCACCTGCGTGACGTGCGGAGCGACGAAGGTTACGCGTTGCCCGCACTGCGAGACTCCGAGCATCGCGATCGACATGAGTCCGCCGTCTCCGACGGTGTATTGCCGGGCCTGCGAGTGCGCGAATGCAAAGTTGGCGGCTGCGGAATGCAGCCAGGGACAGGTTCCCGCTGCGATGCGGTCGGCGGGTTAGGTTATCGCCGTCAAATGGACCGAGTGCCAGCGTTCCCACTCGGTCCATCCACCCTCTGGCGTTTCGGCCATGATCGCATAAGAGCAGTTCGGCATTCTAGGGCGACTGCGGTAGTCGAAATCGCGCCCGGCCATATAGTCGAGGATCGCACCGATCGTCCCGCCGTGGAGGAAGCCGACGACACGATCGCAATCCTTTGACTTGGCATCTGCTAGGAGTTGACGAAAACCTCGATGGATGCGGCCAGAGAACTCGACGGGGTTTTCCCCTCCGAATTGGGAAAAGTCCAAATCGACACCGTGGTTGACGACCTTTTGTTTGAATTCGACTGATGCATCTTCGATGCGCCCGACTTCGATTTCGTTGAGGTCGGCGATCCGACTAAAGGTGTGCGACGTCAAGTCCGCGAAGACCTGAGCCGTCTGGATTGCGCGGGGCAGGTTGCTGGAGTAGCAAGCATCGAAGTCGAAGTCCGCCAATACTTCTGCTACTGAACGAGCCTGTTCGAATCCGAGTTCGGTGAGCCCGTGGTGCGGTTGGTACAGGCCGTCCTCGCCGACGATGGTGTCGCCGTGTCTTACTAGCCAGAGTTCCATGTTGAAGAGTGGTAGGTGATTTTCGGAAGGGGTGGTTGACGCTAATTCACTTACAATTAGCCGCCAAAGGTCTATTCTGCAACAATCGATTGTTGACGCGTTTTAACTAGCGATCGATATCGTCGAAAGGGTCAATGTTATGAAACCTGACGGAACGGTACAGATCGGATTCATCGGCGCCGGATGGTGGGCGACCGCTAACCACATGCCGGTGTTCGCAGGGCGTGACGATGTGGAGATGACGGCGGTCTGTCGGTTGGGAGCGGACGAACTCCAACTCGTGAAAGAGACGTTTGGTTTCGTGCACGCGACCGAGAGTTACGAGGAACTGCTCGAGATCGACGGGTTGGATGGTGTGGTGGTAGCGACTCCTCACTCGTTGCACCACGAACACACGATGGCGGCGCTGAGACGCGGACTGCACGTGATGTGCGAGAAACCGTTGGCGACTAGTGCAGCCCATGCTAGGGAGATGGTTGAGGAGGCGGATCGGCAGGGCGTACAGCTCTTGATCCCGCACGGCTGGCACTATGCCCCTTACATCCAGAGGGCCAAGGAGATTATGGAACAGAATCCGGTGGGAAACATCGAATTCGTGATGTGCCACATGGCGTCTCCGGTTCGTAGCCTGCTTGAAGGCAAAAAGTTCCTCGCGACGGGCGACAACATGTTCGAGCCCGGCGCTGAGACATGGGCAGACCCGGTGATTGCTGGCGGCGGGTACGCGTTGGCACAGATGACCCACTCGGCAGGTATGGCGTACTGGCTGACGGGTTTGAAGGCTGACACAGTGTTCGCCTACAACACGGCTCCGACCGCGCTGGTTGAGCTTTACAACGCATTCTCGGTCGGTTTCGAGGGCGGAGCGATCGGCACGTTCTCTGGTGCTGGTGCACTGCCGCAGGATCAGACGTTCCAGCTTGACATTCGCGTTTTCGGAGATGAGGGTGCCTTCGTGCTCGATATCGATCGGGCACGGCTCGAAGTGCAACGCCACGACGGGAATCACATCAAGGTGGACATTGGGGCTGGCGCTGGCGAGTACTACGGCGGTGGGCCGCCCGACAACTTCACTGAGATCCTGCTCGGCAAGGACGTTCCCAACTGGGCGCCCGGTTGGGCCGGGATGCGAGCGATCGAGATGATTGACGCCGCGTACCGCTCGGCGAAATCTGGTGTAGCTGAAAAGGTTTAAGGACTAGGATCGCACTTGACGACGAAGCGACACGGCCAACGAACGATCTTGGTGGTTGAAGACGACCCTGGTCTGCTCGCGACGTTGGAGTTCAATCTTAAAGCCACTGGCTATCACGTTCTAACGGCGTCGGATGGTGCGACGGCGGTCGACATCCGCCGGTCTAACAGCGTCGAGTTGATCATCTTGGATCTGTCGTTGCCAGTGATGGGCGGGATGCAGGTCTGCAAGGCGCTACGAGACACTGGTGACACTGTGCCGATCATCATGTTGACTGCTTGGCACCAGGAAACCCAGCGGGTCGGCGGTCTTCGGAGCGGCGCCGACGATTACATCACCAAACCCTTCAGCATTGTTGAACTAATGGCTCGGGTAGAGGCTCAACTCCGCCGCGCCACGATGTTCAACAATCTCCCGACGAACGGCGCCAGCAAAGGTGGGCACACGATCGAAGTCGGCGATCTGGAGATCGATCTCGTTCGCAGGAGCGCAGTGTTGGATGGCTACGATCTCGACCTCAGGACCAAAGAGTTCGACTTGCTGGTCCATCTGGCATCCCGACCGGGACGAATTTTTTCACGCTCGCAACTGCTGGAGGGCGTCTGGGGCGGGGATAACTCCGGCGGGTCACGCACGATAGATGTTCACGTGTCCTTGTTGCGACGCAAGCTGGAGGAAGACCCGTCTAATCCGGCCCATCTGTTGACTGTGCGGGGCGTTGGGTACCGCTACGTACCTTGAACGTCCGACGTAAGCTTTGACCCCAATCGGCGATGCCCGACCTAAGCAGAATCCTGGACTTCCTCCCGCTTAGGTGGCGCTATGCGACCGCGGCCGGATTACCGCTGGTAATCGGTTGGGGTTTTTACGCATTTTTCGGCTGGTGGGTGATAGCCGCGAGTTCGATAATCGCGGTGATCACCGTTTGGTTTCTAGGGAAACGGCAAACGCAATTCTTCCGGCGGACTGCTACCGGCATTATCCGGACTAGATCTATCGACAGGCGAAACCGGCTTGAGATCGATGGGCCGCCTGAGCAGCAGCGGATCATCAACGCCGTCAACCGGCTTGCCGACAGCGTCGAGACCACACTCTCTGAATCCGACCGGAACCGCCGCTATCAGGAAACGATTCTTAACGAGATCACAGTTGGGATACTGGTTGTGGATGAGAACGGGATGCTGCAGTACGCCAATCCGGCGGTATGCAGGATGCTGGAGTTTGATTTCTCAACTCGTGGATCTGGCCCGACTCCATTGGCGACGAAGGTCAATATTTACGAGATCAACGAGGCGGTGACGATGAGCGCGACGGCAGGGAAGACGGTGCGTCGAAGCGTGGAACTGTACGACACGCTCCGGCACCTCGAACTGTTTTCGCGGCCACTGCCGCCGGACGAAAGCGGCGTAAGGCGAGCGATCGTCATCATCAATGACCGCACCGACGAGTATCGGCTAGGCGTAGCGATGCGGGAGTTCGTAGCGAACGCTTCGCACGAGCTGCGCACACCCATTGCTTCGATTCAGGCATCGGTTGACACGCTGAAGCTGGGCAGCGAACTGCCGCCGGAAGTCGTCGAAAAGTTTCTGGACCGCATAAACGACGGGGCGCAACGTATGACCGCGTTGGTGAACGAGTTAATGGATCTGACGTTGCTCGAGTCTGGTCGCTCCCCCGTCCATCTCCAGATGACCAATGCCGCGGAACTGATCGGTTCAGTCATGAAGAGTCATGGCCCGGTTGGGATACGCTCGGATCACGAAATCTCGACCGAAATTGCCGATGGTCTGCCGGAGGTGTTGATAGATCGACCGAAGATGGGGCGCGCGATTGGGAATCTGTTGATCAATGCCCAGAAGTTCACCGCACCGGGCGGAACGATCGAGCTCGGATGCAAGCGAGACGGGGAGTCCGTCGTCTTTTCGGTACAAGATACCGGCGAAGGGATCGATCCTGAGGAGATACCGCACATTTTCGAACGCTTCTACAAGTCTCCTCGGTCTGCAGGTGACAGAACCGGGTTCGGATTGGGACTTTCGATTACGAAAAACATCGTCGAGATCCACAACGGTACGGTAGAAGTACAGAGTGTGGTTGGTGAGGGTTCGACTTTCACGGTTCGGTTACCGATTTCGTAATTTCGGCGCGGTGCTGGCCGTATTTGTAAAAAATACGTGATGAACGTGTTGCATCTTGATTCTTTGGGAAGCGCGCGTTTTGCGTGCCCCTGAACGTTGAAAAACGAATCGGTATCAGGAGACTCGAAACCCGATGCAATATCAATTTACCAGGCAACTGGCGAGCGCCAGAGGCCTGCTGATCATCGGTCTGTTGGCAGCGGTTGTTATGGTCGCTTGCAGCAGCAATGAATCGCCCGATCAGCCAGCGACGGCAGCATCAGGCGATGTTTCGGCACCTGCCGCAACTGCACGTCCGTTCGTCAAGGGCGAGGCTCCGCAAGCTGGCCCGCTCTCCGGCGAGATCGTGATCGACGGTTCGTCCACGGTCTATCCGGTCACGGTTGCCGCCGCTGAAGATTTCCGCAAGGAACACCCTCAGGTCCAGATCCCGGTCGGCATCTCCGGTACGGGTGGTGGCTTCAAGAAGTTCACGGCTGGCGAGACCGTAGTCTCCGACGCCTCGCGACCGATCAAAGACTCCGAGCGCGAGCTTGCGGCTCAGAACGGTATCACTTTCATCGAGTTGGCGGTCGCTTACGACGGGTTGTCAGTGTTGGTCAACCCGGACAACGACTGGGCGTCCTGCTTAACCACGGACCAGATCCACGAAATCTGGAAGCCTGACAGCGAGATCACGAGCTGGAACCAGGTTGACCCGAGCTACCCGAACCTCGATATCGTTCTCTACGGTCCGGATGCCGACTCGGGCACGTTCGACTACTTCACCGAAGAGATCAACGGCGATACCGGCATCATCCGCGACGATTTCTTCCCAGCGGTTGATGACAACGTGTTGGTGCAGGGCATCGCGGGCGACCGCGGCGCGCTCGGCTACTTCGGCTACGCGTACTACGTGGCGAACACCGACAAGTTGAAGCTCGTCGGTGTCGACGGTGGCTCAGGTTGTATCGAGCCGAACGAAACGACGATCAACGACGGTTCTTATTCGCCGCTCAGCCGACCGCTCTACATCTACGTCAACATCCCGGCACTGAGCCGGCCCGAAGTCAAAGCGTTCGTCGACTACTACCTCGCGAATGCCGCCGACCTCGCCGCCAGTGTTGGTTACGTCGGACTCCCGCAGCCGCTCTACGACCAGATGGAAGCCAAGGTCGCCAACCCGGAACCGGATGTCAAACTCGTCGTACCCGAAGTGCCGGAGATTTCGATCGCACTTGAAGGCGAGATCGTTATCGACGGTTCTTCGACGGTCTACCCGGTGACGGTTGCGGCCGCTGAGGACTTCCGCAAGGACCACCCGGCGGTGCAGATCCCGGTCGGCATCTCCGGCACGGGCGGCGGTTTCAAGAAGTTCACGACTGGCGAGACAGTCATCTCCGATGCCTCTCGACCGATCAAAGATTCCGAGCGCGAATCCGCCGCCGCAAACGGCGTCGAATTTATCGAGCTCACGGTCGCGTACGACGGTTTGTCCGTCCTGGTCAACCCGGCCAACGATTGGGCGTCCTGCCTGACCACCGAGCAGCTGAACGCGATCTGGAAGCCTGACAGCACGGTTTCGAACTGGAACCAGATTCGCTCGGATTTCCCCAATGAAGAGATCGTTCTCTACGGTCCTGACGCCGATTCCGGCACGTTCGACTATTTCACCGAAGAGATCAACGGCGATACCGGCATCATCCGCGACGACTTCTTCCCAGCGGTTGACGACAATGTGCTGGTGCAGGGCATCGCGGGTGACCGCGGCGCGCTCGGCTACTTTGGCTACGCCTACTACGTTGCGAACACCGACAAGCTCAGGTTGGTGGGTGTCGACGGTGGCGCAGGTTGTATCGAACCGAACGAGACGACGATCAACGACGGTTCTTACTCGCCATTGAGTCGACCGCTCTTCATCTACGTGAGCGTAGATGCGCTGGAGCGTGAAGAAGTGCGAGCCTTTGTCGAGTTCTACCTCCGCAACGCCGCCGACTTGGCCGCGAGCGTCGGTTACGTCGGCCTGCCTCAGCAGATGTACGACGACGGCTTGACGCTAGTAGCGAATGCCGCTACGAACGGAAGCGAAGTTCAACGCTGATTATCCCAGACGGGGTGGCAACTCGATTGCCACCCCGTCCGTTAAACACTAGAATCTTAGATGACTTCTATTTGTGCTATTGAAGTGTCCCGATCAACGGGATTTCTTGGCGATTGGAAGAATTTTGGCCTTGGATCGAAAAAGCAAACGATCTCCAGAGATGAACGATGGCAGTAGAACCACGAGCTATGGGGATCGGTTCTGACGCGATGGTGAACGTCCAACCCGACGGAGCGCGACGGCGACCAACCTTGGTGTCGTTGAGAAAAGACGAGAGCCGTTTGGCAAGTCATCGGGCGCGTAGGCATTTCGAAGAGTCGGCGGTGATCTGGGTTTTAAGGGCTGCCGCTTTGATCTCCGTACTGGCGACGATCGGCATCGTTGCAGTCCTCGTTTCACAGAGCATCGGATTCTTCCAAGAAGAGATCTGTGTCCTAAACGAAGGCGAGCCGATCAAACCCTGTGAACCCGGCGTTAACGGGACCCTGACGCACGTCGGCATAGTCGATTTCCTCACCGGCACCAAATGGTCACCGTTGTTCAAACCGTACCGAGAAGTCGGACAATCATTTGGCGTTCTACCGCTAGTCGCTGGCACTTTCCTAGTCGCAGCCGTAGCGGGAGTCGTCGCGTTGGGATTGGGGATTGGCGCAGCGATCTTCCTGTCCGAATACGCACCCGAGAGCGTCAGAAGGGTCATCAAACCGATATTGGAGGTGCTCGCCGGCATACCGACCGTCGTGTACGGTTACTTCGCCTTGCTGACCGTAGGCCCCGCTTTAAGGTTTTTAATCGGAGAGGACGTCCTTGGCACATTTAGCGCGCTGAGCGCGGGCCTGGTGATGGGCATCATGATTATGCCCATGGTCACGACGCTGAGTGAAGACGCGATGATTTCTGTGCCTCGCTCGCTCCGAGACGCCGCTTACGCATTGGGGGCCACGCGTTTCGAAGTTGCAACGAAGGTCGTCGTCCCTGCGGCGCTGTCGGGGATCGTATCCTCATTCATCCTCGCGATGTCGAGGGCGGTTGGCGAGACGATGATCGTTTACCTCGCAGCCGGTGGTCGCCCAAACTTGACATTCAACCCGCTCGAAGCTGTCCAAGCGATGACCGCGTTTATCGTGAACGTTGCGTTGGGCGACACGCCGCACGGTGGGATCGAGTACTACACGATCTTCGTGGTGGGGTTGTTGCTCTTCCTGATTACGCTGGTCATGAACATCGTCGGACGCTGGGTTGTGCAACGCTTCCGCCAGCAGTATGAGTAACCGATAGGCAGTGACCACTTTACGTTCCGGACCTCAGCAGGTAAAACGAATGGCCCTTCAATCTCAAAGCAGCACTCGCAAGACCTACCGATCAGCGCGAGACAACGTGTTCGCTGGACTTTTCGCCGGATCGGTAATCGTTGGTGTGTTGGTGCTCGCTTGGCTGCTTTTCGAGGTGTTCATCGACAGCGTCGGCTGGCTCGACTGGCAGTTTTTGAGCAACTACTCGTCGCGACACCCTGACCAAGCCGGAGTTCTGGCGCCGATCGCTGGGACGTTCTGGATCATCGTTCTCACGGCAGTCATGACCGTGCCGGTCGGCATCGCGACCGCGGTCTACCTCGAGGAATTCGCGCCGAGCAATCGAATAACTCGCTTGATCCAGCTCAACATCTCGAACTTGGCGGGTGTGCCATCGGTCGTCTACGGACTGCTCGGTCTCGCGATCTTCGTCCAGTATCTCTTCGATGGACAGCGGAGCCTGTTGGCGGGAGCATTGACGCTCTCGTTGCTCGTCATGCCGATCGTGATCATTGCCTCGCAGGAAGCTATCCGTGCCGTGCCGCCAAGCTACCGCGACGCCGCGTACGCGATGGGAGCGACCCGATGGCAGGTCGTCAAGATGGTCGTGTTGCCGCAAGCGATACCGAGCATGATGTCGGGCATCATCTTGGCGATGTCGAGGGCCATCGGCGAGACCGCGCCGATCTTGGTGGTGAGCTCCCTCGTCTTCATCACCTACGTGCCGACATCCCCGTTAGACCGTTTCACGGTGCTGCCGCTGCAGATCGTGACGTGGGTGTCGCAGCCGCAAGACGACTTCCGCCACATCGCGGCGGCGGCGATCCTCATCCTGCTGATAATGCTGCTATCGATGAACGCCGCAGCGATCTACATCCGGGCGAAGTTCCAGCGGCGGGCCGAGTACTAAGTCAGATCGGTAGGCAACCGTACGTCAGATCGTCAGATCGTCGAAGATCTGGGCGTTCGGGATCATCTCCAGCACTTTGGGTTCGGCTTTGATCTTGGTGGATCGGCTGCCGCCGCCGAGGATTACGTAGGGTTGATCGAGCAGGGAGGCGTCGATGTAGATGGGGATGTCAGGCGGGAGGGCGAGGCAGGTTACGCCGCCGATCATCATTCCGGTAAGCTCGGAGGTCTCTTCAGCTTTTGCGAAAGAGGCGCGCTTGATGCCCATGAGTTCGCAGACTTTGTGGTTTACGTCGAGGCGTTTGTCGGCGCGCACGACCGATGCGGAGTGTTTCTTGGCGCCGCGTTTGCTGGCAACGACGATGGTGTTACCGGAGGTCTCGATGGGGAAACCGTACTTTTCGCAGAAATTGATGGTGTCGGCGAAATCGGGGTCAATCTCGACGACTTCGTAATGAACGCCGATATTGTCCAAGAATGCTGTCACGCGGGCTTCGATTTCACGGCTCTGGTCGGTCAATTCTCACCTCGTCTAGTGTCGGATGTATTGAGGGGTTCCAATATCTAGCGTATTATCTTGAATTGGCGATGACTTGTTGGCTGATCAATACGACCCGCGAGAACTACGAGATCACGCGGGAGCGCGATTTCGATTTGATCGGCATCGACGCGCCTAACTCCCGTAAGGCGTCACAGATGGTGTCGGGTGACCGCATCGTCTTGTACGTGCGCGATACCCGCAGCTTCGCCGCCAGCGCGACGGTGACGGCCAAGGTCTTCCACAACAATTCACCGATTTGGAAACACCATACGAATAAGGAGATATTCCGGAACCGGGTCCCAATCGAGCCTGAAGTGGTCGCGGAAGTTGAGGATTGGGTTGACGCTTTGCAGGTGGGCCCGACGCTGGAGTACGTCAAGCGATGGCCGCCCGAGATGTGGGAACTGGCGTTCTTCGGCATGGTTCACATTATCTCGAAGCGGGACTTCGAACTCTTGGAGAACGAGCTCAGTCGCTACGCGGAAGACTGGGAGCAAGAGGATGAAGGTGAATACGAGTACGACCCCGAAGATCAGGAAGATGAAGAGGCGGTTGAAGTTGGCGTGAACGACTGATCTATGCGGCGACCGGCTCGACCTCGGTGACGCCGTCCATCAGAACGAAACCGGTGGGTGAGACGCTCGACTTCATGCGCGCAGGCTCCTCGTCCACGTCGAAGTTGACGGCATAGAAGTGATCCAACGCCGTCAGGTCCTCAGCACTGAAATCAACAAGATTCGTCGTCGCAACGTATTCGTCGAGCATCTCTTCGTTCGTGATGGTAGGAGTGCATGACGCGACCGCGTCCGGCATGAGGCAGAAGCGAATCGCCAGCTGACCAATGGTGGCGTCGTAGTTTTCCAATAGGAAATCGATGGCGGTGAGTTTGCGGATCGCCGACTTCATCCACATCAGCCGTCGGTAGGAGCGGTGGTCGGATTGCCCGAACGGCGTCTCATCTAGCACGGTGTCCTTGGTGTGAGTGCCGTCGAGCATCCCGGAGGCGTGCGGAACTCGAGTGAAGATGCCGACATCGTTTTCAGTTGCCGCATCGATGATCGCCCGCGCCGGGTCCTGCTCGAGTATCGAGTAGATGATCTGCGCCGGAACGCAGCGTTCGGCGACTGCCGCGATCCCTTCGTCCTGCCATCCGAGGTCTGGGCCCACCGCGACGGCGTAGTGACGTATCTTGCCGGCATCCTTGAGCCGTTCCAACGCATCGAACGTGTCGTCACGCCTGATGGCATCCAAGCGGGGGTTGTGCATCTGGAAGAGGTCGATGCAGTTGATATTCAGACGCTCCAGAGATTGGTCGCAGTGCTTCGCAACCGCTTCTGGTGACCAGTCGTGGGGACGTTCACGATGTCCGGTGCGCGGAGCTTCGAGGTCGTAGCCGAATTTGGTGCCTATGACGAGATTGTTCAGTTCGCTAGGCGTGAATGCTTCGGCGAGAATCGTTTCGCCATAACCGTCGCCATAAGCGGGCGCGGTGTCGAAGAACGTGATGCCGAGATCGCGGGCCTTGCGGAGCAGTTGAACGCCGAAGTCTCGGTCTGTCACTCCCCACCAAGTCGTCGCGACACTCCAAACGCCGAAACCGATCTCCGATAGTTGGAGGTCGGTAGATTTGAGTTGTCGATGCTTCATGCTGTCGGGACGGGTTTCGCGGAAACTTCCGAAAGCAAGAGTCTAATCCTTGTGGCTTGTTTTTCCCAATCAGCGTCCGGCATGGCGGGAATAGAGGTTCCGATGTCTATCGACGGTTCAATGTCGACCCACGACTTGCAACCCTTGTGGTGCGGCGCGATCGGGATCTGGACCGGCTCCAACAGCTTGTAGGTCTTCAGAATTATCAGATCGGCAGCGTGTCTCGGCTTCCAAGCGATGCGCTTGTTGACGAACTCATCGGTCCAGACGTGCGAATCCGACAACGTTTCCAAACTCTCGGCGTCGTTGACGTTCAAGACATCCGCAACCTCGGCCCATGCGGTAAAGGTGACTGAGTTGTCGTCGATCGGGGCGTCATGGTCGACCAAGTGCTGGAATCTGGGTTTCAGCATCCGATCCGCTTCGTGGAAGTGAGTGGGGTAGAGCAGGAAACGGCTGTGCGCCATCTCGAAATGACGATTGGTCTCCCGGATGCCGCCTTTTCGCAGCAGGAAGAGTTGATCACCAAATGCGAGCGCGTCGATGGTTGCGGACCACTCTTTGAGGGCGATGTTTAGGGTGTGTTCGTTCGGCAAGGTCGATCAGACGGAATCGCTGTTAAGACTCGAGCGCAGGTCTTGGAGTTGCTGCTCGAGCTCACGAACGCGTTCTTCTGCGGCACGGCGTGCATTTACTTCCTCGTCGATAGCCGACAAGCGTTCGCGAGGAGTCTTCGAGTACTCGCGGACTGCGGGGTCGTACATCCGGAACACGCGGTTAACCCATGCGAGGGTCAGCCCGAGGATGGGGCTGTACCCTTTCGGATGTCCGTCGGGTTCCTCGGTAATCGGAAGCGGTTCGTAGACACCATCAATCAGTCGCTCACCGACCAGAGGGTCGCCGTAGTAGTCGCCGCCAGTGGCATCGAACCGCCAGTATTCAGGGATGCCCATTTCGGCGTAGATATCGCGCTTTCGAGCCAAGTCGTTTCGAGCGGTGCTAACCGAAGCCAATTCTAGGACGAAGTCAGGTTGCTTGCCCACTTCCCAAGGTAGATATCCGGCATCACGATCGCGGATCGCGGATTCTTCCACGCCGAACGCTACGTAAAGGTCGGGTTGCAGGCGACGGTTGAAGTTGGTCGGGTCGTAGCAGAGGAAGGTGCTGGAACTTATGAACACCGTTTGGCTGGGTTCTCTTTGCGTCAGAGCGTCTCGGATCGTCGCGACAAGGTCAGTCAACGGTAATTCTTGCTGCATGGCGTCGGGAGGCGGAACCATATCCCAATCCAACGCCGCGATCTGGGCATCGTAGGAGGGTTGGCGGTTATAGGGGATGAAAGTTTCGGTTAATGTCATCGCGCCCTCCCGATTTCGGGAGATTCGCAAGTGATGTTGGTTCCTGATGTTAGCACGGTTGGTGTTTTTACCCTGGCAAACCAGATCGGCAGACTGAATGCCATGTTAAAGCGAGCGATTGTGAAACGTCTCCAAACTGACGCCTCTTATCTCCGCCAAACACTTTGCAACTAACCGTACGTCCTTGGGCTCTGTCCATTTCGCGCGGTTCTTCTTGAAGGGTTGGGGGTAGGCGTCGGTTTCTAGGACGATGGAATCGAGGGGTATGCGTTTTGCGACGTCTTGGAGTTCATGTGAGCGGAGGAGGGGTTTGGCGAAGGAGATTTTGAGGCCGAGATCTAGGACTTTTTGGGCGTATTCATAGTCACCTTGGAAGTAGTGGGCGGCGCCGCCGAGTTGGCCAGCGTCGTGTTCGGCGAGGATGGACAGGGCAGAGGAACGTGCTTCGAATCGGGAGAGGTCGTCGAGGTGTTCGCGGACATGGAAAACGACAGGCAGGTTGTGACGTTTTGCGATTTCGATTTGAGCGGCGAACGCTTCTTCCTGCCAATCGTGGTCTGGGCTGTTGGGCATGTGGTCGATGCCGATTTCACTCATCACGATGACCCGTTCGTGGGACGCCAAGGTGTCGAGGGCTGCTATATCTTCAGTGGAGATCTGCGCTTCGAGGTCTGAAGGGTGGATGCCTACGCCGGCGAAGATGTTGGGGTATTGCTCAGCGAGTTGGATGGCTTTGAGAGAATCTTCGATCGTGGTGCCCGCGGCGATCACTGTCGACACGCCAGTTTCCTCGGCGCGTTCGAGCATCCCGGGCACTTCCGACGGGTCGTGTTGCTGGATGTGTGTGTGGATGTCGGTCAGCATCAAAGATCTTCGGTTACGTCGGAAGCGTCCGGTTCAAGCGTGTGTCGTAAGGTTGCGGCCGCCTCGTCGCCCCAGCGCTCGATTTCGTCCCACTGTCGGAAGTCGCCGGTCGGCGCGATGCGGACGATGGCGTCGATGAAGCGCAGGTACGCTGGCAGGTTGCTTCGGGAATATGCACCGTTGAACGTGGCGGTCGAGACGAGGTTTCGCTTGACGTCTTCCTGCTCAAACATTTTCTCCATCCATGCGTCGTGTTCATCGCGGAGCTTGCCGGGGTGTTTGACGTCGATCGTCCCGACGCTGAATAGAGCGATTGCGATGTCGCCGATGCGCTCGCGGTTGGCCATCAGCAACAACGCAGGCTCAGCCAACCAACGTCCGGCGTACATCGGCGAACCGACGATCATGGCATCGTATTTCGTCACATCGATGCCAAGGTTGGCGTGGAGGACATCGGTGTCGAAGCCGGCGGCTGTCAAACGTTCTCCGATGCGTGTCGCTATCTCGGCGGTTGAGCCGTGTTTCGTGCCATAGGTTACCAATATCCTTGCCAATTTGATGCTTAGACTTCAGGTGTCCTTCAACGATAATCGACTAGCGATTGCGCCACGTCGCCGATTGGATGTAGAGTTCAATCATTCGATTTTGCCACCGAAGAACGACCGATAGGAGCATGTGAAATGCGAGCAGGATTTGGACAGTTCAACACGCCGGGCCGCGAGTATCTGCGGTTCGCGGCCCAATACGGGGTCAAGGACGTGTTGCTCAACACGCCGCAACTGCCGGACGCAGGTGGGAAGTGGGCGGTGAACGACCTCGTGAAGCTACGATTGCAGGTCGAGAGTGAGGGATTGAAGCTGATGGCGCTGGAGAATGTGCCGACGCATTTTTACGTTGAGATCATGTTGGGCGGCCCCAATCGTGAGCGCCAGATCGACAACATGATCCAGACGGTGCGGAACATCGGAGCCGCGGGCATTCCGATATTCGGATACAACTGGATGCCCTCGCATGTGTGGCGAACCAAGCCGGAAATGATACGTGGCGGTGCGCTGGCGACGGCGTTCGACTATGACGAAGCGTTGAAGATGCCAAACACCCATGGTCGAGAGCATACGGAAGAGGAGATGTGGGAGCGATTGGAGGAGTGGATTCGCATCATCACGCCGGTGGCTGAAGAGGCGGGAGTAAGGTGCGGCATCCATCCGTGCGATCCGCCGGTGGAGAAGTTGGGCGGGATTCCGCAGTTGTTCCGGTCGTTCGACTCGTATAAGCGGTTGATTGAAATCGTTGATTCGCCTTGTAACGCGATCGAGTTTTGTCAGGGGACTTTTTCGGAGATGGAAGATGCCGCGGACGGCGGGATTTACGACATGATTCGGTATTTCGGCGAGCGCAAGAAGATACTTTACGTCCATTTCCGCAACGTGTCTGAGCCGGTGCCGAAGTTCCGCGAGGAGTTCATCAACACGGGTCACGTCGACATGTACAAGGCGATGAAGACCTATCACGAGGTCGGCTACGACTCGTTCTTCATCGACGATCATGTTCCGCAGACGTTCGAGGACACGCCGTGGGGTCACCGCGGCAGGGCGTTCGCCAACGGGTACATTCAGGCGATGATCGAAGCGGTTACCAAGCAGAGCATTGGTTGATCGGGTTCTGCAAATAGTTAGACGGAAGGAAACGGGTGAAACGATGGCAGATTTCAGAGACGCGGTTCGAAGCGGGTTAATCGAGTACATGGAGGGGCTTGAGAAGGCGTTGGATGGTTTGAGCGAGGACGAGTTGCGGTTTCAGCCGGCGATCCACGCCAACTTCATCGAGTGGATCGTGTGGCACATGGCACGCGTCGAGGACCGTTGGGTGAATCTCGTGCTCCGGCAGGACGACGACATCTGGGTCAAAGACGGCTGGTACAAACGGTTCGGCATGGACCCCGATGACTACGGCCGCGAGGATACGGCCGAGATGATGCGAGCGATGCCGAAGACGGACCTCGGCGAGATGATGGAGTACTATCGGGCGGCTCGGAAGGCCACTTTGGCGCATCTGGATGCGATGCCGATCGAGGACCTCGACAAGGAGTTTTATCATCCGCGTCGGCAGGTTGCGGTGAGTGGTGCTTGGGTGTTGGGGCATATCTTGGTGGAGGAAGCTCAGCATCTGGGGCAGATCGCGTATGTGCGCGGGATCATGCGCGGTGTGGATGGGTAGCGAGGCGCGTTTAAGCCTCACCCTTGCTGAGCGGTAACTGGGACAAAAGGTGAACGGGTGTCTGGGTTGTGGTTTGTGTGATGGTGTCAAGTGTTGGTCATTGTTGTCGTTTGGGTGTCCCTGGTCGGGCATCCCCTGCGAGCTCGCTTCGCTTGCTCGCGTCCCCTTCGTTTCACGAAAGGGACGGGAGTGGCCGCTTGGCTTGCTCGCGTCCTCTTACGTTTCACGAAAGGGACGTTTTGTTCGAAGCATCGCCGCGTCGTTTGGGTTCGCGCGAGCGATAACTGGTTATTTTTTTCTCATACAAAATACAGCGTCGCCGATGTCGCCAGACCATCGGTCGTCCGGACGGTTTCTGGTAGGTGAACCGTTCGGAGTCAGTCAATTCCTCTCTGTCGTCGTGCTGTAGCCTCGGCCGCTCGACGAAGCGGTCAGACGTCTGCCGGATGTTTACGGGATTCGCTCGGACCTTGAACGGGCGTCCCCTGGGCGCGAGGGCGACCACAAGGGTCGCCCCTGCGTCTTGAGGGTGTCCGTCTGGCTTGCTTGTCGGAGCCGGCGTCATGCGTCCGCATCCGAGCACTTGCGCCACAATCCCACACAGTGGCCGGGTTGTCGATCTGCGTTGCGTCCTAACCTATCCTCAACTTCTGGCGGGCACCGTCGCGGATCGTGTAGGCACGGGCGGGTTTGAAACCTGCCCCTGCCGCGATCCTGTGTCATCCCTCCCGCAGACCGGGGTTTCATTATTCGGTTGTCGGTATCTTTGCGAAAAGGTGCGCTTACCCTTGACGCGGCGATTCTTCTGGGCGCCGGCGCTGACCGTCGTCTGCTGTTGGCGCTTGGTTGTTATTGTGGTACATGCATTACGTAGTTGTCAAGCGCGGATTGGTAGTTTTTCGAATTGGCGTTGTGCGAACAGGAACTAGCAGGATTTGACCGGATGATGGGCAGATCGCCTCTACCCACTGCTCAACGAATCGAAGTTCGCGCTTTGCGGCACTCAAGGTGGCAACTGTAACGGCTGTGGCACGCATTTCTTACCGCAGCATCTCACGATGGACCACATCATTGCACGGTCGAAGGGTGGGACTGGTCATCTGGATAACTTGCAACTGCTGTGTGGGCATCGCAACTCGTTGAAGGGGAATCGTCCGATGGAGTATTTGCGGGCGCGCCGATGGAGTATTTGCGGGCGCGGTTGGTGAGGGCTGTCTGAACCGGGGATTACGGGGATTAAGGGATTGGTGGGATTGGGGGCACTTTTGAACTATGATTGCCATGATTTTGAAGGATAGGAATGATGAGTGTTGGTTGTTTGGATTGTTCTGGCCCCGCTATCTCACCCTAGCCTTCTTCCGCCCGGAGGGAGGGGAACGGCGCATCGTGATTGACTGGGCTTCTGGGGTGGAGGACGGCCCGGCGGGGGTGTAGTTTGTGCGGGAGTGTGAGATGTCGGGGGACGAGGCTGGGCGACGGGAGATTTCGTCTATACAGCTGTTTCTTCGACAGGATTCTCATACGATACGGTATCTTCAAACTGAACTTATACCAACGCTCCAGAATACTGTGTCATAACTGACCCTCACGAAGCAAACTCGGTCTCGAAGGGGGTCGCAATTACACGTCAAATCTGCTACTATTTCGTACTTGATTGCGAAAATCAAGGTTTGATCTTAACTAGGAAACCAACGTGGAAAACCTGTTATATCGTCTCCGAAGTGTCGATCAACTGTTGGACGGACGAAACGAATTGGAAAGGTCGCAAATATATTTTGCAAGCCCAATTCAACTTAACGATCCTTTAGAAGGTCTGCGCGACGTTTACTGGCAAGGCGATAAAACAGTATGGGATAACTTGCTTCAACATTATATCTGGTGTTTGGAATGGTCTATGTTCTGCGAGGCTACACGAACCGACGACTATGAAATCTCGCCGAATTCGCTGCCGATAGAAGGTTTTTCTGATCAAAACACATTCGACGCTTGGAGACATGATCATAACGATCTTGTTGAAGAGATATTCCGCAACTCGGAATTGAAGCTACTGATTGATAATATTGTTAGTCGCAATAGATCTATACGACGATCAGAAATGTTTTATTTTGTTCAAATGATGCACCCGCACATTTATAGCAATATCTATAACAAGCAAGTATCACTGGGAGTGTGAACGACGCCGCCCATGAATCTACAGACTTCTTTACCGGATTTATCAGGTATTTGGAACCAACATTTCGACGCGGTGGATTCGCAGAACAATTCAGATGTTTTCGATGCCGAGTTCGATCTCCGAGTGACCGGGAATTATTTGTCACGGATAATGCAATATTTCGCGGAAGATAGGCCAGGTAGACCGACGGTCTCTCACAATCGACGTTTTACGTTGGCGGAATTTCCCAGCGTTTATTTGGATGAATTGTTACGGATAATGCATCCCAGATGGTACGGGGCGAGTTTCTCTCGCAACTTCGATGATCTCACTCAGTGGTCTCATTATGGAGACCAACACCGTGGAGCTTGTTTAATTTTCCGGGAGAGCCTATTGGATGGTTAAAAGATGGATGTGGATGATAAATTGCGCTCTGGCGGCAACGATGCTACGATGAGAGCAACCGTTAATATGCACATGTTGGAGATTGAATACAGTGATCGACTCCAATCCATCGATTTTTTTGGGTCTATCAACCATCTGAAATCTGATGTGCAATAAAGATGTGTGGTACCGAGCAACTGATGGTACGTGCAGTACCCGCAAAAATGAGTATACCACGGCGGATGATGAGGCTAGATGGATGGATAGATATGCTGATGAATTTGCTCGCTATGTGTGCAATAAAACACAAGGTTGGGCCAATGGAAAGGAGACGAGGATTTTGTTGATGGATCGGGAAAACTTACTTCCGAATAAATGTTGTCGGCTACTGGAATATAGATTCGACGACTTGAAAGGTATTATATTTGGGATGAGGATGACAGAAACGGACCGTAGACGGATCCGGGATATAATAATTGCGAAAT
Organism: Dehalococcoidia bacterium; assembly: GCA_965226685.1. Lineage (GTDB taxonomy): Bacteria > Chloroflexota > Dehalococcoidia > Lucifugimonadales > Lucifugimonadaceae > Bin127. The sequence goes on from CBDDDP010000004.1 coordinate 131,836, forward strand.
GCTTGAAGACTGATCGGACTGATATCGTTTTCAAAGCGGCCTAGTATTGTCATAATACCGGTCAATTGAAGGCAGTCGGAGTGGGTCAACACGGTCAATTGTTGATCTGAACGTGACACCCTATTGTGGGGCGACGGACTCGGAAAAGCGGAGATAAATTGCGATGGCGGTGTTGATAGCCGAGAAACGTAGATGCATGCGAGAGCGTGGCAACGTTGTAATCCGATGGGAAAGAAAAGGATCAGGATCTTGCCGTCGGGTGATGTGAGATCAATGGCAGACCATGCTAGCGATGAGGGTTTGAATTGGCAGCCTTCTACGAAGTGGTCGAAGAAGTTGGGGTTGGTTTCTAGTTCTATGTGGGTGATGGTGGTCGCCAATGACTCGATGGTTTGGCGTTTGGTGGCGTTGGTGAGCATGATGGTGGCGCCTTGGAGGGAGGCGTTGCCGATTTTGGTTATGCGTTCGGGTGGGATGTCCGGGATGAAGGCGATGTTGGTGGCGTTTTAAGTGGTGTTGAGCGCTTGGTGTTCATTCGTCTTAGAGGAGGTTGGTGACATCGGTGAGGAGGGTTGGGAGGTAGGACTGAGCGATGTCCCAGACGATTTCGTTGTCGACTTGGGAGTAGCGGTGGATGACGATTTTGCGGAAGGCGATTTTGCGGGGGTATGCAATGATCTGTTCGGCGATGGTTTGATCGTCGTTGGCTAGTCTTCGGGTGGCTTCGCCGATGATTTCGAATTGGCGTTCGACTGTCCCCGTCATTCCCGCCCAGGCGGGAATGACGGGGAGTGCGCGGGAATGACGGTGGTTATGCAAAGGTCTCGATTTCAGCGGTGGTGTCGATTATCAGTTTTGCTGCTTCTCGAATGTCCCCAAAAAGCACGTGCGGGCATCCCCTGCGAGCACCGCTGCGCTTGCTCGCGTCCCCTTACGCTGTGCGAAGGGGACGAAGACTGTTATGCCTCAAAGACGGGTTCTCTGGTCTGATCAACCTCGTGTCGGAAGTACCGGTTTTGGATGGCGGAGTTGTCGACTAGGTCGACGGATCGTCCGAAGAGGGTTTCGAGTTCTTCGTTGAGTTGGAAACGGGTTTCGAATCGCTGGCCTTCGGGTGAATCGTCGAACTCGACTAGGAAGTCGATGTCGCTCTCGTCGGGGCGGAAGTCGCCGTTGACTGCGGATCCGAAGACGTCAAGGCGCTTGACGTGGTGGCGTCGGCAGAGATTTCTGATTTGCGAGGTGCGTCTGGCTACTAAGGGGATTATTTTTCGACGCTGGGGTTTTCCGCGCGCTTGCTGGTCACCGGGCCGTTCTTCGAGTACTGCGGTTGTCTCTTCAAGTAGGGAGGGCAGGTTGTTTTGAACGAAGTCCCAGACCTCGCGCTCTTCGTCCGGGGAATCATAGGGTTCAAGCATTTTGCCCCATCCGAGAATGCCTCCGTAGCCGCCTATCCGTCGCGCGTTAGGGTCGTCGTTGACGATGAGACTCGCCAACTCACGGCCGATTTTGTTGGTTTGCCGTTCGACTGCGGATCTCAGGACCCAATCGGTGGCGTAGTCGTGGAAAGTCTTTCCGTCGGTGAACTGGAGGATGGCTTGGGCGGCTTGTTGGACCTCCCAAACGTGCATTTTGTAGTTACGGGGCATGGATTTGCTCCCGGGTTTCGTCGGTGGAGTGTTGTGAGATCGGGGGAATCATCGTGTGCGTGTGTGTTGATTCGTAGGATATCGCAGGGGTTTGGTCCATCCCCTTTGATGATCAATTGATCAATGGGATATAGAACGACGACTTGGTGAACCCCCTGCGTCTCGCTGTGCTCGCCGCGTCCCCCCTTTTGCTTCGCAATAAGGGGAGGGATCTCGGTTGGTTATGCCAAGGGCGGTATCTTGCTTGGTGTTTCGTGGCGGCTGGTTCGGGCCCACGCGGCTCGGAGTTCGTTTTCGTGGATGGATGCCCATTCGATGACGAGGCCGTAGGTTCTCGGTGGCAGGTAGCCGTTGGAAACTGCGAGGGTGTCGATTTCTGTGGCTGCTTTGAACTCTGCGTATTTGGCGTGGAAATGCGGTGGTGGGTGATCGTTGAAGTGCATCTGGATCACGATGCCGAAGAAGCGCGTTCGGGCATCCCCTGCGAGCGGGCGGTTCGCGAACCGCCCCTACGTCGCGTCCCCTTACGCACCGCGAAGGGGACGGGCGACCTCGAGGGTCGCCCATACGGTTTTCCGATGTCGCGGGGATGACGTGGTTACTTCTTGAACTGACACCCCTCGATGAAGTGGTCGAAGAAGTTGATGTTTGGTGGTTGATGTGGCGACGGGATTTGAGTTCTCTGTTTTAGGGGAAGATTTATCCTGAGGTGCTGTGAACTCGAATGAGAGGAGACTTTGATGCAATCGTTTCTGGTGGCAATCGACTCAGGAGTCAACGAGCATTTCGACAAATTGAATCGGGCGCTGGACGGACTGAGCGACGACGAGTTGTCTTGGCGGCCGACGTTGGAGTCGAACGCCATCGATTGGATGGTCTGGCACATGGCTCGGGTGGAGGACAATTTGGTCAATGTTGTACTTCAAAATCACGATCCGATCTGGATGCGCGATGGTTGGGGGAAGCGTCTGGGGATTGCGACGGCTAGTGCGGGCGCCGGGATGACTATGGATGAGATCCGGGCGATGGGGCGGATCAATGTTCCATTGGCGATGGAGTACTACAACTCGGTTCGAAATGAGACCGCGGATTACTTCGAAAATGGGATGCAAGAATCTGATCTTTCGAGGGCCATCGAGCATACGAACTTTCGTGGCTGGACTGGCGGTCGGATTCTGGGCAGGTTGCTGTGCGAGGAAGCGGAGCATCTTGGTCAGATCGAGTATCTGCGCGGGATGATGCGCGGATTGGATGGGTAGCGGAACCTCTGATGCAACCATTCCTAATCGCGATCGACGCTGGACTGAGCGAGTGCTTTGAGAAGTTGAAGCGGGCTTTGGACGGTTTAACCGAGGATGAGTTGTCGTGGCGGCCCACACTCGAATCGAACACTATCGACTGGTTGGTGTGGCACATGGCTCGGGCGGAGGACGACTGGATCAATGCGAGGTTGCGGAACACGGAGTCGATTTGGGTCCGCGATGGCTTGGCGGAGCGTATCGGCGGTGACGATACGGGTAGTGGCTTCGGACAATCGGCGGATGAGATTCGGACGATGCCGGCATTTGATGTGCCTTTGGTGATGGAGTACTACGAAGCGGTGCGGAAGGGGACGTCGGAATATTTCGCCAATGAAATGCGGGAGACGGACCCGTTGAAGGCGATCCCGCAATCGGGGAATTATTCGCTCACGTACGGAGGAGTGCTCGGGCATTTGCTGTGCGAAGAGGCGGAGCATCTGGGGCAGATCGAGTATCTGCGCGGGATGATGCGCGGGTTGAATGGGTGAGTGCAGCTGAGGGACGAGTTGGAGGATTGCCGACCATTGTTTTATAGGATGATTTCAACCGACTACGGTCGATAGATTTCGAAACTCAAAGTGAGGGGTATTGCCATGCAGTCGTTCCTTGTAGCAATCGATTCCGGTCTGAACGAGTGTTTCGACAAGTTGAAGATGGCGTTGGATGGGCTCAGCGAGGATGAGTTGCATTGGCGTCCAGCTTTGGAGTCGAACACGATCGACTGGATGGTGTGGCACATGGCTCGGGTTGAGGACAACTGGATCAACGTCCGGCTTCGGAATTCGGATTCGATTTGGGATCGCGACGGATGGGCGGAACGCGCGGGTGTTGAGGAGCCGACTAATGGCTTAGGTCAGACGGCGGAGGATATTCGTGCGATGCCAGCGTTCGATGTCCCGAAGGTGATGGAGTACTACGGGGCGGTTCGGCAGGGGACTTCGGAGTATTTTGCCAATGAGATGCAGGAGGCGGACCTGACGATTGAGATCACGCATCCTCGCTACGACCCGATCACGTACGCGTGGGTGCTCGGGCACTTGCTATGTGAGGAAGCGGAGCATTTGGGGCAGATCGAGTATCTGCGGGGGATGATGCGGGGGTTGAATAAGTGAGGCCAGAGTGATGTATTTGTGCTAAAGTGAGATCACCACCCCCTGATCTTCGGTGATGGGGTTAAGACCGCCGCGAAAGCGGCGGTCGCTTTTTATGGGCATTTTCGACACGTTGTCCACCAGATCAGATAGGAGTAATTTGGCATGAATCGAGCGAAAATCCGCCGCCTAAGATCCCAACTTCCTTGGACCATCAATCAACTGATTTTCTGGTTCCAAAGAAAGTCGTTGATGCGTGCGATCGGTTCTTTCCACGCGGCTTGGTCGGAGCTTGAATGGCGAATTTGGGCGTTAGACACAGCCGACTACGCGAATGGCGCATTTCTTCCAATAGCAACGCTTGCTCCACGTAGTTTTCTCAAGAAATCTCGGGCACACAATCCGGTTTCAGACGCGATCCGCCGTCTCGAAGGAAAGATCGACGAGCAAGTTTGTCTCGAAGAGTTGAATAAACGACGTAATCGCATAATTCACGGTGCGATATCTAGCGACCGCTACACCTTTTCAGTTTTTGAGACTAGTCCGGTATTGATATCTTCTAGATTAGTCGGGTTTGCATGGGCCGACAGGCACCCGATACCTACTCTCAGGTCAACCAGTGAAGGTGAGCTCAGACGTTACCGGGACATCTTGAACAGGAGAGATATATCTGACCTGATCGAAAAAGTCGAAGCAGTGACAAGTGAATTGGACACCAAATACTTACTTCCGTTGCAAGATGAACTAACGAAGCCAGATGAGATGCCGATTGACGACGAAGTTTTGGACGAATTGATTCGACATCCCGTGAACTAAAGCTGCGAACGGAAAGACTAGCCATTACTCACACTCGCATGCCCCAACTCCAAGGCAACCCGATCTGGTTCGACTTGGCCACGCCTGATCCCGCAGGAGCCAAATCGTTCTATTCCGGTCTTTTCGGCTGGGAATGTGCCGATGTCGGGCGGGAGCACGTACCACATGGCGATTCGGGGAGATGGGAATATCGCGGGGATGTCTGGGGACAGTGAGTCGGATGGTGTCGCGGGCGTTTGGATCAACAGCGTATTTGTCGAGGATGCTGAAGAGATTGTCAAGCGAATCGTGGTTAATGGTGGCTTCGTGCCGTCAGGTCCTCACAATGCTGACGGATGGGGTGTGACTGCGACGGTTGCGACGCCGGATGGTGCGGTGTTTGGTTTGTGGCAGAGCTTGATGGGGCACGGTGCGGATGTGTTTGGTCAGCCGGGCGCGGTCTGCTGGATCGAGTACCACACGCATGATCTTGATGCGGCAACTGGTTTTTACTCCGAAGTTTTCGGTGCAGGTTTCGACAAGATGACCGTCCCTGCCAACGATGGTTCCGGGGCCGATTTCACGCTTACGATGCTCTCCATCAACGGCGAACAGATGCTTGGTGCCTTCGCCCAGTTGCCAGATCCGTCGTCGGCTGCGAGCTGGGCGACGTACTTCATGGTTGAAAATATCCACGCATCCGTAGCCCAAGCGCAATCTCTCGGCGCCGGATTAATTTTCGGCGTTATCAACGAACCTCCCGGTTCGATGGCGTTACTCGAAGATCCTCAAGGCGTCCGCTTCAGTTTGTGGCAGGTTGCGGGTTAGGTGAAAGTTGAGACGGTTTGTTGCGTTGAGTTGGTGTATCGCAGGTCGACAATAGATAATTTGGTGTTTGCTATCTCAGGTTGTATGAGACCGATGGTCCATTGGCCGCGAGGCAAGTCAGGAGAATCAGTTGAGTAGTTCGTCAATGCATGTGCAAGGTACGCCGGTTTGGTGGGATTTGGCGTCGAAGGATGTGGATGCGACTAAGAAGTTTTACTCAGGGTTGCTGGGATGGGAGTGGCACGATTTGATGTCGAGTCCGCAAGGCGTATTCACTCGGGCGCAGTTGGGCGACAAGGTTGTCGGCGGCGTATACACGCATAGCGAGGGGATGCCTTTGCCGCCGGGTCCGTTGAATTGGGTGAACGCGTTTTGGGTGGATGATGCTGATGCGGCGATGGAACGAGCCGTTGAGAAGGGCGGATCCGTTATTATGCCGGCTTGCGATGATCCTGCCGGTGGTGGCAGGAAGTCGTTGCTTTTGACGCCGGAGGGAGCGCCGTTTGTGGTTTGGAGCGGGGATAAAGGTATCGAGAATGAGGCGTGGGGCGAGGTCGGCGGTGTCGTGTGGGTGGAGTACTACACTCGAGATGTTGCGGGGATCAATGAATTTATCGGTCATGTGTTTGGGTCGCGGTATCAGCGTGTGGATCTGATGCTTCCGCCGACGGATGGTGAAGATGCCGAGGGCGATGTCGAGTACGCGTATCACTGGTTGAAGATCGACGGCGTTGAACCCGATCGGGGTGGGATGATGGAGATGGACGAGAGTTGGGGCGATATGCCTTCGCACTTCATGGTCTATTTCCACGTCGAGGACTGTGACGCGTCGGCTGCGAAAGCTGCGGAATTGGGCGGAGAAGTCTGCGTACCACCCACGAACATCCCGCCAGGGAGGTTTTCGGTGTTGATGGATCCCCAAGGTGCGACGTTCAGCATCCTCTCCATGCAACCGATGGAGTAATCACTATATGGCGATGCGACGCGTCGAAGGTCGTTTCGACGCGTCCAAAGCGACAACACATTAAGGCGAGAAAGGCCAACAACACATGCCGAAAGTTGAAAGTTACGTTCAAGGAACTCCGTCGTGGGTCGATTTATCGACCTCTGACCAGTCAGCGGCGAAGGAGTTCTACGCTTCGTTGTTCGGTTGGGAATACGAAGACAACGATATGGGTAATGGGCAGTTCTATTCCATGGCCCAAATCGGCGGGTCCCCCGTTAGCGCCATTGCCACTCAGCAGCCAGAAGAAGCCCAACAAGGGATTCCGTCGCATTGGAACGTTTACATAACGGTAGATGATGTGGACGCTGTCGGCGAACGAGTGCCAGCATTGGGCGGAACCTTGCTCATGGGTCCGATGGATGTGTTCGATGCCGGGCGCATGATCGTTGTCCAGGACTCGGTCGGCGCTGTAGTCATGTTTTGGCAACCGATGCAACACATCGGAGCCGAGGTTCGTGACGAGCATGGGGTGTTGACGTGGACTCTATTGTTGACCACTGACAAGGACGCGACAGCTTCGTTCTACTCTGACTTGCTCGATATCGAAGTTGCCAAAGACGCGATGTCGTCGCCGGACGGCGGAACTGTCCACCAGTTGGTGGTAAACGGTCAACCGGTGGCGAGCATCATGAATATGCCTCAGCAACTGGTCGATATGGGAGTTCCGTCTCACTGGGAGGCCTACTTCAGAGTCGACGACGCGCAAAAAGTCTGTGATGCGGCGACAGCGAATGGGGGAATGGTTTACATGGGGCCGGCGGATATGGGCCCGATGGGAACGATTGGCTACATGCAGGACCCACAAGGCGCGCAATTCGGCGTGCAGTCGCCGCCAGCCGGATAGTCGAACGGCGAAAGGAAACTCGACGTGAAAATCGAAAGCTACAAGCAAGGGACACCTTGTTGGGTCTGTCTGGGAACGCCAGACACCGAATGCGGAAAGCAGTTTTACTCCACGCTGTTCGGTTGGGAATACCAGGAAGCTGAGATGTTCCCTGGTGTGCCGGACAGCCCGGTCGTGTTCAACGCCAAGATCGGTGACGAATTGGCGGGGGTGATAGCACCAAACCTTGGCGAACCGGACGCGCCCGCGGCTTGGGCGTTCAACTGGGCCGTCGATGACGTTGATGGCTCTGTCGAAAGAGTTTCCGAACTCGGCGGATCGGTCACGATGCCGCCGATGGATATGGCCGATCAAGGAAGGGTTGCCGTAGTTGCCGATCCGAATGGTGTCGATGCGATTCTTTGGCAGGGCAAAGAGCATATCGGCGCGGGTGTGATGTTCGAGCATGGGAGTTTCACTTGGGCGCAACTCATCACTCGAAACCGCTCGGTCTCGACGAGCTTTCATCGGCAGTTGCTCGGTCTCAGCCTCGATTCGGGACCCGCTCCCGGAGGCGGAATTAACGATGTGTTGATGCTGGGTCGTGAACCAATGGTCGGCATCATGGATATGCCGGACGAGGTGGCGGATGCTGGCACGCCAAATCACTGGATCATCTACTTTAACGTCGATGACGTCGATGCAACGGTCGAACTGGCGATAGACAATGGCGCAACGATAATCATGTCGCCTACGCAATTGGCACATATCGGTCGGATCGCAATCGTTACCGATCCTCAAGGAGCGATGTTCGGCTTGGTGACGCCGACCCCCCATGACCACCACGATTGATCGTGCCGCCTAACTATTGACGAGATTGGCTGGCGGGATCGCGTGTAACATTTCAGGCGATACACACAATCTGCGAGGGCGCGGTCAATGTCAATAGCCAATTTCGGGGAACGACTAGCGGGAAAGGTCGCCATCGTCACGGGCGGCGGCGGAGCGATGGGAGGCGCGCAGTCCAGGTTGTTCGCCGAGCATGGGGCCGCGGTATGTGTCGCCGATTTCAACTTGGAGGCTGGCGAGGCTGTGCGGAACGATATTGTCCACGGCGGCGGCAGGGCGATCGCGCACGAGTTGGACGTTCGAGATGAGGCGGCTTGGGCAGAGTGCGTGAGGGCAACAGAGGAGGAGTTCGGACCTGTCAGCATCTTGTGTAACAACGCGGGTGCCAACTTCCGGGTTAGCTTCGACGACCAGACGCTTGAGATGTGGAACATCATCATGGACACGGGCCTCACCGGCGCGTTTCTCGGCATCAAGGCCGTGGTTCCTTCGATGCGACGCGCGGGCGGTGGAGCGATCCTGAACATGGGCTCTCTGGCATCCATCCGGCCCGGTGGAGGTTCGCCCGGATACGCGGCGCAGAAGATGGGTATGGTAGGACTGAACCGCGCGGCGGCCGGCAGCTACGCCAAGGAAAACATCCGTTCCGTCATCATCTCGCCAGGCCACGTCGACACTCCGTTCATCCGCGGAAACAACCCGCACAGTCCGAACGATGAGTCGACTAGTATCGACAATCCGGAGAACCTAGCGAGGCGGGTTGCGGGGACGCCGATGGGTCGGATGATGATGCCGGAAGATTTGGCGAACGCGTTCCTGTTCGCCGCGTCTGACGAGGCGAGCGGTGTCACCGGCTCGATGATTACGGTCGACGGCGGCGCGGCTTTATGATTGAAGCATGAGGGCACTGATAACTGGCGCGAGTGGTTACATCGGTCAGGCGTTAACGGAACGACTACGTGGCAGCGGTGATGAGATCGTTCATCTGGTGCGCCGGGAGCCTAATCCCGATGCGGATGTAGTGGAGGTACGGTGGGACACGTCCGATCCGGATTCGGTTGACGTTGAGGATTTGGGACGTGTCGACGCGGTGTTCAACCTCGCCGGGGCGGAGGTGGCGAAGCGTTGGACTAAGAGTTATCTGGAGTTGATTTCGAGTAGCCGGATCGTGACTACTGAGACGCTGGTGGAGATCTGCAGACGGATGGAGGTTCCGCCGAATGTCTTGATAACGACGTCGGGGGTGGCGATTTATGGGGATCGTGGTGACGAGCAGTTGACGGAGTCTAGCGCGCGGGGAGAGGGGATTCTTGCCGACATCGCGGTGCCGTGGGAGGCGGCGACTGAAGGTGCTTCGGAGTTCGGCGTGAGGACTTCGACAGTGCGGTTCGGAATCGTGATGAGCGGCGACGGAGGGCCGTTGCCAAAGTTGGCGAAGCCGTTCAGGAGCGGATTGGGTGGCCGACTTGGTAACGGTCGGCAGTGGACGCCTTGGATTCATCTGAATGATGCGGTATCGGCGTTGTTGTTTATCGCTGGCGAGGAGAGACTGGACGGTGCCGTGAATGTTGTATCGCCGGGGGTGGTTCGGAACAGCGAATTGACGCGGGCGATCGGCGACGCGTTGGGCAAACCAAGTTTTGGATGGTTGCCGGCGATTGTGGCTCGGATAGTCATCGGGAACTACGTTCAGGAGTTGGCGATTAACAGTGTCCTGGCGATCCCAGAGAAGCTGTTAGATGCCGGCTTTGAGTTTCAGCATCGCGACCTCCGCGAGTGCCTAGAACACGAACTCGGCGAGACATCAAAGCAGGAACCACCCGAATACGAAACGCCAGCCCGGTCGGTCGGATCAGAACCGGAAGTTCGAACGCCGGAAGTCGAACCGGTGCCGGAAGTAGTGGAAACGTTTCCGTGGGAACCGACGGATATCCGGGGATGGGGTAAGCGGAAGTGGCAACCGAAACCGTTGAACGCATTCCGCAGTCGGAAGCGATCGAAGTGGCGCCCCAAACCCGCGTCAGCGATCCGGAGTCGCTAAGCGGAAGTGGAAGCCAAAGCGGCGTAGCTTTTTAGCCGCCGTTCTGCGCGATCATCTGCCGCAGCACGTAGGGCAGAAGTCCGCCGTGCTCGTAGTACTGGGCTTCAACCGCGGTGTCGACGCGGCACAGCACGTCGAACGTATGCGACGAACCGTCGTCGCTCGTGGCGGTGACGCTCAGCATCGAGCCGGGTTCCACGCTCGCACCAACACCGTTGACGGTGAACTGCTCTTTGCCAGTGAGGCCAAGCGACTGCGCCGACTGGCCGTCGACGAATTGGAGCGGAACGACGCCCATGCCGATGAGGTTGGCACGGTGGATGCGCTCGAAACTCTCGGCGATCACGGCACGGACACCCAATAGCATCGGTCCTTTGGCCGCCCAGTCGCGTGAGCTCCCGGTGCCGTACTCCTTGCCGGCGATGACGATTAGCGGCACACCCTCGGAACGGTAGCGCTCCGCAGCGTTGAAGATGCGCATCGTTTCGCCAGTCGGGTAGTGGACAGTCCAGTCGCCTTCGGAGTCGGGAGTGAGTTTGTTGCGGAGCCTGATGTTGCCGAAAGTGCCGCGCATCATCACGTTGTGGTTACCGCGGCGCGAACCGTAGGAATTGAACGCACGTCGAGGAACATCGTTGCCTATCAAATGCTGGCCTGACGGAGCAGATGGTGGGATGCTACCGGCGGGGGAGATGTGATCGGTTGTAACCGTGTCGCCGACGCTCACGAGGACGCGGGCGTTCTCAATCTCAATGGGAGGTTGCGGTTCGAGTTCGAACCCGTCGAAGTAGGGCGGCGGCTGGATGTAGGTGCTGCCCGGGTCCCACTGGAACTGCTCGCCGGTGGCGGCTTCAAGCTCCTGCCACTGCTCCGGCCCTTCGTATACGGCACCGTAGCGGTTAAGGAACTGGTCGACGCCAACTGAGCTGGCGACGGTTTGTGCGATTTCATTCTGGCTCGGCCAGATATCGGATAGGAAGACGTCGTTGCCGTCGTCGTCCGTACCCAAGGCGTCACGCGTCAGGTCGACATCGATGCGTCCGGCAAGGGCATAGGCGACGACAAGCATCGGTGATGCTAGATAGTTGGCCTTCACCTGCGGATGCACTCGACCTTCGAAGTTGCGGTTGCCGCTGAGGACAGCCGCGGCGACGAGGTCTTGGTCGGTAACCGTGTCCGCCACTTCCTGCGGCAACGGACCGGAGTTCCCAATACACGTCGTGCAGCCGTAGCCGACTGTCTGGAAGCCAAGCGACTCGAGCGGATCGGTGAGACCCGCACGATCGAGATAGTCCGTAACGACCTTAGAACCGGGTGCGAGGCTGCTCTTGACCCACCACTTGCGTTCCAGTCCGCGTTCGACGGCGTTACGCGCCAGCAAACCAGCGCCTACCATCACGGAGGGGTTGGACGTGTTGGTGCAGCTAGTGATGGCGGCGATCACGACAGAGCCGTCGGTTACTTCCGCGCCGTTAGAAGACGCTTCGGGGAATGCGTTGCGGAAGTTTTCGGAGACATCGCCAAGCAGCACCCGATCTTGCGGACGTTTCGGCCCCGCCATGCTCGGCTCGACATCGCCAAGTTCGAATTCGAGGGCGATCGTGTACTCCGGATTGTCGTTGTCGGACGGAGTCATGTAGTTCGCCGCGGCGTACGCCTCGACGAGCGCGACTGTCTCTTCGGAACGTCCGGTGCGCCGTAGGTAATCGAGCGTCTGCTCGTCGATCGGGAAGAAGCCGCATGTGGCGCCGTATTCGGGAGCCATGTTGCCGATCGTCGCCCGGTCGGCAACCGGCAGCGATGCGAGACCGGGCCCGTAGAACTCTACGAAGCGTTCCACTACGCCTACGCCGCGGAGCATCTCCGTAATCGCAAGTACGAGGTCGGTCGCCGTAGCGCCTTCGGCCAAGCTGCCGTTGAGTTTCACGCCCACGACTTCCGGCACGAGCATGTAGTAGGGCTGTCCAAGCATCACCGCCTCGGCTTCAATACCGCCGACGCCCCAACCGAGGACGCCAAGTCCGTTGATCATCGTCGTATGCGAGTCGGTCCCTATACAGGTGTCGGGGTAGGCGACGGTTTCACCGTTTACCTCTTCCGAAAGGACGGCGGAGGCCAAGAATTCGAGGTTGACCTGGTGGACGATGCCAGTCCCTGGCGGCACGACGAGCATGTTATTGAACGCTGTCTGCGACCACTTCAGCAGCTTGTAACGCTCGACGTTTCGCTCGAACTCGAGGTCGATGTTTTGCGCCAATGCGCCTTCAGATGCGAAATAGTCGACCTGCACCGAGTGGTCGATGACGAGATCGGAGTGGACAACCGGGTTGATGATGCCGGGGTCGCCGCCTTTTGCAGCGACGGCATCGCGCATGGCCGCAAGATCGACCACAACGGGAACGCCAGTGAAGTCCTGCAGGGCGACTCGCCCCGGCATATAGGGGAACTCTTTAGGCGGAGTCTGCGATGGCAACCAAGACGCTACTAGGCGCACATCGTCTTCGGTCGCGGGACCAACATGGGCGTTGCGAAGTGCATTTTCCAGCAGAACCCGTATCGAGAATGGCAACGTTGACACGTCGCACAGCCCAGCACGTTCGAGCGCGCCTAGATCGTAGTAGGAATAATCCCGTCCTTGGACATTGATTCGATTGACGGAGTTGAACGGTGCTGGTTTCATACGTTAGAAGGTGGTTTTGTTGATGGTCGTTTCTGCTTGATTCACCTGAATCCTAATGTATCAGTCGAACGATATCGCCGAATGTCGCTTATCATTTCAGCGCAGACCAAATAGCCACCATCGAGACCAATTCGAAAGGCAGATTGCAAGCATGGGACACCCCAAAGACCAGCTGATATTCGTCGGAACATACACCAATCAGGGCGCCAAAGGCATCTACACGTGCCACATGGACGGCGCCACTGGGAGATTGACAGAGCTGTCGGTCGCCACCGATAGCGGACCCAACCCGTCATTCGTCACGTTGCATCCGAACGGCAAGTACCTCTACTCGGTCGCCGAGGTCAACGATTTCGACGGCGATGATGCCGGCGGCGTCCATGCCTACGCCATCGGCGAGAACGGAAAGCTCTCACTCATCAACAAAGAGTCGACCAAAGGCACCGGCCCGTGCCACCTCGTCGTCGAGGCGAACGGCAAGTACCTCTTCGTCGCCAACTATGCCGGCGGCAGCGTCGCAATGTTCGAGATCAACGACGATGGGAGCTTGAACGAAGCCTGCGACTTCCACCAGCACGTCGGCGGAAGCATGGTTCTTGCAAGCCGCCAGAACGAACCGCATGCCCACTCAGTAACCATGGCTCCGAGCAACAACCAGTTGATCGTCTGCGACCTCGGCTTGGACAAGGTTCGCGTCTACGACATCGATCACAACGCTGGCAAGATCGTGCTGAACGAGGATGCCTCAGCCGATTCGAGACCTGGCGAAGGTCCGCGTCACTTCGCGTTCCACCCCGACGGCACGGCCGCGTTCGCCATCAACGAGATCGGGCTGACTATCAGCGGCTACGATGTCGATGCCGACAGCGGCAAGCTGACTGAAACCCACTGGGTCGGCACGGTGCGTCCCGACGTGGTCTATGCCGATGGCAACAGCACCGCCGACATCCATGTGTCGCCCGATGGCAGGCACGTCTACGGCTCGAACCGCGGCAATGACACATTAGTCATCTACGGCTGGGACCCCTACGCCCGGATGCTCTACTACATCGCCAACGAATCGACGCGCGGCAACACCCCTCGGAACTTCGCCATCGACCCGACCGGAACGTGGGTGCTCGCCGAGAACCAGGACTCGGGCACTATTCACACGTTCAAGCGGGACGCCGACTCTGGCAATCTGACACACACCGGACACATGATTTCGATACCTGGTCCGGTTTGCATCCAAATGATGGATGCTTAGATAAAAGTTACGACCGTAGCGGTAGCTGTTCAAAGCCGACACGAAAGGCAACTACCTTGGCATCCAACGATTACCAGCATCGGCCGGAGGTTCAGGCACGATCTGTTGAGCTTCTCTACGACGACGGAGTGCCGTTCAGAGACCTCAACAAAAACGGTGAGATAGACACCTACGAAGACTGGCGACAACCGGTCGAGGCACGCGTCGCCGACCTGCTGTCTCAGATGACGTTGGATGAGAAGGCCGGGATGCTGCTGATCGATCAGTTGAACGCCGACGCGGGTGGACAGGTCCCAGAGTTGGCAGGCAAATTGCTATTTGAGGAGAAGATGACGCGGTTCATCCTCCGTAATACCGTCACGAATTCGCCTAAAGAAACGGGCCATCCATTCTTCGGCGCGCAGGTCACACCGTACGAGATGGCGCAGTTCACGAACGCGGTGCAGGAGATGTGCGAAACCACGCGTCTCGGCATCCCCGCGCTCTTCAAATCTAACCCTCGCAACCACTTCGAGGAAGGCGGCATGGGCGGATTAGACGCCTCCGTCGGTGCGTTCTCTGCGTGGCCCAAAGAAGCAGGTCTGGCCGCGACGCGAGACATGGATCTCATCGCCGAGTTCGCACGGACTGTCGCCAGCGAATGGGTGGCGCTCGGCATCAGGGGAATGTACGGCTACTGCCTCGATCTCTCGACCGAACCCCGATGGTTCCGCATCACCGAGACCTTCGCTCAAGACGCCGATCTCGTGAGCGAGATCGCCACGGTATTGGTCAAAAATATCCAGGGTGAATCGCTGAACCACCGCAGCGTCCAAGTAACGATGAAGCACTTTCCGGGCGGCGGACCGCAAGAGGGTGGCGGCGATCCG
The DNA here is from genome assembly GCA_965226685.1 of Dehalococcoidia bacterium. Taxonomy (GTDB): domain Bacteria; phylum Chloroflexota; class Dehalococcoidia; order Lucifugimonadales; family Lucifugimonadaceae; genus Bin127. The sequence goes on from CBDDDP010000004.1 coordinate 147,014, forward strand.
CACTTCGAGTTCGGAAAGCACCAAGCGTACCCCGGCGACAACTTCGACTACCATTTCAAGCCCTTCGTCGCCGCTATCAAAGCGGGCGTCTCGTCGATCATGCCGTACTACGGCGTGCCGGTCGGGCAGAAGTACCTGCCGAACGACGTCGGGATGTCGTTCTCCAAAGGCATCGTTACCGAACTGTTGAGAGAGAAGTTAGGCTTCGAAGGCAATGTCAACTCCGATACTGGCATTGCCACGATGATGCCGTGGGGCGTCGAAGACAAGTCGGTCCCCGAGAGGGTCGCAATGGCGATCAACGCCGGAGTGGACGTGCTATCCGGGTTCAGCGACAACAGTCAGACGATCGCTCTAATCGACTCCGGCAGGATCTCCGAGGAGCGCGTCGATCAAGCCGTCAGCCGGTTGCTCACCGAACAGTTCAAGCTCGGACTCTTCGAGAACCCCTTCGTGGAGCCGAACCGAGCGGGATACATACTCAACAACCGCATAGCGCAAGCCAAGGCCGATGCCGCGCAACGCAAAGCCATCGTCCTCCTCCGAAACCGCAACGACGTGCTGCCGATGGAGATGCCGTCGCCGAAACCGCAACCAAACCCGTTCGCTATGCTCGGTTTTCACCAAGATCCGACAGACGAGCCGGAGATTGAACTCGTAAGCAAGCAACTCTATGTCATGGGCATGGACCCAGAAGTTGTCGGCGGTTCCGAGTGGAACGAATATGAAGTTGTGTCCGGCGACTACGATGCCGCCAACGGCGAAACGAGACCTTCGGTCCCCGATGGCACTGACTACGCCATCATCCGAGTCGTCGTCGGGAACAACAGCAAAATCGGCGGCGGGTTCCTGCCGGTTCCAGATCCGGAGGAGCTCGACATGATCGCCTTCTCCGACATGGAGACGGCCAACTCGTGGAGGGTGACGCGGAGCTTGGCCGATATCAACGCCGTGATGTCCGAAGTCGGTGCCGACCGTACGATCGTAGCGATCCGCTTCCGCCAACCATTCGTCTTGGACGAAGCGAGCGGCCTGCGAAACGCTGGTGCCATCCTCGCGACATTCGGATCGAGCGACGCCGCGCTGATGGATGTCCTCACCGGCAAACATCCCGCTCAAGGCAAACTACCTTTCGCCCTCGCGAACGGCGCAGAAGCGATACTGCGACAACACTCAGACGTCCCGGGCTATGCCGATGAAGACACGCTTTTTCCGTTTGGACACGGGTTGGAGTATTGAACACGCATCGTTGTTGGCGGGTCATCAGTTGATCCACATGCGAATATTTGAGCGCATGATGGTAGGATGAAACCATTATGGCTACATTGCAAGTAAAAAACATACCTGACGAGATGTACGAGCGTCTGCGGAAGTTGGCGAAAGATCGGCAAACGACAATCAGTGCGACGGTCATAAATGCTGTTGAGCGTGAGATTCGTAGCGCAGCGTGGCGGGAGCGCTGGCAATCGCGCCCTGAAATCGACCTCGGTGTCGACGGGGCTGCGTTAGTTAAAGAAGCCCGGGCCTCAAACGGCGTAAGCGAAACGGTCAATGATTAGATGTCAGACGCGTTCGTTATCGATTCGTCGGTAGCCGTTGAGCATTTGTTAAAATCTCCGCTCGGCAATTCGGTTACCGAGCTGTTGGATAGGTCCAGTTTGGTTGCTCCAGAAATGCTGGACGCTGAGGTGTTATCAGTCGTCCGGCGAAACGTTCTGATCGGTAGGTTGGAAGTCGATGCAGCGGAAACCGTGTTGAGCGATTTGGTGGATTGGGAAGTTGATCGCATTTCGCACCAGACGGTTGTGCTGAACGCCTGGCGTCACTATCAAAACGTTTCACCATACGATGCCCTCTACGTAGCCACGGCCGAACAGTTCGGATTGCCATTGTTGACTCTTGACGGCAGATTGGCGCGTGCTGCGGGGATCGAGATCGTTGTTCACGACATAAGCTCGACAGAGTTTCAGTCGCTACTGCAACGGTAGCCAGGGTTGCAGCCAGTGCGGCGAGTCGGTCAAGCGGACCTCGTCGACCCACTTAACCCAGTCGTAGCCGCGCCTTCCCGGTGCCACCAACCTGAGCGGCGCGCCGTGCCCATGCCACAGCAACTCGTTGCCAACTCGCGTTGCCAGCATGATGTTGCCGAACTCCGAAGATGCGTAGCGGCGGGTATAGCCAGTAACCGAGTGGACGATGCAGCTCCGTGCGTCAGGGTTCATCCCCGCGGCCTCGAGAAGCTCTCGCAAATTCACACCACCCCAGATCTGGTGCGAGTACCAGCCGCCAGTGCAGTCGAGCGTCGCTTCGATTTCGGAGAACTCGGTCCCCAGACCACCGTTCTCGATGTCTAGAAGCGTTAGCGAGGTCGATGCGCCGTCGACATCAGTGATCTTGAGACGCCATTGGGCGATGTCGACCTCGGAAGGCTTGTCATTGATCCACGACGTGGTGGGGAAGATGTTGCCCTCGTACGAGCGCCGTTCATGCGATCCGGTGAAACGCCGATCCGCACCCGGAGTCGGAATTGCTCGAATGACGTTTTCGCTGACCACCCATGCGGCCGTGCCGACGGCGAGGATCGAGCCGAATCGCAAGACCTCGCGTCTTTCAGCGCTGTAGCCGACGCGGAATCGGGCCGTGTATACCCACGCGTGCCAAGCTATGAACGGCAAGATCGCGGCTCCGGCATAGATGTGCAGGCTCATGCCCGTGATTCCTTCGACCGCCCAAAATCCCCCAATGCTCCAAACAACACCGATGCTCAGCGTCGTCAAAAGGAGCACCGAAACGACGATTGCGACGTTGCGGGGTCTTCCCCTCGATGGGCGTTTGAGGGAATGCAATGCCAAGGCTGTTTTCCACGCCAACACGGCGATGATGCTGTAGCCGAGGACGCTGTGAATCTGCAACACGATCTCGTTCTGCGAATTGCCGCTCATCAAGCCGACCGCGCCTGTCACCAACTCGCCTGCAACGAGGGTGAGGAGAATGAGATTGACCCACTTATGACGCACCGAAGCCCCCTAAGTGGGATGGTATGTCAAAGTTGGAAGCGGTTAAACGTCGTCCATCTTGTCGGGAGTCATGAGTTCCCAGAACTCGATCTCTTGACTCTCGATGTGCTCGCGCACCTGTCCGCCGACCTGCAACGCTTCCCGCGGTATGTTTCCGCCCGAAAGGTACGGTGAGCCAAGGTTGTCTTGTGTCCACTCAAGCACGACCTGGTCGGGCTCGCCCGGGACAGTCCCAGCGTTGAAGTAGACGGTGCCGTTCGACCGACCGGCCGATTCGTAGATTTTCTGTTGCTTCTGAACCAGAGAAGCCACGAGCTTGCCTTGGCGGTACTTGGCCTTGTAGACCCGTCGGAGCATGTACATCGAGTTACCCTCTTACTTTGGTTGTGTTCTGCGGCAGAACCGGTTGTCGGTTCAATAAAACGCGTTTCAAGCGTAGCGGTTACCATAATATTCTGAATTCCCTAACCCATTTCCACTCGACCAGCAAACACTTTGAAAATAGGCATCAATCGAGAAGACGCGCCCGATGAAAACCGCGTTGCGGCATCACCGGATCTGGTGTCCAAGTTGGCGTCTGCCGGTCACGATGTAGTCGTTCAGAGCGGTGCAGGGGTTAGCGCAGGGTTCCCAGACGCGACCTACGAAGACGCGGGCGCCGCGCTCGAATCGTCGGCAACCGCAATCGCCGAATCGTCAGAATTGCTGCTCCACGTAGGCAAGCCGTCCGACGATGAAATCGCCGCTATGCAAAGCGGATCTGTGCTCACGGCTGTCCTAGACGCCCGACGAGAGACCGACACGATCGACGCGCTCGCGAACGCCGGCGTCACCGCATTCGCCATGGACCTAGTGCCGCGCATCGCCCGCGCCCAGAGTATGGACGTGCTTTCATCACAGGCATCAATCGCTGGCTACAAATCAGCACTCATGGCCGCTGACTCATTGAGCCGCTTCTTCCCAATGATGATGACCGCTGCTGGAACGATTCCTCCGGCGAGGGTGCTGATCCTCGGCGCTGGCGTTGCCGGACTGCAGGCCATCGCCACCGCCAAACGCCTCGGCGCAGATGTCTACGCCTTCGACGTCAGAGCGGCGGCGGGCGAACAGGTGCAGAGCTTAGGTGCCAAGTTCATTGCGCCTCTCGACGCGGACGATGCCGAAGCGACCGGAGGTTACGCTAGGGCACAGTCCGAAGACGAGAACGCTCGCCAACGGAGATTTCTAGCCGAACACATCATCCGCGCGGACGCCGTGATCACGACGGCTGCGATCCCCGGACGCCAAGCACCGCTGCTGATCGAAACCGAGACCGTCGCTACGATGAGACCAGGCAGCGTTATCATCGACCTCGCAGCCGAAACCGGCGGAAACGTCGAAGCGACCGTCGCCGGCGAAGATGTCGACGTAAACGGCGTGACCGTCAAAGGCCCCGTAAATGTCCCTTCGTCAATGCCGTACCACGCATCCGTAACCTACGCACGCAACTTGGAGTCGCTGCTCAAGCTGATCATCGGTGATGATCTGGCTTTGTCACTCGATTTCGACGACGAAGTCGTGGACGCCATGTGCGTAACCCACGACGGCGCGATACGCGGCCACACGATTGGACGATGAAGACAGGAGACCGATATGTCGATTGAAGCACTTCTAATCTCGCTGGCCGTATTCATGTTAGCGATCTTCGTCGGATACCTCACCATCACCCGCGTCCCACCGACGTTGCACACGCCGTTGATGTCCGGATCCAACGCCATTTCGGGAATCGTGATCGTCGGTGCAATCATCGTCGCCGGATCGGTTGGAGGGTTGCTCGGCGCGATCTTAGGAGTGGTGGCAGTGACGCTCGCGACCATCAACGTGGTCGGCGGCTATCTCGTTACTGAACGGATGCTGCGCATGTTCCACCGCAGCGACGACGAACGACGTTAAGCGAAAACCATGGAGATTTCCTCTACAGCACTCGACAACGTAACGCTCGCGGCGTACATCGTCGCATCCGTCCTCTTCATCGTAGGACTGCTTTGGCTGCGGTCGCCCGAAACGGCGCGAGCGGGAAACCGGCTGTCGGCGTTGGGCATGCTGATCGCCGTCGTATTCACCGTCATCGACCGAGACATCGTCAGATACGAGTGGATAATCGTCGGCTTGATTATTGGCGCGTTGATTGGTGTAACAGCCGCACGGCGGGTGCAGTTGACGGCCATGCCACAGATGGTCGCCATATTTAACGGCTTCGGCGGCGCAGCGTCGGCCGTCGTGGCAGGCGCGCAGATTCTCAGCCGGAACGACACCGGCGATGTCGATCCCGTCGTCAGTGTCACCGTTGCGCTATCCGTATTGATCGGGTCGTTGACCCTGACAGGCAGCCTCATCGCATTCGGCAAGCTCCAGGGCATCGTGGCCACGCAACCTGTATTAATACCGCTTCGCCACGTCGTCAACGCGGTGCTGGCCATCGGCGGTTTGGCGATGGCGGGGTTGATCATCGTCGACCCTGGCCTCGAATGGGCGCTCGTCGCTATGGCGGTCATCGCACTCATTATCGGCGTGCTTATCGTGATTCCCATCGGCGGAGCCGACATGCCCGTCGTCATCGCGCTATTGAACTCATACTCCGGATTGGCCGCCGCGGCAACGGGATTTGTGATCGACAACCCGATGCTGATCATCGCCGGATCGCTCGTCGGCGCCTCTGGTCTCATACTCACCCGCATCATGACCCGGGCGATGAACCGGTCGCTAGGCAACGTGATGTTCGGCGGGTTCGGTGTCGCCGACTCCACGGGCGGGGCTGCTCCCGGCGCAACGGCGACGGACCGACCGGTGCGATCTGTGAACGCCGCCGAGGCAGCAATACTCCTCAGATACGCCGATTCAGTTATCTTCGTGCCCGGATACGGACTCGCGGTGGCGCAGGCGCAGCATCAGGTTCGCAACTTGGCCGACATGCTCAAAGAACGCGGGGCAGAGGTGAGATACGCGATTCACCCAGTAGCCGGCAGGATGCCCGGCCACATGAACGTCTTGCTTGCAGAGGCCGATGTCCCATACGACGAACTCAAAGATCTGGACCAGATCAACGACGACTTCAGGCGTGCGGACGTGGCGGTAGTCGTCGGTGCCAACGATGTGACGAACCCGGCCGCGCGAACCGAAACAAGCAGCCCGATCTACGGAATGCCGATATTGAACGTCGACCAAGCCCGTTCGGCAATCGTGTTGAAACGTTCCATGGCGTCCGGTTTCGCCGGTGTGGAGAACGAGCTTTTCCACATGGAGAACACGATGATGCTCTTCGGCGACGCAAGAGCCTCGGTCGAGGACCTGCTATCCGAGATGAAAGAGCTCTAGGCTCGCTTACCAGAGGATTCGTTTGACATGAAAATCCACGGCGTTGGTCAAATCTCGATCTCCGTTACCGATGTCGACAAGGCGGTCGAGTTCTACCGGGACATCCTCGGCATCGATTTCCTGTTCCAAGTACCAGGCACAAACCCGATGGCATTCTTCGATTGCGCCGGGACTCGTCTTTACATCAACCAACCCGAAAACCCCGAGCACGCCGGCACCTCCGTCATCTATTTCCAAGTCGATTCTGCCCAAGATGCCGCTAAGGAATTGACGGTACTCGGCGTCACCATCGAATCTGAACCGCACATCATCCACCAAACCGATAGCTACACACTTTGGATGGCCTTCTTCCGCGACCCGGACGGTAATCTCATGGCCGTCATGAGCGAAGAAGGCGATTTGATGGGTTAGAGTGCGACGATCACGCATCGTCTGAGCGGCGACTTTGCCGCTCATCTCCGCTTCACGAATAGCAACCGCAACCCGAGAGCGACCAGCACGACGGCGAACGGAATCCAGATGTACCGGGGCGAAAGCTCGATGATGTTGAACGCCCAGAGCAAGACCCACACACCGATGACAAGGAACAGCACTCCGCAACCGACCCTAGGCCATTGATTGTTTTTCTTCATTCCGAATCCGAATTGGGAGTAGTAGACGCGAATTGGCGGCTTGCGACGATCGGGGAGCAACGGATCGTCATCGTCTTCCTGCCGACGAGGGTTGAAGTTCAATCGACCTCTGCGAGTTGCTGTCGCGGTGTTTCGTCGTACGCGTCGAGTTCGGGAATCGTCAAACCGCGACCTTCATTCTTGGCCTTCAACCAACGTTCGAAGGACCGCTTGCCCTCGCCAGACGGACGGCCCTTGACGAATCCATCGACGCTCAGATCCTCATCGAGGTCGGGCCAATGGAAGCCTTCGCCGTCGAACAGCATCTCCCAATTTTCACGTTCTTGTTTTGTCGCATGGACGAGACGGGGGTACCAACTCAACGGCAAAGTAACGCTTCGCCCGTCGGCAAGGTCCACGATAAGGGATTCTTGACTGAAGCGTAGATTCGTGGCCAACACTTCGGATCGTTTATCGGTTGAGATGCTCATTCCATTTTTCTAACATCGTAGCTCCGTTACTTTCAATTATCCGCGCGATTCGATTCAGTTCAGTTTGGTTGAAGCCTGCGTTTTTCGATATGGTTACCGGTTCCAACCAGAATTTCGCTCGGTTTCGATCCCTTCGGAGGTTTATGTGAGGAGGTTCGTTACCTTCGTCCGAATAGAACGAAAACATGTAAGGCCCCTCTCGATGGACTACCGGCATACCGAAAAAGAAATCAGATTGTAGACGGGAGGCGACATCGCCGCACGTCGCGGACCGGTTTACCACGCCCCGTGCAAATGATCCGGCGGCGTCATCGGCTCCTTGTTCCACAGCGTCTCCAACGTGTAGCGCGGCTCCCAGCCCAAGATGCGACGCGTCTTTTCACTGTTGAACTTGTGGTGCGGAGTCTCCGGGAACGTGAAAAACGTCTCGCAGCGGGAGGGCAGACGTTCCAAAGGCACTTCCAAAGCGGCTTGGATCGCCGTACCGCAGTCCGTCCATGCCGTCGTGAACGGCGTCATGTCCTCGTGGTAAGTCGCATCTGGAACGCCTCTGCCCATGCCCCAGTTCCACGTGTGGCGCATGTTGTAGTAGAGCATCGTGATGACGTAGATGCCGAACTGCTCGCTGAAGACGCGGCAGATCTCCTGACCGAGACCTTTAGAATGCGCGTAGAGACGGGTGCCGAACTGTGGGGGCATGTCGGGGTTGAGATCGAAGTCCCAGTTCTCGTACGTCTCGCCGACCAGCTGGAAGTGAGGCCCGGTGTTGATGACGCGTTGGATTCCGTGTACGCGCGCGGCCTCCATCATGTTGTAGTTGCCGCGTGTGCTCACGTCGAACGCCAGCTTGCGGTCTTCGCGCAGAACCGAGAGGTTGATGATCGCGTCGCAACCATCAGCCGTCGCGACGATGCCGTCGAGATCATCCGAGCTGATCTGCCGGAAATCGCCGTCGAACTCGTCTCCGGGCGGGTTGATGTCCGTGAGGATGATTTTGTGACGATGTTTCAGCGCCTTGACCACCCAAGGTCCAAGCATCCCGCATCCACCGAGTATGAGAACTTTCATCTTCTTCTGTCCCTCCAAATGAGAAATGCGCCTTAGAACCCGAGCGTCGCTGATGCTTTCGCCGTCGTGTAGCGCTGGTTCAGCACCGCCGATTGGATGTGAATGTCCTGCCACGGCTCGACATCGGCCTCCAGCGCGGCTGCCGCCGCGCGTCCGAGGTCTTGCGTGCACAGCGCCGAGTCGCCAGCTTCGTCTCCGATGCCGTCTCGCCCCCCTTCGACCAGCGGCCAGCCAAGCCGGAGATTGACGACCTCGAACTTCCGGTCCCTCGCGTACTCCTTGCAGATGATCTCGACGAGGTGCGCACAGAGCAGATTGATGTTGCTCGCCAGCGGCTTGCTGCGCCACAGCTCTGTAACGACCAGGTTTTCCTCGTACTCCTCCATCAACCTAAGCGTGCTCAGATTGATTACCCGTTTCACGCCAGCGTTAGACGCCGCCCAGAGGAGGTTGTAGGTGCGGCGCGTGTAGTAGTCGAGGTGAAAGCTGACCGGCATCTCGACTTCGTCCTGATAGCCAACGTTGACGATGGCGTCGATCCCGGCGACCAAGTCGTCGGTCGCTTGATCGTGCTCGAGCGCGCAGACGATCACGTCCTGCTCGTCGTACGGAGCCATCGAGGTAAGGCGAAGGTTGTGGCCGGAGTCGGCGAGCTGCTCGACCACGGTACGTCCGGTGGCGGTTGGTGATCCGTTGATTAGTACATTCATGGGCATCGTGCGGGTTGCAAGTGTCGGGTGCTGGGATGATGATATCGCGTAGGTGTCGGCGATGCTACCCTGTATTCTCACTAACGCCCGACGACTATGACCGCGACAACGAAAGATCGGTAACGACATGTGCGGACGCTTCGGACTCTTCACCGACCTCGCCGAACTGGTCGAACTGCTCGGCTTTGAGGTGGCAATGGCACCTGACGCTTATGTGCCTCGGTGGAACATTGCGCCCACGACTCCCGTACTGACGATCAACGAGGCGGACGGCGCTCGAACCGGAACGATGATGCGTTGGGGGCTGATACCGATTTGGGCCAAACCTGACACCGCGTTCAAGCGTCCGATGTTCAACGCCCGTTCCGAGACCGTCGCCGAGCGCCCGATGTTTAGAGATTCCTTCACCAAAAGGCGATGCCTCGTACCCGCTAGCGGCTTCTTTGAGTGGCGCCGTGATAGGACATCCAAAAAGACTCCGATGTGGATCCACGACGCCGAGTCGCCGCTTATCTCCTTTGCCGGCATCTGGAGCGTCTGGCACGGCCCAGATGGAATGGTCGAGTCTTGCGCCATCCTCACGACCTCGCCGAACTCCTTGATGGAGCCGATTCACAATCGAATGCCAGTGATCCTAGACGAAGATTGGGCGGCGATTTGGCTCGACGACGCGGCCGACAAGACCGTCCTTCTCGAAGCCCTGAAACCTCGCGAGTGGCAAACTATGGCCGCTCAAGAAGCGAACCCAGCCGTCGGATCCACCAGAAACGACGGTCCGCACCTCATTGAACCGCAGGGTACGCTGTTCCAGTAGCCAACCATTACATGGGTCGGCGTTGCGTGCAGATCCAAAGTGTCACTTTACAAATGCATGAAAAACGAAAGTGTTACTTTCGGAAATCATGTAATTCAGAGGCGATACTTCGAAAAAAAGCATGAAAAACAAAATGTATACCTTAGAAAAACACGAAAAACGAAAGTGCTACTTTAGAAAAACATGATATTATGAAGTGACACTTTAGAAATGCACCAAACGATTGACCGATGTTCCGAAGATCTCTGCGATTGCCCCCCTCCGGGAAAGAGTCGTTTTTCCTGTGGGGACCCCGACAAACCGGCAAGTCAACGCTGTTAAGGGAGCGCTATCCCGATTGCAAGTGGTTGGATCTGCTAAAGAGCGACGAATTCGTCTACTACGTCGCACATCCCGAACGATTACGTCAGGAGATCGAAGCAGAAGGTCCTCAACCTGACAAGCAGATCGTCATTGACGAGGTGCAACGGGTACCAGAATTGCTCAACGAAGTGCATTGGCTCATTGAGAATCATGGGCTAAAATTCGCGCTTTGCGGGTCCAGCGCCAGAAAAGTGCGGCGTGGTGGAGCGAACTTGTTGGGCGGACGAGCGATCCGGTACGCTTTGCGCGGATTGACCGCGAGTGAACTGGGTAATGATTTCTACTTGGATCGAATGCTCAATCACGGATATCTGCCCAGAATGTACGAGACGGACGAACCTGCGAGGATGCTCGACTCTTATATTGCAGACTACTTGGACGAAGAGATAGCAGCGGAAGGACTCGTGCGGCAACTACCCGTTTTCGCACGATTTCTCGACGTTGCGGCGTTGAGTGACGGCGATAGCATCAACTTCGCCAACATAGCTTCCGATTGCGGTGTTTCATCGCCTACCGTGAAAGGTTATTTCGAGATTCTCGATGACACACTGCTTGGTACGTGGTTACCCGCATATCGACGGCGCGCCAAACGCCGAACTGTAAAGTCGCCCAAGTTCTACTTCGCCGATGTCGGGATCGTCAACCGATTGGCTCGGCGTGGGACCGTGATCGCTGGATCCGAGCAGTACGGTAAGGCATTTGAGAACTGGGTCCACCACGAATTGGCGGCATATATCAGCTATCGCAACGTCGACGCCCGCCTAACGTATTGGGGGATTCCGAGCCAGACAGAAGTCGATTTTCTACTCGACGACCTCTCGATCGCCGTCGAGGCAAAATCGAGCGAAAACATCAGCAATCAACACCTGAAAGGGCTGCGGTCGATAGCCGTTGAGTACCCCGAGATGCCCCAACGCGTCGTCGTGTGTCGGGAACAAAGAGCAAGGTTGACCGACGACGGCATTCTGATCCTGCCCGCGGAACGCTTCGTCGAACGCCTTTGGAACGGCGACCTACTCGGCTGAATCGATCCACATCCGAGCGGTCGACCACCCACCGTCGTCGGCTACTCCATGACCCGCAACGTGGACGGTATGTCCATGCGCCGAAGTTTTCGCACGCTCAGGACGGGGGCGATTGCCATGACTGAGATGGCTAAGATCAGTAGCAACGCCAGTTGGGCCAGATCGACCGTGAAGGCAATGCCGAGTTCTGGATATGTAGCGGGCACTAGCGAATGGATCATCCATAGCAGCAAGCCGTAGCCGAGCGCGATGCCGATGAGCGTGGCGATTGTGCCAACTACTAGGCCTTCGATGACAAGATTCAATACCACCCTTCCAACGGACGCTCCATAGGCGAACATTGTCGCGTGATCTCTCGCTCGTTCTTCGACGTTTATGTTGGCGGTGTTTAATGCAATTAAAAGCGCCAATCCCAGAATGACGATTTCAATGACTAGGAATACGACCGCGAACTGTTCGAAAAGGTCCGCGATGGCTTTGAAGCCTTCAGCGAGACCTTGAACCGTCGCGACGCCTGGCACATCGAAAAGCTGCCGTTTGGCGTCGATGAGAGTTACGCCATCGGCGGGTGTTGCAGTTACTCCGTTAGCGAAACCTGCGAGTCCGATCAGATCGGCTTGTCGAACGTCGATATAGGCGACGGACCGCAACGGATATCCGTGGATAGCCAAAACGTGCAGTCTGGTTGAGCCGACCGTGAAGGTTCCCGCATCGGTGGTCTTGGGGTGCGATAGAACTAATCCGTGTCCGATGCCGACACCGAGGTCGGTTGCGGCCTTGCGGGCGAGCACGACACCCGGCACCCCCACCTCAAGTGTTCCCTCTCTCGCCGTCGGTGTCCAAGCCTCGCTTTGAAAGTCGAGGAACTGGACGCTCACTGGAACAGCGCTCTCTTCGATGCTGCGCTGGACTTCATCTTCAGCGCTGGCAAGGTCGATGAAGTGTGAACCTTCACTTTCGATGCCTTCATTCGAGTGGATGCTTCCTACTATGGATAGGACGGGCTCGGCTGACCGGAGCGCGTCGCTGGCTACTATGTTTGAGACGACCTCCGAATCGGTCTTGCGAAAGGCGTCGAGTTGCACTATGAGTCGGTCGTCGTTGTCGCCAAGCAGTTCTTGACTGCCGCCTCGGAGCGTCGTGATGAACGAATCGCGCAAACCAACCGTGGCGAAAAGGATCGCTAAAACGGTGCTCAGGGCAAGCAAGGTGAGTATTGTGCGTCGCGGAGCTCTTAGCATGTTGCGGAAGGGCATACGTATGACACTTCCTCCGGGCAAGGGGATATGACCGATCAACGGTGCGAAACCGCCGCCTCGCGATGCCAAGTGACCAGTTCTGATCGCTTCGACCGGCCGTACTCGGACCGCGCGGTAAACGGGCCACAATACGGCGACCATTGGAACCAAAACGCCAATCGCGGCTACGCTGATGAAGACATCGGTTTCGAAGGGTGCCGAAAAGACGGGCGGAACGATGAAATCTTTGATGACGCCCGCCATCAAGCGAGACACCAGCCAACCCATGATGAGGCTGAACACAACTCCCAAAACAGCGATCTGCAGGCCGAGGAGAATCGACCGAGTTGCGATCGAAACGGGATTAAGTCCCAACGCCATGGATGTTCCGATTTCTCGCCGTTGCGTCTCCACGATCCGCGCCGCGAAGTTCAGGGCCGCAAACGCCGCGCCTCCGAACAAGATCAGAGAAATCACGTTGTAGACTGCTTGGTCACCTTCGACGTCTCCGGTCAAGGCGACGTAGGCGGCATCATCGTCTCTCGTGGACGTGATGACGCTAGTTTCCGGGTGAACACTCGACAACTCTGCGGCGAGCGCTTCTTCGACTCTTTTGAGATCCGCACCCGGTTCGAGAGTCATTATCAGGTCGTATGCCTTGCGAGGCGGAAAGTTCCTGCGCAGTCTCCAGAGAAGTGAACAGGACGGCCAAGTTGGCTTGAGCCAGGACGTTTCTATCCTCGACCACCAAGAAATATTCAGGCGACATTGCGTGACCCACGTATCGGACCGTTGTTCCGCCTCCCAAGCGCAGTTCGCCTTGATCCGGCACGTCGTAGAAGACGCCGAATTTGCGTTCGAGCAGGACAACCGGTTCACCAAACTCGGAGGGTTCGATATCACGTCCGACCGCGGTGATGACACCGTTTACGTGCGGTCCGCCGTCCGACATGTCGACGCCGATGACACGGCTCGAGACTACGACGGCACCGTCAGGGGTGTTGACATCGATCTGGGATTCGAAGATCAATCGCTCCTCGACATCTTCAACGCCGTAGATTGTGGAAGCGACCCCAACAAACGCGCCGCGGGGCAACCGAGTGTCGCCACCCAATCGCGCGCGAAGTTCGTACATGTTGGTTAGTTCGAAGCTGGCTTCGTTTGATGCGGCTCGCCATTGAGTCGAGCTTGTGAGTCCGGAAGCCAGACCGGTACCGATCGCGATCATGAACGCGATTCCCGCGACTTGGAGCCAGCGGGCTCGCGGGTCCCGGAGCGCCCATCGAAGTCTTAGCGGTATCACGGCCATCCGATTACCAACGCAGTTTGGAAATCGATGTTTTGCCGCCGGCAGGAGGACCGTCGCTGACGACGTGTCAGCTGCTCAACTCAACCACCCTGTCGGCGGCCCGGGCGATCTCGCGGTTGTGGGTTACCACCAAAACCGCGCGTTTGGTGGCTGCCTGACCGATGAGCGGTTCGAGAATCTGTGCGCCGGTCCGGAAATCAAGCTCTCCCGTCGGCTCGTCCGCTAGAAGTATCGGGTTGCCAGTCGCCAACCCCCGCGCAATCGCCACGCGTTGTTGCTCGCCACCCGATAATTCGTGCGGGAAGTGATCGGTCCGGTGTCCTAGCCCGACGGCATCCAGAAACGACTGCGGCCCTTCGCCCCGGCCCTTGCCAGCGACGTCGATGCAAAATCGACGTTTTCCATCGCGGTCAGACCGGGAAACAGGTTGAAGCTCTGGAAGACGAAGCTGACCGTTTCGCGTCGGAGCGCGAAAAGCTCGGACCTTGAAGCGTCGGTGATGTCGCGACCGTTTATGGAAAGCGTGCCCGATGTCGGCTTGTCGAGCGCACCGATCAGGTTAAGCATCGTCGTCTTGCCGCTCCGGGACGCACCGAGGATGACGACAAACTCGCCGTCTCCGATGTGGAGGTCGATGTTATCCAGAGCCGGGACCGTGACGTTGCCGACTTGATAGCGTTTGGATACACCGACTAAATCGATACAAAAAACCACACCTTCCCAACCTTCGCGCGTCTTGACTGGATGAAACAATCAGCGGATGTCAGCATCCGGATTATATCCGCAGATTATGGGGCGAATTTTAAGAGGCTTGACGGCCAGTGGTGATCTATTAGCGCGAAGACAGACGAGTTCGAATAGAGGAGAAGTGGTTTCTTGGTTTTCGAGATATGTTGCCTTGCCAACGGCGTTTCCCAAGTCGGTCCAAATAGTGTCGTGTGTCTGGATGCGAAGGACAATTCGGGAATTGCACGCCTGACGTAAGGTTGTCGCCCTCTAGACTCTGGAAATCGGCTTTGACGGGGCCTCGGCGACGAGGTCTAACTCCCGCTTCCCGAATAGATTTTCAGCAACGTCGTTGTACCACCCGGAAGCGATATTCCGAGGCATGCAACGCTTTTTCTTGCGAGACGATGACGTGGCAACCAACCGCATGACGCTGGTAGACGATTTAAACACTTATGAGAAATGCCGGCAATTACTAGAAGACTTAAGCTGGCCCAACGGTGTCCAATGTCTCAGATGCGGTTCCAAGAGCATTAACGAAGAATTGGTGGACGCTCAGCGTCACATAGTCATGACCGGAAACCTCATCGACAGAAATTCGGTAGAACAGAATATCCGTCCCGCAGCCACCTGTCACAGTCTAGCTCCACCACTTCGTTGCAGTAGAAATCGGCGATATCCAAAGATCTGTTGACCTGTTCCGATTCGTCCTGACCGGCATCTTCTCCAGCTTCCCAATAGACTCGGTGAGCTCTGATCGCACTTAGGAACACGTCTTGGAGAATGACAGGACGGATATCCGGGAAACCAGAAATTTCGGCCATGAGGAAATCCACGAACTCTTCAAAAGTCCCCATCCGGTCTGTTCGGAACTCGTTGAACTTCACACAGGCATCTTTACCCTCTTCGTTGGGCAGGATACGATACGGCTCTAACCACTCGACTCCGTGTGATACTTCAACGCGGTATGGCACTTCCACAGTCACAGGAATTTCGACCGTTGCGAGAACTGTTCGTTCTATCTCTACGGTGACCGGAACCTCGCGGGTGACCGAGACCTCCCGCTCGACTTCCACCGTGGCGAGCACTTCGCGCGTTACTTCGACCTACACAATGGCAGGCACCTCGATCATCTTTGATGATCGAGGCTGAGAGCAACTGATCAACGCAACCGAAGCTATCGACGCGACGACGATGATCAGCAACATGGCCAAACGACGCGGTAATATGATGACCTCCTTTTCCCTTTACATTAACCATCGAAATGCCCGTGTTAAGAACATTTCGGATCGATTGTTCGGAATGTCCGCAATCTCGACGTAGCTCAAGGACTTCGTTGCAATAGCGGTCGATGATTCCCAAACTTCTATTGAACTGGTCCCAATCGTCCCGATCGTCATTTTCTTCAGCGACTTGGTGAGAGCTTATCGCGCTTCGGAACATCTCTTGGACCATGAAATGCCAGATCTTAGAGAAGTAAAAAGTGTCGCCCATGAGGAAGTCCACCAACCTTTCAAAAGTCACGCTCGAGTCAACTTGGAATTCGTTGAATTTCGCGCAGGCGACTTGCATTTCGTCGCTGCCAAAATCACGCGTCACTTTCGGAATAGTGACCAATACCTCATAGGACACCGGCACTTCCACGGTCACAGGAAATTCGACCATTGTCAGAACGGTTCGTTCGACCTCAACCGTGACCGGAACCTCGCGGGTGACCAAGACCTCGCGCTCGACTTCCACTGTGGCGAGAACGGTTGGTTCGACCTCCACGGTGGCCGGCACTTCGCGGGTGACCTCAATCTCGCGCTCAATTTCCACCGTAACGAGCGCTTCACGCGTCGCTTCGACTTCCACGGTGACCGGCACCTCGATCATCATCAGCGATTGAGGCTGAGAGCAACTGATCAACGCAACCGAAACGATGGATGCAACGATGGTGATCAGCAACAGGGCCAAAAGACGCCGGAACATTAGGGGCCTCTCTCGCGGCTAGGTAATTCCTCGTATTGACGGTGCAGGGAGCCGCCGATGGTCTGCGTCAACGCCAAATATCCGGAAGACAGGTTGAATTCTAACCCGAAGCCATGCAACCTAAGCATTCAGGTTTTGGCGGGGTTGTTCCCGATGCAGTCTGAGCGCCAGAAAAAGGTCGCATGATCGCGCAAACGGTCTCAAATCTTCAAGGTAATCGAACCAAGTTTCGCGATCGTAGGAATCGGCCGCTGCGTAATTGATGCCATGCCTTGGTAGTTGCCTAAGCAACTTCTCGTATCGAAGCCGATGCACCAAACTATCCTCGGCTGGCGAGCTAAAACCGCTCTTTTCGGTCCTTTCTTCGCATCGCTGAATACGGCTGTCGATAGTCGCGCCAACATCCACCGGCTCTCTCCTAAGCGCGGGAATTCCAAAATTAACGAAGGTCTCGACCGAAATTTCGCCACTGCAACCAAAACCATCAAATCATCATGCCGAAGATTGGGATGTGTAAGATTCCTTCCCAAACAGGGCTCATCTTCGTCTCCATCCACGCTCGGAAATCTTCTATCATTGCTGCGCGACCGATCATGCCGGCGATCACGCTCACCGCCCCCAGAACAACCCAGATTGGGTGTTACATCCGGAAGCACGGTATCCCCAAAACTAACCTTGCGTCAAGTGCACAATTCCCGACATATCCAGGTTGGATCCAATTCGGTTTTGGTGTGCGGTAGCCGTTTAGTTCAGAATCGACAACATAGCGATCCACGATTTATCGGAATAATCGTCAGATTGATTAGTGGTGGTAAAGTTTTGTCCACGTAAAATGTGGCGATCGGATCAGAATCGTCTGGAGGCAACGCAATGGCAATGATTACCGTGGCTAGGACTGGTGGCTTGGCGCTGATGATCGGTGCAGCGATCTATATCGTTTCGACTTTGCTGACGCCGGGCGGTGTGATCGATTCGGCGAACGCTAGCGATATATATGCGATGACCGATGCAATCGCCGACAATCCGTTGTTGACCGACTTCTCCGCCATCTTGGGTGGCGTGTCGCTCATGTTTCTTTTATGGGGAATGATCGTGATGTGGCAGACCGCGCAAAGCCCATGCGCTTTAGATACGTTCGTGAAGTTCGGGTTGGCTGGCGTTATGTTGGCTGTCGTCTGTCTGTTTGCCGCCCAATGCTTCATATACGCGACATCTCACGTGGTCGAGCATGGCATCGGCGCCGGTGCCGGCGTTGATCAGACGGAAGCCCTTAGGGCTACTGGGAATCATCTGCAATCCATGGCAGGCGTAGCGCGCTTGATGGCTGGGATATCAGGTTTGATGGGATACGTAGTTTTGGGTTTTGCGTTGGGTAGGAAATTCCGGCCCGGAGTGAACCGCTGGCTCGCGCTCATTGTGGGTGTTGGCGCGATCGTTTCGTTGATCGGTATCATCTTGACCGAGCCGTTCCACGATCTCATCGATACATTGGCCCCGATATTCACAGTGTTGTCGATGCTCTACCTCGTTTGGTGGATCGTCATCGGATACGGGGTTTACACGGAACGGTTGGGTCTAAAGATCGGCGTAACGCCCGAGCATTAACCGTCGACATTGATCGATGCGCCAGAGGGTGACTGAAACGTCGTATTCTGGCGCGGGCGGGGGATTTTCGAACCCACCCAATCCAAAGATTGGTTCTCTATCTGCAGTGGTGAATCAGCCCACCGCGGCTCTCATTTAAGACGTGGTTTGTCGATGTGCGAACCACGTCGTGACTCAATCGCTTGAAATAAACTGGGGGCAGATTTCTTGAGGGTTTCAAAATGGGAGACGCACGATGGGCAACCCGCCGATTATCAAACGCATCGAACTGATGCGGTACCACATTCCGACGTACGATTTGGCGACCGACGTTGGGTTCGCCATGGGTCAGTTCTACCAGCCCGGCGCACACGGTTTCCGGAACAGGGTCGGGATCAAGATCCACACCGACCAAGGCGTCACTGGCGAGTACATGAGCGGCGCTCCCGCGACCTACGAACAGATCCTCATGTTCGTCAACTTCCTGATCGGCAAGAGCGCGTTGGAACGAGAGCGCTTCTACAACCAGGCGAAGTCGATACTCCGCAAGAACGACCGCATGGGTATCGGCCCCATCGATGTCGCGCTCTGGGATCTCGCAGGGAAATACCACAACGCGCCGATATACCAGCTCCTCGGCGGTCACCGGAAGACGCTGCCGTCCTACGCCAGCACCTATCACGCAGACCGCGAACCCGACGGCCTCAGCAGCCCCGAAGCCTACGCCGACTTCGCCGAGCAGTGTCTTGAGATGGGATACCCCGGATTCAAGATCCACTCGTGGGGCGAAGTCGACATCCAACGCGAGATTGCGACCGTCCGAGCGGTGGGGGAGCGGGTAGGCGGCAAGATGGCTCTGATGACTGACCCCTGCTGCGTCTACAACACCTTCGCCGACACGCTGGCGGTCGGACGCGTCTGCGACGAATACAACTATTTCTGGTACGAGGATCCCATGCGCGACGGCGGCGTCTCGCTCTGGGCTCACAAGCAGCTGAAGAAGATGATCAAAACGCCCCTCCTCCAAGGCGAGCACGTCCACTTGGTCGAAGCTCACACCGACATGGCCATCGCCGAGGCCACCGATTTCTGGCGCGCCGACTCCGACTACGACGGCGGAATAACCGGCGTCATGAAGATCGCTCACGCCGCCGAAGGATTCGGCATGGACGTCGAACTCCACATCTCGAGCCCGCCGCACCGCCACTGCATGTCCGCCATCCGCAACTCCAACTTCAACGAAATGGGCCTCGTGCACCCCAAAATTGTCGAGACCGGACCGAGCCTGTACAGATCCGACTATGCGGACCAGATCGATTCCATCGACAAAGACGGCAACGTCTCAGTTCCCCAAGGCCCAGGCCTAGGCGTGGAGTACGACTGGAAAGGGTTGGAGCAGTACCGGTTGGACACGGTTGTTATCGAGTAGGTGCAAGGCGGTAGGGGTCATCCTGGATTTCCGCCCGTGTCTTCTTCGGTCAGTTCCAATTGATCTGGAGATACGTCACGACGTGTTCTTCTAGTCGCGCGTCGTTGGACAGGGGGAGGTTGGTTGAGTTGCTGCCTCGATCGAGAAGCTGTGTCAGGCCTGAACTCTTCAGCGGTATATTTCGTGATCATGCCGCCGTCGCCGAGCAGTATTACCGCTACGTCCGTCTCGAAAAGTTCAGACCACTCTTCGCGTCGGTAAAAAAGTTTGGCCAAAGCTCGGTACACGTCTTGCTCCGGTCCCCTGCTGATGACCAAAATCCGCCCGCCTCGAGAACGCAGCTCGTTTCCGATCAACTTGCCAGTCACACCTCTGAGGCGATCCATCGTCAGCAATATCCATCCGTTATCCCGAGCGAACCTCAGTTGTTCGACATCGGGTTGGTTCGAACGTCTGAATTCATGAACGGATCGAATTTCCCAATTCAGGGTGAGCTGTGGGTCGTCCGTTAACAGTCGGATGATCCGCACTAGCTCAACAGGCACACCAGCATCTGCCAAAAATCCCGGCATCGATTATTCGGCCGCGAGAGAGCGTTCAAATCCTACGGCATTATCAATTTGCACGTGGGTAAGGAAAGGATAGGCATTGCGCATGATGTCGTTCGTCGTGCGCCCCAAATTGACCATAGCAAGGAGTACAGCGGTTTTTATGCGGGTTTCTCGAACCACTGGGGCACCGTCCAAGACATCTGGATTGATCTCCACATGACCCATGTACTCATCCGGAATCAACAGAGCATCGGCACCTTGGCGGAGATTGCGGAAATCTTGGCCGAATAACTCTTCGGCGGCCTTCTGCCCTTGACGCGTAGCCGTCGTCGTCTCCCATTGGTCGTTTGCGCGATAGGCGAAAACATCACCGCCATCGAACGCAAAAAAAGCTATTTCCTCCCAAGAAGGTCCTGGCGGTCCAAATCGCTCGACGCAGTGACGGAGCACCGGGATAGCATGAGTCATCCCGATGTGGTTATCTCTCATCATCTTCAACAAGCGCATCAACAGCAAAGCTTCGAAGTCATACCCGTATTGGGTTCTGCCATCCTCGTCTACATACTCCCAGTTACTTACGACGTAACCTTTATGATCCCAATATCGAACGGTAGACTCCGGTACGCGCGCAAGGCGCGCGGCTTCTGACGTGGTGTAGAACCCTTTTGGACCGTCTTGCTCGTTGTTCATGATGCGACCTTTTCGCGTGTCTATATAGTAACATATGTGACATAAACACGCGTTGGGAAAACTCGACGATTTCGCGCCTTGTCCGCTACTAGTCAGAGTTGATTCGCATTATACGAATCGGAACGCAACGAAACTAAAGGTGCGCGTTGCGCTCATCGCCCCCACGCCGCGATGTTCCACATCTCGCTGTCCCAGGCGTTCATTCGCACGCCTTTGAGTGTGTCGAGATGCGCTGACACGAGACCGCGATTGACGAGCGGGATCTCGACGTAGCTCTGGACGTACATATCGTTCAGTTGCTTGATCAACTCGTCCCGTGTCGGGCCAATCGGCATCTCCGCAAGCCGAGCGTAAAGCGCGTCGTAGTCAGGGTTGCATGTCCGCGCGATGTTCCCCAGCGACCAATTGTCGTCGCGCGTCGGGATGTGCTTGCAGATCAGATCCGAAAGATACGACTGCGGGTCGATGCCCGGGCCGTTGGCGTACATCTGAACGTCGGCGAAGAAGCGACGGTAGTAAATTCGGCATCATCAATCGGGTCGCCGCCGAAGTACAAACTCGCATCGTGGTGCGTGAGCGTCACGTCGATGCCGATTTGCGACCACCACTCGCTGATCAGTCGCTGCGTCGCCTGCCGCACATCGGTTCGTAGATGTCTGGAATACGATGCTCAGCGGCGTGCCGTTGAACTCTCGGACGCCATCGCCATCGGTATCCAACGCTCCAGCATCGTCCAGCAATCGATTCGCCAACCCAATGTCTTGAGTCAGACAACTGTCGTTGGCGCCCGACACGTAGTTCGGCGGCCCGACGATGAGGTCGCAAGCCGGCCGGCCGGCGAATCCGTCAAGCTCTTCAGTCAGGCGACCGCGGTCGATCGCCAGCGACATCGCCTTGCCTGTCTCGCCATTCGAGAGAAAGGGATGCGGGTTGCTACCGTCCAAGTGTTCCGACCGATCATCGCCCAATGCCGGATCAGGATTGGTCTGGTTCAGTACGACACGTTCTACCAAGCTGGAAAAAGCGGTAACAACCGTCCCATTCCCGAGCGCTTCCAAACGTTTTAGTTCATCCGGCTCGATCTGCAAGTTCCACGCATAATCCGCTTCGCCAGTCTCCAAAACCGATTTCGCCGCACTGAGCGCGTCGCCGCCACCTTTGACGATGACCCGATCGAAGTAGGGCTCATCACCCCGGTATTCCGGGTTTCGCTCGTAGACCGCCTCCTCGTTCGGCGTAAAGCTGACGATCCGATACGGACCGGTTCCGACTGGTTCGAATCGTTGGTCACACGCACTATCGGAAGCTAGGCAATCCCGGAACTGCGCCTCGCTGATGATCGGCGTCCCGCTGCCGACGAAAGCCGCATACGGGTAGGGTGTCGGCGCGTCGAAAGTGATCTTTACCGTCTCGCTGTCGATCACCTCGACACCGGCGATTCCGTCGAATGAGCTTTCACCAGTGCAGCCCGTGTCTGAATCGGTGCAGTAAAGCCATGTGAATCGGACATCGTCAGCCGTAAAATCGCTCCCGTCCGACCACTTGAGCCCCTTTTTCAATGTCCAAGTGATCGACATCAGATCCTGCGACACACCGCCATTCTCGATCGTTGGAACGGATGTCGCCAAGGCCGCGACGATGTTGCCATCGGGATCGTACCTTGCCAGCGGTTCTAAGGTGATTGCCGCGGCATCGATGTCCTTGGTACCGCCGGAATGGTAGGCACTCGGAACCGACGGCGCTTGCCAGTACAGGATGTTCAATGCTTCTTCGTCGCTTTGACCGACAAATTGACAAGCTGCCAGCGACAATCCCACCAAAATGGCAATACTAGCTATTAGACGAAAATTCATGACGGCTCCGGGCTGTTCCGATTGAATGGACGAGCGATTAGTAAAACCCAAACGATGGGTTAACTACAACAAATTTTGAGACGGATTAGATTTGCGGGATTTAGTGAGCACACGGTAGGCATAGCGAATGCAAAGAACATTCGCGTTTGTTTTCGCTCGCAGTGGACAATCGATTTTGCGAAATGGCTGTCCATCGCACGGCAGCTATCAATCGTCCTTAGGTTCGGTGACTTCCGCGTCATCACCGTCTTCGGAGTCGGCATCCGCGTCCAGCTCCTCGCCACGAATGGGATTGTTCCAACCATCGGCAAGGTATCTGACGATATCCCGACTCAACGATGTCAACGGGGGACCGAATATTATCCCCCAAATCCCAAAGAAATGACCGCCCACAATGATCACGAAGATCACCGCGATAGGGTGGAGGTTTAACGTCCCCGCCTGCACCCGCGGCACCAGCAACGTGTTCTCCACCAACTGCACACCCAAGTAGAGCAGAGCGACCAAGATCACTTTCTCCGGCGCAGTTGCCAACGTCACCAGAATCCCCGCCGCACCTCCGATCAATGGCCCGACTATAGGAATCATCTCGGACAACCCCGCGATGACTCCCAACACCCCGGCGAATGGTATCCCCATGGCGACGAGACCGATCGTCACCGCGACCCCCACAATCGCCCCCAGAATCAGCTGGCCCCGCAGATACCCGCCCACCGTCTTGTCGGCGACCTTCGCCAAGTCGAGCAGGTACGGTCGCAACGCCTTCGGAAACGGTGCCAATAGACCCGAGCCAACCTGGCGTGAATCTTTCACCATGTAGAAAATCAACACTGGCATCGTCGCCAGACCAATGATCAATGAAAACGTCTCCGAAACGAGTCCGACAGTTCTCGGCAACACCTGCCAAGCGGCGTTTACTAGGATGTGGCCCATGCCCGCCAAGTTTTCTTCGATCTGAACCCGCACGTCGTCGGGAACCAACTCCGCGTGCTCGCCAACCCACCTCTCGACCGTCATCCTCGCCGAGTTGAAAAACGTCGGGAAATTATCGATGAAGTCTTGGCTCTGCTCGATCGTCGGCGGTACCAGCAGCACCATCGAGCCGGTGAAGATACCGGCACCCGCGAGAAATATCAACCCCACGGCAATCCCGCGACTCAGTCCAGGCCGGCTTTCGCGCCACGGCATCGCCCGAACAATTACATTCCTCAGGGGAAGCAAAACATACGCGATCAAGGCGCTGAACAGGATCGTGAGCAGAACCGATCCCAACACGTAGAGCAGAATCATCACCACCGCGAAAACCGCGGTAGCGCTGAGCATCAGAAAACGCTTGCGCTTTATCTCTTGATTCAACGGGAGGACTCTTTTCCAATCGAGACCAAAGGTTCCTTGTGCCAATCAACGTCGGTTGCCGGCACCAAATAATCCATAACGATTGTAAGCGTCCGAACGGTGATAGGAACACCGAGCGCAGGCGAAGGTAGCAGCAAATCTTGTGCCTCATCTGTGAGAGAATGCAAGAAGTTTAAGATTGAGTAAACCTTTTACCGAGCTGATGCGACTTGGTAGCAGTATTGGTCATTCGCAGCAGCGTCATGTCAAAGGACCTTTGGAGATTACTGATGCTTGAGAGAACTGCCGGCCTGAATCGGCTGAGGTGGTCGGCGCAGTCCTTTGTATTCGGCATGACCCTATGCCTGATCGTCACGGTCGCACTGTCGGCATGTGGCGACAATTCGCAATCTGCCGCCACACTGCAACCCGCAGTTACTCTGGCTGCCACAAGCACTGCCACCGCCACGCCGACCCGCGCGGCCACGCCCGCGCCTGTTGGCACCGCCACGGTTGCCGAAGGAAAAAACTCGTCAACGGCAACACCGCCTTCGCCTTCGATCTCTACCATGCTCTGGCCTTTCAGGCCGGCAACCTGTTCTACTCGCCCTACAGCATCTCTCTCGCCCTCGCCATGACATACGCCGGCGCGAGGGGCGAGACCGAGCGCCAGATGGCCGACACGCTGGGCTTCAACCTTCCACAAGAAAGGCTGCATCCCGCATTCAACAACCTGGGTCTCCAACTCGCATCCCGCGGAGCAGAGGCGAAGGGCCAAGACGGCGACGGATTCCGGTTGAACGTCGCCAACGCCGTATGGGGACAGGACGACTTTGAATTCCTGGAAACGTACCTCGATCTGCTCACCGATAACTACGGATCCGGCGTGAGGCCAATGGACTTCAAGGAGGCCCCCGAGGAGTCGCGGATCACGATCAACGACTGGGTCGCCGACCAGACGGAGGACCGGATAAAGGATCTGATACCGCAGAGCGCCATCGACAAATTCACACGGCTGATCCTCACCAACGCCATCTACTTCAATGCTGCCTGGCAACACCCCTTCAACGTTCGTTCCACGCCTCCGGGTCCGTTCTTCATGTTGGACGGAAGCACCGTCGACGTGCCGATGATGAATCAGACCACGTATTTCGGCTACGCTAAAGCAGATGGATACCAGGCCTTGGTACTTCCGTACGACAGCTTCGAAATGTCGATGACCATCATCCTGCCAGACGAAGGGCGATTCAGAGAGTTCGAAGATTCGATTGATGCCGACATCGTGGGGGGGATTCTCGAGGACATCCGGCCTCGAGAGGTCTGGCTGACCATGCCGAAGTTCGAGTTCCGATCGCAGTTCGGACTGTCCGAAACCCTCTCCAAGATGGGGATGCCCGACGCTTTCGACGACCAGATGGCCGATTTTTCAGGCATGGACGGCGCGTCGTGTCCGCCGATGGACGACGATCCTTGTTTGATTATCTCGGACGTCATTCACGAGGCATTCGTATTGGTGAATGAAGAGGGCACCGAGGCCGCTGCTGCTACCGCATCGATTGGGAGGGGAGATTCTATTCCGCCTCCGCCAGTCGAGGTGACGGTCGATCGTCCCTTCATTTTTCTGATCCGGGACCGCGCCACGAACGCTATTCTGTTCGTAGGGCGCGTTGTGCAGTTAGAGGAGACGGCTGAATAACATCAAGCCGCCGCGGGAATAGCCAAATCGGGCAAGGGCATGGGAGGACGTTGCGAATCTTCCACCACACGCATCTGAGTTTCAGACAGCTTGGTGAATCGTTCCGCAGCATCCAACACCTTCGGCAGCAGGCTGATCTCACCGCAACTCGGCGCCGTGTGCACACCATGCGAGAGCACCCACCACAGCGAGGCATCGATGTCCGACTGCTCGCGATGCGGGTCGTACCAGGTGTTGGTCTGTTTCTCGCCGTCGCCCCATCCACTGCGGGCGATCATCTTGATCGTCTGCACGCCGATGTTTCGGGCGCTCGCCTCCGACAACAACCGCTCTGTCACCTCGCGATACGCCGCATCACGCGCGGCTGCCGGGTTCAGCGGAAACATGACTGTATCGAAGTCGAAACGCTTCAACGCCTCTAGAATCGTCGCCGGAACCTCTGGGCCGTGGCCAGTGATGCCGAGCCATTTGGTCAAACCCTGTTCTCGCATCTCGACGAGAGTTTCAAGAGAACCACCGGGGGCGGTCGCAAGCTCCAACTGCTCCATGTTGCCAACCGAGTGAAGCTGGAAAAGGTCGAAATCCGCGACATTCATCCGCTGCATAATGCTCTCGACGTCTCGCCATGCACCTTCCCGATCCCTGACCGCCGTCTTCGCACCCACGAATATCTCCCTCTTGCGAATTTCAGGCATCCAAGGCGCCACCCGCTCCATCGCGTGGCCATACGTCGGTGCAATGTCGAAATGATTCACCCTGGCGTCGAGAACTAACTGAATCGCTTGATCCGCTGCATCTTGGTCGACATACCCAACCGCGTAGGTTCCGAACGAGACCACCGTGCTCTGATGTCCGGTCCGTCCTAAAGTTCGTTTCTGCATTGGAATTCTCGCTTTGAATTTAAGGTGCGTCTAACAAGGTTACGCCTTCGAGTTGCGCAAACTTCCGGTCGAACGTGTACAGCGGTGTAGCTCGTCGGTAATCAGCTGCGGCAAGAATCATCAGATCAGCGAAGTCGACACCGCCTTGCATGTAGCGGTACAGGCTGCGCGACGCATCTTCATGGCTTTCGATCTCCAAATTAGCTGACCCGATCAACTCAAGCATCGCGTTTCCGACTTCGACACGCGAACGTCTGTAGACGCGTTCCAACACCCACACAGTTTCAACCAAGACTTCGCGGCAGATGAAACCAGGATTGTCGACAGTCAGTCCCATTAAAAAGCGCCTTGCCGCGTCGGCCTGTTCAATATCGTCGCGGACCAACAACCGAACGATCACGTTGGCGTCGATCGAGATCACAGACCCGCGGCCGCTTCGGCTATCGCCTGATCCATTTCCTCCAAAGTTTTGGCCGGCCCGTCGTGTTGCAATAAACCGAACAACCGTGCAAGAGGTCGCACAGGCAACATCATCACCTTGCCGTCCAATATGGCGTACCGCACCCGGTCGCCTGGCTGAACGCCAAGCGCCTCCCTGACAGCTTTGGGCAACGTGGTCTGTCCTTTAGATGTGATACCGGATTCAATCAAGGCTAAACTCCTTTGTCATTACTAAATATGATAGCGCATTACTTTTATCAATGAAGTAAGGAATTCGACACTGTTTTCTGACTAGCCGTCATTCGCGGCGACAGTCTGCCGGGCCCGTGGCCCATTCAGCATCGCGCCGATCCACGTGTATCGGACCCCGTACTGGTAAACGACCAGTAGGGCGCCGGTAACGATGACGATGATGAATGCCACTTCGAGATGGACGTTGAACGTCAGCTCGACGGCGATCCATTGCGCGCCGTAGATCAGCACCAGGTGCCATAGATAAATCCAGTAAGACGCATCGGAAATATAGCGAACCCAAAATCGATCCTTAGAAGCGATGATCTTGAACAGCCCCATCATCCCGAAACACATCGCCCACGCGTAAATAACTTGCAGAACGCTCGCGACGAAATGTGCCCACTCCGCCTCGTCGACGAACTCGAAACGCAAGCCCACGAAGAAAACTGGGATGACTGGCACGAGCGCGAACGTCCATCGTTGCCCTATGGATAGACCAGTCTGGTACATGAACGCCCCGAACATGAAGAAGCACGCGTAGTAACCCAGCACAACGGGATTGGTCCATAGCTGCGTCGACGTGTCCGGCCCCCAAGTCTGTTCGGTCATAAGCAGTTGAGGTATCAGCACCAGAGGTATCAGCACCCACCAAATTCGCCGATCAAAGAGTTTTTCGCTGATAGCGATCAAAGCCACGAATATCCCCACCAGCAGCAACAGCACCCACAGAAACCACAAATGGTGCAGACCGCCGAGCCAACCGAATGGGATGACCCAGATCGCTTCCGACAGCGTGAGACCCTTCTCGTGCGCCAGCAACCACCAGTAGATCTGCAACGGTACGATCGTGAAAGCCCCGATCAGCAACGGAATTCCGACGCGTTTCAAGCGATGCATGATCAGTGCCTGAGTCCCGCGCCGCTGCCACAGCAGGGCGGTGAAGAACCCGCTCAATAAAAAGAAGATCGGCATCCGGAAGCCGTGAATCGCCAACACGATGTCGTCGTAAGGCAACTCCGGCGACATCTCTTTCGCCACCACCGGCCAATCTTTAGTGACTAGAAACAACGACGCGTGCAACACGACACCGAGCAACATCGCGAAGGCGCGCAAAGCGTCTAGTTCGTGAAATCTAGTCATCTCGAATCAATCCGTCAATCGTAGAATCCAATTATCTAGGAGGCCATATGCGAGCCGTACTCATCATCCTCATTGCCACCACCGCGTTCGCCAACCTCGGATGCGATGCGATCTTCGACAAAGGCTGCCCCGAGGATACCGAGCGCTGGATCGAATACCAGCTCTTCATGGGACTCAGCGCACCGGACGGCGATGTTGTCGACGACACCGAATGGCAAACGTTCCTGGCCGATACCGTCACCGCTCGATTCCCCGACGGCCTCACCGTCCTCGACGGCAACGGCCAATGGCGTGGTTCTAACGATCAGATCGAACGGGAAGCCTCCAAACTCCTGATCATCCTGGCCCCAAACGACGACGACGAAGCCGAAGAACTAATCGACCAAATCTCAAACGAATACAAGAGCCGCTTCGAACAGGAATCCGTCCTCAAGACGATCAACAAGACCTGCGTGTCGTTCTAAACCGCCTCGGTCCGGAAGCCAATTTTAGCGGCCTTTAATACGAGCCGGCGAACTCTAGCTCTACCTTCTAAACCTGTCGGCTTCCATCATCGGTCAGACCTGGACATGGTTGACATAATTCTGCGACATTTCATCGCTATCGTCAGAAGTATCAAAGACACTTCACGACAGAGGCGAAACTATGAGTCGCAAGAAATTGATGACCAAGAAATTCCTGGTTGGGTCGGTCCTCGGCGCCATACTCTCCGCGGCGATCATCAGCGGCTGTACGGTCGATATTTGGCACGGAGACGACCAAGATTCTGACCTCACTACCGTAAGTCAGGGCGACTCCGAGCGAGAAGGTGCCGACTCTGGAACCGAGCATGGCGATAGAGGTGAAGGCAACGAATCCAGCGTAAGAGAGGGTGCTGAAGGCACCGGTGAAACCGGCGCTGGTGGTGAAACCGGCAATGAATCCTCTGGAGGTGGCAGCGAGGAAGGCAGTGGTGCCAACACTTTGGCGCCGGATGAGACCTTCGACATGGTTCGTGGCGGTGCCCGCCTGATCCTGAACTACGACGCTCAAAGCAACGGATTCAAGGGCACTGTGGAGAACACGAGTAACGGCGTACTGGACCGGGTCCGGATCGAAGTGCACCTCTCGAACGGAACCGAGCTTGGTCCGACGACCCCGATCGACATGGCTCCGGGCGAGGTCGTGGCGATCACTCTGCCTGCCACCACGGCATCGTTCACCGGATGGTTAGCACATGCCGAGGTTGGCGGCGGCGAAGGCGGTGGAGAGAGCGGTGAGCACGGCTCCGGCGGTGAAGGCAGCGGCGCCGAAACTGGTGTGGAATCCGGCGGCGAAGGCGGCGAAGAGATCGGTGAAGCCGCCATGTCCAGCTCGATCACCCCTCTCGGACAGTCGTGGAACGGCGGACTCGGCGGACTCGCCGTTTCCGCACGCTTCGACGCGGCGACCCAGTCCGTCAACGCAACGGTGCAGAACACACTCTCGCAGAAACTCTGCTACGTGCAGGCCGAACCTCACCTGAAGTTAGGGACGAAGACAGTGGGCGAGCTTGGCCCCGACAAGCTGGGAGATCTGAATCCTCGACAGCAAGCAACGTCAAGCCTGACAGTCGCCAGCGAACCGAAACTCGCCGGAGTCGCGTACGACGGATACGTCGTTCACATGGAAATGTTCGACTGCGCCGGCCCCGGTCCTGTGCCTCACACCGGAGGAGAGGCCGCAGAAGGCGGCGGCGAACACGGCTCCGGCGGTGAGCGGCGCGGAGGGGGATAGAGCTGATCAAAGGCGACCAACGGAAGATGTCAAAATCTCAAGTGAGACAATCTAACCACGGGCGTTTCTGGCGGGTGGACGCGATAGCTCCTTAGAGGACTGCTGATGAGTGGCACAGTATTGATAGTCGAAGACGATAAGAGAATCGCGAACTGGGTCAAGGTGTACTTCGAGCGCGCTGGTTTCTCTGCCGAGGTTGCTCATGACGGTGAGTCCGGTCTGGCCATGGCCCGTGGTCTGACTCCAGACCTGATAATCCTCGATCTGATGCTTCCTCGTCTCAATGGCGTGGATCTGTGCAGAATCCTACGTCGAGACTCTGACATCCCAATAATCATGCTCACGGCCAGAGAAGCCCACGCCGAGAGAATCATCGGACTGGACAGCGGTGCTGACGATTACATTGTCAAGCCATTCGACCCGGATGAAGTCATCGCCCGCGCCCAAGCCGTGCTTCGCCGCGTCCAAGGCAAAACTCAGCAGATCCTCACACGCAGCAACATCACCCTGAACGAGACCACCAACAGCGTGACGGTCGATGAAAAACCAGTAACTTTGAGCCAAGCGCAAATTGCTCTGCTCTCAACCTTTATGCGTCACCCCAATCAGGTACTCACCCGTGATCAGTTGATCTCGCTGACATTTAACCACGAATTCCAAGGGTTCGACCGCGCCATCGATAGCCAGGTGGCTCGCCTGCGAAAGCAGATCAGCCGAGATGGCAGACAGCCTATTCAGACTGTCTACGGGGCCGGCTACAAGTTCGTGATGGAGGATGGATGATGTCGTTGCGCTGGCGAATCATGGGTTCGACCGTCTTCGTCATCGTTCTCACCGTCTTGATCAGCGTCGGTGTGGGATACTACGCGACGCAGTCCCGTCTTGGTGTGTTCGTAGACGAGATAGGTAATGACGAGGCGAGCCAATTGGCCCAGAATCTGAGTCGGGAGTACACAACTGCCGGTGGCTGGGCGACGGTCGACAGACCGTTGTCCGAAGCAGGACGCCTCTACGACGGAGATGCGCAGACGGAACGATCTGAAGAAAGTGAAGATAGCGAGGGAGAGGGATTTAGTCTCTTCCACGACGATCAGATACGAGTCGTAATCGCAGACATCGATGGGCGCGTGGTGAAGGACAACCTATCTGAACTGTTGTCTGGAACCCCGATACCCCATCTAGACGGGCATCGCGAGACAGTGTTCGATCTAACTACGAACCAGCCCGTCGGCCATGTCTATATGGATATAAACCGTGACTTCCTATCGGCCGAGTCGCACGGATTTCTCAACACGCTCCTGTACATCACCGTTGTTGGCGGAATCCTGACGATTGGCGTTGCCATGTTGCTGGCGGCTTGGTTATCCAAACGTATAACCGCACCTGTGACGGCATTGACTGAGGCGACCCAAGCGATCGCTCAGGGGGATACGACCCAGCTGCCAGTAACATCCTCGGACGAGCTTGGGCAGATGAGCAAGGCTTTCAACCAGATGACGTCCGCTTTGGAAAATCAGCGCGAAATCCGTCGTCGGCTGATAAGCGATGTTGGCCATGAACTGAATACGCCTCTAAGCGTCATCCAGTTGGAGGCACAAGGGCTGCGCGATGGATTTCAGGCGCCGGAGAGCGCGTCCGACCACATCATCCAGGAAGTAAATCGCCTACGCGGTCTCGTAACTGATCTAAACTCGCTTGCCGAGACCGACCAAGGCGAAATGAGACTCACATTCGAAGAAAGTTCGATATACGAACTGCTCGCCACAGAGGTGGGTCGCTGGCAACCGCCAGCTCAGGTTCGTCAGGTTCAATTGTCGCTCCTGGTATCCGATGTTCTGCCGGACATGGACCTCGATCGGATGCGCATGAGCCAAGCGTTGGGAAACATCCTGAGCAACGCCATTCATTGCACCGAGGCGGGCGGGAATGTCGTGCTCAGGGCAGAGTTGGAAAGCGACGAGGCGGTGGCTATCTCGATCATCGATGACGGTATCGGCATTGATGCCGCAGACCTTCCCCACGTCTTCGACCGCTTCTACCGTACTGACCAATCTCGTGGTCGTGGGATAGGCGGCACAGGTCTCGGATTGGCAATTGCCCGAGCCATAGTCGAAGCACACGACGGCACAGTTGCCGTGACAAGCGACGGGCTTGGACAGGGTGCAACCGTGACCCTTCGCCTTCCCCTGAATAAGTGAGGATCGTCCCCAACCGCTCGGAATGAGGTATTTATAAAGGCTTCGCGAATACACTGCACGTTGGCTGGAAATGGTGGGCCCGGTGGGATTCGAACCCACGACCTTCGGATTAAAAGTCCGCTGCTCTGCCGAACTGAGCTACAGGCCCGCACACTCAAACGATTCTAATGCCGCGCGTCGCTGTCACTCGTCGAATTCCTCGCCCTCATCCGCCAACGCAGATGCCGTAGTCCCTGACCAACTGTCCGCACCGCCGTCGTTCGCAACCGTGGCCCGCAACCTGATCCCAAGCGCCTTTAGCACTCGGAGCACCGTCGAAAACTCCGGATTCCCATCTGGCGACAGCGACTTGTAGAGGCTCTCGCGACCCAGACCCGCATCCCGCGCCACCTGCGTCATTCCCTTGGCTCGGGCTACATCGCCGAGCGCGGCGGCGACTACATGGTGGTCGCCGTCTTCAAGCGCCGCCTCTACGTAAGCCGCGACGTCTGCATCATCCTTCAGATGCTCGGCAGCATCCCAGGTAGTGGTTTTCACGTTATTCATTGCAATTCTCCTCAAAGGCCCGTAGCAAGGTCCTGCGCAACCCGAATATCTCGACGTTGCGAACTCTTGTCACCGCCGGCCAGAAGTATTACGAGCTCTTCGCCACGCCGGCAGAAGTAGACCCGGTAACCCGGTCCGTACGGCACTCGCAGCTCTGAAACCCCATGACCGACGGCCTTCACGTCACCGAAGTTGCCCAGCGATAGCCGCCTGATCCGGACATTGATGCGCGCCCGCGCTTGGTGGTCTCGCAACTTCCCGAACCATCGTTCGTATGTCTCAGTCTGTTTTACTTCGATCTTAACACAATCGTATCCCAAAGGATACAATTCCTCATTTTCTTTCACATTCCCAGTGGTCCCCAAACAAACACCGCAGGGGCCACGATGTGGCAACGCTTAAAATTGATTCGTCGACACTCCCGTCCTTGCCCAATTCTGCATTCTCAATGTCCGACCGAACATTCACCGCCGATGAAATACGAGAACAATTCCTCAAATTCTTCGAGGAAAGGGAACATCTGCGCCTGCCGTCCGCATCGCTGATACCCGCCGGCGACCCCACTCTGCTCCTCACAACCGCCGGCATGGTGCCCTTCAAACCCTACTTCTCGGGCGAGTTGACGCCGCCGTCGCCGCGCATCACCACCGCGCAGAAGAGTTTTCGCACCACCGACATCGAAGAGGTCGGCGACGTTTCCCACCTCACCCTGTTCGAGATGCTCGGCAACTTCTCCTTCGGCGACTACTTCAAGGCCGAATCATGCAAATGGGCGCTCGAACTTTGCCTCGGCGTCTACGGCATGGATTTCGAACGCATATACGCCACCATCTACACCAGCGACGACGAAGCCAACCAGATATGGCTCGACCTCGGCATCCCCGCCGACCGCATCTCGCGGCTCGGTGACGAAGACAACTGGTGGGGCCCGGCCGGCGATGAAGGCGCATGCGGCCCCTGCAGCGAGCTCAACTACTACCTTGGCAATTTCGACGACATACCGCCCATCGACTCGCCCGAACGCGGCACGACGTGGGGCCCCGGCATCTCCAACGACTTCCTAGAGTTCTACAACCTCGTCTTCACGCAGTACCACCGCGACCGCCAGGGCAACGACGTGCTGCTGCCGAAGAAGAACATCGACACCGGCCTAGGACTGGAACGCACGGTTCAAATCCTCCAAGGCAAGAACAACGTCTACGAAACCGACATTTTTGGTCCGTTGATCGAACTGGTGGCGAGCCGCGCCGGCATGACGTACGGAGAGGATGAGCAAACCGACTGCGCCATCCGCGTCGTCGCCGAACATGGTCGCTCCGCATCGTTCCTCATCTCCGACGGCGTCGTGCCCGGCAACACGGGCAGGGGATACGTGCTGCGGCGCGTCATTCGTCGCGGCATGCTCTTCGGACGCGAACTCGGGCTGTCCGGTCCCATACTGCCACAGATCGCCGAGGCGACATCTTTGCAGATGTCGCACGTCTACCCGGAGTTGCACAGCAACCTCTCGTTCGTGCAGCACGTCCTGCAACGCGAGGAGGAATCGTTCGAATCGACCCTCGATCAAGGCTCACGGATGCTCGACGATGTCATCGCAGGCTCCAGATCGTCAGGCATCTCAACCGTCCCCAGCGAATCCGTCGTGCGGCTCTACGACACCTTCGGCTTCCCGATCGAAATGACCGCCGAAATTTCGACCGAACAAGGCATTGGGGTCGATCTCGAAGCCGTCGACGCCGAGATGGAGGCGCTACGCGCACGATCGCGCGCATCCGCGAGCATGTTTACGTCAGACACCGATGCCGCCGATCTCTACCGCTCCTTCGGTATCGAAGAGGTCCCGTTCCTCGGTTACCGGACGCTGATCGCCGACACCGAGGTCATCGGCATCGTCAAAGACAGCCGACTCTCGAATGAGGCGTCAAAGGGCAACAAAGTCGAGATCGTGCTCGCCGAAACCCCGTTCTACGCTGCGCGAGGCGGTCAGATCGGCGACACCGGCTACATGCGCAACGGCGAAACGTCGATCCGCGTCAACGACTGCCAGGCGCCTTACGGCCACCTCAACGTCCACTCGTGCGACATCGAGAACGGCACCGTTTCCGTCGGCGACGTCCTGACCGTCGAGGTTGACAGCAACCGTCGCGAAATGGTTCGCCGAAATCACACCGCGACACATCTCGTCCACGCCGCGCTGCGAGAGGTCCTCGGCACCCACGTCCGCCAATCCGGGTCCCTCGTCGCACCCGACTATCTCCGCTTCGACTTCACCCACATGGACGCGCTGACTCCCGAAGAGATCACCAAGGTCCAGGACCGTGTCAACCTCGCCATCCGCGAAAACCTCCCCGTCGATGTCCACTGGACCACCTACGGCAAGGCGGTAGAGGAGGGCGCCCTCGCATTCTTCGGTGACACCTACGAGCACGAAGTCCGCACCATCAAGATCGATGCCCCGTGGAGCTACGAGCTTTGCGGCGGCACCCACATGGACGCCACCGGCGGCATCGGCATCTTCGTCATCGTGTCGCAGTCCGGCATCGGCTCCGGCATCCGTCGCATCGAAGCTCTGACGGGCATCGGCGCCGAGATGGAAGTCCAAAAACGATTCGGCATCGTCGACCGCGTCGCCGCAACGCTCCGCGTCGACGACGAACGTGTACTAGGCCGCACAGAGGCCCTCCTTGCCGAGTTGGAATCCGCCCGTCGTCGAGCGAATCAACTGGAAGAGCAATTGCTGAGGCAATCCGTCGATGGTCAGGCATCGTCTGCCAAAGTACTCGACTTCGAAATTAGCGTCAACGGCACAGACATCCCGATCCAGGTCCGCAACATCCCGGCTTCGAGCGTCGACGCCATGCGCCGCACCGGCGACCACATGCGCGACCGCCTCGGAAGCGGAGTAGTCGTGCTCGGAAGCGTCGTCGGCGAACGCCCGGTAATCATCGTCATGGCGACTTCCGACATCGCCGGCAAGGTGGTTCACGCAGGAAACATCGCCAAAGGCATCAGCGCCACCATCGGCGGAGGTGGGGGCGGACGTCCCGATGCCGCGCAGGCCGGTGCCCGCGACCCGTCTCGCATCGACGAAGCGTTGAGGAACACGCGCTCAGTCGTCGAATCACTTACGAATACAGTTGCACAAATGAAGGGATAATCATGGTTGCCAATCGAGTTAGAGACCGCCGCAAGCGTCCGGGCAGGTGCCTCGGCGTCGATTTCGGACTCGCAAGAGTCGGGCTCGCCATATCCGACCCCGGACGCGTGATCGCCTCGCCCGTGTCGGCAGCCGCGATCGACGACGCACTTCTGCGCATCAAGTCGATGGTCGATGATGACGGCGTGACGGAGATCGTAGTCGGCGTCCCGCTACACATGGACGGCAGAATGTCGCCGATGGGCGAAGAGGCCATCGAATTCGTCGCCCAACTACGAGCAGTTGTAGACGTCCCGGTCGTCACGGCCGACGAGCGGCTAAGCACCGTAGAAGCCGAGAGAATGTTGAACGAATTCGATACGCCATCCCAACGACGCCACCGAAGCAAGGGTCGGGTAGATTCCGCTGCAGCTGCGATTATTTTGCAGTCATATCTCGACGGCGTGTAGCAAACGATCCAACCGGAAATTTGGCGTCGTTCGTTCGATATAGCATTTATCTAATCCGCCCCCCCCAAACCACCTCCAACCCGAATCCCATGACCACCAGCAACTTCGGCATCATCGGCTACCCGTTAGGCCACACGCTGTCGCCCGTGTTCCAGAACGCCGCGCTCAAACACCACGGCATCGATGAGCTGTTTGAAGCCTGGCCGACCCATCCGGACGACCTCGCGGCCAAGGTTGAATCCTTTCGTGCCGACGGCTTCCTCGCTAGCTGCGTCACGCTCCCGCACAAGCAGGCCGTCATACCGATGATCGACGAACTCGCCGACACTGCATTAGCCGTCGGAGCCGTCAACTGGATCATCAACGACAACGGCCATCTCACCGGCCATAACACCGATTCGCCCGGATTCCTACGGGCCCTGACCGAACTCGGCGAGTTTGACCCGGCGGGCAAGTCAGCACTCGTTTTCGGTGCAGGCGGCGCAGCCCGAGCGATCATCCACGCGCTTAAAACCGCTGGCGTAGCGTCGATGACCATCGCCAACCGCACCGTCGCACGAGCCGAAGAACTCGCTGCCGATTTCTCAGACGACACGCTGAGCATCAATTCATGCGGTCTCGACGCCGACGACCTGAACGACATCTCATTGGCGTCAGACCTGTTGGTAAACACCTCTTCGATGGGAATGGATGGCGGTCCAGCCCCCGACGCCACTCCCGTCACCGCCGATGCCATCTCAACCCACGCCGTCGCTTACGACGCCGTCTACGCTCCACCGATGACGCCGTTCCTCAAAGAGGTCGAGATAGCCGGGGCGAAATCCCTGCGCGG
This sequence comes from Dehalococcoidia bacterium, assembly GCA_965226685.1. GTDB lineage: Bacteria > Chloroflexota > Dehalococcoidia > Lucifugimonadales > Lucifugimonadaceae > Bin127. The sequence goes on from CBDDDP010000004.1 coordinate 184,482, forward strand.
CTTCACCATGCTCTTGCTCCAAGGAGCCGTCGGATTCGAGTTGGCAACAGGCAAACCGGCTCCGGTCGACGAAATGTTCGAAGCAGTGAGACGAGCCACTTCCTGATGACGCACTTCAGATACCTGACCGCGGGCGAATCCCACGGCCCCGGACTGACCGTGATAGTGGAGGGCGTACCCTCCGGTCTGCCGATCGACGAAGACTACGTCGAGGAGCAGATGGCCCGCCGTCAGAAGGGCTACGGCTCCGGCGGTCGCATGAAGATCGAGAAGGACCGAGCCGTCATCCGCGGCGGCGTCCGCCACGGCAAGGCACTTGGTTCACCGATTGCCATGTGGATCGAGAACAAAGATTTCGCCAACTGGACCGACGCTATGTCCGTCGCAGAAGTCGGCGACGATGTCGACAGGAAGACACACACGCGCATCGTTCCCGGCCACGCCGATTTCCCCGGCGCGCTCAAATACCTTCATCACGACGTCCGAAACGTACTCGAACGCGCCTCCGCCCGCGAGACAGCCGCCCGCGTCGCGGCATCCACCGTCGCACGCCGCATCCTCGAACAGTTCGACATCGACATCCGGTCGCACGTCATCAGCTGCGGAGCCGAGAAATCGCCAACCATCGACCCGTCCGAAATCGATTGGAACGCCGTGGAGGCCTCGGAAGTTCGAGCTTGGAACGCCGATGCCGACGAGCGATTCCGCACCGCCATCGACACTGCCAAAAAGGAACGCACCACCATCGGCGGCGTCATGGAGATCATCGCCTTCGGAGTGCCCGTCGGCCTCGGCAGCCACGTCATGTGGGACCGCAAACTCGACGGACGTCTCGCTCAAGCCATGACCAGCATCAACGCCGTCAAAGGCGTCGAGATCGGATACGGCTTCGATAACACCGCTCGATGGGGCAGGGACGTGCACGACGTCATCGTGCCCGACCCCACCGATCCCCGTCGCTTCCGTCAGCTGACAAACCACGCCGGCGGTATCGAAGGCGGCATGTCTAACGGCAATCCAGTGGTGGTCCACGTCGCGGTCAAACCAATCGCCACAATGACCCGTCCGTTGCCGAGCATCGACATCAACACTGGCGAAGTCATCGAAGCCGCGTACAACCGCTCCGACATCTGTCAGATCGCCCGCGCGTGTCCTATTGGCGAGGCGATGATGGCGCTGGTTCTCGCTGACGCCTTTCTCGAGAAGTTCGGAGGCGATTCTATCGCCGAGACCCGCCGCAACTACGACGCCTACATAGCCTCGCACCAAGAGTTCGGCGTCGGTGTCGTCGCTTAGGGTGAACCCGAACGGCAACATCTACCTCATCGGGTTCTCCGGCACCGGAAAGTCGCTCAGCGGCATCCGAGCCGCCGAACTGTTGAAACTCCCATTCGTCGATATGGACGATCTCATCGTGTACCGCACGAAAAAGTCGATACCCGAGATCTTCGAGCAGGACGGCGAAGAATCCTTCCGCAAGATCGAGACCGACATCCTGATGGAGCTTTCAGAGAAGGCCAGCCGCGTCGTGTCTACCGGTGGAGGAGCGCCGGTGCGCGAAGCCAACCGCGAGATCATGCGTAACAGCGGAGTCATCATACATTTGACGGCAACCCCTGAGACGATTCACGAAAGACTTACGACGAGACAAAACAGAAACCGGACCCTGCGACCCTTGCTAGGCGACGGCGCGCCCGAGCAACGGGTCGCCGACCTACTGGCTGAGCGAACCGAGGCATATTCGTGCGCCCACCGCGCCATCGATACCGAAGGACTTTCCCATCGCCAAGTCGCGGCCGCAATTGAAAGCGTCTGGCAAGAGCTGTCATCCAGCTCGGAATCCAGTCAGGACAACTCAGATGTTTAACTACCAGCCGAGCGCTGAGGAACCCGCCGCAACCGTCAGGACTTCCCAAGGCGACTACCGCGTGATGGTCTCGCGTGGCGCCATCGAGGGCATTGGCCCCGAGATGCGAAATGCCGGCGTCAACGGCAGGACGTTTCTCATCGCCGACTACGCAATGTTCCCGCTGCTCGTCCGTCGCGCACACGAAGCCCTCGAACGCGGCGGATACGAAACCCATGCCCTCATACTCGAACTTGGCGAAGAAGCCAAGACCATCGCGACCGCCACCAAGGTCTACGAGTGGCTCGCCGAGCAGCGCGCCGAGCGCACCGATTGCCTAGTATCGATGGGCGGCGGCGTGACCTCCGACCTCGTTGGATTCGTGGCCGCAACTTGGCTCCGTGGCGTCCCAGTCGTCCACGTCCCGACGTCCCTCGCCGCAATGGTCGACGCCTCGATCGGAGGCAAAGCCGGCGTAAACTTGCCCATCGGCAAAAACCTCGTGGGCGCTTTCAAACAGCCGCGCCTGGTGGTTCACGACATCGACTTCCTCGACTCGCTCCCACGCCGCGAACTAGTCGCTGGCTGGGCCGAAGCCGTCAAACACGCCCTCATCCTCGATGACGACCTGTTAAACACCTTCGAAACCCACGCCGAAGACTTGGCATCCCTGTCAGGTGATCTTGTCGAACCCGTAATCCGGCGCTCCGTCGAAATCAAAGCCGAAATCGTCTCCGCCGACGAGTTCGAGACCGGCAACGACCGCATCCTGCTCAACTACGGACACACCATCGGCCACGCCATCGAAGCCGTAACCGAATACGGCACCTACCTACACGGCGAAGCGGTCAGCATCGGAATGATGGTCGCAGCCGGAATATCCCAACACCAAGGCCTCATATCCGAAGAACTCGTCGACCGCCAGCGAAATCTCCTCCAACGCTTCAAACTCCCAGTCACATTGAGCGATGTCGACCCCGACGCGCTCCTCCAAGCCACAACCTCCGACAAAAAATCCCGCGGCGGCAAAATCCGCTGGGTCCTCCTAAGAGCCCCCGGCCGCGCCACAACAAACCGCGACATCTCCGCGAGAGTGGTCCGAGCCGCCTTGAACGACGTTTTGATTCCCGACGAACCCAATCCCTCCCACTGACAGGGGGAGATTAAGAGGGGATACTAGGCGACGAGAAAACGTCCGCTTAGCCTAGCGAATGGCACGCGTGGAAGCGTATCGACGCACGCAGCGTGGGCCCTATCCGCCCGCAACCGCGGGCACGATGCTCACCTCGTCGCCGTCCGACAGACCGGTGTCGGTCCCGTCAAGATATCGAATGTCCTCGCCGTTGATGTAGATGTTGACGAAGTGGCGAAGCTCGCCCGAGTCGTCGCACAGCCGAGCCTTGATCCCCGGAAACGACCCGTCCAACGACTCGATCATCGCCGAAACATCGCCCCCATCGGCACTCACCGTCGACTGCTGGTCGGTAAGCCGTCGCAACGGCGTCGGTATCTTAACTGAAACTGCCATTCTGTCTGTTACTCCGTCAACAACCGCCGCAACACACGGCGCTCTAGTTCGCTTCTCGATGCTGACAGATGATTCTAGACGATTCCATCAATGAGAGAGAGGGGCAGGAGATACGGGAACAAAGGGGCATCTCAACTATATAAATAGTATTCATGTAGTAACATATCCGTCAGAAGGAACTCTGTCATGGTTCATGCCAAACAAAAAGACGACACGTTCGGGTTGGCGAAGAAACTCTACGAAAACGTCATCAAGCACGAACTGACCGACGATCAGTTAGGCATGTACCTCGCCATCGACGTCGACACTGGCGATTACGAAATCGGATCAGATGGATTAGAAACTGCCCTTGCTCTACGCAGGCGACACCCATCGGGCCGACTTTTCGGAATGCTACACGGATCTTACACCACAGGTTCAATCGGCTACGCGCCGCCAAGACCCGGATCATGGTCACTGGTAGAGTAATCGCACACGGAGCGACCCTACAACCGTTCGCCGAAATTTCCGTTTATGGGCGGTCCAACGCAAAGGCGATCGTACAGGCGATCGTGGACGCAGGCTTCACAGGATATCTGGCCCTACCGACGCACGCCGTGCGGGCGCTAGGTTTGCAGTTTGCAATCGAAGAAGAAATGACGCTGGCAAACGGTGAACCGATAACCTTCGATGTCTACTCAGCCGCGATTGCATGGAACGGCGAACTGCGTCTGGTCCGCATCCACAGTTCCGAAGGCGACCCCCTCATCGGTATGGCGATGCTACGCGACCACGACCTGCACGTCCGCGCAATCCCGAACGGCCCGGTCACCATCGATCCGCTCGCCTAGCGGAACCCGGGCACGTCCCAATGGACCCACCCCCTCAAGCGCGACTGAGCCCATTGACACCACGTCAGACTTACGTCTCGACGAGCAGAGCCTAGCTCGCGTCTCTTGGCGTCATCCACTCCACCAGGAGCCAGATCAAACCCGCCACGAAGAAAGCGACGACAATCGCAATTAACACCGGGATCATGTTGCTGCCTTCACTCCTTGAAGATGCTCATATGCCACGCCCAGAACCATAGTTTCCCTAAGAAACTCACGCCCGAAACGCCCGTAAACTATCAACGTAAATCTACCACACACGTAAATCCGACACCAACCCACCCGAAACCAACCGCAACATCCGACAATAAACATACATAACATAGCATTTATGTGTTAATATAATCACCCACAGGAAACCTTCACATGCCCCATACCAAAAACAAAAAAGAAGACACCTTCGAAAGAGCCAAGGAACTCTACGAAAACGTCATCAAGCACCAACTCACCGACGAACAGCTAGGCATGTACCTCGCGATCGATGTCGAATCTGGCGATTACGAAATCGGACTAGATGGAATGGAGACCGTCCATGCCCTCCAAAAACGACGCCCATCAGGCCGCCTATTCCGAATGCTTCACGGTTCCTACACTACTGGTTCAATAGGTTACGCACCTCCAACACCCGGATCATGGTCACTGGTCGAGTAGTCGCACAGGGAGCGATCCTAAAACCGTTTGCTGAACTGCTCGTCTACGGACAATCGAGCACAAGAGCGCGTGTGCAAGCGGTGATCGATACCGGATTCACGCAGCATTTGACGTTGCCGTCTCACGCCATTGCCGCGCTAAATCTAAAGTTCGCATTCGAAGAGAAACTGACGATGGCGAACGACGACCAGATCTTCTTCGACGTGTACACCGCTTTAATAGATTGGAACGGTCAGCGTCGCCAATTCGAAGTCCACAGCGCTGAAGGCGACCCCCTTATCGGAATGGCAATGCTACGCGACCACGACCTTCGCGTCCGCGCCATCCCCGACGGCCCCGTCAGCATCGAACCAGTGCTTTAAGACGCACGTTCCTAGGCCGCGCGTTCGGCTGCGCTACGCCACCGCGCCCATGATCATCTCGTCGAACGACCTGACATTCGCATCGATCGTCGTCACCCGAATCGAGTCCGCAACCGCATCCATCGTCTTCAACCCGCTGCCAGTGATCAGCGCGACGGTTTCTTCATCACGCCGAATCGCACCGCTCTCAGCCAGCTGCTTCAACGCCGAAATCACAACGCCGCCAGCCGTCTCTGCGAAGATTCCTTCCGTCTCGGCAAGCAATCGGATTCCCGCCGCGATATCCTCTTCCGGCACGATGCAACCCTTGCCGCCAGACTCCGTCGTCACCTTCGCCGCGTAGTAGCCGTCCGCAGGGTTGCCGATCGCCAATGACTTCGCGATCGTGTTCGGCACCACTGGCCTCGGGTGTGTCTGACCCTCTTGGACGGCAGTAGCGACAGGGGAGCACCCCTCGGCCTGAGCGACGTGCATCGACGTTGGAGCATCCTCGATCAAACCGAGATCAATGAACTCCCGCAGTCCCTTCCACACCTTTGTGAGAAGTGAACCAGAAGCGACGGGCACAACGATGTGCCGTGGTGCGCGCCAACCGAGCTGTTCCGCAACCTCAAACCCCAAAGTCTTGCTGCCTTCTGAGTAGTACGGACGCATGTTCACATTCACGAACGCCCATCGACGCTCATCCGCCAGTTCGCTGCAGAGCCGGTTCACATCGTCGTAGTTGCCCCGGACCAGGATCACGGACCCGAAGATCGCCGCCATGTTGATCTTCGCCCGTTCCAAATCGTGCGGCACGAACACCATCGTTTTCAATCGAGCCTTGCGACCATGCGCCGCCGTCGCACCAGCCAAGTTTCCGGTCGAGGGACAAGCCAGCGTGTCGAACCCGAACTCCAACGTCTTCGTCGCAGCCACCGAAACCACGCGGTCTTTGAACGAGTGTGTCGGGTTCGCCGTGTCGTTCTTGATCCAGAGTTCGTCCAGACCCAGAACCTCGCCAAGATTGCCAGCCTTGAGCAACGGCGTCAAGCCCGCACCGATGTCCACCGCCTGCGCGGCATCGGCAGGCAACAGGTCCGCGTACCGCCAAAGCGTCATCGGACCCCGCTCGATTGATTCGCGGCTGATCGAACGACTTACCGCGTCGTAGTCGTAGGAAACCTCAAGCGGCCCGAAGCAGAAATCGCAAACGTAGAGCGGCTCGATAGGGTAGTCAGTGCCGCATTCCTTGCAGCGGAGACCGTTTACGTGTGGCACGGGTGTGTTCCTCAATTGTGCGCTGATGCCTGTCATATCACCTGCGCATGGGAACCTTTGTGTGGTAAACCCGTGCCGGGAGTGACAGCAGCCGCTTCGTGATCCTAAGCTCGCTGATTCACCGACCATCCTGAGCGCCATATTTGGGATCGGCGCACCAAGACAAGATATCGACTAGATGTTAAACGTCATATGGCTTAAATGTCAATATCAGATTTGAGTTGCGACATCCCGTCCCCTTCGCCCAAAAATGGGACACAAAGAGGGGGACGCGGGAGCGAAGCGACAGCAGGGGGTGCCCGCAACCGATCAATGTTGGTCGCCGACATCGCCGTTCGATTGCGATGCAAGCTCGGCCAACAACCTATCACGTTCCAACCGTCGACCCTCCTCGACCCCTTTTTCACGCCCACGAATTTCGCCGCGTTTTTCACCGTCCTTGAAGCCCGCTTCGTACCGCTCTTTGTCTTTCTGTATCGAACGGCGTTCGTACCAAACTGAGAGTGGCATTTGTGTAACTCCTACATAGCCTTCGAAAGCAATATCGTCACGCATCCTATGCGTCAACGTCGCCGTTCGATTGCGATGCAAGCTCGGCCATCACCCTCTCACGTTCCAAGCGACGCCCCTCCTCGATGCCTCTTTCCCGACCGCGCTTTTGGCCGTCTTTGAACCCCGCTTCGTACCGCTCTTTGTCTTTCTGTATCGAACGGCGTTCGTACCACCGTGAAAGTGTCAAAGCAACCTCCAATTCAATCATGCTCAAGATCCCCGCGAATACCAGTATCGGCGTCGCGGCGAGGATCTCACTTAGTACTGTATCAACAACGTGAAAATTCGGCATCGACACCACAGCGCGCCATGCATGTAACCCGATCAAAGCGCCACCTTGCGCGACGAGCAACACGAAAAAACCGCCTCCCCATTTTTCGGGTACGGTCCACAGTGACACCCGCGGTTCAAGCAGCGCTTCATTTGCGTCGCCCTGCGTTTTGTCATCGAATTCCTGCGCGGCATCCGGCGTCGCCTCTCCAGTCGACGCAAGTCCATCCCGATGTTCGTTTTCTAGATGTTCGGCTGACATGAACACAAATGTTGACACACCTGTTTCATGTCATTCGACTAAAGGTGTCACAATTCGCGAAATTCCACATCCCGCCGATCGATCAACAACTCCCCCTGCTTGAGGAGGGGCTAGGGGTAGGAGCCCCCATCACCTAACCGACCGCCGGATAAAACTCCGCATGCTCACCCATTGTGGGATGATTACGCTTCGGTATCAGCACCGTCCGACGCACCGACAAAACCCGCTCGTTCCGCTGGTTGTAACCGAAACAGTCCAACCGAACGACTCCGCGATCACCCTTAGACGTCTCCCACTTGTCCAACACATGCGCCTCCGAGTAGATCGTGTCCCCATGGAACGTCGGCCCCTCGTGAGTCACCTTCTCGTACTCCAGCGCCGCAATCGCACGCCCCGACACGCTCGGCACACACTGACCGATCACGATCGCGAACACCAGTATGCCATTGACCAGACACTTCTGATGCTCCGTGTGATTCTCCGCATAGTTCGCATCGATATGGATCGGATTCTGGTTCTGCGTCATCAACGAAAACCACGTGTCGTCGGCCTCCGAAATCGTCCGTCCCGGCCAGTTGCGATACACATCGCCAACCTCGAAATCTTCGAAAAATCGCCCGAAGCCATTCTCGCCGTTAAGTGTCATCTGTTACACCTTTTCGATTGACTGTTCAGCTGAAACGATCGCAACATCGGCATCTTCCTCATCCAAATCGTCCAGCGATCCTTGGTGAGATGGTAGCCCATCGCGCACCTTCCGAGGCCTGAACATCGCCGACACTGCTGAGAATGTCCAAAGGGTCAGTGCCGGACCTACCCATGCGACCGCCAGCGGAGTAAATGGGACCGTTACGGCGAAGTTGCACCACACCACTAGCGTTGCCACCACCAAAGCAACGATTCGGACGGACGGACTGCCCTTGTAGGTGTCAGCGTATCGAACCAAACACGCCATTGCTATCCCTTGCGGCAGCAACGCATAAATGCTCCATAAAGAAACCGTCGGCCACAAAGCGGCTCCCAAAATCGCGCTCCACCGGATAGGGTCTCGCTTGATGCTGCGAAACGGATGAGTAACAAACACCCAAACGCGGCGCGCCACATCAACTCTCGACCATTCGGAAACGCGCCCCACTTCGTCTTCATCAATGGGACCATCCGCTCGCTCAGAACCGCGTCTCAACAAGCTGACAATGGCCAACACACCGATCGCCATCGTAAAGACAGCCGCCGATATGCTCGCCAGTTCCGAGACATCGTCTGCACCGTACCCCAGATAAGTATCCACAGTCGTGTAGCCGAACCAGATCAACAACCCACCGAACCCGATCAGCAGCCAATAACGCCAAACTCCGTGCCTCATCGTGTCCAAAAACCGCAACGCGTTCGCCAAGAACCATGCCCCGGTGCATATCCACACCAAGTCTCGCACCAAGTCTCGCACCAACTCGCGCAGCGGTTCGCGGAAGTAACCGATGTCGCTGGCATACTCCACGATTGCCGCACCGCTCAACACCACTGCAAATAGAACGCCAAAAACGATCGTCATCCATCTGGGGAGACCGCCGCGTACTAGATTTGCTGCATAGTTAATCGCACCACCACCATATCCGAGGCAACGGTCGAGATTCGCAGAACCTTGCTCATTTCAACGACGTTCGATCTTTTCGACACTCAATTGGCAATCGGCGATTCTGAACTGAACATCCTCGCCACGAACGTCGAAACTACTGCTGCCAAATATCGTGACGCCATCGCTGCAAAGCGTCTCAGATTCGTAGATCACATCACCCACACACATACCGCCGGCCGGCGTTGTCAACTTCACATCTGCTCCCTTTCCGATCTCGCCCAAATCCACTTCAATCACCGATGCCGTGCAAGCCGGATGCACCGTGCTTTCTCTCTGATATGAGATCGCCCAAATTCCAATCACGATCGCAACCACTATCCCGAACACCGCGGCGACAATTTTGAACGAGGGCATATTGCCATCGTTGTGGCTCAAGCGGTGGTTCCTGCTCACATCAATCTCCCCAGCTATTTCAACCGTACATCATCCTCAGAGTGCATTCGAATTGTCGAACCACCGCGCGCCCGCGCCCAGCGTCAACAGCAGCCCCAGCTCATCCTTCGGGTCGTGGCTCAACGCCAGCCCGCGCCAGCACATTCCGCGCCCGCGCCACGACCGGCGCATCCACCATCTCGCCGTCCAACGATACGCTCCCGCGACCATCGCGTTCCGCACTAACCGCAGCCTCGATGACCCGCCTCGCGCGCTCAATCTCTTCAACAGTTGGCAAAAATACCTCGTCGATCACCTCGATCTGATCCGGATGGATCGCGAACTTGCCGCTATATCCTAACCGCCGAGCCAAACCCGCTTCGCGCCTCAACCCATGCGGATCCCGGAACTTCACATACGGCGTGTCCAACGCCAGCACATCCGCCGCCCGCGCCGCCACCGCGACCGCCGACCGCGCGTACAGCAACGACGCCTCCCCGTACTCGTCAACAATTCCCTTGTCCCCATCAACAACATCGACGGATCGACTTATCCCCATATCCGCACTGAAATCCTCAGCGCCGAACGCAACCCAACGAACACGCTCCGAAGCGCAACAGATCGCATATGCATTCACGATCGCGCTAGCCGTCTCCAACCAAGGCAATATCCCGACCGTCCCAACTTCGATACATCGATCCACCTCCAACTCCGAAAGCAAACCGTCGACCACCGCAATATCGTCGGCAGTCTTCACCTTTCCGATGCTGATCGCAACGATATGTGGACCAACCACCGCCGCAAGATCACCCTCCGTCAACCCAGTACTGAGCGAGTTGACCCGCGGCACCACAGCTTTCCCCAACTCAAACAAAGAGGGCAGAGCACCAGCCGTAACCGCCCGCGCCTCCACCTTGTTCGCCTCCGGCACCGAGTCCTCCATATCCGGAATATACGCCGACGCCGCGTACCGTCCCGCCTTCTCCAACATGTCCATCCGATTGCCCGGAATGAACAACGGACAGCGCAAGTCGATATGCGAAAATTGTGCGGGTGGCATTTAGGACTCCTGAAGGGTTAGTTTAGAACTAGGGATGCAAGACCAACACAAAATCCACATGGCTTTGCCGCGCCACGAAGCCATTCGTGACGCAATTGAACAAGCGTTGGAAACCGCCGCAGCGCTCGAACTCGGCAACTTCGTAGCAACCTACGACATCTGTGAAGCCGACGTCGTAGTCTCCGATAGCGCTACCGTCGGCAACGACCTGCAGAGCCTCCCCGAGTCCGTTCGATATCTCCAGTTGATCGATTGCGGACCCGGCGAACCGCACGCCACAGCCCCCGACCTCACCGTCGCCAACTCCTCGTCGATTCTCGCCGACACCGCCGCCAACTGGGCCATCGAACAGTGGCACGAAATCACCGACCACTCGCCAAACACCGACAAACCCGTCGCCGGCATTGTCGGCTTCGGTGCTCTCGGATACGAACTCGGCCTACGTCTAAACCAGTCACACGGCCAGATCTGGGTCAACGACATCCGAACCCCGCGGCAGCTGTCCTTCCAGCAACTAGGTGCCCGGCGCTCATCCCTCGACATGCTCCTCTCGACCAGCGACGTCGTATTCATCGCCATCCATCCCGGCCCAACCTCGACCCCGCTCTTCACACAACGAGAACTCCGACTCCTAGACACCAACGCCACAATCATCAACCTCTCAGGCCCACAAGTAATCGATAAAACCGCGCTGAAGACACTAAACACCTCGCATCGACGACAAATCGACTACCGAGAAATGTTCATCGACCTCGGCGACGCAGCAGCAACCGAGCGCCCAGACCTCGTCACCCGCTACATCCTAGACAACCTCGGCAAATGGGCCCACGGCCGCCACCCTCGCTCCATCCTAGAACCCGTAACCCACCCCCTAGCCGGCGACCCCGCCTTTTGGTCCTCCAGAATGCACCCAAGGCAGACGCCCGTCTGACATTGTGTCCCTTTCGCAAAGCGAGGGGGACGCAGATACGGTAGGGGCAGGTTTCAAAACTGCCCACATGGCGCACGCTGTGGTGGCGCCCGGAGCGCTCCGAGCACGCCGCCAAACCATTCTCCCTCCTTCAGGAGGGGATTAAGGGGAGGTCCACCGCGTGCCCCCCGAATATCCCATCTCCCTCGATGGGAGAGGGCTAGGGTGAGGGTGACAAGGAGACAAACGATTGTCTGAACAATCAAACGACATCTCAACCGAACGACAACGCGCTCCGCTTCAGATGTTGTCGACTTGCGAGAGCAAGTTCTGGCAATGGTTCGGGCCGAGCCTTGCAGAAGACTGGATGCGGGGAGTGGTCGGCGAGTTTTGGGTTGCCAACGCGCTTGGCTTGTTAAACGAACCTCGTGAAGGTTGGAAACCATGGGATCTAGAAACTAAAACCGGGGTAAAAGTCGAGGTGAAAACGTCAGGATGTCTCCGGCGCAAGAGCGACGAAATCGTTCCAATCAAAAATATCAAGTTTGATATAGAGAACGTAAACGTCGACGAAGAGACAGAAAAAGGACTATCCGCAAGGCAGTATCGGCCAGCAGACGTCTACGTTTTCTGTCTACATTCCAGCCTCAATCCAAAAACGTTGAACCCAATGGTTATTTCGCAATGGGAGTTCTATGTCATCGCGACCGCAGTCTTGGACGCCAAACGCCCAAAAGCGAAGTCCATCACCCTGAACCCATTGAAAAAACTGGGCACCGCAAAAACCGATTTCGCCGGATTAAAAGAAGCCATCCTCAGCGCCGCAAATTGCGACCTCTGAGAATGAACACCTACGGCGCGATCCCGATCAGAATCAACGGGAAATTCGGTACACCATGTCCTTGCCGAATGATGTTCAGCAAGTCGCGCTCGTAGTAAGGCACACCTGACGACATCTGACGCTCAAGCTCTTTCATCGGGACGATCTCGATACCGATCTCAATCGCGCCTGATGTAAAGAAACTCATGTGCTTTACGAAGATATCGTGTGCAACGAACGCGTACTTCCCGAACTGGACCTCAATGCTGATTCTGTCTTTAACGAAATCTGTCTGGTTGTAGCTACCGATAGGTTCCTGACCGTGGTCCTCGATAATGCGTTTTTGTTCACTGGGTGGCAGACGCCATATCTGTTGCATCAACGACTTATCATTGGTGACGTAAAACGGATTCCGTGATTGTTGCCATCCGTTATGACGGAATTCAACCGAGAACGCCTTATTCATGGCAGCTGGCGAATAAAGCATGTCGCCTTGCCTGTTGCGCTCTTTCGACACCTTTGTCTTGCAACTCTTAGCGTCTACATTGGCAATGACTTCCTGCACCTCCTGCCAGAGTTCAGGTTTGTGAACCGTCAATCCTTCCAGACCGAATAGATGTGAGTACGTCTCAACAATCCGCATCAATGTCCGCCGTTGCGTTTCGACGGGTCATAAACCGGTTTGCCCATCGGCCTGGTTCGAAGCGTCCCATCCTGCAACGCCCGCACTCGTTCCCAAGCGATCTCAACATACTCTTCAACAACGTCACAACCGTAAGCTTGTCGGCCGTGTTTAAGCGCCGCAACCACGGCTGAACCTACACCCATGTAAGGGTCAAGAACACTACCGCCCATCTCCGTCATTGACAACACGAGCCGTTCCACAAGTTCAACCGGAAATTGGCACGGATGAACGGTTTTCTCAACGTGGTTGTGCTTGACATTTGGGAAAATCCAAACATCGCTGGGATTCTTGCCTCTGGGATTCCCGCTCAGCTTGCCCACGTTCGGGCCCTTAAAATACCGCTTGTTCGGATATTTCGACGGCACACGAATCGGATCGACATCGAATTTGTAGTCGTCGCTCTTGGTCCACCAATTGATCGTCTCGTAACGGCCAGACAATCGCCGCGTGCAATGGAGCCCGTGTTCAAAGTGCCACACAATCCGATTCCGCATCTTTAATCCGAATTGCTTGAAGATCGGATACAACACCGCGTCGAGTGGTACTACTTCGCCGTCCTCCACGAAATTCCCGACTTGCCAGCAAATTGAGCCCTTGGGGTTGAGCAGTCGGACACATTCCTCAATCACTTGAGTTTGGGAGTCGAGATACCTCTCCAATGAAGTCTTGCCTTCGTATACCTTACCTAGGTTGTATGGCGGTGAAGTAACAATCAGATCCATCGACTCGTCCGGCAAACGAGCCATGAACCGAAGATTGTCCTCGCACTCCATAACCGGTCCCGTCCGCTCAGCGGACGCTCGTTTTTCGGACGCAACGAGATGCATTGACGCTCGATCTGCCGCCTCCACCTCAACCAAGAGCGGAGCAGATACGTCGATGCGCAATCTCGTTGATGTCATTTCGAATTGGGCCGATTCCGGTCGGGGAGCCTCGGCGTCTCAATGAATTTCTAAACAGTCTACAGGAATGGTATCACAAAAACGAACAAACGTTGGATAAAAATCAAGAAATCCAATACTGCTTACTCCTACCCGCGCCCATTCCGCCCGTTAACCCCCGGCATCAACTCCGTCGGTTGCTTGACCTCCCCCGCCAGCCGGATGCGCCGCTGCGCCTGCCTAAACTCCTCGTCCTGCCGTGCCGACTTCGATATCTTCACTGCGCACGCCTTGAACTCCGGCGTCTCGGTGATGAAGTCGTAGGCGTCCGACGTCACATCGTTCGTCCGCGTGAACTCCGGAAATGCGAACGACATGAACACCAGCCCCCGCGGCGACCGCTCCGTCAGCCGCGCCGCCACCGTCACCTGCCCGCGTCTCGACGCCACATCCAACAAATCGCCGTCTGCCAAACCCATCTCCTCCCCATCCCGAGGATTGATCTCCAACATCTCGTGCGGCACCAACAGTTGGAATCCCGACGCCTGACCCGTCTGCGTCCCCGTGTGATACGTCGACCGTCGGCGACCCGTAGTCAACAACCACGGATACTCATCGTCCGGCTCTTCGGCGGGCGGTATGTGATCCACCGGGGCGAAGAAGCCCGGGAAACCCGTCGAGAACTCGTCGCCATGCAGATACACGGTGCCCGGATCGTCCTCATCGCCACACGGCCACTGAATCCCCCCGTCGCGCTCCAACCGCTCGTGTGAAATCCCACCGTAGATCGGCGTCACGCTCCGCATTTCGTTGAACACGTCCGTGGCCGTCTTCATATCCTGCGGCTTACCCATCCGTTCGAACAGCGACAACAGGATCTGAACGTCCTGCCTCGCCTCGCCCGGCGGATCAACTGCAGGGCGTACCCGTTGCACCCGACGCTCGCTATTCGCGAACGTCCCATCCGACTCGGCGAACGCCGCCGCAGGCAGAACAACATCCGCCAACTGCGCCGTCTCTGTCAGGAAAATGTCCTGAACGACCAGGAAATCCACCGACCGCAACGCATGTTCCGCGTGATTGGCGTGCGGGTCCGACACGATCGTGTTCTCACCCATCACATAAACCGCCTTCACACGACCCTTGATCATCTGCTCCATCGCCGTGATCTTCGTAATCCCACGACGCTTCGGCAGCGGTTCACCCCACGCTTCTTCGAACTGCTGACGAATCCCCGGGCGCTCCACCTTCTGATACCCTGGCAGATCGGTCGGAATACAACCGGAATCACCAGCCCCTTGAACATTGTTCTGCCCACGAAGCGGGTTCACTCCCCCGTTCGGCACTCCCAACGTCCCGCACAGCAATCCCAGATTCCCCAACGACTGAACATTGTGCGACCCGCAAGAGTGCTCCGTGATGCCCAGCGTGTAGCAGATCGCCGCCTTCGGTGCCGCCGCCGCAAACTCACGAGCCGTCTCGATAATCTCCTCCTCGGTGACCCCGCAGATCTTCGCCGAATACTCCGGCGTGTACATCTGGACATGCCGGGCGAACGCCTCGAAGCCTTCCGTCCGATGCTCGACGAACTCCGGATCGTGGAGACCCTCGTTGATGATCACGTTCGCAACCGCGTTGTAGAACGGGATATCGGTCCCGACCTTGATCTGAACGTACCGAGTCGCCCACTTCGTCAGCTCGATCTTCCGCGGATCGACCACCACCAGCTTGGCGCCGTTCCTCACCGCACGCTTCATCCGTAGCGATATGACCGGGTGCGCCTCCGTCGTGTTAGAGCCCGTGACCAGCAAGAAGTCGGTGCCCGCGAGCTCTTCGATCGAGTTCGACATCGCTCCTCTTCCCATCATGACCGCCAGACCGGCGACCGTCGGAGCGTGTCAAGTACGTGAACAGTTGTCGATATTATTCGTCCCGATCGCGATCCGAGCGAACTTCTGCATCAGATAGTTCGCCTCCGTAACCACCCGAGCCGATGCCCAGCAAACAACCGAGTCCGGACCCTCGTCGGCGACCGCATCCTTGAACTTCGACGAAACCAGATCCAGTGCCTCGTCCCAAGACGCCTTGCGGAAAGTTCCGTCCGACTGCTTGATCAGTGGATGCCGCAACCGGTCCTCGCTCCTCACAAACTCCCACGACGCGAACTGACCCTTAACGCACAGCGACCCGCGGCTCGCCGCCGTAAAGTCCGGCTCCGCACCGATAACCTCACCGTCATGCGTCAACAACTCGATGCCACAACCCACCCCGCAGTACGGACAAACCGTCTTCGTCCGATCAACATCCTCGGCCGAAATGTCCTGACTAACAACCTTCCGGTCCGTCAACGCGCCGGTAGGGCAGGTGTTGATGCACTGACCACAGAAAGTGCACGGCGAATCCATCAACTCATTACCAAAGAAGGTAAAGATGCTCGAATCCTGACCCCGACCATCGACCGTGATCGCCGCCGCTTGCTCCCAATCGTTGCAGATATTCGTGCACCGGTAACACGCGATGCAGTAGTCGTAGTCCCGCTGAATGAACGGATTCTCGTCATGCGACGCCTTCTCCCGAGTCCCCAAGTGCGGAAAAGCGTCCCACTGAGCCTCATACTCCTCAACCGCACGATCAAACTCCGTCGGCCCGACCTTATTGGAGTAAGGATTGTTGTTCGGCGACGCCATCTCCGACAGCAGCATCTCCAACAACGTCTTGCGATACGCCCGGATCTCGTCCGTGTGCGTCGCCACATCCATCCCCTCCTCCGCAAAAGCCGTGCAAGACGCCACCTGCTCGACCCGACCATTAACCTCCACCTCAACCAGACACATCCGACACGTCCCTTGCGCGCCCACCCGCTCGTCATAACAAAGAGTAGGCACCTCAAACCCCGCATCCCTCACCGCATCCAGCACCCGTCCACCTCGGCACACTGCACCGCAACACCATTCACGCGCAGGTCGAGCCACTTGGTTCGACCATTAGCACTCGTCTTGGACGACAAAGTAGTCACAACTCAAAAAATCCGACTCCACTTAACCCGATTCTAGCCAACGGCGCAAGAGCCAATCATCAGCCCAAAACGCCCACCGCAACCCTAACACGAACCACCCCGTACCGCCCCTTTCGCGCACCCATTGCCCCTCCTCCTGACAGGGGGAGATTACGACGGGGTCCGCGTAGCGCCGCGAAAGGGGTATGCACGGCGGCGGCGTAGCATCCCCTCTCCCTTGCTGGGACCTTTGCACAACTCGGTATCGGTGCTGTCAGACGACAAAACAGACGACGTGTCCCCGTTTGCCCCACCTCTCTGGTTTCCCGCCTACGCGGGAATGACGGGGTGGAGTGCGGGAGTGACGGGGGTGCGAGTGTATGAACCCCCTGCGTCTCGCTTGGCTCGCCGCGTCCCCCTTTTGCTGACGCAAAAAGGGGAGGTAGCGGTGGCGTCCCGTTCCCGGGCTCCTTTGGATGGACGTTGCGTCCGATGGATTCCCGCCTGCGCGGGAACGACGAGGGTGCTGCGGGAATGATAGGGGTGCGAGTGTATGAACCCCCTGCGTCTCGCTTGGCTCGCCGCGTCCCCCTTTTGCTGACGCAAAAAGGGGAGGTAGCGGTGGCGTCCCGTTCCCGGGCTCCTTTGGATGGACGTTGCGTCCGATGGGTTCCCGCCTGCGCGGGAATGACGAGCGTGCTGCGGGAATGACGGGGTGCTGCGGGAGTGACGGTGCTTTTGCAAAGATCTCGCGAGCGGGGAAACCGGAGCGTCGTCGGGCGTTTGCTCCGCGAACGTTAGGTGTTGGGCGCGTTTAAGAGCCGGCCGGGGGTTTTCCGGCAGGCTTTTGGGACGGTGGGCTTGAGGGCTTTGCGTCGGGGTCGAATTCTTGTTCGGTTCGGGTTGGTTTGTTCAGATTTGTCGTTGGGAGTTGTTTTTATGTTCGAATCATCGCCGCGTTTCAGGTTCGCGTGCGACGTTTTTGCTCTTCGCAAGGTCCAGCATCGGGGGCGGCTCCAGCGTCCGTCTGACCTACCGTGTTCTCGGCTTTACGCCGGTTGTCCGGTCGCCGCCTCTTCCGACTGAGGCGTTCGTTGCTGTGGCCGTGCAGCCCGCCGAGGCTTACGGCTTGGGGCGCGGGGAGCTCTTCGTATCGGCACTCGAACCTTGCGTCTTCCCGCCGGAAGGGATGCGGATCAGTGGTCCGCTCCGTTTCGGCGGCGACGTCCTCGATCATTGCCGGAGCGAGGATGGTCGGAGCTGTTCGAGTGGCAGTGAGGGCGCATGCGCGCGTTCGGTTCGCGCGTTTGCATGCATCTGCGACGGTTCTCCCGTTGCCCGGTGTTTGTTTACGGTCGTCGATCGTCCCTTTCAGGAGGGAACGTGCGGGCACCGGCGCGGTTGGCATGGAGCATGCGCCGCGGCTCGTCGCCGTCGGTGCTGACATATGCTTTTTGCTCACCATGTGTTTCTCCCGCCTCGCAGACCACTAAGGTAGAAATCGATGGCGCCGAACAGGTTGTGCACGTTTACCTTCGACGCGGCGATGTTCTTTTCGCCCGTCCGGACCGCTGTCTGTCGGGGCGTATGATTACGTTTGTACTACAACAGATGTTGGGAGTCAAGGTGTTTGGGCGGGTTTTTGATGAGCCGCGGGAATCGCGGTGCGAGTGTATGAACCCCCTGCGTCTCGCTTCGCTGGCCGCGTCCCCCTTTTGCTGGCGCAAAAAGGGGAGGTGAGGGTGGCGTCCCGGTTCCCGGGGCCCTTTGGATGGACGTTGCGTCCGCTGGGTTCCCGCCTGCGCGGGAATGACGTGGTTTTTACGGGAATGGCGGGGGTGCGCTCGGAATGACGGGGGTTTTTGCGGGAATGGCAGGGGTGCGCGCTCGGAATGACTTCAGTTGTGCAAAGGTCCCTTGCTGGGAGAGGGTTAGAGTGAACCGGGGCTTGATCGGCAGAGCGGCATACCCAGACCGGGCATTTACTTGCACGCCCGACAAATCAGCGCACCTTGATACCCCGCCGAAAACCCGGCATCGATATTCACAACCGATACCCCCGGCGAGCAAGAGTTCAGCATCGTCAGCATCGCCGAAAACCCGTCCAAACCGGTCCCATACCCGTTACTAGTAGGGACCGCGATCACCGGCGCCTCGACGAGCCCGCCAACAACGCTCGGCAACGCGCCGTCCATCCCTGCGACAACAACGATAGCCCGCGCCGCCTGCAACACGTCCTTGTGAGCGAGCAGCCGATGAATACCCGCAACTCCAACGTCGTTGATCCGCCGGACATCGCAGAGCATCAGCTTGGCCACGATCTCTGCCTCGTCCGCAACCGCCATATCAGCCGTGCCGGCAGACACCACGATCAACCCGTCATGCTCCGGCTCCAACCCTCGGTCATCCGCCCATATCGCACCGCAATTCTCGACGAAACAGGCACTCGGAACCACGGCCTTCACAGCTTCCGCGGCAACTCGATCCGATCGAGTAATCAGCACCATTGCCGAAACATCATGGATCCGCTTTGCAATCTCGGCGATGTGCTCCGGAGTCTTTCCCTCACCCATCACAACCTCTGGAAAGCCGGTCCTACGCTCGCGGTCGAGATCGACCGTCGCGAATCCCATCTCCGCGCTCGGCACTTCTCCGACCGGCTCAGATTGGGAAATATCGCTTGGGTCGGTAGGCATTACGATCCGATCAGGCTTTGACTATGCTTGTGCTGGGCTCAAACTGAGGTTGAACCTAGCCGAACCTTATCCACGCTGTATCATTACAGCGAAGAAAAAGGCGATTTGTGTTAGATGCTTTCTCGTATCAAGCACAACGTGATTCTAGAATTTGCGAGCCGAAGTGGACTCGCCGGGAAGAAGACTAGATTTCTGGATTGGTCGGAATGAAGATTACTTGCATACAGGAAAATCTGGCACGTGGACTGCGCGTGGTGAACCGTGCGGTGCCGTCGAGAGCGACGCTCCCCATCACTCAAAACATCCTGATCGAGGCTGAAGATGCCAGGCTAAAGCTCTCAGCAACCGATCTAGAGCTCTCGATAACCACATGGGTCGGTGCCCAGATCGAAGCCACCGGGTCGATAACGCTCCCTGCCCGAACCCTCATCGACACCGTCAGCAGTTTCGACATGGGACGTGTCGAGATCGAAGTCACCGACGAACCGTACGGCGCGCACATCAAGACAACGACGCAGAGCGGCAGCGGCCCCGCAACCATCGACACCGATCTCCGCGGCGCGCCCAAAGACGATTTCCCACCCTTTCCCCAAGTATCTCCAAAGCACCGCGTGCGAGTCGATTCCGGCATCCTGCGCAACGCCTTGGACCGCACCGTGTTCGCCGCGGCGACCGACGACGCGCGGCCTGTATTGACAGGCGTCAAGATGGAGGTCGAAGGCAACAAGGCGACGTTCGCCTCGGCCGACGGATTCCGACTCTCGATCGAGTCGGCTCAGTTGATGGAAGCCGCGGAAGAAAGCTTCGACGCGTTGATTCCGGCACGTGCGCTTCGAGAACTGATTGCGTTGATGTCTGGAACCGTTTCGCCGGTCGAAATCATGGTCTCCGAAACTGGCGGTGAGGTGATGTTCCGCATCGGCGACGATATCGAAATGATCACCCAGCTCATCGCCGGAACCTATCCCGACTACAAGAGCCTCGTACCCGAGAACTCGGACTCGACGATGACCATTCCGCTCGAAGGCGTCGCTCAGGTCGCCCGGTCCATGAACGTCATAGCTCGAGAGGGCAGCGCCATCGTCCGACTCGTCGGGTCCGACCTCGAAGGGCAGGGGCGTTTGACCCTGTCGGCGAACGCCGAGGACCTCGGAAACAGCGAAGGTACCCTCGATATCGACATCGAAGGTGAAGAGGGCAAGATCGCATTCAACGTACGTTTCCTCACCGACCTCGTCCAACACTCGCACGGCGGCACCTCCAACCCAGTCGAAACTGACGGTGACGGCGCACCCGGTACCGAAAAGCTGATCCTGTCGATAACCACGCCCTCCAGTCCGGCCGTCTTCCGCCACTCGAGCCACCCCGGCTTCACCCACGTTGTGATGCCGATGTACGTCCAGTGGTAACCTTTCGATCAGTCCTCTGTCCCTCGATGGGCGAGGGCTAGGGTGAGGGTGAACCGAAAAATCCGGGTCCTCTTGCCAGCAACCGTGCTGGCAATATCACTGCTGAGTTTCTTCGCATGCTCCAGCGATTCAGGCGATCCAATACCGACGCCCGGTGTGGCGGAACCCACCGCACCAATCGTCACCGCAGCGCTACCTCCAACGCCAGACCGAGACTTCGACCGCTACACCTTCGAATTCGTCGAGGCATTCGGCGGTCACGAATGGGAACGACCCATCGATATCGCCTTCCTACCTGACGGTGACACAGCACTCGTTGCCGAACAGGTAGGACAGGTATTCCAAGTCTTCAAAGACGCCCGACGCGACCCCATCCTGACATTCTCGATCCGAGAACGCGTCAGCCGCGAATCGAACGAAGAAGGCCTGCTGTCCCTAGCCCTCGACCCCAACTTTGAGACCAATGGCCGCGTCTGGATGTACTACTCCGTCCGGCAAGGCTTCAGAAGCTCACGTCTATCCTGGTTCACCGTCGACGAATACATCGCCGACTGGAGCAGCGAACACGTCGTCTACGAGATCGTCCAGCCGTACGGGAACCACAATGGCGGCAAGATCGTCTTCGACAACTCCGGCTACCTCTACCTCGGCCTCGGCGATGGCGGCTCACTAGGCGACCCGCAAAACAACGGCCAAGACCTCACCAACGCATACGGCACCATCATCCGCCTCGACATCTCCGAATCCAGCAACGGCGAACCGTACCGCATCCCGCCCGACAACCCATTCATCGACGACCCTGACATTCCCGACGAAATCTGGGCATACGGTCTCCGCAACCCTTGGCGCATGACCTTCGACCCCGAAACCGACCTCCTATGGATCGGCGATGTAGGGCAGAGCTACCGCGACGAAATCAACGTCGTCAACACGAAGACCGGCGGCGGCACGAACTTCGGCTGGAGCTTCATGGAAGGCACCGCCTGCTTCAAACCCCGCACCGACTGCAACAAAACCGGCATTGCGCTACCCGTTGAGGACTATCCCCCACGCTCCGGCCACTGCTCGGTAATCGCCGGCCCCGTTTACCGAGGCGACGACGTTCCCTCTCTGACCGGCCACTACCTCTACTCCGACCACTGCAAAGGCGAATTCCGAGTGATGAGCGCCGAAAACCCCGAGACCGGCAGCACCGCCGTCAAACCCGTAGCCCCCGAAGGCACCGAATACGACGAACCCGGCATCGCATCCTTTGGCGTCGACACCGAAGGCGAAATCTACATCCTCCGCTTCGAAGGCCCCATCCTAAAAATGGTTCCGCGCTAAAAGTCCCTTTTGTGAAGCTTAGGTGTTGTTGGCATTCAGGAGATGCAGAACCCGAAGCCGCCGACCTGGCAGTTCACGTTGGTTAGGATTGCTACGATGGCGACGATGACGTAGGACCACCAACGGGGTCGTCTCCGAAACACCTTTCCGCTGAACCACACGCCGAAGACGCAAAACGCTGCGAACGGATATATCTGCGCAGCACCTACGGGGAACCCGCCGATCACCGTGCTGAAGATGATGGTGAAAATGACCAGCATCACCATCCCCGCTATGAACCCGGCGGGGACGAACGCCAGCGTCACCCACGGGTTGGCGCGCGGCATGTCCGCCTCGACGGCGAGCTGTCGCCGCGGTTCGGTGAAACAGGATCGCTCTTCGTCCGGAGGGGCGGGTTGGTGGTCGTTTGTCTCGCTCAATTGATGGTGCGCTCTAGACGAGCCTAGCGATCTGAAAGCAGATCGATCACAAGTTGGCTCCCTCGCGTTCCGCCGACGCTTCGTGGATTGCAAAGGCTGTACCAGCGGCATTCGGTTCGCTCAACGTGTGCTCCGGTCAGTTTCGATGTTGCACAACGATTGCCCCCTTATAATCCGAGCCGATGGGCGCAATGAGAGGGCGCTTTCGCTGATGGAACACAGTTTAACGTCCGAGCGTCGAGACCACGCTATCCCTCCGATAATCGCGGAAAGCGCCGGCGCGTCCACCTCCAGCAGAGCATCGCCACATGCGCGATGAGGTTGCAGGTGTCCGTAATCCTGCTCAAGATCAGATTCAATATCCACGCGCCGATGAGTGTGAGCGCAACGATATCCGTAGCGTATGGAGCCGTGCGGAACATGGCTTCAACACCGATCTCACCAACGGAGCCGCAATCGATCCGGCCGGCGACTCCGTCGAAATTTCGGCGCCGGACCTGCAGGGAGTGTCGAGCCTGGCACTCGGCATTCGGGCGTAGCCGCAACCTCAACGAACTCGCGTAGAAACACAACCGGGTCGGCGTAGCGGCGCCGCGTGCGACGCAACCGCCTCTCTCTGACGCTCCGCTTGCGATTCATAGCCGACAAAATAGCATGAACACACCCTGAGTTACCATAGGTTCCAGCGCATTTCAGTGGGGGTTATCGTATGAAATTGCTGAATGCCAACAGCACCTATGGGATGGCTGTCGGATTCAGGAGCATGGGTTCCCAACACCACGCCTGCCCTCGCGGTCGCTACATGATCAATCGAGGTCGATATTCCAATCAACTTCGTTTGGAGATGAATATTAGTTACGTCTTCATCAATATCCGGATAATACAGGCATGTCCAACAGATTCGCCACCATGCGTCGCTCGATCCGCCCTTTGATAGAAGCGCAATACAACATAACAACGTCATTAAGTTCTACTTCTCCGCCGAACCGCAGTTCATCATATCTGCCTCGATAGTAATACCTGAGGAATTTGTCCATTTGTGCAACGGTAGCTGAAAGGTTGGATTGCGTAGCGTCATCAATGAAATCTACGCATCGTATCCAGGTCTCGACATCAAATTCAAATTCGCCGGTTCCAAAGGTTTTAGTCAATGGATCGCCATCGGTTTGATCGAGCATCCTGACATTGTTGTCCGGCAAGGGACTGATCATATCCCAAAACGACCTACGACTGATCAAATCCTGTACACGCTCCGAATTCGCCCAGTCGAACATACCAGTTGCTACGTTTAGCCATCGTCCTAAGTCCGCACGATAAAAATGCTCCCCCTCATTGCGGCGATAACGCACAAAATCCCACGCGCGCGCCATCCCACGCGCGCGCCATGAGTCGTTCTTCGATATTTTGCTTCATGCCGCCGCACCAAAATTCAATTTCATCGCGACTGAAATCGCGGAAATGCTTAGCTAATTGAGAGTAGGGCTCAGGCAGGTACCTGCGCGGGTAGGACTGCACCAAGTTAGCAAGTTGATCAATGGTGCGACGATTGGTTGGATCTTCACGCCAAACCACGCACTGGTAAGCGTGATCGAGATCATTCTCCAACTGCCCTCCAAGATAGAACTTTTGTAACCCAATCAAGATTTCATCAACTGCAATCACCGATGACAATTCGGGTAGCGCAGTAGGAGTATTAGTAGGCATCGGAGTATTCGTTGGTGTAGGTGTGTTAGTAGGTGCTTCGGTGGGAGTACTCTCCTCACTTTGTGTACAAGCTGATCCGAAGGTAACTGCGATCACGGCTGCAATGTTGATAACAGCGATGTAGAGACGAATACTACGCACAGTTCGAGATTCCTTGCTCTTTAGATTGACCACTAATTGGTACGATCTTCAATCGCAGTTCAGACAATTCGGTACTCTACCCCCGCGGACGCCTCAGCGGTCGATAACGATAGTTCCGTATCCCCGGCGCAAACCACCAGATGACGCCAACAACCACAACGGAGATCGCACCGCCGAGCACCATCACCGGTCCCGCACCAATTATTCCGCCAACGAACGAAACCTCCATCTGACCAAGGTGGTTCGCACCCATCGCCGAGAACGAGTGAGCACTGCTCGCACGTCCCAGCATGTTGTCCGGTGCGGTTAACTGAACCAACGCCTGACGCATCGTCATACCAACCGAGTCAGTTCCGCCCAGCAGCGCGACCAATCCCAATCCGATAGCAAATATGTAGTTGAACGTGTACGACCAGTCAAACAAGCTCAACGTGAAGAACGGGTTGTCCACAAGGTCGATGCGGTTGAATCCCCAAGCGAGCAACAAAAACGCGTAGATCAGCGTCGCGACGAGCACAATCATCCCCTTGCGCCGCCACCTCTCAGTGACGAACACGACCATGCTCCCGACCACACCTCCCATCGCGTTGGCGGACGTCAGCAACGCCGTCCCTTGCGCACCCATCCCGTAAAGCTCCTGCGAGAAGAACGGGAACAGCATCCGGTAGAAGCTGAAGATCGTCACCCCGATGTCAAGCATGTAGAGACCCGGCAAAATCGGGTGCCGTCGCACAAAGTTGAAGCCTTCGATGATCGTCTTCAACTTGACGCCGCCTGCGCTACCTTCTTCCGGCGCACCAGACGCTCGGATGATCAGCGGCGCAATCATGCTCACCCCCGCGATGCACGTCGTCACCAGCAGGGTGGGACCAATGCCGTAACCGATGTACAACGGACCGAAAATGAACGGAACCGTGATCGCCGCGACCTGCATCGTCGACGTCGATATCGTCACCGCATTCGTCAGGTGACTGCGCGGAACCACTCTAGGCAGCATCGCCGGACGCGCCGAACTCCCCAGCATGTTCACCATCCCCGTCGCACCTGTTACCACCCAGATATGCCACGGCGCCATCACCTCGCTGAACGCCAGATACGTGAGAATGACCAGCGAAATGAACGACACCGACTGCGTTATCGCCATCAGCACCTTGCGGTTCACCACATCCGCCAGCGCACCGCCGTAGATCACCACCGGCATCTGCAAAAGCTGAACCGCACCCAGAATCCCAAGCTGCACCGCCGAACCCGTCTCGTCGAAAATCCACTGACTCGTCGACAGCAACCGCATCGTCATCGCCATCGTCATCGTCACCTGCGCCGCCCACAGCACCGAGAAGTTGTAGTGCTTAAACGACGACCAAGGCTTGATGCGCTCCGTCCGAGAGTGCGTTATGCGATTTTGTGATGCCAACGAAGAATTCGCGCAAGTGCGACAAGGACGCGGAACAACCCAGCCCCGCCCGACGATGTCAGAATTTCATTGCATCATACACCCGCTCCCGAATCGATGGGAAACGCGCAAAGGCGTAGAACCCCCACCGGACGAAACCGGAGGGTGAGTGTGCCCGCCGCCCCCTTCGAGTATCCCCTCTCCCTCGATGGGAGAGGGCTAGGGTGAGGGTGAAAGGGAACAATAGGGCGGCCGGAGAACGGGCAGTATCCCCTCTCCCTCAATGGGTGCTTTACACAACTAATGTCATTCCCGCGTAGGCGGGAATCCAGCGGGGTGGGGCAAACGGGGACAAGTCGTCTATTTGGTCTTGTGACAGCACCGATATCGAGTTGTGCAAAGAACCCTCAATGGGAGAGGGCTATGGTGAGGGTGAAAGGGGAGAATTGGGCGGCGAGCACGGCTACCGGCTCCCCTCCTCCAATAGAAACAGGCGATGGCAACCCAACCCTGTATATAGTTGAATCAACCGGTCAGAAATCCCCGCCATGCTCCAAGTCCCTGCCACAGAGGCAAAAGCCCGCCTAGCCGAACTCCTCCGCACCGTTGAGCGCGGCGAAACCGTCGTCATCACCCGACACGGCAAACAGATCGCTCACCTAGTCCCAGCCGTCGACCAAGATCGCGCTGAACGGCGTGCGGCATTGGAGGAGTTCAAACGCATTCGTTCGCAGTTGGGCGGCATTAACATGTCGATCGAGGAGATCCTTGAGGCCCGACATGCCGGTCATCGCGTATGAGCGATCTCGTCGTTGATGCATCGGTTGCCGCCGCATGGTTCCTCGAAGACGAAGAACACCCGGTCGCCGACGCAACATTTGAATCCTTAGACACCGTTGAAGCGATCGTCCCGCAGATTTGGCACTTTGAGATTAGAAATGTTCTAGTCTTCGCTGCACGTCGAGGCCGTAGCCAATGGCCGCAAATAAGAGGCCTTTTGAAGGCGATCAACGTACTACGAATCGACACCGATCACGAACCCGACTTCGACGCGGCCATGGAACTCGCCTTGACCCACAACCTCACGTTTTACGACGCTCTCTACTTGGAGTTGGCCAAACGGCGAAACGCCCCTCTTGCCACCCTTGACAACGCTCTAGCTCGCGCCGCCACTAACGAAGGGTTGCTTTAGACGCGTTGACAGCGTTCAGTTGATCGGCCAAAACGAAATCACCGCCTACTTAAATGAAGTAACATATACGTTACCGCAGTGCAGCGATCGAGCTACTTGAATACAACGACGAACGCGGAAGAAGTCCTTTTCGAAGTTGGTTCAAGCGCCTCGATAGCCGCGCCTCCGCTCGCATCGCTGTCGCACTCGAACGGATGTCCGAGGGAAATCTCGGCGACGTGAGATCGGTAGGTGAAGGAGTGTTGGAACGTCGTATTCCGTTCGGACCCTGATATCGAATTTACTTCGGTCGCGATG
Source organism: Dehalococcoidia bacterium (assembly GCA_965226685.1). GTDB lineage: Bacteria > Chloroflexota > Dehalococcoidia > Lucifugimonadales > Lucifugimonadaceae > Bin127. The sequence continues at coordinate 212,015 of CBDDDP010000004.1, forward strand.
GCGAAACGTTGATCATACCGCTGTGCGGCGGTGACAAACGACGCCAACAACGCGACATCCAAACGGCCCGCAATCGTTGGAGCCACTACAAGCGAATGAAACGCGAGCAACTCAACTGGTGCCCTCAACAACCGACTTCTACGACACAATCCGAGAGCGTTCCGAGAGCGACGCTGACTTCAGAATCAACCTCTTGGAAATCGCAGCCGAATCCATCATCTCCGGCGAACTCGACGAAGGCAAGGCGGCGCTTAGGCTCTACATCAAGACCTCCATCGGCTACAACAAACTCGCAGACCTGACAAGTATCCATCCGAAAAGCCTGATCCGCATGCTAAGCCCCGATGGCAACCCCCGGGCCTCCAACCTCACCACCCTGCTAGCCCAAACCCTCCAACACGAAGGCATCCGCTTACAAGTCAAAGCAACACCCGAAACCGCTGACCTGCCTCTCGCCCCAATACCAACCTAATCCCAATTACCCCCGCCGCAACCAACGCCGCCAAACCTCTACGACCTTCCACTCCAACCAACCCACACTCACCCATATCATCCCTCCCATGCCGCAAACAAAACCCCAACTAAAACGCTTCGCCAGCAAAATGCGAAACTACCCCACCAACGCCGAACACACCCTCTGGCAGCACCTCCGCATGAGCCGACTAGACGGCCACCGCTTCACCCGCCAGTTCGTAATCAACAACGCAATCGTCGACTTCGCCTGCCCCAAATCCAAGCTGGCCATCGAACTAGACGACGGCCAACACGACCAACAACGACCAGCCGAAAACCTCCGCACCAAACGCCTAAACCAACACGGCTACCGCGCCCTACGCTTCTGGAACATCGAAATCATCAACAACATCGAAGGCGTCCTCCACACCATCCAACAAGCCCTAAACGAAACCAACCCGCGCCCCCTTCGCACAGCGAAAGGGGACACGACGTAGGGGCGGGGTTTCAAACCCGCCCCCGCACGCGGGGATGCCCGCCCGGCCGGGTGAGCCCAAAACCACCCAATCCTTAGTCGCAAGCAGACGCCACGCCCCTTTCGCAATGCGAAGGGGGCGCGGGAAGCGAAGCGACAGCGGGGAATGCCGGGGGAGGGGCAGGGAGGAGGTGTCGTTCCCGCACGTACCCTCGTCATTCCCGCACGCACCCTCCTAATTCCCGCGAACGCGGGAATCCAGAGAGGACGGGCACAAGAAGTATTCCCCTCTCCCTTGATGGGTACTTTGCACAACTACCGTCATTCCCGCGACAACTACCGTCATTCCCGCGTAGGCGGGAATCCAGGGGGTGGGGCAAACGGGGACGTGTGGTCTATTTGGTCTTGCGACAGCACCGACATCGAGTTGTGCAAAGGTCCCTTGATGGGAGAGGGCTAGGGTGAGGGTGAACGGTATGGTCAAGAGACGCGGGGAACAACCAACCCGCACCCCTCCCCATATCATCCCTCCCATCCCACCAACAAAACCCCAACTGAAACGCCTCTCCCGCCAAATGCGAAACCCCACCGACACCGAACACACTCTCTGGCAACACCTGAGAATGAGCCAACTAGACGGCCACCGCTTCACCTGTCAATACGTAATCAATCGGGGGTTTTAAGGATCTCCTCGAATTCTTCCGGGCTTGACCACCGGGCTATTTTCGACACGTTCTCCAAAAGCGCGAAATCCTCGGCGCGCCATACGTCTATTGTGTCGTCGAAAAGCGAAACCAGCTTGGTACTCGTACCGTCCGATCGCAACGACACGAGATCAGAACAACCCGTGAACACACGATCCGTGATCCTGTGTACCGCACCACGCGTTCCCGTTGCTAGAAGGAACACCAATGATGTATGAGTCGGGTGTGTGGTCCTGTAATCAACCGTCCACTTGCGACCAGAATGACCGGTGGATTGCGTTCGCCGTTCGAATGGTATTTCTCTTTCTTGAAACCATTCGTCGATTTCGTCACCGACGGTCTCCCAACCTTGGGTGCGGAGCGTGAACCAAAGATCTGAGACTCGCACGACGGCTTGGGCGATACGTTGGACTGCTTCACTTATATCCTTTTGGTCAGCAACTCGAAGCGTGAGTTGCCCACGTTCCACCTCAATGTTCAACGTCGCGCATATGTCGTCGAGCAAGTAGCGTTGCCTAGGCGTCAGCGTGCCGCGAATCGATTGAGTCCGCAACCAACCAAGCGCGACGCTGAAATCGGTGACCACGAACTCGTCCCCTCGCTCGACGACAAACACATCCACGATATCTCCGTCGGGTAGCATAAACGGCGTTCGAATCTGAACCCCTTTGATCGGTGCCGGAAAACATTCGAACAAGGTAGGCGTAGTTTCCTTTAGTTGCGCGCAAAGCTCTTGGGCGTTCATAGGTCTAGTCCTGCCTGCACCTGCGGTTCGTGTAGCGTTCCTTCATGCTTGACGCGTGCTTCAACGCAGAATTGTCGCCAAACCCTCGACTGGACGTTCTGCTGACGCTGTGATGTCTGGAGGATCCTAGATGTTCTTGTCCTTGCGGGCTTCGGTCCAACGGTGTTTGTGCTTGGCATACGTCCCTGTGGGGTTCTGCCTGCCGTGGTTAACACCAAGGTCAAGCCCGTAGATTCTGCCCGTGCCTTGACGCAACACAGTGAACGAAAGCCGGCCAGCATACGGGTTGTACCAGCCGTTGATGTGAAGCGTTTCACCCGAACCCGAGTGTATAGCCGAGCGAAACACTTGGGCAGGAGAATGGTCCTCATCCTCTGACCACGAGATATCGCCATCGATCCGCTTGGTTCCATCGGTCAGGATGGCTTCGAATTCCGTGTCGCTGATCATTTCTAGCACATCGTAGCACGATGCGAGTGTTTGATTCGTTCGGTGTGGCACAGCAGTGCTCCCGAGGATTCACCCATTCCCCAACAACACCCCTACAACCTCCTCCACTCGCTGCCCCTCGACCAACTTCCGCAACCACTTCCGTATCTCCCGACGAGCAACCCTAACCGTCAACCTCGCATGCCGCTGCCGCAGACTCCCCAACTCCCGCTCAACACCCTCGGCAGCCCGCCGAACTCCCAAACATCTCCATGAAACGTTTTAACAGCGCCGGATTAGTCGTGGCGTGAAGCATGTTGGAAGGGAAGACCAGCAACTTTCGAGCACGCAACGGTACCCTGATTCACGCGACCGGCGCCCCGTTCAACCCTGCAAACCTGTAGATATCTTGCGTCGCACGTTCCTGAAAGTCGGCCAGCAACGGATACTGAGTGTCCGCGTTCTTCGTCAGATACAGCCGTTCACGACTTCCCAATTCTTCCATTGATTCGTGAACCACCAGACTGATGAATGGAAGTCGCACTTTCTGGAATCCCAGCAAAGCTATGGCAACGTTTTTCGCTTTTTCGTTGCCAAGCACGCCGAAGAGATAGAAATCGCGATGATTGTGCGTCAGAGACCAGTCCACGCTGATTGGGTAGTCGCCCATTGGAAACAGATTCCTAACCGGATTGAACTCGACCAATTCTTGATCGACGTACGAACCAAGATCGTCATAAAACGCGCTGTGAACTGTCTCACGACTCCAGTAGCGCATGTTGCAAACCTTTTGCGCACATCCCGCGAACTGCAACACAGATTCGTAGAGCTTGTCTAACGGAGTGTCCAGATATAGATTGCCGTCATCATTACCCACGCCATTGTTGACTATGATGCTCTCGAATATGCGTTGCCTCGTCGGTGTGCTGACGTCGAAGCTGTATGAAAGCCGCATCAAGGTCATCCCGAAATCGCAAACCCGCATATATCCTTTACCTTGCGGACTGTCGCGAAGGTAGACTTCCACCATGTCACCGTCCTCATGTATGATCGGCGCGATGAGCTGGAAATCCCCCGGGCGACGTTCATAAAGGTCAAACGCATCCGTTCCACGGCGACGCAACAAATCTTTTATGTCGCCGCTATTCATCGAACATCCTCGACTGCATCAACCCGGCCGCAACAACGCCTTGAACCCCGCATGCACGAAATCGATGTCATACGCCAACGCGTCCCGAATGCCCCGCTCTTCCATCAGCACGAAACTCGAGCAATCTACAAGGCTCCACGTCTGATCCAACCTAGAAGCGTAATGATCGACCGCTTTAGCGAACTGCGCACTCGTCAACGGAATTACATCGATGTCAGGATCAGTATTTAGTTCTGTGATGACCTCCACGGCGGTTCTTCGGCCATTTTCACCGCCACGCGAAAAGTGGTTCAACACCTCAATCAAAACCATTTCGCTCGTAACTTTTCGATGAGAACCCAAAGTTTCGTCTATGCGCACAGCCCTTTCTTGCAACTCATCAAGAGGATTAATCACCGCTACCCAGTAACCCGAATCAGCGAACACAGCCCTCATCTTTCTTCTTCCTTAGGCCAGCCGTACAAATAGTGCTTCAAATTCCTCGCACCATCCTTCGGAAGTTTCTCCCACTCAGAATCGGGCACTGATTCATGAATCTTACGAATCATTCCCAATATCGAAGAAGGAGCCGATTTCTCGTCGGGTTCTTTATTCGCACCAACCACCTCACCATTCCCATTGACCAACTCCGACTCGGCTGCCCCTCCTTCCTCGGTGCCACGCTCGACCGAAATCGACACCGTCACGACATCACCATCCTCGAGGTCAAGCGACTCGGAAGGCTCCAAAACCCCGTCCCTGTACGTCGCTCGCACTGTCTGAACCATCGCTTCTTCTCCATCTCGCCTACCATCGCTCCCAGACCACTACCATTGTACGGCGCAACGCTCCGCTCATCCCATACCTTCCTCCTCCCATATACTGATACTGGACACCAGCAGCGAGACAACAACATACGGCACGATCGGATGATCCAAAAACTCAAAGCCACATATGCAGATGGCGTCTTCAAACCGGCAGGACGCGTTGATCTCGACGAGGGCGCAGAAGTCGTCATCTCTGTATCCGACGGAAGAGATTCTGAATCCGATTTCAAAGGTCTAGCATCAACGGCGGGCGGCTGGAAGGACACCATCAATTGCGATCAACTGCTCCGCGACATATATGACAGCAGAGCGGAAGTGTCTCGCCGCGAACCAACTTTCTAAATCCTTTGAAACACCTCATCGACACCGATTGGGCGGTGCATCACTTCCGCGGCAATCGGCGAATCACGCGCCGCATCGAAGAGCTATTACCTGAAGGTATCGGCATCAGCATCATCTCCATCGCAGAACTCTACGAAGGCGTCGCCAACTCCCGCAACCCAGACAAAGACGAGGCAAACCTACTCCGGTTTCTCGATCTTGTCGAAGTTCTGCCTCTGAACAACGAAATATGCGAGCTCTTCGGCAACGAACGAGCGCGCCTGAGGGCCGACGGTACCCTCATCGGCGACCTCGACCTCCTGATCGGATGCACCGCTCTCCACCACAACCTAACAATCCTCACAAACAACATCCGCCATTTCAATCGCATCCAAAACCTCAACCTGCAATCAGCCTGATCTGAATTCCGACTGCCCCTTTCGGGACGAAAGGGGCGCGAGCGCAGCGAGCGGGATATGCCAGGGGAGGGCGGGGGCGACACCTCCGTCACCGAACAATCACCAACCTATCCTTTAGACGCTCTAACCTCGCAGGATTAGGCGTGGCGTGAAAGAAGTTTGAAGGACCTAAATCGATTCCACGCCCAGGTCCGGTATCCGAGTGAAATGCCGAAGATTGTTCGTGAGCACGGTCAGAACGTGAAACTTGGCAGAACAACCGATCAGAAGATCGAAATCCCCGATCATCGTTCCCACAGATCGCAAGCGCCCTCTCTCTACACCAAACAACCTGCAGACATCCTCATCTAACGGAAATATATCGAGGTCATCCAAAAATATCCCAAGAAGACTCTCACTGGCCACAGGATTCCTTGAATATGCGACTCCTTCGTAGAGCTTAGCAAGCGATACCACGCTTATACCAATGCCAATAGGGAGCAGGTGTTTTACTCGCCTTACCACGTCCTCATCGCCGTCCAAATAGTCGATCACTCAGTCGGTGTCGATAAGATACTTCATCGCATCAGAGCTTCGGATCAGGGCGTGTAACTATCTGACGACTCTCATAAATGTCGCGTTTTAGCTGCTCAGCATCCACCAGCCCTTTCCAACTGCCCGCCGTCTCAACCCGCGCCTTTATCGCATCAGGAGCATCGCCCGTTTCTGAAATCGATAATCCCACCTCTTGCCCATCCTCGAGATCAAGCGATTCCGAAGGCTCCAAAACCCCGTCCCTGTACGTCGCTCGAACTGTTTGAACCATCGTTGCTCCGCCGACTCGCCTACCATCACTCCCAGACCACTGCCATTGTACGACGCATGAACGATCACGTCCCATCCCTTCCAACACGCCCCATTGCATCCAACAGCAAATCCACCAACGAAAACATCCCATGCGACACAGCCAACGCCCCTTTCGCAAGGCGAAAGGGGCGCGAGCAAACGAAACGATGCGGGCGGGGTATGCCCGCCGTGGCGGGTGAGCCCTAAACCACACGAACCGCATTCGCAACCACGAGGCCTCGCTCACCCAAACATCGGCGTATCGTCATCGTAGAGCAACACCAAAATCAACGCCGAAATCAGATACGTCGCCGTAGCATATTCGCCAACATGAGGAAACGACTGTGCAAATCGGTTCTCCGGGTGCGACAACCTGTTCCTAACCCACCCAGGCAAAAACAATGTTTGCGTAAGCGGCTTATCTTGTCCGGTATCTTTTTCGTATGTCTTGAAGTCGCCGTCGACGAATTCGACCTTGCCTTTTAACAACCTCGCGAAATAGTCTCGCGTGTTGTCATTTGTCAATTTCTTTATAGCGTCCCCACCACCGCTAACCATCGAAAGCGTACGCACGCTGTGAAGAAATTCGTCCGCAGGCACGAAATCGGAATCATTTCGCAACATTTCCGAGATCGATCGGATGAAGGAGATGCCAGGCCTTATATATCCGCACACGTTGAGGTGCGGAATGACAACGCAATGCAATAACCTGTCGCCTTCCCAAGCGTCCATTTCAAGGGCATCCTTCGAACAGGGTTGAACGAAAACATCATCCCAAATGTGCTCCATTAGGTAATCGTAATCCAGAGGTTTCAGATGCCGTTTGTGTTGCTCAAACCGTACCCTGTCCCCCATGAGGCGTCTGCCACTGCGACTGAATGCATCGTACGTTTCAAGCCCGCGGAAAGACACCGTTTTCCACGTCTTCCGGCGTTTGATCAAATCGTTGTCAATCGTCTGACTTGCAATGGCTACCTTTCACAATAAGTCCCATACACCCCCTATCCCCCCAACAACACCCCCACAACCTCCTCCACCCGCTTCCCCTCGACCGACTCCCGCAACCACTTCCGTATCTCCCGACGAGCAATCGTTACCGTCAACCTCGCATACCGCTGCCGCAAATTCCCCAACTCCCGCTCAACACCCACCACAGCCTTCCCACCCGCATCGGAGATCGCCACATGAGCCGGATTGGCGGCATCGTACTCCGGTATCGGCAAACGCCAAAGATGTTTGTGGACATGGCGAGCCCCGAATTGACCTTTCGGCATGAACGGTTTGACAGCTTCGTACAACTGATCACTGTTGATGATCGCGAGCAAGTAGTACGCTTCGTCGGTACTTGCGCAAGTCGTCCAGTTCAATATGTTTTCGACGATGGCGTCAGTGCTGTCAATTACAGCGGCCGTAGGCGTGCCCGACTTTGAATATACGATTCGGAAAGGACGACCATCCGGTCTGTTACGCCACGCTAGTTGCGCCGATAACTTCCCGTAGTAGTCGAGTTGTTGAATCAGCGACATTTCATTACCCTGACGCTTGTTTTCGTCCCAAACGCGGCTGATCTCGCGCCACCTGTTTCGCATCCGTCGCTCCATGGCTTCGGGCGCAATACCATTCGGCGAGTCAGCATCGTACTCAATCATCGCGGAACCGTGCTTCATCGGCAAAATGACTCTCAACGGATCGAGAGTAGCGTATGGCACTAAGGTTTCACCAAGGTGCGCATCAAACAAGTGCTCTTTCTCGATGGTGTTACCGCTTAGTGCCGACGAATCCAATGATTTCCACGGTTCTTTGTCGTATACACCTCGGCGCGGATTAGTGGTGATCGTGTTGCGTACCCGCACAGTCGCGGGATTGGGAACCTCATCCACAAAAACCAGTACGCGCGGGAATAGGGTTGCGCCGTTACGCGTGAATTTGGCGTACGGCGAAACATGTTCGCCCGAAGTGTCTGCTATCTCCAGGTCCATTCGCCTAACGTTCGCCGATCCCGTCGCACCAACCCATTGCCGCACCGTCCCGGCCAGCGCTCGCGCCTTCCCTTCCTCACCCCGACGCTCCGCGAACACCACCGACGACGGAACCGGGAAGAAATTGTTCGGCTCCAACCGTTCGAGGTCCCAAGCCTTCCGCCCTTGGAAATTCACATGCAACGTCCTAGCACCACCACGCGACTTCCATTCACCTGTCCGCCATTTCGCGTGTTGCCCCGCCTGCAACGCGCTATGCGGCATCACCATCCCGATCAACCCGCCATCCCGCAGGTAAAGATCGACGCTTCGCGCGTAGAACAACGACGCCACATCCTGATGTGTCGCATACCGTCCGCCAGCCCAAATTCCGTACACATTCCGGCTCTGATAGACCAACTCGTCCCGCAAGATGTCCGTCGTCTGGTTGTAGTTGATCCAAGGCGGATTCCCCACAATCACATCAACTTTGTTCTGCGCGAGCGTAATCGGACGAACAAGGTTTCGGGTGTAGTACGCCCAGATATGGTCTCGACCTACGATATGCAGGTACGTCAGCTTGTCGATTGTCTCGGAAAGCGTCACCAACTCGCCATCGCTAAGCCAGTTAATGTCCTGCAACGCCAACTTCGGATCCTGACCGATCTCGATGTAATCAGCCACGTCGACCATTAGTTGATCGAAGTTCTCGGCGCTGTTGACGAGAGCGATCGGGAACAACAGCTCTGTATCGTCGTCATCATTGACTCTGATCGTCACGTTTTGCTCCGCGAACAGGTCCCGGCTCTGGAACCCCAATTGCAACGAGTCTCCGAGGTAAATCGGAACCGTAACCGCCGTGCTCATACTCTGGGCTATCGCCGGCCTAGCCGCGATCACCCACGCCGCACGGGCCAAGTGCGTCGCAACCGGATGCACATCAATCCCGGTCACCGCATCCCGCAGCATCTCGAAAATCTTCGTGTCCGGAACATTCTGCTGCTTCGCCGCCTCGAGGAAATGCTCCACACACTCCGCAATAAACGTCCCAGAACCGCAAGACGGATCCAACACCCGCTGGTTCACCGGATCGGTAACGATCTCCTTCACAATCGCCTTCGCCAACCACCGCGGCGTGTAATACTCGCCGAGTTGACGCCTCTCCGACGCTGGTATCACCGTCTGATACAGCGTCGCCGCAATGTCCGACGGCGGCGACGACCAATCGAAGCGCGCAACCCGTCGTGCGATCGTCCGTATCAACGGCGTCGCACCAACCTCAGTCGGCCAAGCGAAAAAGTCCGACTCCACCACGCCATGCAACCCCGTCGCCTCCGCAAACTGCCGGCCCCTCAGCAAATCCTCCGGATCATTCTCCGCAATTACCTTCACCTTCATCCCGAACGTCGCCTGAACCACGATCCCCACCACCATCGTCAAATACGTGTGCCGCACGAAAAGGTCATCAAACTCATCCCCCTCAACAACCTCGCCAAGCGCCGTCCGCAACAGATCGTGCCACAGCCGACGCTTCACCGCCACCGTCTCATACCCCGAGAACCGCTCATACAACGCCCGCAACGTGTCGATCTCACGTTCATACAACGGACTGGTCGGGCTGAACTGGTTCCGTATCTCCTCCGCAGTCGGCTCGATATCCCGACGAGCAACCAGCGCATTGTCCCGCAACCACTCGTAAAGCGCATACCACCTATCCGCATCAGTTAGTGTGAACGCGTACGGCGGAGACGTGTTGACCTTCGCCGCGTTCGGCCACCGCAACACCCAATACTTCCCATCCGTCAGCACCCCGATCCGAACACCCTTGCTCGCCTCCATCGCCGCATCAAGGTAGCCGTCGAGTTGCTCGACGTTCCCCGCATCCGGCTCGATACCGTCTCCGATCCTCCGCTTCACCTCGATGAACGTGTCCAGCGCCGCCAGATCAACCGCGCTCCCAGAACCCTCCGCCGGCGAAGACTCCTCTCTGATCTCACTCGTCTCGACCAACCCGGTCCGCACCAAGAAATCCCGGATCGAAGAAGTGATGTTCGCCTCCGCCTGCAACTCCCCATGCCGACGCAAGAGCTCGGCGGCGATTTCTCGGCACTCGGGATCGTCATGTAGAACAGCCATCGCAACCATTATCCGTCAACACCCGTGAAACATCCAACCGCCAGCCACGTCATCCAACCGCCAGCCACGTCGTTCTGACCATCCACGTCATTCTGAGCGCAGCGAAGAATCTGAGACCTCAGCCCCGGTGCGAGGTATTTAGATTCCTCGCTACCCTCGGAATGACACTGTGCACTCGGAATGACACTGTGCACTCGGAATGACACGGAATGACAATGTGCGCTCGGAATGACAATGTGCGCTCGGAATGACACCTCGGGGGTGCGAGACCTTTGCGAAACCACCGTCTTTCCTCCCCTTCGCCCAAAAAATGGGACACAAAGAGGGGGACGCGTGCAAACGAAACGGGCACGCAGGGGGTGCCCGACGGCTGACCTAATCTAAACCCCCATTAATTCCCCCTTGGACATCAAGGGGTAGGGTTTTGCAAAGGTCTTGGCGGTGCCAGGGGTCTGATGTGCATCACGCGTACCTAGGGCAGGGCAGTGCACCGCAAAATACTGTACGCGAAAGATCCGAACGAAAACGCCGACATTGTCGGCCGATGTCGGCTCAAACGGGAAATCGCCAAAAACGACGCTCGCTCGCTCGGAAGGTGCCAAAACTCGTCTCGCGTCGACCGAGGGCCTTTTTCGCAGGGCAGGGCATAGGTCATCCGCGCGGAGACGGTAGTGGCAGGTTTCAGACGCGCCTCACCTGCCGCAACACCAAACGCCCCCTTCGCGCAGCATAAGGGGCCGCGAGCAAGCGAAGTGTCGCGAGCGGGGGATGCCCGGCTAGGGTGTCGCTCTGCGAGGCTCAATGCCTCGATTTTTCTTGCCGCAAGTTGCCGCCAGCGCGGATAGAACCGTTTTCTTACTTGTTCAAAACTAGTTGACCGTATATCGCGCGGCGATCCAAAGCGAAACCGCGAGGAATATCAAACAAGTTCAACACTTAGTTGATATGGTGTTGAAGTAACGCAGGATTAGTTTTGAATAAGTCTAAACAAAGTCAACTAAAACCTGAACTTGCTTACAACTTGTTTCGACAATCGTTGACACTCACATCATACTTGGTTTAAACTAGTTCAAAACTAAGTGCGAAACGGTGCTCCGCCAAACTGACAACACGATTGACAGACGAACTGCGGAGACGACCCAAGAAGCCAGACGAGGCCAGAAATGACAACGGTCAACTACTTGAGAATGACCAAAGCGGTGGAAGAGGCCGAGAGAAAGCTAGGCGGACCCCTGCGCGAAATCCTGCACTCCCGCCTGAACGAACCCGGCGAGACCGTTGCCAGCATCTCGAAGGAGATCCGGGTTCAGAAAGCCACCATCAACTACTGGATGGCCAAACTCGGCATCAACTACGGCAGGGTGGCGCATTACTTCGACGAAGAGATCCGCATCCTGTCGCCCGCCGATGCTCGACTGCTGGACGCGGTTCTCGAGATGGGCATCTCTGCCGATGACCTTGACGACCTGAACCCGGAAGCCGAACGGACGATGCGGCGACTCGAAGAGCTCGGGGTCCCGCTTAAAGATCTCGCCGAACTGAACGCATCCCAAGTCGTCGCGCTCCGCAGACTGGCGCGCCTGGGGCTGGCCGACGAGCAGATCGACCTCATCGATGCCGCGATGCTGGACGCGCTGGCCAAGCTGATGGTGCAGGGCGTAAGCAGCGAAGACGTTTCGCAACTGTCGCAGGCCGACATCGCGCTGATCAAGCAGGCACGGTCCGCCGGCATCGACGTCGACGAGCTCAGCAATGTCGGCACGGATTGGCTGACATTCATCCGCGCATCTAGACGACGAAACATGGACCCGCAGACTTTGGCGAACGTCGACAGCGATGCCATCGGCGCGTTGGAACGGGCGCGTGACCGCGGCATCGGGATCGGAGACATCGACTCTCTGACCGCGGACGAGCTCGACCTCGTGAAGAAGCTCCGCACCATGCGGCAGGAAAACCCGGCAGGCGCCAACGCCTTGCTAGGCATGATCAACACCATGTAACCCGAACCCGCCAGCACCACAACCAAAAGTAAAGCAGATTGGCTGCCGGCCTATCGTAGAATTGTTTGAGTCGGAAACGCCAGAACTTGGGAGAACTCGGCATTGCGTATCGCTGGAATTTCGTTTAAGCGCGTCAAAAAGAGTCGCGGCAGAGCCGCCGCTGGCCTAATCATCCTAGTCCTCGCATCGGCGCTGATCGCAGGCTGCACAGAAGTGCCGAACCCGACTGCGACCGCGGTCCCGTTCGACCCCACCCCAGCCGCTCCCGGCACCCGCGATCTCGTCCTGGCAGGCGCATCAGCCGCCGACCTCGCAGCTTTCGCCGCCGAACCGATCGAACTCCCCGAAGGCGTCGCCAGCAACGGCGAAGCACTACACACCACCCTCGGCTGCGCCGCGTGCCACTCCATCGCCGACGACACAATCGTCGGTCCCGGTTGGAAAGGCCTCTACACCCGAGCCGGCGAACGAACCGAACTCGACGCCGAAGACTACATAGTCCAATCCATCACCAAACCCTCGAAATTCATCGCCGAAGGCTTCACCAACGTCATGCCCTCCTTCGACTACCTCTCCGACCAAGAGCTAGCCGACCTAATAGCCTTCGTCAAAGCCAACGAGTAAACATCGTCCCTTTCGTGAAGCGAAGGGGACGCGGAGCGAAGCGAACGCAGGGGATGCCCGCAGGGGTGCACACCCTCGCACCCTCTCCCTACATAGGGACAGGTTTCAAACCTGCCCAAAATCCCCACCGAGCAAATCCCTTCCCGCTCGATGGGAAAGGGTTCGGGTGAGGGTGATGATGCCCGCCCCATGCAATCCCGCGTCTCTTTCTGACATTGCAGAATTATGAGTCGGCGCCCGTCTGCTACGCTGACCGAAACCGCCGACATTTATTGGACAACTTCCAATCTGATGCCCATCAACGAAACGCAACTAAACGGTCGCATCGCCACTCAGCTCGACCGTATGAACGTCCGTTGGCGTGCGCTCGGCGAAACCCATGGCGCATTCCAAGGCAGCCAGCGACAACCCGACATCCTGGTCATCCCGCTAGGCGGTCGCCCAGTTGTCATCGAAAACGAGTACCTGCCAGCCCGGACATTGGAAGCCGAAGCCATCGCAAGGCTCGGAGAACAGCTGAATCCGGCGATCAGCGGCGTTGCAGGTGAGGTCAACGCGGTCGTAGCGCTGCGGTCGCCTCTCGACCTCCAAAGGTGCGGTAGTCACGATGAAGCGGATGCATTGCTAAGCGGTGGCATCACACTTGAGTACGCACTTTACACGGGTAGTTCCCCCGAAGAATTCTCGCGATTCCCGTCAAGCGGGTTCATTCCTGGAACTTTGAAGGACCTTGCCAATTTCGTGAGCCACGCTTCGATCCCAGAAGAGGTTTTGCAAAAGGCTATCGACATATTCCAAGGCGGAGTTTCGAGCATCGCGGCATGGATGAAGCAGGCGTGCGAGGAAGGCGATGACATGAAACCCGCGATGGTCGAGATCCTGAAGCAGGACTACAGCGATCAGACCTTGCGGATGGGCGCCGCGATTTTACTGAACGCGCTTATATTCCACCACGGTCTCACCGGCTTTCGCGGCATCAAAGGCATGGACCAACTGACGGCCAACGGTTTCCCGTTGCCGTTGGACCTGTATTGGGAATGGCAGAAGATCCTCAAGATCAACTACTGGTCGATCTTCAAACTGGCTTCCGACATCCTGGTCAATTTCGCCCCCGTGCTCTACAAAAACCGGGCGCTGGCCATTATGTTCTACGTCGTTCAACAGCTCGACCCTCTGGGAGTCACTCATTCCCAAGACTTGGCCGGCGCCATCTTCCAGCGCTTGATCACCGACCGCAAGTTCCTGGCAACGTTCTACACGCGTCCCGAATCGGCGACTCTCTTGGCGCACTTGGCCATCCCGGATGACGGGAAATGGGATGACCCGGACCGAGTCAAGGATTTCCGTATCGCCGACTACGCGTGCGGCACCGGAACACTGATTCATGCAGCCTATCGACGAGTTAACCAACTCCATCTGATGGCGGGCGGCGACCCGGCCAAGTTGCATGCTCACATGATGAAAGAGTCGATCACCGCCTGCGACGTCTTGCCATCAGCCGTACACCTCACCGCTTCGATGCTGTCATCCTCCCATCCGAGAGAGCGATACGAGGGCACAAGGACCATCGTCACGCAATACGGCAGGACCGACGACGGTGGAGTATCTATCGGTTCACTCGATCTGTTAGGCAGTAACGGCGAAGTCCGCCCCCTGATTCCGATCCATACCGGCACCACCGTGACCGGAACAGGGGAGAGCCAGTCGAACCTATCGGTCGACATGCCCCCATCGAGCCAAGACGTCGTCATCATGAACCCGCCGTTTACGAGCGGAGGTTCGGACTATACACCTGGAAATCCTTCCGGTTACAACAAGAAGCAGTTTCATGGCCTCGGTACAGACTGGGAAACGCAAGAAAGCATGTTCAATTTGGCTCGCAAGTACGCCAAGGGTACGTGTGCCCACGGATACGCGGGTATTGCTTCTTGGTTCGTCGCGCTAGCGGATCAGATGGTTAAGAGTGACGGCACGATCGCTCTCGTACTTCCGATGACGGCATTGCAAGGATCGAGTTGGCAAAAGGTGCGCCAGTTGATCGCCAAGAGTTACAGGGATGTGATTGTATTGACAATCGCGACTGCTAAGCAGGGTAACCAAGCGTTTTCTGCCGATACAGGAATGGCTGAAACTTTGTTGGTCTTCCGCAAGTCATCTCAAAAGTCAGCTGGCAGAGGGATATTTGTCTCGTTAACACGTCGACCAAATAGTGAAATCGAGGCGATGCAAATCGCCCGAACGATATCCGACATCGTTGCGAGACCGCGATTGATGAGCATGGACGACGGGCCATTTGGTGGCGACCCACTCGTAATCGGTGAAGAGCGGTTAGGCGAAATGATTGAGGGGCCATTGGCATCCGACTTGCCTTGGACACCTGCCGGTATTTCAGATTTTTCGATCGCCCAATCCATGTACAAGCTAGCTCATGGCATTCTATGGTTGCCGCAAATGCCGGATCAGGACAGCTTGGCATTACCGATGTCAACGATCCAACGGATCAGCAAAATTGGAATCACTCACAACAACATTGTGGGAAATGGTAAGCAAACAGCGTTCACGCGCTTGAAACCGCCGTCTAATTTTCCGACTTATCCCATGCTATGGAACCACGATGCCAAACTTGAAACCAAATTGGTAGTGGCTCCAGACAGTGAGGGACGAGTTAAATCAGGACGAGGTGATCGGGCATCGGTTATTTGGAACACCCGAAGCCATACGCACCACAACGCCGATTTCCGGTTCAACTCACAGCCGTTGGGCGTGGCATTTACCGAAAACAGGAGTATCGGTGGAAGAGCGTGGCCGAACATTACGTATGAATCGCGTGACTTGGAAGTCGTCCACTGCCTTTGGGGCAACACGACACTTGGAATAATCTGCTACTGGTGGCATTCAAGCCGACAACAGACTGGGCGCGGTGTAATGCCCGTAACCGCCATCCGCACCATGCCAACCCTCGACGTCACCAAACTCTCGCAAGACCAACTCAGCATTGCCGAGCAGATTTTCGAAGACATGCGTGATCGCGAATTCCTGCCCGCAAACGAAGCCTACCGCGACGACAGCCGCAAAGAACTCGACCGCCGAGTACTAGTCGATTTGCTCGGACTCCCAGAGTCCATCCTCGAACCCCTAGACCTCCTCCGCCTCAAGTGGTGCTCCGAACCCAGCGTCCACGGCGGGAAGGGCACCGCGCCGCCGGCCAGTTGACGAAAACGACCGCAGGTGATGCAGCCTTCTCCCTCCTCCAGGGAGATATTTGCCCCCACCTCCCCCTTGATACCCAAGGCGGAATTAAAGGGGGTTTAAATCGGCCGTTGGGCACCCCCTGCGTGCGCGCTTATCTTGGACCCCCTCATAATCTCCCCCTGAAAGGGGAGGAGGACGGGTAGCTTCGCGAAGGGGAGGAAAGACGGCGGTTCTGCAAAGGTCTCCCTCAAGGAGGGGGATACGGGGAGGTCCCACTACGCCAGCAGCCATCAACCCCAATCCGCGGTCTAATCGAGGCGCCTCCCCCTCCGCCGTCGGCGACCTCCTTGCGTCGTGTTCGACGACAAAACCCACATTCGCATCGGGTTGGGGGCCGACGTGAAGGCCAGCGCCAACGCATCCGCCTTGTCCGGACTCTGACGCCCGGAGCTGCGGATCTGGTCCTTGCTCTCCAGCTGCAGCTGTCCACGAGAGGTGTACTTGAACGTGAGCGACGCGAGTTGCGATATGAGTTCGGCGTCGTCTGGTATCGCGATGTCGCCGTCGACGAACCGCTGCCGCAGACCATCGAACATCTGGGCGCGCAGATTCAAGTAGCGTTCAGTGTCGCTGGGCCTGCTGCCACCATTGATGCCGACCGCCTGGACGCCGCCGATCTCCTTGGCCCGATCGATCACTCCGGCGCCCAAGCCGACCTCGTCGATATAGATCGTACTGACGCCATGATTCCGGGCGATGTCGATGATCCGCCCGGTGGTCTGCATGAGGTCTGACCGCCCAAACGCGACCATTTTCAACACCTGCGGACCCCGCCTGACTATCGCCACCGTCTGGTTGTTTCCGAAACGAGCGATGTCGACGCCCATGAGTGGCTCGTGCTTGTCGATGTCTTCGAAATCACGGCCGACCGCGGCTTCGATCAGCTTGAGGGGGATCAGCGTGTCGTCAGCCTCGTCTGGGAATTCGCCGAGCACTCGGACCTGGTAGGCCGATGAGTTTTCGCCACGCTCCTTGGCGAAGCGCCGCGCCCATTTGGGTGTGACCATGCCGAGCGGGTGATTCGGCTCGGCATCTTTGGTGTCACCCTTAGTGTCATCCTTATGGAACGCTGGGGTGTCGAACGCCGAGATGTGGATCGTCTTCCAATTGTCCCGATTCTTGTGGAACGCGTCGTAAAACGTCCCGGCCAGACTCATCGGGTTGCCGATCATCAGCATCTTGGCATTTTCCGACGTGAGACACCCCGAGATGGCGTCGAAGATGAACTCGTGGACGCCGGAAGCCTCGTCGACGATCGCGAGGATGTTCTCGTTGTGGAACCCTTGGAACCGCTCTGCGGTATTGGTCGAGAATCCGAAAGCGAACCGCTTGTCCGAAAACTCCAACCTTGTAGCCGTCAACTTGCCGCCGATGAGTCGACTTCTTGCGCTGTGGAGACCGCGGATCTCTCGCCAAAGCAGCTGTCTCACCTGACGCTCAGACGGCGCGGTTGTGATGACCACCGCTTGCTCGTGCGCCACCAACCACCACAGTGCCGCCATCGCCGCCGTAAACGTCTTACCCGACCCGTTGCACGACCGCACCGCCACATAGTCGTGATCCCGAAGCGCCGTCAGGATCTCGGCCTGCTTGGACCAAGGATCGACGCCAAGCAGCCTGGTTGCGAACCACACCGGATCTTTTCGAGCCACCACGCTGTCACTCGGCAACAACCTGTCAAACACCGAAACCCGAGTACCCATCAACACATCTCCCCACAGCAACACTACATCGCCACTTCAACTACAGCACGTACGTGCTATTAACAATAGTACACCAAGGTCCCATTACCTGTGGCTATTGCATCTCCATTACAGCACGGAATTCGCGATACGATAAAATCGTTCCTTTCATCTGAAACATCCGAAACAAGGCGAGTACGATGGAACGTGTTGCGGTTTATATCGATGGCTTCAACCTCTACTACGGCTTGAAATCCAAACGGCTGGGACGTCGCGGCAAACGCTGGCCGTGCTACTACTGGTTAGACATCCGCCGGATGTCCGAGCGGATTCTGCGAGGAAACCAAAAGTTGGCGTTCATACGCTACTTCACCGCCAGAGTCCATCACGATCCAAACGACCCAGGCAAGGTACACCGTCAAAACACGTACATTGAAGCTCTATCCACATTGACCGATGTTGAGATCCGCGAAGGGTACTTCGCTGAAAAAGTTAAAACCTGCCGTCGTTGTGGTTCGATGTATAGAGACTACGAAGAGAAGATGACGGATGTGAATATTGCGATGGAACTCCTCGGAGATGCGCAGGACGGAAGGTTTGACACTGCGATCATCGTCTCAGCCGACAGTGATCTAACAGGGCCTGTTGAGACTATTCGTCGTAGATATCCTGACAAACGCGTGATCATCGCTTTTCCCCCGGATCGGCATTCGTCACTTCTCAGGCAGTTGGCAAACGGCGCGATGTCCTTGAGACAAGAAACGATAAGGCACAGTCAATTGCCGGAGCAGGTACACAGTTCCATTGGAATCGTGCTTCGCCGCCCGCCGATATGGTCATGATTTCGAGCCCGGTTCTAGGTGGCGATTATGTCTTTTACACACCCAACTTCGACTGAAAGGAATATGAACATGAACAAAATTACACTAACTCTAGTTGTCGTTGCTTCGGCGATGATTGCGACAACGCTCTCTGCTTGTAGCCCCAGCACAGCACCAGAGGTGATGGATGTAAAGTCTGAGCCCGTCATCACGGGCTTTCGAGACCTATATTCTCAATCATCGAATTTCGGCGTGTCGTTTCGACCGGTGCAGGGCGCGGCGGACTACAAGCTGAGGATTTACGACACGGATACAAGCGCCATGCCGTACGGCAATCTTGCTTGGTCGGAGAATATATGCGCCCCCTACGACGAACGGGATTACTGTATCGATGTCGGTGAAGGTTTGACCGTCGTTAGCGGCGATGGACGCGTAAATTTTCCACTCTGGTACAGTCTCATTACCGTGGTCCAAGGTCGCGAAATCGAGGGCGAGCGGGTCTGTTTCGACGGGTTTGACCTCGAGAACGGTTATTGTCCCGTTTCTGAAGTAGAGAGGTTGAAGATCATTGAACCGGATGGAAAGTGGCTTACCGTGATTGAAAGGACGAACTAGAATTGATCTCGCCACTCACAGGGTGTGTAAAAGGCATAAGCGCCTTCTAGGTTGACCAAATTGGTTCTCGCACGTTAAAATGGAACAATACCCCCCCAGCAGATAGTATCGCTGGGCCCGACGCTCCCATTGAAAAATGGGAGCGTCCTCTTTTGTTCCAATCACACCTCGTCCCAGACCGGTGGGGTCAGGTTTCAAACCTGCCCTTTCTCGCCCACCACCTCCCACTCCGTTCCTGTTATCGTGATTGCCTAGACAATCCAAATCCAAACCTCAAAGAATGGAGCGACTAAAGTGGGTGAATACGAAGGCAAGTCCGTAATCGTTACCGGCGGAGCGCTAGGCATCGGCGGCGGCGTCTCAAGGGCGTTCGCAGCCGAAGGCGCAAGCGTCACCATCATGGACATCGACGACGATGCCGGAGACGCTCTCGTCAAAGAGCTGAAAGGGCAGGGCGCAACCGCCCAATACGTCTCCGCCGACGCCGGAACCATCGAGGGATGCCGCGCAACCGCCGACGCCGCACTCGACGCCTACGGTGGCATCGACATCGTCATCAACAACGTGGGCATCCAACCACCGTCCTCCTACGTCGACGCCGTCGACCTACCCGAAGAGTCGTGGGAGCGCATCATCAACATCAACCTCCGCAGCCGCTTCCTCATGGCCAAATACTCCGTCCCGTCCATGCGAGAACGCGGCGGCGGCGTCATCATCTCCGTCGCCAGCGTCCAAGGGATTCTCTCCATGCCCTTCGTCTCCGCCTACGCGGCCAGCAAAGGCGGCGACCTCTCGCTCACCCGACAGATGTCGATCGACTTCGCCAGAGACAACATCCGGGTCCTCTCCGTAAACCCCGGCACCATCAACACCCCCATGGTCTGGAAAGCACTCGAAGGCACCGGCGACGACATCGAACAAGGCCTCATCGACTCCGCCAAGACGCACCCCCTAGGCCGCATCGGCGAACCCGAAGACATCGCCAACGTCATGCTCTTCCTAGCATCCGACAAAGCCTCCTTCATGACCGGCTCGTATGTAAACGTAGACGGCGGCATGATGGCCGTAGGAGCCTGGGCAGGAACTGTTGGGGCCGGTGGGAGCGACTAGCGTGTTTTCCATTCGATCTCAAAGGCCCTTGAATTCACTTTGCTTGCTGAATTGGGGGCGATGGATTCCCTGACAATGGCGAGCACAAAAAGGCGAATGAACATGTTATCGGTTTCATGGAGCATCAGATGGCATGCGTCTTGATCAAAAACGATTGATCGGCGCCGTCACCGCTGACCAGGTTCGGCGTGGTCACGCCAATGCGTCCGATCGTAAGGGTGCAGGTGTTGCAAATTCGAGGGCAACATGGACTCGAGCATTTGCATTCGGCATTGACGTCGGCGTTTACGCGATCAGTGTTTGGATTTGGTCGTTGGTCTTGACTACCCTTTTGGGGTTCGACCCTACTGGCGAATCAGAAAAATGGTCGCCAACAGCGGTGTTGTTTACAGTCATGATCAGCGGCTGGATCTTGTTTGTCGTCATCGTCGAGATATTGACAATCGTGCGGTTCAACCGAACTCTCGGCAAGGCCATAATGGGATTGGCCGTGGCCAACGCGCATTCTGAAAGTCGGTTCCTTTCGTTGCGTCAGGTTGCGACACGGACGTTGACTAAGACGTTGATCTTCTACGGGATCGGTTTCCTGTTCCCTTGGTTGTTGGAGCGCTTGGTCTTGCCGGGCGTATCGCTTTGGTCAATGTTGGCGCTCAACGTTGTGTTGATCACGTTGCTTCTGGGAATCCATCGCAAAGACCGCCGTGGGTTGCATGACTTGGTCGCGAAGACGAAAGTGATCGGACCGTAATGTCGAGACCGAATATAAACGTAGACGGAGGAATGATGGCCGTAGGAGCCTGGGCAGGAACTGCCGGTGGGAGCGACTAAGCACACTTTCCGCAGACGACGTCCATGAGGGGGCTAGGGGGAGGGCACATGGCGTTACGAATAGCATGTGTACGTCTGATTTCATATGCAACCTAAAGGAGTAGACCGATGACGGATCAGAGTAAAACGACTCTTGATCAGGACCGCGATCTCCTCAGCGAATACTATTTCTACCGGGCACACCAAAAAGACTTTACGAAGGGATGGTCGTCGTCATAAAAAACCACCAAGTGTTGGGCACATACGAGACCGAATTAGACGCCGTGACTGAAACCTGCAAGAGTCACGAACTGGGAACGTTTTTGGTTCAAGCCGTCACCGAAGGTGAAGACGCATATACGACAACCTTTCATTCTCCTGACATCCGAGCCGCATGAACGAACCCCACCGCAGCCTCACAATCAACCACAACGCGCTCGTCGACACCTTGGTCACATCCTGCGAGGTGTCGCGCGCTTGGCAACCAAGCGAATCTCAACCGCAACCCCCCATGCATCGTTTCACCGCGATGTGGGACACCGGAGCGACCCGGAGCGGCATCTCTCAATCAGTCGTTAACATCGGCCAGTTGAGGCCGGTTGGGTATACGACCGCTCAAACCGCCCAGGGAACTGTGGAAAACGTTCCAGTTTTTCTCGTCAACATTCGGTTGCCACAAGATATCGTGTTTCTTGGTTTGCCAGTCAGTCGGATCGCGAAACCCCCTAACGCGGATGTCCTTATAGGAATGGACATCATCGGCCGAGGTGATTTTGTTGTAACGAATGCAGATGCCCAAACCGTGGTCTCTTTCCGCAAAGAAAGATCGACTTCGTGGCCGAAGACGAGGCAACGCAAGGCCGTCAACCCGCAGAAACGGGCTTCATTACCCCAAACCCGATCGGGTTTAGGGTGCGCCACCGGCGGCAGTAGCTCTTCGCGATCAATCAAAACCGAGACAGCAGCGTCTCGTAACCTTTATGTCACCTTTCATCCAAACCAACCTCTGATCATGACAACATCCACCCACCGCATCTCGCGCTCCACCGCAATCAACAAAACGCGCCGACACTCCATCCGTGTCGCAATCTCGCTCGCCACCCTCGCCCTAGGCATCCTAGCCCTAACCCTCCCAACCGAACCTTCCCGCGCCCAGTCCCTTACCGCCGCCACCGGCGTCATACGTCATACAACTCGACCGCGCCATCGACCCCGTCTCCGAGCGCTACCTCGTCCGCGAACTCGAAGCCGCCCGAGGCGAGTTCGCCCTCGTCGTCATCGTTCTCGACACCCCCGGCGGACTCCTCGACAGCACCCGCGCCATGGTCAACGCCATACTCGAATCCCGCGTCCCCATCGCCGTCTACGTCTCGCCGTCAGGTGCACACGCCGCCAGCGCCGGCACATTCATCGGTGCCGCCGCAAACATCCTCGCCATGGCTCCCGTCACCGAGATCGGCGCCGCAGCCGTAGTAGGAGGGCAGGGCGAAGACCTGGGCGAGACCCTTCAGGTGAAAGCCAACCAAGACGCGGCCGCACTTATTAGAGGCATCGCCGAAAAACGCGGCCGCAACGTCGAAGCCCTCGAGGCCACCGTCTTCGAGGCCAAAGCATACTCCGCCGAAGAAGCCGTCGAGATCGGAATCGCCGACGTCGTGGCGGCAGATCTCGACGAACTGTTGCACTGGGCCGAAGGCCGCACCGTCGAGACCGCCACCGGCGAGGTCACGCTCGAAAACCTCCTCAACTCCCGCATCGACGAAAGCGAATACAGCGTCTGGGACAGCGCCTTGGGTGCCATCGCCAACCCCAACCTCGCCTTCCTCCTCATCTCCCTCGGCAGTCTGGCACTAATCGTCGAAATCTGGAACTTCGGATCCTTCATTCCCGGCACCATCGGCGTCGTCCTACTCATCGTCGGCTTCGCAGGCGTCGGACAACTCCCGTTCCAGTGGGCCGGAATAGTCCTCATCTTCCTTGCCGTCGCACTCCTAGCCGCCGAACTCTTAATCGCGCCCGGCTTCGGCTTCTTCGGCGTCGCCAGCGTCATCGCACTCATCCTCGGCGGACTCTTCCTATTCCCGTTCCCGTCCATCGAAGCCCCCGAACTCCCCGGCGGCCAGATCCAAGTCAGCCGCTGGCTCCTCGCCGGAATCGGAGCCGTCGCACTCCTCTTCGTGATCTGGCTCATCCTAGAACTCCGCATCGCCGCAAGACCAGGCTCATACATCCCCTCAGGCACATCCGACACGCTAATCGGCACCACAGCCCGTGTCACAAAAGCCCTAGACCCCGACGGCGAAATCTACACAGCGGGAGAGCACTGGACAGCCCACACCCCCGACCGCACCAACATCCAAATCGGCCAAACCGTAAAAATCACCCAAATCGAAGGCGTAACCCTAATCGTCGAACCCGAAACCGACGACTAACCGGGTACCGTCCCTTTTGCGCAGCGAAGGGGACGCGGAGCGAAGCGAACGGGGGGGATGCTCGGGGCAGGGCGAACGGAACGTCAACACTTCCCCCTCCTTCAGGAGGGGGTTAGGGGGAGGTCCCACCACGCGTCGACCAACCGCGCGTACATCCCATTCACCTCGATGGCAGAGGGTCAAGATGAGGGTGAAGGGGCTCAAAATAGCGGGACATCACAGCCCATCACGAAAATCACCGTAATCTGCGGTTCAGACAGCCCCCCACGTCCAACCCCCACAACTCCCACGTAACTCAATCAGGGCAGGGCGTCGAACCCCGGCCCCCCGCAAATCCAGGACCAACCACCATTTGCGATAACCTTGGCATACAGACACCGCGAGCGTTGAAAACGCCGCGGTAAGGAGAAAAATATGGCAATTATCAATTTCGTGCGTGACTACGAACGCGTGGCACGTTTTCGACTAGGCAAATTCGAAGGGATGATGGGGCCCGGAATCGTGATTTCGTTCCCAATCATCCATCAGACCCAGAAGGTCGACACACGAACGGCGGTGCTCGAGATCCCTAGGCAGACCAACATCACCAGGGACAACGCCCCGATCGACATCGACTTCCTCGTCTACCTGCGAGTCGACATCAACCAAGCAGAGAAGGCGGTCCTCGAGGTCGAGCACTACACCTCAGCCGTCGTCGGACTTGCAACCACCACGCTGCGTGCCGTAGTCGGTGACATGACCCTCGACGAGGTCCTGTCGCAACGCGAGCGCATCAACGAGATCATCCGCACGCGCCTCGACCAAGAGACCGGACGATGGGGCATCAAAGTCACCAACGTCGAGATCCGCGAGATCGAACCGCCGACCGACATCCAAACCGCAATGACCCGCCAGATGTCCGCCGAGCGCATGCGTCGATCGATGGTCCTCGAGGCGGACGGCCAGAAAGAAGCCGACATCACCGTCGCAGAAGGCCAGAAGCAATCGGAGATCCTGAAGGCGGAAGGCGCCAAGCAGGCCGAGATCTTGCAAGCTGAGGGTGACCAGCAAGCGGCCGTCCTCCGAGCGTCCGGGTTCGCCGAGGCGCTCCAGCGAATCCAAGATACTGCCAGCGGTCTCGGTGGAAACACCATGACGCTCCAGTACATGGATGCGTTGAAAGAGATGGCAGCTGGCGAATCGACCAAGTTTGTATTGCCCATGGAGATGACCAAGTTGATGTCCGGGATCGGCAACGTAATGGACGGCTCCAGCGTCTCTTCAGACAACAACAACTAATCGCCGAACGTTCACCGGCGAATCTAAACGGCGGGGGGGGCCAAAACCCCGCCGTTTTTACGTTCAAGTTCGGGTCACGCCCAGTTAATTGCCAGTTCGTGACGACGTATCAGAAACCAAAACCTTATTTATACGTAAAAATTCATCGAATCTCATCTGAATCTGACTTAAACGGGGCGGTGTGAAGCTGGTGAAGCGCGTTCTTCAGCAACATCGGAGAGAGTCTAGTCAATAGGGCCGAACATCGGCTCGGACCTGCCGCTGACGATCGACGAACGCTTGGTGTACGCAATGCCGCGTCTGACCCGTTACGCGAGGCGGTATGTGAGGAATAATGCCGGTTGCGCGGACGGGCGCGGCGCGTCATGACGAGATAGTTCGAGCCTGGGTCCGATCCTGACTCCCAAGCCACTGTGTCGATGTCGAAAATCTGCCGACGCAGCCAGCGTTCGCCTCAAGTATTTCGAGTGCGTCAGAGGCCGTAACATCCGTCCGTCCGTGAGGATGACTGCCGGATGCGCGGACGGGCGCGGAACGTCGTGACGAGATGGTTCGAGCCCAGGTCGGATCCCGACTCCCAAGCCACTGTGTCGATGTCGAAAATCTGCCGACGCAGCCAGCGTTCGCCTCAAAGAAATTCGAGAGCGTCAGAGGACATAACATCCGACGGTCGAACGCGCCGAAAGTCATGCACCAACGCGTCGTTGGATGACCAAGATCTGGCGCGGACGGCGGGTCAACTAGTTTTAACTTCGTCAAAAACGGAACTTGCCGCTAAATTGCCGCTGGAGCGGCAACTTCGCGGCGAAACAGGGCTGAACTTGCCGTAACATGCTGATAGAGCGGCAATTTAGCGGCAAGAGCGGCAAATTCATGGCAAAACTCGGCGACTGCGAATTTCCAGAAATCGGACTGGCAGAAAGCGTTGAACTGACGCGACGGATCTTCGACGAACTAGGTGGAGACGTCCGTAGAGACGGCTTGGCGATCGTTTTGGGCATGTCACCCGCCGGGGGCGCTTTCGGTGCCCGTCTCAGCGCATTACGCATCTGGGGACTGGCAACTGGACGAGGGCTGATCGAACTGACGCCTGCCGGAGTACGGGTTTCGTCGCCATCCAGCCCCGCCGAGGAGTGGCAAGTGATGCGAAGGTTGGCCGCCTCGGTGCCATTGTTCAATGATTTGCACGAACGTATCGGCGATTCGAGTGTGGATCAGAACGTGCTGGCGGCGATGCTGCAGGAAATCACTGGCGTCGAAATGGATGAAGTCGTCAGGCGCGTTGCCATGATTGATCGGATATTCGATGGCATTCGTGGATATCTCAGCGCGTCAGACGAAGATGAGGTTGATGAAAACGCCGTTTCGCAATCTCGCACCGTTGCGTGCGACGTCGAAGCCTTGCCAAAAGGGTGGATGGAATTTCGCTACGACGACGGAGCGCTGAGGATGCGCGAAACAGTCGCAAACTTGGACATGCTCATCGGCACTCTTGAGTCGCGCCGAGATCGGTTGAGCGACTAGCCTGAAAGTTCCTGGACGAGAGTCACAACTGAGACGACGACAGTGGTGCTGATCGCGATGCTGCCGACCGTCCAACGGATTACTTCCGTCCTCAGGTTGGCCATTTCGGTTTTGAGTTCGCCGTGATTGGTGGCCATTTTGGTTTCAAGCTCGCCGAAACGGGCTTCCATTTTGGCGTCTTGCTGACCGAAGCGTTGCACCATATCGGTTCTTAGCTCGCCGATCGAGTTGGCGAGGTCTTCTTTCGTGCTCATTGAATCTAACCGTGTCTCAATATGGACTAGCCTGGTTTCGATATCGGAGTTGGTTTCAAGCGCCGCGGTGGTCATTGAATTTCATAGATGCGATTATCTAGTCGGTGCGGAAATTCCGGCGTTGTCGTAGCGGTTATATCGGACAAATGTAATTTGTTGCAAGAGGATCGGCAAAGAATTCCAATCTGAATCAGAGGTAATCTTTGACTTTTTCAGCCAATCTTTGGGTCATTCCGGGCGTGGATGCGAGTTCCAACTCGGTCGCTTCTCGGATCGCTTTCAGGCTTCCGAAACGGCGCATGAGTGCACGTTTGCGGGACGGACCGATGCTCGGGACGAGGTCTAGGGCGGATTTCAGGGACGTGCGCCCGCGGGTTTTGCGGTGGTAGGTGATGGCGAAGCGGTGGGCTTCGTCTCGAACCTGTTGCAGGACGAACAACGAAGGTGCGTTGCGAGGCAACCGGATCGGATCTGAGCTGTCGGGCGTGAATAGTTCCTCTTCCTTCTTGGCGATCGAAGCTAAGGGGATGTCTGCGACGCCGAGGTGAAGCATTGCGGCGAGCGCGGCGGAAAGTTGGCCTTTGCCGCCATCTATGAGCACAAGATCGGGTGTGATGCCGAAAGAGTCGGATGGTTTAGTCGGATCCGTGCCTTCGCCATCAGCAGCTTTCTGACGGGCGGCGTTGAGGCGTTTGAAGCGTCGGGTCAGAACCTCGCGCATTGATGCGAAGTCATCGTTGCCTTCGACGGTGTTGATCTTGAAACGTCGGTACTGGGATGTCGCTGGTGCGCCGTTCTCGAATACCGACATGGCGGCGACGGACGATGTGCCTTGGATGTGGGAGATGTCATAGCACTCGATACGGTAGGGGCGATTGGGTAGGCTCAGCGCTTCTTGCAGATCGTCCAATGCCCGCCCCATCAGGTCGGAGTTGGACTGCCACTTCAATTTGAGCTGTGCGAGCCCCTGTACGGCGTTTTCACGCGCCATATCGAGGAGTTTGCGCTTGGGACCGCGCTGCGGGACGTTTATCTCCATCTTGGCGCCGCGATTTTCGGTGAGAAGCTCTTGGAGGACGTGGGCGTCTTCGGGTTCGGTCTGGGTCAAGAGGCGGCGCGGCATATGCGGGTTGCCGGCGATGTAGAACTGCTCGATGAATTTGGCGATGATGTGCGAGTCGGTATCGTCGTATGTGCCTGCCATGATGAAGTTGTCGCGGCCGACCATGCTGCCTCGGCGGATGAAGAAGACGTCGATCCATGCTTCGTCGCTGCCTTTTTCGCAGGCGATGACGTCCATGTCTTCCTGCCCGATGCCGACGACCTTTTGGTCTTCGTAGACAATCTTCATGGCGTTGAGGCGATCTCGAAGCGCGGCGGCACGCTCAAACTCGAGGTTTTCGGCGGCTTCGGTCATGGCTTCTTGGAGTTCCACGACGATCTTTTTGGTATCGCCTTGCAAGAACGTGATGACCTGCTCAATGACCTTGGCGTACTCCTGCTTGTCGGCGTAGCCAGTGCAGGGTGCGATGCAGCGTTTGATGTGGTACTCGAGGCAGGGTCGCTCCTCTTTGCCCGTTATCTTCATCGTGCAGGAGCGGTAGGGAAAGAGCTTCTTGAGGAGGTCGAGAGTGGTTCGAACGGAGTAAGCCGATGCGTAGGGGCCGAAATATCGTGCACCGTCGCGTTTGGCACGTCGTCGGGTGAAGTAGACGCGGGGGAATTCGTCTTCGAGGTCGACTTTGATGTAGGGGTAGGACTTGTCGTCCTTTAAGCGGGCATTGAAGCGGGGTTTGTGCTGCTTGATGAGGGAGTTTTCGAGGAGGAGGGCCTCGCGTTCAGACTCGGCGACGATGTAGTCGAAGTCGTGGATCTGCTTGACGAGTCGTTTCGTCTTGCCACGCAGTTTGGTTTCGTTCGAGAAGTAGGAGCGGAGTCGGTTGCGGAGGCTTATAGATTTGCCGACGTAGAGTATCTGCCCGCTCTTGCCGCGCATCGTGTAGACGCCGGGTTTGCGGGGGACGGCGGCGAGGCGATCGGCGAAGAGTTCGGCGCGGGAGGGGGATTCGGTTGTCGGTGAGATCGACATGGGGTGTGTAAATTGATTTTACGGGGTTGAACCCGGACGACATCAGATTGCCCGCGAGCCGAGTGCAGTTCCAAACGTCTAGACCTGCTCGCGCGACAAGTTCAGCTCTAACAGGCGTTCGAGGATGGTGTCGTCGTCGAGGTCTGCTGGATCTTCGGACCAGCCGTAAGCGTCGAAGACGGCGCGGTCGAGTTTTTGGTGGTCGCTTCGCAGCCAACGGTGGTTGTTGTTGTAGACGTTGGTTAGCGTCATCTTTCGGATCATTTCGTCGGGCGTGTTTTCCAACGGCGTCAGCACGTTCTTGCGGTGCCACATGAGCGTTTTGGCGATGTCGGCGATTGCGTCTCGTTGGTCTTCCGTCGGTTCTGGGAACGGGAATGTCTCGAAGCATGTCGTGTGGGTGTAGCGAAAACCGCTTTCGCGATCGCGGACTTGGGTGCCCAAAGCTCGCGACCAAATTTCGTGGACGCGGGATTGGAGGACGCCGATGAAGTAGTCGTCTTCACGGGCGAAAACACCGACTGCGTGGTCAGGCAACGTCGGGTTTTCTGCCCATTGGAAAACTCTGTGCTTCGAGACTAACGGCGTGACAACGAATCGCGTCAAGTTGGACAAAGCGTTGCGCAACGCCGGGCGAGATCGTTGAAAGACCCAAAACGGTTTTTGGGCGTCGAGAGCCGTACCGGTTCGGGACGGTTTCACATTGGTTTCTACGTGTTGGAACGGCGTGCCGAAACTCGCAGCGTATTCGACTGGCGCATCGGGACCGAAGTCAACAATCCATCGATCGCGTGGTCGTTCCGTGATGTCGCGGGCTGTGATGAATGGCTTGATCACGTCCGAGTTTGAATTTCCGGATGGGTTCGAATCCGCCAACATTTCCCGAGCTTCTTCATCCGAAATGACAAACGGTCCTAGCGGTGTTACGCCTTGAAATGCGATCCCTTCATTTTCACGCAACCGCTGAGCTTTAGTGAGATCGGCTTTGCGCGAAGACAGATCAGAGTGGATTCGATTGACCATTTCTCCGTCGAGTACCCGCGTCGTCTCGGAGCCATCGTCGAAGCCGACCATCGACGTATGCACGGCGGCACCGTCAAGCAACCAATCACGATCGGACTCGGCGAAGAATATGTCGCCGGAATCTTTGATGTTCTGGAGGACGATTCGTGATCTGCCGCCGCGGATCGCTTGAGTGGCGAGCAGGCCCGCCCGTTTTACTTTGCCGTCGGCGATTTGAGTTCGCGCTTTTTCGAACCAGTAGGCGCAAAGGTCGGCGCCGTTGGGAACGTTGTCGCCCCAAAGTCCATAAATGCGTTCGACTATCTCGTCGCCCATTTCTTCGCGCATTCGTTTGTTGCCCAGGAATGGGGGATTTCCGACGATGAAGTCGACTTCGGGCCAGTCTGCGGGGCGCGGTTCGGGGCCGGAGTCATCGATGATGGCATCGCGGCAATCGATGTTGTCTAGCGGATCGAGAATAGGGTCGCGGTCTTCGATATTGCCGACCCGCGCCCCGTTTTGGAGATGTCCGATCCATACGACGACACTGGCTAATTGGTGCGCGTATTCGTCGATTTCGATGCCCAGAAGTTGACGCGGGTGGATGCGTGGTTCCGGGGGATCGATGCCGAATTCTATTGCCCAAGTGATGACTTCGCGTTCGAGGCCGTGCAGGAGGTTAAGTGCGACGTACAGGAAGTTGCCCGAGCCGCAGGCTGGGTCCAGGATGCTGACTTTGCCCAATCGGTCTATGAAGTCTTGGGTAGTCATCTTGGCTAGGTCTGCGTCTGCGGCCCTGATGGAGGATTTGAGGTTGTCCCAATCTCGCCGGAGCGGCGTCATAACGACAGGTTCGACCAAAGTCTCGATGTCGGCTCTGGAGGTGTAGTGTCTTCCGTGTTGTGCTCTTTTTTCGGGGTTGTAGATGCGTTCAAAGAGAGTTCCGAAGATTGCGGGTTCGATTTGGGACCAGTCAAGGGCATCAGCTTGACGCACGAGAGGCATGATGGAAGTAACGATCTCAAGATCGGGTTTTAAGCCGTCGAAGAGACCGCCGTTGAAACGTTTGATAGGAGGCGATGCGATGTGGTTTCCTTCGTTCATCCAGTCGAACAGCTGGTTCAATCTAGCCGTGAAGACTTCGGCGGGCGATTCGCCGACTTCTTGGGTGTATTCGGTCATCAACTGTTTCTCCAGCAGTCCCACGTCGCTGGCGAACATGCAGAAGAGGAGTTGGGAAAGAAAGCGGGCGACTTCGGCGTCTTTGTTGGGGTTGTGTCGTTGGAGTTCGTCGGAGATTTTCCAGAAGACGTCTGCGGCGGCTTGGGTTAATTGATCCGGCGTATGAGACGGTTTTAGGTTGCCAGGTTCGTGGAAGCAGTAGCGTAGTACTTGGTAGACGGAAAGTGGGGACTCGCTGACGATACCTAGGGCGCTTTTGCGGGTCGCGTTTTGTTCTATGTCACTTAGGTCGTCGAGGGTTATCGTGTAGGTGTCGGAAACGGTCCCGGTGAAATTCGTGTGGATGCGGATGGTTTCGAAGTCGGAGACGATTAGTAGAGGTGGATTGCCGAGTCCGTCGCGATATCTGAGGTTTTGGTTGTACGCCGCGTCAAGGTCTAAGCCCAGCTTCTTGTACTCCATGATGAAGTGATCGCGGAGAAAAACGTCCGCTTCACCTTGGCCGCCAGTCGCCGTGCGTACGCGTTGATTGAATTCGAAGTCGTGGTTTTTTAGGTCGTCATGCGGATTTTCGTGTCCGACGATTTCGCATAGTTCGTTAAAGTGGGCTTGGAAATGCTGGACTTCGTTGCCTTGATAACTCGCCCATCTGTGCGCGAAATCGGATGCCAAAACTTGAGCAGCGCTTGGCGCATCTCGGGAGGGGTTGAAGGGTTCGTCCATTAGCAACATGTGCTGGTCTCGGATACGGATGTTCGAGCATCGGGGGATCGATTTGGGTTAATTTTCGCGCAAGTTGGCGGTTCAGAATAGAGGCGTGGCAAAGATTTATAGTCCGATGCACACATCGGTTTGGACCGCGAAGACGCCGCATTCTTCGTCGCGCGGCGTCGACTCGGCTGGGGAATGCAACGGGTAACGCGGTTGATTACAGAACGAAGGTGAAGACCGCGAGGGCGACGACTATGCCTGTTGCGAGGATGGCCATTTTGCGGATTTCGCGGGGGAAGGTTCGGGCGTAGACCTCGGAGCGAGTACGTAGGGTGCGGCGTGCTCCGGTCGGGCGCTGTCTGGCGACGGCGGCGGAGGTTGCGGCTAGGACGGGGGACGGTTCGACGACGGCGGCGGCGTTTTCAGCTTCCGGTTCGTCGCTGGATTGGCTCCGACCAGCGGCTCGTTCGGTTTGGACGAAGACGTTGGGGCGTCGATCTGCGCGGCGTCGATTTCGATTACGAGGTGGCATGTTTCAGTGAGTTTCAGGGACGTGAACGTCGTCGGATTCTGTGTATCGTGTCTAAGAGATTCTATTTGATGGAATCAGTTGAGGTCGACCAGTGGTGTCGCCAGGCGGGATCGCTCAGCTCAGGCCACCGAGCGCTTCCATTTCGCGGGCGGCGTCGACGGTTACTCTAACTGCGTAGTCGATGCTGACGTCGGATGTGTTCCACATGAAGTGGTAGAGGAACGGGTCGATGGGGCTGGACTCGAAGGCTTTTTCGAAGTACCGGTGCTGTGCGGCGTCGGAGTTGGCGATGAACTCGAGAGCCTCTTCCATGTTGATGTTTTCGCGCTCGGCGACTCGTTTTGCGCGGTCTTCCATGCGGGCCACGACGCCAACACGGAGGACCTTGGGGTTGTCGCGGAGGATTGCGGCTCCGCCACGGCTGAGGATAACGATGTTGTCTTGGTCGGCGATGTCTAAGATGACTTCGCGGGTAGCTTTGATGAAGCGTTCGTCGTCGACTTCCTCGGCGGTGGTGTGCGGCTCTTCTGCGTACTCACTGTATTGGCGTGAGATGAGGTCTTCGACGCCGGGGCCGAAGTAGGGATCGCCGCCCATTCCGGCGACGGCGGATCTCTCGAGGACGCGTTGGACGCGAAGTGCGAGGCGGTTTACCAGCGAAGGGATGCGGCGCTCTTGGTCGACTAGGGCGCGCATAGTTGCGTTGACCTCCCGCGCGATCTGAGCGAGGATGAGGCGGTCGACGAAGTCGATTTCCAACTCGCGTGCGACTAGGCGCCCCAGATCGGGTGCTCCAGCTCCAACTCTGCCTTCGACGGTGATGGTTGTCATGTGCGATGGTTCTCCAGTTCGCTCGAAATGTGTCGGGTTGTTGTGACGGTGGGTGTCGCGGGCGTTTGGGGTACGGACAGGTACATTCCATTATCGCGTGAGACGTCAATCTCCGTTTAAACGTGAATTTCAGGTTTTATCATCAACAAGATTGCGAAGCTACGGACGCGGTTTCAAATTCGCGTACCAGTGTGAAAATCTCGCCGAAAAGATGCGATTGAGGATGGTTGAATACTGATGCCAGCAGGCGCGTTGACTTCTCAGCGGTGGCGCGAAAAAGCCCCGGTAACGTTCAGCCCGGAGAACCGGCCAGTGGTCGGCTACTGCGGCGTCGCGGCTTCGACGCAGGCACTCGGATCGGCGGTAGGTGCGGAGATCATGGCGGCTGGCGGCAACGCCATCGATGGTGCGGTGGCCACCATGTTCGCGTTGAGTGTCGTGGAGCCGATGAAGATGGGTATCTACGGCGCCGGTTTCATGAACATCCGCCTCGCTGACGGACGTCGGATAGCCATCGACAACTATTCGCAGGCACCCGGCGCGGCGACGATGGACATGTTTACGCCAATCTCGGATGAGTGGCCGAACTACATGCGTGCTCGGGGCGATCTGAACCAAACGGGCGTGCTGGCTTCGGGTGTGCCGGGATCGTTGAAGGCGTGGTGCGAGGTCCAGGCGGAGTTCGGAAATCTATCTCTGTCGGAGGTTATGCAGCCAGCGATCAGTCACGCGGAGAACGGGTTTCGTGCTAGCGAGCACTACTGCAGTTTCGTCACTGGCAACGCCGATCTAATGCGGCTTTACAGTGCTACGAGCAGCATCTTCATGCCGGATGGCGAGGTGCCGAAACCGGGTGATCTGGTGGTGCAACGCGATCTTGCGAGCACATTGAAGCGGATCGCATTTGAAGGTTCGGATTATTTGTACGGCGGCGAGTTGGGCGAGGAGATCGTTCGCTACTCGCAGGCGCACGGCGGGATCATCACGATGGACGACCTGCGTGGGTATCGCACGCGGCGTGGCGAACCGGTGACCGGCGATTACCGCGGCTACACGATATCTGGACCGCGGCCATCGTCGGCTGGTGGGCTTCACCTCATCGAGTTTTTGAACGTGCTGGCGTTGCGAAACATCGGAGATATGAGTTTTGGACGAAGCGCGACGATCCACTTGATGGCCGAGGCGATGCAGCTGGTGTTCGCGGATCGCAACCGGTATCTGGCGGACCCGGAATTCCAAGAGATCCCGTTTGACCGATTGCTTTCGGAGTTTCACGCCAAGGAGTTGATGAGTCAGATACTGCCGAATGCGGTGATGTCGGAGTTGGCGTCGCCAGTGCTGGCGGAGTCGGATGACACGTCGCACATAACGACAGCAGACCGTGAAGGCAACATCGTTTCGGCGACGCAGACGGTCAACCATATATTTGGCTCGAAGGTGGTGGTTCCCGGCACCGGGGTCCTGCTGGACAACACGATGGCGAACTTCGACCCTCATCCGAATCTCGCAAACTCGGTCGAGCCTTACAAGCGCGTGGCGAGCAGCATGGCTCCGGTTATCGTGTATCGAGGCGGTCGGCCGGCGTTTGCGCTCGGTTTGCCGGGCGGGATACGGATCTGGACTTCGGTGGCGCAAGCGATTGTAAACATCATCGACCATGGCATGACGCCGCAGGAAGCTGTTGAGGCGCCGAGGATGTTTACGCAGGGTCAGGATGTTGAGTTGGAGGTGGAGTTTGGATCGGCGGTGGCGACATCGCTGCGGAACATGGGTCACGTCGTCACGATGGTCAAGAACGTGGCCGGAGGGATGAACATCATTGAGTTCGGCGATGACTCGTCGCTGGCTGGATCGTCTTGCTGGCGTTCGGACGGCGGTGCGGTCGCCGTCAGCCGGGGAACGGCGCGTGAGGGTGTCGGTCTGACGGTCTTCGAGCCCAGTGGTGCATCGGAATCGACCGAGTAGGTTCTGAGGGAGTAGGCAGCTTGTCGAAGGTGCTTGAGGTTCGTTCAGAGCGATTTGAGCTGGTCTGTGCCGACTGTTCGTCGGTGGCGGATGCGCCGTCAGTTCGCAACGTTTACTGCGACTGTGGCGGGGTATACGACATACGGTATTTCGATGCATCTGATGCGGTGCACGGATTGCCGTTGGCTTCCAAGAAGCTCACTGTAGATCTGGGTCAGGGTAGTACGCCGTTGGTTTCATTGGAACGATTGGCCAGTGAGCTTGGCATCGCCTCTCTTTCCGCAAAGTTGGAACTCTGCTCACCTACCGGATCGTTTAAGGATCGCGGGAGTGCGGTACTGGTTTCGGCAGCGGTGGAGGAGGGGACTACAGAATTCGTGGAGGATTCGTCGGGCAATGCCGGAGCGTCGATGTCGGCGTATGCGGCAAGGGCGGGAATTCAGGCGCATATCTTTGCGCCGTCGAGCGCCGCACAGGGGAAGCTGGACCAGATACGGATATTCGGGGCGGAGCTGC
Source organism: Dehalococcoidia bacterium (assembly GCA_965226685.1). Lineage (GTDB taxonomy): Bacteria > Chloroflexota > Dehalococcoidia > Lucifugimonadales > Lucifugimonadaceae > Bin127. The sequence goes on from CBDDDP010000004.1 coordinate 247,663, forward strand.
ACCTCATCGACGGTCCTCGGCAGGCGGCGACGGATGCTGCTGCGGAGTTTTCGGATCGTGAGGGGATACCGTATTTGTCACACGCGTTGAGTCCTTGGTTCGCGGAGGGGGTTAAGGCTATTGTTGGTGAGATTGAGCAGGGATCGGACGAAACGCCTACGGATATCGTTGCCCCGGCCGGGAATGGGGCGTTGCTGATCGGATGTTTCGCAGGTTACCCGCGCGGGGTGTCGCCGCGGATACACTGCGTGCAGTCGGAAGCGGTTCAACCGTTGATGCGTGCGATTGAGGGTGAGGTTTGGGACGCGAGCGAGGCCCGACCTACCGTCGCGTCGGGGATTTCGGTGAGCATGCCACCGCGGGCGACGCAGGCGGCACGGGCGGTCAACGAATCGGGCGGTTCGGGGGTTGCGGTTTCGGACGCTGCGATGCTGGCGTGGCGGGAGCGATTGGCTTCGGAAATAGGGATATTCTGTGAAGTGACGTCGGCTGCTGCGTTTGCGGGATTGGAGGCGATGGTCGAGGATGGGTTGATCGGGGCCGAGGCGCGGGTTTTGGTGCCGGTTACGGGGTCGGGGTTGAAGGAGGGGTTGTAGGGGGCGGATCACCCTCACCCCTAACCCTCTCCCATCAATGGAGAGGGGACAATTGCCGGCTATCCGTCGACGGATTCGGGAATCTGCAGGTGTGTGAGGTCTGGGAGGTCGCCGCAGGTGGCTACTTGGGAGAATGTTCCGCCGGGGATGGAGACGGCGATGGCGTGGTTACCGTCGAGGATGGTGCTGACGTGGCGATCGGCGAGAATGGTTTCGGAGACGCCGCCGACGGCAGGATCGAGGGTTTCGACCCATCTGAAGTTAGGGAGGTCAGTGGCGTTCTCGCAACGTCCTTGGCGGATGCTGATCTGTTGGACGGTGCCGGGGGCGGGTTGGACGGTTACCTTGATCCACGTTCCCCGGTCCAGTTGCCTGATGACTCCGGCTCCCTGTTGAGAGTAGCCTTGCAGGCCGAGGTTGAAGCCTATTTGCACCTTTTTGTCGTCGTCATCTTGGTAGATTGTGGGCGTGACCGTGACCGACATCGTTCCGGGCGTGGCTGTCGGCAAGACGATGGCTGTCGGCTCCTCGTCCTCGCCACACGCGACGGCGACGATGCCTAACAGGGCGATGGCGGACGGCAACAGGATCAACCGTGCGTATTTTCGAGGTATGTTCGCAAGCATGGGAATCGATTCTATCCACCAGCGCTGGCTTCTTTGAACGCTTCGGCAAATCCGTCGAGCGAACCGTGAAGGACTTGATCCTCGACGCAGTACGAGGCCCGGAAGTATCCGCCCATTCCGAAGCCAACGCCGGGAACGACTAAGACGAGTTTGGATTTCAACAGGTCGACGAATGCGACGTCGTTGGGCATCGGCGATTTGGGGAACAGGTAAAAGCCGCCGTCGGGCAGGTTGCACCGGTATCCGATCTTGGTGAGACCGGAGTGGATGATGTCTCGCTTGCGGAGGTACTGCGACATGTCCACGGATGATCGCTGGAGCTTGGCGACGACGCGTTGCATGATAGCGGGGGCGTTGACGAAGCCGAGGGTGCGAAGCATGAAGACGGATGCGTCGAGGAGGTCGACTTTGCCGGGGTCGCCAGGATTCACGGCCATGTACCCGATGCGTTCGCCTGCGAGACCTAGGTCTTTCGAGTGGGAAGTTGCGACGATTGTCCGGTCGTGGTGTTTGAAGACAAAGGGGTACGGATCGTCAGTGTAGATGAGCTTTCGATACGGTTCGTCGGTGATGATGTAGATCTCGGTTCCGTATCTGGCTTCGGCCGCTTGGAGGATGTTTGCGATTTCGGCGATGACCGCTTCGGGGTAAATCACGCCCGACGGGTTGTTGGGCGAGTTGATGATAATGGCGCGGGTGCGCTCGTTGACGAGCGACGCGAGCGAGTCGAGGTCGGGCATGAAGTCCGGTGTCGACTGCGCTTCGCGGTAGACGCCGTTGGCGTGTTGGATGTAGAAGGTGTATTCGGCGAAGTAGGGAGCGATGATGATCACTTCGTCGCCGGGATCGAGGAGGGCGCGTAGGGCGACGTTGATGGCGCCTGCTGCACCGACGGTCATGATGATGTCGGTTGGCGCGAAGTGAGTGCCCGATTCTTCGGTCAGCACTTCGGCAACGGCGGCGCGGGCTTCGATGAACCCCGGGTTCGGCATGTATCGATGCTGACCGCTGCCCGGCTCTTGGGCAATCTCGGCGAGTGCTTGCTTGAACTCAGGCGGAGGTTCGAGGAGCGGGTTGCCGAGAGACAGATCGAAGACCTTCTCCGGTCCATGAACGCTTTTGAGATCCATTCCCTCTTCGAACATGCGACGGATCCATGAGCTTGCCTGCATCTGCTTTCGAGCAAGTTTTGAGATTGCCATGATCGTTCGGGCCTTTCGGATGGGTGGAGTGTTGGGACGGATCAGTTGCGCCGACGGTTGCGCCGTCTGCGATTTGTAGCGCGTTGTCCAACTCGTTGCTGTCGGTTTTGTTCACGCTTATTCTCGTCTTGCGGAGCGAACATCCGAGCGAGCAAACCGGGGCCGCCGCTGTTGGGGACGATGACGACGTATGTCCCGGCGATCTTATCGTGCCAGCCTTGGCGTCTGTCGTCGAAGATGACCCATATTAGGCCGATACCGAAGGTGATGGCGGATACGAACCGGCCTACGGCTTCGCGAGGAATGGCGAGGGCGATGCCGGGCTTTTCGCCCTGGTCGTCGACCACTGATATTCCAGCAACCCACTTGCCGACGGTGCGTCCGAAGAGACCGGTGGGCACGATGAAGTAGGTGAGGAAGATGAATACGTCGATGATTCCTGCTTGGGCGCTGAAGACGCGTCCGCCGGAGATAGGGGCGACGATGAAGATGATCATCAGCAAGATGCCGACATCGATGGCGAAGGCATAGATGCGACGTAGAGGACCGGCGAACTCGAGGCCGAGCGATTCGATGGTTGCGGGTTTAGATTCTGGTTCGGACGACGCTTCGGATTGAACGTCGGGCTGCGCCGGTTCGAGAATGGATTGTTCTGGTGCTTCGGATTGAACCGAACGGGAACGGTGTCTGCGGCGCGGGGTGGTCATGGTTGGCGATAGAGATTGTGTCGCCTAGGAGGGAGGAGTTTAGTCGGTAGCACGTATCCGGTCCAACTCACCCTCCCAATTTAAGATACGGCGGTCTGCAGTTACCAAAATGTGATCTTCGAGTGCTGTCGCGACTATGATCCTGTCGGCCGGATCCCCGTGAATGTTCTGCAAAGTTGCGGCGCGTTCCGCGATGTCACCCGAAACTGCTAACTCAATCAACCCTTGGTGATAAAGGGTTTCACGCCACCTTGCCAGACCGAGGCGCAAATCGATTCTCCCTTTGTCTATCAACATCCCAACTTCCCATACGGAAATCGCCGAAACTGCGATCTCCCCCTGCGACAAACCGTCAGAGATGGTTCGATGAGCGTTACGCCCTAGTCTTTGATCGCCTCGATCGAACCATAGCAACGCGTGGGTGTCGAGGACGATCAAAACAGTTCCTCGTCGTTATCGTCCTCTTTCGCGTACCATTCTTCGGGCATTGGTCCGACGATGTCGCCAAGGATTTCAATTTGGTCCCGGTGTTGCCCAAACACCATAGTTTGCTTGGGCGGTTCGGCCTCAGGCTGTGGTTCGTATCGCGTTAAGCGGGACACCGGTTTGCCGTTTTGGGTGATGACGAATTCTTGTTGCCCGTTTGACACCTTGGCGACGGTTTCGGCGACCCGATTTTCAAGGTCGTGTACTTCGATGAAGTTAATTGTGTTGTCTTGTTTCGGCGTAGCGGTCATGGGAATGCTCCGTGGGCGCGCAGATAGACTTCATGCTAGCAAATACAACTGTTGCGGTAGACGATGCGCGTAGGGTAGGGAGTGCACATAAACTTACTAACGCTGATCAAGCATCGAGCATTGGAGCAAACATGGGCAGACTTGATGATAGGACGGCGTTGATAACGGGCGCAGGATCGGGTATCGGCGCGGCGTGCGCTGAGCTTTTCAGTGCGGAGGGCGCCAATGTGTTCTGTGCCGATTTGGAAGCTGGTGCCGCGCAGGAGGTGGCGGATCGGGTGACTGAGCGCGGCGGATCGGCCGCTGCGGGGTCTGTTGATGTCACAAAGCGCGATCAGTGCGAGGATTTGGTAGCTAGCGTGGTTGATCGGTTCGGTGGGTTGGATGTGCTGGTGAACAGCGCGGGCGTGACGCCTCGGAAGGCGCCGTTGGAGTGGGACTTCGAGCAGAAGTGGGACTGGGTGATCGATGTGAATCTGAAGGGCAGCATGTTGATGTCTCACGCGGCGTCGGAAGTGATGCTTCCCGCTGGTTATGGATCGATCGTTAACTTGGCGTCGATCATCGGTTTGGTCGGTTACTCGACCGGGATGAGCGATGGCTTCAACCCGTATCCGCACTCGAAGGGCGGTGTCGTGCAGATGACGCGAGACATGGGGGTTGCGTTCGCCAAGCGTGGCGTCCGCGTTAACGCGCTATGTCCAGGCTTCACGTATACGGCCTTGACAAAGTCGTTGACGGACGATGCCGACATGCGTGTGCAGTTGGAGTCGCTACATCCGATGGGAAGGCTTGGCGAGCCGATTGAGATCGCGTATGCGGCGCTGTATTTGGCGTCGGATGAATCGTCGTTTGTAACTGCTTCGTGCCTGTCCGTAGATGGCGGGTACACGGCGGGATAGGGAGTAAACCGATGGTGGCACAGACACAAACGACGGGAGCGACAGGTTTGGGGCGTTTGCAAGGCAAGGTGGCATTGATCACTGGTGGCGGTAGCGGGATCGGCGAGGAGAGTGCAAAGCTGTTCGCAGATGAAGGCGCGACGGTTGCGATTGCGGACTTGAACGAGTCGGCAGCGGAGCGGGTCGCGGGTGACATACGTGGAGCTGGCGGTTCAGCGATGGCTATGTCAGTTGATGTGACTGATAACGATAGTTGCGCGGCCGCGGTTGACGCCACGGTTGATAAGTTTGGCCGAGTGGATGTTCTCGTAAACAGCGCAGGTGTTGGTGCGAGGCGCGCATCGGACATGACCTACGAAGAGCGTTGGCAGTTCGTGATCGACGTTAACCTCAAGGGCACAGTTTTGATGGCTCGCCATGCGGTGGAGCAGATGAAAGAGCAGGGCACAGGTGCGGTGGTTAACATCGCTTCGATTCGAGGTCTGATCGGATATCCGGACTTCATCACCGACGGGTTCAACCCCTATCCACACTCGAAAGGCGGCGTGGTGAACGCGACTCGGGATATGGCTCTTGGCCTGGCGAAACAGAATATCCGGGTCAATGCGGTGTGCCCAGGGTTCACTCATACGGAAATGACGCGCGGGACTTGGGAAAATCCGGAGCTTTACGACCGGATAGTCGCGCTACATCCGATAGGACGCTTCGCGCAGCCGATCGAGATCGCTCGTGCGGTGCTGTTCTTAGCCTCAGACGAAGCCTCGTTCGTGACGGGCGCGTGTCTGGTGATCGACGGCGGGTTTACGGCGCAGTAGGGCTGACGCTCGTTCGCTAGGTCGTTACCGAGGCGAGTTCGCTGGTTGTGGCTTCGCCATTGACACTAGTGCCGTAGCTGGATTTGCCTTTGACGTCGAAGACTCCGTCGGCGCCGGCGATGATCCACGGGTCGGCCTCGTAGACGACGTTCTCGTCTTTGCCGTGATATGGGAGAAGGTTAAGAACGTGTCGGATGGAGTTGATGCGCGCCCTCATCTTGTCGTCCGATTTGATGACGTACCAAGGGGCGTAGTCGGTGTGCGTATGGTAGAACATCGCCGTCTTGGCGTTGGTGTAGTCGTCCCACCGGTGGTAAGAAGCGAGGTCTACGGGGCTGAGCTTCCACTGCTTCAGGGGATCGCTTTGACGGCGTTTGAAACGGCGTTCCTGCTCGATGCGGCTGACCGAAAAGTAGAGCTTGATGATGCGGATGCCGGAGTTTGCCCACATCTCCTCGATCAGCGGCGCGTCGGCAAGGAATCTGTCGTATTCCTCCTCGGCGCAGAATCCCATGACCTTTTCGACCCCGGCGCGGTTGTACCAGGATCGGTCGAACAGAGCGATCTCGCCGTCGGTCGGCAGGTGTCGGATATAGCGTTGGAAATACCACTGGCCCGATTCTTCGATAGTGGGTTTTTCAAGGGCAATGACCTTGGCGGCTCTGGGGTTTAGGTGCTCCATGAATCGGCGGATCGTGCCGCCTTTGCCAGCCGCATCACGGCCTTCGAAGACGATCAGAACCTTCTCGCCGGTATCGCGGACCCAGTTCTGCATCTTTACGAGTTCGATCTGGAGCGGGAACTTGTGCTCGTAGTAGCTGTCTAGGCTGATTTTGCGCTGATATGGGAATGCGCCTTCACGGAAGAACTCTCGTCGCTCTTCGGAGTCGAGGTCGTCCTTGTTTTCCGGTTCGCGGTAGTTTCTCAACTTGCCGCGCGCCTTCGAGTCGTCGAAGGCATCACCCCATTTGGTCGTGTAGAAACCGTGCGCTCGTTCGGTAGCCGTGCTCTGGTATGTGGGACTGCTCTCTGCCATGATGAAATTACCGTGATTTGTCGGAGGTTGGCGAATGGTTACAAATATACCAGCGATGGTTGAAGCGTCCGACAACTAGCTGATCGGACGGAGTGCACACTTGACGAACGGTCGCTAAATGTCACTGAAGCGAGAAGGCGATGCGATGGACGGTGGCGCGATGTCATGCGCGACTTGGGTTGCGATCCATTCCGCCATCAACAGCGAGAGCAGGATGCCCTTTTTGCCGGCGCCGTTGGCGTAGTAAAGGCCGTCTGCCGCGCTCGAAGCACCGACGACGGGGAAGCCGTCGCTGGCTACCGGACGGAGGCAAGCGGTCGTTTTGATGGCGGGCAATCCATCGAGCGAAGGGATGTAGCTCGTGACCCCGTTCATGATGTGATTGCGACCCTCTTCGGTGACGTCGCGGTTGTAGCCGCGGTCCCATTCGTATGTTCCGGCCCAGATCGAGCCGTCGGGCTTGCGACCGACGTTGAATCCGCCGAATCCGATACGCACCTGAAGATCGTCGCCGTCTCGTTCGAGCCGGATTATCTCGCCTTTGATCGGTTTGATTGGTAGTTCTGGAATGCCGTCGATCTGGCTCACCCAAGGTCCCGTGGCGGCGACGACGAGAGGCGTGTCGATGCGCGTTTGATCGTTGAGATTCACGCTGGTGATTTTGCCACCCTTTGTCAACACGCTCGTTATGGTGCCAGTGGCGAAGGTCACGCCGAGACGTTTGCATTCATGTGCCAACGCTAGGGTGTACGTATAGCTGTCGAGCTCCCAACCGGCGTTGACCAGCGAAGCGGCGGTTATGCCCGGCCGGATCGCCGGTTCAAGTTCGTAGATCTCATCTGGGCCGATAAATTCGGCTTCGAAGCCTTCCGATCGCATCCACTCGACATCCCGCTCCAACTGTTGCGCGGTCGGTTCATCATCGGCGAGTGACATGGAAACCACTCGTTGAAGTTGCCAATCGAATTCGGGTTTCGGCGATACGCGCTGGTAGTGTTCGATGTGCTTGTCGATGGCGTCCCGGTAGTGCGTAGTCATCGGACCGGGCACGCCGCTGCCGAAGTGGGCGGAGAGACCACCCCAAGCGTATCCGGAGGCGTTGAAAGCGATGTCGTCGCGTTCGATGACGTGGGGGATGATTCCGTGTTGTGCCAAGCGCAGAGCTACGGCGCAACCGACCGCGCCGGCTCCGATGACGACGGCGTCTCTGGGTTGCTGCGACTGCATTGCTGGTTGCCTCAGCCCGAACAAAAGCGTGCGGGTTACGGTTTCGGGTATGAATCGTATCGTATCGCGAAGCCGGTGATGCTACACGTCGCTTTCGCGGACTTCGGACGCCGGCAGGGAGATGGTGAAGGTTGATCCAGAGTTGACGATGCTGGCGACTTTAATCTCGCCTCCGTGCGCATCAACCAGCCGCTTGGCGATGGTCAATCCCAGTCCGGCGCCGCCGGTGGCGCGGGTTCGGGAACTGTCGACGCGGTAGAACTGTTCGAAAATTTGATCGATGTTTTCAGCCGAAATCCCCGCCCCTTCGTCCGTTACGCTGATGTTGACTCCTTCGATGTCTTCGCGGTGCCAGGCTCGAACAGTAATCTTCCCGCAGCTAAACGAGTGATCGATGGCGTTGGCGAGGAGGTTTTCGATGACCTGAGTCATCCGTGTGCGGTCGATATCGATTAGCGGGAGGCCAGGTTCGACATAGCAGTCGAGGAGCAGGTCGGCTTCAATGGCCCGCGGTTCAAAAGCTTTGACGACGCTTTCGACAATCGCCTCGATTCGGTCGGGTTCTTTGTCTAGATTGAGAGCTCCAGCGTCTGCAACGGCGATGAAACGCAGGTCGTCGACCAGAGCTGAGAGATGGGTCGTTTCACGATGAAGGATTTCGACCGTTTGGCTGTCAGGGTCCACGATGCCGTCTTTGATGGCTTCCAAGTAGCCGAGGATGTTTGAGAGGGGAGTGCGGAGTTCGTGTGCGATGTCGGCGGTGACACGTCGTCTGCGAGTTTCGGCGGCTTGCAGATCGGATGCCATGGTGTTGAAAGTATTGGCCAAGCTGCCAATTTCGCCGCGGTGTATGGATTGGACGCGCTGGTCGAGTTCACCTTTACCGAGTCTTTCCGCGGCATGCGAGAGTTCCCGAACCGGCTCGAATGCTTTGCGGGTGAAGAAGATGATGAACAATACGCTCGCCAACCCGCCCGCGATTCCGCTCACGGTTAGAGATTTGCGCAGCGTGTCGTGCAACGCGCTTAGCGTCGGCTCCGCTGTGGGCAAGGTCATATCATCCAGCGCGCCGGCGAAATCTGGTTCGATTTGGTCGAACCTCGCTTCGAAAGATGGTAGGAGTCTCGATCCGGAATTCTGCCCGTCCGAACCGGCGGATGATTGCGATGCCGGTCCAGGGGCCGCGCCGAATTGGGCGACGGGTTCAGACCCGGTGTCCGCATCGACGAACACCACTTCGCAGAGGTCATCTTCGCCGAACACCACTGGTACAGCTCTGAATCCTTCTGAGTTTTCGAAAAAGGCGCGCGTTGTTTGAGTTCCGCCAACGTCGGCGACGTTTGAATTGTGTGAGTCGGCTAAGATCCGGCCGTCACTATCGACAACGGCGACTCGATCGTCGAACAGCCAAGCGATTTGCTGCACAGCGACGCGTAGTTTGGCGATGTCATCTTCGGAAGCGTAGACGTCTTGCAAAAGTTGCCGGGCTCGTTGCTCGCGTACGATCTGGACCTCGTTTTCGAAGTTTCGGATCGCGATGCGTGAAGTGTTGATGGACCATGTGAACACGGCGAACATGCACAATGCGAGCAGGGCGGCAAATCCGACAACCAGCCGGAATTCGATCGTGTATGTCCAATCAGGACGCTTCAAACCTGTAACCCACGCCATAAACGGTATTGAGGTGCCTTTCGCCACCGGTGGCCGTCTCCAATTTACGACGAAGATTCGAAATGTGCGTGTCGACTGTGCGATCAAACCCCACAAAATCGTATCCGATGGTTTTTTCGATAATCTGTATTCGGTTCAGAGTGCGTCGGTTTGACTCCAAGAAGCAAACCAGCAAGCGGTATTCGGTCGGCGTCAGCTTCAACTCTTGGCCGTTGACTTCGACGGTTCGACTTTCTTGTTCGACAACATAAGGACCCACTGAAATTCGTACGTTACGATTTTCAGATTCGCCCGCCGCAGGCAATGTGCGTCGCAAAACGGCTCGGATTCTAGCCATCAACTCGCGGGGTGCAAAAGGCTTGGTGACATAGTCGTCGGCGCCGAGATCAAGTCCCGCGAGCCGGTCTTCCTGGTCCACTCGCGCAGTGACCATGATTATCGGCACATGTGAGTTCTCGCGCAGGGAACGGCACACGTCGCTGCCGTCCATGCCTGGCAGGTTGAGATCGAGGATCACCAGTGCCGGATCTTGATCACTTGCCATTTTCAATCCGGACGCGCCGTCAAATGCCGCCAGTGCTCGGAATCCACCGTGTTCCAAATAGAGGCTGATCAATTGGGACATCGCTTCGTCGTCTTCGATAACGAGGATGGATTTTCTTTTGTCGTCGGAATTCATCATCATTCGGTGCAATAGTCTACGATTCTTCGATGCTTCAGCCAACGTGATGGTAATTTGCCGTAAAGCGTGAAGAGTTAGCGAGAAAAAAACATATGACGATGACAATTTCCTGCTTGAATTTTCGTGAATGATGTTCGATTCGACGATTTTCAAGTCAAATTGATGTTGCGGATTAGAATCTCAATGGTGAGGTCTGACGCGAAATCGTCGGCGCATCGCAAACGTCGAAAAAACAGCTAGCTCGCATCCCGATGAATTCTGGACCAACCCAAGGCAGTGTCGAATATGGGTCGTAACGGCAGGATACGGCGCGCGCCCGGATTTGAAGACCGTGCGGGGCGGGACTTTGAGCGACTCGATTCGGCGATTAGAACCGCGCGAGATGTGCTTTATTCGCGGGGCTATCAACCCATCGAGACACCGTTGATCGAGCAGACGGAGCTCTTTCTGCGTCGGTCCGGAGGATTGCTTTCCAGCCAGCTCTTTGACTTCCTAGCGCCGGACGGTAGCAACATCACGCTGCGTCCGGAGTTGACGGCTCCGGTGATACGTCACGCGCTAGAGCGGGGTGGGACGATGCACCCGATGCGTTACCAGTACGCGTCTCCGATATTCAGGTACACGGAGCGGCCATTCGACGCACCTCCGAACTCAGTTCCCAGCAAGCGCCAATACATCCAGGCGGGGGCAGAACTGATCGGGGCGACGCAGGCCGCGGCGGATGGCGAGATCATCGCGACCGCGTACGAGATGGCGAAGCGACTGGGTGTTGAGAACGTCTCGATACGTCTCGGCCACGTCGGTCTGATATGGGAGATGCTGGGGCGCTTCAATTTATCGGAACGAGCGGCGCTTTTTCTCGCGAACCACGTTTCGGATTTCAGCACGAGCGATGACGATGGTGCCGCGATCGAGGCGGAAGCGATCAGATTGGGGCTGATGCCGACGAATGGGGGACAATCGGTTGAGACGCAAGCATCGGCTGCTCACTTGCTGACGCGGTTGGCCACTGGATCGGTGCAATTGCCGAGCCCGACCGAACAGACTTCGCGTACCGCTGAGGAGGTCGTCGCTGGACTCCGCAGAAAGGTGGAGAGCGACGTCGCCAACGCTGATTTCCGGAAGGCGATGGAGCTGATGCGCAGGACCGCGCGCACCACGAGCGACGCGATAACGAATGCGGCGAGCATCGCTGAGGAATACGGGTTGGGCGAGTTGGACAACATCGGAGCCATCCAATCGGTGGTGGATGCGGCCGAGAGGGCAGGTGTGGGCAACGTCGACATCTCGGTAGATTTCGGATTGGCGACATCCGTCGCGTACTACTCGGGGATGATCTTCGAGGTCTACGTGGAGGTCGAAGGCGAACACGTTTCGTTGGGCGGCGGCGGGCGATACGACGGATTGGCGACGGCTTTAGGGTCGGACGAGGATGTGCCGGCGCTCGGGTTCGCGCTGAACTTGGACACGATATTGGAATTGAACGGCGGCTCCGCGGCGTCTGAAACCCGTCGCAAGGTTGTCGTCCTGGCTCCCGCCGACGAGGATGCGCAAGAGTCAATCGTCGACGCGGCCGCCGAGTTGCGTGGCCAGGGCTACGACGTGTTCGCGCTCTTCGATGCGACGGTCGATGCTGGTGAAGCGGCGGCTTCTATCGGCGATGTGAAGGTGGTGTTAGTGAGTGTTTCAGGCTCGCTAACGTGGGTTGCCGAGTGATGGACACGTTGCGACTCGCCATACCATCGACTGGCGCTCTCGAACAGGGCGCGGCAAAGCTGCTTGCGGAGTCTGATGCCGCTGTGAGCCGAGTGAATTCGCGTCGATACACCGCGATGATTCCGTCGATACCGGGCGTCGAGGTTATTTATCAACGGCAGTCCGACATCACGACGATTGTGGATTCGGGCAATGCCGACTTGGGGATCGTGGGGTTGGACAGATATCTGGAATCTCGGTTGGAGGATGGCGATTCGCTGGTAGTCGTGCCGGATATGGAGTATGGAGATTCGCGGTTGGTGATTGCGGTACCCGATTCTTGGCTCGACATCACGTCGATGTACGACCTATCGGATTTGAGCCTCGAGTTCCATGAACGCGGGCGAGACTTGCGAATCGCTACGAAGTATCCGCGATTGGTGAAGCGTTTTTTCAATCGCCGCGGCATCAACTATTTCTCGATGGTTGCGATCAATGGAGCACTCGAGGCGGCTCCCCGCATCGGTTACGCGGACATCATCGCGGACATATCGGACACCGGCAACACGTTGCGTGAGAACAATCTGCGCACGCTGGTCGACGGCATAGCGATGGAATCGCAAGCAATCATGATCGGGAACGCGGCTCTGCTCGCCCGGTCCGACGACAAGCTAGCTTTGACACGGCGTCTGTTGGAGCGTATCGAGGCGAGACTGCGCTCAAGATCGTATCGTCGGGTGACGGCAAACGTCAGGGGCGAGTCGGAGGGCGATATCGCCGAGATGATATTGGCGTCGCGAGAACTGTCTGGAATGACAGGCCCAACGGTTTCGCGCGTCTACACGAGCGACGGCAATCGCTGGTTCGCGGTGCAGATCGTCACCAAAAAGAACGACGTGTTGCGCGTGGTTGACCACTTGCGGCAGCTGGGCGGCACAGGTACCGCGGTCACCGATTTGCAGTTCCTGTATCAGAGCGAATGCACGTTATATGCGAAGTTGATCGCGAATCTGGACCAGTTCTCGGGAGCAGTTGATCCGTGCTGAGACGAATCCACGGTCTGGAAGCCGCAATTGCCGAGTTTTCGAACCGCAGCATGGCCGGTGGTGATGATGAGCCGATGACTGACGGCGGGGGCATTTACCGGAAGTTGATGTCCCCGGAAGCGTTCGCAGACCGCGTCATCGCTGATGTTCGAGAACGGGGCGACGTTTTTGTTCGTCGCATCACCGAAGCGTTGGACGGCGTTGATCTCAAAGATTTCGAAGTTCCGACAGTGGTGATCCGCTCTGCCAAAGATCGGTTGAAGGCGAATGAGGTGGCGGCTCTGGAACTCGCAGCGGAACGGGTAGCGGCTTTTCAGAGGCGGACGTTGCCGGAGTCGTGGCGGGATGTAGCGGCCGGCTATGGCGAGGTGGTGCATCCGATCGGATCGGTTGGATGCTGCATTCCTGGCGGCACTGCGCCTTTGGCCTCGACGGTGATAATGACCGCGGTACCGGCGAAGGTTGCAGGCGTGCCTTACGTGTGCGTTGTGACGCCGGCGGGACGCGATGGATCGCCGCACTCGGCGGTTTTGACGGCTTGCGACATCGCGGGTGTTGATGCAGTGTTCGCGGTTGGCGGCGCTCAAGCGGTCGCGGCGTTGGCGGTCGGCACCGAGTCGATCCCGAAGGTCGATGTCATTTGCGGTCCGGGAAGTATCTGGGTGACGGCGGCGAAGCGAAGGGTTTACGGCATGGTGGGCATCGATGGGATTTACGGTCCGACCGAGACGATGGTGATTATCGACGACGATTCTGACGCGGCCGTGACTGCTGCAGACATGTTGGCGCAGGCTGAGCACGACGTCTTGGCCGCTCCGGTGTTGGTCGCGCTGTCGGATGACGCGGTCGACGCGGTCGAATCAGAGTTGGCGACGCAGTTGGAGATGTTACCACGAGCCAAGATCGCGGGATCTGCTTTGAATGGACGCGGTGCAGCGGTGGTGGTCGATACCATCGACGAGGCTTTGAAGGTCGCCGAAGAGTTTGCGCCGGAGCATCTGTGCATGGGGTTCGCCGGAGCTGACCGGTTGCTCGACAAGGTTCGCAATGCAGGCGGCATTTTCATCGGCGAACGATCTGGCGAGGTGATGGCCGACTACGTGGCGGGACCGAGCCACGTAATGCCTACAGGCGGGTCGGCGCGTTTCTCATCGGCATTATCTGCCAGAGACTTTGTGCGAGTTACGCCGTTCTTGGACATGGACGAGGACACTTTTGCTTCGATATCGCACGCGGCATCGGACCTCGCTCGTCTGGAGATGCTGGAGGCTCATGCACGCGCTTCAGACATCCGCCGTCGAAAGTAGTATTGCTGCATCGACGCGATTTGAACGCGATTTGAACGGGGGCTGGCAACGATGCGCGATTTGCGAGAAATGATGCGACCGCATCTCTACGATCCCACTGGCTACGTCGGTGCGCAGCACTCTGACCATCTGGCGACGGCGGCTGGGATCGATCCTGCCGATGTCATCCGTTTGAACGCGAACGAGAACCCTTACAAGCCGTTGCGGGAGATTACGGACGCGCTAATCGGGTTGCCGATACATGAGTATCCGGACCAGGATCTGGTGCGGATTCGGGAAGCGTTGGCTGAATACACCGGGCGGCCCCCAGAGCAGATCATCGCCGGTTCGGGCGGAGACGAAATCATCGAACTGTTGACGAAGCTGTTCGTGGCACCCGGGGAGTCGATGATTGACTGTCCGCCGACGTTTGGGATGTATGAGTTCTGCGCGCGGATCGCGGAAGCCGAGTTGATAGCGGTCGAGCGGCGTGACGATTGGGAGATCGATATCGATGCGACGACGGAAGCCATCGAGCGCACGGGTGCGAAAATTCTCTTCATTGCTTCGCCAAACAACCCGACTGGCAATCTATTGCCTGACAACGATGCCCGGGCAATTTTGGACACCGGCATCGTTTTGGTCGTGGACGAGACATACTTCGAGTTCTGTGGCAAGACGTCGGCGGAACTGTTGGACGAGTGCGAGAACTTGGTGGTCATTCGATCCTTCAGCAAATGGGCCGGAATTGCCGGGCTGAGAGTCGGTTACGCGATCGGATCGGAGCTGATAGTGGACCACCTCATGACGATCAAGCAACCGTACAACCTGAACATAGCGGCGGAATCGGCGGCTCTGGCGGCCTTGGAGAACAAGGCCAAGTTGATGGCGCGCATCGACACATTGACTAGTGAACGTAAGCGGGTGGAATCCGTGATCGACGAGTTGCCGGGTGTCAGCTACTCGCCGTCAACTGCGAACTATTTGTTGATGAAGTTCGATAGGCGGTCCGGCGACGAGGTTTACGAGTTTCTGGCGCGACGCGGAATATTCGCGAGGAAGTTCAGCGGAAGACGGCTGGAGAACTCTATACGTGTCAGCGTCGGAACGCCGCCGCAGAACAACATGGTCGTTCAGGCCTTGCAAGAGCTCGTTTGACGGGTTTGGATGCATCCAAACGCGGGAATCGCGTTGGTTGCGCATTCGATAATTGAGGGTTGAGGTGCGAAATGAGTGATCGAATCGCTGAGATATCCCGCGAAACTGGCGAGACCAACATCAGCGTCCGCCTGAATATCGACGGGCAGGGCAGAGCCGAGATCGACACCCCGATCGGCTTCATGAACCACATGTTGCACGCGCTCGCCAAACACTCGATGATGGACCTTTCCGTTACGGCATCTGGTGATGTCGAAACTGGTTCGCACCACACCGTGGAAGATACCGCGATCGTGATCGGCCGTTGCTTGCTTCAGGCGCTAGGCGATTGCGCGGGTATCGTTCGCATGTCGAGCAAGCACGTCCCGCTCGACGAAGCCTTGTCGCACGCCGTGGTCGATCTGAGCGGACGGGGTTATCCGGTAATCGACATGGGATCGACGTCGAACGCTGGTGATTTTTCGCCCGACATGGCGCGCCATTTCTTTGAATCGCTGGCCTACGAGGGACGATTCAATCTGCACTTGACGGTGCTTCGCGGCACCAACGAGCACCACATGATCGAATCGGCGTTTAAAGCGTTCGCACGTGCGCTCCGAGAGGCCGCATCGGTCGACGACCGGGCGGATGGCGCAGTACCCAGCACCAAAGGCACGTTGTCAGACTGACTCGGGTCCGACTGACGCGGCGGAGTCAACGCTAGTGCCGTGACACTTGCGCCAACGCGGATGCATTGTCCGCGTGGAAAAACCGCGAATCATTCGTAGGGCGACGATGACTGAACAAATGAGCCGACGCCGGGTCATTTTCGAATGGCTGGCGTTGATTGCGATTGTCGCGTCGGTGAGTGTAACCACCTTTGACACCGACATCCCGCATTTGTGGAAGGCGACATGGGGTCCGGAGAAGGGCCGGATCGACGATATCGCTTACATCGCCGTGATCTTTTTCGCGTTCGAGTACGTCGTGAGGGTGTTGACCGCGCCCAACAAACGCAAGTACATCCTGTCGTTTTTCGGCATCATCGATCTACTTGCGGTAGTGGTGGGAATCGTGGCACTTCCCCAGTTCACGTCCTTGCGATTGTTCAGATTGTTGCAACTCATCAGATTGCTCAAGATGGCGCGCTTCAGTCAAGCGATGGCGGATCTGGGGCGAGCGTTTTCGCATATGCGGGACGAGATCGCGCTGTTTCTCACGCTGACCGGTTTGGTCGTATTCTTAGCGGCGTTCGGCGCGTACCACTTCGAGCACGAGACGCAGCCGGAGCAGTTCAGTCACATGGGGGACGCTCTTCTGTGGTGGGCGGTCGCCACGCTCACGACGGTCGGCTATGGCGACATCTATCCAGTGACGATCGGCGGCAAGATTATGACCGCGGTCGTCGTGCTGTGCGGCTTGGGCATAGTGGCCGCGCCTGCGGGTATCGTGGCGCAAGCGATGGCTACCGCTTTGCGCGAAAAGCACGCGAGGCGTGAAGAGAGCCAATCAGCAGACTGATCGGTGGTTAGTCGACGATTTCGACAGAGTAGGTCTCGATCACGGGGTTGGCGAGCAGCGTTTCGCACATCTGGCGCGCTGTAGCCGAAGCCGCATCGGCATTCTCCGCTTCAATGTTGACATCGAAGAACTTGCCCGCGCTCAACGACGCGATCTGATCGAATCCGAGGCGTCCGAGCGCGCGGTTGATGGTCTCAGATTCGGGATCGTGGATGCCGGGTTTGAAGTAGACGCGGATATGGGCGAGGTATGTTTCGCTCACTTTGGAGTGTCCGCGTCGATCATCGAACCGGCGTCATGCCCGCCACTTGCGGCTCGAAGCCACGATCGAAGTATGCGTCGATGAACTCCAAGATGCGCGGTTCGTCGAACTCATCGAGTCGAAGGTGGTGACGCCACGCGGTGACAGTGATCACCGTGTCGGTAAACGCATATGGCGAGATTATGAAGCCGGTGTAGGTTTCGTCGTCGTTCCAATCCTTGGCGACATTCTTGAACTTTTCGGCGATGTCGGCACAAGCATCCGTAGAGCACTTCGTGGCGTCGTAGTGCATTCCGATGCCCCCGTGTTCGAGATTGTGTATCAACACCTGGTCGGGGAGCACACGTTCGTACGGGCCCCAGCCGGCGGGTGCGCGCTCGAAGTTGTTGGACTGGCTGCCTAGCGTGTTCCAGTGCGGACCAGAGGTCGGCGGGTAGACGCTGTAACTGGTCTCAGGAACGACCGGGTCTGGGACATGGGCTCGGCCATCATCAGGATCTTCAGGAACTGGTCCGCCGCTGTTGTAGGGTCCGCGTTCGCCAACGAGCTGTTGGTCCCGCGAAACGAAGCCCTGCTGGAAGACGAGAGCGAAGATGATTAAGATGGCGAAGACTGATCCGAACGCGATTAGGACTGTTCGCTTCCGTCGCTTCCGTCGATTGCTTCGAGATCGACGCTCTTCGCGAATCTGCGCGCGTGTCATGCCCCGACGGTGATCGGGACGACTGGTCGCTACTCTGTCTCTTGACTCTGCCATGAAAATACGATTCTATTTCACACTTGGGTTGCGGTGTTTTATGACGGGAATGTTGAGCCAGTCAATCGCTCGTAAGCGGAGATGTATCGCTGGCGCGTCATTTCAAGCACGTCGCTGGGAACGCTGGGTGGTGGTGGTTCACGGTCCCAGCCGCTCTCTATGAGCCATTCGCGGAGATGCTGCTTGTCATACGCCGGTGGGAATGCGCCCGGTTGCCAGTCATCCGCGTCCCAGAAACGGCTCGAATCGGGTGTCAGGACTTCATCGATAAGGGTCAGGTTGCCATCGACGAAGCCGAACTCGAACTTGGTGTCGACTAGTATCATGCCGCGTTCGGAAGCGTGTTGACGGGCTCGCCCGTAGATCTCGATGCTCACACGCTTGAGTTGCTCGTGCAGATCAGCGCCAACGAGATCGATTGCGTCATCCTCAGTAAGCGGTAAATCGTGACCTTCTTCGGCTTTGGTCGAAGGAGTGAACATCGGCTCTGGTAACTGCTCGGCAGGGCGGAGTCCTTTGGGTAGCGGGGCGCCATTCAGGGTGCCATTGGCTTCGTATTCGGCCCATCCGGTACCGGCGAGATAGCCGCGCACGACGCACTCCATGTCGATACGGTTCGCCTCGCGTATCAGCATTGCGCGGTCGTTCCACTCCGAGGGAAGGTGAGCTAGTGCACCGGTTCGACCAAGATTTGCGACGCTTTCGGCGTCGCCCGCCATTGCGATCATGTGGTTGTCGACGATATCTCCGATTACGTTGCGAAACCAGAACGCTGACATCTGGGCCAGTAAGACGCCTTTTTGTGGCACCGGATCGTCCATGATCACGTCGAAAGCCGAGATGCGATCGGTGGCGATCATCATGAGAACGCCGTCGGCCACACGGTAGGTGTCGCGCACCTTTCCACGGTGGACGAGACCGGGCAGATCGGTGCTCAATACGGTCGCCGATGCGCTCAATTCGCATCCTCGATTCCGAGTCGGTCGAATATCTGGTCTACCTGCTCGATGAAGTAGCCGTAGTCGAAGAGGTTGGCGAGTGCCGATTCGTCGAGATGCTGAGTGACGTTTGCGTCTTCGCTGATGATCGATTGGAAGTCTGATTCTTGGTCGAGGGCTTGCATCGCGGCGCGTTGTACCGCATCGTACGCTTCGCCGCGTTCGACCCCGGCTTCGACCAATGCGAGCATGACGCGTGGCGAGAACACGAGGCCGTGCGTCATCTTCATGTTGCGGCGCATCCGGTCGGGTTTGACCGTCATGTGGGCGATGATGCCAGTCATGAGGTCCAATATGTAGTCGAGCGCGAGGGACGAATCTGCCAATACGACGCGTTCAGCCGAAGAGTGGGAAATATCTCTTTCGTGCCAGAGCGCGACGTTTTCCAGTCCGACAATGGAATTCGACCGAATAACTCGTGCCAATCCGCAGATCCGCTCCGAAAGTTCTGGATTGCGCTTGTGCGGCATCGATGATGAGCCTTTGCTCACGTAGCCGGGTCTGCCGAACGGCTCTTCGACCTCGCCGATCTCGGTGCGTTGGAGCGCGCGGATCTCCGTCGCCATCTTGTCTAAAGTTGCTGCCATGAGCGCCAGCACTTGGAGATACTCGGCGTGGCGATCACGTTGGATGACCTGGTTCGACACCTCGGCGGGCGTAAGTCCGAGTTGGGCGCAGACGTGATTTTCGATCTCGATCGGGATGCCTGCGAAAGTGCCCACCGGACCTGACAACATTCCGACCGAGACGCGATCGCGCATCGCCACGACGCGATCCCGGTTCCGGCGCATCTCGGACCACCACAGGGCGAGTTTGAGGCCGAACGACATCGGCTCGGCATGGATACCGTGCGATCTTCCCATGCAAAGCGTGTGCTTGAACTCGGCGGCGCGGGCAGCAAGAGCCGTCAATAGTGCGTCGATGCCGGAGAGCATCAGCGCGGTTGAGTCTGATAACTGCATCGCTAGGGCGGTGTCTTTGACGTCGTTGGAGGTGAGACCGTGGTGTATCCATCGCCCCTCATCGCCGAGGCTGGTCGCGACCGCGCGGGTGAATGAGACGAGGTCGTGACGAGTCTCCTCGAACTGGCGATCGTACTCGGCGCGTGAGAACGACGCGTCACGGATCTTCGCCATGTCTTCGTCGTTGATTACACCGAGCATTGACCACGCTTCACAGGCCGCGATCTCGACCTTCAACCACAAGTCGAACTGATGGTCATCCGACCATATCCGGCTCATGTCGGGTCTTGAGTAGCGGGGTATCACGTCGTCGGTCGATTCATTGGAGGCGAGTCATCGGAAAAGAGCAATACTAAAGTAGATTCGACCTAATCCGCGTGGACCGCGATATCCGAGCGGTAGCGCGCTCCCTCGAATTCGATTCCCTCGGTGATTTCGAAGGCCTTCGTGCGGGCTTCTTGGACGGATTCGGTCGAGTATGCGGTTGCGACGAGAACTCGTCCTCCCGCGGTGACGAGTTGACCGTCAACATCCTCGGATGTTCCAGCGTGAAAAACGATGGCATCGTCTTCAACAGGCAGGTCACCGTTGATCGGAAATCCGGTTTCATACGCCGCCGGATACGTGCTCGATACGATAACGACACCTACGGCGCATGTGTTGTTCCACGCGACGGGCGTTTCGGATAGGCGGCCCTCAGCGACAGCAAGACAGATTTCGGCGAGGTCGGAATCGAGCCGTAGCATCAGTGGTTCGCATTCAGGGTCGCCGAAGCGGCAGTTGAACTCGATAACCTGTGGACCGCTGTCGGTAAGCATCAGACCGGCGTAGAGAACGCCTTGATAGGGGCATCCCTCTGCGACTAGCGCACGGGCAACGGGATCGAAGATGGTGGTGCGGATGTGACCGAGGTCTGCGGGCGAACACAGGTTTGGTGATGTGTACGCGCCCATGCCGCCGGTGTTGGCACCGATATCACCGTCGTAGGCGCGCTTGTAGTCGCGTGCGGCGACGGGGGTTGATACCGTCTCGCCATCGATGAATGCGAACACGCTGAGTTCCGGCCCTGAGAGTCGTTCCTCAATGACGATGGTTTCGCCAGCCTCGCCGAACGCCCGACGCTCGAGCGAGTCGGTGATAGCGTCGATCGCCTCGATCGCAGTCTCGGGAATAGTCACTCCCTTGCCAGCGGCGAGACCATCGGCCTTGACCACGATTCCGGCTGCGGGGCAAGATTCGACGTATTGGATGGCCGCGGCCGCGTCGTTAAATGTGCGGCTCTTGGGGCAGGGGATGCCGTAGCGGTTCATGATGTCGTTCGCCCACGATTTGGAGCCTTCGACGCGGGCGGCGTCGGCCGATGGACCAAAGGTGGGGATGCCGCGTGCCCGGAGTTGATCGGCGAGACCGAGGACGAGCGGTGCCTCGGGGCCGACAATAACCAGGTCAGCATTTATGTCCGTTGCGAGAGGCACCAGACCTTCAATGTCTTCGGCGGCTACGTCAGCGAGTTCGGCGTGTTTCGCCATGCCCGGGTTGCCCGGGGTGCAGACGATTTCCGATACGAGGTCTGACTGTGCGAGTTTCCACGTCAGTGCGTGTTCTCTGGCTCCGGAACCGACTACGAGGATTTTCATTGCTTCGTTCGGGACTTGATCGCTATTCGGTACGATCCAAGTCGGTGGGTATCGGGGGCGACATCACTCCCATTCGATTGTTCCCGGCGGTTTGCTCGTGATGTCTAGCACCACTCGATTGACTTCTGGAACTTCGTTGACGATGCGGTTGGACATCCGAGCGATGGTTTCGTAGGGTAGCCGAGCCCAATCGGCGGTCATGGCATCGGTGCTGACGACGGCGCGGATGGCGACGACGTACTGATAGGTTCGGGCATCGCCCATCACGCCGACACTCTGGGTATCGGTGAGCACCGCGAAGCTCTGCCAGAGCTCTTCGTACAAGCCAGCGTCTTTTATTTCGTCGACCACGATCCAGTCGGCTGCGCGCAGGATTTCGAGCTTTTCATAGGTCACTTCGCCCATGATTCGGATCGCCAATCCAGGGCCGGGAAACGGTTGACGATTGACGGATTGAGCGGACAGTCCGAGCTCGTGGCCCGCGTTTCTAACCTCGTCCTTGAACATGTGTCGGAGTGGCTCGACGAGTTTCAGGTCCATCTTCTCCGGCAACCCGCCGACGTTGTGATGCGTCTTGATCTTGTGTGCAGCGGTGCTTTCGGCCGAGACCGATTCGATGACATCGGGGTAGAGCGTACCCTGCGCGAGAAAATCGACTTCTCCGATATCTCGGGCCTCGTGCTCGAAGATGCGGATGAACTCCTCGCCGATCCTCCGGCGTTTCTCTTCGGGGTCTTTTACGCCCTTCAAGGCCGATAAGAACTGTTCCGTAGCGTCGACGAACCGGAGATTTACGCCGAGTTGGCTTGCGAAAACGGTCTGGACACGCTCAGCCTCGCCGCGTCGCATGAGGCCGTTGTCGACGAATATGCAGGTGAGTCGGTCGCCGATTGCGCGGTTAATCAGTGCGGCCGCGACGGAGGAATCGACGCCGCCGGATAGCGCGCAAACCACCTTGCCGCCGCCGACTTGCTGTCGGATGCGGAAGATGGAGTCTCGGACGAAATTACGGGGCGTCCACGAGCCGGACGCGCCGCAAATTCCGTGCACGAAGTTGCGAATTATCTGGGCGCCCTGCTGGGTGTGAGTAACTTCGGGGTGGAATTGAATGCCGTAGGCGCGCATCGTTTCGTTGCCCATTACGGCGCATGGCGAGTTCTCGGAAAAGGCAAGCGAGAGAAACCCGCGCGGCATCTCGGAGATACGGTCACCGTGGCTCATCCATACCGGGACCGACGTGTCGAGGCCCGCGAACAGTGGGTGCGCGGCGCCATTGAGGCGTAGCAGCGCGTGGCCGTATTCACGTTCGATGCCGGCAATGACGGATCCGCCGAGTTGATGTGCCAACGCCTGCATACCGTAGCAAATGCCGAGGACGGGAACTCCCGCATCGAAAACCCATGCCGGGATCAGCGGGGCGCCGTTCTCATAGACGCTGTTGGGTCCGCCGCTCAGGATGATGCCTTTGACGTCTTGCAAGTGCAGGACATCGGGTCCAGCATCGAAGGGGATGATCTCGCAGTAAACGTTCGCCTCACGAACTCTGCGAGCTATCAATCGGCTGTATTGGGAGCCGAAATCGAGGATGACTATCGATTCGGTTCGGACCGGAACGCCGGGGGATTCACCGCCTAGCCGCTCGCCCTCGGCGATTTCGAGGTACGTGTTCAGTTCGATGTCGTCGGACGTGGCGACACGGTGGGAGATGGACTCGGTGTTGGCGTTGGTCATGTTGAAGGTTTCGGTACATTTGGATTCTAATGCTTGTGACAGGGTGCTCGATCTGGTCAAGGGAATGTGACGTTGGGTGGTGGGTGTACGATATTGGTTGGCGCGGATTTAGATAGGTGAAGGCGGGTTATCCGACCCTTGGAACAGATCGACTTGAGTGAGGCCGTTGACACGGTCAAGTCTGGTGGCGTTATTGCGTTTCCCACAGACACCTTTTACGCCTTGGGCGTGGATGCGATGAACGAATTGGCGATCCGAAAGGCATTCGAGATAAAACGTCGGCCCGCGACTACGCCGATGCCAGTGCTGATTTCGGAGATTCCGCAAGCCGAAACGTTCACATCGTGCTTCAATGCCGAGTTAAGAGCGCTCGCGGAGCGGTTTTGGCCGGGTGCATTGACGATTGTGGTTGAGGCTAACGAAGATGTGCCTGACGTGCTGATGGGTGGTTTCGGTACCGTCGGATTACGGATACCGGATCACGGCTTGGCGCGCCGGTTAATCACAGAGGCGGGATGCGGGATTACCGGTACATCTGCCAACATATCCGGCGAACCACCAACTAAGGATTGGCGCGTTGTGGATGAAGCGATTGGGATTGAATTGGATGCGATCGTCATTGGCGAGTGCGGCGATGAGTCGGTGGCTTCAACCGTTGTCCAGGTCTTTGGGGGCTCGATCCGGATACTGCGCAAAGGGCCGATTTCGGCTGCTGAGATCGAGACCGCATTGGCGGTGAAATAGCTATGAATTCGACCCATGAATCGGCCGTTTTGCTGCCGGATGAGGCCGAAGATCAACTCGAAGGTGCGATCCGCGCGTTTTTCGCGGGTCGAGACCTCGAAATCTATCAGATGATGGCGTGGCAGTTGGGGCACGGCGACGACCGTGGTGTAACCGAGCTAGCACCAACCGAGCGCCGGTTGCACGGTTCGTTGCTGCTGGCGGTTGCTCAAGCTTTGCACGGCGACTACTCGATCGGGTTGAAGTACGCGGTTTCCGTAGAGTTGATGCACAACTTCGGGTTGATACATGGCGACGTGCAGGATGGGAACACGGAGCGGTTAGGCAGGGCATCGGTGTGGTGGAAATGGGGGCCTTCGCAGGCGATAAACACTGGCGACGGGATGCACGCGATGGCGCGGCTGGCGCTGTTTCAGCTGTGCGACGAGGGCGAACCTTTGGAGCGCGTCAGCGCCGCGTTGGAGATCGTTGACGATGCCGTGTTGAATCGATGCGAGGGCGAATTCCTCGACGTTTCATACCAGGAGGGTCTATCCGTAAGTGTTGCGGACTATCTCGACATGGTTGCCAAGCGCGTCGGTTCACTTTATGGCGCATCGGCAGAAATGGTGGCGATACTCGATGACGATTTCGGGTCTGAACGACGTCAGTCGTTGCGGAAATTCGGCGAGAGCATTGGGGTGATCAAGCAGCTGGTGGCCGATTATCAGGCGATGTTCGGTGCGAGCGAACGCGACCCGGTCCAACAAGGTCGCATCATTTCGAAGAAGAAGAACCTGGCGACGGCATTTCTGTTCGACACGGTCAAAGACCCTTCGATCATGCGCCGTGCGGGCGAGATGTACATGCAGAGGGTTATTGATCCCGCGCGCATATCTGACTTGGTCGATATGGCGGTTGAAGCGGGCGGCAGAGAGTTCAATCTCGAAAAGATTCAGTCGCACCTTGGGAAAGCCGAACAAGCCCTCGCCGATGCCGGATTTGATGGCCGGAATGCCGAGAAACTGATGGAACTAGCGCGCGACATCGGCGATGTCGGCCAGCTGGATCAGTTACGCGTTTCCGACGTCTAGGACTTTGGGGAAATCGCCTTGGCATCCATACTCCCACTTATAGAGGATGTTGAGTTCAGTGGCAGGCGCGTTTTGTTGCGAGCCGATCTCAATGTGACGTTCGAACCCGGCTCTACACGTGTCGCCGATGACAGCCGTATCCATGCTTCCGTGCCGACTATCGAACTGTTGCGAAATCGGGGCGCGCGAGTGGCGCTGTGTTCGCATTTGGGACGTCCGAGGGGGAGAGTGGTACCGGATTTGCAGATCGAGCCGGTACGGGCGCGGATGTCGGACGTGCTCGGTTCCGATGTGATTTACGCAGGCGGACCGGTTGGTGAAGATGCTGCACGAGCCGTTGCCGCGCTGGGCCACGGTGATGTCGCGATGCTCGAGAACCTGCGATTTGATCCGGGCGAGGAAGCCAATGATGCCGATTTTTCGAACGCGCTGGCATCTTTGGCGGATATCTTCGTGAACGATGCTTTCGGCGCGTCTCACCGGGCTCATGCGTCGATCGTCGGCGTCGCCGATTTGCTGCCGATTTATGCCGGGCTGCTGATGCGAGCCGAGATTGCTGCGCTCGAACGCGCGGTCGATTCTGATGAGCGACCCGCGGTGGCGATTCTCGGCGGCTCGAAGGTTGCCGACAAGCTGGGAGTAGTGAAGAATCTAGCGCCAAACGTCGATGCCGTCTTGATCGGTGGCGGGATGGTGTCGGCTATGCTCGCTGCCCAAGGCAAATCCGTCGGGTCGGTCGCAGTCAGCACGGACGAGTTGGAAGCGGCTAGAGCGTTGCTTGACGATCCGACTGTCGTCGAGAAGTTGCGGCTACCCTCAGATGTCATCGTGGCTGAAGCATTCACCCAAGATTCGAGATGCTTCGAGACTCCGGCAGATGCGGTGCCAGAGTCGGGTTTCATCTTGGATATCGGCTCGCGAACGGTCGCGGCCTATGTCGACGCGATATCGTCGGCCGAAAAGATCGTTTGGAACGGCCCTATGGGGTTGTTCGAGTGGGAAGCGTTTGCCACAGGAACGAAAGCGATCGCCGGCGCAATATCCGATAACGAGTCGGCATTCAAGCTGGCTGGTGGCGGTTCAACCGTTGAGGCGATTAACTCGTTGGGAATCGCCGACAACGTGACACATGTCTCGACCGGCGGCGGAGCGTCGTTGGAATTCTTGGAAGGTAAGGAACTGCCGGGCATTGCCGCGTTGCAGAGCGGCTAACGGTACTCAATCACGGCATTTGCCACTGGACCCACAAATTCGTCGCAGATTTGCCATCAAAATATGGTTGACGTAATACCGATGTGAGTTTATGGTTAATTTGCGCGGTGGACATTGCGGAATTGATCCATCGCCCTCAATTCGGGATTCAGAGCGAAATTTGACGATTCGCAAACCGCTAATTGCGGGAAACTGGAAAATGAATACCACGCCCCAAGAAGGCGTGGCACTCGCACAGACGATCTGTCGCACCGCTGGCGATGCGGACACGATTGAGGTCGTCCTGTGTCCACCGTTCACGTCGCTCATCGCAGTCTATGGCGTGGTTCACAACACTCGCGTCATGCTCGGAGCGCAGAACGTCAGTCAGCATCCCAACGGAGCGTACACGGGCGAGGTTTCCGCCGAGATGCTGCGGGGTTTGGTCAGCCACGCGATCATCGGGCATTCCGAACGACGGCAGCATTTTGGCGAGACTGACCAGATGATCGCCGCGAAGGCTTCAGCGGTGGTGAACGCCGAAATGACGGCTATCGTGTGCGTTGGTGAGGATGACAATGAGCGTCAGCGGCGCCGAGCCGAACGCTACGTGCGGCGGCAGGTACGGCAAGGGTTGACCGGCATCGAAAATCCGTCGAAGGTTGTGATGGCATACGAACCGATATGGGCGATCGGCACCGGCGTCTCGGCGACGATCGGTCAAATCGAGTACATGGCCGCATCGATACGTGAAGAGGTGTGCGAGATGTACGACCAAGAGGTGGCGGACGGGATGCGCGTTCTATACGGCGGCAGCACCAATGCGGGCAACATCGGACAGATCGTCGCCAGCCCTACAGTCGACGGGGCGTTGGTTGGTGGTGCTAGCTTGAACGACGCTGAGTTTTCGACGATGATCTCGATCATCGCCAAAGCTCAGGCTGACGTTTGACCAAGTTTCGGCGTGTCCGAAAGTAAATCGCGGCCCAATCCCACCGGCGTCGTATCTGTAATCGGCGCGACCGCGACTGGCAAGACTTCGCTGGGGATCGAACTCGCCCGACGTTTCAACGGCGAGGTGGTCAACGCCGATTCCCGTCTCTTCTATCGAGGAATGGACATCGGCACCGCGAAACCGACCGAAGCGGAACGTCAGGGCATCTCACACCATCTCATCGACATCCTCGATCCGCATCAATCCTACAGTTTGAGCGAATTCCTGAAGGATGCGGTCGATGCGATCTCGAACATCACGGGCCGCGGCAAGTTGCCCATTGTCGTGGGAGGAACTGGACAGTACATCTGGGGATTGCTGGAGGGTTGGGAAGTGCCGAACATACCCCCGAACCCAGCGTTGAGGGAAGAACTCGAGACCCAGCTAAAAGATCAAGGCGTGGGAACGCTCCAAACTCGTTTGTATGCCACCGGCGCGCACGGTGTCGAGAAGGTGGAAATCCTGAATCCGCGACGGCTGATCAGAGCGATTGAGAGGGCATTGGCTACTGGCGACGCGATGGGAGGAGCCAGTAAGAGTGCCGAACCGCCGTATGACGCAATGGTGATTGGACTGAACGCGCCTCGAGAGTTGCTTCACGTCAGAGTCGAGAAACGTGTCGACCAGATGTTGGTCGCGGGTTGGCGCGACGAAGTCGAGAAGTTGGTCCAAGAAGGCGTGACACGTAACCTGCCTTCGATGTCAGCAATCGGTTATCGCGAGTTGATCGACCACGTCGAAGGTCGAATGGATTGGCCTGCTATACGTGACGAGATCCTGATCGGCAATCACCGGTTGATCGGAGCGCAAAACAACTGGTTCAAGACGCGAGACGAACGGATTTCGTGGATCGGTATTGCTGATGGGGATTACGTCGACAAGGCGATTGAGTTGGTCGGTGAATGGTTGTCCAAACGGGGTGAATCGTGCATCGCACGATAGAATCGCTTGGTAATCGATGAATTCAATGCGAGGTGTCTTGTTTGGCGATTGAGTTTGCAAAGCTGCACGGTTGCGGCAACGACTACATAGCTATCGATGGACGTTCGATAGAGCGAGATTGGGGTCCGTTGACCGCCGAGATCAGCAGGCCCGCGTTCGGCGTCGGATCCGACGGTATCGTGCTGCTCCTGGATTCGGACGTGGCTGAGGTGCGAATGAGGGTTTACAACCCGGACGGATCGGAGGCCGAGATGAGCGGCAACGGCATCCGTCTCTTTGCCAAGTTCGTTTTGGATCGCGGCATTGCAGAGCCTTCGGAAGACGGATTGACGGTCGAGACGTTGGGGGGCGTGCGCACAGTTTGGCCCGAGATGGTTGACGGCCGCATGAAATCCGCGCGTGTGGCAATGGGACCCGCGACGTTTACAGCGGTGGAAGTGCCGGTAGACACGACTGAGTTAGGCGGGATCGACGATGTGATCGCTGAAAAGGTGACGATAGGCGGCGTCGAAATGTCCGTCACGTGTCTTGCGATAGGCAATCCTCACGCGGTGGCCATCACGGATCAGCCTGTTGAGGATTTCCCGCTTCTCGAAGTCGGTCCGCTGGTCGAGAGCCATCTGATGTTTCCACAACGCATCAATTTCGAAGTCGTGAACGTCTATGCCAGGGATCGAATCCGGGCTCGAATCTTCGAACGAGGCGCAGGGGAGACGTTATCGTCCGGGACGGGCAGTACCGCGTCGGCGTTTGCCTGCCGCAAGCTTGGATTGGTCGACGACGCCGTCGATGTAGTCGTGGATGGCGGCGTGCTGGGGATTTCATGGGACGACAACGACGAAGCGTTTCTAGAAGGCCCCGCTGTAGAGGTCTTCACCGGCGTCTGGAACGAGTGACAGCCATAATTCGGGAACAACCCAGTTTTCAGATCGGAATGATATGCCAGAACTAGCGAAACGTGTGCAGCAACTGCCGCCATATCTGTTTGTCAACATTTCGCGAGCCATCGCGGCGAAGAAGGCGCAGGGCATCGACGTGGTGTCGTTCGGCATCGGCGATCCCGATATTCCGACGCCCGACGTCGTGCTCGACGCGTTGGATCGTGGCGCCCGCAAGACTCCGAACCACCGGTACCCGGAGAGTGAGGGTTTGCCGGAGTTTCGGCAGGCGGTATCGGAATTCTATTGGCGACGTTTCGGGGTTGAAATCGACCCTGCGAGCGAGGTGATCAACTTGATTGGCGCCAAAGAGGGCATTGCGCACGCGGCTTTGTGCTTCATTGACCCTGGCGACATCTCGATATCTCCCGACCCCGCATATCCCGTTTACGAGATCGGAACTATGTTCGCCGGTGGCGAAACCCACCTCGTGCCGTTGCGCGAAGAGAACGGCTACCTCCTCGATTTCTCGGAGATCCCGACTGATGTTGCTCGCAAAGCCAAGACGTTGTGGTTGAACTATCCGAATAACCCAACGGGCGCAGTGGCGGATCTGGCTTATTTCGAAGAGGCTGTAGCATACGCCAAGGAGTTCGACCTCTACCTTTTGCACGATGCCTGCTACACCGAAGTCACCTTCGACGACTACGTTGCCCCCAGCATCTTGCAGGTTCCCGGTGCGAAAGACGTCGCGTTGGAGTTTCACTCGCTTTCGAAGACAGCGAATATGACCGGATGGCGCGTTGGCGCGGCGGTCGGAAACTCGGAGATGGTCGATGCGTTGATGAGGGTGAAGTCGAACATCGACTCTGGTTTGTCGCAGGCGATTCAGGAGATGGGCATCGAGGCGATGAATTTGCCGCAGGAGTGGATCGATGCCAACAACGCGATCTACGAACGACGCAGAGACAAAGTGGTGGCCGCCCTGAATGAGATCGGTCTCGAGGCCAAGACGCCGAAAGCGACGCTTTACATATGGACTAAAGTGCCGGAAGGGTATACTTCGGCCAGCTTTGCCGAAAAAATGCTTCAAGAGCGAGACGTGGTCGTGACGCCGGGCGCCTCGTATGGACCATCAGGCGAGGGTTACATCCGGTTATCCCTCACGATCCCAGACGACCAGATCGACGAAGGCATTCGTCGCATATCTGGTTGGGGCATCTGATCAGGCGGCGATGTGAGTTAAATTGTCAAAACGAAATAGATCAAATTGGACGGTGGCGAAACCGGAACGAGCATGCTTGGTTGGAGTGAGGGTTCGGAGGCGAGAGAATAGTTGGAAGCTCGAAGATTCGGTCGCTGAACTAGACGCGTTGGCCCGCGCGGCTGGCGCCAACCCGGTTGCGACGATCACCCAGACCCTGAACGCACCGTCACCGACGTATGTGGGGACCGGCAAGCTTGAAGAGATCGAAGACATGGTCGGCGCGCTGCATTGCGAGACGGTCATCTGCGACGACGAGTTGACGCCTGCGCAGCAACGCATTCTCGAAGACCGGTTGAAGGTGAAGGTTATTGACCGGACAGCATTGATCCTCGACATCTTTGCGAGGCGTGCTAGAACCCGTGAGGGCAAGTTGCAGGTCGAGTTGGCGCAGGTCGAATATCTGATGCCGAGACTCGCCGGGCAATGGTCGCACTTGGAGCGACTCGGAGGTGGTGTCGGAACACGCGGCCCAGGTGAATCGCAGATCGAGACCGACCGTCGTTTGATGCGGTTGAAGGCGCGGGATTTACGACGTGCTATATCGAACGTCAGAGACCAGCGGGGTGCTCAGAGGCGTCGACGGGTGCAGGGCGACGTCAGGACCGTTTCGCTCGTCGGATACACCAATACGGGCAAATCAGCGTTATTTAACACGTTGACGGGTTCCGACATTCGATCAATCGACAGGCCCTTCGAGACGCTGGACACCACGACGCGACGGTTGTATCTGCCTTCAGGTACTCCGGCGACTTTGAGCGATACGGTCGGATTCATCAACAAGCTTCCGACGATATTGATCGATGCGTTCAACGCCACGTTGGAAGAGTCGATGTTCGCCGACCTGCTGATACACGTCACGGACATCTCAAACCCGTTGGCTGCCGAGTCTGCCGAAGTCGTTGACGGAGTGCTCAATGATCTCGGACTCGGCGACACGCCACGGTTGCTCGTTTTAAATAAACTCGATCTCGTAACCAAACAACCACCGGCGGGCGACGAGATTTCGGAAGATGGCACCGTGATGACCTCGGCGACGAAACGTTGGGGCATCGAAGAATTGCGGCTCGCGATTGATGCGGCGTTGAACATGGATCGACTGGAAGACGCCGTGAACAGCTCAAGCAACGGCGCGGACGTCTAAAAACGCCACCGATGATTGAAAAACGATGTGGATGTTGAAGATGGGACGAAACGTGACGGATAGGTTACTTCGCACTAGACATGTTATGTAAAGCTGGAAGTGCCGGAGACCGCCTCGCACGATGTCGAGCAATCGGATTTGGCACCACCTTCGTATACCCTGATATCGATGTAATTGTGAATTTGCCGCGCGAATCGCCTGACACCAAATGAAACGAAAAACCATAATCGACCGCTTTTTCCTCTTCGCAGTCTCGGCGCTGTCGCTGACGTTGCTGTTCGTGTTTGCTTGCAGTTCAGAGAGCGAGCCAGCAACCGAGGTCATACACGATGACAACGTCGTTGTGACGACGGCCGCAGAGGCCGCGGTTTCTTCAGATGCTCCCGAGACGACCGAGGACAATGCGGATTCCGATGCGCCGGCAGTCGAGATTGTCGACGAAGAACCCGAAACGCCGGCCGATGAATCGGTGACGACTGCCTCGAATAACGGCCAAGACGCTGTGTCGCAGGTTGTTGAGATGCCGAAGACGCGGCAACTGCCGGACGCCGTGCCCGAAGACGTTGCAGTGATCTGGGAGGCGTTCCAGTTCATCAACGACGAGTACGTGGACTACAGTCTCGTCGATCCGACCAAGATGTCTGAGGAGGCGATCCGAGGATTCATCGAAGCGCTCGGCGACCCTCATATGACGTACATCTCGCCCGAACAGATGCGAATGAGCCGGGATGACCTCGCTGGAGAGTTCTTCGGGATTGGTGCCACCGTAGCCCAGGCTCCGGACGGCAAGGGTGTGATTATTCAGGCTCCAATGGAAAACTCGCCGGCGATGAAGGCCGGCATCAAGCCTGGCGACCGGATATTGGCGGTTGACGGTGTCGATGCTACCGGTTGGAGTGTGAGCGAAGCCGTGTTGGTTATACGCGGCGAGGAAGGCGTGCCCGTGATCCTTACGATTCTGCACGTCGGCGACGTGGACCCGGTCGATATCGAGGTCATTCGAGGACGCGTCAAGTTGGAATCGGTCTACTCGAGGATGATACCGGACACGTCGTACGGTGAGATGGACATCCGCCAATTTACCGATGAGACGCCGGGAGAGATTCGCGAGCACATGACAGACCTGCTCTCGCAAGGCGCCGAGGGTGTTGTGATCGATCTTAGGAACAATCCTGGCGGATTGCTCCACGCCACGCTCGACTCGGCTAGCGAGTTCATTCCCGAAGGTCGATTGGCCTATGAACAGGACCGCAACGGCGCCCGTCGGGACTTCTATGCTCATGGAGAAGCTAACTTTGAGAACGTTCCGATCGTGTTGCTGGTTAACGAGTGGTCTGGAAGCGGCGCGGAGCTGTTTTCTGGTGCGATCCAGGACCATGGGCGTGCGGTGTTGATCGGTGAGAAGACATTCGGGAAAGGGAGCGTCAACATCACTCGAACTCTGTCCAACGGTGCTGGTCTGAACATCACGATCCGACGCTGGTACACGCCTGAAGGTAATGTGATTGAAGGTGTCGGTTTGACGCCGGATGTGATCGTGAAAGCTGACCCGACGCCGGATCAGCGCGACGTCGATTGGGTCGAACCACAGATGGACGCCGCGATCAAGCAGCTTGACTTCCAGACGCAGGTTACGACTGCGGTCACTCCTTAGACACGATTGTCGAGATTTGATTGGCGATGCGATCTTCGTGGTCGCCGCTCAGGGTTGTTGGGATAATAGTGCGTAGACTTTGGGATTGAGTTCCGCCCTGTTATGGCACGCAAAAATCGCAAGAACACGGCATCTACCAACGGTGCGGCCACGTCGGGCACGATGGCTACGAATCGACGCGTCCGGTATGACTACCACCTGCTAGACGACTTCGAGGCTGGGCTGGCGTTGAAGGGATCCGAGATCAAGTCGATTCGTGACGGAAAGATCGATGTTTCGAACGCGTATGTGCGGGTTACGAACGGTGAGGCATGGTTGATGAACGCTTACATCGCCCCGTATCAGGCCGCTGGAGTGTGGAGTCAGCATGAGCCGTTGCGGGAACGAAAACTGCTGTTGCATCGCCGGGAGATAGAGTTCTTGCGTTCACGCGTGGAACAGGAACGGTTGACTATCGTGGTTCAACGCATCTACATTGCTCGCGGAGTTGCGAAGGCCGCGATCTCGTTGGCGCGCGGTAAGCGGCATGAAGACCGTCGGGAGACGATTAAACGTCGGGATCAAGATCGAGATATTGCAAGGGCTATGCGGCGGTAGCCGCCTTGGGTGAGAATCCCCTGCGAGACCTTTGCAAAACCATCGTCATTCTCGCGCAGGCGAGAATCCAGAGGAGCAGGGGGACGGGTTGCGGTAGGTTTAAGCGAAGCTGTGAGATGGCGTGTATTTGACGCTGCCTTTGGTGGATCCAGGGTGTCCAGGGGTGTTGTAGAGGGAACAGCCGTCGCAGTTCGATCGGATTCCACAGGGCGTGGGTGTAAGGGTTGATTGAGGTTCGAACGGTTCTCCGCGGTCGGAAAGGATGGATGCGTTCGCTTCGCGGGTGACCTCTGCCCTGTTTCTGATCAGGTGCTCGGTACCGCCGTCGGTGCGAGATTTGCGTTCTTGGTTGAGAAGTGTGTCGAGGCGGAGTTGCTTGGCCGGTTTGGGTTTGTGTCCGGGGAAGGTGATGAATGGCCATGCACGTTTGCGGACCACGCCCATGAGGGAGAGGTCTTGCCAGCGGGTTATTTTGGAGCGACTGCGGTTGTTGAGGATGCGTTGGGCGCTGATTGGTCCGAGGCCGGGGGTGCGCATGAGCTGGTCGCGGGTGGCTACGTTGATGTCGACCGGGAATGCGTCGAGATTTTCGAGTGCAATTGTCTGTTTGGGATCGAGTTCTAGGGGTAAAAAGCCGCCTTGGTCAAGGGCGAGTTTGATTTCGGTGTCGTTGTAGCCGTAGATGCGTTTGAGCCAGTCGAGTTGGTAGAGCCGGTTGGTGCGTTGCATCGGCGTTGCGGGATGCTCTTCGAGGGGGGTGTGGCGGACGGGGCGGAAGGGTGCGTAGTAAACGCGTTTCAGGTTCCAGTCGGTGTAGAGCTGGGAGATGCGGTTTAGGATGTCGAGGTCGGTTTCGTCGGCGGCACCGACGACGAATTGGGTGGCCTGCCCTACTGTACCTTTCGTCATATTAGGCATCGCATTTGGCGTCGGATTTCGATTGATTTCGTCGATCCATGCCATCGGGGCGAGGATGTCGCGCTCGTAGTGCTTCATCTTGGAGAGTTTCGACATGTGCTCGACGGTGGTGGTTTCGAGGTTTACGGAGAGGCGGGACCCGAGGCGGTGGGCGGCTTCGACGATGTGGCGCTCGGTTCCGGGCATGACTTTGAGGTGGATGTAGCCGTTGAAGTGGTATTTGTTGCGGATGAGGTCGACAACTTTGACCATGCGTTCGGTGGTTTTGGTGCCGGTGCCGGCGACGCCGGAGCTTAGGAAGAGGCCTTCGACGGTGTGTCGTTCGGCGAGTTCGATGAAGGTTTTGGCGAGTTCGTCGACTTTGAAGGCGAATCGTTTTCGGGGGACCCAGTGACTGTTTGGGCAGAAATGGCAGTCCATTTTGCAGAAATCCGTAAACATGACCTGCATGAGGTTGGTGAATCTGCCGTTGGGGAGCCGGGAGCGGTAGACGCCGGGCATCGGGTTGTTGTGAGGATCGTTGTAGGGAGCGCGTTCTTTGACGGGGATTCGTTGTTGATTGGCGGACGGAAGGAGGATGTCGTCGGTGGCCATCTTGCCGAGTTGCGACATCTTGGTCCAGCGGTCGGGTCGGGTTTTGGTGAGCATGGAAAAGTTCGGTTTCGGGTTGGTGTCGGATCCTGCAGTCGGATGTCGACGGATTGAGTGTTTCGTCCAGAATAGCACAAATGTATGTCGATATGGGGCATGATCGGAGATCTAATCCCAATCGGGTTGTCACGAATGTTTTGACGGCGGTGCGGTTACGCGCGGAGCTAAGGTACGCTCAGCCCTGCGGTTGGGATTTGAGTCTGGTAACTTGCCGCGAAAGTGCCGCTGGGGCGGCAAATCACTCCGAAATCGCCGATACTTGCGGCGGCGACGGCAAGTTAGCGGCAAGATTGATTTTGACGTTTGTTAAAACTTGTTCAAAAAGGTGGAAGAGGTGGCGTTGGTTGTCCAACCGTCGGTGAAGGGGGTTGGAAGGGAGTCGATGATGCGGGCGGTTTCGGGGGAGGTCAGGGCGATGGCGTTGATTGTAGAGGCGATCTGCGAAGTTGTGACATGCGAGGGATAACGAAGCAGAGATGCCAGCGTAGAATCGCAATTCTGAACGATACGCGGATCGTCACAACGCTGTTCGCAGAAACTTGGAAACCGGTTAATTCATGCCACGAGGGAACACATCCGAAACCAATCGCGAAGAAGCGGTAAACGTCGTGTTGGCTCAACTGCTCACGCGACGCGGGGTTCCTGCTCGTCCTGAGCGCCGGAGCCGCCGAGGCGCGCCAGATGTACGGATTAAATTGGGCAGCGGTGACGAGATAATCTTGGAGTGCAAGTACTCAGGATCATCAGGTCAGTTAGAGAGTCAACTGGACGGTCGTTTGGCGAGTTTTAGCGCGACGTTCGGCATTTTGGGCGTTGTGTATCCTGACCGATTGCAACACGAGGTTGATGTGGAATCGTGTCTTGAATTTGCTGGCGACATTCAGTGGTGGTTGCACGGTTCCAAAGGCAAGGTTGACGCAAATCGACGCGTTCGTAGCGGCTCCGTTGGCGATCTCGCTGACCATTTGCGCGTCCTGCCTTTGGAGATAGAGGGCGTCGATCGTGTGCAAGCTGCCGCGGGCATCGTGGGTATCGCCATCGAAGAATCGGCGAAACAGATTTCGACCCACGCGCGAATCTCGCGTCGAGTATCCGAGATCATCGCGGCGTCAGATCAGGAAAGGAATCGCGGTGCTGCCCTACGCATCGCAAGCTTGGTGCTTTTCAACGCGCTGGCTTTCCAAGAACGCCTGACTGCCGTCGACGATGATGTGACCACGGTCGACGAGGCATTGAGACGCAAACTCGATGGCTTGCACGATGCTTGGCGGTACATTTGCATCGAGATCGACTATGTACCTGTCTTCGACTTAGCCGGCAACATCGTTGATGTACTTAAAGATGGCCCCCCTGAAGTGCAACTCCCGGTGATCGAGCCATTAGCACGGGCCGTTAGGGATACGCGCAAGTTGGAGGGACACGACCTATCTGGCCGATTGTTCCACACCCTATTGACCGATGCCAAGTTTTCGGGTGCGTACTACACGTCAGTTGCGGCTGCAACGCTGTTGTCGCGTCTCGTGTTTCACGGATGGCCTGAACATGTTGACTGGTCGGACCACGAGTTTCCGGCTTCGCTAAATGTCGCTGATCTCGCCTGCGGCACCGGAACGCTCTTGATGGCGGTGGCTTCCGAAGTCGAGCGCAAACATCGGGCTGCGGGTGGATCCGAATCCCCCGCTCTTCACAAAGCCATGGTCGAACAGGCGTTGCACGGCTACGATGTGCAGCTTTCAGCAGTCCATTTCGCGGCCACGAGCCTTGCGATGCTCAATCCGGACATTCAGTTTGACCGCATGAATCTTTATGTGATGCCATTGGGCGCAGAAGGTTCGAACGTCCTGCTTGGTTCGTTGGAGTTTTTGAACACCGATGAGGCGGCGGTCCAGTTCGCGCTTTCGGACCCGGATTTTGGCACGACCTTGCGGGATCCCGGGCAGGTGTACGGCGGCGGATGGCGTGGCGTCGACGCGGGAGTAACCGCGAGATTGCCTGAACTCGATTTGGCGATAATGAACCCACCGTTTACGCGATCGGTGGGCGGAAACTTGCTTTTTGGCAGCTTGCCCGGCGGGGAACGAACCAAGCTGCAACGCGAGTTGTCGCGCCGTTTGAGATCGATGCAGGCATCCTCAACCGCGGGACTTGGTGCGGCATTCGTAGCGGCGGCATCGCCAAAGTTGCGTCCGGGCGAAGGACGGTTGGCACTAGTGTTGCCAGTGACGGTTTGCACTGGACCGTCTTGGTCGCAGACGCGGGCGTTGATAGAGAACGACTATGTGTTAGACGTGGTGGTCGCTTCGCACGATCCTGCGCGTTGGAACTTTTCGGACAGCACGGATTTGTCTGAAGCTCTGTTGATCGCAACGCGGCGACCTGCGAATGGAGATGGCGCGGAACATCGGACCACTTTCGTAAATCTTTGGCAAAACCCGAATGGAGTGTTGGATGCGCATCGTGTGGCGGAAGTAGTCAACACAACG
Source organism: Dehalococcoidia bacterium (assembly GCA_965226685.1). Classification (GTDB taxonomy): domain Bacteria; phylum Chloroflexota; class Dehalococcoidia; order Lucifugimonadales; family Lucifugimonadaceae; genus Bin127. The sequence continues at coordinate 285,429 of CBDDDP010000004.1, forward strand.
CAGCCGGCGAGGATTGAGGATACGGGCACTGCCCTTCTCGAGCTAGATGGCGAACATGTAGGCGAAGTGTTTTCGATTCCAGAAACGAAACTAAAGGGCAAGCAGTGGATCGGTGTGCAATTCGCACGCGCAGATGTCGTTAGGAGCGCGTTGAGGCTTTTGGAAGATGGGGAGGTTTGGGTTCCTGGCGAGGCTGGTGTTGGCAGTGTGCCGATGTGTCAGTTGGAAGAGATTGGGGAGATTGGGCCAGATCGACGTCGCCTGGTTGATGGGTTCGAAGAGACGACAACGGTGACAGCATACCCGATGATAAAGGGGCACGATACAGACGAAAGGACGTCTCTCGTTTGTCAACCGGACCATTACTTGTCTCCGTTAGTCAAACCCAAGGGCGGACAAAAACCGGGGTACGGCCAACATCTTTGGCAGCAATCAGGACGGTTGCTGATCGCGGAGGGTCCGAGACTCGACACTGCACGAGTCTTAGCCATGACATCGACGACAAACGTCCTTTCGAATGTATGGTGGCCCGTCAAGGTTGATAATCCGCAATACGAGTCGGTGCTGGTCGGTTGGTTGAATTCGAGTGCGGGTCTGTTGGCGACCCTAACCCACCGAACAAGCACAGAAGGCGGATGGGTAGGTTTCAAGAAAGCCGATCTCAAAGGCATGACGGTACTTGATCCGCGTCAACTTTCGGTCACTCAACTTGAACGGCTATCCGATCTGTTCGATGAGTTAGCAGACGCCGAATTCGAGCGATTGCCGGGTATGGATTCTTGCCCGGCGCGTGCGGCGTTGGATGAGGGGATATCCGATATTCTTGGGTTGCCGGATTTGGGTAAGTTGCGGGTGTTGTTGGCTTCGGAACCGGTGGTTTGTAACGCACGGTTGTAATTTTCTTACGAATCAAGTTGCTCAGGCACAAAGTTTGTCCCAAATGTTGACTCGATTTCGACCGCGCGTCGTCACCAACACGCCAATATTGAAATAAAGACCAACCGCGTAATCTGGGGTTAGACTGCTTTGCCGAAATTCAATTGAAGAACACGTGTTAAAATGCCAAAGATGCGCAAAATCTATAGGAAACGCTCCGATACACGGACATTCTTAGGCACGCGCAATCTGACCGAAGCGAATAGGCACCAACATTAGATGACAACGGAATCAATTGCATCTCCGGAACCCAGAAGAAGCCCCGGGCGGAAACCTTACCCGGTTAGGCATATTGAAGAGTGCCTCGAGTTTCCGCGAGTCATAAGCGAACATGGATTTGAAGGTAGATTGCGTCGATTGAGCGCCCTAAAGCAACTAGGGCGTTCCCCGACCAGCAGCGCTAGCCAAATGTTGATCGCCAACGCCGTTAGATATGGTTTGATCGACGGCGGGAGCAGTTCCGAATTCTTGGAATTGACCCATGACGGTGAACGAGTGGTCGATAAGGAGCCCACATCGGACAGCGCGATCCTAAAGGCGTTGTTCGCATTGTCGATTTCGAAATTCGATAATTTCAATGCGGTTTATGAGCGATTGAAAAACAACCGGCTTCCTGCCGGTGAAGTCTTGGAAGACGTATTCGAAGACGTGGGTATCAATCGCGCCGATTGTGGCCAAGCCTCATCGGTTTTTGACGCAAACATTCGTTTCCTTGGATTGGTGCGCGAACAGTCGGGTGGCGAATACCTTATTCCCCTCGAGCAAGTTTTGGAAGAACTCCCGGCTGTCGCTGAACCAACAATTGAAACCATCCCGATAGTCATGGATGAACCAGCCGCGGAGAACCAGGTTGAGTCGGCGCCGACTCGTCAATCCGTTATGAATACGCCAACTGTTCATATTGATGTGCAGATACACATCGACTCTAACGCGGGGTCCGATCAGATCGATCAAATTTTCGCGAGCATGGCCAAGCATCTCTACGGAGCGACGCGTGATTGAACCGTCGGAATCCAGTGCTCATGGTCGCAAATGGTTAGAAGTCGCCACCAATATTCAGAATGCAATAGATACTGTTGGATTGAGTCGTCCTGCCTCAGTACATGTTGATGCAAACGAGCCGAGCCTTTTGGCAAGATTTGACAATCTCGTAACCGCCCCGGAACTACAATCTGTCAGCCGTAAATTGTTCGCTGACGGACATTACGCTCAAGCCGTCGCGCAATCGTTGATTTGCCTCAACAATAACGTGAAGGAGAAATCTGAACTCGCTGATGAAGACGGAGCCAGCTTGATGCGAAAAGCGTTTAGCGCGAACAGTCCAGTGCTCCGTATCAATGACAATTCGACCCAATCCGAGAAAGACGAACAACTCGGTTATATGGACATATTTGCGGGCGCAATGACGGGAATCAGGAATCCAAGAGTTCACGAACATGAGCTAGTTGACGATCCAGATCAAGCCCTCGAGCTACTCTCGTTGGCGAATCACTTATTTCGCAAGCTAGACGGGGCGAAAAAATAGATTTTTCACCGCATAGATTGCGGTGTGTGCGGGAATGACGGACGTTCGGGGGAGTGACGTGAGTTATGCGCGGGAGATGGGCCTCCCCCTAACCCACTCCTTGAGGAGGGGGATTTAGAGGATTTGATCCAAAAAGAGTTGGGTGCGGGCTTCGGTGGGGTTTTCGAAGATTTGGTTGGGGGTGCCTAGTTCTACTAGTTGGCCTTCGTCGAACATGGCCATGCGGTCGGCTACTTCTCGGGCGAAGCCCATTTCGTGGGTTACGCAGAGCATCGTCATGCCGGTGTCGGCGAGTTCTCGCATGACGTCGAGGACTTCTTTGATCATCTCGGGGTCGAGTGCCGATGTTGGTTCGTCGAAGAGCATGATCTGTGGCTGCATGGCGAGGGCGCGGGCGATGGCTACTCGTTGCTGCTGTCCGCCGGAGAGTTCGGCGGGGTATTTGTCGGCCTGCTCGGGGATGCCGACGCGTTCGAGGAGGGACATTGCGAGGTCGTCGGCCTCGGCTTTGGGGAGGTGTCGGACGCGCTGGGGAGCGAGGGTGATGTTGCCGAGGACGGAGATGTGGGGGAAGAGGTTGAACTGCTGGAAGACCATGCCGACTTCGCGTCGGATGGCGTCGAGGTTTCGGAGGTCGTTGGTCATCTCGATGCTGTCGACGACGATCTTGCCCTGCTGGTGCTCTTCGAGCCGGTTGATCATGCGGATGAATGTGGACTTGCCGGAGCCGGAGGGACCGAAGATGACGACTACTTCTCCCCTCTTGACGGACATTGTGACGTCGTTTATGGCGCAGAAGTTTCCGAACCACTTGAAGACGTTTTCGCAGACGATGATGTCGTCGCGTTCCATAAGTGGGACGTTGCGGATGTCGGGATCGGTGATGGTGATGGATTGTTCGGTTACGGTGGTCATGGTTTGGTGTGTCCTTGGCTTTTCACCCTCACCCTAGCCCTCTCCCATCAAGGGAGAGGGGATATAGCTGGCGGCGTTTCTGCTCCCTTTCCCATCAAAGGTGAAGGAATCGTTGGCGACATTTCTGATCTCTCATCATGGGAGAAGAGATTGTTGGTGGCGTTTCTGCTCCCTCTCCCCTCGTGGGAGAGGGTTGGGGTGAGGGGGTGTTTTATCTCTGGCCTACTCCTAAGGCTCGTTCTATTCGGCGGGATACGTATGACATTGAGAAGGTGAAGATCCAGAAGACTGCGGCTACGAAGATGTAGACTTCGTGTCCGTCGTCGATGAAATCGATGTTTCCTTGGATGGTTACTCGGCCCATTTCGACGAGGTCGAGCATGCCGATGATAAAGACTAGGCTGGTGTCTTTGAAGAGGGATATGGCCTGCCCTACTATCGCCGGGATGATGTTGCGGAGTCCCTGCGGGAGGGTGATCATGACGGTGGTCTGCCATCCGCGTAGTCCGAGGGCTTTTGCGGCTTCGGTCTGGCCAGTGGCTACGGCTGCCATGCCGCCGCGGACGTTTTCGGCCATGTAGGCGGAGCTGAAAAGGGTGATGGTGATCATGGCGAGGTAGAGCTCGTCGATCGACACGTTCTTGGGGAAGGTGAGCGGCAGGATGTGTCGGGACATGAACAGCAGCGTGATGAGTGGGACGCCGCGGATGATTTCGATGAATCCGACGCAGAAGTATCTGAGGAACGGGAGTGGGCTGCGGCGTCCGAGGGCGAGTCCGATGCCGATGGGTATGGAGCAAACGATGCCGATGGCAGCGAGTAGGAGGTTGAGGGTGAGGCCGCCGAGGTCTTGTGTGTTGACGGGATCGAGACCGGGGATGAAGCTGGACCCGATGACGAGGAAGGCGGAGAAAATGAAGAATACGATGGCGGCGATGAGGAAGTTTCGGAGGTTGCCAAAGGTGCGCAGGGTTGCGAGACCGTATCCGATAGCAACGGCGATGAGGTTTAGTGCGAAGAGGATGCTGACGAGGAGGTTTGGCGGGCCAGTGACGCTGTATGTGAGGACGTAATTGTTGTCGGCGATCTGTTGGGAATCGACGCGGATGTAGTAGGTGCCGGCATCTAGAGTGGTGCCGATGGAGTCGTCGTCGGTTCCGGAGTTGTCGGAGGATTTGATGACGCCGCCGTTGGCGTCTTCGAGGAAGAGGTTGGCGTTGGCGTCTTGGTGACCGAGGATGGTTTTGAGGGTCATCGACTCTGTGATGGTGAACGAGTAGTAGTCGGAGCGGTCTTCGTCGCCGTCGAGAGTGCCGGCGAGGTAGGTGGTTCCGGTGAGTTCGGTGATGTCCCGCTGGTCGATGGCGTTGGCACGGTCGGCGTCGGCGATGTCGCGTTGAACCTCTCGGAGGGCCATTCTCGGCGGGTCAGGCGAGATTGTGGCGTCGTACTTGGGTGCTCCGGGGTCGACGCCGAGGTACGGGAGGGTTCCGGCGAGGAGGGTTACGATGATGATTGCGATGGCAAATCCGCGGGCGATGCCGCCCCAGAGTCGCCATGCCATTCCGAGGAGGATGCTGATGAGGAGGAGGGCGACCTCGGGTCGCCAGTAGAACTCTTGGGGGTAGCGTCCGATGACGTAGAGGGGAATTCGGGTGGTTACGGCTTCCCATGATGCGGTAAAGAAGACCCAGTTGATGGACTGGAAGATGGCGAGAGCGACGACGAAGCCCAGGATTATGGTGACGATGCCGTCGGCTGGCGAGGCGAAGAGGTTGGCGCGTATCCAACCGGGTACGCCGACGGTCATCATGGGCGGCGTTGGGTGCGATCTTGTGGACTGCTGGTTCATTTAGGTTGGCGTATCGTTGGCGTATCTTTTGGGTCGTTGCTATCCGACGCCGGCGTATCTGGTGACGCGGCTGTAGATGTTTCCGAGTGCGGAGTAGAAGAGGCTCATTGCGAGGTATGTGACCATGACCATCCCGATTAGGGATATGGCGGGTGCGATCTGGGTCATGGTCGTGGAGACGCTGACGAGGTCGGGGTAACCGATGGCGGCGGCGAGGGACGAGTTCTTGGTTAGGTTGAGGTATTGGCTGATTAGCGGCGGGATGATGACGCGCATGGCTTGCGGGAATATGACCCAGCGGAGTCCAGCGTTGGTGTGTAGTCCGAGGGCTCGTGCGGCTTCGGTCTGTCCTTTGTTGACGGCTTGGATACCGGCGCGGACGATTTCGGCAATGAATGCGGAGGTGTATACGACGAGACCGATGAGGAGAGCGAAGAAGCTGCCGGACCATCGTGCGCCGCCCTGCAGACGTCCGAATGGGCCTTCCTGTCGTTCGGGCACTACGAGGTCCAGGGGTGTGAAGATGAAGAGTCCGATGACGGTTACGACGATGAAGATGGCGAATCCAGCGATTATGGGATAGCTAGGTTGTCCGGTTTCGATTTCTCGTTTCACGAGGAATTTGAAGGCGAGAATCGCGGCTCCTAGGCCGACGACGGACAGGATCGCCCATGGCCAGAAGCCGCTGAGTGGTGTCGTCCATGGCAGGTAGAAGCCGCTGTTGTTGAGATAGAAGGCGTCGAAGAAGATGTATCCCTCGCGCACGTTTGGGAGTTCGAGGATGATTAGGAACCAGAAGAGGAGCTGGATCAGGAGTGGGATGTTGCGGAAGGTCTCGATGTAGACGAGTGCGAGTCGGCTGAGCAACCAGTTTCTTGAGAGTCCTGAGACGCCGATGACGATGCCGAGGGTGGTTGCGAGGATGACGCCGAGAACGGATGCTTTGATGGTGTTGAGTGCGGCGACGGAGAATCCGTAGAGGTATGACTGCGACGGGTCGTAGTGGATGACGGATTCGCCGATGGGTATCTGAGCGGCGTCGTCGAGGAAGCTGAATCCGAATGGAATCTCGCGGTCTTGGATCTCGTTGGCGACGTTGAAGATGAAGCCAGAAACGATGGCAATGACGATGATCGCAGTGATGATCTGGCCGACCCACTGCAGGAAAACGACATTGCGCCACAGGGGGATCCCGCCGGGGTATAGGATGCTCTGCACTGCTAGTCTCTCGTTATCGCGTCATGATGCGTTTGATGACTTTGATGTAGTTTAACGGGTAACGAGGACTGGTAAGGCGAGTTGGTAAGGCTTTGGTGTTTTTTGGTGAGCGATTGAAGGGGGAGCGGTGAGCGGCGGTTGGAGCATGTCGGTGGTTTGTCGTCATTCGGTGAACGGTGGCGGTGGCGGGGAGATGAATTCCCCTAATTCTTCGTAGTATCCGTATCCCTGTAGATGCTCGCGCAGGTATTTGAGGTTGGCGTCTTTCACGAGTTCGAATTCATGTTCCGCGGTGACCGTGGCGTGAGCGCTTCTCAGGTCATTCGTCAGTTGATCCAAATCCCGCCCGTCGACGACAACCCTGCCATTCCCACGCCGTCGTACGGCCTCGAAACCCAGCAAATACCAAACCTCAACAGCCCTGTTGAGGTTATTCAGCCCCAGATACGCGACGACTTCGCCACCTTCCCACCATTTGGAGACGTACGCCGACAACCGTTTCTGGTAATCCTCGGTGTTGTAAAGTTCATGGTTCTGATGAGCGTATTGCACGTCGCCTCTTGGCCGCAGCGTGAGGTTTTCGGGACCACGTCCCGCAACGTATTCTCTAACTCTGAAATCGATGTAGCACTCGATGTCGACGCTTGGTAATTCATGAAGTATGCAACGAGTGGAGCCTGGTAGGAATACTCCCCTAGCGATGATATGGGGAACGCTTCCCGAATATCCATAACCTTCTGTTTCGGCTACGTCTTCGAACCAATTACGCAACCATTCGAGCTCTGTGGCTGGCGTCGGAGCTGGATCCACTTCCCAATGGACATCCGTCATGTCAATAGATGTCGTCTGGTCGGGATGCACGTAATCAATCCAGTAGGGGTGCCCCCAGCTACGGGTCGCGCAGGGATAGCGAGTCGACTCTTCCAGCGGGACGCATGGCTCGACGACGGTTTCGAGATAGGAGACCTGCTCGGCGTCGAACAGCGTCGGCGGATCAGCCCACAGAGGCGGAGGGACACGCGTGGGTGTGGGTTTCGGCACAGTGGGCAGTTCCGTGCTGCTGCAGGCTATCGCGGCTCCGGCGAGCAGCGTTAAACAGAGAGCGGCTGCGATTTTCATCTCGGTTCTCTTTTTGTTTCGATTGTGGGACTGAATACGGCATTGCCGTTGTTAAGTTGACGCACGAGGGCGCGAATTTGTTCCATGCCTTGGAACTTGCGGGATTTGATTTGATCTGACCGATCATGGTGGCGGGTCAGTCGGTTGCGACGATGTTGTATTTGATGGGTTGGCAGCTGCATGCGAGCAAGTTACGCGGGCTTGTGAATGACGGAGTTTGTGCGCGGAAGCGCGCTTCCACCCTGCACCGCCGGGCATCCCCTGCGTTCGCTTCGCTCCGCGTCCCCTTCGCGGAGCGAACGGGACGTTTTCACCCTCTCCCTAACCCTCTCCCATCGATGGAGAGGGGATTCTTTCTGGGTACGTGGAAAAAGAAAAGGGGGATGCTTTTGGCATCCCCCTTTTGGGCTTTGGCGGTTGATCGCCTGTGGCGTGATCAGCGCAGGGGTGCTGCGTAGATTTGGCCGCCTTTGGGGCAGTCGCTACATGAGGCGTCTGACCAGAGGGCGTTGCGGCCGCCTTCTCGGGGGAGGTCGATGCCGTCGGGTCCGAGGTTGCGGTCGTAGATTTCGCCGTAGTTGCCGACTGCATTGATTACGTCTTGCATGAAGGTTTCGGAGAGGCCTAGGCTCTCTTGTCCAATGGTGCCTTCAGTGCCGAGTAGTCTCTTGGCTTTGACGTCGTCGCCACCAGCTTTCTCGGAGACGTTTTCGCTGTTGATTCCATACCCTTCTGCGTAGATCAAGCCGGACATGACGGTCTTCACGATGTCGAACCACTGGTCGTCACCGTGGGGAACGACTGGGCCAAGCGGCTCTTCGGAGATGGTCTCCGGGAGGATCACGTGGCTGTCGGGGTCTTGCAAGGACGTGCGAAGCGCGGCGAGCTGCGATCGGTCGTTGGTGAAGACATCGCAGGCGCCGGACTCGTACGAGGAGAGAACGATGTCGGTGTCTTCAAAGACCTGCGGGTTGTATTCCATGTTGTTCTGTCGGAAGAAGTCGGCCATGTTGAGCTCGGTGGTTGTACCGGAGGTCACGCAGACGGCGGCTCCACCGAGATCATAAGCGGAAGTGACACCAAGATCGGCTGGGACCATGAAGCCTTGTCCGTCGTAGAACATGGTCTGAGCGTAGTTGCCCCACTGAGCGTCTCGGCTGGTGGTCCATGTGACGGTTCGGACGAGGACGTCTACTTCACCGGACTGGATGGTCGGGCCACGTTCAGCGGCGGTAATGAACTGGATCTCGATGGCTTCGGGGTCGCCGAGGACAGCGGCAGCGACTGCACGGCAGAGGTCGATGTCGAAGCCGACGTTGCGGCCGGAGTCGTCGAGGGAGCCGTATCCGGGGACGTCGTTTCTGCTTGCGCAGATGACTTTGCCGCGATCTTGGACTTGGGCGAGACGACTGCCAGTGTCTTCCATCGAACCCATCTCATCAATTATCTCTTGGAGGTCGGCCGCGGCTCTTTCGGCCGCGTCTTTGGCGGCTTCGGCCGCGTCTGCTCGAGAGTTAGCGTCGCCGAGAGCGGATTGTGCGGCGGAGGCGGTTGCTTCAGCGTTTTGAAGGTCAGCGTCAGTTGGACCTTCGTCGCTCTGGCAAGCAGTGACTGCTATTGCCAATACTGACACCATTGCGAGTGCCGACATCAGAAGTTTCGATTTCATATTGTTCGTTCCTCCGAGGGGGATGATTTTCATATGAGTTTAAGCTACGTCCAAGAGTCGCGAAACGAGACATCGTCTCCAGTTTATGTCATTATTCGGATTTAGATGGATTAGTTTTGCCTTGGTTTCTTCTGCATAACCGGGATGGACAACCGAAAAATTAGGAAATACTGGTCTAGTCCCCGTTACCCTTCCTCTCTGGGTTCCCGTGTGCGCGGGAACGGCGGGAACGACGGAGGCGTGCGCTGGTCGCCTTGCGGCGATGAACACTCCTGCGGGGATGGATTTGCGGGTATCGGAATCGTCGCGTTCATAACACGATATCTTTGTCAGAATCGAAATATTCGTCAGCGCAGGGGTGCGGCGTAGATTTGACCGCCGTTTATCCAGAGATCGTTGCGGCCTTTGCGCGGGAGTCCGATGCCTTGGGCGCCGAGGTTGCGTTCGTATATTTCCCCGTAGTTCCCAACTTGCTTGATGACGTCTTGCATGAACGTCTTTCCTAGACCGAGCGCCTCTTGTCCGAAATCGCCTTCGGTGCCGAGCAATCTCTTGGCTTTGACGTTGTCGCTAGCGGCAATTTCGTCGACGTTTGTGCTGTCGATGCCGTATGCCTCGGCGTAGATGATGCCAGCCATGACGATCTTGACGACATCGAACCAGGCTTCGTCGCCGTGTGGGACGACGGGGGTGAGAGGTTCCTCGGAGATGATTTCGGGGAGGATGAGGTGTTCGTCGGGATTGGGAAACTCGCTGAGGAGTGATGCGAGGCCGGAGCGGTCGGTCGTGAAGGCGTCGCACTGTTCAGACGTATAGGCGCTGAATGCGACCTCGGTCTGTTCGAAAACGGTAGGCGTGAAGTCGAGGTCGTGCTGTCTGAAGTAGTCGGCCAGGTTGAGTTCGGTCGTGGTACCGGAAGTGACGCAGATGGCGGCGCCGTCGAGCTCGAGGGCGGATTCGACGCCGGTGTCCTTGCGGATAACGAAGCCTTGGCCGTCGTAGAACATGACGGGTGGGAAGTTTCCCCAGTTGATATCGCGGTTCGACGTCCAGGTGGTGGTGAGGTTCATGACATCGATCTCGCCGGATTGGAGAGCGGGTCCGCGTTCGGCGAGGTCGGTGAATCGGTAGTCGATTGCGTCGGCATCTCCGAGCGACGGCGGCGGCAACGGCGCGGCAGAGATCGACGTCGAAACCTACGCTCCGCCCTGACGCGTCGAGGAAGTGGAAACCGGGTGTGTCGTTACCGGTCGCGCATACGACATCGCCGCGGTCTTTGATGGCCGCGAGTCGATCTGCAGATCTTTCGGCTTGTTCGGCGCGTGCGACCGCGTCATCGCGTTCCGCGATGGCAGCGTTGCGCGAGATGACGGCGGCCTCTGCGGTGGCTTGAGCGCGTTCGAGTGCGACCTGGGTGGCGCCGCTATCGGAGGAGCAAGAGGTGAGCAGGAGGACGGCGGCGGAGAGGACGAGGATTGTTGCGATTAGTTTCATGGTGTGTGTGATCAGGTGCGTCAGTTGTCGGATGGTTCGATTTCGAGGAGAGTGGAAACGTTCTCGAGCACTTCATCCATCAAGTCTGTGGGTGCTTTGCCGATGTATCGGGCGTATCTCGCGCGCCAGTCCATAGATTTGACTTGGTCGGATAGAACTACACCTGAAACTGCGTTGTTTGACGGGATGCCGACTTCGTACGTATATCCGGCGGCACGTGTTGAGATCGGACATACGACCGCCAAACCGCGCCAGTTGTTGTACGCCTTAGGACTAATGACGAGTGCGGGGCGTCGTCCAGATTGTTCGTGCCCGGCCTGGGGCATGAATTCCATCCAGACGAAGTCACCGCGGTCAGGTACGTACGCACCGTTCACCAAACCTCTTCACCTCTGGGTCCGTCAGTTTGGATCTCAGGATGCATGAATTTCGGTTTAGGCCCGTTAATCATGTCGCTGAGTCTTTTTCTGCGTTTTTTCAGGAGCAGACCTGTTTCGTCGCGGGAGAGTTCGATGGCGGTTCCTTCTTTGACGCCCCACTCCTCGGCGATTGCTTTGGGAATGCGTACGGCGAGGCTTGAGCCCCATTTGGAGATGCGGGTGGTTTTGGGCATGGCTATCCTCCGATATATCTTTTTATATCACGAGTGCTGACCAGTCTCCATTCGCGTTTACTTGGGCTCACTAGCCTTGCGGTTTAATGGATCGTTCGGTACTCCGCGCGGTATCTTCGGGATGAACTTAGCGAGGCGATGTCCATTTGCTATTCAGGATCCGTATCGATCCAAGGGATCGAGCACCGGCCGATCGTGGCAGAATCGTCGCCGGAGATTTTCATGAAGCCGATGTATGCTTGGGAGCCTTCGCTGTCTTCGTCGTCGACCCGGAGACGCAGGAATGTTGAACACTCATCCCCGTCTATGGGGATGGCATCCATTGATGGATCGTGGGTGTATGAAAAGGTAAAGATGTCGCCATGTCGAACGAAATCCTCCGGGATTTCTACGCCGTTCCTGATGATGTCGAATGTGTACCGCTGTGGATCGGCCAGCTTTGAGCTCTGTGGGTCGTCGTCGGATATCACCTCGACGTCGCTTCTTTCATCGATGGTGACCTTGATGATGTCGGCGTCTTCAAGAAGACTCCATCCGCTGGTGCTCGGATCGCTGTCTTCCTCTCCGTGGGCGGCTGACATCGTGATGAGGACGGTTTCAACCGTCTCCGGGTCAGCGTGCTCGTCAACTTGGAGAAGCGGTACGGATTCGCCGCCACCGACTGATGGCTGAACGAAGAACGTTGAAAACAGGAAGGCGGGTGCCAAGGCGAAGAGGGGGAGAACGAGACCGATGGCCAATACCTTAAACAGTCTGCGAGATGCCGTTGATTGGGATCGGAAATGCATACTGATAGCCTCCAAAGTTACGGTTTCAAAAAGGTAATCGCGAGTCTAGCAGGCCGCGGGTTCGGTGCGCTTTGGAACAACGGCCCTTGATTCGCAGTTAGGTCGCAGCGAATGGCGGAGGTCTTGTCGGACGGTGGTTACGATCGACTTGCCTACTGTTCAGTGGTTATGACGGTGAAGGTGAACCCTTTAATCGATCCAGAGACCGGTTCGCCGACCCATGTCGTTTCGATCTCGGCCGGGTCTATTTCCGCGATCTGTTTTTCGCGTGCGACCGAACACGCTTCCCATTCGGTGTCGGTGCCGACCCACTCGAATGTCACGTCTATATAGTCAACCGTTCCCAGGTAATCGATCCACCATGGGTGACTCTTTGACTTGAAGACGTAGTGCGGCTGGCATTCGTCTGGGAGATCCCAATCGTGGATGTCCGTGGGTTCGAAACCGACCCATGTGACGTAACCGGCTTCGTAACTGCCTACATAGTCTCGTTCATCGAACGTTCCGGACATGGCGTTGATCGCCTCCGTGCAACTTTCTAGTTGCGCTTGAGTGCCGAGCCACTGGTAATCAAGGTAGTCGCCGTCTTGATCGGAAATGATCGAGAAATCTCCGACGTGTCGGCGGCACTCGGACGGCACTTGAGGGTCATTCGACAAGTTGTAGATGTCAAATGTGCCGTCAGGGTGGAATCTGTCACCGATGATGCTTGCGACAATCGCCAACGCAAAGATGATCGCCGCAAACGCGAAAATCGAAAGTGAAACGCGAAGCAATCGTTTAAGCATGTCACGTACTCCTCTGGTTTAAACCGTGTTGGAATCGAGAACCAGAAAATCTGGGGAACCTTCCCCTAACCCCCTCATTAAAGAGGGGGATGTGGGGCAAGGCGCACTTTGGTTTCGTGGATAGCTAAACCGGCATCGTTCGGCCGGTTTTGGCTCGGCCGTAGTCGGCGATGTCTCTGGTCAATGCGCCGATCATTTTGCATCCGAGGCCGTCGATGAGTTGATCGACCTGTTGCTCGTTGGTCATCTCTTCGTCTTGCCACGCGGCGTAGAAGGCGATGCCGTTGTTGTCCAACGCCTTCTTGACGATGTTGAGGGCGCTGTCCATGAAGTCGGGGTACGGTGGGTCGTGAGCGTCCGGGTCGCCGAACGACATTCCCATGTCTCCGGGTCCCCACTCCGCGAAGGAGATGCCCGGAACCGCCGCGGTCTGTTCTGCGAAGGAGAGGCAGTGTCGGTCTTCGATCTTGAGTCCGAGCATGAGTTCGCCGTTGGGATTCAACGGCCAGGGGTCGGCGATCTGGACGTATTCCTTGGGATCAACGCCCCATATGGCTGCAGGTTGGCGCTGCCCTCCGCCACCGCGGATTCCCTCGGGAATTATGTCGCTGCCAATGGTCTGGAACGGGTAACGGCAAGCGGCGACGAACCATTTGGTTGCTTCGGGGTTGCGTACGTGGGTGTGGAGCAGACCATGAATGCCGGTGGTCAGCGCGTGTCGCATCTGCCAGGCGTTGTACTGCACCTCTTCGGGTGAGTAGGCGCTGTGAGGCAGGGAAGTCACAACCGCTGGCGTGGGGTGACCGCTCGGGGTGGGACCGCCGTCTTTGAGGCCCCTCATGAACTGGTAAAGACCTCCGATGTCGAAGTGATGGTGTTCGAAATCGATGAGGACCATATCGGCCCACGTCTGGGCCATTTCACGGCCGGCGTCATAAGAGAGTTCGGGTGTGGGCGTGTGGTAGTACGGCTGGCCTTGTTTTAGTAGGTCGATACATTTGTTTATGCCCATTGTTTTTTCCTTTTGTTGGCGGAATGCGACTGGTTTGTCGCGCGTGTTCATACTTTATCGGGTTGTTGGGCGCAGGTGGGTTTACGAAATGAGGCGCGAGCGATGCTCGCGCCTCATGCCAACAGGAACGAAAATTCGTGTCGGGTTAGACGAGCATCGTGCGGCCGGTTTTGGCTCGACCGTAGTCGGCCCATTCTTTGTTCGGTGCGCCCATCATCTTGACGCCGATGACGTCGATTAGGTGGTCGACTATCTGTTCCTGCGTCAGGTTGTCGTCGGCCCAGCTTGAGTAGAAACCTACCCCTGCTTTGTCGAGGCCGGCTTTGACGGTGTCTCGTGCGTGGTCCATGTAGTCGGGGTATGGCGGGTCGTGGGCATCGGGGTTGCCGTGGGACATTCCCATGTCGCCTGGTCCCCACTCTGCGAAACCGATGCCGGGCACTGCGGCGATCTCGTCGGCGTTGGGTAGGCTGTGACGGTCTTCGATCTTGAGGCCGAGGAGTAGCTCTCCATTGGGGTTGAGGGGCCACGGGTCCGCGATCTCGACGTATTCGCGTGGCGACAAGCCCCAAATCTCTGCTGGTATGCCCTGCCCACCGCCGCCGCGGAGTCCTTCGGGGATGACGTCGCGGGCGAGGGTCTGGAAGGGGTAGCGGCATGCGGCGACGAACCATTTGACGGCTTCGGGGTCCCGGGCGTGTGTGTGGAGTAGTCCGTGGACGCCGGTGGTTAGGGCGTGTCGCATCTGCCAGGCGTTGTAGCGGACTTCTTCGACGGAGATGGCGTTGTGCGGGAGAGTCGTGACGACGGTGGGCGTGAGGTGTCCGCTGGGGGTTGGTCCGCCTGCTTTAAGTCCTCGCATGAAATCGCCAAGGCCGCCGACATCGAAGTGGCGGTGCTCAAAGTCGATGAGGATCATGTCGGCCCAGGTTTGGGACAATTCGACACCGGCATCGTAGGAGAGATCGGGTGTGTGGGTTGCGTAGAAGGGTTGTCCTTCTTTTAGCAGGTCGATGCATTTGTTTATGCCCATTGTTTTTTCCTTTTGTTTAAGGGTGCGACTTGGATTGTCGCGCGTGTTGATACTTTATCGGGTATTCGGGAGTTGGGATTAATGCACTGACGTGCCGATCCAATCTCGATGAAGAACCGTTGGGATCGGCAACCAAAAGGAACGCGAAAAGTCGACAATGTCATCTGCATTCGATTAGGGTTGGTTTATTTCCGCTTCGCGTATCTGGTTCAAGGTTTGGCCAGAAGTGTCTTTCCAGTAATTCAACCCGTTATAGCTGGCGCCGAGAAGTACACCAGCCGCTTGCGATGGGGAATTGAACGTTTGATCTGAATTCAGCTTGTACTTTCCATTGTCGAGTCTGATGACGCCTCTTTTGATCAGTTCTTCGCGTAACTTTCTTGAGGATATAGGCATCGTATTCGCTACCATCTCTTCGCCGACCGCCTCTGATCCTTCACGCACAACGAAACCGCCAGCGATTTCGTAGCCCCTAGCCGTGATCTGTTTTTCACTCAACGTGAGAAGCTGAGTATACTCAGTCGGCTGTTCGGGTTCCACAAAAAACCCGACGCCACATAAGGGTAAGCATTGCATTACGTCGAAGAAGAACCTTTCCGCATCGGCTCGGTCAGCGAGTGACAACGGGGGTTGCGTAGGATTGGATTCGTTGACGAGTTGACATAGGTTCGCTTTGGAAGCGACCTCAATCAACTTGGCCTCTATATGTTGTGTGTGAGCTGTATTCAGACTTAGGTCGGTGCTCGTGAATACAACGCACTGTTTCCAGAACGCTTTGCTGGGATCCTTGGAATGCGATTGCAATCTGGTCCAGATGTCGTCAGTTCGACCGACGTAAGCGCTAGGTAACACAACTTCACCGTCCTCATCGTGACCCCACAGCACGTAAATGCAACCGCCGTCCGCTATTTTTAGGGTACGTATGTCCGGCATCGACTGTCTCGGGAAGACGATTCCCTGACCAGACCAATGAGATTTGCTCACGATGCGGACCCCGTCAGGTTGGCCTTGGGGCATGAATATCCGTACTGAATAACCTACGGGCTCGTCCAATGTCGTATTGTCCTTACTAGTCAAGTAGCGCGAAATATTTCGCATGCGGCGTTGTCAATCGTATGCCAGCGGAAGCGCCGACGAGATTGTAACTCCCGTAGATTTTCTCCTGTTCTAAACGGGCATCGTGCGGCCGGTCTTGGCTCGGCCGTAGTCGGCGAATTCTTTGTTTGGGGCGCCCATCATTTTTACGCCGATGACGTCGATTAGGTGGTCGACGGTCTGTTCCATCGTCATGTCGTCGTCACGCCATCCGGAGTAGAAGCCTACGCCCGCTTTGTCGAGGGCATTCTTCACGGTGTCGCGTGCGTTGTCCATGTAGTCGGGGTACGGGGGATCGTGGGCGTCAGGGTTGCCGTGAGACATTCCCATGTCACCTGGTCCCCATTCAGCGAATCCGATGCCTGGTACGGCGGCGATCTCGTCGGCGTTGGGTAGGCAGTGACGATCTTCGATCTTGAGGCCCAAAAGGAGTTCGCCGTTTGGGTTGAGAGGCCAGGGGTCGGCTCTTTCGACGTAATCACGGGCTGACATTCCCCAGAGCTCGGCGGGTGCGCCCTGCCCGCCTCCGCCGCGGAGTCCTTCGGGGATGACGTCTCGTGCGAGTGTCTGGAAGGGGTAGCGGCATGCGGCGACGAACCATTTGACGGCTTCGGGGTCGCGGGCGTGGGTGTGGAGTAGTCCGTGGACGCCGGTGGTGAGTGCGTGTCGCATCTGCCAGGCGTTGTAGCGGACTTCTTCGACGGAGATTGCGTTGTGCGGGAGTGTCGTGACGACGGTTGGCGTCAGGTGACCGCTCGCGGTTGGCCCGCCGGCGGTGAGGCCTTTCATGAATGCCGTGAGGCCGCCCATGTCGAAGTGGCGGTGCTCGAAGTCGACGAGGATCATGTCGGCCCAAGTCTGGGCCATTTCGACGCCGGCGTCGTAGGAGAGTTCAGGAGTGTGTGAAGCGTAGAATGGTTGGCCCTGCTTCAGCAGGTCGATGCATTTGTTGATGCCCATTATTGGGTTCCTTTGTTGTTTGGTTTTGGGGATGAGAGCGATGCTGGCGCGGGGATGGCCCCGTTGTCCGCCCGTTCCCCCTCACCCTAACCCTCTCCCACGATGGGGAGAAGGGATGTTGACGTCGTCGTCAAGTCTTGGTTTATGTGAGCCTCCATGGGATTTCGAGTTCGGCGGTGATTCCGCGGAACCAGTCGATGACTTCGGGGTGGTACGGGATGCCGTGTTCGCGGCGTTCGATCTCTTCTTCGTGCTCGGGTAGTCCGGCGTAGACGACGCGGTCTTGGCCCGGGGCTGGCTTGCAGTCTTGGAGGGCCCGCATGTATTCGTCCATGTCGGTCTTGAAGTCTTCGATGTCGGTGAAGGCTTCGAGGTTGTATGCGATGAAGTGGTGTGATGCGCCACGGCGTCGGTTGGGTCCGCCGCCGTTTCCGCCGAGGATTCCGGCGAGGACCTCGATCATCACGGCCATCGAGTAGCCTTTGTGAGCGCCGAGTTCGCGGGTTGCACCTGCTGGGAGCATCATGAAGTCGTCGGGGACCTCGGCCTCCTCCATTATGGGAGTGCCGTCAGCTTTGGCGATCCAACCGGGCATTATGGGAACGCCGATGCGTTTGGCGAGGACGATCTTGTTTCCGGCGACGCTGCTCATGGAAGCGTCGAAGATGAACGGAGGTTCGTTTCGGGTTGGTGCGGCGATGCCGAGAGGGTTCAGGCCTACTAGTCGTTCGGCGCCGTGGACGGGTGCGACGTTGACACCGCCAGTGGTCATGGCGACGCCGATCATATCGCGTTCGAGGGCCATTGCGGCGTGGTAGGCGCAGGCACCGAAGTGTCGACCGTTGATCGCAGTGATGGTGCCGATGCCGTAGACCTCTGCCCTGTCCATGGCCATTCGCATCGCCATCGGACCAATAACGAGGCCGTGACCGCCATCGCAGTCGAGAGTTGCGGCGGCGGGAAGTTCGCGGATGATTTTGGGTTCGGGAGTCGGGTTAATGCCGCCAGCGCCGAATGAAGCGACGTAGCTTCGGAGCATGTTGGAGACGCCGTGGGATTCGATGCCTCGGGCGTCGGCGTAGACGAGGACGTCAGCCGATTGGACGGCGTCATCCTCGGGCATACCCATTTTTCGGAAGATGTCTTCGACGGTGGCGCGCATGTCGTCGATTTCGACATGTACCGCGATGTCATGTGGGACGTGGAATCGTTCGAGCAATCGAATGTGCCTTTCGCTAAAGGCGTCGGCGATGCTGGTTTGTCGATCAGCGACCGTCGTGTTTCGCCACGCCCCGATTTAATCGCTTCGATTGTATACATTTGCGGCAACCATTGGGAATGGGAATGGTTTATATTCGCGTGCATCATGTGGAACGCATCAGCGAGTTGTCGCCACCCGCGTCGTAGCGACCCTTAGGAGAACCTGAAAATGCCAACTGGAAAAGTCGCCGTATTCACCGCATCGGGAGTGCCGTATGAGATTGAAGAGTTGCCGACGCCGGAGGTTGGCCCGGGTGGGATACTGGTCAAGAACACGCACGCCGTGATTTGCGGATCTGACTTGCACGGTTGGCGAGGCGATGGCGATGGTCCGCAGCGTGCGGTCCGGCGCGTCCCCGGCCATGAGTTCACTGGTGTTGTCCACTCGACGGGCAGCGGCGTGGATACCGACTCGCTTCGTCGGCCTTTGAGAGAGGGAGACCGAGTGGCGTTTCCGTTCTTCAACCCCTGCAACCGTTGCTACTGGTGCATACGCGGCGAGCATCATGCGTGTCCGCACCGCGGCAGGAGCAACCATCAAGGGTTGGATGCGTATCCGTATTGCGACGGCGGGATGGCGGATTACTACTATTTGCCGCAGGGTCACTATGTGTACAAGGTTCCCGATGAACTACCGACCGATGCGGTGCCGCCGGTCAACTGCGCTTTGTCGCAGGTTCTGTTCGGGTTGGAACGGGCGAAGATGGATTTTGGCGACACGGTAGTGATCCAAGGCGCTGGTGGTCTGGGGATTTATGCAACCGCGGTAGCGTCTGAAAAAGGTGCATCGAAGGTGATCGTTATTGATGGTCAGCAACCGCGGCTGGATTTGGCGATGAAGTGCGGGGCTACGCAAACCGTGTCGATGGCGGACTATCCGACGCCCGAGTCGCGTGTTGAGCGGGTCAGAGAGCTGACCGATGGGATTGGTGCTGATGTGGTGGTGGAAGTCGTAGGGATCGCGGCGGCGACGCTGGAGGGGTTAGACATGGTTCGGTTCAATGGCAAGTACGTGGACATCGGGAACATCAGCGGCGGGAGCATCGAGTTTGCAGCTCGGAAGATCATCAACAACCAGACTCAGTGGCAGGGCCTGATGCATTACAACCCGTGGATCGTTGAGGCGGCATTGCAGTTTTTGGTCCGTGCCAAGGACCGGATGCCGATCGCCAACGTAATTTCGCACACGTACCCGTTGGAAGAGATCAACGATGCGTTCGAGTTCGCCGAGTGGCAGGGACGCGAAGGTGGCTCGACTGCGAACCGGGTCGCGTTGACGATGTGAGTGCTTGCGGACCAAGTCGAAACTGATACGAGAGTTGGGTGAATTATGCCCACTGGTAGAGTTGCGATCTTCACGACGTCTGGAGTGCCGTTCGACATCGTGGAGTTGCCGACGCCTGAGGTTGAGCCCGGAGGATTGCTGGTCAAGAACACTCACGCGGTGATCTGCGGCTCAGATCTTCACGGCTGGCGCGGTGACGGAGATGTTCCGATGCCCCCCGTCCGCAAGTTGACTGGTCACGAGTTCACTGGCGTGGTTCACTCGTTGGGTTCCCGCCTTCGCGGGAATGACGGGTGGACGGATTCGTTGCGGCGTCCGTTGAGAGAGGGTGACCGTGTGGCGTTCCCCTTCTTCAACCCGTGCAATCGATGCTACTGGTGCACCCGGGGCGAACATCACGCGTGCCGGCATCGCGGTCGCTGGTACACGTTGGCCGAGCACCCGTTTTGCGATGCCGGGATGGCGGACTACTACTATCTGCCGCCGGGACACTATGTGTTCAAGGTGCCAGAGGAGTTGCCGACGGACGCGGTGCCGCCAGTGAACTGCGCCTTATCGCAGGTGCTTTTCGGGTTGGAACGGGCGCGGATGAGTTTTGGAGACACGGTCGTGATTCAAGGCGCAGGTGGATTGGGCATCTATGCCACGGCGGTAGCGGCGGAGAAGGGTGCATCGAAGGTTATCGTGATCGATGGTCAGCAGACGCGGCTGGACTGGCGATGAAGTGTGGGGCCACCGATACGGTCTCGATGGCGGACTATCCGACGCCGGAGTCCAGAGTCGAACGGGTCCGAGAGTTGACGCACGGAGTTGGTGCTGATGTGGTCGTCGAGGTCGTCGGGATTGCAGCGGCGACGTTGGAGGGACTGGACATGGTGCGTGTCAACGGGAAGTACATCGACATCGGAAACATCGGCGGCGGCAGCATTGAGTTTCCAACGGTCAAGGTGATCAGCAACCAGACGCAGTGGTTCGGGACGGTGCACTACGACCCGTGGATCATCGAGGAGGCGTTACAGTTTCTAGTACGAGTTCAGGATCGGATTCCGGTGGCGGAGGTTGTTTCGCACAAGTTCCCGCTGGAGCAGATAAACGAAGCGTTCGAGTTTGCTGAGTGGCATGGGCGCGAAGGCGGTACGGCCGCCAGCCGCGTTGCACTCACGATTTAGAGAAAGAGGTTAATGATGCCAGTCGGAAAAGTCACGATATTCGACAAACCGGGAGTGCCGTTCGAGATCGGTGAATTCCCGACGCCGGAAGTTGAGCCGGGAGGGTTGCTCATCAAGAACACTGATGCGGTAATCTGTGGCTCCGATCTGCACATCTGGCGTGGCGACATGTCGACGCACTCGAATCGCATTGTCGGCCACGAGTTCACAGGCGTGGTTCACTCGCTGGGCAAGGGGATCGAGACGGATTCGATGCGGCGTCCGCTCAAAGAGGGCGACCGCGTGGCGTTCCCCTTCTTCAACCCGTGCAATCGTTGTTACTGGTGCATCCGGGGCGAGTTTCACGCCTGTCCGCACCGTTCGAGGCGGAAGGATCTCGACTCGTATCCCTACTGCGACGGCGGATATGCGGACTACTACTATCTGCCGCAGGGACACTACGCGTTTAAGGTGCCGGACGAGTTGCCGAGCGATGCGGTGCCTCCGGTCAACTGTGCGTTGTCTCAGGTGCTGTTCGGATTGGAACGGGCGAAGATGGATTTCGGCGACCGCGTGGTGATTCAAGGGGCTGGCGGTCTGGGTATATATGCCACGGCTGTCGCGGCGGAGAAGGGTGCGTCGAAGGTGATTGTCATCGATGGACAGCAGCCACGCCTAGATTTTGCGATGAAGTGCGGTGCAACTGACACGATCTCGCTGGTTGACTACCCGACGCCGGAGTCGCGAGTCGAGCGTGTGATGGAACTGACCGACGGAATCGGCGCCGATGTGGTGGTTGAGGTTGTCGGCATCGCGGCGGCGGCGCTGGAGGGGTTGGACATGGTTCGGACGAACGGCAAGTACATCGATATCGGTAATATCGGTGAGGGTACGATCACGATACCGGCCGCCAAGGTTATCGGCGGGCAGACGCAGTGGTTGGGCACGACGCATTACGATCCTTGGATCATCGAGGCGGCATTGCAGTTCCTAGTTCGGGTGCAGGACAAAATTCCGGTGGCTGACGTGATTTCGCACAAGTATCCGTTGGAGCAGATCAACGAGGCGTTTGAGTTTGCGGAGTGGCAAGGCCGCGAAGGCGGAACGACGGCGAATCGCGTTGCGCTGACGATGTAGATGGTTCGATTGGTCGAGTCGATTAGGTGCGGTTAATGGGCAGACGGCAGTATTTATTCGCCGTGGTTTGCATCGGCGGGCTGTTCGTGGCCCTTGCCTGTACCGACGCTGAAACGTCGCCGGATTTACCCGAAGCAACGGCGATAGCAGCATCGGCCCCGACGCCGACGGCTCGGCCGGTGTTGCTTTTCGGCACGCCCACTCCCCTGCCAACGCTAACGGCGACGGCAACATCGGTCTCGGCAGTCGAAGGTGAGTATGCGGTTGAGATCGTTAGAGTTTTGGATGGCGATACTGTCGAGGTTGAGATCGACGAGGTGCAGGTCGAGGGATTGAAGCGTCAGACGGTTCGGATTGAGGGTGTGGATACGCCTGAGACGCGGACGACCGATGACTTTGAGAAGGCTTGCGGGAATTGGTCTAAGGCGCGTGTAACCGAGTTTCTATCGGGTCAAGGACCGTGGGTTTTGATAACTGAGTTCGAGGACGGTGGGTTCGGACGGATTTTGGGGGATCTCAGGTCGTCGGACGGGCTGTTGCTTACTGAATTCTTGTTGGATGAGGGACTTGCTGTTGAGTACGACGCGACGACTTCTCGAGATTTTGAGGATCATCGGGAGAATTGCGAGGCGTTGGTTGATAAGGGGCATATCGCAGAATCGGAAACCGAGCCGATAGCCACTGCAACTGAAAATCCAACAACTACGCCCGAGCCCACATCCGAACCAACGCCAACTCAAGAGCCAACGGTCGTTCCTGTTGGCGATACTGCACCGTCGCCGACCGCGACGCCGACAGTTGCCGTCGAAGCTGGGGAGAGCGGCCCGACTTACGGGGGCTGCGAAGAAGCTGAGGAAGACGGATTTCCCCGTGTTCCTGGTCAGCAAGGTACTGGTTGGGGATTTCCAAAGGTCTTGGTTACTGGTGAGAGAGACGGTGATGGTGACGGTTTTGTTTGCGAGAAAAGCATCGAAGATGTCGTGAAACGGGGCGATCAGTCGTATCCCAGTTGTGAAGAAGCGATTGTAGCCCTGGTTAAGATTCAAGAAGAGATGCGCGACGACTCCGAACGCGGTCTGTTCGGACGTATCAAGGATAGTGTCGTGTCTGGAGTCAGCGCGATATTTTCCGAACCTACGGGCGGAGGTACGGGCACCCAAGCGGATCTATTCCCGAACCGCGAAGTGTGCGTCAGATTAGACGCATTAGGATACGTTTCCGTTGTCGTGGATACTGCCACGCCGACAGCAACAGAAGAACCGACAGCAACTGCAACTCCGGCTTTGGCACCAACCGTCGAGGCCGCCCCGACACCGTTACTAGAACCGACCGTAACTGCGACACCGACTATCACACCCTCACCGACTGCAACCCCTACAGTTACGCCGACGCCGACTGCAACCGCCACATTCACGCCAACAGCGACCGCGAAATTTACACCGACACCGACCTCAATCGCCACGCCCACGCCGACGGCGACGCCGAGAGTGATCTATGGTGATTGTGACGAGGCAGAAGCGGCGGGAGTGCCACGGGTCCAGGGGTCTGAAGGTCCGGGCCGAGGATTTCCTGCGTGGCAGGTCCCGAGTGCAAGGGACGGCGATGGTGACGGCGTGGTCTGTGAAAAATAGATCGTTACAGTTTTGATCTATCGATGCGACCAATACCGGCGAGGTGGCTGGTGTCGTTGAACTGATGGGTTCGCCAAGCGTTTGGTGTGTATTGGTGTTCTTTGATGATGGTGATGCTGGTGTTGTCGAAGAGGAAGGACCATTGATCCGTGATGCGTAGGTTCAAGAGATGAGCCAGGAGCGCTTGCAACGAGCCGCCGTGACCGACGACCAAGATCTTTGCGTTCTCTGGATGATTTGTGGCGGCGATCTCGCTCGCAAATTCGCCGACTCTGTTCCAGGTGTCTAGCATCGATTCGCCACCGGGGAATTTGATGTCGACCCTGGTATCCAAGTTCTTCCAGCGTCGGTAGAACTCGGGATAGGTGTTGCCGACCTGATCCCACGGCATGTCTTCGTAGTCGCCGAAATGGATTTCACGAAGTTGGGTGCGGGTTCGAATCTGGAGTTCTGGCCGATGAGCGGTGATCGCTTTGGCGGTATCGAAAGCTCTTTGGAGGTCGCTGGAGTATGCGGCATCGAATTCGGTGTCCGATAATCGTTCTGCCACCGCTTTCGCTTGGTGTCTCCCAGTTTCTGTGAGAGGCACGTCGAGATGGCCTTGGGCTTTGTCGTCGATGTTGCCTTGGGTTTCGCCGTGACGAACCATGATGATGGTGCGCGGCGATGGGTTGACGATGAGCCCGGGCGCGTTCGAGTTCGGGTCATCCATGGGAGTTGAAACCGTTTAGGTGGTGGGTGTCGTTGACCATTTGGGCGCGCCAAACATTTGGTGCGAACGGGTGCTCGGTTAGCGCGGTAATGCTGGTGTTATCGAAGTGGAAGCGCCATTGTTCGGTGGTGGAAAGGTTTAAGAGGTGAGCGAATAGAGGTTGCAACGAACCGGTGTGGCCCACAATCAGAATGATCGAGTTCTCCTCATGATGCTTTGTCATAATTTCGTCCGCCACAGCTGCCACTCTCTGCCGCGTTTCGAACGGCGATTCGCCATTCGGGAATTTGACGTCGGTCCTCGTCTTCCAGTTGGTCCAGCGTTCGTGCAACTCGGGATCTTCTTCTCGGATCTCTGACCATCGCATGTCTTCGTACGAGCCGAAATACACCTCGCGGAGGCCGGCACGAGTTTGGATTTCGAGGTCAGGTCGGAGGGCGATTAAAGCCGCGGCGGTATCGACCGCTCGTATGAGGTCGCTTGAATAGACAGCATCAATGTCGATCTTTTCCAATCGATGGGCCAAGGCTTCGGCTTGACGCAGACCTAGGTCGGTCAATTGAGCGTCGAAGTGGCCTTGCGCTTTGTCGTCGATGTTGCCTCGGGTTTCGCCGTGACGAACCAAGATGATTGTGCGCGGAAGCCGGTCGAGGGTCAACCCGCCGGTGGTCGAATGGGAACTAACCGTGTGAATCAAATCCATTGAGGTGGTGGGTATCGTTCCAGCGTTCGATCTGCCAGCCGTCGTCGCGCCAGGTCGGCTCGGAGATTATTGAGCTGATGCCAGTGTTGTCGGTCCTGAGTCGCCACTTGTCCTCCATCCGCAGATTGCACATGTGAGCGGCGGCGGCTTTGATTGATCCGCCGTGGCTGAAAACCAGGATGGTGGCGTCTTCGCCGTGTTTTTCGATGACATCGAGGTTGAATTTGGCGACGCGGTCAAAGTGTTCGCGGTCGGACTCGCCGCCGGGGAATCTGATGTCGGAGCCGGGGAATCTGATGTCGGAGCCGAATGTGGGGTCCAATAACTGGGCGAATGTTTCGGGGAACTCGTCTCGCAGCTGTTGCCAGGAGAAGTTTTCGCAGTCGCCGTAAAACTTCTCTCGAAGTTCGGGCGAGGTCGAGACTTCGATGTCGGGCCGGTGTTTGAGGAGCGGCTCGGCGGTCTGAATGGCTCTTATGGAGTCGCTGGAGTAGACGGCGTCGAATCGCCAGTGTTTGAGCCGTTCGCCGAGGAGATTGGCCTGTGCCCTGCCCTTTTCGGTCAGAGGTGCATCGTAGTGTCCTTGGGCCAAGTTACGCGCGTTGCCTTCGGTTTGGCCGTGGCGGACGAGTAAGAGGGTTGTCATAGTCGGAGTCTCGTATCTGCGGTGATTGCCACAGATTCGATGGTAACGGTTGGATGTGACGCGGGGTTTACGCGGGGTGGGAGATACTGTCTCATGTCTCTTATACGGCAAGCAACGGAAAGCAAACGTAGCGTCTTATCGAACCTGAGATAGCCGAAATAGCGGTCAAAAAACGTACTTTTTGAAAGCAACGGAAAACAAACTTAGCGTCTTTTTGAACCTGAGATAGCCGAAGCCGCGGTCAAAAAACGTACTTTTTGAAAGCAACGGAAAGCAAACTTAGCGTCTCTTGAGATTGAGGAAGTCGAGCACTTGATCGAAAAACATTTTTACGGAAAGCAACGGATATAGGTCAGGTATGTGTAACTTGCCCAGCCCACCAAGGGATGTACGACCGATTCCTTGTACCGGCCTCGGGGTCTCGCACGACAATCAAACGAGCATCGATCGCCTCTTTCAGTAACTTTGAGGCGCGTGGAGTGCGGTTTTCAGCTATATCAAACCGCTCGCGTACGGAACGATTGTTTGTCAGTTGGTTTGTCACGTATCTCATGCAAGCATGCCAGTAGCACGCTCTAACTCTTTCATCGGGACCCATTTCCGAGAGGTGCTTGTGGGCGAACATGACACATCTCGTAGACGTGTTCACATCCTCGAACAAAGGGGCAGGCAGTTGATGCGCTTCGATCAGGTTAACGATTTTGTCGATGCCGCTTCCCCGTTCCTCGCAGATTCCAAAGCGTCGCATCAACGCGGCGGTTGCTTCGTTCCGAGATTTCGGGGGTGCGTCCAAGAATCGCAGAGTCTCTACAAGCGGTCGACCCGGATTGGTCACTTCTAGCCTGTCAACGAAAATCTCAATCAGAGGTCCGGATCCCGTGACGAAGAAATCTTGATGGATCAAGGCATTTGCCACGAGTTCTCGAACTGCTACCTCAGGAAACATGGGAGTCTCAATGTTCAGCGCATGCTCGATGACTTCGTTCGTCGGCACAAGCGTCATGATGTGCTCAATGACTCTCTGGAAGCCGGATGCATACCCAAGATTAAACTGCCGTTCTCTAGCGGCATCGGGTCGCCCTGAGCCGTCGTATCTTATGACTCGCACACGTTTACGTGCGAGAGTGCGGAAATCGCCCAGATCTCGAGCCAATAGAATTGCCGCCAAATTGGTGATATCCCAACCGCCGGCGTCGGAACGTCTTATCAGGCGGTCTCGGCGCATCGCGTCCAAGATGTTAATGAGTTGCCGTCCGGCAGCGGTTGCTTAAGCAAATCGAAGTACGATGGGTAATCTAATCGCCGCAATATCTCGTCTGCGGTCAGGTTTATTTCCGCGATGCCATCTTCGAAGCTGTTCTGATCGAGTACGCGCCACAGCCGGGCTTCGACCTGAGGGACGGCTTGCAGCGGTTTTGTGGCGGATCCGATTCGGATGAATGCTTCGCGTTTGTATCTGACGGGGAACTGTCGTGCGGGATTAATCTCCAAGATCACGACTTTGCGGTCGTCGATATCGATAGAGTGAAACTGGAAATCGCAGTTATCGCTCACGCTCGCCCTGATCCCTGGTTCGCGAGGACCTTCACCTGTCGGTTCGAGCGTGAATTTGGTACCTACGATCTCGTGGGTGTCGTTCTCCACGCCCCAAACCACGTAACCAAAAGGTCTGCCATGCAATGCGGCACCATTGGATAACGCCGAGATGTTTTGGCCGATGATTTCCGGGTTTGAGTTGTTGCCTTTTAACTCGACCCATTCCGACTCGGACGGCAACGCACACAACTCGCGAACCAGATTACGGAGGTATTCTGGTTCGCGAGGATCCATAATCGAGCTATGTTAACGCGCTCGACAGCGCGCGCGGCCGAGGGTTGGGTTGCCGGTTCGGCGATTATTCGCAGGGGAATTGTTCGCGGAGTTCGGCGAAGAGTTTTGCCATCGGGCCGCAGCCTAGGGCGAGTGGGCTGCCGATGTTCATCATCGTGTAGCCTTCGCCGAGCCAGCGGCGAGCCACTTCGGGGTCTCCGAAGGTAGTTGCCAATGCTTTGCCGGTGCCTTTGATGCGCTGGGCGACGTCAGACATGATCTGCTCAACGCGGTCGTGGTGGATCTGACCGGGGATGCCGAGCGTCGCTGATAGGTCGGTCGGGCCGACCAGCAGGACTTCGAAGCCTTCGAGCGCGAGGGTGTCGTCGAGTTTCTCGTATGCCTCGGTGCTCTCCATCTGGAGTATCAGTAGCGTCTCGTTGTTGGCGTGTTCAAGGACGTCGTCTTGGGTGATGTCGAGCATCGAAGCGAACCATGGTGCGATGCCACGTTCACCCATGGGCGGGTACTTGGCGTATCGGATGGCCTCGGCGGCTTCTTCGGGGTTGTCGACTTGGGGCACCATGACGCCGACCGCTCCAACGTCGTAAGCCTTCTTGATATCTCCGGGGTCGTTCCAGGGAACGCGGATGACGGGCGATACGCCGAGGTTGCGGCCTTGCACGCAGATCGTCCCGATGCTCTCGGTGCCCCACGGGCTGTGCTCTTGGTCGATCCAGACCCAGTCGGGTTTGATGCTCGTGTAGATGGCGTGCGCCACGTGGGGTTCACGTGAGAACATGCTGGAGCTTAGGACTGCTCCACCAGTTGCCAGTTTCGATCTGATTGTGCTCGGGTACATGGTTCTCCAGTTCTTGTGATGTTTGGCGGTCGACCATTGGGTAGCGGTCGTGACCGGGTAAACAGGATACTAACAACAACCGTCGCCGAAAAAAACACAGCGGGTGAAGTGTTAACTTTGTAGCAATCAGGAGAATTTGGAACTGGCATCATGGGAGGCAAATCGAGATGATCGTAGTTACGACAGAATATGTAGAAGGCAAAGAAGTTGCTGAGGTTGTCGGCATGGTGCGCGGGAACGCGGTCCGGGCCCGCGGTATCGGGTACGATTTCTTGGCCGGCATCAAGAACATCACCGGCGGCGCGGTTTCAGAGTATTCGAGTCTTCTGCGGGACACTCGAGAAGAGGCGACGCAGGAGATGATCGCGGAAGCGATGAGATTCGGTGCAGATGCGATCGTCAGTACGCGCTACAACACTTCTTCGGTGGGCCAGGGATTCTCAGAAATCCTCGCTTACGGAACGGCCGTCAAATTCAAGTAGGCGTTCAGTTTCTAATTGATTCTTAAGGAACGGCGAGATGACTTGGGGCAAAGAAATGCCGGTGGTGTTGACTACAACGAGCTTCGTGCCGGGTCGGGAGATCGAGAGCATTCTCGGATTGGTGTCCGGCGCTGAGAAACTCGGACGGGGTGGTACGAGCAATGTTGAGGGAAAAACGGCGGAGGCGATAGAGCGATTGACCGCCGCGGCTCAGAACATTCAAGCTGACGCCGTCATCGATATCAGGATCAATCCGATCCAACCGTCGGGTCAACACGGCTCCGACCAGAACTACAGCGTGTTCTGCTATGGGACCGCTGTGAAGTTAAAGAGCGAAACGTTCTGACGATATATTGAGTGAACCGAATTCAAAACTACATAGGAGTTGACAGATGGCAGAGATGATGGTCCGCGAAAACCGCGTGCTCAAAGCGATGAGTGAAGGCCGAAAGGCCCTTGGTTATCAGATGACGTTCCCGTCCGTATGGGATGTCGAGATACTGAGTCGCTTGGATTTCGACTACGTCTGGTTGGACGGCGAGCACGGTCCCTTCGGGTATACCGGGTTGGAGGAGATGACGCGGGCCGTTGAGGCGGCGGGTGCTACGGCGATCGCGAGGGTTGAAAACGTCGAGGCGTCGCACATCTTGGGGTATTTGGACCGCGGGATTCAGGGCATCATGGGGCCGCACATCGCGAGCGGTGAGGACGCCGAGAAGCTGGTAGATGCTTGCTACTTCGGTCCGATTGGACACCGTTCGTTCGGCGGCAACCGTGGGACCAACTATTCGTTCACGCCTGATGCTTGGGGCGACAAGCGGGATTTCTATCGGCAGGCGAACGACAACATGCTTGTCGGCGCATTGCTTGAGGATCAAGGCTCGATAGACAACATCGACGACATCCTCGCGGTGGACGGAATCCACTACTTCGGTATCGGTATGAACGACTTTGCGCAAGGCATAGGTTATCCCGGCGAATGTGAGCATCCGGACGTCGTGAAAGCAGCAAATGAGCTGTCGGACTACATTCGAAGCAAAGGCCGAATGATGAGTGGCGACATCATGAGTTCGGTCTGGATCCACGAGTTGCTTTTGAACAGCGCGCAAAAGTTCATGGATGACAACGCGTCTTAGAGTTACGCCCTGCCCTGTCCGATGATTGACGAGAAGCTGATACAACGCCTTCGTGAAATCGTTGGCGAAGAGTACGTCATCTGGGGATCGGATGATCTGTTGCTGTACGAGTATGACGGCTCTATAGATCGTTCAGCGCCGGGCGCGGTTGTGTTGCCCGGTGACGCTGATGAGTTGGCGGAGTGCGTCAGGGCCGCGTATGAGCACAATGCGAATATCGTGCCACGGGGCGCGGGTACTGGGCTCAGCGGTGGCGCGGTGCCGTTGCATGACTCTGTCGTGTTGCCGGTTACGCGGCTTAACCGGGTTCTGGAGGTCGATGTC
Source organism: Dehalococcoidia bacterium (assembly GCA_965226685.1). Lineage (GTDB taxonomy): Bacteria > Chloroflexota > Dehalococcoidia > Lucifugimonadales > Lucifugimonadaceae > Bin127. Next base: position 315,581 of record CBDDDP010000004.1, read on the forward strand.
GAGAATCGTGTGGCTATCGTAGAACCGGGACTCGTTAACATCGAGCTGTCGGAGGCGGTCGCGCAGTACGGTCTTTACTACGCACCTGATCCGTCGTCGCAACGCGCTTGCACCATCGGCGGTAACGTGGCTGAGAATGCTGGTGGGCCACACTGTTTGGCATTGGGTGTGACGACCAATCATGTTTTAGGCGTAGAGGTTGTGCTGGCTGATGGCGAGAAGGTTTGGTTGGGCGGTACTTCGAGGGATACCGTCGGGTACGATCTGCGAGGCGCATTCATTGGATCGGAGGGCACGCTGGGGATTGTTTCCAAAGTGGCGGTCAGATTGATGCGCAAACCAGAGGCCGTGCTGACGATGCTGGCTGCATTCCGGTCGCTGGACGACGCATCGCAGTCGGTTTCGGACATCATCGGCGCAGGTATGGTGCCGGCGGCGATCGAGATGATGGATCGGGTGACGATCGAGGCGTGCGAGCCGGTATACCATCCGGGATATCCCGACGACGCTGAGGCTGTGCTCATCGTCGAACTCGACGGGTTGCGAGAGACGGTCGACGAGCAGGGGCAACGGGTACGCGATATATGTCGGGCGAACAATAGCTCCGAGATACGGGAAGCTGAGGACGATGCGAAGCGTGCGGAGTTGTGGGCGACTCGCAAGGGAGCGATCGGAGCGTTCGGAACGATTGCTCCGAACTACTATCTCGTCGACGGCGTAGTGCCGAGGACGAAGCTTCGGGACATCATGCGGCAGGTGAGGGAGATCGGCGAAGAGTTGGGGTTGACGATAGGTAATGTGTTTCACGCCGGTGATGGCAACTTGCATCCGTGCATCCTGTTTGATGGTCGAGACAAGGCGCAGGTGCGGCGGGTGATTGAATGTGGAGAGCGGATCCTAGCTGCGTGTATCGATGCAGGCGGTGCGTTGAGCGGCGAGCACGGTATCGGAATCGAGAAGCAGGCTTACATGTCGTTGGTTTTCACCGAGGCCGACATGGCAGCGATGGCGAAGCTGCGCCCTGCTTTCGGTGCTGACGAGCGGTTCAATCCGGGCAAGATTTTCCCCGGCGGCGCGGTTCACGGGAGCGCGTACGGGATTTCGGAAGACGCGTTTAGAGCTACGGGACCGGGCGGGTTGCAGGCGGTCTGAGCTCCAGACATCGATAAATCTGCACGCGATGGTTAGATTTAGTCTGCGGCCGAGAACGGTGTGAGCACCATCGCTATCGATCAGCATGATTAACGACATGTGCCTAGTTGTTCCCGTTGACCCTCCAAATGTGCGCGTAAATGGCGAGAATTACCCGCGTGTTACCGTGAAGATTCACGTCAAATTGGAACTCTAAAGGAAAACGTTAATGGGTGATCGCAAATTGAGGATCGGCATAATCGGCGCGGGCGGTTTCGCGGCGCAGCACATGGAGGCGTTCGCGTCCGTTCCGGACGTCGAGGTGGTGGCGTTCATGCGACGGTCGGAGGGGCCGTTGAGGGAGATGCAGGAGCGGTGGGGAGTTCCGAAGGGGTATACGGACCACCGGGCGATGCTGGATGATCCCGATATCGATGCGATAGACATCATTACGCCAACCGACTCCCACAAGCAGTACGCGTTGGATGCGATCGCGTCAGGCCGTCCGGTCCTGTGCGAAAAGCCATTGGCTTTGAATGCCGCGGATTGTCAAATTATGTTGGACGCGGCTCGATCGGCGGGCGTGATCCACGCCGTCAACTTCAATCAGCGCGGGCGGACACCTGTAGGACAGATGGGGCGATTTATCGACGCTGGATACGTTGGCGACGTGTATCACATCAACATCAGGTGGGGAATGTCGATGCAGCAAGACGCACGACCCGATATTGGATCGTGGCGCTTCTTGCCTGAACATGGCGGAGGCACCGTATATGAGCTGATACACGTCTTTGACATGGCGCGGGTGTTGAACGGCGAAGTTGCCCGTTTGTTGGCGATGCTGAATACGGCGGAGGCACATCGGCAATTCATAGATGCGCCCGAGGGTTTCGACGTTAGCGTTCCCGATTCATCGGCGTTTCTGTTGGAGTACGCTAACGGCGCGTATGCCGTGATACACACGAGCTTCGTGCAGCGCGGCGAAGAGCCCGGTCGGGGTGTCACCGTAGACGTGGCGGGTTCGAGAGGCCGGATGATTTCGAATGGGAACGACGGCATATTGGGTTCGTCGGGCGAAAATCTTCCGGTTGCCGAAATCGACCCGGGTCTGCCCTACCCGCAGCCGTATGAGCAATTTGTAGCTGGAGCGTTGGCGGGCGATCAGTCGCTGATCGACACTGGTTTTGAAGCGGGGCTCGAAGCCGCGCAGATCGTGGACGCGATCCACAAGTCGTGGGCGGAACGGCGATGGGTGGATGTTGAGCGTCAAGGATCCGATGCCATCTAAGGTGTCGGAAGTTCCCGTTTAGGCGCATGTTCATCGAGCCAGACGTTGTAGAACGTTGAACCGGGGTATTTCGGCGGTTTGAGGTCGTGAACCCAGGGTTGGACGCGGTAGTGTTCGTTTGATGGGAACACTTCGATCGGGATCACTAAGGCTTGTTCGGATAGGTAGTTTTCAATTTCAAGATACATCCCATGTCTTTTTGCCAAGTCCAATTCAACGGCTGCAGCATCCATCATTTCTTCCAACTTGACGAATTCGGGAGCTTTCCCGATCTCGCCAAACGGGGCGTCAATGGCTCTTAGAACTGTCGAGGGATCCGGGTATGCCGGACCCTGGTGATACAAGCGGACGTGGTACTCGTCGGTGTTTCTACCGCCGAAATCGTCGATTACCGCGTAGTCGAAGTGTCCTTCTCGAACGTCTATGTTGAGCAGTTCGCTCCATTGCTCAAAGATGAGTTCGAAATCGTACGCTAGACCCCAATTCGCGGCCTGCAGAAACCCAATTGCCCATCTGCCAGCATGTTGTGCGTACTTAGAACGAGCAAGCTCCGTTTTCGCCACATCAGTGTCGTAGCTAACGTAGTTATCTTCGAGGGGTAGGTTCGTGACATCGTCGGTTATCAATCTCGGAGTATCACCCGGATACCAAGTTGCCGATTCCACATCGGAACTGGCTGCGAGGGCACGACGGAAGTGAACATCGTCGAAGGGAGGAGCAGATGGGTTCAACACAAAAAAGCTGATTGTCGCAGGCAGTTGATATCGGAGTATCTCGGCTCCTTCGACCTCGATCAATTCGTCTGGCACATCGCCGATCGACGATCCATTGGGGAGGAACGCAGTTCTTTCGAAGTCAGTTTCTTCCTGAAAAAATGCCATCGGATTTGTGCTCACCGAATAGTGAGGCTCACCATCGACAATTTCCGTTTCGCGCTTCATGACTTCTGTACGGAACCACACGCCATCCAGGTACGCCGGACGCCCCCAGTAGTGCGGATTACGTGCGATGGCGCAATGCCCGGGTTGCGAGCCGATCCAGTAGTCGATCAACTTGAACGGCCCCGCGCCAACTGGCAGATTATCCTCAGTGGTTTGGCCGAGTATGTCTTCAGCACCGTCACCTTCCCATCTAGTCATCCATTTCAGGACATTGTCTTTTTTCAACACCGATGCGACGGGATCAGCAAGTAACGATATGAATTCTGCCCTGGGGTGCGTTAGATGCACCTGCAAGGTACGATCGTCAACGACGATTACCCCGGTAAGGTCATCGCTTTCACCCTCGATGACCGATTCCACGCCATTGCCGATTCCACGCCATTGATTAATCCAAATACATCACGCGCCCGTCCGCCGGTCGAGGATTTCTTCAGTGCACGTTCCCAACTCCACTTGACATCGCCTGCCGTCAATGGAGTGCCGTCACTGAACTTCAGGTTTTGTTTGAGCACGAATTCGTACAAGAGCCCGTTTTCTTGCACATCGTAGGAATCAGCTAGCTCGAGCGCTATTGGCGCGTTTACATCGTCGCTGATTCTCGTCAGACCGGCGTGAATTTCGGTGACAAGTGGCACGTATTCGATGCCAAAAAACCCCAACGCTGAGTCAATTCCCGGGTCGTGTACCGGACACCAACTCATAGGGGCCGCGAGCACGCCTCCGCGGCGCGGGCCTGTCTGATTAAGTGGTTCAGGTTCGTCGCCTTCTGGGGTTGGCGGAATCGTTTTGACGATCTCTACGCCTTCGAGGACCGATGTCGGCGCCGCGGTGGGCGTCGTCGGAATGTCGTCATCGGTACAAGCCAATGACGCGATCAGCAGACCTGAAAGAGATGACAAGACAAAACTAGTGAGGATGGCGCGTATCATTCGTTCTCCAACTTTGGGAGCTTTCTGCAACTACGCAAGGAAGCGATATGCGGATTGCGCTCGGCGACGCCGTGTTCATTATCGGCTAACATCGGTTAGAGCATCGTTGGAATCGTCGGAGGTGTAGTTATCCCTATTGAATATGTGAAACTGGGTCGGACTGGAGTCAAGGTGTCGAACCTTTGCTTAGGCTCTGACAGCTTCGGCAACCCTTGGGGTTGCGATCAGGAGACTTCGCATCAGATCATGGCGAAGGCGTTCGATGCGGGGATCAACTTTCTCGATACGTCGGACTCGTACTCGATCGGTGATTCTGAGCGGGTGATTGGGAACTACTTCCGTGCGTCGAGCCAGCGCGACCAGATCGTGCTCGCCACGAAGTACCGCTCAAAGGTTGGCGACGGCGTTAACGATATCGGTGCATCTAGGTACCACATCGTTCGGACGGTCGAGGCGTCGCTCAAGCGGTTGAAGACCGACCGTATCGATCTGCTCTACTGTCACTCTTGGGACTCGGAGACGCCAATTGAGGAGACGTTGCGTGCCGTTGACGATCTGATCCATCAGGGCAAAGTTGTCTACGCGGGCGCTTCGAACTTCCCGTCATGGGTGTTGGCGTCCGCGTTGTGGACGTCGGACGTTCGGAATCTGTATCGAGTGGAAGCGATCCAGAGCGTCTTCAACATCTTGCAACCGGGGTTGGCGGTCGAGATGATACCGCTGGCGAGGAAGCATGGTGTTGCGGTTGTGCCCTACAGTCCGTTGGCCAGCGGCTTTCTGACAGGCAAGCATCTTGGATCGTATGTTTCAGATTCGAAGTTCGGCGAACGAGATGATTCGCGCGGAGGGACGCTGAAGAATCGCTATGGGGACGACCTGCGCCAAGAGACGGTCGCGCGGATGATGTCGGTCTCGGAGCGATACAGAGAACCGATGATCAGGTTAGCGTTGCAGTGGGTTGCGGAGCACGACGGGGTTACGGCACCGATATTTGGTGCTCGACGGATCGACCAGTTGGATGGCATATTGGACGCTTGGAGCCAGCTGGCTAGTGATGAGGCGATGGCGGAAGTGAGGGATTTAGCGGATGAATTCGCTGCTTCTGCTCCAATGAACTACCCGCCTACGTCTGGTCAGGCGGTCGGAACGGTGTCGAGATCAGCGTGATCCGACGATGACGAATCGAGAACGCGACACCGAGCGCTTCTACGAATTGCTGGCACAACTTGAAGAGCGCGTGGGTGGCAAACGCAAGTTGGCAGATTGTCATCGGAACATGGGATGGCCTGAACGTGGCGTCTACTTCTTTTTCGAGGAATGTGAAACGCGTTCGAACTCGAATTCTGACTTGCGCGTTGTGAGAGTTGGCACACACGCCGTAACTGCGAAATCCAAGAGTCGGTTGTGGAATCGGCTTTACGAACACAAGCAGGACGGCGGCAGATCGGTCTTCCGCGATCACGTCAACCAAGCCCTAAAGAATCGGACCGGCGATGAACGCGAGCACAATCACACCCGATGCATCAGCAATTGCATTGGCCAGATGCCGTTTCTGTGGGCAAACGTTGACGGCGAAAACAGCCACCAATTGCGGAAGCGAATTGAACGCAACTCCATCGCTCTGCTGAGTGATTTCAACGGAAATGCGACGGACAAGCACTCGAAACAGTGGTTGGGTAACTTTAGCTGCAATGAAGCAGTTAAGCGATCTGGTTTGTGGAATGTGCAACACACCAAACACGGTTACAGTCGTTCGTTTTTGACAGCACTGAGAACATGCATCAAACAGACTGTTGCGCTGACCGAACCCGGCGAAGATTGGGACAGTCCGGCTTGTCTTGAGCGAAATCTCGGATGAACGGTACTAAATCGAATTGGAAATCAAATGAACTACGTAAGACTTGGCAGCACTGGTATGAAGGTGTCAGAGTACTGCATCGGTGCAGATAATTTCGGCGGGCAGACTGACGAGGCGGAAGCGCTTCGGATCATGGGTGCGGCGTTTGATGGCGGTGTGAACTTCATCGATACGGCGAACTCTTACATGGATGGGCGTTCGGAGCCGATCGTCGGCAAGTTCATTCAAGACCGTCGATACGACGTAATTCTTGCGACTAAAGGGAACAGCCGCGTCGGGGAAGGTCCGAACGATCAGTTCGTCAGCCGCAAGTACGTGATGCAGGCGATTGATGACTCGTTGCGTCGTCTCAACACGGACTACGTTGACCTGTATCAGATCCACTCGTTTCCGGTTGATGTGCCTGTTGACGAGTTTGTGCAGGCTTACAGCGATGTCGTTGATTCCGGCAAGGCGCGTTACATTGGCGTGTCGAATTTCGCTGGGTATCGGCTTGTCGAGGCGTTGTGGCAGGCAGATAGGCTTGGTGCGCGTCGCTTCGACTGCGTGCAGCCCCAGTACAACTTGTTGATGCGTGATCCCGAGCGCGAGTTGTTCCCAGTGTGCGATACGTTGGGTGTCGGGGTAATCCCCTACTCACCCCAAGCAGGAGGTTTCCTGTTGGGCAAGCATCGGAATTTCGAAGCCGAAGCTGGTGGGAGATTCGCAGACGATTTCCGAGCGTCGCAATGGTATCGCGACACCTACTGGTCGGAGCCGATGTTCGAAACGATGGAGAAGATCATCGCCATCGGCGAACGCTACGGCGTTTCCGCGAACGCGTTGGCGTTGCGATGGGTGATCAGCAATCCGATCGTGACTTCATGCATCGTTGGCGCTCGGACCGAGGAGCAGTTGAGGTCGAATCTGTTGGCATGGGAAGAAGACGTGCCGCAAGAGGCGCTCGACGAGGCGACAGCTGTAAGCGAAGCGGTCAAGACCACGTTCGCGCAGGTTTAGACTTCATCGCTGAAATCCAGCGGAATCTAAAAGGAAATCTGATGAACTACGTAAGACTTGGCAGGACTGGACTGAAGGTGTCGGAGTATTGTATGGGCGGCGACAACTTCGGCGGTCAGATGGATGAAGCGGAATCGCTCCGTGTGATGAGTGCCGCGTTCGATGGCGGCGTGAACTTCATCGACACCGCCAACGTCTACGAAGAAGGTCGCTCGGAGACATATGTCGGCAAATTCATGCAGGGACGCCGATACGACGTCATATTGGCCACCAAAGGGAACGGACGTCTTGGCGTGGGACCCAACGATCGTCAGGTTAGTCGCAAGTATGTGATGCAGGCGATCGACGATTCGCTGCGACGTTTGCGAACCGACTACATCGACCTCTACCAGATCCACGACTTTCCGCCTGATGTCCCGATCGACGAGTTCGTGCTCGCGTACAGCGACATCGTGGAAGCCGGGAAGGCACGTTACATCGGCGTGGCCAACTTCGCCGCGTTTCAACTCGTGGAAGCATTATGGCAAGCGGACAAGCTCGGGGCGCGGCGTTTCGATTGCATGCAAACCAGATACAGCTTGTTGGCAAGAGACCCCGAACGCGAGCTGTTTCCGGTCTGTGCTGAGTACGGCCTAGGCGCCATGGCGTTCTCGCCGAGGGCCGGAGGTCTCCTGCTTGGGCAAGATCTCCACTTCAAGGCCGAGCCAGGCAGCCGATTTTCGCCTGATTTTCGACACTTTGAGTCATTCAGGCAGACGTATTGGTCGCAAGCCAATTTCGACGTTGTCGAGAAGATCGTCGCCATCGCGAACAAATACGGGATTTCGATGAACGCATTGAGCTCGCGCTGGGTCATCAGCAACCCGGCTGTCACGGTGTGCATCATGGGTGCCCACACCGTAGAACACGTTCGCTCGAATCTAGAGGCTTGGCACGAAGATGTTCCACAAGAAGCAATCGATGAAGCGACTGCCGCGAGCGAGGCCGTGAAGACCACGTACTCCGGGGTAAGGACCACCTACAACCAGGGTTAGACTAGTTTTGAACGTCCGCGACACTAGGAGTCCGAATTGAGCCTAAATATCTACCTTCACTTCAACGGCAACTGCCGCGAGGTGTTCGATTACTATCGCTCGGTATTCGGCGGCGACTTCATGGTCTTTCAGACCTTCGGGGATGGCCCGGACGATATGGGTGTCTCTGAAGACGTGATGGATCAGGTGATGCATGTTTCGTATCCGATCGGCTCATCGATATTGATGGGCTCGGATGTGCCACCGCCATTCGCGCCTCCTCGCACTATGGGCGACAACTTTTCGATCTCATACTCGTTGGCAAGCAAAGAAGAAGCCGACAAAGTGTTCGCCAAACTGTCGGACGGTGGGCAGGTGACGATGCCGCTAGGCGACATGTTCTGGGGATCGTACTTCGGTTCGTGCGTCGACAAGTTCGGCATTGGTTGGCAGGTCGACGTGGAAGCCTCCGAGACTTAGATCTGGATTGCGCGATTTCCGAGTTGATGGGTTGATGCCCGGCGAGTTCATCAGTCCGACGTCAAAGTCGGGCGTGGTTTCGCATCTTTCGGAGCTTTCCCGTCAAGGCAAATCTGTCGTGCCATGGGGTGGCGGAACGCGGATTGGGATCGGCAATGTGCCGACCGGTTACGATGTGGCGCTGGATTTGACCGGGATGAACTCGGACCTAGAACACGTCCCGGGTGACATGACGGTAGTGTGCGATGCGGGCGTGAAGATATCTGAACTGTATTCGCTGCTAGCGGAATCTAGCCAAAGACTACCGTTTGAAGTGGCGCAACCGACCGTGGCGACGATTGGCGGGTCGGTGGCATCGAACGCGCCGAGCCGATTGGCGCCGCGGTTTGGCGGCATACGTGACTGGGTGATCGGCATGTCGGTCGTGCTCGCGGATGGGACTCCCACGAAGACCGGCGGACGTGTGGTCAAGAATGTTCAGGGTTACGACCTGCATCGTCTGCACACTGGAGCGTTCGGCACCTTGGGAGTGATCGTCAGTGTGGCGTTAAAGTTAGTCCCCGTTGCCGAGAATACGCGGACAGTTGCCATGTGGTTTGACGGGTTGGGATCGGCGGCTGACGCGGCTTTAGATGTCGATCAATCGAACGTGACGATCGAGGCTGCTCGATTGTTCTCCGGTTCCCGAGCGATAGGTGCGATCAGAGAGTTGGCGGCTGATAAACATATGGATTTGGACGTAACGTCGGGTGATCCCGGTTATCTGATGCTGGTTCAAGTTTCAGGCTCGAAAGCGGCACTCAGCCGTCAAGTTGACGAGCTCACCGGACTTGCGGGTACGGTCCCGGCTGCGGGGTATGAAGTCTTGGCGGGAGCGCACGAAGCCGATATCTGGTCCTACGCGGGCGAGATAGGTGATGCCGCGGCTGTCAGTTTACGGGTCGCAGCAAAGCCGACGACATCTGTCGATTTAGTGAGCAGGTTGGAGAGATTGCTTGGGCGGGTCAAAGCGTCACATGCATCGTCGACCTTTGACGTTGGATATGGTTCGATGCAGTTCAATGTTGAGGAGATTGACGATCAATCCGCCTTGAAGTTTGTCCAGGAAGCCAAACAGATGGTTCGCGATGCCGGTGGCTCCGTTACGGTTGAGCGATGCCCTCCCACGGTTAAGAATGCGATCGACGTTTTCGGCGTCGATGCATCGTCGTCCCAGATAATGCGGAGAATGAAGGACCAGTTCGACCCGAACCGTACATTGAACCCAGGGCGGTTCGCGTTCAGGATTTGAACTCAGGAAACTCAGGTTGAAATCGACGCCAAACACCCCCGAACGGGGCTTCATCACCGATGATGCTCCGTCGGAGGACGATCTCTACAAATGTGTTCAGTGCGGTTTCTGCCTGAACGCGTGCCCGACCTATTTGGAGACTGGACTTGAGGCGGAGTCGCCGCGTGGTCGGCTAACGCTGATGAAGGCGGTGAACGAGGGACGCGTCGGGATGACGCCGACGGTGACGCGTCATTGGGATCTGTGTTTGCAGTGTCGGGCGTGTGAAGTCGCGTGTCCTTCGGGTGTCCCTTACGGTCGGATCATGATGGCGACGCGTGCCGAGATGAAGTCACGTGTCAAGCGGCCATTGCGAGAGCGGTTCGCCCGGGAAGTGGGGTTCAACCGCTTGTTGCCGAGACCGAAGCTGATGCGGACGTTCGGCAAGATCACGCGCTTTTATCAACGGTCTGGCGTCCGCGACATCACCAAGAAGATCGGCGTGATGAAGGCGCTGCCCAAGCGTTACACCTATTTCGATGAGTCGTTGCCGACGATGGGCGAGGATTTCTTTCAGGCTGACGGACGGGTCGTGAAGCCAATTGGGCCGATCAAGGCGCGAGTGGCGCTACTGGGCGGTTGCGTGATGTCGATGATGCATGCCGACACGATGAATGCGACGCTGCGGGTGCTCGTCCACAACGGCTTCGAGGTCCATCTACCAGCGGAACAAGGTTGCTGCGGCTCGCTGAACATGTATGCCGGGGAACGAGCTACCGCCCGTGAGATGGCGGCCAACAATACGTCCGCCCTACTCTCGTTGAATCCGGACGCCGTCGTGTCATCCTCGGCCGGTTGCGGCTCCACGATGAAGGAGTACGGTGAGTTGCTGGACGGCGACGAAATGGCCGAAGAGTTGGCAAGCAAGACGCGTGACATCCATGAGTTGCTTGCCGAATACGGTTGGCAAGCCCCGACGGGACGTATCAAAGCCAAGGTGGTTTTCCAAGACCCGTGTCACCTGCTGTCGACGCAACGCATCAGCGATCCGCCGCGGGCACTATTGCGATCAATCCCCGGAGTTGAGGTGGTTGAGATGGCCGAACCAACCGTTTGCTGCGGATCTGCTGGGACGTACGCAATCTCGCAACGCGACATGTCGATGCGATTGGGCGATCGTAAGGCGCGGAACATCGTCGCGAGTGGTGCGGGCTACATGGCAACGGGTAACCCGGGCTGTGCGTTGCAACTGACGAACGCGCTCGGACGCGCCGAAGCGGATGTTGAGGTGAGGTACGTCGTCGATCTGTTGGATGAGGCGTATCGCGCGGGCGGGGATTACGACTAGATCGTCGCAACCGGCGCTGGATCCTCGGCGAGCATCTGAGATGCGGCGGCTACGGCTCCGCCTCTCGGCACTTCGTGCCCCAATCGCGGGAGAATGTGCTCCAAGGCGCTAAGCAGCGCGAAGACGTTTGCGGGCACGCAGGATTCGCCCATCAAACCGATGCGGATGACTTTGCCTGCGAATTGGCCGAGTCCGCGGCCGACTTCTATCGAGTATTCGTTTAGCAATACGGATCGGAGTTCTTGGTCGTTCACCGCTTCGGGCAACGATACGACCGTAAGTTGGTTGAGGCGGTTCGCCTCGTCTACCGGTGAATCTAGATGCAACGCCGCAAGTCCAGCTCGTAGGGCTTGCGCGACCTTTTCGTGGCGTGTCCAGCGAGTCGCCAGGCCCTCTTCCGCGACGAGCATCAGCGCCTCGCGGAGTCCGTAGATCATGCTGACAGGGCTGGTGTGGTGGTGGACATGGTCGGGACCCCAATAGTTGGCGATGAGAGTCCAGATCCAGATACCACGAACTGGGTAGCGTCGCGCGGTTGCGGATATGATCCAACGCTCGGTCGGAGATGGCTACCGGGCTGATGCCTGGAGGTGCCGCCAAACACTTCTGGGAGCCGCCGTATGCGTAGTCCACCTCCCATGCGTCGAATTCGACAGGCGTACCTGCGAGCGACGTTACGACATCGGTCATGAAGAGCGCGTCGTGGTCGTGCGCCAAAGCGGATAGGGTGTTGATGTCTTGAAGGACACCGGCGGATGTCTCGGCGTGGATCGCGGATACCAACTTGGCGTCGGGATTCGCGACGAGCGCGTCTTCAAGCATCTGCGGATCGACCGGTTTTCCGTACGGGGATTCGACTCGAACGACTTCGATGCCCAATCGCTCGCACATCAGGATCTGGCGTTCGCAGAAGAAGCCGTTGACGCAGATGATGGCTTTGTCGCCGCGTTCCAGAAGACTTGAGAGTCCAGCCTCCATCCCGGCAGAACCGGCGCCAGCGACCACCATCGTGGTCTGATTGGTGATGAACACGCGGTCAAGGAGCGCGGAAACTTCGTCGAGTATGGTGAAGAACGCGGGGTCGAGGTAACCGATGATCGGTTGTGACATCGCCCTGAGGACACGTGGGCTGGCAGAGCTGGGTCCGGGTCCCAAGATGGTGCGCCGCGGAACCGGCTGATTGCCGAAATTGAGCAGATCTGCTTCGGATGCTGCTCCGTTTTCTGATTGATCGTTCGTCAATTGGCCGGTCCTCAGAGACGGTGTTTTTTTGCGGGTCAAGTTTTCACGATAATGTATAACGTCCGCTTGGGCAAATGGAAACCACCAAGGTGCAACACGACAAAGCATCAATTGGAGAAAGGAAACTTCGGCATGGATCTTGGACTAACCGGAAAAGTCGCAATCGTAACAGGTGCCAGCGACGGCATCGGCAAGGCCGCGGCAACGCGTTTCGCTACCGAGGGCGCGAGCGTTGCACTCATCGCACGCACATTGTCTGATCTGGAAACGGTAGCGACGGAAATCAGTAGCGCGACCAGCAGCACGGTAATCCCGGTTTCGGCGGATGTGTCGGATGAAGAAGCTGTGAAAAGCGCGGTGGACATGGTCGCCGAGAAGCTGGGCGGTATCGACATTCTGGTCAACAATGCTGGTCAGGGGGCTTCTCATCGATTTGAGGACATGACCAACGACCTTGTCGATTTCGACTTTGCCGTCAAGGTAAAAGGTGCCATATTTATGACTCGCCATGCCCTGCCCTATCTCAAACGATCCGATTGCGGTGCCATTTGCAACATCACCACCGCTGCGGGTAAAGCCTCGCCCGGTGGTGCGCAACCCACTTCCTTATCGCGGGCTGCCGGTATCTCGCTCACAAAGGCGTGGTCGAAAGAGTTCGGTGAGTACGGCATCCGCGTCAACACCGTCTGCGTGGGATCCATCAAGAGTCGTCAGAATCGCCGGCACTGGGAAGCGGCGAACGCGAAAGACCCGTCGTACACGTTGGAAGACCACTGGGCGTCCATTGGACCGGGCATACCGCTCGGGCGCATTGGTGAGGCCGAAGAAGCCGGCGACGTGATTGCGTTTCTGTGCTCGCCGGCCGCGAGCTACGTTTCGGGGACGGCGGTGAATGTGGACGGCGGAGCGGCGCCAGTTTATTGAGCCGCCGGACGCGATACTTTCAATTTAGGCTAAAGAACTCGACTGCGGAACGGATCGATGGGGTCCGGCATCAAGAAAGGAAGCTGACGATATGGATCTTGGATTAGCAGGGAAGGTTGCGATAGTAACCGGTGCTAGCGATGGCATCGGCAAAGCGGCTGCGTACCGAATGGCGGCAGAAGGCGCAAGCGTGGCATTGGTGTCGCGGACCCGATCCGATCTCGAGGCGGTAGCAGCGGAGATCAGTGGCGAGACCGGTAGCACGGTGATCGCGGCGCCGGCCGACGTTTCCAATGAAGATGCGGTGAAGAGCGCGGTCGAGTCCGCAGCCGAGCAACTCGGCGGCATCGACATCCTGGTCAACAACGCCGGAACGTCTTCGGCATCGCGCTTCGAAGACATGACTAACGAAGCGTTGGACATCGACTTTTCGCTCAAGGTCAAGGGTGCGATCTACATGACCCGCTACGCCCTGCCCTATCTCAAGCAGTCCGACTGCGGAGCCATCTGTAACACCACCACGCCAGGCGGCAAGGCGTCAGCAGGTGGGAGTCAACCGACTTCGCTTTCCCGTGCCGCCGGCATCTCGCTAACCAAAGCATGGTCCAAAGAGTTCGGCGAGTACGGCATCCGCGTAAACACCGTATGTGTCGGCGTTCTCAAGAGTCGGCAGCACCGAGTGCGTTGGGAGGCGGCGAACGCTAAAGATTCTTCGTACACCCTGGACGACCACTGGGCGACGTTCGGTGGCGGAGTCCCGCTCGGTCGCATCGGTGAAGCGCAAGAGGCGGGCGACGTGATCGCGTTCCTTTGCTCACCGGCGGCGAGCTACGTCTCAGGGACAGCGGTCAACGTCGATGGCGGCGCGGCACCGGTTTATTGAGCGGTCCTAGCCCGATGGTCCTTGTCTCGCGCAACGCGGGATAGGGATTATGCCGAGATATGGTCGAGAAGTTGGCACTCGGGTTTCGGCGGATATCAACGAAGCGGCGGTATTCTCCCTGGTACGCCACCGTTATTGACGATGTCCCACGTTTCCAACAGTTCGTCCTCGTGAAGTGTGACCCATTCACGAATGTCACGTTTCACGCGCGGCGACAATCGATCAGACCTGATGCGGCAGCCTCGGATTTCGACCGTTGCGTCAACACCTGAGTACCTGACGTGAATGTGGGGAGGAAGGTGGTCGGGATGGATGCGAAAGGACATGCCGTTAAATCGGCATATTTCAGGCAACCGATTTGACCTCGTCAACAACCGGCATGAGTTCGTCAATGGTCTTGCCGGTCAATTCCAAGTAAAAGGTGTCAGTACAGAGCTCTAACTCGTCGGTGTCGCCCCAAACGATGGCTCGATACGGCGAATCGATTCTCACGGTGTCGAAAAAGTGACGATCATCCCAAGCTTTGAACACGCCTTTGCCCGCGAGATGGCTTAGGTCAACTTCGCCACTTTCGCCATCTTCGAACTCGATCCAGACTTTGTATCCGTCGAGAGATTTAACTTTTGTCGGTTTGATCATCCCTTTGTCAATTTCTGATTGCGTGTATCGATTGGACTTTGCGTCCGCGCCTTAATCATACGCAAACGAAATATTCGTTGGAGGCGTCGTGGTCGATCTCTACTCGAACTGTCCCCGACAAAGCCCGTCCTACGGCATCCCCTCGATTTCGAGCGCGGCTCTGACGAAGATTTCGGTGCCGATGGGTAGACAGGCTTCGTCGTAGTCGAACTTGGCGTTGTGATGTCCTTCTGTGCCTTCTTTCGATGCGCCGAGGATGAAGTAGGTGCCGGGGACGCGGTTCATGAACTCCGCCATATCGTCGCCAACGGATATCGGCTCGTATTCGCCGACTGAATCCTCGCCGATTGTCTGCATGGCGAGGCCCGAAACCCAATTCGCGACGTCGGGATTGTTGACGACGGCGGGCGTCCCTGCTAATCGTTCAAACTTGGCTTCGCACCTCAGAGCCTCCGCGACGTTTGCCGCGATGCGCGGGACGGCCTCCGAGATGATCCTGTGGTTTTCGGGCGTGTAGGCGCGGATGGTGCCGAGGATCTCGACCTGGTCAGCGATGACGTTTCCTGCCGAACCTCCGTGGACGCTGCCAAATGTCACGACGCCCATCGCCTGCGGCGAAATCTCTCTCGCAACCACGGTTTGACACGCGTTGATGATGTTCGCGGCGGTTACGACTGGGTCAACCGTCAGATGTGGCATGGCGCCATGTCCGCCATGCCCTCGCACGGTCATCTTGAACATGTCAGCGGCGGCGAACACGGTCGATTGGTTGACGCCGACGTAGCCCATTGGCATCTGGTTCCAGAGGTGAGTGCCGATCACGACATCGGCGTTCGCGATCTCCATCGCGCCGTCGGCGATCATCGCCAAAGCACCTTGCGCAATCTCCTCTGAGGGCTGGAAGATGAACGAGACGTCGCCGGCGATCCGATCCCGGTTTGCGGCCAGTATCTCGGCGGCGGTCAGCGCCATCGTGATGTGACCGTCGTGACCACAGGCGTGCATACGCCCGTTAGTCGAAGCGAATTCGAGCCCGGTCAACTCGTCGATCGGCAACGCATCGATGTCGGCGCGTATCGCGAGTGTTCGGCCGGGTTTGCCGCCTTGAAGATTGGCTACGATGCCAGTCGTGCCAAGACCTTCGTGGACATCCAAACCGGCTTTGCGAAGGCGGTTGGCGATATATGCCGCGGTTTCCTTTTCCTGGAAACCGGTCTCTGGAATCGCGTGCAGAAATCGACGAGTTGCAACAATCTCGTCTTGCCGCGCCGCAACGAAGCGGGAGATTTCGTCTCGCATGTCTAAACGTATTCGCCTTCGCGTGCGGCGGCGGTTGCGATCGAGCGTTCGAGAAATGCCTTCTGGGCTGCCGGAATGTTGTCGGGGTTGCCGCCCCATATACTGAGCGGCGTGGCCTGTAGGCCGCGTCCGTACGAGAATGACAGCTCCCACGGAGCGTTTTCGGCTTTGGCGATCTTGTTGATTGCATCTAGGTTGACGGTCGCTTCTTCGTCGCCCTGCCCTCCTGACAGGAACGCGATGCCTGGTACTGCGGCGGGAATGGTTCGTCGGAAACAGTCGACGGTGGCGCGGGCGACGGCTTGGGCGTCGGCGCGAACTTCAGCGTCTGCCCCGCTGAGCACCATGTTGGGTTTTAGGACCATGCCTTCAAGGTCGACGCGCTGTGATTTGAGTTCGGCGAACGTGCGATTAAGCGTTCGCTCGGTTACCCACTCGCACATCTCGATCGAGTGGTCGCCGTCCATGAGCACTTCCGGCTCGACTATCGGGACCAACCCGGCTTCTTGGGAGAGCGCGGCGAAACGACCGAGAGCGTGGGCGTTGACGTTGATGCAGTAGTCGGACGGGATGTGGTCGCCGATGGTGATGACGGCTCGCCACTTCGTGAAGCGGGCGCCGAGTTCGTAGTATTCGTTGAGCCGATCTCGCAGGCCGTCAAGGCCGTCGGTGGTGAGTTCACCCGGAGCACTGGCCAGCGGGTTGGTCGAATTGTCGACCTTTATGCCGGGAATGACGCCTTCGGCTTGCAAAATGTCCACGAAAGGCGTCCCGGCGGCGGCGGATTGCCGCAACGTCTCGTCATAGAGAATGACGCCGCTGATGTACTTGCCGTACCCCTCGGATGTGAACAGTAGCTGTCGCCACGCCTGCCGGTTCGGCTCTTCATTCGCCACGTTTATGGAAGCCAATCGGCGTCCGATAGTGCCAGTAGATTCGTCCGCTGCGAGGATACCCTTGCCCCTTGCAACCATTGCCTTGGCTATAGTGTGAAGCTCGTTGCCCATAGTCTTAAAACCTCCCGTTCAAACCTGTGTCGGTCTGCCTGCGATGCCCTGTTTTCGCTGAGTTCAGTGCAATATCGGCTTGATGCAAATGATACGGCATTGACCGAAGCAGGTCGCCATCCCGAAAGCCAGTAACTAGCATATGGGGGCATATAATTCAGGCACGAAAAAGCCGATCATCCCCACGAAACTTGGGTTTGCGAAAAATGCCTGTCACTCCTCCGAATCTCTTCCAGTTTGCGTCGGATAACTCTAACGACGAATTCGCCAGTCTGTCCGATCTGGCGGTGCTGTTGAACGCCATCGGTTCCGCTGGCAAGCTCATCTCGTCCGAGATCAATAGAGCGGCGCTGCGAGACTTCTTCGGTTCGGCCGGAGCGTCCAACGTCACGGGCGACGACCAGCAGAAGCTCGATGTTATCGGTGACAACGTGGTGGCAGAGGCGCTGCTCTCGACCGGTTTGGTCTGCGCGATGAGTTCCGAAGAGAACGCGGGCATGATCGACTGCGGGGACGCGGCGATGACGGGCGAATACATCGTCGTGTTCGATCCGGTCGATGGCTCAAGCAACATCGACGTTGCTGCGCCAATCGGCACCATCTTCGGCATATACCGACGGCTCAGCGAAGGGGTCCCGGCTGGCGATGTCGACATCCTCAGACCGGGCAACGAGATGCTCGCAGCGGGTTACGTCCTCTACGGCTCGTCAACCATCTTTTGCTACACATCGGGCGATGGTGTGCACTTCTTCACGCTTGACCCGACGCTCGGCGACTACCTGCTCACCAACGAGAACGTCAACTCGCACGGATCATCTCACGTCTACTCAGCCAACGAAGGCAACTCGGGTAAGTGGCTCGACGGCGACCTCAACTGGGTCGCGCATGTCAAATCGGAAGGCTACTCTGGACGTTACATCGGAGCCTTGGTCGCGGACTTCCACCGCAATCTGATGAAAGGCGGCATCTACGCCTACCCCGGCGACAAAGGCAACCCAAGCGGGAAGTTGCGTCTCCTGTTCGAGTGCGCGCCGCTGGCATTCGTCGCCGAGCAAGCAGGCGGCGCGGCAACCGACGGCACTACGCGCATCCGCGATCTGGAGCCCGAACAACTGCATCACCGCACTCCGATGTACATCGGTAACGCGGACGAGGTCGCGTTGCTTGAGGGGTTCCACAAGCTGTAGAGGTTTTACTCCCTACATCAACCCGCGTTTCTTGAAGAGGCCAGACAACTTCTCGATGCCGTCGTAGCACTTCTCTGGTGTTTCGAATGCGAAGCACAGGCGGGCGCAGTTCTGGCCGTCGCCGTTCGGTGCAAAACCGACACCGCCGTTGTATCCGACACCCTCGGCGAAGATCTCGTCGCGCGGTGACGTGATGTCGGTGCCTTCCGGCATCGTTAGCCAGGTGTAGCAACCGCCTTGAGGCTTCGACCAAGTTGCACCAACTTCAGTGAAGTGGTCGCTAAGCGACTCATCCATCGCGTCGCACTTCTGCTTGAGCAGCGGATTGAACCGCTCCCGGTGCTCGTCGAGGTTGTTTCGCAGGAAACCTTCGATGGCGTAGCTCGCGAACTGATTGGGGCCAGATCCGACCTTGCAGCTCATCGCCCGCCGCAAGACCTCAGGCGCAGCTGTGATGTAGCCCATCCTCAGGCCGGGAGCCAGCAGTTTGGAGAACGATGCGACGTGGATGACAATGCCGGAGTCGTCAAGGGTTCTAAACGCAGGTTGCACCTCGCCAGCAAAACGGAGATCGACATAGCACTCGTCTTCGAGAATCGGCACGCCATGGCGATGCGCAATTTCCAACAGGGCTTCGCGCCGTCCAACCGGCAACGTCGGACCCATCGGGTTCTGGTGCTCGGCGATGGTGTAGATCATCTTCGGCTTCTTGCCTTTGGCGTCGAGCTTAGTGATCAGTTCTTCCACGGCTTCAGGAACTAAGCCCTCGTCGTCGGTTTCGGCACCGTAGACGGTGTTGCCAAATCTCTGGAGCTGGCCGAGCGTCCCGCTGTAGACGAAGTGTTCGGTGATCGCGGTGTCGCCCGGGTTGGTCAACGCCTGAATTGCCAGACCGATAGATTCGCCCGAACCCGCGGTGATCAGAATGTCGTCGATGTCGACCTTGAAGCCGCGGTCGTATTCGAGCTTCCAAGCGACGTACTCTCGTAGCTCCGGCGAACCGGCAGGTTGCGGGTAGTAGGCCATTTGGCGGGCGACCTCGTCGCCGCGCGAATCCATCGCCGTCTGCAACGCCCCGATCAAACCGTCCATTGGCGACGTTTCGGGTGCCGGGTACGCAACTGCGAAGTCATACTCGGCATGAGCGACCGAGTTTATAGGCGTGTCCTGAGACCTCTCCGAGAACAATCCCTCGTAACTGAAGTGCGTGCTGGTTGCTGTCATTTGGCGGCTATCTCCGTTCTGCTACGTCAACTTCAACGCATTCTATTTGCAAACGTGTGCAAAGTGTAATTTGCAGGGTAGACTTCACGCATCGACACAGGCATGAGTTATCCGCTATTGAAGTGTGCAACGGTGCGCACCTCGGAGGTGAAGCAATGCGTGGCATCAGATTTCTAGGTGACAAACGTTCTGAAGTCATCGACTACCCGGATGAAGAGCCAGGGCCCGGTTACGTTTTGCTCAAGATGCGTTCGTCCGGGATGTGCGGGTCTGACCTCCATCGGTACCGGGTGCCGTTTTCGCAGGAAGAACTCGAACGTGACCCCGTCAGGCCGGGTCATGAACCTTGTGGCGAAGTTGCGGTGGTTGGCGAGGGTGTTGAGGATTTACGCGTCGGAGATCGCATCCTCCAGCATCACTATGAGGGATGCAAGAAATGCGACCGTTGCAGATCAGGATGGTCGCAGCTATGCAAGGTGCCGGGTCGCATGATACACGGCGGCACGAGGCACGGTGGTCACGGCGATTACATGATCGCGCACGCATCGACCTGCTTGATCTTGCCCGACGAGTTGAGTTACGAAGTTGGCGCATTTCTCGCCTGCGGAGCCAGCACTGCATTTCACGGACTGAAGAAACTGCAACTGTCGGGGCTCGACACGATCGCGATCTTCGGCGCCGGCCCCGTGGGATTGGCGGGGGTAATGTTCGCAGCGGAGATGGGCGCGCGTGTGATATCGGTCGATCTCTCGGGCGAGCGATTGGAGATTGCGAAGTCCGCGGGCGCGTGGGCAGTTGTAGACAACAGCGACGGGTCAGCCGTCGATCAGATAATCGACATGACTCACGGCGAAGGTGCCGATGCAACGCTCGAGGCTATTGGCATCCATGAAACCCGACTCGCCGCGGTGCAATCCACGAAGATATTTGGCCGTAGCTGCTTCGTGGGCGAAGGTGGCGATTTCCACGTCGAACCCAGTCCCGACATCATCCATCGACATTTGACGCTGGTCGGGTCATGGACTTTCAGCACTTTCGGGCTTGAAGAAGTGGCACGGTTCACCGCGCGGCGTAACGTTCCGCTTGGGTCCTTGATTACAGGTAGGTGCGGAATCGAGGATGTTCCGGCTGCTTACGAAATGTTCGAGGCCGGTGCGCCAGGCAAGTTCGTAATCAATTGGGACTAACTAATTTGGACTTGCGTCCCTAAATCGTATTGAGATAATGTTTCATCTGGTGCGGAGCGACAAGTCGTTCCGTGCCGTAATTGCACGCGTCTAAACCCGTCACTTGTTGATTTTGAAGGACTAACAAGAACTCGATTCGAAATTCACACGATTCTGCTAATGGTGCTAAACTAAAAACTTCCCCGCCCGACGAAATTGCAAGATTTTGATACCCGCGACGCGCGGAAGACCCGAAACCGAAACGAAACTTCGCCGAAACACGCGTCGTAAGACCTAGAAGAGGGTACCTGCAAACCTAGAAAATGGTCGAAGTGCGATCATCGCCACGATCTCGTTAGCTGGCGCATTTAGCGGGAATCCACAAGTGACTCCCTGCGCAGGATACAAAACCAAGGCGCGTTCAGACGAATCCTCGCGGATTGATTTGGCAATAATACACGCGATCGGACGACAATCGTCTCGAAATCGAAAAATAGTTAGATATCGACAATAAGGTAGCTAGTAAAAGGAATCTGTCAATTGGTGACCATTACCAACACCCGAATCGACGATGCTTCTGAAGAAGATGCAGAGATGACGACCGGCGAGTCCGGTTCCGCTGTGATGTCTCAGACCGACAACAGCACATTCCGCTTCGCAGATCTTTCATCGGATGACGAAGGCGCACCCTCAATGAGGGCAACCTCCGCCTCATCCGAACTCGAAGTATGGGAAGCTGCGCGGGAAGAAGGGCCCGATATCAACCCATCGGCGGGTGTGACTGACGATACCGCTACCGATGACAACGTTCGGATGTACCTCCGCGAAATCGGAGATGTGCAACTCCTCAGCAAAGCCGACGAGGCGATGCTGTCGCAACGCGTCGAATCTGCCAACCGCTTCGAGCGCATCGAGTGGGACATTCGCGGCAGCCTTGAGACCGAGCACGGTTTCAAGGAGTACCCGCGCAACCGCGACCAACTGCCGGACAACCCTCCCAAGGTGTTAGCTTCCGACGTTGTTGCCGTCGCATTGCGCCGACTCAGTCGCCTTGCACCCATCGCCGACCAGATCGCTTCATACATGGCGAAGCCGAAGCCGGTCACTTTGGAGCATCTCCTCACCGACTTCGAGTACCGAACCATGATCAACGCGGCGCGGGATACCCAGGTCAAGGACATGAGCAAGCTCCCGCCGTACGAGTTGCTGCTGCGGTACCTTACTGACACGCTCGAGGTCTACGAGAACACCGATCTGATGGAGCGTTTCGGGGTGTTCGACGAGACTGCGCAGAAAGGCCGTGGCAAGAAAGCCCAGAAGCTCAATACCAAGGATGCCCGCGCCAAGCGTCGCCTTGACAAGGCGAGTTTGCTCGTTCGCGAGTTGGCTGTCCTTTCGAGCTTGCTGCCTCCTGACCTGAGCCTCGTTCTCCCGCCGGAGATGAAACTCGAAGACTTGGCGGTCGAAGACGGTATTGAGGCATGGCACGAGTCCTACTTGGTTGAAGCGAACTCCATCCTCGAATCGCAACTCTCGTCGATCAAACACGACGGTGAAAAGTCGCGCGACCACCTCGGCAAGGCGAACCTTCGCCTCGTCGTCAGCGTCGCAAAGAAGTACACCAACCGCGGCTTGACCTTCGAGGACTTGATCCAAGAGGGCAATATCGGTTTGATGCGCGCAATCGACAAGTTCGATTACCGCAAGGGCTTCAAGTTCAGCACCTACGCAACGTGGTGGATCCGTCAAGGCGTGACACGCGCAATTGCCGACCAGTCGCGCACGGTCCGCATCCCGGTTCACATGTACGAGGCATTGAACAAAGTGCGTCGAGCCTCTCGCGAACTTGCCCAGGAATACGACCGCAAGCCGACGATCGAGGAAATCGCGGTACGCGTCGAAATGACCGTCGAGAAAGTTACCGACGTTCTCAAGAACGGTCAGGAACCGATGTCGCTCGAAACGCCCGTCGGCGAAGACGGCGATAACGAACTCGGTGACCTGCTCCCCGACCGCGAGGCTTTGGCTCCTCCGGAAGAGACGGCTCAGCGACTCTTGAGCAACGATATCGCGAACATCCTCAACGAACTTGAGGAACGAGACCGCGAGGTTTTGGTCCTACGCTTTGGCTTGAAAGACGGCAAAGAGTACACGCTCGAAGAGATCGGCTCTCGCATGGACCTCACCCGCGAACGCATCCGACAGATCGAGCGGACCGCTCTCAAGACGCTCCAGCGAAGCCGCGCAGTATGGGAGATGAAGGAGCACCTCAACTAAGAGGCGTCCTGCCGACCTGCTACGTCAGATAGCTTATTAACCGGCCCCGCGTTTCAGACGCAGGGCCGGTTCTCGTTTGTTGGAATCCATACCCAACGTCACCCAACTAACCTGAGCAGACGATCAAGAAATCGTCACGTTATAAGATGTTGATTCGCTTTGAATCAACACACAATTCCCGACTTACGAGTCGATTGAGGACGATATGGCCGACGCAGATAGGGTGCAAAGTAACGCCGCTGGTGACTGGGACGACATCTTGACGGATGATGTCAAGGGATTTGTCGCTTCGCTTCAAGATGAATTCGGCGCCCGCATCGCAGGATCGCGTGAGGCGAGACTCGACATGATCGATGCCGCCGTCCACCGCGGCGTGCAGCCCGGCCATCTCGCGCCTAGCACAGCCACCACGTCGGATTGGTCCGTGCCAGACATGCCAGCGGAACTCTGGAACCCGGGCATCGAGATTTCCGGCCCGGCGCACATGACCTCCATGTTCATCAACGCCCTTAACCCCGGACCTGACGGCGAACGAGCCGCTGGCGACCTCGATGACGACGAAGACTCGGCGAGCCACTTGCTCGCAGACACCCTCCTCGCTGCACGCAACCGAAAGGGAGCGGTTGATCGTTCGCTGACCTTCTACAACGAAGCCCGCGACCGCCACTACTCCATTCAAGACGGCGAGATACCGTTCTTCATGCACCGCGAGCGCGGTCTGCACCTAGACGATCCTGACATGCTGGTCGACGGCTCGCCGGTTTCTGCCACGGTGCTCGGCACTCTGTTGACCCTCTATCACGCCGGACAAGCCCAAACCGAACGCGGCCAAGGCGTCTACTTCTACCTGCCGAAAACCGAATCGCCCGAAGAGGCGGCACTCTACCGCGACCTTTTCGCATCAATTCAAAACCGAGTTCCCGGGTTGAAAGACGCTACCATCCGGGGCATCTTCCTAGTCGAGTCTCTGCCCATAGTCTGGACGATGGAAGAGAGCCTGCACGCTCTCGGACCTTACGCCGCCGGCTTGAACGCCGCTCGCTGGGACCTCAAAGCCTCACTGCTCGAATACGTGATGGCGGACCGTGCGAGTCTCTGGCCCGACCGCTTCGGCGTCGCCGTTCCGACAACCCCGTTCATCGCCAACATATTCCGCCGACTCGTCGCCGTCTGCATGAAACATGACGCCGTGCCGATCGGTGGCATGGCCACCGCCCTGCCCCATCGCGATCAAGCGGTCAACGAAGAGGCCGCCGCAACCGTCCGCGGCGACAAGACATGGGAGGCCAACCAAGGCTTCCTTCGCGGTTGGGTAGCCCACATCTACCACATGAAGTCTGCTGGCGACCCGTTCAAGGAACTCCGCAACAGCGGTTGGGAACCGACGCCCGACATGGCCAACCCGGACAACTACCCGGTCAAGATCGAGACACCCGAAGGCCCAGTAACCCAAGAAGGCACCCGTCAGAACGCCCGAACCCTAATCGAATACGTAGAAGGTTGGCTCGGAGGCCGCGGCGCCAAAGGCATCGACCGACTAGCCGGCCGGCCGGGACGCCGCCCCGCCCTCATGGAAGACCTCGCCACCGCCCGAATCTCCGTCGCGCAGATGGCCCAACGCGTCATCCACGAAGCCCAGGCCGAAGACACCGGAGCGACCCACGACCTCACGCTCCTCAAATCGATCATCACCGACGAAGGCGAAGACATCATCCGCCTGCTCGGCCCCAACGCACCCGCGTCAGCCGTCCAACACTACCAAGACGCCACCAAAATCTCCATGCAGTGGCTAAAGAACTACACCCAGTTCAACTTCCGCTCGCTGGGATCTTACAGTCGCAAGGATCTGGCTGTGATTTCGGCTGCGGAGGATGCGATTTAGTTTATTTTCGGGCGAATACCCGAGACACAATTCGGTCGCAATGCTGTTAGGGTAGAAACAACCAATAGCTGTCTACCCTAACGGTTAACCATGAGCCTCAACATCAAAAACCAAGAAACCTGCGAACTAGCTAGAGAACTCGCCGAACTCACCAATGACACGATGACCAGTGCGATCACAATCGCGTTACAAGAGCGACTCGAGCACGTCAAGCGAAAACGCGATCAAGAAGATTTCATCCGGAAACTTGAAGCAATTAGTGATCGATGTGCCGCTTTGTTGGGTCCGGGCCCTTCCGCGGTAGAACACGGCGATTTTCTCTACGATGATCTCGGATTGCCCAAGTGATCATCGATACTTCGGCTGTATTAGCTATTCTTTACCGCGAGCCTGAACGCACGCAATACCTACAAAAACTCGCTCAACAGTGGCCGCACCGGATGTCTGTTGCCAACGTGCTAGAGGCGACGATGGTCGTGGAGGCAAGGGGCGGATCATCTGCGGGTCATGAACTGGATGCGTTTTTGGAGTCCGCCGAAATCGAAGCTGTACCCGTGACACCAGAACAATGCGAATCCGCCCGCCAAGCTTGGCGCCGTTTTGGCAAAGGAAACCATCCGGCCGGATTGAACTTCGGCGACTGCTTCTCCTACGCGCTCGCCACTACAAGCGGTGAACCCCTACTCTTCAAAGGCAACGACTTCGCTCAAACCGACGTCGAATCTGCCTAATCCCCCAAAGCCACGTTGACCTTGGGCATCAGCTCCTTGGCAAACAGCTCCAAGCTGTTAACCCACGCGTCCTTGTCGTCCCAGTCGTAGCCCATCATCACCAAGGTTCCGAACTTGCCCGTCTCCTCGGTCATTTGGAGAATCCTCTCCAGGGCGTAGTCCGGATCACCGGCGATTATCTGCTCCTGCATCCAGTAGTCGACGTCAATTTCGGCATCAGGCGTGGACTGATCACGCTTGAACATACCTCGGCTCCGACTCGAACGGTCGAGAAGGTTGCAGATGTATTGGAAACCGCCGACAACCGAGTTGCTGCGAACTCGTTTCTGCGCTTCTTTTGTAGTGTCGGCGAGGAAAACGGCGCGAGCAATTTTGAAGTCCGACCGATCAGGCGCGTTGCCAGCCTCGACAGCTGCCGTCTCATACGTCTCCCAGATATTCGCCACAACATTGTTGGCGATCAGGCTATGCGCGAACGGCTGAAAACCCTTGCGTCCCGCTGCCTTGGCGGTGCCAGAGTTCATCGACGTGATCGGCATCGCAATCGGCGGGTGCGGCTTCTGGTACGGCTTGTGGGTGATGCCGAGACCGACAGCCTCGTCGATGTGCTCCTTCATCGAGATGTTCCAATAGTTGCCTTGCAGATCGATCGGACCATCCGCCGCCCAAAGCGCCAAGACCATCTCGATCGCCTCAGCAACCATCATCGGCGAGTCCTCGCGTTCGATGCCAAGGATTTCCAGATCAGTCGCCACACTACCTAAACCGAAACAGAGGTCCAAACGTCCTTTGCAGAGATTGTCTAGCATCGCCAGACGACCCGCGACATGAACCGGGTGATGCTGTTGAATGCACACTGGCGCTGGTCCCATGCGGATCTGTGATGTCTCCCGCATCGCTGCGGCGATGAACAGCTCCGGCATCGGCATATTCTCGTACGCCATAGTGTGATGCTCGCCGATCCAGAACTCATTGAAACCCAACTCGTCGGCACGGATCACAAGCTCCATGTCCTCGTCGTAGGTCTGAGCGACCGGCTTAGCAGGGTCGTGGAACGGCATGATGAAGATGCCGGATTTGATGGGGGGCACGAGGTCCTCGCAACTGTGTGTGATGCTGAAAATTGTTGGGTTAAGTATATGGTCTTTGAGCTCCCGCTCTAATAGTGTTGTGTCGCACCATTGATGACGGTTGTCCGTGTGCGGCGACGATGCCGGATCGCCTCCCTTCTTCGCGTGTCAAGGGGTGGCGGAGCTTTGCAGAGATTTTTGACGACGCGCAAAATTCTCGATCGACTCAATCACATATGCCAGACAACTCAATGCGCGTCGAAAACCAACTCATTTCGGTCGGCTGCTAAATCGATCCGTAGTTCTGAGGTCAGGTTCTTGAACTTGACGTAGCGTGCGATTTATTCTGAGTACTTGCGCACGACATGAATTTTGTTGATGTCAGCAGTTTGGGAGACAACAAATGACCTCACAGCCAGGTGACGATCAGCCAATTGAAGACACCGTTGAGAGTATCGATTCCGAGGTCGAAGATGCGACAAGCGCGGTACCGGTTTACACGATAAGTTCTTACCCCACCGACCCTACACTTGAAGGACTGCATTTGCGATGGCAGCGCAACGAGATTCAGATTCCGAGATTCCAACGTGGGTGGGTGTGGAACCATACTCAAGCCAGCCAACTTATTGAATCATTCTTGTTGGGCCTTCCGGTCCCAGGAATATTCTTATACCGCGAACCGAAAAGCCAGCATCTGCTTGTCATCGATGGCCAACAGCGACTGAAATCGATCTGGGGATATTTCGACGGATACCTAGACAACGTTCGCGACTTCTATCTACGTAACGTTGATGCTCGTTGGGAAGGCAAGCGGTACGGAGACCTTCTTGAAGCCGACCGGATTCGTCTGCGTGACGCGGTTCTCCGCGCGATCATTGTTGAGCAAACGGTTCCGAACGACAATTCGAGCGTCTACCACATCTTTGAACGCTTAAACACTGGTGGCACTCATCTGAACCCACAGGAAGTTAGAAACAGCGCCGCTCACGGGCCATTCAATGACTTGATGAATGAATTGAACAAACATTCTAATTGGCGACAAATATTCGGGCGCGATGAATCAGATCCTAGAATGCGCGATGTCGAGCTTGTCGTGCGTTTTCATGCTCTATCCGAACCCTCGGAAAAATACGCTAAGCCGATGAAAAAATTCTTGAATGACTATATGGCAAGACATCAATTTGAAACTTCGGCGCAACCGTACCGGAGAATATTCGATGAAACCGTGGATAGAGTCGTTGAAGCTTTGGGAACGCGACCGTTTCACGTCAGAAGAGGAATCAATGCAGCAGTTTTTGATTCTGTCATGATTGCCTTCGCTCGTTCGGAATCAATCCCACCGGACATCCAAGGTCGATGGTCAACTCTGTTGGAGAACCCCAGTTTCGATGATGCGACGCGTTCTTCGACAACGGATGTCGAAACTGTGGAGAGACGGATTCGGCTGGCATCCGAAATTTTATTTAACTGAATGCCAAACGACCAGCATATCTCCGACAGGTTTTCGGGTGTCAACACCCTTATTTCAAATGCGAAAATATGGGCCAGCAAGGACGGCCAACTCAATGCTCACCTTGCAACATATGTATGCGTAATGTTGTCAGGCGAGATTGAGGAGGCGATCGAGCGGATGATACTTCTGAGGATGCACACTTTAGGCGACAATGAGACGGCGAACTACGTAACCAAAGCAGTAGGACAGAGATTCAGGAACCCAGATTGGGCGGCAATCAACGGACTATTGGGACAATTTAGTGAGCAATTCAAATCTGCCTGGGGAAATCGTTTCCCTCATCAAAGCCGCGTCGCTGAATCTCTGGGAAGCATCATCAACGTAAAAAACTCACTTGCTCACGAAGGTTCTACTTCTCTGCACGTAACTTTGGACGATGTTCAATCGTACTGCCAAGATGCGCTGCTGGCCATCGATCACTTAGAAACAATCATCGTGCCGTCGTTGCCGACCGAGTGACTTTGTTCGCCCGTCGGTTCGCCAATTTCGTTTACTGACACCAGTTCGGAATTGCTCCAGTTCGACTTCGAATTATATCTAGGCGTTGTTTTCCGAACTCGACTCACTACCCCGCCTCCGCCAACAACTTTCGCAGATCCGAGATCTGATCCCTAAACTGCGCCGCGGTTTCGAACTCCATTTCTCGCGCCGCCCTCTTCATCTGGCGCTCCAAGTCCTTAACGATCCGCGTCAACTCGTCCTTGGGCAGACCCATCTCGGCCCCAAACGGCTCGCCCGCGTCCGCCAACACCGTAGGCTCCGACTTCCGTACTCGGTCATTGATGTCTTTGATGTCTTTGACGATACTGTAGGGAGTGAAGTCGTTATCGACGTTGTGCCGCGTCTGCAATTTCCGGCGGCGATTGGTCTCCGAAATCGCGAACTTCATCGAATCGGTGTACCGATCCGCGTACATCACCACCTTCCCTTCAATGTGCCGTGCTGCCCTACCGACCGTCTGTATCAGCGACGTACCGGAACGCAGATAACCTTCCTTGTCCGCATCCAGGATAGCGACCAGCGAAACCTCTGGCAGATCGAGTCCCTCACGAAGCAGGTTGATGCCCACCACAACGTCGTACACGCCTAACCGCAGGTCGCGCAGTATCTCCGTGCGTTCCAACGTGTCGATCTCTGAATGCAAATAGTGGACCCGGATGCCAAGCTCACGCAGATAATCCGCCAGGTCCTCCGCCATCCGCTTGGTCAGCGTCGTTACCAAAACCCTCTGTTGCTTCGCCGTCCTAGCCCGAATCCGTTCGATCAAATCATCGACTTGGTTCTCGGTCGGCAAAACCGTAATCTCAGGGTCGATTAACCCCGTCGGACGAATGATCTGCTCGACGCGTTGCTCTTCGTGCGCCTTCTCGTAGGGACCCGGCGTGGCCGAGACATAAACAACTTGATTGACGCGGTCTTCGAACTCCGCGAACGTCAGCGGCCGGTTGTCGATCGCCGATGGCAACCGGAAACCGTACTCGACAAGATTCGTTTTTCGGGCGTAGTCGCCGTGATACATCCCACGAATCTGCGACAGTGTCATGTGCGATTCGTCGATGAACATCAAATAGTCTTCCGGGAAGTAGTCCAACAGCGTCCATGGCGCCGATCCAGCCGGACGACGCCCCAGCGGCCGCGAGTAGTTCTCGATACCCGGACACGTCCCCGTCTCGTGCATCATCTCGAGATCGAACAGCGTGCGTTGCTCAAGCCGTTCCGCCTCCAGCAACTTGCCTTCGCTGCGGAACAGCTCTAACTGTTCTTCCAACTCAGTCCGAATATCCTTCAACGCATCGGCAAACTCCTCCTCGGGCGTGATGAAGTGCTTGCCCGGGTAGATGTCGTACTCCTCGGCCTCCTTCAAAATCTCGCCGGTCAGAGGGTCGATGATTGTGATCCGTTCGATTTCATCACCGAAGAACTCGATCCGGATCGCCAACTCCTCGTCCGCCGGCATGATCTCGAGCGAATCGCCGCGCACTCTGAAAGTGCCACGTCGCAGATCCATCAAGTTGCGGTCGTAGTACATCCCGACGAGCCGCCGCGTAACTCGTGTAAGTCCCGGCTCATCACCAACCCGCAATCGAAGCGTTATCTGGTTGTACTCCTGCGGCGAACCCAAACCGTAGATACAAGAGACGCTAGCCACTATCAAAGTGTCACGCCGCGTCATTAATGACCGAGTAGCCGCGTGGCGCAGACGGTCGATTTCCTCGTTGATATCCGTCTCTTTCTCGATATAGGTATCCGACCGCGGGATGTAGGCCTCCGGCTGGTAGTAGTCGTAGTACGACACGAAATACTGCACCGAGTTGTTGGGAAAGAACGTCTGAAACTCGGTCGCCAGCTGCGCCGCGAGCGTCTTGTTGTGAGCAATCACAAGCGTCGGACGTTGCACCTTCTCGACAACGCTCGCCATCGTGAAGGTCTTGCCCGATCCCGTCACGCCCAACAGCGTCTGGTGCTTGAAATTCTCGCTGGTGATGCCCTCGACGACCTTGTCGATGGCGTGGGGTTGGTCCCCCTGCGGCGTGAACTCGTGCTCAATCTTGAACTCGCCGGTAGTGGGCGCAGTTATCGGAACGACTGCTGGCTCTGCGGTGGTGGTCATATTGCGATTTTACCCACGTTCTAGAACACGTCGTGGAAATTAGAATTTCGGTTGTAGATACCAACTCGATGCCTACAACCACGATAGCTTAAGAGCGCAAGAAAACAGGGGTCAGGTAATGGCCATTGTATTGCTGGTTAGGAACGGCGTCATCGCGACGAATGGTCCGATGGACGCACTGGATCTCTTTCGTGCGGGGTTTCAGGTTCAGGGCAACCCAGCGACGCTGAAACGCGTCGGGCATCGATGTGATTCGGCGGTGAATCTATTCAGCAGCGGTCGAACCAGTTGAAGATCCGACCGTTCCCCCGAAATCCTCGGCGCCGACGCGGACTCACGGTGCGTAAGGTCCCAGTGCGTCGTCGTGCCAGCCTTGGCAACCCGCTCGCGCGTTTCAAGATATTGCTCAACGCCGACTACATGCGGTTGTGGAGCATCGGCGTATCGGCCAGCACCGTGTTATGGCTCGAAACCGTCGCTCTCGGTGTTTACGTCTACGAGCTCACCGGATCGGCGTTTGTCGTTGGATTCATTGGCTTCTTACGGTTGATGCCGTTGTTGTTACTGGGAGCATTCATTGGCACAATCGCCGACCGCGCGAACCGTCGTTTGATGTTGGCGGCAGCGAACATCACATTAGCCTTGGTGTATCTGACGTTGGGACTGTTGGTGCTGCTAGATCGCATCGAGTTGTGGCACATCGCAGCAGGAGCGCTAATTGGCGGGATGTTGTGGGCGACCGATTTCCCAGTACGGCGCGCCATGATCGCGGATACCGTGCCGCCCGATCGCATGTCCGCGGCGTTCGGAGTCGATATGGCCTCCAGCAATTTCGCACGCGTTATTGGACCGCTAGTGGGTGGCGTGTTTCTGCAGACTATCGGGATGCAGGGGGTTTACTTTCTCGGATCTGCACTCTTTGCGACATCGGCACTTCTCGCCATCTCAATGCTGTTCGTAAAGACCGGCCGCATCGGAACAGGTTCTACACCATTGCCCGCAAGCACCGGAACCTACGATCTACTGAGCGGATTGCGGCATGTGAGGGCCGACTCCGTGTTGTTCGTCACCATCATCGTCACGATCGTGATGAACGTGTTCGCGTTCCCCTATCAACTGATGATCCCAGTGATCGCCACTGAGAAACTGCATATCGATCCCGTACTGGTAGGGCTATTACTGAGCGTCGAAGGGCTCGGCGCGACAATCGGCGCGCTCGCAATCGCAGCGATGGCGCGACCTAGACATTTCACCCGCGTCTACATATACGCCTCCATCGGGTTGTTGGTGTTACTCATGGCCTTCGCCTCTGCTCCTTGGTACTGGCTGACGATACCGCTGCTGTTCTTGGCCGGGTTTGCGATGTCAGGATTCGCTACTATGCAATCGGTGATCGTCGTCATGACAACCAGTCCCGCGATGCGTGGCAGAGTGCTGGGCGTGCTCACAGTAGCTATCGGTTCTGGGCCAATTGGTGCGCTCCTCGTCGGATTCCTAGGAACACAGGTCGGCGGCGACAGCGCTGTGTTCACCATTGCTACGATCGGTTTGATATTGACCGCTGCGACGGTGCTGGCGAGCCGTCGTTATCTGCGTAGTATTCCCCGGCGGCGGCAATGAGACCTTTGCAAAACCACCGTCATTCCCGCTGCAAATCCACCGTCATTCCCGCGCAGGCGGGAATCCAGAGGGGCGGGGTAAGCGGGGATTACCCCATTTTGACCACTCTCCCGCTCTTCTGAACAGTTTTGCAAAGGTCTCGCGTCAATGAGGCGGTATTACGTATGTCTTCGATCGGTTCAAAGAGATTAGAGTTGCGATAGTTGGTACGTGTCAACCACGAGCGCAGCAATCAACGATGAGCGACCGCCTACAAGGACCAGACCGCGACGAGGATTCTCGTCAAGATACCGACGACGAAATCGACCTCCGCTATCGCTACCGCGAACTCGACGAGGACTACGTCGACGACTACAAACCTCCAGAGCACCGCGCGGCCGACGGTTGGTCCACCGAATCCAAGTCCAACACCCCATGGTGGGTAAAAGCCGGCATCGCCATCGTCTCGATCCTCGTCATCCTCGGACTCCTCGCCGGTCTAGCTGGCCCGTTCCTGGGATCATCCGGAGCCGACGCGCCACAGCGCATCGAATACATCCCCGCTCAAGTCGTCGAAATAGTCGACTTCCGCACCATCATCGTCGACATCGACGGCGAGCTAGCCACCGTCCGCTACATCGGCGTCGAACCTCTGCCGCTCAGCAGCCCATGGTACGACGTCGGCATATTTGCGAACCTACAAATAGTCGGCAACAGCGAGGTCCTCTTGGAAGCCGACGAGGTAGACACCGATGACTTCGGGCGCCTCCTCCGCTACGTCTACGTTGAACGCAACATGGTCAACGGCCTCCTGTTGCGCAACGGCGTCGCACTGCCCGGCGAAGAACGAGACGGATTGAACCGCCATCACGCCAACCTCCAAAACTGGACCGAAGCGGCACGATTCGAACAACTCGGTCACTGGAGTGGCGTGCCACCGCGATTCGCGACAGACGAAGGCGTCAACTGAAGGTCTCATCCTTGCCTCGTATCGCTCGAAAGACCGCGTCAAACGGGGTCACAGTCAGACGCGCCGCATCTAGGAGACGTCGCCCCGGCGTTGGCAATCCGATTGCCAGATTCAAAGTCGTTCTCAACGGCGACTACGCCCGACTATGGGGCATCGGTATCTCCAACAACTCCATGCGTTGGCTCGAAACCGTCGCCCTCGGCATCTACGTCTACGACCTGACCGGATCCGCCTTCCTAGTCGGCTTCATCGGATTCCTACGCATGGCGCCCATGCTCGTCCTTGGCGCTTTCATCGGCGCCATCGCCGACAAAGCCAATCGCCGCGCCATCCTCGCCATCGCCAACATCAGCTTGGCGGCGGTCTACCTCACACTCGCACTGCTCATCCTCGCCGACCGCATCGAGCTCTGGCACGTCGCCACCGGTGCTTTCATCGCCGGCATCGTGTGGGCAACCGACTTCCCCGTGCGCCGCGCCATGATCGCCGACAGCGTCCCTGCCGACAGCGTCTCCTCAGCCTTCGGCGTCGACATGGCCTCCAGCAACTTCTCCCGTGTCATCGGCCCACTCGTCGGTGGAGTGTTCCTCCAAGGCATCGGCATGCAAGCCGTCTACTTCCTCGGCTGCGGCCTATTCGTCATCGCCTCCTCGCTCGCCTTCTCGATGCTCATCATCCGAAAACCACCTACCACCTCCGAACGCACACCCGCGTCCAGCAGCAACTTCGACCTCCGCACTGGCATCAAACACGTAACCGGCGACGCCGTGCTACTCGTCACCATGATCGTGACGATCACGATGAACCTCTTCGCCTTCCCCTATCAACAGATGATCCCGGTCCTAGGCGCTGAAAAGCTAATGGTCGATCCCGTCTTCGTCGGACTCCTCCTCAGCGTCGAAGGCCTCGGCGCAACCCTCGGAGCCCTCACCATCGCCGCCATCGCACAGCCCCGACACTTCACTCGCGTCTACATCTATGCATCCCTCGGCTTCACCTGCATAATCGCCGCCTTCGCCCTCACCCCCTGGTACTGGCTCGCCATCCCCCTCCTCTTCATCGGCGGCTTCGGCATGTCCGGCTTCGGCACCATGCAATCCATCATCGTGGTTTCATCGACGCGGCCGGAGATGCGAGGGCGTGTGTTGGGCGTGCTGGCGGTGGCGATTGGCTCCGGCCCCATCGGCGCCCTCCACGTAGGCTGGCTAGCAACGCAGATCGGGACTGACACCGCGGTGTTGGCCATAGCAGTCGCAGGCTTCGTGTTGACAGCAGGGACCGTACTCTTCTCTCGCAGGTATCTGCGGAGTATTCCGCGATATCGGCGATAAAGCAATCCAAGGGAGACAGTCGTGACGATCACAGTTTCGCCGTTTACCACTTCTCGGGACGCAAATGGGGCTTACTCGTTGACCCTCGCGCAATTGACCAGCGTATTCCTCGCTGAGATTGAGAAGCTCTTCGGTCCTCGAGACTCGAAATTCACCTACGTCGGTTTAGAAATCGACACAACTCGCGATGCCAAGCCGCGAATTTGGTTCCCGCACACCGGATACCCGGGACGCGACAGCGACAAACCATCCCAACACATCGTTATCCGTCTGACCGAGAACGCTCAGAACGACGCCAACATCGCGATATGGCAACTTGCACATGAATGCGTCCATCTCATCGACCCGTGGGACGTCGAAGTAGAGGGCCGACAACCCAGCGTCCTTGAGGAAGGTCTCGCCACTTGGTATCAAAACACGATCGTGCAAGGCGTGCCTGGACAGGATCCCCATACGAGGAAGCCAAATCCCTGGTTTCGCCCTACATGCCTGAACTGGCTGCGACCGTCAAGCACATACGCACACAGCACAAGGTCCGCATCAGCGCCATCGACGACCCCGACCTTCTTTTAAGACATTGTCCGGAGATGGACCCCAAAGTCGCACATGACCTGTGCCAACGGTTCGCAATGGACTAAGTGTCGAGTCAACGTCGTCCCACCCTCCTTCTACTGGCACGCCATCCCCTCCTCTTCATCGGCGGCTTCGGCACCATGCAATCCATCATCGTCGTCTCATCCACCCGACCCGAAATGCGAGGCCGCGTCCTCGGCGTCCTAGCCGTTGCCATCGGCTCGGGCCCCATCGGCGCCCTCCACGTAGGCTGGCTAGCCACGGATCGGCACCGACACCGCGGTGATGGCCATGATGCGGTCGTAGGCTTCGTGCGGCACCGTTCGGCGACCGTAAGAACTTGCGGAGCATTCCAAGGTATCGGGGATGAACATTCTCAAGCACCGTGCGATGCGACCATATAGATACCAAATTCCCAGGTAGTCACGCCTGACGAGATAAGCAAAAGGAGAGGCATGTGACCGTGATCGAATCGCTGTTTAACAACTCGAAATGAAGATGGGACTTACCCAGGACGCACTGATGGCGAATATTCGACATGACCGGCTTGAAATCTCCACAGTTCTATTTCCGTCGCCAAGACAACCCGTATTGACAGAGTTCAGACATGGCCCAATTGTATGCCGTGTGTCCTTAAAATCCCGAGTTCAATGCATATCGTTCACGTTGGTCGGTGTTGAAATCATAAAAAGCCAACGCTACGGTCCACGTGTTTGGTTTCCAAAATCTGTGCGCCATGGGTTATCGTGCCTTGGTCGACGATCTGGAAAATCGATCACCCCACACTGGGTTATTCATCCGGTTGCGTTGGGGCCCTCGATCTTGGCAACGGGTGGCTCTTGAACACGAATGCGTCCACTTTGCTCGACCCTTGGAACCCCGAGCCAGACTGGTAGCGTCGTCAAACTGGAAGAGGGACTCGCTACGTTGGTACCAAACTTGAACTGCCGTCTTCAGACTTTGGCGTCTTTTCCCAAAATTCGATCGTACGAAGAAGCTGAATCTCTCCTCAAACCGCCATTTGCAACATCCAGAGTCTGCGTGAAGCAAATCCGCTTGAAAGTCCTCCGGATGTCGGAATAGGTGAAATCTAGATATTCGCTGGCAAACATGTCCACGGCGGACGACAACCACGTTGCTTTGCCGATCAGATCGGAATGCGTAATTCGAGCGCCTTTACGAATTTCGGCCGTCGCTTCCGTTCACCTCGCACTTATGCCTTAATCCGGTAGAACCCTATGCCAAAATTGAATACTGCGCGCCAAAAATCGCGCGCCAACCCAACTAACCCCAAAGGATCCACCCCATGCACAACTACGAAGATCTCCTCGCCAAGTCCAAAGAGTGGCGTGACTGGTACTACGACGGCGCTCCAACCCCCAATCCCGTCACCGAGTCCGTCTCCGACGCCTTCGACCTCATCAACGCCACCCTCTTCGGCCACATCTACCAGCGAGAGGCCCTCCCCGGCAACATCCGCAGCATCTGCACCGTCGCCGCACTCATCGCCCTCGACCGACCCAACCAGCTGCCCGGTCACATCACCGGCGCCCTCAACTACGGCTGGACCAAAGAGCAGATCGTCGAACTCATCACCCAGATGCTCTTCTACGGCGGCTACCCAGCATGCGTCAACGCTCTCAACGCCGCCGAACAGGCCTTCAAGGACTACGACGAGCGCCACGCCAACGACTAACCGTAAGCATCATCTCGCCCTGGATGGGAGAGCAACCAAGATCCCCTCTCCCTTGATGGGAGAGGGTTAGGGTGAGGGTGAATACACCTTGCGAACTGCCCAATTCCCCGCATAACTACAAGGATCCTCCGTTTAGATGACTGACTCCCCATTCCGCTCCGAACGCGACTCCATGGGCGTCCTCGACGTCCCTGCGAACGCCTACTACGGCGCAAACACCCGCCGCGCAGAGCTGAACTTCCCCATCAGCCACCTCCGCTTCAGCCGCTCCTTCATCCGCGCCATCGGACAGGTCAAGCAGTGCGCCGCTGAGGTCAACCTCGACCTCGACGCCATCGACGCCGAGCGTGCCGCAGCCATCGTCGCAGCGGCCCAACGTGTCATCGGCGGCGAGTTCGACGACGCCTTCGTGGTCGACATCTTCCAGACCGGCTCCGGCACCTCGACCAACATGAACGCCAACGAGGTCATCTCGAACGTCGCAATCGAGGCACTCGGCGGCGAACTCGGATCCCGCGACCCCGTCCACCCCAACGACCACGTCAACAAAGGACAGTCCTCCAACGACGTCATTCCGACATCCATCCACGTCGCCGCAGCCGTCGCAATCGCCGACTCCCTCCTGCCCGCCATGCAGCAACTCGAAGACGGCTTGAGAGCAAAGTCAGAAGAATTCTGGAACGTCGTCAAGACCGGTCGTACTCACCTGCAAGACGCCACGCCGATCCGCCTCGGACAAGAGTTTCTCGGATATGCCGGACAACTCGAATACGGACGCCAGCGCGTCCAACGCGCCCTTGACGAACTCGCCGTCCTGCCGTTAGGTGGCACCGCCGTCGGAACCGGCATCGGAATGCATCCCGAATTCGCCGAACGAGTAATCGCCAAACTCGGCGAGCGAACCGGCGTCCCCTTCTCCGAAACCAACAACCACTTCCAGTCTCAGAGCACCATTGACGCCGTCGTCAGCGCATCTGGCGCCCTGAAAACCGTCGCCGTCAGCCTGATGAAGATATGCAACGACCTCCGATGGCTCGGCTCCGGCCCCCGCGCCGGCATAGGCGAGATCGCATTACCGGAGGTCCAGCCCGGCAGCTCCATCATGCCCGGTAAAGTCAACCCCGTCATCGCCGAGTCCGCCACCATGGTCTGCGCACAAGTCATCGGCAACGACACCACAATCGCCATCGCCGGACAGTCCGGCAACTTCGAGCTCAACGTCATGATGCCCGTCGCCGCCCACAACCTCCTCGAATCCATCGACCTCCTGACCGCATCCTGTGCCAACCTCCAACGCCAATGCATCTCCGGCATCCAAGCCACCGACAAAGGCCCCTCCATGGTCGCCCAAGGCCTCGCCATCTGCACCGCCCTAGCCCCCATAGTCGGCTACGACGCAGCAGCAGCCATCGCCCACGAAGCATCCGAAACCGGCGAAACCATCCGCCAAGTCGCCCTCCGACGCACCGACCTCGACGAAGCCGCCCTAGACGCTGCACTTGACCCCTTCTCCATGACCGAACCCAACCCCAACATCAGCGCCAGTGGTTGAGGCGACAAAAATGAACGAAACATTGGACGCGGAAGAGCGAGAGATTCTCGAGCGCTTCGAACGTGACGAGTTGCGCCGCAAGGCTGACGCCGGAGATGAGATCGAAGCCGCATGTCGAGCAGCTCGCGAGACCTTATCCAAATCCCGGAAAGTTGATCCGCCCATGACCGAACCCAACCCCAACATCTCAGCAAGCGGCTAAACGGCGAGACAACTCCTGCCAGCAACCTCCGCTATCGGCATTCTCACCACGTTTCGCCACATCGCGTCCCATTTGCCTCAGTATTGTAGTATATTTGTATGAAATTATTTTAAGGAGTGCTTCCAACCTTGGACCAAAAACCTAACATCGCAGTTCTCATCGACGCCGAGAACATCAACAATCTCGCTTCTATTAACAACCTGATCGACATCTTGGAAATGGACGGCAATATCGTGCTCAAACGTGCCGTCGGCGACTGGTTTCGGGCCATCAAATTGGTCCAAGTCGGAATGCAAGACATGGGCATCGAGTTGGTCCATCAGCCCAACTTCGTGCCCGGAAACAACATGGCCGATGTCCGAATCGTCATCGAAGCCATCGAAATCCTCCACAACCCAGATCTCGTCGTAGACGCCTTCGCCGTCGTCTCTTCCGACCAAGATTTCTTACCCCTTTACGACCGACTGCGGGAACTCGGCAAACAAGTCATCGTCGCCGGAAACGCCGAGGACAACCACGCCCGACTCGAGCGACACTCCGATCAATTCATCCCCATCGCCGAAGCCCTCGATCCAGAAATCAGTTCTATTTACGCTCGGGACCCGAGGCGAAAACCCAAGCGGCAAGTCGTCAAGGTCGCCCGAAAACGCATGAACCCAAATGTGCGCGGCCAGATCCGTGACCTCATCCTCCGATCGATGGTCTCCTCCGCAGACGAACGCGGAATCGTGTCGACCAAGACCCTCTATCAGACCATGCGGCGCATCAAACCCAACTTCAGCGTCAAAAGACTCGGATACCTCCAATTCGCCCAGCTCATCAGAAGCTATCCCGACATCGTCCAAGTGAAAGGCAGACGCAGCGCAAACACCACCGTAAGATTGCTGCGATCCAAATCTAGGGCTTGATACGCTGTTTCACTAGAAACTCGACATCGACCCCAGTCAAATGAGGTGGCCACACTGGCCCGAACACTCAAACACCTCGCCCTCGCCTGCACAATATTGGCACTCGGCTCCCTTTCGGCCGCCTGCGAAGACCTCGAAGTCGCAGATTACAACCCCGAATTCCGCCCCATCCCCACCGTCGAACGCGCACCCACCGTCCAAGCCGCACCGACCATCGAAACCGCACCAACCACAACCAGTTTCGAAGGATTCAAGACAGCACCGACGGTTACTCAAGCTGATGGCTTCAATCAGGCACCAACGGTCACAAAAGCTGAAGGTTTCGAGCAAGCCCCTACCGTGACCCGGTTCGACGGCTTCAACAACGACGAAAACCCCTGCACAATCTTCTTGGATCAACCAACCCCTCAAAACGCCAAACGCGCCGCCGAATGGGCAATGGGACACCTAGACGGCGCCGGCGACCAAATCGACCCCAACAACAACCTCCAAACAACCGCCGCCTGCGGAGCGGTGCTAAACAACAACCCTTAAAATCGATCAATAAAATCATGATGTCCGACTACTCGAGAGCATCAACGATGAACGAAAAACGGGTTTTCATCAGCTTCGACTTCGATCACGATTCGAACCTTA
Source organism: Dehalococcoidia bacterium (assembly GCA_965226685.1). Lineage (GTDB taxonomy): Bacteria > Chloroflexota > Dehalococcoidia > Lucifugimonadales > Lucifugimonadaceae > Bin127. The sequence goes on from CBDDDP010000004.1 coordinate 355,960, forward strand.
AGGGTTCGTTCATTAATCAAGCAAAGACGCGCGTTCCGCACCTGAACATCCAAGATTGGTCACTGCCAGGCCCAGTCGACGAGTGATGGAAAAGACAAGCCAGGAAGCGCATCAGACAAGCCGATTTCGCGGTCATAATATGCGGCATCAACACGCATTCCGCCGAAGGCGTAGAGGCCGAATTAACGATCATCCAACAGGAAGGGATCCCTTACATCTTGCTCAAAGGCCATCCGCGTGAATCTTGCAGCAAACCTCCAAACGCACGGAATAGAGACAGCCCGCAAAAATGGCGCTGGAAATCACTCAACAATCTGATTGTCGAAATGGGGAGAGATGAACGAAGAACGAGATAAACGGTTGTTTAGTCACACGCCAAACTCATATTCAGGCGAATACGACAGCCATCTCTTGGAGCAATACAAGCTCTACGTCCAATCGGCCGACAACCTCAGCGCACGACGCGTCTCCTCGAACAATTTTCTATTGACCCTGAACTCAGCAATCATCGCCCTTTACGGCATCAACGCTGCGTTTGCAGGTATCGACAATTGGATTCTCGGCATTCCATTCGCCGGGCTGCTCGCGTCCTTGGTTTGGTACATGATGATTCGTTCGTACCGCAATCTCAACGATGTCAAATTCACGATCATTAGCGACCTTGAGAAGCACCTTCCGGTCCGCATTTACACTCACGAATGGAAACTGGCAAAGGGCGACAACCCAAACGCATATCTATCGGTCACCAATATCGAGCGTTGGATTCCGGTACTCTACGCTGCTCTGCACATCGCGTTTATCGGAGTCCAAGCGGCATTGCTTGTCCGATCAACCTAAACAACCAACAACTCATAACGCCGCAAGTAGATGGTCTCACTGCAATCGAAAATCAGGCTCCACTGACCGACCATGGGAAACCTCCCTCGAGTCCATTGATCGGTTTTCGCCTTTGCCCCCAAACGGTTAGGAGTACCGTTGCACAACATAAATTCCCCGTAGCCCGACCCGTAGGGACAGCATCAATGGCAGCGCCACGCCGCCAACCAATCCCTCATCGCATCAACACCGCCCTCATGTTACCCACATCCCCTCCGCGCAGCCACCGTCCCGTCGTGCAACGTCCGTCCCGTTCGAGAAACGTAAGGGGACTCGAACAAGCGAAGCGATGCGAGCAGGGGATGCCCGAGGGGCAGCGGGGCGCGTTTCTCCCGTACACGATGCCCCACCATCCCAAAACGCCACGAACAAAATCCCGCAAAAATGCCCCGAAACCGCGCTCGACAGACACGCAACTCATGTACCACATATACGACTATGCGCCACAGCCGAAGCGCATCGGCACTGGTGCCCAGAAGTATCGCCGCGCCAAGGGTAAGCGCTCCTTTCACGAGGGATATCGACAGCCGAATACGTAGCCCCATGCAAACTTGTGCCGACAACTAGATCGACATCGGGTTACCAATTCCAGAACTTCGCGTGCCTATTTACAAGCTATTGCTTGTTCAATCAATCCACATCAAACAAGCAACTCAGTCAACTACGCGCAGCTTACGGCGGCACGGAAGAGCGAAGCGAGACAGCAGGAGATGCCCGAATCACAAACCTGCCAACCCGTAGCGGCGATCCTGCGTTCGCCTTACCGCTCCATCTCGCAAGCACCGCCCTTCAAAAAAGTGACCGCCAACGCCAACCAATCCTAGCCCATCCTTCAATCCAGCCTATCCCGGTTCAGACAATAACGCCAAACTTCTACACCCCACTCGCAGAACCACCCTCTCACACAACAACCTCCCCATGAACTCGGCGCACCCGACCGTGACCGACATCCGATGCCGGGGAACGGGCGGCGGATTAGCGACCGTCATCCGCTTCCACTCGGTGGGAGAGCGCCAGAACCCGCCCCGGGCCTTAACCGGGAGCGAAGACCAAAAGGGGACAAAAGGGCGGGGGGCATCATAGCCCATCTGCGCAATCAGCGTAATCTGAGGTTCAGACAACGGCCATCTAAAAACACCACCGCACTGCGCTTGACATTACGCAACGCATGTATCACAATAACAACCAAGCGCCACCGCCGACGCGCATCGGCACCGGCGCCCAGAAGTATCGCCGCGTCGAGGGCAAGCGCACCTTTGACGAGGGATATCGACAACCGAATAATGAAACCCCGGTCTGCGGGAGGGATGACACAGGATCGCGGCAGGGGCAGGTTTCAAACCCGCCCGTGCCCACACGGTCCGCGACGGTGCCCGCCAGAAGTTGAGGATAGGTTAGGACGCAACGCAGATCGACAACCCGGCCACTGTGGGATTGTGGCGCAAGTGCTCGGATGCGGACGCATGACGCCGGCTCCGACAAGCAAGCCAGACGGACACCCTCAAGACGTAGGGGCGACCCTTGTGGTCGCCGTCGCGCCTAGGGGTTTGACCGTTCAAGGTCCGAGCGAATCCCGTAAACATCCGGCAGACGTCTGACCGCTTCGTCGAGCGGCCGAGGCTACAGCACGACGATAGAGAGGAATTGACTGACTCCGAACGGTTCACCTACCAGTAACCGCCCGGACGACCGATGGTCTGGCGACATCGGCGACGCTGTATTTTGTATGAGAAAAGAATAACCAGTTTCGCCCGCGCGAACCCGAACAACGACGCGGCGATGCTTCGACAACCGAACGACTGTCCCCTCTTCCCTCGCAGGAGAAGGGGGCGCCCACAAACCAACGATTGTCCCCTCTCCCCTCCGTGGGAGAGGGTTAGGGTGAGGGTGACCCATAAATCAATGACCAAAACCTGACAACAAAACCCAAGACCAACCACTCAACCCTGACGACCACCTGGACAGGTGTTTCAACGCGCCAAATTCCAAGCCAAACATCAATCCACTCCACATTCCCACCGTCAGTCGCGCGTTAACATGGAGTCGCTAAACAGCTAGATTTCGCTGAACCGAAAGAATGGAGCCTCAACTTTGTCTGCTGACGCACGAATCGAAGAACTCGGCATCGATCTGAACCATCCCTCACCGCCAATCGCAAACTACGTCTCATGCGTGAGAGTCGGCAATCTGCTGTTCCTCTCAGGACACGGACCACGGCGCGGCGGTTCCGACGAGATGATCACAGGCAAGGTAGGCTCTGACCTCTCCATCGAAGAAGGCTACGAGGCCGCGAAAATGGTCGGCATCCAGCTGCTCGCCACCATCAAACGAGAACTCGGCACCCTCGACACCGTTGAACGCTGCGTCAAAGCACTCGGAATGGTAAACGCCGCTACCGACTTCACCAGCCAACCAGCTGTCATCAACGGCTTCTCCGACCTCATGGTCGCGGTCTTCGGCGAAGTCAACGGCAAGCACGCCCGATCCGCAGTCGGCATGGGCAGCCTGCCGAACAACATCGCAGTCGAAATCGAACTCATAGTCCAACTGAAAGACGGTGCATAAAATGGGCGGCTTCAAAGTAGAGAAAATCAACCACGTCGGAATACCGACCGAAGACCGAGGCGCATCCATCGCCTTCTACCGCGACCTCATCGGCCTCGAAGTCATCCCCCACGAGATCGAGGGCAACCCTCTCGTCTGGACCCGAGCCGAAGACGGCGCAATGGTTCACCTCATCGAACCACGAGATGGAAACCCCGCAGGCTTCCACGTCGCCCTACAAGTCGACGACATCGACGCCGCGCTCGAAGCCGTCAACTCCGCCGGCATCGAGATAACGTCGGGCCCAGGCGAACGTGCAAACGGCCAGCGCTACTTCTTCGTCGATGACCCCGACGGCAACCGCCTCGAGATCGCAACCGCCGGCTACACCATCGACTCCGGACGCAGCGTCGACGACATGGGCATCACCTACGACGCCGACGGCAACAAGCTCTGAGCCTCAGCGGCGCATCGCGGCCTTCTCAATGTTCTTGAAGAAAACCCCCATCAGCTGCTTCGACACGCCCGGCAGCATCCGCTGCCCGACACGCGCGATCATCCCACCAACATGAATATCGCCATCCGCCTTGATCAGCGTCGACTGAGCATCTATCTCCTCAAGCTCGACCTTCCCTGTCCCCTTCATCCAACCATGACGTGAGTTTCCATCCACTAGGAGCCGATAAGAATTCGGCGCGTCCCGATCCTCGATCTTCACCTTCCCCGCAAAACTGGCCTTAATCGGCCCGATCCCTACGTCCATCGTCGCCGTGTACTCGTCCCTCCCAACTTCCGTGAGCCCTTTGGCGCCAGGGATCATCGAACCCAGCGCTTCCACGTCGTTAAGCGTTTCCCAGACCTTCTGTTTGGGAGCCTTTACAGTGAATTCTCCGCTGATTTTCACGTCTCAATCCCTCAAAAATGGTGTCTCCGCTTCAACGCGCACAACATTTTCGGATAAACTTGCTTCAGTTTCAACAGTCCATCATAACGTCAGGGGCGTGCACATGAATCAAGAAGTGACGATCACCATCAACGGGACGGAGCACCGATTACAAGTGCCCTCCAGAACGTTGTTATCGCAACTGTTGAGGGACGTTTTGGACCTCACTGGAACGCATGTCGGTTGCGACACCAGCAGTTGCGGTGCTTGCACTGTCCTAGTAGACGGCGACGCGACGAAATCCTGCACTATGTTTGCGGTCCAAGCCGACGGTTGCTCGGTCACAACGGTTGAGGGTTTGGCATCCAACGGCAACCTGCACCCGATCCAAGAGGCATTTCGTGAAAAGCATGGCCTGCAGTGCGGATTCTGCACTCCAGGGATGATGATCACGGCAGTCCAGATACTGGAGCGCAACCCTTCACCAACGGAAGCAGAGATCAGAAGCGGATTGCGCGGTAATTTGTGCCGCTGCACCGGCTACCACAACATCGTCAAAGCCGTTCAGTACGCAGCAGCCATCTCGGGAGGTGAGTAGAAATGACAACTGGGACCCTGATTGGCCAAGAGGTCAAGCGCGTCGAAGATAAGGCGCTGATCACTGGTAGAGGCCAATACGTCGACGATCTTCGCCTACCCGGACTACTGCACATCGCAATCGTCCGAAGCCCTTACGGACACGCAAAGATAAACAACATCGACGTCTCCGCCGCCGCAAACGCGCCCGGCGTAGTCGCCGTATTTACAGGAGCCGACCTTGCTGAGCAGCTCGGAAGTCTGCCAGCAGGCTGGTTGCTCGACGAAGAGACAACCGGGATGAAGGCGCCGGAGCATCCGCCTTTGGCCATCGAGAAAGTCCGATATGTCGGCGACGCGGTCGCAGCTGTCGTGGGAAACTCGCCCGCGGCCGCTTCCGATGCCATCGCGTTGGTCGAAGTCGACTACGAACCACTCGACGCCGTCGTTAACTCTGAACAAGCGACTGCCGACGGTGCGCCTGTCGTCCACGACGACGCTCCCGGCAACCTTGCATTCGACTGGGCCGTCGGAGCCGGTGATTACGACGCGGCTGCGGCAGCAGCCGATGTGGTCGTTTCAGAACGCATCGTCAACCAGCGCTTGATACCGAACCCGATGGAACCGCGCGGCATCATGGCCGACTACAACGGCGGCACCGACCAGCTAACCATCTGGACTTCAACGCAGATCCCGCACTTAGTACGTCTGCTCTTTTCCCTCGTCACAGGTCACCCCGAACACAAAGTCAGAGTGATCGCGCCAGACGTCGGCGGAGGTTTCGGCTGCAAGCTCTACCTCTACGCCGAGGAAGTTATCTGCGGCATCATTGCCAAAAACCTCGAGCGTCCGGTCAAATGGATCGAGAGCCGAACCGAGAACTACATTGCGACGACCCACGGTCGTGACCACATCGCTGACGCTGAAATCTGTGGTACCAGCGACGGCATTGTTACCGGCCTCAAGGTCCACGTCTACGCCAACTTGGGCGGATACCTCTCGACCTTCGCTCCGGCGATCCCGACCATTCTGTTCGGATTGATGTTAGGAGGATGCTACAAGTTCGAAAACTTGTCGTGTCAGGTCAAAGGCGTATTCACCAACACGACGCCGGTCGACGCGTATCGCGGTGCCGGACGTCCGGAAGCGACGTACGTCGTCGAGCGCATGATGGAGCGCTACGCCCACGAGATCGGGCGCGACGTTCTCGGCGTTCGCCGTCGCAACTTCATCCGACCATTCAAGCGTGGACACGACATGCCCATCGGCGTTACGTACGACTCTGGCAACTACCAAGGCGCGCTCGGAGCGGCGCTCGAGAAATTCGACTACCAAGCGTTCAGGCAAGAGCAACGCGATGCCCGACGTGAGGGTCGACTGCTCGGCGTCGGTTTCTCAACCTACATCGAGATCTGCGGCATGGCGCCATCTGCAGTTGCAGGTGCATTGGGCGCAGGCGCAGGGCTGTGGGAATCGAGCACCGTCCGTGTCCACCCGACCGGAACGGTGACTGTGTTCACTGGCACTTCGCCGCACGGACAGGGTCACGAGACCACCTTCGCGCAGATAACGGCGTCAAGGCTCGGCATTCCGATGGAAAACATCGAAGTCGTGCACGGCGACACCGAGCGACATCAGTTTGGCACCGGCACGTTCGGTAGCCGCTCGTTGGCGGTCGGCGGAGAAGCCTTGATGATGAGCTTGGACAAGGTCATCGACAAAGCGAAGAAAATCGCCGCCCACGAGATGGGTGTCGATGCCAAGCAAGTCACATTCGAAAACGGGACGTTCTACGTCGAAGACATTCAAGAGCGAGAGATTCCTTGGGGCGACGTCGCCCTGGGTGCCTATTGGGCGAAGAACTTGCCCGAAGGTCTCGAACCCGGCCTAGAAGCCGTGAGCTTCTTCGACCCGCAGAACTTCACGTGGCCGTTCGGCACGCACATCGCGGTCGTCGAAATCGACGAAGTAACCGGTGAAACGAAACTCGTCCGCTACGTCGCAATCGACGATGTCGGCAACGTCATCAACCCGATGATTGTGGACGGCATGGTGCATGGCGGCATCGCGCAAGGCGTGGGACAGGCTCTCCAAGAGTGCGCGGTCTACTCGGACGACGGTCAATTGCTGACCGGAAGCATGATGGACTACGCGGTCCCGACGGCAGAGGACTTCCCGAATTTCGAGACAGGTCGAACTGTCACGCCTACGACGGTCAACCAGCTAGGCGCCAAAGGCGCTGGCGAAACCGGCACGATCGCCGCATCGCCGGCGGTTGTCAACGCGGCCGTCGACGCGCTCAAACACCTAGGTGTCAATCACTTGAACATGCCATTGAATCCCGAGAAGATGTGGCGGACCATCCAGGACGCCAAAGAAGAACGTCGATCACGCCGTTCGGCAGCAGCGAGAAGGGGTAACTGAAATGACAACAGGAGTAACAGATCCTTTCGCATACCACGCGCCGACAACGGTGCGTGAAGCTTCGCAAGCGCTGTCGAGATACCGCGGCGATGCCAAGTTGCTGGCTGGCGGCCACTCGCTGATCCCGATGATGAAGTTGCGGATCGCGTCGCCGCAGGCGATCGTTGACCTGCGCAACATCGACGACCTCAAAGGCGTCAGTGAAACTGGCGACGGCGGCCTGATGATCGGGTCAATGACGACCTATTACGAGCTGGTCACGTCGGATTTGGTCAACTCGAAAGCCCAGGCGATTGCCGAAGCCGCGTCGCAAGTAGCCGATACGCAAGTACGGAACTGGGGCACGATCGGCGGATCGTTGGCGCACGCCGACCCTGCTGGCGACCTGCCAGCAGTCGCCGTTGCTTTGGATTTCCAGATCCATGCATCGTCTGCCCGATCGGACCGAACGATTGCCGCCGACCGATTCTTCCGGGGTTACCTCGAGACTGCGCTAAGGGCGAACGAAGTGCTAACCGGTGTTTCGTGCGCCGCCGTTGGTGATGGCAGCGGATCGGCATACCTGAAACTCGCCAACAAAGCGTCTCACTACGCCATCGTCGGCGTCGCCGCGGCGATATCGATCGATTCTAGTGGCATGTGCACCTCAGCACGAATCGGCATCACGGGTGCTGGACCGCACGCCATAAGGTCGCGGCGGGCAGAACGCATCTTGGTCGGCAAAGAACTAATATCCAACGTGATCTCTCGAGCCGCCCAACGCGGCGGAGCTGAACTCGATGGACTGTACAACGACGACGTCCATGCTTCGGCGGAATATCGCGAAGCGATGACCAAGGTTTACACTGAACGCGCCGTTTCGCTGGCTGCGGAACGCGCTGGTGCCTAGCTGAAACAGTCAAATTCGTCCCACGGTTGGTGGCAATCGCCGTACCGTGGGGCGAGTCATAGATATCGTGTTGGGTTTGGGAGGTGAACTTTTTTGGGCGTAGCCGTTGGAGATTGATATGAATTCGCTCGGGATAACGGGAAGAACATTCGCTGGAATCGTCCTCGCGGTTTTTGGAGCACTGGTTTTGCTGACGGAGGTGGGTATCGGCGGTGATGAGGGTTTATTGCGGTGGTTTCCTTCGCTGTTCATCATCCTGGGGCTGTGGGGTGTCATCAAAAACCGATTCCGTGGTGTGACCATCCCGTACATAATGATCGGCGTAGGTGTGGTTGTGCAGCTGGCGTTGGTGACGGATGGTTTCGATTCGGACTTGGTATGGGCAATCGCCCTGATCGCCATCGGGATTTTGTTGATCGTTGGCAGCGCTCGTTCACGCAATCGAAACCGAGTACCAAACCTAAACGTCGGTTTTGTCCAGTCCGACTCATCCTCGTTAACGGATTCGTTCATCGAAACGTCCAGCGTGTTGTCTTCTTCCAAGCATCGGATTGATTCGCAAGAGTTGCGAGGTGGTGAAGTCAATGCCGTGATGGGATCAATCGAACTGGATTTTCGCGACGCTAGTGTTCGCGAAAAACCCGCGAGATTGGAGGTTGCGGCGGTAATGGGATCGGTCGGTATGAGAGTCCCAACTGGATGGAACATCACGATCGACAACTCCACCGTGATGGGCCAAACCGAGGATAAGCGTCGCCATAACGATGCAACGGAAGGTGATGTTGACCTCGTCATCACCGGTAGCGTGGTGATGGGCAGTCTTGAGATCGACGACTAGACGCCCCGATGCGAGCTAAAGTGCCATCGTCGAGTCAGAACGCAGCAATGAAGTCGTAATGTCGCGGGTATCAGAAGAAGCGCGCTCGCAGATCATCGACCTCGTCCGGGACTTCGTTCGCAAGGATGTTGAACCAGTAGCTGCGCGCTACGATAGCGAAGACATCTACCCTGCCGAACTCATCGACACCATGCGCGAAATGGGTCTCTTCGGAATCACGATTCCCGAAAAGTACGGCGGCCTCGGACTGGACCACGTAACCCTCGCCATCGTCTTCGAAGAGCTCAGCAAGGGTTGGATGAGCGTCTGCGGACCCATCGGCACGCACCTCTTGATGTCGGCCATTATCGCCGAACACGGCACCAAAGAGCAGAAACAACGCATCTTGCCGGGAATGGCGACAGGCGAGATTCGCGGCGGTTTGGGTCTGACGGAGCCGGAAGCTGGAAGCGATGTTCAAGGCATTCAAACCACGGCCACCAGAGACGGTGAAGAGTACGTCTTGAACGGCCGCAAGATGTTCATCACTAACGCCGAGAACGGCAACGCCTACGCCGTCCTCGCCAAAACTGATCCCGATGCCGAACCCGCATATCGAGGGATGAGTTGCTTCATCGTGCGAAAACCTAACCCCGGACTCTCAGTCGGTCAACATATCGACAAGTTGGGTTACCGAGGAGTCGATACCGGCGAGTTGCTGTTCGATGATTGTCGGGTCGGCGAAGAGAACCTCATCGGCGGCCAAGAAGGTCGAGGTTTCCATCAGGTGATGAGCGGATTGGAATCAGGCCGCATCAATGTGGCGGCACGCGCCGTTGGTGTTGCGACCGCTGCGTTTGAGGCTGCGATCTCATACGCGCAACGCCGCAAAGCATTCGGCGTCCCAATCGCACAGCATCAGGCGATCCAGCTGAAACTCGCCGAGATGGGCACCAAGATCGAAGCGGCACGATTGTTGACGATGAGCGCGGCGCAGAAGAAGGACGATGGAGAGCGTGTCGATCTCGCTGCCGGCATGGCAAAGCTTTACGCCAGTGAAATCTGCGGCGAAGTGGCGATGGATGCCATGCGGATACACGGCGGCGCCGGATACACCAAAGACTTCCCCGTCGAGCGCTACTACCGCGACGCCCCGCTCATGATCATAGGCGAAGGCACGAACGAAGTTCAGAAGCTAGTCATCGCCCGCAGATTGCTGGAGAGGTATCGCGAGTAGAAGCCGCCCGTTCTCGCCATTCCGACGTTGCGAACGGGCATTGATAGGCGACAATGGTTCAACAACGATAAAACCTCGTCGTCTACGCGTTGTGACGAAAGTTGGGAAATGAATGACAACCGTTGACATTCAACGACCTGTTGGATCGACATCCGAATTTTTCAGATTTGAGGCAACACGTAAGCTGGATAAATTCACGCGTGCGCGCCTAGGCCAATACATGACCCCTGCGCCAATAGGTAGGTTCATGGCAGCCATGTTCGACGACTTCGGGAGTAGTCTGCGGGTTCTTGACCCGGGTGCGGGAGTCGGCTCCCTTACAGCAGCTTTTGTCGACCACATCCGCGAACTTGACGAGCGTCCGCGGGACGTGTCGTTATTCGCATACGAGATCGACCCCAATATGATCGAATATCTTCGAGCGACCATGCACGAAGCAGTTACGTCCTGCGCTGATGCTGGGATCCGTGCGTCTAGCGAAACGTGCCCAGATGATTTCATCCAAGTTTTCTCCGAGTATCTGCGTCCGAATCTGTTTTCTGAATTTGACGACCGGGAAACGACATTCTCCCATGTAATCATGAACCCACCGTACGGGAAAATCCGATCGGGCTCAGCCGCAAGCAACGCTCTGAGCCGGGCGGCAATCGCGGTGCCAAACCTATACGCCGCCTTCTTATTGATTTCGGCGATGTTGCTACAACAAGGCGGCGAGATGGTAGCAATCGTGCCGCGGTCGTTCTGCAATGGCGCGTATTTCAACGCATTTAGGAAACGTTTCTTCGAGATGATGGTGATCAAGGGAATTCACGTTTTCAATCAACGGAATTCGGCTTTCAGTGGCGACGACGTTTTGCAGGAGAATGTGATCATCCATGCCGCGAGAACTTCAGTGCCGTCCACTGTGAACATTTCGAGTAGCGACAACGGCAATTTCGTATTCGATACTGAATCCAGACATTGGATCACGGAAGACATGACACGGCGCAGAGTCGATCACTCCGCGGTTGTCTGCCCAGAAGACCCAAACCTCCTGATTCGCATCGAAACAAACGGCATGGATCATCTCGCTGTTGATCATGTAAATCGTTTCCCGGCATCGCTTGTTGACATCGGCGTCGAGGTCTCAACTGGGCCGGTGGTCGACTTCAGGCTAAAATCTGAACTTCGTTCCAAGCCAAGCCCAGGATCTGCTCCCCTACTATACCCGACACATTTCAGCAAAGGCGATCTCGAGTGGCCAAAAGATACGAAAAAACCGAACGTGATAATAATCAACGAAAACAGTCGACGTTGGTTGTGGCAAAATCGTGACTACTTCGTCGTAACCAAGCGTTTCACCTCAAAGGAAGAACGCAGAAGAATTGTAGCGTCCGTGTACGATTCTGACCTCCCTGGTGAACTGATAGGTTTTGAAAACCATTTGAACGTTTACCACTGCCGCCAAAGCGGCTTCGAAAAATCGCTCGCAATTGGTCTGTGCAACTACCTGAACAGTGGCTTATTGGACCGCTATTTCCGCGTCTTCAGCGGGCACACTCAGGTCAACGCAACTGACCTTAGGTCGATCCCATATCCGGCACGCGAAATGCTCGAACGCATTGGGCATCAATCCGGTGATTGGCGGATAACTCAGCAAGAAATCGACGAAATCATTGGAGAATACATCCCCGGCATGCAAGACCAACGGAATCCCGTTACGGCGCAAGAAAAGATCGATCAAGCGATCGAGATACTCAAGATCTTAGGTTTACCTCGAGAAGTTCTAAATGCTAGATCAGCGCTTACGCTGCTTGCTTTGATCGACCTCAAGCCCATTGGTTCGTGGGATGAAATGGGCCGCCCCTTGATGGGGATTACTCCAATCATGGAGTTCTGCCGCGAACACTACCGACGCGACTATGCACCCAACACTAGGGAAACGTTCCGTAGAAACACCATGCACCAATTCGTCGAGGCTGGAATCGCGTTGTATAACCCAGATGATCCGGATCGGGCTGTGAACAGTCCGCTCGCGTGCTACCAAATCAGTGAAGATGTGGTTCTGTTGCTTCGTTCTTTCGGTAGTGAATCATGGGACGCAAGCGTCCAACGTTACATGGATCGGCACGATTCGCTCACCGAAATTCGGCGACAAGAACGACGGATGCGCATGATACCTGTTCAACTGAGCCCAGGAACCACCATCAACCTGACGCCAGGCGACCATAGTGAATTAATCAACAATGTCATCGCTGAATTCGCTCCACGGTTTGTTCCCGGTGCGGAGGTAGTCTACGTAGGTGACACTGGCAATAAGACCGCATATTTGGCGTCGAACATTCTCGACGAATTAGGCGTATCGGTGAATCTGCGTGGGAAAATGCCCGACACGATCTTGTACTACCGCGAGCGGAATTGGTTGATGCTGATCGAGGCAGTCACCAGTCACGGCCCTGTAAACCCAAAGCGCCACACAGAACTTGCAAACATATTTGACGATTCCACCGCCGGCGTTGTGTACGTAACGGCATTCCCAAGCCGCTCAGTGATGGCACGTTTTTTGGGTGACATCTCGTGGGAAACAGAGGTGTGGTGCGCTGATGCGCCGTCGCACCTGATCCACTTTGATGGCGATTCTTTTCTTGGCCCTTTCCGGAATTGAAAACCCTCCGCCCTACACATCCTCTTCGAATGCTCGACCTCCTCAAACAGTACTTCGGTTACGACCGCTTCCGTCCGCTCCAAGAAGACATCATCGCAAACGTACTGGCTGGCAACGATTCGTTGGTCATAATGCCCACCGGTGGCGGAAAATCTCTCTGCTACCAACTACCCGCGTTGCGCTTGGATGGCATCACGCTCGTAGTTTCGCCACTCATAGCGCTGATGAAGGACCAAGTCGACGGCTTGAAGGCCAACGGCATCAAGGCGGAGTTCATCAACAGCACCCTGCCCTATCAGGACATGGTTCGTATTCGCGGCGAGGCGTTGCGAGGCGAGGTCAAGATTCTCTACGTCTCGCCCGAAAGGTTGGCGCTCGAAGGATTCCAGTCGTTGCTCAACAGCCTGAACGTGTGCCTCGTCGCGGTCGACGAGGCGCATTGCATATCGGAGTGGGGCCACGATTTTCGTCCGGATTATCGCAGTCTTGGCGCCCTGCGTCGGAGCATGCCAGACGTTCCTTTCATCGCCCTGACCGCAACGGCGACGTATCGAGTCAGAGACGACATCGGTACCCAACTCGGACTGAAAAACCCGCAGCGATTCGTCGCGAGCTTCAACCGGGCAAACCTCAACTACGAAGTTCGACCCAAGCGCAACGCATTCGGACAACTCGTCGAGTTGCTGGAAAGCAGAAAAAATCAGTCAGCGATCATCTACTGCTTCTCCCGGAAAGAGACTGAGGAGCTTGCGGTCGATCTGCGGCAACAAGGTCTGACCGCTAAGCCGTACCACGCGGGCATGGACGCCGATGCACGCCGCAGAACACAGGAGGAATTCATTGCGGGTGAGTTCCCGATCGTCGTGGCAACGATCGCGTTCGGCATGGGCATCGACAAACCAGACGTGCGGTTGGTGGTCCACAACTCGCTTCCGAAGTCGCTCGAAGGCTATTACCAGGAGACTGGGCGCGCAGGTAGAGACGGCTTGCCGAGCGATTGCGTGTTGTTTTACTCCTATGGCGACAAATCGAAGCAGGAATTCTTCATAAACCGCATTGGGGACGATATTGAACGTCAAAAAGCCAGTGACAAGCTAGCGCAGGTTGTCGAGTATTGCCAATTGCAGACGTGTCGAAGGCGATACCTGCTGGAATATTTCGACGATGAAACAGTTTCCAATGGTGCGTCACCGAACGACTGTCGAGGCTGCGACGTCTGCCTGTTGCCGCGCGAAGAGTTCGACGCCACCATCATCGCCCAGCAGATATTGTCGGCAATCGTCCGAACTGGCCAGCGGTATGGCATCACGCACATCGACGCCGTGTTACGCGGCGGCAGGTCGAAGAGAATCCGCGAGGCGGGCCACGATTCGCTGAGCGTGTACGGCATTGCCAAAGACCAATCGGGCGACGAGATCAAGGAACTATCCGCCCTCTTGATGGCAGAAGGATTGATCTACAGGAACAACGAAGAGTATCCGACGCTGGGAGTCACGGACAAAGGACGGCAGTTCCTGAAGGAACGGCAGCGCCTCACACTTTCCAGACCGAAACGCGCCGAACAACCACAACGTTATCGAGTCGATCGTGCCGCGACGCTTAACAACGAATTGTTCGAATGCTTACGAAGCCTTCGACTCGAGATCGCGCGGGAACTGGAGGTTCCGGCATTCGTCGTCTTGAATGACGCCACTCTCAAAGACATGGCGCAACGCGTACCGCGCAATCGTGAAGAATTCGGTCGGATTTCAGGCGTAGGCTCTGTCAAGCTGCAACAGTTCGGCGATAAATTCTTGGCAGAGATTGAGCAATTCCTAAGGGCAAATCCCGATCCGATTAAGGAGGAACCGTCGCCCGACTCTGACCATTCCCGGGCCAGCGAAAAACGTGCTGTTAGCCGCCAAGGTTCCACGTACTCGCAGACACGGGAATTGCTGAACCAAGGAATGTCTGCAAGCCAGGTCGCACATCGACGCGGGCTGTCTATGGGAACCATTGTGAGCCACGTGGAGATGATGGTTTCGAACGGTATCGACGTTGATCTGGAACCATCGTTGCCGAGGACGGAACGTATGGTGGTAATCGAGGCAGCGCTTGATCAAGCAGGTGGCCCAGAGGCGAAACTGTCAACCGTGTACGAGAACGTAGGAGACGATATCAACTACGAGGACATACGCATCGTCAGAGCGCATCTGACGCAGTCAATTGGCAAAACACATTGAGCGAATCGGAATCAGGGGGTTCATATGTGCCGCAGCATCAAAGTGCTAAGAGAACGCGATATCCCTGCCGGCGATGACGAGATCGCAGCAGCCGCGTTGCAGTACGTCAGGAAGATAAGCGGATATCGAGCACCGTCACGGGCAAACGAGATGGCATTCAACGCTGCCGTTGACGAGATCACCCACGCATCGAAGCGATTGCTTGGCTCGTTGAAGTACGGCGCGCGGGCGTAAAAGTGGCTACGATGACTGGTCACGCGCAGCGCGCCAAGGGCGACATCCTTGTGCTTGTCGGCACTCGTAAGGGTGTGTTTATCTTCTCGAGCGACGTGAACCGCAAGAGTTGGGAGATGTCCGGTCCGTCCACATTGGCCCGGTTCCGACGTATTTCACGTTGTATACGACGAGCGCGGCGACGGAAGGCTCTGGGTGGTCAGAAATGACCCGGTGTTCGGATCAGAGATCCATCGGAGCGATGATCTCGGTGCAACTTGGCGAAACGCACGGCAAGGCCCGCAGATAGTTTCCGACACGAACATCAGGGTCAATCTCCTTTGGCACGTAACACCGGGGCGAGTCGACGAACCTGATGTTGTGTATCTAGGGGCCGAGCCAGCATCACTTTTCAAGAGCGAAGATTCCGGTGAGACGTGGGACGAAGTTGAGGGGATCACCTCACATCCGACGCGCGATCGTTGGGAAGCGGGTCTTGGTGGCATGTGTTTGCACAGCATAGTTCTGGATCCACGCTCAGCAGATCGAATTTGGATTGGCGTCTCTGCTGCCGGCGTGTTCGGAACCGAGGATGGCGGCAAGACATGGATGCCGCTCAACAAAGGCGTCCGCGCCGATTTCATGCCGGAAACGTTTCCCGATGTTGGTCAGTGCCCGCACAAACTGCTTGCGCACCCAGCGCAACCCGGTTTGCTGTACCAGCAGAACCACTGCGGCGTGTTTCGAAGCGACGATGGCGGGGTCGAATGGGCCGACATCAGTGAAGGATTGCCGTCGAGATTCGGACTGCCGCTCGCCATCCATCCACACGACCCTGACACTGCATACGTCTTGCCCGAGGATAAGGTCGTTGGTGATCAACTCGGGGGCGGTATGAGGTTTGTAACCGATGCGAAGTTTCGGGTTTTCAGGACTCGTAACGCAGGTCGGGATTGGGAACCGCTGACTGACGGTCTGCCACAGAAGAACGCGTATCTACACGCGATGCGGGATGGAATGGCCACGGACAATGTCGATCCGTGCGGCGTTTACGCCGGCACGAGCACCGGGCAACTCTTTTTCAGTCGAGATGAAGGCGACAGTTGGGATCTGCTCGCCGACTACCTGCCGCCGATCAATTCAGTTGAAACTGCCGTATTCGCGTAGGCAGTCTCTGCGATTATTCAGCGCTGTTTCAACCGACGCCGCGCTTCGTATGTCGAATATTCAACCATGGCGGCGAGGCCTTCGCCTTTGCCCATCGACAGTTGGCGGCCGAATATGCGGTGAACGATGTCACCTGGCACGTTCGCAACTTGGTCTAACGGTTGGCCGGACATCGTTTCGTCGAGAATGGCTCCCATGGCTCGTGCGGAGATGCCGAGGGGGTTTTCGACGGCGTAGTGGAACTTCAATGTGCCGTCGTCTTGATCTTGCGCCCAGACGAACGCTTCAGATTCACACTTGGGGACCCGGCGATTTTCAGGAAATGGGCGCGTCGCGATTGTTTCCGGTACTTCCGAGAATTCGTCTGACAATTCGATCAAATAATGCGTACGCTCAACCCTGTCGAGAGAATCGAGCTCTCCAAGCATCTTCGTCAGCGGTCTAGGGATGTTGTCCATCGGAACTAGTGAAACTGACCGTCTGATCAACGCGGGCACCACGTTGTTGGTGCCCGCGTTCAATGTCGTTTGGTGATCGATCTACTTCTCGATCGGTAAGCCGACCGAGTTGCCCCACTCGGTCCAGCTGCCGTCGTAGTTCTTGACGTCGCTGTAACCCAAGAGGTTGGTGAGTACGAACCAGGTGTGGCTCGAACGCTCGCCGATGCGGCAGTAAACGACGACATCTTCGTCGGACGACAGGCCAGCGTTGCCTTCGTAGATGTCTCGTAGAGCCGAAGCGTCCTTGAACGTGCCGTCCTCATTTGCGGCGGAAGCCCACGGGACGTTTGCCGCGCCGGGGATGTGTCCACCGCGCAACGCACCTTCGTTCGGATAGTCGGGCATGTGCAGACGCTCGCCACGGTACTCTTCGGGGCTCCGAACATCGATCATCTTTCCGCCGATGTGAGCAAGGACATCATCGCGGAAAGCTCGCACTACCGAGTCGTCTCGCTCGGGGGCGGAGTAATCTGCCGCAGCCACGTCCGGGGCTTCGCGAGTCAGTTCGCGGCCTTCGGCTTCCCACTTCATGCGGCCGCCGTCCATAATCTTGGCGTTGGTGTGGCCGAACAGTTGGAAAATCCAAAGCGCGTAGCACGCCCACCAGTTGCTGCGATCGCCGTAGAGCACGACTGTCGTGTCGTTCGAGATGCCTTTCGACAACATCAAGCTGGCGAAACCGTCGCGGTCGAGATAGTCCCGTCGAAGCGGGTCGTTGAGGTCGGCCGCCCAGTCGATCTCGACGGCGCCGGGGATGTGCCCTGACGGATATAGCAGCGGGTCTTCGTTCGATTCGACGATACGTACACCATCGTCATTCGCGTGCTTGGCAACCCAGCCGGTTGACACAAGCGCGTCGGCGTTGGCGTAGCCCCTAGAGTTGATTTGGGTCATAGTTGTTCTCCCGCGTACACTATGCGCGGACCATACAACGCGTGCGCCTCAACCCGCATTTGGGCTGGCGCCGCGCTTGGCCGCGCACCAGTTTGATTTGGTTCGCTCTTGGTTGATTCTATGCTAAAGAGGTTTGCGAAGTTTACAACCGTGAAGTTGACGATGTCATCAAAACGAGACGCGGCGACGCATGAGAGTGGCGACTAGGGATAGTGGCTGAAACACCCACGGAACCCAGAGCGGCGAGATCGGTCCGACGGAACCGTTTCTCGATCGTTTCGCTCATTCCCACGGTCTACGCGCCGGCGTTTCTGCTTGCTGTCGGCCAAGGCGTATTAATCCCGGTACTGCCGGTATACGCAAAAGACGAATTTCTCGCGACTGAGGTATTTATCGGTCTCGCAGTCGGTGCCAAGCATCTCGGCACTTTGGCGTTCGACGTTCCAGCCGGGATTCTAGTGTCACGATTCGGCATGTGGCGCACGATGCTGGTCGGTATCCTGCTTTTCGCAGTTGCCGCGGTCGCGGCGGCGAACAGCCCGAACTTCGGGCTGCTGTTCGCATCGAGATTCGCTGCCGGAGCGAGCTTCGCATTCTGGATGATTTCTCGGCACGCATTCATCGCGGGTGCAGTTCCCACCCGGCACCGAGGCAAAGCGCTTTCGCTCTACGGAGGAGTGGGTCGCATCGCAGCAATCATCGGCCCCATACTAGGTGGCGTGTTAGCAGAATACGTCGACATCCGTGCGCCGTTCTACGCACAGGCTGTGATCGCCGTACTGACCGGCGTATTCGTTCTCTACGCCATGAAAAGGTACGGTGGCGATACGGTGGATCCGCAGGGACATCGCAACGTCGTGGCGAGCATCGGATCTACCGTGGTGCTGCACCGGAAAGACTTCATGACCGCTGGCCTGGTCGCCATCATCCTCCAATTCATACGCGCCGCCCGTGAGTTCCTGATCCCCGTTTGGGGAGACGAGATTGGTCTCAAAACCGACCAAATTGGTTACGTCGCAAGCGTTTCCTACGCGGTGGACTCGACGATGTTCCCGATTGTGGGTTGGACGATGGACCGCTTCGGCAGGAAATACGTTGGCGTACCGGCTCTGATAGTCATGGGACTCGGTTTGTCGCTGCTACCGTTCGCCGACGGAATGGTGATGCTCATGATGGCGGGCGTTGTGGCTGGGCTCGGGAATGGATTGAGCAGCGGATTCGTTCTGACTCTCGGATCCGATTTGGCGCCGCTGAAGGATCCCGGTGAATTCTTAGGAGTCTGGCGTTTCATATCCGACGTTGGCGGTGCCACTGGACCGCCATTGATCGGGGGTATAGCGCAGATCATGGCACTGGCGACCGCTACATGGTTCACCGGAGGAGTTGCGGGCGTCGGAGCCGTCGCGTTGATGGTACTGGTGAAGGAAACGGTCACGCGGCGGCGATTGCGGCGGAGACGGTAAGCTCATCGCCTTCGCCAACCCAACTCGAATTAGCAGTTCAACTCGCGATATTGTTGCTTTCGCGAACCTTCGGTCCGACTCGTTTATCCGAGTTTTCGCGACAGTTGCAAGAAAGAGAGTGTGGATTGCCAAAAGTTAGAGAGGCGATAAGGCTTGTTGAACAAGATGGTTGGCGGTTGGCACGAACGCGCGGAAGTCACAGGCAATACAAGCATCCGTGAAAATCTGGTACTGTCACGATTGCTGGCCAGTTAAACAAAGACCTGGCGACTGGAACTTGGATCAGTATCCTTAAACAAGCAGGATTGCGATAAGGAGTTTCGTAATGGATTACGTGGTTGTGATCGAAAAGACGACGAATGGGTATTCAGCGTACGTTCCAGATCTCCCCGGGTGCGTGGCGGCCGGGGACACTGTTGGCGAAGTGGAAGATTTGATCCGTGAAGCTATTGTGTTGCACATAGAGAGTTTAGGTGAAAGTGGAGAACCAATCCCGCAACCGGCTACGTCATCGTCAATCGTCTCCGTTTAGCCGTCGATCGCGGTTGATCCCCGATCAGCGCATCCAACACTGTGTCAATTAAATAAGGGCAGAACGAGATACCAACAAAGGGGTAGGTCGTTAGGCACTAACTTATCCCCTGCTCTTCCAACAATTCGTGAAGGTCGAGGATACATGCTGAATCGGCTTCCAAGTCGCGGCCGTCCACGAACTCTTTGTTTTCGCCGCTCATGCCCTCGACTGCGCCTATGGCGACGATTTCTCTGACCATTTGCTTGGCTTTTTCGACGGTTGGCAGCAGGTTGGTGCCGGTTTTTAGCGACAGCGCGGCGATTAGTCCGTAGCCGCCCCAGTTCGAACAGCTGGCGATGATGAGATCAGTGGTGGTGGTTACGCACGGGTTTTTGGGGAGGAATTCGTGCTCGATTGTCGGGATGACGTTCTGCAGGTTGCCCATGCCGATTTCGTTACCACCATCGCCAATTCCGACGGAATATGGATGCTGGTCGAAGAGATGGTCGATTTTTGCGTTGAAGGGGGTGAAGTTGACGCCGCGGAAGTTGCGGTAGGTGCCGTCGCCGACGAGTCCGGCGCGCTCGATGGCGATCAGGGTGCTCGGCGAGTGCTCCTGCACGAGTTCGTTGGCGAAGTTGGCCGATTCGAAGTGGTTGGTTATCGGGAACTCGATCACTTCGTGTTGTGCCAATGACCTGACGACTTTCGACGAAAGCTCATCGGTTACGTAGGCCACTTCGTTGCCGAGTTTTGCGAGAGCGTTGCCGATCGCTACCGCACCAGGGGGACCATCGGTCTCCGTAGCCTCCGCGGCCATGATGTAAAAGCCGGTAACTATGAAGACCTTGCCGGGGTTATCGAGGAGCAGATCAGCGCATGCTTCCATGTAGTTGGCGGGCATGTGCGGTTGGAGCGCCGTCATGCCTCGGATGTCATCCTGCAGAACGATGTCTTCGATTCGAGATATTGGGTCGTTTTCGCTCATTTGGTCCAGGTTTTCCTTGATGCAGTTGTCAGACGATTCGGTGCCGGGCTTCACATTACCGCGAGGTCTTCGTCGTGCATGTCAGTGACGAACATGTATCCGGGCGAGTGGGTGATCATCAGCTCTGGTTTCGACGCCATCGCGACGGCTTGGGGAGTGACGCCGCAGGCCCAGAACATCGACACGTCGTCGTCGGACTGCGGGTTCCAGGCGTCGCCGAAGTCGGGTTGCGAAAGGTCGGTGATTCCGATTTCGGCGGGGTCGCCGATGTGGACTGGTGCGCCGTGGACGGCAGGGAATCTGGAGGTGGCTTGAACTGCCCTGACGACTTTCTCGCGGGGTACCCATCGGTGGGTGACGACCATTGGTCCGCCGAAGGGTCCGGCGGGTGCAGTCATCATGTTGGTTTTGTACATTGCGACGTTTTTGTCGGTGCCGTAGTACGGGAGGTGGACGCCGTTTCGGATGAGGGCGTGCTCGAAGGTGAAGCTGCAGCCGAGGAGGAAGGTGACGAGGTCTTCGCGCCAAAGGTCAGAGATGTCGTTTGGTTCGTCGACCAGTTCGCCGTGACTGTAGACGCGGTATTGCGGCACGTCGCTGCGGATGTCGGAACCGGGCGCGGAGAGGACAGCCTCGGTCTGGCCAGCTTCGAGGACTTCGATCACCGGACAGGGTTTCGGGTTGCGTTGGCAGAAGACCAAGAAATCGAACGCGAGGTCCTTGGGTAGGATGGCGACGTTGGTCTGGACGATGTCGGGTGCCGCGCCGGAGGTAGGCTGGGCGAATTCGCCGCTCCTCGAAGCCATGCGGACATCCTTGCCGCTCATTTTGGTGGTGTCCATCATCGTTGAGATCATGTTGAATCTCCGTTGCAAAGCACTGTCAGCGGTTCCTCATTTGGATAAAGTCTATTCCCAACATGGCAAAGGTGTGCGATGCGGTGAGCATTTCACGAAAGTTGCCGTTGCATTGGAGGACAATCATGTCGCTAAAGGTTGGGTTGGCGGGATACGGCCGGCGCGGCCGGGGTCATATCCGAGCTGTCAACGAGATAGAGGCGGCGCGAGCGACCTCGATTTCTGACCCGGTTGAGGCCACCCGAGAGGCGGCGATGGATGAATTGGGCGGCGTGTCGGTGTACGCCACGGTCGGTGAGATGGTCGATTCCGGCGATGTGGACGCGGTGATTGTGACGGCACCCGCGCACCTGAACAATGTGGTTGCCATGGAAGCGGTCGAACGTGGTGTTCCCGTGTTGATCGAAAAACCTCCTGCGCTTTCCTTGGATGGCGTCGTCGAACTTCGTGACGCGGCGAATCGGAGCGGATCGAAGGTGATGGTGGCGTTCAATCGGCGGTTCAACCCGCTGATTCGCACGGCGATTGACGTGATCCGTGAACACGGTACGCTTCGGCAGATCGTTGCCGAGTTCCACAAAGACATCCACGAGTTCACGGATGATCCGCGGTTTTCGCCAACAATTTTCGATTTGATGCTGCTGGAGTCGCCGATACATTCGGTCGACATCGTGACTCACATGGCAGGCGCGGCGGTTTCGTCAATTAACGCGATCGTGAAGCGGACTGCTAGCCCCTATCGAGACGTCCATGCGGCGTTGATCGAGTTCGAGAACGAGGTGGTGTGTCAATTCACCGCCGCTTACACCGCCGGTGGGAGATTGGAGCGCTACGAACTGCACGGCGATTACGTCTCGGTCTATCTCGAAGGCGTCAATCAAGGTTGGGTGCTGCGTGACGGAGAACGAAGCGAACTCGAGGCGCTGGACAAGTACGAGATCGATGGAGTTGCGCAGGCGCGCTGCTTTGTGGAGAGTGTAATTGACGACGTAAACTTCCCCCCACCGGCCGCGACTCTTGAGAGTTCGGTGGACACGATTCGACTGTGCGAGAGTATCCTAGAAAGCGTCGATTCGACCTAGAGCAGTTGGCATCCGTCATTCAGGAACGCATCCGATAGCGGTAGCGAAACAGTCCGAGGAACACCCTCCAATGAAGATAACGCGCGTTGACCAGTTTTCACCAAGACAGCGAACTCGGTTGGTTCGGATTACTACCGATACGGGTATAGAGGGTTGGGGTGAGAGCACGCTTGAGGGAAAGCATCTGTCGGTTCCGGCGGCGATTGAGGAGTTTTCGGGGTATCTGATCGGTAAGGACCCGCTTCGGATCGAGCATCACTGGCAGCAGATGTATCGCTCGTCGTTCTTCCGTGGCGGCGCACACAACATGTCGGCGATCGCGGGTATCGATGCTGCTCTCTGGGATATCGCGGGTAAGCACTACGGGGTGCCAAGTTACATGCTTTTGGGTGGAAATGTTCGTGATCGCATCCGAGTTTATGCTCACTGGGGCATCAGGAACATGTCGGACGAGGCTTTGGCGGAGTCGCGCGCCCGTCTGGATATGTTGAGCACGATGGGCTACACGGCGTATAAAGCCGGTCCTCCGGGTTTTTGGCGAGCGCACGAGCCGCCGTCTCGAATCGACGAATTCGTCGAGATGGCTTACACGATGCGCGAGTGGGTCGGCGACGATGTGGAGCTGTGCTTCGATTTCCATGGGAAGATGACCCCGGGGATCGCGATTGAGGTGTGCAACGAACTTAAGGGGATGCGACCGATGTTCGTGGAAGAGCCGGTGCCGCAGGAGAATGAGGACGCGCTGAAGCTGGTGTCGGATCATGTGCCCTTCCCTATCGCGACAGGCGAACGTCTGCTCTCGCGATGGGAGTTCCGGCGAGTCATCGAACAGCAATGCGTCTCGCTGTTGCAGCCGGACGTGGCTCACTGCGGCGGCATCACGGAGTTGAAGAAGATCGCAAACTACGCCGAGGTTTACTACCAGCACATCATGCCGCACTGCGCGATTGGGCCGTTGGCTCTCGCGGCATGCATGACGGTGGACGCGGTTGTCCCGAACTTCCTGGTGCAGGAACAGGTGGACCACGCGCTCGGCAACGGCATTATCAAAAACGACTGGCAGGTCAAAGACGGCCACATCGATTTGTGGGACACACCGGGATTAGGCGTCGAGGTCGACGAGAGCGAGGCGATGAAGGTCTTCGATGGCGAAGCAACCGGCTATCACCGCGAATTGGGCGGCGAATCGTACTATGCGGATGGTTCGGTGGCAGATTGGTAGACGGTTCTACCAACCAAGGAGAAGGCGTTGAATCTGGATATTGCCATCATCGGCGGTTTGATGGCAACGATCGCCGCGATACTGTTCCTGCAGATCTGGGAAGTAGCGCGACCGTCGCACGATCACGTCAGAATCGTCACGCTGATCGGTTCTGCGTTCACGCCTAAACCGTTCCCGCAACAGTTGATCGGCCGAGGGGTTCTGTTCGGCGTCGGTATCTGCTACGGCATTTTCACATCGGCGGTAGTGTACGCGTTCGAGCTGGAAGCCGTGGGCTGGATCTTCGGAACCGTCGTGGCGGTCCCGTTGTGGATGTTGACGGGAATCAGTCTGACTTACTTCCGGTTGCTGCACCCGCGGATACGGAGGGGTGAGATGAAGGCACCGGGACCGTTCGCACTCGGTTACTCCCGGCAGAGCGCGGTGACGCTTTTAATCGCGCACCTGATTTTCGGTTTCGTGTGCGGATTCGTTTACGGATCGGTCGGGTGATCAGGGTGATCAGGCGAAGACGTTGCCGCCGTATGCGGATTTCAACAAGTCGCCTTCTTCGAACCTGCTGAAGCGAAGCGGATTCAAGTCGAACGTGGTTTCGTCCGCGTTGGTGATGAGTTCTGCCAAGGAATGGCCGATTGCGGGCGACATCTTGAAGCCGTGACCGGAGAATCCGGCACCGACGACGAGATTTTCGACGCCGGGAACGTGGTCAATGACGGGGTTCCAATCCGGCGTGACGGTGAATAGCCCGGACCATCCTCCGGCCCACGTCACGTTTTCGTAAGCGGGAATGATTTCGGCGATTCTGGTGATGGTTTCGATGGCGACGTCAGTGTCGACGCCCTGGTTGTACGTGTCGCGGTCCACGGGGTCTTCGCGGTAACCGGCGAGTGAGTATCCGGGCGTATCTGGTCTCGCGGAGAGGCCGCTCACGCTCTCGGCGATAGTGGGATGGAACGGGTCGGCATTGTCGTTGAACTCGCTGTCGTGTTGCAGTCGGACGACCTGGTGGCGTACGGTGTGAAGCGGGAGCGGTGCGCCGACGTTGTCCAAGAATTCCATGTTCCACGGGCCTGCGGTCAGGACGACTCGATCGGCGAATATGTCGCCTTGATCGGTTTTGACGCCGATCGCGCGGTCGTTGTCGATCAATATGTCGGTGACGGTTGCGCCGAGTCGGACGGTTGCGCCGCGGTCTCTAGCGGAGTTGGCGAAACCTCGGGTTACGAGGTGGGAGTCGGCGAAACCGGATTTCGGCTCCCAGACGACGCATTCGGTGTCGGCGAAGCGCATGTAGGGCCAACGTTTTTCGGCTTCGTCGACATCGAGGACCTCGGTGTCGATGCCGATTGATTGGCCTAGTTCGACGTTTTGGATCGCGGCATTTTTGCTGCCGGGTCCGGGGACGAGGATCCACTGGTTCTCGCGGTAACCGCTTGGCGAGCCGGTGAAGTCATCGAATTTGTCCATCACTTCTCTGCTCCACCACGCCATCTCGCTTGTGACGCGGTTGGAGTAGTGCATGCGCAATATGGTGGTCGAACGACCAGTGGAGCCGGATGCCAGCGTGTCGCGTTCAAGGAGGATGGTGTCGGTGATGCCGAGTTCCGCGAGGTAATGGAGGGTGGCGCATCCCATGACGCCGCCTCCGATAACAACTGCGTCGAAGGTTTCGTTCATGGCGCGTCTCCTCCTTGATCAGCGACTCATGAAACTTGCGGTCGTGTCCCCGTCCACGGGCGAGCCAGCTCGAACGCGCGGGAAACACGGAACACAATGGGATCGTCATTGACGGGACCGATGATTTGGAGTCCCAACGGCATTCCGCTGTCGCTGAATCCGCATGGGACGGAAGCAGCCGGGTTCCAAAGTATGTTCCAGAGCGCGGTGAACGGTATCGCAGACGGGTTTGCGATACCCTCTTCGAGCTTGTGACCGCCGACTTCCATCGGCGTCTGACGGTGGTGCCACGCCTCGATCGCGGTTGTTGGGGTAACGAGAATGTCAAACTCGTCGAAGAGTTGGGCGACTTGGATTCTGTGAACCTCAGCCTGGCGCAGACACGATGCGTAGTCGGCGCCGGTCACGCCGTATCCGGCATTGACCATCTCCATGGTGTAGTCGGTGAGTTGCACGTCGGGGTCTTCGGCGAGATGGCCGTACATGGCCACCTGTCCGGCGGTCCAGATCTTCCACCAATACTCCGCCGGGACAGGGTCGAAACTGATGTCAGCGTTCGCCACCGTTGCACCGGCATCTTCAAGTCCCTTGAGCGCTTCCTCGGTCACTCGGGCAACGTCGTCGTTGACGTAGGCGTATCCCAAGTCCATGGAGAAACCGACCTTCATGCCCTCGATTCCATCCTCGAGTCCGGAGACGCAGTCAGGCACCGGCGTCTTTAGTGAGCCGGGGTCGCGTGGATCGTGTCCGGATACGGCCATTTGCATGATGGCAGACGATCTGACGTCTTGCGACATGGGGCCAGTGGTGCTGGTGCAGTTATAAGATGGCATCGAGCGTCCGCCGTAACGTGGCGTGCGACCGTGCGTGGGTTTATGACCGAAAATTCCCGTGAAGGACGCGGGTAGCCGCACTGATCCTCCGCCGTCAGTGCCCGTTCCTATTGAACACATTCCCGAAGCGATGGCGGCTGATGACCCGCCACTCGATCCGCCGGGGTGTCGAGTCACGTCCCACGGGTTGTTCGCAGTTGGAAATATGTCGGTAAAAGTCTCGGCGCTGTTCCCGAACTCCGGGGTGTTGGTCTTGCCGAGGATGACTGCGTTGACCGCGCGCAACCTCTCAACGACCGCGGAGTCGAAATCTGGTACCCAATCGGCGAACGCCGCGCATCCTAGCGCTGTGCGCAAACCGTTGGTCAGTTCGAGGTCTTTGACACAGATCGGTACGCCGTGGAGAGAACCGGGTTCTTCGCCATCGGCCATCGCTTGATCACATGCGGCGGCGGTGGATAACGCTCCGTCTTCATCCAGGGTCACGAATGCGTGGAGCTGCGAATCTAGCTCGTTGATGCGCCGCAGAGACGCCTGCGTGAGCTCGACGGACGAAATCTTGCCGTCCAAAATCATTTGACGCTGTTCGTGCGCCGGTAAGAACATCAGGTCTCGGTCGTTCATGGGATTCCTCTTGTCAGGTAATTCTGGCGGACGATCTGCCTCGCATCGCCGGTATTTGAAGTTCGATAACCGATTTCATCTTAACGAGTTCGGCAAGATTCTGTTTCCGCATCATCGGTTTGCTAATGAACCCGGTCAACGTGAACATGAGCGATGTGAACGTGCTTTCGGAAAACGCCGTCCTCGTCATTCGGAAAAGCGTGCCGTTCCCGGACGGCTGGCACAAGTATTCGGAGCGGATCGGGTAGTTGCCCTCGATCGTGTGAAATTCGAACGCGCCGTCACGTGGATCACACACGTCAACTTCCATTACGATCTCGTTCTCTTTTCCGCCATAGTCGTAAAGCATTTCCCACGTGTCTTGCGGTCGAGGAATGTCGGCCTCTTGTCGTCGGATCCAAGCGGTGCGCCGGACCCCGTTCATCCAGTACACCATGTTTCTAGGATCGATCACCCACTGGAACACGTAATCGTTCGGCACGTCGATCTGAATTTCGACTGTCGTTGATATCTCTGCCATGGATTTCCGCTCCGCTGAGGTCCGAATTTGCGGTGGCTGACGCGCGCGAATGAACGCGCTAGTTCAGAATCGCCCCGCCGTTGACGTTCAACGCTTGGCCGGTAATTTCGGACGCGTCGTCAGACGCCAAGAAGGAGACTGCTTTGCCGATGTCTTCAGGGGTCTGCTCCCTGCCGAGGGGCATGGTGCCCTTGATCTGCATCTCGAAGATCTCGCGGGTCTCCATATCGGCCAGTTCAGGGTTAAGTTCCTTGTGGTTCTGGGCGATCGCTTGCCACATCGGAGTCCACAAGCGGCCGGGGCATACGGCATTGACGTTTATGTTGTACTGCCCGAGGTTCATAGCGAGCCAATGCGTCCACTGAATCGCCGCGGCCTTTGAGACCATGTACGGGCCTTGTGCGCTCCCTCGTCCGGCGTCGGGTACGCCCCGCGGCTGTCGGCCGCCGTGGGAGGCGATGATCACGATTTTGCCGTACATCTGCTCTTTCATGTGTTCGGTGACGGCGTCGGCGGTGTTGACCACACCTCGCACGTTCACTTCCCAGGTCATGTCCCAATCGGCGTCGATGTAGTCCCTGCGGGACATGAAGCCGGGGCCGCCGATGACACCGGCGTTGGGCACGCAGATGTCGAGCTTGCCGAAGGTGTCGATCGCGGTTTGGGCGGCATCGGAGATCGAGTCGATGTTGGTAACGTCACCGCCAGCTGCGAAAGCGTTGCCTCCGCCCTCGTTAATCTCTGCGGCGACTTGTTCGGCGTTCGCTTGATCAATATCCGACACGCAGACTTCCGCACCTCTCGACGCCAAGATCATGCTGATGCCGCGTCCGATCCCTCTGCCGCCGCCTGTTACCAAAGCGCTCCTGCCCTCTAGCTGCTGCGATGTCGATGCCGCCATTTATTTTCTCCCGGGATGTTTAAGGTGTGGCTATATCATTCAGTCTGCGTAAATGATACGGCAAACTGTCGTTATGACGAGGCAGAGGTAGATATGGTCTCAATTGCAGAGTCGGCGAACCTGAAGGCCCGGACCTTGGCCGGTGTGTATGGCCACGTATTGGAGCGTCAGGTGGTCTACACGCAGGGAGTCTCGTTGACCGCGCGACTTCAACTCGCCGAATTGGACGCCGAGTATCCGGACCCGAGAGCCGAGATCGAGGCGATTACGGCGGAGTACGTGGACAATCCCGACGCTGTTTTCGCGCCAAGCGATGGCACCGCGAACTATGCGGGTGTCAACTGGGCGTCGTTGCTGGCGGATGATGCGCGATATCGTTCGTTGCTGATCGCAACTGCGGATCGCTTCATGGAGCGCGATGAAGATGGATTCTCGAGCGTCTTGGATCGAGATTTCAGGGTCGAGGACATGTTCTTTGCGGGAACCGTCCTGCAGCGCGCTTCTCAATTGACGGGTGACGGTTCATACGTCGAGTTAGCGGCCCAATTTGTGCTTGAATGTGCTGATCGTTTGCTACAGCCCAACCGGCTCTATTGGCACTGTCTTTCGTCGCCGTATTTCTGGGGACGCGGGAACGGTTTCGCAGCTTTAGGTGTCGCCGAGACGCTTGTCGGTTACCAAGGCGAGAAGCGCGATCGGCTGATTGAACGGCACGTCGAGCATCTATCGGGCCTCAAGTCGTTCCAAGATCCCGTATCTGGGATGTGGCGACAGGTGGTAGACGTTGCCGATTCGTACACCGAACACAGTTCGACAAGCATGATCGGCATCTCGATCGCGCTCGGGATTAGACACGGTTGGTTGTCCAAAGGCGACTGGGGCGATGTGCTCACGAACGCATGGCGTGGCGCTTCGGACGGCATCGACGATGAAGGCGGGGTGCTTCGTGTATGTGTCGGAACGGGGCCCTTGGACAACTTAAACGAGTATCTGATCCGCGACGCCGTAACCGGCCTCGACGACCGCGGCGGCGCAATGGCTCTGTGGTTTGCCGTTGAGATGATGAATTGTGGATTGTGATCCAAGCGTGAACTTCGCAATCATGCGGAGTTCGAAACAATCGCTCTTTACACTGAAACGATGCCGTGCTTGGAACTCCACCGCCCTCGTCGCACGAAATCAATGCAACACAAGATTGGCAAGTCACATTGAAACGCAACCTCGATAACGTCAGCTTGGACACCGTCGTCAGCCTGTGCAAACGGCGCGGATTCATCTTCCCGAGCAGCGAGATCTACGGAGGCATCGGCAGCCTTTACGACTACGGACCGGTAGGTGTTGAACTCAAGCGGAACGTAAAGGATCAGTGGTGGAAATCGATGGTGCGCGACCGTGAGGATGTGGTCGGTATCGACGCCTCGATCTTGATGCACCCGAACGTTTGGGTTGCCAGCGGTCACGTTGACAGCTTCACTGATCCGTTGGCTGAGTGCAAAGAGTGCCATCGGAGGCATCGCTCTGACTTGCTTGAGGCCGATGAATGTCCCGATTGCGGCGGGGAGTTGAGCGACCCGCGCCATTTCAATCTCATGTTCCGAACGCACATCGGCCCAGTCGAAGGCGACGATAACGTCGTCTATCTTCGCCCCGAAACGGCGCAGGCGATGTTCGTGGATTTTGACAACGTGGTAAACAGCAGCCGCGTCCGCATCCCATTCGGGATTGCGCAGCAGGGCAAATCGTTCCGCAACGAGATAACACCCGGCAACTTCACGTTCCGCACCCGGGAGTTCGAGCAGATGGAGATGGAATATTTCTGCGAGCCGGGTACGGACGAGGAATGGCATCGCTACTGGATCGATTTTTCGATGGACTGGTTCTCGGACCTTGGGCTTCGTCGATCGAAGTTGCGATTGCGTGAACACGAGGCTGACGAGTTGCCGCACTATTCGAAAGGAAGCGCCGATGTCGAGTTCCTGTTCCCGTGGGGATGGGGCGAGTTGGAGACGATCTCGAATCGCACCGACTACGATCTGAAAGCGCACATCGAGAAATCGGGGAAGGACCTCTCCTACTACGACCAACCCAACAACAAGCGGTACGTGCCATACGTCGTAGAACCTGCGATGGGCGCCGATCGTTCGGCGTTGGCATTCCTGGTCGATGCGTACGACGAGGAAGAGGTAAACAACGACAAGCGCGTCGTTCTACGCTTCCACCCGTCAATCGCCCCGTACCAGATCGCGATCTTGCCCTTAAGCCGGAACGCCAAGTTGACGCCGAAGGCTCGTGAAGTTTACGACATCGTGCGGTCGCGGTTCAGCACGCAATACGATGAGACGCAAAGCATCGGACGGCGCTATCGACGGCAGGACGAAATCGGGACTCCGCTCTGCGTGACAGTCGATTTCGAGACTGTGGAGTCTGACGACGCGGTGACGATTCGCCACCGGGACACGATGGAACAGATCAGGGTCCCGATTGAATCGCTGGTCAACGCGTTGCAAGACCAGTTGGACGGGATTGCGGCAGACGTCCTCGCCGAGTGAGCGTATTCACAATCTCAGTTTGGCGGTAGCGAGAACCGAGTTCGCTGCCATTTCGTATCATCTAATCAGAGGATTCACAAACGATTGGCGCCACGATTGGCTTTAGGGAGATGAAACTGCGAATGAGTCGTTCACGAATTTTGACCATCGCGGCCTTGTTAATCGCGTCGATGATTTTTGTCGCCGCTTCAGCGTGTGGGAGCGAACCTGTCGAGCCGGCAGACACGCCCGTACCGGAACCAACGGTTGCGCCCGTAAGCGACGAAGCGGCGGCAGATTCGAAGACGATGGGGCTACCCGAATCTTTCGAATCTGCGACGGTCGACGGTCTCGGCGATACAAAAGGGTTTCACGGAACGACCTTTGCGCACGGCACGTTCGACACCCGAGAACTTGCCGGCAAACCGATCGTGGTCAACTTCTGGTTCCCCTCTTGCCCTCCGTGCCGGGCTGAGCTGGGGCATTTCGAAAATGTCTATCAACAGTTCGGCGAGCCGTCGGGAGGCGATGTCCAGTTCGTTGGCATTCAGCAACTCGGGCTCGACTCGATTGAAGACGGTGCGGAACTCTTCGAAGAAGTGGGAGTAACGTACCCGGGGTTGCCAGACAATGGCTCGACGATACAGATCGGTTACAACATTTTCTCGTATCCGACGACGGTGTTTCTTGATCGCGATCACAACGAATATCGTGTGTGGCAAGGTGCGATCGACGAGGAGAACCTGGCCGAGATCGTCCGCGAGATTGCGGCGGGTAGTTCGACGCAGATCGAGGAAGACTCGCAACCCGCAGAAGGTGAAGCGGTCGCGGTGGAGTTGTCGACCGACGAAACTGCCGTTGGGGATCCAGAGTTGGTCGAACCAGAACTGGTCTACGCATCGACACAGATCTTCAACGGTTTCGGTGACGCTCCGGGATTCAAGGGTGACACGTTTAATCACGGACCGTTCGATCTGAGCGAGCACCTAGGGAAACCTGTGGTCATCAACTTTTGGTTTCCGTCTTGTCCGCCGTGTCGTGCAGAGGTCCCGAACTTCGAGCATGCCTACAAAACCTTGGGACCACCAGGTACCGACCAAATCGTCTTCGTGGGTGTTCAAGCGGTGGGTTTCGACACTGCGGCTGACGGCTTGGAGTTTCTCGGCAAAATGGGAGCCAACTACCCGGCAATTCCGGATGTCGGCAGCTCGATCCACATCGCCTACCAGATCACTGCTGCACCGACGACGTTTTTCCTCGACAGAGACCACAACGTCTTGAGCGTGCATCAGGGATACATCAAGCACAATCAACTGCAAGACATCTTGAATCAGTTGATCGAGGTTTAGTCGCGCCTAGATCAATCGATCCGCGTACGCTTCTTGGATTAGTCGAGTTGTCGCAACCGCGGGTCTAGTCGGTCTCGGACCCAGTCGCCGAGGAAGTTGAAAGCGAGAACGACGAGGAAAATCGCCGTTCCTGGGAAGACCGTCTGCCACCAAGCGGATTCAACGTACTCCCTGCCCTCTGCGATCAATACGCCCCATGCCGGTGTCGGGCCTGGGATGCCAGCACCGAGGAAGCTGAGCGACGCTTCGGCCAATATCAACTGCCCTACCCTTAGGCTGGCGATCACGAAGATGGTGTTTATCAGACCTGGCAATAGGTGCTTGAACATGATGCGGAACGTCGAGGCGCCTGCTACCCGTGCGGCGGCGACGAAATCGCGTTCCTTCAGGCTCAAGACTTCGCCCCGAAGGTTTCGGACGTAGCCGCTCCAAGCCAACAGGATCAGCAATACGATGATGAGGTTGAGACTGGCTCCGAAGATAATTACGGCGACCATTGCAAGCAACAGGAACGGCACTGAGTACCAGATGTCGACCATACGCATCAATATCTCGTCGACGATGCCGCCGTAATATCCGGAGGTAACGCCGATGGCAACGCCGAGTATCAGGCCCGAGAAAAGCGCCACCGAAGTTACGACGAGAGAAATGCGTGCGCCGTGGATGGTGCGACTCAAGACATCCCTTCCCACGTGATCTCCACCGAGAATGAAGCGGTTGGCCGGGTCCTTTCCGACACCCTCTTCGGTGCTGAACATCGCTTTTGAAAAGTCGTGGGTGGCCCAGTAGTCTTCATTCCACCCGAAAATCCGCGGTGGCGCGTTACGGAAACGGATGTCCTGCTCGATCTCGTCGTACGGCGCAAGTTGGCCCGCAAACAGACCGGTCACGACCAGCACGAACATGATGACGCCGGGAATGATCGGCCAACGTCGGATCACGTACCACAAGAACAGAGGGGTACTCCGAAACTTGGTAGCGACCGGGGCGGCATCGTCTTGGACGACGCCAGTTTCGCTTGTGGTTGTTTCTGCTGCCATCGGATGTTGCGTGTTAACTCAGTAGCGTATGCGCGGGTCGATCAATGCGTAAAGCACATCGGTCAGGAAATTGACGAACACGAAAACCGTTGCGAAGAAGAGAACCGTGGCGGTGAGAATCGGAAAGTCGTTGTCTTGCACGGCTTGAACTGCAAGTCTACCGAGCCCTGGCCATGAGAAGACGGATTCGACGACGACGCTGCCGGTTATTAAACCGGCCATCATTAGCGACGACACGGTGAGAGGCGGAATGAGCGCGTTTCGGAATGCGTGTTTCCAGATTATCGTCGTGCCACCGACGCCTTTTGAGCGTGCAAGTTTAACGAACTCGGAGTCGAGAACTTCCAGCATGGCGGATCGAGTGAGCCTGAGGTAGATTGCAGCAGCGCCCCAAGCGACCGCGAACGCAGGCAGTACGAAATAACGCACGCTTTCCCAAGAGAAAAAGAATTCATCAGCGGTTCCGCGCGTTCCGAATGGAAGCCAACCCAAACGTTTATTGAATATCAGAATCAGCATCAATCCCAACCAGAATGTCGGTAGAGATTGTCCAATAAGTGCGAATCCGCGTCCCAAGTAGTCCCAAATACTTGCGCGTAGTACAGCCGACAAGATTCCTAAGGGCACGCCTAAAATTGTCGCCAATATCCACGACACGACCGCAAGCTGTACCGTAGCCCCCATCTTCTCACCGATGACCCTTGTGACTTGTTGCTCGGCGAGGAGAGTCTTGCCAAAGTCACCTTGCATCAAGTCGGTGAGCCACAAGAGGTACTGCACCACGAGAGGTCTGTCGAGGCGCAGTTTTTCCTTCAATGCCTGCTCCTGCTCAGGGGTTACTCCATATCCGCCGGGCTTGGCGTAGAGCAACAGAGGATCCCCTGCCGCCCTAGACAGACCGAAGACGATCGCCGTCGCTGCAAGGATGGAGAGGATGCCGGCGAAGAATCGCCTTATCAGGAACTTTCGCACTGGATTGTTATTGGTGGATGATGCACATCGGCGACGCCACCGACATGTCGGCGACGTCGCTTCGTTTTCAAGCGCTAACAGCCAATTTGTGGCCGTTGACGCTAGACCGCAATCGCCTCGGCCGTTTCGAAACGTGCGACCGAGGCGATTACGTCAGTTTCGAGTTCTACCGTGCCGGGACTATAAGTTCCGGCGAAGTGTGCGGCGCCTGAGGACCGGGTCGCATCGGCCATTCCGCGATCGCGTTCGGGTTGTAAGCCGAAACGAACGGAAGGGCGACGATTCCGATCTTCAACTGCTGCTCGTAGAGGTAGTCGGCCAACGCAATGTTGTACTGCGTTCGTTTCGCGGGGTCTGATTCAGCCGCCACCTTCTGGACCGATTCGAGAATGAACGGGATCTCCATGTGACAACCGAAACCGCCACGTGTCAAGCTGGTCTCCTCTTCGCCTGTGACCCAGTCGTAAGGCTTCCAGAGGTCTGACCTGCACCACTGAGTTGCGGGCGTGGTCGTGCTTCTGGCAACCAAGCTGGGACGGACGATTGAGTAGGCCACCTTAATGATGTTGGTCTCGATGCCGAGCTGGTTAATGAACCCGGCGGCGGTGTCTGCGATCTCTGCCCAGTCTCGGACGGACGTGAACGCGTAGATCGGCATATCGAACCGCTTGCCATCTTCATCTCTCGGGTAACCGGCCATATCGAGGTAGTCGTTCGCCTTTTGCGGGTCGTACGGTATCCGCCACTTGTCATCCCAATCGACGTCAACTACGTGGTACATGCCAACGTGGTATTCGCTAGCGTTGTTGCCGTAAAGCGACTCGTTGACCAGTGCGCGGTCCATCGACATCGCAATTGCCCAACGGACCAACCGGGCTTGTTCCATGTCGTCGATGCCTGCCGGGTTGTTACCGTCATCAGGACTGTGCGGGTTGCCGATCCACGGGATGTCGTGGGTGAACGTCACGTGCTGGATTGGTTCGCCGGTCTTGACGTGAGTGGTTTCCCAGTAGTTTCCGGCCATGTTTAGTGGAACACCGCTTTGTCGGCCCGTCGTGAGAGTCCCGAAACCGTCGCGTGTCAGCGCGCCGATCTCGCGAACCGGCAAGACTGCCCAGTCGGCTCCGCCAGAGCGCAATGCTGAGACGCGCGCAACGGTCTCAGGAACGTCGATCAGACGAATCGTCGGTGCTTGCGCAACGCGGTCCCAATGGGAGTCTTGTGCGATGAGCGTTGCACTGTCGGATTGGCGCCATTCCTGCACGGTGTAAGGGCCTGTTCCGATGACGTTCTCACGCATCCAGTCGGCGCCCATTTCGTCGAACGCTTTCTTCGAGAACACGCCGAACGCGTCACCGGCTTGGTTGAAAAGCAGGGTCGTCCAGCGCGGTTCAGGTGCGTTGAAGTTGAGGACAACGGTGCGGTCGTCGGTGGCTTCGGCCTCATCCATGAAGGCTGCGAAGTCGCCGGCTTGACCGTGGATGCTCTCAGGTGTTACAGCGGCGTTGGTGTCGTTCAAACTCCACACGAAGTCGTGGGCAGTAAGTTCGCCCCAGCCGTCGTGGAATTGGACGCCACTTCGGATTTTGATGATCGCCTGCGAGGCGTCGGCGTTGACATCCCAGCTCTCGGCGAGCCACGGTCCAACCAATGAGCCATCGTCATTTGGTCGGAAGAGTTGCTCACTGACACCCCAGTACATTAGCGACTCAGGTGCTTGAGAACGGTTGATGCCAACACCTGGTGCGACACCTTCAGGGATCATCACCAAAGTGCCAACGGGAGATTCAGGCTCCGGAAGTTCTTGCCTGGCGGGTTCGGGAGTGGCGGTCGGAGCGACCTCCTCTTTCTCCACCATGACCTCGACCTCGACCGTTACTTCCCTCTCAACCTCGACTACCTTTTCGACCTCGACGGTGACCTGAACTTGTTTCTCGACCTCGACAACAACCGTCTCTTTAACGACGATCGTCTCGGGGTCACCACCGCAAGCCCAAGCCGCGACGGCAATCAAGGCCGCAAGCGCTCCAAGCAGGTACCTGCTATTAATTCGTGATTTCACGTCGAAATTCTCCCTTGGTTGAATTGACATCATTAGCTGCTGAACGCGTCGGTTCCACGCAAATATCTCCTGTGTGGACGCAACAATCGCGTCCTCTAGGATTTGCGCAGTATATATCAGATTCGACGATTCCGAACCAAAAACCCGTGCGCGCATTCGAACCCGCAGGCAGGCGAAGTGACGCCGGATTTCGACCATATTGGCGTCTGTTATTATGTTTGGAGCATGCCGTTGCCGATTCGTCTAGTGGTAGGACACCAGATTCTGGATCTGGGAGCGCGGGTTCGAATCCTGCATCGGCAGCCAGAATCGATGAGAGAGCGCGGACAGATCAGTCCAGCTCCCGCACGACACCGGTGGCCCGTTCGTCTAGTGGCCCAGGACACGGCCCTCTCAAGGCTGAAACAGGGGTTCGACTCCCCTACGGGCTACCAACTTCTTTGGTGCGCTCTCTTCGATCGGCATCGACCCTCTTCCATGCGAGACAATCAGGCTTGAGATAAGATGCCTTAAATCGTCGTGCGCCTAAATCACGGCGCGAATTATCGGAGACATGTATGCGAGGCGGAATGCGAGGCGGGATGGGCGGTCCGGGATTCGGACCGATTCCCGAAGAGACGCCGCGCCGCCCGTTTCCCCGTGACACCTTCAAACGAGTAGTCCGGCTTTACTCCGACCACAAAATGGTCCTGGTGATAGTTGCGCTGCTGGTTCTCATCACCTCCGCACTGGGCGTCGCCACACCTCTGCTGATCCAACGCGTCATCGACGATGCGTTGCCCAATCAGGACATGAACCTGTTGCTATGGCTGATCGGCGGCATGGTCGCCGCGGCTGGCATTTCGGGAATCCTCAACTTCGCCCAATCGCGCTTGAACGCCCGGGTCGGGTTCAAAGTGATGGAGGAGATGCGGCACACCGTATACAACCATCTCCTGAAACAACCGATCTCGTTCTTCTCCTCAACGAAGACCGGCGACATCCAATCGCGTCTGGCGAACGATGTGTCGAGCACTCAGCTGGTACTTACCGACACCGTCGTCAATATTCTTTCGAGCGTCACGGTGGTTGCGGCGGCGCTCGTGGCGATGCTCATCCTCTCGTGGGAGTTGACCATCGTCGCGGTCTGCACCATGCCGATATTCGCGTATCTTTCCCGCGTTGTCGGCGCTCGAAGGCGTCGCCTGACGCGTCAGATGCAGAGAACGCTGGCAGATCTTACTGCCCAGACTGGCGAAACACTGTTCATTTCTGGCGTGATAGTTGCGAAGACGTTTGGGCGTGAAGCCGAACAACTCCGCGAATTCCAGGAGACCAACACCAAACTTACCGACGTTTCGATCAGACAGTACATGACCGGTCGAGGCTTCTTCATCGTGGTGCAGGCGTTCTTCACGATGGCGCCAGCATTCATCTGGCTGATCGGCGGCATTCTGATCATCGACGGCAATGAACGCGTGACGCTTGGCGACATCGTTGCGTTCTCCACGATTCAAGCCCGACTGCTCTTCCCAATGGCGAACCTCTTGCAACGGGGGGTAGAAATCGCGGGCTCGCTGGCACTGTTCGAGCGCATCTTCGAATACATGGACATCAAGCCGACCATCGTCGATCCGGTAAGTCCAATCAGGGTCGATCCGGCGACGACTAAAGGCGAGGTCGTCTTCGACAACGTCTCGTTCACCTACCAAGAATCTGGGTTGGAGCGCATCGAAGCCCGACAACGATTACTGTCCTCAAACGGTCCTCAAGGCGGATTCGGTGGCGGGACCACCGGCGGACCACCGAACGGGGGCAACGGTCAGATTGCTCCGGAAATTGCGATGGCACCGCCGATGGTTCCAAATCGCGGCGGCAACGGCAGGCCGCCAGTGGGTCGCGGAATGCAATCAAGCGATGCGTCCGAGGGGCTGCAACAGGACGTTGAAGCGTTCCATCTGTCGGACATCTCGTTCACTGCCGCAGCGGGGAAACTGACTGCACTCGTCGGTCCCAGCGGATCTGGCAAGACCACCATCGGCTACTTGGCGTCGCGGCTCTACGACGCGGATCAAGGCGCGGTGAGGATCGACGGCGTGAACATCAAAGACATCACACACGACAACCTTACGCAACTGATCGGCGTGGTCTCACAGAACCCGTTCCTATTCCATGCATCGGTGCGCGATAACCTTCTCTACGGGCGCCCGTCAGCCACCGAACAGGAATTGATCGAAGCGGCGAAAGCGGCACAGATACATGACACGATCGCGGCGATGCCTGATGGTTACGGCTCTATCGTCGGCGAACACGGGTACCGTCTTTCGGGCGGCGAAAGGCAACGGCTCGCGATAGCAAGAGTCATACTTGCGAATCCGCGAATCCTGCTTTTGGACGAGGCGACCAGCGCCCTCGACACGCTTTCCGAACGGTTGATCCGCGAAGCGATCACGCGGTTGCGCGAGGGTAGAACCACGATCGCGATTGCACACAGACTGTCGACGGTGATAGCGGCAGACCAAATACTGGTAGTCCAAGGCGGCAACATCCAAGCGCGCGGTCCGCACGAGGAGTTGATTGGCGAGTCCGACTTGTACCGCCGGCTTTACGAAGAACAGTTCACGGTCGTGCCGATGTCGGCGGCACAGCTCGATCAAGCGATGGCAAGCGCTTAGCGACACCAAACGCCGTCGTCGTACCACAGGCCAGAGATGTGGACGTACGCCCCACCGACGCGGATAGTCTGTGAAAATTCCTCGTCGACGTAGAGATCGTAGTTGAGATCGAAGCGGTCATCTCTGCCTTTGGTTACGATCGGATTGCGAACGTCCAGTGAGACTGCCATGGTATCGAGCTGGTTCAGATATCGGCTGACGTCGCCGGTGAAGCGATCCAATTCTCGTCGGGCACGATAGCCAGGGCTGCAAGTTCGGTACGCCGATTCCCAGTCCTCGTTGGATATGGACGCGGCTTGTTCGACGAAGCGCTCGGTTATCGCGGATTTTGCCGCATCCGTGAACGACGGAGTGGGCGTCAACCGGGGGTTGTCCACGGGGAGCGGAGTCGGCGACGCCAGGCTCCCCACGGTTCCGCAACCAACAATGAGGAGGGTCGCCGCAAGCGTTAGGAACAACCCGGTTGATTTTGCTAGAAGAGTTATGTCGCCTCTTCTTCCATCGCTTCAGTCGGAACAACAACGGTTTCGTTGTCCTCTGACGCGACACTGTTGAGCGCCCAACGACGATCCATTGTGAAACCGACGTCGAGCGACAAGTAACGGTATTCGCGAGAAACGTTTTCGTAGATGCGTCGCCGTATTTCATCGTGTCGTCGAATGTCGAAGTACTCGCTCGTAACCGGAGAGACGATCACGTAGATGTGAAGGTGAATGTAACGGCCGACATCGACGATGCGCAGGTGAGTTTCGTAATGCGGAACATCGGCGATCGCTTCTTCAACGAGTTCGGCGACCCTGTCTTGAACGTCTTTCGGCGGTGCCTTGCCAACGATTTGCCGTAAATTTTCCCGAATGGTCTGGAACGGCTGCGGCGCTGCGATGGCGACTATCGCCAGCATGATTACCGGGTCCGCGTACGGCGCGAAGTGTGACCAGTCGGAGTCCTGGATTAGCAGCGTTGCCACGAATGCGACCCCGACGGCGGAGCTGATGAGCGTGTCGACGGTCCAGTTCTTCGCATCGACATCGACTATCGGCGAACCCGACTGCTTCGCGTACTTTTTGAGCATCACCACAACGACGGCTCCCCCGACGACTGCGATGACCGCGTATATTATCCCGCCTTCAGCCGCGATCTCCTGCCCACCCGTCAATATCGTCTGGACGGCGGTCCAAACCGCGTAGACGAGCGCGAAACCGATTAGCAGTCCTTTGAAAAGGTTGAGCATCGGTTCGAAGGTTGCGTAACCGAAGGGGTAAGAGTCGTCGCTGGGACGCGAGACGAGTTGCGAGACGTAAAGCGTGAGCAATCCAACGATTGCGAACATCAAAGAAAAGAGGCCGTCCAAAAACACGGCGCCAGAGTGGCTGGCCACCGATATCGCGACGCCCAGAATACCGAAACTGGCACTTGCCACGATCGAGATGATGATCGAGCGTCTTTCGATTGCTTGTGAGGTCATTGGTGTAAGTGATAAAAATCGCTTCTGGTCTAAGAGATTCTACGGGACACGGCAGGTACGGGTTTGAATCGACGCAAACTCGGTGATTTCAAACCCGGAACCGTCCGAAGTCGAGCGTCAAGGGCGCGGCTGGAACACGTCGACGGTGGTCTTTCTTGAATTATCAGTGACTTCAATCGTCCTCCCGAATGGATTGGTCGCGGAGAGATTCCGAAGGATCTGGGTCGGAATTTCCTCCCACGGGTGAGAGAAAATGACGCACCCGAATCGATTCAGGTCGTCGAGTTCGTAACCATTCGCTTGTTCGTGGTTCAAGAACTTCGGAATACCTTGGAATTGGCCAGCCTCTGCTGGATTTATGTAGATGCTTCCCGGTTCGTACGAATTCAGGACTCGGCGGATTGTGTGTTCGTCGCGGGAGATGAAGACGACCTGGTCGTCAGGGAAGCGGCCGCACGGTTCGGTTTGAAAAGCCCGCAGGCTGGCGGCAACCGGCGAGTTGTGAAAGACGGACGGAGTCTCGGATTTGAATCGTTGCACGTTTAGTATGAGCACCGCTGCGCCGATGACTACCAGCGCGATGATGGTGATGGCTTTTGGGTTTATAGCTCGGGACCCTGAGCTCGTCAAGAAGTTGATGTCGATTGGCCAGACGATCCGTGTGACCAACAGCCCGGTCATGAGGGAAATCGGCAACAGCAACGGATATAGGCGAGTTACGGCAGTGTGCCAATATGGGCTTGCCACGGCGGTCGCCAAGAATGCGATCAAGGACCAGACGATCAGCAGTCTTGCCGCCGGGGTTCGTAATCTGCCGAGCGTGAATCCAGCCGCGAGCACTGCGATGGTAGCCGATATCGGATCCAGCAACGAGCCCGAAATGTAGTGCGATGTTCGTTCGTTGAAGTTGAATGCGTAGAGGTTGAGATTGATGTTGGCGATCATTCGATCTATGACTGTCCCATCAACGGCCCCTGGTTGGCCACTGACCGCGACGGAGAGCATGGAGGTAATCACCGTGGAACCGTTGACCAAGAACAATGGCCATACCGCCCATAAAAATCCCAGGATGAGATGCGAACCTCTTCGGAACTCTATTCTGGGGAAGGTGTGGATCAGCAACACCAGGAACAGTATCGGCATGATGATGCGTGCGGAATAGTTGGTGTAGAAACACAGGCCCGCGATGGCGCCGGCAAGAAATAGTAGCAATGCGTTTTTGGTACGGAGACCGAGGACGAACAGCGCAACGGCGTAGATGGAAGGGAACAATGAATCGATCGGGTTGATGCCGGCGTGTGACAACGCGAAGACGTAGTGACTAAACGCGAACATTGTGGCCGCGACGGCGCCGGTCACGCGATTTCCTAGGAGAGTTCCCGTCCAGTAGATGCCCGGTATCGTGAGCGCCACGATGAAGACTGAACTGGACTTCCAACCGAAGTAGTCGGCGCCAATCATCCGCATGACAAAGCTCTTCATGATGAAGCCAAGTCGGGGATGGTGGTCATAGATTCCCTGTTGACTGAACGGATTCGTTATTCCGTTGTCAGCGAAGTCTTTTACCAACTCCCAGATCGCGTATTCGTCTCCAATGGCCGAGAAGTACCAATCGGTCAAATCGCGAATATTGACGAGGGTGAAGATGGCAACCAACGCGCCGATAATGATTACGTCTACGGTTTTTATGGATCTGCCGGCATGGCGTAGTCCTACACGTAGCCGATTGGTTGAGGGGACGAACGGGCTGGCGAGGCCGATCAACGCCACGATCCATAGCCACAAATCGGAACCGGACGTGGAACCAGCAAGCAGCCGCAGTGTCAATATTCCTTGGGCGATCGCACCCAATCCCAAGAACACAGCCCGTGCGCCTTTCGCGTTGAAGCTGAAAGATCTGGGTAACCTCGGATCCCATTCCGGAACGCGCAGCCTTGCTTCGAAAAGGTACGCCGAAACGACGATCATGCTGAGACCAAGAATCAACGCGTTTCGGCCGAATGCTGGGATCCCGTCGTATGGGGGACCCGCGTTTTGCACGAGTAAGAATTGGCCGATCAGAACAGTGGCCGCGCCGGCGAGCATCAACCATAGGTCGATACCTCTGAGATAGACGAAGTGCAAAAACGATATTTCTGGACGCGTTGACAATTAAATGTCCATCTTCGAACCAGCGGTCTACCTGTTTCGGCGACTGCGCTCTTGTAGATCGCCGACGGCTATCCGTCGGTGCGGCGCATTATTTCGATGAATTCGTCAATCGGGATGGCCGAGTAGGTTGTGGTGTCAATCGTGCCACGTGCGCCGAGTTCGATCGCGATGCGCGACATTTCGCCATTGTCAGGCGCTTCGATTATCGTGACGAAGTCGTGATCGCCCATCATTGCGTACTGAGCGACTACGTGGCAACCGCGCAATTCGACCTCGTTGTTGACCTCGAGTATCCGCTCCGGATGCGTCCGAACCCGGTCGCGGCCGCGTTCCGTGAGCTTTGAAAACATGATGTACGTATTGATTTTGCGGCCGTCTTCGTTTTGTTTCGACATCGAAAGTTCCTTCGGCTACTCCATTTTGGACCCGACAAAACGAGAAAGCGCGCGCGCGGTCGGGTCCGTGCGAACGTTGACGATCGCGGGTGCGCCGGAATCGAAAGCACGTTCCAACGCCGGTCGAATCTGTGACGGTTCGCGAACCTCCTCGCCGTATCCCCCCAAAGCTTCGGCAATGGCGTCGAAGCGCGTCCAACCAAGCTCGCGTCCAGGCTTGCGGACGCCTTCAACCCGCGCCGTCCAACCTTCGTTGTTCGATACTACGATGACGATCGGCAGGTTGTGCCTGACCGCGGTGTCGAAGTCTTGTATGTTCATGCCGAGCGACCCGTCGCCGTGCAAGGAAACCACCTGCTTGTCGGGTTTCGCGAGTTTCGCTCCGATGGCGAATGGCAGTCCGACACCCATGCACCCAGTCGCCCCGGAATTCAACCGATGACCCGGTTCGTAGGTCGGTATCGACTGCCGACCGTAGTGCAGTATCTCGTTGCCGTCAACGGTCAGGATCGCGTCACGATCCATCACTTCACGCAGCTCTTTACACAGTCGCAAGGGGTGAATCGGAACCTGCTCGGAGTTCTCCAGCTGTTCCGACCGCTCGCGTCGATTGTTCTCGATATCTCGGAGATACGCGACCCAGCCGGATTCGGATTTCGATCGCATGACTGAACGTGAGATTTCTGAGTTGATCTGCTGCATCGCCGATTTGGCGTCCGCGACGATGCCGATATCTACTGAACGATTGTGCCCGATCTCAGCGGCGTGAACGTCGATCTGAATGATCTTGGCCTGAGGCGAGATTCGGCGGCCGAACGTCATAATCCAGTTGAAACGCGTCCCCACTACTAACACCGCATCCGCTTCTCGGAACGCGGTCGAACGAGCCGCCGGAAACGAAACGGGATGGTCCTCAGGTATCAGCCCTCGGGCGATCGGCGTCGTGTAGAACGGAATGCCGGTTCGGTCGACGAACTCTTGGAGTTCCTCCCAAGCGCCGGACCACCAAGGTCCGCTGCCCGCCAACAAGATCGGTCGCTCGGCCTCCGAGAGAATCTTCACGGCCTCAGCAATCTTGTCGGGGTCCGCGCTCGGCGGTGAAACCGCCGTCGCTCGCGTCGGCGATTCAGCCGCGCTTTCGTCAACTTCTCCATATAGAACATCTTCATTGCATTCAACGTAGACGGGACCCGGGCGGTCGCTCATAGCCGTTCGAAATGCGGTCGAGATGTGCTCCGGCATGCGCGCCGTATAGTTCGGGCGAATGACTGATTTGGACACTGGCCCAAAGATGTTCGGCAGGTCTACTTCCTGGAATCCGTCACGGTACACGTCCCTCAACGGACCCGCACCGCCGAGAGTGACCATGGGAGCCGCGTCCACAAATGCGTTGTAGATTCCCGTAAGCAGGTTGAGCGTGCCGGGTCCCGAT
Organism: Dehalococcoidia bacterium; assembly: GCA_965226685.1. GTDB lineage: Bacteria > Chloroflexota > Dehalococcoidia > Lucifugimonadales > Lucifugimonadaceae > Bin127. Next base: position 400,575 of record CBDDDP010000004.1, read on the forward strand.
GCTGACGTCGTCACGCCTGGGGTACGTTTGACCCTCGCGTAAGCGTGCGCCGCCATCGCCGCCGCCTGTTCATGCCGGAAATCGACCGTGCGAATACCGAAATCTTCCGAGTTGTTAACGATCTCGTAGTTCGGCCCACCCATCAAGTAGAAAAGGCAATCGGCCCCCTCTTCCTTGAGGGTGCGGGCGATCAGATAACTTCCGTCAACTTTGGGCATGGATTCAAGGTTATATCGCTGATCCAAAGCCAAATGCTGTCATGTCTAGCCAACAAGAACAGAAGACGACCGTTGAACGACCGGGCATCGAATGCTAAATCTGCGTCTCCCTTAAGCGCATCGCACCAGTCTCGGGGAACGCTGAGAGGTATCGCAACGGATCATTGTGGCGAGATTCGTTATCGTCCCGCATCGCCTCCGTGATCAGTGCAACGCCCGACCTGAAGTCGTCGACATGGATGTATTCCGGAACGATCGAACCATCATCTTCGGTGTTGTGCCATGCGCCGAGCGGGAACGAAGTTCCGGTGACCCGATAGCCATGCGCCTTGAACGCGCTCGCCTCACAACCGCCCGCCCCCATCAGAGCGCGTTGCACTTTGAAACCATCTGTGCCCTCTCGCTCTCCGATCCGATACGACGCGGCATGCAATACCGCCTCAGCGTTGTGATCGAAAGTGGTCATGCGATCACCCACACGGATAACCACACCGTCGCCCTGCTTGGCGATTTCGCTCTTCAAGCTAGTCTCGACCGAAACGATTATGGCGTCCTTGCCGACAAATTCGTCCGCGGCGGCGAGTGCCGCACCGACAAGTCCGACTTCTTCGGCTCGGGTGAAGAGCCCGACGATGGGTCGATGGGTCGATCCATCATTGCTGACTGCGATCAAAGACGCCAAGATCGCCGCGCAACCTGCGAGATCATCCAACTGTCTTGCTCGGATCATTTGACCTTCGACGCCGAAACTCGTCAGGTCCAACACCACCGCCGCTGGATACATGAGATCGGAAGCTCTGCGCACGAACGCACTGGTTTCGGGTTTGATCATGACCCGATCTGTCCGTGCGAAGCGGCCGTTACCGACCGGACGCAACAGGCCGTGAGATTCGATAGTCCCGTGAATCGTCAAGCCGTCGCGCGAAACAATGCGGACTTCCGTGCCCACGTCGTAGGCGCGGGTCCCTAGGCCGCCCCTCGGCTCGGCGACGATCATCTCCTCGTCGTGATTCACCTCAACCGCCTCGATCGCTTCGAACCCGGGATGATCCATGTGCGCCACGAACACCAACGGCGCCATGGTGTCATCGCCGTCGAGTTCCGCCACGACGTTCCCCCAACGGTCTTGGCGAGCGTCAATTCCGTTGGCGAGGAGGATGGTCGAGATTTCACGTGCGACTCGTCGTTCGTGAAAGGAGACCGTCGGTTGCAAGCAGAGCCGTTCAAGGATTTCAAGCGCGTTCATGGTCAAGAATCATACGCGACCTGAGTGCCAGCGACGTAGTGGCGTCGCCCCGCTAGTAGGGGTTTCATCTGGCGGAATAGTCTGAAACCCTTCGTGGCACTGGTTCGAACCCCAGCGATGGGCGGAAACTACACCAACGAAGTGCCGATCGACGCATTCCGCAATGACCAATGCGTGTAACCGACGCCGAACCGAATGTAGAATACGCATCGAAACGCGGGATACCCCTTCCCGTCGCACGCCGCAAACTGAGGTTAGATCGATATGCCCAACGTGTTGGTGCTCTCAGGCCCTGCCCTGCCATTGCTCAAGATGGCCGAGGAGATGAAGCCCGAAGGCTACGAAATAAACGTCTGCACAAGCGAAACTGACTCGGACGAGGTGGAACGGCTTTCGAACGAGGCAGATTTCGTGCTGGCATTCGGGCACGGCGTCTCCGAGGACATTCTCCGCGCCGGCAAGAAACTCAAGCTGGTGCAACTCTGTTCTGCGGGTTACGACGGCGTCAATCTACGTATTGCCGGTGAATTAGGCATCCCCGTCGCCAACAACGGCGGAGCGAACGCCATCCCGGTCGCTGAATTCGCGATGACGCTGATACTGGCGTGCCACCGGCATCTCCCGATGGCCCACAACGACACCCGCGCCGATGCGTGGATGCGACCCGAGATCGACGGTTACGACTCCTACGAACTGTTCGGCAAGACCGTCGGCATCGTCGGTGCTGGACGCATCGGCTCAACACTCGCCGGGATGCTTCGGGGCTTTGAGACAACGACTCTCTACACGGACCTCGTCCCCTCTGAAAAAGCCGAGAGTTACGGCGCAAAACGGGTCGAACTCGACGAACTTCTCGCGGAGTCGGATGTCGTTTCTCTCCACACGAGCCTCAACTCGACATCGCGCAAACTGATCGGAGCCCGCGAACTTGGCCTCATGAAGAAGAGCGCCTTGCTCGTCAACACCTGCCGCGGTCCGGTCGTGGACGAAGCCGCCCTCATCGAGGCGTTGCGGAACAATGAGATTTGGGGCGCGGGTCTCGACGTCTTTGAGATTGAGCCTGTCGAAGCCGACAACCCGCTTCTGACGATGGACAATGTCGTCGTGGGACCGCACGTTGCGGGCAAGAGTTGGGAGTCTTACCCTAGAAGGGTCGATTTCGCATTTTCGAACATGCAACGAGTTTGGCGTGGCGAGGCTCCGGAGAGCATCGTCACCGAGGAATGAAGGTTAAACTTCACAATCACGACAAAAGTCGAGGAGATTAGGAATGGCTGACGACAAGTTGAGAATTTTGTATCTGGGGCCCCGAGGTGGCGATACGCACGACGCGAGTACCACGGAGCAGCAGTCTAGGGCTGCCCGCGCGTACGGTGCGGATTTCGTGCGCTATTCAGGTAGCAGCGAAGGCGAGTTGATCGAGGCATTGAAGGATGCCGACACCGTGATCAACCAAGGGCATGGTTGGGACCCCGCTCTGTTCACGCACATGGGCAACAACGGCCGCTGCAAGGGTCTCGTATCGTTCGGCCATGGCTACGACGGCATGGACCTCGAAACCGCTTCCGTCAACGGCGTCGTTCTCTCGAACACTGCGTCGTTCGGAACTGAGGAAGTCAGCAACCAGACGATGATGCATTTCCTGGTCTGCTCGCGGAAGTTCGTGCTCCACGACAAACTTGTTAAGCAAGGTGTATGGACGCGTCAATACCTCCCACCGATGGGACACATCGCAGGACAGACATTCGGCATCGTCGGCCTCGGCAACATCGGCCGCGCCGTCGCCCGCAAAGCGCAGGCATTCGGCCTGAATGTCATCGGATACGACCCATATCGATCCTCGTGGGACGCCAAAGAATACGGCGTCGAAGTCGTGGGCACGTTGAAGGAGATCGCAGAACGCTCGGACTACGTCTCGCCACACGTCTTCCTAAGCGACGGGACGTACCACATGTTCAGCGACGAGTTCTTCTCGGCGATGAAACCGACGGCATACTTCCTCAATTGCTCACGTGGTCCGGTCGTCGATGAAGCCGCGCTGATCCGCGCACTGCAGAACGGCGAGATCGCGGGTGCTGGACTCGACGTTTTCGAGCAGGAACCGGTGGATCCCGACAACCCGCTGCTCAAGATGGACAACGTTAGCGTGACCAACCACTACGCCTCTTATAGCGAAATCGCATGGGAACGCGCCAACACGCAGCTCGGAGAAGAAGCCGTCCGGATCGCCGATGGCTACTGGCCGATGTCGCACATCAACCCCGACGTTAAGCACCACGCGCCGCCACGCAAAGACCCGATCTCGTGGGAAGTGATGATTGCGAACCGCTAAACCACGTTAGACCAACTTAAAACCGCTACCAAATCCTCCGAAAGGAACAAAACCAAAATGGCAGAACACAAAGTACTCATCTTGGGTATCGACGAGAACGATCCCCTTGACTACGAGCGCGCCGAGATGGCCGACCTAGACGTCGAGTTCGTGCGCGGCAACCCTCAGTCCGAAGGCGAGGCGATGGAACTCGTCCGCGACGCGGACGCGCTGATGATGCGCTCCACGCCATACTCCTCGGAGCAGGTCCTTCGCGCCGCTGAGAAGGCGCAGGTGTTGGCCGTCTACTCCCACGGGTTCAACCAGATCGACACCGATGTCTGTAACGAGATGGGCATCATCATCACCAACGCAGCCGGCATGTGCATGGAGGAGGTCTCCAACCAGGCCGTCACCATGATCCTGGCTCTCAACCGGCAACTCATCCAATTCAACGAACGAACTAAAGCCGGACAATGGGGCCGTGACGAACTGCTGCCCATCGAGCCGATAGACCAGCAGGTCCTCGGAATCGTCGGTCTCGGCAACATCGGACGGCAAGTTGCACGCAAACTGTTCAACGGCTGGCGAATGAAGGTGATCGCATACGACCCCTACAGCCCGCCTTGGATCGCCCAGGAATACGCCGTCGAGCAGGTCTTTTCACTCCACGAGCTCTTCGAACGTTCCGACTACATATCGGTTCAAGTGCCGCTCAACAAAGAGACGCACCACATGATCCGGATGGAGCACTTTGACTGCATGAAGCCGACGGCGTTCTTCGTGAACGTCTGCCGTGGCGCGGTCGTAAAAGAGGTGGACCTGATCGAGGCTCTCAACCAAGGAAAAATGCGCGGTGCAGGTCTCGACGTGTTCGAAAAAGAGCCTGTTGACCCCGACAACCCGCTCCTGAAGATGGACAACGTCATCGTAGCCCCGCACTCCGCCGGTGCATCGACGCGATCCGCATGGCTCAGCCGACAGCGGGCGTCACAGCAGGTGGCAGCCGTACTACGAGGCAACTGGCCGTCTGCCGGGCAAAACACTGAGGTCGCCAGCTCGTTGAAACGCCGCGACCGAATGCAATCCCTCGAACCCAAACTCGAGCCGTCCCGCGAAGCGATGCCGATGTCCGTGCTACCGGAGGGGTAGTAAGCCGACAGTCGGCATCCTAGCCGTAGACAAATTAACAACCCCTTCTCGTCAAGAGAGGGGGTTGTTTTGCGTACGGCGGCAGTCTCCCCTACCCCCCGTACACCACTGTCAAGACAATCGCCCCTGTCGCCGCGGTAAACACGGCGAACGGCCACAACGTCAGCGTCCCCATGCGGCGTATGAGCCACATGAAGAGGTTGATAGCTATGTACGACGCCACGAAAGAGATAGCGAATCCGATGCCGAGTTCGTCCCAATCGGGCAATGATTCGGATGGTGATGTTAGGACTTGAACGAATGAGGCAATAGACGCGATGGCTATCACGGGCACGGATAGCAGATACGAGAAGCGCACAGCGACAACCAAAGGCATGCCGCGCGTCAATCCGGCAGTGATCGTTACTGCCGATCTGGATATGCCGGGTATCAATGCTGCGGCCTGGGCGAAGCCGATGATCAATGCGTCGGTGTAGTCGATCACTTTCGATCGAGTCCGGCGGTCCTTGCCAGTCAATCGGAGGTTCGTGAAGTGATGCCCTAACAGCAAGGCTCCACCGGTCACGATGAACATGCCCGCTGCAACTTCTGGGGCGCGGAAAGTTTCGGAGGTGATCGCCTGATATGTCGCCGCACCAATGGCGAAGGCGGGCAGCGAACCGAGGCCGACGGCTTTCACGAGGTTTTTCGACGGCATCGACATCCGCATGGACAGGCGTCGCCGTATGTCGCCGATCCGGCGATGCTTCTCCAGCGTCTGCATCGACATCAAGTCGTCATCGCCGCCCAGCGGTATGTTTCGCCCGCGTCGTAGCGTCCGCAGAATCAACATCCAGTCTCGTCTGAAAAAGAGCGCCAGTGCCAGCACCGAGCCCAAATGGACGGTTGCGTCGAACGACGACGACGGTGGGTCCCAACCAAGAGCCCAAGACGCGATGATCATGTAACCGCTGCTACTAATAGGCAGCAATTCGGTGAAACCCTGCATGAACGCAAGGGTGGCGACTTGGACGATGTTCATGTTGGTGTCTACAATCTATCCGTCAACCTATTGTCTAATCCGTCCGAAGTGGGCTAGAACACGACCCGTCGCCGTAACTCGATTTCCGCGTGGTAAATTGAATGTTGCCTCGTGAATAGCCCCAACTCTCCGCAATGCCAAAGAAACCGCCGATCGTAACTCGCATTGAAACGCTTCGAAATCCCGCGTTTGCTCACATAATCTGGGTGCGCATCTATACCGATGATGGCAGAGTCGGACTAGGCGAAACGGCGTTTGGCCCAGAAACGGTTGAAGCTTGGGTACACGAAGATGGCGCAAGGTATCTGCTCGGACAAGACGCAACACAGCTCGATCTGCATTGGAACAGGATGAACGGGTTTGGCGCCAAAGTAAAGGGACGTGCGGCGGACATGAGCGGACTGTCTGCGGTCGATATGGCACTGTGGGACTTATACGCGCAGCGCGCAGGTGTGCCGTTATACGAAGCCCTCGGTGGTTTGAGCCGTCCTTCCATTCGCGTCTATAACACCTGCGCAGGCTACTCCTACGGCGTCAACCGAGCCGGCAATCTCGCCGTCGGCGACATCGATTACCGTCCCAAGCATCAATATGAAGACCAGCAGGCGTTTCTAACCGATGCCGGAGCATTAGCTGACGACTTGCTCTCGGAAGGCTACACCGCGATGAAGATCTGGCCTTTCGATCAGGTTGCGGAAAAGTCGAACGGTCAATTCATTTCGGGTCCCGACCTTGAGATGTGCACCGAGCCGTTCCGCCTCATCCGCGAGAAGGTGGGCAACAAGATTGACGTGATGCTGGAGATGCATTCTACATACAACCTGCCCTCAGCAATCCGCATCGCCAAAAATGTCGAGCCATACGACCCGTTCTGGTTCGAAGACCCTGTGCCGATGGACAACATCGACACCCTCGTGCAGTTCCGACGATCGACCGACATTGCGGTCACCGCATCCGAGACGGTGGCAACTCGTTGGGCGTTCCGCGAGATGTTCGAGAAGCAGGCGATGACCATCTGCATGTTCGACATCTCATGGGTCGGCGGCATCTCCGAAGCTAAGCGCATCGCCGGAATGGCCGAGGCGTATCACATGCCGGTCGCGCCCCATGATTGTGTTGGACCCGTAACGTTCATGTTCTCCGTCCATCTATCGCTCAACGCGCCGAACGCATTGATTCAAGAGACGGTCCGCGCCTTCAACACGACTTGGTATCCCGACATCGTCGACCAGATTCCAACCATCGAGAACGGCTACGCCCTGCCCCCTGTAGGGATCGGCGCGTGCCAAACACTCTTGGATTCGTTCGTCAACGACCCGGAAACCATCATCCGAGAGAGTAACCTATGATTGCTGAAGCGGAAGTCACAAGTCATTGGCATGATTCGGCAAACCCATCGTGATGTTGTAGAACTCGCCGAAACTGAAACCCCAAGGAGCAATGTAATGGCATACAAAGTCGCCGACCCGATACCGATGTTCGTATCGCCCGGCCCCAAACCCAACGGTTTGCAAGCCGCCGATGACGGACTTTGGTACATCGACCAAGGGAACAACAATGTCTACAAACTTGACTGGCAAACGGGTGAGACGTTGTTCGAAGCCCCGACCGAGACCGTCCACTCAAGCGGCATCACGCTCGATGACGACGGCAACGTCTGGATCGCATCAACCTACTCCTGCGACATCTTCGTCGTCGACCGCGAGACCGGCGCGACTATCGACCGTTTCCCGTCACCCGGCGCCGGAATCAACGCCACCCGCGAACACTTCGACGATTCGATGGGCCGCGCCGCGCAGCCTACCGGCGACCACGGTCTTGAATGGAAAGACGGCCACATCTACATCGCCTCACCGCCGTCTCAGTTCGTTCACGTCCTCGACGCATCAACCTGGAAAGAAGTCCACCGCTTCAAAGCTCCCGGGTACCGCGTCCACGGCATCGCATTCGCCGAGGAAGAGGGCCATATGTGGGTAACGGACACCTCGTTCGGTATTGTCTGCCGCCAGCGCATCGAAGACGGACGTTGCTACGACGTCTTCCGAGTCCCGCACCCGGTCCAAATGCATGGTATGACCATCAAGGACAACCGACTTTGGTACGCCGACGACCGCGGTCCCATTGGCTGGTTGAGCGTCAGCATGGATCCGGACTTCTAGAAGCTCCCGAACACTAATTCGACCGTTTCCGCCATTTCTTGTTTGTTGAACCATCCGTTGTGCAGAAATGCACGCGTCGATTGTTCACGATCAACAAGATTGACGAATCTTGGTTCGTATACGCTAACCGATGGAATCCGAATCGATACTGATGTACAGTCCCGATTCTGGTGAAACAGACAGGAATCAACTCCATGACCAAAGTGTTAGTAACCGGCGGCTCCGGAAAGATGGGCCAAGTGATCGTCCGCGACCTTTTGGCCAACGGCTACGAGGTTGTAAGCACCGACCGAAAGGCGCCGAGCTCGACCGAAGGCTTCGTTTTCATCGCCGCCGACGTTACTGATCCAGACGAAGCGATGCGCGTGATGGAAGGCTGCGACAAAGTTATCCACATGGCCGCGATACCCAATCCGTTGATCGCATCCGAATGGGAAGTCCTCCGCGTAAACACAATGTCGAACTGGGCCGTCCTCGAAGCCGCGGAGAAACATGGCATCTACAACGTAGTCATGGCTTCCAGCATCAATGCCATTGGAGCCGCATTCTCGCGCAACCGTGTCCCTCGCCCCTACTTCCCGCTCGATGAAGAACAAGGAACGCTGTGCCAAGATTCATACGCAATGTCGAAATGGTACGGCGAGATCATGGCTGACACCTTCATTCGTCGCAACCCCGGCAAGATGCAGATCGCTTCGATGCGGTTTCACTGGCTCGGTTCCAAAGATGAACAACGCGAGCGCAAGAATTCCCGCAATCCCAGCATGGCCAATCCCCTGCGCCGCAACGCGATGGATTTCTGGGGATACTCCGACATCGAAGAATCGGCGGCCGCGTGCCGGTTGGCATTAGAAAAGGAATGGGGCGGTCACGAAGCATTCTTCATCAACGCCACTGACACCTTTTTGGAAGTGCCGACCGAAGAAGCGATTGCGATGGCCTACCCAGAAGCCGAATTGCGATCACCGCTGCCAGGTTTCACGTCCGCAATCAGCCCGGCTAAAGCCAAACGCATCCTCGGATGGGAGCAGCAACACTCTTGGCGCAACCTATAGGCGCCACAACCAAACCTCGACACCTTAATCGAATCGCGACAGAAAGACAACCAAATGGACAACTCAATCGTCGGTAAAGTCCAAACCGTCCAAGGTCCCATCGACCCAAGCGAGGTCGGTGCCACGATCACGCACGAGCACCTATTGATCGACTTCATCCCCGTCCTGCAGGAGATTCCCGGTGCCAGCAACCTAAAGAGGATGCTGGAGCCAGTCAGTTTGGAAAACCTGTGGTGGGTGCGACATTACTGGAACAGCAGCATCGACAATCTGAGGTTGTTAGATGTTGAAGTCGCAATTGACGAGGCGCGCGAGTTCTACACCGCTGGCGGCTCTACCATCGTAGACGTCACATCCATCGGCATCGGACGCGATCCACTTGCCCTGCAACGCATCTCCCGTGCCACCGGCCTAAACGTTGTGATGGGTGGCGGACACTACGTCTATCTCACGCACGGCGAAGATATCCAAAACGCCACCGTCGACGAGTTGGCCGAAGGCATCATCCGCGACGTCAATTACGGAGTCGGCGACACTGGCATCAAAACTGGCATCATCGGCGAAATTGGAAACTCCTGGCCCTGGGAAGACACCGAAAAGAAAACCCTCGAAGCCGCCGTCATGGCCCAGCGAGCAACTGGCGCTCCCCTGCTGATCCACCCCGGCCGCGACAACTACGCTCCAATTCAACTCCTTGAAGCGGTAGATCGTTGGGGCGGCGACCTCTCACACACCGTGATGGGCCACATCGAACGAACCATATTCGACTACGCCGTCCTCGACGAAGTCGCCGCGACTGGCGCTTACATGAACTGGGACCTTTGGGGACACGAATCTACCTACTACCCCATGAATCCTGCAACCTACATGGCCTCGGATCAGCACCGCCTAGAACAGGTCGAGCATGTGATAGCAAACGGACACGTGAACCAGATTCTTCACGCCCACGACATCTGCTCCAAGCACCGCATCAAGAAATATGGCGGCCACGGCTGGGATCACATCATCGCCAGAGTTGTACCCCGCATGCGAGCCCGTGGCACATCCCAAGACGACATCCAAACTATGCTCGTCAACAACCCGACTAGGATGCTGACCTTCGCTGAACCTCTAGGCTGAAACGCCGCCGGCTTGACGCTTCGTCGAACGAATGGTCGACGTTCCAACGCGTCGCTGATATCCGCGACGTTAGAATCAGAGTCGTCACATCCCGCGCCCCCGTAGCTCAACGGATAGAGCGAAAGACTTCTAATCTTTAGGTTGCGCGTTCGAATCGCGCCGGGGGTGCCACTCTCTTCCCATCAAACCCTAAAGTGGCTCGATATCCCGACGACACAAACCCAATCATCGGCCTTGATCGTCGAGTGGCTATCGCGGTCGATTCCTGTGCCATACTAAGCCCCGAATTCGGCGACGTTCACAACGTGCCCGTGGCCCCGATGCGCATAAACATCGGCGACGATTCCTTTACCGACAGCCCTGATCTCAACTACCCCGATCTGTACCGGCGCGTCGCACTCGAACCCGACACCCGCGGTTGGGTATCAGCTCCCGTACCAGCGGAATGGCTCGAAACTATCAAAAAGGCTTCGCCGAACGTCGACGCGGTGATCTGCTTAACCGTTTCCGCAGGACTCAGCGCATCTTACGATTCCGCCCGCGTCGCTGCAGAAATATCACGAACTGAAAACAATGACTTTGACGTCCGCGTAATCGACTCCGGCACCATGTCTGGCGCCTTGCAACTCCTCGTAACAGAAGCTGTGCGCGCCACCGAGCAAGGACTCGATGCCGATGCCGTCGTAGCACACATCGAACAAACCAAATCCGAACTCCGTACCATCGCAACGTTAAACGATCTCAACCGCATTCACCATATCGCCAATACACCCCGCGCGGCCATCAACATAGCGCGCAAATTGAACTTAAAACCTGTCGTCACGTTCAATGACGATGAATTTCGCGTAGTCGCGAAACCGATGTCGATGCGATCCGCGATCCGCCGCATGTTGCGAGAGATTTCAGATGACCTTGGCTTCGACACCGCTCGATTTCTCGTGCTGCATGTCGACGCGCCTGATCGTGCCAAATCGATCGCCGCTCAAATACGAGCGAACTGCGACTGCGAACTCATGATCATCTCCGACTTCCACCCGTTCATCGGCCTCTACGCCGGACGCGGTGCAATTGGCATCGCATGGCAAAAGATATAGGTGCCATTAGAAGCGGAATACGCGTCGCAGGTTGGTATCCTATTAAACGGAATTTACCCGTTTTCTCAACCGTCCGCGCATGTTGAGTGTGAACAAAGCGAACCGCCACTTTGGATTTCAACAACTATGAAATAGAGCCGTCGTTTTACGACGAAATGTTCGATATCGATGGTTCGCCGCGTCAACATTGCGTCGAGCTTCACTCGACGCTCTCTGACTTGACCCAACTCGACATCAGCACGATGCAGGAGCGGGTCACGCGTTCGTTCTATAACGAAGGCATCACTTTCATCGTTTACGGCAACGAAGCCGCGGGTGAACGCATCATCCCGATCGATTGCGTCCCAAGGGTCCTAGCAAACGCCGAGTGGCGTCACATCGAAGCCGGGTTAGACCAACGCCTTCGTGCGTTGAACCTGTTTCTGCAAGACATCTACAACGAAGCACGCATCATCGCAGACGGTGTCATCCCAACGGACGTGATTCGCGACTGTCCACAATACCGCATCGAGATGCGAGGGCTTTCCGCTCTGCATGGCGCATGGGTCGCTATCTGCGGGTCCGACCTCGTTCGCACCAACGACGGCTTCCGCGTACTCGAAGACAACCTGCGTGTACCTTCCGGCGTTTCCTACATGATCGCCACCCGCAAAGCCGTCAAAGCTAACCTGCGAGGCGTATACCGAAGATCGAACGTCCTAGACGTGGAACACTACGGAAGACTACTTTCCCTCACCCTTCGTGAACTGGCACCTCCGGGCGTGACCGACCCGACGATTGCGCTGTTGACGCCGGGCGTCTACAACTCCGCGTTCTATGAGCATATGTTCCTCGCTAGAGAGTTAGATGCAGAGTTGGTTGAAGGTCGTGATCTGATCGTCAACGACGGCTACGTCTATATGCGCACCACTCGCGGACTACGTCGAGTGGATGTGATCTACCGTCGAGTCGACGATGACTTCATCGATCCGCTCGTCTTCAGACCCGACTCGTTCCTCGGTGTGCCCGGCCTCCTGCACGCTTATCGACTCGGAAACGTAACTCTCGCAAACGCGCCCGGAACCGGAGTTGCCGACGACAAGAGTGTCTACGCGTACGTTCCAGACGTCATTCGTTACTACCTCAGCGAAGAACCGATTCTCGACAACGTCGATACCCATCTGTGTCGTCAACCCGAGGGGCTCGAGTTTACGTTGGACAATCTCGAAAATCTCGTAGTCAAAGAGGTTGGCGGATCTGGCGGCTATGGGATGTTAATTGGACCGCACTCAACGGCCGAAGAGCGACAGGAATACGCTAAACAGATCCAAGCGAATCCAAAAAACTACATCTCGCAACCGGTTCTCGACCTATCCCGTGCGCCTTGCTTGATCAACGACCAATTTGAACCTCGACACGTCGATCTGCGTCCGTTCGTGCTCCGTGGAAATGAAACTCGCATCGTCCCCGGAGGTCTGTGCCGCATTGCTCTAACGCGAGGCAGCTTGGTGGTCAATTCCAGCCAAGGCGGCGGCGCCAAAGACATCTGGGTGCTTCCAGACTAGCCAACATGCTCTCAAATAGCGCAAATGGAATCTACTGGATGGCGCGTTACATGGAACGCGCCAGTTACATGTGTCGCCTGCTGCACATTCAGTCTGAAGCACTTGTCGACCGACCCGTCAGCGAGATCCAATTCGGTTGGCGACGAATATATACGGCGATTAATCGAAACCCACTCGGCGGAGTTCAAGCCATGGGTCCGCTCGACGACTACAACTTGGTTGACGCGTATTTTCTCACCGACGAACTCACATTCGTGCGTGACAACCCAGAGTCGGTTCTTAGTTGTTTGGAACGAGGCCGCGAAAACGCCCGGCAGATCCGACATTGCGTCAGCGATCAGATGTGGACCGCGCTCAACACCGAGTTTCTCCGCATTCGTGACGTCAAATTAACTGACATTTGGCTTACATCGCCGAGCTCTTTTTACGAAGGATTGCTCGCGGCCATCGATCGTTTCTCCGGCGTCGCAACGGCAACGATGTACCGGGACGAAGGATGGCACTTTTTCCGCGTCGGGCAATTCATCGAGCGTGTGCAATTCGGTTGCTCTCTCCTGCTTACTCAGAAGATGATCGAAAACGAATTTGGCGAACTCGCCGAAGCCAGTTGGAGAAGCCTGCTTAAGATTTTTCACGCGTCGGGCGCATACGACCGAACCTACAGCATTGAGATCCGACCTGACTTGGTGCTGGACCTCTTAGTAACCGATCGTCGAATACCTGAATCTCTCCTTCGCTCCGTTGATCGAACCACTCAAGAATTGTCGTCTCTAAGCGACGGCCCCGACGCGGCCACAAGTGGCGCGCTGCGCCGGGTCGCAGGTCGTTTAGGCGCTCTTTTGCGCTACGATTGGCCAGACCGGGATGATCGCGAGGAAGTGCTGCTCGAAGTCTTGCAATATTCCAAGCAACTCGATAGTCTCCTTTCGGAAACCTATTTCGACTACGCCTTCCAAGGTGTGCCAAGGAGTGACATCCGATGACCGAGATGGTTCGATACGCGATCGAGCACATGTCTCGATACCGCTATCGCAAAACCGTTTCGCGCTCCGCGATGTGGCTCTGCCTTGAACCACGTAGCGATTTCGATCAAAACGTCCGTCGATTCGAGGTTGTTACCGAACCCAGCGTCTATCTCAGCCCCGAAACCGACCCATTCGGCAACAACAAGCATGTCATCACAGTTAACTTCGAACACGATTCTCTCGTCATCGTCGCCCGGTCAGAGGTCGACAACATCACGGCAGCACGACTTCCAACCGCTCTCGGACCCGGAGCTTGGGAAGAAATCGCTTCATGGATGAACACGTTCGAACACTGGCACTACACGCACGAAAGCGCGATGACTTCTGAATCGCCAGCGCTCGAAGATTTCGTAGCGAAATATCGCATCGGCTCGGGATCGGACCCAGTCGAATCGCTTCTGCGCCTCGGCGACACCCTATTTCGCAACTTTGAATACACCCCCGGCTCTACTGACGCCGCGTCGATGATTGAAGAAATTCTCGAAACCAAACAAGGCGTCTGCCAAGACTACACGCACGTCATGATCGCAATCGCTCGATCATGGGGCATCCCGACACGCTACGTATCCGGATACATGTACCTCGCCGGTATGCCTGGCGAAGAGGTTCCGGAATCGGCTACCCATGCATGGGTCGAGTGCCTGCTCCCCGATCTTGGTTGGTTTGGATTCGATCCCACGAACGCCACCATCGCCGACGAACGACACGTCCGCATAGCCGTCGGTCGAGACTACCTCGACGTCTCCCCTACCCGCGGCATCCTCATTGACGGCGAACCCTCAACCCTCGAAGCGATCGTAAAGATGCAAGTAATCCCCTACACCACCATTTAGAACATCTTGCTCAACGCTCAGCCACTTGGGAGATTGGCTGCCCGAAGGTGAATCTTCATTTGGGCGACCGTAACCGATGTGACTTGATGCTGCCGAGATCACGTCACGCATCCGAATCGTCCGCATCGGGATTGAACTGAGCGCAAAAGTATCGGAATGGCATGATCTCGATGTCTACGAAACTGCATTTGTAACTAGATACGTTCCGCGCGAGACGCGGGATTTTGGCCGCGCATCCCTAGTTGCGCCGTTTCTCTCATGTCGGCCGATTGAAACGCGGGTCCGCATCGACGGCCCCCGAACGTCGGGTGTCTGCATGCACAAATGAAGGCGACCCGGATCTGCCGCGGCTCCGGTTGCCGGCGCACCTGGCCGAGCATCGAGTTCAGTCGATGCGCGCCGACAGCGGCTTTTTCAGATCGAAATCCGGTTATCCGTCACGCGGTCGCGAGGCCTTCGATCCATCTGTCGATGTCCTCGGCCCGCCATCCGACGGCCCGGCTCCTAGGCCCGCCGAGTTTCATCGGGGCCGGAAATTCACCATTCTCGATCCAGCGCCGAATGGAGGATTTCGAAACGCCGATTCTCTCGACGTCTTCATCCCAGCGAAATATTTTTTCTTCGGATTCATCGCAGCATCCGTGACCTTTTCTGCCTGGGCCTCGATCCGATGCACCCCGGACGCGGATGCCGATCGCGCTTGGCTCTTCGATTTTCGAGTGCATCGGGTTGCGTCGACAGCTTCGCCGGATCTGGCGAATTCCCAAGTTTCCGAATCGAAGCCTTACTCGAACCGGAGCGGATGCACTCGATCGTCAACGCAGGAAAGGCATCACCGGCGCGTAAATTCGCGTCGAGCGAACACCGGGCATCCGTACGGGCTCGCTGCGACGTAACACGGCTGATCTCAATGGCTCTCGCTGCCGACAGCTACCGAATCCGCCCGGTTTCGTGCCACCGCGTCGTTGACGCCCGGGCCCCGTGCCGATTCTGATTCGCGCGGCGCACTGGATACGTACTGTGCGCGCCCCCCGGCAGGTGCGCGCGCACGTGTCCGTGTTCGTAGCCGAGGCCCAACTTTTTTAACCCGAATCGCCGGATTTGACGCGGCAGGGACTTTGCACCCAAGTCGTTGCGGCGGCGCACGGCGAGACAGTCTGCCTTCGAAATCCCCCAAGAATGAAACGCTTCCTGAGATCCGCAAGGTATGATCACAGCCCGCCAGAGACACCTTCATGATCGACCCGCCGGTGCATAACCTTTCGACCCAGATCACAGACGAATCCGACATCTTTGGTCATCGCATAATCTTTGGTCATCGCATAAACGGATGAAACAGACCCGAGTCGTCGGCCTTATCAAAGCCCCGCGCAACATATCGACCTCCCGGGTTTCAGGTGGTCTTAGGGAGCTTCATCCCGGTTCGACGGATCGATCCAAGTCGACCCATCAAGTCCCTTTTTGGCTCCATTCGGTGTCGGAACCGTAACCGACTGGGACCGAATCACGGTCTTCACTTTTGAGACCCTCGTCTTCAATAGTCGATCCCTTTGCGAGATCATTCCCACAGTCTCAAACCAATACATCGAAGCCCTTTACAGACCATGATCCCAGACCAAGCCCAAAATTCCGTGACGTCGGAGTTCTAAGACGATTCGGGACGTTGGCTTCAAGTGGTCTTCGGGAGCTTCATTCCCGTCCGACGATTCGATCCGAGTCGACCCATAAAACTCCTTTTGGATCTGCAAGGTGTCAAGGAGCCGCAACCGTCTGGGACCGAGGCACAATCTTGTCGCCAGAGCCTTTCGTCAATATTCGTCGGTCCCTTTGCGCGACCATGCGCTCTGTACCGCACCAAAACAGCAAGGCCTTCCCAGATAAACCACCCATGGCGATCCTACGGTTCCGTAAGTTCGTCTACCTTAGACGATCCGGTGAGAGTACAGAGACCCCCGAAACGACCTTTCCAGTCATCAAGTGCGCGGGAAACGCGGCTGCATTCAAAATCTCAAGTCACGTTGCTAGACATGGATCTCCGGCTCCACTCGTGTCAATGGCCCGCGCGGGAATTGATTGAGGAAGCCTCGCCATGATTGGCATCCGCCCAGCATCGACACGCGGGTCAAGACGCGCCGTAATACGCCAAATCGACCAGAGAATTACCGCCGAACAAATTAACGGTATCTGAAGTGGTAACGAACACCATATTTTACGGATATTGAACTGGAATCAGCAAAATTGTGGTGGAGCTGACACCGCCGAAGATTGGGACCGCGTAATGGAGGTCAACGGCAAGGGCACTTTCCTCGGCACCAAGGCCGTCATCCCCCACATGAGGCGGGACGGCGTCGGCTCCATCATCAACATTTCCTCCGGCGCCGGACTCGTCGGACAGGCATGGTCCGCCGCTTACAACGCCTCCAAAGCCGCCGTCCACCTCCTCGCCAAATGCACCGCAATACAATACGCCAGAGACGGCATCAGAGCCAACTCCGTCCACCCCGGCGCCATCGACACCCAAATGCTGGCCGCGGGTTCCGAACAGATAGGCGACTCCGAAGCCTTCAACCGGCCCATGGGCCGAATGGGCACCCCCGAAGAGATCGGCTACGGCGTCGTATTCCTAGCCTCCGACGAATCCAGCTACATGACCGGAACCGAACTCATCATCGACAGCGGCAAGCTCTCAGGCCAGTGGCGATTGGCGGATACGCCGTATGGGGCGGCGTTGATGGGGCGGTCTTGACATGGGAGCGCCCGTATATAGCGTGTCGGACCAGCGGTTGTAAGTTAGACAGTCTTACGTTCCGATGGCTGCCTAACCGCTGAGGTGCTTCGACGCGTTGAACACCGACTCCATCGGGGCAACGTTGTCTTCCTGGCTCGCTGGCGAAATCAAGAGTGCCAGCCCAAAAGTGCCAGTCCGGAGTGGGTCAGCACAGCACAGCTGCCCCGACGCGACTGTAGATTTGGACCCGGTGACGACAACTGTCGGCTATGCAGACCAGTCCATCGGAACTCGTGTCGATCCCCGCGGGCCGCCAGAACAGCTTCTCCTGCTCGGCCATGCCGGAATTGGCGCGCCAACCGGCCTGCTCGGGGTTTACGTCCAGAAATTCCTGGCACCACTTTGACAACGTGGCGTGACCGACAAGGGTCTCGCGATGCCCTCCGTCCATATCGAACACCTGAACGCGATCGTTTCTCCAGTCGGATATGTATACGTTGCCGTCGCCGCTGACGTGAACGGTGGAGGGTCGGTCGAACTCGCCGTCACTGGCACCGCTTGATCCGAAGGCGAAGATAAACTCGCCGTCTGGCGTGAAACGCTGGACGCGGTCGTTGCGCCAATCGACAATCCAGATGCAATCTTCGGCGTCGATCGAAATACCCCAGGGGTAATTGAATTCACCCGGTCCGTTACCGAAAGTGCCGAATGAAGAGATGTATCGCCCATCCTCCGTGTATTTCTGGACTCGAGCGTTGAGGTGATCCACAACGTGCAGGTAGCCTTGGGAATCGAAGGCCAAGCCCGACGGACGATTCCACTGGCCTTCCGAAGAGCCAACCTCGCCCCACCGGTGCGAAAAGGTTCCGTCCTTTTCGAACACCGATAGTGATTGGGTGTACTCGTCGGTTAGATAGACGCGTTCGTCCAGACCGATGGCGATGGCGGTCGGTTGGGTCGACAGCCCTGGTTCAGTTCCCCAGTTGGCGAATTCGAACAGGAACTCGGAGTCGAGGGTTACAGCGCTCACCCTTACGTTCCTGTTGGCGGCGTTCGACCGGCTCAACACGTAGAGATGACCGTCCCTGGAGAAACGGACGTCGACGGGGTTCATGAAGCCCCGGCCCTCAAACGAGGCGATCCCGAGCGTGTGGCTATACGAGTAGTTGCTCATCTTGTTGTTTCCGGGCTATGGGGTGGCGCGCCCGCTGCAATTGGCTGGGCTTGAGCATTCGGGGTGTAGATGCGCCGCTAGGTTGCCACTAAATGGGACATTCGGTTGAACTTCCTATTCAGCACCCACTCGGAATCGACATCCATGAAGTCTTCGAGGATGGTTGCGTAGGCGTCCCGGTAGTCCGTGTTGTAGTGGACGTCGCCTTCCAGTTGATCGGCTGGCTTGAGGCTCGGATAGTCACCGTAGAGTCCACCGTTGATCGGGTTGCCGATCATAAACGCGACCCCTCCAGAACCATGGTCGGTTCCGGCGCCGTTGTCTTCGATCCGCCTGCCAAACTCCGAGAACATCCAGATCACCGTGTCGTCCGCCTGGCCAAGCTCGTTCAGGTCCTCCCAAAAACAATCCAGCGCTTCAGACACTTCGTCCCACAGCTTGGCGTGATTCACCAACTCGTTGGTGTGCGTGTCGAAGCTGCCGTGTTGAGTGTAGAAGATGCGTGTGCCGAGGTCGGCTGACATCACCTGGGCGACGCCCTTTAGGCTCTGCGCTATCGGGTTTTCGGCGTTGTACTCGACGGTAGACGAATACTTTTCGGGAGCGGACCGGAGGGTGTCAGCGCCGTCGAGCATGCCGCGCCCAGTCTGAAGCAGGCGCAATGACGGAAAGCCTTCGTCCGACATGGGCTGGTAGATGCGACTGACCGTGTCAAGCAAAGCGTCGCGGTTCGAAGCTCCTGCAAGGCCGGTGTATAAGCCGTAGGACTCGAGTGCTCCAACTGACGCGACGGACACGTCCGGGTATGCTAAGGCTCTTGGCAGGCCGCGGCCAAAGTTGACGGTTGTTACGGCGTTTTTGCCCTCAGGATCGATGGCTTTGGTGGTCTTTCCAAGCCAACCCTCAGAGGATGCGCTTGCGGGCTCCGCGGTGTGCCAGATGTCCATCGAGCGAAAGTGAGACCGATTCGGCTCCGGGTATCCGATGCCCATCAGCACCGCCATCTTGCCGGCGTCGAAAAGACGTTTGAAGGGGCCCATGTGGGCGTTGAATGCGACCCGGTCGTCCACCGGGATTACGTCCTCGCCGCTCAGGCCCATGCTCGGACGATAGTCGTAATAAAAGCCGTCCTGGTAGGGCACGACCGTATTCAGGTAGTCGTTGCCGCCAGAGAGTTGGATGACAACCAGATTCTTGGCTCTGCCATTCCCGTTGTGGCCATTCGATGCCATTTCTTATCTCCTGCGTATTTGTGTACCGTTATTCGTATCAACAGTACTGGTAGTCGGGTGTCGAAGCGATCAATTGGAATATCTCGATGGCCCGGTCCACTTCTTCGTCCTCGTTCGCCGGCTGCAACTGACCTGATGCATGATCCGCAATAAGTCCAAACGTTCGGTCCGAGACGTCTATGCAACCCATAACGTCGAGGCACGCAGCCACGTACTCCGTGGAACTCAGGTTGCTCCCGGCCTCGCGCACGCGGTCCACCATTCGCTGAATGCCAGGAGCGTCTCTGTGTTCCAGTTCGGTTGAGGCGAAGTTGATTCGCTCGACCAATGCGCCGCTGTCAATCCACTCTTCGCCCTCGTGCCAACCCTCGACGCTAGGTGGGTTGAGCAGGAATTGTCCCATAAACAACGTATGGGAGGCCAATTGCGACGAAGACAAGTCTGGGAGATCAAATCGATCGGTTAAACGAGCGGCTCCAAACACCAACTCGGTCGGGCTCTTAACCTTGCGATAGCGGACGGCTTCAGACTTGAAGTGATCGGACTTGAAGATCGCACGGAGCACGGCGCGTATCTCACCGTCGTTCGCCTGAAACACATCGGCCAGCCGTTGGACTTCAGTCTCGTCGGCGGCGTCGGCTACGAAGAACTGATAGAGCCTTCTGGAGATGAACTCCGCAGTGGTCCGTTGGCGAACAATGATCTCCGCGATGTCCTCGCCGTTCCAGTTACCAACTTCGCCCAGAAATGATTTTTCACCGTCGTCGTGATCACTTTGATCGAACTGGAACTCCATTGGAAACGGCCCGAGGAAGAACGGCGGCATAGTCGGACGCGAAGCCCAACCCGTAAAGGCTCGCGCTGCTGCTTTGACGTCGTCCTCGGTATATGCACCCTCACCGGTCTCGTTGATTCCCATCGAAAACAGTTCGAGTAGCTCTCGGCCATAGTTTTCGTTTGGCGCGCCCTTGTGGCTGTTCTGGTTGTCCAGCCAGTACATCATTCCTGGGTTGCGGGATATTTGCACCAGAATGTCGCGGAACTTGCCGAGGCCGTAGCGACGGAAAAGATCGATCTCCGTGAGCATTTCCATACCGTGGTCGAGTTTGATGCCGCCAACTGCCAGCAAACCGTGCCAGAAGAGGGCGATCTTTTCTTCAAGGTGTTTCGTGCTAGTCGCCAGGCGCCACGCCCACTGCGGATCGGCGTGACCGACCGAACGCGCCTCCACGGCGGCGATGAAGTAGCGATCCATCAAGTCCTGTTCTTCAGGATCCGAGAATTCGGGATGAAGAAGTCCTTCGACGGTTTCGTCGTAGCCCTTGCCGACGTAGTCGTCTATCTGATCCCGCGTCGCTCCAAATCCTGCCCTGCGCAACAGATGCGCCATCAGGGCCGTGTCGGTATCTTTGCTAACAGCGGTAGTCATTGAAGGCCTCGCAGGTACGTGGTGCTCGGCAGTAATGGGGAGTAACTGCGTCGCCTTTAAATTTAGCACGACTGCTAACATATTGTTGCGCGCGCGTACGCAAGTACCACGGATACCCAGTCACTATAAAACCGCGGCCACCGTGCGGGGCAGGCCGGGTTTCCCCCGCTCGCGGGGGAAATGTCCGAAGGACAAAGGGGGCGCGCCAAACCGCCACACCTATGCCGGTCACCCCGAGCGCACAAACACCAAAGATGTAGACCTTAGCCGGAAGGAGACTAGCATGCAAACAGTAGGGTTCATAGGACTTGGCAACCTGGGCACCCCGATGGCGCAGAATATCCAGAGGGCAGGGTTCCCTATGGCTGTGTACGATGTGCGGGAGGGTGCGACGCGCGCCCTTCTGGAGGGTGGTGCCCGGTTGGCGGCATCCCCGGGCGAGGTTGCCGCCGTCAGCGACGTGATCATGAGCTCCGTTCCGGGACCCACTGAGGTGGAGGAGATCACCCTCGGTCGCGACGGAATTCTCAACGGGCTGAATCCGGGCGACGTGTACGTGGACCTCTCCACCAGTCGACCGTCTCTGATCCGCCGGATAGGGAGGGTGTTTAAGGAAAAGGGGGCCCACGTACTAGACGCCCCGGTGCTGGCAAGTCCTGCCACTGCGGCGGATCGGCAGGTCATCGTGATGCCCAGCGGCGATAAGGACGTCCACGAGCGGCTTCTTCCGGTGTTCGAGGCTTTCGCCGATAAGGTCGTCTACCAGGGCGAACTAGGTATGGGAAGTACCTGTAAGTTGGTCAACAACATGATCACGCTGGCTGTAAGACAGGTCGTAGCGGAGGGGCTCACCCTGGGTATGAAGGCCGGGCTTGACCTCGATGCCCTAATGGAGGCTGGGAGCAGGGGGATACTGGGTAGTCAAAGGGAGGGGTTGGAGAGGACCGTGTTCCCCGGGAAGTTCGAGCCGCCATCATTTCGGCAGGCACTGGCGCGAAAAGACATATCACTGGCAAACGAGCTGGCCCGGGAACTAAACGTTCCGATGCCGGTGGCCAACATTGTGGAGCAGCTCTCCATCCAGTGCGGCAACCGCGGTTGGGGAAACATGGACACGCACATAATATATCGCCTGCAAGAGGACGCAGCAGGCGTGGAGATCAGGTCGTGCTAGTCCGTGCCGAAGACAGAAGAAGATCAAGATGATCAAGAATACTTCTGACTATTCACCGGTAGCTCATTGGTACGATCAGACACGATGCCGCTCGGCAGTGTTTCGAAGGAAATGCACCACCGTCCCCTTTCGTAACGAAAGGGGACGCGAGCCCAGCGAACAGGGGTATGTCAGCTACAGCGCTGTCCGACCTACGAGTGCCGCCATCGCACCGTCTCGAAGCGTTAGCTGGACGGTCGTGATCTAGGGGCACCACCGTCCCCTTTCGGGCCGAAAGGGGACGCGAGCGCAGCGAGCAGGGGTATGCTCATTCGACCGAGATATTGAGCTGGCCAAGACAATGGCAACCGAATGGAGGAGCTAATGCCTGAGGAGTATAAAGAGTTCAATGCAACGGATTACGTCAAGACCGATGCGGACGTCCGAGAGCTTCTCAAAGCAGCTACGGACGAGGACCTTGGCGACGGCACCGTGATTCGCGCCGTCCTAAAGCACATCGCCCGAACAAACAACATCAGCGCCCTCGCCCGCGACACCGGCCTTAATCGTGGCAACCTCTACGATGCCCTGTCGGAAGACGGCAACCCCACTCTGGCAACCCTGCTGAAGATAACTCGTTCCCTAGGACTGAGGCTACATCTCGAGCCCGTCGAGAACTCCGCGCAGAGCGAGCAACCGACCAAACGCCGTAACCTCCCCGCGGGGTCAACTTCGACGTAACCCCGAAGAGATCGCCAACGGCATAGTGTCCCGAACCTCCGACGAATCCCGCTAGATGACCGGCACCGAACCAATCATCGACGGCGACAAACTCTCGGGCCAGTGGAGCTTGGCGGAAATTCCCTACGGTTGTCGGTGTTAATTGGACGGTCAATATTCTGGTGCGCTGGCATGTGGCTGTGTCCGATCTGAGATGGTTAGCCGATTTTCGCGTCGTTACCCAGTTCTGGTATTGAAAATCAAACCAGCAAATTCTGTCAACCACCAAATGAGGAGCGTGATTGAATTTGATTTGGCCAACTTTCGTCAATTGGATTCGATCGTTCGAATCGACCGATCTTCCCCTTTATTGGGTACTAAGTCCAACCTGATAAACGGGAGCGTAGAGTGTCAATAGTGCCCTGGGTGTTCCGTTCCTAGGTCGAACCGCGGGATCGACATGAACAGGGATTCAGTCTATCGGCAATCGGTATCCCATCGGGGGGCGACGCGCCGTCCCTGTAGCCACCACAGTCGAAACACATAACCTCCGGGTCTCGAACCCAACACATCACTCCTACCATCCGAGATCTGTCGGCGAGTTCTTCCAATGTCTCTTCGTCTGCTTTCGTCAAGGCAGCGTTCAAGGTCAACGCCTCGGTTACGTCTAATATTGAGAGTGATGTCAGATCCGCGGGACCCGTCAATCCACCGTTAGTGGGACCGACTATGAACGCTTGAGTGGAGCCTCCCAAGTCGCTAGGCCCGCCTGCGTTCGAAGCGGCGTGAACTCGCTCGCTTGCCAGAATGAAATATCCGCGCGGGTTCCATGTTTTTCCATGGAATACCGCGGCTTCTATGTCCCTGAAGCCGTTCAGGCCACTCCATCCATAGTCTCTTGAGATGTTTTTGCGCCCATATGCGGTTTTCAACTCATTTCGCACGTTCTCGGCCAATGTTTTGAGCTCGTCAAGTTCCAGTTTGGTTGGTCTCTCGTTGTGCGCAGATCTATCGAGCTCGTTGGCCAAATGGTATTTTTTCACCAACGAGTAATTCATATATCGTGGGGCCATCTCAGGTTTGGCGGCTATGAACTTCGCGATGGTCGACGTCTCGTGACAGATCCGCCACTGCGCCCAAGCCGGGTCTACTAGTCCGATTGAAAGTAGTGCTAGGACTGATCGGGCATGCAGGCACGTCCGGGAATGCAAACTGCGGAGTACGGCCCAATAGGTCTCGTCCATCGCCGCGAATCTTGGAGATGTCGAGTTTGCTCCTAGGGATTCGCTGAGTGAGACGACATTTTCTAGTTCTCGTAGCGGTTTTCCCCAACGTCGTCGAAATCGGCGCCAGAAACCGCGAGGAACTTTAGGGAATACTGAGTGTTTCTGCCACATGTCGCTTTCATCTGATCCGGGGACTATGGGAATTTAACTTTACCCATTTCCACCATGGCCGAGAGATCCTTGTTACCAATTTCACGGCAAGGACGTGATCGAGCATCGTGTTAGGTGCGGTGCCACCTGGTCTTTATCAGGATCCCTGAACTAACCACTCGTCTCATGAATCACCAGGTTTACATCCAAAACCGACGGGACGGCCGATCTCATCGCGGTGGATTGTTCTTTTCTGCTCGCCGGTAGGGATCACGGAGAGTTAACACTCGCGAGAGAAGTCGTTGAACTTCCGTGCCGGCGTACGCGCCGCAATCGAATCCCAGTAGAGCAGATCGAACGGCACGGTCATGTTTACTCTTCCCAATTGGTGGGGGAGGCGGGAGTCGAACCCGCACGGCCTAAGCCACATGCTCCTAAGGCATGCGCGTCTACCATTCCGCCACTCCCCCGCTCTCTAAATGGTACTTTCGGACGCCTACTCGTAGATGTTTGACATCTCCGAGGCGTCGGGCGATTCCAGGACGGCGGCGGAGCCTTGGGCTCGCAGCGATACGCCGACGCTGTCGTCCCGTCCGGGGTAGACCCGCGCCGCGATGCACTGCTGGTCGTTGACGAATATCTCGACGATGCTCTTGTCGATGAAGACGCGGAGGCGCAGCGGCTCGTCGTCCGTGAGCACGATCGGCGCCGATTCCGGCGGTCGCGACAGCGCGTCGGGGAGCGTGGACGAGTAGGACGTGTCGAGCGACACGATGCTCTGCATGACTGGCACCCGTCTCGGTGCGCCGAACGTCGGCACCGCCGACGTCCCGCTCGCCAGCAACGCCCCGCTCTCGGGCAGGTCGCGATGCATCCGGAAGCCACGATCCTCGAAGAAGGCGATGCGGGTGTACTCCTCACGGTTCGGCGACCGGAGCACGTTCAACTCGACCATCGGCGCGTTGTTGGCGTCGATCTCCACGATCAACTCCATCGCATTGCCCGATACGCCTTCCAGCACCAGCTCCTCGTTCGCCGGCAAAACCGTGTCGTCGATGTGAACGGGTTCGTCGCAGATTATTACGTCGGGCTCGACGGATAGTGTGCCTTCAATGCGTTTCTGGCGCGGCCTTCTAGTTGATCTGGCGAAGCCGCGGATCGAAGCGATCCCGCATCCAGTCACCCAGGAAGTTGCCCGCCATGACAATGGCGGCCAGTGCCAGGCCCGGGAACGACGCAATATGCGGGGCTTCTCGCAGGTAGTCACGGCCCGAAGAGATCATGCCACCGAGAGACGGGTTGGGTGGCGGAATACCGGCTCCGAGAAAGCTCAGCGTAGCCTCTGTCAGGATCAGGCTGCCCGTTGACAGTGTCGTTGCGACGAGGACGGTGTTTATGACGCCTGGAAAGATGTGTCTGAACAGGATGCGCCGGTTTGTTGCTCCAGTTATCCTTGCGGAATCGACATAGTCCATACTGCGTAACCTCAACGCTTCAACGCGCACGAGGCGGACCGCACCGGGCCACGAAATGAGTGCGAGGGAGACGACCAGTACAAATATGCCCGAGCCGAATACAAGCGCGATGGTCAGCAGGATAAGTAACTGGGGTAGCGCCGCCCACACGTCGACGATGCGCATAATCCCTTCATCAAGAATAGACCCGCCAAAATATCCCGCGATCAGGCCCAGGATAGTCCCGGTGATCATTCCGACGGTCACCGATAGCAGTACGACGACTACCGTAATTCGGCTCGCCTCGATCATGCGGCTCAGTATGTCGCGGCCGATGTGGTCTGTGCCGAGCAAGAATTTAGTGCTGCCGTCTGCAGTCCACGCCGGTCCCTGCGAGAAAATGCCGTGGCCTTCCAGCGGGTCGTACGGCTTTATCCAGGGGGCAAAGATGGCAGAAAAAAGCAGTACAACGATGACTAACCCCGGAATCACCGGCCAACGCCTGAGAAACTGCCACGAAGCTCCCAGCGACCCCACTACCGCCCCCTGGGGGGTTGACTTTCCAGCGATGGTCGTCACTCAGCCCCTCCGAGACGAATACGAGGATCAATCAAGACATATACGAGGTCCAGGAGCAGCACGACTATCACGTACGCAAGAGAGAACATGAGCACCAGGCCGGTGAGTACAGGGAAGTCGGTGTTCCAGATTGCGTTGACCGCCATCCTTCCAACACCCGGCCAAGAAAATACCGTCTCCGTGACCACAGTGCCGGTGATGAAGCCAACCAGGACAAGTGCTGAGACCGTTAGAGGCACCAGTGACGCGTTTTTGAGGGCGTGTTTCCAGATGATCTGCTGGTTTCCGATGCCCTTTGCCCGAGCCAGCTTGATGTACTCCGAATCGAGCACCTCGAGCATCGATGAGCGCGTAAAGCGTAGATAGGCAGCGGCCGGGTTAATCCCAAGCATGATCCAGGGAAGAATTAAATGACGAATTGAAAACCCGTCGCCCCGCGTGCCGGAGGGGAGCCATCCCAGATAAACCGAGAAGATCAGGATGGCCATGATTGACACCCAGAAGGTTGGAGTGGCTTGCCCTATTAGCGCGAATCCCCGAGCCAGGTAATCAAGCACCCCGCCTCGCCGAACAGCCGAAAACACTCCAAGCGGTAAGCCTACAATGGCGCCGAAAATCCAGCCGCCGAGTGCCAATTGACCGGTTGCGGGAGCTCGTTCAGCAATCAGAGACAAAACCGTACGACCAGACTGCGTGCTGTTGCCCAAGTCTCCCTTGATCACTCCACCAACCCATAGGAAATACTGGACTATGACAGGCTTGTCCAGACCAAGCTTCTCCCCCCAGGCATCCCACTGCTCCTGAGTGACGGCATATCCGGGTGTGTTCCCTAGATAGAAAAAGCGCGGGTCCTGGCCTCCGACGCGGCTGAGCACAAACACGATGACCGTTGCGCCCAGGATCGCAACGACCCCCATGATCAAGCGTCTGGCAAGAAATGCCCGCATCTATTTTTCCTTGCCTGTTAGCCGAATCGCGACGGATCGGTACATGGCATTGCTGGGAAGGACCTGCGCAAACCGGCACGCTTGGAAGCCTGGTGCGCCGCCCAAGATTACTGGGAACGCCCTAGCGAAGATCGGCCACTTGCCAAGTGCAATCGTTTCAAGCATTCCAATCAACTCCACTACCGATGTTCGCCTACGGCCAAACCTGATTGCAGCCCGGGCTCCGACGTACGGAACCCGGGCCGTAATACAAGCGTTGTCTACTTCAACCTGATCTGCGTCACCGGGTTGATTATCGAGTAGGCATACCCGAAGGTCGGGTACACGTTGCGGCTGAACTCAATTGTCGAAGAGTTGTAAAGGGTCTGGTTGAAGACCTCTGCGATTGGCAACGCCCATGCCCAGTACTGGTAGTGCTCAATCCAGTCCTTGTAGAGCTCAATGCGTTCTTGCGGGTCGTTCTCCGAGCGCATCAGTTCAAAGGTGATTGCCGAGAACGGGATGTTGCCCATTTTCTGTGTGCCACCCTCTTTCCAACTGTGATCCTCGGTGTCGATCGGCCAGTCTTCCGGGTCGAACCGGGGTATGAAAGCAAAGGTGAAGGATTCATTCGAACGGTCCACATAGGAAGGCCGCTTCACGGCGTACACTCTCTGGTCGATCTCGCATGAGAGGCCCAGCGGCTGCCAGGTTGCGCACATAAGCTCTGTCAGGCTAACGCTAAGGCCTTGTGCATGAACGGTGATGGTCTCGTCAAGCCCGTTCGGGTAACCCGCCTCCGCCAGCAGTTCCTTAGCCCGATCAATGCTGAATTCGTCTATCCATTCCTCCTTGAACAGCGAGCTTATCGAAGCCTGTCCCGGAGGACCGTATGCAGGTACTGCCAGGCCGGCGTAGATCTGCTGGTTGATCTCGTCACGGTTGATACTGACTTCCAGGGCACGACGCACCAGCCGGGCAGATTCCCACGAGTCGCAAATAGGTCCGCTTGGCACCGGCTCCAACAACTGCGCTTCGTCGCAAGCCGGGTCGTCGATGTCGGCGATCCATGGAAGTTCCGGGTGGTAGCCGGGGCTATCCAGCGGGTTGCCGGTGGATGCTCCGACGCGCTCCAGGTAATTGCAACACGGGACGATCCCATTGAGGGATCCACCATTATTGACGAGCACTCCATTGTGGTCTTCGACCAATCTGGGCCTGTCCTTTGGCTCCACGTCGGAAAAGTCCGCCTCGCCCGACTCGAACATCGCGGCTCGAATGGCAGGCTCCGGCACGGCGAGGACAAGTATCTGATCTACCAGTGCCTTCTCGCCCCAGTAGCCATCGAACCTGTTAAGAACGACGCGGTCATCCTGGCGCCAGGCCTCGATCTCGAAAGGTCCGCTCCCGACGAACTGAGTCAGCATGCCGGTTTCACCGAACTCATCGAACACGGCCTTGCTGTGAATGCCTACACCTCTTGGTACCACGTTCGTGAACAGGTGGGTGGGCTGCCTCGCATCCGCCGATGTGATCGGCATGTTTACCGTGTACTTGTCGACCGCCGTCGAAAGACCGATGTGAGCGCGGAGGTCGCCGGCATTGTCGTGCGCCGTGGCAGTGTTCGTGGCAGCGTTTGCATTGTTGTGCGTCCAAGCCACGTCCTCCGCCGTCAACTCGCCCCATCCGCCGTGGAACTGAATCCCCGGCCGGATACGCCAGATGTAGGCTGAACCGTCAGGAAGGACACTCCAGTTTTCAGCGACAAGGCCGGAGACCGTGTAGTCAAGTCCTGTAGCCTGGAGCAGCATCTCGTAGGCGCCCATCGTGAACTTCTCAACGCCGCAACCCGGCGGGCACTGTGCCGGAAGTCCTACCGGGACTCCTACGTCTGCCCGGACCACTGTTACCGTTCCTCCGCCTCCGCCAGAGGCATCCGGCGGGGAAGTTGTGACTACCACGGCAGGTCTTGCAGTTGCCGCTGGTGCAGCCGTTGCGCCCGGTACGGCCGTAGCGCCTGGTGCGGCCGGCATTGCAGTTGCGGGCTGTTGCGGCGCCGCTGCTGTTGCCACCGGTGCGGTTTCTTCCGCGCCGCAGGCGATCACGGCAACGAATGCCGAGGCGAACAGTGCTAACAGCAGTAACCGTACGCCGAATCTATCGATGAGTGAATGAGTCATATCTGCATGATCCTCTCTTTTAGGGCTCCAGAATTAGGAGGGGCGAGTACGCAACGGTGCCTCTTGGTGTGCGTACCATGATGGTGATTACGTCACCAGCCTCCACCGTGTCAGGCAACATGATGCCGTCCTTCCGCCAAGCCCCTGTGGCCGTGGAGAAGAACCTACCCCCAAGAGACAGCAACTGATTGCCTGCCGTATTGTTATTACCCGTGCAGCAGATGAACTGAATCGCAGACCCGTTTATGAATCCGCCTCCAACCGCGTTGAACGTGGTTCCGTCGGGGTTAAACGTGGCCCGTCCAACCTGGCCTGTGACCGGATCGGTCAATATGATGCTGGCCGTCGTAGAGACGTCTGTCGGGTCACCGGGATCGCCTTTTGGCCCTTGCGGTCCAGGGGGGGCCTGTGGACCTGGCGCTCCAGGCTCTCCAGGTCCTCCGGGCTCCCCGGGCAGTCCGGGGTCGCCAGACAATCCCGGGTTTCCCGGTTCTCCCGGGAACCCCGGGGCACCTGGAGGACCTGGAGGGCCTTGGGGGCCAGCACAGGCCACCGAGCCGACCACGAACATTGCGATTATCGCTGTGATTGAAATGATGAAGAGCTTCCCGGCCCTCCCACGACACCGAATTACCATTAGGCACATCCTCTTTGGTCCGCGTCACGTTTCGTGTCCGCGTGGAATTTCCCGTGCAATAGGGACAGCGCACACTTTTTAACAGAGGCAGAATTACCGCTACTGTCAGCAATGCCGCGCACTTTATCACGATTTCTGTCGTGTGTCAAGCCATCCGCAACCGACAAAATCACTTTTCACACCATTATACGGTTGTCGGACGACGAATATCGTCGATTCCTCGAGTAAATGCGATGGGGCGACAATCCGTGGTGCCCTAAGTGCGGAGCCGAAAACCGCTACAGAATCACCCGGAAGACTCCAAGCAAAAACAAAACGCGCAGACTGTTCAAATGCCGCGTCTGCAAGCGCCAGTTCACCGCCACCGTCGGCAAGATCTCATCTCGACAGTTCGCGTGTGATCCGGAATCGCGTACGCGGATCGCGCGGCTGTGGATGTTTTCGTCGTTGGACCGTTATGATTGCCCCATTCGGTGATGGAACTGTCGGCAAGGCGATATCGATTAAGGCAAGCGATTGGAGGTTTCCAATTGTGTGGGACTACCGCTGAGCACAGATGATCGGTAGTTGGGATACAGGTCTGCACGGTTCCGACAACGGCGGTTAATTGTCTCGATGCCTGCCCGCCGCTACCAATGTCTGCCAATCATCGATCGCAGAGTGCGCAAGATATTCATGCCACCCGAAACGCAGTTGTACGCGACACTTTTATAGGTTTCATCGATCGCTCAGGTTCTTTTTGAACCATGGCCACTTTCAGACCCATGGCGTGCCAACCAGTTTCGGGAGGATGCATCGAAACGATGTGTGGTAGCAAAAGTGGTTTACGACTGAATTTAAGTCGTAATTCAAACTAAAATCAAAGGAATAATGGTGGGCCCGGAGGGAATCGAACCCCCGACCGATCGGTTATGAGCCGACTGCTCTAACCCCTGAGCTACGGGCCCACGCCTCAGCGTGATATCAATTCTACCCCGCGCCCCTTCTCGGTTCGTCGCTACGTCGTGTCCCCGCGTTGGTCGTCAAAAGGGTAATTCCGACGCGGCGTTAACACCCCTGCGCTAATATTCACTGTGTTGACAACCGTCTAGATGATGCCCAAGCAGGTAGAACCGATGCAAATCACCGATGTCCGACTCGAAATGTTCAAGTGGCCGCGCGAGGTTCCTATCACCAACGGTCTCTACACCTACACCCACAACCTCTTGAACATCGTCGTAATCGAGACCGACGATCCCAACATCACCGGCATCGGACTCGCCGGAGGTGTTGAAGCGAGCCCGGAGATCGGTGAAGCGATCATCGGACACTTCAAGAAGATGCTGATCGGCATGGATCCGCTCGACAACGAGCGCATCTGGCATGAGATGTGGCGACCCAAACTCGTCGGGCGACGAGGAATCACCACACGGATGCTTGGCGGCATCGATATCGCCCTTTGGGACATCAAAGGCAAAGTCGCTGGCCTACCCGTCTACAAACTACTCGGCGGTTTTACTGACCGCGTAGACACCTACGTCGCCGGTGGTTACTACGAAGAAGGCAAAGGCCTCAAAGAGCTCGCTGCCGAAATGGCCGAAAACGTCGAACTCGGTGCTCGCGCCGTCAAGATCAAAGTCGGCGCCGTTCCGATCAATGAAGATATCGAACGTGTGCGCGTCTGCCGCGAGACCATCGGACCCGATGTGCGCTTGATGGTCGATGCAAATAACGCCTACCGCCACTACGAAGCCATCGAATTCGCACGCAAAGCCGAAAAATACGACCTTTTCTGGTTCGAAGAGCCGGTCGAACCTGACGACTACATCGGACAGCGTGAGATCACACGCGCCACTTCCGTTCCCGTAGCCGCGGGAGAAAATGAATACACTCGTTACGGATTCCGCGACATGATCGACCACCGCGCGGTCGACATCTTGCAACCCGATGCCCTCGTCCTCGGTGGGATCACGGAGTTCATGAAGGTCGCAGCGCTTGCCCAAGCCCACGACCTCGACATCGCGCCACACGGATCTCAATACGTCCACATCCACCTCGTCGCCGCCATCCCCAACGGCCTCATCCTTGAGTACTACCGCGACACCGTAGACCCGATGCACGGCAAGATTTGGCAGCACGAGCTGTACATCGAAGATGGGTACGTCCATGCCCCGGACCGCCCGGGGCTCGGACTTGAGCCCAAGTGGGACATCCTCGAAGAGTTCCGAGTGTGATCCATCTCGTGTCGGGTTTTCAAGCGCGATCGGTTGCTGGTTGGAAGGAATCCGCGAATGACCGAGGAATCCCCACCCGGCGTCCCTGAGAATTTCACTTCCCGCCTCAACAACCTATTGACGATCTTCGCGGTTGCGTTGCGTCTCGGACTCACCTCCTTCGGCGGGCCCATCGCTCACATCGGCTTCTTCCGCCAGGAATACGTCGAGAACCGTCGATGGCTGACAGAACGCCGTTTCTCGGATCTCGTCGCCCTCTGCCACTTCCTGCCCGGTCCTACCAGTAGCCAAGTAGGCATCGCCGTCGGCATCACACGTGGTGGACTCCTTGGAGGACTCCTTGCGTGGATCGGCTTCACGGTGCCTTCTGCCGCGGTCCTGATCGCCTTCGGGTTCGGCGTCGCCGAGTTTGACAACCTGCTTGATGGCGATTGGCTCAAAGGTCTGAAAATCGCCGCCGTCGCCGTTGTCGCCCAAGCGCTTTGGGGCATGAGCACTACCCTAGCCCCCGATAAAGCCCGCGCCACGATCGCTGTCTTGGCCGCAATCGCTATCCTCCTCTCCCCCATCGCGCTAAGCATCGTCGTCGTGATTCTGGTCGCTGGTGCCTACGGTTGGTGGCGATTCCGCCACTACGTCGATGATTCTTCAACCGAAGACTTTGCTTACGACATCCCTAAATCGATCGGCATCGCCTTCGCGGTCATTTTCTTCGCGCTATTGATCGGTTTGCCGTTGGCACGCGTCTTCTTAGATGTTGATGTCCTAGCGATGTTTGATGGCTTTTTCCGCAGCGGATCGCTAGTTTTCGGTGGTGGTCACGTCGTGCTGCCTGCTCTAGAAACGGAGGTGGTGGAAACTGGATGGGTGACCGCCGAACAGTTCATCGCTGGTTACGGCGCAACCCAAGCGATACCCGGACCGCTGTTCACCTTCTCCGCCTATCTCGGCACGGTCATGGACATCGGACCGGGCGGCGTTAGCGGCGCCGTGATCGCACTTGTCGCCATTTTCATACCATCGTTCCTACTCGTCATCGCCATCCTGCCGTTTTGGAACCAACTCGGCCAAGCTTCGAACTTTCGAGCGGCGCTTGTCGCCATCAACGCCGCGGTTGTTGGCATCTTAGCCGCCGCCCTATTCGATCCCGTTTGGACGTCGTCAATCAATTCGGCATCCGATTTTGCGTTGGCCGCGGTCGCGTTCGGCCTTCTGATGTTCTGGAAGCTCCCATCGTGGTTGGTGGTGATCGTTACTGCGGTCGCTGGCGTCGGAGTCTCGATGATCACCTGAAGCGTGTCGCAAACGTAGCTCCATTAAACTCCGGGCGCGGTATCGTATACGCATATAGATGTCACCTGCTCAAGGACACTTAATTCATGGAATCGCCGCCCATCACGAAATCACATTCGAGGTTAATCTTCGGGATCTTGCTCGCCGCCGCGACGCTGATCTCTCTGACCGCTTGCAAAGCGGAAGTCAACCTGGTAGTCGACGAGGAAGGCAACGGGAAAATCGAGATTGTCGGTGCGGTAAACGACGCCATTCTGTCCCTTGCACGCCTCGGTGGCGAAGACCCATTCGAAAACCTGTTCGATCTGCCTGAGGAAGAACTTGAAAGCGACGGGTTGGAAGGCGCATCAATCGAGCCTTACCAGCAAGGGGGCTACACCGGCATCCGCATCAGTGCTGATTTCGATCCATACGACCCAGCGATCACCGCGCTATCCAATGACGCATCGATATTGGGGAATCTCACCGACTCTTTGGGCCTCGACAGATTCCAATTCACACGCACCGACGATGACGACGGATGGATAGTCGAACTTAAACAGGCCACTGATCAGTCGGTCACCAACGACTTCGGAGATCTAATGGGCGACATCCCGTTCGACGTCGGCGAACTCGACTTACCGTTCATCTTCTCGCTGCAGATGCCAGGTGAATACGTTGAACACAACGCCGACCGCGAGGTAAACGGCGTGCTGATCTGGGACGCGAACCTTCTTGAGGGGATCGACGTTTACGCCAGGATTCGCGACCCGGGATTCCAATTGGCGATCGGGCCCATCATTATCACCGCCCTGTTCCTCCTGATCGGTGGTGGCATCGTAGTCGGAGTTGTCGTCAGTCGTGTGCGGCGGCAGAGACGCGAGGAGGAAGATGCCGCCATGGAAGCCAAGGAACGGGAATCTCAGTCAACGACTATTGAGCTAATCGATTGACGCCAGAACCAATTCATCGCAAATTCCGCGGGAATAGTAGCATGGTAGTGTAAGTCCGTGCGGTGGTGAGGTCGGGTCCGTCGGTTCGGGCACGTCGCAGGAGAATTTCAAGCATGGAATCGGTCTTCAAAGCAGCGGTTCAAGAGTTGGACGACAGTAATCCGATGGTCGTCGCGACCGTGGTTCGCACGTCGGGTTCGACACCGCAAAAATCGGGCGCCAAGCTTCTCGTCCGGGAGGACGGCAGCGGCGTTGGAACGCTTGGTGGTGGTTGCGTCGAGGGAGACATCTGGTTCGCGGCGCAAGAGCTTCTCAAGCGCGGCGGCGACGCGGAGCTGCGCGATTACCAGCTCAACGAAGACCTGGCGGCACAAGATGGTCTCGTCTGCGGCGGGACAATGTATTTCCTGATCGACCCGGTGCGCGAAAACGATCCGTATCGCGACTTCGCGGCGCAGGCGGTTGATGCTTACGCCGGCGGTTCGCCCATGGCAATCGTCAACGTGACGGCCGCGCCATCCGACTCCAAAGTAGTCGTCGGCGCCAAGATGCTTGTCCGTGAAAACGGCGACACTCAAGGCGGTTTAGGCGACGAGGTTCTCGAGGCTATGATGGTAGCGAAAGCCCGCGACCTGATGGCGATGGGTAAGAACGATTACCTTTACCTCGAAGGTGGCGTCGAGTGCTACATTGAGGCCTACACCACGCCACCGACACTCGTGCTGGTCGGCGGCGGCCACGTCAGCAAAGCCATCGCTCCGATCGCCAAGAGCGTCGGATTCCGAATCTTCGTATTTGACGACCGCGAGCAGTTCGCCAACGCGGAACGCTTTCCGGAAGCCGACATCACAATGGTTGGCGACTACCGTGACGGATTCGACAAGTTGCCGGTCAACGCCAACTCATTCGTAGTCGTCGCGAGCCGTGGACATCAGTTCGATGACGCGGCTGTTTCGGGCGCGCTTCGGACGCCAGCCAGCTATGTCGGCCTCCTCGGCAGCAAACGCAAGACAATCTTGATCTTTGAAGAGTTGCTGCGAAACGGTTTTGACGCCGACGAGCTTCGACGCATTAACGCTCCGATCGGGCTTGACATCGGTGGCCGGACCCCGGAAGAGATCGCCCTCAGCGTCATGTCGGAAATCGTCGCGTTCCGTCTCGGAGGCAACGGTGGGAGTATGAAGTTGCAGGAACGTTTGCTAGACAAGGCGATTGAGCGCGCCAACAAGTCGCAATCCAGCGCGCACGCGATCGCTGCTGGCTGATCGTACTTGGTCGCTCGGTCAACCTAGTCGTCACATCTCGATGAGCGTCGAGGCCATACTGCTTTCAGCCGGTGAATCATCCCGAATGGGCGAGCCCAAAGCGTTGTTAGATTGGTTCGGCGAGACGCTGGTGAACGCGCAGATCGGTTCCTTGATTGAAAGCGGGATTAACCGAGTTATAGTCGTTACCGGCGCGCACCACGAGGACATTTCCCGCGCCGTGCAGTCCGCGTCAGACACTGTCGTCGTGAATAACACGGACTGGGAGTCGGGCAAGACGACATCGATCAAAACCGGTTTATCGAAGTTGAGCCCGAATTGCGAAACCATCGTGCTCTTGGCGGTCGATCAACCGCGCCCTGCATGGGTTGTCGAACGTGCCTTGACTTCGCATCGAGACTCCGGCAGGTTGGTTACATCTCCCCGGTACAGCGGCCACGGTGGGCATCCATTGTTTTTCGATGCCTCGTTGCTTAAGGAGTTGTCCTGCATCAGCGAGGAACGCGAAGGTGTGCGCGAGGTAATGAAACGTTACGACGAAGACATGAATCGGGTTGATTTCGACAATCCGATTGTCCGCTTCGACCTCAACACTCCGGACGATTACCAAACGGCTTTGACCACCTACCCCTCGTTGGCGGCTCAACCGTAATTTTGAGGCATCAGAGCCATGGCAACCGACCTCCAAGCGGCACGCGAGTACCTTAGCAACGCAGGTTTATCCGGGTGGCTAACGCGTGATTACCGGTACACGAACCCGATCTTCTTCGCCGCATTGGGCTATCAACCCAGCAATCTCACGCGTCCAGTGTGGCTCTGGATTCCGGCGGATGGAGAGCCGCGTGTGTTGGCGCACGATGTGGACGTGAACCGATTTGAACGCGACGACATCGAAATCACCGTCTATAGCAATCGCGATGCAATGGTAGCGACCCTAAGGTCGCTCATGCCCGAACGAGGCAAGGTCGCGATGGACTATTCGCCGATGTACGCACTGCCGCGCGTAGCCCGGGTAGATGCCGGTTCAGTGGAGTTGGTTCGGTCGTTCGGTCTGGAAGTGGTTTCGTCTGGCGACGTCTCTCAGTACGCCACGGAGCGATGGAACGCTGCTCAGCTGGCATCGCATCGATACGCGATGTCGGAGTTAGTTGAATCGATGCACGAGGCGTTCAAGTTCATCGGCGAAAACATTCGATGGAAGCTGTCGGAGCATGACGTGGCGGAATTCATTCGCGGTCGCTTCGACCGCGCCGGATTAGTAACAGATGAAGGTCCCGTCGTCGCCTTCAACGCCAACTCGTCCGACCCTCACTACGATCCGACGCCCGAAGGATCGGCGATCATCCGACGCGACGGTTGGCTCTTGATCGATTCATGGGCCAAGCCCGCGTCGATCACGCCGTTCGTGCACGAAGGCTCCGGCGACATGAGCGAGCCGGTATTTGCGGACATCACGTGGGTCGCGAAAATCGGGGGCGATCCGACATCTGAACATGTCAAGGTTTTCGATTCGGTCAGACGTGGGCGCGACACAGCTTTCGAGTTCATCAGAAGTCGCCATTTGAACGGCGAAGCGACGCAAGGATGGCAGGCGGATCGTGTCGCACGGGAATCCATCGAGCGCGATGGTTATGGAAAGTGGTTCGTGCATCGCCTCGGCCACAGCGTCGGACCGGAAGTGCACTCGAACGCGGTGAACCTCGACGATTGGGAGACGCACGACACTCGACAGTTGATACCGGGAATATGCGTCACAATTGAACCGGGCATCTATCTGCCTGAATTCGGGGTGAGATCCGAAATGGATATCTTCATCGGCGAGGATGACGTCGAGATCACCGGCGAAATACAAGATCAGATCCACCGCATTCCGACTTGAACGATCGGTCGGCTTGAGCCGTTGAGCCACGCGATTTTGACATAACGTTAGGCGATGGATCGGTCAAAATCGCAGCCGCCTGTCCGAAGGCGCAGATCGCTGTTCCGATCACCGAAACCGTTCGCAGTCTTCAAGTACCCCGCTTATCGCCTCCTGTGGTTCAGCTCCAACTTCGTTGCGCTAGGGACTTGGGCTGAACGCCTTGCAGTCGGATGGTTGGTTCTCGAACAGACGAATTCGGTTCTGCTTTCTGCCGCAACGTTTGCAGCCAGATCTGCGCCCGGCATTATTGCCGCTCCAATTGGTGGTGCCGTCGCGGATCGATTCCCCCGAAACCGCTTGTTACCTCTGACAGCGCTAATCATGGCAACCACGATCCTGATGACCGCGCTCATAGCATTGAACGGATTTTCCAACCCATGGCCAATCTTCGTGCTGATATCGATCCAAGGAGTAGTCAATTCTTTCGAGATGCCCGCGAAGCAGGGACTGATCACCGACATTGTTCCGCGCGAAGCCCGGATGAACGCCATTGCCGTCCATTCCGTCGGTACTCGCGCCGTAGCTGCTGTTGGAGCGCTCGCCAGCGGAATCATCGCAGAGTTCGTTGGGATCCCCGCTGCCCTGTTCGCCGCCGCCGGATCGATATTGGTCGGAGGAATTGTCGTCCTGTTCGTGCCGACAATCCAGACAACCGTTCGACAGACGGGAGCGTCCGCGTCGCGTATCTTCAAAGATGCGGTAATCGGGATCAGGTCGATGATGCGGATGCCCACGGTTTCGACGCTGCTGTGGATGGCCGTCGTAGTCGAGATATTCGGCTTCGCCTACGACTCGGTCATGCCCGCCATGGCTCGCGACGAGTTGATGGTCGCCGAATCTGGGCTCGGCACGTTGCGGTTCGCTGCCGGATTGGGCGCGGTGGCTGGAGCAATCGCGCTGTCTTTCCTCGGCGACTTCAGTCGAAAAGGACCGCTTTTGCTCGGCATCGCGATGGGCTACGGGCTCGGGTTGGTGGGAGTTGCTACTAGCCCCAATCTGATCATGGCCCTGCTTCTCGTGATGATGGTCGGGGCCGCCGCGTCGATGTTCGACGCGATGGAGTGGACCATGCTTCAGGCGAACGTTCCGAATCGTCTGCGCGGCCGCGTCATCGGCGGTTGGGTATTCGCAATCGGTTTCGGCTGGGTCGGCCACCTGGCGATGGGCGCGGTGGGCGATGCGTTCGGCGTGAGATGGGCGATCGGCGGCGCCGGGTTGGTGGTTGTGGCGACGAGCCTGATCGCGCTGGCGATATCGCCGATTTTGAGGCGGGCGTGAAGCGGTTACTAGGTGGATTGTGGGTCGATTGCAGCGCCCCCCTCGAACTTGACCAAGATGCGCCAGTCTTCGAGGGCATTTGCATCGATTGATTCGATCATCGTGTTTCCGTGACGACCCGAATGGGGCAGATAATCGCGAGCGCGAGATTGTGGACCCTAAAATCAATCCAACGGTTCGATTTTGCCCGTAGGAGTGTGACTCATGGCGCGCTCAAACGCCAACAGGAGTTCGGATACACGCGCTGTCGCCCATTCGATTACCAGAGCGCGTTGCCTGGTCGGCAATTGACCTCGCAAGACCTCTAGGGTTTTGATCTCGATTTTTGCCTTGGGATCGCCGTATTCTGCGTGGAAGTGAGGTGGTGGATAATCGTTGTAATACATCCGGATGACTATCCCGGCGAAGCGACACAGTTCAGGCATGAGCAGAGACTTGCGCGGATTCTCGTTCGACCTCTTCGACAGTTCTACCGGTGAGTTCCAAGTAGAACGTGTCGGGACACAGATCGAGATCCTCTCCCCAAGTCACGGCTTCGTATGGCGTTATCCGAACGTTCTCAAAGAATCTTCGGTCGTCCCAAGCTTTGAACACGTCCTTGCCAGCTAGGTGGCAGAGATCGAGTTCGCCTTCCGCGCCGTCCGAGAACTTGATCCAGATGCGATAACCATCCAGAGCTTTGACATCAATCGGTCTAATCATTTTTCCTACAGGTTCCGTTTGTGAACATTCGTGATGTTCTAACGTTAGTACTGAATCTTACCTCAGCGCGCACCACAGGCCTGCAAACACGCCTGCATGTGCCCTCGCGACTCGGCAGCAATGGTGCAGCATTGCTCCAAACTGTATTCTTTGGCCCCAATCACTTCCAGATTGAGCGCGCCGTCGTAACCGTGTACGTGCAGGACACGGACGAATCCCAAGAGATCGATGTCGCCGCGTCCGTTGGCTTGGTCTTCCGGTTTTCCAGGGCCCGACTGCATGCCTTTGCAGTCGCGGATGTGGACGTGTTTTACGCGGGACATCACGGCAGCGATCGCCTCTGCCGGGTTCTCCCCTGCTCGATGAATGTGCGACGGATCCATGTCGATGCCGAAGGCGGGCGAATCGATGGTTTCCATCACCCTGAGCGTGGTTGGCGTGTTGTAGATGCTGGCTCCAACGTGCGCTTTGACACAGACCGTAACGCCGCGTTCCTCACCGATCTTCGCCATCTCGGAGAGTGATTCGATCGAGGCTTTCAAGCTGTCTTCGTCGCCGGAAGTTCCGCCGGGTCCGCAATTGACGACCGGGATGCCCAACGTGGACGCGGCGCGGCAGGCACGATCCATGACGTCGGGGTCGCGTAGCG
Organism: Dehalococcoidia bacterium; assembly: GCA_965226685.1. Taxonomy (GTDB): domain Bacteria; phylum Chloroflexota; class Dehalococcoidia; order Lucifugimonadales; family Lucifugimonadaceae; genus Bin127. The sequence goes on from CBDDDP010000004.1 coordinate 441,193, forward strand.
GCTGCTCCATGGCGAGTAGCTCGAGTCCGTATTCGTCCGAGAGATCACGTATCTCAGGCACGAGTTCTTCCCAACGGTCCAGCACCAAGTGCTCGCTCATGCCGTCAATCGCCGACAACTCGATGCCGTCATATCCCGCCATAGCGATGGATTTGAAGGCTGCTTCGATACTGTGCCCGCCAAAGAGCACTGAGTTGGCGCCGAGTTTCATTGTGATATTCCTTCGATTTCAACGACTTGGCCGCTTTCCCAAGATTCGATCGCGGCTTCGATAATTAATTGCGCCTTCAGAGCATCTTCGCCCGACCCATCGATCTCGTCAGGATCGGCATCTTCGATATTCTGATCAATCCACCTCGTTATACGACTCTCAAACGTCTCCCCGAAGTTCATCATGTCGCCGAGATACGCGTAAGTCTCGACTTGCTGAGATCGCCGGGGGTAGAACTCCAAATGTTCGCACGCTTCTAGCAGCACGAATCTGGCATCGGAACCTACGACTTCGAGACGCTCCAACCCGTAACTGCCACCCGCGTCGTAGCTACCGGTCAAGTGACCCACCACGCCGTTTTCGAACTGCATGTTCACCTGCACGTTCGACCAGATGTTTCTGCCCTTTCCCTTCTTGAAAAAGGCTTGAACTTTCTTGACGTCGCCGCAGAAGTAGCGCATCACATCAATGGAGTGCGGATGCAGCGCGCGCATGTGAAAATACGGCGAACTTTCGTTGGGGTTGTTGATCCACATCGTCATGTTGACGATGTTGAGCTCGCCCAATCGGCCCGCATCGACCCACTCTCTTGCCCTCAATGCCGCCGGGGTGAAACGGTGATTAAGGTTGATCCCGTATCGCAGTCCCATATCCTTGGCGAGTGCGACCATCTCCCGAGCTTTCGAGATTTCGTTCGAGATCGGTTTCTCGCCCAAGACTGGGATTCCGGCGTTTAGTAGAGCCATCGTCGGCTCGTAGTGGTCGCCGCTGTTCTCAACGCCGGCCGTGCAGATGCTCGCGATATCGATCTCAACGCTTCGGACCATCTCGTCGACAGAAGTGAAAGCAAGACAGTCGTAGCGTTGACTCGCAGCATCCGCTTTTTCCGCGAATGCGTCACATACGGCCACCACCTCGCACCGGTCATCCGCATGATAGATGTCAGCGTGTCTGGTACCGATACCGCCCAACCCGACAATTGCTACCTTCATCGCCACGTATGCTTACCCCTCTTCTTTTGCCGGGTTATCTCGACTTCGCCTGCAAACGCCGCGCCGTTGACGAGTCGCCGATGTGCAGAGTGTCGTAGGCCTGCTGAGATGATTTGAACGCACCGACGCCGTCGTATCCGTGCCAGTCGCCTTGGCTATGAATGGGATTGGCTAGTCCGGTCTCAGCTTCGCGTTTAGCGATCCAGCTGTCCATCCTTAGCGTCAACGCATCAACCACGTCCAGATGCGCATCTGCCACGTCGGTGGTTTCCTGCGGATCCTCGATCATGTTGTAAAGCTCGACCGGAGGTTTGAAATGGAAATCCGGCTCCAGTGCTTGGATGAGCTTCCACTGCGGTGTTCGCCAGCCGTACTTCCGCATCCAAGTGCACTCGGTGATGTAGATCTCTGACTCATGCGAGGAGACGTCGCCCTCGACCATTCCCATTAGACTCTGGCCATCGAAATCGATGTCGCAGTCGATTTGCGCGAGTTCCAAGAGTGTGGGCATGAGGTCCTTGTGCTGGTTGTACCCGCTGATGCGTTTTCCGGCTGGGACTTTGGACGGATAACGGATGATGAGTGGAACGTGAAGGTTCGAATCGTAAAGCCCGTGATGGTCAAAAAAGCATTCGTGCTCGTAGAGCGTTTCTCCGTGGTCCGAATTGAGCACGACTATCGTGTTGTCGAGGACGCCGAGCGTTTCGAGAAGCGTGAGGATCGTCTGTATCGCCACGTCCATGTACGCGATGGCGCCGTCGTACTGAGCAATGACGTAATCCTTGTCGGTGATGCCCGGCGGCATCCAACTCGCGAAGAAGTCTCGGAACGGCTTGAACGCCATCACGGGCTCCATCGACTTGTTCGTCGGGTCGAGTTCGTCGCCGTGATAATACATCCGCTCGAAAGGCTCTGGCGGGAGATACGGAGCATGAGGGTCCATGTGACGGAGCAACACGAAAAACGGCTCGTCAGCATCGCAAAGTCGTTCCAACTCGGGCAGGAAAACCCGATTGAGGTCCTGTGCCTTGTCGCTACGCCCCTCTTCCCAAGAACCCCATGCCCGATAGTCGAGATATGTGTCGAATCCCCTAGAGCTTGGATTACCACTTAATCCAACGCAGGTCGTGTTGTACCCCTCGCCCTTCAATAGCTCCGGCAACAGAGTCACTTCCGATCTGACCGGCCCCTTATGTCGAAGCGCCACCACCTGCGAAGAAAACACATCCAACCCACTCAACATTGACGTGTATCCACTCGTCGTCGGGATATGTGCGCTGAACGTGTTCTCGAACAACGTCCCTTGCGAAGCGAATCGGTCTATGTGAGGCGAGGTGAGGCGCGGGTATCCGTAGCAGCTAAGGTGGTCGGCCCGCAACGAATCTATTCCAATTAGGAGGATGTTGGGCTTGGAGTGGAACCCATTGCCTACCGTCATTTCAGTGCTCCGTTCCGATGTCAAACCACAAAGGGTAAAAAAACGAATATTCGACCGCTAGATGAGCACCTCTGCTCCGACGCGTTGGGCGATGCCGACGATTTCATCGTACCGCGCCTGCAATATCGGCACGCCGTTCGCCGTGCGGTCCTTCATCGCTTCTTCCTCCGGATCGCCAGCGACCATTACGCGGTCGGCACCCGGTTCTGTCGGCGTGTCGTGCAATGCTCGGATCATCTCGTCCATCATTTGTTTGAATTCATCGACGGGACGGAAGGCTGCGATGTCGATCGCCATCGCGAACGACATGTTCCTGCCGCCACCGATGAACGAACTGTAGCCACCACCAGACAGTACCCCGCACAGGATGTCGACCATCATCGCCAATCCGTAACCCTTGTGTGCACCCTGTTCACGCGTGTTGCCAAGCGGGTTTTGCGCCCAATGATCGCCACGGTCGCCCGGCGGTTCCGTAATCGGTTCGCCCTCAGCACCGACGGCCCATCCTTCAGGTATCGGAACGCCGAGTTGGCGTGCCAAACCGATTTTGCCGCTCGCAACGGTCGAGGTGGCCATGTCGAGCACGAAATCGCTCTCCTCACCTGCGGGTGCTGCGAACGCTATCGGATTGGTGCCGAGCATTGCTTGCCTGCCCAGAGCGGGACGTACAGCGGGGCCAGCGTTCGTCATCGCGATGCCGATCATGTCACGTTCCAGAGCCAGCATCGCGTAGTAGGCGACCATGCCGATGTGGTGGCCATCGCGGATCGTCGACATGCCGACGCCGTGCTCGGCAGCCTTGTCCATCGCCATCTCCATGCCGATATGTGCCGCCGGATGCCCCAATCCCCAACCGCAACTCAGCAGCGCCGTAGTGTCCGATTCAGAAATGACCTCGATCTCTTGCGGCGACTTGAAAGTGCCTTCGAGAATCGAATCGGTATAGCGAACGACGTTAGTAGCGCCGTGAGTGTCGACACCTCGCAGGCTGGCGAGCGTCAACGCGTCTGCCGTGATCTGCGCATACCGTTCTGGTGTGCCCGCAGCCACAAAGATCGACGCCACCTGTTGGCGCAGCGCATCGGCAGGTACCCGTACAGCATCGTCGTCGGGTATCTTCAAAAAATCGAGGGCCATTGCGTGCCTCCTAGCGTTTAATTCCGCTTACTTCAACGGCGTCCCAACGCCATTTTCTCGTGCCAACTCTACTATCCGTTCGCACGCTGCGATGTCTTCCAACGCGAGCCCTTGTGACTCGAACAACGTAACCTGGTCGTCATCATCGCGACCGCTGGATTTTCCGCCTATGATGTCGTGGATTGGAACGGCCAAATCCCATGAAAAGCGTCCCACCTCGGCGGCGCGCATCAACTCGCCGCACTCGAACTTCGCCTGCTCAACGTCGTCGACCGCCACGATGTCGGACATTGCGATTGCTCGTGTGTCGATTTCACGTTTGAGCCACGAGTTGTTACCTGCCGCGTTGATGTGAGTTCCAGGTTTGATCCACTCTCCGAGCACGACTGGCTGTTGCGAATTCGTGATCGTCGCCACGATGTCAGCGTCCGCAGCCTCTTCTCCGGACCCCACCGCCGTGACTTCGATACCCAGTGCGTCAGTCATCTTGGCAGCGTATCGGTTTCGGTTCTCCTCCGAACGGCTGTAGACCTTGGCGGTCTTGATGTCCTTGACGTGCGCGATCGCTGCCAACTGCGTCTCCGCCTGATAGCCAGACCCGATGATGCCCACGGTTTCGGCGTTTTCACGCGCCATGTATTTCGTCGCTACTCCTGACGCTGCGCCCGTTCGGATCTGCCCCATCCTACTGGCTTCGATTACGGCGGTGAGCGAGTTGTTCGATGTGTCGTAAAGCATTACGTGGAAATTGATCCCGCCAGCACCTCCGGGATACGATTTAAGGCCCGCGATCTGGTGACCGCGCCATGTCGCAAACATGACGTTGTAAGCGCCAGAACTCGTGGGCAACCTCCGCCGCGGCTCGTTGAACGCATCGCCTTTGGCGCGTGCTTTAAACGCCTCTTCAACCGCCTCAATCGCTATCGGCATCGTGAACAGCGAAGCAACTTGCTCTTCGGTGATGAATAATGGTGTCGTCATCTCAACTCCAAACTTCCTAGTCTTATCGATCGTGTTTTACTGATTCGGGTCGTACGAATGAGCGTACATGTGGTTCAGTGGACCATGTCCGCCACCGATTGGGTCGGCATTCGCGATCGCGTTCCAAACATATCGCTGGGACATTTCGACGGCAGGCGCGAGTCCCAGACCGTGTGCCAGATGCGCAGCGACAGCCGATGCGAACGTGCAACCGGTACCGTGATCGCTGGTAGTGTCGATCCGCAACGTCGTGAACGTGCGAGTACCTTCTTTGGTAACCAAGACATCGTTGACGCGGCCTGTGCCATCGTCGAAGTGTCCACCCTTGACAACCGCCGCGTCGGCCCCCATCGCAACCAGTTCGCCGCCTGCAAGCTCCATATCGTCGACCGAATCGATTTCGACCCCGGTCAAAACCTCGGCCTCCGGAACGTTGGGTGTCACCACAGTTGCCCACGGAACCAACCGTTCCCTGACGCTTTCGACTGCATCGTCACGTAACAGCTGAGCACCAGTCGCGGCTATCATCACCGGGTCTACCACGAGAGGCGCGAGTTTAAGCCTTTCTACGGCCTCGACGACGCACTCTACGATCTCGGTTGACGACAGCATTCCGGTCTTCACGGCATCGAAGCCAATATCGGACACCACCGCTTCGATCTGATCCCTGATCACCTCAACCGGTACCTCCGCCACCGCAGTTACGCCGAGGGTGTTTTGTGCGGTGATCGCGGTGATCGCGCTCGTCCCGAAGACTCCGAGGGCCGCAAACGTCTTGAGGTCGGCCTGTATCCCTGCGCCGCCGCCGGAATCGGACCCGGCTATAGTCAACGCGCGAGGTGGGGTTGCGGAGTTCATTTCCATATAGAATACGCAAGCGTGATGCCAGATGCACGAAAAAACGACCTGTCAAAAGTCCAAGCGCTGATATTCGACGTCTTCGGGACCGTCGTTAACTGGCGCGACTCGATAATCACCGAGGTGTCGAAAGCGGCGGCAGAGCACGGGATGCCAGACGGCGACTGGAGCAGATTTGCGGACGAGTGGCGAGCATGGTACGGCAAGTCGACGCGCGAACTCAGCAGCTGCGATGGCCCATGGCGGTTGGTTGACGACATTCACCGGGAAAAGCTCGACGTTCTTCTCGAGGAATTCGGTCTAGCCGACATCATGAGCGAGGGAGCGAAGCGTCATCTAAACCGAGCTTGGCATCGCTTAGACGGTTGGCCCGATTCGCCGGGGGGATTGCGACGCCTCAAGTCGAAATTCATCATCGCCACCGCCTCGAACGGTAATCTTGCCCTGCTCGTGAACATGGCGAAGCACGCCGACCTGCCGTGGGACGCGGTGATGTCGCCCGATGTCTACGGCGCATACAAACCATCGCCGAAGGTCTATAACAACGCGTCGAAGTTGCTAGGGCTCAAAACTGATCAGGTGATGATGGTTGCGGCGCATACCGGCGATTTGGAGGCTTCGGCACGGGAAGGGCTCGCCACTGCGTTTGTACATCGTCCGTTTGAGCACGGTTTGGATAGGCGGGTGGAGATGCCCGAAACGGCGGATTTCGACATTGCAGCCACAGATTTTAACGATTTGGCGGACCAACTCGGCTGCGATTGATTCCGATCTCACGTCGCAACAACCACGGATTCTAACGAAATACGAAGGAATTGACCCATGCCTTGGACATTTGAAGACGCTGCGCCGATGATCGGTTCGATTACTGAGGGAAATTGCTGGACTGGTACGCATATGCTTTACAGCAATATTGCTCATGACCGGATCATGCGGTTGGATGTGGTGTCGGGTTTGGTGGATGTTTTTGCCGAGAATACGGAGGGAACGAATGGTTTGAACTTCGATTCTGACGGGAATCTGTATGGTTGCGCTAGTGCGGGGCGGAAAATCGTCAGATTCGATGATGATGGTGGATTCGAGACGGTGGTGGACCGAATCGACGGAATTCGTCTGAATAGTCCTAATGATTTGGCGATTACGCCTTCGGGGGCGATATATTTTTCGGATCGGGTAGGTGATTCGAACCCGGATGTGGGGATTACGTATTCGGCTATCATCTCGGCTGAGCAAGATGACGACGGCAATTGGGTTTGCACTCGGCGAACGTTTGACACTACGCAGCCGAATGGACTCATCTTTTCGAGCGATTACAAGACCCTTTATGTGGCTCAGAGCGATTTCCGAGCCAGCGAGAGCCGCGATTTAAGGGCTTATCCGGTAAATGCTGATGGTTCGTTGGGGGAGTGTCGGATCTTGCACGACTTTGGTCCGCACCGTGGAATCGATGGGATGACGTTGGCGGAAGACGGCAGCATTGTGGCGTGTACTGGTTGGGAAGTGTCAGGTCCGGGTGGGAATGTTACGCATTTCGATCCTGACGGGATGATCATTGAACAGCATCCGGTGAGTGCGCAACGGCCTACGAACTGTACATTTGCCGGGGAAGATTTGTACGTTTCGTCGATTGAAGGGCATTGTTTGGTGGCTCGGGACACTGGTTTGACGGGCTATTTGTTGTATCCGCAGTGATTTTTTGCGCGTCAAGTAAGCGGCAAGATTCGGGTGATTTTGCCGCTGTTGCGGCAATTTGCGGCAAGATCGCGGCAAAATGGGCGAATCTTGCCGCTCCAGCCTCAATTTAGCGGCAAGATCGCGGCAAGACGAGAATCGGAGAGAAATGACAGACGTTTGGGAATGGGAATTGATCGCCGAGCACGGCTCGCTGACCGAGGGTCCGACGTGGGACGGCAGCGCGCTGCTCTACAACGAGTGCTACGCGTCGACGACTTTTCGATGGGATCCGAAGACCGGCGAGAGCGCGGTGTGGCGGACGGAGCACCAACCAGGCGAACGGTATGAAGTTCGACCGGTCGGGGCGGCTGTTCGCGTGTGAGGGGGGGTAATCGAGTCGTCGAGATCGATGTTTCGAATCCGGATTCTGACGCGACGGTTATCGCTGACAGTCTCGATGGTGCGCGCCTGAACATGCCGAACGATTTGGATATCGACGGTCGAGGTCGGGTGTATTTTTCGGACCCCAACTACTCGGCTGAGCCGAACAACCTTCCTCACGAATCGGTCTACTTGGCGGAGCATATTTTCGGCGGCAACTGGACGGTGAAACGGGTGACGTTTGACACCAACCGGCCGAATGGCGTGCTGCTGTCGGCGGATCAATCGATCCTGTATGTCGCGGAGAGTCCGGTGAAGAAGGATCTTCGGCGTCAGCTTCGGGCTTATCCGATCAACTCAGATGGGTTGTTAGGCGATGGCGCGGTGCTGTTTGATTTCGGGGTGGGTCGTGGGATCGACGGGATGGCGTTGACGACGGATGGTCAGATTTTGGCCACTGCGGGGGAGCCGACGGCTGGTGCGGGTTCGGCGATTTATGTGTTCGAGCCGAATGGTCTGGTCAAGGCGACGCATCGGACGCCGGCGGATAGTCCGACGAACTGCACTTTTGGCGGTCCGGGTTTAGATGTGCTGTTCGTGACGTTTGCGACGGGGTATGTTTATCAGGTGAGGAATACGGGGATGACGGGGCATTTGGCTTATCCGCGTCGGATGTTTTGAGGGGGCGCTCGCATTTAGATTCAAACGAGCCGTGAGGTTCAAGCAGATCAGAGAGCTTGGAGGATGATGGTGGTCGCTGCGCCGATGCCGACTAGTACAACGCCAGTCACAAAGCCGATGATGCGCCAAGTCTGCTGATTGATGGCCTGATGAAACTCGGTTCGTAGACGCTCAATGTCCAGTTGCGTTGCGTATGAAGGTTCAGTTTTCGACCCAGTAGCCATATTCAAAGGTTAATCGCCTTTAAGTAGCAACGTCTAGCGATGATGATCGAGTAGCTGCGACTACTCAATTCAACGGAATACCGATTGAAGATGAATCAGTAGTCCTTAGGCCGAGACCAGGACTTCGGTGTCGCCAGCTTTTAGCGCGTTCATGTATGAGACGATCATCTCGCTTGTGCGGTAGCGACAGAATTTGGCTTCGTCTTCGCGGCGGATTGTTCGGCAGACAGCGGTCTGTCGCCGTTCAGTCTAATGCTCGGTCGATTCAGTGGAGAGGAACGGGTTTCTCCAGCGATGCGCTTCAACTATCGGATTTTCGGCGACCTTTCATTCCCGTGTACCAGGTGAGGATGACGGGGCATCTGGCTTATCCGCGTCGGATATCTTGAGGGGGCGCTCATTTTCGATCAATAGAACCGCCCCTTCACACCAGGCCACAAATCGTCGCGCGTTTCGTTCCTATCTTTACTCCCAAGAAGAGCACTCGATTGCCGCGTTCCAAACCGATGTCACCACGGTCCGACAATGTCAATTGACGGATTTGGGCATATTTAGGTTTAAGAAATGTTTCGGCGTTCCAGCGAGTATTGATGGGATGGATAGTCAATCGCCGCTTGGACCGATCAATGTCCAGGAGTTTCATTCTGGTTGGAATTGACGCGCCACGTAACGCTGCAACCGCGTCCGTAGACGGGATGTAAAAAACCTCCGCGCGTTGCGCCGCTGGCCGCAGCACCTCAAGGCTACCGTGGACAGGTGTCGAAATCATGTAATCCATGAAACGTGGCATGCTAGATCATCTCCGCATAAATCCGGTCTGTAGCGGATAAACTACTCACCGCTCTAAGTATGCATTTCTGCTTATATCTTTTGCGAGCCAGATGTGTTGAGGGGTGCACCCTCAACCCCGGAAAGGCTCCATCCCTCTCCCATCGAGGGACCTTTGCACAACTGACGTCATTCCGAGCGCGCACTCATGTCATTCCCGCAAAAACCCCCCGTCATTCGGAGCGCACCCCCGCCATTCCCGTAAAAACGACGTCATTCCCGCGCAGGGGGTTCATACACTCGCAACCATCCATCACCCGAAAATCCGGCTCATCAAAAACCCGCCCAAACACCTTGACTCCCAACATCTGTTGTAGTACAAACGTAATCATACGCCCCGACAGACAGCGGTCCGGACGGGCGAAAAGAACATCGCCGCGTCGAATGTAAACGTGCACAACCTGTTCGGCGCCATCGATTTCTACCTTAGTGGTCTGCGAGGCGGGAGAAACACATGGTGAGCAAAAAGCATATGTCAGCACCGACGGCGACGAGCCGCGGCGCATGCTCCATGCCAACCGCGCCGGTGCCCGCACGTGCCCTCCTGAAAGGGACGATCGACGACCGTAAACAAACACTGGGCAACGGGAGCACCGTCGCAGATGCATACAAACGCGCGAACCGAACGCGCGCATGCGCCCTCACTGCCACTCGAACAGCTCCGACCATCCTCGCTCCGGCAATGATCGAGGACGTCGCCGCCAAAACGGAGCGGATCACCGATCCGCATCCCTTCCGGCGGGAAGACGCAAGGTTCGAGTGCCGATACGAAGATCTCCCCGCGCCCCAAGCCGTAAGCCTCGGCGGGCTGCACGGCCACAGCAACGACCGCCTCAGTCGGAAGAGGCGGCGACCGGACAACCGGCGTAAAGCCGAGAACACGGTAGGTCAGACGGACGCTGGAGCCGCCCCCGATGCTGGACCCTGCGAAGAGCAAAAACGTCGCACGCGAACCTGAAACGCGGCGATGATTCGAACTAAAAACAACTCCCAACGACAAATCTGAACAAACCCCTGCCAACCCAAACAAGACTTCAACCCCGACGCAAAGCCCTCAAGCCCACCGTCCGACAAACCTGCCGGAAAACTCCCGACAGGCTCTTAAACGCGCCCAGCTCCTAACGTTCGCGGAGCAAACGCCCGACGACGCTCCGGTTCCCCCGCTCGCGAGATCTTTGCAAAACTTCCTCCCCTTCGGGTTCTTTGCACAACGAACGTCATTCCCGCACTTCACCCTGTCATTCCCGCGTAGGCGGGAAACCAGAGGGGCGGGGCAATCGGGGACACGTCGTCCATTTGGTCTTGTGACAGCACCGATACCGAGTTGTGCAAAGGTCCCATCAAGGGAGAGGGGACGAAAGTCCAGGCAGAGGCGATTACGCCGAGACTACGACTTCGGTGTCGCCAGCTTTTAGCGCGTTCATGTAGGAGATGATCATCTCGCTGGTGCGGTAGCGGCCGAATTCGGCTTCGTCTTCGCGGCGGATTATCGGGAAGGTGCTGAGGATGTATTCGGCGTCGTCGTTGGAGATGCCGTAGAGGTGGAAGTAGAGGGCGTCTAAACGGGCGCGCAAGTGGCGACGCTCTTCTGGATCCCACTTGAAAGGCGGGCCGTTGTAGCCGAGGTCGCGGGCGAACGGTTCCATATCGTGCGACGTGTATGTGAGGCGCAGGACGTGGTCTTGGACTAGTCTCGTCGGGCGGTTTTTTTGCCAAATGTACGGTCGTAATCTTCGCGGGCGATTACGGGAGTTGCTCCAAAATGTATAGGTTCAGATGAGTCCCGTATTTTTTGTGCGAGCAACAAAATCGAACGCAAACGAGTTCAAATTGCACGAGCATCAATATCACCGTCGCCTAATTCAATGTACTCGAGTCTCGGGTCCATCGTTCTGCTTCGACTAAGAAATCGGAATACTTTGTTGCCGAACCAGCCCTTGGGACAACAGAAGCGATCACGCTTCGCGTCGGTTGTACGGCAATGTCGCGGAATCCGATAGCGTAGCATTACCGATCAAATTCTTGATCCACTCTGTGGTTTCCGGAACCCAATATTGCGCGTTGGGCAAGAAATCAGGGTCCTGATGTTGTCCTTCGTTGACGGGTTCGCTTAAGTACGGATTGTGCGTGTTTTCGGGATTGATCTTTACGACGAATTGGCACGGTGGTCGAATTGGTTGATCATGCGGCCTTCGTAAAGCGGCAAATAAACGTCTACTCCTCGTTGCCAACGATTGCCATGAACTGGATAGAACCCTTCATTCGTGAGTTGCTCCGCGGTACGGAATAGGTCCGAATCGTTCGTCATGTCAACATGGTGTACTTCGGACTGGCCACGCGCGAATCTCTTCTTCGCCCGGAACGATCTACGAGCACTGGATGGTTCTCGTAGATCCGGCGTGTGATGTCGGCGTCGCGCTGGGTCCGGAACACTGGCGCGGTGCCAGTGTTGGGATTAACACGTGCGAAGTCGGCGGGAGTGAGTGAAAAGCAACGATCAGGGTTGTTAATGCTGTCGGCGTCGTGAGAGGAAGAATGCGCATTTGGTTTCACCGAGTATTCGACCCGTGCCACCGAAAATAAGTGCGCAGAACTTGAATGACGGGAGTCCACATCCGGGAAAAACGGTGGCATACCAGTGCCGATTCTTCGGTTTTCGAAATCGAACAGGCCGTATACGTTTCCTCCGGTGGAGATTTGCTTGAAGAAGTCTGCGGCTGTTTTGTCGCCATAGATGCCTGAAGGAGTGAGCAATCCGACGAAACCATCGGGTTTGATGAGGCTTTTGGCGCGCTCTACGAACAGCGAGTAGAGATTGATGTCGCCGCGTCCGAGTAACGGATAGTCGCCGGAGCCGCGAATGACTTTACCTAGTTGATCGGCGCGCGCCTTGGCGCGTTCAAAGTCGTCAGCGAGATTGCTATCTTTTTGTCGCAGATCGTGGATCGCGTTCCTGCGGGCGGCAGCGGTTTGTTGCAGGGCGATTTCCGGTGCCCGGGTTGCGAACCACTCGACTTCTTGGAGTTTGATGCGATCCCATGGAGGATTCCCGATGACCGCATCGAAACCGCCTGAAGGATCAATGTCTTGCCATGCTTGCCAGACGCTTGGGAACGCAACTTCCCAATGGAGAAAACTCTCTTGGTCGGCGATGGATTTGGCATTTTGCCAAATGTTATTGAACTCAGACCATGATTTCGACGGTTCAACTCGCTTGTCGGAATCGAATTCATCCGGGCCTTCAGCGAGCAATTTGTATGAATCTTGAGAAAAATCGATCAGCGTTTGTCGGATTGGTTCTTCGAACGCGGCTTTGTCTCTAACCTTCATTCCAGCAGTCATCCACTGGACGGCACACATGAAATCGAGGACAGACCGGAGATTTGCGGTCGCGTTCTCGACACCCTCAAAGAGCGCCGCCGATTCTTGCACTTCCGAAATGTCCGAATCGGAGATTGCTTCGATCTGCATCATGGATTGGGTTGCGTTCTGCGCGCCTTGAACCGCATTTCCAGCATGCATACCACCGAGTCTTTGCAACTCGGCAAGCATGTCATTCACCCTCAAACCAACGATGGAATCGCCGCATCGCAGGTGGTGGTCAAGGAAAGACAGCGGTGCGCCGACGGTGAAGCTGTGCAACCACAGAGACACTTTGGCAAGCTCTACGGTGAGTGCGTTCTTGTCCACGCCATAGATGCAGCGTTTGAGAACCATACGGCGGATGATTGCTTGGTCGGTGAGTTGAGATTTGACCAACTTCCAACCGTTTTCGCTGGCGCGCTCAGTTATCTCAGCGCGGATGTTTTGGACGCGTTCGAGTAAGGGTGATGCATAGGCATAGTCACCATCGAGCCATTCAGGGACAGCCGGGACGTATTCGATCAATTCGGCGATGTAGTCGGACAGGAAGTCGACGGCGGTTACGAGGAAATGTCCGCTGCCCATTGCGGGGTCAAGAACCTTGAGGTCCAAAACCGCTTCTGCGGGATCGAGTTTTTGTAATTCGGCCCGCCGCTCATCCTTGGTTCGCGATCTTGCGCCAATTCGCGGCACGTTTTTCGAACGCTTGAGGCCGCTCTTCGACAAGTGGTTTGAGAGTGTGATCGACGATGAGATCGACGAGTTCTTGAGGCGTGAAGAAACTGCCGCTGTCCTTGCGAGCGTACGGGTTTCGGGCGAATGTTTATTTGGCCGTCTGGATCGAGTGCAGGTTGATGCTCCAAAAGTCGCTCATAGATGGATCCAAGTTGTTGGACAGACATGTCGCGGTAGTTGACGAACCGCGGCTCTCCATCGTCGCCGTTCGGTGTGACTCAACGCATAGATAACAGGAGCGATAGTTTCGTCGTCCAACCGCACTTGGCCCAATATCGGAGCGGCATTATCTGTAAACAGCCCTCCGTTGTACGGAGGGAGTCCGATCGAGTCGTCGCCTTCGTCGATCATGCGAAACAGGGTGGCGAGGTTGTCGTAGTATTTCGTGGCGTTGGAAGAGAATTTGATGTTTTCGGCGATCTTTTCCCGGATGTCGTCGCGCAACAGTTTCCGCATTCCGTAGGTTGCGTAACTGCGATCATTGACGGGCAACAAACCTCTGTCCTCGGCGTACAAGACGAAGAGGATTCGATAGAGGAGGATGAGGGCGGTTCGGTGGATCGTTGAGAGGTCTTCGTTGGTTCGCTTCGCGAGGGCTTTAACTAACGTCGGAAAGACGTCATCGAATACGACGCCGGACAGGTCTTGAGCGACCTTCTCTTCGTAACGTTTGCCCTCTTGTAACGCGGATTCGATGAAGGTGGTCGTGGCGCCATCTTGGAGGACGAAGCTGCTTCGTTTGAAGAGCAGGAAGAAGCTCCGCAGTTCATCTTCGTCATCCTTCTTCAGGATGTTGTCAAGCTTGACTTCGTAGAAGGCGGTAGAGCGCGGTCTGGTGCGATGATCGTACAGTCGCCAAACATTTCCGTTGGTGAGGACCCCCCATCGGATTTTGCCTTCGGAATCGAGGTCTGCAGTAGTTAGGTATCTGAGGATTTGCCCGTGAGGGGTGCGCCCACGTTTGACATCCTCGCTACTGTCTCGAACGTCTAACGGCAGATGGAGGCGTTTGCTTTCCTGTACTGCGGTGGCGTGTATGTACTTTCCAGCGTTGGTCGTTTCCGCTGCTGCGTGGTTTTTGGCAGTTTCGTCTGGAAAAAGCAGGTTGTCTGGCACGTCTTCGCCGCCGGTTGCGGATTGCTGTGGCAGGTAGTCACGCCATCCCAAGATTTCTAAAACTGGGCGGATCAACTCCTGCTCAGTGGCCGCTTCGTTCGGCGGATCGAACATGTCGATCTTGTTGAACTTGCCGGAGACGGCTTCGCGGAGCGCGTCGAGTACTTGGGAATCGTCAACAGAGTCCCGCCAATCGTCCGACTGCTTGATGCCGTCGGAGAGAAAGTATTCGGTGAAAAGTTGTCCGGGCATGGTCGATGCGAGGTAGTGCTAGGTTTTATGCGATGTCGAGATGGGTTGATACATCTCGAGTTCGCTCATCGGGTCGACGCCGGGGGGTAGTTGGCCGGTTAGTTCGACTAACAGTCGGTGACTCGATGGGGCTTTGTGGTTTACTTGCACGACTCGAAGTTGAATGTCCGCGAGATTTACGGTGTCGGACTTGCGGAGAACATCTACGAGGTGTCTGGGCAACCAACCTAGATGCTTTTGATCTGTGGTTGTTACACGGATCGAATGTTGCACAGAGGGGCCGTTGGATTCAAACGAGAGTTCAAGACTATCTCCGGGGTTGAGCGAATTGACACGCTCAATGGTTTCAGGAATTACGGGCCGCAAACCCTGAACAATGAAACGAGTCTCAAATCGGCCACCGTCATCTGTTTCAATGGCTGGGAAGATCTCGAAAGTGTCGGCGACGCTGTGCCCACCGGTAATGGCAAGTTCCGTAAGCACATCGGTATCATCGGGGTCCAATCCGAAAAGATTCAGATATTCCGGGCGGTCGGGACGTCGTTGGTTCATGACTCGGTAGCGGAAAATCGGAAAGATCTCGGTTGCTCGGTACGCCTTATCCAATTCGGGGAATCCAGGAACTGGGATTGCCAGAGGGATCGTCGAATTCTTGGCTTCTTGAGCGCCTCGAATGTATTCGAATTCGTACTCAACCGGTTCGGAGTCGTTCCTCGTGAGCCGTCCCACAGGAAACCAACTACGATTTCGTCGGTCACGGCAAGCGAGGAACAAAGTAGTCATCGGATGAGTTTGAGCAGTTCGGTTTTGCTGGTAACGATGATCTGGTACGCGAATTCTTTGGCGATATCGCCCATGAACTGTGTTGGTACTCTATCAATAGCAGTTCGGATCTCGGAATCAGGTGTTGCGCCGATTCTCTGCAACGTGGGCTGCGTGTATTCCGGCCATCGTTGGGAGATGTATTTGGCGGTATCAAGAGGAGAAGGCGCCCGGTTTTCACCGCCGTCGCCGAATACGCCGCCGTGACCCCTCCTCAAGTAGTTGAGGACTCCACCAGAATCCAGATACCGATTGCGACGCTCGTCTTCGAGTTCTCGACCTAGCGAAGATGCGTGATCGTAAGAGGGTGCGGCGGACATCCAGGCTGTGGCGCCTACTAACTTGAGTTTCAACATCCAGTTTTCGTGGTGTCTATCCATGTTGCCGATCAAACCGTCAAGCACGGCGTAAGTTGCCAAAGCCTGCAAAATGTCGTCAACTCGACCGCCCGCAGGGAAACTTGGGTCTCGAAACATCTCCTTAACTGCTCGGATGATGTTGGCGACGTTATGATCTCGTTGACCGAACCGCGTTTCGACGTCGTATTGATCGTCGTTCCACGCCAAAACGTAGCAACCCGCGATGAAGATCGTTTCACCGTAGAACCAATCCGTCGGTTCGTCGACATACTCGTAAGATTCGTCCCGATTTCCAGGATCGAATGATTCGCAGACGGTTACCAACTCTCCACTGCAATCAGCCAACTCGACCCGCGCGCAGTCAACGCCGATAAGATTCCCAACTTCGGCAGCGATCTTTTCCGCCCAATGTTCCCCTGTGTTAGGTCTGGGGAACTTGAGCAACCAAACGTTCGGTTCTCCTTCAATCGAAATCCAAAATTTCCGCCTGCTACCTCTAGATTCAAGCCGATGCTGTTGGATCTCGGGCGAGACGGGTAGCTGGCGAATTTCGTATGTCGAAGGCAACACGTTTTGCTTGGCGGATCTTGGTTGGTTGGGATTAAGGGCGCGTGTTGGCGTTGATCCTCATCTTAGGTTTGGCGGGGGCAGGTTTGAAACCTGCCTCTACGGTTGGTCGGATGGTCGCTATCCGGTTGCTTGCCCATCTTTATTGGGTTCCCGCGTACGCGGGAATGACGGTGGGTACGCGGGAATGGCAGAGGGTACCCGGAATTGCGGTGGGTTTGCACGGGTACCGTCTTGGGAGGAGGGATACTGGACGCCTTGTCGCCATCACGCCCTGTGCACCCCCTGCGGTCGCTTCGCTGCCGCGTCCCCCTCGCTGCGCGAAGGGGAGGTTTTCACCGCCGCCCGACCCCTCTAGATTCCGGCTTTCGCCGGAATGACGGTGGGTCCGAGGGGCAGGTTTGAAACCTGCCCCTACCTGGGTTTCGTGGGTTTACTTGTAGAACTCATCCGTCCAAGCGGTGCTGACGTCGAAGTCTTGCGGTATCAGATCCCGGCTCTTCATGTAGTCGCCTACTGATTCCCATTGTGATTCGGAGAGCGTCCCAAACTTGCCGTCTTCGCTGTCTAGCCATGCGGGGATCAGGAGGGGTATGCCTCGGCGGTCGAGGGATTCGCTGGATTCGTCGATGGAGTCTTCGTTGAGTTTGACTAGGATGTCGATGCCTCGCTGTCCGTCTTCGGCGACGTATTCGAAGCCTTTGGTGAAGGCCGTTACGAAGCGTTTGACGACGTCGGGCTTCTCGTCGATCATCTTGTCGGAGGTGATGAGCATCATCTCGTAGTAGCGTGGCACTCCCCAGTCTTCGGGGTAGATGATCTCGACCGGGAATCCCAAATCTTCGAGGACGAACGATTCGTAGGACCAATATGCGCCGATGACGGCGTCCATGGTTCCGGCGGCGAGCACCTGCGACAGCGCGTAGCCGACGTCGTGGAGTTCTATGTCGTCAAGCGTTAGGCCATCGGCTTCGAGCATAGCGGCGAGCATCAGCTCGTCCCACTCGATTCCGGGGTAGCCGACCTTTTTGCCCTTGAGATCGGCGGGTCGGGTTATTCCGGAGGATTTCAGAG
Source organism: Dehalococcoidia bacterium (assembly GCA_965226685.1). GTDB lineage: Bacteria > Chloroflexota > Dehalococcoidia > Lucifugimonadales > Lucifugimonadaceae > Bin127. Next base: position 458,886 of record CBDDDP010000004.1, read on the forward strand.
CCATCAGGGAGTTGAGAGGGCTTTGCACTATCGCCCGGACCGCTACGACGGGAACGCCTGCGGCTCGAGCCAGAGTGGTGTCAGTCTGGTAGAAAATACCGAAGTCGCGCTGCCCTGCTCCGACGAGCTGAGCGATGGCTGCCGCGTCGGCAGGCACGCTGACCTCGACCTCTAGGTTTTCTTCCTCGAAGAAGCCTTGGTCAATCGCGGCGTAGATTCCGGAGTGGTTGGCGTTCGGCGGTGACCAGTCCAACTCGATCGAAACCGTTTCTGTTTCGGGCTCAGACGAGCAAGCGACGACGAGCGCGAAGAGTGCAACGCCTAGCAAAAGAAAACCAATTATTCGTTTCACGATCATTCTCCTTGTGGGTTTGCCCCCGGATAGTTACGCAGGATACGCGATTGCAACAACGCTATCGCAATGAACATCAACGCGGCCATAACCGAAAGGGTAAATATAGCCGCAAACACGAGTTCTGTCTGAAATTTCGGTGTCGAAGTCTTAATCAACCATCCGAGACCAGACGCCGCGCTGATCCACTCGCCGATAACCGCACCGATAACCGATACGACCGCGGCGACTTTCAACCCGGCGAAAAGATACGGCAGTGCTGACCTGACGTACAGCTTGGTGAACATCTGCCACCGCGACGCACCCATCGTGCGGAACATGTCTACCATGTCCGAATCGACCGATTTCAGTCCCGTCATCAGGTTGATGGTCACTGGGAAAAAGGTGAAGAGCACGACGACTACGATCTTCGGCGCGATTCCGGTGCCGATCCATATGAGGAGCATCGGTGCCAGCGTGAACACTGGGATGGTCTGCGAGGCGATCAGGAACGGGTAGACGGAGCGCTCGAGCAGTCTCGACCAGAACATGGCCGTTGCCATGACACATGCGAAGGTGATCGAGAAGGCGAAGCCGATGAGTATCTCTTGCGCCGTTACTGATGCGTGTCGCAGGAACAGCGACGGTTTATCGGCGAGTTCGGCGAGTATCAGCGATACGGGCGGCAATATCCAGGTCTGGACGTTTAACACGCGGACTAGGACCTCCCACAAAACCAGGCCTAACGCCGCCAAGGCCATCGCGGAGCCCCATGCCCGGATGAATGAGCGCGTTCGCATGGCGAACGTGTGTTCAGATGCCGTCGTGTGCTGCACGTCGGTTGGCTTCGTCAGGTCTCTAATCTGTTGCTGCGAACTCACTGGAGCACCCATCGTCACCCGGTTGCGTCGCCGTCCAGGTTGGATAGCAACTGCCATTTGTATTCGACGAACTTCGATTCACGTACCACGTCGCGCGGTCGAGGGCGCGGAAGGTCGACGTCGAGTTCGAGCAGTATGCGGCCGGGTCTGGGAGACATCACCAGGACGCGGTCGCCGAGCATCAGCGCTTCTTCGACGTCGTGGGTGACCATTACGGTGGCGCGGTTTGTGCGGTCGAGGACGTCCGACAACCATCGCTGGAGTTCGGCGCGGGTGATGGCGTCGAGGGCTTTGAATGGTTCATCTAGCAACAGGACGTTGCGATCTGGCAGGACGGCTCGGAGCAGTGCTACCCGTTGTCGCATGCCGCCCGACAATGTGGCGGGATATGCGTTTAGGAAATCGGCGATTCCGAAGCGTTGCGCCAACTCGGTCGCCTTGGCATCAGCCTCGGCGCGGGGGATGCCGGCGATTTCGAGACCGAGGGTGGCGTTCGCGAGGACGTTACGCCATGGGAGAAGCAGGTCGATCTGGTGCATGTAGGCGACGCGGCCGATCCGTTGGGCTTGGTTGTCGCCTTGCAGGCTGACGGATCCGATGTCGGGTTCCATAAGTCCGGCGATGATGTTGAGCAAGGTGCTCTTGCCGCATCCGCTAGGGCCGACGATTACGACGAATTCGCCGAGGTCGACATCCAGAGATACACCGTCCATGGCGTTGATCGGCGGGAGATCGGGGCGCACAAACGACTTGGACGCGTCGCGTACGGAAACCGCGGGAGATTCTGATCGGGTCAGAGCGGTCGAGATTTCGCCAGACTGGGAGCGTGGCGAGTTAGCGTTCACTGTGGGGCTCGAAAAACTATTTTCGTTCCGGGCATGAACGGCTGATCGAATTTCCGATGTTTGAGACATCGGAGTGGTTTTCCTCCGCTGGCATTATCCAGATCAGGTTTTGTGGGTCGGCGGAATAGCGTCCGCCCTCTCAGCCCGGCCGTCCGAGCTCCCCATTTTAAGGAAGTTTCAAGTCGCAAACGTGACGCCTGATAGTCAATGGATTATATCAACTCCGGTTGGCGCTCAATTGAGCGCTCAATTGGGCGCCCTGGCGGTATGGGGTTGCCACGAACGGCGTTCGTCTTTACAATGCTTTGCCATGGGAACCCCAGACAACGGGCCGCGAGACAACTTCGTCCGATCCGTGTCGCGCCCATCGGCCCAAATCAATCTGGCGCTGTCCTGCCTCTATATCGCAGCCGAGAGCGTTCCCGGGCTCGACGTCCCGCTTTACATGGGGCGCATCAGCGAGATTACCGAGCGCATCAGGCAGAAGGTTCAGAGCCAGATGTCGCTCTTCGATTCGCTCTACACGCTGAACGACTTGATGTTCGACGAGTTGGGGATGCGCGGCAACGCTGGGAACTATTACGACATCCGCAACAGCCTGCTCAACGAGGTTCTGGACCGGAAACTGGGGATACCGATCAGCCTTTCGATCCTTTACATGGAGGTGGGCAGCCGTATCGGCATCCCAATGTCGGGCGTCAACATGTCTGGTCATTTCATGTTGTCGGCGGGCGAAGGCGATTCGTTGATCTACGTCGATCCTTTCCGACATGGCAGGCTTTACTCGCGCTGGGAGTGTCTGCGGTTACTGAGCGGTCTGGGTGATCCTCCGCACGATTCGAACAAACTTGATGGGCTGGAGCGAACGTATCTTCCGAAAGCCGACAGCAAGTTTATCTTGGCTCGCGTTCTCAACAACATGAAGATGATCCACACACAAACCAGCGAATTCGGTGCCGCGATTGCGGATGCTGAGCGGATTCACTATTTGATGCCGTGGAACTGGCGGAACGTGGGTGACATTGCGCACCTGTATGGTCGTTCGGGGCATGCTCGCGATGCTTACGACATGCTGGCGCGGATGGTTCAAATGATGCCGCCTCACGAAGATGTCTCATTGCAGCTCGATTCGCTGGAGATGTTGAAGCCGTTGGCCGAAAATTATGTTTTCGTGGATCCGGAAAAGATCCATGAGATACCTTTCTTCCGTATCTAGAGAAAAGTGACGTGTATACGTCGCCAATCCTCAGGAGAAAGAAGCCATATCCAACGGAACTCAGCTGATGATTAATTACCAAGAGCTCACAGATCAAGAGTTGCTGGCTGAAATTTCAGACAGGAACACCGATGCGTTCGCAGCACTCTACGATCGATATGGGAAACGTGTTTTCGGGTTGTCCGCCCGCATCCTGAATGACGCAGTGAAGTCCGAAGAAGTCACACAGGACGTGTTTATGCGAGTGTGGCGCCGGGGTCACACCTACATGCCGGACAAGGGCAAGTTCACGACCTGGCTCTTCCGCATCGCGCACAACCGGACAATCGACGAATTGCGCAAGTTGCGCCGCGACAAGTCGCGCTATAGCGACGACATCACGGAGCGATACGATCTCGAATCTGATGACATCTCTCCGCCTGAGGCCGCGGTGGCGAACTCGGAGTATGCGTCGGTCCGGGACGCGCTGAACGTGCTCCCTGAGCCTCAACGACAAGTGGTGTACCTCTCGTATTTCGAGGGGATGACACAGACGCAGATCGCCGAGTCGACCGGGCAACCGCTGGGTACGGTGAAGACGCGGATGCGATTGGCACTCAAGAAGTTGCGTGTCGCACTCGACAACGAGATCTACGGCGACGAATGATCTTTGGTGAATAAGTAAAAATGCCACGAGACGAAGACATCATCGGCGATTTTCCCGCGTACGCCTTTGGCGCATTGGATAACGATGCGCAAAGGGCGGTTGAAGATTTGGTCGAGCGTGACGCGGATGCGGCGGCGGAGTTGGGGGAGATGCTCGAAACCGTGGCCGAATTTTCCGCGCAGATTGGCGAAGCCGAACCGCCATTAACGGTCCGACAGAATCTGCTTGCCGCCGTCAAATCGGCGGTTGGCGTGTCGGAGCAGGCGTCGGTGAATACGGTACTCGTGTCTGACGCGGAGATCGCAGCCGACTTTCCTGGGTACGCCTTTGGCGCATTGGACGACGATGCGCGACGGGCGGTTGAAGAGTTGGTCGAGCGTGATGCGGATGCGGCGGCGGAGTTGGGGGAGATGCTCGAAACCGTGGCCGAATTTTCCGCGCAGATTGGCGAAGCCGAACCGCCATTAACGGTACGACGGAATCTGCTTGCCGCCGTCAAATCGGCGGTTGGCGTGTCGGAGCGGGCGTCGGTGAGTACGGTTCTCGCGTCTGATGAAGAGATCATCGCTGATTTTCCTGGTTATGCCTTGGATGCGTTGGATGACGTCGGGCGACGGGCGGTTGAGGAGCTGGTCGCACGTGATGCTGACGCGGCGGTCGAGTTGGAGGAGATGCTCGAGACGGTTGCCGATTTCTCGTCGCAGGTGGGCCAAGTTGAACCGCCGTTGACGGTCCGGCAGAATCTGCTCGCTTCCATCAGGTCTGAAGTCGGCGTTTCTGACGATGCGTTGGCATTCTCGACGCTTGTAGCACATCTCGAACAGCGGATCGCGGCTGATGAAATCGATGAAACAGCGGTTAAACCACGACTATGGGACCGCATTGGCGGAGTTCTGACCGCGGGCAGGTTGGCGTTCGCCACTTCGGTTGCCGCTTTGGCCATCGTCGGCATCATGGCTGTTCAGTTGGGCACAGATAATGTCGAATTGAATCGCCGACTCGCAGATTCGGAAAGCATGGTTTCGGCCGCGTACGCGCATGCTGAATCCGTTGTCGAGGACATGTCTTCTACCGAGCAGCTGCTATCCCACGCCCATGATCGAATTTCCGAGCAGGAACTTCAGATTGTCCGCATGACGGAACTCAACGATGCGATGCGGACATCGATGAACGACCAGATCAGCCTCACGTACGCGACGCTGCGTGACGAGTATCACAGCGCAGATTGGCAATCGGACGCTCTTCTGAGCACAGATGGTTTTGCGTATCTACTCGAACACAAGGAGCGACAACTGGGTGCGCTGGTGATCGGCGGTGTCGAACAAGCTCCGCACGGCCAAGAGTACCGTCTGTATCTGGTCGGCGAAGAAGATCCACACTACGTAACTTCGTTCGACGTGAACGAAGCCGGCAACAGCACAATACTGTTCGAGTTGTCACACCCTCTCAACAACTATCTCGGCGCTCACATCACTCTTGAGCCGAGCTCCGACCCGCCGGATCCATCGCTTGCAAGCTTGGAAAACCGTTTCACGCCCCAGTAATCGGCCGATCTGCACGCCGCGGCTCACATTGATCGTCAACACGGTGTGGTGAAACTAACCTAAAATTCGGCGTATCACGGTTGTTTGGACCGTTGCCCTCGAGGGGTTTTGGCTTAGTTAAGGGGTTTCGTTGATGCGTCGTCATGTCTTCGCGGCAGTGGGGTTTTCGCTCTCGCTGTTGACGTTAGTTTTCGCAACCGTTGCATGTTCCAGCGCGCCCGATCCGACGGCCACTCCTGAACCGACCGCTGTCATCCAACCAAGTCCTACACCTACACCCGTGCCGTTGACGCCGGATGAAGTCGTCGAAAACTCAATCGACTCCCTCGTAGAAGCCGGGAGTATTTGGTTCTTGCTTGAACACGAAAACGGTTTCACCGAAGCGTTGGGCGGATTGGAACTAACGCGCGTCGAAGGCGCGATCACGGAGACTGGGATGAGCATCAGCGCCGAGGCCAATCTCGGAAGGATTTACATCGAAGTCGACGCGATTCTGATCGGCACGAGCACTTGGTTGACCAACCCGCTGACCGGCGAATGGGAACTCTTGCCGGACGAGGAAAACCCTATAGGTTTCCTGCAACCGATCGCGGCGGTTCGGGGCGTACTAGAAGGACTCAACGCAGCGGAGTACATCGAACCTCCGGCAGCGGGTGTCGACTACCGAATAAGGTCGCCTCTGCGGGCTGAAGCGCTAAAGTCGCTGCTCGGGGAGATCGTACCGGACGGCGTCGGCATCGGTGAAGTCGTGATGGACCACGAAACCTTTGAAATGAAATCGGCACGCATAACTGGTGCCCTCCAGATCCGCGACACCGACGAAACGGTGCGCATCCTTCAGATGAGCCGATACGGCGAAGAATTCATCATCGAACCACCAATCGAATGACGCACGATCTAGACAACCAGGGATCCGCGTTCCCGTGAAGTGGGTAAAAACCGAGGTATCGCCTTACCTGCTGTTCCTTCCGTTGTGCTACGGCGTGTTCATCGCGGCGGACGACATGACTTTGGTCGTGACGATTCTGCCCGACATGATGCAGAGTCTGAAGATTCCGATCAACGACATCACCCGCGCCAGTTGGCTCATCATCTCATTTTTGATCGGTTACTCGGCGACGATGCCGATCATGGGCAGGCTTTCCGACCGTTGGGGCTACCGCGCCACTTTTCTTGTCGCGCTGGGCGTCTTCATGGTCGGTTCTGTCGGAGTTGCGCTGATTCCGGTGATGACTGGTTCGTTGGATGCGATACCGTGGTTGGATCAATACCGATGGGCGATTATTGCGAGGGTTGTGCAGGCCGTTGGTGCGGGTGCGGTCATACCGATATCGCTCGCCGCCGCCGAGACGCTCGTCGGTGCGCGCCGTCGGATCGTTGCGTTCGGCATGGTCGGTGCGGCTGCTGAGGCTGGCAGTGTGTTTGGACCCGTCTATGCGGGTGCGATAGCGGACTGGATCGGTTGGGAATACACGTTCTGGTCCAACATCCCCCTCTCATTGATCGCGATTCTCGCGCTTGCCAAGCTTCCGAAGGGAATACGCCACGACACCAGCGTCGACTGGATCGGAGCCGCCGCGTTTACCGCTGCCCTAACCACACTGACAGTTGGCCTTTTCCGTATATCCGATCCGGATCTGCCGATGATCATGCTGTTCGTCGCCGCCGCTGCCTTAACCGGCGTGGTCGCGATATCTAATCGAACCGCCAGCGAGAAAGCGGTACCTCGCTCCTTGGGCAAATTGAAGGACTTCATCTGGTCGAACGTCACTCATTTCTTAGTCGGTTCGGCGTTGATGATCGGGTTGGTGAGTGTTCCATTGCTCGCGGGCACGATATACGGCCTCTCCGCCCTCGACTCTGGACTCCTTCTAGTGCGAATGACGGTTGCCTTGGGGGTTTCCGCGTTCGCCGGAGGATTCATCGCCACTCGATTCGGCGTCCGCATACCCATGATCGCCGGTTTGGTTATCGCGGCGATCGGCTTCAACTTCCTATCCACGTGGGGCATCGTGCTGGAAGAGCCTCGTGCGTCGATCGATCTGGTTCTGGTGGGCGTTGGCTTGGGACTGTTGATCGCCCCGATAGCCGAAAGCGCATTGCGACGAGTACCCACTAAGGACAAAGGCATCGCTTCCGGGCTTCTGACACTCTCCCGGAATATCGGTATGACGGCCGGATTGGCGGTTGTCGCTTCGCTCGGCACCGAGCAGTTCCTACTAACTGCACCGGGACTAGAAGAGATGATTGAGCGGCCCGAAGCGGCGAGCGAAACGGGCCTCGCGGTCTTCTCCAATTTCTTCACGTATGCATCGACCGCGTGTGTGATCGGTGTCATTCCTGCATGGTTGATGACCCGCAATTACGAGCCTGATGTAGACAATGCCGAACCATCGAATTCTGCCGCCTGACCGCGCCGCGTCGTACGGTTTTGGCGGTGATACAGTGTTAGGGACTCGAAAACTGAACCGAGGTATTGCAGATGACGCGCCGTGATCCTTCCGAATTCGAATCTTCAGTGCGCCGCCCTGATGATTTCGACGATTATTGGCGGCAAACCGAAGCTGAAACGTTAGCCGTGCCGCTGAACCCGCGCCTTGAACCGGTGCCGATGCGCTCGACCCCTGAAGTCGAGGTCTTCGAAGCGCGATACGACAGCTACGGCGGTTTGGAGATCGCGGGTTGGTATTGCCGACCGCGCAACATCGCCGGCCCCTTGCCCGGCTACCTATTCGTGCCCGGTTACGTCAGCGAACCCAAATTGCCGACCGACTTGGCAATGATGGGATACGCCGCATTCTCGGCCGCCCCGCGCAACAAACTTCGCAGCAACTCCGTCTTCAATCCGGGTTATCCGGGTCTTCTAGTCCACAACCTCGACAAGCGAACCGAGTACGGTTATCGAGGCTTTTACATGGATGCGATCCGAGCGTTCGACTTTCTGAGCGGCCTCGACGAGGTCGATTCATCACGCATCTGCGTTCAAGGTGGGAGTCAAGGCGGTGCTTTGACGCTCCTGGTGTCGTCGTTGCGGGCTGGGCAGGTGGCATGTGCTTCCGCCGGCGCTCCGTATCTATGCTCGATGATGGATGCGGCATCGCTGACTCGGTCCTACCCATACGAGGAGATCAACGACTACCTGCGTCTCCATCCCGAGCGTGAAGAAGCTGCCAGAGACACTCTCGATCTCCACGACATCCACAACTTCGTCGACAAGATCGAGTGTCCGATCATCGTCAACATCGGATTGATGGACGACGTCTGCCCTCCCGAGACCGGTTTTGCGGTGTTTAAAGAGATTGGCAGCGAAGACAAGAACCTCTATACCTACGAGGATTGCGGGCACGACTCCGGCTCCGGCGTCGGTCACGACAAAGTGTTGCGCGCGTTCCTCGCCGAACATCTCAACCCGGTGGCGCTGTAAACCCCGACGGAGAATCTGATGATGAATGAATACTGGTCTGCGCGGGTAAAAGCCGCGGTCAACGCGGCTAAGGGCGACGTCTCGATTGAGGATCTGCCCATACGAACCAACGAGACGTCGAACGCCTACTCCGTCCGCTTCAATGGCGTTGGAGATTACCCGCTCTACGCCTATCTCCACATTCCGAAATCCGACGAACCTCACGTGCCGCTGTTCCAAGCGCCCGGCTATGGGAGTGTCGCTGGCGTACCGCTTTACGAACGCCGCGCAGCTTACGTGGTCATGGCGCTGTGCCACCGTGGACAGCGACTCGCCAACTCTGGCTACGATGCAGCCTACCCCGGGCTCCTCACCGACGGCCTGCCGGGCGAAGATACCTACGTCTGGGGCGACATCGTATCCGACTGCATCACAGCCATCCAAATCCTTCTCCAACAACCCAACATCGACGCATCACGACTTTCCGTATCCGGCGGCGACCTCGCATTGATCACTGCGGCGCTGACAGATGGCGTTTACGCGCTGCAAAGCGGCGGGCTGATGTTCGCGGACATCGACAACCGTACCGCCGGCAACCCGGACTACCCGATCGCCGAGTTCAACGATTTCAAGCGGTCGAACCCGGATGATTGGGATGAGGCGCGGGCGACGTTGGCGAACTACGATCCGATGATGTTGGTCAGCGATGTCAGCGCTAAGAAAGTTCTGTTGTCAACAGGTGCCGACGAAAAAGACAACTACGACCGGCTAGCTGCCGGTCTCGCTGGTCAGGCCACCGTAGGCGTCAACCTAGGAAAAGGTCACCTTGACCACATCGCGCAAGAAGATTGGCTAGCGAATGCTTGCGGCGTCGAAAAAGGACCGGCGCATTATCCGCGGATGTCATGATGTCAGCTTTACGGCGACCTTCCGTTAGAGATTGATGTGAACGACTTCACTGTCAAAGAACCGCTCATACTGTTCGAGATCGGAAAAGCTATGTCCGAAGGACGGGATCTGAAAGCGGCCGTCGAAGGATGGTGGAAGATTGATCCTGGTCGGGTTTCCGATATCCGACTGGTGCTGGGCAAGCGGTTAGGCAAAATCGCTTGTGCCTTCCGGCCAAAGCCCGATTCATGGCACCAACGTTCCGACGGCAGGTGGGGATTCGATTCTGACTATGCGATGGATGTTTGGGCAGAATATGTGCGCAAAGACGTGCCAATCGAGTTTCGGACACGTTCTCCGTTCCAATATCTGTCGCCTTGATGCTTTCGCGTCATGTATCCCGTTACCTGGATGAACTGCGGCGGCAGATCAGTTTGAGTTTTCTGGCTCGTTACGACTGATTAAACATCCCCAACTGCGCGCCTTCGGTTTGACGGCGTTCGGCTGACAGCCTTCCTAGTCCGTAGTTCTTGCTGTCTACGTAGGTCATGGCGTCCGCGATCGCGTGGTGGTTCGCTTGGTTTCGGATTAAGTCGTGCATCTTGAGGCAGATGCGGCGGTAGTCGGTGTGCCCTGATTCGCCCGTGCGGAGTTCCAACATGTGGAAGGCCTGTCTGGCGTTGAGTTGGATGTTGTAGCGGATGCGGAAAGCGAAGGGTACGACGTATTGAGCCACGTCTTCGCCGTGTCCGGCTGCAATCTCGTCGTATAGATCCGACATCTCGGTCATGGCGTCGTGCCAACGTTGCGATACCTCGGAACCTGCGTCCTCGATTTCTGGCGGCATGGCGTAGCCGTGGCGCGGGGTCAACCGCTGCCAATCGATGGTCATCATTCGGTGGCGCTGGAGGTCTCTGAAACTGCCGAAGTCGGATAGCACGTCGAAGCGATAGTAGACCCGTTCCATGCCTCGCCCGGGTTTGTGGCGGCGGTTCGTGCGGTCGCCAACGTACGAGGCGATGGTTTTGCGGCGCTGAGGTCCGCTCATGCCGGCGGCTAGGGTTCGCAGTTCCTCCTCGGATCGGTGGGAGTACGGATATAGAGCCGCGGCGACGACTTTCGGTTCGGCTTCGTGGTCCCATTCGAAGAGTTTGACCTCGTCGCGATCGATGTCGAACTCCGTGGCAGATGACACGTCTTCGAACTCGCCTGCCAACTCATTCATGTCGGTGGCGATTTTTTGGAAATAGTTACTCCATGCGATGCCGCGGCTGTCGACATCTACCCGCGTCAGGAATCCGGAGATGACTTTACGCAGCTCGTTGAGCATCATCTCGGAGTAGGTGCGGGCTTCGGCCAACGGGCTGGCGTTCATGCGCATGAGCATTGATTCGTATGCCTGACCTGTGGCGAAAATCCCGATGTTGGATGTGGTGGCGGCAGGAAGGAGCCCGCGGGCGGCATCGCAGGCGCGTGCACGGGTTGCCCGGTTGTATGCTCCCCTGCTCTCTCGCGGTTGTCTTGGGAATTTCGAGGTGAAGTAGTCCGTCATCCGTTTCGCAACGAATGTGTAGCTCTCGAAGAGGCGGTCCATCGTCTGTTCGTATCGCTCGGAAAGGGGCCCCTCGGCGATTTCGGGTGGCACTGAGTATCGGTAACACTCGTAGCCATCTTCGCCGCGCAGCTTTTCGTCGAAGTAGATGTAGCGGGTGCTCTGCTCTAGGTACGCTGCTAGACGCCCGCGTTCGATCACTTTCGCTAGGATTGCCGAGACCTGTTCGCATGCCAAGTGTGCGCCGCCTAGCTGGGCAACTGAGTCGTCGCCATATTGGACGAAGACACGCTGGTAGAGCTCCTCGGCGCGGCGACGTGCTACCGAATCTTCGCTGCCATCATCTTGAGAGACTTGGTCGGCGATCGATTGGATGCCGATTTCTGGTTGTTGATAGAACTCGTCCAAGAAGAGGCGGCGCAAGGACTTGTGCGTTCGGCTGTAGCGGGCGAACATGGCGCCTTTGACGATCTCCGGGAGGTTCACGATGGCGAACACCGGGAGGTCGGTGTTGGTGAAGAAACGACTCAGAATCGAGCGTTCTTCGTCGGTGAATGCCTCTCGAACGTACACAGTGCGTCAATCTTCGCACAGGGTCGGAAGCATCACCGTTGCGGACTATTGGTTGGTCACAGAATGAGGCGCAGGGGTCGTTCGAGGCTGTCCTTGACCTCGTTGAGCAGCATTGCCGCTTCTGCCCCGTCGCCGACTCTGTGGTCCGCGGATATGGTGGCGTTCATCATCTGACTCACGACGATTTCGTCGTCTTGAACGACTGGCGTCGGTTTGACTGCGCCGACCGCGAGGATGCCGGATTGCGGTGGGACGATGATGGCCGCAAAGGTGTCGGTTCCGAACATGCCCAGGTTCGACGTGGAGAACGTTCCGGCTGTCAGCTCATCTTGGGTCAACGTACCGCCATCGCCGCGGGCGCGACGGCCGAGGTCTTTCGACGCATTGGCTACGTCGATCAGCGACATGTTTTGGACGCCGATCAATGCTGGCACGATGAGACCGGCTTCGAGCGCGATTGCCACACCGATGTTGATGCTGTCGTGGCCTTCCAAACGATCCGTGTGGAATGTCGTATTCCACTTCGGGTACTTGACGATCGCCATTGCCAAGGCTTTGATGATCATGTCATTTACCGACACTCGGACGCCTGACTCGGCGAGTTCGGCGTTGAGTTGGGCGCGGAAGGACATGGCTTCGGTCATGTCGATGCCGGATGTGACGTAGTAGTGTGGCGCTTCGGTCTTGCTGCGGACGGTGACGCGGGCGATGGCTTGGCGCATCGTGGAGAGCTCGATGTCGGAACCGTCGACGGTGACCGTCGGGGCCGCTGTGGCTACGCCGGACGGCGCAAATACTGGCGCAGGGGTAAAACCGAGCACGTCGTCGCGAGTTATTCGTCCGCCTGGTCCGGTTCCCGGAATGGCCGCGAGATCGAAACCATGCTCACGGGCCAATCGGCGAGCGAGCGGTGAAGCCTTGATTCTTCCGCCTTCGACGGTCGGTGCCGGTGGTGCGGCGGCGACTGGTGCCGCGGGCACAGGTGCAGGCGCGAGTTGAGGTTCTGGGGCGACCGCATCGACTTGGAGCTCTACTGCGGGTTCTGGTTCGACTGCCACCGATGCGGGTGCGTCATCCATTTCCGGGAGCACGTCGTCTGCGGCGCCGATGTAGGCGAGTAACGAGCCAACGGGGGCTTTAGTTCCGTCGCCCAGCACGATCCTGCGTAGAATGCCGGCGTTGTAGGCCTCCATCTCGACGACGGTCTTGTCGGTCTCGATCTCGGCAAGTTTGTCGCCACGAGCCACCTCATCGCCTTCGCTCTTCAACCACTTGACAACGGTGCCTTCGGTCATGTCGGCACCCATCGCAGGCATCGTGATTTCGTGGATCAACTTTTATCTCCTCGATCGGTTGGAATTCGTTGTTTGAGGTCTGTGACGGGAATTTTTGGTTCTGTGATAGACCGTGGTCATCAGAAAGAAATAATCTTGCGAGCCGCTTCGATTACATCGTCGGCTTGCGGCAGGATATCCTGCTCCATGCCGCGGTTGTACGGCCATGGAACGTCCTTGGAACCGACGCGCATGATCGGCCCGTCGAGCCAGTCCATCGCGCGCTCCTGCACCTCAGACACGATATCCGACATGATCCCGCCTGTGCGCCGCGCAGTGTCCAGCATCACGGTCCGACCTGTCTTCTGCACCGAAGCGACCAACGTGTCGTAGTCGACGGGGCTCAACGACCTCAGGTCGATAATCTCGGCGTCGATGCCCTTTTGTGCCATCTGTTCGGCCGCCTCTTGCAAGACGTGAACGCCGTAACCGTAGGACACCATCGTCAAGTCTTCGCCAGAACGGGCGACATCGGCATCGCCGAGGGGGATTTCGTAGTATTCGTCGGGCACCTCTCCACGAGAGCCGTAGAGATGCGAGTGCTCGGCGAAGATCACCGGGTTGTCGGATTTGATCGACGATCGTAAGAGTCCTAACGCATCCCGCGGGTTTGAGGGGCAGGCGCAGTAGATGCCGGGCACTTCGGCGAGCCACGTCTCGAAGCTCTGGGAGTGCGTCGCACCGAGTTGGACACCGGCGCCGGTGGGAGCGCGGATCACCATCGGGACTTTGATCTGTCCACCAGACATGTAGCGCAAGTTGGCAGCCATGTTGACGATTTGATCAAACGCGACGAGCGAGAAGCTCATCGACATCAACTCGACAACAGGTCGCAATCCTGCTGCCGCGGCACCGATACCTGCACCGACGAACGCCGCTTCAGAAATCGGGGTGTCTTTGATACGCTTGTCGCCGTATTTTTCGAGGAATCCCTTGGTAATCGAGTAGGCACCGCCATATTCTCCGATGTCCTCACCCATGATGAAGACCGAATCGTCGGTCTCAATGGCCTCGGCCAGACCCTGCGTGATCGCTTCTCGAATGGTGATTTCAGCCATATCGTTAACCGAATTGCCCGCGTCGATCACGCGTAGACATCGTCAAATGCTTCCGAGAGATCTGGTTCTGGGCTGTTGGTGGCGAATTCAACAGCCGCCGCTATCTCCGCATCCACGCTGTCCGAGAGATCATCGAGGTCTGATTGCGTCGCCAGTTCATATTCGATAAGCCGTTTGGGGTAGGACACCAACGGGTCGCGGCGGCGCCACAGGTCGACCTCTGACCTCTCGCGGTACTGGTCGCCGGGGTCTGCGAAGGAGTGACCCACGAATCTGAACGTCTTGGCCTCAATAAAAATCGGGCTCCCTTGAGCCCGAACTTTATCTATCGCAGTCTGTGTAGCTTCGCGTACCGCTACCACGTCCATACCGTCTACAGATACGGTATCGACGTCGTACGCGCCCATCACGTCGCTGAAGTCAGCGCCTTGCAAGCGGACGCGTCCCACCGCCGATCCCATGCCGTAGAGGTTGTTCTCCATGAAGAAGATGATTGGCAGCTGCCAAACAGATGCCAAGTTCAATGTCTCGTGGAACGTCCCTTGGTTCGTCGCACCGTCGCCAAAGAACACCACGGTGACGACGTCAGATTCGAGATACTGCTGCGCCAGGGCGATTCCCGCCGCCAAAGGCAGTTGAGCGCCGACGATGGCGTGACCGCCCATGAAGTGCTTGGCGGCATCGAATATATGCATCGAACCGCCCTTGCCCTTGCTCAGGCCAGTCTTCTTGCCGAACATCTCGGCCATGATCCGGTTAGTGTCGAGACCGCGCGCCAGCGCGTGGCCGTGATCGCGGTAATGCGTGACGACGTAGTCGCGGGGCTCGAGCGCTGAGATTGAACCGATGCCGGTGGCTTCTTGACCGATGTAAAGGTGGAGGAACCCGCGGATATTACCCAAGGAATAGTGTTGCCCGCAAGTCTCTTCAAACCTGCGAATTAGCAGCATCAGACGATACATGCGCAAGAGTTCGTCGTTGTCGATGCTTGCAGAAAGCGAAGGTGAAGGCGAACGTGAGGGGTCGAAACCGTTGGTACTTGATGATTCGGGCGAAATTCCGGTGGTTGCCTGCGTGACAACTCCAGTCGTGGCTATCCTAGGCTTTTCAGTTAGGTCCATCGTCCCGAATTTCTTAACTCCAGTTGCACGAACCTGCGGCGAACGGGCATCTCAACACCGCCGAACGGCGCGTTGCGTCGGTTTTCGATTCTATACCAACCCCCAACAACACAGAATCAACCACGAATCCGACAAGCTCGTTTCAACTCAGTGGTTACGCGCTCTGGGCGCTCTGGAGTTTCGCCGCCAAAACAACGTTCTCCAGCAGCATCGCCACCGTCATCGGCCCGACGCCGCCCGGAACAGGTGTTATCGCCGACGCATTCTCTTTGACCGCGTCGTAGTCGACATCTCCGGTGAGCTTGAACCCGCTTCGTCTAGACGAATCAGCGACCCTCGAGACGCCGACATCAATCACCACCGCGCCTTCCCTGACCATGTCCGCGGTAACCGTGTTGGGCACTCCCGCCGCGGCAACCAATATGTCGGCACGGAGCGTGTGCGACGCGACATCCTGCGTACCGGTATGACACATCGTCACAGTGGCGTTCGCCCCGCGGCCTCGTTGCGAGAGCAGCAATGCCAACGGCCTTCCAACCAGCGTGCTCCGTCCGACGATCACGACATCCGCACCGTTCACTTCCACGCCCTCCTCGATCAACATCCGCTGCACTCCTAGGGGTGTCGCGGGAACGAAGCGCGGTTGACCCAACGACAGCAACCCGGCGTTCTGGGAATGAAGTCCATCGACGTCCTTCAATGGATCCAAACGATTGATGATTTCGTCAGCGTCGATATGGTCCGGCAAAGGCAACTGCACCAAGATGCCGTGATAGCGGTCGTCGTTGTTCAACTCTTGGACTACTCCTGAGAGTTCATTCGCACTGACATCCGCTGAGATGTTCAACGTCTCGGTTACGATGCCAACCTCTTCACACGCTCGCTCCTTGCGCCTAACGTAGGATCGCGACGCCGGATCGTCGCCCACAAGAACCACTACCAAACCCGGTGCATATCCGTAGGTGTCTTTGAACGCCGATACCTTCTCTGCGACCTCGGAGTGGACAGTTTTTGCGATTTCGTTGCCGCTGATGATGCGAGCTGTCATGAGTTTCGAGATCCGTGGCTTGGGATTGTGCAGGTTTTACAATTTCGGACGCGATTACGCATCGCTGAAGCGACTTCGAGGACCGATTGGCGTACCAAAAACCATGATATACACGGGCGTCGATCTGATCGAAATCGGACGCATAGCAACGGTGCGCGATCGTTACCCGGTTCGGTTCTTAAACAAGGTCTACACGCCCGGCGAACAGCGCTACGCCCGCAATCGTGCCCCGCAGCTAGCCAGCCGATTCGCGGCTAAGGAAGCCGTGATGAAGGCTCTCGGGACCGGCGTCCGGGGCATCCCGTGGAAATCGATCGAGGTGACCCGCAAGCGGGGTGGTCCGCCTGAGATTACCTTGCACCGGCAGGCTCAGGCACGCGCCGAAAAAATGGGTGTCACGCGAATCGCGTTGAGTTTGACGCATTCCCAAGAGTTCGCGGTGGCATCGGTGGTGCTTGAGGCGCGCGACGACGCGTGGCGGCCATAGATCACATCAACATGGCACCAAACCGAAAAGTCGTCACCGCCGCCGAGATGCAATCCATCGAGCAGAGATGGTTTGAATCGGGCGAGATCACGCTCGAAGGCATGATGGATCAGGTAGGACGAGCGATCGCCGATTGGGTGCTCGCAGATCTAGGACAAGATGCCCGCGACAAACGCGTGTTGGCGTTGGTTGGCAAAGGCAACAACGGCGGCGACGCTTTGATTGCCGGCAAATATCTGCTCGAAGCGGGTATTGAAACCACTGTTGGTCTAATCCTTCCTCGCGACGGTGACGATCCGCCCATGACCCAGTTCGTTGAAGCTGGCGGCAACGTCGTTGACCTCCGAGGCGCAGGTTTCGGGCATATGCTGTCAAACTTATGCGACAAAAATGAGCTGATTCTCGATGGAGTCTTCGGATTCAGCATCTCACGCCCTATCGAAGAACCGATTTCGTCAGTGTTTGCGGCCGCAAAATCCAGCGGAACACAGATCGTCGCGATCGATATGCCGAGCGGAGCCAATCCGGACACCGGCGAATTCGATCCGAACGGTCTACCAGCGGATGAATGTCTACCCGTAGGCTTGGCGAAGCTCGGACCCGCCATCCGTTTTGGCGATCCGGCATACGGCGATGAGATGACCGTATTGGATGTTGGCATTCCGTCGAGATTTACTGACCACATCAAACGCGAAGTCAACACTACTGAATTAGCGCGCACTCTGCTGCCCGATCGTGACCAAACCGCTCATAAAGGTGATTTCGGCCGTGCGTTGCTCGTCGCTGGATCCATGACCTACGTTGGCGCGGCATCGCTAGCGGCGCGGGCTTGCGTCCGGTCCGGGGTGGGATTGGTAGCGCTCGCTACTCCAAAAAGCGCGTTCCAAGCCTTGGCCGGCGACATCCCCGAAGCGACATACATTCCGCTCGACGAAGACGACAACGGCGTTTTACCAGGTCCCGCGTTTGCCCGACTGCAAGAACGCGTACCGATGATGGACTCCGTTCTCATCGGTGTCGGGATCAGTCTTTCGCGCGGCGCTCGAGAGCTGGTTTCTCGGTTGACCTCGATGTCCCACGTGTGGGACGACTGCACCGTGATTATCGACGCTGACGGGTTGACGTTGGTCTCCCAGTTGCCGGGATGGTGGGAGGTCTTCGACGGGGACCTGGTGATAACGCCTCACGCCGGCGAGATGTCGCGGCTGCTCGGGATTTCCGTGGAGGAAATTGAAGCCGACCGCCTCACCGCGGTCCAGACAGCGGCTGAACGGTTCAACTGCGTCGCGGTCCTGAAAGGCGCGGCCACGCTGATCGCCTCGCCTGACGGTCGGTTACGAATCAATATGAAGCCCGACCACGGGTTGGCGCGCGGCGGGACTGGTGACGTCCTTGCAGGACTCATAACTGGACTTGCCGCCAAGTCGAATGCGTTCGACGCCGCGTCGCTGGGTGTCTCGATACACTCGTTGAGCGCGCAATATGCTCGAACAGACCTCACGCCCTATGCGATGACGGCGAGCGACCTAATTTCGCATCTCCACATGGCGTTCCGTACATTAGCATCGTAGGCTGAAGCCACCGTTAACATTTTCCTGGAAACGGAACATGGTACAAAACACGAAGCCGACGCTCGAAGAGATAGTTGACGAGTACGTCCAGCGAGCGCGCTCGAAACTGCGTCCAGCCGAATACGAACGCAGTCAACAAGACGAGATAACGCTCCACCACGTCATCGAGAACGACGAGTTCAGAGTCCTCGACCACATCATCGCGGTCAAGGACCGTCGCGTCGAATGGATTTGGCGAACTCAGGACTTCTGGCCGACAGACCAATTGACCGACATTACGATTTCCGACGTCGACCTGCGGAATTACGGGGTTATTCACGGCACCAACCGGATATCCGGGGTCAAATTCACCATCGGTCCACGTGACTACGCCGGTCCTGACCCAGATGCATGCTTGCCGTACGTGAACGATTTCCTCTACATGGAAGCCCACTATCGCTGGCACGATGACAAGATGACGCTCCAACGCGCCCGCATCGGCGTAGACTTCAAAACCAAAGACGCCTTGACGCTTCGAGCTCGATCAGTTGAGATCGAGCTAGCACGATTCTGGAACTTGGGCTATCGATTTCGGTCGTCGCTCGGTTCTCGCCTCCTCGTCAGAGTAGAGGGCGATGAGAGCTTGAGGATCGATGTGCCCACCGAGTTGAATCGCAACGAAGTGACCGACTTCTTCCAAACTGTGATGGACTTCAAATCCGGCGGATCGATCGACGAACTGCCGAAACAGTTTGTAATCGAACGGGACTAGATAACCACCGAACGGTCCCCACTGAGTGACCGCTTCTACCTTGACGACACCTTCTTACTCTCAATGACGCCACCAGCACACACCCCCTTATCCAACCGCCGGGTGGTCATGTGCGTCACGGGTTCGATAGCGGCGTACAAATCCGCGTACATAGCGTCCGATCTCGTCAAATTGGGAGCCCGCGTCGACGTCGTGATGACCGAATCCGCTCAACGTTTCGTCGGAAGCGCAACCTTCGCCGCGTTGAGCCACAATCCAGTGACCACGTCGCTCTGGGACCAAAACACCAAGATCACCATCGATCACGTAGCGCTAGGGACGACCGCCGACTGCATCGTAATCGCCCCGGTAACGGCAAATTCGCTCGCCAAACTCGCTCTCGGAATAACCGATGACGCGGTTACTGCGACGGTGTTGGCATCGAGCGCGCCGTTGGTTTTGGCACCGGCGATGGACGCCGATATGTTCGGTTCAGCGTCGACGCAATACAACGTCTTCACCCTGCGGGAACGTGGCGCGATGATAGTTGGTCCTGAATCTGGTAGGTTGGCTTCCGGGCTCGTCGGTGAGGGACGGATGAGCGATCCGAGCGACATCGTTGATGCCGTACGCGCGGCTATCGGATTTCGTAACGGAGACTTGGTGGGCAGGCGCGTCGTCGTGACGGCCGGTGGCACTCGGGAACCGATCGATCCTGTCCGCGTCATCACCAACCGCTCGACCGGGAAGATGGGACACGCCGTTGCCGTTGCCGCACGCGATCGTGGCGCTGCAACGGTTCTGATCACAGCCGCAACCGGCATACGCCCACCTTGGGGCGTTGAAACCATCAACGTCAGCACCGTCGATGAGATGCGCGCAGCCACCTTGCCAGCAACGGCAGGTGCCGATGTCTTGGTTATGGCGGCGGCAATTTCCGACTTCCGCCCAAGTTCATTCACGGACGAAAAGATCAAGAAACGCGGCGGTCAGGGGATGACCATGGAACTAGAAGAGGTCGAAGATTGGATGCCGCAAGCCGTAGGTCCTCGCCTCGTCAAAGTCGCTTTCGCGGCTGAAACCGGTGACGCGGCTACCAAAGGTGCAGCGAAAATGGCCGCCAAGGGTGCGGTGATTACGGTTGCCAACGACGTGACTGAACCCGGCAGCGGTTTCGGGACCGACACCAACCGCGTCGACATCGTGCGCACCGACGGCTCGACTGAACCGTTGCCGCTAATGAGCAAGTACGACGTAGGGAATGCGATACTAGACAGGGTGAAACCGTATCTGGCGGACATCGAATAGACCAACGTTTGGACAACCGTGAGACTCTACTGGCGACAACGAAAACGCGGCTTCGACATGATCGTCGAAGATGACGATGGCGACTCATTCAACGTCGGGGGTGTAAGACACACGCGGCGCGGCGGTATCGAAGCCATTGCCAAGACGATGGGTTACGACCCTGGCCGCTCAACTAAGAACCTCCCGTCGATGGAACACGGCATGCAGTTCGTTGAGCAGTTCGAACCTTGGCGTGACTTCTTCCCTGGATTTCCACTCGAACTGGAATCCGATGTCGTGGTTCCCGACGAGTTGGCGTAACTGAACGATCGCTTCACCGCTTGGCAACCATAGAAAGACTTATCGACGAAGCACGCGATCTAGCGTCGATGGTCGCACCCGCGGCTGACCGCATCAACTGCGAACGCCGCATCCCAGTAGACGTTGTCGATCCCATCATCGAAGCTGGCTTCTTCCGCCTATTGCTGCCCTGCTCACTGGGTGGCGCAGAACTCGCACACCCAGATTTCCTGAAAATCGTGCGCATCTTCGCCGAGGCCGACGCAAGCGTCGGTTGGTGCATCAACCAAAATAACGTCTTCTCCACCAACTCTGTCCGGGTGAGCCAATCGGTTGCCGAGGATATCTGGGGCAACCCGCGCACCGTCATCACGAACGGACCGCCCCGGCCCGGCACCAAAGCCGTGAGCGACGAAGACGGCTATCACCTCTCTGGGAGGTGGGACTTCTCTAGCGGTATCTCTCACGCCACGTGGGTCGCCGCCCTGGCACCAGTGCACAACGCGGATAATACCGACGCCAAAGAGATGCGCACGTTTCTCATTCCGAAATCGGAAGTCGATGTCGTCGACGAATGGCACGTCGGAGGTCTGAGAGGCACCGCCAGCCTGAGTTTCACCGCCGACGACATATTCGTCCCTGCGGAGCGCTCCTATGGACTCTCCGAAGACTCTCGCGAACCCGGCCCGCTCTACGTCCTACACACAACACCCATGTTCTCGTCCGGATTCGCCACCGTCGCTCTCGGCGTAGCCAGATCCGGCCTCGACACCGCTATCGACTTGACCAAGGGCAAAGTCCAACACGGCGGCACAAACATCCTCAGTGCCGACACAACGACACAACGAATGATCGGCCAAGCCGAAGCGACATGGAACTCCGCACGCGCATTCCTTAACGAAGCAACGTCGGAGATGTGGCAAACGGTCGCCCAAACCCACGAATTACCCACCGCGCAGCGCATAAAGGTCAGACTCGCCGGCACGCACGCCATCCGAACCTCCGCCGATGTCGTCAACACCGCCTACACAATCTGCGGTTCAAGCTCGATTTTCGAATCGAACAAGATCCAACACTGCTTCCGCGACGCTCATGCGATCCGACAGCAGGTCCAAGGACGTCCGACCCACTACGACACCGCCGGTCAGTTCTACCTTGGGCTAGAACCTAAAGGCATCTTCTAATCGAGCGAGTGCCGTTCGCAAAGAGCGATTTTCATGAGCAAGGCCGCCCGCAATCGCCACGAATTGGTTTGGAAACTCGCGTTGCCGACCGCGCTGTTTGTATTGGTGTTCGCCGTTCTTTTCCTCGTATGGGTGATAATCAACAGCGATTGACTAGCGTTGGTCACGAACGTCCAATCGTCCTCGGCAACTCGACCGGTTCCGAATCTTCCGTCTCGATCATCCACTCCGCCAACAACCGTCGCATCTCCGAAACCACTCCCGCGTTCTTCGGGTCGTGCGCCACGTTGTAAAGCTCCCAAGGATCGTTCACCATGTCATACAGCTCATCTTCGGGATCAGCGACTTCGCCCGTACCCGCGCCTTGTGCCATCGGGTCAGTCACATACTTCCACTCGACCGTGCGCACCATCTTCCGCCGGCCCTGCGCCTCCCTGCCCCACAGCGTTGCAATCAAAGTCCGATAGCCCCACGGCTTCTCGCATTCGTCGAGATGCGACATCGTCACCGGCGGTCCGCCCGCGCCGTATTCCGAGAACCCTGCGATCCTCGGCTGCGCGCCAGTTGCCGTTGGCAATGGCTTCCCTTGGATTCTGCGCAACAACGCAGCTCTCACATTCCCGTCCACGTCGAGCGTCGTCGTCAGACCATCTGCCGCGATCGAGTCCGGCGCGATACCGGCCCATCCTTCATCAATCCCCTCGAAACGAGCCAACCCCTGCAACTCCAACATCGTCGGCAAAATATCTAACGCGTTTGCCATCGATTCGTCGATTTCCCCACTGGGAACGCCGCCTTTGGGAAACGAAACTATCAACGGAACTCGTGTCAGACAGTCGTAAAACACACCACCTTTAACCGACATGTTGTGCTCGGCCATGAAGTCGCCGTGGTCAGCCGTAAACACGATAATCGTGTCTTCCAGCATGCCCAGCTCTTCCAACTTATCGAGAATCCGACCAATCCCGTCGTCGACCAACCGCGTCATCGCATGGTGCACCGAAACTAGATTCCGGATGTCCTCCTCACTGTCATCATCCATCCCCAACATTGCGTACAGCACCCTATTGACCTCTGGCGCAGGACTGACCTCGCCATTCGGCGGATACGGCGCATCACCGAGATGTCTCAGACCGCCATCCTCATCGAACTCTCCTCGTCTAATCGGAGGCAGCGCGACCTCGTCAGACGGGAACATATCGACGTACTGGCGCGGTGCTTCACGCGGCTCGTGCGGATCCGGATACGACACCAGCAGAGCGAACGGCCATCGCTGATCGCCTTCGGGGTCGTCGCGACCAAAGAGATCGCAATCCGCAATCCGATCCAGAAACTCCTCCGTTTGCGCGGTGATGACACTAGATCCGTAATCCTCCAATGGGTAATCCGTAACCGCATAAGCGATCGTCGGACTCTGAGCGTTCTCATTCAACCGCGCCCGCGTCTCATGCACCTTGTTGATCGCTTCGACAGGCCTTACTCACTCCATGCCCTTCGTCTCTGGCGCTGATCCCAGATAGTCGCCCTTTGGCAATCCTCCGTGCGAAATATCGCAGTAGACATCGAAAACATCGAGGTCGACGAAGCAGTGGTTCTTGCCGATCAGCCCCGTCGTGTAACCCGCATCACGCCAGATCTGGAACGCATGCGTCTCGTTGTCCGGCATCAATGTCTCGTTGCGCCGACACCCGGTCGAGTGCGGATAGCACCCCGTCATGATCGATGTCCGCGCTGGCACGCACAACGGATGCGGCGTCACCGCGTTCCGATACATCACACCACGTGACGCCAACCGTTCCAACGATGGCGTCGGGATTCCGATCTCCGAATACATCCGCAACGCCGACCACTTCAACTGGTCGGCCATGATGAAAAGAACGTTTGGTCGCTTCAACTTTGTATCCTCCGTGCGGCCGACTTTCTGAGTTCAGATAGCCGCGAGCGCTGATCTTCAGGCAGATATTTCACCGCCTCGCGAAACGTGACCGACGATGCCATCGCCGCTCGAGGTTTCATCCATTCAAACACCAAATCCGGCGAATGCTTCGACACCTCTCGTAGCACCCAGCCTATCGCTTTTCTGATGAAAAACTCATCTTTACCGAGCATCGCGTCGGCGTAGCAAGCGAACTCCTCCTAATCGTCGAGACCGCGCCGCAATCGTGGCAACAGCGCAAGCATCGCGGTTCGGCGCACCCAGAAGTCGTCATCTGTCGACCACATCGTACGAACTCGTTGAGCGTCCGACGCAGACAACAGCATCGGTGCCACAACATTAATCGCCAAATCGTCAATCAACGCCCACGTGTACGACCGTCGTAACAATCCCTCGACGAAGCCGACATCGTTCACATCGAAAACCTCAACCCGAGCCGCGAGAATGTTAACCGCCAGCTTTCGCAGCTCGTAGACATTCCGATCCCATAGCTCGACCGTCAGACCGATCACGTCGGACTTGGTTAAGGATGTGTGTTCGCGAGCAAAGTGGCGCGCCATTTTCCGAATAGCCGGGACGCTGACGCCGTAGTGTCGTAGTTTCGACTTCAGATATCGCTTCTCGTTGACGGTTCGATCTTGAGAACCGTTTGCCTCCAACTCAGTCGCCAACCCGTCGGCGAGCGGGACTATGTCCAAAGCCATCGATTCACTGCGCCTCACATAGGTCCCACGCCAACGCGATCATGCATTTCGTACCGCTGATCAGCGACTCAATCCCCACCGACTCGTCAGTGCCGTGAGCTCTCGACAACATCGGATCGTCGTCAGGGTGCGTCCCAGCAAACCCGTATGTGATAATCCCCAAGTTCCGCGTAAACCTCGAATCCGTGAATCCATTGCTCACGGCCGGTATCCATTGAATGTCATCTCTCGAAACCGCCAATGCCTGCGCTCGTTTAATCGCCTCGGCCAAGTCCGTTTCGAACGGCGACGAGTTGGGAACCGACATGTAATCGATCTCAAACGAAACGCCTTCGACATCCCCGATCGTCTTTTCGATCTCGCTCCGGACGTACTCCTCGTCCTGGAACGGCAACGTCCGAACATCGCAGGTCACCGTGATATTCTCTGGCACGCTGTTCGACTTGATGCCGCCGCTGATCATCGTCGGCGTCCAAACCATCCTAGACAACGCCCGCAACATCGAACTCAGTCGCGGGGAATTGTCTTCCATTTCAGCGAGAATCTGTTCGATGTTCTCAGGCGTCGGGCGTTCCTCTACGCCGAACAGATTCAGATAGTCGAATATCGGCAACGAAGTGTCGATTTCAGGCTCGTAGTTCTCGATCCGCTGCAAGACCCGCCACAGCCGCGCCGACGCGTTTACGCCCTGCCACGGCACGGAGGCGTGCGCACTCTCACCCCGCAATGTGATCTTGATCTCCAACCTACCCTTTTCACCAGTACCCAGCAGATACGACAACGCGCCGCCCTGCTCCACCGGGGTCCCGCCACCCTCGTTCACGGCAAAGTCGCACTCCAACGACTCAGGATGATTGTCCGCCAGCCAACCGAAGCCCCATCGACCTCCATGCTCCTCATCCGCACCACTCACCAAACGCAACCCGTGCCTCAATTCCACGCCGTTACGCTTCAATATCGCCATCGCCATCATTTGAGCTGACAACAGTGCCTTGCAATCGGACGCGCCTCGGCCATATATCCGACCGCCGGAAACCTGTGCCCCAAACGGTTCCCACGACCATTTAGTCTCGTCCTCAACCGGCACCACATCGGTGTGGGACATCAACATCAATCGGCAACGCGGCTCGCTCCCCGGATAGACGGCGATTATGTTCCCTCGCTCCGGGTCCCGCGCCAATATCTGCGTATCCTTGATCCCCTCGTCATGGAACCAATCGCGGATGAACTCCGCCAACGGAGTCTCATTACCAGTGGGCATCTGACCGGTGTTCACTGTAGGTATCTGGATCATCTGCCGCTCAAGCTCAACGATCTCAGCCGCAGAGGCGTCGACCTCATCGAGTAGTAGTTCTAGTGTTGGCATGGTGTTGTTCCCATCATTGGTTTCGATTCTCTTTGGTTGGTTGGCCTAAACCCTCACATACGTATTGCTCTTCGCTCCATTGTCCAGACTCCCATCATTCGGACCAGAAATGTTCGGTATCCGGCCGTGGGCGCGGTCGTACTTCGTGCGCTCCCACTCGCGCTCGAGGTCGGCCGTGTGTCCCCGGAACCGCGGCATGACGTATCTCGCAAAAAGCTCTTGCGAATACATCACGTAACGCATCGGCGTCCATTCGTGCGTCGTCAGCATCAGGCCGCCTATTCCGCCGGTCTCCTCGACCAACGCTTCGATCTGCTCGATGGCATCGTCGGGCGTGCCGATAATCCACCGCCTCTTCTCCACGATCTCCTCAAATGTCAGATCCGCAGGATTCTGGTCTGGATGCACCAACCAGCTTCGCGGCGTGTTGATCGTGTAGAAGTAGTTGTGCACATCACGCACCGCGCCGTGTCGAGCCTGCTCGAACGCTTCTTCGCGCGTGTCTGCCAAGTGGACGTAGGTCACGACGCGCCAGTCATCCTTGTTCGGCGACGTGCCGTACTTTGCGGATGCATCCACGACTTCGTCCCATTGACGCGCCAAGGGCACCGAGTCCGGCGGGCCGCTACCCGCAATCGAAAACATCATCATCTCGTACTGTGCCACGAAGTCCAGCGACCGTTTGCTACCCGCCGACGGCGTCGCCAATTTGAGTCTCGGCTGCTGATACGAACGCAGCTGCAGCGCCATCTCGTCGATCGTCCAGTACGTCCCTTTGTACGAAATCGGATCCGGCGACTCCAGCAGTTTCACGATGATGTCAGTAGATTCCCGCATCATCGCGTTCAAGTCCTTGGGCGGGATCTTGAACCGCTGAGGGTCGGTCGGCAATCCGCTAGGCCCGACTCCCAAAACCGTCCGACCTCGTGTCAGATGGTCCAGGAAAGCGAACCGCTCGGCGATGTGGAACGGGTGATGAAACGGCAGCGATACAACGCCCGTCCCCAATGTGATCCGCGTCGCGGTAGCCGATGCCTTAGCAAGGACCAACTCCGGCGTCGGCATCGTCTCCCAAGCCGCCGAGTGATGCTCGCCGATGAAATACTCGTCGAACCCCAGTTTCTCGGCGTAATTGATCATGTCTATATCGCGTTCAAACGCCAACGAGGGATTCTCGTTCGGCGTGTGTAACGGCATCATGAAGAACGCGAATTTCATCGCCCCATCTCCGATCGTGTTGATTGCATTGTGTATTGCGATTTTAGTTGCATCAACACCCCTTGCAAACGCCGATTCAAATACTCGAAAATCGCGACAAGGGCCACGTGCAACCTTCGCGCATCAACTACACGCGCGTGCCGCTCGCCCAGCTGAATCGAACAGAACACATGCGCAACGCTCTCGTCACATCTCTGCCAGCCCTCGCATTAGCCTGCACAATGGTGATCGCCGCTTGCGGTAGCGACCAGATAGCACACGATGTCGCCTATGTGCTGGGAGGCGAAGGCCAGCAATTGTTCATGCTCACTCAAGCCGGCGAATCTTCGAAGATAGTCAACAAAGCCGTTACGGACCCCAAATGGTCTCCTAACCAACGACGAATCGCGTTCCTGACCGACTATTCCAACGGCACCGGC
The DNA here is from genome assembly GCA_965226685.1 of Dehalococcoidia bacterium. Classification (GTDB taxonomy): domain Bacteria; phylum Chloroflexota; class Dehalococcoidia; order Lucifugimonadales; family Lucifugimonadaceae; genus Bin127. The sequence continues at coordinate 486,528 of CBDDDP010000004.1, forward strand.
CAACTCATGATCTGGGACCGCGAAACCGAAGACGACACGCGAGTTCCAGACGCCCCGGCAACCGTCTCCCGCTACTTCTGGTCGCCCGACTCACGCATGATCACATATCAAGCCGAAACACAAGACGGCGCCAAAACCGAGGTCTACGTTCACAACTTCGAGGAAGACGAGACAACGCTGCTCGTGACCGAACCCTCCGGAAACGTCGAACTCGGCAACTGGTCGGGTGACAATAAATGGGTCTTGATGCGGTTGGACGTCGATGGCGGTCACGGCATTTACATGCGCTCCGTCGAAGGCGTCAACGAAGTCCAGCTCACCGATTACGAAGACCATCGGCCCCGCTTCTCGCTCGACGGTAAACGCGTCGCCCTGGCAAGAACTCAACCCGATGGCTCAACCGACATCCACATGCTGATGGTCGACACTGGGGATGGGCCAAGCGCAGCCACGCAACTCACCGACGACGACGGCGACGAGACTGATTTCGAGTGGGCTCCCAACGGCCGCGACATCGTTTACGTCTCCGAACGTGACGGCAACGCCGAGGTCTACTCCATCGATACCGATGACAAATCAACGCGTCGCTTGACCCAGAACCGCATCCAGGACGCCGATCCAAGGTGGTCCATCGACGGCGATCAGATCCTGTTCCGCTCAGATATCGACGGCAAAAACCACATCTTCAGCATGGACTTCAAATCCGGTTCTCAAACCCGCGTCCTCGAAGAAGACAGTGACATCGTCATCGCCGATTGGTGATCGCCAAGCGGGATATTACCAACAAGCCGCCGTACTACCGCGACTTCAGCATCCGAGAGATCCAAGTTTGACGTCGCTGTCGGGCGCTGTCGCTCCCTCGCCCGCCACGGGGAGCCGGTGTCGACTCGGTAGCACTGTTCTTGATGTCCGGCGGAGTGACTCGCGAACGAGAGCTTGATGCCGCCGCGAGACCCCTTCGTTCTGTCCGCGCAGGAGGTTGTGTACCAGATCCCAAGACCGAAGAAAGGCTCCGACGGCTCTCGGTTCGACGCACTCGACTTGCGGGTTTGGCGACCGCATGCCCGTTAGAAACTGCGGTAGACCCATTACGTGATGTCTCCCTTGCGTTGTACGCGTTGCGCCGGTCCGCGTATCGGACTGCAAACGGTTTTCTATCACCGTTCTGCCGTCTCGTCGCGCCTTTGTCCTCGCCATTCGGTGAAGCCGCTTCGTCCGTCACTGATTTGCGGATCGCCGCGGTTCGCATGGTTTCGTTCTTCTGGTTCGATGACATCCACAGATCATCGAAGTAGCTACGTTCGAATTTGACCAACACATCCGAAAACCGCGCCGCCTCCGAGGATAGGTTCGAATCAAATGCCGCCACCTCGACCTGCTTACCGGTGTCCTTCACCACTTGCAACGCGGGATAGAAATCAGCATCGCCGCTGACGAGAATCGCGGTGTCGTAGTGGTCTTCATATGCGTGCGATATCAGGTCCGACGCAATCATCACATCGACCCCCTTCTCCACCATCGTCTGCCCACGCTGCTTCCAAATCCCGAGCTTCACTTCCAGATATTCGGTCTGGTAGAGCCCGTTCAAGAAGCGATCTTGCGACTGCGCGAGCTGGGGATTGTCAGGCGATTCCTGCCTGATGTTGTAGTAATAGGTGCGGATCAGCTCGCGGTCGCCGCAAAGCTTATCCGAAAATTTCTTGTAGTCGAGATTTTGTTTATCAGTGTTCTGCTTAAGTACGTGGTATAGGTTGCTGCCGTCGATAAAAATCATCACTCGACGGTTCCCGGCATTGCCATTCGTTTGGTTTCGCATCGATTATCTTCCTTCTCATGACAACCGCCTCCTCCTGAAAGTTGATCGTTGGGCTGTAACTGGATAACCGCGAGAATTGTTCGCGGGACACCCCACATCCGTGCATCTTCTCCGCAGGCGACAGGAGAGTTCGAAGCGATTGGCTTAGTCGTGGTATTAGATTCATTCCCCGTAGATTATGGGGATTGCATTCGCCTACATTCACGCTTAACAGTCTATCACACCCGTAGTAGTCGCTTCATACTCGCAATTTTGCAAGTAAAACCGTTCGCTGCGACACGTCCCTAGTGAATCCACCCTACTTCGGGTTAAACTACGTTCACAAGTATCCAGCGATACAAACATCCGAATGGAGTGACAAATATGACGATGACAGCGACCAAGTCGATGGTCGGAATCACAGTACCCTCGCCCTGCGAAATGCCCAACGGCCTCCAGTGGTACAACGACGAGCTATACGTCATGGACCAGCTCACCGACAACGTCTACGTGATCGACGAGGCGGGAAACGTCCTCAGAACCGTCTACACCGGCACCGAAAACGGCTCCGGTCTCACCGTCGGCGACGGTCACATCTGGACCGGATCGAACGGCACCACCTCCTCCCGCCCCTACCGCAGCACCGACACCCACCTGGGCTACGTCTACAAGCTCGATATGGACACTGGCGAAACCGTTGAACGCTTCCGGACCCCCGACGGCGGCGGAATCCACGGCATCGAGTGGGACCACGACCAAAACCTGCTCTGGGTAACCGCATTCAGCCCCAAAGCCATCTATCTCGTAAACCCGTCCGACGACTTCAAGGTCGTCCACATGTTCGAGGTCAGTCTCGAACGCCTGCACGGCCTGGCCTTGGAAGGCGATGACGGCATCTGGTGCGCACACACTACCGACAACGTCATCGTGCTCTACAACAAAGAGTCCGGCGCCGAAATGGATCGCATCACGATGGGCCCCGAAGACCCGTTCATCCATGGCCTGTCCTCGAAAGACGGCGTCCTGTGGTTCGGCGACGCCAACTTCGCCGGAAGCCATGGCACCGCCACTCGCGGTGCACCCGCCGTCGGTACCATCGCCCGCTGATTTTCGGACTTAGTCCGAAACAACCGTCAATTCGAAGACCGCTTTTGGCTGATGCTGGGGCGGATACTTGAACGCGAGAACGATGACCGTAGTCGATAGCCATCACCACTTCTGGGACCTCAGTCTGCGACCCTACGATTGGATGCCGGAAGGCAGCCCGATAAGAGTCAACTATGGCCCCGACGACCTCCGTCCCCTGTTGGCCGAAGCTGGCGTAGACAAAACGGTCATCGTTCAAGCTCACGCATCAGTCGAAGAGACGAAGTGGTGCCTCGAAATCGCCGAGAACAACGACTTCGTCGCCGGAGTCGTCGGATGGGTCGACCTGAGCGAGCCCAACGTTGGCGAAATCCTCGACGATCTCCAGCAAAGCCCCTACTTTAAAGGCGTCCGCCACCTCTGGGAGATGGACGAGGACCACGGCTGGCTCGCCGGCGACGCGCCGATCCAAGGCCTCAAAGAGGTCGAACGACGCGGCCTCTGCTACGACTTCCTAGTCCGCCCGTGGAACCTCCCCTTCGTCCCGCGCATCATGGAGCACGTCCCAGATCTCCGCGCCGTCATCGACCACATCGCCAAACCGAACATCAAAGAGGGCGAGATAGAACCCTGGCTCACTGGCCTGCGCGAGGTCGCATCCATCAACGGCATGCGCTGCAAGGTCTCCGGCATGACCACCGAAGCCGACATGGAGAACTGGACCAACGGCGACCTCCTACCCTACGTCCACCACGTCATAGGCATGTTCGGCGTCGACCGCCTCATGTTCGGCTCCGACTGGCCCGTCTCGACCCAAGGCACCCCCTACGCCGGCTGGGCCAACGCCGTCCGAGACATGCTCAAGAACCTCCCCGAAGAGCAGTCCGACTACATCTTCGGCAGAACCGCCATCGAGTTCTACAGGCTGAACGTGTAACCAGGCGTTGATCCCTATTCAAACCCGTTAATGAGTAACTTCGCCCCCGCCGCTCCCCTCCTCGAAGCACGCGACCTCACCAAGCTCTACGGTAACGTCCAAGCGCTTGATTCGGCATCCTTCACCGTCGGTTCCGGTATCACCGGCCTCCTCGGACCCAACGGCGCGGGCAAAAGCACCGCCATCCGTATCTTCCTCGGCCTCACTGACGCCACGTCCGGCTCTGCCCTCGTCATGGGCGCCGATGCGCGCAACCTCAACGCACGTACCCGCTTGGGCTACATGCCCGAACACGATTGCTTGCCGCCAAACCAGTCCGCGGCCAACTTCCTGACTCACATGGTCGAAGTAAGCGGCATACCGCCGTCTAGGTCTCGCGCCCTCGCCGCCGACACGTTGCGGCACGTCGGTCTCTTCGAAGAGCGCTACCGCCCTATCGGCGGCTATTCGACCGGCATGAAACAACGCGTCAAACTCGCTCAAGCCCTTGTCCATGATCCAGTGCTGATCCTGCTCGACGAACCCACTGCAGGACTCGACCCGACAGGCCGCACCGAGATGCTGAACCTCATCCGTCGCATCGCCCGCGAGTTCGGCATCAGCGTCATCCTCTCAACCCACCTCATGCAGGACGTCGAGCGAACATGTGACAACATCGTCCTCTTGAACGCCGGACGAGTGACAGAATCTTCGGACGTCAAGTCCCTCACCGAAGAAACCGAGATGATATACGTCGAGGTCGCCAACAACCGCGAACGATTCGCCACTGAACTTAACGATCGAAACATCGAATACACGTCGGAAGGCATCGCAATCTCGATCCCTGACGTCGATGATGCGAAGTATGACGCCATTCGCGACGCACTGGTCGCTTCCGAAGCCAGACTTGTCCGCATGGGCCCGCGCCATCGCGCCCTCATCGACCTTTTTCGCACCAACTGAACCGTGACCTGCGACCAACATCCCGAACGCGCCGGCACCGTATTCGACATCGGATACCAGACCTACGCGGGCGAACGTGAAGGCCGCAGCCGCGCTTGGAAGACCATCTTCTGGGACGGCGTCAAAAACGGGATGGGCATCGGACGCGGCGGATGGGCCAAGTTCCTGCCGTGGATGGTCGTGGCGCCCGCCATCGCCACTGGCCTCGTGTTCGCCGCCATCGCCGCGTTTTTCGAGCAGTTCGGCTTCGATGATGGCGGTGGAGAAGGCGAAACCCCATTCGATCTGCCCGGACACGAAGATCTCATCGGCGTTATCGGTTTCATGCTCCTCATCTTCGCTGCATTCGTCGGCCCTGAACTGATATGCCCCGACCGCAGGAATCGCGTCATTCACCTCTACTTCGTCCGACCGATAACTCTGTTCGACTACCTCGGCGCAAGATGGCTCGCCCTCGTCGTGCTCCTGCTCGCTGCCAGTCTTCTTCCACATTTGACTCTGTGGGTCGGTTTACTGTTCGGCGTTTCGGACTCGATTGGTCACATTCAAGACAACTGGACAGACATTCTTCGCTTCGTCGGTAACAGCGCAGTTTTCGCCGTTTTCACAGCCTCGTTCACCTTTGCTGTCAGCTCTTTGACCGACCGCCGAATGATCGCCACGCTCATCATCATCAGCGTCATTATGATCTCGTCATTCGCCGGGTTAATCGTTGACCTGTTCAATCCCCCGGATTCCGTTAGCGACCCAATCGCCCTCGTCAACTTGATCGACATCAACACCAACATCATCCCGTCCATGTTCTTTGGAACCTACAAAGAGAACTTCGACCTCAACATATTCATCCCGATAGCCTGGGTCGTCCTGTTAACCGCCGCATCAATCTTCGCAACGTGGCGTTTCTATTCCAGACAAAGATAATCCCGTGCAAGCTCAGCCAGAAATCGCAACCCGTGCAAACCCCGAAGCCATCGCGTCTTTGGATTCCGTGTCGAAATGGTTCGGGAACGTCGTCGCGGTCAGCGACATCACGCTGACCATCGGTTCTGGCATAACCGGCCTTCTCGGCCCTAACGGCGCTGGCAAAACTACCCTGCTCCGCATGATGTGCGGACTCTACTCGACCTCCGAAGGCACAGTGCGGCTCCTCGGAACCAACCCGCGCACCGACCACAACGTCTACAAACGCATCGGCATCATGACCGAGAACGAGTCGGCATACGAATTCATGACCGGCCTGGAATTCGTCCGCCTTTCCGCAAGGTTGAAGGACCTACGACGCGAAGAGAGCCACCTGCGACAAGCCATCGAACGCGTCGACATGTCGTTCGCACTCGACCGCAAAATCTCCACCTACTCCCGCGGCATGCGCCAACGCATCCGGTTGGCCGCAGCCCTCGTCGGCGATCCGGAACTCCTCATTCTCGACGAACCCTTGAACGGCGCTGACCCAACACAACGCATTCGCTTCCAAGAAATCCTCCACAAAACCGCAGACGAAGGCCATTCCGTCATCATCTCGTCCCACATCTTGGAGGAGGTCGAAGAAGTCAGTGACAGCGTCGTCCTCGTAGTCAACGGCAAGCTAGCCGCGCAAGGCGACTTCCACGCCATCCGCGCCGCTCTCGATGACCGTCCATATCACGTCAAAATCGAGTGTTCCGACCCCAAGCAGCTCGGCGGAGAACTCGCAAAAATGCCCGCCGTTCAGTCCATCCAATTCGACCCCGATGGATCAATCGTCGTCCTAACAACCAACGTCGCAGTCCTCCAACTTGACTTGCCGGTCCTCGCGCAACGAAACAACATCCGACTAACCCGAATCCAACCAATCGACGACTCTCTTGAGAGCGTCTTCTCATACCTGGTCGAAGGCTGATGGGCACCAATCGCAGAAACAATCTTCATCCTCGCGCTTCGGCAATCGATGTCGATCCGCCGGGTCGCAGTGTTGGTGCTTCTCGCCGCAATACCTCTCGTCATCGCCATCGTCAGCAATCTGCTCAACACGGATTGGGACGGCGAAGTAGCTCAAGGATTCATCCAAGGACTGATCTTCAATACCGGCCTACCGCTCATCGCACTCATAGTCGCCGCGCCTGTCTTCGCCGACGAAATCGAAGACAGAACCCTGACCAACTTGATGCTCTCCCCCATCGCGCGCTGGCAAATCTCCATACCCAAGATGCTCGCGGCCGCAGCCATCGTCGCGATCCCTTTGGCCATCAGCACCTTCGTCTCGATACTCCTCGTTTTCGAAGACGAATCCTACTCCGCAGCCATCGTCGGAGCGTTCGGCATACTCATCGGCTCCCTCGCCTTCGTCTCATTGTTCGCATTCGTCGGCACCCTTACGACGCGTGCCGTCGTCTTCGGAATCGTCTACGTCTTCGGCTTCGAAGCCTGATCTCAACCGCCATACCGGGCTTGAAATACGTCAGCATCAGCGGCAACACCTTGTCGATTCTTCAAGAACTCAACTCCACCCTGATCGACGCGCCCAGATCCGGATCGAACCAACTGCCCCCGTTCGAATACGCCATCATCGCCTTGATCGCCGTCATCATCGTCTCCAACGTAGCCACCGTTTGGCGCCTCAAACGCATGGACGTGCACTGATAGCGCGTCCCATTCGTTTCGCTATACTCTAGTGTCAATCCTTCGTCGACGCCATCGCGTCGCGCTCTCTAATGGCAGACACTCAGACCATCTCGCACGCCCGCGCCGCAAATCTCCCGTGTGGGATCCCGGCGCACCCGAAAACGCCTGGTACAAGTGGCGTGCGTTCTGGGCCGTAGGAATGTCACTCGTCACCATGGTGATGAGTTTCAGCATCATCTTCCTCGCTCTACCCGCCATCGCCGAAGACTTCGGTATCACCTTCAAAGAAGCGTCCCTCCTCGTCATAGCGCAATCCCTCACCATTAGCACCCTTATGGTCCCTCTGGGCAAAGTCGCCGACATGATCGGACGCAAGAAGTTCCACCTCATCGGCATGGTGCTCTTCGGCGGCGGCGCCATCGCCTGCGCATTCGCTACAAGCCTCACATTCCTCATCGTCACACGCGTCATCATGTCCATCGGAAGTTCCATGGGCCAATCCGTCTCCACGGCCATCACGACATCCGTGTTTCCCGCCAACGAACGCGGAAAAGCATTGGGAAGCCAAACCACCGCCGTCGCCATCGGAGGAGCGGCCGGGACCATAGTATCCGGTGTGACACTCCAATTCCTGCCATGGCAAGCCCTCTTCATCTTCATGGCCATCCCCACCGCCGTAGCCTTCTTCTGGGGCCTGTACATCCTCAAAGACGAACGCATCGGATCCTTCTCCGGAGCAAAACGCCCACCCTACGACTGGCTCGGAGCCGTCCTCTCCGCCGTCGCGACCGCAATCATCATCCTCACCATCACCAACCCATGGGCCCTCAATTGGGGCTCGCCCATAATCATCAGCGGAGCATTCACCGGCATCGCCACCCTCATCGTCTTCATCTGGTGGCAACTCAAAACGCCATACCCGATGGTCGACCTCAGGCTCTTCAAAATCAGCGTCTTCAAGTACTCCATCATCACCCGATACTTGGCATTCATGCGTTCGTCTGCGACCCTGTTCGTCCTGCCGATCTACCTCGTCGCCTTCCGTGGATGGCCCGAAATTCTCGCCTCCGGCGTCATGCTGATGATGGCCCTCGGAATGGGCGTAGGAGCACAGGTCTTCGGTCGACTCTCTGACCGCTACGGTGTCCGACCGTTCATGATGGGCGGTTTCTTCTTCCTCGTCCTCACCGGCATCGCACTTGCAACGCTGAACGACACCTCGAACATCATCTACATTGCCATAGTCGTCCTCATCAACGGCCTCGCAATGGGCGCATGGTCCGCACCCAACGCCAGCGCAACTATGGGCTCGGTACCGATCTCGTCGTACGGACTCGTCAGCGCAATCATCAACCTCACGCGCAACCTCGGCAACGTCTCCGGTCAAGCCATCATCACCGCAATCATTGCCGGAGTCATGATCGCCCGAGGTTTCAACATCCCGCTTGGAGAACTCGAAGAAACTCCCGCAGCGGGACAAGCATTCATGGACGGTTGGAAATACGCATACCTGGCCGCAACTTGCATAGTAGCCTTAGCCCTCATCACATCTTTCCTGTCAAAACCAGGCAAAAACGAGACCCCACAGACCTAACTCGATACATAACTCGGAGGAAAACCCGTGAGCAACGAATCTCTCGAAGGAAAAATCGCACTCGTAACCGGCGGCGGCACCGGCATCGGAAAAGGCATCGCACGCATCTTCGCAAACAACGGCGCAAACGTAACCATCGCCGCACGCAACATGGAGCGCTTGCAAGCAACCGCAGACGAACTCTCAACCGAATCTGGCATCGACGTCACTCCGCTGTCCATGGACGTCACCGACGAAGACAGCGTCGCCGCCGTCTTCGAATCCGTCATGAAAGACCACGGACGCCTCGACATCCTCGTCAACAATTCCGGCTCCATCGAAGGCGACCCCATTGAGACCCTCTCCTCCGAAAAATGGCTCCGCGTGATGAACACCAACGTCACCGGCATGTTCTACTGCACCAAGCAAGCCTTCAAGATCATGCGACCCCAAGGCGGCGGACGCATCATCAACATCGGCTCCATCGCCGCCCAGCGATCCCGACACTCCGCCGCCGCCTACACCACCAGCAAACACGCCGTCTGGGGTCTCACACAGTCCGCCGCCATCGAAGGCCGAGACATAAACATCTCCGTCGGAGCACTCCACCCCGGCAACACATGGGTCGAACGCCGCGCCGACGCCAAATCCGGATCCGGCCGAGACGAAGGCCCTGAACCCATGATGGACGTCGAAAACATCGCCCGAACCGCCCTCCTAATGGCAACCCTCCCCCCAGAAGTCAACATGCTCGAAGCCATAGTAATCCCCAACCAACAGCTTTATATTGGGCGGGGTTAAGCGGAACGTCCAGCGGCCGCCGGTGTTGGCAGGGTCGCCCCCGTTCGCGGGAAAGCCGTAGGCGAAGTGGGGTTGACGACTGCTCGCGATCTTTTCGATCAATGCGAATCCGATGATCAAATCAGGAAAATTAGTGGCGGTTAGCATCATCGTGTTTCTAATCGTCTCGATCCTAGGGACCTCGATGTTGGTTGACGATGAAACCGTCTATGCCTGTAGTTGCGAAAGGCTGGGAACGTTGCAGGGATGGCTGGAAGCAGCACCGATTCTGTTCAAAGGGGAAGTCACTTCAACGCGGCTCGTCAACACGAAACAGCCTTGGGCGAACAAGCTTGTTGAATTCCGAGTAGACACCATCTGGCGCGGCCCAACTTACGAGACCACGTATGTCCTCACCAACGCAGACGAGGCGACTTGCGGTATCAATTTCATCGTCGAAAAGACCTACATAGTCGTTCCTGCAGAGCAAGACGAGTATTTAATTACCTCGCTTTGTGGTATTACAACTCTGGTTGACAATGCGGACGAGTACTTGGATCTGCTTGGCGATGGCGCAGACCCGATTGCAGGATCAACTGCCCCCATTCCGGCTTACTGGGCGTACGCGCCGTTGGCCGAAGGCAATTCGCCATCTGGCAGCTGCAATCCCCTAGCCGACGACAACCGCTGGAATATTCGATGGTGAGAGCCGCAATCCAGATCGGCGCTGACACCACTGCTTTCGACAGAGCTAACTCCTGACCCTCCCACCATCCTCCCCGCGATATACTCCAAAACGGCAATCATGCCAAAACACCCAATCAGGAGATAACGATGTACATCCTCATGGTGAGACTGAAGGTCAAAGATGACCGCATCGATGACTTCATCGAAGCCTCGATCGGCGATGGCGTCGGCTCCGTTCTCGGCGAACCGAACTGCTATCGATTCGACATCATCCAAGACGACGCAGACCCAACCAAGTTCGCATTCTGTGAGGTCTACGAAGACGAGGCCGCGTTCCAGTACCACACGATGGCATACCACTTCCACCAGTGGCGCGACGCATCCGCCGACATGTTCGCAGAGCCGCCCGAAGTCTCCTTCTGCCGATCTGTCTACCCCGCCGGACCCGCCGATTGGGACGCCTATCGACCTGGTGCCGTCGACGATCCCGCCTTCCAGCAGGGAACCCTCCACGTCATCCACGCTCCGCAATACGTCCAAGCCGACAAGGTCGACGACTTCATCGCCGCTGTAACACTCGACGGCATCGGCTCGACACACGAAGAGCCCGGATGCCTACGCTTCGACGTCTACCAAAACGTCGAAGACCCGACCGAGCTCTACCTCTACGAGGTCTACGTCAACAGCGCCGCCTTCGACTACCACGTCGCAACGCCCCACATCAAACAATGGCGCGACACCGTAGCCGACTGGTACGACGAAGAACGCCGCGACGCCTCCATGGCCGGAAACATGGGCGCCCGAAGAGGCCGAAACGTCTGGCCAGCCGACAACTGGAACTGGTCCTCCGGCGAACCCTCGTTCTAACCACCCTTTTCCGACGACGATCCCCTCTCCCCTCGTGGGAGAGGGTGAGGGGGAACGGGATGCAGCAGGACGGTCGGTTTCCCCCGTTTACAGAGGAAATGTCCGACACCGTACCGTTTACACCCGCCCAACTACGTACGAAACAAGGGGCAAATGTCCGAAGGACAAAGGGGCACCGAAGAATGCCAAAAAAACTCCGCGTACTAACAAACCGCCGTCCCAACGCGGACCCCAGCGTACAACCCTTCCCCGTCACCGAACCCGTCGAATGGGTGTACACCGAGTTCAACGACAACAAAGCGCCGTCCGAAGCCCTAGTCGATGTCGACGTCTTCATCGGCACCGACTTCACCAAGGAGATGGGCGCCGCCGCGAACTCCCTCAAGGCCATACTCATCGCCGCCGCCGGATACGACCGCATCGATCCCGACGCCGTCCCCCAAGGTTGCACCGTCGCAAACGCCTATCACCACGAAGCTCCCATCGCCGAATGGGTGATGGCCGTAGCCGTAGCCTTAGATCACGAACTCTTCAAATCCGAGCGCACATTCCGATCCGGATCGTGGGAGATGTGGCCCGGTCGCCATGGCATCTACCGCGAACTCATGGGCCGAACTTTCGGCATCGTCGGCTTCGGCGCTATCGGACGCCGCGTCGCAAGACTCGCTCAAGCCTACGAAATGCCCGTTATCGCCGCCGGTAGAGCCGACAAAGCCGAAGGCGAACTCTACGGTGCAATCTACATCGGAGGCGGAACATCCGCCCGCGAACACGTCCTATCCGAGGCCGACTTCGTCCTAATCTCCACTCCCTTAGGCCCCGCAACCCAAGGATTCATCGGCGCCCACGAACTCGGATTAATGAAACCCACCGCATACATCATCAACCCCGCACGCGGACACATCATCGACGAAACAGCGCTCTACAACGCTCTCAAAAACCGCACCATCGCCGGCGCAGCCATCGACACCTGGTACCAATACCCCGAATCCGCAACCGACGCCCCACGGCCATCCGACCACCCCTTCTGGGAACTCGACAACATCATAATGGTCCCCCACCACTCCGGCGCAACCTACGGAACCGCTACCCGCCGAGCCCAAACCGTAGCCCAAAACCTAGACCGCCTAACCCGCGGCGAACCCCTAATCAACATCGTCGAAGAAATCTCGCGCTAAACCCGTCCCCTTCGCCGCCTAATTCCCTCCCCCTGCCAGGGGGAGATTCAGAGGGGGTCACAAGCGAAGCGACCACAGGGGATGCCCCGCGAGACGGGAAGAGCAATGGCCCTTTCTCTCGAAGGGTGAGGGTGAACCAGAACGAAAGGCGGAGGCCATCAATCCCGCTGACCCCAGTTCAAACTACATCCATCATAATTCTAACCAATTTTCCATCGTATTATACCTGACAATCCACATTATATATGTTGTATTATCAAAAGTGAATTCAACCGACATCGCCGCGCTGACGAGTGCGGACACCAATCTAGCCGAAAGACCGAAGGGAACAAGCGTCAGATCGTGAAAACGCGACTAAAAATCAACGGGTACATGGAATCCCGCAAGGGTAACCCGGACTCGTCGTTGCGCCAACACGACCAGCAGCGACGCCCCTAGCCCAATCTTGAGACGGACGCAAGGTCTGGAGGTTCCGTTCGAAACGATCGAAGTAACAAGTTCAGGTCGCCGGGGACTAATGCACCACCGGCAACACGAGCCAGCGAACTCCCCCTCCCAAACGACGAAACTCGGGAACATGCGGGATGCTACGCCAAGGGCCAGATAAACGGTCGCGAATTCGGCAGACGTCGGACCCCACTCGCTGCGGGGTCGCGGCTACGGCGCGAGGATGTTCAGAACATACCGATGGTCGGCGATAAGACTCAGAAGATTAGTCGTCGAAAGGGCCCGCGGACTGGCAACGCAGGCAGTGACCGGACGAGGGAAGATAACAGTCCAACATATCTCAGCACCGCGGCGATGTCCACCCGAGCAAAGCTTCAAGAGCTGAAGCCTGCTCAACAGCCAAGACCAGCGCCTGTTCCCCCTACTTGATGGAGACCTCTGCAAAAGCTCCGTCATTCCGGCGAAAGCCGGAATCCATAGGGGATGGGAACGGGGAAGCACGCCCAACCAACCGCTGCCTAACAGCAGACCAATTAAACGCGCCCAAAACTCCTCTACGCCCCAGGAGGCGCCACTACAACATCCTCATAAGCATGCCGCGAACCTACCATCCCCGAATGCTCGAACACATCCAGCGCCGATTCGTAAAGATCCCTCGGGATCGCGATATCGCCATCCCAATTCCCCAACCTCTGGTAATAAGCAACCGCCGCCGCCGTAGCCTCCACCGCCATCCCTGGGAAGAACGGCGCCTCAGCCTCCGCAATCTCCATCGGATCCGCCGTGTTCACCCAGTCACGTGACGCCCGATACGCCCTCGCAACCGCCCTCGCCTCATCAGTATCGAGATAATCCCACCGAGCCACCAAACTGCTGAACGCCGTCGGACCCACAATCTTACCGATCGAACCCACGATGTGTCCGATCCCCTCATGCTCCAGCTGCTGCGGAAACGCCCCCTGCTCGTGGAAATAGTCACCCTCGCCGTTCCGCCACTGCTCCATCATCTCATCACCACCCGACGACTCGATACCCTCGATATCCGATATATCGATCCCAATCCGGTGCAACCCGTACTTCAACATCGCCTCCGGCTGCCCACCGTGCACATATAGGAACTTCGCGTCCAGCAGCTTCTCCCACCGAAAATCCGCATCCGGTTCACGCGCCGCGACGATGAACCCGTCAAAAGCGTTGATCTGAGCAAAATGCGCCACCGGAGGTTTCTCACCGGCGTCCAACGCACCCCAACTTCCCGAAACCGCCGACTGCCCGATATCCGCCCTACCCTCAGCGACCTCAATCGCCGAGTTCTGCCCTGCCGCCGCCGGCGTATAACTCGCCGTCAAGCCCTCCTTCTCCAGAAAACCGCCCGCGATCATCGAAATCAACGGACTGTAAAACGCTGAGTGCCGAGAAGCAATCAATTTAATGTCGGGCATCTACCTGAACTCCACATGTTCGTATCGGTCAACGCCTGCCAATTCTACCCCTTCACCTCGAAACCGCACGCCCAAGCAAAGAGGCGCCCACCACCCCTGACGCATAATTGAAGTTTGACGCGATTGAAACCACCAACCAGTCGTTTTCGTCTAACAATTCAGCACCATTATTCAATATCCTCCACCGAAAATTGAACGTGCCCGACCAAAATCCCCAACAAACACACGGCACCGTTCTGGTGACCGGCGGTGCCGGATTCATCGGCAGCCACCTTGTCGACGCCCTCATTGCTGAAGGAAACCCCGTCTACGTAATCGACAACCTCGAAACCGCAACCACCGAGCACCTGAATCCCTCAGCCGAATTCATCGAACTCGACATCTCCGACCCCTCCATCTCCGACCACGTCACCAAGATCGCACCGCAAACCGTCTACCACCTAGCCGCCCAAGGCAGCGTATCCGTCTCCGCAAAAGACCCGATTCTCGACGCGAACGTAAACATCATCGGATCACTGAACCTCCTCCAAGCCACCCGCGAACTCTCCCACGCACCCCGCTTCATCTACTTTTCCACCGGCGGAGCCATCTATGGCGACGTCGATCTAACCGACCTGCCAGCATCCGAAGACATGGCTGCCCAACCACTTTCCCCTTACGGTGCCTCGAAACTTGCCGTCGAAAACTACCTCCGCGTCTACGGTCACCTCTACGGCATCGACTACGGGATCGTCCGACCCGCCAACGTGTACGGCCCCCGCCAAAACCCTCACGGTGAAGCAGGCGTCATCGCCATCTTCTCCCAAGCCATGCTCGAAGGCCGACAGGTAACCATCTTCGGCGACGGCAACGACGAACGCGACTACATCTACATCGAGGATTTCATCGAAGGAGTAATCGCAATCGCTCGCTCAGGCCTAACCGGTCCGTACAACATCGGCACCGGTGTCGGCATCTCCGTCAACGAAATCCATCGCCTTCTTCGCGAAATCGTACCCTCTGAAAAGCCTGCAATCTACGGTCCGCCGCGCGCCGGTGACATATCGAAAATCTGGCTAGACGTTAGAGTCGCCGATCACGACCTCGGATGGCGAGCCCAAACCTCGTTTGCAAACGGCCTACGCAAGACCGCCGACTCCTTCAGTTCGGTCGGCACGTGACCGCCAAATTCGCACTTCGTGTCGGCATCACCGTTGGAGCGCTGTGCATCGCCGCGATCTCGCTCGCTTGTCAGTCCGAAGCACCGACGCCGACGCCGAAACCCGTCGTAACCGTCGCACCAACAAAAACCCCGATCTCAACCGAAACTCCGCCCGAACCAACCGCACCTCCAACCAGTACCCCGATCCCTACGACGATCGCACCGCCAACTTCAACACCACAGCCCGAGACTGTCGTTAGACCGACCGCGCCTAGTGTTGCACCGCCGACCAAAACACCCACACTGGTACCGCCAACAGCAACTCCCGCGGTTACTACGCAGGCACCCGAAACCACGGCGATTCCACCGGCTCCTACGGCAACTCCGACACCCGTATTGCCGACGCCAACTCCGACTCCAAAACCGGAACCAATAGTCACTGCAGCCCCTACCTCCGTCGACGCTGAGCCCGTCAAACCGTTGCCAGTCACGGGATTCCGCGGTGGCACAATCAAAATCGCTGTCCCCGGTTCACCGCCCCATCGAGACATCCATAAATCAGTTTCGCCGATACTCGCTGGTTGGGGACCTGGGATCGCCTACTCACGTCTGTTCCGATATCGATGGCTGAAACCGAACGACCCCCACTACGGAGTCGACGAACTTTCTACGCGGTACGACCCGACCACCTCGTCATCGGCGCACGAGATCATCTGCGACCTGTGCGAGAACTGGGAATTCGCCAACGACACCACACTACGCATCAAGCTCCGACCGACGATCCGTTGGCAGGAAACCAACCCAGGTCTCGGCCGAGACCTGGCAGCCGCAGATGTCGCGTACAGCATAAATCGCCTGACCGACCCGCAAATGGCGAATTCGCATCTCGTCAACACCGTCGCCCAAGCCCGAGTCGTCGGCGATGACACGGTAGAAATCGATCTCACGTTGCCGGACGCGGAGATATTCGACAAACTCGCAGATGCCCGCGCAGCGATCGTCGCACCCGAAGCCGTCAATCTAAACGGAGATCTGACGCAAGGCCCGACCATCGGCACGGGCCCTTGGGTCTTGGAATCCTTCGAACGTAGCGGAATGAGCTTTAGAGCAAACGAGCGATACTACATTCCGGAACTGCCATTGTTGGACGGCATAAACGTCGCCATCATCGAAGACGATCAAACTCGCACGACGTCTTTGCGAACCGGTCAACTCGATCTCATCCAACCCGATCTACCCGACCTCGTAGCAGCGACGGAGCGATTCGACGAGTTGCGCTGGACAAGGAGTCACGACCCGGCGGCCGGCATCGAAGTCGCTTTCAACACGACTCGCGGGTACCTGAACCAGAAATTCTACCGGGAGGCTATCCTCTACACGTGGGACCCCAACGGATTGATCGACGCTCTGGATAGCGGCCAGTCGTTCATCAGCGCCGGATTGCCGCTCTACAACCCCGAATGGCTCCTACCCGCGACCGAGATCGACGCGTTCTTCAACGACCGGACCAAGGTCTTGTCGCTTTTGGAAGGCGTGAACCTTCCAAGAGGCATCATCGTCAACATCCAAGTAGGCGAGTTCGGCGACGACTACATCAACACTGCCCTATCGCTTGCCGAGGCGATCAAACGGTTGGGCGCCATCGTCTCCGTCGAAGCTGTCTCCACACGCACGTTCGGCGAAGATATTTGGAACGAAGGCAATTACGACATCTACGTGGGAGCGCCGCCACCTCTAACCAGTACGAGTTCAGCCCTCTTCGCGATCCATCACTCCGGCGGCCCCTGGAACTCCACCGGCTACTCCACCAAAGAGCTGGACACCCTTATTGCGCTTCAGGCCGTAGAGTTCGACCCGCTCGTCAGAGGCGAACTGATGCTCGAAATCCAGCGAGAAATATTCCGGGGAGCACACATCTTCCGGCCCGCCGCATCGGTATCTCACTGGTTGTGGTGGTCACACCTGCGAAACGTTGCACCAAGCACTTATCGCGCTGATTCGACTTGGTTGAGCCGACTGTGGCTTGCGGACCGCGTTCGAGGCGGTTGATCTAGTTTTCGAGACTGTCGATCGCGTCTTCCAATGTTGCCCAAGCGAGCAACGCGCATTTGATGCGGACCGGAAATCGGGATACGTCTCGCAGTGAAATCGCGTCCCCGATCGCATCGGCATCATCCCCGTCTGGCGACTCACCTTCCGTAAGCATTCGCCGCATAATCGTGGCCGACTCTGCGATTTCCGAACGATGCTTGCCCTCGACCGCTTCGCCCATCATAGAAGCTGACGCTTGGGTTATTGCGCAACCAGAACCATGAACGAAAATCGCCGAAACAACGCCATCGTCGATGCGAAGTTGGACCGTAACCTCGTCCCCGCAGAACGGGTTGTCGATATTCGCCTCAGCGTTGAAGCCAGAGATCGGTTCGACGTTGCGCGGATTGCGGCAGTGATCCTCGACGATGTATCGATTAACCTCGTCAAGATGTCCAATTCCGCTACGCATCAGGGGATGACCGTGTGACGCGTTGCATATTTGGCGCCTACACGGTTCGATTATTCTAGCGCGTGATTCAAACTGGCACTACGCGGTGCCAATGGTGTCGGATTCTTGTTGCAACTCGGGCATCAACGCGTCCAGCTGGCTCTCCAAGAACGCATGCAATTCGTCATCCCCGAACTCCGATAGGATTTCGGCTGCGAATCCACGTATCAGCATCGCTTGCGCCGTGTCATAGTCGACACCGCGCGACTGGAGATAGAACAACGTTTCCTCGTCAACGTGGCCGGCAGTCGCGCCGTGCGCGCATTTCACGTCATCGGCATAGATTTCGAGGGACGGCTTGGTGTCGACCTCGGCACCGTGCGAAAGCAGCAGGTTCAAGTCCTTCTGGTTCGCGTCGGTCTTCTGAGCACCGCGCTCGACCGTGATCTTGCCGCTGAACACTGCGCGTGATCGTCCAGACAGAATTCCCTTGTAATACTGATCGCTCGTGCAATGCGGAGCGGTGTGAGTGGTACTGATCTCGTTGTCTTGATGTTGCCGATTGGTGGTCAGATAAACACCGTGCAACGTCGACAAGGCATGTTCACCGACCAAGTGCGTAAAGACATCATTGCGTCCGATGTCCGAACCGATACTGAAAGATGTCGAGCGATAGTCGGAGCTTGCCTCCTGCAACACCCGAGTGGTGGCGAAGTGGTAGGAGTTTTCGCCATCAATCTGCAGCCTGTAGTGCGTCAGCGCGGCATCATCGTCCAAGGTGATCTCGGTTACGGGAGCGGATAAGTGCGTTGCACCCGACATCGAGACGTGCGATTCGATCACGGTGGCCGATCCGCCGTTGCCGACGGCGATCGCAATACGCGGATAGACCACGCGCTGGCCTGAATCTGCATCAGTGGTGGCGAACACCAAATGGATCGGCGTGTCGACTTCTGCACCATGTGCGATCTCGAGGAATAACCCGTCGCCGAGAAACGCCGTATTGAGTGCCACGAAGGCATTGTCAGTGCAATCCGCCAACTTGCCGAGATTCTCAAAATGGGCGACGGATTTCAACCCGGAGCCCGCCGAAGCGTTACCGGTGTCCGACAGAGTCTCATCCAACGCGCCATCGACGAAGACGACGTTGTGCCATGCATCGGCTAAAGGAACACGTTGGTTTAACTCATCGCGGGTGATGGATGACGAAGGAGCACCGAATCGGAACTCGGACCTGTCGATCTTTCGAAGATCGGTGTACTTCCAAAGCTCGTTGCCGCGACGATGGATCGGGAACCCGATGCGTTCGAATTCCTGCCAGCCAATGTTGCGGAGTTCAGGAACCGGGTTTTTGGCAAACCCATTATTCGAACTACCGCTGACGAATCGTTGCCAGTCGTTTCGATAGATGTCCAAGTGCCGAGTCGAATTGCTCGGCATCGCGACGACGTTGAGGGTCATAGAAGTTCTGCTACTCCCCGTTTCGTCGAGTCGAGAGATAATCGCGATAACCGTTCTTCTCGACCTGCTCAGCTAATGACGCGTCGCCTGTCTCGACGATCTTGCCCTCTACGAGGACGTGCACAACGTCCGGACGGACGTAGTGGAGCAATCGCTGGTAGTGCGTGACGATTACAAAGCTACGCTCTGGTGAGCGCATCTTGTTGACGCCGTCGGCGACGGCCTGCAACGCATCGACGTCGAGACCCGAATCGGTCTCGTCCATGATCGCAATCCTCGGTTCCAGAATCTGCATCTGAAGCATCTCATTGCGCTTCTTCTCGCCACCAGAGAACCCTTCATTCAGCGACCTTTTGACTAAATCTGGGTTGATCCCGATGGCCTCGACTTTTTCGTCGAACAGCTTGGAGAAATCACGCACCGACATCTTTTTCTGACCGTTGGCGCC
The DNA here is from genome assembly GCA_965226685.1 of Dehalococcoidia bacterium. Lineage (GTDB taxonomy): Bacteria > Chloroflexota > Dehalococcoidia > Lucifugimonadales > Lucifugimonadaceae > Bin127. The sequence continues at coordinate 506,395 of CBDDDP010000004.1, forward strand.
GTCGATTGCGTCCTTCGCTGCCTTTAGGAACTGCCATGGTCGCACGCCCGGCACCTCGGACGGGTACTGCATCGCTAGGAACAAACCCAAGTGGGCTCGCGCGTCCGGCATGAGGCCCATGATGCTCTTGCCATCAACGGTGATGTCTCCCTCAGTGACGGTGTAGGAGGGTTTGCCCATCAGCACATTGGCAAGTGTGCTCTTGCCGCTGCCGTTGGGTCCCATGATTGCGTGCACCTCACCCGGATTTACTTCCAGATCGATGCCCTTCAGTATGATTTCGTCGCTGCCAGTGACAGAGGCGTGTAAATTTTCAATCTTCAGCATTCGGTCTCTCGTGTAGGTTTTCCAATTGGTTTACTGATTATCGGTCTGCGATTCGGCGCGACCGAATGTCGGTTGATCGATTCAGTAGCGCGTTCGCTGGTGTCGCCTCGTTATATTTCTGAATGAGGCCAAATGGTCGAGTGATTTTTCGCCGTCGCACTACCCGACTGCGCCCTCCAAGCTGACTTTCAGCAACTGTCCGGCTTCAAGCGCGAATTCGAACGGCAACTCCTTGATCACGTCGCGGCTCCAACCGGTGATGATCATGTGATGGGCGTCCTCTTCCGATATGCCTCGGGCCATCAGGTAGAAAAGCTGTTCGTCGCTGACCTTAGATGTGCTGGCCTCGTGTTCCAAACGAGCGGACGGGTTGCGGACTTCGATGTAGGGAACCGTGTGGGCCCCGCATTGATCGCCTACCAGCAATGAATCGCATTGAGTGTGGTTAGTGGCATTCTCGGCACCTGGCAAGATTTTCACCCCGCCTCGGTAGGTGTTTTCTCCATGGCCAGCGGAGATGCCCTTCGACACGATAGTCGACTTCGTGTTCTTGCCGATGTGTATCATCTTGGTGCCGGTGTCGGCCTGCTGATAGTTGTTGGTGAGAGCGACGGAGTAGAATTCGCCTACTGAATTGTCCCCTCGCAGTATGACTGACGGGTATTTCCAAGTGATAGCCGAACCCGTCTCGACCTGTGTCCAAGATATTTTTGCGTCGCGTTCCGCAATTCCGCGCTTCGTCACGAAGTTGTAGACACCGCCCTGCCCGTCCTTAGTTCCCGGATACCAGTTCTGGATCGTCGAGTATTTGATCTCGCCGCGTTCCAGAGCTACCAACTCAACGACCGCTGCATGAAGCTGACTAGTGCGGCGGATCGGTGCCGTGCAGCCTTCAAGGTAGCTGACGAATGCACCCTCATCGGCTACGATGAGCGTGCGTTCGAACTGACCGGAACCCTCAGTGTTGATCCGGAAATAGGTCATCAATTCGATCGGGCATCGAACCCCAGGCGGAACGTATGCAAATGAACCGTCGGAGAAAACCGCGGAGTTCAATGCCGCGAAGAAGTTGTCGGTGTAAGGAACCACGGAGCCTAGATACTTCTGGACGAGATCGGGATGGTTCTGGACAGCTTCCGCGAACGAGCCAAATATGATACCTCGCTCTTCAAGTTGGTCCTTGTATGTCGTAGCAACCGAGACCGAGTCGAACACGGCATCGACGGCGACGCCGGCGAGGCGTTCGCGTTCGTGTAGCGGGATCCCAAGTTTTTCGAACGTGTCCAGCATCTCGGGATCAACATCGGCCAAGCTCTTTGGAGCGTCGTCGAAAGATTTTGGTGCCGCGTAGTAGTAGATGTCTTGGTAGTCGATGTCCGGGTAACGAAGTTTGGCCCAGCGAGGTTCGGCGTCCTCGCGCTGCAACTTGCTCCAGTAATCGAATGCCTTCAATCGCCACTCGAGCAGCCATTCCGGCTCATGTTTTTTCTCAGAAATCAGCCGGACGATGTCAGGACCTAAACCCTTGGGCGCCAATTCCATCTCGACATCGGTCGAGAATCCCCATTTGTAGCCCGCGTCATCGAGCGTGGATTCCCGTGAGATGGTGAGTCTGTCTTGAGTAGTCAAGTATCCTCCCGGTTTCTGCAACCGTTAGTTGGGGTTCGGCTACACGTTTGGCCGCTCCATCAACGACCTAACATTTCGGAGCGCTGTCGCCCGATTGATGTGCCCGATTGAACTCCTGATTGCTTCTGTAATTAATTTTACCAGTTGAACGAAATTCCGCCGTGATCACAACCTATCGGACAACCATGTCACCGACTGAACAAATCTGAGCGCTGTCAGATCAACCCGTATCCTAAGCGTTAGCACTCGACGACCGCTATTGCCGATCAACTGCGAATACGAACTTGCCGTTCCTACAGATCAAGAGAAGACTGTCCGACATTCTGGTTGGACGCTCGGCGAGTGAAGCCACTTCCGAACTCTCGGAGATAGAGAACGCAATAAGGTCGAGGCCTGAAATCGATCGCCGCGTTATGAAAGCGACACTAAACGTGCAGCGCGAAGATTTCGTGCAGGGACACGATCTCAGTCGAGCCACGTCGGACCGCGCCCTTTCAATAGGAAAGGGCCAAACCATCTCGCAGCCGAGCCTCGTCGCCCACATGATCTCCGAACTTGGTCTTGCAACGGGAGCGTCTCGTGTTCTCGATGTCGGATGTGGTTCGGGTTACCAATCGGCGATATTGTCTCAGTTGGCTGACCACGTAGTCACGGTGGAAAGAATCGGCGAACTCGCGGACGCCGCTCGCGACCGGCTGATGCGGCTGGGCTACGAAAACGTCGAGGTTGTCCAGGCGTCCGATCAGGCGTCCGATGAGGTCTTGGGTTGTCCGGAACGCGGCCCTTACGACGCGATCATTGTCGGCGCATCGGCTCCGGAAATCCCGCAGTCTTTAGTCGATCAATTGAAACCTCATGGGCGCATGGTGATACCGGTCGGTACTCGCAGAAGGCAACGGGTCGCGACTGTAATCCGTGCGGACGACGGTTTCGAAGTTAAATGGGGGGTTGAATGTGTCTTCGTTCCGCTAATCGGACCCGGGGCTTGGTGAAGCGAAAAACCCTACCGCCGGTATTAGAAAATAGAAACGATCAGCAGAAATCACGCCCAATACTGGGAACACGACATGCCAGAAACTGAATTCGAAGCAGTAATCGGACTTGAGACCCACGTCCAGCTGAACACCAAGAGCAAGATGTTCTCTTGGTCTGGTGCTGGATACCAAAAAGCGGCGCCAAACACGTTGGTCGATCCGGTTTCTATGGCGCTGCCAGGCACGTTGCCAGTCGTCAACAAACGTGCGGTCGAATCGGCGATTACGATCGGCCTCGCATTGAATTGTGAAGTTGCCGAAGTAACGAAGTTTGATCGCAAGCAGTACACCTATCCCGATCTGATGAAGGGGTACCAGATTTCGCAATACGATGAGCCGATTTGCGTCAACGGTTGGCTCGATCTACCGACGGAAACTCCGTGGCGAGTCGGCATCAACCGCGTCCACATGGAAGAGGACGTTGCGCGCCTCATACACATTGATTCCCCGACAGGTGGCGTAATGCACTCGCTGTTGGACATCAATCGTGCCGGAGTGCCGTTGATGGAGGTCGTCACCGAGCCGGACATGCGGACGCCGGAACAAGTGGAAGCCTACATAACGACGCTTCAGTCGATCATTCGATACCTCGGCGTGGGCACCGCCAATATGGAAGAGGGTTCCTTCCGTTGCGATGCCAACATCAGTGTCCGACCAGTCGGTTCGACAACACTCGGCGAGAAAGTCGAAGTTAAGAACATGAACCGCGTCCGCGCCGTCCGCGAAGCAGTTGAGTACGAGATCGAGCGTCAAATTGCGGCCATCAGGCGAGGCGAACGGATTGTGCAGGAGACGCGCGGGTGGATGGACGGCGAGAAGTTCACGGTGACGCAGCGATCGAAAGAGGATGCACACGATTATCGGTACTTCCCTGAACCCGACATTCCGCCGATCCACATCGGTCGTGAATGGGTCGCCGAGATCGACGCGCAAATGCCTGAACTGCCATTGGCGAAAAAGCAACGCTTCGTCGGATCATGGGGACTCTCGGACTACGATGCGTCGTTGTTGGTCGATTCACGGTCTTCGGCCGAGTATTTCGAATCAGTGATGGAAACGGTCATTGGCGAAGCGGAGAGCGATCAGGCGAGTTTCGCCAAAGAGACGGCCAACTGGCTCAACGGCGAGATGGCTCGGTTGATGCACGAAAACGACGTCCACAGCATCCAAGATACCCAAGTCAAGCCGGACGCATTGGCAATATTGGTTCGCAAATTTCAAAAACGGGAAATCAACAACAACTCGGCGAAACGGGTGTTCGGCCAGATGTTCGACAAGGGCGCCGATCCAGAAGAGGTGATCGATCGGTTGGGACTGGCATCAGTGGGCGATGCGGACGAGTTGGCGCCGATAATCGAAGAGGTTCTGGCCAAAAATCCATCGGCAGTCGACGACTATCGCTCGGGGAAGACCAACGCAATTCGTTTCTTGATGGGCCAAGTGATGAAGGCGACCCGCGGTCGTGCCGATGCCCAATCGGTGATGAGAATGTTGGGCGAGGCGATGGACGAATAAAGGCATTCCGCCATGCGTCGGTGGAACGTTTTGCTAAAATAACCTTGTAGTTATGTGGTTTCAGATATCGCTCCTCATCCTCGCCGTGGTGCTGTTAGTGGTCTTGCTTTTGCAAGCCCGCGGCAACAACCCGTCTGTTTTCGGACAGTCGGAGAGCACGTTCCGCGTTCGTCGCGGCGTAGAGAAGCTGCTGTTCAGAGCGACGATCTTATTGACGATCGTATTCGTAGCGGTCGCGATAGCGAACGTTCGGTTCACTTAATTCGAACGTAAATCCACACTAGGCGCGCCTCCAGGTAGTGCCCTGCGGCGTGTCCATTATCTCGACCCCCATACCTGCCAACTGGTCACGGATCTCGTCTGCTGTCGCGTAGTCCCGATCCTGCCGCGCCGACCGACGTTGTTCGATAAGTCCCTCGATCTCGGCATCATCCACCGAATCGTCTTTTTCCGGTTCCTCCAGCGTGAGCCCCAACACGCCGATCAACTCGCGCAAGGTTGATTGAGCGTTAGAGATATCCGATCCATTGGATTGCTGTGTGAAAATCTCCCTAGCGAGATCAAATATCGCCGCCAATGCGCGTGGAGTGTTGAGGTCATCGTCCATTGCCTCGATAAAGCGTTGCCTGACGTGATTTGCGTCGTAAACTTCACCGGTGCCGACGCCCGTGTTTACGGCCTCAGCCGCTTGTCGCAATCTGCGCACTGCCCGCTCCGCGGCGATAAGGTTTTCGACGTCGTATGTGGCGGGGCTCCGGTAGTGGCTTTGGAATACCCACATCCGTATCGCGTCGGTTGAGTACGTTTTGAGGGCATCCCTGACGGTCACGAAATTCCCGAGGGACTTTGACATTTTCTGATCGCCGCCCATCCGCAGCAGCCCGTTGTGAACCCAGTAGCGCGCGAACGGAACTACGCCCGTCGCAGACTCGGACTGCGCCACTTCATTTTCGTGATGCGGAAATACGAGGTCTAAACCGCCGCCATGGATGTCTACTTGGTCGCCGAGGTAACGCCGAGCCATCGCGCTGCATTCAATGTGCCACCCGGGGCGGCCGGGGCCCCACGGACTGTCCCACGACGGTTCGCCCGGTTTCCAGGCTTTCCACAATGCGAAATCTTCAGGATTTTCCTTGAGCAAATCCGGTTCAAGTCGCGCCAACTCCACTACACCGTCAACCGTGCGACCGCTCAACTTGCCGTATTGCTCATTGCGCCGCACGCGATAGTAGACGGAGCCTCCTGCTTCGTACGCCGCCTCTGAATCGACTAGCTCCCCGATCAGAGCGATGATCTCGTTCATCTCCTCCGAGACGCGCGGGTGGACGTCTGCCCTCTTGACGTTCAGTCCATCCATGGCCTCGAAGAACGAATCGACGTGTTCCTGAGTCAGATCGAACCAATCAACGCCGTTTTCAGCTGCTCTGTCGATGATTTTGTCGTCGACATCAGTGAAGTTTTGGACGCGTTTGACGTTGATGCCTCGATATTGCATGTACGACTGCATCACCTCAAAGATCATGGTCGACAAAGCGTGACCGAGGTGCGGTTCATCATATGTCGTTACCCCGCACACGTACATCCGAACTGGGTCGGATATCTGCTTGAACTCTTCTTTTTGGCGCGTAAGGGTGTTGTAAAGCTGCATGGTTCGTTGAGAAATCAGGTTGCGGGCTAAAGGAAATTTTAATCTGAACCGCTCTGACGCCTCAATGTGACGACCGCTTGTGCGGCGATGCCCTCTCCTTGCCCGATGGCACCGACCGCGTCGGTCGATGTCACTTTGACGTTTGTTCTATCGACCTCGGTACCCATAGCATCGGCGATATTCGCTTCGAAATTGGGCACGTGCGCCGCCAACCTTGGGCGCTGAGCAATAATCATTGCATCCAGGTGGTCGATCTGCCAGCCCAACGCTCTCGCCTCAAGTGTGGCATCGCGGATGAATATCGAGCTGTCTGCGCCCGCGTATCTGGGATCGGTGGAAGGAAACCGTCCTCCGAGATCGCCGAGACCGGCCGCGCCGAGGATGGCGCTTGCCACCGCGTGAAACAACACGTCGCCGTCCGAGTGACCTTGCAACCGCATGTCGAACTCGATCTCGCATCCCCCTAGATTGAGGGGGCCACCGTCTACCAGTTTGTGCCCGTCGAATCCTATTCCTGAGCGATATTTCCATTCGCCACCATTTCCGGCAGCTATCGTTCGGGCGATGGCGATATCCGACGGAGTCGTTATTTTGATGTTTTCGTAAGCGCCCTCGAACGTAGCGACCAATCCACCGGCGACTTCGACCATCGATGCGTCATCTGTGACGTCTGCTTCGACGGTTTGATGCGCCGCGCGCAGGATCTCGGCACGGAATATCTGTGGGGTTTGCACCGAGAACATCGCTCCTCGGTCGGGAGTGTCCACGACGATCCCATGCTCGACACGTTTGATCGTATCTTTTAGCGGAACGACGGGTACTGCTGCGCCGACATGACGCGCGACAGCCAGACCGCGCGTCAGCATGTCTTCGTTAAAGAATGGACGCGCGGCGTCGTGAACTGCGATGAATTCCGACTCGATTCCCGCACGCCCCAACTCTTCGAGCCCGTTTCGCACCGAATCTTGTCGTCGAGCACCACCGGCAACAACTCTGACCGGTTTTGAGATTCCACTGTTGGTGATGCTTTCGCGGATGTCGGCAACTTTGTTTTCGTGTGTGACCACCACCGCGCCGCTAACTAATGCACTTTGGTCGATCACATCCAACGAGTGACCTAAGACTGATCGGCCGCCAATCTCCAACGCAAGCTTGTCAACGCCTTCCATACGCGCAGACTGACCTGCCGCCACGATGATTACCGATAACCCGCCCCGGGCGGTTTCAGCGTGTAGGGAGCGTTCGTCCATCATGAAGATCAATCGGCAATACGGTCGATGACGCAGCCGGCCATTGAAGATTCCGGCCGACCTGCGCCGAAACCATTATCCCACTGGCCATGTGAATTCGTAGATCGTCCGCAACCAGTCGATTCCCAGACGACATGCATACGCCATGATGATCAGGCGGATCGTTTTGCCTGCCAAAACATAGACCATGAATTTCCTGAAGGGATAGTTCAATGCCCCGGCGGCGATACCAGCGAGGTCGAAGAAGGGAGTCGGGATCACGGATACCACGAATATCGTCACCGAACCGTGGCGTTCCATCAGATCGTGGATGCGTGGATACCAACGGAAATGTGTCGCGGCGTTGTGTCCCGCGTAACCTGCCAAGTATGCCGTTGTCTCGCCGATCGTTGCACCGGCGCCGCCGACGAGACCGATCACGAGAGGATTCAACCCGAATGACGATTCCGCCGCAACACAAGCCGCCAACACTCCCGGCAACGGGAAGATTATCGTCGCGGCACCGATTAGGTTCAGGTAAAACGTCGCGAGATAACCGACATCTTCGACGTGCAGGAATCCACCGAAAGACAAGGCGATCCCCAACAACGTAGACCCGACAACGACGCTCCAAATTCCCACTTGGACCAAGCGTGGATTGGAGGACAGAAATCCGAGGATCGAACTTCCAAACCCGCTCAGGGCGTCGCGGTCGTGTAAACCGCCTTCGACGGGTAATTCGTTTTTCGCGAGTTCGTCGTCGATAGCTATATCACCGGGTTGACCTGGACATACTGATCAGGGGAAATTTCAATTCAGGTCGAACCCAGATTCTAAACGCTTAAAGCGGTTTAATTCGATATCGCCTCAGACAGTTCCTTGGATGCAACGCGTGATTCCGATGTTTCGGACCTGAACACCATTCGATCATCTTCGATGTCGATCACGACATGCGAACCATCGCTGATCTCGCCTTTGATCAACGCTAATGCCAGTGGCGATTCGATGTAACGCTGTATCGCTCTAGCCATTGGCCGAGCACCCATCCAGGTGTCGTAACCACGTTCTGCAATCCAACTCTTCGCGACGGGCGTCAGTTCGATACCGATCGATCGGTCTTTCAACCGCTGTTCGACTTGTAGAACGAATTTATCGACGATCTGGTCGATCTCTCCGTGTCCGAGCGGATCAAACACTACGACTTCATCGATGCGGTTCAAGAATTCGGGTGAGAATCTCGACTTCAAAGCTGACTCGTGCCGACTGGTCAGGCCGGGCGATTCAAAGCCGTTGCCTCGCGTCTCATCTCCGCCGACTGAAAATCCCAATGCACCTTTGTTTTGGTCGGCCGTGCCCAAGTTGCTGGTCATAATGATGATCGTGTTGGTGAAGTCGACGGTGCGTCCATGACCATCGGTCAACCGGCCATCGTCGAAGATCTGCAACATGCTGTCGTAGACGTTCGTATGGGCTTTCTCGATCTCGTCGAGCAGGATCACCGAATACGGACGTCGTCGCACTGCCTCTGTTAGCTGACCGGCATCGTCGTAACCCACGTATCCTGGCGGTGCCCCGATCATGCGAGAGATCGAATGGCGCTCTTCGTATTCGGACATGTCGAGCCGGATTAAGTGATTCGGGTCATCGAACATGAACTCGGCCAACGCCTTTGCGAGTTCGGTTTTCCCGACACCGGTAGGTCCCATGAACAGGAAAACGCCGGTCGGACGACTTGCGTCCTTCAACCCCATGCGACCACGACGGACCGCGTCTGCCAAGGTGCCGACCGCGCGATCCTGGCCGATTACGCGCTCATGCAGGCGATCTTCGAGTTTCAGTAATTTTTCGACCTCTTCTTCGACGAGTTGGTCAAGAGGAACGCCGATTCGTTCCGAAATCAACGCCGCAATGTCCTTTTCGCTGATTACCAATCGCTCTGGTTCAGATGATTCGTCTGATTGATCAACGACAACGACGGGTGCGCGTTCGATTCTCGCCTTGGCGGCGGCCTCGTCGATCAAGTCGACCGCTTTGTCGGGCAGCTGCCGATCAGTGATGTAACGGTCGCTCAACCTGACAGCAGCGTTCAACGCCGCGTCGGTGAGTTGAACTCCGTGATGGTTCTCGTAGTTCTTGCGCAATGCCTTTAGCATCTCAACGGCAGATTCTTCCCCGGGTTCCTCAACCCAAATCGGTGTGAACCGGCGCTCCAACGCCGAATCTTTCTCAACGAAACGTCGGTACTCCTCAGGGGTTGTAGCACCCACCACCTGAAGTTCGCCGCGTGCGAGTGCCGGTTTCATCATGTTGGCGGCGTCCAACGAGCCGTCGCTCCCCGTTCCGGCACCAACCACCGAGTGCAACTCGTCGATGAACAGAATGATCTCGCCTGCGGATGCTTGAGCTTCGTCCATGACAGCTTTCAATCGTTCTTCGAATTCGCCTCGGAATTTCGCGCCGGCAAGAAGGACACCGATGCTCAGCGCCAATACTCGCTTATTGGCAAGCATCTCTGGGACGCCCTCACTCACGAGCATCTGCGCCAATCCCTCGACGATCGCAGTCTTGCCGACGCCGGCGTCTCCGATCAGGACTGGATTGTTCTTGCTTCGCCGCGTCAACGTCTGCATCACACGTCGAATCTCATAATCGCGGCCAACTATAGGATCAAGTTTTCCTTCGCGAGCCAGACGAGTCAAATCGGTCGTGTACTTGCTGAGCGTTCCGTACGCTTCCTCGGCGTCGGGCGAAGTTACACGCGCCGCGCCGCGTACCTGGTGGTCCGCTTGATAGACGCGTTCGGCGGTCACGCGGTGCTTCGCGAGGACTCGCGCGAGGTCGCCATCCGCCTCTTCGACGATGGCAATCAACAGATGGTCCATGCTCATCAAGTCGTCCCGGAACGTCTTGCGCTGAATGGACTGCGCTTTGCTCATCGCATTTTGCGCCCGTGGAGTGATGAAAATCTGCCGTTGCCGTCCCGTCGGATGGCCAATACCTTTGGGTTTCGCGTCGGTCAACACAATCAGATCGGTCCGGAATGCTTCGGTATCTACTTCGAGAACATCGAGGATTTTCCGTACCGGATTTTCGCTACCGTCGGTCATGGCGAAGAGGATGTGTTCAACATCAAGTTGCACGTTTTTTCGCTGCATCATGAGTTGCACTGCCGCATCGATTACCGCGCGTGTTTGGTGCGTGAGATTTTCTGGTGAGATTGTCATCTAACTCCTTGGAAGTGTTTCGCTCTCTTCCGAACTGCCAAAGACCCGGCTGTCTCCGGATGAATGATTGATGTGTCAAGTATTGTTTATTGTAATACCATGACACTTTTCTTGATATACTTCATAGCTATTTTTATAATTAATACATGTAAGCGATGATGAATCTTGCTAGACAATACAAGGAAAAAACAGATGACAACATTGACCCGTTGGAACCCCTTCCCTCGCACCGTGGTTGGCCAATCGACTTTTGGAGCGACTACGCACCCGTCCGGCGTGCGTCCAACTTCCCGCTGAAACTCGGCGTGGACGTGATCCAAAACCCTGACAACTACACAATCGAGGCGTCGTTGCCGGGGTTCAGCGCCGGGGAAATCGATGTTACGGTCGACGACGGCGTGTTGCGCATTGCCGCACAGAATTCGAGCGATGAGACCAACGAGAACGGCCGTTATCTCGTGCGAGAGCGGAGGTATGGAAAGTACTTCAGGGCCATCAGAGTCCCTGACGGCGTGGACGTCGATTCCGCGACGACCGGTTTCAAGGACGGCGTTTTGAGGATAGAGTTGCCGAAGAACGACGGTGAACCGCCCAAGCGATTGCCGATCTCGGCCTAACATCGATCCGATCCGACAGTTAGTCCTGCGCCCCGTTCGACTGCGGGGCGCAGTTGTTTTGTTGGTCATGGCGAGGCCAATGTGCAATTGCGTAACATTGATATCGCGTATCACTAATATCACGCCATGCCTATAGTTTCAGATCGTGCAGACGTGCCCGCGTTTTTCGCCCGGTACCAACCGATGATCGACACCGCGTTGCGCGGAGAGCTTAGGGGATACGCGTCGGATATTCGAACGACTCACCGTTATCACATGGGTTGGGCGGACAAGAACGGAGCAGACTTGGTCGCCACACAAGGCAAGCGTCTGAGACCGACAATGGTGTTGCTCGGGGCGGATGCCGTAGGCGGTGAAACGCGGTCCGTGTTGCCGGTTGCAATTGCGCTCGAATACGTCCACAATTTTTCGCTGATTCACGATGACATAGAAGATCGCGATCGATTTCGGCACCACCGTCCGACTATTTGGGTCGTTTGGGGTGACGAGACTGCGATAGTCTCCGGCAACTGGATGTTGAAGTTGGCGGATCGTTCAACACGGGCGTTGCGTGGCGTCGGTGTACACCAAGACAAGTCGTTGATGGTCCAACGACATATCGCGCAAGCCTACATGCGGATGGTCGAGGGGCAGTACATGGATATCGCCTTCGAGGATCGCACCACTGTGTCCGTTGATGAGTACCTATCCATGATTGAACGCAAGACTGGCGCGCTGATTGAAACCAGCTTGTATCTAGGAGCTTTGGTCGCGTCAAACGGGAATTCCAATGGTCGGGTTTCAGACGGATTGAGGCGCGCAGGATGCGAATTCGGGCGATTGTTTCAGATCCGAGACGACATTCTAGGCGTGTGGGGCAGCGATGAGACAGGCAAACCTGTGTGCGGCGACATCGTCAACAAGAAGAAGTCACTTCCGGCTATCCACGCGCTGAACAACGCGGCGGGTAAGGCTTCCGTACAAATGCGAGAGATTTACGACAAAGCGGAACTCGACGACGGCGACGTTAAAACGGTGCTAGAGATCATGGATGAAGCTGGCACTTACGAATTCTGCGATTCGATGTCAGCGATACACTGGGAAGCGGCATCGGAAATCATCGATGGTCTAGAACTTGATGAAGGAGTTCGCAAGGATTTTTTCGATTTGGGGGATTTCTTAGTCGAGCGAAGTTCTTGACGACATCCTCATTTGATTGTCGATCGAAATTTGGATGAACGCGACGAAACACCTAACTGCAGCCGTTCCGGATGTCGGATCGGCATATGAAGCATGTCGGCGATTGGCGGCCGGCAGCTACGAGAATTTCAATGTTGGCAGTCGTTTCATCAAACGACGATTGCGCCCACATTTCTACGCTGTGTACGCCTTCTGCAGGTTGGTCGACGATCTCGGGGATGAGGTAGAAGGCGATCGTCTGGCACTGCTCGATAGATGGAAAGATGAGTTGATGCTTTGCTATTCCGGTTCGCCGAAACTCATCTGGTTTCAAGCGTTGCAACGCACGATAGATGAGTTCGATATTCCGCTAGAACCATTCTTGCGCTTGATCGAGGCGAATCGTCGCGACCAACTCGACAAGGAATATCCCGATTTCGATTCGTTGGTCGAATACTGCACGTACTCTGCAACTCCGGTCGGTCACTTGGTTCTTTATCTCTACGGATACTTCTCGGATCAGATGGCGAGATACTCGGACAACACGTGCATCGCTTTGCAATTGGCCAACTTCTGGCAAGATGTCGCTCGTGATCACGAGAAGGGGCGTATCTACATCCCGAGATCCGACATGGCGGAATTCGGTGTTGAGCCAGCAACCATCCAACACCGGAAGCCGACACCAGAATTTCGACGGTTGATGAAATTCCAAGTCGATCGGACCAGAGAATTGTTCCACACCGGATATGAACTTCATCATCACCTGCAACGCGACTTCCGGCTCGAGTTTTCAGCGATCACCACCGGCGGGATGGCGGTCCTCGACGCGATCGAGGCGTTGGAGTTCGACACTTTAACGGTCCGCCCTACGGTGTCGAGATCAACGAAGATTCGGATCATGCTGAAGATCGTCGCGCGCAACCTGATGGGCATGACACCGGTTCATGCGAGTGCGTTTGTTAGCCGTTCGGTGCGATGAACTGGTACGATTTCCTCAAAATCAAATGTCGGAGCCGACTAACAGTCAGATTGAATCTGCGTACCGAGAGTGCGCTTCATTAACGCGCGCTGCGAGTTCAAACTTCTACGTAGCCTCCTTGTCGCTGCCCAAGGAGTTGCGGCGCGCCATCTACGCGACCTACGCCTTCTGCCGTCTTTGCGACGACATCGTGGATGAACCCGACCCCGGTCGAGACCCGTCGATTGAACTGGACAAGGTAGAACTCGCTCTGTCCGAACCTCGTGACGGCGAGTATGCCATCAATCCGATCTTCACCGCTCTCCCCCATGCGATAGATCAATTCGATCTAGACACCCAGTACTTCGTTGACGTCATCGACGGATGCCGGATGGACATCGGGACGGATCGGTATGAAACGTTCGATGACCTACGAGTTTACTGCCGCCGTGTGGCGAGCGCGGTCGGGATAATATGCATCAGCATATTCGGGAACCGATCGTCAGAGGCGATCCGGTACGCCGATGACCTCGGCATCGCTTTCCAATTGACGAATATCCTTCGCGACATTCAGGAGGACTACAACAACGGGCGCGTTTATCTACCACAAGAGGATTTGCAGCGCTTCGGAGTTTCGGAGGCAGAGTTCGCGGGCGAAACTCCGAGTGACAACTTCCGGGAGTTGATGCGTTTCCAGCTCGATCGGGCTCGAGGGTACTACGAGAGCGGGGAACAAGTGATCCCGATGGCCACTAGAGGTCGGCAGTGCTTGGAACTGATGAGTGGGTTTTATTCGCGGATCTTGGCGAAGATCGAAGCGTGCGATGCCGACGTGCTGTCGCAGCGAGTAAGTTTGTCTACATCGGATAAATTGTCGATCACCGCGGGCGTCGGGTGGCGATGGGCGATGCGCTCCGTTAACCGGTGATAGTCGCAGGTGCCAATTTGGAACATCGGGATTTGGAATATCGGGATGTGGTCATATTCGGCGGCGGACTTGCGGGCATCGCGGCTGCGGTCCGATTGATCAACTACGGCATCAAGCCGACTCTCGTCGAACGTCGACCGTTCTTAGGTGGTCGAGCATTCTCATTCGCCGACCGGAGCAGCGGCGAGGAGATCGACAACGGGCAACATGTAATCCTCGGCGCATGCGACCAGTTTTTGCACGTTCTTGGGCACCTTGGAACCCGGCAGGACATCGAGTTGGGTTCGGTTCTTGAAGTTCCCGTGTCGCTTGGTGACCGAATATCAACGCTACGCGCCAGCCGGATATTTGGCAACGCGGCTGCATTGCTGCGGTACGGCCACCTGAGCGTCATGGATCGGTTGGCGGTCGCGCGTGTTTTGGCGGGAATGAAGTTCGCTCGTTACGGGAGCCGGGAGGAAGAACTTCAAAAATCCGTCACGTTCGCGATGTGGTTGTCCGCACGCGGACAGAGCGACGAAGCCATCGAAGGTTTTTGGTCGATGTTTATCCTCCCGGTGTTCAATTGCCGCATTAATGAGGTTGCGGCATACGATGCGATCAAATTCACAAAAGCCGCGCTGCTCGGAAGCCCGAGTGACGCGGCGATCGGTTATCCGAAAAAGGGGCTTTCGTATCTGATTGGACATCCTGCGTTCGAATATCTGCGTGCAAACGGTGCCGAAGTGATCAATCGCACACGCGTCGATGCTTTCGCGTCCTTGGATGATGGCGGTTTCGAGATCAAACTCTCGAATGGTCAGCACTTGAAAGCCAACACCGTCCTATCCGCTTTGGCACCCAATGTACTGAGCGGCATCTTGCCGCAATCCGACCCACGATGCGCCAGACTGGCATCGAAACTCACAGAGTTCCGGTATTCACCGATCGTCGCGGTTCACCTTTGGTACGAGCGGCCGGTGATGGATGAGCACGTGGCGGCTTTCTTGGACCTTGGCCTGCAGTGGGTCTTTAACGACTCGGCATTGCGCGACACGTCGCGATCTTTGCGGCAACACATCGTAGTCTCCCTGAGCGCCGCAGACAAATGGTCTTCGCTGAGCAAACAGCAAGTGTTGGCGCGGATTGAATCGGCGATGAATACTGCGTTTCCGAAGGTACGCACGACGCGGTTGTTGAATTCATCTGTCGTCATGACGCTTGAGGCGACGATCAAGATTGAACCGGGATCGCAAGAGTTGCGTCCCGCGACAATCACTGACATTCCCGGTTTTTTCCTCGCCGGCGACTGGACCGACACAAAACTGCCAGCGACGATGGAAGGCGCTGTGCAGAGTGGAAATGCTGCCGCGATGCGGATGATCGATAGCTTGTGAGATCCCAGCGTGCGTCTCGTTCATTTCTACGATCGGGTCTAGTACATGGGCGGGTTTATAATCGGAAACTAACGCCGATTCGGGCGTGTGCCTCATACCAATCGCAAGTTGCCAACGTTGTATCGCGACGAATTTGAACCTGTTGACCGCGAGATAATGAACATCTTGCAGTCCGATTTTCCCTTGGTCAGGGAGCCGTTTCGCGTAGTCGGAGACCGCTGTGGGGTGGATGAGTCCGAGGTGATCGACCGCGTCAAGGAATTGAAACGCAAAAACGTTGTCCGTCAAATCGGCGCGATTTTTGACACCCGACGTCTCGGATACACGTCGACCCTTGTCGCCATGCGATTCCCGGACGATGCGCTCGATCGCGGCGCACACATTCTTAACGCCCATCCCGGCATCAGCCACAACTACGCGAGAAACGGTGAATTCAATCTTTGGTTCACTCTGGCATTGCCGCCCGGCAAGGAGATCGCGGATGAGGTACGGAAATTGACAGAATTGTCTGGCGCCGATACGGCACGCCTCCTCCCAACTATCCGGTTCTTCAAGATCGGCGTCAACTTCGACATGGTCAATCGTGTCTCGAATGCGACAGATTACTTCGTCCCCGATGCTCAGTATGGAAACGACGCAACGAACGGTGCTGCGTCCGCCAGCGTACCGAGCGCTGCAACGGACCTTTCGGAGTTCGACATCGACTTCGTACGTGAACTGCAAGAAGATTTGCCGTCCGAACCAAGGCCATTCGACGCGATGGCCGAAAGGTTGGGTCTCACGGTAGCCGAGCTTTTCGCGAAGGCCGATGAAATGGTTGATCGAAGGCTGATGCGACGATATGCCGCCGTCTTGCACCATCGTCGTGCCGGCTTCTCGGCCAATGCCATGGCGGTGTGGAACGTACCCGAGGAACGTTCGGTGGCGGTTGGGCAACGCATGGCCAAACATCCCGCTGTCACCCACTGTTACGAGCGGCCGAGATACGACGACTGGCGCTTCTCGCATTTCTCGATGATCCACGCTGTCACTCGTGACGAATGCGAGGACATCGCGAGAGACATTGCAGCCGAAACCGAGTTGGCCGACTACCAACTCTTGTACAGCCACCGCGAATACAAGAAGACGCGTGTGCGGTACTTCGTCGACGACAACGTCGATGTGGAACGCGCCGCGGCTTCAATCGGACCGTAGAATGCCTCGCTACTACGGCGTTTTCGTCGACATCCAAGATCGTCGATGCCTCGTCTTCGGAGGCGATGCGCATGAAGGCGAACGCAAGGTGAAGTACCTCTTGGAATGCGGCGGTCAAGTTACGCTGTTTAGTCCGGAAGACGAAATCTCAGACAACTTGAAGTCTATGGCGCATTCCGGTGAGATTGATTGGATCGACCGGCGTTACCAAAGTGGCGATTTATCCGGTGCATGGATAGTGATCGTCGCCGACACATCGGACCCTGTGATTAATCGAGCGATCTCGATTGAGGCCGCCGAACGCAACATCTTGCTCAACGTGATGGATGTGACACCGTTGTGCACCTTCATCGCACCAGCCTTGATTCAGCGGCAAGATGTCACAGTCGCCGTTTCGACCGCTGGCACGAGCCCGGCTCTTGCACGCCGTCTTCGGGAGCGGATATCTGATCACGACTACTGCCGTTGTCTGCAGTGGGCGGACATGGGACCAATGTTGGCCGAAGTCCGAAAAGACGTCAGGGCGCGTGAGTTGCCGGTTACGCCGAATGATTGGGCGCAATCGATAACCGATGACATGCTTCGTGCTTTCCAAAACGGAGAACCTGATGCCGCGCGGGATATGTTGGTCGAAGCGTTAGAACGTCGCGCCGAAGTCAACAATCGGTCATAGAATGCCTAACCATGATTGATTTGGGTGGAAAGTTAGTCCTCGGTTGCCGAGAAAGCAAACTGGCGATTGCTCAGGCCAACGAAGTTGCGGACGCGTTGCGAACCCGTTGCGAAAACATCGAAATCGAACGGGTCTGCATCAAGACCAGCGGGGACATCAAGCAAGACGCTCCGGTCTCTGAGATCGGCGTAGGCGTCTTTGTCAAAGAGATCGAAGCCGCGCTGCTACGCGGTGAAATCGATGTGGCGGTGCATAGCCTCAAGGATCTTCCGTCGGCAACGCCGGAAGGCCTGCTGATCGCGGGTGTTCCCTATCGCGAAGACCCGCGCGACGCCGTCGTTAGCAGACTTCCCGGTGGGTTGCACGATCTGCCGCCCGGCGCCATCGTCGCGACCGGTAGCGCCCGTAGGCGAGCGTTGATCAACGCAGAACGTGGCAACCTCATTCTGAAGCCGATTCGCGGCAATGTGACTACCAGATTGGAGATGCTTGACGAGGAGGATTCCGTGATCGATGCATTAGTGCTGGCCGCCGCAGGATTGAAGCGAATCGATATGGCTCACCGAATTTCTGAATACCTCGGTTGCATGTCGTTCGTGGCTGCGCCAGGTCAAGGGGCCCTTGCACTTCAAACGCGGAGCGATGACACTCGTTCAATCGCCATTTGCGGTGCCATTGAACACGAAGGTACGCGCATGTGCGTCGAAGCGGAACGGGCTTTCATGGCTGAAATCGGTGGCGGTTGCAGTGCTCCCATTGGCGCACATGCGAGACTGGATGACGACGTGATTACGCTGGCAGTGGTCGTTTCCGACCCTTCTGGCGTCAACTTGATTCGCCGCCGAGAATCCGCTTCGGCTTCTGACGCAGTTGGGCTCGGCAAGCGCGTTGCCGAACGAGTAGTCGAGGATGGCGCTCTTGACCTGCTGCCTCAAGCGGCGGTCGCTCCAACCGCGTGATGGCCAAAATCGGAACCGTCTATCTGGTTGGGGCGGGACCTGGCGATCCCGGGCTCATCGCCGTCAAGGGCCTCGACGCGCTGCGGCGCGCCGATGTGGTCGTCTATGATCGACTGGCTCCCGCGGAGTTGCTGGCCAACGCCCGCGAGGATGCGGAGTTAATATCCGCCGCCAAAGCGCCTGGTACTGTTGCGCTCACGCAGACCGAGATCAACGAACTGTTGGTTGAGCGTGCCCTGCTCGGCCAATACGTTTGCCGTTTGAAAGGCGGCGATCCATTCGTGTTCGGACGTGGCGGCGAAGAAGCTATCGCTCTTGCGGACGCGGGAGTGCCATTCATCGTGATCCCTGGCATCACATCGGCGATCGGAGCTGCTGCGTACGCGGGGATTCCCGTGACGCACCGCGGAATCGCATCTTCTGTAACTGTCGTCACCGGAAGCGAGTTCGAGAAATCACGAAAATCGGGTGTCGACTGGCAAGCGATTGCGAAGATCAATGGAACTATCGTCATCCTGATGGGCGCATCTCGGATGGGTGAAATCGCGTCCGAGTTGATCGCGTGCGGACGGTCGCCAAGCGAGCCAACCGCCGCCGTTCACCGCGGAACATCCTCAAATCAGCAAACAGTTGTCGGGACCCTGTCAGATATTGATTCGAAAGTTAAAGTCGCCGGTCTTGGTGCACCAATCGCAATGATCGTTGGCGATGTAGTGAATCTACGGGAGGAGATCACGTGGTTCGATACGCGTCCACTGTTTGGCAAACGCGTTTTGGTGACCCGTGCGAGGAGTCAGGCAAGTAGGCTTGCCTCCGGTCTGGCCGAACTCGGTGCGACGGTTGTTGAGTGTCCAGCAATCAGATCAGTTGCGGTTGAACACACGGACGACCTTGATGCTTCGCTACGCGGCTTGGGTCAGCACGATTGGGTCGCGTTCGCCAGCCCGAACGGCGTCAACCAGGTATTCCGGCGGTTGAATGCGCTTGGAATGGACGCTCGAGCGTTTTCAGGTTGCAAAATCGCCGCAGTTGGACCCGCAACGGTCGGTGCGTTGGAACAGCGCGGCATCGTCGCCGATCTGACGCCAGACACGTACACGGCAGAAGGTCTCGTAGACAAGTTTCGGTCTGCGGGCGTGGCGCCAAAGTCGGCTTTGGTATTCAAATCTGATATCGGACGGGAGACATTGCCCGCGGGGTTGCGGCAACTTGGTGCTGAAGTCGCTGAAGTTTCGGCGTATCGCACGATTTTGGCTGAAGATTCCGCCGATGCCGCCGTTAAAGCATTTGCAGAGGGTATCGATATCGTCACGTTCACGAGCTCGTCGACGGTTAAGAACCTCCGGCGGCTGCTTGGCGGAAATGTAACTCCAATTAACAACTGCATCGTAGCCTGTATGGGACCGGTAACTGCGTCTACGGCGCAATCGTTCGGATTACGAGTGGACATCATTCCCGAAGAGCAATCAATTCTTGGGCTAGTCTCAGCGATCGAAAACCACTTCCGCGATATTTGAACGTAATGTCGTCATCTGCCCTACCCGATTTCCAACGATTTCGTCCTTTGCGTTCGAACGCAGAAGTGCGCTCGCAGAACGCCGAAACTCGTTTGGACGGCTCTGAGTTCGTCTACCCCATGTTCGTCATCAACGGAGAAAATCGTCGCGAACAAGTGCTATCCATGCCCGGCATCGCGCGATTGTCGGTTGACGAAGCCATGCGCGAGGTGGAACGAGCCTCGTCCGTAGGCATCAATCGCTTCTTGTTTTTCGGGATTCCCGATGAAAAGGACGCTACGGGAACGAAAGCCTGGTCGCCGGAAGAAGCTGTGCAACGAAGCGTTGCCGAATTGCGGAGGCAGTTCCCTGATGCGGTGGCGATTACTGACGTTTGTATGTGTGAATATACGGACCACGGGCATTGCGGCAAGTTGACTGACGACGGAGAAGTCGATAACGACGCCACCTTACCTTTGCTGGCTTCCGCCGCGGTTTCACACGCAGATGCCGGCGCACAGGTAGTTGCGCCGTCGGCGATGATGGACGGGCAAGTTGCGGCAATTAGAGGAGCCCTCGACGACGCTGGACACCAAGACGTGAAGATACTCGGTTACTCCGCAAAGTACGCGTCTGCTTTTTACGGGCCGTTCAGAGACGCTGCCGATTCAACGCCGAGCTTCGGAGATCGGCGAAGCTACCAGATGGCAACGAGTCAACGAGGCGAAGCGATGAATGAGATCGAAGCCGACATCGCCGAGGGCGCCGACTACATCATGGTCAAACCTGCGCTCGCATATCTCGACGTTATCGCCTGCGCAAAAGGACAATTTCCGGATCGACCGCTCTATGCCTACAACGTCAGCGGCGAATTCTCGATGATCCACGCAGCGGCGGCGAATGGGTGGATCGACTTGAAGAACACTGTTCTAGAGGTTCTTCTGAGTATCAAACGAGCGGGAGCCGACAACATCATCAGTTATTTCTCGATCGACGCTGCCAATTGGCTAATGAGCGATAGCCGATGAGTCTGTTGAGAAATGAGAAACCCAATCCGGCTATGGCGCCACTATTGAGCGCTTGTGTTGCGGAATCGTTGGGGACCTTCATTTTGGTGTTATTCGGAATAGGTTCTGTGGCAGCAGCGGTGTTCACTGGAGCGCAAATCGGATTGTGGCAAGTAGCTGTGGTATGGGGATTCGGTGTCACGTTGGCGATTTATGTAAGCGGCGCCGTGTCCGGGGCGCACCTCAACCCAGCGGTAAGCCTGGCGTTCGCTCTATTCCGAAGTGACCAATTCCCGTTGAACCGTTTGTTCGCATATTGGGGAGCGCAATTGATCGGGGCTGTGATTGCTGGTGTAGTGGTTTTGATCCTGTTCAACCCGTTCATCGAACGATTTGAAACGGAAAACGGCATCGTTCGCGGCGAGGTTGGAAGCCAACGGTCCGCAATGGCGTTCGGCGAATATTTCCCCAATCCCGGCATGTTCGACTCGATGACCATGTCAGTTTCGCCGTTGCACGCGTTCGCGGTAGAAGCGTTCGGCACCGCAATCCTAGCGATGGTCATCTTTGCGCTGACCGAACGTCGCAACGCCGGCATACCGACAAACGGTATGGTGCCGTTCTTCATCGGCTTCACTGTCGCCGCGCTAATCAGCCTGTTCGCTCCGATTACGCAAGCGGGTTGGAACCCCGCGCGCGATTTCGGACCACGAATAGTGGCGTGGGTCGCAGGTTGGGGCGAGATCGCAATCCCGGGACCAGAAGGCGGATTTTGGGTCTACATTCTCGGACCGCTTGTCGGTGCGCCTTTGGGTGCACTGCTGTTCAAGTTGGTCATCGAACCGGGTTTGCCCGGCGGCAAGCCTGAACCCGTCCAAGTTGTAAGGAGCAGATATGAGTGAAGACCGGATCGATGTGCTTTTCGTTTGCACCCACAATGCGGGACGAAGCGTGGCAGCGAAAACGATATTCAACGACCGTGCCGTGAAACTAGGTTTGGATCTCCGCGCTCAATCCGCAGGCACTAAACCGGGCGATCGCGTTAATCCAGCAATTCAACGCGTCTTAGAGTCGTTCAATCTCGACGCGTCGCAAGAAGTTCCGAAGTTGATGACCGACGAAATGTTGCAAGGCGGTCCGAGAATCGTGACCATGGGATGCGAAGTGGACGCCGAATGTTGCCCTGCGGTGAACTTCGCCGATGTCGACGATTGGGGATTGCCCGACCCGTCTGAGATGTCATCGGACGAAGAGATCGTACCGCTAATCCACGACATCGCCCGTAGAGTGAACACGTTGATTCAGGAAATGACGAGCGACCGCTAACTTAACGGTTGTTGAGAATCGACCATGACCTTGCCCAAAATGTTGCGGCGTGGGACGGGTCCAAAGGTCCTGCTGTCAGTTGAACGTCGTCGGTTATCGCCCATCACGACGTATTCGTCGTCGCGCAATGCCCAAGTTCGATCCATCCGAGGTTGACCGCCGTAGATGAACGGCTCGTCGATATCGACACCGTCGATTTGAAGCCGACCCGCAATTAGTCGCACATACTCACCCGGCAGACCGACTATTCGCTTCGTCTCCCAGAAACGCTCCCGTTCAGGGTGTTCGAACAGGACGATATCCCAGCGCGCAGGTGCAGAACGTTTGAAGGCTCGTCGGCTGACTCGCACCCTTTGCCGGTCTCGCAACGCCGGATGCATCGAGTGGCCAACAATCAACACCCATTTGCTAGTCAGGCGATCGAGAAATTTGCCTGGAGCGTCGACGATCGCCTGTAATTTCGTTGTGACGCTAGCAAACATCGGAGTAGTCTATTCTTGATACCGGTAATCGACATGTTATCGACTATCGCCCTACTGGTCCGCGAGATGGTCTCACGGAAACACGAAAGGAACCATGACGATGCTACGAAGTGTCAGAAAAATAGCTGACCGTTTGTCCCCAATCGGCGTTGCCCATGCACACTGCGACATCCCGTGCGGGATTTACGACCCTCATGACGCGATTCAGGCAGCCCAGACAGTCATCCGGATGACTGAGCTGATCCAAGAGTCGGGTGACATGTCAGACGTTTCGGCGCGAAACAATCTTATCCGTTACGTCGTCGCCAAAGAAGAACACGCCAAGAAGGCCAAGGATGACATTCTCGTCATCTGGACCGATTACTTCAAGCCCGAGCATCTTGAGCAGTACCCGAACCTCCACGAATTGGTTTGGAACGCGTGCAAACTGGGCAGTCAGGCGAAGCAGAACGTCGACATGGATGCTGCGCAAGGCTTCAAAGCGGCCTTGGAAGAGATCGGCAACATTTTCTGGGAAACCAAGAAGTAGTCACACCTCTCTTCAGTGCAAAACGATTCCCGTCCGCTTAGTTGGGCGGGCGGGAACTCCAAATTCGTAGTGGCTTTATCGGCTATTCGGAGTTGCCGAAGAATCCGATGTCGTTGGAAATGTACTCTTCCCGGATCGGTGACCAGATGTCAAGCGCGACGCAACCTTCGCTGGTCGCGGTCACCTGATGCGGGACGTGACCGGGGATAACGTAGTGCTCTCGTGCCACCAATTTGGTCTTTTCGTGCCCCTCCAGTTCGAACCACGCTGACCCTTCCAGAACACGCCCACACTGTTCGTGCATGTGCGAGTGCCAAGGAACTACGGCGTTTGGCTCGATGTCGATGATGCCCATCATCACTCGTTCGCCCCAAATCAATCGGGCTTGGACTCCGGGCAGAAGTTCCCGCCGTTGGACGTATTCGGGATCGAAGTAACCGGCGCCACCGTCGGGCGCACGTGACTTGTCAACTTTTACGGTCATGCTGCTAACTCCTCGTTCACGCTTCAGAATCTAACCATGCGAGCCGACTTTGCGATCAATCGCCGCTTCGGCAACTGGGCTGATGATCTGGTCGACCTCGATGTTCAATAACGCCGGACCGTTGTGCGCGAATGCGCGCTTCATGGCCGGCTCTAGCTCATCCGCCGTTTGGACGTTTTCGCCATGCGCGCCTAGACCTTCCGCGACCAGATCGTAGCGAGTCCCTCGTGCCAAGTCGGTCCACACGGGACGGCCGTAAATCCCCTTCTGGATCTGCCAATCGATACCCCAGATCGAATTGTTCCCCAACAGGATTTTTACCGGAAGGTTGTGGCGGACCATCGTGTCGAGTTCCATGCCGTTGAAGCCGAACGAACCGTCACCCACGCAAACAACGCATTGAGTATCGGGCAATGCCGCCTGCGCTCCCATCCCATAGGCGACGCCGACGCCGATCATGCCGAAGCTCGATACGTTGTGGAACCTGAACGGCCGTTGGCGAGGCACTGACGCCCGTAAGAAGTGGCAGTAGTCGCCGCCATCGAAAGTGATGTGCGCATCCTCGTCAAGATGCTTCTGGAGCGTCTCGCTTACAAACATCGGGTGCATCGGCGTGGATGGACTGGCATGCTCGTAGAGCTCTTCCATCCATGCTTCCTGTTCGCTTCTCAAAGCAGACAACCACTCGGTCGGTTCTTGCCAAGTCAACGCCGCGGCTTCGTCGGCTAGCTGAGAAATTGCGGGACCGACATCGCTTAGAACCGCCACCTCGGCGGTCCGTGCTCTCCCAATCTCGGCAGGTGCGGGATCGACGATGATGAACTTGACATCCTTGTTGAACGGCGGGTTGCCACCGAAACCGAGCGTGTAGTCCAAGCGTTTACCCAACATCAAAACGATATCGGCGTCGCGCACCATCTGAGCCGCCCGGTTTAACGGGAGGTATCCCAAACCAATGCTGTACGGATGAGAGTCAGGGATGAGCGCCCGCGCGGAATCCTCCGAGACAAACGGTATCCGCGTGGTCTCGACCAATCTTTCAACTTCCTCAGGATCGGCGGTCGCTCCGGCTGAAGAACCAGCCATGATCAACGGGCGCTTTGCCGAATTGAGCAACCGAACGGCGCGTTGAATCCGATCCGGATCGGCCATCACTCTTGAAGGCGTGCTGTACTCGCTCGGCGCGAATCGCTCGAAGTCGGATGCGTCCACTGTCGCCGATTGGTAGTCGTGTGGAATGGAGAGATGCACGGGACCTTGTCGACCGCTCAGTGCCGTCCGGAACGCCAGCGCGACGTATTCGGGGATTCGTTCCGGTGATGGGATTTCCCAAGCGCCTTTTGTCACTGGCTTGGCAATACCAACTTGATCGATCTCCTGCATCGCGCCTCGACCCAAATTTGGGGACTCGGCACTACCCGCGATATTTACCACTGGCGCTTCCGAATGAAACGCGTTTGCCAAGGCTGGTACGGCGTTTGCATGTCCGGGTGTTGTCGAGAGTGCAACCGAAGCGCGACGGAGTATGCGTGCATACGAGTCGGCGGCATGAACTGCACCCGATTCGTGGCGCGTGTCGATCATCCGGAACGGCTCATCGACCATGCGATCCAACATGTCGAGGATGTGGTCGCCCGCGACGCCAAACAGCGTGTCGACGCCTTCGGCTTTGAGCGACATGTTCAACAAATCGCTACCGGTCAGCTTTTTGATCAATTCTTAGCGGTCCTTTCCACATGAGTGTTTAGGCTCAATACATCCATGAATTCATTCACTGGCGTTTCATCTAACTCATCCAATTTTCGGAACTTGGCGCCTACGTCGCGCGCGAAATCGGAATCGCCAAACGTGGCTTCAAGGTTCACGTTGAACTTGTCGAACAGAAGGGGGATCGCTTCGTCTCGGCGGGTTCGGTGCCCGATCGGGAATCGAATCTCGACTTCGTCGGTGGTGCTTCCGTCATGGAAATCTACCTTCACAGCGTTCGCGATCGAACGCTTTTCCGGATCAAGATATTCGGATGTGTACTCAGAGCGTTCGGACACTACCATCTTTTCGCGAAGGGCATCGATGCGAGGATCGTTCGACGCGTCGTCCTCGTAGTCGTCCGATGTGACATCGCCATTAATTAGAGCTACTGCTGTCATGTATTGAATGCAGTGATCGCGATCGGCCGGATTGTTCAGAGTGCCCTTCTTGTCGATGATGCGTATCGCAGGTTCTTGAGTCCTGATTTCAACTTTTCGAACCTCATCTAATCGATGTGCCACCAGCGGGTGTAAGGCGACACCGGCCTCTACGGCGGTCTGCCCATGGAATTCCGCCGGGTATTTGACTTTGAACAGTACGTTTTCAATCACGTACGACGCAAGTGGTCTCCCCAGTGTCAAATCCTGTCCTTCGAACCACACATCTTGAAAACCGTAGTCTGGCGCCGTTAGAGCCGAGTAACAGCCACTCATACCCCTCAATGCGAACGCGGCAAGTGAAACGCCGCGAGATGCCGCGTCTCCGGCTGCCCAGGATTTTCGAGCGTTGGTGTTCGGGGCGTGCCGGTAGGTGCGCAAAGTTGCATCGAGCCATGCGTGTGAAACTGCGGATGACACGATCTCCTCATCGTTGTCCGACATGACCGCTGCGGCAACTGCCGCGGACGCGACCTTGACGAGAAGGACGTGATCGATACCGACGCGATTGAATGCGTTGTCGAGCGCCAGAACGCCTTGGATCTCGTATGCTCGGATCGCCATCTCGAGGACGTCACGGACGCGGAACGCCCTGCCGTCCAATTCCGGTCGCGATCTCGAAATACTGTCCATAGTCGCGATAATCGCTCCGAAATTGTCAGAGGGGTGACCCCATTCCTTTGCCAGCCACGTGTCGTTGAAGTCGAGCCATCGAATCGCCGTCGTGATATCGAACGCGGCTTGTGACGGCGTTTTCAAATACGGTGTTCCAGGTATCGGAGTACCGCCGGCGATGTTGTTCATCGCTCCATCGGTCGTGATGAAGTCGCGGCATGCTGGAAAACCGAGCGCCAAAAAGGCGCAGCCGATGGAATCCATCAACGCTAGGCGCGCGGTGCGAAACGCCTCGTCGGTGCCTACCTCGCCTGGACGGCAGGCATATTTAGCAATCTCGGCAATGACGTCGTCGTAGCGGTTCGTCATTATCTGTCTTGCAACTCGACGTATTTTCGTGCTGGCGGGCCGATGTAGTCAGCGTTGGGCCGAATCAGCCGGTTGTCGTCGCGTTGCTCGATGACGTGGGCAACCCAACCCGACGTACGGCTTATGGCGAACAGTGGCGTGAACATAACGGTGGGTATGCCACAGAGGTGATACGCAGTTGCTGAATAGAAATCGAGGTTGGGATGCAGCCCTTTCTCGCGCATCATCACCTGCTCGATCCTCTCGGAGATATCGTAGTATGTCGTTTCTTCGATCTCAATGGCGAGTTTTCGAGCCAGTTCCTTCACGATGTCGGATCTAGGATCGCCGAATTTGTAGACCCGGTGACCAAAGCCCATGATTAGCCGGCGCGCATCAAGCATGTGGTGGACTGACTTCTCAGCTTGTTGCGGGTTGTCAAATGACGCTATTAGCTCCATCGCCGCCTCGTTCGCGCCGCCGTGGAGGGGACCTCGGAGAGCGCCGATCGCCGCAACTACAGCGGAGTAAGTATCCGCCAGCGTACTGGTCACTACGCGCCCAGTGAATGTGGAAGCGTTGAATTCGTGTTCGGCGTAAAGGACGAGTATCGTGTCGAGAGTGCGACGAGCAGATTCGTTCGGCGAGTGGTCGGTCAACAAACGGAGGAAATGTCCTGCGAGGCCAACCTCGTCGGACTGTGTATCGATCCGTTGCTTTCGATGCGCGTAACGATGCCAATAGCCCAGCATCGATGTCATCGACGCCATCAAACGATCTGCAACGTACGGCGCGCTTCTACCCTCTTCGCCTTCGGGTTCAATTGAACCGATCATCGACGCGCCTGTCCGAAGAACATCCATCGGGTGCGTAGACATCGGCAACGCTTCGAGCATGGAACAGACGTCAGGCGGCAGCTCACGGAGTTTCGCCAATCGTTCGTTGTAGGCGCTCAACTCAGTTCGGTTGGGCAGTTTGCCGTAGATCAGCAGATACGCCACCTCCTCGAAGGTAGCGTGTTTTGCTAATTCCTCAATGCTGTAGCCACGATATGTCAGTCCGGCGCCAGCTTTGCCGACTGTTGAAATCCCGGTTTCTCCGACGATTACGCCAGCCAAACCTTTGGCGGTGATAGTCATTTCGCTCGTTCCGATTGTCTACGCACTGAAAACAGGTCGTTTACCTTGCGCTCGTATTCGTGATACCCGATATTTTCGTAGAGTTCATCGCGAGTCTGCATCAAATGCACAACATCGCGCTGTGTCCCTGAATTCTTGATTTCAGAGTACACCGCTTCGGCGATTCGGCTCATCGCGCGAAATGCGGATAACGGGTACAACGCCATCGCCACATCCGCTGAGCGCAATTCATCCGCGGTGAACGGCGGCGTTTTGCCGAATTCGGTCAGGTTTGCAAGTATCGGCACGCGGGTTCGAGCGGCGAACTCTCGATACTGCTCCAACTCAGTCACCGCTTCGGCGAATATCGCGTCGGCACCCGCTTCAACGTAGGCGGCGCAGCGTTCCAAAGTTCGCGTCAATCCTTCAGCAGCCAACGCATCGGTGCGGGCCATGAGAATGAATTGATCGTCGATCCGCGCATCGGCCGCAGACTTGATCCGATCACACATCTCTTCGGTCTCGACGACCATTTTGCCCGGCAAGTGCCCGCATCGCTTCTCTTGGACCTGATCCTCGATATGAATCGCCGCAACCCCGGCACGCTCCATCTCGCGAACCGTCCGAGCGATGGAAAGCGCGGCACCCCAACCGGTGTCGCAATCCACCAGCAACGGCAATTCGCTTACGGACTTGATCCGTTCGACGTCGACCAGCACGTCGGTCATTCCTGTCATGCCCAGATCCGGCAATCCATAGGAGGCAGTCGCGATGCCGCTGCCTGACAAATAGATCGCTTTGAAACCTGCTTCTTGAGCTTGGATTGCGGCGTACGCGTTGATGACGCCCGCGACCTGCAAGGGTCGCTCGGCCTCCATTGCGTCGTACATGTTTTTGAGCATCGATGCGTGAATCCGGTTGATTTGGTTGCCGTTAGTTTATGTTGCGGAACGCGCCGAAAAGGACCGCGGGGGCGACGAGGAGGACTACGATGCCCACGACGAGCCGTAGACCAACGGCATCGAAACGATTCGCCAATCTAGTGCCAGCGTACATGCCCAAGACGCCAGGTATGCCGATGATCGCTATCAAGTGCCAATCGACACTGCCTTTGAGCAAATGGCCGACGAAACCGGATAAACCGACGAGAACCGTTATGGCCAAATTGGTGCCGGCGGCTTTGTGCGGGTCCATCTTCATCGCGAGTAACGCGGGCATCCGCAACACTCCCAATACCAATCCCACCGCGCCGCCGATGAGGCCGATCACAAACCCTGCGGCGCCTTCGCGGCTCACTTGTTTCACGTCGAGTTCGAGTTGATCATCGCCGCCACCTGTCATGGCGCGCCGGGTGCGCGCACTCGGATAACGGCGGCGTATCCGCATGATTCTCAGCGACCAGAAGATCAGGAACAATGCCGACCAACCCATCAGGAGCGTAACCACCGTGAGAAGAATCCAGACTGGTAAAACATCTGCGAAGTATCCGCCGAAAAAAGCGCCGACTATCGCGGGCCCTCCCATTGCCAACACAACTGCCGGTACAACGCGCTTGTCCAAAAATGCTTCGAGCGTCCCGATTGTTGAACCCATCACGCTGATCATGAGATTGGTGCCGGCGGCGATTAAAGGGTCGACACCAAATAGGGTCAGCATCGGCAATCTGATGACCCCCAACGCGATCCCGACGACACCGCCAGACAACCCCACTGCGAGCGAGATCGCGCCCATCACAACAAGTTGCCAGACCGCGAGGTCAGTGCTATCCCCGAGAATCAAATCCATCGCGGTTCTCGGAGGTATCGATGTTTGGTTTTAGTTAAATTCGACGCGCCGATGCGTCGACAATTGCAGTCAGGAACTTCACCGGAGTATTCTGAGGTGATTTCAAGGATCGAATTCGTCCTCGACCGGCTTTTTGGAGTGAACGTCATGTTCCAAAAAACTACCGTGACCGACTAACCAGATACCTCGATCAAGCCGACCCGATCGAGCAATTCATCGATCTCTTTCAGGTGCTCATCGTCCGGCCTAAGCGACGGGCCCCGTGCGTAGATGCCTTCTCGGCTAAAAATGCCTCTTCGCCACATGATGTGTTTGTAGATCCAGTTGGCTAGGCCCTGGCCTTGCGCCAACGATCGGATAATCGATGCGTACTTGTCGAAAGCGTCGAGCGCGCCCGACTCGTCTCCTGCTTCCCACAGGTCCCAAACCTCCACGAATTTGTCTGGCAATGTTGATCCAGGCATCGTGCCAACCGAACCACGACGAAGTTCTTCGAGAAGGAATGCTCCTCCCATGCCACCGAACAGAATCAGATTGGCATCACCGGCAGTCAAACTCTGTGCCTCTAACATTCGCGGAATCGTCGGAGGGGTTTCGACCTTGATGTAGCAGAGATTTTCGTGACGCTTTGCACACGCTACCGCCATGCCCGGAGGCACGGGCGCAGTGCTTTGATCCTGCATAAAGATGGGTATCCCGACCGACTCTGCAACGCGCACGAAGAACTTGATATGTTCCGAGGCAACGGTCGGAGTGTAACTCGTAGGTCTGATCATCAGTGCGTCGGCGCCCAGTTCTTCTGCTCGCCGAGAATATGCGATCGTCGCGTCCGTGCCCTCCACACCAGTGTTCATCACAACCTTTACACGGCCGTTCGCCGTGTCAACGACAGATTTCAAGACTGCGTCGCGTTCGCTCTCAGTAAGTTTGAAAACCTCGCTCGCCATCGCGATTCCAACGCCATGCACTCCTTGATCGATGATCCATTCGACTTGGTTTTCGAGGTCATCGAAAACGATGTTTCCGTGTTTATCGAACGGCGTCGACAGTATCGGGTAGACGCCCCGCATAGTGAGGTCAGGCATTGGAGATACTCCGTGGATCTGCGGTACTATCCGCGCTCGGGATTACAGAAGTTGATGTTACATACATCGGCATTTCGAAGCGTCCCATGCTCACCCAATCAAGGACGGAACGACTGCGATTAGAACGCCGGCTACGGTCGCCGTTCCGATTACACCAGCCACGTTAGGACCCATGGCGTGCATTAAGAGGAAGTTCTCGGGGTCCTCGTCTTGACCCATATCTTGCACGACCCTCGCCGCCATCGGGACCGCGGAAACGCCCGCGGCTCCGATCATCGGGTTTATCTTGCTCTTTGAGACCAAATTCATCAGTTTTGCCAACAATACGCCAGTGATGGTAGCGGTGGAGAACGCGAACAGCCCGAGGACAAATATGCCTAATGTTTCGGGTTGCAGGAAGATCGATCCCGGCATCGTGGCGCCGACCGATAGACCCAAAATGACGATCGTGGCGTTCATTAGAGCGTTCTCTGAAACGTCGGCGAGCCTCGGAACCACGCCAGAAACCTTGATGAGGTTACCCAGCATCAGCATCCCGATTAGGGGTGACGCCGACGGAACCAACACACTCACGACGATGGTGGTGGTGATGGGAAACAGGATTAGCGACCTGCGTGACACCGGTTCGCTTGAATACTCCATGCGAATTTTGCGTTCATTCTTGGTCGTCAGAAGTTTTATGAGAGGCGGTTGGATGATCGGCACCAAAGCCATGTACGAATATGCTGCGACCGCAGTTGCGCCAACGATATCGCGCACTTCAACATTCGGTAGCGAATCGCCCAACTCCCGCATTCGCGTCGCGATGAATATCGTCGTGGGACCGTCCGCGCCACCAATGATTCCGATTGACGCAGCTTCGAGCAGCCCGAAATCAAACCAACCGAGCGCGCCGAGGACCAATGCACCAATCAGTGCGAAAAACACACCCGCCTGCGCACCCGCTCCCAGCAATAAGGTCTTGGGATTGGACAGCATTGGCGAAAAATCGGTTGCCGCGCCTACTCCCAAAAAGATCAGTAACGGCAGGATGTCCGATTCCAAGCCGACGGACTGGAACGTTCTGAGAATGCCGGTCGGCTCGCCTTCGCCGCCCTCGCGAATGAACTCGCCCAACGGCAGATTGGCGAAGAGTATGCCCATTGAAATGGGAACGAGAAGCAACGGTTCTTTGCGTTTAGCGATGCCCACGTACAGCAATACTGCGGCGATCACCCACATCGCCACGATGCGCGGATCTTCGCCAATGGCTTCAAAGCCAACGAGAATTTGGTCTAGCACGACTTCGCCGGACATCCGTTACTCGATCTCCACCAACGATTGGCCGTGTTGCACCGATTCGTCTGCGGTGACGTGAACTTGAGATACAACTCCGTCTCGCGGCGCCGCAATAGTGTTTTCCATCTTCATCGACTCTAGGACGACGATCGATTGACCGCGTTGAACATTGTCTCCGGTGGCCACGTTAACGCGAATTATTCGACCGGGCATCGGGGCGCGGACGACGTTTTGGCTATCGGAAGCCGCAGCCGCTGAAGGGCGTGCGCGCTCCGCCGGACGACGTCTGGGCGTCGGACCGGGTGCAGGCCGCGGCG
Source organism: Dehalococcoidia bacterium (assembly GCA_965226685.1). Taxonomy (GTDB): domain Bacteria; phylum Chloroflexota; class Dehalococcoidia; order Lucifugimonadales; family Lucifugimonadaceae; genus Bin127. The sequence continues at coordinate 538,920 of CBDDDP010000004.1, forward strand.
GTAGCGGCGCGGTTGGTGCTGATTGCACAGCGTCGGGTATTTCGACCTCGAATTCGACGCCATCGACCACTACCGATACGGGTGACGAGGAGACATCGCCGACCTCGACTTCGTATGTCACGCCGTCGACCGTGATACGGTAGCGACCCGTCATCGCCACCCCCTGCTACCTTGCTTGGCGCGTTGTCTGGCTCTTCCCTCGGCCAACCACGAGTCGTAATTCGGGTTCGCAGAGTTAGCAACAACACCTGATTGGACGCTGACATCATTTTCCAGGTTGCGCCTAGACAATGCGATCGCTACGGCAATCGCCGCGACTCTCGCGGCACCGCTAGAGCCCTGGTCAACGCCGACCAGTTCGGCAACGGGTTCATCCGCCGATTCGATCGCAGCCGTCTCTTTGGCCGCCTCTTCCCGCCTACGCAGATATGCATCCGACCACGACATGATTCGAACGGATAGCGCAAGAATGATGAGCACTACAGTTGTCATGCCCATCCCAATTCCACTGACCTGCAGGCCGTCAAATATAGGTTCGAAATTCAATTTCGTTCTCGGATCGTCGTCTACTCGTTCACTTCTTCGAGCACCTCCACGGTGGCAACGACTTGTCTTGCATCGCCGAAATCTGCGTAAACGATGCCGTCGCGGTCGCCCGCGTTAGAAGAATGCACTAATTGAACATTGTAGGTTTCGCCGTCGATTTCGAAACGTGAAGTGAATATGTTCGACGATTCTTGGAGCGGAGCGGCGTAGATGATCTGGATGAATTTTCTTGCCAGTTGTTGCGCTTCCTCAACGTCGATCAGTTGAAACTCGATCTTCGAACCGGGAGCTTTTTGTACCACGCAGGGAAGGTCGGCGGATATCACCGAAGCGATCTTCGCGTACCCGCCAGTCGGTTGTCGATCCGCGAGGAGGATGATGGGTTTGCCGTCGGCTGGCACTTGCACTGCCCCCATGTAAGCCGGGTCCGAAACGATGTCGTGTTTGCCGTCAATTGCGGGTATTTCGGCACCGTCCAACCTTGCCCCTTGGCGGTCGGTGAGGTTGCTCACGATGAACTCAGACGCGAAGAATCTCGACTTTGAATCGTCGTCGAATGCATCGAATTGGGGTCCGGCAGTGACACGTATCCGTTGGCCCGTTTCGTGACACGCTTGCATTACCAAGTCAGGTCGGGTCGTGCCCGCAGATGGTCGTTCGTTTCCGTCGGTTTCTTCGCCAATCGGAAGAGCGTCTCCGGATGTCAATGCACGCCCATCCAAACCGCCAATCCCAGAGGCGACGTGTGACGAGCGGGAACCCAAGACTGACGGGATGTCTAAACCACCTGCGAAGGCTATGTACGCGTACAACCCGGCCATCGGAGCCGAAACGATTAGTTCCGCATTCGCTGGCACTATCAGTGTTTCCCAAACCGGGACGCTGAAGCCATCAATGTCCACTGCAACGTCTGCTCCGGTAACCGCGACTTTGGTATCTGCGTCGAAAACGAGGGACGTTCCGCCGAAGGTCGATTCGAAAACTGCGGATGTCGCAGGGTTTCCCACGAGGCGATTTGCTACGACTGCCGCCTGGAGATCGAGAACTCCACTGACGGAAACGCCGAAGCGTTGACTGCCACGTCGACCCAGATCCTGAATAGTCAATCGGCTGCCAGGGGTTAGAACCTCTACGTGTGGAATCGAGGTCGCCATCTAACTCACTCAGACCGGATCTTTGCTTCGAACTCTTCGTACGAAATCGGTACAAAGTTGACCTGAGTCCCTGGCAACATCGCAGATGGAGGGTCAGCATTGACGTCGAATAAAGCTATCGGTGTGCGTCCGATCAGTTGCCATCCGCCGGGGCTCTCATTCGGATAAACCCCGGTTTGCGATTCGGCTATGCCGACAGAGCCCGTGGGAACGCGGGTTCGTGGCGTTGATAGGCGCGGGCAAGCAATACGCTCGTCCATGCCGCCCAGGTATGGAAATCCGGGTGCGAAACCCAGCATGAAGACGTGATAGTCCGTTCCCGAATGGATCGCGATGACCTCTTCGACATCGATCCCCGCGTGCTTAGAAACAGTCTCCAAGTCTGGGCCGAACTCTCCTCCGTAGGCGACGGGAATCTGATGCGACTCAGTTCCGAGATCGCTGATCGGGTCTTCGGATGCAACCGTTCTTTTAACGAGAATATCCACATGATCTCGGATTTCAGCGTATGTCACGACCTCGACGTTGTACTCGATCAGCAATGATCGGTACGCGGGGATGGTCTCCACGACTGTATCGATGAAATCGGATCGTTCGATTTCGCCTTGGAGAGCATACACGCGCGCATTGATCGAGTAATCTATCGAGTTGCCGAATTCGATCAAGATTGATGAATCATTGGCCGGAAGGATGCGTGGGTATTCGGACAATGTCAATTCTGTCGAAAACTATTCTCTAAGCGGTGGTTATCCGAGGATTGATGCCAGCGGTTTGACTTGGATACCGCTCGATTCGAACGTTGATCTCACCGACGCCGCCATTTCGACGGCACCCGGAGTGTCTCCATGCAGGCAGATCGTGTCTGCCGCAAAGTCGATATCGTTGCCATCAGACGCAGTTACCTTGCCTTCAGCAGCGAGGCGTAGTGAACGAGCAGTTACCTCGGAGATATCGTGGATGACTGAACCGGGTTGGGAACGCGGAACGAGCGTTCCCTCTGGCGTAACCGCTCGGTCGGCGTAACACTCGCGTGCAACCCTCACATTTTCGTTCCGCGCAACGTCTTCCCAGACGGAATTTGCGAGAACGACATGTATCAACTCGTCGTCGATCTTGCGGATCGCCTTTACAATCGCGGCGGCGACGTCCTTGTCGCCGACGGCGCGGTTGTAGAGCGCGCCGTGTGGTTTAACATGGGCAAGTCGTTTCGATTTGGTGAACGCCGTGAGCGCACCGACCTGGTACGTTATCGCGTGTGCGACCTCATCGGGCGTCAGCGCCATATCGCGGCGACCGAACCCCGCCAAATCTGGGTATGCCGGATGTGCGCCGATGCTCACATTCTGCTCTTCGGCGAGCGCTACGGTGCGCGCCATCCAATCCGGGTCTCCCGCATGGAAACCACATGCGATGTTCGCCGAAGTGATGTGCTTGACGATCTCCTCATCCATGCCCATTCGGTATGAGGCGTAAGACTCTCCGATGTCGGCGTTTAGATCAATCGCCACCGTTGCGCTCATGGCATGTGCTCCCAACGTATATCGCGTTTCACTTCGAATCGCATGGAGATTTCAAACGACGGTTTTCAGCGATTCGACCGCGATTAGTATCGTAACACCGATGGACAATAAGCTTCCCAACCGCGCCGCCACACCGCTCACCCGACTGCCAGAATCCCATCTGGAATCGATCCGCACTTTGGAATCGGCATACCTTCGTCACCGCGACCCGATAAAGCAGTCTGGCTTTAGCGGAGGGCCCGATCGATGGCGAACCGAGCGCTCCCCGTTACTCGATGCTGTAGAGGGCGATGGCGAGTTCTTGGATCTTGGTTGCGCAAACGGTCATTTGCTCCAATCCGTTGTCGAGTGGGCCCGTGACCGCGGAGTCGAATTGACCCCGCACGGCGTAGATCTGAATCCGCGCCTATTGCAGGAGGCATTGAGGCGATTTCGCCAAAATCCGGATCGCTTTTGGGTAGCGAATGCGTGGGGATGGTTGCCACCACGAAGATTCAGGTGGGTTTACGCCATATGGGACCTCGTGCCGATCGAATATCTTCCCCAATTGGCTCGGCATCTGCTCGAACATGCTGTCGCGCGCAACGGAGCGTTGATTTTTGGAGCGTACGGCAGTCGATCAGATGATCGCCCAAGTGTCGACGTCGCACGCGTCCTGCGAGACGGTGGATTAAAGGTTTCCGGTGTTTCTCAAGGCGGAGAGTTGCCAAGTGGTGGCCCTGTAACCAGGTTCTCTTGGATCAAACACGAAGATTGGGTTCGGGACGCAAATTAACATCTTGGACCTTGCGATTGCTGCGAGCAGGTGACGCGAAGTCCACCAGCTTTCGTTGCCTCATGCTGACGAAACTGCGGAGGTCTTCACCGAGAACGACGTGATCCACCAGTTCGATGTCGAGGAAGTAACCGGCTCTGACCAATCGCTCAGTGAATGAAATGTCGGCACCGCTTGGGTCGCCTTTTCCTGATGGGTGGTTGTGGACTAACGCATAGCGGGGGAGGTTTCGTTCGACCACACGGCTCAAGATCTCACCCGTCTTGGCAACCAGTTGGTCACAGCAACCGATGTAAACGCGAGCCTTGCCACGATATCGATTCCGAACGTCGAGCAGCACGATCCACATCTCCTCTTGGGCGTTGTCGCGCAATCGCGTCGTGAACTGCTTGGCGACGGCCCATGCGATCGTCTCACTGTTCGGCAAGTGGCACCCATACGCATTGCCCGGCGCTTCGATCTCTTCCTGTGCAGCGCGCCTTCCCAACTCAAAAGCTGCCGTCAACACATCCGCCTTGACAGCGCCGATTCCTTCGACGTTCCTCAGATTGAAGGGGCTCACACGACTAAGACCGCGTAACCCATCGAACTCGGTTAACAGATTATCTGCAACGTTTTTAACGTTGACGCCTTGGATTCCGGACCCGAGAATGATCGCTAATAGCTCAGTGTTTGTGATTCCCGCCGGGCCCAGTTCGTGCATTCGTTCCCGCGGCCGCTCGCGTTCCGGGACGTTCTTCAATCGGAAATTCTTGAGTTGTGGAGCGGGACCGTCATTGCCGTCAGCGGACGAAGCAGAACCGAATTCGTCGCCAATATTTCCTGGCGCGCTTTCCGATGCCGCCTCGGGCACTTGCGCATCGGCGTCAGGCGCAAACAACGGATCAAGCGGCAATTCGCTGCGTAACTCAGGCGCGGCCGACGGCATCTCGACGAAGGACGCCAATTTCTCAGGGTCGACGAACGCCGAACGCTTGCTGGATTTGGCGATTTGTTTGTGGAAGTCCGAAAGCTCTGCATTCATGATGCAGAGATTTTCGGACAATCAATTCGACTCATTCGAGTTGCGATGTCACAACTCGCGAGTTTTTCAGAACGGTAGTCTGACCAAGTTGCCTGTCTTGATCGATTCCGTTACCGCATCGGTGAACTGCATGTACTTCAACCCGTCGGTGAAATTCGTGTGGGTCACTGGCTCGATGCCCCGAATTGCGTTAATGAACTCCTCTTCTACGCGCCATGCTCCGCGGTTTTCCGGCGGGATTTCGATGGGTGTCAAAGCGCTGTCGCCTCGGCGTGCACCGCTGACCGCGTATGTAGCTCCATCCGAAGTTGCTGGGTCAGCAAGTTCTACGCGAATTACGCCGTCGGTACCGTGGATCGATAGATCGAGTGCACGCGTGAAGGCGGAGACAGCGGTGGTGGTATAGCTCATCGTTCCGCCGCACTCCATGGACATCAATACGTCGATGTGGTCCGGGATAGTGGTGGAACGACGGCGACCGTCGTCATCCAAACGGTGACTTACGACGGTCTGTCCCAAGGCCTGCACTGTCTTCGCTGGGCCAAACCAGCGCATCATGGCTTCGTACCAGATGCCCATAGTCATGATGTTGTTGCCCGAAAGGTCGCGGTTGTGCCGCCAATGCAAGGGTTGATCTGGGTTTGGGAAATCGCTGCCGGTTCCCACGTGAAGCTTGATGTTGACCAGATCGCCGATGTAGCCCTCAGAGATCAACCCGATCACTGTCTGGTCGATCTCGAGCGAATGGGGTGCAGGAACGATCTGCGCCACCAAATGGGGAGCGCGTTTGGACGCCTCCAACATTTCGAGAGCCTCATCGGAGTTCATCGCCATTCGGGCCTCGACGAGGACATGTTTGTCAGCTTCGAGCGTTTCGATGACCAATGGTGCGTGCATGTATGGCCACGTGCCGATACATACGGCGACGATATCTTCGTCTTCGAGGAGTTCGACCCAATCGTCGTAGACCTCCGGAATTTCGAACTCGCCGGCGACTCGCTCAGACGATTCTCTTGATCGGTTCACTAGACCTTTGATCTCGACACCCGGTTGGGCGCGGAGTCCGGGGATGTGCCTGAGTTGGGTGTTACCGCCAGCGCCGATGAGGCCGAGGACGATGTTGTCGGTGTCTGTGGTCACGGTTTTGCTCCTAGAGTGTCGATTAGTCGTGTTGGTTGTCGGATACGCTTAAACAAGGTTAGCCCAGCAATGCAAATTGCGGCACCGAAATGATCACACAACCGGCATCGTTAAGCGAACCAGCATGGAAGATACGAACATTACGGCAGCCAATGTCGATCTCGTCGGCGACGGTGTCTCGGTCACTTGGTCAGACGGCCGAACTTGCCTTTTTCCGTACCGCTATCTCCGGATGCAGTGTGCGTGTGCGGGCTGCGTCGAAGAGATGAGCGGTCGTCAACTTTTGAAGGTCGCGATGGTGCCGGAAGACATCATCGCCGTCGATTACTTGGAAGTTGGCAGGTACGCCCTACAATTCTTGTGGACTGACGGCCACTCGACAGGCATTTACCCGTTTCGAATGTTGCTTCGATTGGCGAGCGAGGACGATGCGGTCCGGTGCGACTGAACCCGTTTTATTCGATGGGTTAATCTCCGTTCAACATCGTCCGAACCGTGCTTACAACGTCCTCTGGTTGGGGCATGAACGCGGTTTCCAATCCCTTGTTGTAAGGCACCGGCGTGTGAGGTCCGGTGACGCGTTTGACAGGTGCGTCGAGGTAGTCGAACGCCTTGTCGGCGATGATGGCAGCAAACTCCGACGCCATGCTGGCGCGCGGAGTGTCTTCATCGACGATTACCACGCGGTTGGTCTTCTTAACGGATTCGATGATGATCTCTTCATCAAATGGCGAAAGGCTCAGCATGTCAACCACTTCCGCGTCGATGCCCTCTTCGGCCAACTTGTCGGCTGCTTGTTTACAAACCACTGATGTGTAAGACATCCCGATCAACGTCACATCGTCGCCATGCTTGAGGTAACGCCCTTTTCCGAGCGGGAATGTGAACGACTCGTCGGGCGCGAAACCCTCGATGTTGATCAATTTCTTGTCGTTGACGAGGAACACGGGGTCATCGTCGCGAATCGCCGCGGCCAGCAGACCGCGCACGGTATACGGATCGGACGGCACGACGACTTTCAGACCTGGGATGTGCGCCAGCATCGAGTAAAAGCTCTCGGAGTGCTGAGCTGCGTGACCGGTGCCACCACCGGAACGGGCGAAGAGTGTCATCGGCACTTTGGTCTGCCCACCGAACATGTAGCGCGATTTGGCAGCGTTGGAGAGCAGTTGATCATAGGCTACGGTTACGAAGTCGAAGTACATCAGATCAACCACAGGCCGCAATCCTGTCAACGCCGCACCAATGGCCGCGCCTACAAAACCGGCTTCGGATATGGGAGCGTCTCTGATGCGTTCCGGACCGAAATCTTGGACTAATCCTTTGGTTGCAGCAAACGGACCGCCCCAAGCATCCAGAGGCTCGTTGGTGTCTCGATCGAAACCGCCAGATATGTCCTCACCCATGATGAAGACGTCGGCATCGCGGTCCAATTCGTCACGGAGCGTCCTGTTGAAAGTGTCGCGGTATCGCTCAACGGTACCGGGAACGTCGTAACCCGGGCCGGGCACTAGAACTCCGGGATCGCTCAGCACAGACCTTGTTTGCGTCGCATCGGCTGTCGTCATAGCTTTGTGGTTGCCTTTCTGTTGAAGAATTCGATTGGGATATTGACGCTCAGCGCAACCCAGCCAATGGGTTTGAGTATTCAACGTAGACGTCAGTGTAGAGCTCTTCAATCGGGGGCATCGGGCTGTTCAATGCGAATTCGACTGCGTCTTGCATCTCCTGCTCGATCTCGTCTCGGATCGACTGCAATTCATCTTCGGTCATTGCGCCTTGTCGCATCACCAACCCTTCGAAATGCTTGAGGCAGTCGCGTTCCCGGTACTCTTCTTCCTCGTCTGGTTTCCGGTACTTCGTGGGGTCGTCCGCGTGGAAGTGTCCGTGGTATCGATAGGTCTTGAGTTCGAGCAATGTCGGGCCTTCGCCAGCGCGGGCGCGCGCCACCGCTTCGCCTGCAGCCTCGTAGACCGCGAAGACGTTCATGCCGTCAACCTGTACGCCGGGTATGCCGTAGGAGTCGGCTCTTGCGGAGATGTCGTCGGTTGAAACCGCGTACCATGCGGGAGTTGCTTCTGCGTATAGGTTGTTTTCGCAGGCGAAGATTACGGGGAGTTTCCAGATAGCGGCGAGGTTCATGGATTCGTGTACGACGCCTTGGCTCGTAGCGCCATCTCCGAAGAACGCGACACCTACAGACTCGTTTTCCGTGCCACGATACTTCGAGGTCAACGCGGCGCCTACCGCGAGGGGCACCGAAGCACCGACGATTGCGTTTGCGCCGAGCATGCCTTTGGAAAAGTCGGCGATGTGCATGCTACCGCCTTTGCCTTTGCATTGGCCGGTGTATCGCCCCATGATCTCGGCCATCATCGCCTTCGTGTCAAGACCTTTGGCGATGCAGTGACCGTGGCCTCGGTGCGTTGATCCGATCCAGTCTTTTTCGGTGAGGTGAGCACATATACCGCTCGGCACGGCCTCTTGGCCATCGGAAGGATGTGTGACGCCCATCGCGTTCCCTCGGAACGTCTGCTCCAACATCGTCTCTTCGAATCGTCGGATCCGGTACATCGTTTCGTAGAGCCAACGCAGTTTTTCTCTAGTTATTCGCATCACGCAATATCCCGAAGTCCTGCGGGGTTTTGGAGAACGCCCGCCACGGCTTTGTGGTTGTCATGGTTCATTGAGAATGATGTTACTAAGTTTGTGGTGGTTGCTTATCTGTGGGATTTGGACAGACGGGAAAAGGGGTGTTGCGATTTCTGCCACACTCCTCTCGCACTCGGGCATCCCCTGCGCGGGCAAGGGCGGGTTTCAAACCACGCCCCTACGTTGTCGCACCCATTTCGCTTTGCGTGTAGATGTGTGTAATTGGTCTGCCGGGTTGTTGGCAGATTTATATGTTTGTCGGTCAGGGTGTGGCGCCCTCGCTGGGGCGCCTGGGGAGATTACTTCCCCTTCACCCGTGACCGATTGGCTCCCCGGCTCATTGTGGCCTCCCTGCAGAGGAGGGAACGTGAGGCGGGGCGGACATCGCCGCTTTGAGTTGTGCTTTCCCTGCTAGCTACCCACACCAGTCGCTGCCCGTGTCGCCAGACCACGGGCCCGGACGACGGCGTAAAACTCGGAGTCTCGCCGCCCTCCATCGTGCTGCTCTCCACAGCCTCGCGCTGTAGCCGCGCCCTCGTGGCGAATGAGGGCCGACGTCTGCCGGATTCACGTGCACTTACCCGATCCTTGGCTTCGCGACGCCCGAAGGGTCGCTCGCTGGCTCGTGTTGCGACGCATGGATGGTGCTGCGCCGCGACCGGGAATTGGTCCATATCACGTTTCATAACGGACCCGGGCAGCTTTACATCCGACTCTCGATCGGACGCGGGGCGTCGCCACGGAACGCTTGGGCGCAAGGCGGCACCGCCGCTTTCCATCGCACCGTATGAAGGTGCGACGGAAGCGGAAATGCTGCTCTTGTTTGTTATCGCTTTCACGTTCCGACGCTTCTCCCGGCAAGCTGCCTGGGCTGGGGGGCCACACTCGTCAATGCGGCGATGTATCTAGGAGTTACTCTGATTCCTAGAATAGCACGGATGTTGGGGTTATCGAGGGGTTTTTGGAGATTTGTTCAGAAATAAATTTAGGATGTTTGAACTATGATGTGAAGGATTTGAGAGGGGGTGTTGCGGTGATGGGGGTGTTGGTTGTTGGCGGGCCCCGCCCCTTGGCTGCCGCGTTCCCCCTCACCCTAGCCCTCTCCCACGAGGGGAGAGGGGACGCCCGCCGTACCACACCCGCGCCTCCCTGGGAGGGGGAGGGTAAAGACCTCAGGGGGAGGGGACGCCCACCTTCCCGCGCCTCCTTGGAGAGGGGATGCCCATCGCCCGCGCCGCTTTGATGCCTGTTGGGAGGTTGGTGCAACTACAATCGATGGGCGGCGATCAGATCGAGAACCGAGTTATGCCTCAAGTCTGGATAGATATCGAAGACAACGACAACTGCGGGTATTTCCCTATGCAGACATTCGAAGTCCGCGGGCGGGAGCGAGTCGCCTCTAGCATCCTCCTCGACGACGTGACGAACGTCGACGGGCGCTGTGAAGCCGTCGGGTGGTCTGACTACGGGCGTTGCGAGATACGAGTCGTTCCGGTCGGTGATTCGGGGGCCGGCGAGTCGATCTTGGTTCACGGTGGCAATCACGGGATTCGTCTGCGTCCTAGCCGCGGCGGTGCCGATTGGTCGCTCGGATCGGATGACGAATTTGGCGAGCCTTACATGCTGTTGCCGACAGGAACCGCGATCGAGTTCGTCGAGTCTGCGGGGACTTGCTAAAATGCGTTACTTGGCGCGTGAAGTGCGCGTTGACACTGACGCGTGGTGGCAAATAAGATAGAAGGTTGCGCGCAGTTAGGACTTGCGCCCTTGGAACGATCGTTTAGGCATACTGAAAGATGATTCCGGCAGTTCGAGACCGTCTGCCCGCAAATTGACCAAGAGAACGGCGAATGGACCCACAACCGCTTTCATCGTCCGAATGGGCGCAGATAGGCACCGCGCTCAAATTTCTCTGGGCTGCGTTGGGTTTCGCAATCGTCGCAGGATTCAGCCTCCTAACCGCCCATGCCATCATCGTCACGTTGGTCGATTCGAACACCATTCCGGCCCGATGGTCAAGTCTCCGGCCCGTCTTCTACAGCGTCGGAATTCTTGCCGTTGTCGGTGTCATCACCTGTTTTGTATTTGCCGCGCTCAACATGGACTGGCTCGAAGTTAGATATTCCAGGTATTGGCAGTGAAATCGACTACAATTCCAGCGGATATTCGGGCGGAAACCTTTTTAAACTCGGATTACTCAGCAACCCAGGAGTTGATACATCTTGGCAGCATTGCTTGAGTTTCTGCGCGAGAAACACCGGACTACTCCTCTGTGGCTAAAGGTGTTGATCCCAGTTCTCGGAATCGGATCTCTTGGCGTAGTAGCCGTGAGCGGCGCGATGTTGTCGTTCGTCATCACAGCTTGGCTCGGTCAACCGATACCTGTTCTGGGTTTCGACCAACGGGTCGAACAACCGATCGCTTTTCCACACACAATTCACGCCGGGACCGCGGTCTACACTAATTCGACGGGCGATCAGGTTCAGGGCCTTGGGATGGACTGCACGTTTTGTCACAGGACGGTTACATCGCAAGCCAACGCTGGCGTACCGCCCGTCCAATTCTGTGCGTACTGCCACCAAGTCATTGGCGGAGAGGAAAGCGAACCGTTGACTCAGGTTCGAATGGCGGCCGGAATCGTTGGTGACGAACCACATCCGATCGACTGGAAACGTGTGCATCGAATGCCCGACCACGTCCGCTTCGTCCATGAACCGCATATCCGTTACCTAACGCAACACCCAGAAGCGGTCGCCAATAGCACCAGCGGCGTTAGCACCGGCGCCGCGGGTGTTTGTTCGACCTGCCATGGCGACGTGGCAGCGATGGAAGAGGTCGCACAGGTTGAACCTCTAAAGATGGGACAATGTGTGAATTGCCACCGCGACAACAATGCGCCGACCGATTGCGCTTCATGTCACCATTGATCGGGCCAACTCATAATTTAGAGGCAAACACGAGCCAAACCACCAGATGAAACTAAGTCGAAGAGAGTTCCTAGCGCTAAGCGCAAAGGCGACTGCTGGCACGATGATTTTCGCGGCCTGCGGTCTGCCGGAACGTGAACTCATTGTCCAGAGTCCGATCGACATGCCCGAGGATCTCGTGCGTGGCGAAGACGCTTGGTACGCGACGACTTGGCCAGACATGCCCGGCGGCGACGGCCTGATCGTTCGTGTCATGCAGGGACGTGCCAAAAAGATCGCCGGTAATCCCGACCACCCTGTCAACCTCGGCAAACAGAGTTCGCGTCATGACGCCGCCATTCAGCTGACTTATCATCCTGACCGCATCAGCGAACCGATGCTCCGCCAGAGCAAAGGCGGGTTGTACGACCCGATACCGTGGCATCGCGCCGAGCAATTGGTGCAACGCGCAGTCGAAGCGGGCAAGGACAACATGTCAGTGGTCACCAACCCGTTGGGTGGACATCTGGAATGGGTCGCGATCAATTTTGCCGCATTGAACGGTGGTCGCCACATCAAGTTCGACCCAACGGAACAAGGCGTTATGCAGGACGCGATCAAGTTCGTCTACGAACAAGAGGATCCGCCCTACTACGACATCGCCAACGCAAACACGATTCTTTCCATCGGGGCCGACTGGCTCAGCACCTGGCAATCATCGGTTGGATACTCGGTTCGTTACGGCGAGTTCCGATCCAAGCACAATCGCGGCTACCTCATCCATGCCGAACCTCGAATGTCGATGACCGCGGCGAATGCCGACCTGTGGCTTCCGGTCATTCCGGGCTACGAAGGCCATTTGGCAATGAGCATCGCACAGGTGATCGTCGATGAACGCCTTACGGGTTCGGGCGAAATCGCCAGATTCTTCAACCAGATTCCAACGCCTTCGTTGGTTGGTTTCCGACCCGAGGACGTTGAGGAACGCGTGGGCGTGTCCGCGTACAAAATCCGCAAGGCGGCGCGGCATTTCGCCGAGCATCGCCCCAGTCTCGCATTCGCAGGCGGGAGTGCGGGAGCGCACACCAACGGGCAGTTCAATATCGCTGCGACACACGCGCTCAACACCTTGGTTAGTGCCGTGGGGTCCGATGGCGGGGTGAAATACAACCCGTTGGCCGTGTTGGAAGGCGTCACCGGAAGAAGTAGCGGCGATTCGTTCAGCGATTGGGAAGTCGAACTCGCGCAGTGGCGCGGCGGCAACGTTCAGACCGTGATCATTCGCGGCGCCGACATCGTTCACGGAATGCCCAACTCGGTCGACGTGGTCGGTGCAATGGATGGCGTACCGACGGTGATCGGTTTCGGGAGTGTGATGAACGACACGCTCGCCAATTGCGACTTGATTCTTCCTGAGAAGACCTTCCTCGAAACTTGGGGAACCACCATTCCAGACCCCGCACCCGGCTACGAAGTCGTAACGATCCAGCAACCTGTAATCGGTCAGACGGAACTGTTCAGCGGCGGCGGACTGATCGCCGACGCGCGCGGTTTCGGCGACGAACTGTTGCGAATGGCTGGCGGCGATCTCGGCGCTGACGACATGGAAGAGCTGGTCAACATCTCGATCGATCAGCTTTACGAACTGAACCGCGGATCTGTTTCGGCACCGAACAAACGTCTTTTCAAGCAAGGTGTTCTCCAACGCGGTGGTTGGTGGGACACTGAGTCAGCAGCCGAAACCCCGTCGGACCACGCGCCGCCAAACGTGTTCGACCTCGAAAGCGCGGTCCTCTATTCCGACACCTCGGGATTGGGTGAAGGAGACGACTTCCATCTGGTGCCGTTTCTCTCGAACAGCCTCTACGAAGGTAGGTTGTCGGCAACTCCATTCGCGATGCAAAACCCCGACCCGATGAGCAGTGCGGCATGGGCGACTTGGGCGGAGATGAACGACAAAGAAGCTGAACATCTCGGAATTCGCGAAGGCGACGTGCTCTTCATCAAATCTGAATACGGCGAGATCGAAGCACTCGCTTACCCGACTCCCGGCGGCCGCCCCGGTGTCATCGGCGTCCCGATCGGCCTCGGCCACGAAAACGGTGGCAGATATGACGAAGGACTCGGAGCGAACGTGTTGAAGATCCTCGCGCCCCATGTCGAACCCGCAAGCGGTTCGTTGGCGTGGGCCGCAACCCGCGTCCGCGTGGCGCGTTCCGGCCGTAAACGCGAACTGGCTAAGTTTGAGGGTGAAGTAACTGCGTTCCCGATCGAACCTGGCGTGCCAGTTCTTGTTGTCGCTCCGGGCGAAAGCGCGCACGATGCGGAGATTGCCAACCATCACACCTACCAGCAAGAATTCCTGCTACCTGACAAAGGTGAAGAGGACGAAGAAGAGTCAGGAGGAGACCACTGATCAGTGGTTGTCGCTTGCGCGCATACCATGAACGTGGATTGACCACATGACATTGCAACGAGAAAAAAGAGACTACAGCTGGGGCATGGTCGTCGATGTCGACAAATGCACCGGTTGTCAGGCGTGTGTCTTGGCCTGTCAGGCCGAGAACAACATTCCTTTGAACCTTCAAGACAGCTTTGAGCGTGCGAGGGTCATGTCGTGGATCCGCGTGGAACGCTACTGGGAAGGCGAATTCCCGGACATCAAGGCACGGTTCATCCCGATCATGTGCCAGCACTGCGAAAACGCGCCGTGCGAGCCGGTATGCCCGGTATTTGCGACGTACCACAACAACGAAGGCTTGAACGTTCAGGTATACAACCGTTGCGTCGGCACTAGGTACTGTGCCAACGGTTGCCCATATATCGTGCGTTTCTTCAACTACTGGGAGCCAGTTTGGCCCGAGGCGTTCCGCAACCATTTGAACCCCGACGTCACGGTTCGAAGCCGCGGCATCATGGAGAAGTGCTCCTTCTGCATCCAACGCATCCGACGAGGCGTCAGGAACGCCGAACGCGAGAACCGTAAAGTGATTGATGGCGAGATTCAGACAGCTTGCACGCAGGCTTGTCCGACTGACGCCCTTGTATTTGGCAACTTCAACGACGAATACAGCAAAATCTCCAAGTTGAAGAAGGACGACCGTCACTACACGCTCCTGCCCCATCTGGATACCGACCCGAACGTCGTTTATCTGGCGAAAATCGATACTGACAGGTCAGCAGGCTCATCGCATGGCTAGCGAAGCAGTACATTCAGGCGCCCACTCCGGCGTACATTCCGGGACGCATGAGGAAGGTCATCACGAGCTTCCGGCGCGTGTTGAACCCGACGTCACCACTTCGGAACTGATAGCCACGACCGAAGCCAACGCGACGGGCGTTCGAAACTGGATGTGGATCCTCGGTGCGTTGACGCTCGTCGGGATCGTCGTCGCGTTCGTAAAGGTGGTGATCGAGTGGGGTGATCAAGACGAGTGGGGTTACACCGCGGCGATGGTTGCCTTCGTGTTCAGCGCATTTGGTGGTGCCCCATTGGTGGCGATTGCACCGACATTGGCGAAAGCGAACTGGGTTCGCCCAGTTGCTCGATTCGCCACTCTCTGTTCCCTCGCGTCGATCATCTGCGCGATCTGGATGATTCCGCTGATCCTCAACCTCCCCTTGCTCGTGGTGGATGGTGCACGCCGACGCTCGATCTGGTTCGAAGGACCGGACGTCTCACCGCATCTGTGGGCGCTGGTCTCGATGGCGACGCTGATCATCGTCGCCCTCGGCTTGATCTACTCCTATGCGATACCGGACTTCGCCGCGATGCGCGATCACTCGAGCGGATGGAAACAACGGTTTGGTGGGTGGTTGGCGCGTGGTTGGATCGGATCAACGGTTCAATGGCGAACGATGCGGTTGCGTATCGGCATGATGGGCACGCTCTACTTCTTCACCTTCGTGTTCGTCCACTTCATCATCAGCACCGACTTCGCGATGAGCCTGGTTCCGGGCTGGCGTGACGCCATCTTCCCGATGTATCACGCGATCTCGTCGATCCAAGCCGGATTGGCGGTCACAGTAATCGGACTGTGGGCAGCTAGGAAGTATCTGGGACTAGACAAGTATCTGCACCTCGATCAGTTTTGGTCGATGGGCCGTTTGATGTTTGCATTCACATTGCTGTGGGGATACTTCTTCATCTCGGCTTTCATCGTCTTCTGGTACGGCAGAAGCGGTTCCGACAAGATGTGGATCGACTACTTGGTTCGCGGCCCATATTTCGTGATATTCCTCTTGGCGCTGCTGTTCATCTGGTTCACGCCGTGGTGGTGGTTGATTTGGAACCGTGTGCGTCGAAGCTACAACGGAACCGCCATCGGCGCCGGATTGATCCTTCTGGGCGTGTTCTTGGATCGTGTGCGACTATACGTCGCCGCGTGGGCGGTGCCTGAAGATCGCATTCATGAGCGGTTCTTGACAGAATATCCGGCTGCCGTGTATCCCGATGTCATGGACATCTTCATCATGATCGGCGCCTTGGCAGGAAGCATCCTCTTGATCCTTGCCGCCACACGAGTGCTACCGATCCTGAGCATCTGGGATGTGCAGCAATTCAACCTCCTTTACCGACCCGTTGAATACATGAAAACAAAGGTTTCGTTGATCGGCAAACCCGACTAACGTTGGCAGGCTGCAAGCGCATTAAGCCACTATGCAACAACGAAGAACAATCGACCAGATCCACACCAACCGTGTCTTGCTGAACGGTCAACTGGACACGCCCAAGTGGTGGGCACCAACGGTGATAGTCCTTGGCATCATCGTCGCAATCGGTTTCTTCCTCATCGGCATCATGGTCAACAAGGGACTCGGTGTGACTGGTCTTTCGAGGCCGGTTTACTGGGGGCTTTTCATCACCACGTTCGTGTTCTGGGTCGGTATCAGTCACGCCGGCATCATGATCTCGGCAATCCTTCGCTTGTCACAAGCTGAATGGCGGCGACCTGTCACACGAGCGGCCGAACTGTTGACGGTATTCTCACTGTTGACCGCGCTGATGTTCCCGTTGATGCACGCTGGACGACCTTGGCGCATCGTCTACTTCATCCTGCCTTACGATTTTGCGCGCGGCATCATGCCTAACATCCGCTCGCCGCTCATCTGGGACCCGGTGGCAATCGGCACGTATCTGACCGGTTCGACGCTGTTCCTCTACATCGCCCTCCTGCCCGACTTGGGTAACCTGCGGGACCGTACGACCGGATGGCAGAATGCGCTCTACACCATCCTCTCGCTAGGTTGGCGCGGCAACCCGCGGCAGTGGAAACTGCAAACAGTTGGCGGTATTTTGCTCTCGGCGTTGATGCTTCCCATCTTCGTTTCGGTGCACTCGATCGTGTCGTGGGACTTTGCGGTTACGCCGGCGGTTGAAGGCTGGCACTCGACAATCTTCGCTCCTTACTTCGTTATTGGTGCGGTTCACTCCGGTGTGTCGGCAGTGGTCACGATGATGGCGCTGATGCGGTGGCTGTGGAAATGGGAAGACTTCATTCGGCCGGAGCATTTCGACGCGTTGGCACGGCTGTTGATCGTCGTGGCGACGGGCTGGATCGCGTTCACGTTCCTCGAGTTGATATTCGCGGTCTACGGGCTTGACGCACCTGAACTCGCATTGCGTGAGCTCCAGATATTCCAGTGGCCTTGGAACCTGCTCTTCATCACGTTTTTGTTTACCGGATACATCATTCCAGTCGGAATGTGGCTGCAAAAGAGCGTCAGGAACAATATCGCATTGATGTTCTGGTCATCTCTATTCGTGAACATCGGAATGTGGCTGGAAAGATTCCTGATCATCGTACCGGGCTTGGCGCGCAAGACGCCGTTCGTCTACACCTGGGAGGCTTACCGGCCAAGCGGATTGGAATGGTTCATCCTGTTCTGGTCGTTGGCGTGGGTGACGTTCCTGATGTTGCTGTTCTCGCGCTTCTTCCCATTGGTGCCATTGTTCGAACAAAAAGAGAGCCAGACGTTTGGAGACTCGATCAAGATCGGCCGCGTCAAGGTGCCGGCGATTGTCCGCGAGGCTGATTAAACGAGAGGATTGAGGAAGCTACCGAAATGAGCAAGAGCGTACTTGGTCTATACAACGATCCGAACCAAGCCGCGGACGCCATGGACGCGCTTAAAGGCGCGGGTTTTCCGCTCGGGACATTTGATGTGCTAACTGGCACGCCCTATCCCGAAGGGGCGTTCGGTGAACATGTCCCACAGCACCGATTGTTCCGGTTCCCGGCGTTCGGTGCAATCATCGGCTTCACCTTGGCGCTGTTCCTCACCGCCGCAACGCAGATCGCCTACCCGCTCGTTACGGGTGGTAAGCCAATCTTGTCGCTTTTCGCGATGCTCATCATCCTCTACGAGATGTCGATGCTCTCGGCGGTTATCTCAACAGTCGTCGGCATCGTGATCGAGTCACGGTTGCCGAACGTCAACCCCGGTGTGTACGACAACCGAATCACGGAAGGCCTGATCGGCGTCGTTATCACGACCGAAGATGACATGGCCGGTACCGCAATCGACGCGTTGAACGGGGCCGGGGCAATGGAGATCAAACAGGCGTGAAACCCCTGATCGATCAAATCTTCCCGAATTTCACTGTGCGCACGTTGCTGCCTTTGTTGGCGGTTGCGGTGGTCGCAGTGAGCGCGGCCGCCTGCGCGGTGCAGGAATCGAATACGTATCCGATCGAGATCTTCTCCGAGATGCACTACTCGCAGTCGACGAGGATGCAAGAACCTCCCCGGTTGGCTCCCGTAGCAGACGCAGTGCCCTTCCAGCAGATCGGCACCGAGCAAGTCCTGACGGTCCCTGAGCGATTGGAACGTCCGTACGATGTCACCCGTGCGCGCGAGCTTTATCGCATTAACTGCTCGACTTGCCACGGTATGTCCGGCACCGGCGACGGCCCGGCCGCCCAGCACATCACGGCTACGGACAGCTACTGGGCACAGACCAACGATTCGCCTTACGTCGGCCCCGCAGATCTGTTCGAAAAACGTGCAACGTATGACCAAGAGGCGATGATCAACTTGGTCTCGAACGGCATCGTCGTGATGCCGAGATTTAGAAATCTCCTCGCAGAGGAAGATATTCGGGAGATCGTGGCTTACGTCTACGATCAAAACACTGGCGTCGGCCAATAGCCGCGAGCTGTTACCTCGAGCCCTGTGGCGTAGACTTCAAACGGGTCGGCGGCTACGCGCCGGGACGACCTATTCCGATCGTGCAAGTAACGGGTTCACGTCGAGCATTCGCAAGGCTGGGCATGCCGGAAATCTTGCCTCGATATCTGTGATCCTCGTCGCACTGGTGGTACTAGTCCTCGCATCCGGTTGTGTCCGCGAGGATGATCTGACAGCAGATCAACGTGGTCACCAGCTGTCGCAGCAATTGATGTGCCCAGTTTGCGACGGGCAAACACTTGATCAGTCGCAAGCCCAACTGTCAGAAGACATGAAGGTGGTGATACGTCAGAAGATCGAGGAAGGAGCCAGCAACCAGCAGATCCGTAACTATTTCGTTGAGCGTTACGGCGAGATCGTGCTCGCGTCACCCGATGCAGGCGGTTTCAACTTGATCGCTTGGGTGATGCCGGTGCTCATTTTCCTCGGCGGCGCACTTTTGGTCGGGAATGCGTTTTTAAACATGCGCCGTCGAAATCGTTCCGACGGCGGTAGTTCTGAAGTCTCGACATCCGAGGAGGTCGAGTTGAACGGACCGCAACCAGACGGCGAAATGGACGAGTATCTCAAACGTGCAGACCGTGAGATCGCATCGGCGATCGGTGAAGCGCGCCCGGTCTCACAGGCACAACCAGAGACCCGAGACAACCGGTAATGGATCAGATCGGCACAATCGCAATCTGGCTCGGCGTCGCAGTCTCCGCGTACGCGGCAGTCACATGTGTCGTCGGCGCACGGGCCGCGATACCCGAGATGGTAGTGAGCGGACGACGTGCAGTCTACATGGCTTTGCTAGCTGCGCTCGTAGCGTCTGCGGCGTTGATGGTGGCTTTCCTCACCAACGATTTCAGCATCAAGTACGTCGCGAACAACTCGAACATCGTCATGGGACGCGGTTACACGCTGGTTGCGTTTTACGCCGCCAACGAGGGGTCATTGCTTTACATCACGCTCGCTTTAGCTGTGATGTCTTCGATTAGCATCCGATTTTCGCCACCTCGTTTCGCCGCCGCGATGCCCTACACCATCGCTATCCTCGCGGTCGTGTTGGCCTTTTTCTTCGCGACCATGGCGACACTTGCCAACCCGTTTGAAACGCAGTCGATAGTGCCCGCCGACGGACGGGGCGTCAATCCGTTGCTGCTTCACCCTGGGTTTTACAGCCATCCTCCGTTGATCATGGCTGGACTGGTGGGTATCACGATACCTTTTGCCTTCGCGTCGGGTGCGCTCATATCCGGGGAATATGGAGACGATTGGGTCGACATCGCGCGCGTTTTCGCGATCATCATGTGGGGCATGCTCGGAGTGGGAATCTTGCTCGGCGCGTGGTGGGCGTACACGATCCTCGGATGGGGAGGCTATTGGGGCTGGGATCCGATCGAAAACGTGGCGTTCATGCCTTGGCTGGTGCTCACCGCGTTCATCCACTCGATCATGGTCCAGAGACGACGCGGGATGTTCCGAATGTGGAACATCGTGCTCATCAACATCGCGTTCATCCTCGCCCAACTCGGCATGTCCATCAATCGCGGCGGCAGCGTCGTCTCAGTTCACTCATTCGCGGAATCATCGCTCGGCGTCCTATTCCTGTCGTTCATGGCGTTGGGCGTCGTGTTTGCATTTGTCATATTCATCTGGCGATACCCGCGTCTCAAGAGTGAACGTGCAATCGAATCGTTCATGTCACGGGAGGCATCATTCTTGGTGAACAACTTCCTCTTGCTCGTCGTGACATCGATAACCCTTTGGGGCGTCATATACCCGGTGTTCTCCAGTTTGGCACGCGACGTAGATGTCAGCGTCGCAGCGCCGTACTTCAATCGCGTCAACGGGCCAGTCCTATTTCTGTTGGTGATAGTGATGGGTATCGGACCTTTGTTGCCTTGGCGTCGAACGACAACGCGTTCCCTCCGACGTTGGTTGCTCGCACCGGCTGCCGCCGCGTCTTTGATGGTGATCGGACTCGTTGCATTTGGGATTACGGAATTCTGGGCAGTTGTCGCTTTCGCCGCGGTCACATTCGCTGCGTCTGCGGTTTTCGAAGAGTGGTGGATGGGCGTTCGGGCCCGCGTCCGCAACCTGCGAGAACCATACCCTGTCGCGTTCTGGCGTTTGATCAACGGCAATCGTCCTCGCCATGGTGGTTACATCGTGCATATCGCGGTCTTGTCAGTCGCAGTCGGCGTAATCGGAACACAATTCTTCGATCAGCGTTATGACGCGGCGATCGCTGTTGGAGAGAGTCTCGTGTTGGACGATTACCGCATCGAGTACGTCGATCAAACGTCACACGACCGCCCGGATCGTTTCGCGCAGTGGGCGCTGATCGACATCTATGAAATCGATCAATCGCAGTACCGCGACGAATTCAATGTTGCAGATGCCAATGGCAAAGCTGGTTTCACGTTGACGACCGAACCTAGACCGGGCGACAGGTTCGTGGGGCAGTTGGAACCGAGCCATGAATTTTTCCGCAACTTTAACCAGGTTTCAGTGCGGTCAGGTATTAAATCGAATCCGGTTGAAGACTTGTACGTGATCCCTCGAGATTTCCTACAGGACGAAAATGGCGAACGCGTTTCGTTGGCGGTTAGCATCAACCCGTTGGCGATGTGGCTGTGGATTGCAGGACCGATCTTCATATTGGGCACCGCGATAGCCTTGTGGCCTCATCCAACGCTCGAACGATCTGCGAGGCGGCGACGTTCAAGAGTTTCACGAGTTGTCGACGTCGCGCCGGTCGCGGTGGAATCTTAGAGGCACGAAACAGTGGCAGCCATCGTAGGAATTCTCTTGGCGGCGGTCATCGTGGCCGTCCTCGTGTATCCGTTCGTAAAGCGGCGAAGTATCGCATCCGGAAATGCTCAGATCGTCGACCGCGTTGCTTCCGCTGATACGCTGCGACATCTCCTCTACCGCGAACCGGTCACACTTCGTAACGAATACGAAGCGGGCAACATTACCGCCCAAGAGTACGAGGAGCAGTTGGAAGAACTAAAGTTGGTAGCGGCGAGATTGATGCGTCAGAGAGCCGAGCTTCGGTCTCGAATGATCGAAGCCGAACTCGCCATCGAAATTGAGGTTCAACGCATTCGGCAACTTCGAATTTCGGATGAGGTGGAAGGCGGAGACGCAGATGGGTAACATCGTTGACACCTCATTGACGCGGCGTTCGTGGTTGTTCGTGTTGGTGGTGATCGTTGCGATACTCGTTCTAAGCCAACCGGCCCGATCGGCGGTGGCGCAGTCCCCGGAAGACACTATCACGATCTCAGGACAAGTCGTCAATGGCACGGAAGGCGGGGGATCTCCAGCTGAGATAACCGTGTTTGTACTGGTAGTTGACGAATCGGCGGAAACAATCGTCGAACGCGTAGAAACCGTTACCAGTGCTGACGGATCGTTCGCCTTTGACGTGACCGAAGTCTCCGAACCTCGCTTCTACCGGGTGGTGGTCGATGACGGCGTCTACACTCCTTACGTGGATGTCCTCCCGGAAGACGCGCACGATGAGATCACGCTGACGGTCTATGACAGCACTACGTCACTTGATGAGATTTCCGTAACCACCTACTCGATGGTTATACCGGTGATCGACGGCTCCACCGGTGTTCTAGGCGTCCTTGCGGCTGTCAACTTGGTCAACTCCGGAGATACCGTGTATCTCGCGGATCTCACTGACCCTGCTCTGACGGGATTCAAACTTCTCCGTTTCAATCTTCCCGAGGGGTATCAGGAGTTGACCGTCGAGTCTGACCTACCCAGCGGTAACGTGATGGAAATCAGCACCGGATTCGCCATCTCCAACCCGGTGCCGCCAGGTGAGTACAACATGGTGATCAGTTACACCGCGTCGTTCGATGACGGCGAGTTTAGTTATCCGCTGAGACTCCCATTCGGGGCTGACAGCGTTTCGATCTTGATCCCCGAAGACAGCGGGATGGTGTCCGGCCTAGGTTTGCAACAGGCCGAAACCGTCACGATCGGGGATGAACGCTACGTCAAGTATGAGGGGGCTAACTACGAACGGAGCGCCGAACTCGGGGTAGTGATCACCGGTCTACCTAAACCAGACTTGCAAAGCCAAGTTTTGGAGTTCTTTGAAAGTGTTCAGTTCCGCATCGCAATAATCGTGAGCGTCGCTTTGGCAATGATCGCGATAATTTCTTACGTCGTTTTCGCGTCCCGCCGGCACCAAGTCGCTTCAATGGCGGTGGCGATGCGATCGGGTGAAGAAACCGATACTCGATCCGCGACGGTTGCCGCCATTGCCGAGTTGGATGAGATGCACGAGTTGGGCAAGATCGATGACCACGAATACTCAACCCGCCGCAGTCGATTGATGAGCGAAATCATCAACACTGCAGTCGATCAACTAGATTCGTGATGTCGAGCCGCAAAATTCCGATTTTGGCGGTCGGAGTTCCGTTACTGATCTTCTTCGTTGTTTTGATCATTGGCATGCTCCAATCGGGACGCGGGGGTGGTCGTCCCGGCGTAAACGACACGCTGGGCGAGGTCGATTTAACTGCCGACGCCTACAGCGATTTTCAGATCACGACGCTCGACGGCCGCGAGTTGCGTTTGAGCGATCTACGAGGCTCGATCGTAATGGTTGACTTCTGGTCATCGTGGTGCCCTCCTTGCCGGGCCGAAGCATCAGTTCTTGCCGAAGCATACGAACGCTGGTCTGAACTAGGCGTAGAATTCGTGGGTATCTCGATTTGGGACAACGAAGAGGATGTCCTCGATTTCATAAAACGCAACAACATTGCGTATCCGAATGGAATAGACGGAGACGGCAGCATCGCGGTCGAATTCGGTGTCAAAGGGATACCCGAAAAATTCTTCGTCAATCCTCAGGGCGAAATAGTTCGGAAGGTCAACGGGCCCAACACATCACAATCTCTCGACGCTGTGCTCACCCAAATGAGCGATGAAGCTATCGGCATCGGCGGAAATTAGAATCGTTAAGTTGACTACGCAATAATCGCACGGGTGATACATGCAACATAAGGGTTTTACGTTGTGGTTCACGGGCCTTTCTGGGGCCGGGAAAACCACTATCGGCAACATGATCTTGGAACGACTGCAAAACGCAGGCGCAAAGGTCGAAATATTGGATGGTGACGTTGTTAGAACCAATCTCAGCGTTGGGTTGGGATTTTCGAAAGAAGACCGCGACACAAACGTCCGCCGCATCGGTTTCGTCGCCGAACTCCTGGCGCGAAATGGGGTGATCTGCATTGTTGCTGCAATTTCGCCATACAAAGCGATCCGCGACGAGATTCGCGAGAAGCACGAGAACTTCGTCGAGGTGTTCGCCTCTTGCGAATTGGATGCCTTGATAGAACGCGACGTGAAAGGCCTCTACAAAATGGCGCTCGAGGGTCGCATTGAGAACTTCACTGGCGTTTCAGACCCGTACGAACCGCCTATCGACCCAGAGATCATGTTCAGGTCTGACAAGGAAACGCCCGAAGCTAGCGCCGAAATGGTCTGGAATCGGTTGGTCGAAATGGAGATGGTCTCGCCTTAACCCGATGAACGGCAGACGCGTCACCACTCGGATTTCAGCGGTGATCCAGTTATGGACAAGGCACAAAGAGCTTCAGCGTTAGAGGCGGCATACGAGTTGCTAGGTACGCCCCGCTCGCATCTTCGGGTCAAGCTCGAACAAACCGAAGACGCGATTTTATTGCGTTACCAAGATCAAACTCTGACGGGAGTGCAACTGGACGAGTCAGGCATCAACGCAGCGTCGGCGATGGCCGTAGCACTCGGCGTCAATGTCCCACCGACTGGCGAAGCATCGGAAGTCTTGGCATCTACGGGACTCCTGCACCGCGTCCTTGCGATCTCCGACCTCGATTTCTCGAATCCAACCGCGTTCGAGCTTGCCAACGTCTTAGTCAACGAATCCATCGACATGCAACGCGGTAGCCGCGCAAGGTTTGAGGCAGCTCCGATGGATCTGGACGAACTAGAGCCAGGGCAGGCGTTTGGTCCGTATGTCATCGAAATCTCGCAACCTGATGCTGACGCCTACATCGTTGCGACCGGTGATAGCGACGCCCCGCACGACTTCGCAGGGAATACGCATCCCCTCCAACTCGATGCTTACGTGTTAAGTAGGCTGATTGCGGAAATCGGCATCGTCGAGAATCGTATCGAGACGGTTCACGCTGGCCAGCAGATGACTGTGCATCGTCAAGCCATACCCGGCGAACTGATTATCGCGAATTCCACACTCAAGAGCTGTTCAAACCGCCGTGGCAGCATCTGGGCGATTTTTGAATCGACCTTTGTTGACGAAGTTGGCCGCGCGGTCGCGAAATCGAGTTCGACGATCATCATGATGCAATGATCTTACGCGCTTGAAGGATCGATGACATGTACTCATCTAAAACGATAGGCAAGGAACTCAAGGGATTCCGACGCAAGGTGACCCAAGATCGGGTAACCGCGTACGCCGATGCCTCGGGCGATCATAACCCGATACATCTCGACGAGGATTTCGCGAGTACCACACGCTTCGGACAACGGATCGCTCACGGTATGCTGAGCCTTGCTTTTGTATGGGAGATGATGTCGATCAACTTCCCAACCAATTGGCATGACGGCGGCACTGTCAAGACTCGTTTCACATCACCGGTCGTGCCTGGCGAAGAGGTGACGGTTCAAGGATCGGTTAAACGCGTACGGGAAGTAGGCGGCCGTCAACTCATCGAATGTGATGTTGCTGTAACCCGACCAAACGGCGAAAAGGCACTGACAGGATCTGCTACTGTGCCGCTTGGTTAGGCGACGCTCAGTCGGTGATTCAATCGGCGCGGGTATACTAATGTGAGCGTCGCGACGTGGTTTCGCGCGGCGATTTCTGACCTAGTAAATGACGACGAGCGGAAGACCCAGCATGGTTGTGGCACTCGACGCCATGGGCGGTGACCACGGCCCAGTGGCGACGGTTCCCGCCGCTCTCGATGCAGTATCCAATGGGGATATTGCGATCGCTTTGGTAGGTGATCCGGACGCCATCTCGGATGTTTTGGCCGAGCACCGTGCTACGAACCACCCCTTGGTTCAGGTGATC
Source organism: Dehalococcoidia bacterium (assembly GCA_965226685.1). Classification (GTDB taxonomy): domain Bacteria; phylum Chloroflexota; class Dehalococcoidia; order Lucifugimonadales; family Lucifugimonadaceae; genus Bin127. The sequence continues at coordinate 564,923 of CBDDDP010000004.1, forward strand.
GCCTCCGATGGAGTGGTCGAAGAAACCGACAATCCAGCGATGGTATTCCGATCCAAACCACGAGCTTCGATTTTCGTTTGCTCTGGTTTGGTAAAGATGGGAAAAGCGCACGCGTTTGTAAGTATGGGTTCAACGGGAGCGTCTATCGCTGCCGCAACGGTGACTTACGGCACAATGGCTGGCATAACTCGTGGTTGCATCGGTGGTGCGATAATAGGTTTTTCGCCAAATACGGCGATCATCGACCTCGGCGCGAATATCGACGTCAGGCCGCAACAGTTGGCCGACTTTGGCACGCTCGGCAGCGTCATGTCGCGGATTAACTACGGTCAGGAAAACCCGCGGATCGCACTCTTGAACGTCGGTTCAGAGGAGACCAAAGGCAATTCTCTTGTCAAAGAAACTGCCGAGTTGCTGAAACGTTCCAACCTCAACTACGTGGGCATGGTCGAGCCATACGACCTCCTTCACGACAAAGCAGAAGTGGTGATATGCGACGGATTCGTCGGCAACGTTGTGTTGAAGCTGACTGAAGGTTTGGGGCGTGCGATCGCCGATCTCGTTAGGGACAAGGGCGACGGCGCGCTCGCTGACGAAATCTATTCGATTACCAATTTGCTCGCCAGCTACGGTGGCGGTCCGTTGCTAGGTGTCAACGGCATCGCGGTCGTCGGACATGGTGCGGCGGGATCATCGGGTATTGCCACAGCAATCAAAACCGCCAAGCACGTGTTCGACAACGACTTCGTTGCGGCACAGCAAAAGGAGCTGGCTGCGTTCCACGCTCAAGTTTCTTGACGCGAACCAGGGAAGCTCCTGTCAGATAAAACCTTGGACTTCACCGACCAACCACGATCCGTACTTGTCACCGGCGCCTCTCGGGGCATTGGCCGAGGTATCGCGATCCGGCTCGCTTCTATGGGTCACTCTGTGGCGGTGAACTACAACTCCCACGAAGCCGACGCGCAGGAGGTCGTAGACGAGATTGAGGCCGGGGGCGGAACTGCGACGGCGGTCGGTGGCAGCGTTTCATCCAAAGAGGGATGCGAAGAGATCGTGGAGGCGGCGGTTGATGCCCACGGACCGATAGAGATATTGATCAACAATGCAGGCGTCATCTCGGACAATCTACTGATCCGCATGAAGGATGAGCAGCTCGAACACACCATCAACACCAACCTCTGGGGCACCATCCACTGCACTCGCCTAGTCGTACCCAATATGGTTCGTGGGAGGTGGGGGCGGATAATCAACATCTCGTCAATCGTGGGAATCCGCGGCAACATCGGCCAGTCCAACTACTCGGCGTCTAAGGCTGCGATCCACGGTTTCACCTACTCGGTAGCCAAAGAGCTCGCGAAACGGAACATCACCGTCAACGTCGTGGCGCCCGGCTATGTTGCGACAGCCACGAGCGAAGTGATATCCGACCGCGCCCGCGAATTCTTGCTGCAAATGATACCGATGGGACGGTTTGGCTACGTCGAAGAGATCGTTCCAATGGTTGCGTTCCTGACCAAGGAAGAAGCCCGTTACGTCACCGGCGATGTGATCCGCGTCGACGGCGGTTTGGCGATCTGACGTCCGGGGCGGCGTCAAAGCTTGTAATAGCCTTTCATCAAGTTCAATGAGGATATTGACGACTTCCGATCAGGAGGCAGTGACATGATGTCATCGGGAGATCCCCTAGCTGGCAAGACCGCACTCGTGACCGGTGGATCCCGCGGCATCGGCAAAGCGATCTGCCTCGAACTCGCCAACCGCGGCGCGAACATCTGCTTCAACTACCTGCGGAACCACGTAGCGGCCCGTGCAGTAGAAACCGAACTCACGGCACTCGGGATTCAAACGATGCGTCACCGAGCAAATCTGGCTGACGAACGAGCCATCCACGGATTCGTTGACGCAGCTGTAGAACGCTTTGACAAAATCGACATATTGGTGAACAATGCGGCATCTGGGGTCATGCGTTCGTCGCAAGAACTTAGCGAGAAGCATTGGGACTGGACCCATTCGATCAACGCAAAAGCACCTTGGCAACTCGCCACTTTGGTGGCCGATCACATGCCGCAAGGCTCAACGATCATCAACATCTCCTCACCCGGTTCCAACCGCGTTCTCCCGCACTACTTCTCGGTCGGAGTATCAAAAGCGGCTCTAGAGGCCGTGACTAGGTATATGGCGATCGATTTGGCTCCGAAAGAAATCGCAGTAAACGCCGTGTCCGCTGGCTTTGTCGAGACCGATGCGTTGGATGCATTCCCAGAAGAATTGGGTGTTCGCGACGTCGCGTCACGCCCTACCCCGGCTGGACGACCTGTTACTCCACAAGACGTTGCCAAAGTCGTCGCGATGCTGTGCTCACCTGATGCTCGGATGATACGTGGTCAGGTGGTAGTCGTGGACGGCGGTGAGATGCTGATGCATCGATGATGTGCCGCGCTTGAGTCCTTTGACATGGTCGGGGAGGCGGGGGTCGAACCCGCGACCTCCTGCTCCCAAAGCAGGCGCGCTTCCACTGCGCCACTCCCCGTGATTCCAATATTATGATTCTATGCTCGCGTTCATCGAAATCGGAACCACGGCGGACTGAATGCGCCTCGTCTGCGACCTCCATCTCCATTCGCGTTACTCGTTAGCGACTAGCCCAGCGCTCGATATTCGTAGTTTGGCACTTGGTGCCAAGCGAGTCGGTATCGATCTGCTCGCAGCGCCCGATTTCACGCACCCGCTTTGGCGCGAAGAGATGCGAGATGAATTGGAAGAGACGCAGCCGGGTTCTGGCGTGTTCTCGGCGTATGGTCGCAGTTTTGTCTTGGTAAGTGAAGTCTCATGCATCTGGCGCCAGGACGGCCGTTCCCGGAGAGTTCACTTCCTGATCACCGCACCCGATATTGAAGCTGTTGAGAAAATGTCGATAAAGTTCGCTACATTGCAGAACCTCGAATCTGACGGCCGCCCGATCTTCAAGATTTCTGCACTCGACCTACTGGCCATCGTCCGCGACGCCGATCCCAAATGCGAGGCGATTCCCGCTCACGTTTTTACTCCTTGGTACGGGATTTTCGGAGCCAAGTCGGGTTTCGATTCAATGGAAGAATGTTTCGGAGGGGCAGCGGACCAGATCTTTGCAGTTGAAACAGGTCTTTCGAGTGACCCCGCGATGCACTGGACAGTCCGAGATTCCAGAACGCGGGCCATAGTGTCATTCTCTGATGCTCACTCGATCGGCTCGCTGGGTCGCGAAGCAACGGTACTAAACGTCGACGAACTCTCGTACGACGGCATCGTTAAGGCCCTGCGTGACCGCACCATCGTCGAGACCTACGAATTTCACCCGGAGCACGGCAAGTATCACCACGATGGACATCGGAAATGCGGAGTCCGGTTGCACCCAACGGAATCTGCGGAGCTCGACGATATCTGTCCAAACTGCCACCGCACCATGACGCTCGGCGTGCTAAACCGATCTCGTAGTTTGTCCGATGGCGGTAACGACGACGTCATCAGAAACGGCAATGGGACCTTACAAGATGCCGTCGGACGGTTCGCGCCATACCGCCATTTGATACCACTAGATGAGATTTTGGCGTTCACGTTAGGTGTTGGGAAATCAAGTAACCGCGTTAAACGGACAGAAAACGCGCTGATTGACGAATTTGGCAGCGAATTCAATGTATTGTTGCACGCCGACGCGTCCGACATTACAGAGCTAATGGAAGGCGATGACGCTGCCCGAGCGATCGTTGACGCCAAACGCGGCGACGTACACGTCGAGCCGGGTTACGACGGCGTCTACGGTTCCGCGATCCCGCGGTCGGCCATACGCGAAACGTAGTCGAATCAACACCACCCTAAATACAAGGATCCCCAAACGTGAAGATCGAATCAATCAAAGCCGTGTACCCAAACTACCAGAACGTCGCATCGTCTTGGCGAACCCACCTTTGGCAGATCGTGGTGGAGGTGCGAACCGATGTCGGCGCCGTCGGTTACGGGTACGGCGGCGGCGGACTAGCCTCGTTGCCGATTGTCAACGGCCATTTTAGCGAGTTGTTGGTGGGTGAATCGTTGAACTCCCCCGAAGGCGTGATGCGTATATGGGACCGCCTCTACTATGAATCGTTGCCATACGGACGTAAAGGCATCGCGATGATGGCACTCAGCGGTGTCGATTTGGCGCTATGGGACGCGCTGGGCAAAGCAGAACGATGTCCAGTAGCCGACCTCATCGGAGGCGTAAAGAAAGAACGCATCGATGTGTATGCGACTGGTCCGGATTCGGAGTGGTACGCGGAACTCGGAGTTGTGGGCCAGAAACTGACCCACCGTTGGGTTGGGACGACCGACGATGCCGCTGAAGCTGCCTTGAACGCCAGACTTGTGATGGGAGCAGACACCAAGATCATGTTCGATGTCTACATGTCTTGGGATGCCGACATCACGACACGAATGGCTCGTGATCTCGCCGACTATGACATCTACTGGTTTGAGGACGTTCTGACTCCTGATGACCTTGTTACTCTCGGCGACCTCCGCCCGAAGGTGTCCCCTATTAACTTGGCGGGCGGCGAGCACGAGTTCGGCGTTGCAGGTTTTAGAGAAATCGCTGAGCACCACTCGTACGACATCTGGCAACCGGACATCACTTGGTGCGGCGGAATCAGCGCAGGACTGAGGATTTGCGAGCTAGCCGCTCGTCACGGGGTGCCGGTGGTGCCTCACCGTGGCGGTGAGGTCTGGGGTCTCCACCTGATAGCCGCTTCCGACGCGTGCGATGACTTGGCGGAATTGGTGATGGGCAGCCGCCATGCTGCGACAGACGACCTCTGGATCGGGAACCCTTGGGTCGAAGATGGACAGCTGTCGATCAACGAAGAACCCGGTTTCGGAGTTCGGTTGAATGAAGCGATGCTTTAAGGACGGTTTGTCAGGCTTTAAGTGAGTTGACGATGGCTTCACAGGCTTGGCGATAGATGATCGCATCGACGTTGATCGAGATGTACTGGATGCCCAAGTCGATCAGCCACTTGCCCATTTCGACGTCTTTGGCGTACGATCCGACCGCCCTGCCCTGTGCGCGGGCTTTGGCAGTAGCTTCGCGTAGTGCAGTCTCGACGATTGGGTTACGGACGTCGCCGGGGTATCCGAGGGACTGTGAGATGTCGTAGGGGCCAAGGAAGAGGACATCGATGCCTTCGACAGTCATGATTTCATCGAGATTGTCGAGACCTTTTTTGCCTTCGATGTGGACGACCGTCATGGTTTCGTCGTTTTGACGGTCGGTGTGCCCCTCACCTTCGTTCTCGAAGTAGTTGCCAGCGCGCGTGAAGATCGAAAGACCGCGTTCACCCAGAGGCGCGTATTTGGCGGCATGTACAACCGACTCCGCGTCAGGGATCGAGTTGATCTGTGGAACTTGGACACCTTCGGAGCCGATGTCCAACGCGCGCAGTATGAGTCGTTCGTCGTTATCTCCCACTCTGATGATGGGAGCAACGCCGACGCCTTGGGCGGCGATTACAAGATCGGTGGCGGATTCCATTGAAATGGGGCCGTGTTCGGTGTCGATGATGCAGAAGTCCATCCCGGAGTGACCCAAGGCGTCCATCATTGGCACCGACGGGATGATGACGAATGGTCCCACGACGGTCTCGCCCGCTTGGAGCTTCTTCTTAAGTCCTCCTCGGATGGACATCAATTCACCTGCTTTTCTAGGTTTCAGACCACGATTAATGGCACGATACTCTCGGCGGTCGTGATCCCACCATGCATCGATTGTAAAGTCAGTTCCTCTTCAGTATCCGACGCGAAGATAGACCATCTTCCGCGTGATAAGGCGAAGAAAGCACCCATGCGGGCACGGGCGGCATCTGAGATCAATTCAACCGGTCCGAACAGTCCCATTTCAATCGCATCTTCGCTACGCATCAGAGTGAAGCGATCACCCAGTCCTGCATCGAAAAGGTCTTGGAAAGGTTGTTCTGAGCCTGGTTTGGTGTGGAAGAACAAGGTTCTAGGTTCCCCGGCTGGTACACAGGTCAAGTGTTGGCTCAGGGGCGCGGATGGGGTCAGGGTTGTCCATGCTTCGTCTGGACTATCCAGATGGCCGTGGTCCGCAGTGACGATAAGCCTGGCTTTGCCGGACAGCGCCGTTCCGAGCGCTTCCACGAGCGCAGCCGCACGGTGCACCGCTGATCGCGTAATCGGGTGAGTTTCACCATACGAATGCGCTCTACTATCAACTTCGGCCCAAAAAACGTACGTGAATGACTTGCCGAGCGCGTTGGATATCTCGGATTGCACGTTATCGACGATTGTCGAAATCGAATCGCTTTCGTATGAGAAGTCCAGCGTTTTTGTTTGACCATACATCTGTGTGGTGGTTGAACCTGCGAGGTCCTCGTTGACGACAAAGGTGTACGCGCCAAAGTTCCCGAACGGAATCATCGGTGTGAACAACACCTCCATCGGGCTGAAACCAATTTCATCTAAGGGTTGACCGGTGCGCGTGAGTCGCCATGGCAACGGTTGAATTCGCTCGCCGAGACGGGGGATGTGGACGTTCCATCCGAGGTTCCCATGTGTTCCGGGCCATCGGCCAGTTGCGAGGGACATTAAATTGGGGCCTGTCGATGTGGGAAGAGTCGAGCACATCGTTAACGCCGTGTGTTTCCGAACGTATGAATCTTCTGGCAATGTGTCCACAAAGTTCATACCGAAACCATCGAGAAGTAGGAAGACGACGTGGTCAGGTTCGCCAATTAGGTCGATGATCTCCTTTGATGCCGCGATTGTCGCGTCGTCAAAGGTTTCAGCCTGTAGAACACCGAGTGAGTTGCCGAGGGCAAATCCGAGCGCGGCATGGTTCGGGGAGTCGTGATCGGGGATGACGCCTACAAACTTGTCGTCGAGGGATGCGATGAGATCGGTTTTGCTAGTTATCAAAGGAATGTCATACCTAAGGTCAGTCTCTGCAACTAGCCTCAAGAATAATCGGGCGGAGCGCAATTGACATTGTTTCGCGTCGTACCCTGAGATAATGCCAAATTCGAACCCCAAGGCGACCGTCATGTTTCTCGGCACGGGTACGTCCGAAGGAATACCTCGTGTGACGTGTCTGACCGCCGACCCACCGACTTGTCCGGTCTGCACCGATGCGATGCGTCCCGGTTCCAAGAACCGTCGGCGTAACACCGGGATCGTGATCCAGCGCGAGCAGGATGACGGGCCACCGGTAAACATAATGATCGACGCGGGGAAATTCTTTTACCAAGCGGCGATTGAATGGTTTCCCAAACATGCGATTCGGTCATTGGGTGCGGTGATTCTGACGCACGCCCATGCGGACTCCGCAGGCGGTTTGGATGATTTGCGGGACTGGACGAACACGATACGATTCGCTCGGGGTGATGAACACGCGGCTCGGCTAGCGAGAGGTCGAGATGCTCGGATCCCGATCTATTTGCGTAGCGAGGATTTGGAGATCGTGTCCAAAACGGCGTACTACCTCGTAGATAGGACGCAGATGACTAGTGGTGGGACAGTGGCGATTCTGGATTTTCAGACGATCGGAGATGAGCCGTTTGATGTTGTCGGCACGGACGTGATTCCGTTGGAGGTGCCGCACGGTCCCGATTATTCGTGTAATGGCTACCTGATCGGGGATATGGCATACATTTCTGATGCTTCCCACGTGCCCGACGAAGTCTTGGAACAGATCGCCGACGTCGATACGCTGGTCATCGACGCTTTAAGAACTGAACGCACTCACGGCTCCCATTTGACGATGGAACAGGCGGTGGAGTACGCGAAGATCATCCGCCCCCGGCGAACTTTGTTGACTGATGCCGCGCATGGCATCGATCACTACGCGATGAATGCTCGGCTACGCGAACCAGAGATGAACGGCGGCCTGGATATCCAATACGCGTATGACGGGATGAGTATCGAGATCGGCGTTGATTGATCGCCATTTATCTGTGGTCCGCTTCTAAGATGCGTCGCGTTCGGCTCGGTATTGGGCAATCACAGCGTCGTCTGGAGGGTAGTATTTTCCGGGTGTCAGATTTTCGCGGTCTAGGCGGGCCCTTATCCACTCTTCAAGGTCGTCGTATTCGATAGCTTTTTGAGCGATGTCAGGAGCGACGACGCGCGGGATGCAGACTACGCCGTCATCGTCCGCGACGATGTAATCGCCGGGTTTGACGAGGACGCCGTCGCAGTTGATGGCGTCGTTGGTGGAGTACGGGGTGCCGACGCGGGTGCCTAGGTTAGAAGTTTTGTCATACCCGTACAGAGCGATGCCGTAATCTTTGACCGTGTGCATGTCACGGATGCCGCCGTCGCAGACTAAGCCGTCGATGCCGCGCTGCTTGAGACGGAGGAACTTGATGTCGCCACCGATCGACATCAACTTTGTTCGCATCGATTCCATGACGATGACATCGCCAGGACCGCCGAGTTCGAATGCAGCGTATTCGGGCGATTCTTCACCGCCGGGTTTCTCAGCCATGAGATCGGGACGCGCCGGTAAGAAACGGACGGTGATGGCTCGGGCGACGAGTCGGACGCCGGGGTTCATGGTTCGGATATTGGGCATGTAGACGTAACGAGGATCGTGTCCGTTACGAGCGAGGATGTCAACAACGGCGGTGGAGTTGACGGTCTTCAGTTTCTCGATGGTCGCGGAGTCAAGGACGTGTTCAGGGGTTGGTTCGATGATGGCCAAGGGGTGGGGGCTCCGGGGGGTTGTTAGCTACTCGACATTTACAGATTCTAGTCAACTAGAAATGTTTCACCGCCTCAACCGCTGCGACTCCACTCACCCGCAAACCTTTGGACTAGCCGGGCAATGTTCTTCGCTCCAAGAACGAAATCTTCGATGGTGATGTTTTCGTTCGGGGCGTGGATTTTGTGGGTTGGATGGTCGATGCCGGCGGATGTGATGGGGATGCCGAGGACACCGCCGAAGTCGTACATGGGGCCAGAACCGGCCATCGTGGGGTAGATGACGGCTTGTTTGCCGTAGGTTTCTTCGGAGGTTTCGATGGCCATTTGGGCCCACTTCGAGGACATGTCAGTTCGGAATGGGTGAACGCCGCTGATCAGGTCGAGGTCGACGATCTCGAAGCCGTGGCGGTCCAAGTGGCGTCGGATCTTGGCGAAGATGTCGTCGGGCCGCATGTCCGGGACGAGTCGAAAGTCCATTTTCGCGGAGGCCTTCGCAGGCAAGACGGTCTTCATACCTTGGCCTTGATATCCCGCATCGAGGCCGGCGACGTTGGCTGTGGGCATGAAAAGGTGCTTGCGGGGCAGGTCTTCGGAACCTAGACCGGCGACAAACGAGGCGTTTCCGAATGCCTCGCGCCACTCATCGGAGTCGTCTGGCAAGTTAGCGAGCGCACGGTCTTCTTCGGGGGTGGATTCGCGGATGTCGTCGTAGAAGCCTTCGATGAGGATGCGATCGTCGGTAGGGTCTTTGATGGAGTTAAGCGCGTTGATGAGAGTCCAAGCGGCTGACGGGAGGACGGTGGCGTACGATGAGTGAGCGTCGCCTCTGAGAAGCGTTACCGAGAGTTCGACGGCTAGGACGCCTTTGAGGCCTAGGTAGATGAGCGGCCGGTCGTGGGCATTTCGACCTCCGCCCTCCCAGATGCATGCATCGGCAGTCAGTTTGTCTGCGTGCTCGACGATTAGGCCGGGGAGGTTTGGTGAGCCAGATTCTTCTTCACCTTCTGCAAAGATTTTCACGTTGCATGGCAGACCGCCCCATTCCTCTCGAAATGCGTTGATAACTGCGAGACGTGCGGCGATGTTGCCTTTGTCGTCGGACATCCCGCGGCCGTAGAGGCGATCGTCCTTCCGCGTCGGTTCGAATGGATCGGTCTCCCAAAGCTCGATGGGATCCGTTGGTTGGACGTCGTAGTGGACGTAGAGCATTAACGTCGGCGGAACTGCGGACGGCCTATCGACCCCTGCTGCGGATTGTGCGCGGCGGAAAGCGTCGATGGAGGCCGGAGCATATCCGTAGACCGATGGGAGGCCGTTGTTTGGCGTTGGTATGATCTCGGCTTCGAAGCCGTGTCGGGTGAAAATCTCGGACACCAATTGTGGTGCCCTGTCAAAACCAAGGCGCTGCGCGGAGACACTAGGTTGGCGGACTAGCGTAAAGAGCGTTTCGAGCGAGCGGTCTACGTTGTTCTCGATGTGTTGAAGTACTGAATCCAATTGAAGCCTCGGATATTGGTATGGATTGACGAGTCTTTACTCGATAGCGCCGGGCATTCCTGGCTCCAAGGGGACAGATTCAGGTGGTACACCACCGGCTAGGAATCCCCCGTCGACGGTGATGGTTTGTCCGTTAACGTAGTCTCCGAGGTCGGATGCGAGGAAAAGGCAGGCGTTGGCGATGTCTCGAGGGACTCCGCCACGGCGATTGGGTATGTAGTCCCGGGCGTAGTCGACGTATCCTTCCAATTGGCCGCGTGTGTGCTCTAATTCCGGCGGGAGGACTCGGCTGTCGATGTAACCGGGTGCAACGCAGTTTGAGGTGATACCGGTACCAGCAAGGTCGACCGCCATGCTGAGAGCCATGCGGTTTAGTCCTGCTTTGACGATCCCGTAGACGGTGTCCTGAGGCCACGCTCGATAGCTATGGACGCTGGAGATGGAGATTATGCTTCCGCCGCCGCCTTGTTTGATCATTTCGTGGACGGCCCTCTGCGAGCAGAACAGGTAACCCTTCAAGGCGTGTCCGACAAGGAAGTCCCAGAATTCTTCTGTGATGTTGGTGAAGTGCGGGTCGGCGGATGCAACAGCGTTGTTCACAAGGATGTCAATCGACCCGTGAGTTTCGAGGAATTCGTCGAACATTCGGGCGCGATCGTCGGTGTTTCCGATGTCGGCTCGATGCCAGCTCGCGACGCGCCCCATAGCATTGACCTCGGCGATGATGCTATCCGCGGTTTCGTCACGTTCGATATCGTTGATGCCGACGTCGGCACCGTTTTCAGCGAAGACGCGGGCAATGCCAGCGCCGATGCCGCGTCGCGAACCGGTTATGAGTGCTTTTTTGCCTTTGAGGAGCTCCATTTTTCGATCGCTTTCCTAGTTTGAATATCGTGCGTCGGAATGATTCGTCATTGCGTTGACGCCAACTTTAACGCCAATTCAATTGCAGTTTGGACATCGGGCAAGCGATATTCGCCTTCACCTTGTCGGTCGCCGGCTAGACGGGAAAAAAGGATGCTGGCTTCTGACACTGGAATACCGGTTGCCTTTTGGACTGCGTAGGCGTACGCGCCAAGTTGCGGTATGTATGGACTTGCCATATCGTCGATCGAGCGATTGAAGGCGCGATCCGTCTTGAAGTCGGCGATGCCGAGCGTGCCATCATCGCACCGGTAAATCAGATCGACTCGTCCTTCGAGAACGGTGGTTGATCCGTTTCCGTCGGACATCGGAACGGCCACTGGTGTTTCGACCCAGATGTCATTTTGGTTCAAGTTGGCGGCCCGTTTTAACAGTGGCATGTCGAGCGTCGCCAACGTCAATCGTTCGATCTCCTCACCACTCTCGGGCACGCCGTGTTTCTCGGCTTCGATTCGGGCGATGGTTGGAACGTCCCGGTACGGCATTTCGAGGGCTCGCTGTACTGCGGCGTGGACTGCGCTTCCGATTCTTGTTGCGGCGCGACCTCGCTTGATCGGGACATCAGGATCAAGGATTGGTTGGAAGTCAGGCTTGTCAGTTGGCGTCTCGTCCGAACCGGCGATGCTAGAAGATTTCAACTCACTCGGAGAAAGCCATGGTCGCTTGGAGGCCGATCTCAAGATTTCTTGGTAGCGCTTGTACCAAGTGCCGCGATCTTCGATAGCGTCCCATTGCTGCGACAGTTCGCGAGCAACGGGTGGATGGTACGTCAGCGTACTCCACTCTTGCGGGACTGGTGACCAAAGGGATCCGTTGGTGCCGACGAGGTCTTCAAATCGAGAAGCCACCACATCGGTGTCGCCCTCCTTGCAGTAACTGCTTACGATCAGGTGATCGCGGGCTCGCGTGGCGGCAACATAAAGCAATCTCGTCCTCTCGAGCTCGGCCGCTTTTTCGTTAAGGTCCAGTAGTTCGTCGTAGCAACCAGCTTCAAAGTATGCACCCATTTTTCCGCCCAACCGTACCCCGATGCGACGATGGTTGTCCGACGGTTGATCGGTCAGAAGCGGGTCGCTGCCACCGCCGGGCTTTCCGCAAAGATCGGCGAGCAAGACAATCGGAAATTCAAGACCCTTTGACGCGTGCATGGTCATGATTCGGATTTTGCCGTGATCGAACTCGAGGGATGGTTCCTCGCGCAGAGAATCGTTGTTTTCTTTGAGTTGGTTAAAGGCCACGAGGCATTCTCTGATGGACGCAGCGCCGTCTTCGCTGAATCTCCGGATCAATTCGACTGCAAGATCGAGGCGGCGTAATCCTTGCGCCGGGTCCGCAGTGAGATACATCAGTTCTCGGGCTTGACGCTCGCGGAGAAAACGCTCGGTAAGTACTGCGGGTTGTAACTCATCGCGTAGTTCGTGGTACTTGCGGAGGGTCCGCATGGCGTCGCCAACTACGCTGGAGTCTTCCTCGGTTGGGAATTCAGCGGTGCAGCTGAAACTCCCGCCAGACTTCGCCCACGCGTAAAGATCCACGTCGCTGCAGCCGAAGTGAGTTGACTTGAGAGCACCGACGGTTGCAGGTTGGTCAGATGGATCGTCGATGGCGGTGAGGCAATTGACGATGTCTCGGATCTCTTGCGTTTCGAGGACCGCCGCACCGCCGATTTCTGCCGAGTATGGGAGATTCATTTCGTCGAGTTGTCGCGTGTAGATTTCCCAGCTTGTCCGGGTCCGGGTGAGGATCGTGAGGTCTCCCGGCTGCGATGCCCTGGTTTCGTCGTTTTGTCGGTCTCTGACTTGGAGCGCCCCAGCGCAGACCGCGCGGGCGATGTTGGCTACGGCCACAGCATCAGCTTCGCGTACTTCTGGAAGATTTCCCTCTTCCATTGGTTCGCCGTAGTGATAGACGGCTCCGAGTTGGTCAGGTGGAGCGACATCCTTGGCTACTTCTAGGGGGATCCAGTCGGCTTGACCGACTTCGGAGGGCATCCATTCACCGAAGAGGTGGTTAACCCAATCGATGATTGGTCTGGTCGAACGACGGTTTTCTCGGAGCGTCAGGTGCTTGCCGTTGGTATCAGCCGCGTCAATTTCATCCCTCACGCCCTGACTGACCTCGACCTCGGCACCGCGGAACCGGTAAATGGACTGTTTCGGATCGCCGACGACGAAGAGCGAACCAGGCGTTATTTGGTCACTCCCGGGCGGGATGGTCAACAAGCGGACGAGGCGGACCTGGTTAGGGTCGGTGTCTTGAAATTCGTCCACAAGGACGCGGCGATAGCGGCGTTGGATCCGGCGACGTACGTCATCGTGATTTTCGAGCATTACGATCAGCCAGACTATGGCGTCGTAGTAGGAAACAGTTCCGGCACTTCGGCGTTCTTCAACTAAGGTGCTGACGAAGTCGGCAGCATGTTGATACAACTCATACGATACGGTTGCCCTTGAAGCATCGAATACGGTCTGAATCGTGGCAGGAATCGCCTTCAACGCGGCGACCACTTCGGCTTTGGCTTCTGCGCCACTCCAGTTCGCATTGCTCCCAACGTTGCCTGGCGATCTGCCGGACCAAGTCGATAGGAGGGTCTCTGCTTCGTCTTGAGTGGCGATATCCCTTACGGCGATATTTTCCGTGTACCAATCGACCGCCGCCGCGAGAAGAACACAGAGGCGATCATTGGGGTCCTTGCATGAATTGATCAGAATTTCGAGATGTACGATTGATTCTTCGAGAGCAGTTATCGTCCGGAGTCCAATCCTCTGCGGCGCGGGAAAATCTGAGGACATCAGCTCACCGTGTTTATTGTTCATCGCTCTTGCGAGATCGTTGATTACACCGAAGGGGTTCTTGAGTTCGAGGCGTATTGCGGTTGAAAGCGATTCGGAAAAACTATCGTCATGTTCCAAACGATCGACGGTCCATTGGCGCCATCGTTCACGGAACATCTGGTTTTGGGCAAAGTCGTCTTGTACCTCGATCACCGGTGGCAGGCCTGCCTCAAGTGGGTGTTCCCTCAAGATTGAGTAGACAAGCGAGTCTATGGTCTGGAATGCTGCGGTGTCGATGCCGTCAAGAGCAGATTTGATTCTTTCGTCCGATGGGTTTTCAGAGCGGATCTGCTCCAGTTCTCCGCGGATTCGAGATCGCAGCTCGGAAGCGGCGGCGCGTGTGAAGGTGATCGCCACGATTTCGTCGATATCGACGCCGTTCCTGAGGAGCGATACGATGCGTTGGACAAGCGAATAGGTTTTACCAGTACCGGCACCGGCCTCCACATAGATGCTGGCATCAAGATCGCTAGTCAAGACCGACAACGAGTCCGCGTCTGATCGCGTTGGCGATTCTCGCATGGTCACGCCGGTTCACCTTCGGCCAACGAAACGTAATCGGAAAGTTCGGGGGCGGACCTTTTTCTGTTCCACAAAATCAGACGATCCGTCGTGCAGGCGTCCGAATACGCACAGTATTTGCAGTTTTTCCATGACGGGCCGTCGCCATAAGTGTCTCGATCACCTGGTCGGGCAGGGAAATTGCCGTTGCGGATGCCACCTACGATGGTTTCGATTACTGGGGCGAAATGCTTACGAACCGATTCAAATGTGGCAGGCGATTTGGGTCGAAGTCGAATACTTTTATCGTGAAATACGAACCAGTACGCTGCGCTTAGGTCGGTATCAGCGCCAAGAATTTCTCGTGCCATCAAGGAGTAAATAGGCAGTTGAAGCTTAGTTCCGGACGCGGTGACATCATTGTCGATGTCGGTATAACTGCTCGAATTCCCAGATTTGAAATCAAGTACCAATGCTCGTTCACTAGATTTCGAAACCGCTATCAAGTCGATTTTGCCGCGAAGTCTAAGCGTGAAACCATCCATCAAGGCAAAGTGTCCGAGTTTGTCGTCTCCATATCCAAACCGTCGTTCAGTCATCAACTCGCCTTCGTACCCGTCCAAGAGGTCCAGATTGTTGCGGTGCCAATGCGTCAACTGTCGTAGTAGGTTGGCTCTTTCGAGCTCGAAAATGGAGGTGGACCCGATGTATTCCTCGCGCAAGAATCGGTCACAGACTTCGTTTGAAATATCTATCAGGTGCTTGTGACCTTCATCGGATCCGTCGACGCCAAACCTTGAGAAGAATTCTTCCAAGATGGAGTGGACGAGAATCCCTTTGTCGAGAGCCGACAGAGTCAAGGATTCTTCCGGATCGATGCGTTCGTCTGCATTTAGTTCATGCGCCATGAAGTACCGATACGGACATTCGGCGTAGGTCTGAAGTGCGCTTGCAGAGACGCTGAAGGCCTGTTTCGGACCGACGATATATGTCGGGATTTTTCCGTCGTACGGCCCAAAGACTGCGGATTTCCGCGATTTTATGGTGCGTTCGCCACGCGCTAGCGCTCGGTTGCGCGGCTCGTTCAGCAACGCTGTGAGATCTGTTTCGTTTCGCGATCGGATCGCAACATCTTGAATCGCGAATTCATATTCGTAAGATGCTTCGAAACCTGATGAGCCGACATCGGATTGCGTGGTGACCGACTCGACCCAATCGGATTGAGGGTCCATTAGGGACTTAACTGGGACGTTTGTCTCGTTGCGGCTTTTCAAGATTTCGTCGACGTACCAAGGCGACGGATATGCTTCGTTGGTCGCGCCGAGGATGGCCTTGTTCCAGTAAAGGCGTCTGGAAGGTGCGCAGCCGAGGGCCAGTTTGAATTCGCGATGCTGGTGGTCCAAATCCTCGCGCTTCGTAGTCAACCAAGAGCCATCGCGATCCAGTCGACGCCGTAGGTCGTCGGATAAGAGTGGATCAGATCTGCCTGGGCTTGGCAACCCTCCCTCGGACATCCCCAAGATGTGGACGCTTTTGAACGCCGTGCCAATGCTGGCAGACAATGGCGCAACCAAGACCGAGGATCCCCATCCAGAATCGCCGCCGATGCTGGCGCGCAATAGCCTTTGAGCGGTACGAGCGAAGCGACCGAAGTCCACATGCGTGCTCGTGATTCGGCCCAACGCTCGGATCTGATCGAATTCGGCGCTGACGCGGTCTAAACCAGTCCGTTCGATGCCATCCGGACCGTCAGACTGGACGTGATAGCTGGTCAGGATCCCATCGATCCAGTCCACCCATTCCGTCCAACTTCGTCGATCGTCAACAGCGACCCGATTTGAAAGCTCAGATACGAAACGTCGGAGTTCCGACGCCGCGCTCGCCGCGTCGCGAGAGGAGTCGGGGGCGATCGTTTTGTCCTCGGCATCAGCGTCATCCGCGCGGTCGGCTCGATTGTTCATCCGGTACTCGAACCTGCGCAAAGATCGTTGCCAATCCGATGTTTCTGCAAAACTTGCAATGTTGGCGTTTCGAGACACGATTTCCCATTTCACTGCAGGCACTCTTGAAACATCCGTCGGGTTGACGACAGGTGCCGAGGTCGTCCAAGCGGCAAAAGCGTCGCGCCTCATCCCTGTGCTGAGCATCGTCAAGAACAGCGACACGAATTTACCGGTTGGCGTATCTGCCAAAGTCTTGGGTGATGGCCCACAGTTCTTGATGTTGGCAGCATCAAGAGCGTCTTTGATACGAGATGAGTAGTCAGGTGTCGAATACAGTACTGCCATCTCACCAAATTTGACGTCCTCACGCGCATCGGCCATTATGTTGCGTATTAACGCTCGTGGCTCGTCCGCCGCGCCCGTCGTCGAGTAGAAACGCGATTGCGCAAAATCATGGTCCTTTTGATAATCCGGTCTGTCTCCCGGACTGATGCGAACTGCGACGCTGAAGTCCAATTGCTCCAGAGCATCCCATAGCCGCGTGTACGCGTCGGGAGGGGATGGAGCTCGGACCACGATGATGTCGGGCCCGAAGATGGAACCGACAAGATCTGTGTTGCTGGAAACCGCCTGAGCGGCCATCGATGCTTTCTTTTCACGGGTTAGATACGAGGATGCGAACGCCGTGTATCTTCGTTGTAATTCAAGCAGTTGTGGGTATAGGCCGTTGTGTGACCCGCGCGCAAGCTGCACCAATGCAGCTTCGGCCCCGCCATCCAACAACTCAAGTTCTTGGAGCGTGCGTTGGACTGCATCCAGTGTGGAGTCGTTGTCCGCGTGTCTGGTTAACGGTCCGGGCGTGTCGATATCATAGATCGCGTTGTGAATGAGCTCGGACGCGATCAACCGTGTCATGGAAGGCCCCTCAGGCTGATCGGCGGCGGCGGCGAAAAGAATATCGGCAACCTCTTCAATCCGCATAAATTCGACGTTGAAGAGCCCGCCGTCGTCGCACAGTTTTGCGGTCGCTGCTCGTCTTAGGAAGAAGGCCGAATATAGCGACGGGGCGACAACCACGATCCGAGACAGGGCGTTCCGTTCTCGGGTCCGCTCAATCGATGCAGCGACGAATTCCACCAATGGAGCGCCATTGGGCACGCTACTCGGTTTGCGCGGGATTGATGCGGATCGAACCATTACTGGAAAGTGGCGCCCCCGGTGAGGATCGAACTCACGCACCTGGCTTCGGAGACCAGTGCTCTATCCACTGAGCTACGGGGGCGCGATGGAGTTTCTATGATAGCCGTTTCGTCCCAAGGCCTAATGGCCGCGCTCCGCATGGCCGCGGACTTCCGAAACTTCAGGGTTGACCGCGGCGTTGGCAAAGGCTTTAGTCAAGAAAATTGGGGCGATGATCGTAGTGATGACGGTCATGACGATTGCGACGGTGAATATGTCTCGGTCGATGATGCCTGAGGCTCTACCTATCTCGGCTACGATGAGTGCGACTTCGCCGCGCGGCAACATGCCCAATCCGATCCGCCAAGAACCCATCTTTCCGAATCCGACCAATGCTGCGGGCACTCCGGCACCCACCAGCTTGCTGATGATAGCGACCAAAGTTATGGCACCGCCGAACAATATCAGTTGTCCGATGTTATCGGATTGCCAGAGCGCGGTCAAATCGACTTGCATGCCGATGATGCAGAAGAAAACGGGTATGAGGACGCTACCTCCGTTGCGAATTGCGAAGAGAGTGTATTCCTTGAGCAGTGTGGCGGAGAGTGCCAAGCCGATTGAGAAGGCGCCGATGATCATGGCCAAGCCGAAGTAGACTTCAGCGACGCTGGCGGCGAGGAAAGCCATCGTGACGGCCAGGACAAGCGATGAACCATCGGATTTGAACCACATCGTCATTGCGGAGATGCGGTTTGCCAGAATGCTACCGACGATGGTGAGACCGAGCCAGAAACCGACTGCTTTGACGATCAGCAGGACAACCGACGCGCCCGAGATTCCCTCGTCGCCGGCAATTCCCACCACAATGGCGACAACAACAATGCCAAGGACATCGTCCAATACCGCGGCCGCCAACACCGTCACGCCTTCAATCGAATCTAGTCGGCTGATATCGGCCAATACTCGCGCGGTGATGCCGACCGATGTTGCCGTGAGGATCGCGCCGACGAACAATGCGGGAATCGCTTCGCTGATCGATTCCAAGCTGCCATATCCGAACCAAAGCGTGACCAGAAAGCCTAGGGCGAACGGTAGCACAACGCCACCGATGGCAACGGCGGTCGCGGGTCGGATGTATTTGATGAACTGCTTCCTGTTCGTTTCCAGGCCGGCTTCAAAGAGGAGCAAAACAGCGCCAAGCTGGCCAACAAAGTAGAGAGCGAATGGGATGGCAGGTTCCACAATGTCGCCGCCATGTTGGGCCGCCTCTGACAAGAACGGCCCGACTTCGTGAAACATCGGTCCGGCGAAGTCAAAGAAGCGAATTCCGCCGAGAGCATGGGGTCCGATGATGATGCCGGCGCACAACTCACCGAGTAGTGCTGGGATTTTGAGAAAGCGTTCGGCGATTTCACCACCAACTTTAGCGGCGACAAGGATGACCGCGAGCATGATGATCAACTCGGCGGACAAGAAGAGTAGGGATTCGCCGTGCAATTTTCGGGAGGTAAGTTAGGGATTGGAGCGGATTGCGGCCCGTTCAATACAGAGGGGACCACTTGGTTCTTACCAGCAAAGATTCTACAATCGCGCCACGTTTAGTTTCCGATTGAATCTTTAAACACGGTCGCCGGATGGATCAAATTCGCTTTTTCGTCGACTCTTGCCAATCCGATGAATTCGCCGTTTTTTCCGTATACGCGAATCCGGGTTTTCCTGTTTTCCCAGTTGGCGAAATCCGTTTCAATCATGCGCCCATGCAAAAAAGCCACGGTTTCCGCATCGTCAAGCGTGGTCGAGGGCAGTTGCTTGAGCACATGATCCGGTTTAACCAAATGATGCGTCCACGAATCATCATCGGCGGACGCGATCAGCGTGTCGAGCGATAGTGAATCGGCGATGTGAAAGTCACCAGCCCTATTACGCCGAAGCGATGTCATGTGAGCACTGCAACCGAGCCGTTGCCCGACATCGTTGGCGAGGCTGCGAGCATAGAACCCGCTCCCGCAGTCGATCTTCAAGGTGAAATTCGGTGGGTCCCACGCCGTAAACTCCAGTTTGTGGACTTCGACTTTTCGTGGTTCTCGCGGAATCGTTTTCCCTTGTCTGGCTAACTTGTATAGCGGTTGACCATCCTTTTTGATGGCGCTGTACATCGGGGGGACTTGATCGATTTCGCCTCGAAATTCTGACAATGCCGACATCAGGTCAGTTGATTTCACCGACGAGTAATCTTGCCTGTTGGTCTCGGTGCCTTCGGAATCGTAAGTATCGGTTGATATCCCGAGCCTTGCAGACATGAGATATGACTTGCTTCCGGACAATACGAACTCGGAGAGTCGCGTTGCGCCACCAATGCAGATCGGCAGCACTCCGGTAGCTATCGGATCTAACGTTCCACCGTGTCCAATCTTCAGTCCGCGCCGCCGTAGCTGGAACGCGGACCTGAGTTTGGCGACAACATCAGAAGATGTCCATCCAGGCGGTTTGTCGACGTTGAGAAATCCGGAAATCGAGTGTGTTGTCCCCGGCATCATCAATTTCAGGGTGCGACGCTGTCTGCTAGCGGCTATCAGTGAGGTCGGCGATGTAGTTAATCATGCTCTGACCGTCTTCGAGAGAGGTGTCGAGAATAAACGTGATTTTCGGCGTGCGTCGCATCTTGGCTCGAACGCTTAACTCGTGACGAATGAATCCGACGCGCTCTCCGAGGTACTCAATCGCTGGTTCGGCGTCTCCATATTTTGTGTAAACGCTCACCGCGACGCGCGCTAGAGTAAATCCGGAATCGCACGTCACGTCCATTACCGAAACTAACCCGGGCGGGTCCAACTCTTCGTCGATAATCTGCCCGATGATCCGTTGCAGATTCTTCTCTACGCGCTCAATTCTCCTAGCCATTACGGAATCCGTGATTAGACTGCGACAGATTAACGGGCTGCGACAGCTCGCGTCTCGTAGCAGGTGATGATGTCGCCTTCTTCGTAGTCGTGGAAACCGTCGAGCACGATACCACCCTCGTAGTTCGTGGCGATCTCTCTTACGTTGTCGTCGAAATGCCGCATCGAGGAGACAGCACCTTCAAACAGTTCCTCGCCGCGTCTCGATAAGATCATCCGAGCGCTACGACGCATCATGCCCGTTGTCACGCGAACACCCGCGATACGTTCCCGCCTGCCGTGCTGGAAGACCTCCAACACAGTGGCCCGGCCAAGAGTGACTACTTCCTGTTCTGGTTCGGTCATCTGCCTGGCGGCTTGTTTGACATCATCGATCATCGTGTAGATGATGTCGTAGGTCTTAATTGGGACGCTTTCCTGGTTTGCCAAGCGCGCCGCTGCGGGCTCGACGGACGTTTCAAATCCGACGATCATGGCTTCCGAAGCTGAGGCCAGCATGACATCGGATTCTGAAACCGGACCCGTGGCCGCATGCAAAAGTTTCACTTGGACATCCGGCGTCGAAAGCCCGTCAACTGCACGCCGAATCGCATCGATCGTTCCTTGAGCGCCAGTTTTGGCGACGAGGTTCAAATCGGCCGCTCCGTAACTCTGGCGGTGTCGCAAAACTTGGGCAAGTGTCGAGGGCCTGGTCGTGTCATGCCGTCGTTGCTCCTGCCGCGCTCGAGCGTCTATTCGTTGCCGCGCAACCTTCTCGTCTTCAACTACCTCAAACTGCTGACCAGACTCCGGAACGCCGTTCAACCCGAGTATCTCGACTGGAACAGATGGTCCGGCGCTCGCGACCTCTTTCCCGAAGCCGTCAACCATTCTTCGCACGTGGCCGTATTTGTCGCCCGCGACGATCGTGTCGCCTATATTAACCGTGCCCGAGCGCACAATGACCGTTGCAACCGGACCACGTTGCTTGTCGAGGGTTGCTTCGACGACGACCCCGATCGCATCGCGTTTGGGATCTGCCGAGAATTCGGATACCTCTGAGAGGAGCAGCAACGAATCGATGAGATCTGACACACCATCACCCTTGAGGGCGGATAGCCGGACCGACAAAACTTCGCCGCCCAAATCTTCGACGATGATGTCGTGTTCCAATAGTTCCGTGGCCACGCGCACCGGATCGGCGCCGGCGACATCGATTTTATTGACGGCGATAATCATCGGAACCTGCGCCGCTTTGGCGTGGTTGATGGCTTCGACGGTTTGAGGCATCACGCCGTCGTCAGCCGCGACTACTATGACGGCAATGTCAGTCGCTTGCGCGCCGCGTGCGCGCATCGCAGTGAAAGCTTCGTGACCGGGCGTATCAATGAAAGTTATCAATTGCCCTTCATGGTCGATCTGGTACGCACCGATACTCTGTGTGATCCCACCTGCTTCACCACCGACGACGTTGGTTCCACGTATCGCGTCAAGCAACGTAGTCTTGCCGTGGTCCACGTGACCCATAACGGCGACCACCGCGGGTCGAGGTCGCGCTTTCCCTTCTTCTTCATCAAGGCCAACTCGGTCGGACGCTTCAGATTCTTCAACGTCAACCGGTTTGCGGACGCGCACACCCAATCCAACCGATATCGTCGCAGCGACCTCGAAGTCGATGGAGTCGTTCATCGCTACCATCATGTTGAGCCGCATCAACTCCTTGATGATCTCGATCGGAGATCGACGGATAACCTCGGCTAACTCGGCAACGCTGATTTCTGCGGGCAGATCAACGGGTCCGGCAAACTTTACGACCTCGCGGCGAGGCGACGGTCGATCGAAACTACCGTTCCTATGCCGACCGCGACCGCCGCGGCCTTGTCTTGTCCTCTGTGATCTTGCCATTGATGAATCTCGATGCTCGTGCCCAGCGGAGAATTATTGCGACTTGGCCCGAGTCCGAAGATACTCGACGAAATCCGCTTGGACAACTTTCTCGAGCTTGAGGGCTCTCCTTATCTTATCGCTTATTTTCTTCCCGTCGAAACTATCCGAGTTTGGGCACACGTAACAACCTCTTCCGTGCATCCGACGCAGTTCGTCGATCTTTAGGGAACCATCGGCGCCGCGAACGATGCGGATCATCTCGCCTTTGGTGCGTTTTCCGCCGCACGCGATGCAAGTGCGGATCGATACGTGCCGATCGATCGCCCGAAACGTCATCATCCCAGATACCGCGCGTCCCAGACGCGTTCAGCGCCTAGTACGGCGCGGCCCCGCCCCGCCGCCGCGGCGCCTGCCCGAGCCGCGCCTGCCTTGCTCATCGCGGTAACCAGATATGTCCTCTGCGAACCGCAGTCCCGAGTCGCCGGTATCTTTCGCAACTTGGAGGTCATTGGGCAACGCCCAAAGATCGTCGGAGTCGATATCCTGTTCTAGCGATTCCAGCTCTGCCGCTTCGCGCTCAGCATCGAGGCGATCCTGTTCTTCGAGCTCCAGTTCTCTGAGCTTCTCTTCCAACTCGAGCAGTTCGAGATCCAAGTCCTCTTCTTCGACCTGCGCCGGAATAGGCCTTCGAACTACAGGAACGAACAGTGAAGGAACTGGCGGCGCGAGTGGTTCCTCGTCAGGAACCTCCAAAACCAGTTCAGTTTCTTCTACGGCTTCTTCCTCAAATGCTTCTTCCAGAAGTTGCGCTGCGACCTGAACATCGGCCTCTTCCTCCTCCTCTGGCAGCGGGACAACCGCGGGTTCCACCGCGGCGACCTCTTCTGCATCGTCCAATTCAGGGACGTACAAAACGGGCACGACCGGTTCGGATTCGATGCCCGTCTCGGCTTCTTCAACTTCGAGCAGTCGTTCGCGTTGAGCCTCTTCAGCAACGGCTTGCAGAGCGGCCTCTGCGGCGACTCTCGCGGCCTCTTCTTCCTCAGCCGTTTGCCGGGCAACGTCCGCTTCGCGCAGTCGTTGTCGTTCGATGAGCTCTTCGGCGTAAGCGGCCGAACCTTTGATATCAATACGGAAATTCGTGAGACGCGTCGCCAACGAAACGTTTTGACCCTCTTTGCCAATGGCGAGCGAAAGTTGATTCTCGGGTACGATAACTTCTGCCGTGAAATCGTCAACTATGATTACGTCTTCGACTTGCGCCGGGCCCAGCGAATTAGCGATGAATACGGGAAGATTGTCGCTCCATTCGAGAATATCGATCTTTTCGCCCATCAACTCCGTGACGATGTTTTGGATGCGAATTCCCCGCAAGCCAACACAAGCTCCGATCGGGTCGATATCGTGCTTGTTGGAAAAGACGGCGACCTTGCTCCTCGCCCCCGCTTGACGCGCGATCGACTTGATCTCGACAAGCCCGGACTTCACCTCCGGGACTTCAAGTTCCATGAGGCGGCGGAGCAGCATCGGGTGTCGGCGGGAGACGACGATTTCAGGCGTCCCTTCTCCGTCGGCGGTGCTGTCGTTGACTCGCACAACGAAGAACTTCAACTCCATTCCGGTGCGGTAACGTTCGTTCGCACTTTGCTCGTCTCCTGGCATCATCGCGTCGGCTTTGCCCAAGTCGACGAACACTGTGGGCCGAGTGCCAATCGGGTCGTCCAGCCTCGTTGAAGCGACCCTTCGAACCGGCGCGGAGATGATTTCACCTTCTTTGTCGGCGTACTGTTCGTAAACCAGTCGTCGCTCTGCGCTACGCAATCTCTGCATCAACACTTGAGTGACAGTTCGGGCCGCGATCCTCTGAGGCGTAAAATCCAATACCCCAGTGATGATGTCGTCCCCGGACTGTGCATCGGTATTGAGCGAACGGGCTTGAGCAACGTCAATTTGGCCACGAGGGTCGATCTCGTCAACCTCGTCTACGACGTGAACAAAGGTGTTGATGACCACATCGCCGCTTTCAGGATCGAGTTTGACCATTACATCCTGGTCCTCGACGGCGGGGTCTCGGCGATAGGCAGCAGCGATGGCGTCTTCAAAAGCAGACACGACCGATTCCTGCGGAAGGTTACGTTCCGCGGAAAGCTGCATTACCGCGAGCAGCATGTCGCTCTTCATCTTGATCAGACCTCCATAAATTGCAATACGATGTATCGAGAACTCATTCGCCTCAAAATAGAAAAAGTGGGCGTGCGCCCACTTCCTCAACACATCGCTGTCGCAACGCGCGTTCTTAATGAATCAACTTTAACACGTTTCGGCTTGGCATGCTCGCACCGGCTTGGCCCTCAAACGGGAATCAATGGCATTTCTTGCGAAAATCCGAGTTCAAGTTTCCAGCAAGGCGTTAATTGCGTCGACGGCTTCATTTGCCGCGTGGATCTCCGAATCGGACGGTGCTTGCTCACGGAGTTTGACCTCGATCCCACCATTTTGGATACTGCGCGGACTAACAACGGCACGAACTGGCATGCCGATCAGGTCTGCATCAGCGAACTTCACGCCCGGAGCCTCTTCGCGATCGTCGAACAATGTGTCGATGCCCGCGTCGCTGAGCTGCCGGTACAAGGTTTCCGCAGTTTCACGCACTTCTTGGTTGTTGTGCAAGTTAACGCCAACAACTACCACTTCGAATGGCGCTATGGACTTAGGCAACATCATGCCTCGTTCGTCGTGATTGGCTTCGACGGCGGCGGCTAGCAACCTACCTGAGCCGATCCCGTAACAACCCATATACGCGGACTGTAACTTGCCATTTACGTCGTTGAACTTGACGTTCATTGCGTCGCTATAAATCGTACGCAGTTTGAATATATGGCCGACTTCGATACCGCGATGTTGCTTGAGGTGTCCGTCACGACACCGTGAACACCTGTGGCCTTCGGCAGCCGCGGCTATATCTCCGACATGGTCCGCAGACCAATCCCGATTGTAGTTTGAGTTTCGGAAGTGGTACCCGTCTTCGTTAGCGCCGGCAAGCAGATTGGCATTCTCGACCGCCGATTCGTCAGCGATGACATATGCGCGGTCGGCACCAATCGCGGAAGCCGAACCGGGCACGAAACCTGCCGCTACGACTTCCTCGGGCGTCGCGAACCGCGGTTCGGACCCACCCATCATGTTTCGTAGTTTCGTCTCGTTCACTTCGTAATCGCCGCGGATCACCACGACATAGACTTGGTCGTCGATCGAGTAGAACACTGCTTTGGCTGTAATCGCGCTGGAGACCCCCTCGAGTTCGGCCAATGCTGCAATCGTCTTCACCCCGGGGGTGGCGAACTTTTCGATATCCGCTTGAGATTGCGCTGGATTGCGCGTTTTTATAAACTCGGCTTTTTCGAGGTTGGCACCGTATTCGCAATCATCGGAATCGCAAATGAGCACCGAGTCTTCGCCGCTGTCGGCGAGTAGAGCAAATTCCGCCGAGTCTTTGCCGCCGATCGAGCCCGAGTCGGCCTCTACCATGACGGCGTTCAACCCGCAACGCGCGAAGATATTGCGATACGCCTCGGCCATCGCGTCATAACTGGCGTCCATGCCAGCGACATCGGCATCGAACGAGTATGCGTCTTTCATCTCGAATTCACGAACTCGCAACAATCCGCCGCGGGACCTCGTCTCGTCCCTGAACTTGGTCTGGATCTGGTACAGCCTCAGGGGCATATCGCGATAGCTGGTGATTCCGTATCGCCCCATAATCGAAACGGTTTCTTCGTGCGTAGGCGCTAGAACCATCTCTCGCTCGCGGCGGTCCAAGAACCGTGCGAGCGGAGGGACATAGGTGTCTGCCCGGCCGCTTTCCTCCCAAATCGAACGCGGTTGAACCACCGGCATCGTGACTTCAAGAGCACCGGCGTTGTTCATCTCCTCGCGGATGATGTTGCGGATTTTTTCAAGGCTCCGCCAACCTAATGGCATGATGTTGAAGATGCCAGCGGCAATTTGTTGAATAAAGCTCGCGCGCGTCAGATACTTGTGGCTGATCGTCTCCGCCTCGACAGGCGCTTGACGCGTGGTCTTGATGTAAAACTCTGATGCTCGCATTTTTGGTCCGTGCGGTTGAAATTGCCTGCGGGGAAGCCGTCAGTTGGCGGATTTGGCACCCCATCGATTTTGGACGTATTCGTCTACCATGCCGATAAAATCCGCGGCGATCATCGGCCCGGATAGGAGCCGGTCCCTCTTCCCGTCGACGAAGACGGGTGCACGCGGGCTTTCACCGCTGCCGGGAAGCGAAATCCCAATGTCTGCGGCTCGAGATTCGCCGGGACCATTGACTACGCAACCCATTACAGCGACTTTCAACGATTCGGAGCCGGGATATTGTGTTTTCCACGACGGCAGGTTGATATCGATCTGTGTTTGTATGTCGCTCGCGAGTTCTCGGAACAGCGTCGATGTCGTGCGTCCACATCCGGGGCAAGCTGTGACCGATGGCCGGAACGTTCGAAGGCCGAGCGCCTGCAAAATGTCTTGGCAGAGCTTTACTTCGTTGGAGCGGTCGCCGCCAACTTCCGGCGTCAAACTAGCTCGTATCGTGTCTCCGATACCGTCGTGCAGCAACACTGACAAAGCAGCTGTGGTGGCTACGACACCCTTCTGACCCATTCCAGCTTCCGTCAGTCCTAGGTGGAGCGGGATATTGGTCAGCGTGGCGAGTTGTCGATATGCCGATACCATCTGTCCGAGCCGCGACACCTTGCACGAAATGATCATCGAGTCTTCTGGCAGTCCTATATCTACCGCTGCGGCGGCACTCGCAATCGCACTTTCGACGAGTGCCTCGCGTTCCACATCGTCGCCACTGATCGGGTTATCGCGACGGGCATTTTCGTCCATTTTCTGAACTAGCAGTTCTTGGTCAAGGCTGCCAGCGTTCACACCAATCCGCACTGGTTTTCCGTGGTTGCGGGCAATTTCGATAAATTGGTTGAAATTCTCGTCGTGGCGCCTCCCGCGCCCGACATTGCCGGGATTTATCCGGAACTTCGCCAACGTCTTGGTGCATTCGGGGTGGTCTCGCAATAACCGGTGGCCGATAAAGTGGAAATCGCCAACCAACGGGACGTCGCAACCTTGATCGGCAAGCCGCTTCTCGATTTCAGGCACTGCCCTAGCCGCATCGTCATTATTGACTGTGATGCGGACGATTTCGCTACCGGCCTCGGCGAGTAGTTTTACCTGCATAACCGTTGCGTTGATGTCAGCCGTATCAGTGTCGGTCATCGATTGAACGACCACGGGACTGCCGCCGCCAATCGGGACGTTGCCAACTTTGACGCGGTGAGTTTTTGAACGTGGCGTAGTTGGGAATTCGATTACAGGGTCCATGCTCTTTTCAATTATCGGCTAAAGGAAGCGTTCCCCGCCGATGAGCCTCGCAATGTCTGAGAACGAAATGACAGCGACCAACGCGAGCAACAGGACGAAACCTGCCAAATGAACCAGATTTTCTTTTTCGGGTGAAACCCGTTTTCCGCCGCGGACGATTTCTACAAGGACGAACGCCAACCGCCCGCCGTCTAACCCGGGAATGGGTAGCAGATTAATGACCGCCAGCGAAATACTCAGTGTCGCGGCTAGCGTCAGGATGATCGTCACGCGGGCGCTAACCGCGATGTCGGCGGTAGCGACTTCGCCGGACAGTTGACTCAACCCCACTGGGCCTACTGCGACCGGGCCTTCGAACTGTGGATTCTTGGATCCTGAGACGGCACCAATAATGGAGTTTCTCGCCAACGTGATGATCTCAAACGTCTCTTTGATGCCCTCAGGTATTGCCCGCGTGATTGGCACGCCCCGCGAAGCGATATACGGGTTCAGGAGCTGGAGTTGGACTCCTGCGGCGCCTTCTTGCAGATAGGTGACCGCACCAAGATCGAGATTGAATTTACGGGCGTCCAGATAGTGAATTCCAGTCCCGTCGGGACGTTCTGTCACCTGGATCGTGTCGCCCAAGTTTGCGTTCGGAACGAATTCGCGTGCGTCAGAAATGCCGATCTCGTAAAGGTCGTCTCGTACCGCCCGGTCAGCAACCACGGTAAGTTCGTTGTTGGTGCCAACGCTTGGGTTGTAGACCCGAGCGACGCCTAACCGAACTTGCGTCGCGGGATCATCAACTTCAAGAACAACATCGTGACGCGGCGGGTCCCAACGTGCAACGACCGTGACTACCTGGGTATCACCTTCAATGTAGTGAACCGTCGGTTCGGTTGGGCGTGCGAACGGGTCGGGCACCCCGCGCTGGACTTCCCAATTGGAATCTTTACCCAGTTTTCGCACCACAGCATTTTGCAAATCATTGAAGTTGGTGATGCGCTGCCCGTCAACAGCGACGATCTTCTGCAACGGTCTCACACCAGCCTCGTACGCCGGCGAACCGGGCAAAACGTTAGCCACAACGACATCGCCAGCGATGTATTGCACCGGGATCATAACGACGACAGTAAAGATGATGAAGGGGATGATGGCGTTTACTACGACCCCGGCGACGATTACTGAGATGCGTGCGAGTGCTGGTTTGCCGGCAAGACTATCGCTCGCGTCCGGATTTTCTTCGCCGCGGAGCTTGACGAAGCCCCCGACTGGCAACCAATTGATCGACCAAACCATGTCAGCGATCGTGATGCCGTTTGCGTCAATGCTCTTCACCTTGCCGACGAATATCGAGGCCGAAGATTGAGCGTCTGACAAGTCTTTGCGCTCGAACTGTCGAACTATTGCGGCTTCTTTCGAACCGTCGTCCCACTCGCGCCCGATCACCGTAACCATTTGACCCTCGGCTAGAGGTTGAGCGTTTTCACCGAATTCAAATCGCGTATCAGACGAAGTCGAAATCTTGGTCGCACCAGACCAGATTCCGAATGCCCTAGGCGGGAACCCAAATCCGAATTCGAGCACCTTGACCTTATGGAGTTTTGCAAGGAAGAAGTGGCCAAATTCATGCAGGATTATGAGCGGACCGAGTATCAGAACCGCGAGTAGCAAACCATATATGAGAGTCGTGCTCATGTCGCTAAATGTCTCAAATTCGATTTACGCGTCTAAGGCGTTACGTGGCGCGCCAGCGTGGTCTCATATGCCCAACTAGCTGCAAGCATTGCGTCTTCGACGGTGAACTCTGATTTGACATCGTGCAGTGTCAACGTCGTCTCGATTTCACTAGCGATCTCGTCGAAACGGATCTCGCCTTCCATGAAGAGATCGACAGCGGCCTCATCGGCACCGGCCAACGCCGCGTTATAAGTCCCTCCGATTCGAGCGTACTTCATCGCCATATTGAAGCACGGGTACTTCGAAGGATCCATCGGTTCAAAAGTCAGCTCGCCAGCGTTGATCAGACTGAATTCAGGTAGTGTGTCGTTGAACCTGCGTTCTGGGAAAAACAGCGCGAACTGTATCGGATGTCGCATGTCGGGCAAACTGAGTTGCGCGATAACGGAACCATCGGCCATCTCAACCAGCGAATGGACAATGCTTTGTCGGTGGATCACGACATCAATGTCGTCGAGTGTGGCGTCGAACAGGAAAGACGTCTCGATAACCTCGAACGCTTTGTTCATCAAAGTCGCCGAATCGATGGTTATCTTGTTTCCCATCGTCCATGTGGGATGGTTGAGCGCCTCTTCTGGGGTTACGTCTGCAAGCTCCGCAGGGGTTTTGTCGCGAAACGCGCCACCGGATGCGGTGATTATGTAGCGCCGTGGTTTCGTGGTCTCGCCGATGATGCATTGCCAAATCGCGCTGGGTTCGGAATCGACCGGAAGTATCGTGCCGCCATTTTCGTCGGCGATGCGTTTCAACTGAGACCCTGCCATCACGATCGATTCTTTGTTGGATAACCCGACGGTTTTTCCGGCGTTCAGGCTGGCGACCGCGCACGGCAAACCTTCGACGCCTGCAGTCGCGTGCATCACAAAGTCGACGTCTGCGTGGGTGGCCAGGTCAATCATTGAGATACGCCGGGCGCCGCCAATGGCATCAATCGAATCATCGATGCAACTGAAATAAGTGGCGTCGAACTCTTTAACTTGGTCAGCAAGTTTCTCGAGGTTTTTTCCGGCCGAAAGCCCAACTACCTCAAATTCGTCAGGAAACTGTCGAACTACGTCGAGCGTTTGAGAACCCACCGACCCCGTCGAACCGAGAACTGCGATGCGCTTTTTCATGCGAACCATCTCTCGATGAAGTATATGAACATGAAGTTCGGTGCCAAGGCGTCTAGGCGGTCCAGCAACCCACCGTGTCCCGGGATAATGCCTCCCGAATCCTTGACGCACGATAGTCGCTTGATCCACGATTCGCAGAGGTCTCCGGCGACACCCAAGCATGCGATACCCAACCCCATGCCCAAGATTTCAGCGACCGAGTGATCGAGCGAAAGCAACTTCGCCATCAACCAAGATACCAATAGCGCCGCTGCGACGCCGCCAATGAATCCTTCCCATGTTTTGCCCGGACTGATGCTCGCCGCCATTCGGTGTCTACCCAGAGATTTTCCAACGAAAAATGCTCCCGAATCCGCCGCGAACACGACCAATAGGACGTATGCAAGTAGTTCGCGGCCCGTTTCGAATAAAACGATTAGCGGCAACACCGAGACGGCCAATACGACCGCTGCGCCGTAAGCGAGCACGATGTTCCGTCTCACCGCAACGATTTCTCGGTAACGTGCTGTGACCGCAATTTCGGCGATCAAAAACAAGAAAAGGAATCCAACGGCGACGCCGGTCGGATCGACAAGGCTGTAGCTGTTCCCCAACTCCCCAACGGCGGCAGCAGCTACAACCGCTCCAGCAGTGACGGCGCCGCTCAGCATCAAGAAGATCCGCGAACGATACGATCCACCCGGACCGTAAGCCAAATCACGCGTTTCCCACGCAGCTATCACTGCAACGATGATCGCAACGATCGAAACCGTCCAAAAACCGAAGTAAAGGGTGATCGCCACGAGAGGCAGGCCGACGGCGGCGGAAATCAACCGAAGCTTAAGTTCGGGCGATTTTTTGCGAGATCCGGAATTTACGGAATTGTTTTCCTGAGACACGCGAATAGTTTCGCAGAACTATCGTTTTTGCTCAGGACGTCGACCGAACCGGCGCTGTCGTTGTGAGTACGCTCTGATCGCTTCGTCGATCTCCGATTCACCGAATTCGGGCCACAACGCGGGGGACGAATAAAACTCCGCGTATGCCGACTGCCAGATCATGAAGTTGCTGATCCGGAATTCTCCGCCGGTGCGGATGATGATGTCAGGATCAGGTATTCCCCGAGTGAACAGGTGTCGTTCGATAAGGGCTTCGTCGACATCTTCGGGACGCACGCCGTTTTCGACGATGGTTTTCACCGCGTTCACGATCTCATGACGCCCACCGTAGTCGAAAGCCAAGTTGAGCGAGATCGTCGAGTTGTCCTTGGTGAGTCGCTCAGCCGCCTTGATATTGCGCAACATTTCGTTCGGCATACGTCGCTCGTATCCGACGTGGCGCAGGCGTACTCCATTCGCATGGAATTCTTCGACACCCCGTTCTATCGCCTCAAACGCGAGGTCCATCAAATCGTTCACTTCATCTTCGGGGCGTCGCCAATTCTCCGTGGAAAACGCAAAAAGGGTCATATCCTTCACTCCGCGTTCGGCAAGAAACCGGGATACGCGGGCGATATTTTCGTAACCGGCCCGGTGGCCTTGCGCAACGCTAGTCCCATGTTTCATTGCCCAGCGGGCGTTACCATCCATGATGATCGCAACGTGGTGCGGAACCTTGGGTTCCAATTCGAGCCCGTTGGGCGAAGCATTCGAAACCGTTACGATGTCTCCTTCACTGGGATCCAAATCCAAACCCCTTAAAACTCTGGCGACTTCGCGCTTTTGTCAGCAGACACTCCCATGTGATCAATCGATCAGTTAAGAATCTGCGTTTCTTTGTTCGTGAGTAGTTCGCCTACCCTAGCAACGGCACCATCCGTCAGGTCTTGGAGCGACTTCGACGCCCGTTTGCAGTCGTCTTCAGAGGCTTCACCTTCCGTCTGGATTTCGCGAATCATGCTTTGCGCGTCGCGTCGAACATTGCGGATTGCAATGCGCGCTTCTTCGGAGCGACGGCGAGCCATCCTAATTAGCTCTTGCCGCCGTTCCTGCGTCAACTCGGGTAGTATCAAGCGGATCGTCTGACCTTCGACGCGCGGATTCAGACCAAGATCAGATTGTTGAATCGCGCGAACTATGGCCGTTGCAGCATCCGGATAGAACGCCTCAATCTTGATGGTTCGCGCGCTTTCAACGGCGATCAACGCAAGTTGGTTCATCATCAGCGTGTCGGTCACGCCGCCCATGTCAACGGTGATCTGCATCTTCGAAACGAGCGAAGTCGACGCTTGGTTGGTTCGAAAACCGTCCAGATCGTCCTCGAAGACACTTACTGAGGAGTCCATGCGGCTCTGCGCGTCTTCTAAGGTTTCTTCCAACATCTGAACACCTCTTTTGCGTTGTCACCACTACGACGTTTCACTTCGCCAACCATATATTGAGCCGCATTTACGGCTCGTACGGACAATCCGCCGTCAATTGTTGCGTACGTATACCTGCGACATCTGCTGCGGCATGTGCAGCTGTTCGCCAGCGTCATCTATCGTGATGCGAGTACCGACATGGCCTCCGCTGACGATGCCTTGCAAATTGCCGGGTTTGAATACATCGAACACGATAATTGGCATCTTATTGTCCATCGCCAACGACAGTGCGGTCGAATCCAGCGCGCGCAATCCGAGTTCCAACGCTTTGTGATGTGTGATGTGGTCAAACTTTTTCGCCATCGGATGGACTGCCGGATCGGCATCGTAAACGCCGTCGACACCGTTCTTCGCCATCACCAAGACGCCAGCGTTGATTTCGAGCGCTCGCAGGCTAGCCGCGGTGTCGGTCGACATGAATGGGTTGCCGGTTCCCGCTGCGAATATGACGACTCGTGAGCGTTCGAGATGGTGGAGCGCTCGGGACCTGATGTACGGTTCCGCGACGGTCGGCATCGGTATCGCGGTCATTGTCCGAACCGGGACGCTGTCCCGTTGCAACTGATCTTGCAAAACCAGCGCATTCATAACCGTCGCAAGCATACCCGCGTGGTCGGCGCTCGACCGATCCATCCCTTGCGCCTCATAATCGGCGCCTCGCCACATGTTGCCTCCACCCACAACAACGCCGACACCCACTCCGACTTCGTGAACTTGCTTAATCTCGTTTGAGACGTAGCGGACGGTTTCGTTTTCAATACCGAAACTCTTGCCGCCCTTGAACGACTCCCCGCTGAGTTTAAGCAATATGCGGCCGTAACGTGGTGTCAACCGCATGCCGACGGTCTCCTTTGCTTATTCGCCAAGAGCGAATCGTTCGATACGTCCGATCTTCACGTTTTCTCCGACCTTCGCGATCAGTTCCGAAACCAGATCGCCAACCTTGACGCTCGTGTCACGGATATACATTTGGTCGAGCAAGATCTCATCTTCGGAAACTTCGCCAGCTTCTTCAGGGATCGAGTCGCGATCGATGTAACGCGGGCTCATCGCTGCGACTTGCATCGCCAGATCCCGAGCCAAATCCTTGAATTCGGGTGTCCGCGCGACGAAATCGGTCTCACAATTCAATTCGACTAGCGATCCGACCCTCGACCCGGTGTGAATGTAGGCTTCGATTACGCCTTCGCCAACCTCGCGTCCAGCGCGCTTCGCCGCCGAGGCTAGTCCCTTCTCCATCAGCGCCGCGGTCGCTTGCTTGATATCGCCATCGGCATCCTCAAGCGCTCTCTTCGAGTCCATGATCCCAGCACCAGTCAGGTCGCGCAATTCCTTGATTTGCGCGGTACTGATCTTAGCCATTTCGTGACAACTCCAGTTTCTGTTGATTGATCTTGAGGACCGGGTTTTCCGGTCCTAACGGTCTTGTTTGGAGCGTTGCGCCGCGGCGGCTCGAGCAGCTGCCATCGCCGCGTCCTGCGCTTCGCGCTCCGCCTGCATAGATTCGCGCTCGCGCCGGCGTTCCGCTGCCAATTCGATACCTTCGGAAATCGCCGCGGCAATGTGGCTTGAAAGCAACTTGACCGACGCGTGCGAATCGTCATTGCCTGGGATCGGATAGGTGATGTTTTTCGGATCGCAATTGGTGTCTACGATTGCAACCACCGGAATGTTCAAATCGGTGGCCTCTTTGACCGCGTGTTTCTCGCGGTCGATCCCGACAACGAACATCACGTCCGGCAATTTCGTAATCTCTTTGATACCGCCGAAGAATTTGTTGAGGCGCTTAACTTCGGTTTGCTTCATCAGTAGTTCACGTTTCGTGTGCGCTTGAACCTCACCCTTGGCGAAATCCTCTTCCAATCGGATCAGTGCCTCGATGCGTCGAGATATCGTGGTGAAATTCGTCAGCGTCCCGCCGAGCCATCGAGATGTGATGTAGTACGCACCGACCGACGTCGCCAATCGTTCAATTTCATTCCTCGCTTGCGGTTTGGTGCCAACCATCAAGCACCTTCCGCCGCTTGCAACGATTTCTCGGACCGCGGATTTTGCGTTTTCGATCGCTTCGATCGTCTTGTCCATGTCCAGAACATGGCGTTTCTGGTGCTTGAGTCGGATGAACTCACGCATACGCGGGTGCCAACGCTTCGAGAGGTGGCCTAGATGCACGCCCGCGCGATAGAGCCCTTCAACAGTCAAGGGTTCCAGTTCTTCGTTTTCGTCTGTGGATAGCGTCTCCACGGCCGCAGTTTCAGTCGTCAAGGTTGTAGGTTGATCTCCTGATCGTCATATCGTGTTGTGTTGCGCGTGAAGCGCTTCCAAAGCGACAAATCGAGCTTTGGAACCAATGTTCGATAGTATCACACCACGGTTTATCCGAGATAAACGTATTCGGCATAGCGAGGTTCGATCCGCACCGACCGGATACGTCCAAAATGCCCATTCGAGTCGTTATTCTTAACAGCATCAAAGTGAAATGACGTAGTTGGTCACTCGCGTTTCGCCATTCGTGTCTTCATTAGGAGAGTGAAACTCATGAAGTTGTTGGGGTCGAACGCTCAACCGGTGAGCCCAATTCAAATGGGCGCAGCAATTGGCGCGGTCCTGCTGGTCGTGATCGCCTTCGTAACGGGCATCTTTCAAGGACCCGGCGCAAATGAGACGGTTGGCAGTGTGTTAGGCGTCCAAAGCACGTCAACCACATGGGTCGCAAATCTCGGAGACTTGTTGCCGTTCGGATTCGCATTCATTGCTGGGATGGTCGCCGCGGTCAACCCCTGCGGTTTCGTCATGTTGCCGGCATATCTCACCATTTACCTGCGGGACGAATCCGATGTCGACGAAGATCAGAGCCTTACAGGTGTCGCCAAAAGAGGCACGAAAGCGATCTATGTGAGCCTTGCGATGGGACTGGGTTTCGTTGCGCTGTTCGGTTCGGCCGGGCTGCTCGTCTCCGCTAGCCAAGAACTCGTCAAAGAAGCGTTGCCTTGGATCGGATTCATTTTGGGCATTCTGATGGCAATGCTCGGCGCCTACATTCTCATCGGCGGCAAGATATACACCGGTATCGCTCAACAGATGGCGGGCCGCGTTGGCGATCCGCGCGTGTCTTCGCTCGGCGGTTACTTTCTCTTTGGCGTCAGCTACGCACTCGCGTCTTTGAGTTGCACATTGCCGATCTTTTTGAGCGTGGTGACAAGCTCATTTGGCCGCGAAGGGATCTTGTCGGGCTTGATTCAGTTCGTCGCCTACGCTGGTGGAATGGCATTCCTGATCATGATCGTGACGATCGGAATAGCGCTGTTCAAGAGCGCTATCTTAGGACCGTTACGAAGATCGATGCAGTACGTCGAGCGCGTCTCCGCCGTCATTTTGGCGGTAGTCGGCGCATATCTCGTCTTCTACTGGCTCACCGAAGGCGATCTATCGGCCTACTTCGGCGCCAGTTAGAAGATCGATTCTCGGGGCAAGACGCAATTACGCCGCTTCGACCGGGTTGTGCAACACGCCGATCTTGTCGATTTCAACGGTTACGTCGCCGCCAACATTGATCGGCGGCGTAGTGCCCGATGTCCCGGTCCAAAGCATGTCGCCGCATTCGAGGGTGACGTAGCGACTGATAAAGCTGATCGACTGCTTGACGTCGAAAATCATCTCTGACGAATGGCACTTCTGCCCTTCAACCCCATTGACCAAACCGCGGATGTTCAAGTTCTGCGGATCGATGTCGGTCAATATGAAGGGGCCGGTCGGACCGAACGTGTCAGCGGATTTGGCACGCCACCATTGCGTGTCGGCATCGGCACCGCCTTGCCAGTCGCGAGCGCTGACATCGTTACCTGCGGTGTAGCCGAAGACGTAATCCAGTGCTTCCTCTTCGCTGACGTTCTTGGCGCGTTTGCCCATGATGACTATCAGTTCAGATTCGCACACGACTAACCCGGAGTCAGCAGTCAACTTGATCGGGTCGCCAGGACCGATGATCGCGGTTGGTGTCTTGTAGAACGGTTCCGGTCGTGACGGCTCTTGTACGCCGTGCAAGTGCGAGCGATAGTTCCGCGCCAAGCAAAGCATCTTGGTCGGGTTGGGGTTCGGTGCGAGTATCTTTACGTCGGCCAAGCTATGCGTCGCGCCGGTCGCTTCGTAGGACTGCCCTATCGGCGAGTTCGAAATCTCGGTTATCGTGCCATCGTCCTCAACAATGCCGTACGCGGCACCGCCGCCGTTCTCAAATCTGACGAACTTCAATCTTCGGCTCCCTGTGGATTGATTGTGTGAATTCTCAACGCTAGTGTAAGTCAAACGGTCGAAACCGCGTGCCTATCGTGAATACCCGCGATTGACGATAAAATCCACTCAGCGGTTCACTGACATCACAAAGGCTGGGCAAATATGTTAGATATCAAGATTGCGGGAGGCGTGGTCCACGACGGAAGCGGTCTCCCGGGGATCATCGCCGACGTCGGGATCAAAGGCGATTCGATCGAAACGGTCGGCGACCTGTCGAACGCGGAAGCCGCGGTAACCATCGACGCGACCGGAAAATCCGTGACGCCAGGTTTCATCGACCTACACACCCACTCCGACGCATCATTCCTCGTCGATCCGCACGCCGATTCGAAACTCACCCAAGGCGTAACCCTCGAATACTTCGGAAACTGCGGGATGAGCTTCTGCGCTCCGCTTTATGGCGCCGCACGAGACCATCTCCGAGAACGCCTCACCCGTGGTGGCGAAGGCACATTTGAGGTCGATTGGGAAGACTTCGACGGCTATTTGAACGCCATGGAGCAGCGGGGTTCGACGATCAATATCGCCACGCAGGTGGGACACGGAACTGTCCGTTCGGCCGTAATGGGCATGGACAACCGCGGCCCAACGATCGACGAACTCGCTCACATGATCCGACTCGTCGAAGAGAGTCTAGACGCGGGCGCGTTGGGAAT
This sequence comes from Dehalococcoidia bacterium, assembly GCA_965226685.1. Taxonomy (GTDB): domain Bacteria; phylum Chloroflexota; class Dehalococcoidia; order Lucifugimonadales; family Lucifugimonadaceae; genus Bin127. The sequence goes on from CBDDDP010000004.1 coordinate 602,821, forward strand.
GTCGACGGGATTGTGGTACCCCCCGGGATCGTACTCCTTGACCGACGAGGTAATCGCGCTGAATCAACCGGTGGCGGACCGCGACAAGCTCTACTCGTCACACATCCGCTCGGAAGCAGATGACCTGTGCGGGCTATTTCCAGCCCACGCCGAAGCCATCGAAATCGGACGCCGAACCGGCGGTCGCATTCAGGTATCGCACGTCAAATCCGTCGGCCCCAAGTTCTGGGGACGCGGACCGGAGATACTCGAAGGATTCGAACGCGCCCGCGATGAAGGCATCGACCTCGCCGGAGACCAGTACCCGTACTCTTGGTCGAGCACCGGCTTCAGCGGCGCGATGTTTGCTCGCTGGTCACTCACCGGCGGCAGGCAAGAGACGCTAGAACGGCTACAAGACGACGACCTGCGCGCCAAGATGCGCGTCGATACCGAGTACTACATCAGGCGCAACCACGGTGCCGCCGGTTCTGTGGTCGCTCACTTTCCTCCGAACACCGACTACGAAGGGATAAGTCTGGAGGAAATCGGATTGGAGATGGGATGTGAACCGGCCGAAGCCGCGCTCCGCCTGTACGAACAGTCCGACGGCTCTTACGTCTTGCATTCGATGGAAGAATCAGACGTCGAAGCGATCGCTCAATGGCGATTGATGGCCGTGTGCTCTGACGGTAGTTCGCTACGAACCACAGGACCGCTCTCGTCCGGTAAACCCCACCCGCGCAGCTACGCTACGAACTCTCGACATTTGGAAACGTTCGTCAAAGAACGCAAATTGATGTCATTCGAGGAGGCAATCTACAAGATGACCGCTCTCGGCGCACAGAGACTCAATCTGACGCGCCGAGGGCGGATCGCACGAGGGATGTATGCCGACGTACTGGTGTTCGATCTCGACAACATCAAGCAAAACAACTCGTTCACTGATCCGCATCAATACTCAACCGGCATGAACCACGTAATCGTCAACGGTATTCAGGCGATCGCCGACGGTGAATTGACCGGCACCACCCCCGGCAAGGTTCTGCGCGATTTCGACGCATAACCTAGGAAACGATTGCCTAACCAAACATCGCGAGGCGAACAATGACTTGGGACCTAGTAATTAAGAACGGGACCGTGATCGATCCGGCCCAAAACCTACATGCCAAACGTGACATCGCTATTGCTGGCGGCAAGATACGGGCGGTTGAAGAGTACATCAGCGATGGGGATGCTCACGATGTCATTGAGGCTGACGGACTGATCGTTACGCCCGGGCTGGTGGACCTACATGTTCACGTATGGTGGGGCGTCGCGCATTTGGCAGTCGAGGCCGACCCTTCCTGCCTCTACCGCGGCGTTACGACCGCCATCGACGCCGGATCGGCAGGATCAAACACCATTGCCGGTTTCCATCGCTACGTGATGCAGGAAGCCGACACGCGGGTTCTCGCCTTTTTGCACATCTCCGGCATGGGGCAACTCGATAACGACATCGGTGAACTTGAGGACGTACGGTGGGCCCGAGTCGAAAAAGCCGTCGAAGCCGCAAGGATGTTTCCGGAGGTCATCGTTGGCATCAAAGTCCGACTGTCCGAAGGGATAGTGGGCAACAACGATCTTGTTGCCATGGATCGTGCGCTCGAAGCGTCTAGTCAACTCGGCAAACCCTTGATGATCCACATCGGCGGCACGGTCAACCCCGTGGAACGATATCTGGAACAGCTACGCCCGGGCGACATTGTGACTCACAGTTTCACTGGCAACCCTCCGGGTATCGTTGACAACACCGGGAAAGTCATCGACGCAGCGCGCGATGCGATGAATCGCGGCGTCAACTTCGATGTCGGACACGGAGCCGGTTCGTTCTCGTTCGATGTTGCCGAGAAGTGCGCCGCCGATGGTTTCGGACCCGGCACCGTCAGCTCTGATGTCCATCGGTACAACATACGCGGTCCGGTGTACGACCTGCTGACAACGCTCTCGAAGTACCTCTACTTAGGCTTCTCGCTCGAAGAGGTAATCGCGTTTGCCACTCAGCGTCCGGCTTCGGCGATCGGTATGACGGAGACAATCGGTTCGCTGCGTGTCGACGCCGATGCCGATGTTTCGATAATCAGATTGATAGAAGGCGATTTCGAACTGACCGATGCTCGTGGCGCTACCCGGAACGGCAAACAACTACTCGTACCGGTTGAGACTGTACGCAACGGACGACGCTACCCACCGCATCATTCTGCGCATCCTCACTTGGTAGGTCATCATCACGGCCACTGAAACGCTTACGAATGAAGCCAACCAATCTCCGCTCTTGCGGATGGACTCGGTTTGCAAACGTTACGGGGCGGCGACAATCCTTAACGATCTCGATCTGTCAGTCGGTGTCGGAAACGTTGTTTCGGTCATGGGGGTGAACGGATCAGGCAAATCGACGCTTTTGCGCATCGCGGCAACGTTGACGACGCCGACATCAGGGAATCTGACGATCAACGGTGCCGATGCCGTGAAGCACGCTGCCGACGCTCGCCGACACATCGGCGCGGTGATGCATTCACCGATGCTCTACTCCGATCTGACCGTGCGCGAAAACCTGTCGTTATTCGCAACGCTCTGCCAACTCGATTCGCCCGCGGAATGCGTCGAACAGGTTTCGACTCGGTTGGCACTGCAAGACCGGATGGATGAACGCGTCAGGCAGTTATCGCATGGTTACCGGAAACGCGTTGCGATAGCACGCGCGATCATCCACAACCCTTCACTGTTGCTATTGGATGAACCCGAGACGGGGCTCGACGACGCATCACTCGAGGCGCTGATGGATATCGTCATCGAATGGAAGTCCAATGGTCGATCTGTCCTCATCGCGACGCACAGCGCCGAATTTGTGTCTGATGCAGCTGATGCGGTCTACAGAATCAGTGGCGGTCGATTGATGACTGCCGAAATCGATTGATGAGCGGTTGACCGCGACGCTGTCGATAGTCTGGGCGCTCACGCTCAAAGAGTTGCGGATCGAATCGCGCAACCGGGACGTCGCAGTTGCGATCGTTATGTTCGCCTCTTTGGTGATCGCGATATTTGCGATTGCAATCGAGCCGACGAGCCGTAACGCGATCGAGACCGGCCCGGGTGTCTTATGGGCAGCGATAACATTTGCCGGCGTCGTCGGACTAACTCGGGCGACATCTCACGAGTTGGAGAACGACGCAGTAGGCGCGTTGATGATGGCGCCCGTCTCCCGTGATCTGCTCTTCATCGGCAAATCGCTCGGAAATTTAGTGTTCCTATCCATCGCTACGTTGATAGTGTTCGTCGTTTTCACTTTCATGTTTAACTTACCGGTTTTCCGATCTGAGATCCTACTCGTCGCTCTCTTATCTGCGATTGGCTTCTCATCCGTCGGAACTCTGTTCTCCAGCCTTACGTTCAGGGTCCGCGCACGCGAGGTGTTGCTTCCGATGCTGTTCTTGCCATCGGTATCGCCACTTCTTTTCGCAGCGATCCGAGTTACTGCGGTTGCAGCAAGTGACGAAGGTTGGTCTGCTTCAATCCCGTGGTTGCAACTTGCGGTGGCTTACGACGTTGTTTTCGTGACCGCGTCCGCATTACTTTTCGGTTACGTTCTCGACGATTGACACCGCCCGCGGGTGTGCCAGAACGAAGATTGCTTACCGATCCGATTTACAATTGACGGTTGTCAATAAGCGGCAATCGTCGCCGTCTCCAACTGCCTGATCCGCATGGTATTTTCGCAAATCCGAACCCAGACAGTGCTGCATGTTGCGACCTTTATCGCCATGGCATTCGCACTCTGGATGATGTTCGTTCGGGTGCCGACGGATATAAATCAAGGCGTCGTCCAGCGCATCCTTTACATCCACGTTCCAGTGGCATGGGTCAGCATGGTCGCCATTGTCGGCGTTGCAGCGGCGAGCATTCTCTATCTGAAAACCAAAAACGAGAGATGGGACCGTTTCGCCGTCTCGATGGCCGAGGTTGGCGTGATGTTCGGCGCTGTGATGCTGATCTCGGGCATGGTATGGGCCAAACCGGTGTGGGAAGTCTGGTGGACCGGTGAGGCCAAGCTAACCACTGCACTGATCCTCTTCTTCATATACGTCGCTTACCTGATGTTCCGAGGCTACTTCCCCGCTGGCGACCAGCGGATGCGCCTTTCTGCCATCATCGCCATCATAGGCGCTATCGACACGCCGATCATCTACTACGCGTCGGTCTTGTGGCAAGAAGCGCATCCACCTTTGGTCATCGGACCAGTCGCTGAGGAAGAGAACCTCGTAGCAGCGCAGATCGGGTTCACACTCTTGGTGAGCGTCATCGCCTTCACTTTCCTCTTCTTCTCACTGCTAACCGCCCGGCTCGGGTTGGCAAGAATGGAAAGCGAGTACGAAGTTTTGAAGTTCCGCGTCTCCGCGTCTCCGGCGAGTGGTGGTCGATGAAACGTTTGACCACAGTGAAATCGGTTTGCGTTCTTGCGTTGGTGTTATCACTATTCATCGCAAGCGTAGTCTCGGCGCAGGCGTCTTCAATTTCGACTGGCGTGGTCACCTCAGTTGAGACGGGCGACGACGGGGGTTTGACGGCGTTTTCGATCGTCGGAGGCGACGGCGGCATACTGCGATTCACCGTTTCATCCGCAAATCCAAACACGGAGTTCGGTTTGGAAAATCGCGTCGGCGATCGTTGGGTGTCGGATCAGGCTTCGAACCCTCGGGAGGCTGCTAATCGTCTGCGCGATCAGCAATCACGATTGACGAAAATCTCGGTACAATCAGACGCCAATGGTGTGGCGGTATCCGTCGTGCAAGCCGCTTCTACCGACGTCGACACTAACTTGGGGTACCTGTTCGCCGTTGTGGCGATAGCATGGATAGCAATCATGGCCTATGTCGTATATCTGGGGGTACGACAACGGACTATCTCAGCCGACCTGGCAAGCTTGCGTGACGAATCCGACAACGAATCCTGATGCAAAACAGCGAAACACAAGGACCATCATCCTCGTCGCCTGAGGTTGTAAGCGCCGCCAAATCGACGGTTCTGATGAGCGGCAAGGTACGCATCGCCATCGTAGCATCTCTGTTCATTGTGGGTGTTGTCTATCTGGCCGTTATCGCCTTCAACGAAGCAACCGTCCAATTTTCGAGTGTTGACGACGTGGTCATGCATGAAACTCCTGGCGGCACACATTCCATCGGCGTATTGGGCAAGTTGGTCCCGAATTCGTATATCAAATCGCCAGACGGCGTCACCGCGAATTTCCGACTGTACGACGAAGGCGGCTCGTTGGAGCTGCCAGTCGTCTATTCAGGCGAGGTAGGCCAGGTCTTCTTCAATGACCATTCGGAAATCATCCTCAACGGCACATTGGGTCCAGATGGCGTCCTCGAAGCGGAAATGCTCACAGTGCGTTGCCCTTCCAAATACCTGACCGAGCAAGAGCAGATGGAACTCGACGGGCAATTGGAACCTCCGCCCTATCAACCCGACTACTTCGACAACCAACCCGACGCGTAACGTATCCGGTCGGATAATTCAAACCCGCATCCGAAGCCGTCGCAAATTCGGGTTGAGGATCCCAACAGAGATCGTCACCAAGATTACGAATCCGCAACCAATGATGAGTGAAGCCGACGAGCCCAGCGAATTGGCCATTGCGCCGAAAACGAACCCACCAGCCGGAAATCCGGCCCACGCCAGCTCGTAGATCCCTGCCAATCTGCCCCTCACGTTGTCGGTGATCGCCATCTGCAGTGAGATGGTGCCCAATCCGATGTGTATCGCGTTAATCAACCCGAACAACAGAGCGAACGCGTAACCGAAGTAGAGACTTGCAACCAATGCAAACACGACCGCGGATGCGGCCGCAAAGAAATTTGTAACGAGCAACGCGTAACCGGTGCGCTTGAATCCCCCCGTAAACCCAAGTAACAAACCACCCACAAACGCGCCGAGGCCTACCGCGGCGAACAGTTGACTGTATTCGCTGGGTCCGACTTTGTAAACCTCTCTTGCGATGGGCGTCAACAAGTAGATGAAACCGCCCATCAACAGCGCGTTCACGAAGGTGAATGTCAGGTTGCCCGTGAGAATTGAATTGGTTCGTACCACGGTCGCGATTTCAACCACGTCGTGCCAAATAGCTTGATGGGTGGTTGGAATCGAGGACGATAACGGTCGATAAGTGGCGACGATCACGAAGTTAAGAACCATTATTCCGGCGATGGCGACGTAGGACCAATCGTAGCCCCACCAATGAACGATCGCTCCCCATGTCAGTGGCGCAACAACGCGACCAAGATTGAAGAACGAGTTGTCGAAGAATATCGAACGTGCCAAGATGTTCCGAGGAACCATGATTGGTAGCAGCGAGAATCTGGCCGTCCAATCGAGCGCGAGCGCAGCGCCGTGAATGGCGCCCGCAACCTGAATATGCCAAGGTTCAATGCGACCCGTGATCAGAAGAACTCCCACGGTCAACATGGAAGTCGCGGTCATGACCGAACCCCACATCAGCAAGGTTTTCCTGCTGAATCGATCGGCCAATATGCCGCTCGCGAGCGACATCGATACCGATGCGACGACGACCGCCGCTCCCAGAATTGCGAGTTGCAACGCAGACTGCGTGATATCGAAGATGACGTACGTCTGGGTGACCGTCACCATCTGATTGCCAATGCCCCAAACGACGGTGCCGACCAAGAATTTCCTCAACTCGATCGAGGACAGGGTTCGTCCGAGCCGCGCGACGGTGAGCCTGGCTCGTCCGGGCCGTCTACGGGATGTCGCTGTGCTTTCGCGCGCCATGCTTCGTCTAGTTTGCGGTGCTAAAATTCATTGTGAATTCCGATGGGTACCAGTTCCGAAATTACGAATATCGCCTATGCATCGCTGGCTGCGTTCTTACTAGGAGCGATACCCGCCGCGTATCTCGCTTCTCGGCTTCACGGAATCAACATATTCCACGTAGGCTCGCGGCAAGCCGGCGCAACGAACGTTTGGAAACACGTCAACCGTAAGACTGGTTTCATCGTCTTCCTCATCGACGTTGCGAAAGGTGTCCTTACGATACAGCTATCAAGGTACATCTTCGATGTTTCGGGAGTATGGTTCCTAATTCCTTCGGTTGCGGTGGTTCTGGGCCATTGGTTTTCACCGATGACCAAGTTCAAGGGTGGTGACGGCGTAGCTAGTCTGGGAGGAGTCATCGTTGGACTTTTCCAATGGATGGCGCTACCTGCCAGCCTAGTGGCGATCGCGTTCGGGGTACCGCCGCTACGTTACAAGTTCGCTCACCCTTCCCTGCAGGCCGGGGTGACTGGTTGGGGCGTCCTTCTCCTGACGATTGCAGTTGCCGGACCAAGCGATACACGCGTCGAACAATTGGTACTGTACGTTGGAATCTCCTGTTTATCGCTCGCAGTTCTCCTAAAAAGCATCAGGTTTCATAGACGCAACGCACGATTATTCGACGAAGACGAAGATGAGTTGGAATCCAGCGAGATTGAAGAGCGCAGACCAGCAGAATCCGAACACTAGACCGCTGGCAACACCAATCGGTCGTCTACCGCCTGTTGCCAGATCCTGATCCGGGCCGTCATGTCTCGAACGCGGTCGCGACACTCGGGACCGTCAAACTTGTTGTTCATTTCGAACGGGTCTTGATTGAGATCGTAGAGTTCGCATTGATCGCCGGGGCTGAGATTCAGCTTCCATCGATCCGCCGTCACGACTGACCGCCACGACACGTGCGACATGCGCTCGATATCCGGGTTGCCGAGCGGCACCGTCGGCGGGTGCTCGTACCACTGCATGAAAACGTCATCGCACAACTCCGCGATTCCTTCAAGAACGTCAACTCTGCTCTCGCCTTGCAGATGCGCGGGCATGTCAGACTGCGCAACGCCCATTAGTTCGAGCAGCGTAGGCACGATGTCGACATGGCCGATGCTGCCGCCGATCATCTTCTGCGAACGATTCATCCATGGCACGCGCATCAACAACGGCACACCCGCAATCTCCTCGTAAAACGCCCGTTTCGTGCCCAACATGCCGCGATCTCCGAGACCATCGCCATGGTCCGATGTGAAAACTACAACAGTTCGATCCGCTTGCCCAGTATCCTCGAGGGCGTTGAGTATCTTGCCGACGCCACGGTCCATCAGCGTCACCAGACCGAAATACCGTGCCCTAAGGGCTTTCCAATCTTCCGGAGTGCGCAACGGCAGATTCGCTCCGCCCGCATCGAGAGAAGGAGAATTGTCGTCTCTCACCCGGAAAAAATCCGTGGGAACCCCATCCAAGTGGTGTTCCGCTCGGCGGCGGTGCCAAAGCGGAGTATCTTCGTCAGGCATCCGAAGAAACAGCGGTCCGACCGGGATGTCGTCTGGGTCGTACATGTCGTTAAACGGACCGTTGTACGGAGGATGCGGCTCAAAAAACATAGCGCACATTAGCCACGGCCCGTCGCTGTTGCTCCGAACGAAGTCCGCCACATTGTCGCCAAGAAAAGTCGACATTGTGTGCACTTCCGGCAACATGCTGCGTTGCTGCTGTGAAAACGCGTGTCCACCGTCGGTCCGCAGGTGTGGCTCGTAGCCATGCGACCTCAAAAAATCGAAGTATTCCGAGTGCCGGAAGCGATCCTCGCGGCGGTTATGTGTCGGGTTTGATTCGTGTTCGTCCTCGGTCGCCAACCAATCGTCGAAACCGTGTTGGCTCACGAGATCGTTGCCAAGGTGCCATTTCCCGAACTTGGCCGTTCGGTACTCTGCTGGCGATAACGTGCCGATCGCCGGGGACGACTCGGGCAACGGCACGCTGTTCTTTATCACGCCAGCCGTGTGAGGGTAAAGGCCAGTCAACAGCGAAGCACGTGCTGGAGAACAAACCGCGACGGTAACGTAGCAGTTTTCGAAGACGAAACTATCGTCAGCCAACGCATTTACGTTGGGCGACTCGACCCAATCATTGCCGTAACACGCCATCGTGTCGCGACGTTGCTGGTCAGTGCAGATCAGCAGAATATTAGGACGATCGGGCATGGTCCTCGATAACGCGCAAATCGCAATACCAGCGATTTGCCGCGTGGCAGTCCGCCAAGTCGGACAAAGGATTGCTAAAGCGCGTAAGACGCCAAGAGATCGGCAGGTGAACGGCGCGGATTAGCTTCACCTATTTCGTCGATCCGATCCTGGAGCGTTGGACGCTCCTCTTTGTAGATCAACCCGAGCGGAATGCCAGGCCGGTCGAGGAGGTCCTCGGCCAATTGACGGCTGGACGGATCGTGATCTTCAGGTACCTCCCAAGCGATGCCTGATATACCTTTGCGACGATTACCTTTGAGGATGTCGTAGGTATCGTTGTAGGTCGTGCATGGCGACTGCACGTGGACGATTGAGAAGCCCTTGTGGTTCATTGCGTCCTGGATAACATTTGCGAGATCGCGCGGCTTGCTCGAGTAGTGGGACGCGATGTAAGAGACGCCGATCGCCATGTAGTACTTGAGCGGCATCATCTGGGATTCGATCTTGCCGTACGGCGTTGAACTCGTTGTTACTCCCATCTCGGTCGTCGGTGAGGACTGACCTTTGGTGAGACCGTAAACGCCGTTGTCCATCACAACGCACGTCACATCGACGTTCCGTGCGGCAGCCGGGCCGATGTGCTCGCCTCCGATAGCCAAAAAGTCGCCATCGCCAGCGACGACGATAGCCTGCAAATCAGGACGACCCATTTTGACGCCGAATGACAACGGCAATGTTCGACCGTGGATCCCGTGGAGCCCGAAGGGTTGATCGCCCTCCATCAAGTGCACCATGTTGCCCGAACATCCAATGCCCGCGACGATGACGTAGTTTGATTGCGGAATTTCGTGTTCGGCCACATGTCTCTCGAGCGCCCACTCCAGTGCCCGTCGCACACCGAAATCGCCGCAACCTGGGCACCAAACGAAGTCGTATTCGGGGTTGCGATTACTCAAACTAAAACCGTTCCTTTCTCGGTTTTCAACTCGGCTACTCGAGCCGCGATGCGGTCAACCAGAGTCGCCGGTTTGAATGGCAGTCCGGTGTACTGCGTAACCGATTCTGCACGGTATCCGTGCTGGCGCAGCACCGCCGACAATTGTCCCATGTAATTGAGTTCAGGCACGATAACCAATTTCGCCCGTTCCAGCGCTGACTTCATTTCGTCAGGCAACGGGTTGAGCGCCATCGAGTACAACCAACCAACATCTACGCCCTCTGCCTTGAGCCGTTCGTATGCCTCGCGAGCCGGCCCTTTTGAGGAGCCCCACGACATGATCATTGCAGTTGCGCCTTCATCTTCTATCTCAATGCGAGCGTCGTTCAGAAGATCCATTTTCTTGAACCGTCGTTCAGTCAATCGGATGTGATGACGTGGCAGATGCGTGGTGTCGCCGATTTCATCGTGTTCCGAACCGTTTGCGACATAGGCGCCCGGGCCTCCGGGAATAGGCATCGGCGATAAACCGTTTTCGCCCCACGATTCGTAACGCGCGTATCCGTTGTTGCCGTCGTAGACGGACCGTGTTTCGACTTTTACAGCGTCGAGATCAGGTTTTCGGATGTTTTCGCCTTTCTCAGCTTGACCGAACTCGCTCATCACAATCACCGGGCCTTGATAGCGTTCGGCCCAATTTACCGCGAGTGCGCCAGCTTCGAAACACTCTTCTACAGAACCCGGAGCCAAGATTGGGACTGTCATGTCGCCGTGTCCAGGATGGAGGCAGGCCATAAGATCGCTCTGCTCAGATTTTGTCGGCAAACCCGTCGAAGGTCCGCCACGCTGGACATCCACCACAACGCAGGGAATTTCGGCCATCCAGGCCAATCCGAGTCCCTCGCCCATCAACGACAAGCCAGGACCCGCGGTCGCGGTCATTGACTTCTTGCCGGCATAACCCGCGCCTACGATCGCGCTGATCGCCTCGATCTCGGAGGAAACTTGGTGCGCGAACCTGCCCGATCCGACGAGGTTTTGCTCCATCCAGACCAGGATCGTCGTCGCTGGTGAAATCGGGTAACCGACGTAGAAATTGACCCCGGCGGTTACAGCGCCGAGCGCCAGTGCGACGTTACCGGTGATCATTATCTGTTCGTAATCAGGCGGGATCGGCGGAGCCATCGTGCCAACGTAGAATCCGCTGTCGGCAGCAACATCCGCACCCAAACGAATTGCCTTCTTGTTGGATTCAATGATCTCTTCGTCGCCGGGGCGTCCGCGCGTGAAACGGGCCGTGATAAATGCGTCGATCTCTTCGAGCGAAAACCCGATGAGATGCGCGACCGCACCGATAGTCACCATGTTGGCAGCTCGCGTGTTGCCGGTTGACTTAGCTAGTTCGTCGGCGTCGATCCCGAAATAAGGTCCGCCTTCCGGGAGTTGAAATTCACCGGAGTTGTAGATCGCTACGCCGTTCTCGGAAAGGTCTTCTCGGTGGTTGTTGTACGCGTACTCGTCTAGCGAAATTAGCACGTCGACCGAGTCGCCTGAACACAATACCGGAGAAGTAGAAATCCGAACCTGCGATGAGGCGGGTCCTCCCATAATCTGAGATGGGAATGTAGAGAATGTCGAGACGTAATATCCAGCGTTTGCCGCCGCCCTAGCCATTGCGTCGGCTGAGGTAACTAGTCCCTGTCCGCCTTCACCGGCGAACCGAATTACGAAGTCCTGGCTATGAATTTCCGACATATTTCGTGAAAGCTCACTCCCCATTTGCGCCGAAATCGATGCTCGTCGTACATCACAAGTTTCGCACCCGATTCGAAGCGCGGCTATTCGGGCTCCTTTATCGTAATGATACCCCCTACCGAACTAACAAACAGTTTGCGTTTTCACGCAATAATCACCTGTCGATTACAATCGCCTGCCAGAGTATCAGAGACTGATGAACATCCTAAAACCACGAGCGATGAAGACGGTCACGCGTTGGTCCGCCGGCGGGGTCGTAGTGCGCGCCATTGACGATAATCGTATCGAGATCGCTCTCGTAGGCCGCCTAGGCGAAAACCTTTGGGCGCTGCCAAAGGGCACGCCGGATTGCGACGAGACAATCGAGCAAACCGCTATTCGTGAGGTGCAGGAAGAGACTGGTTTGGACGTCAAGTTACTCTCCACCGTAGACGAAACCCGATATTCCTTCGTACGGTCTAAGCACAGCCGATTTGTCAGTGAACGCGATAACCCACGCGCAAACATGAAGGTCAACAAAACCGTCTATTGGTACCTGATGGAAGCACACGGAGGTGGCTTCGAACACCACGATCATGAGTACGACGTCGCGTGCTGGGCCGAACTTGACGAGGCGCTTGAACGGCTGACGTACCACAGCGAAGCCAAAGTAGCGAAATCCGCGGCGCGCATCTACCGCGAATTGAACACTTTTCAAGACGCAGTCTGTCTAAAAGGCCGATTAACCACGCTTCGTTCGAAGCGAATGTCAGACTCTTGGAACGACTACGTGTGGCGAACGGATCCGGAACTGTCAGAACTCGACGCCGCTGAACCGCTAGGACTTGCCTATGTGGACTTCGAACGGTTCTACCGAGAAGATCTGAAGAAGTCCAACCGAAAATCGTTGAAGTTCGCGATCGAGGATGAAAACGGCGTCCATATCGGAAACTGCATGTGCTACGACTACAACCCACGGCGAATGCAAGCGGAATTCGGCATAATGATCGGCGATCCCACATACTGGGGACGGGGTTACGGCTCGGATGCGACCAAGACTCTTCTGTCGCATATCTTCACCAAAACCGATATTAGCCGGCTTTATCTTCACACCTTGACAACGAATCGTCGCGCACAGCGATCATTCGAAAACGCGGGGTTCCGCAAATACGATCACATCTGGCGCGAAGGCAAAAGCTTTGTTCAGATGGAAATACTGGCGCACGATTGGGCACGCGACAACGCGTGAATCAATCTCGCGGGTATCATTCAGTCAACATTTCGTAATATCGCACAGCTAAGGAGCAAACACAAGATGGCGAAACTTCTACTGATCACTGGCGGAAGCCACCCCTACGATGAGACAACACCGGTGATGAATGAATTCCTCACCGAAGCGGGTCACAATGTCGATGTTTCCGAATCGGCAGAGGAACTCGAGGGCGACCTATCGGGCTACGACGCCATCGTCCTCAACACGCTGCGGCAACCCGCAACCGACAACGATCTTTCCGAAGCCCAACGCGATGGATTGATGGGTTACGTCTGGACTGGCGGCGGATTGGTATCCGTTCACATCTCGGCGGCCTCATGCCCGGATTGGTCCGAGATGAAGAAGATGACCGGAGGAGGATGGATCCTAGGTGAAAGCTGGCACCCACCTTTCGGATGGTTCCAAGTCCATCTCAGCAATAACGCTCACCCACTCGCCAAAGACGTCGCGCCTTTCTGGACTTACGACGAGTGCTACTGCGGTCTCGACATCCAACCCGATATCGACGTGTTCATGTACGGCGTCGTCGAGGACGAGTTGAAGCCGCTCGGATGGTCATGCAAATACGGAGAAGGCGACGTCGCCAACATCGCGCTCGGGCATGCTGGCTCCAGCCAACATCACCCAGAGTTCCAGCAGTTGATCCTCAATAGCGTCGATTACGTCGTCTGAACGCCGATTAATCTGATCAATCCTCCTTCGGTGCGGGATTGATCAGATCCATGCCGATCGTTTCGGGCACGACCCCGGTGAGCTCTTCAACCGTCCAACGCCCTTCCTTGTAAATGGACCGATGCGCCACCGGGTGGTTCATCAGGCTCACTCGATTGCCGGTGCAGTGGAAGATATTGCCCGATACGCCTTCGGCTGCGTCAGTGCAAAGCCAAACGACCATCGGAGCAACGTGATCCGGTTCGGATGTGAGGATGCCTTCGTCTGGCGGCGGGAACTGCCCGGCGCGCATGGAGCGGGTGGTTTCCGGGACGCTGTCGGTCATGCGTGTGCTAGCACCCGGCGAGATGATGTTCGCGGTCACGTTGTACCGAGCGAGCTCTTTCGCGACCACTCGAGTGAAACCCGCGATGGCATCCTTGGCGGCACCATAGTTCGACTGTCCGCCTTGCCCGTACAAGCCCGACACCGACGAGAAGGTTACGATTCGACCGCTTTTCTGCGACCTGAATATCTCGGCAGCAGGTCGCACCACCGAGTACGTCCCCTTGAGGTGCACGGCGATCACATCGTCCCATTCGGCCTCGGTCATGTTGAAGATCATCCGGTCGCGGAGGATACCCGCGGGCGTTATGACGATGTCGAGACGCCCGAATTCGTCGAGCGCCTGCTGGACAATGTTCGCCCCGCCTTCTGCAGTCGCGACAGAGTGGTACGAAGCTGTGGCGCGGCCACCTAGTTCGCTGATCTCCTCGACTACCTGCGCAGCAGGTGTCGAGTCTTCGCCCTGACCATCCAAGGCAGCTCCAACGTCGTTCACGACGACTGAGGCGCCTTCACGCGCCAACAATTTGGCGACGCCGCGACCGATGCCGCGACCTGAACCAGTCACGACAGCGACCTTGCCGTCAAGTCGTTTACCGTTCCTCGACTTCATAACCGCCGGCGCTGGCGCACCCGAACCCGGGTTTATTTGAGCGAATTCGCTGCCGCCGGTGATGCTCGGTGAGCCTTGAAGCAACACCTTGGGCGCCAACCGATCGAGTTCGTCCAACTCCCAGTAACCGGGCGGATTCGAGGCGTAGATTGTGTTGACGCGCCTCGGCAGCGCTAGATGTGTCACGTTGCCGCCATAAACCAAGAAAACCTGACCGTTTATTTGGGCGGCTCCGTCGGTGGCCAGGTACGCCACAAACGGTGCCACGTCGCGCGGCTCCCAAGGCGCCTCATCGGGCTGGGGCAATGCTCCCCGCTCAATCATCATTTCTTGGATGTTGCCGGGAATAGACGCGATCATTCGAGTCTCGGCTCTCGGCGCGATGCTATTGGCAGTCACTCCGTACTTGCCCAGGTCCTTCGCGATCACCTTTGTGAACCCGGCGATCCCGCTTTTCGCAGCGCCATAATTTGACTGGCCGATGGATCCGACGAGACCTGAACCCGACGAAAATGTGATGATCCGCCCGCCGCGCTGTTGTCGGAAAATCGGTGCCGCGTGCCGTACAACCGTAAAGGTGCCCTTAAGGTGCACTGAGATAACGTCGTCCCACTCCTCCTCGGTCATGTTGTGGAGCATCCGGTCGCGCAGGATACCTGCGACGGTTACTACGATGTCGATACCGCCAAACTCATCGCGTGCCGTTTCGATGATGCGTTGACCGCCGTCCCATGTCGTCACCGAATCGGTCGATGCGACGGCGTTGCCGCCGGCCGCTAAGATGCCGTCTACAACCTCCTGGGCGATCGACGTCGAACCGCCGGAGCCATCCAACTCAGCTCCGATGTCGTTGACGACAACGCTCGCACCATTGGCGGCTAGCTCTTCGGCGACCCCTCTGCCGATGCCTCGTCCGGCACCAGTGACTACTGCGACTTTCCCCTCGAGTTGCAACTCAATACTCCTATTGTTAGTGGTTCAGTTGCCGCGCATCGTAAGCGCGACCGTTGCTTTTCCCGGCGTGGTGACCACACCATCTGCATTCCGAAATTCAATGTCCAGATCGACGAGTCCGACACCATTCTCGACCCGCTTTCTGGTGACGGTACCGGCGCAGGTAATAGCGCCAGCGTAGTCGATGCCTCGGTACGACGTTTCCAGATTCTTGACGGCTCCGATGTCTCCGGCCCAATCGGCAAGCATCTGCGACAGCAGGGCGGTTTTGAGCGCGCCGTGGATGATGATGTCATCGTGGCTCGCGCTACGAGCGTAATTTCTGTTGTAGTGGATCGGCGTGAAGTCTTGCGACACCGCAGCGTACTGGACCAACTGCCTAGGAGTCACGACTTTTGTAACGGCCTCCGGGCCGCCTCCGATCTCAACGTCCTCAAACATTACCTTTGTCATCAGAATTATCCTCGATGCGCGGACCGCGCCATCACGACTCGACTACACAGTTCCGGCTCGTCGGCCATACGAAATGCTGGTCGACTCTTGGGTAGCAACCAGTTCACCGGACGCGTCTGAGTAACTCACTACCGTCACCTTGAAAAGCATAGGGCCGAAACGGCCGCTCTTCTCGAAGATTTCCTGCATCTTCCGCACAGCCGTAATTTCGTCCCCAGCGATGACCGGTCTGATGAAGTTGAAGCGGCTACCGCCGTCCAAAACGTCGTGGAACGGTTCTGGAAACGGTGGGTCGTAAGGTGCGGTGATGAACGACCGCAGTATCAGTGGATTCGCTTCGATTTGATGGTCGCCGACCTCGGGGTCGGGATCGTTCTCAACGGGCGGCAGGACGCCACGGATAGCGGCGTTGAAACGGGCAATCTCGCGATGCGATACGCGGTAAGTGATCGGTGGTGACACCGCGGCGATAAAGGAACGCATCTCGTCTGTGATTACCGAACCCAATTTTCCTCGTGTTGTCGCTACCTGATTTTGCCCGTTTGCCATTGCTGGCTCTGACAAAGTGTAACTAACGGGACCGGCGCCGCATCGACCGCCTACGTCCAACCTTGTTGCCGGACCGAGATGCTCGGTTCACCGCTTCTTCTCGTAGTTCGCGGGCGCTTTTGGCGCGCTCCCGCGCTTCGGGTCTACCCCAAGCCCTGTGGCGCACCATCATCAACACGATGACGGAGGTCAGCATCGTCGCCGCTGGAACGTACAAGATGCCGATCTCCTGCGCGAACAGCATGATGTAGCCCCACAGCAAGACCGTTCCAACTATCAAGTTGAGCTTGTGCCGCCGTTCCGATTGACCGTTCGGCGGAACGGACATTATCGCACCGAGCGTTATCAATACCGGAATGACTGCAAATACGACGCTGAAGACTCCGTTCGACTCTCCGATGCCAGCTCGCCGAGCCGTCGTGACGCCATCAGCGTTCGTTTCGACGATCTCAAACGAAGGCCAAAGAGTCAGATAGGCAAACGCCGCGATGCTCAGCAACAACGCGAAAATCGCAAATACAAAGGTACGGTCGGGGATCTTGGAAAACACTAAGCGAAGCCTATATTTTCTCGAGGTCGGCCATGCTCGCCATCAACATCTTCACGCCTTCGGTGGAGAACGCGACAGTCACCCTAACGTCATCCTTCACGGGCCGCGAGTTAACGACGACGCCCGTCCCGAAGGTGCTGTGTTTCACGCGCTGCCCGGCTTTTAGTTGCAACTCGACCGGCATCTCATCCAAACCGCGCTCGGTGAATTTCTCGCGTTGCTCCCGCCGTCGAGGCGGTGCGAATCTGTCACGATCAACCGCGACGCCGAAGCTGGACGAGAACGCAATCGGTGGTGGCGCAGCACGTCCAGGCACGCGGGCGTATTCGACTTCTTTCACACGTTCTTCCGGTATCTCTTTCAGGAACTGGGAGGGGGTGTTCTGCCGCCGGTACAATGATGCTGACGTGTACAGCGACCACGTGATGTGCAACTTCCGTTTGGCGCGCGTCATGCCAACGTACATCAATCGACGCTCTTCGCCACACGCAGCTTCGTAGTCATCCTGGGTCTGCACGTTGAGAGCCATCGCGTGCGGCAACACACCTTCGTTGACGCCCGCGATGAACACGGTATCGAACTCCAAACCTTTCGCTTGATGAAGGGTGATCAATGTGATCGCGCCGGCGGCTTCGCTCTGAGGAGTTACATTCGTGCCGTCTGCGCCCAATCCCTCATCCATCGAATCCACGTTTGCGAATAGAGATGTGTGTTCCAGAAGATCCGACAACGCCTGCCTCGGGTCGTTGCCGTCCTCAGCACTCGAATACTTTTCGGTCAACGACTTCAGTTCGTCGATGTTTTCGAGTCGTTCGGCCCTCGTCTCGGAATCCTTCTTGACCCAATCGGTATACCCACTGCCCTTCAATGCATAATCCAACAGATCGTGCGGATAGTGCTTTTCCGAGTTGGCGATCAACGTGTTCACGAAATCCGCGAATGACCTTACTTTGTTGAGCGCAGATCGACCCAAACCGATTTCATGCGAGGTCGTTGGGTCTGACGCCACCAACACCGCGTCAAGCAAAGAAACGTTATTGAGGAGGCTGTATTCCTCAATCTTGCGCAGCGTCGCCGGACCGATTCCACGCGGCGGAACGTTGATGACGCGACGCAGCGATGTTTCGTCGGACGGATTTACTACGATGCGCAGGAGCGCCAAAACGTCTTTTATCTCTCGTCGCTCATAGAACCTGACGCCGCCGATCAGACGATACTGGACGCCGCGTCGGCTGCACTCTGTCTCGATGGCCCTAGATTGGGCGTTCGTGCGATACAGGACGGCGATGTCGTCGAGGTTGCCGGGAATGCGAGCGTTTTCACCGTTGTTTTCATCGACCTTCGACCTGACGCGCCGCTCGACTAGATCGAGAATCACGGAGGCCTCGTGCTCGGGATGCTCTGTGACACCGATCTCTACCAGTTCACCTTCCTCGTTGTTCGTGAAAAGGACGCGGTCAAGCATCCGGTTGTTGTGCGCGATCAAACCCGACGCGGCAGCGATGATGGTTTTTGTGGAGCGGTACGACTCGCTCAACTCGAACAACTTGCATCCATCTAAGACCTCGGCCAACCGCTCCATGTTCTCGGGTCGGGCGTTCCGCCACGAATAGATGGACTGATCCGGATCGCCCACCACGCATATGTTGCGATGAGCATCACCCAGAACGCGAACCAGTTCGAACTGCAATGCGTTCGTGTCCTGGAACTCATCGACCATGATGTGTTCGTATCGGTTCTGCATCGCGGTCCGAATATGGTCATCCATGACCAGAGTCCGATAGGGCTTCAAAAGGAGATCATCGAAATCGACGCCGTTCGATCGCCGCAATGCCGCCTCGTACTGCTCGTATATCTCGGCATGCAACTCATGCCGGTAACCGGTGCCAATGCTCGCGAATTCCTCCGGCAACTGATTGTTGTTCTTCGCTTTCCCGATGTCCGCAAGCACCTCGCCTACTTTGGCTTCCACATCCATGTCTTCCAATATCAACTTCATCAACCGCTCTTGGTCGTCGCGGTCGTAAATCGTGAAGTCACGACCTAATCCAGCCGCGTCGTGGTGGATGCGCAAGAAACGTGCCCCGAACGAGTGAAACGTGCTGACGTTTGTCTCAGCCGCGTCTGGCACGAAGCGATTCGCCAACGCGTCGCAACGCTGACGCAACTCGGCTGCGGCCTTGTTCGTGAATGTCACCCCTAACGCACGCCAGGGTCGCACGCCGGTGGCGAGGATGTACGCCATTCGGTGCGCCATGACGCGCGTCTTGCCACTACCCGGCCCGGCGACGATGATTAACGGGCCGTCGATATACGAAGCCGCGGCCCGTTGGGCGTCGGACAGGCTTTCGAGCACTGCGTCCGGGTTTGTCGTTAGGGTTGTCATTTGACGATCACACAAGTTCAGATTTTAACGCGTGTGTCATAACTAGTTTCGCACATTCTCGCGAATGTGGGTTCGCCTCGCCTATGATATTCACCGCCTGGTGGCCCCCGAGCCGGACCGAGCAAACACTCGGTCCGCAGTGCGCTCACTCAGATGCGACGGGCTAAACCCTCGAAGTGAGTGAAACAAGACACCGATCCAGGGGCGTTCTTCCAATCTTGCCACCCGCGTGAGATAGCGTCCAACTCTGTTCGCGTCGCGATGCCGTATTCAATCGCTTTGATCGCGATATCCGATTCCAAAATCCGTTGCGACCATTGATCGCCCCACCACGTCTTCCCGCTCTCCTCGTAGAAAGTCCAGGTGCTCGTCGTGATATGGATGTCCGTCAATTCTCGGGTCGCTTCCATCCATTCGAGCATGTGACGCCCCGCGTGCGGAGTGCCACCATTGCGAATCGCGACTGCGTCGTAAACACGTCTGAAGTCGTCAAGTGCCTTCGACTCTGGAAACGCGGCGAAGGTTCCCCAATCGACTTCTCTAATACCGACCAATCCACCCCGTTTTGCGAGCCGAGACGCCGCCGTGAGGGCTCCTACGGGATCCCCGAGGTGTTGCAATATCTGGTGCGCGTAGACCACGTCGAATTGGTCCCGCTCAAGTTCGGTCTCATAAATGTCGTCGACGAGGAACTCCAAATTCGTTGCACCGGTCTCTTTCAACCGACGATTCCATTCGTCATGCAAGTCGTTGGAGATGTCGATGCCGAGCACCGATCCGCTTTCACCGACCGTTGCGGCTAATCCAACTGTTATCGTCCCGGGCCCGCACCCGAAATCGAGGAGTCTCATCCCCGGCTCGATATACGGCAACAAAAACGCTGCTGCGTCTTCCGCGGTTCTAGCAGAATGAGCCGACAATACGGAGCGGTGATGCCCATGCAGATACGTTTCCCGCGGCGAGGACATGCTGAATTGCGGTTTCCCAGCGTGTATCAGCGCGTCGCGGGCAGAGCAACGAAATCCATTATCGGATCGATCATCGAACGTTCGGCCATTAAATGGCTGACTCGCGACAGTTTTTCAGGATGTGAAAAACCCGCAGGCGCCATCGCGTCAAGAGCGTCCATTGTCTCGTTCGTGTCGCCATTGACCATGATCAACGGGATGCGTTTGGTGCGCGCTTCATAGAAGACGTAATCGATCGGCTTCCCGCCGCCGGTAAGCACCAACGCCCGAGTATTTTCGCTCTGGAGGGCGGATATTTGAACGTCTGGACGTCCAGCGCGAACTACCACGCAAGTGTTGTCCTGCGACCGGAAGTAGAACAGTCCCCAATCTAACACCAGACCACCGATCAATACGTTGTCGACCAACTCCGAAGTGGTGTTCACGTCAAATACCAATTGACCGTCGATATGATCCATGAGCGAGTCGACAGTGTTCGCCGCCAATCGCCGATCCTCTGGCAACCATCCCAAACACTTGACCCCGTCATCATTTAGTGCCGCAACCTCCCGGTCGGCATGAACATCTCGGTAGCGTGGCACCTTGTTGAGAACCACAGCCGCAAGCCGTTCGCGGTACTCGGCAACCGCCGATTTCACATCCTCATCGAGACCGGCCACGAGTATCACGCTCGCGTCCAGCTTTTCCGCAAGATCCCTGTCGGACATCGGATCGCCAGAAGATCCTTCGATAACAGAAACCGATGAAGCGGACGGTTCGATCGCCTCAGCTGCAACCGCCTTAACCCCATCGTCAGTGGTGAAAAGATCGCCAGTATCTGCCGCGGAATTAACAGGAACGTCGTGGTACCTCAACCGAGAAATAATGGCAGCGGCGAGTGCAGATTTGCCCTTGGATGCGCTTATTGACGAGATGATGATCGACGGCATGTGTGGCACTCGAGCGAGGTTGTATGAGCCACGAATCGTGCGGCTCGTCTGCGATATGGATTATACCAGCGGCGGAAAGATAAAATAGGGTTTACGCACTTTGCCGAGGTAGCTCAGTTGGTAGAGCAATGGACTGAAAATCCATGTGTCGGCGGTTCGAGTCCGCCCCTCGGCACCACTCTCCTCGACCGTTCCCCAGTCGGGCGCACAACATCCAAGTTGTCCAGATCTCGGGGGATTCTCACGTGTTGGTGCCGAAGGTGGGATTCGAACCCACACGGGCTAAAGCCCAAAGGTTTTTGAGACCTTCGCGTCTACCATTCCGCCACTTCGGCACGCGACTTCCCTAATTCTAAACCTCGCCGCGATCCTGCCCAAGGGTTGTGCCATCCCTACCGAATTTTCGTTCCTGCTTAGTGGATAATTCATTCTCATGGCGACGATTGAAAACCAGAACCCCGCAGATCATTCCGAAGACCAACCGTTCCTCGAAATCGAGCGCCCGATCGTCTTCCTCGATGTCCAGACGACCGGGCCGGACAGCAGGACGGCGCGCATCGTGCGCCTATCAACGCTCCGAATCGAACCTGACGGTCAGGAGCGATTCCGTTCCCAGATGGTTAACCCAATGGCAGCGATTTCGCCCGGCGCAACCGATTTTCACGGCATCACTGATGAAGACGTGGCTGAGTGTAAACCGTTCGGCGCATACGCCAAAGCGCTCTCCGAGTATCTCGATGGATGCGACCTTGCAGGGTTTGGCATCCGGAGGTTTCACTTAAAAGTTCTAAGGCAGGAATTCGAGTTTGCGGGCATCGATTTCCACCTCTCTGATCGCTCGATCGTGGACGCGATGGAGATCTTCCACAGACTTGAACCCAGGGACTTCGACTCGGCATATCGGCGATTCGTTGGCGGTGAGTTCAACAGATTGAATGCCGACGACGCGACGGTGAATGCCGTCCGGTCGATCATCGCTGGGCAGCTGAACCAACATCCCGAATTGCCGGGAGAACCTGCACGGTTGGAGGAGTGGGCAACCGGTGATTCCTCAGACCGACACATCGACGACCAAGGCAGGTTTGCGCTGTCAGACGATGGCGATCCCATCATCAATTTTGGTCGCTACCGGGGCCATTCGCTCTACGACATGAGTGAAACCCATTCCGACTACTTGCGTTGGATAGCTAGCGACGAGTCGTTTACTCCGCAACAACGTCGAATCGCCGCAGACGCAGCAGAGGGCATAATGCCGGAGTTCGAATAACTGCGGAAGCGGACAGTTACGGCGGTGGGAACGGGTTGACGGCGAATGAAGGATGCCGATAGAGGATGGAGCGGAAGACGGGGTTCGAACCCGCGGCCTTCTCCTTGGCAAGGAGATGCTCTACCACTGAGCTACTTCCGCTCGTTAGCTAATGATTATGCATCATGAGGCAAAATCGTGCTTGTCGTCAAGAATCGGCGAAATGCCAGCGTTTGCGAGAGTCAGTCTGACATCTTGACCATCAGCTTGCCGAAGTTGGCGCCGTTCATCAACCCGATGAATGCGCGCGGCGCTTGCTCGAATCCATCCACGATGTCTTCGCGGTACTTCAACGATCCGTCGCGTACCCAAGACGCTAGCCTTGCGCGGGCTACATCGTGGTCCTTCTCGAAGTTGAACACCAAGAAGCCTTCGATTCGCGCCTGCTTGGTAATCAGGTTCCAAAGATTGCGCGGGGCCATCTCGGGTTCTTCAAGGTTGTATTGCGATATCTGTCCGCAAACGATCACTCGCCCGCGCATTGCCAAGTTTTCAATCGCGGCATCGGTGACAAGCCCGCCCACGTTGTCGAAATAGATGTCGACGCCGTCCGGAGCGAGTTGGGCAATGCGGGCGAAAACATCGTCCGTCTTGTAGTTGATGCAGGCATCGAACCCTAGTTCGTCGATGCAGTACTCCGCCTTCTGGTCAGAACCGACGGTGCCGATAACGCGGCATCCGTTCATCTTGGCTATCTGGCCGACAACGGCTCCAACTGCACCAGACGCGGCGGACACGAGCACGGTCTCGCCTGGACGCGGTTGTCCGACAGCCAACAATCCGTGAAACGCCGTCAAACCGGGCATCCCGACGACACCAAGCGCGGTAGATATCGGCGCAATTGAAGGGTCGATCTTCCTCGCCACGTGCGCCGGCACGACTGTGTACTCCTGCCATCCGATTTGACACGCGACGATATCGCCGACTGCGACATCATCCGATTGCGACGCGATCACTCGTCCGATGCCCTCACCTACGATTAAATCGCCGATACCGACGGGAACCGCGTATGAGCGTCGATCACGAAGGCGACCACGCATGTAAGGATCGAGCGAGAGGTAGAGGGTTCGGACTAGTATCTCGCCGTGTTGCGGGTCATCGACCTCCGCTTCCACGATTGCAAAATCGCTCGCCTCCGGGTAGCCTACGGGTCGATTGGCTAAAGTCCAACGGCGGTTAACTAGTTCGGGCATGGCGTGGATTCAAGCTCCTGTGCTTGGGGTGTTTGAGCGTCGAGTGCGACCTCAGTCTAATCTTCGGATTCGTAGGCGTCCTCGGCGGTCTTTTCGCCTCGTGCCCGGGCGCTGCGCGATGCCCAGAAATAGACCGGCGCAGCTAGAACGAAAAATACGACCAACGCGGCGACGCCGGGCGCCCATGCCTCTACGCCAGAGCCATCCAGTTGGTTGTCGAGCCACGTCTTGATGCCGGCGCCGACAAGCGCCGCAATTGTGACGCCGATGATGATAAAGACCCACTCGACGAATTCGTTAGGAAGGTGTAATTTGTTCATGCGCGTTCGCGTCTCCTGTCGAATGAATCCCATAATAATTCACCGTCCGAACCGCCCCTCAAATCCCGTCCTGTGGAACACATCCTCTGAAGGTTGTATACTGCGCACAGCGTCAAGATAACCGCCCGCGATTCTGAACATGATGACCGCACCACTTGCTTCAACTTCGACTGACGGAACCGGTCTATTCATCGCGTCGATCGGCCTCGACGAGTGGGCGAACCCGAGACTTAGTGTCGTTGGAAGGAACGCTCCTAGTCCGTAGGGGCCCTGATTGAAGATCACCGACATCCGTCTCTCGGTATTCCAACTGCCGACGCAGACTCCGTTTTTCAATCTCGTACGCGAACCACTCGGCAATCGCGAGGTGTGGCGATCTGTGCCAACCCGACCGCATCCGACCGAGTACCACGTGCTGCACGTCGATACCGATGCTGGAATCGAGGGCGTATGCACTGTCGGCGACGCGCGCTATACGACGATGCGGACGATCGACCTCGAGCATCTTCGACACTTAGCCATCGGCGAGAACCCTCTAGATCGAAGCCGTCTCGATTCGAAGCTCCGCACGGCCACACGCCACATCTTTGCCATGCCGGGATGGTTCGGGACATTCGACAACTGCCTCTGGGACATCGCTGGCAAGGCCGCAAACAAGCCCGTTTACCAACTGATAGGCGCAACTCGCGAATCCGCTCCCGCGTACTACAACTACCGCGGTGGGGGAACCCTCGAAGCATCCGTCGAAGATGTCGAGTACGCGATTTCGATAGGATTTCGGGCGGTAAAAGACCACCTATCGTGGCCCGTCGCGAAAAACGCTTACTGGTTCAGCGAAATTCGGCGCGTTTGCGGTGACGACATCGACATCATGCACGACGCGGCTGGAGCAAAATACGACCTTGATGACGCAATCAAGGCCGGACGGGCGCTCGAAAACGACGGCTACCTGTGGTTCGAAGAGGCGATTCCCGACCGCGATTTCAACGCATTACGAACGCTATGCAACGAACTCAACATCTCCGTCATGGCCTTGGAAACCCTGATGCACGAGCCCGAGATATCCAAGGTATGGCTCGAGCAAGGCGCATGCGACCTCGTCAGAGCACATGCGCGGCACGGCACCACTGCCCTATTGGACATCGCCCAGCACGCAGCCGAACACGGCACGAACGTCGAACTCAACGGACCCGGTGGACTATTCGGACTGGTCCACACCCACCTGACCTGCGCTATTCCCAACACCTCTTACTACGAATACTTCCCCGGCGGCTCGCGCGACGAGTTGGGGCGTGAGATCGGCCTGTTAAATCCACCTGTCCCCAGAAACGGCCAAGTCACACCGCCCAATCGACCCGGTTGGGGTTCCGTCTGGGACTGGCAATACTTCAACTCCGTGCGAGTAGCGGAGCTTTAGGCACCAAAACCTGCACTTGATACGTGCTATCTTACGGATCGCGCACGTTTTGGTCATTCGGTCGCGCTGATCCTTGGCAGTTGTGGTATACATTGCCACACGTGACGGCGCATTTAACTGTAATGCCGTTGGTACCGGCGGACTGCGAAGTCATTTTGCCGGCTCTATTCCTCTGGGAGGGTAAACATGTTGTATTTTGAAACAAGAAAGAGGCGGGCAGCGCTTATCTTGTTGCCTGTCTTGATTCTCGCGTCGTGGGCGATCGCTTGTGGCGAGACCACTACCGAAACGGTAATCCAGACCGTCGTGGTGGAGAAGGAAGTCATCGTCGAACGGGAGGGCGAGACCGTCGTCCAAACCGTTGTCGTCGAGAAAGAAGTTCAGGTTGAGGTCGTCCAGACCGTCGTCGTCGAGAAGGAAGTGGTCGTCCAGAAGGCAGGCGAAACCATAGTCCAGACCGTCGTCGTCGAGAAGGAAGTCATCGTCGAGAAAACCGGCGAGACGGTAGTTCAGACCGTTGTCGTCGAGAAACAGGTCGAAGTTCCTGTTGTTCAGACGGTCATCGTCGAACGCGAAGCCGAAGCGCCGAGCGAATTGGTGACCGGTAACCCGCAAGGGACGCTGATCATCGCCGAGGGCGGCGTCGGTGTACCCGTCGGCTACCCCGAACAATGCGTGCCGGGCTGCGGCAACCAGAAGTTCCGCATGGGTGCCTATGAAACCCTGCTCTGGTTGGACTCCAGCGCAAACGCCGTCCCGCGTCTAGCAACCGCATGGAACGTCGCAGACGACCAGACATGGGTCGACTTCGACATCCGTCGCGGGGTTAGTTTCCACAACGGCTTCGGCGAAATGACAGCCGAAGATGTTGCTTGGAGCTTCAACAACGCCAACCCGAACACCAACCCTGACTCTCGACACGACCAAGCCGGTGACTTCCGAGCGATGGCGACAGAGTTCGAAGTTATTGACCCGGGCAAAGTCCGCATGCACGTCAACCAATGGGAAGTCGGCGTCCTTCGACGAAACCTCAGCCCATATTGGCAAAGCATGGGTGTCCACAGCAAGAAGGTGTTCGACGAGTTTGGTCCTGAGGGAATGGTCGATGTCTTCGTAGGCACCGGCCCGTTCGTCTTCGAGACCTGGTCATCCGACGACCGAGCCGTCTTGAACGCCCAAGACGCTCACTGGCGCAAGGTTCCGGAGATGGCCCGAGTGGAAATTCTCGCCGTTCCCGAAGCCGCCGTCCGCAAGACGATGCTCGAGACCGGACAAGCCCACGCCGCCAACATCGCGCTGAAGGACGTCCCTGGCCTCGTGTCGCAGGGCTTCACCGCCAACCCGACTGCCGCTCGCATGAACGGTCTCTACTTCGGTGGTAACTACTGGCAGACACACCATTACGTTGAAGGAAACGAGTTGGAGCGCCCGGGTTACGACACCTCCCTCCCATGGGTAGGTGAATACGGCAACGACGCCTCCATGGAATCCGCCATTAAGGTGCGACAAGCCCTTGCTGCCGCAGTCGACCGCGAAGGCATCAACGCCGCGATCCTCAACGGACTCGGTCACGTCAACCACATCACGAACATTTCCGTCAACTCGGGCACTTGGGCTGAGAACGCCGAATCCCACGGGTGGGCATACAGCTTCGACCGTGACGAAGCCAAACGTCTAATGGCAGAGGCGGGATGGGCTGACGGTTTTGAGGTCACCATCTGGACCGGGGTAGGCACTCACCAAGAGATTGTCGAAGCCATCGCTGCAGAGTGGCTCGCAACCCTGAACGTAAAGATCAGCATAGACCTTTCGCCGTACTCGGAACACCGCCCGAATCTTGTGAACCTGTCATTCAACCAGATCCAATACCGGACCTGTGGAGACAGCTTCTCGGCGCTCAGCGTTGACCTCCCGAAGTCGAACGAGACCACATCCCACAAGATCGGCGGCACGATCTGCGCCGCAAGCATCTTGCCAAGGTGGGACGAGATCTTCGACCAGATGACCAAGGAACTCGACCGACGCAGGCGTACCGAACTCGCCATTGACCACTTCGACTACGCTCGAGAGGTCTCGATCAACGTCGGCGTGAACGAGCAACCCGCCTTCAACACCTTCGACGGCGAATCGATCAGGAGCTGGCCAATCCCGCCGCAGATGTGTATCGGCGGTTGCGGCTGGTTCAACCTCGAAGAAGTCGACTGGCAGCCGTAAGCACTGTCAACGAACGGTAGACGTCGGACTTCCCCAGTCCAACGTCAAACCTAAGCACCCGCACCCTCGCCCGCAAAGCGAGGGTGCGGGTGCGAATCCCTCAATCTGTTAACCGATGCGTAGTTTCCTAGCCCGCCGAGTTTTATATGGGATTATCGCGATCCTTGGCGCGTTGCTAGTGATTTTCATCCTCTCCCGCCTCTCAGGCGATCCTTTGGACTTGTACCTCGACGAATACGGCGGTGCACTCGCCGAAGAAACACGCGAGAAATTCAGAAAAGAGCTGGCCCTAGATCAACCCGTGGTGATCCAATACGTCATCTGGGTTGGTCGATACGTTCGAGGCCAGTACGGCAACAGCCTCATTCATCAGCGTCCGGTCCTCACGGTCGTAAAAGAACGGTTTTGGACCTCGGTACAACTCGGCATCATCGCCTGGGTTTTCGGGACGATTCTCGGCGTGCCGCTCGGCATCGTATCCGCCGTCCAACGTGGACGATTACTCGATTACATCGCCCGAGGCATCGCGTTGATCGGTCAAGCCGCACCCGTATTCTGGATTGGAATCATGGCGATTCTCGTGTTTTCGGGTGAACTAGAATGGTTGCCCTCGGGCACTCGCGGAGACGGATTTGCCGTCAGAAACTACATATTGCCCTCAATCGTGCTCGGGTGGTTACCAGCCGCCGCGTACCTCAGATTGACTCGGTCGGCGATGCTTGAGGTCCTAGAATCTGAGTACGTAAAATTCGCCCGGGCAAAAGGCGTCGACTACAACCGTGTCGTTTGGAAACACGCCTTTCGTAACGCAGTCATCCCTCCGCTGACGCTGTCAGGACTGATACTCATCGGATTCATCAACGGCACAACGGTCGTCGAAACCGTCTTCTCGTGGCCAGGACTCGGCCGCGTAGCGGTTCAAGCCGTGCAAGGCAACGACTTCCCGCTCATCTCAGCCATAACCTTTTTGACCGTCGTTCTCTACGTAATTGTCGTGCTCACAATGGACGTTCTTTACGCAATCTTGGATCCAAGAATTCGCTACGCATAGATCCACTCCATGGCAACCCAACCTCAACAAAGAACACTCTCTGACGCCGCATCGACGACGACAATTGGTCGGCGGCACACTCTCGGCTGGCTCGGATACAGTTTTTACATTCTGCGTCGCTGGCCGATCATCCCGGCATTGATTATCGCGACCCTGATAATCTGTGCGATCTTTGCGTATCAGATCGCTCCTCATGATCCGTATGTCAATAACCTCGTCGATCGCAACACCGCACCGCTTACGACTGGTAAATCTGGTCAGTTTTACTTACTCGGCAGCGACTTCATCGGTCGAGACTTACTCAGCCGCGTCATCCACGGGTCTCGTATCTCCGCGATGGTTGTCGTCGTATCAATCACCGTGGGAGTAGGTGTCGGCACGACATGCGGATTGTTGGCCGGATATTTCGGAAGACACACCGACGAGATCATCATGCGTATCGTCGATATCTGGGCCGCGCTACCCTTCATCATGCTCGCGCTAATCGTCGTCAGCATCTTCGGACAAGACCTCAAAATCCTTATCGCGTTGTTGGCCTTGATCTCATGGCCGGGCGCAGTGCGTCTCGTCCGAGCACAAACATTGAGCTTACGCGAAGCTGACTACGTCCAGTTCGCCCGCGTCGCCGGAGCATCCCCGACACGCATTCTTATTCGTCACATCTTGCCGGGGGTGATCAATATCGTCGTCGTCAGTGCCACTCTTGGTGTCGGCGGCATCATATTGACTGAAGCAACGCTTAGCTATCTAGGGGTCGGCATCCCGCCGCCCACGCCAGCATGGGGGGCAATGGTAGCCAACGGGAGAGAGTACATCGGAGACGCTTGGTGGCTCTCCGCCATCCCCGGATTGGCCATCTTCCTAATCGTGATGGCCGGCAACTTCGTCGGAGACTGGATGCGCGACCGTTGGGATCCCAACTTGCGGCAGTTGGACTGAAAATCGATCAGTCCAGATAATCCATCTCCGGACGAAGATCCCACCTGATGGCATCAGGCGGGTTCACGTTTTTCGCCCATTGCTCCATGAGCTCTTGCTCACGCTTCAGCACGTGCATTCGTTCGCGGATATGGTCCGGGTCCCATCCGTCGAGGACACGATCCATCATCTCGTCGCGAACCCCTTTGCAGCTTGGATCTTGTGCCCTGTCGTTCAGTTCTTGCGGATCATCCCCCAAATTGAAGAGTTGCGGTTCGAAGCCGTGGTAGTAGTTCAACTTCCAATCGCCAGAACGCACCATCCGGTTCTGCACTCCTCCGGGCCGAGCATGGACGTCTGCACCGCCTAGATTGGCAGACATCCCCGAACCAACCGACGAGTCGTTCATGCAGTATTCGCTGTAAACGGCATCTTTCCACTCGGCAGTTTCAGGGTTATTGATGAGGTCAACCACACTCATTCCGTGGGACTGCGGTAACGGTTGAGCACCAACGGCATCGAGAATGGTTGCCGCCAAATCGAATTGATCGATCGGTGTATCTATGACCTTGCCGGCGGCGAGATGTCCCGGCCACGAAACTATCGCCGGAACGCGCGCCGCATCCTCGTAAAAGGTCTGCTTCCACCACAACCCATGCTCGCCCACCTGCTCGCCGTGGTCTGAGGTGTAGACGATGATCGTGTCGTCCATGTAACCGTTGGCTTTCAGCGCGTTGAGAATCTCACCGATCAACTGGTCGGTTCGATCACACAGCGCCCAATACGCGATCCGAGCGCGCATGATCTCCTCTTCCGTCACCTCTACAATCCCCGTGCGTTCACGCCACCATTGGATGTAAGGATGACAATCTTCGATCGGCTCCGCCGGGATGTTCGGCATTCCGACACGACCCTCATACTTGTCGTAATCGACCGCCCGTGCGACAAACGGTTGATGAGGCAACATCAATCCAATCGACAAACAGATCGGCGAATCGTCCAGCCCCGACCGTCGCGTAATCCCCTTGTTGTTGATGTAATCAACTGCCGATTGCGTGACATACTCATCGTGGACTTCATACGCGCTCTGACCGCGTCCGGAAGCTTCCAAGCTAACGCGAGCCGGTCCAGCGGTCCCATGAAGCTGTCCGTGATCAACAGGATGCGGACTCCCTGGGTAATTGGGGCTGTGATCTCCGACGTAGCGGCGCGAAAAACCATGCAACTGGTCCGAACCGTTGTAGTGCATCCTCCCAATCTGAACAGGATCGTATCCCGCTGCACCCAACGAGTGAGCGTAGGTTGGGACCGCAGAACTCAAGATCTGATCATTCGTCCAGACCTCTGTCTCGTGCGGATACTGCCCGGTCACCAACGCCGTTCGTGACGGAACGCAGATCGGTGAACCGCAATACGCGCCGGTGAAGATAGCGCCATTTGCCGCCAATCTGTCGAGATTCGGCGTCTCGACAATCTGATCACCGTAGGCACCGATGACCGCCGGATTGTGCTGGTCGGATTGAATGTAGACAATGTTCGGGCGGGAGCTTGAAATCATGGTTTTTCTAGGTTATGTTGCGATCGCCATTTTTCGCGCGACCGGCATCTCGTCGTAAAGGTAGCAACTCGCAACTCGGTCGTCGTCAAGTTGGAACGCCGGCGGATGCTCGGTGTGGCACTTGTCCATCACATGGGGACACCGGTCAGCGAACTTGCATCCAGTTGTGACCATCGATTCATCAATCGACATCAGTTCATCCGCACCATCTTCCCACGCCCGATCAGTCTTCATTTGCGGAATCGACTCGACCAGTAACTGAGTGTACGGATGCTTGGGATCGCGGATAACGCGTTCCACACTACCCTGCTCGACAACCGAACCCTTGTACATCACCAGAATTTCGTCGCAAATCTGGTACGCAGTCGTAAGGTCGTGGGTCACGTACACCACGGAGATACCCAAGTCGCGGTTCAACGTGCGGATCGATTCGAGAATCGTTGCGCGCAGCGACGCGTCAACCATCGAAACAGGCTCGTCGGCCAAAATGATCCTTAGGTTTGAGAAGCAAAGCCCTCGCGACCATCATCCGCTGACGTTGGCCCCCGCTGAGCTGATGCGGATATCGTCCAAGCATCTCTTCCGGGCGTAGGCCAACGGTCTCCAATGCCTCATTGATCAACGGGATGCGCTCGTCCTGCGAAGCCGCGAGCTTGAATTTGTCGATCGCCACGTGCAGCAAGTGATCCGCTTTGTAAAACGGGTTGTATACCTCGAAGGGATCTTGAAATATGGGTTGGACTTCGCGCCTGAATTCGCGGCGTTCGCGCCCCGACATCTTGGAGACGTCTCGTCCGTCGTAGATCACGCTGCCGCTTGTGGGTTTGATCACTCCCAACAGCAACCTCGCCAAAGTGGTCTTGCCGCTTCCACTCTCTCCGGCGACCGCGGTGATTGATGGTCGGTCCGCCGATATCGCGAACGACACATCGTCTGCGGCTATCGTGACGTTCGACCGACTGAACATCCCTCCGCCGAACACTTTGGTGACGTTCTGGAGTTCTAGCAAATTAGCCAACTGCTGCTCCCGCCATCTCCACAGCTTCATCGAAAATATGGCACATCACCCAACGTTTGTCGCCCACGGCATTGTTGCGCGGCGTTACATCGCGACAAACGTCAGCGACTGATGGGCACCGAGGTGCAAACACGCATCCGGGCGGCAGGTCCACAAGAGGCGGTGGTATACCCGGTATGCCCTCCAAACGCTCCCGCTTCTCTTCCAAATCCGGCACGCTGTTGATCAACAGCTTCGTATAAGGATGCTTCGGATCCTCGATGATCTCTTTCACCGTGCCAATGTCCACCAACTTGCCGGCGTACATCACGCCTATGCGGTCCGCGAACTGCGCGACCAACCCCATGTCGTGTCCAATGAGAATCACGGCCGCACCGGTGTCGCGCTGCACACGGCTCAACGTCATCATCACTTGACGTTGCACCACGACGTCCAAAGCGCTGGTCGGTTCGTCCGCCACGATCACCTTAGGATTCATGCTCGTACCGGACGCAATAGCGACGCGCTGCTTCATGCCGCCGCTCAACTCGTGCGGGTACATCCGCCCAACACTGTCACGTAATCCCACACGACGCAGAAGATCGTGGACATGAGACCTCAAGTTCTCCTTGGTGTCTTTGATGCCGTGATCCACCAACCCATCGAAAATCTGATCCTCAATACGCATAACGGGGTTCAATGCGTTCATCGCGGACTGCGTGACCAAAGCGATCTCGGCGAGACGGGCCAGACGTATCGACTCTTCATCAAACGGCACCAAGTCCCTGCCGTCAAGCAGGATCTGCCCGCCCGCGATGTATCCCGGCGCCTTCGTCAACTTCAACAACGCCATTCCAAGCGTCGTTTTGCCGCAACCAGATTCCCCCACGAGCGCCAATCGCTCGCCCTGCTCCAATTTGAAACTCACGCCTTCCACCGCTTTTACAATCCCTGCTTCGGAGTCGTAGTAGACCCGTAAGTCGTTGACTTCGATCGCGGGTAGCGAAGAATCGCCCAAACCCGAACGGCGCAGATCATCTACCGTTTTCGGCAGGTCAAAACGCCCTACGATCTCGCGATCCGCAGTCGCACTAACAGTTCCTTCCGTCGCCAACTAGAACCGCCTCCTAAGCCGAGGATTCGCCCACTCGTCCATTCCGCGCGACAGCGTGAACAAGCCAATGAACAGGATCACGATGACGATGATCGGGGGCGACCACCACCACCACCAGCCGTTCACCAATGATCCGTACCAGATGTTGTGGTAGATCATCATGCCCAAGGTGTTGGAACTGAAATCGCCGAGCCCAAGCGCTTCGAGGCCGATGGACGCCAATATCGCTGATGAAACCGCCAGCACGAAATTGGCCACGATGAATGGCATGAGATTGGGAACCATCTCCTTCAATATCACTTCGGGGCCACTCATCCCTGAGAGTCTGGCCATCTCGACGTACGAGCGCTGTTTCATCACGAGAACTTGGGACCTGATCACTCTGGTAGGCCCGAGCCAAGCCAGCATCGCAATGATCAGCGACAACTGGATAAATGTCATCTCACCTCCCCCCACATCACGCCACGCGATGGTGATGATGATGAGAATCAATATTCCCGGTATGGTCTGCAACGTATCTACGATGAATCTGATCGTCGCATCAAGAAATCCCCCGTAGTAGCCGGCTGTGAACGCCAACAGCGTGCCCACAATCGTTCCCGCCGAACCGGCGATTAGCCCGATCATCACTGTCTGCGGGATTCCTTGCGAAAACGAGGCTAGTATGTCCTTGCCCAACCGGTCTGTGCCGAGAAGATGCGTTCGCTCAACGTTGTCGTACGCAAAGCAAAGCTCGCGTGGATTTTCAGATGAATAGCAAGGATGCGGATTTTGCAGAGATGGCCGCTTGTTCGGCGGCGAAAATGCGAGGTCCTTGGCGTCTTTAGGGGATGTCATCAATGTGCCGAATGACCAGAACAGGATGATGATGCCGAGCATCACGGACCCCGCGATTATCGACGGGTTCCGCTTCATGTAGCGCCACAAACCAGCGGCGCGATTCAATGCATCCGATGCACCCGTGCTACCGGGCGATGCTAGAGGTTCTGTCGTCGCACTCGTTGCCATCAGTTTTTACGTGGAAGAGTAGCTGATCCTGGGATCCAACAGTGGATAGACGACGTCGATCACCAGCATCGCAAAAGCGATGGCCAGCACGATGATGAACACAACGCCCTGAATGACAAAGTAATCGAAACCCGTTATCGCTTCGTAAAGAACTCGACCGATCCCGGGATAACCGAATATCCGCTCAACCAAAATTGCACCGGATACAACGTGCGGCAAAGTCAGTGCCAACGCCGTTGTTTGAGGCAAAACCGCGTTGCGGACCCCGTAACGCAAAAACGATCTGACCTTGGTCAGCCCCTTCGCTTCCGCTTGCAACATATAGTCTTCACCCTGCATCGTGATCATCATCGACCGCATACCCAACGCCCAGAAACCTATCGACGCGAGAACGATCGAGAGAGCTGGCAAGAGTGAGTGCTTGAACACCTCGAACAGGAATCCGACGTCGCTCCAATCGGGAAGCGTCGTAGGCGCATAACCGCCGCCGAGAGGGAGAATCTTGGCCTGAAACGCCAAGAGCCAGATCAGAATCAAGCCCAGAAGATAGTACGGAACCGCCGCGAGCAAAAAGAATGGCGGCAAGATGAGTTCGAAAGCCGCCTTGGGACCATGCTGCCAAGCCAACACAGCACCACCAAGAGTACCCACCAAGAAGGCTAGAAGCGTCGATGTAACTAGCAGTCCGATCGACCACGGCATCGCTTGGTTTACGAGCTCGCTAACCCGAACGGGGTACTTGGTTATTGAATTTCCGAAATCGAAGCGAACAGCCGTCGAAAGATAAGTCAAATATTGAAGAACTAAAGGACGATCCAGACCGAATTTCGCGTTGTAAGTCTCGATGAGAGCCTTGTAGTCTTCGGCTCGTATCGTATCACCTTCGGCTGCGAGCAATTCCAGCCGAGTCGCGATCGGGTCTTGGCCCGTGAATCTGGGGAGAAAGAAGTTGAATGATGTGGCGACAAAAATCACAGCCACGAACATTGCGATTCGTCTCGCCAGATAATCTACGGTCATCTCATTAACACTTCGCCGTGTTGCGTCCCAATGCCAAGTTAACAGAACTCACCGGCGTGACGGCGCGCCAGTTGGGAGATTGCGTTGCGGCGCCGAAACGATGGGTATTTTCTCCCATCCGTCGGCGCCGCAACCAAGGTTACTTCCGCTAAAACGCGGACTATTCCCTGCCGGTACCTTCCAGCTTGCTCAGGATGTATGGGAAACCAGTGTGTGGGTGGATCCCATTCATGTACGGGGTGTATCCCTCGGCGTCGCCGGGCCAGTTCTCCCAGTAGAACTCGTTACGAGTCACACGGTTGAAGAACTCGACGAGCGGGACGTCCGGCTGGTCTTCCAACCAGATCCGAAGTGCCTCCTCGGTAAGGTCCAATACCTTGTCGACATCAGGCTCCTCCGCCATTGATGCCACTACTGAATCGAATTCAGGGTTCGAGTATGACCAGCGGTTAGCTCCAGAATCCGTCGTGAACATCAGCAACGACCGATAGATGTCACCGGATTGCGAACCGTTGTGCCCGACTAGCGTGCACTCATAGTCGCCACCTTTGCCGTTTCGGGCCCAGACATCCGGGGGTTGCGCCCAAGATGACTCAATCCCGTGCTGCTCAAGCAACGCGGCAACAACCGGACCCAGGTCCGTGAAGTGCGCCGAACTGATGATGTTGCACTTGACGATTTCGCCATTGGCATCGGCCCAGAAGCCGTCAGCGTTCTTGGAGTAACCCGCCTCTGTCATGAGTGCGTCCGCTGCATCTTTGTCGTACTGACCAATCTTGAACTCTTGCGCCAGAGGCTCCATCGCCTCGTTGACGTGCCTCAGACCAGCGTACTGCGGCCACGGCCAGTTGTTAATCCGGCCTTTGTTCAGGTAAGCCTGGGCGTTGAGGCGGTCTCGGTCGATGTACTTGGTAATCGCCTTTCGAACATCGGCGTTTTCTAGGTGCGGCTGCAGGTTGTTTAGATGCAGCGAGATCGGCCACCACGAAACCATGCCGTATTCGCCATCTTCATCTCGGCCGGTGTAGGTGGTCGTATTGGGGTTCTCGCGGAGGATCGTCTCAACCGTGTCGACGCGCAAGTCGTGCGTCTCATCGATCTGGTTGGTGATCATCGCCTGGGCGAACTGCGTGTCGTCATCGATGTTGTAAAGCACAAAGCGTTCGACTTCTTGGAACGGCACGAAGCCGTTAGCACAGCCCCAGTAATCCTCGCAATTCTTCACGCGGTCCAAGACTCGGCGGAAGTTGTCGGAGTAGGAAAGTCGCCAAGGGCCCGTCGTGACAGGGCCAGCACCGTCGTTGTATGCATCGTATTCGGCCCAGTTCTTGCCGTTCCACACGTGCTCCGGAACGATGTACGTGCCAGAGTCGCCCTTGTAGATCACGATTTCGGCGTGGAACCTCGGCGCCGGGAAGTTGAAGTGGACCTTCACGGTCAAATCGTCAACGATCTCAGCTTCCTTAACGAAGGTCTGGAAGACCCCGCCGCCACGGACTTCGCTGCCCAATTCGGCTAGCGTGTTGAACGTGTACGCCACGTCCTCAGCATTGAACACTTCTCCGTCGCTCCACAAAACTCCGTCGCGCAAGTTGTAAGTCAATTCAGTCGCGGATGCGTTGTAAGAGAAGTCTTCGGCCAACCACGGGTAGCTGTTGCCATTGAGGCTGTCTGCGTAAAACAACGGCTCGTAGTAGAAGATCACGCCCTTCTGGTGGGTCCCACCGAGCGCGTACGGGCTCCACATGCGAAGGCTCACGCCGCCGCCAAAGCGAGTTCCGACCACGACGGTCTTGTTTCGAGGGACAGCCGAAACGACTTCGACTTCCTTGATGACTTCCTTCTCTACCTCAACCTCTTTAATGACTTCAACCTCTTTCACAACCTCAACCTCTCTGACGACCTCGACCTCTCTCACAACCTCCACTTCTTTCTCAACGACGACCGTCTGAATAATCGTCTCGGGCTCGGGACTGCCACACGCCATCGCGAAAGCGACGGCTACCAATACCGGCAACAGCAGCAAATTCATGCGAGCTCTTGTCAAATCAAGTTTCATGTTCCAACCTCCGTTAAGGTTCGAGTTCACCGGTGCGGTTTCGACGAAATGCCCAAAGACGATATGCCAAAACAACTGTTCAATCGCGCCTTCAAAGCCGCGAATACGTACCCAACCCTAACTCGTGTCGAGTTTGTCGTCAAACCGAAGCACCACCTGGCGACGTATCGATTCGATGTGGGGTGTTGTACGCTGAAAGGCTTAGACTCCACCCCTGAATCTGCAGTTAATGCAACCAACAACCCGATGCAAATAACCGTCGAACCCGTTCAGTCCGTGCGTCGTCAGACTCTACGCGCAACCTTGTTGTTGACGTTCGCATTAATGATTGCCACAGTCGCTTTAGCGTGCACCAGCGAAGAACCAACGGCCACTCCCAAACCGACAGTTCCACCGCCGACTGCAACACCAGAATTGGCTCCAGTCGCGCAGATTTCGGATTCAACAACTTCCGCCGAAACGCTCGATGAAATGATGGCCGAACCGGTCATGCCGTTCACGAACATCGCTCCACTCGTCTTAGTTGACCCCGAAACTGGCGAAGACCTCTGGATGATCGAGAACCGACACCCCGGCGTCGCCATCTTCGACTATGACCGCGACGGGGACATGGATTTCTACGTGACCTCCGCAGAATCCGACGCGTTGCTCCCCGATACCACCGGTGGCCCCAACCGTCTCTTCCGAAATGACGGAGACCACGTCTATACCGAAGTCGCCGCGGAGGCCAGTGTCGATCTGCCAGTCGCCAACAGCACCGGCGTCGCCGCATGCGACATCGACAATGACGGCTATCAAGACCTCTACGTCGCCTCTTACGGCAGGATCGGCGACAACTTGGACTATCGAGCCGCACGTTACTATTCAGGACTTTCCGACATCATAAAGGACCGGTTGTTCAGGAACTTAGGCGACGGAACGTTCGAAGAAATCACAGAATCGGCGCTTGGAGATGCCGCAAACCTCCGTTCCGGTTTCAGCGTCGGATGCTCCGATGTCAACAACGACGGTTGGATTGACATATTCATCAGCAATCGAGTCGACCAAGACTTCCTTTGGTTCAATCGCCCAGATCATCATGGTCATTACAACGTCCTGTACGTAAACAACGGTGACCTGACCTTCACCGACGTGACCGAAGAAGCAGGACTGCGCTACGGTCCGATTCTGATGCGTGACCCTTTCGGAGACGATATCGGCTGGCCCGATCCCGTCACCGGCGAGATAGTGCCCGGCTACAACCCGGACCTGATCGACGCTTCAGGCGAGTTCGTCGGCGAACCCACGGGGCAAACCCTCGCCGCGCTTTTCTTCGACCACGACGATGACGGCGATGCGGATCTGTGGCTCGCAGATGACGGTAGTAGGTTGAAGGTATTCCGCAACGACTCGACCGAAACCGACATCAAGTTCACTCAGATCAGCCGGGCGATGGGCGTCGACATGATGGGTGCTTGGATGGGTTTCGCGCTCGGCGACTATGACAACGACCTCGATTTGGACGTCTTCGTCACCAACATCGGATACCATCCTCTCACCCGCGAGGCTCCGGCCACGCCATCTGGCGACTGCGCTTATGGACATCAGTACGGGTGGGGAACCTGCTTCCACTTCCTACTCCGCAACGACGGCGTTCGCGACGTTGAAGGCGTTGGAACCGTCGGAGTGTTCAATGACATCGCCCGGGCGACCTATGTCGCACCGAACGAAGTGATGCCGCCGATGGCGCTTGACCCTACACAGATCGACGAGGAGTGGCAGGTCCCGACTGGTCTCGCCGCCTACGACTTCGGCTTCGGAACGGTGTTTTTCGACTATGAAAACGACGGCGACCAAGACCTCTACTGGCTCGGCGCGATGTCCGACCGCGGCGAAGCCCCGAGCGGGCACCTCTTCCCCGGCGCTGGACGCTTGCTCCGAGGCAACGGTGCCGGCGACTTCCAAGACATCACCGTCGAGGCACGAGTGCTTGACA
This sequence comes from Dehalococcoidia bacterium, assembly GCA_965226685.1. Classification (GTDB taxonomy): domain Bacteria; phylum Chloroflexota; class Dehalococcoidia; order Lucifugimonadales; family Lucifugimonadaceae; genus Bin127. Next base: position 642,339 of record CBDDDP010000004.1, read on the forward strand.
TCCTCGGAGTAGACTACTCCGTCCTCGACCCGGACGACCCGAATTTCGATCGTTCGGAACAACGCATCAGCCCAGCGTTCCACGAAAACGGCAAAGGGCTAGCCAAAGGCGACCTTAACGGCGACGGCTACGTCGATTTGATCGGCACCAACAGCAACGGCTGCCGACTCGTAGGACAGGACGAGTGCAACTGGGAAGCCGGGCCGCTCTTCATGTGGATGAACGCCGGTGGCGACAGCAGCTGGTTAACACTCCGGCTTATCGGGGGGATGGCCGAAGGCGACACCGGCAGCAACGCCGACGGCATAGGCGCACGCGTCTACGTCAAATACTCCGACGCCGACGGCCCCACTGGTGAACAAGTCCAAGAACTCACCGGCAGCTCGACCTTCCTTTCGATGAACAGTTTGGAGCTCACATTCGGCCTTGGCAGCGCAAGCAACATCGACAAAATCACGATCGAATGGCCGAGTGGCGTCAATCAAGTGGTCGAAGATGTCGCCGTGAACCAGCGCATCGAAATCACTGAAGGTCAACCGTTGGAGTAACCTTCGAACAACCGCATTCCTCGGCGACTGAATCGTGTTGCAACCCAGAAAACCGGAAAACTTGGACCCGCAGGTCGAACGCGCTATCGCAATGACGCGTATCATCCGCCCGCCGCGCAACGCGCTCTCGACGTTCGGATCCACCATCATCAACTACCACGTCGTCTCGCAGCCCGTGTACGAAGGAATCTTCGAAGACGAGCACAAAGACACCGTGATCAGACACGGCTTGGTTAGAGCCGATCGTCCGCAGATCGTCACCCCCGGATACCTATCGCGCTCCGAAGGTTTCGGCCAAGAAGCCTCCGAATACCTCGAGTACTTGACCAATCGATACGGTTCAGACGTGCCGGGGCTTCTCTACAAATACAAGAACGAACCGCAGTCCACCGACACCGTCGCCGGCGAACCCATACAAGTCGCCGCCAAAATCCGTGACGAGATCGAACGCGACGATAAACCGCTCCACACGGTTCTCCTCGGCGTCGATGAACTCTGGGACGTCTCCGTAATGAAGTTCATCTATGAGTTCACCAACGAATCGGCCAAATCAAACTTCAGCGAACTCAACGAGCACAACCTATTCGACGACGAAGGCGGCGTGCCGCGCGACGCACGTCTCCGCGTCGAAGACCTGTTGCGAAGGGCGCATCGCCGCGAAGTGGACCCGTCGGACGTTCACGAAGAGCTGATGCGGTGGGGCCTCTTTGAGGAATATCAAGAGCGGTTTTTCAGGCTCTTCCGCCGCGAAGGCTAGGTTTCCCGCATTTCGACACCCGCCTGGATCATCGCGCTGATCGCAGCATCCGAATCGCCCCGCTGCAGATCCACACCTTTCATGCAGTTCCGGTAGACGATGGTCGGAAACCCGCGCCGGCAAGCATCGAGAGCCGTCTCTTTCACGCAGTAGTCGGTCGCAATGCCGATCACATCGACCCGTCCTACACCGCGCTCCCGAAGAATCCGTTCCATCGCGGTGTCCGACTCGCTCCCCGTTTGAGGGTCGCGAACTGAAAACCCGGAATATCCGTCTTCGCCGTCCGTGCCCTTGCGAACGAACTCAGCGTCCGGCGCTACGGTGAGTTCTTTGTAGAATTCGGCGCCCCAGGTATCGCCGACGCAGTGCACCGGCCAGATTCCGCCGTCTTTTGCGAAGTGCGGCGTAACCTCCGGATGCCAATCTTGCGTGTAAACAATCAATCGTCCCTCGGACCGAGCGTCAGAAATCATGCTGTTGATGTTCGGCACGACGGACTGCGCATCCTGGACGTAGAGACTCCCGCGCGGATCGACGAAGTCGTTCTGCACATCGACAACGATGAGCGCGGTGTTTTGCGTGGACAAGGTGATCAACTCGCTGAACTTCGAAGCATCGTCTACGCATAGATTTTCGCATATCCTATTTGCAGCAGATCGCACAAGGAAGAGCGTCTGCGTAAATCGAGCGAAAGGCATAACGAGATGACTGGCCGATACAAAGCGGCAATCGTGGGTTGCGGCGGCATCGCACATGCGCACATGGATGGTTACTCAATGGTCGACTCCGTCGATGTCGTCGCATGTGTCGACCCGATCCCCGAAGCGCGCCAGATGTACATGGACGATTGGGGCATCCCTCAGTCCTACGCCACCTTGGAAGAATGCGCATACGACGCCGAACCCGACATCGTCAGCGTCTGCACTTGGCACCTCTTGCACGACCCACTAACCGTCGAGGCCGCCTGTTATCCATCGGTCAAAGCCATCATTTGCGAAAAACCGATGGCCATCGGCATGGGTCGCGCCCACCGAATGGTTGAGGCCTGCGACGCCAATGGCGTGAAACTCGTCATCAGTCACCAACGACGCTTCACGCCCGGCTGGAACAAGGCGAAGGAACTCGTCGAAGCTGGCGCCATCGGAATCCCGCTCCGCGTCGACATCAGGGTGAAAGAGGGCCTCGCCAACTGGGCAACCCACTCCATCGACGGCGCAAAGTTCATCCTAGGCGATCCCAGACCGCGCTGGGTCATGGGCGCCGTCCAGCGAAACACCGACAAATACGAACGAAATACGCCGATCGAAGACTCCTGCATCGGCCTCGTCATGTTCGACGATCCGCTTCAGTTCTTCATTCAATCCGACCTTTGGGACAACAACTGCGACGCCGGCAAGTTCTTCATTCGTGGGACCGAAGGCATGCTTCACGTGCGTGAGACCGTCCTCAAGCTTTTCAACGCCGAGACCAACGGTTGGCAAGACGTGGAACTAGACCTCGTTGAAGGCGATCAGGCCATCGGCGGAAACATGAACGCAAAACAGGTGGAAGAACTCGTCCGGTGGCTCGACGGCGGCCCTGAACACCGCAACGCCGGACACATCGCCCGTGACACCGTCGAGATCATGATGGCGATGTACGAATCAGCACGCCAGAACAAAGTCGTCTACATGCCGATGGAAGAGCAAGAGTACCCGCTCGAGCTCATGATCGAAGAGGGCAAACTAGTCGTGGAAGAGGAGGGTCGATACGACATCCGCGGCTTCTTGGACCGCAGCAACATCGACGAAGCCCGCTACGCGCAGTTGAAACAAGACGGAATCAGCCATCATCAGGCGATGCGCATTCTCCACGACGAGATGGAGCGTGGCTGAGGGTCCACTACACGTCATTTGCGGAGAATAACAACCCTAATCTCCGCATATATGCGGAGATTAGGGGCCGATGCGGAGAATAACGTGTATAATATCCGCATATGTTGCGGATAACATACATACACGAACATCCCGATTGGCCAAACCTCACCTGGCGCCAAGATGAGCTCATCGAACTCCTCGCCAACGTCAGACACCAGCAAGGTATCTTGCTCGGACGCATGGAATCCCTCGGATTCGACCTCAGGCAAGAGGCCGAGTTGAACGCCGTCACCGAAGGCGTCGTCAAAACCAGCGAGATCGAAGGCGAAATTCTAAACCCCGACGAGGTCCGGTCGTCCGTCGCTTCGCGCCTCGGAATCGACATCGGCGGGATGGTCCCCATCCGCCGCGACGTCGGCGGCATCGTCGACCTGATGATCGACGCAACCGCCCATTGCGAACAGCCGCTCACTCCTGAGCGCCTTTTCGGTTGGCACTCTCTACTATTCCCGACGGGATGGAACAACAGGGGACGCATCACCGTCGGTGCTTGGCACAAACCCGGCGATGGACCCATGAGGGTTGTTTCCGAACGCGGCAGAAGCGAAACGATTCACTTCGAAGCGCCCTCTGAAGACAAACTCGACCAAGAAATGCAAAAGTTCTTGGAATGGTTCAACATGTCTACCAACACCGACAACGTCCTCAAGGCCGCACTCGCCCATCTCTGGTTCGTCACCATCCACCCGTTCGACGATGGCAATGGGCGCATCGCCAGAGCGATCGCAGACTTGGCATTGGCAAGGTCCGACAACACCCCTCAACGCTTCTACAGTATGTCTGTACAGATCCGTAAAGAAAGACACGATTACTACTCCATCCTCGAACTCACCCAGAAAGGCACGATGGATGTCACTAACTGGATGATCTGGTTCTTGGATTGTCTCCAACGCGCCATCAAATCCGCACAAGACACCGTCGCAACCGCAATCGCAAGAGTGAAGTTCTGGGACGGAATCTCCGACCTGTCGATAAACGATCGCCAACGCAAGGTCCTGAGACGCCTCATCAACGGCTTTGAAGGAAAACTCACAACAACCAAATGGACCAAGATGACCAAATGTTCTCAGGACACGGCGTTGAGGGACATCACTGACCTGATCCAGAAAAGCGTCCTCGAGCGCAGTCAGTCCGGCGGACGCAGCACGAGCTACGACGTGGTCAACAAAATCGCGGCGTGAGCGAACTCCCGCCGTTGATCCCATAAGACTCGCTCAATCGCGTTCCGAAACGCGATTGAGCGCAGAACCTACTTTGCGAAACGCTCTACTTGCTGCTCGGCATCTTCGAGTGGATGATGTGAGCCAACCGCCCTATCGGCATCGATTGCAGCCACACCTTGCCGTGACCCTGCAACGTGGCGAGGAACAAGCCTTCACCGCCCGCCAACATCGATTTCAGGTTGCCGGCACGCTGGATGTCGTACTCGATGCCTTCTTGGAAAGCGACGATGCAGCCGGAGTCGACGCGTAATCGTTCGCCTTGCAGGTCCCGCTCGACTATGGTGCCGCCGGCGGACATGAAGATGTGACCTCGGCCTTGGACCTTCTGAAGGATGAAGCCCTCGCCGCCGAAGAATCCGGCTCCGAGGTTCTTCTGGAACGCGACCGTGATACCCGTATCAGACGAACCGCAAAGGAACGCGTCGCGTTGTGCCAGCACCGTGCCGCCCAAACCGCCGAGGTCGATCGACACGATCTTTCCCGGAGCTTCGGATGAGAAAGCAACGATCTGGCTTTGATTGCTGGCGTTCTGGAAGTGGGTCACGAAAATGCTCTCGCCGGCCAGCACCCGAGCACCGGCATTCATTAAGCCACCGAGCAATCCTCCACCACCACCGCCGGGTCGCTTGCCCATCTTCGACTCGAACTCGATGCCCGGCTCCATGTACATCATCGCGCCGGCTTCGCCGATGATCTCTTCACCCGGAGCGAGCCGAATCTCCAGCATCTGCAAATCGTCCCCGATGATGCGGTACTGGAAGTTCCCAGCATTCATGACGGCAGTTGCTTCGTTGGTGTAGCGCATTTTTGACCGATCCTTTCATATCCACCTAGTAGTACTTATAAATCTTGCCCCCATGCGAATTGTCAAGCTCAACAGCATCCAAACTCGAAATCGGCAAGCCCTTCGGTGTCAGTTGCAACTTCCCGCAGCACGGTAACATGGTTCTACCCAAGTCTAGGAAGTGAGACAAGCAATGGCAGCATACGTGATCACTGATCCAGAGATGTTCGCCGAGTTTCGGGAGCGGTTGGACCCGACCGTTGCGGCCCATGGCGGCACGTTCGTCGTACGGGGCGAGGACATCACGGTCGTGCAGGGTGACTGGAACCCGAGCCGCATCGCGATGATCGAATTTCCAAATCTCGACGCGGCCAACTCGTGGATCCATTCCTCCGAGTTTGGTGCACTCCAAGAGATTCTGGATAAATCCTCTAAAACCAACATCGTGATTGCTGACGGGGTTTAGCGCCGACAGCGTGCAGTCGATCCGATCACAACTCGTCGACCCCCGTTTCCCTCAGTCCTGGCTGCCGATAGCCGTCGTTGGCAGGTTCAACGCGTCGATGACCATGTTCGGATAGTCTCGGCGGAAACCGACTCTTGACAGCATTTCCGCGGCTTGCGAAGCGATCACGGGTTCGCCGTTCCACTCGCCTACCACTACGCGCCTCGTCGTTGACGTCTGCGCGATCTCACGCACCAATGCCCGTATCCCTTCCTCGATCACGGCGTCCGATGCGTCACCGGTTACGATACGCGCTCCGTTCGAGTAAGCCACCATCACCGGGACTCCAACTGCGAACACTACTCGTGTACTCGAATTGCGGCTGAAATCCAATAACGCGGATTCAGTCTGTTGCGAAACCGACGCCAACCTGCGGTCAAAGACATACGCAGGGTCCGTGGCCGCAACCACCGACGGCCGTAAATCTCCCTCTTGCCGCCCCGCTGCTCGCATCGTCTCGACGAATTCGACGTTTGCGAATTGGACCCCGGGGAGTCCGTTGACAAAGTAACCGCGACGGACTGCTCCGCGAAGTTCCATCAGATTCAGGGCTTGGTAAATAGGTCGCCAATCCCAACCCAACTGGTCGATCTCAATTGCCCGGCGGGTGACGACGCCATGGCGTCTCAAGAGCGCTTCCGCACGCTTGTCGGCGAGCTGCGTTTCGCTCAAATCCGGTCCCAAGAATGAAAACCGCGAAGTCGCAGACCAGTTGACGCCCGGCGCCAACACATTCTGTGTCTCACGCAAACGGTGAGCGAACTGTCGCCGCGTGCCCGAACGTGATCGCATATGCCGCGACCGATTTCTTGGTCTAGTTTCGGTCGTCGGACCTACCGCTCTCACGGCCGTTGAATTCGATATCGCCGGCGCGGCGCGCCAAGAATCGCCGGTGATCAGCCCCGCTAACGCCAAGTCACGTATGGCGGTTGCCAATTCGGACGGCGTCACGCCCGGCAGTCCCGCACGGAGGGTCTCGGAATCGACAACTCCTTCACCGACAATTAACTCGTACACGACACGCGCTTCCGTCGGTAGGTCTTCGGCACCTGCCAGTATCTTCTCCATCGTAGCGCTGGGCAGATAAGCCCGTGCGTCACCAGCTCGGACCAACGCGACACCGCAGGCACCTCGCGATTCGGCTTGGCAGAACACCCACCTAAACTCAGCTTCCCTGACAACTCGGTCTAGATCGACGCTTTTGAACCCATCGACCCGAGCTCGCAGTACGTCCCGCGCCCAGTGCTCAGCCGGAATCGAAACGCCCTGCAGCATATCCAACGCATCGACAGTCGTGTCGCGTTGAGAATCACGTATGGTGCCCGCGATCCCATGCAGTTCCAACACCGCAGCTTGGTATTGCAACGGGTCCGATGGTCGCACTTCTGATCGGAGGATCGAAAGTGTGCGCGCTTGAATCCGCGCCAACGTTGAAAGATCCAGCCATTCCTCCACTCCCTCTTCGCTGAAGTAACCCTTCGCCGCCCGAGCATCCGCCAGCATCTCCTCCAATGCGTCGTGCAACGGCTCAGATGCGATCGGATACCGCGCCTGCAACACCGCAACCGACACCGGACCGCTGCGTGCCAGATATCGCGCCACCACTCGCCTAACTGCCCCATAATCCCACGGATCCGCCGTCGCTTGCCGATACTCAGACGCGAGGATTGATGCAACCCATCTCGATTCGATCACACCATCTACCTCGAACTCGACGCGATCCGCTCTGCCCTGCGATTCGAGACTTGCTACCCAATCATTCCATCCGTCATCGCTGCGTTCGGCAATTTCGTCGTCCGTCAGGTCACCGACTTCACTCAAAAGCTGCGCGAGCTCAGTCTCAGTCCTCGCCTTCATCCCGACCGCGGTACGCCCAGCCAGTGACGAAACGTCCTGGATCGCCTCATTTCTCAACAACCCCGAAGCTTCGGGATTGCGGAACAGCTGCGCGAGCGCATCCCGGTCAATGTTCAGCGACTGCAACCCGCGTTCAGCTTTCGGCGTGTCCCACTGGTACATCCAGAAATCTATGAAATTGTGTTCCAACGATCTCGCAACCGGCGATGGCACGTCAGATTCGACGAATTTCACTTCAATTGCGCCTGTCTGGACCCGCCCCAAGATGCGCTCCAAACCGGGCATGTCCATGTAGTCCTCGAGCGCGTCGCGGTACGACTCCAACACGATGGGGAAATCCGGGAACGACTTCGCGATCGCCAGCAGGTCCTTTGAGCGCAGGCGTTGCAACCAGAACGGCGTCCTGCGAAACTGTCCCAGGCTCGGCAACAGCAGTGCCCGATACGCGTTTTGCCTGAACACCGCACCAAACAGCGGCGAATCGATCATGCCGTCTAGGACATACTCCTTCACTACATCTATCGACATCTCTCCGATGAATTCGACCGCAACGCCGCCGTCGCCTTGAGGCATTCTAAACATGAACCCATCATCCGAAACCTGCACCTCTGGTTCGATTTTCCGACGCTTCAGCAACTCCCGGGCAATGGCCACCGACCAAGGGCCGTTGATTCGTCCACCAAACGGGGAGTGCACAACGATTCGTTGATCCCCGATCGAATCTTGATACGTCTCAACGATGACCGTCTTGTCAGATGAGATATCGCCCGACCACCGGATCTGGCTCCGGATGTATCCGATGATCTGCCTCGCACCGACCTCATCGATTGGATACTCCGACATCAACCATTCGACTACCTCCGCGGGTGTACTCTCCTCGCCGACGTAGGGCATCACCCTCCTCGCGGCCTCCGCACGAAAACTCGCCAGCGTCTGCGACAAATCCAAAGGCCGCCACGGAAAGTCTCCGCGCCAGAACGGCATCCGCGGCACCGCACCCGGCGCGGGCTCCGCGATGACTCGATCATCGTCGATCTTTGCCACCCGCCAGACCTGGCTCCCGAGCAGGAACGCATCGCCCTCGCCCGACTCGAACACGAACTCCTCGTCCAACTCTCCGATGCGCGTCTTCCGGTCTGGAAGCACGACCGGAAACATGCCACGATCGACAATTGCACCGCCATTGCTGATCGCCATCATCCGCGTTCCCGGCAACTGCTGCAGCACGTCCCGCGTCTGATCCCAATGAATCCGGGCCCGCAACGTCGAAAACAGCTCGCGCGGGTAGTGACCCGAAACGAGCCTGACGACGCCTTCGAAGTTTGAGTACATCAACTCGGCGTACGGATACGCGCCTTTGATGACTCGATAAAGCTCCCGCATCGGCCAGTCCTGCACTGCAACCGCCGCCACGATCTGTTGCGCCAAGACGTCGAGCGAGTTGCGTGGCACCTCAACCGCTTCCACTCGCCGCTCCTGCATCCCTTTCGCCACCACCGCGGCTTCGATCAAATCCTCAGGATGCGTCCCGTAAATCTTCCCATAACTGGTTTCGCCGACGCTGTGCCCCGCACGTCCCACACGTTGTAGTCCTTGGGTAACCGTCTTCGGTGACTGCAACTGCACGACGAGATCGATGCTCCCGATGTCGATGCCGAGTTCCAACGAGCTAGTGCCAACGAGCGCCGGCAGTTCACCAGCCTTAAGCTTCTCCTCGATGTCACGTCGCAACGTGTCGGACAAACTGCCGTGATGCGCCATGAACGGACCATCCTCGGTACCTGTTCCGATCTCGCCTCTGCCGACCGCATCGCCGTCCCTCTCGTCCATCTCCCGCGCCGACCACACCGCGTTCAAGCGATCAGCAGCGTTTTCGGCTTGACGACGGCTGTTGGAGAACACCAACGTCGTGTCATGACCTTCGATGTCGTCCAATACCCTCGGAATCAGCTTCGGCCAGATCGAACCGGGGTCATTGCCGTCGACCTCCGCCATCCCATGCACACTGATCTCGATCTTTTTCGATCCCGGACAGTCGACGATGGACACGGGTCTAGGTTCCACACGTAGTTTGCCGTTATCGCCCCCTGTCGACGACACGGTCTGACCACCCAGCAGACGCGCAACTTCAGTCAGCGGTCGTTGCGTCGCCGACAGTCCGATACGCTGAAATCCGGGCGCGATCTGCTCCAAGCGCTCTAGGGTGATGCTCAGATGAACGCCGCGCTTGTTCGCGCACAATGTGTGTATCTCATCCATGATCACCGTTTCGACCGTGCTCAAGATGCTCCGGGCACGTGGAGACGTCAGAATCAAATAAAGCGACTCCGGTGTCGTGATGAGGATGTGCGGCGGATTTCTGACCATCCGAGCTCGGGCCGCTGAGGGAGTGTCACCCGTCCGCACGTCTGCCCGCACTTCAGGGATTTCGATACCTAGCGATTGCGCCGCGGCCTCAATGCCCCGCATCGGCTCTTCGAGGTTGCGCTCGACGTCGTAGCCAAGCGCTTTCAGCGGAGATATATAGAGCGTCCTAATACCCTTCTTTTTCGACGGCGCAACGTCCGAGTACAACGCGTCGAGTGCCGAGAGAAACGCCGCCAACGTCTTGCCAGAACCCGTGGGCGAATGGATCAGGACGTTCTCGCCATTCTTGATGAGCGGCCACGCCTCAGTCTGTGGTTCCGTCGCAGTGCCGTGACATCCCCGGAACCACTGCGCGACCGGCGCGCTGAAAAGTCCGACGACATCAGTATCTGTTGAAGCACTTCGTACCATCGCTCAAAACCACGGTACGAGTTTAAGCGCGGGACACCACCAAACGTTCGATCACGGCCAGCTGAGGCAGTTAGACGATCGCCGCCTAATTCACACCGCCGCTCCAGATTCGCCGACCAACTATCAATGTCAGCACTACGTAAAGCGCATCCATTATCGGGAAGTAGATCATGTGCGACGTAACCGCCAACCCCGTCTCGCTGTCGGTGTCGAAAAGCCAGAACCATTGCCAGAAGAACAGCATCGCGAGCACGATCGACCCGTAGAAGACCACCGATATTCGCAGGTACGTGAGCGTATCAACATCGGAGCCGTCGATCGCTCGTTTGCGCAATATCCCTAATGCCAGCACGATCACAACTCCAACAGCCATGAACCAGTTGAATATGTCCCAGACAGGGTAGTCTGGTGAACCGTCGTGGTACAGCGGCGTCACCGCCAAGTGCACCGCGACCGCTATCGACGTTACAACCAGAAACGCCCCTACGATCTTTCTCACCAGTTCCATGTCGGTTGTCCTTCTGTTACTGCTTTTAACGAATAGTCAAAGTAGTCGTTCGAATATCGCCTACCAAAGCTCCAGCGAAGCCTCAAACAACGACCGCAACTCCTCGGCTCCGGTCGGCCGGGGTGCCAACTTGGTGACGCGATGCTGCGGCATGGTTCCGGCGACGAATGCATCGATGTCCGACTCGTCGTATCCCACGCCGTTCAACCCATTCGGCATTCCCAAATCCTGCAACAGGTGAATGATCTGCTGTGCCAATATCTCGCCCGCATCTTCGTCGTCCGCCCCGGCGACATCCGCGCCCATCAATCTCGCCGCTTCTAGGTGCCTCGCCGGATTGGCCGACGCCGTGTATCTGAATACCGCAGGCGCGTTCAAAATGACCGACAACCCGTGCGGAATAATGGGCTTGTCTTCGGGATACCCGTCGGGTTGGAAATCTCTTGCGTTTCCTGCAACCGGATACGACATCCCGTGCGGCAGATGAACACCGGCGGTACCGAATCCAACGCCCGCAGCGGTCGCCGCGAGGCACATATTCGCTCGCGCCTCGTCGTCTTGCGGGTGATTCACCGCCCGTCTTATGTTCGCAGAAACGATCTCGATGGCCTTCGACGCCCACACATCGCTCATCGGGTTCGACCCCTGATACGCCGGGCGATGCGCCGGATCGATCGGAGCCTCGCGCCGCGTATATGGCAGCGCGGTATACGACTCCAACCCGTGACACAACACATCGAATCCGCTGAACGCCGCGACGTTGCGCGGCATCGACCGCGTGTTCTCCGGATCAACCAAACCCATATGCGGCTTCAACGCACGATTCGCGATGCCCGTCTTGGCATGCATCTCTTTCATGTCGAAGATCGCCACACCTGACGTCTCGCTACCCGTGCCCGCAGTCGTCGGCACAGCTATTAACGGTTTCAACGCACCCGGGACTGGCGTGCCCTTCCCTATCGGCGCGTTCACGTACTCCAGAAACTCCGCCGGATGCGTGTCGTATAGATTCGCCGCTTTCGCAGTGTCTATAACCGACCCGCCACCGGCCGCTACGAAGCCATCAAATTCGCCTTGTTCGGCGAACTGAATCGCATCCGCAAATGACGCATCCGTAGGCTCGACGCTGACATCGGCGTAGACCACACACTCAATGCCTTCATCCCGCAACGACTGCAATGACGTCGTAACGGCGGTTGATTCGAGCAGCGATTGGTCGGTCAATACCATTACCTTTTTGACGCCGAGCCGCTTCATCTCGAAGCCAAGCTCAGCCGTCACACCGAACCCGAACTTGATGCTCGCAGCATCCATCGTAAACGCAGTTTCCAGTGCCTGAGACATCCCGTTTCTCCGATTGATTACTCGCTAATTCATACCCGTGGCGAGTGGTCAGCATTAAAGTATGCACCAACACGTTAATCGCACTGACGACCCGTGAACCAATACCGCAAACCGCTCAGCGTCGACCTATATGAGTTGACCATGTCGCAAGTCTTCTGGCGACGCGGCATGGATTCCAACGCCACGTTCAGCCTCTTCTTCCGCAGCTATCCCAAAGACCGCGGCTACTACATCGCCAGCGGCATCGACGATGCACTCGATTTCCTCGAAAACTTTCGCTTTTCCGCTGACGAAATTAGAGCCATCCGCGACGTTACTCCGCTAGCCGACGATTTCGTCGACGTTCTCTCCGATTTCGGTTTCAATGGGACAGTCCGAGCTGTCCCAGAAGGCAGCATAGTCTTCGCCGACGAACCGCTTCTCGAAGTAACCGGAACGTTGACCGAGACCCAGATCGTCGAAACGATGCTCCTGAACATCGTCACCACCGCGTCGCTGTTGGCAACGAAAGCCGCCCGCATCGTCCAAGCCACTGATGGCAGACCCGTCGTCGATTTCGGCTCGCGTCGCACGCATGGCGAAGACGCGGCCATTGCAGCCGCGCGTGCCGGCTACATTTCCGGCTTTGCGGGCACAAGTAACGTCAAAGCCGCCGCAATTTACGGCGTTCCTGCATATGGAACGATGGCCCACTCGTTCGTTCAAGCGTTCGATGACGAAGCAACAGCTTTCGCATCCTACGTCGACGAATTCCCCGAGACGACCACGCTTCTCGTCGACACCTACGACACGTTGGAAGGTGTCAGCAACGCCATTCGCGTCGCCGAACAAGCGCGCTCGCGCGGCTCCTCCATCAACGCGATTCGTCTCGACAGCGGCGATCTAGGCGAGTTGGCGCGGGCGGCCCGCGCGTTGTTGGACGAGGCAAGCTTCCCACAGATTCGAATCATGGCAAGTGGTGGTCTAGATGAACACAGCATCTCAAGGTTGATCGAATCAGGCGCCCCCATCGACGCATTCGGCGTCGGAACGCGATTCGGGACATCAGCCGACGCGCCGTACATCGATTCGGTTTACAAACTCGTCGAGATCGACGGTCGTCCTGCGACCAAGTTGAGCACCGCCAAAGTTACACGACCTTGGTCCAAGCAGGTATTCCGGCGCTTCGAAGACGGCCTGATGCGCGGCGACGTGTTGACGAAATCTACTTCGCGGGCACCCACAAGCTACCCTCATCCGATGCTTAGAACTGTCATGAGGTCCGGCGAACGATTGACGCAGAATGAACCTATCGAAACGGTTAGGGAACGCGTCGTATCGGGCTTCCACAGCGTTCCTGAAGATATCCGCAAACTCAAAAACCCCGCGACGTATCCCGTTGAATACTCTGATGATTTGGCAATGCCCAGCGGACCATTACCCCATGTAAAGTGCTGAAGCAACATGATTGAAGATTCATTGCCAAGTCACGCGAGAGTCGTCGTCATCGGCGCCGGCATAGCAGGTTGCAGCGTGGCATACCACCTCACGAAGCTTGGGTGGCGCGACATCATCGTTGTCGATCAGGGGCCGCTGTTCGAGACTGGCGGTTCGACCTCGCATGCACCCGGAGGTGTATTCCAGATAAACGCGTCGAAAACCATGACCGGGTTTGCTCGCTACACCGTCGACGAATGGGCAGAGTTGCAACTCGACGGCGAGCAGTGCACGAATCCGGTGGGCAGTCTCGAAGTGGCGTGGACCCCGGAGCGGCTCACCGACCTGAAACGCAAATCGGGTTACGGTCTCAGCTGGGGTGTCGAATCTCACGTCATCACCGCTGCCGAAGCCCGCGATTTGGTGCCGACACTTTCCGAACGGATCTTGGGCGCGCTCTACGTACCATCAGACATCCAAACTACAGCGACTAAACCAGCGGAAGCGATGGCGCGCGCGGCCACGTCAAGTGGGGCGTCGTTTCACGGCGGCGTCAAAGTCACCGGTTTCAGAATCTCCAATCGACGGATCCAAGGGGTCAAGACCACACGCGGCGATATCGCAACCGATCTCGTAGTATCTGCCGTCGGGATTTGGGGGCCCAAGATCGGGAACATCGTCGATGTGCCGATCCCGCTCTCGCCGATGCAACACATCTACGCCGTCACCGAGCCGTTGCCCGAACTCGAGGAAGCTACGTCTGATATCGCAATGCCGTTGGTTCGCCATCAAGACCGTTCGATTTATCTCCGGCAAGAACGCGACAGTTTCGGCATCGGATCCTACCTCCACGAACCGCTCATCGTTGACGCCGAGGAGATATTAGAACTCGACGACGCACCGATTGCTCCGGCCGAGATGTCGTTTACTGCCGACCATTTCAGCGCGGCTCAAGAAGCCGCTGGCGAGGTGATGCCCTGCCTCGATGGCGTCGGATTGACTCGAAAGTTCAATGGCCTATTTTCGTTCACCACCGACGGGTTCCCGATCCTCGGCGAGGCTCCTCAACTCCGCGGATTCTGGTCTGCGCAGGCGGTTTGGATCACTCACGCCGGTGGTGTAGGCAAAGCGGTCGCCGAGTGGATCGTCAACGGCGAACCGACCATGGATCTGCACGAGTGCGACATTAATCGTTTTCATCCCCACGCCTACAGCCGTTCCTACGTCCGCACTCGCGCGGCGCAGCAGTACCGCGAGGTCTACGACGTCATCCATCCGCTGCAACAGATCGCGGAGCCTCGCAACATCCGACTTACACCGTTCCACTCTCGGCATGAGGAACTCGGCGCGGTCTTTTTCGAAGACTCAGGATGGGAACGGCCGCGATGGTACGCGGCAAATGAAGATCTGCTGGCTTCATTGCCCATCAAGGGCGCATCGCGGCAAGGCTGGGAAGCTCGCGAATGGTCGCCCATCATCGCCGCCGAACACGTCGCCACACGCGAACGCGTAGCCATGTTCGACCTCACGCCGCTAGCCAAGTTCGAGGTCAACGGCCCTGGAGCCCTCGCAACACTCCAACACCTCGCCGCCAATCAGTTGGACAAACCGATCGGCTCCATCACCTACACCCCGTTGCTCACACCCGGCGGCGGAATCAAGTGCGACCTTACCATAACGAGATTGGACCACGACCGCTTCCTGGTAGTCACTGGCGGCGGGACGCGATTCCACGATTTGAACTGGATCCAGTCCAACCTGCCCACCGACGGATCGGTAACCATCACTGACGTTTCTTCCGACCTCTGTTGCATCGGCCTGTGGGGACCAAAGGCCAGAGAAGTGCTGAGCCGCGTCTGCGACGTCGACGTGTCGAACCCGGCATTCCCGTCCATGAACGCCCAGCGTGTAATCATCGGCGACGTGCCAGCTCTTGCCCTGCGAATCTCATACGTTGGGGAATTGGGATGGGAGATCTACGCGCCAGTCGAGTACGGCCTACGATTGTGGGACGTGCTGGGGGAAGCAGGTGGACCCCACGGCGTAATCGCCGCCGGTACCGCAGCCTTCGAATCACTGCGCCTCGAAAAAGGCTGCCGCCTTTGGGGAAACGACATCCATACCGAATACAACCCGTTAGAAGCAGGCACCGGGTTCACAGTAAAAATGAATAAAGGTGATTTCATCGGCAAGTCAACACTACAAGCGGTTCGAGCAAACGGCACAACCCGAAAGCTCTGCTGCATCACTCTGAACGACGTTGACCGGGTCGTAATGGGCAAAGAACCGATCATGTCGGGCAACCGGGTCTTGGGCTATGTGACCAGCGCCAACTACGGACATTCGATCGGTTGCGGCATAGCATACGGTTACTTGCCAATCTCCCATGCGAAACCCGGCACCGCCGTCGACGTCGTCTACTTCGACGAACGCCTCCAAGCAACAGTCCAAAACGAACCTCTATTCGATCCGAGAGGCGAGAGACTAAAGTCGTAGCTGCCACAACCTCGGCCATTGGAACCACTGAAGAGTGGCGTCAACGTGGTAGCATCTCGACAAACGCGGCGCATATTCACCAACTTGGAGGTGGAATGATGCCCCAGACGCTAGTCATCGATGGCCTCAAACGTCGCCACTGGCCCATCAACTTGCGACAGAGCGGCAACAGCGACGCTCGAATTCTCATCTCCACACGCATCAGAAAGTCACCTTGGTGGCACCTCTCCAAAGCCGCCGGTTGCTGGGCTTATACCACCTATAACCACCTGTACCACCCGCGGGCGTACATCAAACCGGAAGACGGCGGGTTATTAGCAGAGTACGAATTCCTCACCCAGCACGTCAGCATGTGGGATGTGGCTGTTGAGCGGCAGATCCGAGTAAAGGGGCCCGACGCTGCGGACTTCGTGAACCTCCTGATCACGCGCGATGTTCACAAGCTACTCCCAAACATGCAGGCGCGGTACGTGATCCTCTGCAACCAATACGGCGGCATCATCAACGACCCCGTCCTGCTCCGAGTGGCCGACGATGAGTTCTGGTTCAGCATCTCCGATTCCGATTTATTACTCTGGGCTCAAGGCGTCAACTCGTTCGCCAAATTCAACGTCGACATCCACGAGATCGATGTTTCGCCCCTCCAGATGCAAGGCCCAAAATCCGCCCCGTTGATGGAAAAGATGTTCGGCTCGTACGTGCGGGATATTCCCTACTACGGTCTCATCCACGACAAGCTGAACGGTCACAGCGTCACGATCTCCCGGACCGGGTTTTCTGCCGAGGTCGGTTTCGAAATCTATCTCCACGATGCCACGCTCCACGCCGACGACATTTGGCCGTACATCCTCGAACAAGGCGAGGAGTTCAACCTCGGCGTCATCGCACCCAGCCACATCCGAAGACTAGAAGCTGGCATCCTGTCGTACGGCCAAGACATGGACATCGAGAACAACCCCTTCGAAGTCCGCCTCGGCTGGCAAGTAGACCTCGAAAAGAAAGCCAACTTCATCGGCAAGGACGCCTTGGCACGAATCAAACAACAAGGTGTCCAACAACGGCTCGTCGGACTTCAACTCAGCGGAGCACCCATCACCTGGTACAACGAAGATTTCTACCTCGTAAAGGACACCGACAATGGAAACGACATCGGCTACATAACCAGCGCCTTCTGGTCCCCGACCCTAAACTCAAACATCGCCCTTGCCGTCATGCCAAAAACCCATTGGCGCAGAGGCACCAAAGCGAAAGTACAACTCCCCGGAGACGGCATCGTAGACGCAACCGTAGTCCGAGTCCCATTCCTCGACCCAACCAAAGAAGTCCCTAAAACCATCTTGTAACGACCCCGTCCTCAGATTCACGCCGTATCCATCGTCATCCACCCTAAATCCCCATCGGCCAAACCCACATGATGAGCGGAATAGCGACCGCAACGATCACAACGACAAGCGGAAGCCCCATCCTGAAGTAATCGCCAAACTGATAGCCGGCCGGACCCATCACTATCGTGTTTGACTGATGACCGATCGGCGTGAGGAAAGCTGACGACGCGCCGATGGCAACCGCCATCAAAAACGGATCGGACGCCGCACCAAGCGTCGCCGCTACCCCGATCCCGATTGGCGCCATCAGTATCACCGCCGCGGCGTTGTTTATCACCGCCGACAACAGCATCGTAGTCACTAAGACAATTCCGAGCGTCGCCCAAGCAGGTAGTGCTCCTCCCAAATCCGCAATCACCATCGCTATACGCGCCGCTCCACCGGTCGTTTCCAATGCTTCACCCACAGGAATCATGGCCCCCAACAGGATGATCACTGGCCAATCTATCGCTTGACACGCCGCCTGAAGCGTAAGAACGCGGGTCACCAGAAGTACCGCTACGGCAGCCACGAAGGCGATCTGGACCGGCACGATTTCGAAGCTGGTCAGAAGTACAGCACCTACAAATACCGCGACAGGAAAGAAAAGTCGTCGACGTTGCCTAACGCGAAGCTCACGCTCGGCCAGCGGAAGCAATCCAAGCCGAGGCAACGCCGCCTGAACCAACTCTGTCCTCCCTTGTAGAAGTAGAACATCACCAGGATGAAACGCTATTCTGCCCAACCAACGCGCAAGTCTCGTCCCCCGTCTCGACACGCCGAGCAAGTTCACACCATAGGCCGCGTGCAGGTGGAGCCCCCCGGGCCGTTTTGCCCCGCGCGGTACTATCCGGACCAACAATCGCCTCCACTAACGATACGTCCTCAGAACTCAGCGACTGGTCGATCTCCTCGCGCATGTCCCGAGAACGTTCGAGGATGAAACCTGTTGAGTCGGTAAATGATCTGAGATCCTCAGGATCAGCCTCGACAATAAAGATGTCGTCGGCATCGATGACCTCATAGCTGGATGGCGCTCCGTAAACCACGCCACGACGCAGCAAACCCGCTATCGCAACATCCTCCGCCGCCATCTCTTCGAGGTCGCGCACCAATTTGCCGACCAACCGAGGATTCTCCGGGACGCGAACCTCCGTCATGTAGTCCTCGATATGCAGCGTATCGCCCATCGCCAATGGAGCTTTCCTAGACGGAATGAGACGCCAGCCAACCAAGGAAATGAACAAAATACCGGCAACTGCGATTCCAAGTCCTACAGGCATAAAATCGAACATATGAAACGGCGCACCGGCCTCCTCCTGCCGAAAGTTCGAGATAACGATGTTGGGTTGCGTGCCGATCAGCGTTGTCAACCCGCCGAGCAGAGATGCGAAGGCCAGCGGCATAAGGAAACGCGAAGGGAGCTCTTTACTCCTGTTCGAAACTCTGATCGCCACCGGCATCAAGAGACTCACCGCCCCGACGTTGTTCATGAATGCCGAAAAAAACGCCGTGAAACCGGACAACGACATAACTCGAACCGTCGAGTGGTCGGGTACCCGGGAATAACAAGCCGCTATCACGTCGACGACACCCGAATTTTGAAGCGCCCTGCTCAGAACCAAAACAGCCGCGACGGTCACTACTGCTGGATGGCCGAATCCCTTAAACGCCTCCGCAGCTGGCACGATCCCCACGATCGCTAGCACCAGCAACGCAAAAAGCGCAACAATATCGTACCGCCACGTGCCCATCACAAACATGACGAGCGCAATAAACAGGACCGCGAATACGATTATTTCATCCACCGAATTGGCACTCCTACCGCACCGAAAGGGCTGAAAAGGGTGTATTAACCAGTCTATCCACAATCTTCACAGGCCACGCTCCCAGGTCACCTGTAGGACTCCGATAAGATCGCACCAAACCCCGCGAAAATGCAGTCCATTTGCGCTGCCGCGTTAGCTCGTAGAAATTACAAATTCCATCACATCCTATGTCCCCGCAGATCCCTAGGCGACAACGTAATTTCTAACCTTGAAAACGGAGTGGTAACAACGCAGAATACTTGGGAAAGTTGCGAAATCCGCACCTTGAGATTCGTCCTGCTCAGACATTCGTAACTCGCCTCGAATTTCTACTGATACGTAGTATCATAAAAATCTTCGTTATCACGTAACATCAGAACCTATGCTCCCCCTGCGAGCGGGAGGAACAACCAGGAGTCTTCCCCTATGCCGGTGAAAATCGCCGCTAACCTAACCATGATGTTCGGCGAACACGAATTCATGGACCGATTCGCTGCCGCCGCGCGCTGCGGATTTGATGGCGTCGAATACCTTTTCCCATACGAATACCCGGCCGAAGCCATACGCGAGCAGCTGGAAGCTAACGGCTTGGAACAAGTGCTCTTCGATTTTCCAGCCGGTGATTGGTCTGCTGGCGACCGTGGTATTGCAGTTCAACCCGATCGCGCCGGGGAATTCCAAGACGGCGTCGGCAAAGCCGTCGAATACGCCGAGGTCCTCGGTTGCGAACGGTTAACTTGTCTTGCCGGCATCCCCGACAACGGTACCGATCCAGCAGTCGCTGAACGAACCATGGTCCGGAATCTACAGTTCGCTGCCGACGCCGCCGCCCGCATCGGCGCCATCGTACTCGTCGAACCTCTTAATACTCGTGACGTTCCCGGGACGTTCGTGTCGACCTCGTCGCACGGTGTCCGACTCGTCCGGGCGACCGTGCGTGAGAACGTGCGGCTTCAATTCGACGTGTACCACACTCAAATCATGGAAGGCGATATCGCAACGAAGTTCTCCACTCTCCTTCCGATGATCGGACACGTCCAAATCGCTGACAACCCCGGACGGCACGAACCCGGTTCGGGAGAAATCAACTACCCGTTCGTCTTGGATCACATCGCTAACAGCGGCTACGACGGTTGGATCGGTGCCGAATACGTCCCCGCCAAAGACACCGAAAGTGGGTTGGGTTGGGCCAAGCAGTACTTGTAAAAACCGAGCGTATTCCGTGAACGTCAGCGCCGATCCGTTTCCAGCAAGCCTTTGAAGAGATCAGGCCGTCGCCGCGAGGCCTTGGTCGGCCGTGCCACCGCGCACTCTGGCAGCCACGTCCGGGAAGTACGTATCCAAAACGTGATCGACGATGCCTTCAGCGTCTAACTGCAACTGCCGGCGTTGATCCGCGGCAGTTCCGTGTTCGATAAACGAATCGGGCATACCGACTCGGTGGACCAAGACGTCATCCAAACCGGCGTCTTTTAAGGTCTCCAAAACCGCAGATCCGAATCCACCCGCGAGCACGTTCTCTTCAACCGTCACGATCTGTCCAGTCTTGCGCGCCGTTTCGAATATCAGCTCCGTGTCTAGCGGTTTGGCGTAAACCGGATCGACCACGCCACACGAAACGCCATACTCCGCAAGCACTTCCGCCGCCTCCAATGCCGCGCCGCAAGACTTGCCTAGCGCGAAAATCGCTACGTCGTCACCTTCCATCAACACCGAGCCCTTACCGATCGGAACTTCACGCAACTCTTCGTCAAGCGGCACTCCAACCGCGGCCCCACGCGCAATTCGTATCGCAAACGGCCCGTCGTACTTGTATGCCGTGTAGACCAGATGCTGCAACTGATTCTCGTCACGCGGTGCCGCCACAATCGCATTCGGCAAGCATCTCAAATACGTGATGTCGAACGCTCCGTGGTGCGTCTTCCCGTCCTCGCCGACAATTCCGGCGCGGTCAGCAATCAACGTTACCGGCAGGTTCTGCAAGCAAATGTCGTGAAGTATCTGATCGAACGCCCGCTGCATGAACGTCGAATATATCGACACGAACGGTTTGAGATCCTTCGACGCCATTCCCGCGGCCATACTCACCGCGTGCTGCTCGGCAATCCCCACGTCGAAAACCCGGTCCGGGAACTCATGCATCACATCCACCAACCCCGTGCCTTCGAGCATCGCAGCGCTGATTCCGACGACCGATTCGTCTTCGCGCATTATCTTGGCCAAAGTTTCCGAGAAAACCTTCGAATATGTCGGCGCTCCCGACGAGTCGCCGAGCGGTGAACTCGGCTGGTGGAACTTGACCGGATCATCTTCTGCCGGCTCGAATCCGTGGCCCTTGTGCGTCACGATGTGAATCAGCGGCACCCCGCCCGTCGAGTTTTTCGCCTGCCGCAGCGTCTCTTCCAACTGCTTGAAATCATGACCGTCGATCGGACCCAGATACTGGAATCCCATCTCCGTCCAGAACATCGTCGGAACGATCAATCCGGCCAACCCGGTGTTGAACCGCTTCACTATCCGATACATCAACTCGCCGGTCGGAACCCTTTGGGAGATTGATTTCATCCGTTCAATCATCGATTGAAACTCGGGATGCGTAATTAATCGCTTCCGCCAGTTCGTCAGGAACCCGATATTCTCCGAGATCGACATCCCGTTGTCATTGAGAACGACGATCATTCTCTCCGGATTCAGATGAACAATATTGTTGAGCGCTTCGAAACTAGAACCCGAAGTCATCGCGCCGTCACCGACCACCGCGATCGTCCACGAATCGTTCTTCTGATGGACCGCACTCTGCGCAACGCCAAGCGCGATGGATAGCCCGGTGCCCGCGTGACCAGCACACAGCGTGTCGTGGTGACTTTCAGCCGGTTCCCCAAATCCAGACAACCCGCCTTCTAGCCGGATGTCCTGAAACTCGTCTCTTCGTCCCGTTACGAGCTTGTGCGTATAAAGCTGATTCGTAGTGTCCCAGACCAAGCTGTCTTTCGGGCTTTCGAACACCCGGTGAAGCGCCAGCGTCAGTTCAACCACACCTAGATTGGAAGCGAGGTGACCGCCACGCTCGGTGATGACGGAGATGATAGTGTCTCGGGCTTCTTGTGCGAGCTGTTCAAGCTCCTCATAGCTCAGACCGTCGAGATCGCTCGGAGAATCTATACGGTCCAATATACGGTCAGCCATTAAATTCGACCTCCCACGTGGGGCTGCAGCGTCGTTTCTTCCTTCTCCGCTTCCCTTCACGATCTTTAATCTTGCATGTAGTGAAATATACCACACCCTTGGTATCTGATTCGTCGACTCACTTGCCACTCATGCGGCGTACGGGTTGCCGAGAACACCCAAAATACCTACGCTTTTCCTAGAAAATATGTCGTTTGCAATTACGCACCGTTAACTATTACCTCGTAAAATAGCCTCGCGCAATAGAACAGAAAATGTAGTTAACCGGAATCGCAATTGCAACAAATCGTTCAAAGATTTGGCTTCGAATACGATATTGATGCTCTGCGCGGTGACGTATTTGGGGGATTGACGGCCGCCGTCGTTGGATTACCCGTCGCCCTCGCATTTGGCGTTGCTTCCGGTCTCGGCGCGGTCGCTGGCATTTACGGCGCAATTGCCGTCGGTTTCTTCGCCGCCGTGTTCGGCGGCACAAAATCTCAGATCTCTGGCCCCACCGGACCCATGGCAGTAGCCATGGCCGCAATCGTCACTCTTGCCGGCCCGGAAAATCTGGGCGACGCTTTCGCAATCGTTATCCTCGCCGGGGTCATTCAGATCCTGCTCGGCGTCCTGAAGATCGGACGATTCGTCGCATATACCCCGTACTCCGTCATTTCCGGATTCATGTCGGGTATCGGCGTGATCATTATCATCCTGCAAATCCTCCCATTCATCGGTCAAGCCAGCGTTTCCGGTGGACCTATGGACGTTATACAAGCGTGGCCCGAAGGATTTTCTAACTTCGGCATCGCCGCTTTCGTCATCGCCGCTGTTACACTCGTCGTCGGTGTGTTTTGGCCGCAGCGTTTCAACCGGTACTTCCCATCCACGCTCGCCGCTCTACTCACCGGCACCATCCTCGCCGTTGCCGGAACCCAATTGACGATCCCGTTTCTCGAAGGCGCTCCCGTCATCGGTGAAGTCCCGACAGGGCTCTCCCAGATCGTCGAGAATTTTAAGGATTTACCGCTACCCTCGGGCAGTTTCTTCCTAAAGGCGGTGCAACCCGCGTTGATCATCGCCCTTCTCGGCTCCATCGACAGCCTGTTGACTTCGCTCATCGCCGACTCGATGACCCGAACTCGCCACAATCCGAACAGAGAACTCGTCGGTCAAGGCATCGGTAACGCAATCGCCGGACTCATCGGCGGACTTCCCGGCGCCGGCGCAACTCTCGGCACCGTCGTCAACCTCCGGGCCGGCGGGCGAACCCAGATCTCCGGTGTCATTCGCGCCGCAATCCTCCTCGCCCTAGTCCTCGGAATCGGAAGATACGTCGAAACCATCCCACATGCCGCCCTCGCCGGAATCCTCATAAAAGTGGGCTGGGACATCATCGACTGGCGATTCATCACCCGAATCCATCGCGTCCAACGCGAACACCTAATCGTCATGGTCATCACCCTGTTCCTAACGGTGTTCCTCGACCTCGTGACCGCAGTCGCAATCGGACTCATCGCCGCCGGCATGGCGACCGCACGACAACTCGAACGCCTGGAACTCGACAGCATCATTTCGGTGCCGATCCTCGATCAAGTATTCTTCTACGGATTCAAAGCTTCGAGATCGATGGACCTTTTCTCCGCGCAAGTCGGGTTGGTCTCGCTACGAGGAAGCTTCACCGTCTCATCGTCCGGCCGGCTCATCACAACCCTCAGCGAAGACATTCGGGAACACGAGGTCGTCATTGTTGATTTCACTGACACCGTCTACATCGACGACAGCGCGGCACTAGTCGTCGAGCAGATGATCGACGTCGCAATCGACGAAGACACGAAATGCATCTTGACGGGACTGGGTGGCGTTCCCGAAACCGCCCTTCGAGCACTCAACGCTATCGACAAAGTCCCGGAAGAACACATCGTTGACAACTTGGAGAGCGCAAAAGTGGTCGCTCTAGAAATGCTCGGCCTTGACACCGAACGAGAAACCGCCACCAGCCTAGGCGCAACCCGCGTCGATCGCGAAGCCAACCCAAACGTCGCGCTATAATCGCTTGCATTGTCGGCACGACCACCTAGTAGTCCGCGTACCCACTCAATGTCCGAAAAACTCCAGCAAGGCGACCGCCTGCCCAAACTCAACTTCAAGCTCGTCGACGGCGAAGACCTCGACTTGCCGCGCGGCATGACATCCCGCTATATCGCCCTCCTGTTTTTCCGCGGCGCGTGGTGAAGCTACTGCCGCAGGCAGCTAGGCAGCTACCAAGATCGTCTCGACGAACTCAAAGCGCTCGGCGCTGACGTCGTCGCCGCAACCGTCGGCACCCAAGAGGAAGTCAAAGCCATGCGCGACGACCTCGGATTCACATTCCCAGTCGCATACGGCCTCACCGAGTCCGAGTTCGAACCGCTGGGCGCATGGTGGACAACCGACCACCACGGTCGATACATGCAACCCACCGAGCTCCTCATCTCGCGCGGAGGTGTGGTTTTCGGGTCGATGTACGCGTCCGGACCGATTGGTCGAATGTCCGTTGACGAAGTCCTAGTCGCTATCAAGAGCCGAGAACAACGCGGTTAACGTCCCTGATTGGACGGTCCAATCATTGGAGGCGCGGCGAATCAAGCCCGCTTCTTCGAACATCGCGTCGACACAGAAACTGTGACTCTGTAACACCGCGAAACTGTGGGCTCGATGGTTTGTATTACAAACTACTTTGTAATACAATGCAAGTCCAATGTCCCCCACTCCACTTGGAGGCAACCAGTGAATAACCCAAACAACAACCCCAACGAACTCTCTCCTGAAGCTAGCTTTAATGCCATCCACAGCACCTTGAGCCAATCCCAAAGCGCCTTGTACCTAGCAGGGACAGCAACGATACTCCTGCTTTGGGGCGCACTCGCTGCTATCGGTTACCTCGCCGAATTCGCCATCGCTAACCTCGCAGCCGACTTCGTAGCCGACAAACCATGGTTCCGCGCTCCGGTTTGGGGAGGAATAGTCATCATCGGCATGGTCGCCAGTAGCATCATCGGCTCCCGAGCCTCCAGACAACTCGCAGACCGAGCCACCGCACGTCGCACCGGACTCAAGGTCTTCTCTTTCTGGATGGCTGTTACGACAGCATCGTGGCTCATACCCGGTTTATCCGGACTCTGGACCTCTGAGGACCCCGCTCAACACATCCCGGGCGTCGCCGTCGGCATCGTCGCCCTCGGATACATCCTCTTCGGACTTTTCTCCAGACTTGCCGTGTCGCTCCTCGGCATCGGCTTCGCCGCCGCCAACTACATCCCGGCATACCTCGCCGGTGAGGACGCATACCCCATCACCGCGGTCTTGATGCTAATTCTCATCGGAGCCGGCGCGTTGTGGCTTCGGAAGAGCGGGGTTGCATGACGCAGGAGCCAGTCGTTCTCAACGAGATCATTCATCAGCCGGTGAGGTTGAGGATCATGACGATGCTCGTTTCGATGCCGGAAGCCGACCGAATGACGTACGGCTTCGTGCAAAGGTCGCTAGGTCTAACCGGCGGAAATCTGACGACCCACCTTCGAAAGCTCGAAAACGCCGAGTATCTGCACGTGACCAAAGAGTTCCACAATCAGAAACCCAGGACGTGGATTCAGGCGACGGTGGTCGGACGTCGAGCCTTCGCCGAATACTTCGCCAACCTCCAAAAAATCCTCGGTTGGCACCCCGCGTCCTGATATCAGTACATGTGCGGCTGAAGTGATGCGGCGAGGGTGAGTTCGATGTCTACGATGGCTTGGGTCATGGCTTGGCCGATGAGGTCTAGCCGTCGGACCTGGTCGATGCGGGGTGTGACGGATTCGAGCTCTTGTGCAGACAGAAGGGATTTGAATATCCCGCAGGCGTCGGCGAGACAGATGATTACGATATCGCGGGGGTCGGGTATCTCATCGCTGAAGAGGACGCCCATGATGCGCAGCTTGACTTCGCGTTGTGCCTGACCATCGACCACTGGGTATCGCCTCGATTTGAAGACCCACATGAAGCGATCCTCGACCGGCTCCAAAATCCCGCCCTCAACAAGCCTTCGCAGAGCCTCTTCGCGCAGCTCTTCCGCCTTGACAGCGGTGCGCTCAACCCAGAATCGAGCGTCGTGCCCGCCGACCTCGACGATGTCCGCCAGCGTCGGATCCAATAGGGAGTCGCCGGTTGGAGTGTCATCGAGAAGAATGAGGCTGTCCAAGTCGGTGTCGATCCGATTTTCCAGCGCGAGATCCATTAGAACTCCACCCCCGAGAGCGTAATCGAGCGACACATTCGGGAGACGTGCGAACCGCCCATCATCGTCGTTCAACAGCAGCAGGATGATTTCCTCGGTGAATCTGAGCATCGCGGTTTCTCTTTCGCTGAACTGGCAACGCTATGAAGTGCTGCCCATTTTGACCCGGAACGCACGGGCGAGTTAGAACGTCATTATATGCGGGTTGACACAGCGTATCGTCTGACGCGAGGTGCGAATCCCGCCCCTACACCAGCGGAGGGGACGTTTCCTGACATTTGAACTGCATCTTTGTGGCGATTTCGCTGAACGGGTGGGATTCGATGGCTGCGACGCGCTATAATGCGCCCAAAAGCGTGCACGTGCGCGTCCGAATGCAAAGGTTCAAAGATGGCCAAGTCAGTAAATCACGTCGTAACCAGGCCGGGACGCAAGATCGGCGACCCTGAAGCGGCGATACCGGTGGCGGAGGATTTGGTAACGGTGCCGGGTTCGCCCGTCATCGACGGCGATGTTTCCTACTACAACCGGGAATACCCGATCGAATCGCAGACCGTCGAGAAATCGGCCGACCGCGACTGGGGTTGGACCGTTTACATCAAAGAGGTCTACGACTATCGCAAGAAGCACGACGCGGTCAGCGAGCCGCTGATCGAAGCGGCGTGGGTTTCTGGCGATATCGAACCGACTGCCGAGCCAGACCCGGAGCATGACGTTACGACCGACATCCGAGACAAAGCCCGTGAGTTGGGTTTTGGCGAGGTCGGTTTCACGAGATATGACCGCAGATACACCTACCAGAGCAAAAAGGTTTGGGCCAAATTCAATCACGCGATCTGCCTGGCGTTGGAGCAGGACTACTCGCAGACGCAGTCGATACCCAGTTTGGAGGCGGAATTCGCTCATTTCGGCACCTACGAGATAGCTGGAGCTTTGGCGCTCGATCTCGCCGAGCACATCCGCTCGCTCGGATATCACGCCCAGATCCACAGTCCCAACGACAACAGTGGCGCGTTCATCCCATTGTTCGTCGAAGCGGGACTCGGGCAACTGGGCGCGAACGGACAGTTACTGTCTCCCCATTTCGGTTCGCGGGCACGGTTGATGCTGATCACGACGGATGCGCCGGTCGTTCACGACGAGCCGGTGGACTACGGCATAAACAAGTTCTGCGAAGAGTGTCAGGTCTGCGTTGTCCGCTGCCCTGCCCGTGCGCTTCTGCGTGAGAAGGTGTGGTACCGCGGCGTTAAGAAGAACAAGCTGGTGTATGACCGCTGTCGGCCAGTGATGGTGAAGTATGAGGGTTGCGCCGTTTGCATGAAGGTCTGCCCGGTCCAGCGCTACGGCATGAAACCGGTGATGGAACACTACATCGAGACTAGCGAGATTCTTGGCAAGGGCACGCCGAACTTGGAAGGCTACGAGCTCCGAGGCAAGGGCTACTTCGGCCCAGGCGAGTTGCCGAGTTTCAAAGGCAAAGAGTTCGAGATCCCGCACGGGACGAAGGAAGAGTGGCTCTTCAAAGAGTTCAAGCGGAAGGTCGAAGAGAACGGCGGAACTCCCGATGCGGAGGCCGTTCAGTTTGCAAACGAGCTCTCGCGGTTGGTGAAAGAGGGCGTTTCGCGGACTGACGAGTAGTTCCCGACCACCTGTTCCGAAACCCCATCAACACCAATCTCTCCCGGACGACGATGTTTCAAAAAGACACGCTTGACGCCCTTTTCGCCGAGCTAGAAATCAACTACGGACAAACCACGGAGTACGACCAGTTGCTACGTGACGCGCACCTCGGTATCGCCCTGTCAGACGCCGGGCGAGAGTTCGACGGCCAAATCGACGATCGGGTCGTGGCGCTGATTGAGAGACACCGTGGAGACGGATAGCTTCACGCTCACCCTAGCCCTCTCCATCAAGGGATAGGAGACGGAATCGCCAATCGCCGCTCTGCGGCGTCTGGTGGAGCTGACGGGATTCGAACCCGTGACTTCCTGCTTGCAAAGCAGGCGCTCTCCCACTGAGCTACAGCCCCACAGTTCAAGTTTATATGCGCGCGCGTCGCATACTTGGGCTTGGCGCGTCGACGCGGACATCGCCGTTGACGAGTTGAGGTCGCCTGACGAGTCGATATTGGTTATCATTCACACAGACAAAATCCGCACCAAAAGATGTACCTGAGCACCTACAGATTCCGCTTCATCTTCGCCGTATTTGGGGGTGTGATGGCGGCCGCGATCTCGATTGCGTGCGGGTCGAGCGATGGAGGGAGCGGCGACAGTGGCGAGCAAGGTTTCCAGCAGGTGATGGATGTCGAAACGGCGTTTGAGCCTGATGATTTGAAGACGATTGGATTCAAGAAGGCGCGCAGCTACGATCTCGAAGGGTTGCCGGGAGCAAGCGAGGCGATATTCGGATTCTGGCGCATCGCGTCGGGCGACCCGATCGACTACGAGGTGCGGTTCTATGCGAATCACGAGGATGCCGTTGAACTCGGCGCTGCCCTCGCGGAGGAAGGCTCCGGCGCGGACGCGATCCTCGACGCTGACGACGCGACGTATAAGGAAGGGGTGAAGGATCGCCGGATGATCGTCGGCTCTGGCATCGGCGGCGGAGCGCGCAGCGGTGTCGGGCCACGCTACGGCGGTTACGCGATATACGGTAACGTGATCATGCTCTGCGGCGGTGCAGCGGGAGAGCAGGCGTTAGAACGTTGCGAAGAACTAGCGACCGCGTTAGATGAGGCGGGGGGACAGTAGTCAAGGTGATGCGACTAACTTGGTTGGTGCCGCTGATTTTGGCGGTCTTGATTGTCGGATGTGGCTCGGATGATGGTGGCGACGCGGGTTCTGTCGACAACGCTGAAACTGAAAGTCGCGTGTTTGCCCGAGAAGGTTTGCTGTCGGCAGAAGACCTCGTTTCTCTTGGTTTGAAATCAGGGAAGACGTACGATGTTGCGACGCTTCCCGGCGGCGTCGAAGCCGGGTTGCTTTACTGGCGGGTCAAAAATGTCGCCGTGGAGTTCGAAGCACGGTTCTACGGTTCGCACGATGATGCGGTGGCACTCGGTACTGCACCGGCAGAAGAAGGAAGCGGCGAAGACGGAATCATCGATGTGGATATCGCGGCGTACAAAGAGGGGATCCGTGACCGCAGGACCATATTTGATTACCCAGGGGGCGCACTGAAACCCAAGTACGGTGCATACGCGATCTACGGAAACATGGTCCTCCTTTGTGAAGGGAAGGACGATGCTGAGGGGTGGGATCGTTGTTTTGCGCTGATTGAGGCACTTGATAGTCGATGAGAACCGCGTTCGTAACTTCGGCGCTCGTTCCGTTGTCAGTGTTCATATTTGCTTGTGGCAGCGCGTCAGTGATGGAGGAAATAGTCGAACATGAGGACGCCAACCCAACGACCCAGCTGGTCATGCCTTCCGATCGCATATTCGAAATCGCGGATTTCGAAGCCGCAGGGCTCAAGCACTCGAAGAACTACAAAACTGCGGGATTGCCGGTCGCAACCGGCGTGTCGCTGTTCTTCTGGAAGGTCGATGGGACGCCGGTCCAGTTCGAAGTCAGATTTTATGGCTCGCACGATGAAGCCGTAACCTCGGGTTTGTCGTATGCCATTGAGGGAGCAGGTCCTGAAGCGATCATCGACCCCGATTTCGCGAGGTACACCGAGGGGCTGAGAGATCGACGTACGATCGTTCATACCCGTGGCTCTCCCACGCCTCGGTACGGCGATTTCGTCGTCTACGGAAACTTGATCGCCCTTTGCGAAGGACGAGACGCCGAACAAGCCGCGGAGCGTTGTTCCCGCCTCGTAGATGCGTTGGATTCGACGAGCCGATAGACGTTCCCCTGGTACCGGTACAAACGGGGACGTCCGTCGTCATCGCATCGGCGAATTGATAACATATTTAGACACATACCGTGATGCGTCATACAACCGCGTTAGGTGGGCCGCGGTAAATGTCCACGATTAGGAGCACGAAGAGATGATCCTGCGACGAATTACCTCGCTCGGACTACGCGAGTTCGGGCTTGTCTTGTTGATATCCGCCTTCGCTTTCGCCTTTGCCTGCGGCAGCGCCGACATCGATGAAACCGACAACGGTGGCGACACAGCTGCACCTGCGGCAGCCGTTGAAGAGGTTGCGAGCGGGCCCCCGGGCGTCGAAATCATTTCGACTGATGCCGTGTATACCGAAGACGACCTCATCAACACCCCGAACTACAAGAAGAGCAAGAACATTAAGGTTGAGGGTCTCGACGAAGCGACCGGTGCGGTTTACGGTTTCTTCGGATCCGACCCATACGACCGCCAAGAGTTCGAAGCACGCTTCTACCCGGACCACGAGACCGCGATTACGGTTGGCGTCGACTTCGCAAACGAGGCAACCGGCCCGGATGCGGTTATCGCAAAGGACGTTCAGCGCTGGGACGAGGGATTGGTCCAGCGACGTGCCTGCTCCGGCAACACCCGCGGATCGCACCACTCCGGAAAGTGCGACAACGCCAAGTACGGGGACTACGTCGTGGCCGGCAACCTGGTGCTGCTCTGCCAAGGCAAGGACTCCCAGACCTCACTCGACAACTGCAACGCATTGATGGAAGCTCTGCAATCGCAGTGAGATCGGCTCGGCTCGTCCAGCAACCCATTGTTTCGAACGTTCTCCTAATAATTGGTGCCATGGCGGCATGTGCCTTGGTATCCGTCGTCGGTTGTGGCGACGTTGGGTCGGATGATTCGTTTGCGTCTGGCGACTACGAGATCGTAGGAAGGGCGACGTCGGTACCTTCTACGGCAACCCCAGCGCCAGTTGTAGAGGAACCTGAACCGACCGCGCAGCGCCAACCTCAGGTACTCGCTGACGTTGGCGAATACTCGTTGGACGACTTCGAGGCGTTGGCCAACTTCAAACTCAACAAGAGTTACGACGTTGCGGGTTTGGATCGCGCTGACAGTGCCATCTACGGGTTCTTCGGGCCGGATCCATATAAACGTCAGGAGTACGAAGCGCGCTTCTACCCTGACCACGACACCGCGTTAACCGTTGGAGTCGATTTCGCGAACGAGGCTACGGGACCGGATGCAGTGATCGCCAGTGCGACGCAGCGGTGGGATGAAGGGTTGATTCAAAGACGCGCTTGCGCTGCAAACACCCGTGGTTCGCACCATTCTGGCAGGTGCAACATCGCAAAATACGGCGACTACGTGGTCGCCGGCAATTTGGTGCTACTATGCCAAGGCAGGGACTCGGACGCCGCGTTGAAGAATTGCGAAGCGTTGTACGCGGCCCTGCAAAATTGATATTGAACGGCACCGAGGTCGGTATGTCAAAAAACGCGATGTCTTTTCGGTCTCCACGCGCCCTGGTCGCGGTGTTTTGCTTAACGTTGGTGATGGCGATTGTCGCTTCGATGGCGTGTGGCTCGGACACTGGCGGGAGCGGAGGCGGCGAGGCCCCAGCGGAAGGCAGCGGCGGTGACCCTCGTATTCGGAGCGCCGACGGCACCTACTCGATCGACGACCT
The DNA here is from genome assembly GCA_965226685.1 of Dehalococcoidia bacterium. Lineage (GTDB taxonomy): Bacteria > Chloroflexota > Dehalococcoidia > Lucifugimonadales > Lucifugimonadaceae > Bin127. The sequence goes on from CBDDDP010000004.1 coordinate 674,605, forward strand.
GAAGATAACCGGGGTAAAAACGAACAAAGAGTACGACGTTGAAGAGTTGCCGGGAGCCGATGCGGCTTGGCGGATCATCTTCAATCGTTTGGACTACGAGGTCCGCTTCTACCCTGACCACCAAACGTTGTTGGACGAAGGCATACCGTATGTCGAACACGTCACTGGCGATGACGCGGTTGTCATCGGAGATGACATCATCTGGGAAGAAGGCTCCAATGACCGTCGACGTTGCAGCCGTGATGCCGACACGCCGCACTCCGGATGCGCATATTCCCCGCGCTATTGGGACTACGTCGTGGTCGGCAACATGATCATGATGTGCGAAGGTCTCGAGAGCAAGCAGTCCATCGAGAACTGCGACAATCTGCTCGAGCAGCTGCCGTAGTTATTTCCCACAGTTAAGCCGTGCGCAGACGCGGCTATGCGCTGGCGGCGTTGTAGCTGGCCTCGTCGGGATCACCGAATACGCCGAATGGGTTCAGTGACCTCGGCGCATCGTAGATGTCCATCTTCTCGGTTCTCTTCAGCCAGTTAACGACTCCGTAGGTTAGTGGCGTCGCTGCGATTTCATAGAGGGTTTTGGCGATCCATGCCAAGATCGCACCGTTGATGGCGCCTTCCCAACCCCAGATACCGGATACGCCGAAGGCGATCGAGTAGAACAAGATCGAGTCGATACCTTGTCCGACGACGGTGGATGAGATCGTCCGTAGCCACAGCATCCGTCCTTGTGTCCGATTTTTCAAGACAACCATCACGACGGCGTTGGCGAATTCACCCACCAGATAGGCGACGAAGCTACCGAGCAGGATCCACGAAGTCGCCCCCAGGATTGTTTCGTACTGTGCTTGGTCTCCCCAGAACACCGCGCCCGGTATCGCGCCGACGAGCGCGATGACGATGACAACCATGAGGTTGCATGCGAAACCGAGCCATATCACTCCCCTAGCCACTCGGAAGCCATACACCTCGGTCAATACGTCGGAGATGATGTAACCCAGTGGGAAACAAATTACCGAGGCCGAAACGACGTAGAGGTTGCTCCCCAAGAATTCGAACGGCATCTCGAAAAGCGACACCGGTTTGATCGCAACTATGTTCGAGATGATCAGCACCGAAACCGCGAATGCGGTGATGATGACTAGACGACCTGAAAATCGCATTGGGAACCTCGCTTCGCGACTGATCGGTTCACGCCATTTTGTCATCAGTTCTCGACATTGACAACCCCATTGCTGGTTCGAATTTCGAACGATCTTACCCGCCGAAAGAACTGATTCGCCTAAGACGACTCCACCGATCGTCCGTTTCGCAGGGTTGGGAGACTACTCGACGCCTTTAGTTGCTTCGATCAGCTCGATGCAGTCGTCCGTAGAAACTTCACACATCATTACGAGGTTGCCAGCAACCAGATATCCGCCGTAGACGCGTCGACTTGCGAATCCGGAACCGTCATGAACTGTGCGGTCCAACGCTTCTTCCGCCGATGACGTCCCGTCGTTCATCGCGGCATCGTGTGACGGGTATCGGCGAATCTCGACGTCGCGACGACTGTAGAACCCGTAACGAGCCTCTAGGGCGTTTGGCAACGTGTCGACCTCATAGATCTGATGCTGCTTCCAACCGGCCTCGATGAACTCTTCATAGGTGAACTCGCGATTGGGGCGGGTCCATGCGCTTATCTCCGGTCGGTCACCGATCGCGGTAATCGCCGTCTCGTCGATCGCCTCTGCAATATTAGACGCACCGTCTTCAGGAGCAGCGCTACCGCATCCGATCACGACTGCCACGGCGCTGATCGCGAGAGCCGCCAGCAATGCGCTACGAGTCCAAAAATCGAAAGTCCACTTCATTGCGCGATCTGGTCTAGAAGATCGGTGCAGTCGCTGACCGAGATTTCACACAACATCACCACGTTGCCCGCGACCACGTAGGCCCCGTACAACGTTACGCTCGAGAATCCTGCGCCACGGCCCGACAGCTTTTCAGTCTCGATCGCGGCCTCGGCAGAATCCCTACCGGCGGCCATAGCCACATCGTGCGACGGGTAGGTACGTAACTCGATGTCCTTGCGATTGTAGAAGCCGAAATACGCGCCAGTCGCCTCGGGCAAGGTGTCCAAGGGGTATTCCTTGTTCTTCTTCCACCCGGCTTCGACGAAATCGTCGACGGTGAACACACTGCTCGGCCTAGTGTAGGCCCGCAGTTCAGCACGTTCGCCGATAGGGACCACCGCATTCTCGTCGACCGCTACAACAGCGGGATCGCCGTCTGCGTCATCCGCCGGTTCGTCAGTTGCGCTGCCGCAACTGATTACGAAACTGGCGACCACGAAAACCAACAGGGAAACGAGGATCGATTTTGCATTGATTGACATGATCCGGTTCCGATTCAGGGTCGCTGGATTAAGGGTAGCGTAGCGTATCCTCAGCGACCTCGGAGAAACATCCGATGACGGATTTGTCTGATCGCTGACGCGTCGAAGCGGCCGGGCTTGGTTTCCCAAACTCGGCCGCTTCTCTTCGACTTGGGTTGTCCGGTTGCTAGTGCCGCTAAGGCTATGGCAACCGATTCAACTCAGGTTGGTTAGCTCTTCTCAAGCTGGTGGATGACCAGTGTCCAGGTCAAGTGCCACCATGCCTCGTTTACGTATCCGGTCACGTCGAGGGCACCCTGTGAGGAGTCACCCTGGGGCCAACCGGTCCAACGCGCCGTGTTCATGATGATGCGGTGGTAGAACTCGAGGATCGGAACGTCAGGCAACTCGGACAGCCAGATCGTGGCAGCCTGTCGCCAGAGGTCGTACATCTGGGCGGTGTTGTCAGGCGAAGTCTTGGCGACTTCGTCGGTCAGGTCGTCCCACTCTTCGTTTTCCCAGTGGTAGAAGTTCACCTGGTGACCGCCCGGAATGTTCACGGACGTTGACTGGTAGAGCTTCATGGTGAAGTATGGGTCACGTACGGAGCCACCGTGTCCGAACATCAGGCATTCGAAGTTACCTTCTGCCATTCTGCTGGAGGCGTCGGTCGGCTGGCCGTAGCTCGCGTTGATACCGTGGTTGGTCAACTGCTGCGCAACGGCTGGTCCAAGGTCCGCCCAAGCACCAAAACCGACGATGTCACAGTTGATCGTGTTTCCACCGGAGTCCGCCCAAAAGTCGTCGGAGTTCTTAGTGAACCCGGCGTCGGTGAGCAACCCATCAGCGCGGTCGGGATCGTAGTCGAGCGTGGAGCGCCCGATTTCGTCCATGACCTCTACGGCGATATCAAAGTAAGGCTGCAACGGCGGGTACTGCGGCATGGTCAGCGGGTTGTATGCTGCCGCGCCGTCGTACGCAAGATCTCGGAGTTCCTCGCGGTCAAGGTAGAAGGAGAACGCCCATCGCACGTCAGGGTCGTCGTACGGGCCGAACTTACCACTGGTGTTGAACGCGATGGAGACAGGCCACCAGTCAACATAGCCGTAAGGCTCTTGTCGGCCGGAGTGGGTGATCAGGTCTTCGTTCTGGTCAAGGGTTTCCTTGATGAGCGACGGGGTCGTCATCGCGGCACCGTCAACTTGGTCGGCGATCAAAGCCTGTGCACGCTGTTCCTGCGGTACACCCGGGATGTAGATGATGCGCTTGACCACGGGCAATGTGGCGTATTCGCCCAAGTCGGCTACGCCGTCGCCCCACCACGAGTCGCGGCGGTCAAAAATCTTCTGCTCGGTTGAGGTGGTCACCTGCCAAGGTCCGGTCGAGAGCGGCCAGCCCTTGTCGCGGTCGTAGTCACCAAACGTGGTCCAGTCGCGGCCCTCGTAGTGGTGCTGAGGAACGATGTAGACTCCGATGTCGAACTTGTATGTCAGCAGGAAGAAGAAGCGCGGGTCGGGCCTCTGCATGTTCACTTGCGCGGTGTACTTATCGACCAATTCAGCGTTTTCCATCGCCGAGTCGATGTCCTTGCCCCATCGAACCTGCTCTTTGAGTTCCTTGAGCGTGTTCAACGTATAGACAACATCTTCGCAGTCGAAGTCTTCGCCGTCGCTCCAAGTGATGCCCTCGCGGCAGTTGATGGTCAGCTCGGTGAAGTCATCGTTGTAGCTGTAACTCTCGGCCAACCACATGATTTCCTCGTCAGCGAACGCTGAGAAGAACGCGAGCGGCTCGAAGATCAGGTTTGGACCCGCCTGGTGGTTTGCACCAATAGAGTAAGGATTCCAAAGTTCGTGGTCGATGAAGCGCCCCTCTGAACCGCCGTGGAAAAGCGTCAGAGTGTCTTCTGCTGCGACGTCACCTGGGTCAAAGACCATGCCCATGGCTTCCATCATGGCCTCTTCAGTAGCCGTGGGCTCTGGAGCTGCCGTGGCTGGAACCGCGGTCGCGGTCGGCGGGACGGGTGTGGCGGTCGGCTCTTCCTCTCCACAAGCGATGGCGGCTCCGAGAACCATTACGCTCGCAAGGATTGCCAACAAACCATATCGCCCGAATTTTGCGGGGAGATTCATTGTTTTATCTTCCTCAATATCTATTTTTCTGCACGTCAAGCAAAACTTCAACGGTATTTCTAGTACACACGGCAAGCCGCGCGAAGATTCCCGAATCGCCTGACAACGATCAAGCGTCAATTCTCTACTCGCTGCCAGTGGTTGTCAACTTAAATCAACGATTTTTGGTTGGCGCATAGGCTTTCAACTGAACTGACTACGAATAGCGGATATCTAAAGCAGTGATCCAACTGGATTGGGTTGGTGACAAAGTCGGCTGGCTTGAACATTGGAACTTGCGCATATCGTTGTGGCTAGATACAATCGCTTGAGATGTCGGTTGTGCGCTCGGCTTGTAAGGGCCCACACCAACATTTGGATCCACCTACCTGACGCCTAGACGGAAATTCGTTGGCAACAAGAACGAACGCGCGGCGCAATCCCGCATTGGACGCACGACGAAACCCCGTTTTGTCGTTCGTTGCGGCGTTTTTCGGGAACTTCATTGTTCAACGGTTCCTATTGTTCTTGCTAACGGTGTGGGTGGCTGCGACGGTGATTTTCATGCTTCCTCGTTTGACCGGACAAGACCCGGTCAAAGAGAAGCTCCTGCTTGAGGCGCAACGCGGCGGTTCTGTCCAACTGGGGATGAACGAGATGGCGAAGGAATATTCTGCGCGGCTCGGTTTGGACTTACCGCTCCATGAGCAGTACATCAACTACTTGTCCGACCTTTCACGTTTGAAATTCGGATACTCCATCGCCTATTTCCCACGTACTGTTAACGAAATCATTGCTGATTCAATAGTTTGGTCGCTGGGATTGATGACGGTTACGCTCACTTTGGGGTTCGTCCTCGGGACTGGCGCAGGAGCACTGCTCGGTTGGTCGCGTTCTCCTGGCTGGTTGAGTTATGCGTTCATGCCATTGCTCACGCTTTCTGCCATCCCTCAGTACATGCTGGGATTGGTGTTGATGTTCGTTTTTGCGATCATACTGAATTTGTTGCCGTTCTTCGGTGCGTACAGTCCGGGCCATCTTCCTGAATGGAGTTTGGAATTCATACTTGACGTGCTCAGACACTCGATCCTGCCAGCCCTAGCGATTCTTTTCTCGGCAGTCGGGTTCTGGGCGATTGGCATGAGGGGCATGATGGTCAACACTCAGGGCGAAGACTTCATGGTCCAAGCGGACGCCAAGGGTCTGAACGGCGCCCGAATATTCGTCCGGTATGCGATCCGGAACGCGCTTTTACCACAGGTTACCGGTTTGGCGATTTCTTTTGGCACGCTTCTCACCGGGGCCGTGCTGGTTGAGGTTCTCTTCCAATACCCGGGTCTCGGCAACACTCTTTTCTACGCCATCAGGGTTTCAGATTTCTTCCAGATAACTGGGATTGTTATGACAATCATCATCTCGCTGGCCTTGGCCACGATGGTCATCGATTTGATATATCCGCTGATCGATCCTCGCGTCAAGTACACCAAAAACTGATATGGCTAGAGTCGCGAGCGCAAGAAATCTAACGATGAGGACCAGAGTTCGTTTGGCTCGCCGTCGTTTCGGGGTTTTCTATCAAGAGCGCATCGAGCCGATATCTTCGTATGGGCGGCGCAACCCGTCGCTGATCGTTGGGCTTGGGATCTTGGGCGGGTTGTTGTTTTTTACCATCATCGGTCTTCTGATCTACGGACAGACGGAGCCTCACATAGCTGGTCGCGCACAGGATTCGCGGCTCGATGCTCACGTAAGCGGCGGTGCGCCAGTCAAAGATAAGCGTCTGCCACCTTCATGGTGCACATGGTGCGAGGACATTGTTGAGCTAGAAGCGGACGAAAAGCCCTCCCTGTTCAAATATCCGATGGGAACGGACACCCAAGCTCGTGACTTGTTTGCCACGAATCTCCGGGGCATCCCGCTAACTCTTGGCACGGGCTTGATCGCGGGACTATTGTCGGTAGGCATAGGCACCGTTACAGCTTTCGTTGCCGCGTACTATCGCGGCGTCCCTGATGTGCTCATCAGATTGTTGACCGACGTCGGCATCTCGATACCGGGACTATTGATCCTGATCATCATTAGGATCCAGCTTGGGACTGAGCTTGTGTGGTGGCAACTCGGTGCTGGTCTCGCCGCGGTTGGTTGGGTGTTCTCGTCGCGAACGGTGCGCTCACAGGTGCTGGTTTTGAGAGAACAACCGTATGTCGAGATTGCGCGGCAATCGGGGATGTCTGGCCTGGCCATTATCTTCCGCGAAATGATGCCCAACCTCATTCCATACATCACCGCCAGTTTTGTGGGTTCAGTCGCCGGATCGATCCTCGCATCGATCGGTTTGGAAGCGCTCGGACTCGGCGACTTCTCCTCACCCTCGCTAGGTATGACCGTCTACTGGGTTATCCAGTTCGGCGCCATCACTCTCGGCATGTGGTGGTGGTGGCTGTTTCCGCTGATCTTCATCGTCATCATCTTCGTCAGCCTGTTCTTGATATCAGCTGGTTTGGACGAATGGTCGAACCCGAGGCTACGCAGGCAGGCATAGGCCACAAAACAACGGCATTAACCAATGGTCACAACTGAACAAAACACTCGCTCCGCCGTTTCGTCAAATGACGACGAGTTCGCGTTGCGGGTCGAAGGTCTGAAGGTTTACTACGGCACTTCTCGGGGGATGGTGAAGGCTGTCGACGATGTCTCGTTCAACCTGCGGCAAGGCGAACGTTTCGCACTGGTTGGTGAATCTGGCAGTGGGAAGACCACGCTGGCAATGGCGATCATGCGATTGACCCGCGAGCCGGGTCACATTGCCGGTGGCCACATCTACCTAGGTGATCGCGATCTTGTTGAGATGGAAGAGAAGGACATCCGATCGATTCGCCTCAGTGAGATGGCGCTCGTGCCGCAAGGCGCGATGAACTCGTTGAACCCGGTCATGCGGGTCGCGGATCAGATAACCGACGGAATTATGGACCATGTCCCGCCTGGCGAGGGTGCTCCAAATCGGACGGAACTCAACACACGCGTCCACGACTTGCTAGTCCGCGTCGGACTCGATCCATCGGTCTCACGCTTGCACCCGCACGAACTCAGCGGTGGCATGAAACAGCGCGTCGCAATGGCGATCGCAATTTCACTTAACCCACAGATCATCGTTGCAGACGAGCCAACCAGTGCGTTGGATGTCGTCGTGCAGCGGCAGATCATGCAGACCCTGGGCCGACTGCAAGAAGGTTTGGACGCGACAGTTCTCCTCGTCGGCCACGACATGGGCCTTGTGGCACAGTTCGCCGACACCATCGGCGTTATGTACGCCGGAAAGCTGGTCGAGGTCGGAACGGTTCCTGAAGTATTCAAGGACCCGAAGCATCCATACACTAAGCTGCTGATTCAGAGTCTCCCATCGTTCGACATCAGTCGGCAGTTCATCGGAATACCGGGCATGCAACCGGCGCTGTTGAACCTGCCGCCGGGATGTGCGTTCAACCCGCGTTGCCCATCCGTTCACCAACGTTGCTTCCGCGATGTGCCGGAGTTTTTGAACATTGGACCGGGTCGTGGCGTAGCTTGCCACTTGTTCGACGAGGAGGCCACCAATTGAGCGATTTCATGCGACTCGATCACGTCACCCGAACGTTCGGTGGCGGTACCTTGTCAACGAAACCACCAATCGTCGCGGTTGACGACGTATCGCTCTCGATAAACGAGGACGAACCTAAGATCACCACCATCGCTGGCGAAAGTGGCTCCGGCAAGACGACGTTGGCGCGCCTGCTGATGGGAACCATCACCCCGAGTTTCGGATCGATGTACTACCGAGGCAAGGACTTCACCAAACTCTCTCGCAGGGATTCGTGGAACTTCAAACAGGAAGTCCAATCCATCTACCAAGACCCGTTCGGCTCTTACAACCCGTTCTACAAGGTCGATCACGTCCTCGAAACCCCGATTAACCGATTCAAATTGGCGACCTCGAAACAAGCAAAGAACACGATGATCGAGGATGCGTTGGCAATGGTTGGTCTCCAGCCGGGCGACACGTTGGGCCGTTTCCCACACCAGTTGAGCGGTGGTCAACGGCAACGCATCATGGTTGCGCGGGCCCTGCTGATCAAGCCGCGTCTCATATTGGCTGACGAACCCGTATCGATGGTCGACGCCTCGTTGCGTGCGACGATATTGGACAGCATCCGGCGCCTCAACCGTGAAATCGGTATCTCCGTGGTCTACATCACGCACGACCTGACCACGGCGTTACAGATCAGCGACAACATTCTCGTTATGTACCGCGGTTCCGTCGTCGAATCGGGCGCTGTCGAGCGTGTGATTCTGGAGCCCAAGCATCCATACACGCAACTGCTGATCGAGTCGATACCGCAGCCCAATCCCGACAATAAATGGGGCGACGAACCTCCGTCTGCGCGCTTCGAAGACTTCGATACGATGTTCGGCTGCAAATTCGCCGACCGATGTCCGCACGTCATGGATATCTGCAACGAAGAGCAGCCGCCCGGTTACCGGCTAGAGCAGCACCGCCAGGCGCAGTGTTACCTGTACGAGGACGAAGCCAACGTCATGGAAGACCCCGACTTGGCTTCGATATTCCAAGACCGCAGAGCCGAACTGAACGTCTAGTCTCGTTCGTCGCTTCGGCAGTCAATCTCTCACTTCTCATCGCTGTCAGTGCGCGTCGCCGTCTTTGTTGCGCTAAACTCTGTTTACGCAATTCAAACACAAAGGTTTCGGGAACTCGACATGAAGATAACCGGTTTTGACGTCACGCCGCTCAAGAACGGCAAAGCGATACTCCAGATCCGCACCAGCGCGGGTATAACCGGCGTGTCGGAACCGCCGTGGCGTGCGATGGGCGCCTTTCAAGCTCACCTAGACGGCGTGATCAAACCGCTGTTAACTGGGAAAGACCCACGACAGATTGACCGCCATTGGGAAACGCTCTACTTGGGCGATGACGAACGCATCACCAAGCTCCCGCCACAAATCGTCGGCGCCGTCGACATCGCCCTTTGGGACATCCTCGGCAAAGACGCAGGCATGCCATGCCACGCGCTGATGGGCGGCGCGGCACGCCTCGATATCCCCCTCTACTGGAGCGTCGGACTTGGCTGGATCAAGACCCCCGACCAAATGCTCGGCGACGTCATGGATGGATGGGACCAGGGATACAAAGCCTTCAAGATCCGCATGGACTGGCGGTCGTACCGGCAAGACTCCGACCCGGCCAAAGACTTGGCGATGTTCAAGCTGGTCCGCGACTTCTTGCCCAACAACATCTACCTCGGTTTCGACGCCAACAACGGCTACTCCGTCAGCACCGCCATCCAACAGGGCCGAGCGTTCGAAGACTACGGTCGCATAGACCACTTCGAGGAACCGCTCCCGCAGTACGATTTGCCAGGACTGCGCCAAGTCTCCGACGCCCTCGACGTGGCAATCTCCACCGGCGAGCAGGACTGGGACCGCTGGCGCTTCCGAGACGTCATAATGCTCGGCAACCCCGACATCCTGCAACCCGACATCCTCGGAGCTTCCGGTCCCTCAGAAATCCTCAAGATCTACACCCTGGCCACGACGCACAACAAGCCCGTGATGCCGCACTCCCCTAGCGCCGGAATCAACAGCATCGCATCACTACACTGCTACTCCACCATCAAAAACGCCGTCCGCCCTCACGAGTTCTCCATCGAGTTCGCGCCACCACTCGAAGAGATAGCAGAGCTATACGGCGAACACGTCATCCCTAAAGATGGCGTGATCACGTTGACGAACAAGCCAGGGCTAGGGATCGATATAAGCGAGGCCACATTGGCGAAATTCGCAGCCTAGCCGCCCGATTGAGAACCTGCTCACACCCCTAGGGTTTCCCCCGCTCGCGGGGGAAATGTCCGAAGGACAAAGGGGGAATAGCAAGCGAAGCGAGCACAGGGGGTGCTCAACATGAAAATAACCGCATTCGACATCACCCACCTCAAACGCGGAAGATCAATACTCCAGATCCGCACCGACGCCGGCATCACCGGCTTGTCCGAGGCAGACGGACAAATCTTCGAAGCCCACCTCGAATCCACCATCAAACCCCTACTCATCGGCGAAGACCCACGACAGATTGACCGCCACTGGGAAACCCTCTACCTCGGCTCCCAGAAGCAGATCCCACGCGAAGCCAAGCTCCGACCCCAGATCGTCGGCGCCGTCGACATCGCACTCTGGGACATCCTCGGCAAAGACGCCGGCCTCCCCTGCCACGCACTCATGGGCGGCGCAGCGCGAATCGACATCCCCCTCTACTGGAGCGTCGGATCAGGCTGGAAAAAACACCTGACCAGATGCTCGACGACGTCAAGGATCGGCTGGGAAGAAGGCTATAAGTCCTACAAGATCCGCATGGACTGGAAATCCTACCGCCAAGACGCCAACCCCGCCAACGACCTCGCCATGTTCAAACTCGTGCGCGACTTCCTCCCCGAACAACATCTACCTCGGTTTCGACGCCAACAACGGCTACTCCGTCCCCACCGCCATCCAGCAAGGCCGCGCCTTCGAAAACTACGGACGCATCGACCACTTCGAAGAACCGCTGCCCCAATACGACCTTCCCGGCCTCCGCCAAGTCGCCGACGCCCTCGATGTCGCGATATCGACCGGCGAGCAGGACTGGGACCGATGGCGCTTCCGAGACATCATCATGATCGGCAACCCCGACATCCTCCAACCCGACATCCTCAACGCCGGCGGACCCTCCGAGATCCTCAAGATCTACGACCTCGCCACCACCTACAACAAACCCATAATGCCCCACTCCCCCAACGCCGGCATCAACTCCATCGCCTCCCTCCACTGCTACTCCACCATCAAAAACGCCATCCGCCCCCACGAATTCTCCACCGAATTCGCACCCCCACTAGACCAAGTAGCCGAACTCTACGGCGACCACATAATCCCCAAAAACGGCACCATAACCCTCACAGACAAACCCGGCCTAGGCATCGACCTAAACGAAGCAGCCCTAGCCAAGCTAGCGGCCTAAACACCCTTCCCGCCAACCTCCCATTCCTTCCCCTTTTTCGAAGGGAGAGGGGATGGGTGAGGGTGAACGGGCGAAGAGCGCGGGGGAAATGTCCAAAGGACATACGGGCCGCGAATCGTCGCCTCGCTCAGCCGACTGGACTACACTAAAATACCTTGACCAGATTCACACAAACCAACGGAAATCCCCTCAAATGGCGTCGAATTAACCCCCCTGATAACCGGCAGAGTCAAGTCCCGCACCGCAAAGACATCACCGCCGTACGCCGAACTCCCCGACGCTCCGAAGCATTCGAGGGATACCTCGATCGAATCAAGCCACTCCTCATTCAAGACCCACGACAAACGCCACTGGGAAACCCTCTACCCGGTGACGAACGCGATAACCAAGGTGCCACCACACGTCAGGCGCCATCACCGCGTCACTTCGGAAAAGACACCGGCTCCCCGTCATCAACGCGCAGACGCGAAATCCTCCTGCTACTGGAGCGTCATCAGGCCGAAGACCCCGAAGACCAGATGCTAGACGACGTCATGGACGGATGGACCAAGGCTATAAGGCATACAAGATCCGCATGGACGAACTACCGACAAGACGCCAACCCCGCAACGACCTAACGATCTTCAAACTCGCCCGGGACTTCCTCCCCGACGACATCTACCTCGGATTCGCCAACAACGGATACTCCGTCCCCACCGCCATCCAGCAGGGACGCGCCATGGAGAACTACGGACGCATCGACCACTTCGAAGAGCCGCTCCCCCTGACCTCCCAGGACTCGCGACCAAGTCGTCGACGCCCTAGACGTCGCCATCTCCACCGGCGAACAGGTCACGACCGCTGGCGCTTCCGAGACATTATCCAGATCGGCAACCCCGACATCCTCCAACCCGATATCCTCAACGTGAGGCGGCCCATCCGAGGTCCTCAAGATCTACGACCTCGCCACCAGACAAACCCATAATGCCCCACTGCCCAGCGCCGGCATCAAGTCCATGTCAGGATCCATTGCTACTCCACCATCAAGAACGCCATCCGGCCCCACGAATACTCAACCGAATTCGCACCACCACTCGACGAAGTCGCCGAACTCTACGGCGAACACGTCTTACCCCACGACCACCCTCACCGACAAACCCGGCCTAGGCATCGACATGAGTCGAAGCCGCCCTAGCCAAACAATCCGCCTGAACTCCCTTCCCTCCCCTTTTTGCTGCGCAAAAAGGGGAGGCGAGCAAGCGAAGCGCGGCTCGCAGGGGGTTCATACCAACCCATCCCCACAGCACCCCCCAACAACCAAAACCACTTCCCAATAATCCCCCCAATCCCAAAAATCCCAGTTCAGACAATGCGCTAACACTCAGTATTGCGAATTCAATCCCCAACTCACGGAAGCTCACCATGAAGATCACCGGTTTTGACATAACCCCGCTAAAGAACGGCAGAGCGATCCTACAGATCCGGACCAGCGCCGACATCACCGGCGTCGCCGAAGTCTCCCGACGCTCGGGCGCCTTCGGAGCCATCAAGCCCACCTCGATTCCACCGTCAAGCCCCTCCTCACCGGCGAAGACCCACGCAAGATCGACCGCCACTGGGAAACCCTATACCTAGGCGACGAAGAGCGCATCACCAAGCTCCCACCTCATGTAGTTGGAGCCGTCGACATCGCTCTCTGGGACATCCTCGGCAAAGACGCCGGCATGCCGTGCCACGCATTGATGGGCGGAGCCGCCCGTCTCGACATTCCGCTCTACTGGAGCGTCGGTCTCGGATGGATCAAGACGCCCGACCAGATGCTGGACGACGTCAAGGACGGTTGGGAACAGGGATACAAGGCGTACAAGATCCGCATGGACTGGCGATCCTACCGCCAAGACTCCAACCCAGCAAAAGACCTCCAGATGTTCAAGCTGGTCCGGGACTTTTTGCCGAACAATATCTACCTCGGCTTCGACGCCAACAACGGCTACTCGGTCAGCACCGCCATCCAACAAGGCCGCGCTTTCGAAGACTACGGTCGCATCGACCACTTCGAGGAACCCCTGCCCCAGTACGACCTCCCCGGACTACGGCAAGTCTCCGATGCGCTGGATGTCGCAATATCGACCGGCGAGCAGGACTGGGACCGTTGGCGCTTCCGTGACGTCATCATGCTCGGCAACCCCGACATCCTGCAACCCGACATCCTCGGCGCGTCAGGCCCATCAGAGATCCTCAAGATCTACACGCTAGCTACGACGTACAACAAACCAGTCATGCCGCACTCACCAAGCGCCGGCATCAACAGCATCGCCTCACTGCACTGCTACTCGACCATCAAGAACGCCGTGCGCCCCCACGAATTCTCAATCGAGTTCGCACCACCGCTCGAAGAGATCGCCGAACTCTACGGCGAGCACGTCATACCCCACGACGGCATCATCACGCTTACCGACAAGCCCGGCCTCGGAATTGAAATGACCGAAACCGCCCTAGCCAAATACACCGCCTAACATTCTCACCCTAGGAGGCCCGTTTGCCCGATGTCCCCTTCGCGCAGCGTAAGGGGACGCGGGAGCGAAGCGACCGCAGGGGATGCCCGTCGCTAGGCAGTCGATCTCCATGCCCGAATCACCAATCCCCCGCCACTTCACGGCAACCGGTTTCGTCATCAACGGTGACGCGACCCTCCTGCACTGGCATTACCGAGTCCAGGCGTGGCTACCGCCCGGCGGACACGTCGAACCCGACGAAGACCCCGTCCAAGCCGTCCTACGCGAAGTAAAAGAGGAGACGGGCTTCGATGTCGATCTAGTCCCCACCCAGCAGATTCCTCACATCTCCAACTTGGACCAAGTCCCACCTCCACGCACAATCCTCGTCGAAGACGTCTACGACCAGAAGGTCGGTGCCCACCAACACATCGACATGATCTACTTTTGCCATGTACCAGGCCCCCGACCCAGCGCCCCAGACGGTTGGGTGTGGTTCACCGCTGACGACTTGACCAACAGACGCGCCGCCGCCAACCCGGATGGCATACGCGAAGCACCGCCCGAAGATGTAGTGACGTTGGGTTTGGAGGGGATAATTCTTCGAGCAAGTGATCGCGGACGATGTGCGCGAGAATTTCGTTCTTCAATTTTCGTTCGCTGACCCAACAATGGCAGATTTTAAGTCGTCGAAACCGTGGATCATTGCGGCGTCTTCCAGCGAACGGCGATAGTGGTCATAATGCTGGGGTGATCTGAACAATTGTCTAAGACTGACCGTTAGGTTGCCGTTACGATCTTTGTGCTGTTGCACGGTCGCATTTACTGCAACGTTGGCGTAGGCGTACGCTTGGGAAAACCATGTATCTATCCGTTTAGACACTGTGGCCAATGAGCCGGAATCGATCTTGTTAAACGCATCAATTTCTAACGCCTTCAATAGCAGTTCACCTATCAACCAAACAAGATGAAGCCGACGATTCACCTGTCCCGCCTCAGGCGCGACCATTGGCGGCGTATCTTTGTACGCTTTCTTGACACGCTCGTGGATTTCATATGGCAACCAAAGATGTCGGGCTGTGACGCCCTCAAAAAACACACTGCGGTAAGCTGAGTCCTCTGATTTATACAACCTCGGAATATCGCGGAGACGGTCCCGTGCCTCGCCCGGAAATCCGATGAACGCCCACATCGCCTGCGCAACATCTTTGATCGTAGTCTTCTTTCCAGAAACGCCGCGAATGAACCTCTGTTCCCCGCGTTTTAGTTCGTAGAAGACCGGCGTGTCAAGTCGTTCGAACTCGCTTTGCAGAGACAGTTGTTCTTTTTCGCCAAACAGGAAATCCCAATCTTTCATCGGCGATTGCGAGTTGCTGGCTTGGCTTATCTGTGTGGATAAGATGTCGGATGGCGCGGCTTCGATAAGTTTGATGCTCAACGCTACACCGTCAAGCGGGCCACCGCGTAACTGATGTTCGTATAGGGTCCATGTGGTTTGACAACCATTGACGATCTGAAAGTCTCGTACATCTATGGTATTGGATTGTCGGTCGACAACTTTGAATGATTCGCACACGGCTGTCAACCCATTGTTCAAGAAGTAAAACCGCTTACGATCAATTTCTGAATTGAGTGAACGCTTGATTTCTTTGTTGACTTTAACCACTCCGAGAGGCCCGCGCGGGTTCAACCTGAACATATCGTGACGATATTTTTCGAATATCCGTATCAATTCAGAAGCTGCTACTTTACCCGACAAAAACCGGTTGGAACCATTTGGATCAGAACCCTCATACCAATCCTCTAATCGAAGACTAGTGTCGGTTGGTTTCGAACTGGCGATCGAGGCGCTCAAGAGATCGTCCACCCCAAAAATCGCCGCGTAATGGGGTACGTCACCAATATCCAGGAGTGTTAACGCTTCCAAGTTGAATCTCGAAATCGTACTGACGATTTGTGGGGTCGCCCGCTCAGTTGTGACGTAAATAGTAGCTATCTCGAAACCCCTTCGCACCAACTTGCGGAATTCTTGCGCGAACTCTAACAACGCGAAATTTGTGTTGTTCTTCAACGCGTCCTGGGGCATGAGACGAACCGGGGCACGCAAAAAACTGTCGAGTTCTTGGCGTTTGATGGTTTGGTCGTTGCTTCGGAATTTCGACTGGAATAGATAGACAGTTTCAGATCGTCAACGAAGTACAGATCTATTCCGAGATCGTCTGAACCGTCGACTGTCCGGTCCTCGAGTTCGTCAGTGGTCGGAGGATCGTTGACCGATTGCAAGAATGATTGCGGACCAAATTGCGAAATTCTTCGTTTACTGGCTCACCTACATCTAGTTGAATCACGTCGACCAATTGTTGGATCTTCGATTGATGCACTTCGCGTTTCGTTGCCATGCTTCGGTAACCATTCTCTCAGTGCGACGCCGAATTGGCCTCACGTTGTAAACGCATTCGCTGTTCTATCAGATTCTACGCGCATGCGCAATCAATTGTCCGGGATTCACTTAACAACGAAATCGCCGCTTTCACGCGTCCCCAAGCAATCCTCAATCGTCTCGAGGTACATCGGCATCAAATCCGGCAACGCCCTCAATTCATCCACCGAAAACCACCGAGCATCGTCCGTCTCATCGGTAGTTGTCCGCAACTCCCCACTCCATGCGTCCACCCGATACGCCACCGTAAGCAGTTGCGCCTCCGGCCGCGTCGGCGCAGTAAAGCGCGGCTCGGAGTAAATGGCGAAAGCGGTCGACGATTCGACCGTCAGACCCGTCTCTTCCCACACCTCTCGCGCCATGCACTCGGTCACCGACTCGCCGGGCTCCATACCCCCTGCCGGCAACGCCCACTGCTTGTTGTCGCCTCGGCGGATCAGCAGGATGCGTCCGCGATCATCGAATATCACCGCCCGCGCCGCAGGCATTATGTATTCCGGTGGCATGTTGGTTTCCTCTCCAGCCGAAACTGTTTCCCCGCTCGGCGGGGGAAATGTCCAAGGACAAAGGGGGCATCCCAGCCCATCACATAAATATGTCCCGGGCTTGAACCGGGATCCCATAAATCCCCGGTTCAGACGCCCCTTCTTAAAATGGATACATCGATTTGACTGTACTTCACAGAGAGAGCGGGATATATGGCAACGCAATCAACTCGACGGGCTGGCGCAAAGCGGAACGGGCGCGCAGCTGGAAAATGGCGGTCTTGGGAAACGACCGAAGGCGTGATCCGTGCACCGCATCGGTCGATGATGCGTGCCATGGGCATGTCAGACGCCGACATCGACGCGCCGTTCGTGGGCGTGGCGTCTACGCACAACGAGGTGACTCCATGCAACGCCGGAATCAAGCCGTTGGTGGATGAGATAAAGGTTGGCGTGCGAACTTCGGGCGGTTCCCCATTCGAATTCGGCACGATTACGGTTTCCGACGCGATTTCGATGGGCACGGAAGGTATGCGTGGCTCATTGATCAGTCGGGAGATAATTGCCGACTCGATCGAGACGGTCTGCTTCGCCGAACGTTACGACGGCTTGGTCGCCGCGGCGGGATGCGACAAGTCGTTGCCCGGTGCGATGATGGCGATGGCCCGCCTCGATATTCCATCTGTCTTCGTCTACGGCGGCTCCATCCTGCCCGGCCACTGGAAAGGCGAAGACATCCAGATCCAGACCGTCTTCGAAGCGGTCGGACGGATCCAAGCTGGTCAGATAGACGAAGACGAACTCTACGGGATCGAGATGAACGCATGCCCTGGACCGGGCTCATGCGGCGGCATGTTTACGGCCAACACGATGTCGTCGATCGGCGAGGCCCTCGGGTTGTCCTTGCCCGGCGGGGCTTCCGAGCCGAACGTCGACCAGCGGAAGCGCGCATCATCGCGCGCGGCGGGAGCCGCGGTGATGAACCTCTTGCGCAAGGGCATCTATCCTCGGCACATCTTGACTCGCGAGGCGTTCGAAAACGCCGTGGCGTTAGTAGTCGCGATGGGCGGTTCTACCAACACTGCCCTGCACCTGCCGGCCATCGCCCATGAAGCGGGCATAGACCTGACGCTCGACGACATCCACGCCATATCGATGCGCACACCGCTCATCGCCGACATGAAGCCGGGCGGCAAGTACGTAATGTTCGACCTCGACCGCGCCGGAGGCGTCCCGCTCGTAATGAAGCGGATGCTCGACGCAGGTTTGCTCCACGGTGACTGCATGACTGTCACTGGCCGAACGATAGCGGAAAACCTCGCCGACGTCGATCCCAACCCAGACGAAAACGATGTGGTTCGCTTCCCATCCGACCCCCTATCAGAAACGGGCGGATTAGTCGTGCTCCACGGCAACCTCGCACCCGATGGCTGCGTGCTAAAGGTCGCCGGACACCAATTCGGCGCTCGCTTCTCCGGCCCGGCCAAGGTGTTCGACCAGGAAGAGCAGGTCACGGCCGCGCTCCAGAGGCGAGAGATCGAAGCTGGCGACGTCGTCATCATCCGCTACGAAGGCCCCAAAGGCGGACCCGGCATGAGAGAAATGCTCGCCGTCACCGGCGCACTCGTCGGACAAGGCCTCGGCGAAAAGGTCTACCTCATCACCGACGGACGCTTCTCCGGCGGCTCCCACGGCTCCATCATCGGACACGTAGGCCCCGAAGCCGCAGTCGGCGGCCCCATCGCCGCCGTCCAAGACGGCGACACCATCGAAATCAACCTCGACGACTTCGAGCTCAACCTAAAAATCTCCAACGAAGAACTCCAAACCCGCCTCTCCACCTGGCAACCCAAACCACCACCCTACACCCGCGGCTCGCTATCCAAATACATAAAGCTAGTCCAACCCGCCAGCACGGGAGCGGTTACGGAGTAGCACACCTGCAATCCCTCCCCTTTTTGCGAAGCAAAAGGGGGACGCGTCAAGCGCAGCGAGACGCAGGGGGTTCACAGCACCGCACATTGAAACACCCGTCATTCCCCCAAACATCCATCATTCCAGCAACCACCGTCATTCTCGCCAAACAACCGTCATTCCCGCGAAGGCGGGAATCCAGACGGGAAGGGCGGCAACAGGGTTTCCCCCGCTCGCGGGGGAAATGTCCGGAGGACAAAGGGGGTGCCCCCGTCATTCCTGCGATCCCTCCCCCTTTTGCGAAGCAAAAGGGGGACGCGTCAAGCGCAGCGAGACGCAGGGGGTTCACAGTGCGATAATCTGATCTCGTGCAATATGGTTTCTGAGCAAACAAACATATTTGGCGACCTCCCCGACGCGCTGATCAACGAACTCCTCACGCGTTCGTCAGGTATCTCGGAACTCGCACAATCGAGAGTGACCGAACAGATCGACAGACGGGATGATTTGCGTGCTCGGGCGTTGCGATTGGGTTTAATATCCCAACTTGACAACCTGTCCGATATGCCAGGCAAGTCGATTGTCGCAGTTGACGGATCAGCCGCAGTGGTTCGCTTGGCCTCGTTTGAAGTCGCAGCCGCAACCGCATTGGCCGTTGACGGACTCGGATGGAAATCAACCGACACGCAACTGCCGTACGAGTTCGATGTCCTCATAACTGATCCGATCGCACATGCCGCTGAGATTGCCTACGGTCTAATGTTCTGCATGGAGTACCAGGTGGCAAGTGCGGCCGATCGCGATCTGGTCATGCTGGATGGCGCATTCTCCACGGGGATGGTGGCGATTTCTCTAGCCTTACGGTCCTCTGCAGAACTACGGGACGACTTGTCGGAGGCGTTCAAGCATCGATGGACGGAATTTGCGATGGACGCGGTTCCCGAAATCCTCGCCTCAGACAACATCATCGCTTTGCCTAAGCGATCTGCCTCCAATGAGTTCGTCACCCAAACCCAGCTTTTCGGGGGACGAGAGGTCGATACGAATGGAAGATCAACGGCGAGTTTGATCCTCAATGCGGGCGAATTTGCGGGTCCTTTCAGGTTAGAGACACATTTCTTTTATCTCGATCCGACAGAGTTCTATCGCAATTACATCAATGATTTACGGACGCAGTACTCCGAAATTAGGCTGGTTTACTATAAACCGAAGGATTGGACGCATGCGCTCAGAATCGAAATGCCGCCGGGGATAGCGAATGACCCCAAACGACTTCATGAAACTTTAGAAACCGTGCGCAGACAGACTGCAAACCCCGCAATGTTGGAGCCGTACCCCTTATACGTCGCGGACCGCTTCGCGAAAAGCCTGAGCAAGGGGATTAACGCGTTGTTGGAATCCGTGCGACGCGACGTAATTGCCGATTCGAGCGACCCAGAGTTGGCTTCGTCAATGCTAAACGCCTACCGCACGGAGCCAATGGTTGAGGAAGTCGAAGAATGACCACGCCAAACGCTAGCGGTCCTCCAGTAGTGGCTGTCGTCAGCAGTCCCTCGACGAACGTCGAGTTGACGCTAGACGTCGTTGGTACGCACTATGCTTCAAACTTGATCGGTGCCCTCGTGGGATTTCGATGGGATCAATCAAATCCACTAAACGACAGCCAAACGACCCCTACCCGTGTCTTAGGTCAAATCACATCAATACAGATGCGCAATCGTTGGCATGAAGATCAAGCTTTCAAGAACATAATCAAATCCAACAAGAAGTTGCCCGCGATCACTCCGCAACAGGACACCCGCACTGCGGTCATGAAAATCGGTGGATGCTTCGTGCAATCGGAAAACCCAGGCAGCCATTCTCATGGCGACCTCGGCGGGGTACCCTCAACCGGCACCGATGTCCTCCTTGTAGATCAACCGTTCCTCGACGCCGCCCTTCGTTCGTGCAGCGAAGACTTGTTCTATCTGGGCAAAGCTTACGGGAGCGACATCGCCTTCCCAATGTGGTTCAAACACTTCGGAGGCGGAGCACATGGCATCGGCGAGGCGTATCACATCGGTGTCTTCGGCAAGACGGGATCAGGCAAGACTGGCCTCGTGAAAATGCTTCTCGCCGCGTACGCGCGGCATCCGGACATGGGTATCCTCGTGATTGATCCCCAAGGCGAATTTTCGTTGGAGTTCACGGGCAATCGTGTCGGTAACCAAGGCCTCGACATCAAGAATATTGTCGAGGATAAGCTCGGACGCGAACTCGTACTCGCGCCTATATCCAATGTGCAACTTGACGACTGGGATCTGCTGGAAGTTCTGCTCGAGAGCAGCCGATTATTCGACATTGGGCTTGGTATCCGAGGCAACAACTGGTATTGCCGTTCTTCGATATTTGTGGACGAAGGCGGAAAATGATATCTACAAAACCAAAGCGAGATGGGAGACTCTTCGGGACCAGCTCAATGATTTCCAGAAGCAAGGTTGGGACGAATTCAATAAAAGATATTGGGGACCGGTTACGAAGTTATTCCAAGGCGGTGACGGCAAACATCGCATCGAGGATCTGGTCGCAAGCTTAACTAGAAACGGACCGGGAAAGAAGCCGGTAGTTGTACTGGACTTATCCAGTCAATCAGGGTTCCAATCGTGGACCGACACATTGCAGAAACGTATCCTCTCACACATTGCCGAAAAGTTGATCGAGAACTCTTCTGGCACCCTCGCATCCAATGACAACACCGCCAACACGTTAGTGGTGCTGGATGAAGCGCATCGTTTCGTTCCTTACGGCGACTCACAACTCGACGATGAATCACGGATGCTCCGTTCCGAGCTCAAGCGCGCCGTGCGGGAGACACGTAAGTACGGCGTCGGTTGGATGTTCATCAGCCAGACGATGCAGGGGCTCGATACTGAGATCTTGATGCAGCTACGGTCGATGTTTTTCGGTTATGGGCTATCGTTCGGATTGGAGTATCGACGATTGCAGGAGCTGGCAGGCGGTGACGATGAGGCGATGAACCTCTACCGCAGCTTCCGAGACCCGCAATCCGCTATGAACCCAGAATCGAAACAGTTCCCCTTCATGGCCATCGGTCCCATTTCACCAATGCCATTCGCTGGTCAACCGATGTTTTTCTCGGCGTTTGACGGCGCTAAGTTCTCGGAAGCAAATACGCTGGAATCTTTCACGGAACCTTAGCCGGGGCGGCAGGTCGAGCTGCCACCTTCTGCTATATTCAGCGTCTAGCGGTTGGTTGGTGGCCGTTTGGAATTTGCGAGGTTTGATATGGCGCTGAAGTTGGTTGGTCAAGAGGTTTTGGAGGGGTTGGCTGAGTTCGACTCGGCTACGGTGCAGAATGCGGCGGCGATTGTGTACGGGGGGTATGTGGAGGCGCATATCGACTATACGGGGCCGGATCTGAATGCTTATCTTTACGATTTGGATGGTTCGGACAGGCCGACGGTGGGTTATGCGCTGACATCGACTTGGATGCCTCTGCATGAGCCATCGCAGGAGATTGCGGGTCGGCTCGATTACATGGATTCGATTGCGTACGCGAATGCTCCGGTGATCGTGGTGCAGCAAGATATCGATTTGCCGCCGAGGCGCGGTGCGATTATCGGTGATGGGATGGCTTTTCAGATGCGGGCGCTCGGTGCGGTCGGTGCGGTGACTGATGGGAATGCTCGGGATGTTCCGGGGATCGAGAAGGCGGGGTTGGCGCTTTGGGCGACGGGTCGGGTTCCGGGGCATGGTCCGTTCAATTTGATCGATCACGATTTGCCGGTGGATGTTGCCGGCTTGCGGATTTTGCCGGGAGATATCTTGGTTTGCGACGGGGACGGGGTTACTCGGGTGCCAGTTGATGTTGCGGAGGATGTTTTGAAGACGGCTGCGGAGGTTCGGGCGAAGGAGGGTGCGGGGTTCAAGTATTTCTCGAAGCCTGGGTTTACGATCGAGGATTGGGAGGCGTATAAGGCTTCGTTGTAGGGGTTACCCTCACCCTAGCCCTCTCCCATCAAGGGAGAGGGTATCTGCGGTGTCACCCTAACCCTCTCCTATCGAGGGAGAGGGGATTTCGCTGTTAGCGGGTGAAGACGGGGCCGCGCATTACTTTTGCGGCGTCGCTGGCCATGAATGTGGCGATTTTGGCTACGTCGTCGGGATCGGTTAAGGCGGCTACTTCGGATTCATAGTGAGCTCGGTCGCCGGTCTTTTCGAATTGCTGGCGAAGATTTTCGAGGACGAGCGGGGTTCGGACGCGTCCGGGGGCGATGTCTTGGACACGGATCTTGTTCATGTCGATGTGTCGTTGCATGACCATGGTGAAGCCGTGGACGGCGCCTTTGGATGCTCCGTAGGCGTAGGAGGATGAGCCGCCGGTTACTCCAGCGCCGGATGCGGTGGTGATAATGACGCCGCCGTCGGGTTGGTGGTTCATGTGGGTGACGACTTGCTTGGCGACGAGGTAGGTGCCTCGGAGGTTGATGTCGATGACGCGGTCCCAGATGGCTTCTTCGAAGGAATCGATGGGGGTGTATGCGCCGTCCATGATGCCGGCGAAGTGGAGGAGCACGTCGATGCCTTCCATCCATTGGACGGCGGCGGCGACTCCGCCTTCGACGCTTGCGCGGTCGGCGACATCGACGTGCCAGCATTTGGCGACGGTGGAACCGGTTGCGGAGTTGATGGTGTTGGCGGTGTCTTGAGTTGCGGCGTCAGCAACGTCGAAGATTGCGATGGCTTGGGCACCACATTCGGCGGCCATGATGGCGGTTGATCGTCCGATGCCGGTGGCGGCTCCGGTGATGATGATGCGTTTTGTTGTGAGGTCGGCGGGCATGGTTATTTCTGCGAGGTGTTGATTGGTTTGTTCGATTTTATTGGACATCCATTACCTCCCCCTTTTCGCGCGTCGAAAAGGGGGAATTAAAGGGGTTTCAGTCGGGCGATGGTATGAACCCCCTGCGTCTCGCTTCGCTCGACGCGTCCCCCTTTTGCTTCGCAAAAAGGGGAGGTTTCGGTTAGAGCCATTGACGGCGGGTTCGGCCGCGGCGTTTCAGGAGTTGTTCGGTTCGTTCCGGGGTGCCTATCCAAATTTGGAGTTCGGGTTCCTTGGGCGCGGTGAACGCTAGCGCAAGGGCGTCGGCTTTGTCTGGGCTTTGGCGGCCGGAGTCGCGGATCTGCTGTTTCGTTTCGATCTGGAGTTGGCCTCGGGAGTTGTAGATGTAGGTGATGGATGCGAGTTGAGAGATCAGTTCGGGGTCGTTGGGGATGCTGATCTCGCCGTCGGCGAAGCGCTGTCGGAGACCGTCGAACATCTGGGTTCGGAGGTTGAAGAATTTTTCGGTGTCTTGGGCTTTGTTTCCGCCGTTGACGCCGACGACTTTGATGTTGCTGATCTCGTTGGATCTGTTGAGTTCCCTGATGCGGTCGACGACTCCGGAGCCGAGACCGACCTCGTCGACGTTGATGATGCTGGCGCCGTGAGCGCGGGCGGTTTCGAGGGTTTTGCCGGTGGTGTGCATGAGGTCGGACTTACGGTGGTCGGCGAGTTCGATTACCGAGTTGCCTCGCCGGACGATCGCGACGGTTTGGTCGTCGCCGAATCGGGCAACGTCGAGACCCATTTCTGCTTCATGCTGGTCGATGTCTTTGAAGAGCCTGTCGACGGCGTTTTCGATGTGCTTGAGTGGTATGAGGGTGTCGTTGGCTTCGTCGGGGAACTCTCCGAGGACTCGGATCTGGTAGGATGCGGAGGCTTCGCCTTTGAGTTCTAGGATGGCGTCGGCCCACTCCGGTGTGGCGCCCCCGCGGATGTAGCGGGGGTCGCCGGGTTCGAGGTCGTGCTTGATGTTTGGCGTGTCGGGCGCCGCGATGTGGATCGTCTTCCAGAACTTGCGGTTCTTGTGGAAAGCATCGTAGAAGGTACCGGCGAGCGACGACGGGTTTCCGATCATGAGGATCTTGGCGTTGCGCGAGGTCATCAACCCGAGGATCGACTCGAAGACGAATTCCCGGACGCCGGATGCTTCGTCGACGATGATGAGGATGTTTTCGTTGTGGAAGCCTTGGAAGCGTTCGGCGGTGTTTGTGGAGAATCCGTACGCGATACGCTTGTTCGATAATTCAAGACGAGTCGATGTCAGTTTACCGCCGATGAGCTCCTTGTTTCGCTCCCAGATATCGCGGACCTCTCGCCAGAGGGTGTTCTTGACCTGCCGTTCGGAGGGTGCGGTCGTGATGACCAAAGCCTCATCGTGAGCCATCAGCCACCAGATCGTAGCAAGCGCGGCGGTGTAGGTCTTGCCGGACGCGTTGCACGACCGGACCGCCACTTGGCGGTTGTCGCGCAAGGCGCGCAGGATCTGGCGCTGCTTCGCCCATGGTTTTTCGCCTAGCCAGTGTTCGACGAAAGCGACGGGGTCTTGGATGGATTTTCGGGACGTGTGGGGTCTCGGCGACTCCGTTCGAGTCTCGGCCGAGACGTGCGTTTTCGGTTTTTGGTTTTTCACTAGGGATCCCCTCACAGCTTCTTCATCATCGTCGTCGTCGATGCGAGTAGCATCGGCGTACTAGTTATTAGAATAGTACATATGTATGCTCTGCGGATTCCGTTGATGGGCGTAGAATAGGAGTGTGTATAATACACATGGATAGCGGACAAGTCATACGACGGCTCGAAAGAGACGGTTGGATGTTGCGGAACATTCGAGGCAGTCACCACAACTTCACGCACCCTTCAAAGCAGGGATTGGTAACGGTGACGCATCCGTTGAAGGATTTGCCGATTGGCACTCTGCGGAGCATATTCCGGCAGGCCAGCTGGAACTGGAGGGACCGATGATGCGATTTCCCATAGTTATTCACAAAGATGAGGGAAGTGCTTACGGCGTGACGGTGCCGGACCTGCCCGGGTGTTTTTCCGGCGGAGATACCTTGGAAGAGGCATTGACCGCATCGCAAGAGGCGATACTGAGCCATATCGAGGTGTTGCTGATGGACGGGCACGCGGTTCCGAAACAGAGACCGATTGAAGAGCACCGATCGAACGAGGATTATGCGGACGGAGTGTGGGCGCTCGTTGATGCCGATGTGTCGAAGCTGTCGGGCAAGCGGGTGAGGGTAAATATCACGCTGCCGGAGCGGGTACTAGCCATTGTGGATGAGGCGGCTAAGCGGGAGGGAGAGACGCGGTCGGGGTTGTTGGTGCGGGCGGCTTTGGGGTATGTGGGTGAGGGGGATTAGGAGATCTCGGATCCCGATCGGCTACTCATCGTCGACCTAGGGTGAACTGAACTAAGGATTCGAGGAGTTTGCCTATTTCGCAATCCGGTATCGATGATTCAGCATGATCCTGAAAACATCCGGCTTGACGCCGTTCCTTATTTGGGTTGAAATTACAAAACTTGCACCAATTCGAACGGAAATTGATCTAAACATCGTTTGCGAGCATGTGAACGTTGTTGATCACGAACGGCATCAGGTGTTCAACCAATGCGTCGGCAAATTGCCTTGCCTCGTCTTCAGTTAATTCGTCACCTGGCTTCTTGCATGAAAGATCGAGTGCGTGTTTGAACGCGTTTTCAATCGCTCTGTCGCGGGCCAACTGAAAATTCCGTCTTTCCGCAATTCGCAAAGGTCCGGCAATGGCACTACGGAACGCCTGCGGGTCGCAAATATGGTCGGCGAGAACCGCGTCGATGGTTTCTTTGGGTAAATCGAGATTGACCGCGAGTTCTAGTTCTTGGCCGGAGATCGGGTCGATTGCGTAACAACCTAAGATGTCATTTCCTTGGTACCGCTCGGACAGCAACACAATCGCTCGATGGAACCCGAAATACTCTACGTACCCAAAACGGTGTTGGTTTCGCTGGACGCACGGACCGCCACGCAATGAAACATAACTTCGATTGGTCGATCAGCGATCAAATCGACGTCTGCACTGAAGAAAATGCCCCAACACGGCTTAGCGTCGTCGTTGCGCAGGAATTCAAGAGCTGATTCGCATTGCGATGGATCAATACCGTAATCGAAAGCGGTTGCGAGAGCCGATTTTACCAAGGATCGCTCAATGTCAATCCCTTCCAACGGAGAAACGAGTTGCATCGGTTGATTGTCGTATTCTTGCGTGTGGACAACGTTGTCCATCAAATCATCGACATTGCCGTCGCGTAGTTGAGGGTATTTGCGGAGAATTCCACGTGCCATCTTGCGCGCTTCGCGGTCGTTTCTGGCACTGATGTGGATGGAAACAGCGTTCCCTTCTGTTTTTTCACTCAACTCGGGTTTTACTCTGCTTTGAGAACCGTCTGGATTCAGGATGACCTGACCGCCATCCAGAGTCGGCACAACCTGGAAAGGTACCGGGCCGCGTTGGCGTTTGATGCCGACGAAAGCGCAGATTGGGTTGAGCCATTCGGCCAAAGCAGCATCCCAAACGTGACCAGTTTCGCTGTTACAGGATTCACATATGAATCCTTTAACTCGCCTGCGACCACCAATCGCGTTGGGGAGGATGTGTTCTCTGGTTTCGTTTTTTTGAACAAGTGCAGTTTGGCACAAAGTGCAGGTCGTTGACATTTCGTAATTTCCAGATACCCCATTGCCTAACCGTCGTTGACGACATTTTTAGGTGATGGCGAACTACAGTGGAAGCGGATCATTGTTTATTTTAGGATCTTCCCGACTTCAGATCGTCGGCAAAGAGAGTTCTGACGAGGCCATGACACTTCTGCGTTGGAAGCTCACCCGGTTGATTCGGACATTTCGCCTGGGTGCAAGGGCGAAAAACAACGTCCCGCGCCCCAGTTACCCTCGGCGTAGCCCTCTCCCATCGAGGATCCTTTGCACAACTCGATGTCGGTGCTGTCGCAAGACCAAATAGACGACGTTTGCCCGTTTGCCTCACCCCTCTGGATTCCCGCCTACGCGGGAACGACGTTAGTTGTGCAAAGCACCCATCGAGGGATAGGGGATTAGTTGGGGGCTTGGACGGTTGCGGTGTAGGTGTCGGCTGTGGTTGTTGGGTTGTGGATGATTTGGGTGGCTCCGCTGGCGTCGGCTACGTCGGATTGGACGGGTTGGAGTTGGGTTATGAGGTGTTCGGGCGCGGACATCACCAGCTTGGCTAGGGGTTTTCTTAGTCCGATTTTGGTTCGTGTTTGGCTTTGCGGACGGCGGCTATGGCTCGGCAGGCGGTTTGGAAGGAGGTGTGGGACTCGGGTCGTGGGACTGGGGCTAGTTGGTAGCGCCGGGGGATATTGCCGTTGTGCCCTGCTGTGTGCGTGGCACTTCCTGCGGTCGCTTCGCTCCGGCGCCCCCCTTTTCCTTCAGACATTTCCCCCGCGAGCGGGGAAACCCCGGAGCCTCCCCCTAGTCCCCTCCTGAAGGAGGGGGAGGCGGAGGAAGTCTGAACCGCTAATGAGTATGGTTTTTCATAGCCTGCGATTGGATTCCATTGTTGGATATGTTGCGGTAAACACGTTCAAAGTCTGGTGTGCGTGTTAAGAGTTGCATTAGATGAGTTTCGTTGCAGAAGGAGTATTGAGTCAGCATGGAATTAACGCCGGTTTCGGTCAAGGCACTTGGGGGTTTCAAGATTTGGATCGAGTTCAACGATGGTGTGAGCGGCGAGATCGATCTGTCGCGTTTTTCTGAGCAGGTCTGGTTTGAGCCGTGGAAGGATCGCGGCGTTTTTGAGAGTGTCCGGATTATTCCGTGTGAGGCAGTTGTTTGGGGTGATGATGACGAGACGGATATGGGGTTTTGTGCGGATGCGCTGTATTTGGAGTTGACGGGAAAGAGTTGGGAAGAGGTTGCGGGGGACCCTGAGCGTCAAGTAGTTAATGCCTGAGCTTTGTCGTTTCGACGGGTTCGGCGTTTACATCTACCCCGGCGACCATGATCCGCCTAATTTTCACGCGCGGCGGGCGGATTTCAGGGTGAAGGTGGATATTTCGACTATCGCCGTGACGAAGGGCTGGATGCCTTCAAGCGTTAAGAGACGATTGTTCGCCTAGACGGAACTGCGTCAAACGGAGTTGATACAGGCTTGGGATCGGGTGAAGGAAGGGCAGGTGCCTGATCGGATTACGCCGCCGAGGGGTAGGCAAGTCGTGAAGGCGGATGCGTTCCGACCGGCCGTTGTCCAACCGGGATTGCGGAATTCAATCGAACGATGATTTCACGGGCGGCGTATGGGCGCTCGTTGATGCCGATGTGTCGAAATTGTCGAGCAAACGGGTGAGGGTTAACATCACGTTGCCGGAGCGTGTGTTGGCGATTGTGGATGAGGCGGCTAAGCGGGAGGGAGAGACGCGGTCAGGGTTGTTGGTTCGGGCGGCTTTGGGGTATGTGGAGGACAATCGAGGCGAACCCAGTGAGACGTTGACCGTTCGAGGGCTTTCCTTGGTACTACCCCTCGGTTAGAGGTTCTAAGTTGTTTAATCGTTAAACCGAATTCGTCGACCTTACATGTGTTGTTCGTTCGTGGATTAGAATCGATGACAGAATGATTCACGGTCTCGACAACAGACATCTTTACGCGGCCTATCGGTTGGATTGCACATTCAGTGACGGCTCCGGGCGACAAATCGACGGGACTGGAACCGGTTTTTTTGTCCGTATTGGTGATGGCAAGCAGTACTTGGTCACGAACAGACACGTTGTGGATATTGCGTTCAATTGTCCGCAGTATCAAGGGTTCAATCTAAGGGAAGTGTTTGTTTCGGGCAAACGTTTGGATGTAGCAACGGCGTTGCCTGACGTGGACCAGCGCTACCAGATTGTGCAACCCAACTTGAGGTATTCGAATGTCCCAGAGAATGACATCGCGTGCATGATCGATCCACGTATTTTCGTTCCGGATGGCAACCCGACTATGACCGTAGATTTTTTCTTAGGTCACGATCTCCTCGCCACCCATGGCGATTTTGAACGCGACATAAGCGTATGTGATTTCGTCGCCTTCCCGGGATATCCAGAATGGCACGACATACAGCAACGCCGTCCCATTCTCAGAACAGGCACCGTCTCGAGTGACCCACGTTACGATTACCGTGACCTGAAAGGAAATTACATCGGTCAATGTATCGCGTACGAGGCGTTTTCTTCAGGAGGATCATCCGGAAGCCCCGTTTTCACGCTGCAAAAAGGCATTCAACCGGGTGAGGGAATCTCGTTTCCAGCGTATCGACCACTGAAACTCATTGGTATCAACGCAGGCCATCTGCCGGCGAAGGATAATTCGCATTCGGGAATATCAATCATGTACAAATCCTCCGCGATTTTGGACATGATCGACGCCTAGTGATAGTCGATTTCGGGTTGGATTGGGTTGGTTTTTAGTCGGTGATGAGGTTGGTGACTTCGGAATGCAGGTTTCGCAGGTCGTTTTCGATGACTGCCCAGATGAGGTCGTTTCTTACATCGTCGTATTCATGGGCGATGATGTTTCGGAGGGAGATGATCTTTTGGTGGTTGGTTATCCTGAATGCGAGTTGCTTGTCGTGGTGCGCGAGTCGGTTTGTCGCTTCTCCGATTACGACGAACTCGCGTTCGACTGCGGATCGGAGCATCCTTTGTCGCTCATAGTCTTCGAAGGATTTTCCGGAAACAGATTCGAGGATGGCTTCTGCGGCTTGTTGGATGTCCCAGAGGAATCATTTGGGGTCACGCCGCATAGATTTGCTCTCGGGTTTCGTCGACGGATTTTCGGAAGTATGGGTTTTTGATCGCGGTGTCGTCGACGAGGTCGACTTCGCGGTTGAAGAGGGATTAGAGGTCTTCTTTGAGGTCGATGTGATTGCCGTACCAGGGTTTCCGAGGTGCGTCGCCAAATTCGACGATGAAGTCGATGTCGCTTTGGTCAGGTTTGAAGTCGCCGACTGCGGCGGAGCCGAAGACGTCGAGTCGCTTGACGTGGTGGCGTCGGCAGATCTCGGCGATTTGGTCGGTATGTTCTGCGATTAGAGGGATCATTGTTGGTCTCTTGAATCGTAGGATACCGGAGTTGGATTGCCATTAGAGCATCCCCTACGTGCGGGGGACTCCCTCACCCCCGGATCGAGTCCGGGGCAGGTTCTAGCCCTTTCCCATCGAGGGAGAGGGGATTTGCGCCTCTCGGCGCGCCCCCTTTGTCCTTCGGACATTTCCCCCGCCAGCGGGGGCAACCCGGCACTGCCCATCTGGATTCCGGCTTTCGCCGGAATGACGGTGGGTTAATCGGTCGGCGCTTCGACAGTGGCTATGTAGCCGTCGTCGGACTCGACTGGGTTGTAGGTGATTTGGGGGGCTCCGCCAGCGTCAGCTACGTCGTTCGCTACCAAATTCAGGACTTCTAGTTGGTCTTGTGTGGCAGTGATTGTTAGGGTTGCTAGGGGTTTTCCTAGGCCGATTTGGGCTTCGTGTTTGGCTTTGCGCACGGCGGCTATGGCTCGGCAGGCGGTTTGGAAGGAGGTGTGGGACTCGGGTGGTGGGACCGGGGTTAGTTGGTAGCGTTGGGGGATTTCGGCTTTGTGTCCTGCCTTGGGCGTGGCACCCCCTGCGGTCACTTCGCTCCCGCGTCCCCCTCGCTGCGCGAAGGGGACGTTTGCGATTTTGCCGTTTTCGTCGTTCTGGGTTCCCGCGTTCGCGGGAATGACAGAGCGAGTCGCGGGAATGACGGTGGTTGGCCAGGGGGCTTGGTGGATTGAGGGGTGGGTGGTTTCTTCGGCGAAGGTCCAGGACCAGACTTCGTCGGTGATGGTGGGGACGAAGGGGGCGAAGAGGCGGAGGAGGGTGTTTAAGGCTAGGCGGAGGGTTGCTACTGCTGAGGATCTGCCTTGGGGGTCGGTTTCGCTGCGGGTTCGGCGTTTTACGAGTTCGATGTAGTTGTCGGCGAATGCGTCCCAGAAGAAGGTTTCGGTGATCTGTAGGGCGTGTGCGAATTCGTAGTTTTCGAAGGCGTTCGTGGCGCGTTGGACGGTGTCTCGGAGATCGTGGACGAATGCTCGGTCGAGTTCGGTGGTGATTTCGCCGTGTTCGGCTTCTTGCATGAGGACGAACTTGCCGGCGTTGTATAGCTTGGTGACGAGTTTGCCGCCGATGGTGAAGACGGTTTCGTCGAATGCCATGTCCATGCCGGGACGTCCGTTGGATGCCCAGTATCGGACGGCGTCGGCGCCGAACTGGTTAACGAGGGGCATCGGGGTTACGACGACGCCTTTGGATTTGGACATCTTCTTGCGGTCGGGGTCGACGATGAATCCAGAGATCATGGCTTTGTGCCACGGGACGTTGTCGTTGTGGAGTGCGGATTTGACGATGGTGTAGAAGGCCCAGGTCCGAATGATGTCGTGGGCTTGGGGTCGCAGGTCAGCTGGGTAGAGATTGGACATGCGGTCGCCGTCTTCGCCCCAGCGGGCTAGGATCTGGGGGGTCATCGATGACGTGAACCAGGTGTCGAAGACGTCTTGTTCGCCGATGAAGCCGTTGGGTTGGTTTCGCTGGGATTCGTCGTAGCCGGGCGCGGACGTGAGCATGGGGTCGATGGGGAGCATGTCGTCGGTGGCGACGATGTATTTGTCGTATTGGACATCCCCGTTTTCGTCGATGGGGTACCAGACAGGGATGGCGACGCCGAAGAATCGCTGTCGGGAGATTGCCCAATCATGGGCTAGTCCGTCGGTCCAGTCGGCGTATCGCTTCTGCATGAATTCGGGGAGCCATTGGACTTTGGCGCCGATCTCTTGGAGGAGCGGTTTCTTGTCCATGAGCCGGACGAACCACTGGCGGGACGGGATGTATTCGATGGGGGTCGTGCCTTTTTCGTAGTAGCGGACGACGTGTTCGATGGGGCGCGGTTCGGACTGGAGCGGGGGTTCGGTTTCGACGTCGGGACCGAGCATGGTCTGTGCGGCGGTTCCGGGACAGGCGATCAGTTCGACCATTTTGGTTCGGACATCGTCGAGTCGGAGCCCGGCGATCTGGTCGTAGAAGAATTGAGCGCGGCGCGGGTCTAGGGAGCCCCATCCGGGTTCGTCGGAGCCATACGGGACGAATGTGCGCGGTGCGGCTTCGCCGGCGCGGGAGACCATGGGTCGGAGTTCGAGGTCGTGGGTCCGCCACCATTCGACGTCGGCATCGTCGCCGAAGGTGCAGAGCATGAGAATGCCGGTGCCCTTTTCAGGGTCGGCTTTTTCGCTCGGGAAGATGGGGACTTTGGCGAAGAAGCCGGGGGTGATGGCGTGTTTGCCAAAGAGTGGCTTGAAGCGCTCGTCGTCCGGGTGCGCGGTGACGGCGACACAGGCGGCGATCATCTCGGGGCGCGTAGTGGAGATCACGAAGGATTGGGGTACGCCCTCCTCGCCTCCGATGAGGGATTCGTAGACGCCAAATTCGATGTCGTGGTATGCGCCGGGGGTAGGTCGGTCTTCGACTTCGGCTTGGGCGACGGCGGTCTGGAAGTCGACGTCCCACATGGTTGGGAGTTCGGCGGTGTAGACGTGCCCGCGATCGTCGAGATCGAGGAATGATCGCTGAGCGATGGCGCGGCAGCGGTCGTCGATGGTGGCGTATTCCTCGTCCCAGTCGATGGAGAATCCGAGGCGGTTGAAGAGTTCCTTGTATGTCTTTTCGTCTTCGGCGGTTACTTCGTGGCAGAGTTCGATGAAGTTGCCGCGGGAGATGACGAGCTGCTCGTCTTTGTCGAGGCCGAGTTCCTTGCGGCGGCGGCGGACGTTGAGGTCGGTGATGTAGGGTACGTTCGGTTCGGCACGAACGCTGAAGTAGTTTTGGACGCGGCGCTCGGTGGGGAGTCCGTTGTCGTCCCAGCCCATGGGGTAGACGACGTTCCACCCGGTCATGCGTCGGTATCGTGCGATGACGTCTTGGTGGGTATAGGAGAAGACATGGCCGGGATGGAGTGAACCGCTGGCGGTTGGTGGCGGCGAGTCGATGACGAAGCTCTGTTCGCGGGATGCGGTTTTGTCGTGCTTTGAGATGCCGAGGACGTCCCACTGGGTTCGCCAGTATGCTTCGCGCTCCTTGACGTCGAAGCGGCGCGGGAGACTGCGCGGGTCGATGGACATGACTTTGTTGTCGGCGATTTCGGTTGTCACTTGGGTTCTCTCTTTGTCCTTCGGGCGGTTCACCCATTATCGGGGTGTGCCCCCTTTGTCCTTCGGACATTTCCCCCGTTAACGGGGGAAACCTGTTGGTTTTCGGCGGGATACAAAAAACCCGTCCTATCAAAGGACGGGGCTATGGGTGCCTCGCGGTACCACCTTTGTTGCCGCCGCATGGTGTGTGCGGTGGCCTCTCGATGACGCTTGGTAACGGGCGTAATCCGACTGCGCTTAGTTGCCTTTGCTCTTGCCTGTCTGGATTCCCGCCTACGCGGGAATGACGGAGGGTTAGTTTCAGCGCAGTGGCTCTGGGGCGACTTCACGGGTTGACGCTTCCGACTTTACAGCTGGTGTCGGATCTCTGGTGAGCGTCAGGGTCCGTTACTACTCCCCTTTGTTGCGTTTGGGTTTTTGTTCTGGGTTTGATTCTAACGCAGGAAGAAATTTGGTTTTTGGATGCGGTGGAGAATTGGTGTGATGAAAAGATCGATAGGTATCCCTCGCTTAAGACATCTGACGAGCGTTGGTACGTAGCGGTTCAATCAAGTCCGATTTTGAAGTGGGCCAATACCGCGTCTAGTTTGTCATCGAGGCGTTGCAATCCGTCGTCGACTTTGTTTTCGAGACGCTGTGTCCGCTGATCGAGAAGTTGTACCCCCTGCTCCACCCGCTCCATGCGTTGCTCAAGGACCTGTTGGCCCTGTTCTAACCGGTGTTGGCCTTCGTCGAGGCGTTGGAATTTGTTGTCTAGGTCGTTGAGATGTGCCGCGTAACCTTTGCGCGTAGGCATGTCCACTTCCAACGCCTCTACTCGACTTTCGAGGTCTTCGATTGTCGTCGTGCTTCGATCCTGTATTGAATTCGTAGAACGCTATTGATTATTACACGTGGCATTGATAACCCGATGCACTGATATGTTACCACAACTGTTGCATGGTCGCAACCATTCAGGGGTATGATCGGTTTAGCCCGAGAGAGAGTCGGGATATGCGATTGCGAGGTTGGTTGAGGCGCGGACGTAGTTGGTAAGGGTTTGGGTGGTGATGTCGGTTAGGTTGTAGACCTTGATGTGTCGGAGGCGGATGCCGGTGCCTTCGAGGAGGTTGACCGGGTCGGGCATTGTCACGCCGTTGAAGAAGCCGAGGCGGAGGTAGTTGTTGTGGTGCTGGAACCAGATGATGTTTCGTCGGGAGATTTCGGGTACCCAGTAGCAGGGCGATCCCCATTTGATGCCTTCGGTGAAGTTGTGGCCGGAGGCGATGACGGTGTCTCGGACGTCTTTGAGGAGTTGGTGGGCTTCTGGCGGTTGATCTGATAGCCAGTCATCGAACGCCGCTTGGTCGAAGCGGGATTGGGTCACCGGGACAACGACTTGATTCGGCGCGGTTTGACGAGTCCGAATTCGAGGAGTGCTCCGCCGTCTTGGTCTTTGAGCATTCTGACGCGCCGGTCGTGTGCGGCG
This sequence comes from Dehalococcoidia bacterium, assembly GCA_965226685.1. Taxonomy (GTDB): domain Bacteria; phylum Chloroflexota; class Dehalococcoidia; order Lucifugimonadales; family Lucifugimonadaceae; genus Bin127. Next base: position 709,999 of record CBDDDP010000004.1, read on the forward strand.
TCCATTTGGGACATCATGTCGAGTCCGCGTCGAGTTTCGGCGGCGACTTGGGGTGCGAGGGTGAATTCGATCCGGCGTTTGAAGAGCCAGTAGGTGAACTCCTCGTCGAGGCCGATGCTGCGCTGGTCTTCACCGGATTGGGCGATTAGATCGGACAGGCGGTCGGCATTTTCGTCGGCGAATTCTTTCCACAGGTCTTGCTCGGTCTCTTCGTAGAGGCCGAGGAACACTTTGTCAGAAGCATTATCGGAGGGTGGTTTTCCTGAGGAGTATCGTCGTTTTTGGATACGGGATTGGACGGCGGCGATGAGGCACTGCTCGATGTGAACGCCGTAGAAGTGGTTGAGGTGTGCGCGCCATCCGTCGACGCCGAGGATGCGTCGGAACTCGTGTTCCGGTACTCCGCCGAAGACGCCGGTGGAATCGATCCACTCGAATATCTTGTGGGCGGGCAGTGTAGTCGAGCCTTCGTCGGCGAGTTGGGTTGCGATTCGCTCGGCGAGTCGTTTCCAGTTGAAGGCTTCGCCGCCGATGAAGTAGTGGAAGGTCTCGCCGTGGACGCGCTCGTTTTCGATGGGCCATGCGGCGACGGTTTCGAGGAACGCGGTTTTCCATTCGGCAGCGTGGTGTTCGACGTTTTTCTGGAGATCGACGACCAACTGCCGACGATTCGTTTTGATGTCGACTTTTTTACTCGTTTTGCTTTGCAGCGTGACGCTCATGCCGTTTTCACCTAGGCGCCTTTGAGCGTTGATTCTTCTTGTTGCGGCGTTCGATTACTCGGCGTTCTTTTCTGGAGAGCCTTCGTCCGTCGGCGGCGTGTGTCGGAGCGTCGACGGTTGCGATGGTGGTCGTGCCACCCATGCCTTGACGTGGCGCGTTGGCGGAGGACATGACGGATTGCTGTCCGGCTTGTGCGAGGGCGATGCGTTGCGCGGCGGCGAGGGCGTCGGATTTGAGCGGTGTGGATCGGCTGGATGCGAGTTGCGAGGTAGGTTGCGGTAGGTTGGGAGCGAGGTGGAAGATGGTGCGGGCGACTTCGTTGCGTATCTCTTCGTTCATTTCGTTGAACATCTGAAACGACATGGTTCGGTACTGGACCAGCGGGTCGCGCTGCCCGATGGCTTGTAGACCGACGGACTGGCGCATGTTTTCCATGCGGGTGAGGTGTCCGACCCAGTGGCGATCGAGGACGCGCAAGAGGACGCTGTGCTCGATCATCTGGAGGTGTTCGTCGCCGAAGAGGAGTTCGCGTTGGGCGTAGACGGTGTCTACGTAGTCGTGGAGTTCCTTTTCGATTTCCGGTTGAGTGATGCCGATGAAGTCGTCTTCGGATGCTAGGACCTCCAGGATCGGGAAGAATCGACGGATTTCACGTTGGAATCCTTGGGTGTCCCATACTGTGGCATCGCCTTCGAGGTAGAAGTTGACGGCACGTGTGAGGGCGTCCTTTATGTAACCGCCGATCTCTGTTCGGAAGTCGCCGCCGTCGACGATGCGGTCGCGCAATTTATATATGACGTCGCGTTGGGTGTTAGCAACATCGTCGTAGTCGACGAGTTGCTTGCGGATTTCGAAGTTTATGCCTTCGACTTTTTGCTGGGCGTTTTCGACGGATTTGACGAGAACGGAGTTCTCGATGGGGACGTCTTCCTCCCAATTGAACATCTCGAGGGTGCCTTTGATGCGGTCGCCGCCGAAACGTCGAACGAGGTCGTCTTCGACGGAGAGGAAGAATTGGGTTTCGCCGGGGTCGCCTTGTCGGGCGCAGCGACCTCGGAGTTGGTTGTCGATGCGTCGAGATTCGTGGCGTTCGGTGCCTAGGACGAAGAGTCCGCCTTTTTCTACTACCCCATCGTGTTGCTGCTGCCAGAGTTCCACGGGATCGGCGGTCTCGTGTCCGTTTTTTGATTGCTGGCCGTTACGCTTGGATTTGTTCTGGTTGGAGGTGTTGGCGTTGACGCTTTCGGGATTTCCGCCGAGGATGATGTCGGTACCACGACCGGCCATGTTGGTGGCGACGGTGATGCCGCCCGGGAATCCGGCTTGGGCGATGACGTGGGACTCGGATTCGTGTTCTTTGGCGTTGAGGACTCGGTGGTTGATGCCGCTTTTTTTGAGCAGATCGGCGATTTTCTGTGACTTCTCGATGGTGGTGGTGCCGACGAGGACGGGTCTTCCGGCTTTGCTCAGCGCTTCGATCTTTGCGGCGGCGGCTCTCCACTTTGCCTCTTCGGTCATGAAGATGAAGTCTTGGTGGTCTACACGCCTGTCATCTTGGTTGGTCGGGATTTCGAGGACGTCGAGGCCGTAGATTTTGGAGAATTCCTCGGCTTCGGTGACGGCGGTACCGGTCATTCCGCTGAGCTTTACGTACATGCGGAAGTAGTTCTGGAGGGTGATGGTGGCGTAGGTTGCGGATTCGGCGCGGACTTGGACACGCTCTTTGGCCTCGAGCGCTTGGTGTAGGCCGTCGGAGAAACGCCGCCCTTCCATGAGCCTTCCGGTGAATTCGTCGACGAGTATGATCTCGCCGTCGCGGACGACGTATTCGCGGTCGCGTGAGTAGACGTGCTCGGCTCGGATGGCGTTCTCGACGAGGTGCGGCAACTCGTTGTCTTCGCCGGATTCGCTGTAGAGGGTGTCGACGCCGAGCATCCGTTCGGCTTTTTCGCTTCCGACTTCGGTCAGCGAGACGTTGCGGCGTTTAAGGTCCATCTCGAAGTCGGTTTCGGGTTTGAGGCGGTTTGCGACGGTGGCGAAACGGGAATAGTTGCGCACGGTTTCGATGCCGGGTCCGCTGATGAGGAGCGGCGTTCGGGCTTCGTCGATGAGGATGTTGTCGACCTCGTCTACGATGGCGTATGCGAGTCCGTGTTGGACTCTGTCGGTGGATCCGCTAACCATGTGGTCACGCAGGTAGTCAAAGCCGAGTTCGTTGTTGGTTGCGTATACGATGTCGCAGTTGTAGGCATCGACCTTGCTGGATGGTCGCAAGTGGGTGCCGACGACGGTTGCGAACTTTGCGGAAGCGTCTTCACGTTCTGCGGTTTCGCCTTCTTGGTAGTTCTCGTCGAAGACGAACGACTGGCTGTTCTGTTGCAGACATCCGACGGAGAGGCCCATGAATTTGTAGACGGGGCCCATCCATTCGGCGTCGCGCTTGGCAAGGTAGTCGTTAACTGTTACGACGTGTACCGGGTCTCCGTTGACCGCGTTGAGGTATGCGGCGAGTGTGGCGACGAGAGTCTTGCCCTCTCCAGTACGCATCTCGGCGATTTTGCCTTGGTGCAGGACGACTCCGCCGATCATTTGGACGTCGAAGTGGCGCATGCCGAGGACGCGCGCGGATGCTTCTCGGACGGCTGCGAATGCTTCGGGGAGAATGTCGTCGATGGATTCGCCGCCGTTGAGACGGGATTTGAACTCGTAGGTAAGCGCGGCAAGGTCGTCGTCCGTCAGAACGCGCATCGAATCTTCGTGTGCGTTGATCTCGTCGACGATCGGCTGCAGCAGCTTGAGCTGCTTCTCGTTCGGATCGCCTACTAATATTCCTAGTAGTTTTCCGATCATGGTTTGGCTCTTGGGATGTTGTGGGTTTGAGCGGTGTAGCTCTTGCCCAGTTTACTTAGTCGGGGAAGAGCGCCCCAATAGATCGACCCTGGTGGATGCGCATGATAGCTTCTCCAATCAGAGGTGCGATCGATAGTACTTTTATCTTTTTGTGCTGCTTGTGATCCGGAAGAGGGACGGTGTCGGTTATCACGATTTCCGAGATTTCTGGTATTTGTGCGAGTTTGGCTGCGGCGTCGCCGGGGAAAACTCCGTGCGCGGCGGCGGCGAAGACATCGCGCGCTCCGTTGAGTCGTAGACCTTCCGCAGCTGCGGCCATTGTTCCGCCGGTGGCGATTTCGTCGTCGATCAAGATGGCGTTGCGGCCGTTGACTTCACCGATGACGTTGTGTGTCTCGACGCTATCGTCGTTTCCGGTTCGACGTTTCTCAACGATAGCAAGTGGTGCGTCCATGAAGTGAGCAAAGTCGCGTGCGCGTTTCGAACTGCCGATATCAGGAGATACGACGACGGGGGCTTCCAGTTCTTTCTCGATGAAATATTTCGAGAGCATCGGCATGGCGGTGAGTTCGTCGACGGGAACCTTGAAGAAGCCTTGTACCTGTCCGGCGTGAAGATCGACGGTGAGGAAGCGATCTGCACCGGCAGTTTCCAACAGATCTGCGATCAATCGACCGGTGATGGGCACTCGGGGTTGATCTTTTTTGTCGGTTCGGGCGTAGCTGTAATACGGGACGACGGCGGTGATTCGACCTGCGGAGGCGCGGTGTGCGGCGTCGATCATGATCAACATCTCCATGATGTGATCGTTGACCGGTTCCGCGGTTGGCTGGACGATGAAGACGTCGCGCGCTCGAACGTTTTCGAGAATTTTTACGAAGGTGTTATCGTTCGAAAATTTGAAGACGTCGGCTTTACCGATGTCGATGCCGAGGTAGTTGCAGATTTTCTGGGACAGACCTTCGTGGGCCGTCCCAGACAAGACTACTGGGCCTCCGTTAATTGGGCGCATAGATGAAGAATCGCAACCGCGTCATGCGGGTGAATTGTGTGACGAACTTCGATTCTAGCACTAGCCGGGGAACGGAGGCGGATTACGGGCGGGCACCCCCTGCGTCTCGCTGCGCTCGCCGCGTCCCCCTCGCTTCGCGAAGGGGAGGATCAGAGTCGCGCGTATGCGGTTTTGTTGAAGCCGACTATCGGCTCGGAACCGGGGGATATGACTATGGGTCGACGTATCAGACGTGGTTCTTGGAGCATCGCGTCGATGAGTTCATCTCGGCAGATCGTGTCTTTGCGGTCGCGGTAGGGTTTGGAGCTTGGACTGCGCCATGAAAAGAGGTTTTCGATACCGATGGAATCGGACAGTTCGGTGAGTTCCTCGCGCGTCAATGCGTTTTCGAAGAAGTCTTTTTCTTCGACATCGACGCCCAATCCGTCGAGAGTTTTCTTGGCATCTCGGCAGGTCGAGCACTTGCGCCATGTGTAGAAGCGTGGTACTTGGGGCATGTTGGGATGGGCTCCTATCTGGCAATTTGAGCAGGTTGAGGAATTCGTCCCTCGTGAGGCCAGCATCTTTGATGAGTTTGGTCAATAAGCCTCTACCGATTTCCTGCGGGACTGTTAGACGGTTACGGTCTTCGTGTTCCAACACCCAATGGCTTCCCTTACCCCTATTTGGGGAGGGCAGATATCCGACCTTACGCATTGCGGATACGAACTCCGCTCGCGACAGTGTCGGCAACCGCGGCACGTTAGACCGTTACTGGGACTTCGACGAGTTGAACGGAGATTTTTCCGTCGGGATTGCGTTCATCTGCGGTCATATGTTCGACGTAGATTTCGATGGCGTCCTTGATATTTTCCAACGCCTCCTCGAAGTCGGCGCCCTGGGTGTGGCAGCCAGGCAAACCTGGACACGATGCGACGAACACGCCATCCTCGTCGGTTTCTATCGTGACGAGAAACGTGCTCATGAGTGTGGTGCCCTCCGGTATGCGAGAGGGTGCAATACGCTTGTCCCCCAGTTGGCTCATATTGTAGTTCCCCATGGTGAAACTCGTCGGGCGGCGGTATTGAGGTCGTCGTTGCGTACATCGAGGCATTTGCACAATTTGAACGTGGATTACGAGTTGGGTTGCGGTATTCTAAGCGCGTGTCGCCTGTTGTCCATGAATTGATTCCATGACCTCTTCCAGGATCGTCCTTGAGCGTGCCTCGGCCTTCGGTCGCAACGCCAATCCTGTGGCGCGCTTTCGGCGCGGGTCGCAGAGTCTTTTCAACATCAGCATCTACACCTTTGGGACTTCGGGCGTGTGGGTCGGTTTCGGCAGCATCATTATGCAGTTCAAGGTGACCGAGATAGCAGACCTTTCGCCAGTGATGTTGTTGGGTTGGACGCTGGACAAGACGAGTTTGGCGGCGTTGATCTCGTTGATCGGTCTGGCGATCGCGGCGGTGATTCAGCCGTTGGTTGGGTTCATGAGCGACCGTAAAGTGGGGATCGTCGAGGTGAAGCGATATCCGTTCATCGTCGTCGGTTTGCTAGGATTTGCCGCTTCCACGCTGCTGATCGGGTTCGTGCACACTTTTGTGGCGCTGTTGCTGGTCACGATCGCGATGCAGGTGTTGGGCAACATAGCTCAAGGTCCGGCGAATGCGTTAATCATCGATCATGTTGACGAAAGCGAACGCGGCCGAGCGTCGGGCTATCTGAATTTGATGCGTCTAGCTGGTTCAGGATTTGTGGCGATGCTGGTGGTGTTTTTGATGTCGTTCTACCACGTGGATGATGCACCGCAATGGATGTGGTACTCGGTTATCTTGATGGTCGCCGTATTGCTTGCGACTACGTTCTACACGCTCATGGCATTGCGGGTTCCAAGAGCCCGCCGGGATGCGTACGCGGACTCGGTCGATGCAGTCGAAGAGCTGGCAATTGAGGTCGAGGTTGTTGAGGAGGAGGATGGTGCTCGGGCGCGGTACTACCTGTTTTTGTTGGCGATGGCGTTGGCGATTGCGGCGTTGTCGGCGACGCAGACGAATGCGTTGTTTTTCGTTCAGGACGTGATCGGATTGGCGAATCCGGCGAAGGGCGGGAACTACATACTGGTTGCGCTGATCGGTTCGGCAGCGGTAGTGGTTTACCCGGCTGGGAAGCTGTCGGATCATATCGGGCGTGGACTGTTGTTGCTGATTTCGGGGATACTGGGAGCTGGTGGGGTACTGTCGGTGCTTCTGCTGAGCGCTCACTCGCTGATCGAAGTGATCCCTGGTGTGATGGCGATCGGTTTCTCCCTAGGGATTTATCTATCGGTCGGATGGGCGGTAGCGAACGATTTGGTGAAACGGTCTACGGCGGCGCGTGATTTGGGCCTGACCAGTATCTCGGGATTGGTTGGCGCGATCATCGGGCGTTCGAGCGGGTTCTTTATCGGCGGGTTGAATGATCGGGGTTTGGAGTTGGGCATCGAATATCTCGGGTACACCATCGTTCTCGGCTCGACGAGCTTGGTGTTTATTCTGTCGGGGATAACGTTTTGGCTGGTCGTAAAGAACGATTGATCTCGTGCATGATTGGAGTTTCCTGTACCATCAGGAATCATGGCGATGCAGTTAGAAAAGAACGGTTCTTCTGGCGAGAACAGGTCGGTGGTTTTGGCCAGCCCGCGCGGTTTCTGTGCGGGTGTGGATTTGGCGATTGGCATCGTCGAGTTGGCGGTTAAACGATACGGTTCGCCGATATATGTGAAGCATCAGATCGTCCATAATCCGCAAGTCGTGGCGGATGTCGAGGCGATCGGCGCGGTGACGGTCGAACAGGTCGACGAGGTGCCGGAAGGTGCGGTGGTGGTGTTTTCGGCGCACGGTTCTCCACCGTCCGACTACGAAAAGGCGAAGGAACTAAATCTCACGGTGTTGGATGCGACGTGTCCGCTGGTTACGAAGGTTCATCACGAGGCGCAGAAGTATACGAGTGAGGGGAAGCGTGTGATCTTGGTTGGGCACCGTGGGCATCAAGAGGTCATCGGTACTACGGGTCAGGCTGACATGGCGCTGTACGACGAGCGTGAGGACAATGACCTGCCGGAGTGGGATGACGACGCGGAAGTTGTGGTTCTGACTCAAACGACGTTGTCGGTTGCGGATACCGCTGACGCGGTGGATAAGATCCAATCCAAGTTCAACAACACTCTGATCCGCAACGACATCTGCTACGCGACAACCAATCGGCAGGCGTCGGCTACCGAATTGGCGGAACAGTGCGATTTAGTGCTTGTTATCGGGGCTGAGAACAGTTCGAACTGCAACCGATTGCGCGAAGTTGTAACCAAGCGGGGTGTCGAGGCGCATTTGGTCAGCGGTCCGGATGAGATGGATCCGCAGTGGTTGGTTGGCAAGAAGCGGGTTGGGGTGACTTCGGGCGCATCTACACCGGAGAAGCTGGTTCGGGCGGTCATCGACGCGATCGAGCATGACGAGTTGGTGAATATCGGTTCTGGGGAGGAAGGCATCAGCTTCAAGCTGCCGTCTAAGTTGCGCAAGACTGCGGAAGAGGCCAGTTTCACGTATGATGGCTCGATGCTGGAGTGACGTCGGCATTGTTGCGCGTTTCGGTGGTGGTGGTTTCTGGGATGGTCGCGGCGTTCGTTATCGCGGGTTGCGTTAGAGACGAAAGCACTCCGACGCCCGCGTTGATTCCAACATTGCCGGCGTCTCCGACCATCGTCTTACCTTCTCCGACTTCATTGCCGAAACCGGACATTGCGATTGTCGTCGCGACACCAGCCGCGACTGCTACTCCAACTCCGACTGTTGTGCCTGCTACCGCTACGCCATCGGTTACGGCGCGGCCAATCGCTACGACGACCTTTACCTCGACTGCGACCTCAACGCCGACCGCCCTTGGTTCGACATCCGAGGGGGAAATCACGCCTACCACTGCTCTTGTGCCTACCAACACGGCAACGTCTACCTCGACTGCGACCAGTTCGGCCACGCCCACGGCAACGAATTTGCCTGAAACGACGGCGACTTTCACTGCAACGCCAACCGCCACAGCGACACGGGCTGCGACGCCAAAACCTACTGACACGCCTTCGCCGCCACCAAATCCGTTGGATGAGATCCGGTTTGTGGACAACGAAGATTGTGGCGACGGGATCAGTCGAGCTTTGTTGCCGACTATGAATTTAACGATTGAGCAAGGTGATTCGTCACACGTCGTGGTCGTCGAGGTTGCGGTTGATGGGCGGCAGCGTCAACAGGGGTTGATGTGCCGCGAGGCGGTTCCGCACGGTAGCGGGATGCTGTTCGTGTTCGAATCTGCTTACTCGTTGAATTTCTGGATGTTCAACACTTATAAGCCGCTGGACATCGTTTATCTCGACGAATCGCGTAACGTTGTGAGAGCAGTACGAATGGAGCCATGTCCGCGTCCTGACGGTGCAGAAGACAACGCATGGCGAAGTCATTGCTCGGCGGCGGCGAGCCCGTATGGCTCTGGAAGTGCGGCGCAGTACGCGCTCGAATTGCCTGCTGGTTGGTTGGCGAGCGTTGGTTTTGAACTTGGGATTCTCGAAGGAGTCTTGTTTAGTTGGTGAACGGGTATTCATCAAACGGTCTTCCAGAAGGCGGATCTAAGGGACGCGCTCTGCTCGTGGTGACGGACGGGTTGGGTTTCGATCCAGATGTGGTGTTGCGTCTTTCGAGTCGTGTGATTGATGCGTTGAGCCCTCGCACCCGCCGATCGCTTTTGGATTTGGCGCTCGAAGCGTCGCCCGGCAGCTACGAGATGTTGGCTATCACGCGGCTCGCCGTGCTACCCATCACCGCGGAAGGATTGAACGCCGGTCTGACTTGGGAAAAAGCCGACGAAACGCTTAGGAGAGTTCGGTTTGTGAGGGACGGATTGCGGGAGCGGCGGCAGTTGGCCGAGATCGGTTCGTTGCGACGGCAGATTGCGTTGGAGAACCGTTACATTCCGTGGTTTGCGGAGGATCCGACATGGTCCGAGATCGTGAATCAGAACCTTACGGTTCCGACGCAGGCGTCAGGTGTTTGGGTCGGATATGAAGACGTGGATCCGCCGGTTCAGGGGAATTCGGAGACTGGGCACCAGCAGATCGGGAATCTGGCTTTGGCGCCTCAGATTCCGTTGCAGATTAAAAAGTCGATAGAGGATGGGTCGTTCTTCGAAAACCGCATGATTCTGGAAGCGATTGAGGGTGCTCTCGCGACGGGGAATAATGTCAATTTCAGTTTTCTGCTTTCGGGCATCCGTGGTTCAGACGGTCGGGTTCACTCGGCTTGGAATCATTTGGAGGCGTTTTGCGAGTTGGTCTTCGTGCGGCTTGGTGTCCCACCGGGACGGGTGAGGATGCAGGCGATTCTGGATGGTCGGGATGCTCCGGCGCAGGGATCGTTGGAGCTTGAGGGTGTTGATGGCGGATATCTGGGTGAGTTGGAGCGGCTGCTGAGGCGGTACGATGCGGTTGAGTCGCTAGCGTGGGTGATCGGACGTGGGTTGGCGATGGACCGGGACTATCGGGAAGCGAATGCCATCTGCGACTACGCGCTGTTGACCGAAGGGGCGGGCCAGCATGTATGGGGTATAGATGAAGTCCGGGAGGTCGTGGCCGCGTATCACGAAGATGGCAAGACGGACGCGGATGTGGAGGCTATCGCGCTGGTTCAGGAACGCGGCGGGCTAGCGACGATTCAGCCCGGCGACGCGTTCATCAATTTGAACTTCAGGTCGGACCGCCAGCGTTCGAAGACGGCGTCGCTATGTGGGGCCCGCGATTATCTGGATCGCGAAGCAAAATCTCGCGGACGGAATTGGGGATTCGGTTGGTTGCGGGACGACTTAAACCTGCGAATGTGCACGATGGCGGAGTATGACGCCGAGTTCGAGGCGCGGTACGGGGTGAAGGTTGCGTTTCCGATATCCCCTCATCAGTTGAATCTACTCAGCCATTGGGACCGGTTGACCGACGACGACGATCTGTATCTGCTGGTTGCGGAGAGTGTCAAGGCATCGCACATGGGTTATTTCATACGTGGTCGGCGAGAGGCGGAACAGGGTTCGAAATCGGAGGATCGTTGGGTTGTGCCCTCAGACGGTGGCAACGAGGGAGTTCATTCCGACTCGGATTTCTACGTCAGGCCTGTGATGAAGACGCGTGAGATCGCGCAGCTCGTGTCTGAGGCGATGGGTAGCGGCGGGTACCGGTTGATCGCGTGCAATTTGGCTGCGTCCGACATGGTCGGGCATCTGTTGCCGACACGGTTCGAGGCGGCGGCTGAGGCGTATCGGGCTACTGTCGCGACGCTAGCGGAGTTGAGCGGTGTGGCGCGGGCCAACGGTTACTCAATGGTGGTGACGTCAGACCACGGGAACATCGAGAACGATGCGCCGACACATACGGTTAATCCGGTGTTGACTACGGTGTTGCCGGCTGGGGATCGTGTGGAGCCTCGGGATTTGGAGGGGGCGTATTCGGCAAATCTGTTCGATGTCTCACACACTGTTGCGCGGTTGATCGGGGTCGATCAGCAGGAGATTGCGGAGATTGTGGGGGTGTTTCGCGGAGGGTTGGGAGATGAGTTTGTGGGGGAGTCGATAATCCGCTAAGTCATTCCGCCCTACCAAGCGGTCTCACCACCATCGATGACTAGCTCGGTGCCAGTCACCCACGACGGATTCGTCGGAGGCTAGGTAGAGGCATCCGTAGGCGATGTCGTCGGGTAAGCCCAACCTGCCCATGGGTGTCATTCCCTCGCGGAAGTTTCGGATCTCCTTGACGGAGTGGATGTCGGTCGTCATCGGCGTGTCGGTGAAGCCGGGGTGGACGGAGTTGACGCGGATGTTGTCGGGCGCGTATTGGACGGCCGCGGCTTTGGAGAATATGCGTGCCGCGCCTTTGGAGGCGTGATAGGCGGCGCCGGCTTTGCTGCCGACGATGCCGAAGATCGACGAGACGTTGATGATGGATCCGCCGCCGGTCTTTTTCATCGACCTGATGCCGGCGCGGGTTCCGAGCATGACGCCGGTCGAGTTGACGGCGAAGACATCGTTCCAATGGTCGAGGATGACGTCTTCGACGACGGTCCTGCCCTTCACACCAGACATGCCGGCGTTGTTTACGACGATGTCGAGGCGACCCCACTTGGACTCGGCAAGCTCGGCGACGTCGTCCCAGGCCTCTTCCTGCGTGACGTCGAGGTTGAAGAAAACGGCGTCGGGAGCGAGTTCGGCTTCGAGTGCGTTTCCTTTGGTTTCGTCGATGTCGCCGATGATGACTTTGGCGCCTTCGCGGACGAAGATGCGGGAACATGCCTCGCCGATGCCGGATGCGCCGCCGGTGACGATGGCTACTTTGCCTTCTAGTCTTCCGTTGCTCATATCAAAACCCTCTCTGGGCAGGTGCGGGGCCGTCTGAATCGACGGATAGGTTCTTCATCGCGTCTGGGTTTGGTTCAAGTCCTAGGCCCGGTCGGTCTTCGAAGGGTTTCCAATGGCCGTCGACGGGCCACGGGACTTCGGTGAAGAGGATGGGCCAGGATTTCATCTCGTTGCCGAGCACTTCGACGACTTTGAGGTTGGGTGTCGCCATCGTGCAGTGCAGGTGGAGGAGGGAGTAGGCGTGGGGCGCGATCGGGAGATTGTAGGCGTCGGCGAGGTGGGTCACCTTCATCCACTCGGTTACGCCGCCGACGCGTCCTATGTCTGGTTGGACGATGTCGGCTCCGCCTCTGCTGATGAGTTCTTTGAAGCCGTATTTGGTGTATTCGTGCTCGCCGGTGGCGACGGGGATGTTTGTGGCTTTGGAGATCTCGGCCAAGCCTTGGATGTCGTCGGCCAGCACCGGCTCCTCGAACCATGCGACGTCGTAGTCCTCGAACTTGCGGGACATGCGGATGGCCTGCTTGGCGTAGTAGCCGTTGTTGGCATCGACGAAGATCTCGACATCGTCGCCGACGGCTTTGCGGACGGCTTCGAGACGTTCCATGTCGGCGCGCTCGTCCATGCCGAAATCCATGCCGACCTTCATCTTGACGCGGGGGAAACCCATGTCGACGTATCCGGTTTGTTCGGCGACCAGTTCGTCGACGGTGTAGTTGGTCCAACCGCCGCTGCCGTAGCACGGGACGGTGTCGTGGGCTTGTCCGAGGAGTTTGTACAAAGGGACGCCCAGGGCTTTGCCTTTGAGGTCCCAGAGGGCGACGTCGAGACCGGAGATGGCTTGGAATGCGAAGCCTTTGCGACCGAAACCACGCACTCGCCAGAACATCTCAGTCCAGATGCGTTCGGTTTCGAACGGCGTCTTGCCGATCAGGATGTCTTTGAGGTTGTCATTGATCAGCGACCGGATGGCCGCCGGGGAGTTTAGGTAGCTGAAGCCCTGCGTGCCTTCATCGGTGTGGATGTGGATGAAGACGGTGGTTCGGCCTTGGGTGCCGGGCTTGGGAGGGGGGATCGTTGAATCTTGGACAACCTCGGAGGCGGGGTTGTGGATGAGGGTTGTTGTTACGTCGGTGATTTTCATGGGGGGTTATGCGATCGTTTGTTGGGTTGGTGTGGTGTTGGATTTTATATGCGCGCTAAACCGTGCGGTTCAGTGGAGGATGATCGGCAGGAATAGTCCTTGTGCGCATCCGATCGCGTCATCCGCCGAATTCGAAAATATGCTTGACTCGCTCGACGATCCAATGTGTGGTAGCGCCAGTGCGTTAACGTTACTGCGTGGAGCGCGCGGTCATGATGCCGATGCTACTCAATCTTTTTTTCGACGTCGAACCCTTCGATTTCGCTGCGTTTATCGACTATTGGTAACGAGACGCGTTCGGGTAACTTCGCGAAATAATGTTTGCTCCGTCGACCTTCAAAAAGAATCCAATCATGCCGTCCGCGGTAGTCGGGACCCCAAAGGATTTCCAGCCGGTCACCTAGGTCTTTCCACCCGTCGGAATTCATGCGAACCATTAACCAGTCTTGGTAAATTGCTTCGCGATCACGTCTAATTCGCCAGCTTCGCGTTAGTCGCGAGGGGTCTCCTTTGCTGTTATGGACATAAGCGAAGATGCGGGTCGCACCGTATGCGACTTCATGCAGGAACTCGATGCCGATAAACGGCATTTTTTGCCTGTGCTTTTCAATGATGTGATACCGCCAATCGAACGAACCCATGTAATCGGATTTGCGAGGGTTCAGATCACCGTCAAGATTTACTAGGAAATCATCCAACGTCTCGAATGGGAATGTGTTGCCATTGGGAACGGTGTTTCGAAAGTCTGCGAAATACTCACGCAGAAGTTCTTGGTCTTCTTCACCAAATTGTCCGAACGGAATTGTCAATGAGTGCTTGCGCTCGACCTCTTTGTCGCGCACGAAAAGTAGAGCCTTGAAGGACATCTCGACAAGGAAATAACCCGCGACAACGTATCCCCATGCCTGCGCCATGTTGTGCGAAGGCATTAAATCCTGAACCACTGGACTTTGAGAATACTTTTGCTTTTCTTTTTTCAATGCCGTATCCAGCCCGTGCAAAATATTTCGCGGGTGTTTGAAATCGATCTTTTGATTCTTCATGTCCAGATTCTCTCATCGGTTGCGAAGTTGCAAGTGACCCCATTTGTCCTTCGGACATTTCCCCCACTCGTGGGGGAAAACCTGCCCTGCCCGGTCACCCTCTCCCCCGATCAAGTCCGGTTCAGGCTCTAGCCCAATCCCATCAAGAGAGAGGGGATGTTTGGCATTTAGACCTTGCGATATTTCCAGACGGCGATAGGTCCGATGACGACTGCCATGCCGATTGTCCAGGCGGCGGTTGCCCGGGCGTTGGGGATGATTGGACCGCCTTGGGTTAGGGCTCGGCCGAGGTCTACGGCTTTTGTGACGGGGTTGATGTCGGCGAAGGCTTGAAGCCAGCCGGGCATGGATTCGATGGGGACGAAGGCGGAGCTGAGGAATGTGAGGGGGAAGACGACGAAGAACATGAGGGACCCGGCGCTTTCGGCGTTGCGGACGGATGCTCCGACTAGGGCCGCGACCCAGGAGAAGCCGAAGGCGAATCCGGCGACCATGAATGGTGTCGCGAAGCCGGGCCAGAAGTCGCCGTGGAAGCGCATGCCGATTATTAGTCCGACGGTGAGCATCAGGCAGGCGACGAATATGCTGACGAGGGTTTCGGCTACGACTCTGCCGCCGAGGACGGCGGAGCGGGCCATCGGGAGAGATCGATAGCGGTCGACCATACCTTTTTGCAGGTCTTCGGCTAGTCCGACGCCGGTTTGTGTGGCGCTGAAGATCGTGGTCTGGACTAGGATGCCTGGCATCAGGTAGTCAATGTAGTTGAGGTCGCCGGTGGGGATTGCGCCGCCAAAGACGTAGTTGAAGAGAAGGACGAACATGACCGGGGAGAGGGTCGAGAACATCAATAGTTCGGGTGAGCGACGGTATCGGATGAGGTTGCGCCACGTCATCACGGCGGTGTCGGCGAGCAGCCATCTTCCCTCGACGGCGATCGCTGAGAAGAGTTCGCCGATGGCGGATCTGCTCTGGATATTCGGAGCGGTTTGGTTCATTTGTCTGAATCGAGAATTTTTGGGATTAAAGGATGGGCTGGGATATTTGGTGGTTGGCGGTGTCGACGGTATGAACCCCCTGCGTCTCGCTTTGCTCGTCGCCTCCCCCTTTTGCTCCGCAAAAAGGGGAGGGATGGTGGTTCCGGTTCTTCATGAGATGCGTTTGTAGCGCCAAGTGGCTAATGATCCGATTCCGAACACCATCACGGCTATCCAGAGTGCGGTCGGCACGGCGTACGCCGCGATTGGTCCGCCCTGCGCAAGATTTCGGCAGAGGTTGACGACTTGGGTTATCGGGTTGATCTCGGCGAAGGCTTGCAACATTCCGGGCATGGTTTCGACGGGGACGAAGGTGGAACTGAGGAAGGTGAGTGGGATGGCGACGAAGAATGTCAGTGACCCGGCGGATTCGACATTGCGGACAGACACCCCGACGAGCGCAGAAATCCACGCGAATCCGAAGCTGAATGCGACGACGACGAGCGGCAGGAACAGAGCGGGCACCAGGCCGCCGTGGAAGCGCATGCCGATAATCATCGCGAAGCCGATTGTCCAGAAGACGGTCAGTAGGCTGACCAAGGTCGTGGCGATTACGCGGCCGGCCAACACTGCGGATCTTGCCATCGGCAGTGATCGATATCGATCGATGACGCCCTTTTGCAAGTCATCAGCGATTCCGACTCCGGTCTGCAGGACCGTGAAGACGTTGTTCTGGATGAGGACGCCGGGCACCAGATAGTCGATATATTCGAACTCTGCTGATCCAGCGATCGCCCCTCCGAAGACGTAGTTGAACATCACTAGAAACATGATTGGAGAAAAGACCGCAGATGCCAGCATCTCGGGTGCCCGACGGTAGTGCATCAGCATTCGCCACGCCATTAGCCAAGTATCTGCGGCGAGCCATCGAAACTCGTAAGCCAGCGATGACGCGGCTTCGCGCATGGGTGTCGAAGGTTGGGACGGTTCGGGTCTCCAACCATTTACCGCGCGTTGCAGGTTCAATTTGAATCCTGATCCGACTCAGTCGCGGCTTCTTCTGCGGTTCGGCCGGTCAGGGCCAGAAAGACGTCATCGAGCGTCGGTTGCCGAAGCGCCATGTTGGTGACGCCGACGTTCTCGGTGTCGAGAGCCCGTACGACTTGGACCATCAAGGATGCGCCGTCGCTGACCATGATCGAGGCGGTGTGACTCTCTTCGTCAATGTCGCACTCATCGTTTTCGGCGTAGTTTTTAAGGACTGCAGCGGCGCGGCGCGTGTCTTCCGGTTCCCTGACGGTGATGTCGATGAACTCGGACCCAGCTTGACGCTTGAGGTCGTTGGCGGTGCCCTGCGCAATCAACTTGCCTTGATCGATGACGGTGATGTTGTCGGCAAGTCGGTCGGCTTCCTCGAGGTATTGGGTGGTCAGGAGCACGGTGGTGCCCTCGCTGACGAGGGTTCGGATGACGTCCCAAAGCTCGAGTCGGCTGCGGGGGTCAAGGCCGGTCGTGGGTTCGTCGAGGAAGATCATCGGTGGGTTGGCGACGAGGCTTGCGGCGAGGTCGAGTCGGCGTCGCATTCCACCGGAGTAGCCTTTGACGGAGCGGTCGGCAGCATCTACGAGGTCGAACTGTTCGAGGAGTTCTTGTGCGCGTTTTTGTACCTGGCGTTTAGGCATGTGGTACAGACGACCAGCCATATGGATGTTTTCGCGGCCGGTGAGGAGATCGTCGACGGCTGCGCTCTGCCCTGCCAAGCCGATGTACGAACGCAAGTGGCGCGCATGGCGGACGACGTCGTAACCGAGCACGGTCGCGCTGCCAGAGGATGGGCGAAGGAGCGTAGTGAGGATGCGGACCAGGGTCGTCTTGCCGGCGCCGTTGGGGCCGAGGAGGCCCATTACGGAGCCGCGCCGAACTTGCAGGTCGACGTTTTCGAGGGCAATGACCTTGCCGTAAGACTTCGAGATCTGGTTGACTTCGATTGCGTAGGTCCATGTGGAATGTGATGGTTTGTGCCGAAAGTTGTTAATGAGCGCGAAGGATGAGTCTAACCTTTCATAATGGAGTTACATCCGTTTTGACGTGAAACGAATCTCTCTTGAACGGAGACAACGGTGAACAGGCTTTACTTCGGCGACAATCTGCCCATTCTGCGTGAGAACATCGCGGACGAGAGTGTCGATCTTATCTACCTTGATCCGCCGTTTAATTCCAACGCTACGTACAACGTTCTTTTCCGGGAGCGCAGTGGCGAGGATTCTGCCGCTCAGATAACCGCCTTCGAGGACACTTGGCGTTGGAGCATCGAGTCGGAAATCGCGTTTAGGGATGTGGTTACTAACGGCCCTGAACAACTGGGCAATCTGCTTCAGGCGATGCGCGCGTTCCTAGGTCAAAACGACATGATGGCTTATCTAACCATGATGGCGCAGCGCATGGCTGAGTTGCACAGGGTGTTGAAGCCTACTGGCAGCTTTATCTTCACTGCGATCCGACGGCTAGCCACTATCTGAAGTTGATGATGGACGCCATGTTCGGCCAAGACCAACTTCCGGAATGAGATCATTTGGAGGCGATACTAACGCTCACAACGACGTTCGGGGCAGGGATCCGTAGCATTTTGGTCGTATTCATGACACGATTCTGTCGTTTATGGCAAGTCCGAACACTACGTAATTTGGAATCAAGCAATTGCGTTCCGTATTGGACGAGAGTTACATAAAGAGTACGTTTATTCATGAAGATTGACAAATATCGTCACGCTGATGCGACCGCCGCGGATTTTCAGGACAGGAGGCTCTGGTCAACCGTTGGCAAGGCTACGACCCAACGGACTGCCGGAAGGCATTGGGCGATACCGGCGTACCTGACGTGAAGAACGGACAGAACGCGGTGAGCGTCTGGAGTTTAATTACAGCAAGAAGTGTTGGATTTGGCTCTGGACCATGATCTGATTTATCTGACGCACGATGAAAAGGACGTCAACCGAGTACTCGAAGACCGGTTACCTCTCTCGGCGAGAAGGGACACGACTGCAAGATATCTGGTGGTACCAACCTTATACGGATGGCTTGCTCTGGGATAGCAAAGAGGCTATCTGGACAGACGATTTCCTCCCTAGTCCGGTTCAGCACAAACGAAGGACCTTGGCTATCCAGACACAGAAACCCGAAGGATTGCTTGAGTACGGATCATCAACGCACATCAAGCAACCAAGTGATGGATGTCGTCCTCGATCCGTTCTGCGGGTGCGGCACCGCGATTACGCTGTAGCCGAAGGATTGGGGCGCAACTGGATAGGGATAGACATCACGCACCTTGCAATCTCACTGATGAAGAGTCGCCTGCGAGACTCTTTCGGCTCAAGAACTGTGCCGAGTACGAGGTCAGTCGGGGCCCCGCAGGACGTCGAAAGTGCACGCGCACTAGCGTGTGGAAAGCGATCACGATGGGCGCTACCAATTCGAGTATTGGGCGTCTGGGTTTGGTGGATGCCCGGCCTTCCAACAAAAGGTCGCCGAAAGGGTGCAGATTCGCAGGTATTGACGGTTACATCAACTTCTTCGACGACAATAGCGGTAAAGCAAAGCCCATCATCGTGCAGGTCAAGAGTGGTCATGTCCGACGGGACATGATCGCCACGCTGAAGGGCGACATGGCTCGAGAGAATGCCGAAATCGGGCTGTTTATCACTCTTAAATTCGCCGACCCGACCCATGATCCAAGAAGCCGACTTCGGCTGGGGTATACACGCCCGATACAACTACCCGAATCATCGACTATCCGCGCGTACAGATACTCACAATCGAGGATCTGCTGTCCGGCGGACAAGCCGAATACCCGCGGTTCGCGCCCGACGCGTCACTACCTCGCGCCCGACGACGACGCAATTCGCCATCTTCGCAACGATTGTTTACTTGATTGTTCCGAATTGGGCTCTCGAGTTGTGACTCGGTTGTTGCCGCTCAAAACAGTATGGGGACATGGGGTTTTTAGGTCGGTAATTTCGGATAATTGGGTTAGCGAAACTCTATGGGCGCGGATCCCGGATCTAGGGACGCTGGGTGATAGTGCATTGTCGATAATTCAACAGCGGCTGGCGGCTGTACGTGCCCGGACGACTCGACGTATCTACTTCGGTTGGTGGGTTTCGGTTGCGGGTGCGTTCAACATGTTTTTGAGTTCGGGGCCGACGTTTCAGGCTTCGAGCGTTTTTTCAAGGCGATAGAGGACGAGTTCGGGTGGTCGCGGGCGTTGATCTCGGGGGTAGCGTCGTTTGGGAGGTTCGGCGGTGCGATGATCGGGCCGCTCG
Organism: Dehalococcoidia bacterium; assembly: GCA_965226685.1. Lineage (GTDB taxonomy): Bacteria > Chloroflexota > Dehalococcoidia > Lucifugimonadales > Lucifugimonadaceae > Bin127. Next base: position 729,458 of record CBDDDP010000004.1, read on the forward strand.
AGGGGTATCTGACGGACCGGTTCGGGTCGGGGAAGATGGTTTTCATCGGGTTCATACTCGGTGGCGCGGGATTGATATTTTTCTCGCGGATCCAAGGGCCGTTGCAGTACTACTTTGCGTTTTTCCTGCTGTCGCTGGGATTCAGCATGGGCGGGTTCGTGCCTTCGATCACGGCGGTGAATGCGTGGATGGTGAACAACCGGGCGACGGGGATGTCGATCGTGATTGGTGGAAGCAGCCTGGCGGGGTTGTTGGTGCCGCCGATTGTTTGGAGCGTCAGCGTACACGGATGGCGGCCAACGGTGTTAGTTATCGGGATCATCGCGATCTTGGCCGGACCATTTGTGGCGATGGTTGTCGGAAAAAGGCCGACGCCGAAGCAGTTGGAGGAGCAGACGAAGGCGAGTTCCGAGTCGGGCCGCCGATCGCGACAGGCGCGGCTATACGATTTCACTCCCAAGGAGGCGTTGCGGACGCGGGCGTTCTGGTCGATCTCGATGACGCACATGCTGGTCAACCTTTCGACGGGGGCGATATCGGCGCATCTGTTCCTGCACTTGACCGACGGGAGCGGCGTGAATCTCGACGACGCGACGGCTTCGGGTGTGATGCCGATATTGGTTGTGACGGCGTTTATGTTCCAACTCGGCGGGGGTATCCTCGGCGACCGGATGAGCAAGAGGATATTGGTCCTGTTCATGTTGCTGATCCAAGGGGCGTCGCTAGTGCTACTGGCGCATGCCGACTCGTTCATCGACGCGGCGATCTTCGCCGTGGTATGGGGTGTCGGATTCGGTACACGCACTCCCCTGCTTCATGCGATGCGCGGCGAGTATTTCGGGAGGCGACATTTCGGGACGATCTTGGGGTTGTCGAGTTTTCCGATGTCGATAGGGATGATGTTGGCGCCGGTTGCAATGGGTTGGGTTCACGACGTGCAAGGGACGTATGTTTGGTCGCTTTATGTGCTTGCCGGGGCTTGTGCGATGGCTAGCGTGACGATCCTGTTCGGCACTCGGCCGATGTCGCCCGTGCTCAAGCGGAGATTGCAGGCGCGGGCGGAGCGGAGGAGAGCGGCGAGAGGTGAAGTTTAGATCGCGGTCGTTCGTAAGACGTAGGTGACCCACAAAGCGATCGAGCTTGGATGCGCCAGGCTATTCGATCAACCGATCAATCGTTGCCACGAGAGTAGCCCCTATCAAGGTAGAAGTCACGATCGCACCGACCATCCACTTAACAAGACGGGTTTCAAGTTCCGCCAAATCCGCTTTCGTGGCGTAGTGCCTGCTGAATTCTCCGCGCATACCAGCAAGTTCTTCTCGGAGGATGGAACGGGTGATCGGTGATTCTGATGTGGTCATGACAACGGTCTGAAAACTGTGTAGATATTCACAATCATATTGTGGCACAACTGTGGGATGTGGTGTCCGCCGTCGGAGATTGTAGTCGCAAACAGATTCCCAGACCACTTGCCACCCTGTTCACCCTCACCCTAACCCTCTCCCATCGAGGGAGAGGGGACTACCTCAAGCCCGCGACGTAACCTATGCCGGGATAGACATCTGGCAGGGCTAGTCGGTCCCCGTTGCGGTCTTGCCACGCGCGGATGCGGCGCGCTAGCTCTACTGCTTTCTCGCCGTGTTGCTCGGTGTAGAAGAGATTCGTCTGCTCGTAAGGGTCGTCGTTGAGGTTGTAGAGTTCGCAGAAGTCGCCGACTGCGAGGTTTAGTTTCCAGCCATCCGAGGTGATTATGACGCGGTGTGGGATGTCGCGTTGGAGTTCGAGCGGCGACATCGGGAGCGTGAGGCCGTCGAGGCCGCGACCATGCCAAGCGATGATGACGTCGTTGTCTTCTAGCGTTGAGGTGCCAGCGACGACGTCAGCTTTGCTTTCGCCTTGGAGCATGTCGGGGATGTCGAAGCCCATCAGGTCGAGGAGGGTCGGGACGGTGTCGATGTGGGAATATCGACCGGGGATGCGATTGCCTTCGAGCCAGGGGACGCGGATCAGCATTGGGACGCGGACGGTGTCTTCGTACATGACCATCTTGTGGAGGATGTAGTGGTCGCCGAGTTGGTCGCCGTGTTCGCTGGTGAAGACGACGATGGTGTTATCGGCGAGGCCTTGCTCTTCGAGGGTTTGAAGTATCTTGCCGATTGCCCGGTCGAGCAGCGTAACTAGACCGGCGTAGCGGGCTTGGATTTGTCGGAGATCGGACTCTTCTTGGCCGGGCGGTGAGATGGCTTCGCCGCGGAGTTCTTTGGCGGCGGTCGGTGCCGCCCAGTCTTCGCCGGTTTTGTAGAGCGCAGCCATCAGCTGCGACATCAACGACGCGTCTTCCGGCGGATCCTGCATGAAGATGGGCGACTCTGGGATCGATTCGGGATCGTAGTAGTCGTTGAGCGGACCGGTGTATGGAAAGTGCGGCTCGAGGAAGTTAACGTATAGCGCGAAGGGGTTGTCGCGGTTTCGTTCGAGGAACTTGCCGACTTCGCGACCTAGATACGACGCCTTGGTTTGCTCCTCTGGCAGATCGTGGGCGAACGGGCGGCTGAAGACGCGCAGCCCATTTACTTCAGCGTCGGGCTCGTATCCCTGCGAGATCAGATAGTGGTGGTACGGGCTGAACTCGTCTTCGATGTCGGGATTGTTGCTCCAGACGCGGTAGCCGTCTTCGATCGGATGCCATTCGTCGAAACCGCGACGCTTGCCGATCTCGTCGCCGAGGTGCCACTTGCCGAAGTAGGCCTTGTGGTAGTCGTCGGGCATGTGATCGACGATGGTGTCGACCTCATCGGGCAGCGGGACGTTGTTCTTGTAGGCGCCGTTGGTGTGCGGCCAAGTGCCCGTCATGATGGTTGAGCGGGAAGGCGTACAGATCGGCGACGAGACGTAGCAGTTCTCGATGACTGAGCCGGTTTCGGCTAGGCGGTTAAAGGCAGGGGTTTCGATCCAGTTGTTGCCATAAGCGGCCATGGTGTCGGCACGCTGTTGGTCGCTGAAGATGAAGAGGAGGTTGGGTCGTTCGGAACGTTCAGACATGCGACGTTTCCCCGGTTTAGATGATTGGCGGCTGTTAGTTGGTGCTGACGCCGGCGAATACGGATCGCAGATCGGGAGCTAGATGGACCGGTGAATCGGCGTAGCGGTAGCAGCGAGTGATGCGGTGTTCGGCGGTGCGGTAGAGGGGTGGATCGGACACCGTGCATTCGTCCATACGGAGTGGGCATCGGTCGTAGAAGTTGCAACCGGTATCCGCGGCCTCATCTTCGTCGCGCGCTTCCTGCTCCCTACCCCACTGCGTTTCAGGATCGGGTTGCGGGATTGATGAAACTAGGAGCTGCGTGTAAGGATGCGTGGGATCGTTGATTACCGACTCGACGCTTCCAGCTTCGGCAACTCGGCCCTTGTACAGGACGATGATGTTTTCGGCGAGCTGAAACGCCGTCGTCAGGTCGTGGGTGATGTAGAGGATCGAAATGCCGAGTTCGCGGTTCATCGCGCGCAGGGTTTCGAGGATGGTGGCTCGCAACGAAGCGTCAACCATCGAAACCGGTTCGTCGGCGACGATGATCTTGGGTTTGAGCATCACCGCCCGCGCGACCATGACGCGCTGTCGTTGACCACCGCTGAGTTGGTGAGGATGACGACCGAGCGTCTCCTCGGGCCGCAGCCCGACGGTTCGCAGCGCCTCTTCGACGATGCCGTCGGCTTCGGATTTGGACGATGCGAGGTTGTAACGTCGGATCGGGGTGCGCAAGACGTGATCGACCTTGTAGAACGGGTTGTAAGACTCGAACGGGTCTTGGAAGATGACTTGGACTTCGCGCCGGAACTCGGCGTGTTGAGCTCGCGACATTTCAGCGACATTGGTGCCGCGGTAGATGACTTCGCCAGATGTTGGCTCAACCAGGCCGAGCACTGTCCGGGCGAGCGTCGTCTTGCCGCTACCGCTCTCGCCGGCGATGGCGGTGATCGTTGGCGGCGAATTCGGGACGCTGAACGACACGGTGTCGAGCGCGTTGGTAAAGTGCTTACGGAACGTGCCGGAGACGAACGTCTTACTGACGTTGTCGGCCCGTAGCAACAGTTCTGAGCCGTTACGCGATGCCTCAGATTGGATAGGCGCGGTTGTCATAACACAACCTCTCTACCGTCCGAATCGTCGTACAAGTGACACGCCGCGAATCGATTGGCGTCAAGCTCGCGGGTTACTGGGATTTCTTGACTACAGATTTCCATCGCCTTTGGGCAACGCGTGTGGAAGATGCATCCGGGCGGTGGACGCAGTAACGATGGCGGCAGTCCCGGTATTCCTTCGAGTCGACGTTTGCTGCGAGTGTCGGGGAGGCTGGAAATGAGAAGTCGAGTGTAGGGGTGACTCGGGTTCTGGAAGATGTTGGCGACCGGCCCGATCTCGATTATCTTGCCGCCGTACATGATGCCGATGCGCGATGCGAACTGCGCCATCAAACCCATGTCGTGACCAATCATTATCGCAGCTGCTCCGATCCGCTCTTGCACATCACGGAGTGTCTGTACCACCTGCTTCTGCACGACTACATCAAGAGCGCTAGTCGGTTCATCGGCGACGATAACGGACGGGTTCATCGATATCGCGATGGCTATCGACACGCGCTGTTTCATTCCGCCGCTCAGTTCGTGCGGAAAGCGTGACGCGACATCGGGGTGAAGCCCGACGCTTGCGAGTAGTTCGGCGACACGGCCAGAGAACTCGCCGGCGCTCATGCTGACTTTGTGATCCTTCAGACCGTCGATCACCTGGTCGCGGATGCGCATCACCGGATTCAACGAGTTGAGGGCGCCTTGTGGAACCATCGCGATCTCGGACAGGCGGCGCAACCGGACTTGCTCGTCGTTGTCGTCAAGCAAGTTGGAGCCGTTGAGCATGATGCTGCCACCTTCGATACGGGCAGGCTCTTTGTGCGCCATCATCAGAGCAAGAGCGATGGTCGATTTGCCGGAACCCGACTCCCCTACCAATCCCAATCGTTCTCCCCGCCTGAGCTCAAACGACACGCCATCGACGGCTTTAACCGGGCCGCGACGCGTGTGATAGTAGACCTTGAGGTCTTTGACGACCAAAGGGGACTGCACTGTCGTCTCGGTCGTCATACCGATGTCCGCAACCTCGGGTTCGCGATCTGGTCGAGGCCGGCGGTAATTATGAAGAGACCTACGACGAATATTGCAATGACGACGATGGGCGGGCCGAACCACCACCACATTCCTTGCGGGACCGCGCCGAATCGTATGAACCAGAACGCCATGAGGCCGAGCGATGGCTCGTTTTGCGGACCAAGTCCGAGCGCTGAAAGTCCGATGGACAGCAGTATCGCGCCAGCAACGGCTCCGACGAATGCGGCGGCAATGAACGGTGCCAGATTCGGGATGAGTTCTGTCACCACGATCTCTATATCACTCTGCCCATTGAACTTCGACACCTCGACGTACGCCCTTTGCTTAAGCGTCAGGACCTGCGCGCGCACAACTCGAGTTGTGCCCATCCACGAAATCACGCCGATCAGCACCCCAAGTTGCTCTACCGACAACTGGTCCATGTACGCACTGATCGTGATCAAAAGCATCAATCCGGGGATCGTGATGAATGCGTCGCTGATGATGACGATGATCGTGTCGATCGTCCCACCGAAGTAGCCACCGGTAAATCCAAGCAATGTACCGATGCCAATGCCGATCATGCCAGCGATGAGCCCCATCCAAAGGGTCCCAAACGTACCGAAAGCCACGTAAGCGAATATGTCGCGTGCAAATTGATCCGAGCCGAGCCAGAATTCTAGGGATGGTCGCAATCTAGGCAGTTCTGTGAAGCCGACCTCTGCCCGCTCCGGGTCGATAATGAGGGTTCCCATCACCGCGAAAAGCACGACAGACGCCATAAGCAAGGCGCCGATGACCAGCAGTTTGTTGCGAGTTATTGCACCCGTGACCCGAGCCGAGAACGTCTCGTCTTCAAAAACGGTGACATCGTAGCTGCCCTGCGGCTGGAATTCGAATCTGGTGGCTTCAGTGTTTTCCATCACGCGGTTCGGTATCTAATTCGGGGATCGACAAAGGGGTAGATGATGTCGACGACCAAAAGTGCAAAGCCAACGCCGAATATCACGAACATCAACACACCTTGGATGAGGAAGTAGTCGTTGCTAGTTATGGCCGTATAAAGTAGATTGCCGATTCCCGGGTACGCGAACAACACCTCTACGAGGACCGATCCAGACACCACAAAGCCGAGGTTGATGGCGAGTCCAGTAACTTGTGGCAACAACGCGTTGCGTACCGCGTACCACAGGAAGATGCGACGCTCTCGCAATCCCTTGAACTCCGCGAGTTTGATGAAGTCATCCCCCATCGTAGTGACCATCATGCCGCGCATTCCGAGCCCCCAGAAACCAACACTGGAGAGAATAATCGCGGTCGCGGGGAGGACAGCGTGTTCGAGGATGTCCAAAATCGAAGCCAAATCGAATGTTGGCGCGACTAGCGGGTTGTGAGCACCGCCACCAGGTAGGATGGGCCAGAACACGGTGAAAACCCACAGCATCAACAATCCCAACAGGTAGAACGGTACCGCGGTCACGATGAGCAGAATCGGCACTACAAACGATACGGAAATCGGGGTACGGGTCCATCCTAGCCATGCGCCGAAGAAGGAACCGATTAAGGCCGCTATAACGGTGGTAACACCAACCAACCCGAGCGTCCAAGGCAACGCACGTCTGACTTCTCTTGCGACATCCGCCGGGAAGTAGGCTATTGACTGCCCGAAGTCGAGTTTTGAGAGTGCTACCCAGTAGTTGGTGTATTGCAACCAGAGCGGATTGTTGAGGCCAAATCGCTCCTCGTATCGCGCGATCATCTCCTCAACGTTTGAGATGTGTGCGCCGCCGGCTTGTTGTAGGAGCTGGTTCATTCGCTCCTCGACCGGGTTCGTGGGGCGCAGTCGCGGGATGGCGAAGTTGAGTGTGCCAGCCACAAAAATGATAAGCACGAACATTCCCACTCGCCTAAGGACGTAGTCGACGGTCATGTGACCTTAGTCCGGTCTAAATTAATTTGACGACCCTGCAACTCGGCTTCTCACGATTGGAAATTCATCAAGACGTTGAAAATGTTACACGAACGCCTCTTCACTTTCCGCAGCATTCCCTTCATCACCAGTTATCGCCGCTCCGACACGCCGATTCTTGTGAATTGACTCGCCTTGGAAATTGATGTAGATTATGCGCAACTATGTGGACTCGTCCGCAAGGTAAGTACGCGCCCGCTCTAGCGAGATTCGATGATTCTGGTTCACGCCATACCGAGCGCAATCGTAAGTTGAAATCTAGCTCTGGGAGCAGAACAGCAATGCAGAAGATACGCAATATGCGCTCCGCGTTATGGCTGGTGGTAGTGGGTTCGCTCGTTGCCGCAGCAATTACCGCGGTCGCCTGCGGTGGCACCGAAACGGTCATACAGACGGTCTTGGTCGAGAAGGAAGTTCCGATCGAGGTTCAAGTCACCGTTGAAACCGTCAAAGAGGTCGTCGTCCAAGGCGAGACGGTCGTGCAGACCGTCCAAGTCGAGAAGGTCGTTGAGGTCCAAGTTACCGCTACCTCCGCGCCGCGTGGACCGATCTCCCGCGAGGACACGTTCGTCATCACCGGCTTCGGGCCTGGTGCGACTCAGTGGACCGATGCCGAGAACATGAACCCTTACTCGCTAGGTGGGCTCGGAAGAGTTCGTGGGATCCTCAACAAGACCATCTACGAATTCCTCTACCTTTACAACCACAACGATGGTCAAGTAATCCCGTGGCTGGCAGAGAGCAGCAAAGTTGATGACGACTTCATGGGCGTCAGCGTAACCCTGCGCGAAGGCATCGAGTGGTCGGATGGAATGCCGTTCACGAGTGGTGATGTCAAGTTCACTATCGAACTCTTGATGAACAACGTCGATATGGTTTTCGCCGGCGACATCCAAGAATGGGTGAAGGACGTCGAGATCATCGACGATCGCAACTTCCGCATCAACTACAACAAGCCGAACGCTCGGTTCTTCTACTTCTACTTCCAGGAGAACTCCGAGATCCATCTCCCGATCCTGCCGCAACACATTTGGGAAGGCGAAGACCCGCTAGAATTCCCGAACTTCGATGTGGACAAGGGTTCGCCGGTGGGAACTGGACCTTATGTGGCGACCCGATCCGATGGTCAAGCGCAAATCTTCGACCGCAACGACAACTGGTGGGCAGCCAAGGTTGGATTTAAAGAGCTACCCGAACCGCTCCGAGTTGCGTTCATCCCACCGGGATCTGCTGACACCATGGTCGCTCGTATGATCAACAACGAGTTCGACACTGGCTCGATCATGCAGCCGGGTGTGTTCGTCACTGCCCACAACCGCAACAAGAACATCATTTCTTGGGACACGGACGGACCGTCTTACGGTGCTGCCGATGCCTGCATGTACACGCTCGGCGTGAACACGCAGTACGGCCCGATGTCCGACGTCAACGCTCGACGAGCGGTGCAAGCCGCGGTCGACCGCGACCAGCTTGTGGCCCTTGCGTATGAGAACTCGACAGTCACTCGTGCAGTTCCGTACTCGACATACGGCGGATTAAAGGCCTACGAAGACGCGCAGGCTGACATCATTAACACGTACAACTGGGAAGCCCAGGGCCAAGCTGAAGTTGAACAGCATATGGCCGCTGCCGGTTACACCATGGGTGGCAACGGTTACTGGGAGAAGGACGGCGAGGAACTCGCCATGGACCTCCACGTTCCCGGTTGGCTGAAGCCGATGGGTCCGGTAATGGAGAAGCAGATGCAAGATGCAGGGTTCGACGTGTCCTTCGTGCTCCACGATCCTGACACTGCTCCGCTCTGGGCCGAGGTCCGGACTGGTTTGGCTGACATGTGGATCCTCGTCCACTGCGGTAGCTCACGCGAGCCCCACGGCACGATGCAGCACTACCACAGCCGGTTCAGCTCGCCGACCCAAGGCGAACAGAACTCCTACATCTGGGCGAACAGCCAGTACAACAACCCTGAGTTTGACGCCATCATTGACGAGATGGACTCGGTTCTGCCTTCAACGGACGACCCGCAGTACATGGACCTCGCCAACCGCGCGTTGGACATCTTCTTGGACGACGTGGTCGAGATCACGCTGGCCGAGGAGCGCCACGTCGTGACGTTCAATAACACCTACTGGCGTGGATTTGCGACGAACAGCAACCCGTACGTCGCACCGTACAGCTTGTGGGCTGGCTACCTGCTCGAGATCTTGAACGTCTCGAAAGCGCAGTAGCCGACTTGAAAGCGTAGGCGTCTCTCCACGCGGGTGGCGTCTAGACATCGAGGGCGTTATCTTGTTCAGATAGCGCCCTCGATTCGCGTTTGAGGACTCAACCCGCCCCGAAATCATGAACGAACAGATACTCGTAGACAACTCAGACTCCGTAGCAACGATCACATTCAACCGTCCAGACCAACGGAACGCGATCTCGTATGAGATGTGGCGATCCCTAAGCGAGATAATGCAGACGCTTGATGACGACTCGTCGATCCGTTGTGTCGTATTTCGAGGCGCGGGCGGTGAAGCGTTCTCAGCAGGAGCGGACATCAAAGATTTCGACGAGCATCGATACGATTCGACGTCCGCGGCACGATATGCTAAAGCGTTCGAGTCTGCGTTGAACCGCATCGAGAAAATGCGTTGCCCGACCATCTCTGCCATCCAAGGCTTCTGCGTCGGAGGCGGGTTGGAATTGGCAGCGGCGACGGATATCCGCATCGCGACTGTCGGGTCCAAGTTCGGCGTCCCGGTCGCTCGGCTCGGATTAACCGCGGGTTGGGACGAGTTGAGGCGGATGATCTCAGTTGCCGGAGTCCCGGCGGTTAAGTATCTCGTGCTCTCGGGTCGCATCATCGACATCGAAGAAGCGAAGCGGTTCGGATTGGTGACCGCGGTGGTCGAGGATGAAGATTTCGACGTCGAGGTCGATAAACTCGCTTCTCAGATCGCGAGGGGTGCTCCCCTAGCCGCGCGCGATCACAAGATCATGATCCGTCGGCTGTCTGTCAAACCCGACACTGAAGACCTTGGACGAAGACGATTTCAACTTGCAGTTCCGTGTATTCGATTCGGTCGATTTCCACGAGGGTGTCAAAGCGTTCAAGGCAAAACGGCGACCTGAGTTCCGAGGCGAGTAGCGCCGCGTTCGCCCTACCCGGAAGATTCTGGGACTTGACATGCATCGCCGTTGCAACCTTGCTTGCCTTTATCAAAGATGTTTCGGATAGGTGGGATGAAGAGCAGCGAGTCCGTACAGGAAGTAGGCTGGCACCTGCATGCAGATGATTCGCGTCGCGTAGATGCCGGTGAAGACTCTTTGGGAGGTGTTGTCGACGACGATGATCTGGCCGCGTGGGACTTGGCCGATGGGGGAATCTTCGGTGGAGATCCGGACGCGGTTTAGCCAGTCGAGTTTGGCGGTCTGCTGAGCCTTTCGAGCGCAGTCGCCGCAAGTGGCGATTGTAGTGAAGGGTGATGCTCATGGTTGTGTTGGTCTTGGTGATATTAAAATCTGCGCTTTCGACCAGATGGTTGGTCCGACCCACAATTGGCCGGAGGATGTGAATGATGTCGAATAACGTTACTGCCGTGCCAGCGGCTTCGTCCGAGGATGCACTTGCTCACTTTGAGCGACGACTGACGTTCGAGACTGACTGCTGGGACGTCCATGACGCTCTTGTCTCGAGGGGCTGCTGATTTTGTTCTGCTAGACGTGCGGAGTCCGGAACTGTCATGAAGATGGGGCACGTTCCAGGCGCAATCAATCTTGCCGCACGCCAGGATCGTAGCGAACGAAACTTGAGCGTCTTATGGTCGAATGACACGCTCTTCGTCGTTTACTGCGCGGGTCCGCATTGCAATGGAGCTAACAAAGCGGCGTTGCGCTTGGCGCGGCTCGGCCACCTGTCAAGGAGATGATCGGCGGGATGACTGGCTGGGTTCGGATGAGGGATTCTCTTTGGCGACAAGAGTGGAGCCAGGGAGCGTTAACGCGGTCGAACACGCTGCCTAGTAGTAGGTCAAAGCGCCGACCCTCACATCCCGTACTCATCCAACTTACGACGCAGGAACGCCGCCGCCAACGGTACCGCGGTCGGCTCGTCCAACTCGTCCTGGCCTTCGAAAACCACTGACATCCATCCGTTGAAGCCGACGGATTTGATGATTTTCATGATGCGGTCGTAATCTAGCCACGCTTCCGAGCCTGATGCGATGCGGTAGATCTTGGCGCGGACGTGTACCGCTCTGGGTGCTGATGCTTCGATAGAGCCGTAGAAGTTGTGCTCCATGCCTTCGACTCCCCGTTCGCCTAGTGATGCGCCGGGCGAGCCCCGGTACTGGCCGGTGTCGAGGATGTGCGAGTAGTAAGGGTTGTTGACCTCGTCAAGGATTTTCAGCACCTGTTCGCCGGTGGCCGGAGCGCATCCATGGTTGTGGTTGTGCAGTCCGACGACTACGCCTTTCGACGCTCCGTATTCGGCGACCTCTTTGGTAGCCGACACGATTCTCGGCCAGATTGTCTCTTCGGTCTGCCCTTCCGGCACCCAACCGCCGAACGAGCGCACCATCTGAATGCCCATCGCATCGGCGACGTCGATCCACTTCTTCATGTTCTCAATCTGCGCTTGTTGCTCGTCGCCTTCCATTCCGAAGTTGTTGGAAACGCCGATGTAGCAGATATGCAGTCCAGCCTTCAGGGTCGCCATTCGGACTTCTTCGAGGTAGTCGCGATCGGTGGATGCGAAGTGAGCGAAGTGGATGTCGATGCCATCGAGGCGGTACTCGTTGGCCTTGTCGATCATCCCGAAAAGGTCGATCTCGCCGGCGTTGAAGGTGTCTCGGTAGCAAAGAGATTGCAGGCTGAGTTTGATCATTTGGTAAGGACCTCCGTTGCGTGCGAGCAGTGTTGAAGTTTCACATGCGCAAGATTAGCACTTGGTGGGTGGCTTCAGCGGCTCATTGTGATCATTGGTTGACGAGCGAATGCAGTATCATCACCTTCAATCACACAGATACCAACTTCCTCATCGATCGGAGCATTCCCCCATGGCAGTCAGCACAAACGGCAAGACGGCAGTGGTGCCTTCGAAGGCACCTGACACGATCAAGAGAATGGCGGATGCGGCATCCGCTTTCTTGGCGTCGCTAGGCAAGCCGGAACTCGCAAAGGCGACGTTCCCGTTCGCCGGCACCGAGCGATACGAGTGGCACTACACGCCGGTCGGGCGCAACGGCTTGCTCATCTCCGAGATGAGCGGAAACCAGGTCGGCTTGGCGTTCAAAATGATGGAGACCGGTTACAGTGCGAGCGGATATCAAATGGCTCGACAGATCATCCGGCTTGAGACCATCCTTGGCGAATACGAAGCAATGACCAACAGCGTGTCGCAGTGGCATCGCCTTGAAGAGCGATACTGGTTCAGCGTATTCGGAGAGCCGGGCGGCAATGAGCCATGGGGTTGGCGAGTCGGCGGACACCACATCGGCATCGTCGCATCCGTGGCCGGCAATTCAGAGGTTTCAATACACCCGCTCTTTTTCGGTTCAAACCCTGCCGAAGTCAAGCACGGCGAGCACAAGGGCATGAGGACGTTGGCCGAGGAGGAAGATTGGGGGCGCGCGCTCGTCACCGGCATGACCGACGACCAGAAGTCGGTCGCGATCGTCGACCCAGTCGCACCCTCCGACATCCTGACGACCACGGTTCGCATCGTCGACCCGGGAACGACGCCGCAAGGCATCGCTATCGGCGATCTTTACGACGCGCAACGCGAGGCGGTGGTGAAACTAATTCGTCACTACGTGTTCCGAGCGGCAGACGAGATGGCGATGAACTACTGGAACCAGCTTGAACGCGAGGGTTGGGACAGCGTCCACTTCGCATGGGCAGGTCCGTTGGAGCGCTTCCAAGGCCACTACTACAACATCCGACACGACCGCTTTGTCATCGAGTACGACAACACGCAAAACGGCGCCAACCACATCCACTCGGTTCTCCGCGACTACACCCACGACTTTGGCGAGGATTTGTTGGCGGCACACTACCACGCGGCGCATTGATGGCGACTCGATAGTACGAATATTTGGGTTGAGCATCGAGCTCTACTTGCCGCGAAGTCGTCCGACATGTATCTCGGGACATTCCTCACTTGAGTGAAGCTGTTCTGCAATTAACCGTCCGTTCGCTCGCGGGCCTCGTTTGCGCAGCGATCGGCGCGTTTTTCGGCGCTCTAGTAATCGCGATGCTGTTCTCGGCTGCGGACAGTTCCGAGCTATGGATAAGCTTTTCTCGGCTCGCGTTCGTCGCAACGTGTAGTGCAGTGGCGTCGCGTGTGGGATGGTTCGGCACCGCGGAGACTCTAAGACAATCGTTCTCTCTCGTCGTGATGTCGGCATTGGCAGGGCTCGTCGGTTCATGGATCGCGCTTACCATCGCCGGAGTGTTCTTCGAGCACACCGACCTATACATCCTCAATCGCGACATCTCTGGTGCTGGATTTTTCGGTGCCGTTTTCGCCTGCAACTTGCCGTCTTTGATGTTTGCGGCGAAGTTAATCAATCGACGAGAAATATAACCAAACACGCGTTTTTCGGAGTTTTTCACCTGTTGGGAAACGAATTCAATCCGTTGACACGCAGCGCAATGTTATGCGATAACATTCTGGCATCGTTTGGTTTTGGCTCAGGCAAAGTCCGTTGTTAAGGCACGGAATCCGACGTCAAGCGCTTAAACATACGTGAGAGGAAACCATGTTACAAACCAAGATATTCAAGTTGGCATTCGTCCCGATCGTAGCCGCTCTCGCTGCGATGGGACTGTTCGCTTGTGCCGGTGAAACGATCATTCAAACGGTTGAAGTCCCGGTCGAAGTCCCGGGAGAAACGATAATCCAAACCGTAGAGGTTCCGGTTGAACGCCAGATAGAAGTTCGCGTCGTCGAAACCGTGGTAATCGAACGCGAACGAATCGTCGAAGGTAAGACTGTCGTCGAAACCGTCTTAGTCGAACGTGAAGTCGAAAAAGAGGTCGTCAAAGAGGTAGAAAAGGTCGTCGTTGCTTCTCCGACACCGGCTCCTGAGACCTTCTATGGCCTCCCGATCCCGGTCGCCGAACCATCAATCAGCGAACCGCCAGCGCCTGTGACAGGATCCGACACGGTAGTCATACGGACCGGACTCGAACTCCGCGGCAGCGGTATCCCAGGTGATCCCACAGGCGGCATGTTCACGGGTTCAAGCGTGACGGAGAAGTTCTTCTTGACTGACGGGGGTGGCAACGCTGTCAACCAGGTCATCACGGGCTGGTCGCTTGTCGACGATGCTGATGCCATAGGTGGACAGGCGTTCATCTTCAACATCAAAGAGAACGTTCCGTTCCATGGCGGGTTTGGAAACCTTAGCGCCGACGACGTCGTTTGGGCATACAACAAAGGCAACCCGGGCTACAACCCAGAATCGGCTACTGACGGCGGATCGTACTGGGTCGCTCTTATCGGCAACCAGCCGCTCACCAAGATCGACGACATGACGGTTCGCGTGCCGTTGGCACAATTCGATGTCCGATGGGACACCCTAGGTTTTGGGCAGTCCGGCCTTGGCTTGAGCATAACCAGCAAGAAAGCCTATGACGATATGGGTGAAGACTGGGTGCGTGAAAACGTCATTGGCACCGGACCGTACATGGTCGAAGAATACGCCTACGATGCCACGTTGCAGTTGAAGGCAGTGCAAGACCATCACCGCAAGACGCCGAACGTAGAGAACATCATCTACGAGCCAATCGTTGAGGACGCAGTTGCTGAAGCCGCGCTCCGAACGGGCAGCATCGATATCGCGGCGGTAGACCTACGGAACTATCCGACGCTCACGGAGGAGGGCTTCGACATCATCGGCGCGGGGGCGGGTTCGTTCCACTCGATCTCGTTCTCCGGAAACTACTGGCAGAACTCGATCTACACGCCGGATCCAGATGACGAGGAAGTGCCGATCACGTTGCACGCGACGGTTCAACACCACATTCCGTGGATCGGCGATCCGCGTCGCGACGGCTTTGGCAACCCGCCGGAAGGTTTCACCAGCATGACGCGTGCTGCTCACGTGCGCCAAGCGCTGTCCTTCGCAATCGACCGCGCTCTCATCGCCGAAGTGCTTTTCTCGAACGCGGCTTGGGTCAATTACGTGTACGGTCACGACATCAACAACCCCAACTGGCAAGACAAGTGGAACGTTGAATACAACCCCGAACTCGCCGGACAGATGCTCGACGAGGTTGGTTATCCGAAGAATGAGAATGGTATCCGATTCGAGATGCCGTTCTTCATCCGCATCGGCAGAGGCGACGAGGAAATCGGCACCGCCGTCGTTGGCATGTGGCGAGAACTCGGCATCGACATGCAGGACTGGAAAGCCCAGTACCAGACCTACCGCCCGAGCCTGATCGGACGAACCGCAACCGCACCCTGGATCCACTCAGCGGGAGCTGAGGCACCGCAAGCACCTTGGGACTGGCCGGTGGTCAGCAACTCCGAGTGTTCCGGTGGCCGACCCGGTTTCAACATCGGCATCGAGATCCAAGAGCTGTGCGAGTGGGGCACCGCGATGAACGCTGAGCAGGATAAGCAAGCGCGTATCGAGATCCGCAATGAGATGGCCGACTTCCTCCACAAGTGGAACCCTGCTATCGGTACGGTCGCTCGACCGAATACTGCTCTGGTGAACCCAAAGAAGATTGCTTCTTGGGACATGCCATTGTCAGTGCGTGAAGCCGCTCTGCACCACCCAGAGTTCATCGTCACCGTCAAGTGATCCGACGATTCGAACTACGCCGACGCGCGTTGATCGAGTAATCGCAGTGGCGCGACCCGGTCGGGTCGCGCCACTGTTGCTTAACCGCTGATGTTTAAATTCCTCTCAAGACGAATTTCCACGATGGTCATTTCGCTCATTGGCGCCACAATCGTCGTGTTTGGGTTGGCACACGCCAAAGACGATCCCATCAACGTTTTCATTCGCGCCGAGGGATACGCCATCGGACCGGAACAGATCGCCGCCTTGCGGGCGAAATGGGGCCTTGATAGGCCGATAGTCCTCCAGTATTTGACATGGTTGAGCAACATTGCTCGCGCCGACCTCGGCCGCAGCGTCGGGACCAACCGCAAGGTTACGGACATTTTGCGGGAACGGTGGCCGGCAACGATGCAGTTGGCGGTTGGCGCTTGGATCGTAGGATCGTTCGTGGGCATCCCGCTTGGGATACTTTCGGCGATGTGGCGGGCTTCGCTCCTCGACTACTTCCTGCGGGCCTTCGCGCTGTCCGGACAGTCGGTCCCTGCGTTCTGGGTCGGAATCGTCGGCATATGGGTCTTCGCGGTGTATCTGGGATGGTTGCCAGTCCCAACGTTCTATGGAAGAACAGACGCTGGTTTCTGGGGGCAGTTCCAGTACTTCATACTGCCCGTGCTGGTCCTCGCTTGGGGACCGATAGCTGGGTATCTCCGTATCACACGGTCGGCGATGCTTGAAGTCTTAGATTCCGAGTACATCAAACTTGCTCGCGCCAAAGGTATGGGTTATGGCAGTGTTGTGGCCAAACACGCGTTCCGCAACGCTCTCATCCAACCACTCACCGTCTCGGCTCTGTTGCTCGCCGGTTTCATGGACGGCGCGGTGCTCGTGGAAAATGTCTTCGTGTGGCCCGGAGTCGGACAGATCGCCGTAGCAGCAGTTAACGACAACGACTTCACTTTGCTGACAGGTATTGTTTTGCTATTCACCATCCTCTATTTGGCGATGAGCTTCGTATCTGATTTGCTCTACGTCGTGATTGACCCCCGTATCAGGCTTGAGTGATGGCGACAGTTGACACAGTTCGAGAGAGACCGACGTCGCCGATCGAGGTGGTCGTCCGATCGCCGCTAATCGCCTGGGAATTCACCAGACGCTGGCCCATAATTCCGGCATTTGTGATTATCGTGTTCGGGCTCGCCACCGTCTTCACAACGCAATTTGCAACTGACGACCCAAATTCACAAAACCTACGCGCAAGTTTCGCCGCACCGGCATGGAATTCGGAATATTACGAACAGAACGAGCGGTTAGACCGTCGCTATCTGCTTGGAGCGGATCAACACGGACGCGATATCTATTCGCGCCTCGTACACGGCACTCGCGTATCGATAACCGTGGCATCTGCTGCGGCCGTCATCGGCATGACCATGGGACTTTGGGCCGGGATCGCGTCTGGATGGTTCGCTGGTTGGTTCGACGAAATCATGACGCGTTTCGTCGACGTTTGGAACGGACTGCCATTCCTGCTTGTGGCACTCGTTGTCTCAATAACCATCGGTACAGGACTTCTGGTGTTGATCGGTTTGTTGGTCATGGCGACTTGGGTCGGATTGGTCAGGAATATCCGCGCCGAAGTGTTGTCGCTCAAGACCCGCGACTACGTTGCGGCGGCCCGAGTAGCTGGCGGCAGCGACTTCCGCATCATGTATCGACACATCTTGCCGGGTGTCCTGAATCTGCTAATGGTGCTGGCAAGTCTACGCATCGGTGGACTCATACTTGCCGAAGCGTCTTTGAGCTACCTCGGCGTCGGTGTGCCATCTCGTTACCCATCGTGGGGCAACATGATCAGCGACGGTCGAGAGTTTCTCGACACTGCGTGGTGGGTATCTTTCTTTCCCGGATTCTGCATCTTCCTCGTAGTAATGTCATTCAACTTCATCGGTGACTGGGTCAGAGACAAGACCGACCCGAGATTGCGACAAATCAGGTAACGATCGATCGATTGAAAACGAAAAGGCGGTCAGACATGTACGACATTCTCATTAAAGGCGGGCACGTTATCGATCCCAAAAACGGGATTGATGGCAAGAACGATGTCGGCATTTCGGCTACGTCAATAGCCGCGGTTCAACCCGACATCCCGGATGCGCAGGGACGAAGGGTAGTCGACGCTTCGGACTGCTTCGTAACGCCTGGTTTGATTGACCTACACGCCCACTGCTACCTCTACGGCGGCGCGATGTTCCCGGACGAGTTGTGCTTCCCCTACGGGGTCACGACGATGGTCGATTGCGGAGGATCGGGTTGGCGTACCTTCGACCACATGAACGAAACCATCATCAAGAAGGCCGGCCCGCGAGTCTTCGCCCTACTCAACATTGTCGGCAACGGCATGTGCGGTGATGGCGAGCAAGACATCGATGACATGGATGTCGAGGTCACCGCAGCGAAGATTCGGCAACGCTCCGACGTTATCGTGGGGGTCAAGGTGGCGCACTATGGCGGAGTAGGTTGGGAATCGGTAGATCGAGGCGTCGCGGCCGCGGCCGAGTCTGGCACGTTCTGCCTGATCGACCAAAACGCCCGAGCGTCCCGACCGTTCGGCGAGATGATGCTGGAGCACATGAATCCGGGCGACGGTGTAACGCATTGCTTTGGTTACGGCAAACCCATGATCGGCAACGACGGCAAGGTGAAGCCCTACTACTTGGAGGCACGTGAAAAAGGCATCATCATGGATGTCGGACACGGCAACAACAGCTTCTCGTTCTCAATGGCGGTTCCAGCGATCGAACAAGGATTCCCGCCCGACACCATATCGACAGACCTGCACCGCACGAGTCTTCACACCTCCCGTGCCACTCAGACGGAAGTGATGAGTAAGTTCCTTGCCATCGGCATGACGATGCACGACGTCGTCGAGAAATCGACGTGGGCTCCCGCGAAACAGATCGGTCATCCTGAACTCGGCACCCTCACGCCCGGCGCTACAGCTGATGTCACCGTCCTCGAATATGTCGAACGTCCCTGCGGCCTGAGCGACAGCGGCCCTACCGGCTATCGCATCATGCCGGCACCGGGACGTCTCCTAAATCAGGTCACCATCAAAGGCGGCGCGATCCGTTTCGACTACGACGGTCGATCCAAAGAAGACTGGACCGAGACGCCGAATACGGATTTGGATCTGCCGGGGTAGTTTTTCGGACCCCAGATTACGGCAATCGCAACGTTCGTTCTGGTGCCGTTTCGTCGAACCATACGTCTTTGAACTTGGAACCGCCGTACTTCGGCCAGACAAAGTCGTTCACCCAGGTCTGGAACGCATACGTGTAATTGCCGTTGTACCAACGAATCGGGATAACGAGTGCTTGGTCAATCAGGTATTGTTCGAGATCCGCGTATTTCTCTAGCTTGCGCACAGCGTCTTGTTCAGTTGCGGCATCCTGCAACATCCTTGAAACCGACTTTGTTTCCGGGGACCTGTTGCCATCCTTGAAAGGGTCATCGAACACCCGGAAGATGGCGTAAGGATCTGGGTAAGCTGGAGTGACATCGAAGCCCATCATCTGCAAGGTACCGTCTTCTATCGCCCAGTTGTATCCTGCACCACTTAACGGGTTGTACTCCGGTTGCACACCAAGTTTGTCCGACCACACTCCGGTCAACGCATAGAATTCTTCCTCTAAAAATCCCCACGATAGAGGTTCGTACTTGATTTCAATTTGCTTATCGGCGTACTTTGATTTAGCAAGTTCCATCTCGGCAAGCTCCGGATCGTCGAGCAACTGCAAATCTGCGTTGAATCCCGGAAAGCCGGGCGGCACGAGGCCATGTGCGGCTTCGATGCTTTCGGCAGGATGGTCGAGAATGTGATGGTCAGCGGAAACGGCGGAGGCAAACGCCCTTCTAAAATGGATATCATCGAACGGCGGTAAATTGCTGTTTAGGATCAAGAACGTCGGTTGAGGTGGGCCTTTAATGAGCAAATCTTGGTACGCGACTGCTTCCGGGTATCCGAAAAACATATCAATCGCCTCTTGGGTGAACGCTGCACTTTCACGCGCTATCCATGTTTCAAAATCTAATCGAGCGAATTCTGTTATGATCTCAATGCCGTCCAGATACGGCGGTTGACCATTGTAAAGTTGGTTACGTTGCAACACCCACGGACCTAATCTGTTGTCGAAGGAAACCAGTTTGAATGGACCAGTTCCGACGGGCAATTCATTTTGGGGATTGAACATTGCCGGACCGTAATCATGGGCTACGCTACCCCAGTCGATTCCCCAGTTCTCGACGTTCTCCTGTTTCAAGACTACTGCCACGGGATCGGCCAACACCGCGGGAAAGTCTGTCCGCGGCTCGACAAGTGTTATTTGGAGTACACGTTCGTCGACTGCTTTGACGCCTGATAATTCGGTAGTCGAACCCTGTGCCACCTCATATGCTCCCTCTATCGGCCCCAATACATCCGCCGCGCGAGGCGAACGAGTCTCTGGATTAAGAGCACGTTCCCAACTCCATTTGAAGTCAGATGCGGTCACAGGGCTACCATCGCTGAACTTCAGGCCTTGTCGCAACGTGAACTCGTACCGCCGTCCTGTGGTATCCACCGTGACCTTGTCCGCTAAGTCTGGTTGCACCGACGGAGACTGAGTCTCATCGATTTTAGTGAGACCTGAATAGATTTCAAAAACCACCCATTGAGAATTGAGATAATCACCTGTAGGGCCGTCCCCAATTACCGGATCAGGCACTATCGTATTCCCGGCGGCAAATCTGAACACTCCACCGCGAATCGCACCATTAGGGTAATCGTTGGGCTCAGATGCCGGTTCGGAAACTTCAGTGATTTCGTAACCGAAGATGTTCGGCTCCAGAGTGGGTTCGTCCGTCAGAACTGTCGGTGTTGGCGGACCGTCAACCTCAGTGCATGCAACCGCGGCCGAAAAAAACAGAAACGTAGCTAATGCGAACAACCCAATCAGGCGCGCGGATTCCCGACCGGTTCTGGGCGACCATATGTAGTTAAGGGCCCCGATCCGATATTGCCGATTCCACGGTGTCTTTGCGCTTGTTTCGTATTGCTTTGTCAAGTTGTAAGTCACTCCTTTTTCGGAAACTACAGCCTGCGTTGCATGGTACGACACTCGTTTTCGATCGTCATCGTCGCTTCACTTAGGAAAGTGATCAACCGATTTATCGAATTTTCGCGTTCATACCGACCACAGCGTTTACGTTTAACTCAATTTCGCTTCTCTTATCACAGGGCAGTCTTGCACTCATATGCTCGTTGTCCTGCATCTTTTTGCAGTACGATTCTGTTCACTTATAATGAGAGGATGTCCCACTTGCATATTCATTGTTCTTAGTATTACTACATATCACGTATAGGTACAACTAACCACATTAATCGAGGGATCCATCATGATTGGCATGAGTACATCTAGGTATCAAAACCGTTTGATCAGCGCGTTGGTTTTGTCTGCAATCGCAATCTTGACGCTCGTCGCATCGGCGTAGGGAGGAAAGGAGGCCCGGGCCGCGTCGACCGGATTGACCGATTTGGACCACGCAGCGGAAG
The DNA here is from genome assembly GCA_965226685.1 of Dehalococcoidia bacterium. Taxonomy (GTDB): domain Bacteria; phylum Chloroflexota; class Dehalococcoidia; order Lucifugimonadales; family Lucifugimonadaceae; genus Bin127. Next base: position 750,936 of record CBDDDP010000004.1, read on the forward strand.
CAGATTGCACCGAGGCTGTTGACGTTGGTTCAGGTCCATTAAGGATCGGCGATGACACGTCTGTTGAAACCCACAAACTTTACGATTGGAGCAAATGCAAGGTTGTAAAGAGAACCAGGTATTGCGCGAGGGAAGTATACGAATCTACGCCGAACGGTAGCCGCTGGAAATGCGTAGACTGGCGAGAAAAGATCTATTTTTTCCCTTCTACGCCACATTCGCATGCGAACGACTTCTAGAGTGTCGTTGATCGAGAAACCACGCTGATAGGGGTGCGATTCATTACCCGTAGTTTTGGGTAGGCAAATGTTGCCGCACCTGGGATGGCGTGTCCGTGTTGTGTGATTCACGACCCCCCAGCGGACTCATATCGCTTCGGTCATCCTTCATGCCAAGCACGAGACCGGGCGGCGCTGAATGGTTGCGTCGCCCGGTCAAACTGCCACTGGGCGGAGACGGCGAGGATGGATTTGGGTCTGTCGGGGTGATAGCCCGAGCTATCCAACGCGATGCGCGACCACTGAGTCGCTGGGTCACCCAACTTAACCTCGGCGCTCTCAAGGTCGTATGGCGCTTATAGGCCCATCAAAAACTTCGCGCTCGTGCCGAAACAGCGCGACACGAGTGAGGTTGTTTCGGTGTTGAGCGAAGTCGCCCCGAGAACTATCGAGCGAATGCGCCTGGCATCTACGCCGATGGCCTTGGCGAGGCGATGCTGCGAGATTCCCGGCGGTATGATGAACGCGTGCAGTAAGACTTCGCCGGGATGCATCGGAAGCGGTTAGGTGCTGCCTTAAATTGGGTCGGAATTCACCATCGCTTGAACGTCTCCAGATTGAGTTGAAAGTGTGAAAAAGCAGCCGGCCCGGAGGGCCTTTTGATTGCAGTATAAATTCCTGCGGGGTAAGATACCTGCATGCGATACCGTCATCTTGGAAATTCAGGTCTCGAAGTCTCGGAGACTGGTTTAGGCGCGAACAGCTTCGGCGAGCCAGGCCGCCGCGACTACGCCGAGTCCAAGTCGATAATCTACGCCGCGATCGATCACGGCATCAACTTCATCGACACTTCCAACGTTTACGCCCAAGGTGTGTCCGAGGAATACATCGGGCGCGCTCTTGAAGGTCGCCGTCACGAGATGCTCATCGGCACCAAGTTCGGCTCCAAACGCGAACACGGTCCGAATCTCTTCGGCGGTGGCCGCAAGTTCGTGATGGACGCCGTTGAGGATAGCCTTCGTCGATTGCGCACGGACTATATCGACCTCTACATGATCCACCGTCCCGACCCGCGGGTGCCTCTGGAGGAGACGCTTCGAGCAATGGACGACATCGTCAGGCAAGGCAAAGCGCTCTACATCGGGATCTGCAACTGCGAGGCTTGGCGAATGGTCGACGCAGCGTGGACCAGCAAAACCGCTGGTTTGACGAAGATCATCTCGTCGCAGTTCGAGTATTCGATGCTCAACCGTGGCTCCGAGGCGGAGATGCTTCCGGCGTGCCGTCAACACGGGGTCGGTGTGATGCCCTACCTCCCTTTGGCTGCAGGGTTCCTCACCGGCAAAGTTGATGTGACCGGAAACGCTCCCGATGGAACTCGGCTCGCTCTTGAATCTGGTCAGTCGGAACGCTGGATTACAGAGAGCAATTTGCGAGCCATTTCGGTTTTACAGCATTGGGCAACGGCTAGGGACAAATCGTTAGTCGATTTGGCGTTCGCGTGGCTGCTCGCCGACCCGATCGTCGGCACCGTCATCGCTGGAGCCAGTTCGCCAGAACAGATCGCCCAGAACGCCCGCGCGTCGGAATGGCAACTTTCTCAGGATGAACGTACCGAAGTGACAGCGATACTGGATGCGCACCCCATCGATGGGCTACGGACGTATTACTCGGTCGCAGGATACTTCGGCGAACAGGTCGAAGTCGAGATTCAGTGATCCGGGTTCCACCTCTCGACCATCATTTGGGCGAACGAACGTCTGCTACTGCGTTAGTCCTTGATGAACACTGGCTGCGTCCAACCGTATGTTCCGTTGGACGACCTGATTGTCGCTCGCACGTATCCCTCGTCACCGACGAATTCGTACGAGGCGTCCGTCCCCTCTACCTCTGACAGCACCTCGCCGTCTCTACCTGAAAACGTCGTCACGTAGATCGCCTTTCCTTGCGGTTCGATCTCGAGTTCCATCCCATCTTCGGAGACGTTCAGATCGACTAACTTGACGCCCGTCGAGGAGTAGAAATTGCCGCTGGCAAGGCCTTCAACGATCGCATCTACTGTCAATTCAGGAGCGTTGACCACTACCCATGCGCGGCCCGGATTGCTGCGGTCAGGTGTGTGATCGTAATAGTTGTGAGAATCGTCGGTGGCGGTTCCATAGATTACGCGGCCCGCTGAAAGAACGCGGTCCCAAATCTCCTCGGTGCTCGGTTTGCCCGGCGCGCCAAACGTGTTGACCGACGGGTGAGCATTGTGGATCTCCAACAAGCTTGCGCCTTCGACCTGTGAGATGTGTTCGTGGTTGAACGCCCATTCGTAGTTCGGATGATTGAGCTGTGCGATGCCTCCGGCGTTGATGATGGCGTTGACATTTGCCTGCAACGTGGCAACGATGTCGTCGAGGTCGGTGGGTTCAACGACGTGCCTGATACCGATGGCATTGATGTGTATCGGAACCGAGCCACCGAAGATCCGGGACGATACCTCTTCACCCGGTATCATGAGCGGGCCACCTTCGATCTCGTGTTCAAGGATCGTGCGGTGATTGTGATCGCTGAGGACCAAGAAATCGTAGCCGTGATCTCGGTACCATGTGGTCACGAACTCTGGGTCGGCATCGCCGACGGACTCCGTAGTGTGAGTGTGGATATTGCCTTTGTACCAGTTAGATGAGGGCATGGTTGAGTCTCCTAGTCGGTCTACCCCATTTTGCTTCCTTTGGACGTCAATTCCCACCACCGCGTCCGGAAACTTGGAAGGGTTTAAGCATGCCTTGTGCAACCAACCGCTTACGCGCTTGATGGGTTGCATACACATACCGAACATGACTTCGCGGGCCTTGCCGTTCACGATCGATGTCTTCCTGAGGAAGCATTCGTGCTACACGCTCTATCACTTCATGCGCTCTGGCTCGACCTCCCATTTCTGCCAACGCGGCTAATACTACGGGAGGATACTCACAGTCGCGTATCCGGCCCGCTGGTGTCCTGGTTACGTCTAGAACTTTCAATTTCGCTAGGGATTGGTTTCCTGTCAGCACTCTTGTCGGTTGAGTCATCGGGCAACGTTTGCGGTGAATCGTTATTGCCAAATCTCTAGTCGTAGACCGTTTTACCGACCGTGTGGGCGTTGATGAAGTCCCAGTCAAGGGGGACACCCATTCCCGGACCTTCTGGGACTTGCACTTCGCCGTTTTTGTCGATCGCGTCGAGCATGTCGCTGTAGCCGTCAAGGTAAATCGGCGGGTACGACGGGTCGAGTTTGGGATGAACGAGGCCCAGTTCGTAGTAGTTGGAGTTACGCATCGCCGCCATCGTCTGCCGTCGGCTCGGGCCGGGGCCGTGCGGTTCAACATCAAGCCCAAAACCCTCGGAGGCGTGAGCGATCTTCATGACGCCGGTGATGCCGCCGTCGTAGTCGTGGTCGATGCGCACGAAGTCAGTACCGTCAGCGATGATGAAGTCGACATGCTTCTCGAGACCGCGAACGTGCTCCAACTGCAGCAGCGGAACTCGGATAAGTTCGCGCAGTTTGCGGTGCGCGAAGGCCGATTCTCCGCCATCCTTCATCACGTCTTCCCACCAGTAGTAGTTGTACGCCTCGCACGCTCTGCCGATCTTCAACGCATCGCCGAACGTCAGGATGGCGCAGAACGGGTCGAGCATCAGGTCCATCTTGTCACCGACGCGCTCACCGACGACCTCGACCAGTCGCACATGCTGCTCAATCGACGCTTCCTGCCAAGGGTGGATCTTGAAGCCCTTGTAGCCCATCTCCAAGCACTGCTCGGCGAAATCGGCGTACGCCTCTGGGCTGTTCAATCCGCCGGGATAGTTGTCGCCAATATATGTGGACGCGTATGCCCGAAACGATTTTCGCTGCTCACCCAATAGCCGATAAATCGGTTGGTCTAGCAACTTACCAGCCAAGTCCCACAGCGCCATGTCCACCTGCGACATGCCCATGCGAGCGTGCTGACGCGTGGCCTGCTTAGCATCGTTGTAGATTCGCTCCCGAGCGAACGCACTCTCGCCGATCACGGCGTTTGCGAAAAGCCCGATCGCTGAGTGTTCAGTCGCCGAGCCGCCAACGTATTCGCCTGTCACCCCAGCGTCCGTGTGGATAACGACGACGCGAGCCGTTTGGCGCAGCTTCGTGCCTGGGGCGTAAGCCGGAAGAACGATTCTGCCGGACCCTTCCATGTTGTCGACGAAGTACTCGAATTCGATTACTTCCATCTTGGTGATCTTAGGATCGGCCATGCGATTCGCTCTCCTGTATTCCCGCCTCCGCGGGAACGACGGTTGGTTTATGTGCTCAATATACCGGTTATCTCGCCCGTCTCGTCGTTGAGGTCGATGTCCCACGCATTCGGGTTCGAAGGCAGTCCCGGCAAGGTGATGATGTTTCCTGCCAAGGTTACGATCTGCTTCGCCCCTGCGAGCACCCGCAACTCGCGTATCGGTATCGTGTGTCCACGAGGCACGTTCAGCAATCGCGGATTCGCCGAAACGGAAAGGTGCGTCTTAGCCATGCAGATCGGGAAGTCCCAACCATTCGACTCAAAACGGCGTGCAGTCGTTTTGGTTAGCGGTCCCCAGTCGACACCGTCCGCATTGAACAGTTGCTCGGAGATCCGTTCAACCTTGTCGACGGTCGATAGACTGTCCTCGTAGAGCAGGTTAACGTCGGCTACTCCAGAGTGGGCGGCGTCCCAAACTGCCTCTGCGAGATCCGTCATGCCGGCACCGCCTTCGGCGAAGCCGCGTGCCTCGGCCACACCGACTGCGCCTGCTTCGATGGCCGCACTCTTCGCAGCAGCGATCTCTTCGGCAGTATCCGACGGGAACTTGTTGATTGCGACAACAGCCGGCAAACCGTACATCTTGACGATCCGGATTGCGTTCGCCAAGTTCTCCGCACCAGTCTTAACCGCGTCGACGTTAGGTGTTTCGAGCCTGTCGCGCTTAACTCCACCATGCCACTTGAGCCCGCGTATTGTGGCAACTACAACGGCTGCCGACGGTTCGGGTCCGCCTTGGCGAACTTTGATGTCCATGAATTTTTGGAATCCGAGATCGGCGCCAAATCCAGCCTCTGTAATCGTGATGTCGGCGGTGTTGGTGGCGAGGATATCGGCGAGGATCGAACTGCAACCGTGCGCGATGTTTCCGAATGGTCCCATGTGGACGATTGCGGGTTGACCTTCGAGCGTCTGTGCAAGGTTGGGTTTGACCGCATCACGCAACAGAGCCATCATCGAACCGATCCCGCCGATTTCACCAGCGGTCACTGGCTTGCGGTCTGTCGTCCAACCGACCACGATGTTGCCGATGCGTTCCCGGAGGTCGGCGTAACCATTGGTGAGCGCCAATATCGCCATGATCTCCGAAGCGGCGTTTATGTCGAAACCCGCCTCTCGCATCGGAGCATTCAGGCTTCCACCAACCCCAGTCACAACTTGACGTAGCGCGCGATCTTCCGCATCCGTGACCCGGCGCCATGTGACACCGTCGGGCTGCAACCCGGGGATCGCGCCTCGATAAACCGCGTTGTCGGTCATCGCGGCGAGCAGATTATGCGCCGACTCCATCGCGTGGAAGTCGCCAGTGAAGTGCAGATTAATCTCGTTCGCCGGCTGGACCGTCGACATGCCGCCGCCGGTGCCGCCGCCTTTGTGACCGAATACGGGACCCAAGGAAGGTTGTCGGATCGTAAGTGCGACGTTCTTACCGATCTTCGACAGCCCTTGAGTCAACCCAACCGCGGTTGTCGATTTGCCTTCACCTGCAGGGGTCGGAGTGATCGCCGTAACCACGACGAGCTTGCCGGGAGGTTGAACGGGTCGGGAACGACTGAAGCGGGATTTTGGCTTTGTCGTTTCCGTAGGTTTCGATATCTGCCGGGGAGAAGCCGAGGTCTTGAGCGACGTCGGTTATCGGGCGCAGTGGCATATCGTGCAGGTCCTGTCTTGTTAATCGGAGCGACGCATCAACACGTCACGCATCATGCTTGATTTCAACACCAAATAAGTTTAACGAAACGATGTTTTCTACCACTGGTCGCAACCCTCCGCGATGCCGCTTCGTCCAGATTCCGACTCGTTGTCACCCGTCACGTCACCGGAATCGATGTCGACGTAGAAAATCAGTTCATCCGGCCCCAAAAGTCTGTCGGTTTGCCTCGCATAAGATACCTTGATCCGCCCGTCGTCTCGCAATTCGGTACTCGACTTGTCCCATTCGTAGTCCATCTCGATCCACTTTTCGCACGTCGCCCCAAAGAACCCCCAAGTCTTGTCCGACATGTAAGCGAAGACGAGTCGATGTGCGAGGACCGCGATTTCAGCCGAAACGTCGGTTTCTGTTGATGCGGCCTCATCCTCGACGGTCGCGGTTGATTGTGACGTCTCGTTGTCGCACGCGATCAGCGCGATCCCGATGAGGAACGCGGCCGATATCGCCAGCATTGATCTGAAACCGCGCATTGTCAAACGTGTTTATTCAACCGGAATCGTGAGAGTCTTCAAGAACGCGATCAATGCTTCCTGGTCCGTCTGCGACAGGTTCAAGAAACGATCTCTTGCGCCTTGGGCATCGCCACCGTGAGCCTTTATCGCGTCCGAAATCAGCGTCGCTCGACCATTGTGCAAGAACGGCGGTTCTGAGAAGAAACCCCACAATCGACGTGTCATCCAGTCTTCAGTCGGCACGCCCGCTTGGACGATCTCCTCGTTGTCCAGCACATCATCCTCACCCATGTCGTGCCGGCGAAGATCGGAGAACACAGGAATCAGGTAGTGCCCGTTCTCATCCGTTTCGAGTTCACTCGCAAACTCACTCAGGTCGATCTCCAAAACAGCATCGACCGCGTCCGGTCTCAGGTCCCTGCCGACGTTGAACTCATTAGGTTCAGTGAAAATCAACGACTCCAACGGCAGTTCTGGAACATGGCAAACGGCACATCGAATCTCTACAAACTTCTGCCGCCCGTGATCCACGATTGCTCGTTGGTCCGGATCCTCCGGCAACTGCTGTATCGGCGCGGGAAGCGTTGCCATGAACGCCACCAGCGCGGTGACGTCGCCCGGCGTCAACTCATTGACCACACCATCACCGTCGCGATCGACGTACGCGCCGACACGCTCATAGTTCTCGATGCCGTGGTGGTGCAACATCGCATCGTTGGTGAACTCCCGCAGGCTGGTCGTCACTCCTTTTTGGATAAACGGTCGGACGATCAAGTCGCCGTCAACGCCCTCCACTTCGCTCGTGTACACGAATCCGTTGGGATGTGCCGTAATCGCGCCGAAGTCGATACCTTTGGCACTGATCTCTCGTCGCACCGGCCAACCAGATTTCTTGGCCTCTTCGATCGTCGCTTGCTCTTGGGCCAGCAACTCCCGCGTCATCTCGCGGGCCAGCAACTCAATGAAGCCCGATCCGAACATCCCAATGGTGTTCCGTTCATTGCCGACATTCTGCAAGGTGAGCGCAAACTCGTCTTCTTGTTCGTACTGCAACCGGTCCTCGAGATCGGTTCTGAAGTCAAACTCCATCTGGTCGTTGAAGTCCACGAAATCGAAGCGTTGGCTCATCGAAAAGACGTTGGCAACGTTGTCGCCACCGCCGCCTGTGGCCGGGAGATTGTGGCATCCGCTGCAGGCGTTGGAATCGGGGCCAGAGATGCGGTTGAAGTTTTCGAAGCCGTCCCGACGCTGCCTGAATCTTTCGTCCCCGGTTCGCGTGGGCCGACCGGCACCATCCAGTCTGTTGAACGACGCGGTAAATAGCATCTCTCCGTGCTCAACCAGCTCTTCCAAGGTGTATTTGCCCTGCTCGATGCCAGACTGACTGAAGTGAATCTTGACCGCCGGCGCGTCGCCGATCCACTCTTTGCCGACGTTTTCGCACTCGAAACGGACATTCTCCAACGCCTCGAAGCCTTCGACATGCTGCTCCATGTGCTCGTAGGTGTCTAGATAGTTGAGCACCTGCAACGTCGGGTAGTCGTAGTAACCACCGGCGAGTATGTCTTGCAACGCCAGAACGAATCGTTCGGTCGCATCGACCAATTCGCCGCGCACCGGCTCTAGCTCCGATTCGAGGAGTTCGATGTGCTCCTCGATCTGCTCAACTGACAGCTGTTCGAGCAACATCCCTTCGCTGATTGTGCCGACACGATCACAGACCTGTTCGGCACCGGAGACATCGTCGCCGTTCTGTTCCGCAGCGAATGAGGCGCAAGCGACTCCCCACGTCAACGCAAAGACTATTAGAAATGCGACTGCAATCTTTGCAAGTTGACGGCGCGAGCTTTCTTCAGATCCCCGCTTCGCGGTCGATCTCGGATTGGTATTCGGCAACGGAACCGTCCATGATGTCGACGAGCGATACCGGCTGTCCGGAGTTGCCAGATTCTAGTATTCCGTAGGAAACCGCTAAGGCTTTCATCCCGACTTCGGCATCGACCTCGACTTCTCTATCGTTTGATTCTATTGCCGACGCCAACTCCTGCATCTCGATGGCAACCAAGATGCGGTCGATCGCTTCGAATCCGACGTCGTACGAGCCCATCCGCTTGTTACCACCGAAGAACTTCGCCGTGACATCGTCGACTTCCCAATCAGGCACCAAATCAAGCATCTGCTGTTCGGTGAGCGTTTCAGATTGCGACTCAAGGTAGACGCTTGGCGGTATACCAGTGCGTGTCGGCGGCATCTGCATCGTGCCCGCGCTGCCGTGGATCGTGTTGATGCCTGCACCGTAGCCGATCGACGCATTGGTGATCGTGAGTTGTCCAATCGCGCCCGACGCGAACTTTAGAACGCTGATCGCCGTGTCTTCCTGATCGATCTCGACCGTCTCTTGGTTGGCGAACGCGTCTTCGACCCTATGCGAATAGAACTGAGCGATCTGTCCGCTCATGCCTACACGGGTTCGGACCGGAGTGAAAAGTCCCGTTTTGGCACTGATCGATTCGATGTCGCCCAAAAAGTAGATGAGCAAGTCAGCTTCATGCACGCCCTGTTCGATGATTATGCTGCCCGCGCGAGATTTCAACGCGCGCCAGCCAGTATCGTGCATGAGCGCGGAACCGCCGCCGAGCGACACCTTCATGGCGAAGCCGGGCTCGCCTATCGCGCCCGCGTCGAGCAGCGCTTTCGCAAGTCTGTTCATCGGATCGCGGCGATACTGCTCGCCTATCGACAGCACCAGACCCTTCGCCTCCGCGGCATCCCGCATCAATCGGCACGCCTTCATCGTCAGCGCCATCGGCTTCTCGGTAAGGATGTGAACACCGGCGTCGAAAGCCTGCAGAGCGAACACATGGTGCATCCGCGTGTCGGTGACAATGTCGACCGCGTCGACGCCCGATGCGAGCATCGCCTCGTAATCCGTAAACACCTGCGGACGATGACCGGTCGCATCCTCAACCGCCGATGCGACACCGTTCGCCGCCGCTTCGTGGCGATCACAGACCGCGGACAAGGAGAACGAATCGAAATGCCTCCGAAGTTCGATGTAGCCGTGGGCGTGGCGCATTCCCATGCCGCCGCAACCGACCAATCCCAAATTGAGATTCAACGTGATATTCCTTTCGAGGTTGACAACCGCTCTTGCGTCGTCCAACTATCTGAGGGCGACCGAACCGTCGTCGCGGAGCGCGTGGCTAATCGGGCCGTATTTGTGAGGATGTTTCGCGATGCCTTCTTCATCCAGTTCGACACCGATCCCTGGAACTTCAGGGATCTGCAACCAACCCGATTCCAATTTGATGATCTGCTTGACGACATCGGAGTACGGCGCGCCCTCCTCGTAGACATGTTCCTGAACCTCGTAGTTGGGAACGCAGGCGCCGAGCTGGACATGGGCCGCGGTCGCGACGGGCCCCGACGGAACCGCGTGCGGAATGATGCCTTGGTGGTGCGATTCTGCGATGGCGCAGATCTTCTTGCAGTGGGTGAAACCGCCAGCGACTCCGATGTCGGGTCGGATATGATGCACTCCCGCAGATTCCACGTATTCGCGGAACTCCCAGATCGTCAGGTTGCGCTCGCCCGCCGCCATCGGTATGCGAGTCTTTTCTGACACCTCGCCGAACGAGAGTATCGAATCCGGCGCTACCGGGTCCTCAAAAAAGTAAGGCCTGAACTTCTCCAGCTCCTGCGCCAAAACAATCGCTTCACCCGGAATCATATTGCGGTGAATCTCAATACCGATATCCATGTCCCATCCGACGGCATCTCGCACGGCCGCCGTACGATCCACTAGGTCCTGTATCCGCTCGCTGTGACGCATCGGCGCGTGATCATGCTGGTAGAGCAAGCACTTAACCGCTGTGAACCCGTCAGCTTTCGCGGCGGCGGCGGCATTCGCCACCTCTTCGAGTGTCCCGGTCGGAAGTACCAGCATCGCACGCACGGCATCCCGCGCCTTGCCACCTAGCAACTGCCAGACCGGTGCTTCGAAATACTTGCCCTTGATGTCCCACAGCGCCTGATCGATGGCGCTGATGGCGCCGCCGATCGCACCCCCTCGCATCGACTTTGCGCGGTACATGTAGTTCCAGTGGTGCTCGTTGCGAAGCGGGTCCTGTCCGATCAGATACGGTTCGAACGACAGCACGACGTCTCGGGAGGCTCCGGGCCATCCGAAGAACGTGGATTCGCCGACGCCTTGGATGCCGTTGTCGGTGGTGATCCGCACCATCATCCAGTTGACGGCGACGAAGGTTTCAAGTTTTTCGATCTTCATGTTGGTTACTTAATATCCATTACTGTGAGTCACAGTTTCTGCGGCAATTATATGAACCTGATGTACGCTATTCGGTTGTGAACGTTCAAGGTATCTCCGTCCGGAAGAGCCGCGGCGAATCGCTCTTCCTTATCATCGCTTCATTGAGCGCGTTGCTGTCTGTCACGGTCATCTCCGCTGCTCCACTGTATTTTGACGCCATTGAGCGGCTCGGATTGCGTCGCACTATGGAACGTTTCGAGTTGTCGCAGATGGGCGCGTGGATGCACGTCGATGAGATGACGTTCAACTCGGCGACGATCAAATCAACCGTTCGATCAGCCCACGAAGCTGGCGAAAATCTCGGCGATATCGTACGCAGCACCTCCGCGTTCGTTCGTTCCGGAAGCTTGAATCTCAACCAGGTCAACGATCGTTTCGCTCCCCCGGGATCGACCTTGGTCTATCAGTCCGTGCAAGGGATTCCCGCGCCGATTTCATTGGTTTCAGGGGCGTTCCCATCCGAAACTTTCACGGACAGTGAGATCGAAGTGGCAATTCTCACAAGTGTTGCGGCAGAGTACGGAATCGATGTCGGAGATGTCTTAAAACTCACCGTTCCACCGACGACCATCGTTCACACCACGCCGAGAGTCTCGGGCATTTTCCGCATCGACGACCCTAGTCACGAGTCGTGGCAAGGATTATCGTCTACCCTGTTCGATCCGGAGCAAGGACCTACCGGCGGACGACCGGCGATCATCGCGTACACGTCCGATGGCATGATGGAACAGGTCTCCGGTCGCGGCATCGCTGACATCGGCCAACTCTGGATGATGTTCTACGTCGACGTGGAAGCACTGAGGCGGATCGGTGCGGCCGAATACCTTGACGCCATCGGCCGTTTCCGCGCCGATTCGACGAAGCTGTTGCCATCGTCCTCATCATTCTCCGGGGTCGAATCGGCATTGCGGACGCTGCAACGCCAGCTGACCTTCACCAACACGACGACGATCATCAGCGGGGCATTGTTTGCCGCCTTCGCGGTGTTCGTGTTGGCACTAAACGCAAGCGTCATCGCCAGACGATGGCTTGCCGAGGAGACGACGCTCAAGGCAAGGGGCGCCAACCGCAACCAACTCTTCACCGCGATCGCTTTCTATATGGCCATATTGTTCGTCATCCCTGCCATCGTCGGGCCACTCATTGCATCATTGATCGTGCCGCTGTTGGGTCTTCTGGGTTCGTTTCAAGAGCTGACGGGTGGTCAGCCGTTCCCGTATCGGATTCTCCCGGAGCAGTTCATCTGGTCCGGAGTTCTCGCGTCGATCCTGTTTGCGCTCTTTTCGGCGCCAGTAGTCCTCGCCAAGCCCGGGCCAATCGTCCGACACATGACGCGGATCCGCGACTCGCGATCCCCTTGGTTTTGGCGAGCGAACTTCGACATCGGTATCGTAGTTGCGGCTGGTGCAGTGATCTTCGAACTTAACGGCCGCGGCTCGTTGTTTGTGCAAGGTGACAACGGTTCGTCCGACTTGAGCATGTTGGCGACATCATTACCGATAATCGCGTCTGTGGCGGCGTCACTAGTGGCGTTAAGGTTGTTCAGCCTAGCCGGTGCCATATTCGAACGTCTGGCGCATGTCAATATCCACGCAATGTTTGCACTCGCGTTGAAGGTCTTTTCGCGATCCACAATGAGCCACGCGGCGTTGATGTTGTTGGCTGCTGGCACGATGATCGTAGTGATCAATGCGGTTGGGTTGTCTGCCACTTTGGGTAAGAACACGCGGGATCGAATCGATTTCTCGTCCGCTTCAGACCTGCGCATCTCTGGGATCGATGCATTCAAAACATCGAATAACGAGACCGCGCAAGCGATCGCGGCTTTGGATTGGGTAAGCAACCATACTTGGGGAGCGCGCACGGAAGCCAAGACTGGTAGCTCAGAATCAGCTTCGACATTCACGATGCTCTCGCTGCGACCGAATGAATTCATCGATATCGCGATATTCCGCCCCGATTACGCCGACGTACCGTTGTCACGACTGATGAACGACATCACCGGATACGTCAGCACAGGTTCGCTGCCCCTTCCGAATGAAGTCACTGAACTAGAAGCCGTCGTCAAGTTGGAGCGAACAGGCACTGGCCGCATCGATATCTGGTCGAGATTGCTGGACGCCGACGGTACGACCCACACGATCCGCATGAACAACCTAGATTTGGATCGGTCGGCGGATGAATGGCATCGCGTCACAGGCACCATTAAACCCGAGATCCCGCGTCCGGTGAGCTTCATCGCTGTGGAGATCTACGAACCGCCCACGTCGCCGATCGGAAGCACGGCAACGTTGACTATCGACTCCTTGCGCACCAAAAACGGTAGCGGCGAATCGATGCTCGTATCCGACTTCGCAGACGCGAGCGTTTGGCACCCAATGGAAACCTCCCTCGCCGACGATTCGCGTTTGTCGATTACTGATATGGGCGGAGAAGGCAGCCCGGACGGACGATCGCTGGTATTTGCTATGGGTCGCGGCACTGACGACGGAGTCCGGGGAATTTACTACTCCGAGAGTGGGCCAATTTCGGTCCCGCTGATCGTAAATTCCGAATTCCTCGATCGGGCGGGACTCGACGTTGGTGATCGATTATCTGGTCAGGCGTACGGCCGCATAGTGCCTTTTGAAATCCGTGGCACCTTCGACCTTTTCCCGACTATGACCGCCGAAAACCAACCGTTTGCGGTCGCAAACGTTGATGCTCTTCTCTCCTATCTGACGTCGGTCAGCGAACCTTTCCTTTCAAACACTGCGGAGATGTTTATCGAGATTCAAGGGTCACTCGGGCACGAGGAACGCATCGCGTCAATTAAAGCGTTGGAACCCTCACTTCGGGTATCCGATGCAGGAGCGTTGAGCGCGGAATCCTCCGCTCGCCTGGGGGACGCAGCAGGATGGCGGATTGTTGGATCGCTCATCGCCGCGTCGGCGGTTGCATTAGCGATCGTCACGACGAGCGCCGTCACTATCCACAATCAGGACCTGAACCGCCTCGACTCGGCGCTCGTAGAATCACTCGGCGGGAGCCGGATCGGTGTAGCTTTGGAGGCGTCGACGAGAATCGCGATATCGCTTTGCCTTGGATTTGCCCTCGGCGTTGTCGGCGGGTTGTACGGCGTCCGTTTCATCGCTGATCGGATGACCCGCACATCGACCGGTGAAGCGGCTTTGCCGCCGATGGTCTTGCATGTCGAGTGGTTGCCGGTGGCGGCGGCGGCGGTGTTGTTGGCCGGCGCGGCATTGACCCCGGTCGTCTGGGGCAGGATGCGACCCAAAGAATCCGTGGCTGTCAGAATCAGAGCAACTTCGCTGGCGTGAAACGTTCTCTAGGTTCATCCCGCCGAGCTGCAATTGCTGCGTTGCCGCGATTGGTGCTGAGGCGTGCCTTTTCCGAGAAGATGTTTGTTGGTTTGCGACTTATCGGATTGACGATCGCGGTCGCCGTGTCTGCCGGTGTATTTATCTACCTCGACGCGCTCGGTCAGTCAGCATTGTCTCAGAGCCTGTCGGGACATCGGCAACAAGATTTGAACGTCGCGGTGAGGGCTCGGAACGATTCGATTTCGCAGGACACACATCGCGGCTTGGTGATGGCCGTAGCAGATACGCGATCGGGAGAATTGGCGAAGGTGCTCGTCCCACCGACGATGGCGGCGAAGTCAGCAACGCTTGTGTTCGACCAGGATCTGGTGCCATGGAAAAATGCTCGCACCTTCTTGAGTCATGTCGATGGGGTCGCCGAAGCGGCTACCCTGCTCGACGGTGCGTGGCCGGGAACTGCCAATTCTTCAGAACCTATCGAGACAGCGATTTCCGCAGAAGACGCAATATATCTGGGCATCGGTATTGGTCAGATCGTTCACCTGAACTCTCCCACGTCAGAAGACATACAGGTGACCGCCCGCGTTAGCGGCATCTTTTCGCGTGACGATCCCAATGCTCCCCAATGGGACGCACTTGACAACGGCCTTGGGGCCGACAGTACCGCGTTCCGGTTCGCACCTTTCATCGTCAGCGAACCTACGCTCATCGACGCCGTCGCCAATCACATGCCAGATACAGAGGTCCGGTATTACTGGGTTTTCGAAACCGAAGTCGACAGGATTCATTCACGCGACGCTGAGCAGATCCTTGCGGATCTGGAATCACAAGAGGCGGTCCTGAAACAGGAACTGCAAGGTTTTCAACGAATCAGTTTTCTTGACGATGCGTTGGCTTCATTCCTTACGAATTCGGAGATATCGCGCGGCCTGATGATGTCGGTAGGCGCCGTAATCGCGTTGTCATCGCTCGCCTTCGCTGCGCTCGTGGCCAGCCAAGCCCGCGACATCCGATTCAGTGAGAGCGGAATGGCGCGAGCGAGGGGAGCCACAACGCCCCAAGAGATCGCTCTGATGACAGGCGAGACGTTGTTGATCGCTGCAATTTCCCTAATCGCGGGAGTAGCGATCGCGCTGGTCGGCGTGTCGTTTGCTGGGCGCTTGCCGATGTTGCACGAACTTACCGGTGGCGAATTTCTGCCCGCCAGTCTCTCCGCCCAGTCCGTAGGGGCAGCGGTCGCAGCAGCCGTGATTGGGTTAGGCGCTCTCCTGTTGCCATCGTTAAGGCGAAACGCGTCAACCACCGAAGTGCTCGCAAGCCGTTTGGCTCGCCCACCGCAACGCAATGCGGCACAACGTTACTATCTCGATGTCGTGCTGTTGTGCATCGGTGTCGCAGCGCTGTGGCAACTGTCGCAAGAAGATCTCTACATCTCAAGTAGCGCTCTCGGCGAAGGCTTCAGCAATCGACTGGCCTTGGCGATGCCCGCGGCAACCGCGGCCGGAGGAGCGATCGTGTTGCTGCGCTTCCTGCCATTCTTTCTCGGCGGAATCGCAGAAGTGCTGACGCGCCTGCCCTCGATGTTCAGGTTGTCTCCAGCGATACCCTTGGCTCTCTGGTCGTTGGCTCGCAACCCGCGGTCCAGCATGGGGTTGATGCTCCTGATCATGCTCGCCGCTACAATCGCCGTATTGCTGTCAATCCTGTCGCCATCAATCACCCAATACGCCGTGGATGACGCCCGATATCGCGTCGGCTCAGACATCCGTATTTCTGGCATGATCGTCCGAAATCGAAGCAATCTCCACCGTGTGATCGAGCAGATGCGCACGCAATTCGGGTTCGCTACGATGGCGCCGGTGGCCCGTGCGGCCGGCACTGTGTCGGCCCCAAGCGGCAACGAACCAGTTACCGCGCTAGGCATTGATACCGGAGAATTTCCCAGTGCCGTTTGGTGGCGCTCGGATTTGGCGACCGACTCGCCGGATGAATTAGCACTCCTCGTCAAATCACGTGACACCGACGGATATCCCTTACCAGCCGACGCCGTGTGGCTGACCGCGTTGGTCAAACCAGACACGCAACGAACGGACACGGGACTCGTGGCGCGCATCCGAGACGAATCAGGGCTCTACCACTCGGTGTCCATAGGAAATCTAGAACCGCGTTCCCTCACGGTCGGTACACCATACGTATGCGAACAACCCGAGCCGCTGGAAGACGAGGAAAGCTTCGAACCGCCAAACTGGTGCAGGATCGGCATTCCGTTAACTCCGCTACGCCGAGATACATCCGAAAACGAGCAACTTCGGTTAGAGTTCATCGGCATTTCGCGGCGCCCGATCGAAGACGCTCCGCAACCGACGACCGGGTCCGTACGCATCAAAGACATTTCAACCGCAAACGCCGCGGGCGAACTTTCACTTTTGACAGACTTCGACGACGTAGTTAACCAACGAACTTCCGGAGCGGGGTTTGGCGATTTAGGAGCGCGTATCGACCCGTTTTCGGAAACGCCTGGTGAAGGCGCGGTGCTCACTTGGTCTCAACCGCGGTTCGGACAATTGAAAGGGGTCCGGGTCGGGACTTCTGACGATGCTCTTCGGGTCGTAGGAAGCAACTGGTTCAAGGATGAGTTGGGACTCGAAGTTGGCGACACCACCCGTCTATTCTTGGGTAACCGCAGCACGACAGTAGAGTTCGTCGGGTTCACGCACTTCTTTCCGACCTTCCCGTCCGCGTCATCCACGTACCTGATCGCGGATCTACGCGAGATCCAGCGGATCATGTCGATCGATCAAACTCGAGGTGCCGACGCGACTAACGAACTTTGGATATCGGCGCCCGGAGCGAGCGCGGACAGTCTGAGCAACATCGAAAACCTTTTGTCGATCAACAATCTAACTGCGCGCCTCATGCAACATGCGGGATCTGAGGTAACGCGAACCCGCAGCGACGCGCTAACGGCCGCTGGATGGAACGGGTATCTCGGGTTCGGATTCATCGCCGTCACCACCGTTTCGATCCTCGCGTTCATCGTCACGGGATGGACGACTTATAGACTGCGCCGCCTAGAACTTGCGGTGCTGAAATCGATGGGCATGTCGATGCGTCAGATGCTCTTGATGATCGGCCTCGAACAGATCGTGATCGCATCGATATCGCTAATAGTGGGCGCCGGAATCGGCTTAGTGCTCAGCGCGGTGCTGTTGCCTTATCTCGCGGGGAAGGACGCCTCGACGCTAGCCCCGCCGATGGTCGCAGTTATCGGAACTCAGATGCTCGGCATCCTATTAGGCGTCGTAGCAGCAGCGCTGATCGCATCCGTTACTTGGATATTTCTTTGGGTTCGCGGCCAACACACTACGACCGTGATACGCGCCGGCGGCGCTGGGGCATAGAGAACATATTTAACACTTCGCGGATCAATCACTGGAGGAGATGGGAGCGGTGAGTCACACGTGACTTAGGACGGGGCTGTATTCGAGTCAGTGGCCGAACTGTGAATCGTTTAGGTCTCGAGCACCCAATGCCAACATCCTCAACCTACAGATACCGATACCACGGACGCACGCGGCGAGGCCGCGGCCGGTGTGATCGCCGTCCCCGCTTTGGAGGGACACGTCTCCACCGGCCACGCCATCAGCTACCTGATAACCGTAGGCAAAACAGCAATCGACGTTATCGCCATTGAGACGGCCCGGTCGGCGGCATAAAGCTAACCCGCTGCAGATCTGAAAGTGGGGCCGAAAGTGGGGCCGGAACCGGTTGCGGTCCGCCAACCATCGCCAAAACCGGTGTTGCCCGCGATGCCAGTATGTCGGTCTCTCTGGGCGAACCGCAATCCGCTGTTCGCGGGCAGCACTGGGCGGGCAGCACTGGGGCCTCACGCCTAGGCAAGAAGCGAACTAGGAACACTAGCACTGACGCGAACAGAACCGCGACTCCGATGATCGTAAGAGCATCGGCGGTCGTCATCGACTCATTGCGGACAGGGGGGCGGAACAGGGGGCGGAACAGGGGGCGGAACAGGAGGCCGAACATGACCGCCCCTGCGTTGCCGCCTGCGCCGACGATCCCTGCGACGGATCCGAGCGCCTTCCGGTTGATGAACGGAACGACGGAGAATGTAGCACCTTCTGACATCTGCACGAAGAGGCTGAAGATCAGCATCGCGCCGATGGCTAGGAACAGCGTCGCCATCTGCGAGAAGATCACCAATGCGATCCCTTCCAATAGCAACACCAGCAACCCAAGGACCATGACACGCCCGCGCAGTCCGTACTTGATGCCGAACTTGTCGCCGAACACGCCTCTGAAGACGGGTCTTCCTGTCACCCTCACCCCCGGTTCAAGCCCGGGGCAGGCTCTAGCCCTCTCCCATCGAGGGAGAGGGGATGATTGGGTGCGTGCGAAGAGGTTCATCAATCCGAACAGACCGGCGATGAAACCAGCCATCCCGACGCTCAATTCGAAGCGGTCGTGGGGGATTGGCGGCGTGCTTTGTTTTTCTCTGGGTTCCCGCCTCCGCGGGAATGACGTGGAGACGCGATGTTGTTGATGGTGAGTTTGACACCAAAGCAGGCTCCGTAGATGACGAACAGCGCCCAGCCCCGCCTGTCTTTGTTGCGTTCCACCCTGGGGGCTTCCCAGAACGATCCCTTGACCGCGGTAGACGGGGGCAAATGGCGTGCTTTGTTTTCTCTGGGTTCCCGCCTCCGCGGGAATGACGAGGGAGTGTGCGGGAATGACGGGGGCATCAGCGGTGTCACCCTCACCCTAGCCCTCTCCCATCGAGGGAGAGGGGATTTGCTCCCCCCGGGCAGCCCCCCCGCTCAATGTCGTTGCGCACGCCATTTCGCGCCCCTTTCGCTCTGCGAAAGGGGCGGGCGTCCTCGCATCAATCTTCGTTGGTTTCGTTTAGGGCTTGTTGGATGGTTTGTAGGACGCCTTTGATGTTGTTGATGACTTCGTTGTTCCAGAAGCGGATGACGCGGTAGCCGTGTTGGCTTAGGGGTTTTGTGCGGAGTTGGTCGGCGTGTCGGTTTTGGTCGTGTTGGCTGCCGTCTAGTTCGATTGCGAGTTTGTGTTTGGGGCAGGCGAAATCGACTATTGGGGTTTCGATGACGTATTGTCGGAAGAAGCGGTGGCCGTTGCGATCACCCTCACCCCCGGTTCAAGCCCGGGGCAGGCTCTAACCCTCTCCCATCAAGGGAGAGGGGATATAGAGGTGTTGCCAGAGTGTGTTCGGCTTCGGTGGGCTCGCCCCATGCATCCCCTGCTGTCGCTTCGCTCCCGCGTCCCCTTCGCTGAAGCGAAGGGGAGAGAGGTTGTTGCGAGGAGGTTGGGCGATGATTGGGCCGCCCCCACCCCCGGGGCATCCCCCGCTCGCATCGCTGCGCTTGCTCGCGCCCCCTTACGCTTCGTGAAGGGGGCGTACGCGCGGGAAAGGCTGCATGATTTCATGAGCGCACCTTGACCGGCTTGCCGGTGCGGAGCGACTCCCAACATGCGAGGCCCGTCGCGACGACTTTGGCGCCTTCTCTCGCTCCTACCCACGGTTGCGTGCCGTTTTGGATGCAGTCGGCCATGTGACGCAACATGACCATCATCTCGCCGTGGTGTCCGGCGTGCGGCGGTAGATGAGTGTGGTACTCGCGCTGCGGCAGGTCGCCATCGGCATCGAGGGTCTTGATGTTGTCTCGGATCGTCCCCTTCGTGCCATACACGGTCAGACTGTTCGCCCGCTCGCCTGCGGGGTGAACCATACCCAGTAGATTTGCGACGCGGCCGATCTTGCCGGTGGCGAACTTCACGTTGATGAAGAAGCAGTCTTCCTGCGGATACTCGGGCGCGACGCCGCTGCGCAGACCGACGCAGTGGACCTCCTCGATGTCGCCCATGAACCAGCGCAGGAGGTCGATAGGGTGACACGCGCCTCCTAGGATCAGGTCCTGCGGCATGGTCGTGCGCCACGGGGTGCGCTTGTAGACAGGCCGCAGGTCGTGAACGTAAGAGGCCTCGGCCATGAAGAGCTCGCCGATCTCGCCAGCGTCGCACGCTCGTTTCGCGTCGATGAGGTCCAACCGACCGCGCATCGACTGCGTGACGAGCAGCACCAATCCGGTGCGGTCCACGGCCTCCACCACGCGGGCCGCCTCGGCCATCGTGTAGACCATCGACTTGGTGACCATGACGTGTTTGCCGTTTTCTAATGCCGTGAGTATCTGGCGGGCATGGAGCGGGCCGGGCGTGTAGATGCCGATGATGTCGACATCATCGCGCGCCGCGAGTTCGTCGAAATCGGTGGTGACCGCGTCGATGCCGTGCGTGTTCGAAGCCGCTTCGAGCCGGGCTTCATTGATGTCGCACAGCGCCGTTACGCGGATGGGTAGTTCGTGTTCGGGATCGTTGGCCTGCAACAGCGTATCGCCGTGGCCCAAGCCAGCTAGCCCGAGTCTAAGAGTGGTCATATCCTGCCTCCTTCAGCATTTGGTAGACGGTCGCCCAACGATCGGGCACGTCATCCCGGTTCAAGACGGGTTTGAATCCCATTGAGAGATAGATGTGGATTGCTGGGAAGCGCCAATCGTCGGTCTTCAACGAGACTGTTTGTAGAGAGCCTTTGAGACAACCTTGGGCGACTAGGAACTTGACGACCGACGTGCACGTGGCTCTTCCGAGACCATTGCCGCGGTGATCAGGGTGAGTCACCACGAAATCGAGGACTCCGCCCTCAGATTTCGGGGTCGGTCGAGTTGTCTTGCACGCTTGGATCGAGATCCGAGATGCGAATGTGGCGGATACGATCTCTCCGTTGTACTCGACGACGCGAGAGCCTTCGCGCCGTTCAGGAT
The DNA here is from genome assembly GCA_965226685.1 of Dehalococcoidia bacterium. Taxonomy (GTDB): domain Bacteria; phylum Chloroflexota; class Dehalococcoidia; order Lucifugimonadales; family Lucifugimonadaceae; genus Bin127. Next base: position 772,134 of record CBDDDP010000004.1, read on the forward strand.
CCTCCAGGTACTCGAGAACACGATCCTCGGTCCAGTCAGTGAATCCCCCCTTCTGGAGGGTGTCGGCCCAACTAGGCGCATCGCCGGTACGGCAGGCGCGCATCACGTACCCGGCCGGCAGCGGCACATCCGGCAATCGGTGAACTGCGACCTCGTCGATCACCATTGAGAGCTGCATCTGGAGAAGCGGCGGCATGGGGATATCGTACCTGCCCTGGGGCATCCCCCGCTCTGTTGTCGGTTCTTTGGGCTTCGCTTGCTCGCGCCCCCTTTCACTGCGTGAAGGGGGCGTTTACGTTGTTTTTGCAATCTCGCGGTCTCTTGGGTTTCGTGAAGAGAGCGATTGATTTGGCGGTGGTTTAGGTCTTTAGGGCTTGTTGGATGGTGTGGAGGACGCCTTCGATGTTGTCGATGACTTCGTTGTTTCAGAAGCGGATGACACGGTAGCCGTGTTGGTTTAGGCGTTTGGTGCGGGGGTTGGCGGCTGGTTGGTGTTGGTCGTGTTGGCCGCCGTCTAGTTCGATGATCAGGTTTGCCTTGGGGCAGACGAAGTCGACTATGGCGTTACCGATCACCTTTTGGCGTAGGAATCTGTGGCCGTTGCGATCACCCTTACCCCCGGTTCAAGCCCGGGGCAGGCTCTAACCCTCTCCCATCAAGGGAGAGGTGATATAGAGGTGTTGCCAGAGGATGTGTTCGGCGTCAGTCGGGTTGTAGCGCATGTGACGCGCGAAATGTCTCAATTGGTATCTTGTGTAGTTCATTTTGGGGGATTTTATGTAGATTCTTGGTTACGTTCGATTTGGGTGGCGAAGGTTTTGGGGTTGTTGTCGTGCGGTTGTATGAACCCCTGCGTCGCTTCGCTCCGCGTCCCCCTTTTGCTCCGCAAAAAGGGGAGGATTCGCCGCCGCCCCGCCGCGGCCCCGGGCATACCCCGGTCGATGGCGTTGCTTGCGCCATCTCGCGCCCCTGTCGTTGGTCTCTTGGGCTTTGCGAAAGGGGCGGGCGACGGCTACGGTCGGCTCTACGGTGTGGTCAAGGGAGGGTAGCGTTGCGCTTCGTATGCCTCGACGAGGTGCACGAGCAAATCGAGTTCGTGGCCTTCCGGGGTGCCAGCAGGAGGGTCAAAGATCTGATCAATGCGGTTCATTGCCGTTTGATAGTGTTCGTCTGTTCTAATCAACTTGGTGAACATGGTCGCTCAAAGGAAAAGGTAGGGGGAAGATGGAGTGGGGGCAGGCCCGTCCTGCCCCGGGCGTACTACGCTTGCGCCCCGGGCGTCGGTCTCTTGGGCTGGTCGAAAGGGGCGGGGGAGTGCGCGGGAATGACGGGCTGTTCACCCTCACCCTAACCCTCTCCCATCGAGGGACGTTTGCACAACCGCGCGACTTGTGATTCAATGTTCTCGTAGCTGATCGGTCGAAGCATTCGAGGAGGAGCATCCATGCATCTTGAGACGGGCGCGAGGACATTCGCGGACGAGGTCGTGGGCGACGATCTGGGGCGCAACGCGCGCCTCGAGAGGATCCACGCGGCGATCGACTGGGACCGGATCGGGGCGATCGTCGGGGAGCTGCACTCCTCCCGCGAGGGCCGGCGGGCGTATCCGCCGCTGGTGATGCTGAAGGCGATGCTTCTGCAGCACCTGCACGATCTCGGCGATCCGAAGCTGGAGGAGCGGCTGAACAACGACCTTTCGTGGCGTCGCTTCGTGGGTCTGGGCTTTACCGACGGGACGCCGGACCACACGACGATCAGCCGTTTCCGGAGCCTGCTGGTCGAGAGGGGGCTGATGCGGCGGATCTTCGAGGCGGTGAACGCGCAGCTGGACGAGAAGGGGATGATCCTGCGTCGGGGGACGGTGGTGGACGCGACGCTGGTGCAGGCGCAGGCGAGGCGTCCGCGGTACGACGACGAGGGCGATGAGGCGAAGTCGAGGAGGTCGAGCAGCCCGACGGACCCGGACGCCGACTGGGGCCGGAGCACGTTCGGCTACAAGGGGCACCTGGCGATCGACCGCGGGTCCTGGCTGGTCCGCGACGCGCTGGTGACGCCGGCGAACGTCGGCGACACGGACATGTTCGACGCGCTGGTCCAGGGGGACGAGGACGTCATGTACGCCGACGCGGCGTACGAGAGCCGTAAGCGCACGCGGCGTCTGGAGGAGATGGGGATCGGGAACGCGGTGATGCACCGCGCCAACAAGCATCATCCGGTTCTCGCCGATGACAAGCGGGCGAGGAACGCGGAGATCTCGAAGAAGCGGATGCCGGCGGAGGGCGTGTTCGGCTACTTCAAGCGCACGCTGGGCTACCGCAAGGTTCGCTACACGGGGCTGGCCAAGGGAGAGACGGAGCTGCTGCTCAAAAGCATGGCGTACAACATCGTCCGCTCGGTCGGGCTGTCGGACCGCCCGGCGCGGGCGTAGGCCCGCATCGGACGCGCGCGCCTTTTCGGGCGTCCGACCGCAGGAAGACACGCCTGAAACCGCCCTCGCCGCCCCTGAATCGAGCAGATCCGAGCACCGACGCGCCCGAACGCCGTCGAAACCTCCGATCGAAAGCGGTTTCGCACACGTCCCATCGAGGGAGAGGGGATGTTGCGCTCGGCAGGTTCCCGCCTGCGCGGGAATGACGTGAGGGTGCGCGGGAATGACGTGGGGGTGCGAGGGAATGACGTTTGCGCGCTGGGGTGATTGTGGCTGTGGGCATCCCCCGCTGTCGCTTCGCTCCCGCGCCCCCTTCGTTGCACGAAAGGGGCGAATGACCGCTCCTCTGGGTTCCCGCCTTCGCGGGAATGACGGGAGGGTACGCGGGGATGACGGTAGGGTACGCGGGTTTGTCGAGCTGTTTCACCCTCACCCCCGGTTCAAGCCCGGGGCAGGCTCTAACCCTCTCCCATCGAGGGAGAGGGGATGTTGCACCCGGCACTGCCCCTCTGGGTTACCGCCGACCTACGGCTGCCACCTCAAGACTGGGCGTCTGGCGGCGGTGGCTTCGTCGAGTCGGGTGTTTGGCAGTGTGTGCGCGGCGCGGACTATTTGCTCTTTCGACGATCAAGAGGGGCACGCCGGTAGTTCGTTCTGCCCGACTCGGCCAATAAGCCGCTGCGCTATTGGTCGCTAGCTCAAGATTGACCGTCATGTCCCGGATATATTCGCGGTCCACCAATCCCTCGACGATCAAGACGTGCAAGATCCCATTGGCCAACGCTGCATCAGTGCCGGGCGTCAGTTGCAGGTGTAGGTCTGCCCGCTGGGCAGTCGTCGATTGCCGCGGGTCGACGTCGATTAAACGTCCGCCAGATGCTTGTTGCCGCTCGAAGTAGTGCATGATCGGAGGCATCGTCTCGGCGACGTTGCTTCCGACGAGCGTTATTTTGTCTGCTTTGGGTGTCTGCTTTGGCGATATCCTCGACGGGAAGTGGCAGACCACGATCGATCCCGAATGCCTTGATGCCGGCTGCCGCAGCCGAGGACATGCAAAAGCGTCCGTTGTAGTCGATGTTTGGAGTGTTAAACGCAACCGGGGTTTTCACCCTCACCCTAGCCCTCTCCCATCGAGGGAGAGGGGGGATGTTGGTAGGCTTTCTCATTCGTGAGAGACCCGCCACCGAACATGCCTATCGACCCCGCGCCGTAGTTCGTTTGGAGGTCGGTGATGGCCTCAACAATCCTGTCGATCGCCGCGTCCCAACTTGCGGTGCGCAACCTTCCGTCAGAAGACCGGATCAGAGGGTAACGAAGACGCTGGGAGTGGTTCAATGTCTCGGCGGAGGTCCAGCCTTTGATGCAAAGGGCGCCTTTTTGCGGTTTTCACCCTCACCCTAGCCCTCTCCCATCGAGGGAGAGGGGATCTGCCAACTTTGACGCCGCCATCGCCATCGCTCAGCAACATACCGCACTGGAGCGCGCAGTAGGGGCAATGTGTCGCGATCTTGTACGGGGTCGTCGGAAGTTAGGGTTCCATGTTTTTCCCTGTGTCCAAAGACCTAAAAGTAAGAGAGAATAGTTACGCGTTCGTTTCTTGGATGTGTCGAATCTTTTAACAAAGGGTTGTGCAAATTTGACGCGCCGACCGTACTAAGTTCAAATGATCAGGTAGCGGTCATGAATGACCGCTGAAAACAACGCACGACGGTCGGAAACGCACCACTTCAGCACGAGAAAAGCATCATGATTGGGTGTCGACCCAGACATGACGCTTAACATCGCCTTAGTCGGCGCTGGCGGCCGTCGTTCGTTGACATGATGCGGCTGAACGACGCGGCGCGGGCCACCTGGTGATGGATGGTGACGCGCCGGGGACTCGAACCCCGAACCTAGTGATTAAGAGTCACTTGCTCTGCCAATTGAGCTAGCGCGCCGCTTGCGATTCTAATTTGCTTGATGCAGACAATCGATCCTTCATATTCATACCGATATAATCGGCGATGAATTGCAACGACTGGAACCAAAACATGCCCTCAACACGACCTTCCCAAGACGACCTTCTCCGATGGATCCACGACGACCTCAACAACTGGGGCCGATGGGGCGATGATGACGAGCGTGGCACCTTGAACCACCTCAGCAATCAGACGACACTGGACGCCTTGTCCCTGGTCCAAGAAGGCGCAACGGTCTCATGCGCACGAGAGGTTGGCTTCGAAGCCGCAGTAGACGTGCCGCGTCCACCGCAGCACTACATGATCGGATCCGGCGACGTGTATAGACCGGGCGAAGGACCAGATCGACAGGTCGCAATCGACTACTTCGGCCTAGTTTTTCACGGCCACACCGTCACACACATCGACTCCTTGGCCCACTTCTTCTGGGATGGGAAGGCATACAACGGACGGCCGTCATCAGTCGTGACCGTTGCCGATGGCGCGACCGAACTCGACGTGACCGCGGCGGTCGGTGGCATCGTGACGCGCGGCGTTCTAGTGGACGCCCCGATGTTGCGCGGGACTCGCTACATCGAACGCGGCGACGGCGTCGGCATGGACGACATCGCTGCCGCTGAAGAGCGGTGTGGGTTCAAAGTCAGGGAGGGCGACGTCCTGCTCCTGCGGACCGGACAGCTTGGCATGCGCGAAGAACTCGGACCCGTCGACGCGTACGTGGCAGGATCATCTGGGCCACTGCCTGAGATTCTGCCGTTCATGCACGAGCGTGGCGTGGCGGTTATGGGGTCAGACACTGGCAACGATGTCCAACCGACGAATTACGAGCGGTTCAGCAACCCGGTCCACCAAGTCGGCATCGTCGGAATGGGGTTGTGGATTCTCGATAACGCTTGGCTCGACGATTTAGCTGCTGCATGCGCCGAACGCGGAAGATGGGAATTCCTCATCAACATCCTCCCGCTCAACCTGCCGACGGTCACCGGGTCGCCAGTGAATCCGATTGCTGTTTTTTGACCGCCGAAGCTGCCGATCAGTAGTGGGCGTTGCGGACGATTTCGAAGTCAAGGGATCGGCCGTCGGGGGATCTTGTGACGCCCACGAAGTCGATGCGCCAATCGACGACTTTAGAGCCGACTTCGGATGCTAGGTAGGCAAGGGCGACGTTCTCGATGCGGTGAAGTTTCGCAGGCGTTAGAGCTTCGACGGGTCGGCCGAACTTCGTCGAGTTGCGCCCCTTGACCTCGACGAACACCCACTCGGATCCGACCTTCGCTATGATGTCGACTTCGCCGTGTCGGGTTTTGTAGTTGCGATCGATAATTCTGTAGCCGAGTTGCCGGAGGTGGTTGGCAGCCGCCACTTCGACATTCAAACCTAGTCCATCGGGAAGATTCATTTTGCCGCGACTCGCAATGTTTGAAGCTGATGTGGCGGCTAAAGCGGTCCATGATTTGTCGGCGATGAGTTGTGCGACGGGTTTGAACCTGCGACGGTGGACCGCGCATGGGCCAAGGTTTTGGAGGGCCTCCATGTGCGCGGCGGTGCCGTAGCCTTTGTGTTGTGCGAAACCGTAGCCCGGGTGTTGCACCTCAAGATCGTCCGTCATGATGCGGTCGCGCGTCACTTTGGCGACGATCGACGCTGCCGCGATTGAGAGGGATATGGAATCGCCTCGAATTATCGACTTTGATGGCGTGGCGATGCCGATGTTGGTCACGGCATCGATCAGTAGAAAGTCGATCCGCCACCTGATTGCACGGATCGCGTCGCGCATCGCAAGTTTGGTGGCAGGAACGATACCGAGTTGGTCGATGCGGTCAGCAGGCACCACGCCCACGCCGTGCGCACTCGCGTAGTTGCGGATTACGTCGAATGCGTGCTCACGTTGGCCGGCGGTCAGTTTCTTCGAGTCGTCGATGAGCCCGATGTGCTCTTGCGACATGTCGGCGGGAAGCACAACAGCGGACGCGACGACGGGTCCTGCGAGCGCGCCACGGCCTGCTTCGTCGATCCCGGCGATTACCCTGTAACCGGATCGTCGGCATTCCGTCTCGAACGCGAAAGTCGGGCCTGTTTCCCTTTTCTGCGCCGTTTGCATGACGCGTTTAGGATACGCTATTCGCCCAGTTGGTTCGACTTGAAATGGCGAAAGGGTTACGCCGCGACAGCGAGAGCCGTCTCGGTCGAGGCGTCGGTCAGTGGAGATTCGAGTTCAATGAAGCCGCCGCCTAGGACGCGATCGCCGTCGTAAAACACGATCGCCTGACCAGGAGTACAAGCTCGCATTGGCTTCGAGAACCTGACTTTCCCAACTTCCGCGGTGACCATCTCAACCGATGCCGACTCTTCCGGACTGCGGTATCGGATCTTGGCTGTGATCTGAGTTGCCGTTGGCGGCGCTCCGTCGATCCAGTTGACCGCCGATGCGTACACCTCATCACGCAGAAGTCCTTGGATCGATCCCACCGTAACTTTGCCAGACTTCGAGTTTATCGAGGTCACGTAGATCGGCCCCTTCGTGCCGCCCATCATCGGTAGGCCTTTGCGCTGTCCGATCGTGAACTGATGAATCCCTTCGTGCTCTGCCAAGACGTTCCCTTCAACGTCGACAACGACACCGGGTGTCGGCTCTTCAAGACGTTCCTTGACGAACTCGCGATACGTACCGGTCGGGATGAAGCAAATGTCTTGCGAATCAGGCTTGTCGGCTACCGGTAAACCTTCGTCGCGAGCGATTTCACGAATCTCGTCCTTGGTGTAGCCACCCACCGGAAACGCCAACCGCTTCAACTGATCCTGCCGCAAGTTGTAGAGCACATACGACTGGTCTTTCATGACATCAGCTCCACGCAACAACGACCTGCGCCCGTCGTCTTCGGTGGCGATCTGAGCGTAATGACCCGTGGCCACGATGTCCGCGTCCATCAGCTCTGCCCGATCCATGAGGAAACTGAACTTCAACCGGTCGTTGCATGCCAAACAAGGATGCGGTGTTCTGCCCTGCCGATATTCTCCGACGAAGTAGTCGATTACGTGCTGCTGGAACTCCTTCTCGAAGTTCATGTAATAGTGCTTCGCACCGATGATCCGGCACGTCGCCCGTGCATCCTCGACGTCTTCGAGCGAACAACACGACTTTGACAGTTTCGCAGCCCCTTCGAACGGCGCGTTGAACAAACGCATCGTCACACCGATGACGTCGTAGCCCTCTCGAGCCAACAACGCCGCGGCAACTGAAGAGTCGACACCTCCGCTCATCGCTACGAGCGCGCGCTTTTTCGTATTCAACATTAGGATTGTTCAGTTTTCGTCGATTCCGAGAAGTTCGCGGAGCTTGTGGCTACCTGCCATCGACGAAGTCCTTCTTTCCAGAATAAAATCGCCCGTTTCATGGATGTGACTGAACCACGCGGCAATTCATGATCGTATCTTGTACCGATATAATCCCCGGTATAGTCCGAGAAACTACATGACAACAACCACATCCGAAACCACCGTCAAACTGCCGATCGATGAGCTTGCACGGGCGGCGCTCGACGAAGCCTCGTCAAACCTCGGCTCCGATGTCGTACTGCTAGACACGAGGAATGTCAGCGATTTCACCGACTTCTTTGTCATTGCTAGCGGCGAGACTGATCGTCATCTAGAGATGATGGCCGACCGCATCGAGCGGAAGATCCGAGAGTTGGGTATGCGACGAAACAATCGCGAAGGTTCCGGATCTGGCGGATGGCTACTCATCGACTTCCCCGGATTCATCGTCCACCTATTCAATCGTGACACCAGGGCTTTCTACGACCTCGAAGGCCTCTGGTCACAGGCGAACGAAGTCGTCCGACTGCAATAGAGTCGACGACTATCCCTCGTCCGAGACGATCCAAACGTCGTTGGAACGCGCGTAATCGATCAGTTCCTCGTCGCTGAAAAACAAACCCACCTCTCGTTCGGCATCGCCCTCATTCGCCGATCCGTGCACCAAATTACGGCTGATTTCAACGCCAAAATCTCCTCGAATCGTTCCCGGGGGTGCCTCACTTGGGTTCGTTGCACCCATCAGCTTACGGGTAATAGAGATCGCGTTCGGTCCCTCCAAACACAGCGCGACGACTGGTGCTGAAGTGATGTAGTTCACCAACCCCTCGTAGAACGGTTTGCCCTCATGTTCGGCGTAGTGCCGTTGCGCCAATCCTTCGCTGACCTGCATCAGCTTCACGCCCACGATCTTCATTCCCGTCGCTTCAAACTGCCCGATGATCGTCCCGACCAACCCGCGCTGCACTCCGTCCGGCTTCACCAAGACCAATGTTCGCTCTAGATCCATCTGTTCGCGTCCTCAAGAAATCCATTCGGCGAGGAAAACAACCCGCCAAACAACAATTGTGCACATCGGATTTGTGCACATCGGATTGCCCGCGCCGCGTTACGATGCTCGCGGAGCCGTAATCGTAGGCGGGCGAGAGTAAATCGGTTCCAAAAACCCGTCCGATACCTCATCCCGTTCGAGACGTTCAAGAGCTATTTCAAGCAAATATTCGGGTGGTCGCACGACGTAGTTCTTGGTGCCGAGGTCTCCTTGGGTTCCTTCTCCGCACAGCACATGCGCGCCCTCGTCAAATCGCGAAGCGACTTCGCTCTCTTCGCAAATACCGATTTCGAGTCTCTCTGACGAAGCTGAGATTTGCGGTTCGAAAACGCAGTACGAAACCTGCTTTCTGCCGACCGGTATCAATGACACGACGTGTTTTCGAATCTCGTCTCGATGCGTGTATGCCTGCAACAGATGCGTTGGAACGCCGATCAATTTTCCCTTCGTCGGTGCAACCAATCCCTGTGCCGTCGCGATCCCTACCCTGACCGCGCTGAACCCACCGGGACCCAGCGCAACCGCCACCGCATCGAGTTCGCCCGCTTTCAGTCCGGCAGCATCAAGCAGCTCCATCACCGCCGGCATCGCTTCACGCCCATGATTGTGTCGCGATTGCCAAGAACGCGTCGAGACATCACCATCCACGCTGAGACCGACGCCAGCGAAGCTAGTCGACGTGTCAATACCCAGTATTTTCATTGTTTCATCGCCACTGGCACTCTCTGTGCAAGTGCGCCCAAAAGCGAACGCGACTTTGGTCCCGTCGCTGACATCGAAATGGATCGGTGCGTTGTAGAGTGATCTGGCTTGATCCGTATCTCCAACGCGTCTTTGGGCAACGCGCCCTCAGCATTCTCAGGCCACTCCACGACCAATGCACCGCGGTCCAGCGTTTCCTCCAGCGCCAGATCGAGAACCCCCTCCACGCCCGCAACCCGATACAGGTCGCAATGAAATACTCGCACCCTGCCCGGGTACTCGGCCAATATGATGAACGTCGGGCTGCGGGCCGAAACCTCCGACTCAGCACCCATCGCAATCCCACGTGCCATGCACGTCTTACCCGCGCCCATCTCACCGTATAGAAGAACCGCATCTCCAGCGCTCAACACCGCGCCAATCTCCCGTCCAATCTCCTCGGTCCGGTTTTCGGAATTGCTGACAATCTGGAACGCGTCGTTGCCCATCAGTTCACTCCTCTAACGCGCAAAATGATCCCAACCTTTGGCGTCAAACTCGATCGGTTCGCCGTTCCCATTCAACACGGTCACTTCACCATTGCCGTTTTTGCGGGGCACGATCTCGCCAAAAACTCCGAAGTCTGATGCGAATCCGTCCGGTGCGAATCCGTCCGGTTGCGCCTCATTCACGTGGGCGATCACCTCGGCTTCACCAACGTAGACCAGCTCGTAGTCTTCGCCTCCCGTCAGAGCCAACTCCAATGCCCGGTCGGGAAACTCAGACAGCAAATCCGGATCAATCGGGACCCGATCAGCGGATATGACGGCATCGACACCGCTCGCAACACAGATGCGCTCCAAATCGAGCAGGAGACCATCGCTCACATCCATCGCACATTCCACGCCCGCATCTACCATCGCTCCTGCAAGACCAACTCGAGGGCTTGGTCGGAAATGAGCGCTTAACAACCGTTGTCTGATCGGATCATCCGAAACAGTTTCGATACCCGACATCGTCTGCTCTAATACCGCTAATCCGCCTGCTGATCCGCCTAGCGGTCCGGTTACTGCGACCAGCTGACCCGGGCGCGCCGCGCCGCGCGTCAAAGGCCGAGCCGCGTTGTGAAGTCGACCAGTCAATGCGACACTCAACATGATGTTGTCCGACAAAACGGTGTCTCCACCCACTAACCTCCCGCCGAAACGGTCCAGCGCCCCGATCACTCCCGACAACACCTCATCTAAGTCCCGGACACGCGTCGTCGCCGGTATCGCCAGCGTCAGAACCGCATGTTCAGGAATCGCTCCCATCGCCGCAATGTCGCTTTGATTGGAAACAATGCACTTCCAACCCATATCGTGCCACGACATCGATTCCGATAAGAAGTGGACCCCGTCGACCATGGCGTCCGCGGTGAGCACGATGTGCCCCGCGTCAAAAAGCATCACCGCCGCATCGTCACCAACTCCGATCTCGCCGTATTTCGTAGGGCCGCTCGCATCCAGACGCTGCTTGATGATTTCGACAAGATCCGATTCGCTGATCGGCGCGTGGGCAGAACGCTCGTCGGATTGCATACGACAGATTATATTTGGGCTCATCATCGACCCTCCGCTGCGAACTGCCGCGCCATGACTACCGTCCTTTTGCTGTCAGATATCCACGGCAACCTACCGGCCCTCGAAGCAGTCTTAAACGACGCCAAAGCCCGAGCCGAAATCGAATCTGTTTGGGTGATGGGCGACAGTGTCGGTTACGGCGCACAGCCAAACGAGGTCGTCGAACGCTTGCGCACGCTTCCTGATCTCGCGATCGTCAAAGGCAACCACGAAGCCGCCGCGATCGGTGAGATCTCGATCGCTAACTTCAACCCTTCAGCCGCGGCCGCCGCGGCATGGACGGCGGACGCTCTCACCCCAGATGTCCGAGACTTCTTGACCGCGTTGCCGTTGGTGACAACCCATTCGGGCGTCACGCTCTGCCATGGCACACCACGCAACCCAATCTGGGAGTACATGTTCACTTCGCAGACCGCCGATCTGAATCTCAACAAATTCGACACCACCGGCTGTGTTCACGGCCATACCCACATCCCGTCCGTTTTCGGCCTCGACACCTCCGCGAATTGGCACGTCATCCAAGCGCGCGATACCGATGTCTTCCAACTCAAATACACGCGCTGGTTCATCAATCCAGGCAGCGTCGGGCAACCACGCGACGGCGATCCTCGAGCGTCGTATGCTCTGCTAGACGTCTCAGACGGTGCCACAGGTCCGGCGATACGCTTCCACCGAGTCGAGTACGACGTGGCAAAGGCGCAAGGCTTGATACTCGACGCCGAATTGCCATCCACGTTGGCGTACCGGCTGTCAGTAGGTCGGTGATCGAAAGGAAATGGGAACAGGCGCGTTATAATTCAGCGACGAATCCAACCACTCAGGAGCTCGATGCAAACATGCCCGTAGTCCACATTCACATGTTCGAAGGCCGCACCGATGGCCAGAAATCGGCGATCGTAAAAGGCGTGACCAAAGCGATATCTGAAGCAGCTGGCATCCCCGACTCCGCGACCACCGTCGTCATTCACGACACCAAGAGGTCCAACTGGGCTGAAGGCGGCGTGTTGGCGTCGGAAGCCTGATCCATCCTGCACCATGAGCACCCGGACGGCGGCCTCCAAAATCGTCGGTGGCATCTACGTAATCGTCGACCCGGACCACTGCGCCGGTCGGGACATTTTCGACATCGCTGAAGCAACCGCGTCCGCTGGCGCCTCAGTCATCCAATTGAGGCACAAGCAGGTGCCTGAAGCGGTCGTTGCAGATGAAGCGCGGACCATCGCCCAAATTTGCCGTGCAAACGGCACGGTCTTCGTCGTCAACGACTCCCCCGACATCGCCGCGGAAGTCGACGCCGACGGCGTCCACGTCGGGCAAGGCGACCTTCCCATCGCCGAATGTCGGACCATCCTCCGCCCTCGTCAGATCGTCGGCAAATCCAACGCCCTGCTCGATGAAGCCATCACTTCGTTCAACGAAGGCGCAGACTACATCGCAGTCGGATCGATCTACACCACCACGACCAAGTCCGACACCCGTCCTGCGGGACTTGAGACTCTCCGATCCGTCGTAGACCGCGTAACCGCCCCCATCGTCGCCATCGGTGGCATCAACGCCTCCAACATCGCCGTCGTCGCACAAGCCGGAGCCGACAGCGCCTGCGTAGCCACCGCCGTCACCCTCGCGCCAGACCCTATTGCCGCAACACGCGAGCTCGTCGAGCGGTTTAGTGAAGCGCGGTCATCGAAATGATCAAGTCCGGCGCAGTTTCCCAACATTTCAACGGTTGCGCTAAGAGTCCAGACGCCACTCCGAAACTCAGCTCCTGCCGACACCCGATTCGCTTAGAATCGTAACTTGGGCGTTTTGGCATTGGCTACTGACGGATTGCTGAGCGTCCTGTGTCGGATTCCGTCGTACGGCGTTAGCGAGGACGCACAGATAAATGACCGAGTTATATATCGCGATAGGTGCCGGAGTGCTTGCGCTCTTGGTCGCAGCATTCCTCTTCAGGGTGGTCATCAACCAACCAGCCGGTGGGCATGCTGTGCAAGAGATTGGCGCTCTCATTCAAGAAGGCGCGATGGCATTCCTACGCCGGGAATACACCATTCTCGCCGGATTCGTAGTCCTGATCTTCATCGTCCTCGCGGTGTTAATCGACTTCAACGTCACCGGCAACTCGACCATCGAGAGGCTCATTGCTGACGGCAACGTGTCGGTGACTGGACCTTGGACCGCGGTCGCTTACCTCGCAGGTGCCATCGGCTCGGCACTCGCTGGCTATATCGGCATGAGCATCGCCGTGCGCGGAAACACACGTACCGCGACCGCCGCCGAAACCGGACTCAACCCAGCCCTTCGCATCGCCTTCAACAGCGGCGCGGTCATGGGGCTAACGGTCGTCGGGATCGGCATCATCGGCGTTACCGCCCTTTGGCTCATCTTCGGCAACCCCAACGTGATCGCTGGATTCGGTTTCGGCGCATCGTCAATCGCACTATTCGCCCGCGTCGGCGGCGGTATCTACACCAAAGCCGCTGACGTTGGTGCCGACCTCGTAGGCAAGGTTGAGGCCGGACTACCCGAAGACGACCCGCGCAACCCCGCCGTCATCGCTGACAACGTCGGCGACAACGTCGGTGACGTCGCTGGTATGGGCGCCGACCTGTTCGAATCCTACGCCGGTTCCATCATCGCCACGATCGCACTTGCATGGACCGCCGCTAACTCCATCCACGATATTGACGCGCCGATGATCGTGCTCCCCATTATGCTCGCCGGCATCGGCATTTTCGCCTCGATCATCGGCACGTCGATCGTCCGAACCAAAGACGACGCCACCATGGGCAACCTCCTGTGGAGCCTCCGTTTCGGGATCTTCGGAGCCGGAATCCTCGCCCTCGTCGGGACCGGCATCTACATTATGATGAACGACTCTCTCGGCTTCGATTTGTTCTGGGTGATACTCACCGGGCTAGTCGTCGGACAGGTCATCGGCACAGCGACCGAATACTTCACGTCGTACGAGTTCGCACCCGTGAAGTGGATCGCCCAACAGTCGCAGACTGGTCACCCGTCGACGATCATCGCCGGCATCGCAATCGGTCTCTACAGCACCGTAATCCCGACATTCGCGATCGCCGCTGGTATCTGGATCGCCTACGAACTCGCCGGCCTATACGGCATCGGACTCGCCGCGGTCGGTATGCTCTCAACCCTCGGCATCACATTGGCAACCGATGCTTACGGACCGGTCGCCGACAATGCTGGCGGCATCGCCGAACAAGCGGGGCTCGATCCTGAAGTCCGCGAACGAACCGACTCGTTGGACGCCCTTGGCAACACGACGGCCGCAACCGGCAAAGGTTTCGCCATCGGATCCGCCGTCCTGACAGCGATGGCGCTGATGGCCGCGTACGGTCAGGTAATCGAAATCGACAGTTTCGACCTCTTGCAACCCGAGGTCCTGATCGGCGCCCTCCTTGGCGCCCTCCTTCCGTTCCTGTTCGCCGGTTTGACCATGCAAGCCGTAGGTATTGCCGCCGGTCACATGATCGACGAAGTCCGACGCCAGTTCCGCGAAATCCCCGGTCTCCGAGAAGGGCTGCCAGGAGTACGACCTGACGCGGCACGCGCGGTTGACATCAGCACGCGCGGATCGCTCAAAGCCATGATCCTGCCCGGCGTAATCGCCATTACGGCACCGATCATTGTAGGATTCCTCATCGGCCCTCACGCCCTCGGTGGGCTGTTGGCTGGCTCAATCATCGCCGGTTTCCTTCTTGCCATCTTCATGGCCAACGCCGGTGGTGCATGGGACAACGCCAAGAAGTACATCGAACTCGGCAACTTGGGCGGCAAAGGGTCAGACACTCACGCCGCAGCCGTCACTGGTGACACCGTAGGTGACCCATTCAAGGACACTTCGGGTCCAGCGATCAACATTCTGCTGAAACTGATGGCAATCGTTTCGCTGATCTTCGGCCCGTTGTTCATTTAGGACGCACCCGAACACGCCACCGCTGGCCCGCAAACCAGCAACAAAGCAAAGAGCGGCGGAAAAATCCGCCGCTCTTCTCGTTTGCAGAAGTCGCTATTGGGCCATCAACTCGGTAGTCGTAACTGCCTTAGCGCCGCTAGCCAGCATCGAATCTAACGCCCGCTTGTCGTCGTCAGGGTTAGCGTTAATCGCCGAAATCCCATCCGTTACCACGAACGCACTGTAACCTCTTTGAAGCGCGTCGTACACCGTGTGCTGCACAGCGTATTCCGTCGACAGACCACCGACGAATATCCGCTTAATCTCCAATCGCTTGAGATGCGTGTCTAGCGTCGTTCCGTCAAATCCGGAGTAAGCCTCTGACTGAGGTTCTTGCCCCTTTCGGACGATAGTGCTGCCGACAGGGAGTTTCAGATCCTCGTGGAACCCGGCTCCATCCGTTCCGCGAACGCAGTGGGACGGCCAAATTCCACCGTTCTCGGCAAAACTCTTGTGCGATGTTGGATGCCAATCCTGGGTCGCGAAAACCCGGCCGTCATTAATTCGGAAGTTAAGAGCTAAATCTGACAACTTCCTCGCTATCGAGTCGCCGTCCTCGACCGCCGCCGTTCCGCCGGGACAAAAATCGTTCTGAACGTCCACGACCACCAGGGCGTCATTTGGGCCAATATTCAATCTTTTCTCCGTTTTCCTTACTGTTTTCTACCGTGCCACGTCGTAGATCAAGAATGATTCGCCGATTCGTCAGCGAGTTTCGTGTCGCGGATGATTCACATCTACATGATCTTAATGCATCGCCCATTAATAAGTTCCGACTCGGTGGATTCGACGATTCCATTTAAGTCTTTGCGAACTGAGATTGGTTTTTCGCTCGCGCACTCTATTCGCGAGGTAATATGTTCAACGTATCGAAACTATCTCATCATTCCTGTGAGCAAAGAAAGTCCGCCCCATTTCAAGACTGCCAGACCGCCTGCCGACAAAACCAACTTCAAGTCGGTTGCTGCATGGCTGCTGGCAATCACCGCCCTCGTCTTAGCATTGACCGGCGCGTACTTTCTAGGCGCAAACAACGCAACTGTCACCGAGGTCGAAATCCTAATCCCGACTCCCGCGCCAGCCGTCGTGCAGATCACTGGCGAAGTCCGCTCGCCGGGTGTTTACGAACTGAATCGCGACGATCGCGTGCTCGCAGCGATCGAAGCCGCGGGCGGAATGACCGAGAACGCCGACATCGAAAAGCTAAATCTGGCGGCAACAATCAAAGACGGTTCGCTCGTCAACGTCCCATCGTTCCCGCCAACTCCATCGACCTCCCTCAACCTCTCGCAATCCCAACCCGATTCGGGCGCAACCGACGGCGGCGGCGCGTTTGGAATCGCGCCGGTCAGCAATCCCTTACCCAATCCGTTCAACCAACCAATCGACATCAATTCGGCAACCGTTGACGAGCTGCAATCACTCCCCGGCATCGGCGAAACGAGAGCCAATCAGATCATCGCATTACGAACCGTTGTAGGACGATTCTCGACTCTCGAGCAACTGCTTGACATCCACGGCATCGGCGAAAAAACGTTGGAAGCCATCAGGCCCCTTGTCGTCGT
Source organism: Dehalococcoidia bacterium (assembly GCA_965226685.1). Taxonomy (GTDB): domain Bacteria; phylum Chloroflexota; class Dehalococcoidia; order Lucifugimonadales; family Lucifugimonadaceae; genus Bin127. The sequence goes on from CBDDDP010000004.1 coordinate 788,736, forward strand.
CGAATGAGGATCACTTGGGTATCCATTGCCCTCCTTGCCGGCGTCGCAGCGGCAATGGTGTTGCGAATGGCATCCGGCTACGCGTTGCCAGTTGGCGTGTTGCTTCTCTTCACATCCGCGGTCGCGTTAGCCGCTGCGGCCCTGATAATTTCACGCCGACGCGCCGCCTATGCCCTGCTGCTGGTCGTGTTTCTGATCGGCTGCTGGCGCGGAACCGACGCAATTCCCGACCTTGAACTGACTCCCACGCAATCCGAATTCGGATCACGTTCCGCCACGACCACCGAATTCAGCCGAGCAGGCATGCTGAATCGCGTCCGGCAAGACATCGCAAACACGCTTGTCCAAACCATCGGCAAGTCCGAAGCAGGCTTGTCGATCGCGTTGTTGACCGGCGACCGGTCGTACCTCAGTTCCGACACCGTAGCTAATTTCCGTGCAGCTGGAATGGCGCACCTGTTAGCGATCAGCGGTCTGCATATTGGCTTGATAGGCGGCCTTGCGATGGCGATCTCAGTGTTCGCATTCGGAAGGCGACGCACAATCTATGTCTTACTCCCGTTGCTGATAGTTTTCGGATACGCCGCCCTCGCCGGGTTCGCACCACCTGTAACGCGCGCCGCCATCATGTTCAGCGTTCTCATCCTCGGCAGAGTCCTGGGCCGCGGATCGCACACTTTGTCCGCGCTCGCCCTTGCCGCGATGTTGATGGTCGCGTTCGAACCCGTCATATTGGCATCGCTTTCTTTCCAACTTAGCTTTGCTGCGCTGCTTGGAATTGCCATCGCGTCACCCGTGCTCGAAGGCTTCACCGAGATCACGGGTTCGAAACGGCAGGCCGCCGAACCGTCTAAATTGACGGGCCGCATCCGAAGATTCGTCGTCGGCTCATTGGTTGTTTCGATTGCAGCTAGCGTCGGGACGTTGCCGCTAGTCGCTTTGCATTTCGACGCCGTGCCCATTTGGGGCGCGTTGGCGACGCTGCTCGCGGTGCCGGCAGTCCCGATCATCATCATCTTTTCGGCAGCCGTTGCAGTCGTCGCCAACTTGCCAATCGCGATCTTGCCGGACATCCTGGCGTTCCCAGTAATGGCCACCACGGATTATCTGGGATTCATCGCAGGGTTTTTTGCCAATCTGCCGCCGAGACCGATCCAAACTGGCTCATGGGCGGTTTGGATGGCGGTGTTCTACTATGTCGCGATCGCGGTTGCCGTCTTGCTGTGGCCACGATTGGCTAAGTTTCGCGAGTGGTTCGGATCGTTGTACAACCGCGGGGCCAACCGCGTCAACGCCAGTTTGTCCGGCAGCATCGGATTTGCAGTTGTGCTCTCTACTGTTCTTCTCGTCATTGCAACCACTACGTGGGGCGCGGCGTTGACCCGCAACAACGACAGGTCGCATCTCAGCCTGCGCTTTCTCCAAACTGACCACGGGGAATCGATATTTGTCGAAACCCCGAACGGCAATCGGATGCTGATCGACGGCGGCGGCGACGCTTTTCAGGTCGCGGACGTGCTCGGTTCGATGCTCCCATTCTGGGATCGCGAGATCGACATCGTGCTCCTGACGCACTCTGACGCAGACCATGTCGGCGGCCTGCTTGAAGTGTTGCGTCGCTTTCCCGTAGGCACAGTTTTGCACTCCGGGCAAAACGCCTCAAGCAACGCCTTCAGTGCCTGGTCAACCGCCGTCCAAGATCACAACAATGCCGTCGTCGTGTGGCCGGGGATGCAGATCGTTCTCGATCAAGACCTAACCGTCGAAGTGCTAGCAAGTGGATGTCCTGAAACCATGTCAACATGCCGCGACAGCAACGACACTTCCATCGTCACAATGATTCGTCATGGCAACGTTTCGTTTCTGCTCACAGGCGACATCGAACGATCGGCCGAAGTCAGATTGGCGGCTTCAATCCCGGATTTGCGCGCCACCGTCCTGAAGGCTCCGCACCATGGGAGTAACACGTCGTCAACAGCGACGTTTTTGAATGCCGTCGAACCAGCAGCGGTTGTCGTCGCGGCGGGGACGGCAAACCGTTACGGGCACCCTCACCCAGAGGTGATCGACCGTTTGAACGCCGCAGTCGGTGAAGACCGCGTCTTCAGAAACGACCAACTAGGAACAGTCGAACTACGGACCGACGGACAACGACTTTGGATGGTTCGCTGAATCTAACGGCGATTCTCATCTGCGTACTGCGTAATCACTCGGTCGGTATCCTGCGGAGGAACCGGTTCGTAGTGATCGACTTCGACTCTGAAGGAACCACGCGCTTGAGTCAACGAACGCAGGTCAGCCGCATAGCGCTGCATCGTTGATATCGGCGCTTCGGCCTTGACAACAGTGAACCCATTACCCAACGGCTCCATGCCGCTTATCCGAGCCCGTTTGCGATTCAAATCGCCCATCACGTCACCCGCGGTTTCATCGGGCACCGTTACGTCTACCTTCAATACCGGCTCCAATAGCTGAGGCCGTGCATCTCGCATCGCTTGTCGGAAGCCCATGCCGCCCGCGATCTCAAACGCCATGCCAGAAGAGTCGACCGAGTGCGAGCTCCCGTCATAAAGCTCGACATTAATGCCGACAACGGGGAACCCAGCCAAAACGCCCTGCACCGCGGCGTTCCGAACGCCTTTCTCGACGGAAGGGATGTACTCACGGGGCACGTTACCACCCACGACCGAGCTTGTGAACTCGATCCCGGAGTCCGATTGCGATGGCACCACCCGCATCAGGACGTGACCATACTGTCCGCTACCACCCGATTGCTTCTTGTGCTTGTAGTCGACATCCGCGTTGGCCACAATCGTTTCGCGGTACGCGATCTTAGGCAGGGAAGTAGTCAGCGAAACTTCGAACTTCCTCGCTATCCGTCGGATTGCCATTTCGACGTGAATGTCGCCGAGGCCGTGCAACACCAGCTCGCCAGTCTCACCGTTTCGCTCCAAGTGCAACGTCGGGTCTTCTTCAGTAATGCGCGTCAGCGAAGTCGCCATCTTGTCAAGATCGGACTGCGATTCGGGACTTATCGCGAGAGCGAAAATCGGAGCCGGCAACTCAACCCCTTCCAGCTCCACCATATTGTCCTTATCGCAAAGCGTGTCGTACGTCGAAACCTCTTGCAACTTGGTGACCGCCGCAATGTCCCCCCGCACCGTTTCGTCCACAACCGTCAACTCTTTGCCGGCAGAAGAATACACTTGCGCCACGCGCTCGCTGTCACCCTTGGATCCCGTCACAAGTTGCGAGTTCGGCATCAGCGACGCACCATACACCCGCATGTACGAGACTTTGCCGACGAACGGGTCGGCGGAAGTCTTGAAGATCAAATTGGCAGGTGTGTCTTCGGTCACGCCCTCAGGTAGCTCGTCGTCCGGCGCGGGCAACAAATCGACCACAGCATCCATGAACTGCTCGACACCGATCTCCTTGTCAGCCGCCATCGCGAATATCGGAATGACCCCGCCCGATCGGATCGCCGAGCGTAGTCCGTCCTTTAGCTCGCCGGTGCTCAACTCCTCGCCTTCGAGGTACATCATCATCAAGTCGTCATCCGACTCCGCAATCGCCTCGACCAATTCCTCCGGCATGTCCTCGACCGCACCATCCAACAAATCGGTGATCGCAGTCAATCCCACACCACTGCCCTCAGGCGCCTGAACCGGCACACACATCCGACCCCAAGCATCTTGAATCAAAGCCACGACCTCGTCAAAATCCGTCTCCGGTCGATCCAGCTTGTTGACGACGATCACACGCGGCAACTCGGCGTCCTCAGCGGCCTGCCACGCCTGTATCGACCCAACCTCTATACCCGAGGGAGCAGATATCAACACTACCGCCGCATCCGCAACACGCATCGCCGAAAGCATGTCGCCTCGGAAGTCCGGGTAACCCGGTGTGTCAAACACATTTATCTTGTGGTCTCGCCACATACACGGCAAGATCGTCATCTGAACGCTGGAGCCGCGATCCTGCTCCTCAGGTTCGTAATCGGAAAGGCTCGTCTTGTCGTCCACCCGGCCACGGCGATTGACCACTCCCGTCTTGAAGTACATGCCGTCGGCCAGCGTCGTCTTGCCTGCCCCGCTGTGTGCCGCTAGAACGATATTCCTGATCTGAGACGTAGCCAATGCCGCCATCTACTCTCTCCTCTCAATGCCGAAACCTACGAGTTGACCACCCGGGAAACGCGGTCCCGTGATTGTGTTGGGATCAACCTCGATGAGATCCCCACAATCCCTGATGCCAACCAACGCGTTAACGCACGGTATCAATTAATGCGCAATCATAAACCAGATGGCAATTCATGCAACGCTCCTTGCATCCCAAACCACCGAAGCAGCGGATCGCCCGTTCAATCAGACGCTCCACCTTTGAACTTCTGCAACATCAAAACCAACGCCGTGCTCGCCGGCATCGGTATTCCTGACGCCCGCCCCAATCGGACCGCCGCACCCAAAATGTCATCCAATTCCAATTTGCCGCCGCGGTTGAAGTCAGACTGCAAAGACGATTGAAACTCGTCCGCCTCCGCAATTGCATCCGCAAGCTTTGCATCCACTATCCCATCTGCAAACTTGACACCGTTCGCCTTACCGCACGCGACAATCTCCTCCATCACGGTTCTGATCGTCTCCGTCCCGCCTTGCATCGCCAGCACCTCAGCCAATGTTGCCCGCGCCGCAGTAACGATCGTCCCCAGCGCGCCGATCGCCACCATCTTCGTCCACAACGATGCTCGGATATCGGAACTCACATCGACCTGTATGCCGGGAACCGACAACACTTCTCGGATCATCTCGACCCGCCTAGTTACGGAACCATCCCGTTCGCCAAGCTCTATGCGTGCGGAACTGCCAGTTTGAACGATATGCCCCGGCGCCGAGATCGAAGTCTCGATGTAGGTCGCGCCCTGCAGAACCTTGTCCCAACCAAACCGAAATGCAAGCGAATGCCCGCCCGTGATCCCGTTCTGAACCGACAACAACACGGTTCCGTCACCCACCAACGGGCGCATCGTCGGTATCGTCTCAGCATTCGAGTAAAGCTTCACGCAATGAAGCACCAAATCCGCTACCCCAGCTTCATCCGGCGTCAGAGCCACGTCAGGATGTACCGCGTAGTCGCCCCAATGTGACTCGACTCGCAATCCTTCAAGCCTCATCGCAGATGCATGGTCACCTCTGGCAACCAACACCACGTCAGCACCGCTCCTCGCCAACGCGCCTCCATAATATGCGCCAACTGCCCCAGCCCCCATGATGGCGATCTTCATTACGAATCGTCCTTTTGTTACAGCATGGTTTTCACGGAACCCGATGCAACGATTATGCCAAAGGGGAGACATCATTCATCAGTCCCGATGCTTGAAATGTCCCATTCAATGGTGAATTGATGCTCTGGAGTAAAATCGAGCAAATGTCAACTTCAATCGAACGATTCGATGGTCGTCGCTACGACGAGTGTCGACCGATATCGATCGAACTCGGGTTCATGCCCAACGCTGAGGGATCGGCGCTCGTCAAACTCGGCAACACCCACGTCATCTGCACCGCCACCGTATCGACCGAGGTGCCACGTTGGATGCGCGGACGCGGCACTGGCTGGGTCACCGCCGAATACGGGATGCTCCCTAGATCAACCGACGAACGCATCGATCGCCGGCGTGCCGCAAACAGCGGTCGAAGCCGCGAAATCGAACGTCTGATCGGACGCTCCTTGCGAGCCGTCACCGATATGTCCGCACTCGGCGAATATACAGTAACCGTCGATTGCGACGTCCTCCGCGCCGACGGCGGCACACGCACCGCATCCATCACCGGCGGATACGTCGCCTTGGCCCAAGCCGTCGAATCCCTCCAAACCCAACGCGGCGATGGTGCCCGAATCCTCACTGACAGCGTCTCGGCAATATCCGTAGGCATCGTCGACGGCTATTGCGTCTTGGACCTCCCGTACGAAGAAGACTCACGCGCCGACGTAGACATGAACATCGTGATGACCGGTTCCGGCGATTACGTCGAAGTCCAAGGAACCGCGGAGGGGCGTCCATTCACCGCAAACCAAATGCAAGAGATGCTCGAACTAGCGCGACTAGGTTGTGACGAAATGAATCGAGCCCAGGACGCCTCACTGGCGAACCGCAACGCATAGTTCGCTCCGCAGGAATTGTGGTCATCGCATGCCCCTGAACATTCACTACTGTCCAAATTGTGGACATGCTGTTGAACCGCACTACAAATTCTGCGTCGATTGTGGAACAGATCTCGTATCCGTTGCCACCGGACTTTCTCAACGTCAGAGTCGGTCCAGTCCGCCAAGCCGTAGTTCAGCAACGCCGTCCGTCGATCACCGCGCAGGTCTCTCAGTCACGGAAGCGGAAGCCTACGACGCAGCTGCACAACCAGAAACCGCGCCTGCCGCCAAATCGATCTCCGATTACCAGTTCGTAAAGCGAACGACGCAGTTTTTGGACCAACTACAAGGTTGGCCACCCGATATCCAACCTCCTCAATTCCTATCGGCCCAACGTAGCATCACGATCCGATCGCAACGATTCTCGTTCAACCTCGCGCTGATCGTCGAAATCCTGATCATCCTGGCGATCACAGGAGTCGCTGGATGGATGCGAACCGCGGGATTAACCGAACTCTCGCCGGGAATCAACATCGACGAAAGCACCTACGCCGCAGAGATCCACCGCATCGTTAACGGGGATTGGATCGGTAAATTCTCCGGCGCAAGTCTCGGAGTCCCTACCCTGCAGTTCTACGTAACCGCACCGCTGTTCATGCTGTTCGATTCTGAGTTGTGGGCAATCAGAATTGTCAGCGCCGTCGCCGGAACTTTTGTCGTGCCGGTCGCCTACGTCTTCATCCGAAGATTCTTGCCCTTCACCGCCTCGCTCGTCACCGTCGTGTTGGTTGCATTCTCGATTTACTTCATGCTCGAAAGTCGCATCGGGTGGCCATTAATGTTGGCAATATTCGAGTTGCTCGTTGGACTGACGTTACTCGTCATAAGCGTCGACCGTAAACTACCGTGGCTAGCCATCGTCGCCGGCATTGTCCTCGGCGCAGGGATGTACACCCATCAAGTCTTCTTGCCATATTGGGCGTCCTGCATCGGTCTCGCCATCGCCATCGCCCTCTTTCACCCCAAACTGCGACACCGCCGTGAGCTGTACCTATTCGCCGTCGCATGTTTCGTAACCGGAATCAACATGGCTTGGTTTCTTGTCTTCGAGTTTGACTTTGTTGCCGACCTCGAGAATCACTACGGCACATCCGCAAGTATCGATTTCGTGAGATGGGCGCGCAGAACTTGGGACGTGTTCTGGTACTTCCGGTCTCCGATCAGCGCAGATTTTACCGACGCAGCTCCCGCAGCTCCCATCCTTACCGGAGTTTTGCAGTTGCTGTTCATCTTCGGCCTGATCATCACAGCTATAAGAATCCGGGATTACCGCTACCAGATACTCGTAATCGGCTTTCTCGTCGGCATGGCACCCGCGGTTTTGGTACCCGGCTCCGAGGCGCGGCGGTTCCTCGTCGGAATGATCTTCATGTTTGCTTTCACCGGAATCGGACTGAGCTCCGTATTGCAACTCGCCGGATCGCAACTCGGCAATCTCCTAAATACTGCGAACACCAAGGTCATTGCCGTCACACGCAACGTAGTTTTTGCTCTCGTGATTTCCGTTTTCGTCGTCGCCGCCGCTATCGCCGGATACAACAGACTCGAAGATTGGCGAACGAAGGACGCTCGATGGACGTTCAACTACGATCTTGTCAGCCTGACGGAAACCATCAAGGGATTCGATGAAAGCTACACGGTTCACCTCTACTCCGACCGAAGCGGGGTTCCCCATCCGATAATCGATTGGGTCGCCCCCCACCTCAATGTCATTAACGGAGAAGAGGACCGAGTCGACGGCAAACGCTTATTGGATATAGGCGACACTGAAACCGGAAACGTAGCGATCGCCCTTCTCGAAAGTTACATGGATCACGCTCCAGACCTGCGCGAACAGTATCCGAACGCACGTTTCATCGAATCAAGGGATGAGCGGGACCGAAGCATGTGGATCGTTTTGGTTATTCAAGCACCGTGAACTTGACCTGCCCAAATTGCGGATCACCAACCGATAGGTCGCATCGATTTTGCTCAACCTGCGGTTCCGAACAGCGACTCGAAAACATCTGCAGTGCCTGCGGTACGTTGATCGAAGACGATTTCCGCTTCTGTTTTGAATGCGGCACAGCACTATTCGACGCCGATGCCGGCCGCGATGGGGTCCCTAACGACCAGACCGCGTCCCGGGAACCAACCGACCGAGAAGCAGCCAGCATCGCCGTCGCTGCTGCCGGACTGAGCGGAAGTCCCGTTCGGCCTCGATCGAGACCGATGCACTCGTCTCTGTGGCGACACCAGAAGTCGCCTCCACGCCCGCCAACGACCCGATCATCCACCTTCTTCGCGCGGATTCTCAACTCTTGGCGGAACTTCGTAAGTCGAGGAGAAAGACCATCCGCAATTGGTCAAACCAAAATCCGCGACCGACTTTCATCGATTTCGATCACGCAAAAAACTCGTTCATTAATCGTCGAAGCACAATCCCAAACCTCGCTTTGGCACTTCGACGAGTTCGAGAACTTACCCGCTCGTACACGCTTGACAATTGAAGTGGCAGCAGTCGCCGCTCTCAGCATCCTCGCTCTGTATCTGCGGATATACGACTTGGCAACCCTGCCGCTCGGTTTCGAATTGAACGAATCAGGACTCTCGATCGATGCGTTGCGAGTCTTGAATGGCGAATGGATTGGAGCTTGGTCACCCGTCCACGGTGGACAACCGACCGGTTTCTCCTATTGGACCGCGCTTTGGTTCGCCGTCGGCGAACCAAACATCTTTTGGGCCCGTTTCGCCTCCGTCATACCAGGTGTCGCTCTTATCCCCGTCGCATACGTGTTGTTGCGGACTCAATTCCCGTTTCACGTAGCGATCCTGGCCGTCGCGTTTCTCGCCTTTTCGATGTGGTTCATCATCCCGAGCCGCATGGGCGTTCAGATGATGCTGTCGGTCTTTTTGGGATTGGCCTCCATGTTGATGGCTTTGATGACATGCCGAACTAGACGGTTGGCGATCGGCATCGGTGGTGGCGTCGTGCTTGGACTGAGCATCTATAGCTTTAAGGCATTTTTGCCATATTTCATCGGAATCTGGGGATTTGTTGCTTTAGCGGCGCTGTTTACGTCTCAGTTGCGAAACAAAGCAACATTCTCGTTTTTGATCCTTTCGCTGGCCGTTGCATACCCAGTACTGGAAGTGTTCGCCTTCACCGGATTCATCGAATCAGAACTCGGCAAAGGCTACTACGGCGATATAGACCTCTGGGACATATCCCGCTACCCGCCTAGGATGTGGGAACTGTTGCTATTCGTGAATAACCCAATCGGCACCGGCACCTGGGATGGTACCGGCGGTTCGCCACTGTTACACACATGGGTGATGCGCGTGTTTTTCTGGTTCGGATTTGGTGTTGCAGTCCTCAACATAAATCGACGCCCGTACCAGCTGTTGCTCATCGGGTGGTTGATAGCAGCTTCCACGGCAATCGTCGTCGAAGGCGCCGAAGCCCGAAGATATCTTTTCGCGATCTTCTTCATATTGACCATCATGGCGATCGGGGTCAACGTCTTCGTTCACCTGTTCATCCGAAATTCGAGACGGATATTGGATTTGAAGCCATCGCTTTCGAATCCCCGCAAACTCGGAGTAGCGTTCGGTGCCGCGTTGATCTTCATTTTCTGCGCCCATGTGTTCCTCGCCGATCGAAACGAATTCAACAAATGGAGCGTTGGACCAGTTCGTTGGTTTTTCGAAGCCGAACTCTTCGATGCTCTAAAACTCGTTGATGAGGTCGGAGAGAATTACCGCGTCGTGTCGTTCAACGCTCGCACGCCCATCTCAGACGAAAGGGTCGGATTCCTCTACCCGGAACTCGAAAACGTTGAAGGCGCCGCAGAGCATGGCAGTAGCGGGTCATTGCATCCCAGCATGGTTAACGGAAACACCGCGTTCATCCTCTTTGGCGACTACATGGAAATGATCGACGACCTCGAAAACATGTTTCCCGGCCATACTAGAGTCGATCGTTACAGCAACGAACTCGGTACCCCAGACCGCATTCTCCTGTACATCGCCTATCTAGTCCGCGACACGTGACATCCCGCGCCACCGCACTAGACCGCGACCCTACGCTTCCTCAACATGTCCCCTATCCGCCCACAGGCCCGCTCATCGACGACGCACGGAGTCCGGCGTTACCCTTGAAGGACGAGACCCATCCTTGCAACACCCCATATACATCTCCGTCATCGGTGGCGACCGCGACCACACGACTCCCGAAGGCCTTGAACTCGCCGAGCAAGTTGGACGCCACATCGCGGAAGCAGGATGCATCCTCGTCAACGGAGGCATGGGCGGCACCATGGAGCGCGCTGCCAAGGGTGCCAAATCCGCGGGCGGAACCACTATCGGCATCCTCTCAACCACCGATCGCAACGCCGCTAACGATTACATCGACTACGCCATCCCGACGCCTCTCGGATTCGTCCGAAACGTTCTCGTAGCCAACGCTAGCGACGCCGTCATCGCCCTGCCCGGCAAGTGGGGCACCTCCAACGAACTCAGCTTCGCAATGATCGCTGGCGTGCCGGTAGTCGCTCTCGATGGATGGGAAGTCAACCTTCGAGACGACGGCGGCAAGTCGCGTTTCACCGAAGTCCCCTACGCCCGTGACGCCGCCGAAGCAGTCACCATGGCGATCGAACTCGCTCGCCAACGCCGCGCCTGACGCGCATCACATCTTCTTCGCCTTCGAACCTGCACGCGCGTTAACAGAATCGCGCGATCATATTGCAAACTTGTTGAGCATGAGCAACATCAAATTCGTACGAGGAAAAGAGATACTCGACTCTCGAGGCAACCCGACGGTCTACGCCGAGGTGTTGCTGGAGGACGGTACTCGCAACGGGGCATCAGTTCCCTCCGGCGCAAGCACGGGTGAAAACGAGGCGTGGGAGCTGCGCGACCGCGATCCCAAACGCTTCAACGGCATGGGCGTGCTCCAAGCCGTCGCCAACATCAACGGCCCGCTGAACGACGCCGTCGTCGGTCTCGACGCCAACGACCAACGCGCCGTCGACGCCGCGATGATCGACCTCGACGCTACTGGCAACAAATCGCGCTACGGCGCAAACGCCATGCTCGCCGTCTCTATGGCCGTCCTCCGGGCATCATGCCGCAGCCAAGGTGAATGGCTATACGATCTTGTCGCCGATCACATCGGTAACGAAGACAAATACGTCCTCCCGGTCCCGATGCTCAACATCTTCAACGGCGGTGCGCACGCGGCCGGATCGACCGAGTTCCAAGAGTTCATGGTCATGCCCGCCGGCGTCGAATCTTTCTCCGAAGCGCTGAGAGCCGGCTCCGAGATCTACCAAGCACTCGGAAAACTCCTCCAAAGTGAAGGCTTGTCAACATCTGTCGGCTTTGAAGGAGGTTTCGCACCCGTCGGGCTCACAAACCGCCAAGCCCTCGGTTACGTGACACACGCCATCGAATCGGCGGGATACCTGCCCGGCGAGCAGATCTTCATCGCCCTCGACCCGGCAGCCAGCGAGTTCTACGTGCCCGCAGTCAAACGCTACAGCATGAAGCGCGAAGGGCTCAGGCTCACTTCGCAAATGATGGCCGACGAATATAAAGCTTTCTGCGCCGAATACCCCATATGCAGCGTCGAAGACGGGCTCGCCGAAAACGACTGGGAGGGTTGGCAGATCCTCACCGAATCCATCGGCGACCGCGTCCAACTCGTCGGAGACGACCTTTTCGTAACCCAAACCGCATTCCTCGAACGCGGCATCAACGAAAACGCCGCCAACGCGATCCTGATCAAACCCAATCAAGTCGGAACCGTAACCGAGACGCTCGACACCATCCGAAGAGCACGCAAAGCCGACTTCGGCGTTGTAGTCAGCCACCGTTCCGGCGAAACCGAAGACACCACCATCGCCGACATCGCGGTCGGATCCGCATGCGGGCAAATCAAAGCTGGCGCACCCGCGCGCAGCGAGCGCGTCGCCAAATACAACCGCCTCCTTCGAATCGAAGATTGGGCCGGCGACAAAGGTCGATACGCAGGAATGAGCGTCATCAAATCCGCATGACGAAATCTCGCGTCGCAGTGTAATCTGCAACTAGCGAAACCCTGAGATCGCAATTCACAGAAACCAAATTCATTCATCGAGGGGCCCAGGACCACAAACATGAGCAGAACCAAGATTGGTATCAACGGCTTCGGCAGAATCGGACGGCAAGTCTTCCGAGCCATCAGCCAACGTCATCCCGACAAGTTGCAGGTAGTCGCGATCAACGACCTCGCCGACTCCAAACAGCAAGCCCACCTCCTCAAATACGACTCCACATACGGACGCTACGACGGCGAAGTCGAAGTCGCTGACGGATCCCTGATCATCAACGGTGAGAAAATCATCGTGTTCTCCGAACGCGACCCGGCCAAAATCCCCTGGGACGACGCCGGCGTCGAAATCGTCATCGAATCGACCGGCTTCTTCACCGACGCCGAAAAAGCATCCAGCCACCTCTCCGACGGCGTAAAGAAAGTAATCATCTCCGCACCGGCGACCAATGAAGACATCACCATCGTCCTCGGCGTTAACGAAACCCAGTACGACCCCGCAGAGCACAACGTCATCTCAAACGCGTCTTGCACCACCAACTGCGTTGCTCCGATGGCCAAGGTTTTAAACGACGCGTTCGGCATCGAACACGCCTTAATGTCGACGATCCACGCCTACACCAACGATCAAAACATCCTCGACCAAGTGCACAGCGATCTCCGACGCGCACGTGCCGCCGCCAATAGCATCATCCCGACGACAACCGGCGCCGCGAAAGCGGTGACCCTCGCGATACCCGAGCTCGCCGGCAAGATCGACGGCATGGCATACCGCGTACCGGTCATCACCGGCTCGGTCACCGATCTGACCGTCCGACTATCGAAAGCGGTAACAGCCGACGAGGTCAACGACGCGTTTCGAGCTAGCGAATCGGGCGACCTCAATGGCGTGATGCACGTATCCGACGAACCGCTCGTATCATCCGACTACATAGGCGATCCCCACTCGTGCACCATTGACGCGCTCTCAACCGCCGTCGTAACCGACGATGGATCCGATTCGGGCACCTTCATCAAGGTCGTCGGTTGGTACGACAACGAGTGGGGCTACTCGAGCCGGACCGCCGACGTCACCGCTCTCATCGCAGCGTCGCTCTAAATTTGTCCCCGAACAACGATAGCGACGCGATACACGCCCAGTTCGTCCCGAAGATTTCCCAATCCTCGGCAGACCGCCAAACTGCGTCACGTGGTGAAACATCACTCGTGGTGCATGCGCGAATATCATGATTGACATCATTAACACCGACCAAACAGAACCAACCGAAACCAACGGGACCCTCAGTACCCCTGCAAATCTGATCCAACGTCACGTGGTCGACGACATGGACGCGTTCCTCAACGTCTTGCCCGAGCCATTGCGCGCGAGTCTCGCCGAAAACATGAGCGATCCAGACGACATGTCAGGTCTCCTCGAAATCATCGTCGATCTCGGACGAGTACCGGAAGCCCGTTTCATCGAAGATTCAATTGTCCTCAGCGACGACGAGGTCACCAGAGAAGACATCGCCTCCGTTATCTCCGGCCTCGGACGTTTCGGCGACGACAACCGCGCCGGCATCGAACGTACCCTCCACCGCTTCTCCGTCATCCGAGACCGCGAAGGCAATCCCGTGGGCCTCACTTGCCGCGTCGGTCGCGCCGTTTTCGGCACCGTCCGGCTCATCCAAGACCTCATCGAATCCGGCCGCAGTGTCCTCATCCTTGGCCGACCAGGTATCGGCAAGACCACCATCCTTCGCGAAGTCGCACGCGTGCTCGCCGACGACGCATCACGCCGCGTCGTGATCGTCGACACCTCCAACGAGATCGGCGGCGATGGCGCAGTAGCTCATCCCGCAATCGGACGCGCCCGAAGAATGCAGGTGCCCAACACTGAGTTGCAGCACCGAATCATGGTCGAAGCCGTTGAAAACCACATGCCAGAAGTCGTCGTCATCGACGAAATCGGAACCGAATTGGAATCCATCGCAGCCCGAACCATTGCCGAACGCGGCGTCCAGCTAGTCGCAACCGCACACGGCAACACTCTGGGAAACGTCATTAGCAACCCGACGCTCTCCGACCTCGTGGGAGGCACCCAAGCCGTAACCCTCGGCGACATCGAAGCGCGGCGGCGGCGCACGCAAAAAACCGTTCTCGAACGAAAACACACCCCGACATTCGATGTCGTAGTTGAGATGCGAGAGCGCTACTACGTCGGCGTCCACAACGACGTCGGCAGAGCCGTAGACCGAATGTTGCGCGGCCTCCAAGTCCCGCTCGATATGCGACGACTCAAGGACGATGGTTCCGTCGAAACGCAGGTCGAAGACGCCATGGCATCCGAAGACGGTTTCGAAACCGCCGCGTTCGACCTCAATTCAATCCGGTCCCCACGTCGCTCATTCGACTCCACAAACGAACCCGAGAATCGTAACGGTAATGGGAACGGGAACGGCGTTAAAGAGCTCAAATCCGACCCCGTTGATGAAGACCAAATCCTCGATGGCCCGCCCGAACAACCTCCAATTCGAGTGCACCCATTCGGGGTTCCACGCGAATCCTTGAGATCAGGCATACGAGCTATGGGCGTACCGGTCGCGCTCTCCGAATCCGCCGCCGATGCTGATATCCTCGTGACAACCAAACTGCAATACGGTCGGCGACCACCAGCCGTCAAGCGCGCCGAACGCGACGGCGTCCCCGTCTACGTACTAAGGCGAAGCACCCGCGAACAGATCGAACAGTTTTTGAGCCGATTCGAGATCGAGCGACCCGGATTTACAAACGGCAATACGAGCCAATCATCCGAAGACGAACTCATCGTCGAAGAAGCCATCGAAGAAGCCGAACAAGCTGTTGAACGCGTCCTGAGTGGAGACCGCAAGATCAATCTCGCAGCACAATCCGCTCGCATCCGTCGACTCCAACATGCTCTGGCAGCCCGATACAACGTCGGATCCGCCAGCACCGGCCACGAACCGAACCGCCACGTCATCATCCGTCGCAGGCGGCGATGATCGGCGCCCCAACATCGTAGTCACGGTATCCCCATCATGCCGCGCAGGTCGGTTCAAAAAGCACCCTTCATATCCTTCGAGGGTGGCGAAGGCGCTGGCAAAACCACGCAGGTAGAACTGCTCCGCCGACGTCTCGAGAGTTTGAACCGGCCCGTCTTGGTCGTGCGAGAACCCGGCACGACTCGCCTCGGCGAGCAAGTCCGCGAAATCATCAAATCGCAGAGCAACAACGTCCCGGCAGCCGACGCCCTTCTTTTCATGGCTGCTCGCGCCCAATTAATGGCCGACATCATCGTTCCAAACCTAAAGGCGGGCACTACCGTCATCGGTGACCGCTTTTCCGACTCCACCATCGCCTACCAAGGCTACGGCGGACGACTCAACCTCGACCGCCTCCGCCACGCCGACGAGCTAGCCACCGATGGCGTAGCCCCAGACCTCACAATCCTTCTAGACGTCCCTCCCGAAACCGGACTCCAACGACGAGACGCCGACGATCACTCCACCGGCGAAACCCGACGCCGCTTCGAGGAACTACCCATCCGTTTCCACCGCAGCGTCCGCCGTGGCTACCGTGAACTCGCCAGCCACGAACCAAACCGTTGGATCGAGGTAGACGCCGCAAGAGAACCAACCCAAGTTGCCGAAGACGTCTGGCGGCACGTCTCCGATTTCTACGATTTGAATTAACCTGAAACTTCGCAACTGAAAAACTGATCACCTACTCAACGGAAAGAGACTTCCCATGCGAAACAACACTATGAAGCGAAAGATGCTCGACGGCGGAACCACTCTCGGCCCGTTCGTCGGTTGGCCCGCTCCCGCATTGGTCGAACTCATGGGTTGGGCCGGATTCGACTTCGTCGTCATCGACTGCGAACACGGCATCATGGACTACGAGACCGCCGAAAACATGATCCGCGCCGCCGAACTCTCCGGCACCACACCCATCGTCCGCATCGGCATGAACGACCAGCAGCACATCCAGCGATACCTTGAAGGCGGCGCACAAGGCGTCATGATCCCCCTCATCAACAACGGCGAACAGGGCCGCGCCGTCGTCGACGCCGTCAAGTACCCGCCCGTCGGCAAACGCGGCGGCTTCTCCGGGCGCAGCGCAATGTTCGGCATCCAAGACCAAGCCGAATACGTCAAACAAGCCAACGAAGAGACCTTCGTCTGCCTCCAGATCGAGACCCCCGAGAGCATCGAGAACGCCGACGAGATCATCGCCGTCGAAAACGCCGACTGCATCTTCTTCGGACCCGGCGACCTCTCTCTAAATATGGGTTACCCCGGACAAATCGCCCACCCCGAAGTCGTTGCCGAGATCGAAACCCTAGTCAAAAAAACCCACGACGCCGGCAAAATCTCTGGCACCCTCGGAGTAACCGTCGAACAAACCCAATTCTGGCACGAACGTGGCGTCCAATGGATCGTCAGCGGAGCATCCCGATTCCTACTAGCCGAAGCCCGCGCCTACCTCGACGAATCCCGCGCCTCAGGCATCAGCTGAACCCAATTGTTCCGACCTGAACCGGACCGAGCCCAAGCGAGAAAATTAACGATCCATGCCGCCGTCGGAAACGGAACCCAAATTCCCGCTTGAAGGTCGAACTTCAGTGATACCGAGCGGTTACAGCACGCTCATAGAATTTTCTGCCTACGACGGTAACCTCGACACAATTACATTCGTCAGGCACGACGCCGGCAGTCGCCAGCATTCCGTCGCCGGGCACTCGGCGACGATGAGCAATCCGGGCGATCTGTTCGTTGGTCATTTCGAATCGGACGACGACGATCCTTACGCCGATTTGATCGAGTTCTACGAAGTCACGATTCCTAACGACGTAGCCAGTGTGGAAATATCGCTCACAGACGACCTCGAAGAAGAAGCCAGCATCCTGACGACCAACCCGATAAGTCCCGGAGATAATTGGAAATACATGGTGCCGATCTGCGTCGCCGAAGGTGAGCAGGTTGTCGTTTACGGTATGCGGGACCGGTGACCCCTACGTCACCGCTAAGCCAACCTCACCGCGACCGTTAACCCCGAAACCGCAATCCCTCGCACCAATCGCGCACAATCCGACTATCGTGTCCGAACGCCAGTTCCGGCATATCAACCACTTTCCAAAGCGAACTCGTCGGCGCAATGGTTCGTATCCGAGTCATATGCCTTATTCCGACCATGCCGTCGTTACCGGCGCCTTCAGCTACACTGGCGGATACATCGCGCGGCATCTACTCCAACGGAATGTCGGCGTAACCACTCTCACCCGACATCCGGATCTGCAAAACTCATTCGGTGATACGGTCAAATCCGCTCCGTTAAACTTCTCCGACATCGACGCCCTCTCACGCTCGATGCGAGGCGCCAACGTCTTCTACAACACCTACTGGATCCGGTTCGAACGCGGCCAAACCACCTTCGACAACGCGGTTGAAAACTCCAAAAAACTTTTCATTGCAGCAAAGAAAGCAGGCGTCGAGCGAATCGTACACATCTCCGTCTCGAACCCCTCGCCTGACTCTTCACTCCCCTACTTCAAAGGCAAATGGCAGGTCGAAGACGAACTCAAGAAGATCGGCATCCCGTACGCCATCATCAGGCCGACCCTAATCTTCGGCCCAAACGACCTCCTCCTGAACAACATCGCCTGGGCACTCAGACGTTTCCCCCTCTTCCCCATCTACGGTAACGGCGATTACCCTGTCCAACCCATCTACGCCGAAGACGTCGCGATACAAGCAGTAGCCGCCGGCGCCTCAACCGAAAACTTCATCGCCGACGCTGCCGGTCCGGATACGTTCACCTTCGAAGAAATGATCCGCCTGCTCGCATCCGCAATGGGCATCCGCACCCGGTTCATCCACGCACCTCCCCACATAAGTCTGGCCTTGACCGGGCTCGTTGGCCTCCTAGTACGCGATGTGGTACTAACCCGCGACGAGGTCGACGGTCTAATGGCAGGTTTGCTCACATCCGATTCACCCCCAACCGGCACGACCCGTTTCAGCGATTGGCTAAACGAAAACTCACGCGATCTAGGTCGCACCTACGAGTCAGAACTCCGCCGGAACTTTAGCAAATAAGGCCACCGGAACGGGGTTCCCATCACCCCTTCACGTCGATGACAATTCGGCAGTGGTCGCTCGGTCCCCATTGGCACACGCAATTCAACGCCCGAGTCTGAATGCTCTCATGGAACCCACGAGACGCGAAGACGTGATCTAGTTGAAGCTGGGCAGTCATCGGAGACATGAAATTAGAACGAAACGTTGGTACGTTCTTCGTGTCGTGCGGTAAATGCGCAGGAGTAGGGACTGCCATACGTCCGTTCGGTGATTGGGGACCCAAATACTCAAACCCGAGCACCCCAAAACGATCCCATACCACCTGTGCACGCTTTCCGTACCAACTGACCCCTTCGTCTAGCCAACCGTAGTCAAGATTGAGATCACCCGCCGCGATTACGCGGTGTGTAGACGGGTCCTCGTCGCCAACAAACCAAGAAATGTCCGAGATGATCCGATGAATTGCGGTGTCCGGCATCGCAATTGATCTCTTCTTGCCTTCCGGCGCACGCGATCCCATCCATCGGCCGTACATCGACACCACCGTAAAGGGTTCGATTTCTTCGTAACGTGGCGTGACTATCGCCGCCCCGATAGTACCGATGCCACTGACCGGTATGGTACCCTCCGGCGCCTCGGCGACGGGCGGTATTTGCGTCAACCACTCAAGATCAACGCGGTCAGAAAGTTTGACTACGCGACACCATCGGTCATAGAGATTTGGCCAATGACGGCGATGCGAACTCGAGTAGATGACATGGGAATCGTAATTCTCCCAAGGACCTTCCTGAACTGAATTCTTGACATCCGATGGAGGGTCGCCCGATTCCTGCAACAATGCGACATCCGCGTCCATCCGCAACAACTCACGCCACGGCTGATGTCGTTTCGCGATGTTCCAACTCACGATCCTGATCACTTCTTAGCCCTGTAACTTAAACCAAGCATCCCGAAGTGAGAATACCACGCCTCCAAGCGTTGGAATGTCGAACCTTCAAGCCCAACTACAACCCTCACGAAATCGATCCGCTCACAAATAACTATCAGATGTTGTTACGCTACGCACACATCAACGTCAATCGAACGTGTCAGCGATGCCAAAGCCAATCCAACCGTCAATCGCCAAGATCCACTCAAAGTCGCCTCAACCTCAACCCCTCCCGCCAATCACGCACAATCCGATCGTCATGCTCGAACGCAAGCTCCGGCATCTCATCGACAGCGAACACCCGAGCATCAGATGTCTCATCCCCGGCAACCAACTCACCCGAATCCACATCCGCGTGATAGACCACCAACACAACCGCCTGACCCTCGTCGCTGTAAACCCCTACTAACCACTCGACGCTGACGACCAACCCACACTCCTCTAACACCTCGCGCTCCAGCGCCCGTTCTAGCTTCTCCCCACGATCCACGTAGCCGGACGGAAAGCTCCACATTCCGATCTGTGGCTCAATCGCCCGCTTCAGCAGCACGATCCCGCCGTCCAACGGGATGATAGCCGCAACCGCAACCTTCGGATCCGAGTAGATCACCCGATCACACTCGACACACCGATGGTGCCCTCCACCAATCGGCGTCAAAGCCGGCAAATCCGGATGATGCGGCCGCGTGTCGCCAGAATTTGAAGTCATACCAACTGCGAATAATACAAACCGTTACCCTTAGAATGGCACCAATCCACCTGACGATAATTGCCTCATGACTATCTTCCGTATCGCCATGATGGTCCTCGCCATCATCAACCTCCTCTTCGCTGGCTTGACTGCGGTCGTCGGCCAATTCGCCGACGGCGGTGACATCTGGTCACGCTTGACACTCTCCGCGCTACACCCCATTTCGGCGATCGCGATACTCGCCTTAGTATTCATTCCGCGACTAAAACCAGCACCGATCAAAGCGATATCCGCGTTACTGGCCCTCAACATCGTTGCCGACGCAACGCTCGCAACATTGATCGCCACCGGTGCAATCAAAGGAGACTGGCCGCTTCCGCTCGTCTTTTCCGCCGTGCCAGCGATTTCGATCCTGTACGCCGTAGCCCGACTACGCAATCTGCAATCGACTAACGCCGACCTCGAACCAAGCTCGACCGGTCCGATCAATTAACGTCAACTGCTTCGACTCAAGCAACCATCTCCGCAAACACCGGCTTCAACTTCGCCCGTGCCGCTGCCGACTTCTCCCCATCCTGCGCCTCGAAAATCGGCAACTCCTCTTCGATATCCGCATTCAGATCGTAAAGCTCGCCAGTCTCATACAATTTCCAGTCGTGATCCCGAACCATTCGGATGCAGGTTAGATCACTCCGATTGGCGGTCATCGGATCGTAGTGGAAGAAGATCCACTCCTTAGGATTACCTTCCTCACCCTTCAACTGCGGATAGAACGATGTCCCGTCGATCACGTAACCATCCGGCGGCTCCGCCCCAGCCGCATCCAGCATTGTCGGAAGGAAATCCGTAACATCGATCAAGTCGGAATTCACCACGCCACTCGGTACCGTCCCCGGCATCTGGGCGATCAAAGGAACGTGCGTTCCGTGGTCGTTCGTCGTGCTCTTGCCACCGCAGATTTCGTTGTGACGGTGGACGATTGAGCAAACTTCCTGAGGCGAGCCGTTGTCGCCCGTGTAGATCACCAGCGTATCCTCGCTCAATCCTTGCTCCGCCAAGTAATCCAACAACCTCCCAATCACCTTGTCGTGATACTCCACCATGTCCTTGTAAAACCGAGGATGAGCTTCCCCACCGTCGTCGTTGAGCTCGCCCCAAGTCCGACCGCCTGAATTCTTGTTCGACTGCGGCTCGAAACCGTCCCACTCAGGACTGTCCGGCGTCGGCTCGAATGGTCCGTGCGTCAACGCCATCGGCCAGTACACGAAGAACGGGTTGTCGTCGTCCTTCTTCCGATCGATGTAGTCGATGATGTGGTCGCAGAACAAATCATCGCCATACTCGCCTTTAGTGTCGTCCCGATACGCGCCGTTCTGATAGATGACCGGATCCTTGTAACGAGACCCCTTGTCTTCTGTGTGATGTGCGTGCCAAACACAGAACTCATCGAAACCCGCATCCTCGATCTTCTGGCCCTTGTTCCGCATCTCAGGCATCACATCCGGCGGGTTGTAGGAATACAACTGCCACTTCCCAGAGATGAGCGTGTTGTAACCCGCATCCGAGAACACGATGCCCAAACCCCACCTCGTCCGGAGGTAACAACCCGAACCCGATGTAGTTCCTGAAGTTGTGCTTACCCGTCATCAACGCAACCCGCGTCGGAGTGCACAACGGCAAAACATGCCCCTCATCGAACCGCATCCCGTGCGCCGCCATCTCATCCAACCGCGGTGTCGCGTACGACGTCCCGCCATTAACTCCGATGCACTCATACCCGAGGTCATCGGACATGATCATGATGATGTTAGGTCGCTTCTCAGCCATGGCAATCTTTACCCCTCAGATCTAAGCCACCATCTCCGCAAAAACCGGCTGCAACTTCGCCCTAGCCTCCGCAGCCGCCGGACCATCCTGAGACTCGAATATCGGCAACTCCTCATCCAAGTCCGTATTCAAGTCGTAAAGCTCGCCAGTCTCATAAAGCTTCCAGTCCCGATCCCGAACAAACCGCATGCACCGTGCCGTATTCCGAGCGCTCATCGGCTCGAAGTGGAAGAAGATCCAGTCCTTAGGATTGCCCGTCTCACCAGTCAACTGCGGATAGAACGAAGTCCCGTCGATCACATAACCCTCAGGCGTCTCGACTCCCGCGGCCTCCAACATCGTCGGCAAGAAATCGGTCACATCGATCAAGTCATCATTTGCCGAACCCGCCGGTACCGTGCCCGGCTGCTGAACGATTAGCGGCACGTGCGTCCCGCGGTCATTCGTCTTACCTTTGCCACCGCAGATCTCGTTGTGCTGATGCACCATCGAGCACACATCATGCGGCGATCCGTTGTCGCCCGTGTAGATCACCAGCGTCTCTTCGCTCAGCCCCTGCGCCTCCAAGTGATCCAACAATCGCCCGATCACCTTGTCGTGATACTCCACCATGTCCTTGTAGAAACGAGGGTCGTCCGCGAACGCTCCATCCTCCAACTCGGCCCAAGTGCGCCCGCCACGAGTCCTGTTGGTCGGCGGGTCAAAGTCGGCAAATTCCGGACTATCCGGCGAAGGCTCATGCGGCTTGTGCGTCAACGCCATCGGCCAATACACGAAGAACGGATTGTCGTCGTCCTTCTTTCGGTCAATGAAGTCGATGATGTAGTTGCAGAACTCTTCATCACCGTACTTGCCCATCGTGTCGTCACGATACTTCCCGTTCTGGAAGATGATCGGATCCTTGTAACGAGAACCCTTATCCTCCGTCTGGTGAGCGTGCCACACGCAGAACTCGTCGAAACCCGCATCCTCGATCTTCTGACCCTTGTTCCGCATCTCCGGCATCTCATCCGGCGGGTTGTACGAATACAGCTGCCACTTCCCCGAAATGCAAGTGTTGTAACCCGCATCCGAGAACAAGTGCCCGAAAGACACCTCATCCGGCGGAAATAACCCAAACCCGATGTAGTTCCTAAAGTTGTGCTTGCCCGTCATCAACGCCACTCGCGTCGGCGTGCACAACGGCAACACGTGCCCGTCATCGAACCGCATCCCGTTCGCCGCCATCTCGTCCAACCGAGGCGTAGCGTACGAGGTCCCGCCATTAACCCCGATGCACTCGTACCCAAGATCGTCGGACATGATCATGATGATGTTTGGTCGTTTCTCTGACATAGCAATTCTCCCGCAAGAAACCATATCACCCCAAAATCAGATTTAACGGTTCCAACGACGGATTCTGTAGCGTGGCCGCCAACCAATCCCCTCTCCCTTGATGGGAGAGGGTTCGGGTGAGGGTGAACCGCTGGAACCATCATTACAATCACATCATCCAACTGACCAACAACCATTGCTTCAAACCATGACCAACTCAACTCCCGTAATCGATGTCCAAGTCCACGCCTACGAACGCAATCGACCCGAACGCCCATGGCACGGCCACTTGGAAGGCCCAGACGAAGTCACCGGCGACGACATGGTCGCGGCAATGGACGCGGTCGGCGTCGACGGAGCAATCCTCGTCTCCCCCTTCTCCATGTACCAGTACGACGCGTCCTACGCACTAGAGGTCTACGCCAAACACCCCGGCAGCTTCGGTCTCGTCAGACCTTTCGACCCCGATTCCGAAAACATCGAGCAAGACATGGAAGAGTGGACCGCGACTCCCGGCGTCGTCGGTGCACGCATCATGCTCGCACGCATCGAGATCGAAGCCGACAACCCCGGCGTCAACCAAATCCTCGCCGCCGGTGCCAAAGCAAACGTTCCCATAAACGTCATGTGCTCCGGAAAACTCCCCATCTTCCGAGAGATGGCGCGCAACCACCCGAACACCCAGCTCATCATCGACCACCTCGGCATCGCACAACCATACGAACCGCCAGCACCTCCAGACGCTTGGGCCGACCTCCCCGGCGTCCTCGAACTCGCTCAATTCGACAACGTCGCCATCAAAATCTCCGGCGCCGGAACCCTCGCACACGAACCATTCCCCTACCCAGACATCTGGGAACGACTAACCCAAATCTTCAGCGCCTACAGCCTAGACCGATGCATGTGGGGCACCGACTGGACCCGTGCCGTAAACCTCCTAACTTACGAGCAAGGCGTCGAAGCCTTCCGAGTAACCGACCAACTCACCGACTCCGAACGCGCAACCCTCATGGGCGGCTCCCTCCAAAACATCTACAAATGGTCCCCGACCAATATCCCCTCTCCCTCGATGGGAGAAGGTTAGGGTGAGGGTGACCGGACGGAGAGGGCGAAAACGTCCCCTTTACCAAAATTCCCAATCGATCAGTCCGAACATCGTAGCCACCACTAACGCGACGACTGCGAAAATCCCGACGTAAAAACCGATGCTGGCGATGGACAGGACGATCAAGATAATCGCCACGAAGACGTTGGATTTGTCCCCGTCGTTGGTAGCCTCGGTAGCGTCGGGGACGGTGGCGTCGTCGACGCTACCGTCGAGAACGCGGTAGCTGCGATACGGCTCAGACGGGTCGAGCTCGGTTTTCGGTTTGCGTCGCATCATGCGACTCCGAGAGGTTTACTGGCTAGGTCAGAACGACGATCTACCTAGCGGCGATTGGCGTTTGCCGAGCGGACCCGTCAGCGGGCAATCGATTCAACCAATCACGGAGCCGAGCCGTGGCACGCAATCAACGACAGAGGAGTCGCCGTCACGTCAACCGTACCACACTGGATTAGATTGCTACAGGGCTGTTTCTCGGCATCCCGCGATAGCGCAGTTCTTGGGATCGTTGGGCGAACCGCCCGTCTCAAAACTCACCCGTACAATCCTTACAATCTATCTCGACCCTCCCTCGCATCCCACCTATTTCCATGCCAAAACGCGCGCTAATCATCCGCCACAACGAATTCGAAACCCTCGGCGAAAACTACACCTCGGCCCTGACCGATCGCGGCTTTGACCTCCACCCCCTCAACGTCTTCGAAGGCGCACCCGACTTCGCCGATTTCGATCCGCCGAAGCTCAACGAAATCGACCTCATCATCGCACTCGGAGGCGCACTCTCAGCCAACGACGACTACCCAGCTATCCACGCCGAACGCGAATTCTTCTCCGACGCCATCTCCTCCGGCGTACCCGTCTTCGGCGTCTGCCTAGGCGCACAAATCATCGCTCGCGCCCTCGGAGGCGTTGTAGAACCAACCGGCGGCTACGAGTTCGGACTCCGCAAGATCTGGATCACCGAAGAAGGCACCCAAGACTCCGTATTTAGCAAATTCCGCGTACCACTAGTTCCGACCCTCCACGGCGAGTGCTTCAGCGTCCCGCCCGGCGCAACCGAACTCGCCTTCGGATACATGCTCTGCCGCGACGGAACATTCCGACGACAGAGCCTCGCATTCCGCCACGGCAACTCCTACGCCTTCCAGTTCGAGCCCCAACTCACACTCAACGAACTGAAAATCTGGAACCGAGAACTAGCCGACGACTACAAGCTGATGGGCCCGCTCTTCCATCCAAAATTCGAAGCCGAGGCGAACCTCCGAGAGTTCACCACCTACTCCCCGATCTACGAAGCCCAATCCCGCGACATGCTGATCGCATTCCTCAAAAACGCAGGGTTAGCCTGAATCCAATCGAATCAAAAAAATCCCCTCTCCCCTCGTGGGAGAGGGCTAGGGTGAGGGGGAACCGGGACAAATAGGCGGGGTAATTCCGTCGCAACCATCAACGCCGTACTACTGCTTAGCGTCGACTAACCGCCCGGCGGCGTGTAGCTCGTGATCCGCTTAGCAGCCTCGTCGACCGTCGCCGGATCCAGCAACACCGTCGTCGATATGCCTCCTCCACCAGCCGCCGCGATCCTCAGCGACATCGCCGTAGCAGCTGCCGCATCAGGAAGATCAGCGATGATGTACAAATCAGCCCCGCCGAACGCGTAATAAAACCCTACGAGTTCTCCGCCTAGGCTCTTCACAAGCTCGCCCACGGCCTTTTCTCGCGCCGTTCCACCGCCCTCCAAAAGGCCCTTCACGCCCTGGATCGTGTACGACACCGCGAACATGTACTTGGACATATTTGATTCCTTCCTATCTGCCAGTCATTGCAACCGATAACGCATGATTTGCCCAGTTTGCCCAATCGCAAACATAATTTATCGCTCGATTTCAATGGTCGATTTTATCCGCGACCATCAAACCTCAAGACTCTTGCGGAAATGAAAACCTAAGGCACTCGACGTTCCCGACGCCACTTAATCACCCGCCATCCAAAAAAGGCCACTACGATCACCAAAAGCACCACCAGCGTCCCATTCTGATACGGCTCCATGAACTCCGCAATCTCTTCCCAGTTCTCACCCAGCAACCGACCCGCATACGTCAGAACCAAACTCCATAACGCCGTCCCCAACGTCGTGAACAACAAAAACCGACCGAAGTGCATCCGCGTATACCCCGCAGGCACCGAAACGATGCTCCGAATCAACGGGATCAACCGACCAAAGAAGATCACCGCCTCACCGTAACGCTCGAACCAAGCCGCACCGCGATCAAGGTCCTTCTCGGAAATGAAGACGTACTTGCCGTAGCTCTCAACCAGCCGTCCGAACTCCCGCCTCCCGCGCAAAATAGCCGATCCCGTACAGAAACACCGCACCGAGCAACGAACCCGCGGTACCAGCCGCCACCGCGCCCCAAAAATCCAACTCCCCCTTCGCCGACAACGACCCCGCAAACGGCAACACCGCCTCCGAGGGAATCGGCGGAAAGATGTTCTCGATCGCCATCACCAACACGATCCCGGGATAACCGATCGCCGCGATCAACTCTTCGATCCAACCGCCGACCTGCTCAATCAGCTGCGTCATACGCCGTCAATCCTTAGTGTTCCTAACTCGGTTGGCGCACTCGACGCACGCAAATCCACATCCTCAGAATCTTAAAATTCGCTACCGCTGAAACCATCGATCCCCAGTTTTTGGCGGCGAAGAATCATAACCACCGTGATTCTCGATTCATATCAGCTATTAAACGCAGTAATAGGGCGATAACGGAGGTGACGAATGGCTGGCGAGAAATGGACTTTTAGATGAACGGCGGAAACATCTACGACCACGCCGGCATCGGCCTCGGCTTCACACACCCCGCACTCGCCGCCGATCCAGGCCAGAAAGTCGATACCTCGTCAGCTCCTTAATACCCGTCAGGTATCCCGGCGGAGACGTGGACCACGAAAACTCCGCCGGGACGGAAACTCGCCAATCAGCTCAACTCAACCGCTTGGCAGCATCCCGCCAATCCGCCTTCATCGGCGGCGCAGTTTTCCACCTCGTGAAGTCCGACTCCCCACGCACCGCGACCTCATCAAACCCGGCCATAGCCGCTCGGTAATCCCCAACCCTCACGAATTCGTCTATCGATCGATCATCCTTCCACACCGAAATCGTGTAGAACCGCAGTCGTAGAAAATCCGCCCGCAGCCAGTAGTTGATGATGCCGGGGGTCACTTTCAATTGACGTTTGATCGCACCATTGAGTTGGAAGAACCGACGAATCTGCCGCCAACCGCGCAACTACAATCGAGTAGCCACCACAACAACCAGTTGACCATCACTATCGCTCGCCGCCAAAACGCCCTCCCAAAGTAAATCCAACAATTCCCGAATCAGAAAATGTCTCCTCGGCACACCACGCCTCACAAACAAACCGAGATTTAGGAGCTTCAAATCCCAGACACCCACGGCACAAATGGTGGGCCCGGACGGATTCGAACCATCGACCTCTACTTTATCAGAGTAGCGCTCTAACCAGCTGAGCTACGAGCCCGGAGAGCGACGCGCCGAGAGTGGTGCGCGCCGCAATACCCCAATTCTAATCCATCCCACATCACCGTCCCATTCGCGCACCTAGCGGACGCGTACAACGTAGACGCTGGTTTCAAACCCGCCCACGCCTCGCAAACTCCGCAACAGATGCCTAAACGGCGTCTGTGCAGAAATCCAATCCTAGCAAAGCGAAATCGTTTATTTCGATCGTCCACCAAGCCGACGGGACACAACCCGTAAACGAGTTACCACTAAGGAACACGGCCAGGAGGTTCGGGAGTTCGCCCAACTCCTCAGGTATTTCCCCGGTCAATTGATTTCCGACCAAATACAGCTGCTGCAACGCTTGCAGATTACCTAGCGCTGGAGGGATCTCGCCTGTCAATTGACTATTGTTCAGCCCCAGGACCTGCAAATTGGACAAATTCCCGAGCCATGGCGGGATCTCGCCATCGATTTCGTTGTTGCCGAGACCTAACACCCTCAGTTTCGAAAACGACTCGAGCCACTCAGGTATGCCGCCAGTTATTTCGTTCCCGTTGAGAATGAGTATCTCTATGTTGGTCAGGCTGGCAAGTTCGTCAGGAATTGCTCCAACCAACGCGTTATTGCCAAGATCGATTGCACCAAGATTCTTTGGATTGCCCAACGCTGTTGGAATCGGTCCTGAGAGTTGGTTCATGTGCAAGTTCAAGGCTCTCAGGTTGCTAAGGTCACCCAACTCAACCGGAATTACGCCAGACAACCGGTTTTCATCGAGTATCAGCGCCTGCAACATCGAAAGACCACCCAACTCAACCGGTATCGTCCCCGTCAATTGATTTGAGGCAAGATCCAACACGCGGAGGTCCGCGAGTTCACTGATTTCTACCGGTATTGACCCACTTAGCTGACCCGACTTGATTACCAGCACCTGCAATTGCTCTAGCCCTGCAAAACTCGACGGCACCTCCCCACCCAATTCCATGTTCTCAATTTCAACGCGGGTAACCCGAACGGGCGACCCGGCAACTGTGACCCCATCCCAGTCCGTGATCGTAAGATCCACGGACCAGTTGAGCACGCCGCCCGGGTCAAGAACATCCCGCACCGCCAGCAACGTCTCACAATCCCATACCAGACCCCCATTCGCATCCCGATCCGATACCGCGACCCCTTCCCTGCAGGACCCCGGATCCTGAGCCGAACCCTCCTCGCAAAACGGCAGATTAACCATGTCAAAGTCGTTCGTAGGTGCCCGAGCCAACTCCAATGGGATGCAGCCCGTCAATTCGTTGCCCGATATCTCGATCCAACCAACGGTGTCCCCAAGACGTCCCAATTCGGTTGGTATCGACCCCGTCAACCGATTATTGGCAACAACAAATATCCTGAGCAATCGCAAATCGCCTAACTCCGAAGGGATCTCGCCGTTCAATCGATTGCGAGATAACATCAATCTCGATAGTTGGGTCAACCCACCCAATGAGGACGGAATTTCGCCTGTCAAATGATTTCCCGACAACGCCAAGAATTCGAGTGCCCTCAGGTTCCCAAATTCAGAAGGTATTGGTCCGCTCAACTCGTTCCCATCCAGACCTAAGTTTCTAAGATTTTCTAATCGTTCCAAAGATGTCGGTATCTGCCCCGAAAGCTTATTTGACCCTAGAAGCAAACTCTCCAGTTTACCGAGATTCGCCAACTCATCAGGAATCTGACCCGAAAGTTCGTTATTTGATAGGTCCAAACTGACGAGTTCCGACAATTCGCCCAGTTCCCTTGGAAGCACCCCGGTCAGATTTTCAACGCGAAGATGAACTTCCTTCACCCTTGTCGGTTCACCTTGGAGCGTGACGCCCTCCCAACTCCGCATGTCAAGATTTTCTGACCAGTTGAGCGAACCAGTCCCAACCAGGAAACCCTTCGCCGCCAGCAAATTCTCGCAATCCGAAATCAAGCCCGGGTTTGGCGAGTTGTGTCGCACCGCAGCACTACCCGCACAAACTCCGCCCCCTTCATCATCAACCCCGCATGCCGGCAAATTCAACCGCGTCACGTCACCACCGTCTAACGTCAACAACGACGCCGGAATGCAGCCGGAAAGATCGTTACCCCCCAACCACAATGACACCAGATTCGGAGCGCTACCCAATTCAGTCGGAATCGAGCCGCTGAAACGATTGTTCTGCAGATACAAGTTGTGCAGAATCTCAATCCCTCCCAGCCACGCCGGTATCTCTCCACTTAGCCGATTGTTCGACAAGTCCAGCGTATGCGGACCCCACGACTGCGCACGCACCGCAGGCAACTCGCCCGTTAACTGGTTGTCGTTGAGTGAAATATCAACGATGTCGCCGAGCCTGAACAACCCCTCCGGTATCTCCCCACTAAGCTGATTCCACCCCAGCTTCAGAGTCAAAAGACTCGACATATCGCCCAACTCCGCAGGAATGTTACCTTCCAAACGGTTTCCGCCTAGCAACAGGATCTGCAGCTCACGCAGCATCCCGAACTCATCTGGTATCGCGCCGGAAAGCACATTCCCACCAAGATTCATCTCCTGCAGTTTCGACAATTCACCCATTTCCGCCGGAATTGGTCCCGTCAGTTGGTTGTGGTTCAACTCCAACTCCCTTAACTCAACCAACTCCCCGAGTTCACCGGGTATCTCACCCGTAAACAGATTCCAGTCAAGAACCAACCTCTTCAACTGCTTCAACTCACCGAGCCAAGCCGGAAGCTCTCCGTTGAGACGATTCCGATTCAGATCTAAAACCTCGAGCTTGGTCAACCGACGCAACTCCTCTGGTAATTCGGCCGTAAGCTGATTCAAACCTTGAGGCAATTGACCCGTCAAGAAGTTCGGGTTCGGAGCATACGAATCTCCAGTGCTCAACTGAGTACCCAACTCCAGCTCTCGCAACTCGCTCAGCTCCCCGAACCCCGCCGGAATCGTCCCCGTCAACTGATTCGAATGCAGCTCCAACTTCGTCACCTGAAGCGGTGTCCCCGATACATTTACTCCTTCCCATTGGTATATCGGTTCGTCCGCCGACCAATCAACAAATCCGTCCCCGACTAGCTGCTCCATGCCGTTGACCAAAACCACGCAGTCCGCCACGAGTCACGGTTCCGGACCGGATCAGCAACTACTACCCCGTTCGAACAATCATCGATATCCGAAATCGCGACTTCATCACATTTCGGCAATTTCAACTCACCAAGGTCGTTGCCCCGGATATTCATCAGTGATGTGGGTATACATCCGATGAACTGATTGCCGCCGACGGACAACCAATCCAGCAAAGGTAAATCGCCTAAAGATGATGGGATCTGTCCCGTCAGTCGATTGTTGTCGACTCTCAGCGTCGTCAGTTTGACCATGTTCCCGATATCGCTTGGAATCGGACCAGAAAGTTGGTTCCCCGAAAGCAACAAATCGTAAACCTTGGTCAATTTACCCAGTTCCGCGGGTAACGGACCCGTTAACTGATTGCCCGACAACGAAATCACTTCAAGCTCATGCAAATCTCCCAGCACCGCCGGGATCAGGCCCTGAAGCTCGTTGTCTGCCAATAGCAGCTCCCTAAGATTGGCCAACTTCCCAAACTCCGCGGGAATTTCTCCCAATAAATCGGTATGGTTGATCGTCAATATCGCAAGATTGGATAGCTCGCCGAGTTCAGCAGGTATCGTGCCCGAAAGAGCACTTGTACCGATATCCAACGCCGACAATCTTGCTAACCGACCCAACTCCGCCGGAATGCCGCCCGTCAGACGATTGCCTTTGAGACTCAAATCAATCAAGTTGCTGAGGTTACCCAGTTCGGGAGGTATCCCACCAGTGAACAGGTTCCAATCGAGGTCCAAGACTTGCAGATTCGCCAAATTAGCCAAGTCAGCGGGAATCTCACCAGTCAGGTCGTTGTAACCCAGAAACAGTTCTTTCAACGAAGGAAGTCGCATGATCGCCGAGGGAATCGTGCTTTCCAGATCGTTGTACCTGAGGTCCAACACCTCGAGGTTGGTTAGGTTCCCGAGTTCCGATGGGATCTCCCCCGTCAATCGATTGCGGTTCGCGGGCAGACGCAGCTTCACATCGCTTTGCTCTTGAACGCCCCCAATTTCGACGGTCTTGAGCCCCGGACCAAAATTCAGCTTTCGAAGTTCGCTCAATTGGCCCAACTCTGCCGGCAGCGTCCCCGTCAACCTGCGCGCACCCAAATCAATCTCCGTTACCCTCGCCGGATCACCAGACACCGTCACACCGTCCCACTGTTCGATCGGCAATTCGGCCGACCAATTCAATACCGCGTCACCCGCCAAATCATCGCGAAGCGACAGTAGAACCTCCGAGTCCCCAGCCAGTGTCGAACCATCTATAGCCACTGTGGGCACCGGCGTCACCGTCGGCACAGACGCTACAACCTCCACTGCCCTAACCACTTCTTTGCACAATGGCAGCCCAATGTCCATCACATCTACGTCGCGCACATCTAACAAACGGTCAGGTAAGCAACCCGTGAATTCATTACCCGCCAAGAAAAGCACAACAAGCTCATTCAGTTCGCCCAAACCCATCGGTATCTGACCCGTCAACCGATTGTCAGCCAGATTCAACACCGCCAAGCGCCTTAGAGATGCAAAATGCTCTGGAATCTCTCCAGAAAATCGGTTCTCGTTCAACCCCAACCACCACATCTTCGCCGGATTGCCCAGCATCGAAGGAATCTCACCCGTCAACCTGTTACCCCTTAGATCCAAAACCTCCAAACTGAATATCGTCGCAATGTTCTCCGGCAACTCACCCCGCAACTGATTCCCATGAAGATGTAACTCCCGAAGGTCATCCAAATCACCCAATTCTTCAGGGATCTCACCCGTCAGACCAGCTTCACCAAGATTTAGCAACGCCAACCGTTCAAGATCGACCAATTCCCGTGGGATCCTACCGCGCAACCGCGAGAATTCAAGCCACAAAGTCGTTATCCGCCTCGGCCAACCGGAAACTTCCACACCATCCCAAGATTCGATCTCGATATCCGTCGACCAATTCAGCTCCCCTCTCGGATCCAACACGTCCTTGATCGACAGTAACGTCTCACATTCCCCGACCAACTCCACGTCCAAATCAGGTTCAATCACCACAACGCCATTCGAGCAACTCATCGGGATTGGGGTCGGAGTTGGCGTGCTCGTCGCTGTGGGAACCCCGCGCCCTACTATCCACCGGCTCGTGGGCTCTCTACGACTTCTCCGACACCATCTTCTCCGCTTCAATCCTCACCTTCTACTTCCCCCTATGGGTAACCGACGACAAAGGCGGAACCGACACCCACATCGGCCTCGCACTCTCCGCTTCCATGCTCATCGTCGCCCTCACCGGACCCTTCCTCGGAACCCTCTCCGACCGCCTCAACAGACGCATCCCCCTACTCGCCCTGAGCGTCGTATCCTGCGCCGTCTTCACCGCACTCATCGGCGCGTTCGGCGACCTCACCACCGGCCTCCTATTCTTCATCGCCGCAAACTTCCTCTACCAGACCGGACTCATCTTCTACAACTCCCTCATCATCAACGTCAGCGACGAAAAACAACGCGGCATCGTATCCGGCATCGGCGTCGGAGCCGGATACATCGGACTCATCGCCGCATTCCTCATCATGCGACCCATCGTCGACACCCAAGGAAACCAAGCCGCATTCCTGCCCACCGCCGGACTCTTCATCCTCTTCGCACTCCCGCTGATCCTCATCGTCAAAGAACCCGGCGCCCGAGGACACGTCGACAAAACCCTCTTCCAGACCTCCTACAAACAGCTCTACCAAACCTTCAAACGAGCCCGACAACACAGCAACCTATTCCGCTTCCTCATCGGACGATTCATGTACATGGAAGCCATCAACACCGTCACATCCTTCTACGTCCTCTACCTCATCAACGTCGGCGGCTTCGAAGACACCGAAGCCCAAACCATGATCATCGGCGTCGTAGTCATCGCCATCTTCGCATCATGGGCCACCGGATTCCTCGTCTCACGCTACGGACCAAAACGCGTCCTCATAATCGCCCTCACCGGCTGGACCGCACTCGCCATCGCCGCCGTCATCGCCGACACCACATGGGCATTCTGGGCCGTCGCCGTAACCATGGGATTCTTCTGGGCCGCACCACAAATCTCCGACCGCGTCCTCCTAACCTACCTCTCACCAAACGGACAAATCGGAGAATTCTTCGGACTCTTCCAAATGTCCGGACGCCTCTCTGCCGTCATCGGCCCCGCCCTCTGGGGCCTAACCATCTGGGCCCTATCCGAAACCGGCGAACTAGCCTACCGAATAGCCCTAGCAACCCTAGCCATCTTCCTAGTAGCCGGCCTCCTAGTCCTAAGATCCGTCAAAGTAACCCGCGAAACCTCCGACCTCGAAGCCATAGAAGACGACACGCCCGACGCGCAATCCGTACCTTCTGCAATCTAGCGCTGTCTTCGGTACGGCTAATCGTGCATCGCTCCGAACAATTTTCGATGCGTCCTCGGATCCGACGGTTCCGCCTTGTGCTGCCCTAAACCACGCGGCTCTTTATCACGACAGTCGCGGCGATCAAGTCGTGCAATCCCCTACGTTGACCGTCGAAAACCATCGACGCATGATTAATCGCCACCAAAATACCCGCCACGAACAACGCGACAGTGATCGGCGGCGGAATGAATATGAAAATCCAATCCGATGAATCCCACCATGTACGTTCAATTGCCAAGCTGAATTGAAGCAGAAAATCAAAAAAATAATTATTCGCGACATACAAAAATCCCATCACATAAAGCAATACCAAAAGAGGGCTGCCCATAAATTGACGCGCGAGCGCGCGGGGCCAACCAACCCTCGAGCCGTCGGCACTCGCTATCTTCAGACCAACCGAGCGATGCCCTGGAGTGTCTCCGCGCCTTGATGCCCTGATACCGAAAAACAAGTGGACCAACGTTGCGACAGCAAACGTTGCCGGGGGATACAAAAACGTCGCGCCGACCGATGCCATATTGGCCCCACCATGCGGATCACGCATAACCGATGCCAAGACGATGAACCCGATGCTTGCGAACAATCCGCCTACGGCTCCGATAACCATCGCCACCACCCAATCTACAAAACCCGCCACCAATCTCCGCCCAACCCCCGCATAATCCTCGCCACGCCTTTCCAGCGACACCTTGATTCCATCTTTTGACAACTTTGCCTCCAACTTGCGATCCAACATCGAGTTTACATCTACATGTAACCATTAGAGTGCCAGAAACAACCTACACGAGTCTCACCGGCCTGAGCCCCGAGATTGGGCCTGCCGATCCACGACGACTGTCCCAACAACGCGATCATGCCATCCCCTCCGCTGAACATCCAACCCCATCCAAACATGGTTCCCTCCCATTAGCACCGAAGAGGCGATCAATCCCCCAAGACACAAAAACGTTCCTGCCGTACTAGCCAAATTGGCGTTAATTAACGACGCGGAGGGCGATTGAAAAGGGGGCGCAAATGAAGGGGACGAGCAACTGGGGACGCGTGTAAAACCACCGACACCGCTCGGGAATCCACCGCCGCAATCAATCCGTCACGCGAACAGCTTTCCCCTCTCCCGCTCGGCGGGAGAGGGTTGGGTGAGGGCTCGGGGCGGAGGTAGGATACCAGCGAAATCTCCTCCAACCACAACCTACCGTCCCCTAACAACAACCGTCCCAACAACCACATCATGCCATCCCCGCCAACGACGGTCGAAAACCATAAAGAAAAGGTTCAACCACACGAGATTCAACAAACCCAACATTACCCAAATCAACATTTCCGCCGGGGTTCGGGCCAAAGTGAAACCGAACAAATCATTAACGACACGGAAGCAGACCGTCGGCAATATCAACACAGCCAGCACTGGGCTACCCGATATCTGCCTCACCAAAGCACGACGCCAATTGATTTGACCCCCGTCTTCACGCACGATCCGCATACCAAACAACCGATGTCCCATCGTGTCACCTTTCGACGCCACTCTGAACGCGATAACCACATGCCACACAACCATGACGCCGTACCCGACCGGTGCGCCAAAATACATCATTCCTGAAAAGAAATTCGCGTTAAACGAATAATCCCCCCAAACCACGAACGTCGTCGGTACCGCGTACAATGCCGCCGCCACAAAACCCAACACTATCGCCACCAACCAATCAACCAAACCCGCAATCAACCGACGCCAAACCCTCGCATACTCGTAATACCGCCGCTCCCGTAAATCAACGTCGGATTCTCGATCAAGTCCAACCACCATCGACTTACCGTATCACCCAAATCCTCGATCACCGGCACAAACCTCCCCTTCGCGCAGCGAGGGGGACGCGACGTAGGGGCGGGTTTCAAACCCGCCCTTGCCAGCAGGGGATGCCCGGGGAGGACGGGCGGCGGACAGCAACCTGGGCGTTCCCCGTTCACGAGCCAAACAACCTACCGGTACTGCAACACCACCGTGTCCAACAACCTGTCATGTAGCCCCCGGCCCTTCACATCCGCAACCATCCACACGTGGTTCACTACCAACAAAACCGGTATCGCAATCCAAGAAACCAATAACCAGGACGACCAGATACCGGAAGTTCCCTCTCCCGAAAAAACCAACAGATCGTTGAATGGTTCGTGAAATGACCCCAGAACAAAGATGCACAGATAGATCAAAAAGGACACCAGCAGATCCGCACATACGATCAGCACACAGGGGCTACCGACAAGCTCGCGTGACAATGCGCGTCTCCATCCCAATCGTGAGCCGCCGGCTCTTTCAATGCTGAGTCGCATAACGCCGTGCCCCGGCGTGTCACCGCGCGCTGCCACCATGAACGCTAACCCAACGTGGACAACACACGCGACCACAAACGCCACTATGAAAAACAGAAAGATCGCGCCTATACCGGACATATCCACGCCGATTATCTCATCCCGGCGGGTTGTTTGAAACACCCACATGTATGCGATCCCCGCAACAAAACCCAATATGCAACCAACGACCACAGCGATCGTCCAGTCAATCGAACTCGCCCACAACCGGCTCCAAACCGACGCATACTCGTTACGCCGTCGCTCAAATAAGTCACCGGTTCGCTGTTGCAATGGCTCTGTAATCACCCCCTCACCGACAATCCTGCCGTCCCGCCTCCTCCAAATCCACAACTATCTCCACCGGCGCATTCCGCGCCACGATCAACACCAGATCCGCATCCGCCGACGTATTCACCGGCTGATGATTCGAATCCGGCGGAACATAAATGAAATCCCCCGGCCCTATTAGGTCCTCAACCTCCAACTCCTCGCCGTGCAAAAACAACCCCTCGCCGCTAACCACATAGATCGCCGACTCGCAATTCACGTGATAGTGCGCCGTCGAACACCGACCCGGCGGCACCGTCGCAATCGCCAGGTGAATACCCGTCGACCCCGACAGTGCCTCCGACACACCCGCCAGCCGAGTCATCGCTCCGCTGGCAATCTCAACCTCCAGATTGTCGCCCTTCGTGATTACACAAGGCCGATGCGCATGCTCTCCCATCACATCACCACGACCGACCGAAGAACCTCGCCACGCTCCATCTTGTGGAACGCCTCCTCGACATCGCCTATCCCGATCGCCTCCGACACGAACCCATCCAAATCCAACCGACCCTGCATGTATAGGTCGATGTACATCGGGAAGTCCCGCGTCGGCAGACAATCCCCGTACCACGACGACTTCAACGTCCCGCCGCGACCAAACACTTCGATCATCGGCAGCTCGATCATCATCTCCGGACTCGGCACGCCCACCAGCACCACCGTCCCCGCAAGATCCCGCGCGAAGAACGCCTGCTCATAAGTCTGCGGCAATCCAATCGCCTCGATACACACATCCGCACCATTGCCACCCGTAATGTTCTGAATCGCCTCCACCGCATCGACCTCACGAGAGTTCACCGTGTGCGTCGCACCAAACCCCTTCGCCCACTCCAACTTCCGGTCATCGATATCAACCGCAATAATCGTGTGCGCACCAGCCAGCTTCGAGCCCGCAATCGCCGCATCTCCGACGCCACCGCAACCAAAAACCGCCACCGAGTCCCCTCTCGAAACACCACCAGTATTGATCGCCGCACCCAGACCAGCCATAATCCCGCACCCGATCAAACCCGCCGCCTTCGGGTCCGCATCCGGATTCACCTTAACCGCCTGACCCGCCGCAACCAGCGTCAACTCCGCAAACGCACCGATCCCCAAAGCCGGCGACAACGGCGTCCCATCCTCCAAAGTCATCGACTGAGCTGCATTCCGACTATCGAAGCAATACCAAGGCCGACCTCTCAGACACGACCGACAAGTATTGCAAGGCGCCCGCCAAGCAATGACCACAAAGTCACCCGGCGCCACATTCCCGACATCATCCCCAACCTTCTCCACGACACCAGCCGCCTCATGACCCAAGAAATACGGAAAATCTTCCCCGATAGCACCCTCGCGATAGTGCAGATCCGTATGACACACACCACACGCCTGAACCCGAATCAACGCCTCACCGGGGCCCGGATCCGGCACCAAAATCGTCTCC
Organism: Dehalococcoidia bacterium; assembly: GCA_965226685.1. Lineage (GTDB taxonomy): Bacteria > Chloroflexota > Dehalococcoidia > Lucifugimonadales > Lucifugimonadaceae > Bin127. Next base: position 827,101 of record CBDDDP010000004.1, read on the forward strand.
ATTGAAACCGGCGCACCCTTAGATGCTGAAATAACCGCCTGTACCTTGTTCATGTCGACCCCGTGACTGATGCCTAAACGCTTCAACGGGATTATATGGCATCTTCACACGTCCCTTTCGCGCAGCGAAGGGGACGCGACGTAGGGGCGGGTTTCAAACCCGCCCTCCACCGCAGGGGATGCCCGGGGCGGACGGGCATTGGTGAAAATCCCCTCTCCCCTACGTGGGAGAGGGCTAGAGCCTGCCCCGGGCTTGAACCGGGGGTGAGGCGGAAACAAAGAACACAATACCCAACTCTCCGCCGCCAAGCATAATGTGACCCCAACGCCTGACCCGTCAATCCACCCGTAACAATGCTCCCCGCCGTCAAAAACGAACTCAAAACTCTAGCCCTAGCCGTCCACTTCCTAACCCGCATCCCAACTCCCTTCGACGTCGACTACTCCCCCCAACGTCTCCTCGACGCCTCCCGCTACTACCCACTCGTCGGCGCAATCGTCGGAACCTTCGCCGCCACCGCATACTTCGTCACCGAACTCGCACTACCCACAACCATCGCCGTCATCATCGCAACCGCCGCAACCGCTCTCCTCACCGGCGCATTCCACGAAGACGGACTCGCCGACACCTTCGACGGCATCAGCGGCGGATACGACCGCGCCCGTTCCCTAGAAATCATGACCGACTCCCGCATCGGAACCTTCGGCGCCCTGGCACTCATCCTCGTCATCACCCTAAAAATCGCCGCGCTCTCCTCCCTATCCGACACCACAACGATCATCATCGCCCTAATCGCCGCTCAAACCATCTCCCGCACGTCCATCGTCATCGTCCAAGCAACCTCCACCTACGTCCGAGAAACGGGAATCGCCGGCCCCCAAGACCAACCCTTCAAACCCATTAACACCATCATCGCCACCCTAACCGCCCTCATCACCATCGCCGCCCTAGCCCTCATCCTCTCACCAACCGCCGCCCTCCTAGCCACCGCCGGCGCCATCACCGGACACATCCTAATCCGCCTCTACTTCCAACCCAAACTAAAAGGCCACACCGGCGACACCCTAGGCGCCACCCAACAAATCACCGAACTAGCAATCTACATCGCCCTAGCAACAATCTGATTTCTTCAACCGTTGCTAGGGCGATGATCCCGATGCGAGTTAACCCGCTACAGAATCACCGGTCGATCATGACTATAACCGCGTAATCGTAACGGTATACACCCTCATGAAGCCGCCGTTGGTAACGTGTATCGTGAATGTGTTCTCGCCCACTGACAATGTGACTTGATGGTCGTCAACCATGGTTGCCGCATCGGTGACGCTGAAAGTGACTGTCGAATCGGAATCCGACGCCGTCGCTACCACCGTAACCGAGCTGACTGAGTTCGCGACATCTGCCTCGTAGGTCTCAGTTCCAGCCGAGAACACTCCGATGTCTACATCATTAGTCCCGTTCTCTACCGTCAGCGACGACAAGTCAGTGTTATCCGGCATGTTGAACGCAAACACCATGTCCTGGGCGGCGTCGGAAACATACATCGTCGAACCATCAGACCAAACCCCTCTCGGAGACCTGAGTCCGAAGTCGTAAACCGCGGTGAAATCTAGGTCTTCTCGGCGCTCACCAGTCACCAGATCGAAGGCATAGATACCGTATTCCAACGACCTGCCCGTCGTACCCAGCACCCAGAGCGTCGCTCCGTCACCCCAAACGGAGTAGGTTTTGACATCTTTGCCATCGACAACCTTTTCGATGTCTCGGTCGGGAATTCGAGCATTATCGCCAGAGTTCCTGGCGAGTAGGTAACCAATCGGGTTATCGACTACCCAAACGATGGATGAATCGGACCAGATCCCCCACGGCGACACGTTGTATCGAATGTCGGGCCTAAGGTTGACGTCTTTGCTCGTAACCGCCTGTTTCGTCGACAGGTTGTACGCATGCACCTTGTCAGCGACCGCGTCGGTGACATAGATGTCGGTGCCATCGGCCCAAATGTCACGCGGCTCGCCCACGTTCGCATCCGGAAGCTCAATATCTTTCGCCGCGTCTCGGGCACCCGTGGAAAGCACATAGGCGAACAGCTTGGACGCATTATTGTCGTCGTCGCTGTTGTCCTCCACGATCCAGAGCGTCGTTCCGTCTGACCAGATACCACCAGCACGGTTGTTGCCATGAGCGTCGATCCCGTCGATTTCCCGCGTGTAATCGCGACGGAACGCGTCGGTGCTGCTTCGGAATATCCGAATCATGTAATCCACGCTCTTCGTATCTACGCCATCTGTCCAAGTGATCGTCACTGTCACCCGGTTCAGTTGGGGAGTCATCGAGAATTGAATACCTGAATCGTTCGTGTTTTCATCGGTCTTGGAGTACGTTAACGTGTTCCCGGTACCCAGAGCCGTCGCATTCAAAGTCACACCCGTCACGCTGCTTCCCGCAAATGCCTGGTAATTTCGGACTGTGGGTGAAAACTCCGCCATCGTCAGTGAGCTACCAGATTGATCGAGCAACTGGAGTTCGCTCAAAATCACTGCGCGGGTTACGGTCACATCGTAAGTCATGTCCGCCATGCCATCCGTCGAATCCACTTTGACGGAGATCCTATTGGTGCCAAAGCTCAAATCAACTTGGTGCCCAGTCGCTCCCGTATCTGCGTCAGTCGGAGTAATCGTCGCAATCGCGTTTGCATCAGACGTCGTCGGTGCCACAGTCACCTGCGAGACGCTTGCAGGAACCACAGCTTCATACTCGGTTACAGCCGCGTCGAATGTGCCGAAGTCAACGTCCGACCCGAGACTTAACGCGCTCAGTTCCGCGTCGTTGCTCAAATTCGCCGGCGCCAGCTTCACCACGATCACCCGGTAAGTTCGAGTCAATGCGCTATTCATATTGTCCGTCACGGTGATCTCGATCGTCTGCGAACCCGTTTGAATCGAGACTTGGTGACCCGACGTTACGGTGTCGGCATCACCTGGGCTAATCGACACTCCCACATTCGACGAGTCGGTCGCAACCGCAGTGACTGTAGTAGAACTCGCACCATCGCTCCCAATGTTCGCCGTGTAGCTCGATTGCCCAGCATTGAACGTGCCTATATCGATGTCGCTCAATGACAACGAACTCAGCGTCAATGCGGTCGGCACGGTGTAGGTGTAGATCCCGTTGTCGGCATCATCCGACACCAACATCGCGGAACCGTCCGACCAGACCCCTTTTGCCGAAGTGTTGCCGTGGTCTCCAAGGTCTAACAGGTCCAGCAAACTCTGACGCGTTCCTAACCTCGTTGAGGCCAAACTGTAGGCGTAGACCGCGCCATCCGCATCGTCTGAAACCCATATCGTTGTGCCGTCCGACCAAAGTCCAGCCCCACGACTGTTTTTAGCGCCGAGGTTAAAGTCCTTCCCAGGCCTACGGTCCCCGTGATTGTTCCCTCGCCAGTAATAGGCATAGACCTTGGCGTCCGAATGATCGACCACCCACAGAGTATCGCCGTCTGACCACAATCCCTTGCCGTTGCCGTTGGAACCCGCGAGTGGAAATTCCAAGTTGCTCAACCGCCCGCGTGTGGACACATCGTAAACGTAGATCTTGTCGTCTGCGTTGTCTGAAGCCGCCATCACGTCACCGTCAGACCACAGACCGTTGATGTTTTCGTTTCCAGCTGCACTTACGCCGATGATGTCTTTGCCGCTCCTACGCGCCATAGTGGCGAGATCGAATGCCCTGATTTCACCGCCGATAATCGTCCCCCACAGGGTCGTACCGTCCGACCAAATCGCACGCAAAGCATTGGCAGGGACGTCCAACTCATTGAAACCCGAATAAACCGGCGTACCAACGATTGCGGGCCGGTTGATCACCACGTCGTACGTATTTACGGTCCCCCCGTCCGATGCTGCTACTTCAACCGCGATACTTGTGAGCCCTATCACAAGCTCAACTTGGTGACCCGTTTCAACGGTGTCGGCATCTTCCGGAGTGATCGTGTACCGCGCACCTGCATCACTGGGCGTGACGCTCACCGTCGTCATACTCACATCGTTCCCAACATCCACTTCGTATGAAGATTCGGCCGAATCGAATGTGCCGAAATCTATGCCACTGGTCGAAAACGCGCTCAGCGTCGCATCCGACGATATCTCGTCGACATCCACCCGCGTGACAACGATCGAATACGTTTTTGTGGTCCCGTTCGACGTCAACGTTAGAGTGATCTCTGTGTCTGCCTTGTAACTGCCAGACGGCAAACCCAACGCCACCTGATGGCCCGTTTCGATGTTGTCAGCATCCGGCGGATCGATGGTCACAGCCGCACCGCTGGTAGCTTCATACTCCACGGTCACTTCCGAAATCGAGCGTTTCACACGAGCGTCGAATTGGAAGTACGAAGAGTGGAATGTACCGATGTCGACAGGTTCGGTCCCCGACACCAAGCTCAACGACGTGATTGCCGCAGCCGCATCGTGCGCGTGATACCTGAACACCTCCTTAGTCACGTTGTCAAAAACGTACATATACGTTCCGTCCGACCAGAGCCCCTTCGGGCTGACATTTCCCGCAGCTGAAAGTGTGTCGTAGTCGAATTCGGGTTGGTGCGAACCATCCGAGATTCGATAGGCATATAACTTGCGGTCTTCGTTATCCCCGACCCACACCGTATGACCGTTCGACCAAATCGCGTTGGGCTTTTCGTTGCCGGAATCGTCCAGATTCACGATCTCCATGGAACGTTGGCGATTGCCGTCCTTGTCGTAAACGTAAATCCGCCTATCGTTTGCGTCTGCAATCCAAATGTGCGTCCCGTCAGACCAGATGCCTTTAGGCGCGGAGTTGTACGAATGGGGGCGAAATTCGTTGGTTGCCAAACGGTCGCCATAGTTGTCCGCCAACATGCTGTAGGCATACACTCGCCGATCTTTATCGTCCGTCAGGTACATCACGTTCCCACTCGACCACATCCCATTCGCATTCTTGTTGCCGGAACCCGATATACCCAAAAGATCCTTGTCAGGGTCACGAGACATATCGTTGAGATTGAACGCCCTGACTTGACCGCCCAAGATCACCAGCCACAACGTCTCACCATTGGACCAAATCGCACGACCATAAAGACCGTCGGTGCCCAGACCGTACTTCGTGTCAAACGAACCCGGCGATGCCGCAGACAAATCCCTCCCGCCGGTCACTACAACAGAAACCGCCACCAAGACCAACGACGCCAGCACAGCAAACCACAACCAAACACGATTTCCGCTCAATGCTCTCAACATACTCTTGCAATCCTTCACAGATAATTCAGTCTCAAACAACTGCGCATATGGTATGCCATATCCGGTTCGTTTGGTGAAGGGTTGAGCATAAATCGCGAAATATGGCTCCTGGAACAACTGTGCATATGGCACGCCGTATCCGGTTCGTTTGGTAAAGGGTTGAGCGCAAATCGCGAAATGCGGCTCCTGGAACGAAAACCCCCGTATTCATCAGCAACTCGTCAACGGAATATCGGAACGTTCTTGAGCAAAAGAGGTGGCAATCCGGGTTGTTTCACCCCTGATCGCTACATTCTTCACCACGCACACCAGATTCCCTGCTCAACAGCGTCCCATCAACTCAAGCATGCACAAACTCGACCCGAGGCGGACATCCCCGAAACCGACCTCATTCCGGCGAAAGACGGCGCATCAGCATTCGGAACATCTACCCAATCAAGCAGTGCGACGGGGTATGTGTCGCAATGCTCTCCCTCCGCGGGACTTGTGCACAACCACCGCCATTCCAGCGGTGCGCAACGATATTCCGGCCAAAGCCGGAATCCAGATGCGTTTGGCAACGGGCCCGTGACCGCAATGACGACCCCGATGACCACTCAACCGAGTTGCGCACAGATCCCTCCACGGCACAGAATCGCAACCTACCCAAATCTCGTTCACGGCGCTGCGCGTTACCGAGTCAAAAACCCGGAAGCGCTACCTTAAAACCCCCACAACCAACCGCACATCATACCAATCCTTCCGAATCACAGCTCCCCCTTCACCACCGGCAATCCCGAAACCATAAACAAAACCCGATCGCAAACCGCCGGACACGTCTCCCACTTCGTCATTTTCAAATTCCTCCATCGGATTTTTCGATGGCCCTCAAAACTCACTTCACCGGACATATCCATCAATGGTTCAGAAACCCTCCCCTTCGCCAAGCGAAGCGAACACCGTGTGGGCGGGTTTCAAACCCGCCCACAGCGAAGCGAATTTCGCAGGGGATGCCCGCCCCTGATGACCATCTCCCCTCTCCCGTTGGACGAGAGAAGGTCAGGGACAGGGCGTCCCCTCTCCCGTTGGACGGGAGAGGGTTAGGGTGAGGGCCCGAGACAACTCCATCACAAACCGTCAGCGAATTCAGCGGTTCAGACAATCACCCCTTCACCACCACCGGCAACCCCGCAACCATGAACAACACCCGATCACAAACCGCCGCCACTCGCTGATTCATCCGACCATGTAAATCCCGAAACTCCCGACCCAACTCCGTATCCGGCACCAACCCCAACCCAATCTCATTCGACACCAAAATCACGTCCCCCTTCACACCCTCCAAACACGCCACCGACCGCTCAATGTCCGCCTCCACATCCCTCTCGTGCAGCATCACATTATTCAACCAAAGCGTCAAACAATCCAACACAACCACCCGACCAACCCGACACTCCCGCCCGATCACATCCCAAACCGCCACCGCCTCCTCCACCGTCCGCCAAGACGAATCCCGATCCGCCCGATGCCGCGCAATCCGCCCCCGCATCTCCACATCGAACCCCTGAGCGGTCGCAATGAAAACGCGATTACCCGAAAGTGACTCGCCAAACTCCAACGCATAGCGACTCTTCCCGGACCTGGCGCCGCCGAGCACCAAAGTCCTACTCATCACACACCGCTCCCTCGATCAGTTCCACGAGGTCATCTTCGATCTTGCTCCAGTTCCGAGACAAGTCAAGCGTGTAAACCCAAAACGGGTGGTGATCAATCTCCGTGCGGAAATCGACATCACTAATTTTGGTTTGTGCGTAAAGCAAAATCCCGGAAGCCGTCCGATGGGCATCGTCGACGTAGTCTTGCGAAGCCATATATGCGTACATTTGATAGAGATTATTCGAGTGCACTGTCAGTTTGTCGAACCGGTCAGTAACAACCGAGCTGTACCACTTGGTGTCAACCACGACGATCTTGCCCGAATCTTTATGGGTGAGGACGATATCCGGTTCCATTGATGGCAATCGAACTTCGTTCTCGGCATTCCCACCAGTCACTCGCCACCGTATCCGTTTTGGAGCCGAAACGTCCCAACCGCGCCGACGCAACTCCATGCGATAGAAATTCGCCACAAACCTCTCGTAGATTCGATGTTCCCTTTGCCGGATCCAGTCACTGAAAGATTCGCCGCTATCGTCGTCAACATCGAGCGGCATTCGCGGCTCATAGAGCATTTCGCATATCCGCAACATCAACTTGTATTCCCGCTCATTCGCTCCCAACTTCCGCATCTCGGTCGCGATCAACGAACGACTCAGCCCGACATCGTCGATGTCCGACATAATCCTCACCAACCGCTCAACATCGTCCATCACTTCGCGTCGCCGATCATCGTTGATCTTCTCGAGCCCGCGCCGCATCAGACGATGGAGCGTCGTTGCGATTATCTGGTTGCGAGGAACATTAAGGGAATACTCCTGATACTCGCAGTGCAACTGACCCTTGTAGAGCAGCAAATCGCTCAACGTCCGATTGAAGTCGATACCACCGCGCACCGTCTTCAGCGTTTCCGAACGGTCGACGTAATCTCCGCGCAGGCCTCGACGGATCTGCCGATTGGTGAGTTCCGCGAGTATCTGCGTCAACAACGCGCGCAGATCCGGCGCACGCTCCCACTTGGCATCGAACAAACCACTTAAATCCACCAAGTCCCACGCGTACAGCAACATGTGCCACCAGTTGCGAACCGGTATGTTCGGATCGTCCGACTCGCGATCCGTGGACCCAACATTAGATGACGCGTCCGTCCCGTCCGGACCGAGGTTACTTTCCACCGCCGTTGTCACCATCGAATATCAGTCACTTTCAAGCAGCTTGTCCGCATGACCATTCGCGGTGTCCGGAGCATCAAACCAATACTCCCTCAATAACGGTCGAATCTCGTAATCAACCACCGTCTCGTACCACTCTTCCCAACCACCCGCCGGTCCACGTTCAGGCGGACAGAAGAACGAGTGACCAACCGCATAGTTGAACCCCAACGAAGCATCACCGGCAATCGTCGAATTCAACGCCGCCATCCTCTCATTTACGCGCCCCTTCATTGCCTCGGGCATATCGGTCTCATCATCCAGCCAATCCGTGAAAACACTCTCGCCAAACTGAGGCTTCAAATCCACAAACCCAAACCGACGACGCATCGCCACATTCATCCCCGTCAACGATCGATCGGCGAGGTTCATCGTCCCGATGATGTAGACATTCTCAGGCACGAAAAACCCTTCAGGATCGCTCGGTCGATGTTGCAACGTGACCCCAAACTCCTTCGTCCGTTTATCCGCTTCAATCAACATCAGCAACTCACCGAACACCCGACTAAGATTCCCTCGATTAATCTCATCGATCAGCATCACATAATCATCGTCCGGATTCGCCCGCGCCTCCGCACACATCCTCAAAAACGGACCATCCTGACGCGTGAAAACCATCCGACCATCCTTAACATCCGGCCGGAATCCCCCGACAAAATCCTCATACGAGTAAGACTGATGGAACTGCACACTAGTTATCCGTTTCTCCGCCCGTTCACCCTTCTCGCCCATCAGAACATATGCCAATTTGCGAGCAATAAACGTCTTCCCCACCCCCGGCGGCCCCTGCAAAATCAAATTCTTCTTCGATCGCAAAATCCTCAGCATCCGATTGATTCTGGTTTCTTGCAAGAAAACGTGTTCCTTCAACATCGCCGAGACGTCGTACGTTTCTCGGGTCGTGTCCGCACTGCCATCCAGCCCAAGCATCTCCCGTGTCGTCGAATCGCGATTCACGTCGAGTATCGCCTTGCCCTTGGATTTCGCAAACTCGCTCACAGCTTTCAGCGCTGCGAGATATTTGCCCCGCCTTCGAGTGGCTCATTGATCCCTAGGTCCTTTGCCAACCCCAATTCCCTCCAATAAATCCGACGGGGCAAAAGGTATTTTTTGGGGTCGATCCAATACAACCATTGAGAAACGGTTGCACTTGCCATGCCTGGAACTTCTGATGAAATCGTGACATCGAATCTTTCCACGAATTCTGCTGCATCTTCGGGATCATTCACGGGATCGGCCTCACGGACAAAACGGAAGAAATCCCATAGTTTTCCGACGCCAGAAGGCTCTGGATGCATTTCGCCCCAATAATGCACTGGGTATTGTCGTGCGTAATGGCCGCGTTCAGGTACGTCAACCGTGATTTGGAACATTTCCTGTACTCGAGCGTAACCAGCGTCTCGGTTTTGCTCCTGGATTGCGGTGTTGAACGCGAGATAAAACGAATACGGGTCGGGCGTCCAGGGGGGCACGCCAACCGAATCAAAAACCCCCGCAGCACCCATCACCTGCAAGACCAAATTGCCGAACACTTCTCGCATTTCTGGTTTCCACATTTCCTCCTCAATCAACCTACGCCCAACCTCCAAATGAAAGGGAACCCAACTATCTTCCGGCATCTGAAATTTTGAGTGTGTCGAAGGTCTGAACCAAGCCCAAATCTCGTCCTTGAGTTGATCCTTGACTTCCGAAACCGTCCTGCGCAGGGGAAGATCCGAAAGCTGTTCCCGAGGTATCGGTGATTCATACCACGCAACTTTGCGACTGTTCTCGTAACCCACACTGGGGTCGTGGTAAGGGCGAGACGTGATGGCTCCGTAGCGGATCTGATCCCCAACAGGCATGATCACGTAATCCCCTACCTTCATATCCAATATGAAGTTTTCGATTTGCCGGACATTCTGTCCGACGCTCCGATTGTTCGCGTCGACGTTAGCTTCGCGATAGGCGTTAGCGATTTCCCGTCGATTGGCAAAAACGGAAAGATTTACTCCGCCCATACCGAACCCAATCCCAACCCTGTTTTGAGGCACAAATCGGTCAACCGCGTCTTCGTCGCGACCGCCACGCACCACCCACACCTTTGGACGCGTTGCCGTTAGATGATCGCGAAGGTATACCTCAATATTGATCTCAGGAAGTGGGCGGCGGTCAATTTGTCGAGCGCGAGCCAACCCTTCCAAATAGGTTGACGCGTCATCATCCGATTTGATGACATCTTTACCGACAATCCCTTCGATAGTCTTGTATTCCAAGAATTGATAGGGATTGATCCAGTAAAACGCCGACGATAACTTCGCCATCCCAACGTTTTTGACATTCAAACTGAAGTCCATCAATCGAATCAGTTTCTCCATGTCTCTCGCGTCGTCGAATGGATCAGCGTCGAATACGAATTCAAACAAATCCCAGTGTTTATCCACGTCATTCCGATATCCATCCACGCCAGCAAAATACAAGATTTGACCTGAATAAATTTCGGGCACGTAGAAATCAGCATGCAGAACCGTTGAATTCAATTCAAAGAACTCTCCGACGCGTTGAATCGTCAATAACCTCTTTTCTCCACGCGAACTATTGTTAAACGCCGCGAACAAAGAAAATGGGTCTAGAAAAGGGTCCTCCGATCTGGCAACCCCTTCCGGAACCCCCAGATTCTCATCGAGCGCCATCTCCCGCATCAAATCCATGAGTTCCTCCTGCCTCTCCCGCCAACCCTCTGCCGGATCCGCCAACTTCTTCGCCAACTCCCGATAAAACGGTATCCAACTATGCTCCGGACGATTGACATCCACTTCCCGACGATCAGACATGCAAAACCTCCATCGCTGAACCAACTCTAGAAATCACGTCCCCGATATTACATCCCACCAAACCCAAACATTCCCGACCATCCAATTGTCACCAAAATCCCCGTCCAAACAACCCTTTCCCCCTCATCAAGAACGGCATAGCCCTGCTCAGGGCTTGAACCGGGAGGGGGACATCACAGCCCATCAGCGCAATCAGCGGTTCAGACAACGTACCGCAACATCCCCAACACATCCCATCAATCCCCGTTCAGACACCCTACCTCAACCGCACAAACGACAACCGCCTCAACTCCTGATTCCGCGGATCAACCTCGATCCCCACCGACTCCAACGCCGGCACCCCCAGCAGCGGCTCCGACTCATCGTCCCCCGTCACAATCGTCGCCCCAACAACCTCGCCCATGAACTCCACCCGACCAACCGCGATCGACATCCGAAGCTCGCTCCCAAATCCTTTCCACCTCTCGACAAATCCGAATCCACCAGCGCCCCAGACCAGTCCGAAACGAGTCGCGAACACTGGACGTTTCGCGACGAATTCCAACAAATCATCGCCCTCGCGGCGTCCGCAAGTTTTTGAACAAGTTAAATGCTAGTTAATTCCCGACTCGACGCCCCGGTCCGCCGACACCCGATCCCGTCCCATCTCATCTTGCCGCTCCAACGGCAAGTTTCGCCACCGATTCCCCTTCAATCTGCCGCAACTTGCCGCTCTTGCCGCGAAATTGCCGGAAGTTGCCGCTATGCAAAACTCGAATCCAAAGCGGATATTCGGGAACTTGCCGCGTTTTGCCGATTTCTTGCCGGAATCGGGCGATATTGCCGCTGTGAATGGCAATTTGGCGGCAAATTCACCCTATTCTTGCCGCAACTTGCCGGAGCCGCGGCAAAATCTCAGCCGAGCGGTCCACGCCTCCGCCACACCAGATCGCGCCCCTATGCGATAATCCCATCCATCATGATCACCAAATTCGGAGTCCTATACGCTGGCTGCGTCGACATGGACGACATCGGCTACGCCGGCACACCAGCCAACGAACGATGGTTGCCCGACGACCAACTAGCGACCGTCTTCGACAAGTCGGAATCGTTCGCAAAAACCATGGACGAACTGGGTTTTGATACCCTCTGGGGCGCCGAACACCACTTCCAACGCGAAGGATACGAGTGCATTCCCAACCTTCTCATGCTTTTCGTCCACCTCGCTAGCCTCACCAAAGACCTCCGATTCGGCTGCGGATTCAACGTCAACCCCATGTGGCACCCCCTTCGCCTTGCCGAAGACTACGCCACCGCCGACATCCTCACAAACGGCCGCATCCGCTTCGGAATCGGCCGCGGATACCACTCCCGAGAAGTCGAAACCTTCGGCAACCCCATAATCGACCAAGACGCCAACCGCGAACTCTTCGAAGAACAAGTTGAGGTCATGTACAAGGCCTTCAACAAACGCGCCTTTTCGCACCACGGTAAGCATTACGAAATCCCGCCACGGGTCCCCTACCGAGGATACGAACTCGAAGAAATCACCCTCGTACCGCGACCGAAACACCCCGTCGAGTGGTGGCAACCCGTCGTGTCCGCATCCGAGCGCGGCCTCAATTTCATGGCCAAATACGGCATCAAAGGCATCATCGGAGGCGGAGCAGCACCCGGCGGAGCAGCCGACCAAGTCGTCCAGAAATGGCAAGAAGTCCAAGCCCAACACGGACGCGAACTCGAACTCGGCGGCGACCTCATCATCTCATACACCGTCTACATCGCTGACAGTACCGAACAGGCCATCGCAGAGTCCAAACTCTGGGCCGAGGAGCGCATCAAGATGTTCGGACCACTCGGCTTCGTCCGCGGCCTCTCCGACGCCCAAGTAGCCGCCATCAACTCCAACGACCCCGCCCAACTCCTCACCGCCGACCTCCCAACCATCGAAGGCGACATCGAAAGCGGCGGCTTCTTCGCTGGCCCAGCCGACCTCGTAACCGAAAAACTCCTCGAAATACAAGACCACTACCCCGGCCTCGAAGAAGTCAACATCGGCATCACCGGCATGGGCATGCCCGAATCCGCCACCCTCGAACAAATGCACCGCTTCGCCGAGGGCGTCATGCCCCACTTCAACGGTCATTGAACGTCTTGCCGGCGCAAACCGGATTCCAAGCTGGTAGATTCAACTAACCATCGTTCAAATTGATATCATTGCAATCAATGATGATTTTGACATCTCGATCTCCGGAGGTGGGCCATGGCCAGCATCACGGTTAGAAACCTTGATGATGAAGTAAAACGCAAGCTACGCATCAGAGCCGCCGAACACGGTTGCTCGATGGAGGCCGAGGCGCGCGAAATCCTAACCGAAGCTGTTACGGCCAAGTCCAAGCCGCGCAAAGGTTTGGGCACTCGGATCCATGAACGATCCAAGGCAATCGGTGGCATCGATCTAGAGTTGCCCGAACGTGAGCCGATGGGTGAACCACCAAAATACAGAAGCGATCTATTTCGGCGAATCCGCGCCATCGTCGATCCTGTGGGCGGAATCGATTTAGAACTGCCTGAACGATCGAAAAGTCGTGAACTACCGAAATTCGAGTGAGTTGGCTTGCCTGTAATTCTCGACACAAACGTAGTTTCAGAAGTCATTAGCTCAGAGCCCGATCTGAGCGTCGACGAGTGGGCATCCGGACAAGACGAGTCCGACCTCTTCTTGACCACCATCACCGAAGCAGAATTGCTCTTCGGGCCCGAGATCATGCCTCACGGCCCGCGCCGAGACGCATACGTTGCTGCTATCGAGAGAATTCTCGTCGTAGATTTCGCCGCGCGCATCCTGCCATTTGACCGCGCTGCTGCGCGAGCGTACCCGCAAATTCGCGCCGCCCGCGCCGCGACCGGAATGGGCATCGACGATGCCGACTGCTTTATCGCAGCGATTGCTCACTCCGTCGGTGCGGCCGTAGCTACCCGCAACGTCCGCGATTTTCGAGGGTATGGCGTTGAAATCATCAATCCGTGGGAGTACTCTCCATGAAAATCACTGACATCCGCACCCGCAACATCTGCATCCCGCTCTCAACGTTGGGCAAGCATGAGCCGGTAACCATGTGGTACGGCTCGCGGTTTGCAGCCATCAAATCCATCATCTTCATCGACACTGACGAGGGCATTACCGGACTCGGCGAAACCAGCATCGGCGCCGGTGGCGACCAACGGCTCTTCGAACAGATCAAGTCCAGACTCGTCGGCCGCGATCCGCATGACATCAACTCGATCGAACGGGGAATGAACCTTACCGGTCAGGTAACCACCAAACTCGGACACCTGCTTGACACTAGCGCATCTTCCGCACTCAACATCACTGGATCAATCGACCAAGCCCTGTGGGACATCGTCGGCAAAGCAGCCAACCAACCCATCTACAACCTGATTGGCGGCAAGTATCGTGATCGAGTCGAAGCTCGCTACTGGATGGGTGCCAAGCCGCCTGACAAGGTCGCCGATGAGGTGAAACGCGCAGTCGACCTCGGCTTCAAATCATTCAAGATCAAGATCGGACTCAACCCGGAATTCGACATCGAGTGCGTCGCCGCGGCACGCGAAGCCGCGGGTCCTCGCATCGAACTCGGATACGACTGCAACGGTTCATACTCTCAACTAGAAGCGATCCGAATGCTGCGAAAAATGGAGCAGTACGACCCTTCGCACGTCGAAGAACCAGTCGATTCGTCAAGCGTCCGAGCCCTCGCCGAAGTCAGCCGACACACCGACATCCCGATCCTCTGCGACGGCCCCGCTCGTACCACTAAAGAGCAGATCCTCGAACTTATAATCCAACGCGCCTGCGACGCCATCCACCTCGACGTCGTCATCAATGGCGGCTTCCTCGAGACCCAACGCTGCGCCGCCATCGCCGAAGCTGGTGGCCTCAAAGTTTCCTGCCACTCGTCGCCGGGCGAAACCGGCATCGCAACCGCCGCGCAGCTCCACCTCGTAACGGCTACACCGAACTTCATCTGGCCTGTCGACTCCGCGTACACCAAACTTCTCCCGCCATCCGAAGACATCATCACCGAACCTTTCACGTACGACGATGGCGCGTTAACACCACCAAGCGGCCCGGGCTTAGGCGTGGAGATCGACGAAGACGCGATATCCCGAGCCGAAGAGCGTTACGCCACCGAACTCCCCAAGTGGCGTCACCGCTTCGCACCCGACCCCACAGTCCCATCCCGCCAGCAGTACTACTTCTTCAACTACCCCAGCAAACACCAGCACGATGACTCGGCGTGGCGGGGGATGTTTGAGTGAGCTTATCCGCGTGACACAGACTCACGAAGGGTACAACCTCTTCGTCATCGACGAACCACCTTTAAGCGTAGCCAAGGTTTCCACTGGCGCGACCAACGGCTTGTTGGTGTTGACAGCGACAAGTTTGGTCTACCTTCGCAAGGACGCGGAAATTACGTTTGTAGACTTGGAGATCCTTCGCGAATGGCCCTTCGATATTTCGATCCGCGAAGATGGTGGTCGCTTCACCCTGAATTTATCCAGCGATAATGGCGATGTATCTTTCACGGGCACTGGCGCCGATCTGAGGAAAATATACCAAGGTCTACACCGTCGACCGGTTTCCGAGCAAGATATTGCGAGTGCCGCAAAACCGCTTGAATCAAATACCGCTATAACTCACCTCATCTCAGAACCAAGCAAGGCGAATGACTCACAAGGACGAAAATGGCTTCGGGGATGCGCTTGGACGATCGGAGCACTCATCGCATTGTTAGTAGTGATCGCCGTCACGACCGCGATAGTAGTGATCGCCGTCACGACCGCGATCTTGGAAGGTGTTGGGATTGTCGATCCCGAAGCAAATAGAGCAACCAGCGAAGCTGAAGAGGTGATCGAAATCGCGACATCCGAATCTGAAATGGCTACCAAAACTGCGATCCGAGCGACCGAAGAATCCAACAAAGCCGCTCGCGAAGCGGTGCTGGCAACCAGAGAGTTTGAAACAGCCACCCAAGTAGCTACAAACGCTCCAACGGCGACTTGGGAGGCTTTGTCTGAAGACGAACGCGAAGAGGTACGCAAAGGATTCCATTGCTTGAGTTTCTGGGACGGTTCGTCAAGGATTTTTTAAGACGCTGTTAAGAAGCACTTAAATGACCCGAATAGCCTTGAAGAGATTGAAACTCGAATCGCTCCCGTGGAGAACGATAGGCACTTCATCCTTATGGATTTCACCGCCAAGAACAGGTACGGGGGAAGAGTTCGTCATACTGCCTATGGCTACCTTGATGCAAATACATGTGACGACCGGGATGGGGTGGCGATCGTGCACAGGATCGACAACAACGTTTTGGTTGATCTTGATGCCACAGCAATCGCCGAACGAGCGGCGAATGAATCCAATGAGGTCGCAAAAGGGAATCTGCCAGCTTCTAAACCGGAGCAGAGACAACTGACACCCGATGCGACTCTAAAGGCCGCAGCAGATTTACCCACTTCTTTTGGTACCGGAGTACAAATTGTCGGCAAGGATGTCGCGCCTGGAGAGTACCGTGCTAGTCCCCAAAGCGGTGTTCCGTTGTGCTTTTGGCGCAGACTGAGTTCGGCCGATAGCGAATCGAATGTGGAATCCGCAATCGTTGGCATCTTTGACGCCATGTTCGCTGAAGCCGACCGAGAATCGGACGCGGATTCGATTTTCGGGCGTTATTCGGAGTCGATGCTTGGTTGGTACTCAGCCGTTGAAGGCTATACCTATGCGACGATCAAATCCACAGACATAGCGTTTGATTCATACGGTTGCAGCGATTGGGAGAGTACGCAGTCACGCCATAGCGATTCTGATCCTGCGCCCCGTTATGTCTTCGGCGGTGGTACGCACCTAGTTGGCTTAGATATCGCACCCGGCGATTACATGACCACGGCATCACCTGAGTCCATATCAGGATGCAGTTGGGAACGCCTCAGCGCCTCAGATGGAGAGGCATCATCAATGATTGCTGCGGACACAGGAAGCGAAAGCATCGTGCGCGTCTCAATCGAACGGACCGACTACGCTTTTACTTCTCATGGATGCAATCAATGGGAACGCGAAGGTGATCTGTCAGACGAAGTCGAAGTGCCGGCAGCTACTCCTCTACCTCAACTCTCTCCCACGCCCACTCTTTTTGCCGTCCCTGATCCCACGACTTTGCCAACATCTGACAACGAACAGAATCCACACGTAGTTGAATTGACGCTCGAAAAGTTGGTTGAGATGACGCGCCAAAGCGTCATCAGAGTCATAACAGAGGAAGGCGCAGGCTCGGGCTGGATCTACCGTGTCGACTCGGACGGCAATGCCTGGGCTTTGACGAATCAACACGTTGTCGGCTCGCAGTCGGAGGTTTACATTATCGTCGGTGACGGAGTCTCACCACATCGCGGTAACGTGGTTGCAACCAATCTCGATCTCGATCTGGCACTTGTACATATCTGCTGCGATGCTACTTGGGGAGAGTTGGAGTTCACGAGTGTAGAAGTGAAAATCGGTTCCGCAGCCATGGCACTCGGATATCCCTACCGCGCTGGCGTAATTTCAGAATTGAGCGTCTCTTCCGGTATCGTTTCTTCATACGGTTTCGATACCCGAAATGACGCTTGGGTAGTACAAACGGATGCGGCATTGAATCCGGGTAACAGCGGGGGGCCGTTGCTGAACAACGTTGGGCAAGTGATAGGCGCTGTTACCTTCCGTATCGCAACAACACCTGACGGTGACGCTCTCGAAAACTTGGGATTCGCGGTGGCATCGCGCACGATTTTGGAGTGGTTAGATGGCTTCGACACAAATCTGGTGCCCATGAGCGGCACAACCGTTGTCCACACACCATTACCGAAACTGATACCCAACCCCGATCTAATATCAGTAATCGTCGCGATCGACGATCCAAGTTTTCGTTCACTTGATGATGAGCAGCGTTCGGTATTGGCGAGTGCTTTGGGTATTGCCGAGTCAGAAATTCTTGATGTCGAACCCGGGGTTGCGCTGCTTGGCTTGACGACAATTCGCTATTCCGGAGTTTTTACCCTTGAATTCGCACCCTATGATGCCTCGTTCAGCGGCTATCGGACTGTCGATCCAGGAGGTCCGATTCGAGTGTTCGGACGAGTCGTGAACATTGATGGAAATCCATCCGATAACAATGAACCGTTAGAGGATCTCACAGGAACATTCGTCGCATATATAACATTACTAACGTCTGGCAGCCTAGCGGGCGCCCCGAGCTTTGAGGTCGGTGTCGCCGTGCCGACTGATAAGGGCGTTAGGATTGAGGCCGTTGGCTACTTCACGACGGATGAGTGATGGTCGTCGTTCTCCTGTCGAACCACAATTCACGAGTATATGGAACCCAGTGTCTCGTGTCTGGTTGTCCCCAGCACATACTCACCCCTTCGTAGCTTTATCTACTGTTGGCGGATCGCCGTGGTATTTCGTTCTCCGCGGAAGGCGTTAGTAACGTCGGTTGCCGAACAAATTGCCGTAGCTCGTTCGTCTTAGCACCCCAAACCCAAAAGTGGAAATGTTCTGCTGGCTCAAGCCTTTATCGAAACCATCGGTTTTCTGTAGGATTCGTAAGCACATGCCAAGCAGTGAACGCGCAACGCATTAGGTTCAATGAACGACAAAGAAATTTCGCGTATGGACATAACTTCTGAACGGCACGACACTTCGGATGGCACGGAAGTGCCCACGCAAGCCGGAAACCAATCGGACACCGCGGCGCTTTCGCTGTTCAGTCTTCGGCGCAAGGGCGTCCAGATGGTTCTGACCATGATGCTTGGCACTGCTTTGTCGATGTTGATCATCATCTTGATCTTCCTCGGGTTCAACCGCGTTGAAGGAACAGTGGAAAGTGATCTGACCCGGCTCGCTACGACGCATGATGTTCCGGCTGGCGCGATGGCTCGATCGTTGCAAGAGATGGCCTATTGGCGAAACATCCTCATTGTGGTGGCGGTTTTGATCGCCAGCTTGGGTCTCTATCTCACTGTTCGCGCACTGATGTCGGGGACTCGGACGATCGCTTTGGAGGTATGGACGAGACGGATGGCGCAAGGGGACTTAGAGCACAGAGTCCCAATGGAAGGCGATGATGAGATCGCGGCTACGGCGCGCGCTTTGGAGGAGCTGAGGCAACGTTCGATACGTGTCACTCGCCTCAATTTGGTCGAACAGTTGGCGAGTGACCTACAGGCCAAAAACGAAGAACTCGAAGGTGTATTGGAGCAGCTTCGGCAGGCGCAAGACCAGATGGTGAAGCGTCAAAAGCTCGGGGAACTTGGCGAATTGGCCGCTGGGGTTGCCCATGAGATCAAGAACCCACTCAATTTCATGCGTAACTTTGCAGAGGCAACCGACGAGTTACTGGTCGACCTTCGCGAGGAGATCGGAAATCTCGACGAATCGGATCGTGCGGAGTTAGCTGAGATCGTTGGGGATATTGCTGAGAATCTCATGCGCATCGAGGCGCACGGTCTACGTGCGGACCGGATCGTGAACGACATGCTGCTGCTTGGTAGTGGTGGCGGCAATTTCGAACCGACGGACATCAATGACATCGTCAGTTATTTCACTTCGCTCGCCCACAACGGTTCGAAGGCGATGCACCCTGAATTGCAGTTGGTCGTACAAGAAGATTTGGATCCCAATGCTGGGCAGATCACCGTGATCGCAGAGGATGTGGGTCGCGTGGTCTTGAACATGGTCAACAATTCTTGCTACGCGACCGACGAGAAGCGTCTCGCGCTCGGCGACGGCCACGATGATTATCTTCCGATGGTTTGGTTGGAGACCGAACGGAAACATGACAGTTTCGAGATTCGTGTGAGGGACAACGGTACGGGTATCGATCCCGGCGTGATCGGGAAGATCTTCAATCCGTTCTTTACGACGAAGCCAACCGACAAAGGGACCGGGCTCGGTCTGAGTTTGGCGAACGACATCGTTAGAGAGCACGGAGGAACGATCGAGCGGAAGACTCAACTCGGCGAGTTTACGGAGATGGTGGTTTCCATTCCGATTAAGTGAGCGAGTTGGTTCACTTTTCCCAGACGTTTCGCGGCTGGCTCATCTTCGTCAACTTGTACTTGCGTCCAAGCGCGAAGAGCAGTGTAGCGACGCCTAGCCCGATGAGCAACCAGTCGAACTGACCGAGGGATACGACGAGCCAGGCAACCCAGATGACACCCGCGACGACTTCCGCGATGTGCATGGACTTTGTTTGTCTTCTGAACTCGTCCTTGTCGGTGAATTCGTTTGCCGCGACGAATTCTAGTCTCTTCGTTGATCCTGAGATGCTGGATAAGACCGCCGTGATCACCAAAATTCCTGCGAAGATTCCGACGAAAAACGGCAACGGTTCCGACGCCACAAATCTTCCGCCTGACATGAACAGGAAGACGCCGACGACGACAATTTTCAGTATGCGTCCGAAGTCGCCGGGCATGGCGACCGCGAAACGGTTGCCGAAGCCCGCTGGCCTGATCACTGGTATGGGTCTCGGGCGTTGATCCAGGCGATCTCGATCCCGTGGATCTAGAGGTCTGGTCCTCCGCTCATGTGGTGCCGGCATTACGATAACCTCCCGGAAAGTTGGTCGCGCCCGTGTTTGAATGGTACCGAATACGGTTTTTTCGAGTTCGGGCCGTTTAACAAGGCTCGCCGGCAGGCAGGCCTTCGGCGCGTTGGAGGTCGCGGACGTGACAGATGATGGCGTCGATTTCGGCTGGCTCGACGTTTGGGATAGGCGGCATGTCGCCGAAGTTCCAGTGGTGAGAAATCACGCCTTTGTTGACGGCGTTGTGGAACGAGAAGTTGGGGTGATGTCCGATCTCGTAGAGGCGGTTGACGAGGGGTGGGCCGCTTTGAGTGCCACTTGCGGTTTCGCCATGGCAAACGGCGCAACGGTTTAGGAACGACTCTTCGCCGTCGTAGTTGATTGGAGCGTTGTCGCGATTCGCGGTGGTTCGCGTGGCTGTAGGTTCGTTGTCGGAGGAGCAGGCGATGCTAACGAGTAGTGCTACCGATGTGCATAGGGCGATGATCCAAGGTGCGAGATATAGCTGATTGGATATGAAAGATGGCTTGGTCATGTGGGTGTGGGCAAGAATGCAAAAAGCGTGAACCTGTTGGTTCACGCTGTCTGATTCTTGACAACTGAAAAGCGGATCGAACAGACGCCGGTGCTCTTAAGCAGTTCCGGATTGTTTATTTGAAGGCCTGATCCGGAAAGGCCTTAGGAGCGCACATCTTTTCGAGGCATTCGATCCTATTTCGACGAGCCCCTTGCCACGCCCCCGTTTCGTTAGTTCAGGATCGGACCGAAGTCGAATGCTGATGAATCGGGTTTGGGAATCTCGCTCGAATCGATTAGTAATCGGATGCGAATGTGCGGTTAATTTGGGTAGTACTGTTGCCACTTTTCTGTCGTATTGAAAAGTGGGCTAGCACTCCTTAGAAAGGAGGTGATCCAGCCGCACCTTCCGGTACAGCTACCTTGTTACGACTTAGTCCCAGTCATTGGCTCCACCCTCGGCACCTGCCTCCCCTAAGGGTTGGCCCAGCGACTTCAAGTGTCTCCAACTTCCATGACTTGACGGGCAGTGTGTACAATCCCCGGGAACGTATTCACCGCAGTGTGCTGACCTGCGGTTACTAGCAACTCCACGTTCATGAAGGCGGGTTTCAGCCTTCAATCCCAACTGAGACCGGCTTTGTCGGATTGGCTCAACCTTGCGGCGTCGCAACCGTCTGTACCGGCCATTGTAGCGTGTGTGTAGCCCTAGGCGTAAGGGTCATGATGACCTGACGTCATCCCCACCTTCCTTCCGTTTAAGGACTGTCTCGTCAGAGAGAGTAACAGACGATAGGGGTTGCGCTCGTTGCGGGACTTAACCCAACACCTCACGGCACGAGCTGACGACGGCCATGCAACACCTGTGTAAGGCTCCCCGAAGGGTCCCTCCCCTTTCGGTTCGGTACTACCAAACATGTCAAGCCTAGGTAAGGTTCTTCGCTTACCATCGAATTAAACCACACGCTCCGCTGCTTGTGCGGGGACCCGTCAATTCCTTTGAGTTTTAGCCTTGCGGCCGTAGTCCCCAGGCGAAATGCTTAATGGGTTACCTTCGGCCCACAGGGAATTAACACCCCGAAGACCTAGCATTCATCGTTTAGGGCGTGGACTACCCGGGTATCTAATCCGGTTCGCTCCCCACGCTTTAGTCCCTTAGCGTCAGAACTGTCCCAGCAGGCCGCTTTCGCCACTGGTGTTCCTCCCGATATCTACGTATTTCACCACTACACCGGGAATTCCACCTGCCTCTGACAGTCTCTAGTTCAGCAGTTTCTCCCGACCACTCCAAGTTGAGCCTGGAGCTTTCACAGAAGACTTACCAAACCGCCTACGGACCCTTTACGCCCAGTAATTCCGGAAAACGCTTGCCACCTACGTATTACCGCGGCTGCTGGCACGTAGTTAGCCGTGACTTATTCCTCAGGTTAAGTCCTCTCTCGTCCCTGAGAAAAGAGGTTTACAACTCGAGAGCCGTCATCCCTCACGCGGCGTCGCGGCATCAGGCTTTCGCCCATTGTGCACGATTCCTTGCTGCTGCCTCCCGGAGGAGTGGGGGCCGTGTCTCAGTCCCCCTCTGTCTGGTCATGCTCTCACACCAGATACCCGTTTAAGGCTTGGTACGCCGTTACCGCACCAACTACCTGATAGGACGCGGGCCCATCCCCGAGCGATAAATCTTTCTTCCCCTACCTTGAAGCAAGGGAATGTATACGGTATTAGCTACAGTTTCCCGTAGTTATCCCGTTCTCGGGGGCAGGTCACCCACGCGTTACTCAGCCGTCTGCCACTTGGTGTAGCCCCCGAAGGAGCGACCTCGTTCGACTTGCATGCATTAGGCACGCCGCCAGCGTTCATCCTGAGCCAGGATCAAACTCTTATTTGAACTGACGTCTGTTCTTTCCGCTTTTCAATTGTCAAGATGCTTACCGAAAACCTGGGTCTCAGGCACCGTCACCGGGCGAGATTCCATTTCTCGGTAACCGCTTATTGTAAGGCATATCGGTCGGTCGTGCAAGAAGGTTTAGCGTTTTGGTATCGAATTGCTGAAGAATTTTGACGCGCTGAAACGCCTGACGAGTTCGTCGACAGGGTTGAACCAGGATGGGAATGATCCCGGTTCAAGTTCGGGCAAAGCTTTGAATTATGGGTTCAGGTTTCGGTCATTGGCGACAGATGTGTTTCGCGTTGTCAGGTGACTGAACCGGGATGGGCGGGATTGAAGGATGGGCCAGGATTGTGTTGTGGTGGCTTTTGGGGATGCCATTGCACTCTTCCTCTTTCAACATCAACCGGGTCAATATCAACCGCACCGCTGCCCGTCCGCACCCGCTGCCCGTCCGCACCCGCGACGCTGTGGTGGAGTGCCCAAGAGGGTCTCGGCTATGTCTGTTGCGGTGGACCCTGCGTTTTCGTTTGGTGCGCAAGATGCAGATTTTCGGTCTCTAATTTCGCCATAAACGTCATGGCTCGTTGTTCGAAGTACTAACTTCGTGATATTCACGCCCAATATATGCGAATGCGGTATAACCTAACATGCACATCTTGGCGTTTTTGACACGGCAAGCGAATGGGCTTGGTTTGCGTTTGAGCGCTTGAACCGGGTTTGCGGCGGCGAATCCGACCGTCAGACACGGATGCGCGTTGAATGCGCGAAGCGTCAAAGGCAATTGGATCCCAGCTAGGGAGGTATATCAATGAGCATCGATATTCGATATCTGAAGAACCGGGCGGTGATCGCCGTGTTGGCTGCGCTGGTCGCGGTTGCGGCGGTCTCGGTCATGGCTTGCGGCGGAACAGAAACTGTGATTCAGACGGTTGTCGTCGAGAAGCAAGTGGTGGTGGAGAAGGTGGTTCCGGGCGAGACTGTCGTGCAGACGGTTGTCGTGGAGAAGGAGGTCGTGGTCGAGGGTCAGACCGTGGTACAGACGGTGGTCGTCGAGCGGGAAGTAGTGGTTGAGAAGGAAGTGGCTGGGGAAACCGTGATCCAGACGGTTGTTGTTGAGAAAGAGGTCATGGTCGAGGGTCAGATCGTTGTTCAGACGGTGATCATCGAGAAAGAGGTTCCTAAAACCGTCGTAGAGACGGTGGTGGTTGAGAAGGAAGTTGCGGGAGAGACAGTCGTGCAAACGGTGGTGACGGAGAGAGTGGTTGTTGCGACGGCGACTCCGATCGCGATGGCGATGATGGAAGCCCCCGATCCTCGCAGTGCACCTGAGACGGCGGAGATGGCGGTTCAAAACCGGGTCGGCCTAACGTTGACTGGTCTGAACAGCACAGGTGCGCCGGATGGACCTTGGAGCATTGCGGAAGGATTCTTCCAGCCGGGTGGTCCGGTAGGATCGAACATCGTTGACCCGGTGTTGGCCGAAACGTGGGGCGTTTCGGAAGACCTGAGCAAGATCACTGTGACGATAAAGAGGGGCGTTCAGTTCCACCAAGGTTGGGGAGAGATGACGGCAGACGACGTGGTGTGGAGCTTCAACGACCTGATCACACCAGAGAGCGTGCACAACCAATCGGGCGACTACGCCGCGGTGTTCGAACCGATGGTGAAGATCGACGACTACACGGTTGAGATACCGATCAAGCAGTTCACGGTGGTCTGGAACCAGGCCTACTTCAACACGTTTGCGGGGACCAACGGAACGTTCAGCAAGACGGCGTTTGACGAAAACGGTCGCGAATGGGCGAACGAGAACGTTATCGGCACGGGTCCGTACATGTTGAAGGAGTTCATTCCGCAGAACATTGTCCGACTGGAAACGAATCCCGACCACCACATCGCGCCCGCCGCGATGAAGTTCTTGAACGTGAACGAGGTACCGGAAGAGTCGACGCGGACCGCGATGCTTCGAAATGGTCAGACAGACATAGCGGATGTATCGCTGAAGGCGATTCGTGGGTTGCTCGAGGAAGGCTTCAAGATGTCGGACAGCGGCAAGGCCGCTCAGGAAGGCGTCTTCTTCGCGGGTAACTACTGGGAACAGTACGATTACAACTGTTCACAAGGCGCGAGTTCGGTGTCGTGTCCCGACATCACGGTGGGTGTTCCTGAAGATATAGAGGTTAGCCGTGAGGGCTACCAGCCGACGGAGCAGTTCCCGTGGATCGGTGAATACGGCAACGACGAGAGCATGGAGCGTGCTCGCAAGGTTCGAACCGCGATGTCGCTTGCGATCGACAAAGAGACGATCAACGACGTGATCGTAGACGGATTGGGTTGGCTGGTACACGTCAATGCTTTCTCGATCAAGTCGCCGGAATGGGACAACAAGTGGAACATCAACCACGATCCGGACGAGGCGAAGAGGCTGCTTGACGAGGCTGATTACCCGATTGCGGCACGCGGGATTCGCTTCCAAGTCGACATGTACGTGACGCCGCACGTTGGCGGTGCAACGGGCACGGCGGGCGAGATTCAGTCAGCGATTGGTGCCATGTGGGACTCGCTGGGCATCCGCACGAGCCTGGTGAGACACGGTTACACGGTTTGGCGGCCGACGGTCGTTGACCGATCGCAGAACCAGCCGTTCCTGAGCGCATGTGGCGGAACTGACGCTCGTGACTCGGTGCCTTGGGACTTCCCCAAGGGTGTCGTGTTCACGACGCTGTCCCGCGGTGGATTCAGCTGTGCGATGGAGATTCCATACGTGCTTGAGAACTACCTGAAGACTGCCGGTGAGTTGGACAAAGCTCAGCGCATCAAGAACAACACTGAGTTGCTTGAGTACTACCGCCACTGGAGACTCAACTCCGGAGTTGCGGCGATACCGGAGCCGATGGTTTGGAATCCCAAGACGATTGGCTCTTGGAATATGCGAGCCAACGCGGCCGGCACGCACATCGTGTCGCTCGACTTGATCATGCCGGCGCAGTAGCATCCGCGAACTACGCATAGTTTGGGGTCGGGTCACGCATCTCGGATGCGTGACCCGACCCCAAACTGGCATGGAGTTGGTCCGTTATCTAACCTCTATTGAAGGTGAAGGATCGGGCCGCGATGTGTCTCTTTGCGAATCCGCAGTGAACTGACCGGCGATGAGAAGGTATCTGATACGTCGTCTTTTGACGTCTCTAGTGACGGTCGTCGGCGCTACCTTTGTCGTGTTCGCGCTTTCGCGGGTCGCGGGTGACCCGCTGCTGCTCTATGCGGCACCGGAAGGATACGGCCGAACTCCCGAACAGATCCGTGCGCTGGAGAAGCATTTGGGGCTGGACAAACCGTTCATCGTCCAGTACCTGGTCTGGATAAAGAACACGTTGCAAGGGGACCTTGGGCGGTCGTTGGCTGGGGAGCGGAAGGTGACGAAGGTAATCTCCGAAAAGGTTGGGGCGACGGTGCAGTTGGCGATTGCGGGATGGCTGCTGGCCACGGTAGTGGGGGTTCCGGTGGGGATGATGTCGGCAGTTTATCGTGGCACGATTTTGGATTTGGTTGGGAGGTTCGTCGCGCTCTTTGGGCAGGCGATACCCAACTTCTGGCTGGGCATCGTGATGGTTCTGCTGTTCTCAGTTTGGCAGGAGTGGCTTCCTAGCGGATTGAAGGGCGAGGGATTGGGCTTGCAGTATTTCATCATGCCGGCGATCGTTGTCGGGACGAGTTCGATGGCCGGTTACTTGCGGATCACGAGGTCTTCGATGCTGGAGGTGTTGGATTCGGAGTTCATCAGGCTGGCGCGAGCCAAGGGATCGAGTCCGACCGCGGTGATCTGGAAACATGCGCTTCGGAACTCGCTGATACAGCCGATAACGTTGTCGACGCTTTTGCTCGCTGGTTTGCTGAATGGAACGTTGGTTGCGGAAGCGGTTTTCGCTTGGCCGGGTCTGGGTCGGACGATGCTTGAGGCGGTCAACAGCAATGACTTTCCGGTTTTGACGGGTGGCGTGCTGGTGTTTGTGATCATCTACGTATTGTTCAGCTTGGCCGCTGACCTGCTTTACATCGTGATCGACCCGCGAATTCGGTACACATAGAGCGATATCATGGCAACCCTTTCGACATATAACCGATCCGCGTCAACCGATTCGATGCCGGGTCGTCGCTCGTTTCTCGGACATGGCTATGCCTTCATGCGGCGTTATCCGGTACTACCTGGCATAGTTCTCGTCACGTTGATATTAAGTGCGGCTTTGGCGCCGTGGATCGCGCCGCAAGAGCCGAACATCCAGGCGCTGCGCGATCGGAACGCACCGCCGATTTGGGCTTCGGATGATGGGGAGTACACACAGAGTTATTTGTTGGGAGCGGATCAAGTCGGGCGCGACGTGTTGAGTCGGATCATTTACGGTGCGCGGATATCGTTGGCTGTTGCTGGAGTTGCGTTGTTGAGCGGGTTGCTTGTGGGCGTGACGTTAGGATTGTTGGCGGCTTGGTATGGCGGTCTAATAGATGAGGTGATCGCGCGGGCAGTCGACATTTGGCACGCGCTGCCCTTCTTGTTGATTGCGATCGTTGTTGTTACGTTGTTTGGCGGGAGTCTGACGGTTCTGATGGGTGTTTTGGCGATGGTATCGTGGGCTGGTTTCGTGAGGAATGTTCGTGCCGATGTGTTGACGCTGAGGGAACGCGAGTTCGTTCAGATGGCGCGAGTTTGCGGGGCGTCCACGCCGCGGGTGATTATCAGGCATATTTTGCCAGGTGTGGTTCCGACGATCATGGTGATTGCGACGCTGGCGGTTGGCGGTTTGATATTGACGGAGGCGACGCTGAGTTTCCTCGGTGCTGGGATTCCGGCGCCGACGCCGTCGTGGGGGTTGATGGTTTCTGAGGGTCGGGAGTATCTGACGACGGCATGGTGGTCATCGTTCTTCCCAGGGTTGGCGATATTCCTGGTGGTGATGTCGTTGAATTTCGTGGGTGACTGGATACGCGATTTCACGGATCCGCGGCTGAGACAGCTGGGGGGATGAGTGTTTACGAATCTGCGCATGCGGATACCAACGGGTTTACACTTTGTGAATAAGTTTGGCTGGTGTCATGAACGATAGGAGATTCTGGGACCATGACTCTGACGAGTTCTAAGCAAGATGTGGCTCTAATCGCTCACCTTTTGAGGCGTGCTGGATTCGGCGCCACCCCGGATGAGTTGGATCGTGCTGTGGAGGTTGGTTATGATGCGACGCTGGAGTCGCTTTTGAACCCCGCTCAAGATGTCGAGTTGCCGTTGGATTTGATCCGTCGTTACTTCGTCGACCAATCGGATTTGCGGAATCAGCCGGCGTGTGCGGCGCATTGGATGTATCAGCTGGTTCACACGGAGGCGCCGTTGCGGGAGAAGATGTGCTTGTTCTGGCACCGGGTGTTTGCGACGGGCGCACATAAGTTGATCCAAGGTCGGGTGGTTCTTAATCAGATCGACATGTTCCGCGAACACGGGATGGGCGGGTTCGACAATTTGCTGCTTCGGCTGTCGAAAGACCCGGCGATGTTGATGTGGTTGGACAATCAGGACAATCACGCGGATTCGATCAACGAGAACTACGGTCGAGAGATTCTTGAGCTGTTCTCGATGGGTGTTGGGAACTATACGGAGGACGACATCAAGGAGTGTGCGCGGGCGTTCACGGGTTGGAGGGTGGTGAATCCGGACTACATGTCGATCAAGATGCGCAACAATACGGCGCGTCCATATGGGTACATATCGTGGCAGTTCGAGTATGACGACGATGACCACGATCACTCTGATAAGACTTTGTTGGGCGAGTCGGGAGATTTGAACGGCGAGGATGCGGTTGCGATTATCTGTCGTCAGGAAGCGACGCCGCGGTTCATCGCTCGGCATATGTACCACTTCTTCGTGGCCGACGAATTGCCGGTACCGCAGTGGCCGCACGTTCCGCCGAAGGATCCGGAAGCGATTCAGGTGTTGGTGGATGCGTACTTCGATTCGGGATACAGCATCACGGCGATGTTGCGGGCGTTGTTCACGTCAGATTTCTTCATGTCGGAGCCTTCTCGGTATGCGCGGATCAAGAGTCCGGCCGAGATGGTGGTTGGGACGCTGCGATTGGCAGGCGGGTTGGATGTGCCGTCGGCGGATGCGTACGCGGCCGCCGCTACTTGTGCGAACATGGGTCAATCGCTGTTGAACCCGCCGAGTGTCGAGGGTTGGCAAGGTGGTGAAGATTGGATCAACACGGGTGCATATGTGCAACGTGTCAACTTTGCGAGCAAGACGTTGGACGACCCGAACAAGCCAGGGATTCGTTCGATTATCGAACGCGTTCGGACGTCTGCCGGTCGTGGCGTTCTTTCGTCTGAAGAGTTGGTTGACCGGTGTCTAGAGATTCTCGGTCCGATCAATACGATGGATACGACGCGGCAAGGGTTGATCAACTACGCGTCGAAGTACGGCAACATTAGTTTTGCCAACGCGGACGCTGTCGAAAACGCTGAGCAGGCGATAGTTGCGCTGATTCAGATAATCGTGGCGACGCAGGAGTATCAGACGGTTTAGGTTAGCCAATGGTCACAAAAACTGAGTTCAAGATCAGATACGTAGACACTATCGGGTTCAATGCCGACCAAGGCGGGCGCGGTTTCCATTTGCCAACCGACATGGTGGTACGAGACGATGGCGTGATCTTCGTCGTGAGCCGGAGCAATACGGTTGCGCTGAACATCGTCGGTATTCAGATGGTGACTTTGGAGCACGATTTCTTGGGGCAGATCGGCGGATACGGACGGGACATGGGGGACATGATCGGTCCAACGGCTCTGGCGCTGGATGCTGATGACAACCTGTACCTTGCGGATGAGGTTTTGCAGCGGATCACGGTCTACAACCGCGATGGCGACCCGCGGGTTACTTGGGGTACGGTCGGCGATGGCGATGGCGAGTTCGACGGGCCTTCGGGGTTGGTGTTCGATGCGGACGACAACATGTTGCTGGTCGATCACAAGAACCACCGGGTCCAGAAGTTGACCAAGGACGGAGATTTCATCACCAAGTGGGGCTCATACGGCGATGGAGAGGGTGAGTTCAATTTGCCATGGGGCATTGCCTTGGACCCGAAAGGGAACGTTTGCGTTGCGGATTGGCGAAACGACAGGATCCAGCGGTTCACTCCCGATGGCGAGTTTCTGGCTCAGTATGGCAGCAGCGGGGACGGCGATGGAGAGTTCAACCGGCCAAGCCGGGTAGGCATCGATTCAGACGGCAACATGTACGTTGCGGACTGGGGTAACCAGAGGGTCCAGGTATTGGATGCCGATGGTCACTTCCTTACTGAATTAAAGGGTGAGGCGACGTTGTCGAAGTGGTCTGCCGAGTATTTGGAAGCGCAGCAGGATGAGTTGCGTGCGCGTTCGACGTTCGAGCCGTATTTCGAAGTTGATACGGACGACAAGAACGAGATCGCGGCGCGGATCGAGCCGTACTTTTGGGACCCCGTCACGGTCGCGATTGACAACGCGGATCGCTCATACGTGCTGGAGACGTGCCGGCACCGTTTCCAAATTTACGAAAGAGTCGTTTGAAACTGAAAGCGCGAGAGCGCGACAGTCGTTAGGAGAATATCGATGAGTTCTGGTAAAGACCGCAAACTAG
Organism: Dehalococcoidia bacterium; assembly: GCA_965226685.1. Taxonomy (GTDB): domain Bacteria; phylum Chloroflexota; class Dehalococcoidia; order Lucifugimonadales; family Lucifugimonadaceae; genus Bin127. The sequence goes on from CBDDDP010000004.1 coordinate 857,708, forward strand.
TAGTCGTGCAGATGTCAGGTGGCAACGACTACCTCAACTGTGTCGTGCCCTACGACGATCCGCGATATGTCGACAGCCGCCCAAACGTTCGCATCACCGAGGACCGAGTGCTGCCGCTAGATCGCAAGTACGGAATGAACCCGGGTATGCAGCCGATCAAGGAGCTCTACGATCAGGGGAAGGTAGCGGTAATCCACGGCGTGGGTTATCCGCAGCCGAATCGGTCGCACTTCCGCTCGATGGACATTTGGCACACGGCAGAGCCGACGAAGCTTGCGGATGAGGGTTGGCTGGGCAATACGATCAAGCAGATGTACCCGCAGGGCGACAATGTTGTCGCGGCGGTGAATTTCGGTGGCGGTTTGCCGAGGGCACTGATTGCGAAAGGCGCACCGGTCGCATCCGTTACGGACCTAGATTCCTACGGGCTAATGGGCCATTTGGGAGCAGAGGCAGAGCGATCTGAAGTTCTCGAAATGTTCAAGTACATCTACTCGATGGGGCTCGGAAGCGGTCCAACCATGGACCTGTTGAGTCAAACCGGGTTGGATGCGTTGCGTGGATCGGACATGTTGAGCCAGTGCACGCTCACCTACGATTCGGACGTTGAGTACGACCCGAATTTCTTCGCCAAGAGCATGAAGAGCGCCGCCCAAGTGTTGCAGGCGGACATCGGAACGCGAATCTGCTACACGCAGCATGGCAGCTTCGACGCCCATACTAACGGGATCGCGTTGCAAGAGAAGCTGTTGACCGATGTTTCTGGCGGCATCTACGACTTCTACGCCGACATGAAGGAGCATCACCAGAGCGAGGACATCTTGATATTGGCGTTCTCTGAGTTTGGTCGAAGGGTGAAGGACAATGGGAATGGCACGGACCACGGATCTGGCGGAGTCGCGTTCCTGATCGGAGATGGTGTCGACGGTGGCCAGTATGGCGAGTATCCGTCGATGGACGAGAAGGACCTTGTTGAAGGCGACCTCGCGTTCAATTTGGATTTCCGAAGTATCTACACCGAGATCATGGAAGATTGGTTAGATGTCGATGCGCGGGAAGTCATGGACCGCGACTACGGTCGCGTGGGTTTCTTGGCAGCGGCGTAGCACTACCCTGCCCTACCAGCGTCATTGAGGAGTAACAAATTGAGAGGTATCGTATTAGGCTCGGGTTTCGCCGGGCAAGGTCACGCCGAGGCGATGCGATCTTGTGGCATTGAGGTCGTCGGTATGGTAAGTCGTACCGCCGAGGTGGTGGAGCAGGTTGCGGCCGATATGGGGATACCGTACGCGTCCACGGATTGGGTTGCCGCACTCGACACGCTAAAGCCCGATATAGTCGCGATTGGCACGCCGGGCGGAGCTCATTTCGAGCAGATCATGGAGGCGTTGGATCGCGGTTGCCACGTGTTTTGCGATAAACCGCTTACGACGTCCGCTGAGACCTCGAAGCAGCTCTATTTGAAGTCTGTAGAGAAGGGCATGAAGACGGCGTATGCCGCTTCGTTCCGGTACCAACCTCATGCATTGTTGGCGAAGAAGCTGATAGCCGAAGGTGTGATCGGTGAGCCGTTCGAAACGGAGTGCATCTCGCACTACGAGTTGAATCCGCTGATCCCTTGGGGTTGGTCGCACCGGATCGACCTTGGTGGCGGGCGGTTGAGCAACAACTTCACGCACAAGCTTTCGATCGTGCTTCACGCGTTGGATGCAACATTGATTGAGATCAACGGCGAGGCGCGGAACGACATGCACAGGGCGCCGGTTGTTGACGGGATACACGATTTCCGGGAACGCGGCGATTTCATTCCGCGGGCGGACGAGTTGGAATCGGTTGAATGGCGAAGCGTGGATTCAGAGTGGGCTTACTCGGTGATGGCACACGTAAATCCAGCGATCGAGACGAGGCAACCGGTATCTTCGATCTTCCGGCACGGTGGAATGCAGCCGCGCTTCGAGGCAGACTACGTTGCGTTCTACGGAGAAGAAGGATCGATCCACATTGGGGGTGCGTACGCGCAAGGCCCATTGCACGTCAAGAAACGCGGTTCAGATTGGCAACGCGTCGAGGTGCCGTCGAGTATTTCCTGTGAATTGCCCGCGATCGAGGACGACACGCAACGGAATTGGACGGTTTTGATGGGTGAGTTGGTTGAGGATATACGTGCCGAGGGTTACTGCGGGTATCAGACGTTCAAGGACGGGTGGTTGTTCCAAGAGGCGGTGGATGCTGTGAGGCGTGGGGATGGTTGGTTTGCAGTGCCGTCGGAAGCATAAGTTTTCTATCCGCCGCGCGGGGCGGTTTCGTCGCCGTGCAACATTCGGCGCTCAGCGATGATTTCGTTTAGCGCTTCTCTGGCGGTGTCGATCAAATCGTCGTCCGGTGCATCGTCGTAAGGGACGGATTCGGCATTGGAGATCCAAGCCCAGACTTCTTCTTGGGTTGCGCGGAGTTGTTTGGCGTTAAAGGATGAAAAGTCGGCGTAGATCGATTTGGGTGGCGGGTCGATTGGCATGGTTGCGGGTTTGGTGGGCTCGCGGATCCTAACCAACCATACATCGCGAACTCTTTGGGGTGTTTCGGACTTTGTTTTAGTTTACCGGACCGCTCGGTAATTACGGCGCTTAAATCCCAACTGAATACGAACTTCGTATTAGTTAGTAAATACATGGCGAGAATTGGTGAATTGATTCAGAAAGCACCCAGCGGGTCGAGCGATAGCGCCGAAATCCCGCTGATCTCGCCTCCAACAGGAGGAAAGCCGCATTGAAGCAAACTACTCTGATGGCTACGGGAAGTCCACCACGTCGTATCTCGTTACTCGCAGCCGCCGCGGTCGGGTTACTCGCCACATTCATTGTCCTATTTTTGCCTGAACCTACCGTTTCGGCCAGGCAGTCCAAGACTGCCACCAGCGGCCAAGTATTGACGGATCGAGAGTCGAGAGTTTCGGATTTTTCTGCAGCAGAGCACGATCCAAAGCCAACCGTTTTCGAAGGTTCGTCAATTCGTTCGCGCGCTGTCGATCCGAATGATCACTCAGACGGAATTGATGCCATGATGGCAGACGAGTTGCCGACGGTAACGATTGAGGCGATTACGGATAGCGTGTTTGAGAGCATGGGACCGATGAGGTTTCGGTTAAATGCGGAGCCGGCAGCTGGTGCCGACATCTATGTAACGCTCGAAGCTGAAGAGCCTGAAGATGCGGGTTGGCTCCCTCCAGCGTACGAGGAAGAGTTTTCTGTGAAAATTCCCGCGGGCGAGTCGACGTTCGAATTCGAAATCCCGGTCCGGAATTTATTCAATCTGGAAGGGAATGGATCCGTGGAAGTCAGTCTCGTTGCGGATGAAGACGAGTACCATGTTGGCGATCCCGTTTCGGTGTCCGTCAGTGTGACGGATGACGAAGAGCCGATCACGGTTACGTACTCAGATGCGGGTGACATTCGAGTATCTGAGGACGACGGCACTGTGGCAGTTGATTTGATGATTAGTGTCGAAGGCAATGTTCGGCCGGGTACGTACGAGACGGAAGACGTAACCGCTGAAGGTATTCCGTTTTTGATCGAGTCTGTGCCGGGATCGGCATATCCTCCCGGAGATTTTGGAAATTCATTTCACGCGGTCCATTTGCAGATTGGGAGTTTCGTCAAGCAATCTTCGGGTGAATACGTAGCGCATATCAGCGTGGCGTGGGAAATCGTTGATGACGTATTGGATGAGGGAGGGGACGAATTCTTCTATGTCACAACGCCGTCGTTCAACATACCTTGGTTGACTCTGCCGCTTGGACCGAAGCGAATTGTGATCGAAGACAATGATGTGGCGCAAATCAGATTGATGTCGGACGCCCTAGAGATCGATGAAGGAGATTCGGCGCAGGTTTGGGCACGGCTCGAGGGAGATGTGGTCTTGGCGCAGCCTGAGACGCTTTCGCTCGAGTTCGCCGGCGTTGCACAGAAGGATCAAGACTACGAAGCGGATTCCGAAGTACTCAACATCGCGGCTGGGAGCCCCATATCGACTGACGTTGTGAACATCCGGACGTTAAGAGACGACGTTTCGGAGGCGACTGAAACGGTAGAAGTGAAGATGATGAGCGAGGGTGATGTTGTGGTTGACAAGATCGAGTTGTCGATCATGGACCGTACGGTTCCGGAGTTGACTTCCGCGGTGGTGGACGGATCGAACTTGACGTTGAACTTGAGCGAGGACCTAGACGAAACCTCGGAGCCTAGTGCGAGCGCATTCGACGTGACAGTTGACGCGGTCGATCGAACGGTGACAAACGTTTCGGTGAGCGGTTCGACTGCAACGCTGACCATCGATCCCGCGGCGGAGGCAGGACAAACGGTGATGATCGATTACACTGTTCCCGGTTCGATGCAGCTGCAAAGTGCTGATGGCGTAGCCGTCCAATCGATCGCAGATTACGCGGTGACGAACGATACCGCGAACAACCCACCGTCATTCCTGACTTCAGGTGCGTCAATCGAGTTACTTGAAGACAAACCTGTTGGGACCGATGTAGTCGCCTTGGGGGCGTCAGACGATGACGAATCGCAGATTCTTGTCTTCACGCTCGAAGGCGATGATACCGACACCTTTGAGCTAGTGGTAGATGGCAGTTCGGTATTGATAAGACTGAAACGACCCTTTGATCGTTCGGTCAAACAGGTTCACAATTTGGTCGTCAGCGTGAACGACGGTAATGGAGGTACTGCTACGACCGAAGTGGTCATTACAGTAATCGGCGGCGACGAGTTGGGTAAAGTCGTGATAGTGCCTGACCGGCCCTTGGAAGGATTGCCAGTTAGCGCGTATGTCAACGATGCTGATGGCGTTGTTGGCGAGGTCGAATGGCAGTGGTCGATAGCGGATACTGCCAACGGTCCATCCGCGGCGCTACCAGGTGCTACTTCGAATACCTATCTTCCGACCGAGACCGATGTTGGCAAGTATCTGAAGGTCACGGCGCGTTACGACGACGGACACGGATCTGGAAAGAGTGCTGAAGGAGTATCGGCTGATCCTGTGGGCTCGAACTTGCCGGATGACGCAACGACTGATGGCCGAGTGATCGTGGATGGCGGTCCGGTGTCCGGTTACATCGACCTGGGTTACGTGACGTTCGCGAGCAACGGCGCGGGTGAATGCGAATTTGGACACCGAGTGTTCGACCACGACTGGTGGGGAGTCGAGGTCGTGGAAGGACGCAACTACCTCATCGAAATGCGTGGGGCCGATACAGGCGATGGCACGTTGGTGGAAACGCGATTTTGGGGAATGGCCAACACCCATGGCGAGAGCAAGACCGACAGATCATATGGCGACGTTTACGACGCCTACGGTGACATCGGTAGTGGCCAGGGTCGAAACAGCCGGATGGTGTTCACGGCAGTTGAGACGGGCCTCGTTTACATCGACGTATCGTCGAACAATGCGATGGATGTCAATCCGGGCGCCTGTCCTATCAGGTGGTGGTATCCCGGCAGACAGACCGGTAGTTACGAACTGGAAGTCACGTCGGTGGCGGGCGTCTTGGACGGTCAAGGCGGTGCGACTCCGGTGGCGCTAGGCTCACCGATCGACGGGATCATTGACAGTTACGAACGCACCTGGTTCGTCGCCTCGTTGACATCCGGCAAGGAGTACGAGATCGTGCTCGAGGGCGGCTCGAATCCACCGTCGAAGTTGCAGTTCGCGGTCGTTTACGGCGTCTATAACGCGAACGGAGTCACGTTGCCGGACTCTAGCCATGGCCGCCACGGATATGGAGACGCGAGAGTGACCATTAGGCCGAACGCGACGGGTAACTATTACATCCAGGTCGGCGACGGCACGCAGCTCGGCGTTTGGGTTAATGGTGGTCCGCGCGGGGCGTTTCGTTTCCAAATAGACGAGGTAGGGAATTGAACGGCGATTAGCGTCAGCGTTCAAGGCAAGTCGCTCCCTCCTGCTGATGACCATTCCGGCGGGAGGGAGTTGACGGGGAAGTGGGTATTCCGATGAGTTCGGGTCGACCTATTGTTGAGGGCCTCGTTCGATTTCAAGCTCGTCGACTATGGCTTGGGTTTCCGGCGTTCGGGCAGGGTGAGGTCCCCACTCGTCGATCAGGCTTTTGCGGGGCTCGTTGCTTACCCGGATCGTTGTGTCGGAGCGTTCGCGGACTCCGGCTTTTAACCGGGTGCCAATGCCGGGGCGTTGAGGCGCGTGGAGGTATCCGTCTCGGATATCGAGGTTCGGGTCGACGATGTCGTTGTACCAACCCTTGAAGAACGCGGGGACGTGCTCTTGCATCATGGCGTTGGGGGAGCTCATGCAGATCTGTGAGCAGGCGAAGATGTTGACAGGGCCGGTGGCGTCATGCGGAGCGAAGGGGACTTGGTGTGCAGAGGCAAGGATCGCGATCTTGTGGGTTTCTGATACGCCGCCGGTCCAGATGAGATCTGGCATGACGATCCGCGCGGAACCGTTCTCGATGAATTGGCGGAGTTGCCAGCGGGTCAGGAGCCGTTCTGAAATGCACACCGGCGTTTTTGTGGCGGCTTGCAGACGTGCCAGGGCCTCTGGATTCAGGAGCGGCATCAGGTCTTCCTGCCACATCATTTCGTACGGTTCCATGGCTTGTGCGATGCGGATGGCAACAGGTAGGTTCCATTTGCCGTGACCATCGTTCGCAATCTGCATGTCCATGCCAACGGCATCGCGTATATCCCGGATAGGCTTGAGCGCCATGTCGAGTTCTTTGGGCGACAGGAACTGTCCATCGGAGGCTTGGGCGAGGCCGATGGTTGGTCCGCCCTTCATCGCAGTGATGCCTTCGTCGAGGAGACCCTTGGCTTGCTCGCCGGCTCCATGGAACTGCAAAGAGGTGGCATAGACGCGGATCTTGGTTCGGACTGCACCGCCGAGGAGCTCGTATACGGGGACGCCTAGGGCTTGTCCCTTGATGTCCCAAAGTGCGACATCGAGAGCGGATATCGCGCGCATCTCGGCGCCGCCGTAGCCGGCGTGGTCTGAGAGTCGGAACATGGCCTCCCAATGTCGCTCGATCGGGAACGGATCGCGACCAATGAGCAAGGGACCAAAGTGGTCATGTACAGCAGATTCGACGACCGTTGCGGCGTAGAAGGTTTCGCCGAGACCGACAATGCCCTCGTCGGTGTGGATTTGAACCCAAATGTTATGAGGTTGCTCTGCGATACGGATGGTTTCGATTTGGGTGATTTTCATGGCGTGGTCTTAAACTTCTTCGTGGGACGCGGTCTAGGCGTTGGTATGAACGTCCCGGTCCGTGTGAATAGGTTACTCGGACGAAGCGTCGATTTCTTGTGAAAATCAGCATCATCATCCCTGCATTCAACGAAGAGGAATATCTGCCTGCGACGCTCGCCGCGATTGAGATCGCTTCCGCGCATTTGCTCAGCCGAGAATGTGTTGAGATTGAAACCATCGTCGTGGACAACAATAGCGTGGATGGAACGGCGGATGTTGCTCGCGCCAAAGGAGCGAAGGTAGTTGACGAGGGTGTTCAGGGAATTTCGCGGGCTCGGAACACTGGTGCGCGCCATGCAAATGGTGATGAACTCGTATTTGCCGACGCGGACGTTTTGATGCCGAAATCGATGCTTTTGGAGATTCGTTCGGTGATGAGCGATGCCGACTGTGTTGGCGGTGGCGTTGATGTGGAATACCGACCTGAACGTCGTTCAATGCGTATCTACTTGGGTATATGGCGGGTATTGGGTCGCTTGAGGGACATGGTTCAGGGTTCGACGCAGTTTTGCCGCAAGGAAGTGTTTGAGGAAATTGGCGGGTACGACGAAAAAGCGTGGATCGGCGAGGATGTCGATTTCTATTGGGCGCTTAAGAAGCACGCCAAGCGCAACGGCGGATTTGCGCACGTGATAAGGGAGCCACGGGTGCAGCCGTCTAGTCGTCGTTTCGACAAGTGGCCGTTGTGGAGGACGTTGATCTGGACCAATCCCCTATTCATCGCGATGTTCCGGCGATGGAAATCGGTTTGGGGAGGTTGGTACTCGGACGCGGTTCGGTGAAGAATGCCTGTTCCAGGTTAATCGGACAGTTTCTCGCCCTCAAGACCCTCGGTGCGCATGACTTCGGCAGCGCGTTCGTGTTGTTCGATTTTGGTATCTACGGCTTCTTTGGCGCGAGTCCAGGTTTCGCGGCTCTCATTCACCCAACGGTAGGAATCGCGGTAGTCGTCTAGGAGGCCGTTGACTTCCGGCACGACGTAGCGGGCGACCAAGTCCCAGCTCCTGAGGGTGTTTTCGCGGTTCGCCCAGTCGTGGACGAAGCCGATGACGCAACCGAAACCGCCCGTGACTTCCTGCATGTCTCGGATCTTGGCGACCAGATCGTCCGGTGTTCCTATGACGGCGGTGCTTTCGTCGGAGAATGCTACATCGTCGACCGCCTCGTCGGGAGTTTCGTAGATCGGGCCGTCACCGGCGGCAAGTGTGCCTACGGTGTATAGGTTGTTGTGATTGAGGAGGCCCTGTTTAGCCTGTTCTCGAGCCTCCTGCCGCGTTTCGGCGATATGCCAGCTCATTACGATTCGCCAGTTTTTGCGGTCGACGGTGTTTCCGTGTTTGGCCGCGGATTCTTCGGCGAAGCTCCATTGAAGAGGAAGTGAACGCATACCAGCCTTGGTCATCGATCCGATAGATAGTACCCCGGCTCGGTGCTTTCCGGCTAGCGTCATGCCGGACGGGCTGACCATTGATGCAACGGCGAACTCCATATCTTCTTGGAGCGGTCGGAGTTGAAGTTTGGCGTCGCGAAGTGTGAACCAGTCGGATTCGTAAGTTACGCGCTCTTTTCCTTCGAACAGTTTTCGGATCACTCCCATCGCCTCATCTTGTCGGTCCCGGAGCAGCATCGGGTCGAAACCGAGAGTGTGGGCGTCAGACGGCAGAGCGCCTGGGCCTGAACCGAATATCGCTCGGCCACGCGATTGGTAGTCGAGTTGAACCATGCGCTGGGCGACCATAAAAGGGTGATGGTACGGGAGGGACACCACGCCGGTACCGAGCATGATGCGATGGGTGTGTTCGGCGACAGCGGCCAAGAAGAGTTCGGGAGAGGCGATCATCTCCCAGCCTGTGGAGTGGTGTTCGCCGCACCAGAACTCATCGTAGCCGAGGTGGTCCAAGAGTTTTGCGAACTCGAGGTTGCTCTGGAACTGAAGGAGCGGGTTTTCGCCGATGGGATGGTGTGGCGCAAGGAAGGCGCCGAAGCGTAGTTTGGGCATCGTGTGTGGTCAGTTGTGCTCCGATTTTCGTTTTCGCCTTACATGGTACCTGTCAATCCGCGCAGGAAATCATCTGTAACCGGTTGATTTTGCAGCACTGTAGCGAATTCTGTACGGACGGAATCGGAGGCACACCCCATCAAGTTGCTCGATCCAATAGGTTGTGCCGAAATATCTGTAGTCACGTAACATTTCAGTGCCCCACTAACGTAAGTCCCAAAAGCGGCATCATTGATGACAACCAAACGATCTCTTTCGCGTGTTGGATCCTGGCAACGATTCGGTGTGATGTTGTTGATGATGGCGGCACTGACTTCGGCGTGTTCGGCCGATCCTTCGCCTCGAACCGAAATCGACGGAGATCAAGGGGTGTTGTTAAAGGCAAGAGACGCGCTGGTCGGCGACGCGGAATTAAATTGGGCATCCGCTGTCGAACTAAGCGAGTGGGACGGAGTCACAGTGGACGGTGAATCTGGGCGTGTCGTTGGTCTTAGCTTGAGGTCTCGAGACCTCAATGGCTATATCCCGGCCTTGCTCGGCAGGTTGTCGTCGCTGCGTGTCTTGTCACTTAGCGGGAATCAGTTGTCCTTAGAAATTCCGAAGTCGCTTGGCGATCTCGTCGAATTGGAAACATTGGCGCTTAGCAACAATGAGTTGTCGGGCTCAATTCCCAAGGAATTCGGTGAATTGGTCAATTTGACAACCTTGTCGCTGAACGGCAATGAATTGACTGGAACAGTGCCCAAGGAAATTGCCAAGTTGAGCACTTTGCAGTCGATGCAATTACAGGGCAATCAACTTTCTGGTGAAATCCCCGAAAAATTAACCACTCTGGAGCGTTTGAAGCTAGTTCGGTTGAGTGGAAATCAGTTTCTGGGTTGCTTGCCGCCTCAGCTGTTGCAGATCGAGGTCCACGATTTGAGGAAATTGACGATTCCAACATGTTCGGTCGTACCGGAGGCGCAATCGACACCGAATCCTCCGATCTCCGAGATATGTTTCGACGATTCGGTGATACCGAAGATGATGCAACGCGGCGAAGTCGCCGGCGAAGGGTTCACTTCCGATTGCTGCACGCTGTTGCAGGCGAAGGCGAGCATGCCGCCAAGTTGCGATCTTAACTGGGGCGCTGACACATCGTTTTTGGAGTGGGATGGGGTGTACTTTAGATTGGGGACACCGCCGTTTTACCAAAACTCAAAAGTAATGGGTTTGGGATTGCCTTGGGATTGCGTATCGAACGGTTTACCGAAAGTTTTGGAGGGTCTTCGCGGTTATCGATTGATCGCAGTGGGTAGAACTTCTGGAGAACCGTTTTACGACATTCCTTCGGATTGGGTTGCTCAGGTGGATTCGGGTGAGATCGTCGCTGAACAGTTGAAAGAGTTCGGTTTCGACTGCGTAAGGGTCGTCGGTTACAAAGTCACCAACATCGATTATTCGGTCGCGGTTGTGTCCGGTTGCGCTACGCCGGAGTAAACCCGACCCAGCGTGCATGATTTTTGTCGATTAACCGATGGCGCAACGGCGCCCGCCCAATCATCTTGATTGGGTTGCTGGGGTCGATCGCGTCGGATCCGAGCAACTCGCGATCGGAGTCATTTTCCCCGAGGTGGTTCGATCAGGTGTAACCGGGTCTCTACTTGATGGTGCTATTCGCCGAAAGATTTTTGATTTTTCACGAATCAGTGAAACTTCGCACGCACGCGCAACGATTCGGTGTATTCTACGTTCACGCCCTGTCGCTGGGAGGTCTGACTTCGTTCGCGGAGTCGATACTTCAACGGAGCGTCAAGGTTAAGCGACGAAACGGCAAGCATAGAATACGGGAGTGTCGCACATGAAATTAATTCGAGAACTATCAAAGCGCAAGTCGGTCGCAGGTCTCCTGATGACCGTCGGCGTTGCGGTTGCGATATTCGCAATCGCATGTGGAGGGACGGAAACCGTCGAAGTCACGCGCATCGTGAAGGAAACGGTGATCGTCGAGAAGGTGGTGGAGAAAGAGGTCGAGGTTGAAAAGGTCGTCGAGAAGGCTGTTGAGGTTGTCGTTACCGCGACTGCTTCGTCGTCGGACGCGATGATGGCGCCGACGGAACAGTCGGGTACGCTCGTCGCCGCGTTGCAGTCTGTGGGTTCACCCATCGGAACACCCGAACTATGTGTCCCGAACTGTGCCAACGAGAAGTACTTCTTCAGCGCATGGGACACACTGCTCCAATGGACCTCCGAAGCCACTGTCGGACCGGGCATCGCAGAGTCATGGGACCTAGCCCCCGACCAGTCCAAGTTCACTTGGCACGTCCGACCCGGCATCCAGTTCCACAAGGGATGGGGTGAAGTTACGGCTGACGACGTGGCGTTTAGCACAAACAGCGTCAACTCGAATACGAACCCGGACTCCGTCCACGACGTGGCCGGTGATATGTCGTGCTGTTACGGCGAAACCATCGCAGTCGACAAATACACCGCCGAAACCGCGATCATAACCTACGACAGTAGGGCTCCTGGTTGGCTGTTCACAAACCTCAGGGACGCTTACGGCATCAGCAGCAAGACGATCTACGATGAGTACGGCAAGGAAGGCATGCGCGAAATCCTAGTCGGCACGGGACCTTTCGAAGTCAGGGAATGGCTTGAGAAAGACCGGTTGGTATTGGACGCAATCCCCGAACATTACCGCAAGACCGCATCCTACGAAACTGCGCGCATAATCGAGGTGCCCGAAGAGGCTTCACGCATCGCTATGTTCGAGAGTGGAGACGCGACAATCACTCACGTCTCGCTTCCCAACGTCCAACGATTGGTGGATTCCGGCGGAACTAAGAGACTCCTCGAAAACGTCATCACGCACATCGGAATGAACCCGAACTTCCTTGAAAAGACGAACCCGAAGACTGGCGAGCCGTTGGAAAACCCGGGCTACGATGACGCGTTGGCGAACGCGGACGCGTTCCCGTGGGTCAGCTATTACAACCTTCCAGGTTCGGATTGTGACTGGGATGTGCTCCTAGAAGAGGTTCCATCGGGTCCGATTTGTCCGGAGATGGAAAATGGGCGGAAGGTCCGCTTGGCGATGGCCAAGGCGATCGACAAGGCGGCGTTGGTCAAAGGCTTGCTCGACGACCTCGGAAGCGTCGCGTGCAACTGGGCGATCTCAACCACAGACCCGACCCACGACGACGCGTGGTGCATCGACTACGATCCGGAGGGTGCGAAGCAACTCATGATCGATTCCGGCAACGAAGACGGTTTCAAGATCGGAATATGGGCCGGGAACGAACCGAGCGAGGTACATCAAGCCGTGGCTGGCATGTGGTTGGATACTCTGAACATTGAGGTGGAGTTCCACCTTGGACCGTTCCAAGTATGGCAACCGACATTTGTCGACCGATCGTTCCAACACTTGGTGTTTGATGGCGAACAGGGCGGCATGCCCGCGCACTACGCGAAGGGCAGAGAAGCTCAGGCATGGTTTGCCGGCGGCATCATGTGGAGCGGCGGCATACCGTTCTATCAGCGCATCTACGGTGGTATGTTGAGCGAACCGGATGAGCAGAAGCGCAACGACTTGGCGAGACAGTTCGCCAACCATGAGAGGTTCTGGCACTGGGATCCCGCGATTTGGGAACAGCCCATCTTCACGATCTACAACGGCTCCGACATGGAATGGAATCCTACGAGCTTGTCGATCCACACCCAGATCTCCAACTACGTCTACCCGCTTGAGGACATAACTCTCAAGTAGTACAGCAAGTTGGTTGACGAGAAAGAGCCTAACCGCGGTTTGCGCTGGTTAGGCTCTTTCCTCAGGTGACGCCGTCGAAAGGCGGCGGAATAACAGGACTGTATTTTCATCCATGGGACGCTTAATCGCTAGGCGCATAGTTCTCGGTATCACCGCGCTGTTGAGTGCGATGCTGATCCTATTTACTTTGTCTCGTGCAACCGGCGATCCTAGATATTTTTTCATCGGTGAAGATTCAGTTGGGATCGATCCGGCGGTGTGGGAAGAATGGGGCAAAAGGTTGAACCTCGACAAACCGGTCCCGATACAGTTCGCGCTTTGGATCGGCGACATCGTTACGGGGGATTTCGGCGACAGCGTTACGTTGCAACGGCCGGTTCTAAAGGTGATTCGCGAAAAAGCTCCGAACACTATCCAGTTGGGAATCGTTGCGTGGTTGATGGGAACCGTGGTCGGGATTCCTTTAGGCGTGTTCTCAGCAACTAACCGGGGACGATTCCTCGACTACATCTTCCGTGGTTTTGCGTTGTTCGGACAATCTGTACCCATATTCTGGTTGGCACTAGTTCTGATATTTCTATTCGCGGTTAATCTCCACTGGTTACCTGCGGGCACCAAGGGGGAAGGGCTCGCGTTCAGGAACTTCATCCTGCCTGCAATCACGCTGGCGTGGTACCCTGCCGCTTCCTATCTCCGCATTACCCGTACTGCCATGCTTGAGATTTTGGATTCGGAGTTCATCAAATTCGCCCGGGCCAAAGGGGTCGCCGGCAATACGGTTCGCTGGAAACACGCGTTTCGCAACGCCATCATCCCTCCTCTTACACTTTCCGTGTTCGTATTCTTCGGATTGTTGAATGGCACGATAATCATCGAGACCGTTTTCGCATGGCCCGGACTTGGAAGACTCGCCATCGATGCGCTTTGGGCGACCGACTTCCCGTTGCTCGCAGGGATCACGATAATATTCGGTACGTTCTTTGTTCTCGGCATTCTCATTTTGGACATCGTCTACGGATTATTGGATCCGCGCATCAAACGTGGCTAGGAGCGGTGAAGTAACCACCACAGCGACAAATACTGTGTCGGAGAGGCAAACGTCCGCAGTCAATACTTGGGGCAAGTATGCTTTGGTGCCGTTGAACTTCTTGCGCCGCTATCCGGTGGTTCCTGTAGTCATCCTGACGATTCTCGTGGTCACTGCTGTGATCTCGCCATGGATCGTACCCCACGATCCCATCAAGGTTGACGTCCTGAGCCGCCATCATCCTCCCTTTTGGATGGAAGAGGGTTCCACCGAAAACTTCCTTGGCACGGATGCTTTGGGGAGAGACATACTGAGCCGGATCATCGCCGGCGCGCGGATAACGGTCCTAGTTGTTGTAGCTTCGGTGGGAACTGGTGTTCTTATAGGCACGGGGCTGGGTCTGGTAACTGGCTACTTCGGCGGGTTAATCGACGATGGCGTCATGAGAGTCGTGGACGCCTGGAACATCCTTCCGGCATTACTTATCATCCTCGTAATCGTGTTGACGTTCGGCCAAGGATTGTGGATTTTGATTGGTGTGCTAGCTATGTTGTCGTGGCCCGGTGCAGTGCGCCTTGTGAGAGCCGAAACGCTATCGTTGCGCAACCGGGAGTACGTTGCGCTGGCCAAAGTCGCGGGTGCGTCCAACTTCCGGATACTCGTCCGACACATTCTTCCCGGAGTCATAAACATCGTCATCGTTAGTGCCACACTCGGCACCGGTAACATCATCCTGACCGAAGCTTCGCTCAGTTTCTTGGGCGCCGGCATTCCACCCCCAGACCCCACATGGGGCAGGATGATAGGAGAAGAGCGCCAGTATATTGACGCGTCATGGTGGACTTCATTCTTCCCCGGCATCGTAATCGCCCTTGTCGTCATGTCTGGGAACTTCCTAGGTGACTGGATGAGAGACCGCTTCGATCCCACTTTGCGGCAGCTGTAGTCTCGGGCCGCGTCCAGCGTCGCCTCAAAGCGGCGTTGCAAGACCGCATCCGCGCATGTAGCCACATCAATGCGAAAGCTAAATTTCGACGCCGCGAATCCGTTGTTTCGCGAAACACGCAGATTAAGCGCACATTAACTTTGAATTGGTATAAAGTACGTGCACGCCTTGTCGTCCGCGGTTCATAGACGCACGCGCGCTATCCCTGAAGGTCGAGTGGCGATTAATCGGCGAAAAGATAACCTCAACACACAGGAGTGTAGGTGATGAAGATTCCGACCGAAATGTTTAAACGTAAGAGGGTATCCGGCGGGTTGCTCGCGATTTTGGCTGCAGTGGTGGTGTTCGCCGTCGCTTGTGGCGGGACCGAGACTGTGATCCAGACCGTCGTCGTCGAAAAGTCGGTGCAGGAAACTGTGATCCAGACTGTCGTCGTCGAGAAGGAGGTCCAAGTCGCCGGTCAAACCGTTATCCAGACGGTCGTGGTTGAGAGGGAGGTTGAGGTCGCCGGTGAAACCGTGATCCAGACGGTCGTTGTCGAGAAGCAGGTTGAGGTCGCCGGTCAGACGGTAGTCCAGACAGTCGTCGTGGAGAAAGAAGTTGCGGTTGAGGTCGTGAAGGAAGTCGAGGTTGAGAAGGAAGTCCAAGTTGTGGTGACGGCGACCCCTGAGGCGATGATGGAAGACGATGCGATGGAGGCGATTGAACCGATCGATATTCCGGATTCGAAGAGTCAGCCGGGTCATGTGATCTTCGCGGATGTTGGTTCTGCGTTGGGCAGCATCAGCGGCAATGGCGGCAGCCTGCCGGATTCCCCGCTTCAAGCGGACCGCTGGGGTGCGGGCGAACACTTGTTCACCCCCGGCGCAGCCGACTGGGACATTGAGATGTTGGCAGAAACGTGGGTTTTGGCAGACGACTTGAGTTCCGTAACGATCACCATCCGTCAAGGCGTGCAGTTGCACGACGGCTGGGGTGAGTTGAAGGCGGAAGACATGGCGTGGGTGATTAACCGCACCAACCCGGCTATCAACCCCGAATCGATCGCCGCAAGTGCTGCGAACTTTACGGCCTTGTTCGGCGACACGCCAGTTGTAGCGATTGACGACTACACGATCTCGGCACAGTTCAACAACTTCGATGTTCGTTGGGCTAGTAACTTCTTGAACCAAGAGGCATCGGGTGGATTGACCAGCATGGCCACATCCAAGCGAGCCTTCGACGAGAACGGCAGAGAGTGGTTGAAAGACAACTTCATCGGCACCGGTCCGTTCCGCGTCGCCGATTTCAAGTCGGGCACTAGTGTCACACTTGAGAAGATTGACGGCGACCACTGGCGAAAGAACGCTCAGATCGAATCCCTGAAGATTATTGCGGTTCCTGAAGAATTCACACGCGTGGCACTGCTCCAGAACGGTGAATCGGACGTCTCGTTTATCGATCCCAAGGACTTGGCTCGAATGAAGAGGTCGGGCTTCCTAGAGGTCGGATCGGGAAATGGTACCCAAGAAGGTGTGATGTTCCCGGGCAACCTGTGGGAAACCACGAACGAACTGACAGGTGAGGCGATCGATTTCCCTTCGCACGGCGTTTTCGTACGGCCGATCGAGTGGATCGGTAACCCTCACCAACCTGATGATGGCGACAACCCTGCCGGCATTGATGACATGGAGCAAGCTCGCTTGGTCCGGCAGGCCTTGGCCCGTTCGGTTGACCGAGAGGCGATCGTCGAGCACGTTCTCGGCGGTGTCGGAAATCCGGTGCACGTGACGTACTTCAGCACCTTCAACCCGAACTGGGATTCACAGTACGAGTACCCGTACGACCCTGCTACGGCTAACAGGATGCTCGACCAAGCCGGCTACCCTGCCAACGACGATGGTGTCCGATTTGAGATGCCTCTGTTCGTAGGGCCGGAGCTCGGCGGCGGCGAAGGACCCGCGGGCGAAATCGGTGATGCAATCGCAGGTTTCTGGGAAGACGTCGGCATTCGTGTCAAAGTCCTCAAGTACGCCTATGGCGTGTTCCGCCCCGGATTGGTCAGCAGATCGACCGTTGTACCGATGCTGACCTCGTGTGACGATGGGCAAGAAGCCTATCCGTTCGACTGGCCAAAAGGTTTGGTCCAGACGACGTTGACACGCGGTGGATTCAGTTGCGGGTTCGAATCTCCCGAAATCTTGGCCTGGTACTTGGCGGCATCCTCTGAACCAGACCGTTCAGAACGCATCCGCATTAACAAGGAGTACTTGGCGTACATGCACAACTGGGCGCTGTTCCCGGGTTTCGTGACCGTACCCGTGGCGTACTTCGCCAATCCGAACTACATCGCAGAGTGGCCGATGCACGTCGGCGGAAGCTACAACTCGCCCGAGAACCTCGTCCTGAAATAGGACGGTACTTCGGAATCTGGCTAGCGCCGGAATGACAGTTACTTCCCCTGCGGGTCGACGATGTCGGCCCGCAGGGCGGTCTTTGCTACCAGTGCAGTTGCGATTCTGAGAAGATAATGGACTGAAAATGCGCCGCTACCTAATCAGGAAGCTGATCTTCGCGATAGTTACAATGCTCGTGGCGACGATTTTCGTGTTCGGGCTTTCGCGGATGGCGGGCGATCCGTTGCTGTTGTTCGCGAAGCCGGGCGGTTACGGGATGAGTCCTGAGCGAGTGGAGCAGCTAAGCAAAAAACTTGGTCTGGACAAGCCGTTGGTGGTGCAGTATCTGGTCTGGTTGGGACGTGTGTTGACGGGTGATTTTGGAGAGACGATTGTATCGGAGACGTCGGTCCGTAAATTGATCTGGGAACGGGTGGCACCGACTATGCAGTTGGCTGCAGCTTCCTTTGTTCTCGCAATATTGATGGGAGTTCCGTTGGGAGTCGTCTCGGCGGTCAAACGCGGATCATTTGCAGACTACGTGAGTAGAACGATAGCCTTGGTTGGACAAGCCGCGCCGACATTTTGGGTCTGCATCATGGCGATTCTTTTGTTTGCGGTGGCGCTTGATTGGTTGCCCGTCGGTACCGCAGGGCCAGATGATGTTTCGTTCTGGACTTGGACAAAGTTCAGGTATTTGATAATGCCCGCGTTCGTGCTCGGTTGGGGACCCGCGGCGGCGTTGTTGAGGTTGACGCGGTCAGCGATGCTTGAAGTTTTGGATTCGGAGTACGTAACACTGGCTAGGGCGAAGGGCACCAACTACAGCATCGTCATCTGGAAACACGCGTTTCGTAACGCAATCCTCCAACCGTTAACGACATCGGCGATCGTTTTGGCCAGCTTCGTAACCGGCGCGGTCGTTGTAGAGCGGATATTTGCGTGGCCGGGTGTGGGGCAGTTGATGACTGACGCGGTGTGGAACAATGATTTTCCTACTTTAACCAGCACCGTTTTGGTTTTCACAGCGATTTTCGTTGCCACGAACTTTTTGGCCGATATGATGTATGGAGTTTTGAACCCCGTGATCAGGTACGACTAGATGAACGTCGAGCAAACGGCTGGCGTTGCCGTACAGTCTGCACCCACGCAACAACGACGGTTGACGCTCTGGTACATCCTGCGGCGGTGGCCGATCCTGCCCGTGGTTCTGCTCGTAGTGTTGGTGACGTTGGGTCTGGGTGCGGACTTGATCGCGCCGAACGATCCTATCGACCAGTCGCTGAAGGATCGCAACTCCCGACCGCTGTTCCAAGACGGTAGTCCATACTTTTTCGGCGGCGACCACGTTGGCCGAGACGTGCTGAGTCGAGTGATACACGGCGCGCGGATTTCACTTTCGGTGATGGCAGTCGCGCTCACCACGGGAATGTTGATCGGCACGAGTCTGGGTCTGCTCGCCGGGTACGCAGGCGGATTTGTGGACGAATTGATCACGCGGATCGTGGACATATGGATGGGGTTCCCGTTCTTATTGCTGGCGCTGGTAGCAGCGATCATTTTCGGAGCGAGTTACCAGACAATTATGGTCTTGATGATCTTGGTCGCTTGGGTCTCGTTCGTGCGCAACGTTAGAGCCGACGTATTGGTGCTAAAAGAGAGTAGTTTTGTGGCATTTGCGAGGATTTCAGGTGCGTCGACAACACGGATCTTGGCTCGCCACATATTACCCGGCACGGTCGGCACGATAACGGTGATCGCATCGTTAAGCGTCGGAAATCTCATCCTGTACGAAGCCACGTTGAGTTTCTTGGGGGCCGGCATCCCGTCGCCGACGCCCTCTTGGGGGAACATGGTTGCCGAGGGACGAGACTACCTTCAGACGGCCTGGTGGACTTCGGTGATTCCGGGTACTGCCCTATTCCTGACGGTGATGTCGCTCAATTTCTTCGGTGATTGGCTTAGGGACCGGTTGGATCCGCGGTTGCGGCAGTTGGGTTAGGGCGCGTTTATTGAACCGCATATTTCGCTGATTAGCGCAGATTTCGCAGATGCCGTCCTGCGCTTTTTTGCGTGACTCCCTTTGTCCTTCGGACATTTCTCATGCGAGCGGGGAAAACGAGATGGGTGTGGGTATTTCGCCTGTTGGTGGCGTTGGCCACCAACCTGCCCCGCCCGGGCATCCCCTGCGAAGTCGCTTTGCTCTTTCGCGTCCCCTTACGTTTCACGAATGGGACGGACGCCTCTCCCTAACTCCCTCCTGACTGGAGACCTTTGCAGAACTGTTCAGAGCAGCGGAAGAGTGGTCAAAATGGGGTGGTCCCCGCTTGCCCAACCCGTCTGCGGGGGAATGACGGTTGTTTTGCAAAGGTCCCCCTGGCGGAGGAGGAACTTTGAAGAATGAGGAATTAGACGCCCTCAAGCGCGAGTTCTTCGGCTCGGTGGCAGCTTACTAGGCGATTGGTGTCGATTTGGCGTAGTTGGGGTTTTTCGATGGTGCACTGTTCGGTGGCGAAGGGGCAGCGGGGGTGGAAGTGGCAGCCGGTGGGCGGATCGGCGGGGTTTGCGGGTTCGCCGCCGAGGACTACTCGTTGGCGTCGGGCTTCGATGCGTGGGTCGGGTACCGGGATGCCGGAGATGAGGGCGTATGTGTAGGGGTGCTGCGGGTTGCTGTAAAGGTCGGCGCTGGATGCGACTTCGACGATTCGCCCGAGGTACATGACGGCGACGCGGTCGCTGATGTGGCGCACTACGGAGAGGTCGTGGGCGACGAATAGGTAGGTGAGTCCAAGTTCGGATTGGAGGTTTGCGAGGAGGGAGAGTATTTGGGCTTGGATGGAGACGTCGAGGGCGGAAACGGGTTCGTCGCAGATTATGAAGTCGGGTTCGACGGCTAGGGCGCGGGCTATTCCGATGCGTTGGCGTTGTCCGCCGCTGAACTCGTGGGGGTAGCGTCTCGCCATTTCTGGGTTGAGGCCGACCATTTCGAGTAGTTTGGCAACTCGTCGGTTGGATTCGGCGCGGCTGGATGCTAGGTTGTGAATTGCGATGCCTTCGCCGATGATGGCACCGGCGGACATTCTGGGATCGAGGGAGCTGTAAGGGTCTTGGAAGATGATCTGCATGCGGCGACGGAGGGTACGGAGGTCGCGGCTTCTCATGGTGTTGATCGGTTGACCCTCGAAAAGGACTCTGCCGTTCGTAACTCTTTGCAGATGCAGGATCGCGCGTCCCAACGTGGTTTTGCCGCTGCCGCTCTCGCCTACCAAGCCGAGGCTTTCGCCTTTGTAGATGCTGAAGGAGACGTTGTCGACGGCGTGGATGATGGCCCGGTTTCGGGAAAAGAGGGTGCCTGAGCTGACGGGGAACTCGACGCTAAGGTTTTCGACGTCGACCAGTACTGAAGGATCGACGGCGGCGGCGGTGTCTTGTTCGCCGCGGTTAGACATGAGCGGTTTGTTCGGCGTAGTTGCTGTAGATTTCTTCAGCTACCCAACATGTAGCGGTGTGGCGAGGCTCGACTTGGACGGTCTGCGGATACTCACTTATGCAACGGTCGAACGCGTTGCGGCATCTTTCGGCGAAGTGGCATCCAATGGGTAGTCGCGCGAGGTCTGGCGGTTGGCCGGGGATGGGGTCGAGGCTCGAACGTGTGTCGCGGTCGATACGCGGGATGGAGTTTAGGAGTCCGACGGTGTAGGGGTGGGACGGTTTCTCGAAGATGTCGGTTGATGCGCCGTGCTCGATGATGCGGCCAGCGTACATGATGTTGATGCGCTCGACATAGCGTGCGACGACGCCGAGGTTGTGGGTTATGAGGAGCAGAGCCATGTTGCGGTCGCGGGTCAATGTTTGCATCAGATCGAGGATCTGTGCTTGGATGGTGACATCGAGCGAGGTTGTGGGTTCGTCGGCGATGATGAGGTCGGGTTCGCAGCTTAGTGCGATGGCGATCATGACTCGTTGTCTCATGCCGCCGGAGAACTCGTGGGGGAACTGGGCCATCCGACGCTCGGGGTCGGAGATGCCGACCGTTTCGAGGAGTTCCAAGGCGCGGCCTTTGGCTTGGCGGTTCGTCAGGCCGAGTTGCGTCATCATGCCTTCGGTCAGCTGGGTCTCGATGTTGATGACGGGGTTGAGCGAGGACATGGGCTCTTGGAAGACCATTGCGACGCGTCGGCTGCGGTATGTCCTCATTTCGGATGGTGAGAGCTGTAAGAGGTCGATGCCACGGAAGCGGACTTCGCCGTCGACGATGCGCCCTGGCGGCGATGGGATCAGTCCGAGGATGCTGAGCGAGCTTACTGATTTGCCGCAGCCGCTCTCCCCTACCAGCGCGACGGTTTCGCCTTCTTCGATGCTGTAAGTGATGCCGTCGACGGCCTTAACCACGGTGTCGTCGCTGTAGAAGTAGGTCTTGAGGTTTTCGACTTCGAGGAGGGGCATTATGTGTTAGCCGCGGATTGTTGACCACCGGGCTTCGGATGCGATGTATTGGAGTCGGCCGAGGGTCGTCGGTAGAGGCACGGGGTCGTAATCCTCGGTTTCGGTGGCCCACTCCATTAGCAGGGCTCGCATCTCGGAAATGACGGAGCCGTTTGCGGGGTCGTTGGCTACGTTTGTGAGTTCCCAAGGATCGGCGATGAGGTCGTAGAGTTCGTCCAGGTCGTCACTGCCCGGGTCGGTTACGAATTTCCAGTCCTTGGTGCGGACCATGCGCCTGCGACCTTCGGCCTCGCGGACCCAGAGGGTTTCCATGAGGAGTGCGCGGCCTTGATGGCCTTGGTCCATCAGACCGTGCATGGCTTCATCGGTCAGTGCCGTTCCGCCAGTGCCGTATTCGCTGAACGCGGCTGAACGCGGAGGCGAATCGGTCGCCGTCGGGAGAGGTCGACCTTGGATTCGGCGCAGGGTCTCGGACGTGATCCAATCCGAACCGACATCGCAATTCAACCGAGGTCCGGCTGGTGCGATTTCGTCACCGACTTCGCTGGGCGGGTTCGCGTTGAAGTCTGCGACACCGGAGAGTTGGAGGATGGTTGGTAGGAGGTCGATGGTGTTGGCCATTGAGTCGTCTACGGTGCCGCACGGGACACCGCCTGCGGGCCATGAGACCAGCATCGGGACGCGGGTGAGAGAGTCGTAGAATACGCCGCCCTTGCCGAGCATGTCGTGCTCCCCGTTGAAGTCGCCATGGTCGGCGGTGAAGACGACGATGGTGTTTTCGCGTAGGCCGGTTTCGTCGAGATGGTCTAGGACTTCGCCGACCGCGTCGTCGACGAATCGGGTCATCGCCAAATAGACGGCCATTGCGTTGCGGACGTGTTCTGGGTCGTCTACGCTGACTCCGAGCATGTCGTGGAGCTGGCGGTTGCGCGTTGGGATTGTGCCGTCGGTGTACTCGTCCGCGCGTTGGGGAGGCATGACGACGCTGTCGGGCGGGATCATGTCGGCGTATTTGCGAGGGGCTTCGAGCGGATGGTGCGGATCGGGGTAAGAGAGCAAAAGTGCGAATGGTTTGTGGTTGGCGTCGTTGGTTGAGCTACCGAAGCGGTCGATGAATGCTTTGGTTTGGGTTGTGAGTGCGGCGCTGGAGTAGCCTTCGATGGGATGATCGGTGACGGCGTAGCCGAAGCTTCGGCTCTGTTCGGGCATGTTGCTGCGGGTTGAGTGCGCCTCGGTGATTATCTCCTCGGGAACGACCCATTCCATGCCCTTGGTTCCGGCGATTTCGCCTTTGTAGTTGTTTCTCGACAGTCCAGAGTGCGACATCTCGCAGCGGACATCAAGGAGGTCGAGATCGTCTCGCTCGATGAAGCAGTGGTTTTTGCCTATGAGACCGGTGGTGTAGCCGAGTTCTTTCCAGATCCGGAAGGCGTGGAGTTGGCCGGATTGCATGAGGGTTTCGTTGCGGCGCGATCCGGTGGAATGGGCGTATCGGCTGGTCATCATGGAGACGCGTGCGGGCACGCAGAGGGCGTGCGGTGTTACGGCGTGGCTGTACATGACGCCTTCGTCGGCCATTCTTTCGAGGGATGGCGACGGAATGCCGATCTCGGAGTACATCTGGAGCGCCGTTGCTTTTAGTTGGTCGGCGACGATGAATATGACGTTGGGGAGAGAAGCATCGGTGTTGGTGTTTTGTGCCATTGTTGACTGTCCTATTTCATCCGCGTCCACGCAGATGCGGGTCCAAAATGTCTCGCATGGAATCGCCAACTAAGTTGATGGCGAAGACGACGATTGCGATGGTCAAGCCTGGGATGATCGCGATGTGCGCCCCGAAGCGGAAATATTGCTGAGCAAATGTGAGCATGTTGCCCCAACTTGGCGTGGGTGGTTGAACGCCGAGTCCGAGGAAGCTCAGTCCGGCTTCGGCGGTGATCGCCGCTCCCACTCCGACGGTAAAGAGCACCAACGAAACTGCCATCGAGTTCGGAAGTAGGTGTCGGAAGATGATCCGTAGATCGGATGCGCCCAATGCTCTAGCGGCTTGGACGTATTCGAGTTGTGACTGCGTCAGCGCGTGGGAGCGCACGACTCTTGAAGAGCCTCCGACCACGTTTAGTGATAGTGCGATGATGACAGCCCAAACCGAGAATCCGAGCGCTAACGTTACGGCCATTGCTAGGACCAATCCGGGCATTGAGATTAGAACGTCGACGACGCGTTGGACTAGCAGGTCAACGATGCCGCCGCGGTATGCGCTGACGATTCCGATGATGGTTCCGAGCGTTACACCCAATAGCGGTGCGGCGAGACCGATTACGAAGGATGTTCTGCCGGCGTGTTGCAAGCGTGTCAGGATGTCGCGGCCGAGTTCGTCGCCCCCCAGCACCAACAACTCGTCATCGAAACCGCGCGACATCATGGGCGACGCTTTGCCGCTTAGCGTGCGGTCGTATTTGTGGGGCGTCAGAAAACCGGCACTAATGATGAAGAGCAATATGAGGATCAGCATCGCCAAACCCACAGCGCCGGTTGGATGCCTGCGAATGATGCGCCAAGCGGGGGTACCGAACTGGTTGGTTCGGGTTGGTGCGAGTTCCAAACTGTTTTTTGCGGTAATCATTCGAGTTGAATGCGTTTGTCTAAGGCCACGTATACCAAGTCGATCAGCAGCATCCAAACCATGACGAACGCGCCGAGGACGAGGACGAGGCCCTGTAACAACTGGAAGTCGCGCTCGGAGGTTGCGGTCACGATCTCTACTCCCATACCGGGCAAGGCGAAGATTCGTTCGAGGACCACTGCACCGTTCAACAGGCCTGCGAAGAGCAACGCAGAGAGTGTAATGATCGGGAGCACAGCGTTTGGCAGCGCGTGTCGGATGATGACGCGGTTGGGGAACAGCCCCTTGGCGCGGGCGGTTCTGATGTAATCCTGGTTGAGGACCTCGAGCATCGTGGATCTTGTAAGGCGGGTAGCGACTGCGGCGAATGAGGTGCCGATCGCTAAGGCCGGAAGTATCAGCCTTTGGAACTGGGCTACGGGCGCATCCAAAAAGGTCTCATTGAATATCGGCGGACTCCAGCTGAACCACGTGACCAACGCGAGGAGGAGCAGGATCCCGAGCCAAAAGTTGGGTAGGGCTAGGAAGACGGCTGAGAACGTCCTGATCATTTGGTCTGGCCATCTGCCTCGCAACATGGCAGAAAGGACTCCGAAGGGTATCGCCATCGCACCCCCGATAAAGACGGACAGGATCGCTAGCAGGAACGTCACCTCTGCGGTTTCGGCGACAATTGTGGTTACAGACTGGTCGCTCACATCAGACTTGCCGAGGTCGCCCTGCAAGAGTTGCAACATATAACGCGCATATTGGACCGGCAACGGGTCATCAAGGCCGAGACGCTCGCGAATCACTTGGACGGCTTCGTAGTCGACGACGCTCCCGTCTTCGGCGACTAACCCCAGCGCCACGTCACCTGGCAACACCCTTGCTAGGAAAAAGGTGAGCGTTGCCAAGATGAACAGATTCGGGATTAGCAACAGGACCCTTCTGATGATGTAGTCCCTCACTAATCAATCCTCGTTCTGACGGTATGACTCCGAACTGTTCATCTCGGCTTTAAGATCGTGCAACGGGCGATGTTTGCTTTGCGTCGCCGCTCAATGGGTTTGCTTTCGGGGGTTTACTTTCGGGGAGAATTGTCGTCGACCCAGACGTCAGTCCACGTGTGGAGATTGAACCATTGGCCGAGCGCGCCGGGTCGGTCTTGCACGTAGTTTGCGACGAGTTCACTCGAACCGACTTGTTTGCCCATAGGCACGACTGGAATCCAGTCTTCGCGCATCACCTTTTGAATCGCCCGCGTTGCGGCTTGTGCGTCGACGGGATCCGTTGCGCCTTGCAACTCGGAGAGCAGTTCGTAAACCACGTCGGGTGGTTCCGCGGCGTTCGCTTCTCGACCACCAGGCAGGTATTGCTCGAGGAGGAAAGCGCTCACGCTGGGGAGCACTATGTTAGGAGTACTCATCGTCATCATGAAGTCACCGCTTTCGACGCGTTCGGCGTTCGCGGCCGAGTCGCCTACTGAAAGCGTGACCTCCCAACCGGCATCAGCGTACACCTGTGCCGCGAGTTGTGCTAGCTCTTGGAAGAACGACCTCGAGTTGACGATCATTTCAAAACCGTCAAGACCAAGCTCATCGGCTAGAGCCTTGCCCTCGGCTAGGGCTTCTTCCCTGGTGTCTTTGCTGACTTCCCAAATGTCGGGTATCTCGTCGATAAACGGGTCGATGGTACCGAAGAATCCGGTCGGGATGGATGCGAATTCGCCAGTGGGCAAACTCTCGAGTTGCTGCATCCGCAAGCGGTCGAACAACAGGTAGGCAGCCTTGCGAGCCTTCAAATCATTGAACGGGGGTCCATTGGCGTTCATGCTCATGTAGTTGATTCCGGCGAGGGGAGAAATCTCCATGCGGACGGCGTCACCTATCGAATTAAGAGCACCGACGGCCGGGGCGAACTCGGCGGGGTCGAAGCTGGCGATGTCGATGCGACCGGTTTGGATCGCGGCGATCCGCGCTTCAACGTCAGACAAGGCGACGGACGTCATCTCATCGAGGTACGGGAAGGGATCGCCGTCAGGGGCCATGAGGAAGTAATCTGGATTGCTCCTTGAAGTGACGAACTCCGCCATTTCGGCATCGTCGATGATGAATGGCCCGGTGCCGACTACGCGATCAGGTCCGTTCATTCCGCCTTCTTGCTCCATCACATGTTGTGCAAAAACGATGCCCCAAGCGGCGGCGAAGTTCTGAATGAACTCAGCGTTCGGGTTTTCGATCGCGATGGTGATGTTGTTGTCGTCGACAATCGTGATGTCGGTGATGCTCTGCAGAGCCAACAGACGGGGGTAGCGTTCTCCTTCCGGTGGCGACTTGGAGCGCTCAAACGTCCACTTGATGTCCTCAAGTGACAGGTTTTGACCATCGTGGAACTTCACACCGTCTCTGATCGTGAACGTGACGCTTTTGGCATCATCGCCGATACTCCACTCAGTCGCTAGGTCCGGGATGATTGTCGTGCCATCGGACGGATCGAACCTGACGAGGTTGCTGTAGTGGCGTTGCAGGCTCTGTGGAGCGAACCAGACTGCCTCAGTGTTGTAGTCCCAAGCACGCAACGTTACCGAGACTCCTCGGATCAGCGAGCCGCCACGTTTGCCGTCGGAAGACGGAGCCATCGCGGCAGTTGGTTCTGGTGCGGCGGTTGGTTCTGGTGCTTCGGTGGGCGCTGGCGCGGTGGTTGCCGCGGGTGGCTGAGTCGCCGTCGGTTGGACCGGTACTGGCGTCGCCGTGGGATCCTCGCCGCCGCAACTAACAACGACTGCAAATGCGGCGAGGGACATTACTAGGAGCAACGACAAGAGCGAAATGCTTGTGAGCCGAGATTTGATCATGCGACGTGACCTTCCGATCTGTGGGAACGGGTGGCGAATGCACCCGGGGCTTCGGTCGCGTGATTTCGCGCCATGAACGCGGCTGATCCCGTTGACCTTTGGGTGCTGGATCAAGTATACGCGGTTTGACATTTTGCGTCGGTTAAATTAACGTGCTAGGTGCGTCGTCGTGAAATTCGCACGAGAACCGCCGTTGCCACAATAAGGCAGTAGGGTTCTTGTTTGTTCGCGTTGGCGATGTATGTCGAGTCGCACATTTTGGCGTCTCGCTAGTCCGGCAATTGAAACACGAAAGGTGTTGACATGCGAAGCACGAAATATGGAGCGTTGCTTACGAAGCGAACGCTTCTAGCCTTCATGCTGACCGTTGCTGCTGCCGCTCTGACGACCGCTATCGCCTGTGGAGGCGGTGAGACGGTGATCCAGACTGTTGAAGTCGAAAGGATCGTCGAGGTCGAGAAGTCAGTGGTGCAAACGGTTGAGGTGGAGAAGATCGTCGAAGTCAAAGGCGATACTGTCGTCGAGGTCGTCGAGGTCGAGAAGGTGGTCGAGGTCGCGGGCGAGACGGTCGTTGAGGTCGTCGAGGTCGAGAGAATCGTCGAGGTTGAGAAACAGGTCGACGTCGAGAGAATCGTCGAGGTGATGGTTATACCGACACCCGAACCGGTTCGTGTGGATTCTCCTCACATCACGAATGACCCGGCCGAAAGCGAGTGGCCGACCATCTACGACGAGGACGGGAACCTGTTCACGAAGCCATCAGCCTTCCAAGAGGCCCCATTGCTCGCTGCTCGCGTAGCGGCTGGGGAACTGCCTCCGGTCGAGGAGCGCTTGCCTGAGAACCCGATGGTGTTGAAGCCCACAAGCGGCATCGGCAAGTACGGCGGAACTTGGTTCCGTGGCTTTACCGGCCCTGCCGACGGTCAAAACATGGAGCGTCCGCTCCACGACCATTTCCTGTTCTACGACGTCTCCGGATCGACAGTACAGCCGAACGTAGCCGAGTCGTGGACGGTGAACGATGACTCGACCGAGTTCACTTTTACCCTGCGCAAGGGACACAGGTGGTCTGATGGTGCACCCCTTACGACCGACGACATTATGTTCTGGTACGAGAAGATACAGGGCAACGACGAGTTGGTACCAGCTAAACCTGCTTGGATGAATCCCGGTGGCGAACTGCTGCAATTCGAGAAGGTCGACGACCAGACTTTCAAGGTAACCTCCGCAGAACCGTACGGTTTCTTCGTGACTCTTATGGCGTCTGTTATCGTCAACGGTCAAGCGACCAGTGGCGAGAGCGGGGGTGGATTGATTGCGCCGAAGCACTACCTTTCGCAGTTCCACCCAGACTTCCTAGATGGCGGCGTAGAAGAAGCAAATGCAATCGCTGAGGAAGCTGGTTTCGAAAACTGGTACACGTACTTCCTGCAGCGCAACAACACGAACCAGAACGTTGATGCGCCGATGCTAACCGCATGGCGTCTTACTGGCAGCATCACCACCAATGAGTGGTCGTTCGAGCGCAATCCGTACTACTTCGCGGTTGACACTGCGGGTAACCAACTCCCATACATCGACAACGTGGTTCTCTCGCTCGCGCAGAACAATGAGGTCTTGAACCTCAGCGCGATAGCGGGTAACTACACGGTCATGGGCCGCCACATCAACCTCGCGAAGCTGCCACTGTTCCTGCAGAACGCCGAGTCAGTCGGCTATCGCGTGCAGTTCTGGCGCCAGCCGCAGTCGGGAATCGCCAACCTGTACATTAACGAGTCGTGGGATGGCAACGCTGAAATTCAGAGTTTCCTCCAGAACGTTGAGTTCCGCAGGGCGCTCTCCATGGGTATCGAACGCGATCAGATCAACGAGGTCTTCTTCCTTGGTATCGGTCAGACCTCAGGTCTGTGCCAGGGATACGATGACCCGGACAACCCTGGTAAGTACATCGGCGAGGACGACGTCCAGTTCAATGCAGACGCAGCGAACGCGATTTTGGACAGCATAGGGCTCGAAAACAAAGACGCAGACGGTTTCCGTCTCATGCCTAGCGGCGAGCGTCTGACGATTCAGATGCCGGCTGTTGTGGCAGCTTTCGAAGACTACCCGGCCATCAACGAGATGATCGCTCGCCAGTGGGCAGTCAATATCGGCGTGCTTGGCGAAGTTCAGTCACTCGAGCGTGGCCTAGAAGCCGACCGAAGACTGTTGAACGAGCTGATGCTCTTCAACTGGGAGTCTTCACCACGATCGACCACGCTGATTACCCCGCAGCACTTGCTTCCGGTTAGCGGTGGCGGTAACACCGGCAGATTGTACGGTGACTGGCACCAGTCCGGCGGTGAGCGCGGCATCGAGCCGACGAACCCGTACCTCAGGGAACAGATGGATCTGTTCGACGAGTCACAGTCCACGGCTGGTGCGGAACGCGCCGCGGAGATCCTCCAGCGTGTCGTCACGCTTAACTGCTTGAACGTCAACCCGATCACGACCGTGATGAACAAGCCGACTTACGTTGCGATCATCAAAAACAACGTGAGGAACATCCCGAACCCGTTGCCTTTCTCCTACCACAACCAGACGTCCGGAAACGGACACCCTGAGCAGTGGTGGATCGACGACGAGAACGCGATGATGGGCCAGTAGTTCACGCCCATTCGCCGAACCTTTCAACAGGTTTAACGCAACTACGACATCCGCCCCCGACTTGATCGGGGGCGGATGCTGCCACATTTACGAAGTCCCGATCACCGGGACGGAACCATCGTCAGACGAACATGCTGGCCTTCTTTATACGAAGAATCCTCTACGCGATCATAGCCATGTGGGCGGTATCGATAATCTCGTTCGTCATCATCAACCTCCCTGCCGGCGATTTCGTCACGACCTACATCGCGACGCAACTCGCCACCGGAAACCTCGTTCTGGAGGCGGAAGCCGAGAGTCTACGCGAGTTCTATGGGCTGAATGATCCTATTCACGTCCAGTACACCAAATGGATATCGCGCATTCTTCGAGGCCAACTCGGCTTCTCGTTCGAGTTCAATGCACCCGTCAGTACAGTGCTCGGAATGAACTTATTTAACACGTTGCTGTTAGGTGCGTTCGCCATTACTTTCATTTGGGTCCTTGCGATTCCCATCGGAATCTACTCGGCCGTCAAGCAATACTCGCCTGGCGACTACATAGCAACGTTTTTGGGCTTCCTGGGACTGGGTATTCCAGACTTCTTGATCGCACTGGTTATGTTGTGGTTGATTTGGGATACAACTGGCTTCCTTGCCACCGGTTTGTATTCAGCTGAATTTACGACCGCACCTTGGTCCTTCGCAAAGGCGTGGGATCTGATGAAACACCTGATTTTGCCGGTGACCATCTTAGGCACAGCTGGAACGGCCACGTTGATCCGCATTATGCGTGCCAACCTGCTCGACGAGTTGAAGAAGCCATATGTCACGACGGCGCGTGCAAAAGGTGTCACCGAGTGGCAGTTGATCCTGAAATACCCGGTGCGCTACGCGTTGAATCCGGTGATCTCGTTGACCGCGTACATTTTGCCGTTCATCATCTCCGGTAGCGTCGTGCTTTCATACGTGCTCGATCTTCCCACCATCGGAAGGGACTTTCTACGTGCTCTGACGGCGCAAGATATATACCTCTCTGGAGCGGTTATCCTCGGTGCTGGATGGATGACAATCATCGGCACCTTCTTTTCCGACTTGCTCCTTGCGTGGGTCGATCCGCGCATACGTCTGGAGGAAGATTAAAGCCATGATTGCTGGACCACAGACCGGGCCACAATCTGAAGCCCAAGGGATCTTAGATCGGCTGGTCGAAGACGAAGTAGAGGTGATGTCGCAGCGCCAGCTGATCTGGCGACGCTTCAGAAGACACCGACTTGCGATGGCCGCCACGGTCATTGTGGCTATCTTTTACCTGATCGTAGTATTCGCCGACGTCCTGGCCACCAATGACCCGGAAGATAGCGACGCAGATCGGCAATACACTCCGCCGCAATGGTTACGTCTATTCGATGGTTTCAAACCCGACCTGCACGTTTGCAGGCTTGTTGGTTCGAGAGACCAATTTTTGCGGAAAGTTTACGTGTCGGACTGCGACCAGAAGGTCGATGTCCAGATTTTCGCCAGGGGTTTCGAATATTCGCTGTTGGGATTGAAATTGGATCGTCACCTTTTGGGCGTCAACGATCCTGAGGTGACTGCGGAAGACGCCATTTTCATTCTGGGCACTGATGTACAAGGTCGCGATCTGTACTCGCGCTTGATGCGTGGCACTCGGCTTTCGCTGCTGATCGGATTGACGGGAATCTTCATATCGCTAATTGTTGGCACCATGTTGGGTGCCGTTTCCGGGTACTACGGCGGATTCATCGATACCATGATCCAACGTAGCATCGAAATCATCCGATCGATACCGACGGTTCCGCTTTATCTTGGATTGGCTGCTGCTTTTCCGGCAGACTGGTCAGTCGAACGTAGATTCTTCGCCATCACGGTCGTCGTTTCGCTTTTCGCTTGGACGGAGTTGGCTCGTGTCGTACGTGGCCGATATTTGGCGATGCGGCAGGAGGATTTCGTGACCGCAGCGATAGTTGCCGGTGCGAACCAAAGGCGAATCATATTCCGGCACATGCTACCATCGTTCTACAGCCACATCATCGCCGCCAGCACGCTCAACTTGGCGTTCATGGTGATCAGCGAGACGACGCTGAGCTTCTTGGGTCTCGGACTACTTCCGCCCGCGATCTCATATGGCACGATGCTCTTCACTGCGCAGAATGTTCAAACTGTAGCACTTGCTCCGTGGTTGCTGATCCCCGGCATTTTCGTCGTGGTCTTGGTGCTGTCGCTCAACTTCATGGGTGACGGGATACGGGACGCGGCCGATCCGTATGGAAGTTGACATCCACATTCGAAGCATGACGACCGAAACCACAACCCCAACCTCGAATAACGTCCAGTCCAATGCCACGGACAAGGATGCGATCTTGTCGGTGCGCGGCCTCGAGACGCACTTCTTCACGGACGAAGGCGTCGTACGGGCGGTCGACGGCGTGGATTTCGACCTGCAGCCCGGTTCGACTATGGGGATTGTCGGTGAAAGCGGTTGCGGGAAGAGCATCACGGCGAAGTCGATCCTTCAGATCGTGGAGGCGCCAGGCCGGATCATCAACGGCGAGATCAATTTCAACCCTCAACCGGCCGCGAATTTGGCAACGGATATATTGAGTTTAGCTTCGAACAGCGCCGAGATGCGCTCGATACGTGGCGGCGAGATCTCGATGATCTTCCAAGAGCCGATGACTTCGTTCAGCACGATGCACACTTTTGGGAATCAGATCGACGAAGCGTTGCGCCTCCATACCAACCTCTCGAAACAAGACCGGTTCGATCTCGCTGTGGACTGGCTCGCGCGGGTGGGCATTCCCAATCCGGTCCAGCGGATGCATGATTATCCTTTCCGTTTCAGCGGTGGCCAACTCCAACGTGCCATGATCGCGATGGCGATGTGCACGAATCCGCGGGTATTGATCGCGGACGAACCGACGACGGCGTTGGACGTAACGACTCAGGCGCAGATTCTCGACTTGTTGCAACGGATGCAGCAAGAGAACGACATGGCGATTCTGTTCATCACCCACGATTTGGGAGTTATCTCGGAGATCGCCGATGACGTTACGGTGATGTATCTCGGCAAGGTCGTCGAATCGGGACCGGTTTTCAGCTTCTTCGACGATCCGAAGCATCCCTATTCAAAGGCGTTGCTAACATCGATACCGAGCATGTTCACTTCGTCCCGTGAACGCCTCCCATCAATCTCCGGTTCTATACCGCACCCCCAGAACCGGCCGATCGGATGCCCTTTCCACCCTCGTTGCCAGTCATTTATGGAGGGCACTTGCGACGTCAACGAGCCAAATCTGTTCAGCGTCAACGAGGAACAGGAAGTTAGTTGCTTCCTGTATGAGGGATCGTAGATGTCGGTTGAAACAACAAGCAACGGTAACGGTTCCGCACCACTCCTCGACGTACGCGGCCTCGTCAAGCACTTCCCTATCAAGCGCGGATTTCTCCGCAGGACGGT
Organism: Dehalococcoidia bacterium; assembly: GCA_965226685.1. GTDB lineage: Bacteria > Chloroflexota > Dehalococcoidia > Lucifugimonadales > Lucifugimonadaceae > Bin127. The sequence goes on from CBDDDP010000004.1 coordinate 891,097, forward strand.
TGGCACCGTGAAAGCGGTCGACGGCATCAGTTTCGAAATCCGGGAAGGCGAGACGCTGAGCTTGGTGGGTGAAAGTGGCTGTGGAAAGAGCACGACGGCGCGATCCATCATTCGTGCGTACGAACCGACCGGCGGCGAAATCTTATTCAAGACTGAAGAAGGCGATTCGATCGACTTGGCGCAGCTGTCTTTGTCTGAACTGCGTCCAATCCGGCGGCAGATGCAGATGATCTTCCAAGACCCGTTCTCGTCGTTGAATCCGCGGATGAACATCTACGAGATCATCAGCGAGCCGTTGCTGGTTCACGGCATCGGTTCGAGCAGCGAGCGCGAAGACCGCGTAGCCGAATTGCTGCGCGTCGTTCGCCTCCGTCCCGAATTCATGCGACGGTATCCGCACGCTTTCAGCGGCGGTCAACGTCAGCGCATCGGTATCGCCCGCGCGCTCGCTCTAAACCCTCGCCTCATCCTTGCGGATGAGCCGGTGTCTGGTCTCGACGTTTCGGTTCAAGCCCAGGTGATCAACCTGATGATGGACCTCCAGGACTCTCTGGGATTGACTTACCTGTTCGTGTCTCACGATCTCAGCGTCGTGAAGCAGATATCGAACCGAGTCGTCGTGATGTACGTCGGTCGGATAGCTGAGATCGGCACACCTGAAGAGCTGTTCGAATCGCCTAAGCACCCGTACACAGCGGCGTTGATGAGTTCGGTGCCGAAACCGCATCCAAGTCAGCGAAGCAAGAGATATGTGCTTGAAGGCGAGGTGGCGAATCCCGCCAGCCCGCCGACTGGATGCTATTTTCATCCGCGTTGTCCCTTTGCGACGGATCAATGCAAAGTCGAGGTGCCGCCGCTGGTAAAATCTGAGGACGGTCGTTACGTCAGCTGCCACCGTGCAGACGAGATCGAACTGACGGCCAATTAACCCGGCCCACCATTTAGCTTTCTCCGGATCTCTTACGCCATAGGAACCATCGACATTGGTCGTTTGTCGAGGATCGAGGCTTTGCAGCCCGACCCGGCGCGACGACGACGTATAACTGCAGCAATCTCTGTGCTCGGCGTCCTGCTATCGATCGCAGCGTTTCACGTCGCAGTTCTGAGTCGGTTCGAGTACTTCGAGGATGCAGTTCGTGTACAGGGATGGGGCGCTGTTTTCTTTTCGATGGGCGCGGCTGTTTCGGCTTTGATCGTCGTGCCAATTGCGGTCTTTCACATCCGGGATATGGCCCAATCACCGGCTAAACCGATCACTTGGCTATTTATGGGATTCGGTTTTGGGGTTGTCACTCCCATATTGACAGGCGGACTAACACGAACCGCCGGCGCGTTCGCGGGACTTGCTGAGGGCGTATACGGCGTGGGTTCGTTGCCTTCGCTATTGTTAGACGCGGCGATCGTCTTCCCGTACGACATGTTTGTCCAAGGCGCTCCGAACGTCTACGGGGGACTCTTGTCGGGCGCGTTCTTCGCGATCATCGGGTTCGTTGTCGACCATTTGAACACGGTGAGGACACAAGCGGTCTCGATGTGGGGCCCTTGGATACTCGCCATTGGCCTAGGTCTACCGATAATGGTGTTTTCCTTAGTCGGTCCGGCCGAATTTCTACGCGATATCGTCCGATAGCGACAACAACGGTCGCTAGATACTGGATTTGAAGACGTCCGAGATGCTCTGCACGTTGCCGAGTGATGCGTCTCGGTGCAGGTAGCAAAGCGCAGCCTGCGTGTCACCGACGCGGTAAAGAGGCGGCATTTCAGCGGTGCATTCAGCCATCGCATATGGGCACCTGGGGGCAAACCTGCAACCGGCATTGATCATGTCTCCACCAGTTTCCTGCGACGCCATGTCGCTGCCCCATCGTTCGCTCGGGTTTGGACGCGGGATAGACTCGATAAGCAGTTGGGTGTAGGGGTGTTGCGGGTTCTGGATCACGTCCTCGACGCGTCCGGACTCCACAACCGAGCCTTGATACATCACGATGATGTTGTCGCTTATCTGGAACGCGGTGGTCAAGTCGTGAGTGATGTAAATGACGGCTATGCCGAGTTCTTTGTTGAGCAGGTCGATGCTACCGAGGATGGTTGCGCGTAGCGACGCGTCGACCATTGAAACCGGTTCATCGGCCACGATGATGCGGGGCTTCAACAACAGCGCCCGAGCCACCATGATGCGTTGGCGCTGACCGCCGCTCAATTGGTGTGGAAAGCGTCCTAGCGTCTCTTGATGACGCAGACCGACTGTTTCCAGCGATTCGATTACGAGATCACGGGCTTCACTCTTTGAGCGTGCCAGTCCGAAATTTTGAACCGGTGCCATCATGACGTGGTCCACTTTGTAGAACGGGTTGTAGACCTCGAAGGGGTCCTGCATGATTGGCTGGACTTCACGACGGAATTCTCGTCGATCGCCCCTAGTCAGTGTCGCCACGTCGTGACCGTTAAAGTAGATGGCGCCTTCGGTTGGCGGGATGATGCCGAGCATCAATCGTGCGAGCGTGGTTTTTCCGCTGCCGCTCTCGCCAGCCACAGCGATGATTCCCGGGTTCTCCCGCGGGATTCCCAAGCTGACGTCATCCACGGCGATGGTGGTAGTGCGACGAAGCAGGCCGCCGCCGAACACTTTGGAGACGTTTTGAAGTTCGAGAACATTCTCGGTGCCGTTCGTCGAGGATGGCGCCAGCGTATCAACGGTTCGGGTAACCAACTACGCGCTCCCTTCGTACATGTGGCAAGCCACCCATCGCCGTGGTTCAATCTCGTTTAGATGAGGATCAATTGTCGTGCACAAGTTGGTGTTCAATCCGCCTCTGAGCTCTGTGAATTCGCCACGGAAATCCTCGTCGTCGTTATAGATGGGACACCTGGGATGGAATCTGCACCCGGTTGGCGGAGTGACGAGCGTCGGAGGCAGTCCGTCAATCCCAGTGAACTTACCCTTCACCTCGATATCAGGAAGGCTGCTGATGAGCTTCTTGGTGTATGGATGCTTGGGATCTTCGAAGATGTCTCGGATCGGTGCAAATTCGACGAGGTGACCGGCATACATCACGCCGAGAACGTCGGCGAACTGCGCCATCAGCCCCATATCGTGGCCAACAAGCAGCACCGACGCCTGCATCTCTTGTTGCAGCTGTTCGAGCGTCAGCATAATCTGACGCTGCACCACAACATCTAGCGCGCTTGTTGGTTCGTCGGCCAGTATCATCTTTGGTCGCAACGACGTGGCGATCGCCAATGCGACACGTTGCTTCATGCCTCCGCTCAGCTCATGCGGGTACATCTCGGCGACATTGGCATCCAAACCGACGCTGTTGAGCAACTCGATCACGCGTTCACCCATCACTGCTTTGTTTGGCATCTTGTCGCTTGAAGTGTGATACTTTATGCCGTCGACGATTTGGTCTCGGACGCGATAAACCGGGTTGAGAGAGTTCATTGCACCTTGAGGTACCAGCGCGATGTCTCTAAGTCGCGTTTGCCGCATCTCCTCTTCGTCGAGGTCGAGCAGGCTTAGCCCGTCGAGTCGCACGGTTCCGCCGGCGATGATCGCCGGTGGTTTGTGGAGGCGCATCAACGCCATCGCCATAGTTGTCTTACCCGAACCCGACTCGCCTACCAAACCCATTCGCTCGCCGCGTTTGAGGGTGAACGAAACGTCGTCAACCGCTTTAACCTGGCCGCCATCGGTGTCGTAGTAGACCATGAGGTTCTCGACCTCTAAGATATTCTCCGCGTGAATGTCTACGTTGACGGCGGCGGATCTTGCCTCGGCGGTTGTCATCTGATTACCTGTAGTCAATGAATCGATTGGAGTTGCAACGGCGTTTTATTGGCTAGACACGTCTTCGGAGCCGCGGGTTTGCGACTTCGTCGAGGCCGGCGGACATGAGGAATAATCCGACAAACAGTATCACAATCACGACGATCGGTGGTATCAACCACCACCACAATCCCTTCAACAGCGAAGAAGTGTAGATGTTCCAATAGATAGTCATGCCGAGGGTCGGTGAGTCAAGCGGTCCCAATCCAAGTGCTTCGAGGCCGACCGAAGCAAGTATCGCGCCGGCAACCGACGCAACGAAACTGGCCAACACGTACGGCAACAGGTTCGGCATCATCTCTTTAAACACGATTCCGATCGTGCTGGTACCCGACATTCGCGCCATCTCGACGTATCCCCTTTCGCGCATCACCAACACTTGTGAGCGTATGGCCCTTGCAGGTCCCGGCCAAGCCAGAATTGATATAACAAATGCCATTTGATCGACAGACAATCCTTTGCCCGGATTCAACGACGTAGCTACCAACACCAAAATCAACAATCCCGGGATTGGTATCAAACTGTCGACGATCACCCTGATCACCCCGTCTACCCAACCACCGATGTACGCGGCTAAGAAAGCCAGCACCATACCCACGCCGACACCGATTGCGGCAGCGATCAGTCCGATACGCAACGTCAAGGGCGTCCCTACGATCATCACCGCTAAGATGTCTCGACCTTGTTCGTCAGTTCCAAGCGGGTAGTCGTCGAACGGATTCCAAGATGGCCTTTCGCGGGCAGGAACCGATAGGGCCCTCGTCAATCCGTTCACACCCTGAGATTCGCCTAGAAGGTCGACCTGCCTATAAAACAGATGTCCTCCTACGACACACGCAAACAGACCAATCAACAGTCCCAATCCGCCGATCAGCAAAGGGTTGCGTCGCAGATATCGCAACAACGGAATGATACGTTCTCGATAAACTCCTACCGTTTGGTAGGTAGTCGAGGGTGCCGGGAGTTCCGTTAGTGTCGATTGTTGTTGCATTGTGCGATGTACGAACTAGGCTTTTGAATACTTGATGCGTGCGTCAATGAAGGGATAGACCAAGTCTAAGATCAACGTGGCAAGCGCCGTTCCGAGCGCCAAAACGAACACGATGCCTTGGATTACTGCATGATCGCTTCGAGGGATTGCCTGCACAAGCAACCCGCCGACGCCGGGGTATGAGAACACGACTTCGACGAGAACCAAACCAGATACGATCAAACCCAACTGCAACGCCAATCCAGTCAATTGCGGCAACAACGAGTTGCGGATCCCGTAGCTGAAGAACATTACTCGATCGGGCAAACCCTTAGCCTCTGCTTGGAGCATATAGTCCTCGCCTTTTGTTGTGACCATCATTCCTCGCATCCCCATTGCCCATCCACCGAGCGAGACGAGTACGACTGACAGGGCCGGCAGTGTAGCGTGCCAGAGCACATTGCCGATGAAACTCCAATTTGACCAATCAGGCCAACCCGCAATTCCCCGTGAATATCCGCCGAAGAGCGGGAAGATGCTCCATACGAATGAAAACGCCAATAATAGAACTAGGCCGAATAAGTAATACGGTACTGCCGATAGCGTCAGAATCGGAGACATTATTGCCATCAAGTATGTTTTCTGGCGCTTCCATTCAAGCACAGCTCCCATCAGCGTGCCAGCTACAAATGCGAAAATCAACGTCAACAACCCAAGGGCGAGGGTCCATAGGATCGTCTCACCCAAAAGCTGATTGACGGTTTTGGGCCAATTGAATATCGATCGTCCAAGGTCAAACTGAACGATGTTGACCATGAATTTCACATATTGTTCCCATAGAGGTTTGTTAAATCCATATTTTTCGTCGAACGCGGCAACCATCGCTTCGGTATCTTCCAAGAAACCACCGCGGGCCGCCTCTTCAAGCAATTTTTCTTCAAGGGGGTTCTGACCTGAAATCCGGGGCAAAAAGAACACGATTGTGCTCGCAATGAAAATCGTTACGAAGAACATCGCCAATCGGCTGATTAAGTAGTTCCAAGGCATGTCAGAATGTTAAATCCGGACGTATTTGTTCGTACACGATGGCGGTTCAATCCCCACGGATGTGAGGATTGAACCGCCATTGTTTTGACCTGTGTCCTCCGTTGGTTACTGAACCGCGCGGAGGTTGTTGAGGATCAACTGGAAGGTCAGGTGCCAGAACGCGCCGTTGGCGTACGGGTTGTCATGGGTGGGCCAGTTGGTCCAGTAAGTCTGGTTCATCGGGATACGGTGGTACCACTCGATGACCTGGACGTCAGGCAGCTCGTCGAGCCAGATGTCCATCGCTTCGGTCCAAAGCTCCTCGAGCCGGGCGACGTCATCGATACCGGTCGCGGAGACCTGGTCGGTGAGTTCGTTCCAGCGCGCGTTGCGCCAGAAGTAGATGTTGGCCTGGTGACCCTCACCTGCCTCTTCGGCGTCTGTGCCGTAGTAGAGGTTCATGGTGAAGTACGGGTCACGCACAGATCCACCGTGTCCTCGCAGACCACAAGACGCTTCACCAGCTGTCTGCCGTGAACCTGCGTCAGGCGGGTTGCTGTAAGACGACTTGATGCCGTGGTTGTCGAGCTGGCGAGCAAGAATCGGGCCGAAGTCGTTGAAGATGCCGAAGCCAAGGATGTCACAGATGACCACGTTGCCATCTTTCTCCCAGTATCCATCGGCGTTCTTCGCGTAGCCGGACAACGTCATGCGGGCATCACCCTTTTCACGGCTGTACTCGCCTGTGTTGTATTCGCCGCTGAGCTTGTCCTCGATGGCGTCGTAGTAACGCTGTAAAGGCGCGTAGGTCGGCAACGGCAGTATGGAAGGAGTTCCGGCACCGTCATAAGCAACGTCGATCAGCTGATCGCGGTCGATGTAGTAGGACACCGCCCATCGGACGTTCTTGTCGTTGTAAGGCGGCTTGCTGTCGTTGAATAACAGGCTGATAGGCCACCAGTCAACGTAGCCGTACGGCGGGTTGAATCCGGAGTGGGTGACCACGTTCGGGTTTCGAGCCAGCACCTCACGAATTGTCGTGGGGCGCAGATCCAACGTCGCATCCGCGGAGTTGTTGATGACTGCCTGCGCCATCTGTGTCTCGCCCGGGTTCGGAACGTAGACGATCTGTTCGACATCAGGGAGTTTCGCAACAAGCTTTTGATCGACTGCCCACCACGAGTCGCGGCGGTTGATGATCTTCTGCTCGGGTGATGTCTGCGCGACGTGCCACGGACCAGTGGTCACCGGCCAACCTTTGTCAAGGTCGAAGTTTGTGAACTCCAACCAGTCCTGACCCTCGAAGACGTGCTTCGGAACGATGTACAAGCCGATGTCGAACTTGTATGTCATGAAGTAGAAGAACTTCGGGCGTGGGCCGAGGAAATTAACGACCACGGTGTGAGAGTCGACTTCCTCGATGGACTCGATGTCGCGCTGGACCTGGGAACTGCGGCGAAGACCGGAGTTGTCCTTCAGGTAGTTGAGGGTGTAAGCAACGTCGTGCGCACCAAATGGCTCGCCGTCGCTCCAAGTGATGCCCTCGCGAAGATTAATCGTCAGCTGGGTAAAGTCAGCGCTGTAATCCCACGACTCCGCGAGCCAAGGGTATTCCTGGTCGTTGAACGCTGAGTAGAAAGCCAACGGCTCGTGCAAGATGCCAGTTCCGTTCTGGTGGCTCGTGCCGGGGTTGTACGGGCTCCAGATGTCGTGGTCGGTGTAGCGACCTGCTGAACCAACTCCACCGGCGCCACCCCAGAGGAGGATCAACTGTCGGTTTCTCGGGATCTCGTCGCCCATCATCATTGAGTCATCCATGGCTGCCACGGTCACTTCGACCTCGACTACCTTTTCGACTTCAACAACTTTTTCGACCTCGACAACCCGCTCGACCTCGACGGTCTGAACGACTTGTTTCTCGACCTCGACGACGACTTCGCGCTCGACCTCGACGGTCTGAACGACTTGTTTCTCGACCTCGACGACGACTTCGCGTTCGACTTCGACGGTCTGGACGACTTCACGCTCGACGACTCTCTCGACCTCGACGGTCTCGACAACTCGTTCGGGCGCTTGCGTGATGACACGCTCGACGACCACTGTTTCGACGACGGTTTCAGTTCCGCCGCAGGCGGCAACGGTTGCAACCATTGCCGAAAGCGCGACAACCAAGATCGCCAACTTGTACTTCATATTTTCATTCCTCCCGGTGAATTGGGTTGGACGCGATTCAGCCACGGAACTGTGGCGTTAATCTTGCAAAAATCTAACATCTATTTTCGGTTCAGTCAAACGAAGCACATCCGTCCATCAATTATGTTGTGTATTCGCAACTCCGCGACGACCTACGGATCGACCTCAATGTCTCAATTTAAGAGTGAGATTTGAGGATGACCGCCATATGAGATCAGACACGGCGACGCAGACGCGGGTTGGCTACTTCATCCAATCCGGCCGAGATCGTAAATAGGCCAACAAACAGCGTGATCAACACAACTATAGGTGGCAGCAACCAATACCATAGGCCGAGCAAAACCGAACTGTTGAAGATGTTCCAGTAAATCATGCTGCCTAGGGTCGGCGAATCTAGTGGACCCAAGCCTAGAGATTCGATGCCGATGGATGCGAGGATGGATCCGGATACCGCGGCGACGAAGCTGGCGAGGGCATATGGAGCGATGTTCGGCATCATCTCTTTGAATATGATGCCAAGCGCGCTGGACCCAGACATTCTTGCCATCTCGACGTAACCGCGTTCGCGGATCACTAACACCTGTGAGCGGATGACCCTGGCTGGGCCGGGCCACGCCAAAACAGCGATCACAAAGGCGAGTTGGTCTACGGACAACCCTTGTCCGGGGTTGAGCGATGTGGCGACCAACACCAAAACGAGAAGTCCAGGTATCGGTATCAGACTGTCGACCACAGTACGGATAACCGCGTCGACTACGCCGCCAATGTATGCCGCGAAGAATGCCAGCAACATACCGACACCCACGCCGATGGCCGCGGCGATCAGGCCGATTCTGAGCGAAAGCGGGATCCCAACGACTACGTTGGCATAGATGTCCCGGCCTTGTAGATCGGTGCCTAGGGGATAGCCGCTCCAAGGGTTCCAGGAGGGCCGTTGATTGGCTTGGACAGACGCCGCCCTAACCAAACCGCCCACGCCGTGCGTCTCACCAAGGAGGTCCACTTGCTGGTAAAAGATGTACGAGATCCCGACGAACATGATCAACGCCAAGAACGCGCCTAGACCGATTAACATCAGTCGGTTTCGACGCATGTATCGGAAAATCGGAATCACGCGGTCGCGCATGAACTCCGAATTGGTCGCAAGCGAATCTAACCAATTCATCTCTACCGGATCTGTTATGACCTGTTCCATGAGTTCAGACCCTTCACTATCCGCCGGATTTAATTCGCGGGTCAAGCAGTGGGTATGTTAAGTCGAGAACGAAGGTCGCGGCCGCGGTTCCAAACGCCAATACGAAGACTATGCCTTGTATAGTCGGATAGTCGTTAGACCGCACTGCCTGAAGCAGCTGTCCGCCAACACCCGGATATCCGAACACGATCTCCACCAGGACGACGCCGGACACGATCAGGCCGAGCGCAAGCGTGAGTCCGGTAACCTGCGGCAACAGCGAGTTTCTGATCGCGTACTTCGTCAACATGATGCGTTCGGGCAGACCCTTTGCCTCGGCCTGAACCATGTAGTCCTCGCCTTTAGTCGTCACCATCATGCCGCGCATACCCATCGCCCAACCTCCGAGAGACACGAGGGTGATCGACGTCGCCGGGAGGATGCCATGTTTGAGCACGCTAAAGATGAAATCCCAATCTGACCAGTCTGGCCAACCGATGACGCCCTGCCTGAATCCGTACACCATCGGAAACTCGCGATTGACGTTGAACACAAGCAGCTGCAACACCAACCCGAAGATGAAGAACGGCACCGCCGAGATGGCTAGTATCGGCGCCATCGCGACCATGAGCCCCCAGTTGTTCCTCTTCCACTCGAGCAATGCGCCCATGGTGGAACCAATTACAAACGCCAGGATGAGCGTCAACAAACCCATTGACAGGGTCCACATAATCTTTTCGGCAAGAATCTCGTTAACTGATTTGGGCCACTGGTAGATTGATCGTCCAAGATCGAATTGGACTACGTCGGTGACGAATTTAACGTATTGCTCCCAAAGCGGTCTGTCGAACCCATATTTTTCTTCGAAAACCCGAACTCGTTCTGCAACGTTTGGGTCCTGATAACCGCCTCGTTGCGCGTCCTGATAGATCTTTTCCGCCAGCGGATTTTGGCCTGAAAGACGCGGCAAGAAGAAAACAATCGTGCTCGCCATCCATATCGTGATGACGAACATGAGCAATCTACCTGAGATGTAACGCCAAGGCATTCGCCGTATCTAACCTTTCGGGTATCTATGACCGCCGCGTCATTGAACTGTCTAATGGGCCCCATCAAGGATTTGATGAGGCCCATTGGTGGACGTCACGTATTGACGCCCGACTTACTCTTAGCAGCTATTGGACCGGTTCTAGCCGGTTCAAGATCAGCTGGAATGTGAGGTGCCAGAACGCACCGTTGACGTACGGATTGTCGTGGGTCGGCCAGTTTGTCCAGTACGTCGTGTTCATCGGGATCCGATGGTAGAACTCGAGGACCTGAACGTCGGGAAGCTCATCGAGCCAGATCTCCATCGCTTCGGTCCAGAGCTCCTCGAGTTTCGCGACGTCATCGATCGCGGTAGCGAAGACCTCTTCGGTAATCGAATTGAACTCTGCGTTGTACCAGTGGTACGCGTTCGGCGGTCGGTTTTCTTGGGTTGCCGGAGCATTGGGGTCGTATGTCGCGGGGTTACCGCCGGTGTAAAGGTTCAACGTGAAGAATGGGTCACGCACCGAACCACCGTGTCCCCGCAGTCCACACGACGCTTCGCCTGCACTTTGCCTTCCCCAAGCATCGGGCGGTGTGCTGTATGACGACTTGATGCCGTGGTTGTCCAACTGCCTGGACAAGATCGGACCGTAGTGGTTGAAGATGCCGAAACTCAGGATGTCGCAAACCACGACGTTCCCGTCCTTCTCCCAATAGCCGTCGGCGTTCTTCGAGAACCCGGCATCGGTCATCAACGCGTCGGCCTTTTCGGGGTTGTACTCGGTGGTGTTGTGAGTAGTTGCCAACTTGTCTTCTACCGCGTCGAGGTATCGCTGCAAAGGCGCGTATGACGGTACCGGGAGATAGGAGAGAGTTCCCGCCCCTCCGAATCCGATTTCGATCAACTGCTCACGGTTTATGTAGTTCGATACCGCCCAACGGACCCGTTTGTCGTTGTACGGTGGTTCGCTCGCATTGAAGAGCAGACCGACCGGCCACCAGTCGACGTAGCCGTACGGGGCGTTATATCCGGAGTGCGTGATGATCGCGCTGTTTCGGTTGAGCACCTCGCGCATCGTTGCGGTTTGTAGCGAAAGCGATGCGTCAGCACGGTTTGCGATCATCTCTTGCGCCATCTGGGTTTCGCCTGGGTTCGGGATGTAGACGATCTGGAGAACTTCAGGCATCTTGTCAAGGAGGCCTTGTTCAACTGCCCACCACGAATCGCGGCGGTTGAGGATCTTCGATTGCGTTGAGGTTTGCACCACTTCCCACGGACCAGTCGTTACCGGCCAGCCTTTTGCCAGATCGAAGTTGGTGAATTCCAACCAGTCCTGACCTTCGTAGATGTGTTTGGGAACGATGTAAACACCGATGTCGAACTTGTAGGTCATGAAGTACAAGAACTTCGGACGTGGGCCGAGGAACTTGACCAACAGAGTGTTGTCATCGATCAACTCGACCGATTCGACGTCGGCTTGGATCTGTCCGGAGTGCGGGAGACCAGGCGTCGTGCGCAGATGTTCAATTGTGTACGCGACGTCATGAGCTCCGAATGGAGTTCCATCGCTCCAGTTGACATTCTGGCGAGTGTTGATCGTCAGTTCAGTGAAGTCGGCGCTGTATTTCCACGATTCGGCGAGCCACGGATACTCGGTATCGCTGAACGCTGAGTAGAACGCCAACGGCTCAAAGATCAAAGCCGGGCCGTCTTGGTGGCTCACGCCCGAATAGACGTTCCAGACATCGTGGTTGGTGTACTGTCCCGCAGACCCGACACCGCCGGAGCCGCCCCACAGCATAATGAACTGCCGTTCACGCTGGACCACGCCTTCATCCGTCATCATCGCGTCGTCGGATGGTGCGACCGTGACCTCGACCTCGACCACCTTTTCGACCTCGACCACCTTCTCGACTTCGACAACCCTCTCAACTTCGACAGTCTGGACGACTTGCTTCTCAACCTCGACCACGACTTCGCGTTCAACCTCGACCGTCTGAACGACTTCCCTTTCGACCTCTACGACGATTTCGCGTTCAACCTCGACCGTCTGAACGACTTCTCGCTCAACGATTTTTTCGACCTCAACAGTCTCGACTATGCGTTCAGGGGCTTGCGTGATCACTCGTTCGACGACGACGGTCTCGACGACGGTTTCGGTGCCTCCGCACGCGGCAATAGCAGCAACCATTGCCAAGGCGGCGACAATTAAGATCGCCAATTTGTATCTCATGTTTTGGGACCTCCCTCGGGAAAAAGGGTCAAGGTGGACAGACCATATTGCCGTGGCAAATGCCTGAGTGAAAGTTAACACCGAATTTCAATTCGGTCAAACTAACAACCTCGTATTCTCGATGCGCCAGGTGGAAAATTATCTCCGTGGCGGCATGGTTTGGCGAACAAACAAATTCGCCGATGACCCGACCGTCGCGCGGACGAAAACCGGATCACCAGCGAATCTAGTCTGTGGACTTCGGGCTACGGTTGAACAGCGCGAAGGTTGTTGAGGATCAACTGGAAGGTCAAATGCCAGAACGCGCCGTTTGTGTACGGATTGTCGTGGGTGGGCCAGTTGGTCCAGTAAGTCTGGTTCATTGGAATACGGTGGTACCACTCCAGAATTTGGACGTCCGGCAACTCTTCCAACCAGATTTCCATAGCTTCTTTCCAAATCTCCTCGAGTCGGGCGACGTTCTCAATGCCCGTCGCGGAGGCTTCATCGGTGATCTCGTTCCAACGCTCGTTGGACCAACGGTAGAGATTCGGTTCGCTTTCAGTACCGCGGTAAAGGTTCATCGTGAAATACGGGTCACGCAGGGAAGCGCCATGCCCTCGCAGGCCGCAAGACGCCTCACCAGCAACTTGGCGAGATCCGGCGTCGGGCGGGTTGCTGTACGACGACTTGATGCCGTGGTTGTCCAGCTGTCGAGAAAGGATCGGGCCGAAGTCATTGAAGATGCCGAAGCCAAGGATGTCGCAAACGATCACGTTGCCATCTTTCTCCCAATAGCCGTCGGCGTTCTTCGTGTAACCCGCCTCCATCATCCGAGCATCTCCCTTTACAGGGTTGTACTCGTTAGTGTTGTACGCGCCGGCGAGTTCGTCTTCGATAGCGTCGAAATACCGCTGTAACGGCGCGTACGTTGGTATCGGCAAAACGGAAGGAGTACCTGCGCCGTCGTAAGCAACGTCGATCAGTTGGTCACGGTCAATGTAGTACGACACTGCCCATCTGACATTCTTGTCGTTGTAAGGCGGAACACTGTCGTTGAACAATAGACCGATCGGCCACCAGTCAACGTAACCGTACGGCGGATTGTAAGCCGAGTGGGTAATCACGTTCGGGTTTCGAGCCAACACCTCGCGAATTGTTGTCGGACGAAGGTCCAGAGTAGCGTCGGCGTCGTTGTTAATCACTGCTTGCGCCATCTGCGTCTCGCCCGGGTTCGGCACATAGACGACCTGCAAGACCTCTGGCAGTTTTTCAATCAAGCCTTGATCGACTGCCCACCAAGAGTCGCGACGGTTCATCAGCTTCTGCTCTGGCGAGGTTTGTATTACTTCCCACGGACCAGTTGTTACCGGCCAACCCTTCTCTAGGTCAAAGTTTGTGAACTCCAACCAGTCCTGGCCCTCGAAGATGTGCTTCGGAACGATGTACAAGCCAATTCCGAACTTGTACGTCATGTAGTAGAAGAATTTAGGGCGCGGTCCCAGGAAATTCACTACGACCGTTTTGTCGTCAACCTGCTCAACCGACTTGACGTCGCGTTGAACCTGCGAACTGCGGTTTATTCCCGAATTCTCGAGGAGGTGATTGAGGGTGTAAACAACGTCATGCGCACCGAACGGTTCGCCGTCGCTCCAAGTAACGCCTTCTCGCAGGTTGATCGTCAGCTGCGTGAAGTCGTCGTTGTACTTCCAAGATTCGGCCAACCACGGGTACTCCGTGTCGTTAAATGCGGAGTAATAGGCCAGGGGCTCGAATATGATCAATGTGCCATTTTGTGAGCTCGTGCCTGGGTTGTAGATGTTCCAAATGTCGTGGTCGGTGTAGCGACCTGCTGCGCCAACACCACCTGAACCACCCCAGAGGAGAATCAATTGCCGGTTGCGCGGTATTTGTCCGTCATCCATCATCGCATCGTCAGATGGTGCAACCGTCACCTCGATCTCAACCACCTTTTCGACCTCGACGACTTTCTCGACTTCGACGACCTTCTCAACCTCGACGGTCTGGACGACTTGCTTCTCAACCTCGACCACGACCTCACGTTCGACTTCTACTGTCTGAACAACCTCGCGCTCGACTTCGACCACGACCTCACGTTCGACTTCTACTGTCTGAACGACTTCCCGCTCGACAACCTTCTCCACCTCGACAGTCTCGACGACCCGTTCAGGTGCCTGAGTGATTACTCGTTCGACGACCACGGTCTCGACGACGGTTTCTGTTCCGCCACACGCAATGGCGAACGTCAACACGGCGGCGATCACGACTAGCAAACTGATTCGTTTCATTTGAACACTCCGATTTGGTCGACCATAACTAAATCTGCCGCTTTGAACGGCGAGGTTTTGCGAACTGTAGCACGCACGAGTGGATTCATCAATTTCGACGAGTCATGCTTGCGACGTTTAGCCAAATCCGCACGTTAAACTTACGAACACGCGACGCACTTGACGCTAAGGGTGAACCGCGGTACGGAAGACGAGAATCTGTCCCGTTACTCTTTGGTACATCCCATGTTGTGCTTAAACATGCACAATTGAAGTCATGTCAACTCCCGATTTTTCCTCAGAAAATTTTCAACCCTCTGAACAAGCGGTGGAATCCGAAACCCGATCCGCGGCGCTAAATCGAATCCGCGAAGGCGAAAACGAGCGGCTTGTTCTCGAAGTAGTTGTCCGCAAGCGATTGATGTGGCTCGGTATCGTCGTCGGTGCCACCGTAGGGTTGTCGGTCGGTTACATGGCGACCCTTGTCACGATCGTTGACGGCGGCATCGGTGATTTCGGCTTCTCGTTTTACCGGCCCAATTTCGTACACGGCTTTCTGCGGATAATCACCGCATACATCCTCGGCGGCGGCTTCGTCGGAGGCGCCATCTCGTATGTATTGTTTACGTCCCGCTCCGAAGCTACTAGTCCTATCCGTTGGATAATCGCGGGATTGTTGTATGGACTCGGAACGCCATTGTTGATTGGATTCCTACTCCCATCTACGCTCTTGATTTTCGTGGATTTCATCGACGGTCTGCGGCCAGGCCTTTGGCTCTCAGCATTCGTTGAGACTCTCCTCGGATCTTTCCTCGACGGTTACATCTTCATGATCAAAACCCTTTCCGCCGGATTTTCTGGTGCGTTCCTGTTTTTGGCCATCTTCGCCGTCACGTACTTTGTTTCTCAGCGAGTCACCCTGCCCAAGTCGTTGACACGCTCTGTACCCGCTTCGGTCGTCTATTACGCCGCAGCCGCGATTATCGCCGTGGTACCGCTCGTCATCCTCGTTGTTGGGCCGTTTTCGTTGACTTCCGCCCTTGCTTCATTCCTTACGGGCGAAAATGTTTGATATGGCCGCGCCCAATGTGACGAGTTAGATTCTGTTTGCATCTCGGGCTGCGCGATCGGCAGGCGCCGAGAACAGATGCAGCGTGACTCGATCTTCCAAGCCCAAGTCGCCAATCTAGTACAATCAAGTCTGGTTTCAACACAGAGAATCAGGTGTCAAATGGCAAGGCAAGTTCCCGGAGAGCCGTACGCCCGCATCAATTCCCAAGAGGCGTACGAAATGGTGCAAATTGGCGACTCGACCGTCGTTGACGTCCGCAATCCGCATGAGTGGGAGGCGGGTCACGTAGAAGGGGCAGTCTGGATCCCTGTCGACGACATCATTCCGCGTTTCGACGAGTTGCCGGGTGAAGGCAACCTCCTCTTCATCTGCGAAGTCGGAGCTCGGAGCGGTCTGGCAGCCGAGTACGCCGCGGCTATGGGCGCCGACACTTCCCGGCTCTTCAACATCGAAGACGGTACACCCGCTTGGATCGCCCAAGGTTTGCCGCACGCCACCGGCGCGTAATCCGTAAGTTGACGATCGGTATCATGCATAGCTCCGAGGCGGCGCGAATGCGTTTCGGTCTCGGAGGCGATCCTTATAACCCTGTTCCTTACGTCGCGACGTGTTGCTCGGCGGGCGCAGTTCTAAGGAGCGTGCGGTGAAAGTTTTGGTTGTTGGTTCAGTTGGGTACGACGACGTCGAAACACCGGTTGGCACCAGAACTTCGCAACTAGGTGGATCCGTCTGTTACTTCTCCGTCGCTGCCAGCTACTTCACCGAGGTTGGAATCATCGGCATCGTTGGAAGGGATTTCCAACAACCGGACCGAGATTTACTAGTTACACATGACATCGACCTCAGCGGTCTTGAGGACTCCGATGGCAAGACATTCCGTTGGTCGGGAAGCTACATCAAAGACATAAACGACGCTGAAACTGTCGGCGCCGAATTGAACGTTTTGGGCGATTTCGACCCGAAGCTGACCGGACGCCACTCCGACGTGCCTTATCTTTTTCTGGCGAACTGCGACCCCGATACGCAACTTTCAGCCCTCAACAGGATGTCGGATCGGTTGCAACTCGCGGCTGGCGACACGATGAACCACTGGATCGCCGAGAAGCCCGAATCGTTGTCGAAACTAATGGCGCAACTCGACGTTTCGGTAATCAACGAAGGCGAAGCGAAACAGTTAACCAGCAAGTCCAATCTGGTCGACATGGCGGAGACGATACAAGACTCTGGGCCACGAGACGTGATCATCAAGCGCGGCGAATATGGCGCGGTTTGGTTCGGTGAGGACCAGCGCTTCATCGTTCCCGCCTATCCGGTACGAAACGTGGTTGATCCAACCGGCGCCGGGGACTCATTCGCTGGTGGTTTCATGGGTTATATCGGGGCGACCGGCGAAACCGACGCCAACGCTTTCAGGCAAGCCGTGATCGCGGGTTCCGTGATCGCATCGTTCACCGTAGAAGGATTCGGACTGGATCGATTGGCGAACCTAACTACCGATGAAATCGAACGTCGATTCGAAGAATTCGGCGAGTTGACCACATTCGACAGCACCAATGGATTGCCGTTGCGCGAGTTGCAGACGGTGAACTAAACAGACTCATGCGGAGAATTGATGAACCACGACATCACTGACATAAACCTCGCGCCGGAAGGCGCGCTCAAATCCGAGTTCGCCGACGACCAGATGCCAGTTCTTCGGGACATCCGGAAACGATTCGCCGAAACTCGTCCTCTCGAAGGCATCCGCATCGCCGCGTGCCTCCACGTCACCTCCGAAACATCAAACCTGGCCAAAACCTTGGTTGCCGGCGGCGCTGAATTAGCCCTTTGCGCTTCGAATCCGCTCTCGACACAAGACGACATCGCCGCATTCCTCGTCTCGGAAGGCATCTCCGTCTTTGCCCGAAACGGAGAGGACGCGGACACTTATTACAGCCACATCTCCGCCACGGTCGACACCAAACCGCACCTCACTATCGACGACGGCGCCGATCTAGTGGCCATGCTCCACTCTGAGCGTCGAGAGTTGCTGGACGGCACAATCGGCGGAATGGAAGAGACCACGACCGGTGTCATTCGTCTCAAAGCACTACACGCCGAAGGTAAGCTCGCCTACCCCGTCATCGCGGTTAACGACTCGATGACGAAGCACATGTTCGACAACCGATACGGCACCGGACAAAGCACCCTCGACGGCATCATCCGCGCCACCAACCACCTCATCACCGGCAAGTCCGTCGTTACGATCGGATATGGATGGTGTGGACGCGGTTTTGCCGACCGTGCACGCGGTCTTGGTGCTCACACCATAGTCTGTGAGGTCGATCCGGTCCGCGCCCTTGAAGCGGTGATGGACGGTCACCGCGTGATGACGATGGACGAAGCCGCCGAAATCGGTGACATTTTCCTCACCGTCACCGGGGGTATGAGCGCCATCGACAAGCAGCACTTCCTTAAGATGAAGGATGCCGCGATCGTCGCCAACTCCGGACACTTCAACGTCGAGATCAATATAGACGCTCTCCAAGAGATGTCAGAAGCCCGGCGACAAGTCCGCCCGTTCGTCGAAGAATTCACTCTAGAAAACGGACGTCGTATCAACTTGCTCGCCGAAGGACGTTTGGTAAACCTTGCCGCGGCCGAGGGTCACCCTGCGAGCGTCATGGATATGAGCTTCGCGAATCAAGCATTGGCCAGCGAGTACATCGCATCGAACTACCAAGCGCTCGGACCAGGTGTCCATACACTACCCAGAGAGATCGACCTGGAGATCGCTGCGCTCAAACTTCAGTCGATGGGCATGAACTTCGACACTTTGACTCCCGAACAGGAAAAGTACCTGAACTCGTGGGAATCCGGGACCTAAAACCAGCGCTGTCAACGTGACGCATAGCTAGGACACATCACATGACAACCCGCAGTTTCAAACACTTGCTCACTTCCGAGTCGGTCTCCGACGGACACCCCGATAAGATATGCGATCAGGTCTCGGACGGTGTTCTCGACGCCGCCCTCGCCGGCGATCCAAACTCTCGCGTCGCATGCGAGACGTCCTGCACCACGAACCGACTTTGGATGTTCGGCGAGATCACTACGACGGCAGATATCGACTTCGAAGCTATCGCTAGAGGCGTCATTCGTGACATCGGATACGACGATCCCGAATATCAATTCGACGACAAATCGTGCGACATCAATGTCTATCTCCACTCCCAGTCGCCGGATATCGACGCTGCTGTAAGCACTGCCTTGGAAGTTCGCGGTTCCAACTCCGAAGATGCACAGCAAGGCGCCGGCGACCAAGGCATGATGATCGGATATGCCGTCGACGAGACGCCGGAGTTGATGCCCTTACCGATTTCACTCGCGCATCGATTGACCAAACGCATGAGCGACGCTCGGCGCAACGGCGCAATCCCGTACTTGCGACCCGACGCCAAAAGTCAGGTCACGATCGAGTACGACGACAACCACATTCCCGTACGTATCGACACCATCGTCTTGTCGACGTGGCACGCGCCAGACGTCGAACAGTCCCAAATCGAAGCTGATCTCGTTGAACAGGTCATCGATCCTCTAGTCCCTAACGATCTGCGCGACGCCAACACCCATTACCTGATCAATCCTTCGGGCCGTTTCGTGACAGGCGGACCCCACGGCGATGCTGGTCTCACAGGACGCAAGATAATCGTCGACACCTACGGCGGGAGCGCACGCCACGGCGGCGGAGCCTTCTCCGGTAAGGACCCCTCAAAAGTGGACCGCTCGGGCGCGTACGCGGCTCGGTACGTCGCCAAAAACATCGTCGCCGCAGGACTAGCCAACCGCGCCGAAGTCCAAATCGCTTACGCCATTGGCAAAGCTGAGCCAGTTTCTCTTATGGTGGAGACACGAGGAACCGGCAAAATCGCTGACACGAAGATCGCAGAAATCGTAGACGGAATATTCGACCTTCGACCCAGGGGCATCATCGAAACCCTTAATCTTCGACGGACGATTTACCGACCTGTAGCTGCGTTTGGCCACTTCGGGCGTCCAGACCTCGACCTCCCGTGGGAACGCACTGACAAGGCTGATGCTCTACGCTCCGCCGCTGGGATCTGATCCCAACCGATACGCAGCAACTGATGAGCGCTCAACCTGACATTCGATTCGGAACCGATGGCTGGCGCGCCATCATTGGTGACGACTACACCTTCTCGAATGTTCGCGCCTGCGCCGCCGCCGTTGCTCGAGACCTGATCGCGATCAATCAATCGCGCCGCGGTATAGCTGTCGGTTACGATACTCGTTTCCAGTCTGAAGAGTTCGCGCGCGCTGCGGCCGAAGTCATTGCGAATTACGGCATCCCGGTCCAACGTACAGATCGACCATTGCCGACACCTGCGCTGAGTTACGCGGTCACCACGATGGGCGCCGCTTCGGGTGTGATGATCACTGCGAGCCACAACCCGCCCGAATGGAACGGCTTCAAAGTGAAGTCCGAAGCTGGTGGCAGCGCTCCTCCTGAACAGGTCGACCGGATCGAAGCACACTTGCCTGATGCGTTGGCCGACGCTGGATTGAAAGTCGGATCAGCTGTCGCACCCATTGAAACCGTCGACATGGTTTCGCCGTACCTCAAGCAACTGTCGCGCATGGTCGATATCGAACGTATCAAGTCCGCAGGTTTGCGGGTGGCGGTCGATTCGATGCACGGATCAGGTGCAGGGATTGTCGCTGCTCTTCTTGAAGGCGGCGCTACTGAGGTCTCAGAGATTAGGAGCGAGATCAACCCCGCGTTTCCTGACATGAAGCAACCCGAGCCAGTCGAAGACAATTTGTCACCGCTGATCTCAACCATCAAGAGCGGGGGCTTCGACGTTGGGGTTGCGACCGACGGGGATGCCGACCGATTGGGCGTCGTCGCCGAGAACGGCGTCTACGTGACCACACTCGAAGTCTTTTCGATGCTGTTCCACCATCTGAAGCGTCGGCGCGAGCTGCCGGGCGGTGCCGCATGCACCATCACGATGAGTAGCATGATGGACCGCCTAACGGAGCATCACGGCGTCGACTTGCAACGGACACCCGTGGGCTTCAAGTTCGTCGGCCCCGCCATGATCGACAACGCCTGCGTCCTCGGCGGCGAAGAGAGCGGCGGTTACGCGTTCGCTGGACACATCCCCGAACGCGACGGGCCGTTGAGTGCACTCTTCTTCCTCGAGAGCATGGCGATGTCAGGTAAATCGCCCACCGAACTGCTCGCCGAAATCCACGAGATCACCGGTCCGCACACCTTCCGCAGAATCGACATCGAGTTCACTCCCGACCAACGCGAACGTATCGCTAAGGCAGTCAACGGCGATGCACCAAAAAGCCTAGGTGGCATCGAGGTTTTGGCCGAGAATCGACGTGATGGCGTCCGGCTTGACCTAAGAGATCAGTGGTGAGAATGTCTGGCACCGAACCCTTGGTTCGTGTCTACGCTGAGGCGTCGAGCGTAGAGGTACGCGACGCGATCCTTAACGATTTTAGGAATCATCTCAACGTCTAGCTACGCCAACGCCAATCACGGCTCGACCGCATCATCCGAGCACGAAACAGGGCTATTCCTTGACGGCGCTACGCACAATCATACGCCACAGTAGTCATCATTTCCTCTTTTGAGAAGGAATGTCGGTTCACTGGGGAGATGGCTGCTGTGGCAAGTAGTCCGCTTTGCCGGGAAGGGGAGCCCGTAGTGCAAGAAAATCAACGCATTCTATCGAAGAGCATTCGTAACGTTCTTGCTGTCTTGACTGTCGCGACGATGATGACGGCGGTAGTCGCGCTAGCGTGCACTCAAACGCATTGACGAACCAACCTCAGACACTCAAGAAATTCAGATTCAACCGCCGGAGGAGGCAGTTTTGGGCGTAGCGTCGTGAAGATCACAACCAGCAACGGGATTGGATCAGGTTGGATCTATGGCGTGCGAGGCGGCTCACGAACTAACCGGCAACCCTTCGTTCGTCGAAGTATCCTTCGATGATGGCAAGCCATCTGTTCCCGGCAAAACGAAACACGCGCCGTTTACGACCTTGCAGTAGTCGAAGCCTGTTCGCCGCAGACGGCGATATCGAAGTAGGTGGCGCGTTGTAGCGTTTGGATTTCCATATCGAGGTTACGGAGAGCTTGAGCGTTTCTGTGGGCATCATTTCGACCTACGATTACAGTGACGCGCAAGGGCATTTGGGTAGTCCAAACCGACCTGCCTCAACCCCGGCAACAGTGGTGGTCCCATTTTGCTGACGGACATGTGTGGGCATAGTGTCGTTCGGAATCACCGAGAGTGTCGCGACAGATTTGGACACTTGAGTTTCGGTTCGCGCCTAAGACCGCCATTCCTAAGTGGTTCGCATTCGACGACCAACACTACGCCAACTATTACACCAACACCAACGGATACTCCGACGCCTACCAACACACCTACAGCGACCCTCACGCCCACCAACACGCCCACTCCGACGCCGACTTTTACGCCTACACCGACACATACTCCGACGCCCGTAGCCACATCAACTCCGTATCCAACTGCTACCCCAGTACCGCGCATCCCTCGATCCTGGGGCCATCCCGAAGTTTTCGGGGACATCGAAGCTGCGAAGGACATCCAAGCATTCATAGACATATGTGCGCGACTTGCGCCTTACAGGGTCGACTTTCAAAGATCTATCCAGTGGAAATTACCCTACTGATACCGAGTACCTTCTCCACTGACCTCAGAATACAACGCGGTTTCACCGGCCAGTGAACGTTATCGTGCCGCTGAATGACGCATTGATGATTCCAGGACATGCCTCTTTTCACTGCTTGTGGCCGTGCTCGTTGCACCGATTCAAACTGAGAAGACTCGCACACGGATGCAGAAATTCGTCGACTATTTTTCATTAGCTCAATTCAAGTTCGCCGTTGCACGCGAGGTGAAAATAAATAGAAACGAAGTGCGTCAGACGCGCAAACTGACTGGTCGATCGCATCCAACGGTGCGATTCGGGTATCGAATACGCGAGAGGGCGTTCGAACTGGGAGGACGCATTGATGTCCAGCCATCTCTCCATCCCGTGTGTCCAGACACCACCGTTCGTCGCGGCAGTTGATGATCGGTTCGCCAGTCGAAAACGGGACACCAATGCTGCTCCCGAATCTCGTTGTGGAATAGGTCGCCGGTGAGCACTGCAGTTCGCCGCCCTGACGAGGACGCATTGAGTTCGTCGGGAGAAGTCACACCGTCCATCAATTCGCGCCCGAACAAGTTTGAGTTGACCGGTCGATTCCAACGGAGCGACTTGGGTGTCGAATATGTCGTTTTCGTTCGCAGGGTCGATGTAGTATGTCCAATCGTTCTGGGCGATGTGGTACGTCGCGTTGGGAAAGGTGGTCGAAGCGGAATCCCCATCGCCTTGCATGTTCCACCCGATGTGATCGCCGTGGCAATGCGTCGTCACGACGTTGTTCACGTCCGAAGCGGCGATGCCGAGGTTTTCGAGATTGGTTAGCAGATCGCCCTGAGGTGGGCCGTGTTCATATGGCCCCGGCCCCATACCGGTATCGACAAGAATGTTGTCGCGCTTCGCATCGGAACGCCTTATCAAATGCGCCCGCCACTGTGCCTCCCAACAACCATCAGGCGTCAGAGCGTAGTCGCGGTGCGGGTCCCATTCGGCACTGCTGACATCGACGAACACGTCGCCAGGATTGCGCCGTAACCCGATGTGATCATCGACGACCGAAATCTCGTATTCCCCGACGACGATTTGCGTTGAACCCATGTTTGTATAGCTCCGTTACAGAGTTGCTATTGACGGCTGTGGATTTGGAACCTCAAGGCTCGATAACTTCGATGAAAATCGCAGACTCGTCGCCGTCGACTGAGATGCTGCTCAGTTCGCCGTCGCCAGAGTAGACCACGTCACCCTTGCCAGCATTTACGACATCTGCGCCCAGGTGGAAAGTAACGTTTCCGCGAAGGACAACCCACCACGCTTCAGCTTCGCCAGATACTGAAGACAACGGGCCACCCGGCATCACATGAAACATCTCGACGCGATTCCGTTGGTCCAGAATCACCGCCTCCTGCCAATCGTTTTCGAGGCCGTGGCGAGAAATCATGTAGTCGAGTGGCGTGAATATCCTGTTCGGCGGTTCCCAGTGGTCTTCCAGCGGGATCGTACGCGCCGGTACCAATCCCTTCAGATCGTGGTTTGATCCTGGTTTGCCGGTCACCATTCGCATGCACATCTCGCCCTTCCAGGCCCTTGGGTCGTGTCGGTAGCCACTCGGCGCAACGATGATGTCCCCGAAGTGTGCCTTGAACGGCTCGTACTCACCGACTCGGTAGCGCATTTCACCACCGAATGCCACCCACCACTCGTTGAAATCATCGTGGAGGTGAGGATCGCCAGGCGATCCTCCGGGCGAAGAAATAACCGCCATCCGATTACGCGAGTCCATGATCATGACGCGCGACTTCGTAACCGCGCCGTAACCCCCGCCCGACCTTGCGATCTCAGGTAGAACCGGCGCACCCGGGTTTACCGAACCCGGGCTTATTGACATCACGATGTCGTCATAGGTCACATGACGGGCGTTTAGTTCAGACATTGGAGTATCCGATTGGGGGCTAATTTCAGGATTTGTCGCGGCGCGAAAACCGCACTCGTAGCAGTTTACCAGCCGAACTCGTCATGACCAAACTCCGATGCCAGCGCAGAGGGCGACAACGATGCTTGAATCAGGTCTCCAAAGAGCGCGTCAGCAAGTAGCCGGATCTGCGACTTCGACGAAGATGCCCGAACCGGGTCCCGTCGCGGTGATCGAGCTGAATTCACCGTCGCTGGAATAGACGACGCTGCCCTTGCTAGCATCGACCACATCGCCCGCGATCTCGAACCGGACGTTGCCTTTCAACACCACCCACCACGATTCATTGTCGCCATTGACCGATTCCGCGGATGCTCCCGGCAACACGTTAAACATCTCGACGCGGTTGCGTTGATCGAGCAATACGGACTCTTGCCAATTTGCATCCACACCGTGACGTTCGATCATGTACGGCAATGGTGTCAAAATACGATTTGGCGGTTCCCAATCAGGATCCAACCGAACATTGCGTGAAGGCTCAATACCCTTGATGTCGTGATTTGAACCTGGTTTCGTGCACACCAACCTCATGCACATGTCGCCGTACCAGGGAAGCGGCGTGTGCCGGTAGCCGCACGGTGCAACGGTTATATCTCCGAAGGTAGCCCTAAACGGTGTGTATTCTCCTACTAGGAACCCCATCACTCCGCCGAACCCCATAAACCACTCGTTGAAATCCGGATGGATGTGCGGATCCCCGGGCGAACCGCCGGGTGAAGTAATGACGGTAGCGCGGTTTCTGCTGTCTTCGATGAGCACCCGATTCGATTTGAATTCGGCTCCGACGTGGCTAGAAAGCGTTGTCTCGGATCGGTCACCCGACGCGGCTAGAGTCGCTTTCCGCCGGAGGTCCTGGACGATTTCGTCGTATGAGACGTGGCGTTGGTTGACTTCGGACATCTTAGTTTTCCCATTAGACGTGTTCGTACGGAATTGAGGGCGAGTTTAACACCGCGCCATTGACATTCCTTGAGATTGGTACCGAGAGTGGGATTCGAACCCACACGCCTTTTAAAGGGCCGCGGGGTTTAAGCCCGCTGCGTCTACCGTTCCGCCATCTCGGCAGATTCCATACGTCCACAACATCTACCACGCTTAAGATTCTAACTGTGAACTCTGCGGCAATCCGATCGCGGGTGATCACCGCCTCAGTTGTGACCTAGGCGGAATACAGGAGGATTAGATTGGCAAAAAACGTTGAGACTACCATCGGCATCATCGGTGGAACTGGTTTATATCAGTTAGAGGGTTTCAAAGATGCTCAATGGGTTGCAGTCCAGTCCTCATTCGGAAAACCGTCCGACCATCTGTTGATCGGAAATTTGGGGGGATATCATGTCGCGTTCCTACCCCGGCACGGTCGGGGTCACCGGGTATCTCCTTCCGAAGTGAACTACCGAGCGAATATCGACGCGCTCAAACGCGTTGGGGCAGACCGCATCTTGTCTTTCAGCGCCGTCGGTTCGTTGAAAGAAGAGCTGGCGCCCGGCACGTTTGTACTCGTGGATCAATACATCGACCGGACTAGCGGTCGGGAAAGCTCGTTCTTCGGCGAAGGTTTCGTAGCTCATGTGAGCATGGCAGACCCGGTGTGCAGCACGATGAACGACGCAGTCCAAGAGGCGGCGAACAACTTGAGCATCAATTTTGTACGCGGTGGCACGTATCTTGCGATGAACGGTCCGCAGTTCTCAACACGAGCCGAGTCGAATTTGTATCGCTCCTGGAACGCCGACATTATCGGAATGACAAATATGCCGGAGGCCAAACTGGCCCGTGAGGCAGAGATGGCGTACACGACCGTTGCGATGGTTACCGACTACGACTGTTGGCATGAAGAACACGAGGATGTTTCTGCGTCGCTGGTGCTCGAGGTTCTGCGCAGCAACACTGATGGTGCCAGAGCATTGGTCAAAGCAGCGGTACCGATAATCGGTGCACTGGAAGCCCCGTTCCCATCGGGAGTTCACACCGCGCTGGAACACGCCATCACCACCGCCTTACAGGATCGCGATCCCGCTCTGATGCGCAAACTCGACGCCGTAGCCGGACGAGTATTCAAGAACGAGGGTTGGTTCGGCTAGAGCTGCCGCAACCTCGGATCCAAACGGTCGCGGATCCAATCGCCAAGGAAGTTCATCGCGAACACAACTGCGAAGATAGCCAGCCCGGGGAAAAGGGCCATCCAGTACGAAGTGTCGATATAGTCGCGTCCCTCGGCAACCATTGAGCCCCAAGCCGGGCGCGGCTTGGGGATTCCGACTCCGAGGAAGCTCAGCGTCGCCTCCGTGAGAATCAACTGCCCGATGTTTAGACTGGCGATTACGAGTACGGTGTTAACCACTCCCGGCAACACGTGTTTCGAGATAATGCGTCTCGAGGATGCTCCTGCGACGACCGCCAGGGCCACATAGTCCGATGCTTTGAGTCGAAGTGTTTCTGCTCTGATTTGGCGCGCGAAACCGCTCCAACTGAATAAGATGAGAAGCGAGATTATCAACAGCATGCTCGAACCGAAAACCACAACAGTCGCCAAAGCCACAAGGATGAACGGGACGCCGAGCGTCAGGTCCACCATCCGCATCAATATCTCGTCGTATATCCCGCCAAAATATCCCGCGATGAGTCCAAGTATCGTTCCGCCCAAGGCGCCTGAAATCAGCACGACGGAAGCGATCATCATTGAGTAACGCGCGCCCCAGATGATCCGACTCAACATGTCCCTGCCGAGAGGATCGGTGCCGAGAGGGTATTCCAATTTAGGCTCTTTACCGCTGATCGGGGACGATTCCTGCCATATGGGCGGGCGGTCTTGATCACGCAGCTTGCCAACTAACGGATCGTGTTGAGCCAGCCAAGGCGCGAACACCGCGGCGATTACCAGCACGGCGACGATGAAAGCGGGCAATATCGGATAACGGCGAAAGACGCGCCAAATCACCTGAAACGGGTTCCGGCCTTCACGAACGACGCGGGGTGCGTTCACAGAATCGAATGTTGTTTGCGTGTTCGATGCCAAGTCAACTCTGCCTGATGCGCGGGTCGAGCACCCCGTACAGGATGTCAACCAGTAGATTCATAGCCAAATACCCGGCTGTTGCGAACATCACGATCGCACTGATCACTGGGAAGTCGGTTCCGAACACCGACTGCAAAGCCAATCTACCAAGGCCAGGCCATCCAAACACCGTCTCGGTCACTACGGCACCGGTCAGCAACGCGGAGAGAAATACTCCTGCAAACGTCAACGGCACTATGATGGCGTTCCTAAAAGCATGTTTGAGGATCACCGTCATCTGCGATGCGCCTTTCGCGCGCGCCAGTTTCACGAACTCGCTGTCAAGTATCTCGAGCATCGCAGAACGGGTCAGCCTCAATAACGCAGCGGCAGCGAACCATCCAAGCGTTACCGATGGGAGGATCAGGCTTCGCAGGTCGTCTTTTCCTCCAGCGGGTACCCATCCAAGCCACACGGCAAAAATGAGAATGAGCATTATGCCAAGCCAGAATCCCGGCATCGCCTGTCCAAGCAAAGCAAATCCCCTGGCGAATAGATCCAAAAATGTTCCCCGGAATATCGACGAGAAGATACCTAATGGAATTCCCACCGCGAGAGCGAAGACGTATGCACCAGCGGCCAGTTGTAAAGTGTTCGGAATCTTGCGAAGAACTACCGTCGTCGCCGGAATCTGTTCCTTCACGGAGATATCAAAATCCAATAGGACTGCACCAGCAAGCCACCGGAAGTACTGTTCGTAGTAAGGCTTGTCGAGTCCAAAGTCTCGCCCCCACTGCTCCCACTGCTCGTTGGTTGTGTACTCGCTCAAAAAGAGGTGACGCGGATCACCGCTCATCCTCGACAGCGCAAATACCAAGATGCTGGCTAGCAAAAGCACGACGATTGCAGCCAACAATCTGCGGACTAGCAGCTTCTTCAATTCAGTGGCTCAATAGTCTCAGCGCGGACGCAATAACGACAAGGGGACGGCGTTGCCCAGATTGTATCTAGGCACCGCCGTCCCCCGCGTGTCAATCACGCAACACGCCCAATGATCGGTCGGCTACTTTACTCGCCGCTCATGACCACCGATTCGGGCGCCACAAACTCCGGTCCGGTGTTCATGTACGGGCTGTACTCGATGATCTCGGGCCGCAAGACAACCGACGTTGGTAGAGTGCTAACCGATGCAACCAAGTTCCAATTGTTGACGTACGTCCACCACTCAACCGTGTTCTGGACGCGTTCCTCAAACGTGGTCGCTGCCAAATCAAGGTTGCGTTCCGATATCGCGGTTATTTCATTGGGCAACTCAATGCCGTAGTTGAATCCGCCGGATGGTCGATACACCGAGGAGAAGAACGCGTCGGGCGCTGCATTCGTGCCCGATTGGATCATCCACGGGATCTCCTTCTGCCGGTTGACCAATCGCGGCCGAGCCGCACCGTAGTCAGTCGCGTCTACCGTTACCTCGCATCCAAGTTCGCGCCAGAACTGGGCAACTGCCCCACCGACTTCGGCGTCCCACTCCTTGCCAGGTGCGACGTGATACTTGAACGGGAAGCAGTCTGGATAACCGGCTTCAGCAAGCAACGCCTTCGCCTGATCCGGGTCGTACGGTACGTCGAATTCGTCAACCCAGTGCGGGTCGCCCGGGAACGCGTTAATCGCATTGGTCAAGGGGTTGCCGACACCAGATTGGATCTCGTCGACAATTGTCTGCCGGTCAATACCCAGTCTCAAGGCGCGGCGGACTTTGTTGGCCCGCTCCATCGATGCGGGGTCGTCTGGGTCACCAATCCATGGGTGTTCAGAGTCGGGTTTGAAGCCTTCGCGTTTGCGGTAGATGTCTTCACCGTTCTGATCAATCGCAGACCAATAATTGCCTGCAAACATCACAACTTGGTTAATCGGTGGTCCAACAACCTGAGGCCTAGCTCCATCGATGTTCTTCACCGTGTTGCTGATCAGCTTCAATGGCACGCGTGCGACGTGTATCAGGCCGGTCTGCAACGCTGCGATTCGGGCGAGCGGTTCCGGCATCAGGATGACTTCGTACGATGCCACACTCGGCTGTTGTCGATAGTGACCCTCGACCGGTTCTGCTCTGACGTTACTGTCGGTCACCCACTCGGTGATGCGGAATGACCCGGTCCCAACCGGCGTGAGGTTAGCTGCGTCCTCGCCCATCTCGTCATATAGACGTTTCGGTACGATTACTGGCGCTCCCAACGTCGTGTTCGAGATGATGTGGTACCAACGAGGGTCAAGCATGTTGTCCCTGATGTTCATCCGCACCGTGTCATCGTCGACCGCCTCGAAGCTGGTAACGAACCGCTGGACGCCCTGGGCTCGTTGGTTAATGCTGCCTTCACGCAACGCATCGTCGAAGCTCCACTGCACATCGTGCGCGGACACCTCGCCCCAATCATTGCCGTTCCAGTCGGTGTGGAACTTGACCCCGTCTCGGATCTTAAAAGTTACTGCGCTCGTGTCGGCAGCAACCTCCCAAGACTCCGCAATTCCCTCCGTGTACGTCGGGGCATCGAGATTCAACTTCGGCGGTGCTGAGTGCTGCGCCCACATCAGAGGTTCAAAGAAGCCCCAGAAGATGAGCAGCTGCATGTTCCCTGTGCCCTGCTTACTCGGCAGGAAGACCGGCGGGTCGACGAGAATTTCACCGAGCCTCAAATTGCCGTGGAATGTAGGCTTCTCCTCCATCATGGCAGGCTCCGGTGTCGCGGTAACAACCACTTGCACCTCTTTTTCGACCTCGACTTGGACCTCCTTGATCACCTCCTTCTCGACCTCGACTTGGACCTCCTTGATCACTTCCTTTTCAACCTCAACCTCGACTTCCCTGATCACTTCCTTCTCGACGGCGACCTGTTTCTCGACGACGACCGTTTGAACGACCGTTTGGCCTTGCACCTCAACTGCCTTCTCAACGACGACAGTTTGGATGACGGTCTCGCCAGGTACCGATTTTTCGACTACGACTGTTTGGACCACGGTCTCTGTGCCACCGCACGCAACGACTAACGCTGTTGCGGCTACTAAGACCGACAAACCAATCGCAATCCACGACCTGCGTGCCGAATAGGCACCATGTATCGCCTTTCGCATTTCAACTCCTCAAGTTCGGGATATGATTCACCCTTCGCAACAATTCGGGTTGCGAATAAAGCACAATATAGCACCTTTCGCGTCGCCTTTCGCACCACGTTGGCAATGGCCCGTTGACCAACCCGATGTGCGAACGGTTGAACGTCGACCTAACTTAGGCGATTTAACATTGCTCGCGGATCTCGTATCGACGAAACCGAACGCAACTTATGCGTGAGAACACCATGAGAGACACCGATCGTTGGACCGGCGACGGCATTCCTGACTTAGGTGGAATGAGTGCCGTGGTGACCGGCGCCAACAGCGGGGTCGGATTCGAAACGGCCCTCGAATTGGCACGTCATGGAGCAGAAGTCACCCTCGCTTGTCGATCATTGTCCCGTGGTGATTCGGCTTTGCGTCGCATCGGGAACCACGTTCCACGCGCAAAAATCGATTTGATGCAACTCGACCTAGGTGACTTAGGCACAGTCGGAAGATTTACAGATCAGTTCGCAAGCACGCACGAATCGCTCGAATTGTTAATCAATAACGCGGGCATCATGGCGACGCCTCACCGAACGACCGCCAGCGGATTCGAGTCGCAGTTCGGAACTAATCATCTCGGCCATTTTGCTCTCACTGCGATGCTTTTGCCTTTGCTGATGAAAAGCGATGCCGCTCGCGTCGTCAACGTCAGCAGTCTTGCGCACCGAGGCGAAACGATCGATCCCGAAGCCATTCAGTTCAATCGGGAGAACTACAATCGTTGGCGCGCTTACGGCCGTTCCAAGCTCGCCAATCTCCTGTTCACATATGAGTTGCAACGTCGTCTAATCAACGCCGGTGTCAGCCAAGTCAGATCGCTTGCCGCTCATCCCGGCGTCTCGAAGACGAACATCGCACAAGGATTGGGTTGGATAGGTAAGATCTCGATGCCGATCGCCGGGCTCTTCTTTCAAAGCGCTCGGATTGGAGCATTTCCGATATTGCGCGCGGCGACCGATCCACAAGCGACAGGCGGGCAATATTACGGACCCGACGGCAAGAACGAGCGCAAAGGTTACCCGATCGTCGTCTCGTCCTCAGCGGAATCCCACGACGAGTCGGTTGGGAGGCTCTTGTGGTCCAAATCAGAAGAGTTGACCAGCGTCGTATTTGAGATCTAGGCGCGAGTGGTGGGAGATTCACGGTGCGGGTTAATTGGAGGCGACGGGCGGATTCGAACCGCCGAATAGAGGTTTTGCAAACCCCCGCCTTAGGCCACTTGGCTACGTCGCCCCTGAAGTTACGAGTATATTTCCGTCATGCATCCCGTCGGAAATATACGACGGTGTTTGGTGCCGAGAGTGGGACTCGAACCCACACGCCCTTTCGAGCACTACGCCCTCAACGTAGCCTGTCTACCAATTTCAGCATCCCGGCCCGACCAAGTATCTGGCTCACTCGCCCCTGAATCAGAGGAGTTTTGGCAGGAGCGACAGGATTCGAACCCGCGACCTTTGGTTTTGGAGACCAACGCTCTAGCCAACTGAGCTACGCTCCTGTGCCATCTACTTGATTTTACATAGTCGCCGAAATCCCAATCGATTCCCGCTCGAAAATCAAACGCGTTCATCGCGTTCGCGTTGCCGCTGAATCTGATCCGCGCAGCACCGAATCAAACAGTCGGCACCGCAGATGCGTCGGGGCGCTTTAGCGCATCACCGTTCGCAATCGCAATGCCGACTGTGTTGGTTGCTATGTATCAGCAGAGTCGTCGGATAGGGACCGATCTCACATGACTGTAGATTCGCCCATCTCCCCAGTGCTGACGCGCGTGGCATCGTCGATCTGCGAGATGAAAATCTTGCCGTCGCCGATCGCGCCTTCTTCGCCAGTCCGGGCCGCGTCGACGATGCTGCTGATCACCGCGTCTTTCATTCCGTCCGGGATCACGGTCATGATCATCGTCTTCGGCAAAGCCACCCGGTGGGAGAGGTGGCCGCCTCGTCCTGTGAAGACCTCTACGCCTTCTTGTTGACCCTTACCAGTGATGTTCCAGTATGAGTAGCCCTTTACACCTGCGGCGGTCAGAGCTTCGAGCACCGTGGACGTCCGTTCCGGGCGAACCACTGCTTCAATCTTTAGCATTGGTAATTCCTTTCGTGGTTCTGTGGCGAGGGTGTAGCCAACATGCTACTCCCTCGCCAACCGTTAGTTCGATTTCCGGTTAATCTGCTCCGTCCGCTACGTAACCGCGTTCACCGTGTGCCGAGATGTCGATTCCAATATCCTCATCTTGCTCTGAGATCCGTAGGCCAAGGCCAGGGATCTTGTCGAGCACGAACAGGATGATGAAGGAGACGATGCCGGAGTAGGCCAATGTTGCAACCACTGCAATCAGGTTAGCGACAAAGTGCCCGGCGTTGCCGTTCACCAAACCGCCGGCCGTGTCGGTCAAGGCGCCCCAGGCGAATATGCCAGTGGCGAGTGCTCCCCACATGCCGCCGAGGCCGTGGACAGCGAACACCTCGAGCGAGTCGTCCAATCCGATCTTCTTGAGAATTTCGAAGTGGACGGCGTAATGGCAGATGATGCCTGCACCCAAACCGATTGCGAGTGCGCCTGCGACGCCAACAAAACCAGCTGCGGGCGTGACAGCAACCAACCCTGCAACCGCACCAGTGGCAACTCCGACTCCGCTAATTCGGCCGGTGTGAATGTACGAGAGGATCGCCCAAGTTACCGCTGCAACGGCTGCTGCCGAGTTGGTGTTGACGAACGCGATGATGGCGGTACCGTTTGCCGCACCTGCCGAACCTGCGTTGAACCCGAACCATCCGATCCAAAGAATCGCAGCGCCGAGCACCACAAACGGGACGTTGTGCGGCTCAATACCTGCACTTCGGCGTTTGCCGACGAGGTACGCGGCCGCTACTGCTGCGATACCGGCATTGATGTGAACGACGGTGCCGCCCGCAAAGTCAAGTGTGCCGCCATCGAGGCTACCGATCCATCCGCCACCCCATACCCAGTAGCAAATCGGTGCGTAAACGAAGGTAACCCACAGTACCAGGAAGATCAGGTACGTCGTGAACTTGAACCGCTCGACAAACGCGCCAGTAATCAGTGCTGGAGTAATGATCGCAAACGTCATCTGGAACGCGGCGACGAGGAGGTCAGGAATGTCCCATCCCAGCTCTCCGTTTCCGACGCCGATATTGGCGAGTCCGATATAGTCAAGCCCTCCGCTCCAACCGAAGTTGCTGGCATCGTTGAATGCGAGGCTGAAGCCCCACAACACCCAAACGATGCTCGCCACTCCCATGGCGATAAAGGAGTACATCAACGTGCTAACCACGTTTCTGCCCCGCACGAGTCCTCCGTAGAAGAACGCAAGGCCCGGTGTCATGAACAGCACGAGTGCCGTTGATGTCAACATCCAGGCTATGTGGCCAGTATCCATATTTTGTCTTCCTCCCGATCGGGTGATTACGCAATGATTCGGAAGATACGAGAGTATTGTTTCCACGATGTTTCGCCAGTGTTACACCGAAGTTAACCATCGCAATATCTGACGAGATTCGTCAATAGTCCTACTGCGCTCACAGTTAGAATTCTTTTTGCATGCCGAAACCGAAAACCTAGTTCAACACCATCCGCAGACAGGATTCCTGAACAATGCCGATCATCGACTCACATTGCCACGCTTGGAACTACTGGCCATACCTCCCAGAAGTCCCAGACCCCGATCACCACGGCTCGGTCGAGACGCTACTCAACCAGATGGATGTAAATGGAGTGGACAGCGCCACCATCGTCTGCGCGCAGATCCACCGCAACCCTGACAACAACGACTATGTTGCGGCGGCAGTGCGAAAGTATCCAGACCGGTTGAATCAATTCGCCGACGTCGACTCGTTCTGGTCGGACACGTATCACGTGCCGGGCGCCGCGAAACGTTTGGAGCAGGCTGCGGAGAAGTGGCCGATGAAGGCGTTCACACACTACATCGCCAGCGAGGATGACGGTCGATGGTTCAACACCCAAGAAGGAAGCGACCTTTTCTCTGTCGCCCGCGATGTTGGTCTCATTGCGTCCATCGCAATGGCCCCACATCACCAGTACGAGATTCGCAAGGTCGCCGAAGCCTTCCCCGAAGTCCCCATCCTTTGCCACCACATGTCGTCGCTAAAGTCGTACGGTGACGATGCTCGGGCGATGGTAGACAACGTCGTCGAATCGGCAAAGCTACCTAACATGCATCTTAAGCTCTCGGGGTTCCACTACCTGTGCCGTCCCGAACGCGTCTGGGACTTCCCTCACCATGAGACGCATTGGGTCTACGAAGCCTGCTACGAGGCGTTCGGCACCCGCCTATGCTGGGGTTCAGACTTTCCGGTAGTGAAAAAGGCCATGACATGCGCGACACTTGCAATCCCTCGAAGCGTTCCGATCCCACCTCACATTCATCTCCGACGAGGATAAAGAAGCGTATCCAAGGGGGTACGCTCTGGAATCGCTCTATTGGCCAACACTCGTCCAGGCGGTTGAAATTCGGATCGATTCCGTCTCAGTGACCCGAGTGCACCTGTTGCGCACCTGTTGCGCCGCTTTAGCTCCGGCAATGCGACCAAACACAGCCCCGGCCATCATACCGCTGCCCGACGGGTAGTTGTCGTGCCACAACCCTCCTACCATCTCGCCTGCGGCGTAAAGACCGGGAATGACGCGATCGCTTTTGTGCAAGACTTCGGCCGATGGGGTGATTTTCAGACCTCCGTACGTAAACGTCATGCCGCAGATTGTCGGATACGCCTCAAAGGGCGGACTGGAGATGGGCAGTGCCCAATTGCTCTTGGGTGGAGTTATCCCCGAAGCCGATTTTCCATCGAGGCGGAACGGATGGAATTCGCCTTCATGATGGAATTCGCCTTCATGAATGGAGTCATTGAACTGACCGACCATTTCAAGGAACGCGCTCACATCACGAATATCGAGATCATTTGCAAGTGCTCCCAGGGTGCTTGATTTGTAAACTGTTGCATCTTCGTACCCCCGGATCAGCCCCCTACGTCTCTGCTCGGCGTCGAAGACCTGAAAAGCGAGCCCTCCAGGCTGGGACAGAATGGCACGTCCAGTTTTGGCATAGGTGAGCCCGCGCCACGTCTCGCCCTCATCGACGAACCGACGGCCGTGGACATTGACCATGATCCCGAAGGGATAGGAGTAGCGACTCCAATACACACCGCTCACGCCTGGACCGGGGACATCGTACGCGGGTCGATTCGAGTCCTGTGGAGACGCGTGACAGGTGGACCAACTTCCATATGGCTGAGCATCCAATTCCAAAGCCATGTTGAGGCCATCGCCGGTATTGAACGGTACCCCCCTGAGCTTTACCTTGTCCCAACCGGCGCCAAGATACTGGGCCCGCATCGCCGGGCTCGACTCGAAACTGCCGCAAGCTAGGATCACGGCCCGCGAATTGTAACGGACATCTCGG
The DNA here is from genome assembly GCA_965226685.1 of Dehalococcoidia bacterium. GTDB lineage: Bacteria > Chloroflexota > Dehalococcoidia > Lucifugimonadales > Lucifugimonadaceae > Bin127. The sequence continues at coordinate 927,143 of CBDDDP010000004.1, forward strand.
TCCCCCGTCCGAGCCCGTACTCCCGTAATTCGGCCAGTGCGATTCTGCAACAGCTCTAAAGCACTAGTCCCGTAATGTACCGGTATGGCTAAACGTTCCGCGGCGCGAAACCATCGCTCCTGCATCGCAAATCCGCCTCCATCAAATGAGACGACGTTCGCCGACGTCGGACTTTCGTGAGACGGGATCCATGCGTGTCCGTATGACCGCATCCAAAGAACCGTTCTGTAGGCTTCCGAGACCAGTATGCCCGCCAGAGTGGGATCGCTCCGACCGTCAGTCACCGCCATAATGTCGTAGTAGTAGTCCGACTCTGTGTAGTCACGAACCCTCTCGGCCAATGACCGCGTCTCTTCTTCGCTGACATCCGAGAGTAGGGGTACGAGGTCTTCCATTCCCCGGTACGGGAACCGCATGTGAACGGTCAGCGCGCTGTTGCCGCCCCGCTGAGACTTGGGCGCCTTTTCTAGCACAACGACCCCTGCACCCTGTTCCCGAGCGGCAACTGCGGCCGCCATTGCGGCGTTGCCCGCCCCTACCACCAGTACCTCTGTGTCGACTACCTTTTCCAAAAAAATGATTCTCCACTCGATCGCTTTGGCGCACATTCTAACCGGCAAACAGAGACGCCTAAAGCAGAGAGTAGAGCGTTCCCGGTTTCCCCTCAAACCGGGACAGCCACAGTCAGGCCAAAACAGCCACTTTATTGAATTCGATCAGGTCAAAGTCGATCTGCGCGCCTAAACCGGGTTCGTTGATCGCGTGCACGAAACCGTTTTCATCGTGTTCGATATCCTCCACTAGGCCGTATTTCTGAGCTTCCGTCGGCAGGAGGACCTCGAACATCTCGGTGTTCTTGATCGCCATCGCGCAGTGAAGATTCGCCACATTCATTAACGAGTTGCCACCATGGTGGATCTCGTAGTTCATGTGGAACGCCTCGGCCAAGTGCGCGGTCTTCATTACCGCCGTTATCCCGCCTTTGACGGCGACATCGCCACGCAGGTAGTCCGTGGCCTGATGCACTAACCATGGCGCGTAAGCGGTAAATCCGCCCGGTGAGTGTTCCGTGGCCACAATCGGGATGTGGAGATTCTGGCGCAGTTTCACGTAGTTGAAGATGTCGTCCCCAGCCAAGGGGTCTTCATACCAGTAGTATCCGAGTTCCTGGATGGCTTGACCGACCGCGAGTGCTTGAGGGTAGTCATACGCCCAGATCGAGTCGAGCATCAGCCGATAATCATCTCCTACCGCTGCTCGTACCGCTCGGCAGACCGCAATGTCCTCGTGAATGTCTTCAGCCGGCGGATGGATTTTATACGCCGCCCATCCCGCGGCCTTCATCTCCGCGGCTTCCGCGGCATACTCCCCCACCGTCGCCAATCGTGGCGAGCTCACGTATGCCGGAATGCTCTCGCGATACGAGCCGAGCATTTGGTAGATCGGCAATCCGGCGACCTTGCCGCCGATATCCCAAAGCGCGACATCCACGGCGCCGATAGCCCGCATCGTGGTGTTGTTTTGCAAGAAGATCATCGTCTCGTGCAACCGCTCTCGCGCCAGCGGGTCCTGTCCCATCACAACCGGCTTCAGATACGTCAGGAGGGACAAAGCGTCTAACTCCGCGCTACGATTCGAAGTACCGAGAAACGCATGCCCATGCACACCTTCGTCGGTAACAATCGTCAGCAACCCGATCTGACAGCTGCTGCCGGGTTGAACCGAGTGCTTCTTAGGCAGAGCCGCCGGCAACCCTTCCCACTTGAACATCGTCAGAGTTACGTCCGTAATCTTCATCCTGGTCTCCTATGGTTTCGACGCTTCAATTCGACGCCACTTCACGGCTGACGATCATGCCATCCTCTGGCCACCGTCGATGTGTATCGATTGTCCGGTTATCGAACTCGCGTCATCCGAAACAAGAAACGCCACCAATATCCCGATCTCCTCCGGCGTCTGCGCCCTGGCAAGCGGAATAAGCTCTGCAACCCCCTCGTTGAACACGTCGAAACGATCCATCTCAGCCAGCGATGGGTCGCTTCTCATCCGCTCCGAAATCGCAACGTCATGAAACGCCGACCAAACCCGGCCCGGGCAGATCGCGTTGACGTTAATGTTGTGTGGTCCCAGGGTAGCCGCGCAATACTGCGTGTAGTTGATCACCGCCGCCTTCGATGGGCCGTAAGCATTCGCATAGCCCGGCGCGCCGGATGGCGGACCCCACCAGATCGGACCTCTTCCCGCACCCGATGCCGTGTTGATTATCTTTCCGTATTTCCGATCCATGAAATGACCGACGACGGCCTTCGTGCAGCGCATCACGCCTTGGACATTAATGTCAAGCACCGTATCCCAATTCTCCTCCCAGTCCTCATCCAGACCACCGCCGGCTTTGCCTTCAACTCGACCGATACCTGCATTGTTGATCAGTATGTCAAGGTGCCCGAACGTCGCGATGACATGCCCGGCGCCCGCCTTCACAGACTCGTTGTCGGTGGTGTCGATGTGAACCGGGAAACTCGAGCGACCCTTGGCTTGCACTTCAGCAACTACCGTTGCGGCACCAGTTTGATTGATGTCGGCGATCGCAACGTCTGCACCCTGTTCGGCCAGCTTCAATGCAATGCCACGACCAATGCCCTGGCCGCCACCCGTCACCAATGCCGTCTTGCCTCTGAGATCAGCAATCATCTTTTCAACTCTCCTGTCGCAGCGGAAGCACGATGTGCGACGCATGATCCGCCGAATGCCAGATCGTCTGCTGCGCAATCTCGTATCGCTGTTCGAGTCCCAGCGGACCGCCAGTATTCGGGTTCACATCGAAACGCGGCCAGTTGCTGCTGCTGATATCCAGTCGAATTCGATGACCTTTACGGAACACGTTCGAAGTCGGATAGAGATGGAAAGTGAATTCGTAAGGCGTTCCCGGTTCCATCATCTCCGGCTCCGTCCAACCGTTTCGGTAGCGCGCACGGATGATCGAGTCGGTGATGTTCATCGCGAAACCATCCGGATAGTCGGCAGACGGTGGATGAACGTCGATAAGCTTCGCCGTGAAATCAGTATCCACCGACGACGACGACGCCCACAAATGCATCACAATCTCTCCAGTAACCTCCGTATCCTCGTCAAGCTCCGGTGTCTGGAACGTGAGGATGTCCTGGCGTGAATTCAGCGGCAAAACATCCATGCATCCGAAGAAATCGGGTCTGCCACGTTGGTCGAACGCACCCGCCCGGATGATCGTTTCGGCTGCCGAAATGCCACCACCCATCGTCGGCACAGGATCCTTCGGGTCGAAGGTGTAACCCGTCGATGGCGACTCTGTGTCCGAAGGTTTATCTTCCGCAAGACCTCCGCCGGCACGCAGGAAGAATGGCGCCTCAACCGTGCCAGGCAACGGCCAATCTGCCTCCGACCGCCAATAACCGCCGTGGTCCAACCGGCGCTCATAGTCGTGTTTGTTCATACGCTGGCTACCGGTGCCCATCGTGAATATACGTACCGGCGACCACTCGGCAAACTCCGTCTGCATCCCTTTCAAGTAGTGGTCGAACCATGCCAACCTGAGATCGTTCTGGTTGACATGTGCTTCCGTTCCAAAATCGACATCGCCGGAGTTCGTCACCTCAAACGCGCCGTGGGTCCACGGCCCCATCAGCAGTACTTGTTGCGATTTTTTGATGGCGCTCAGTTTCGCATAGCTCTGCGGCGTATTGCGGGCGTATGAGTCGTACCAACCGCCCAGATAGAGCGTTGGCACATCCGCGTGTTCATCGTAGTACTCGTCGATCGCGTAGCCGCGTTGCTTCCAATAGTCGTCAAACTCGCCATGCGTCGCGATATCGATCGCCCAACGTTCGTACGACGGCAATCGCCGCAAAACCGTCGCGCCCTCTTTCAGCGGGAAGTTACGCACCATGTCTGGCATGTCATCCAAGAACGCCTTCTTGATCTCGGCCTGCAGACCGGCATCAGCGATCGCCTCCTTGCTCGTCATCGCCATCCGAAACGCGTAGACCATGAATCTCTGCTCCAACGCGCCGTTCTGTCGCATCGAGCCGTGATAGTAGTTAGACGCGCCAACTGCCACAATCATTGTCGACAGGTGGGACGGATTCATGGTCGCCAAAGCCGATTGGTCGCTGCCCGCATATGACCCGCCCATCGTTCCGACTTGACCATCGCTCCATGGCTGCGCCCCCAGCCATTGAACGGTGTCAAAGCCGTCCGGGGCCTCTTTAGCAAACGCGTACCACTCCCCTTCTGACGCAAACCGACCCCGAACATCCTGATAAACCGTCACATAACCCCGTCGAGCAAAGTATTTCCCGTTGGTCACGTTCCGAGGCGCTGTCTTGTCGTACGGTGTGCGCTCAAGAATGACCGGGAAAGAGCCTTCAGCGGGTTGAGCGTTCACCGACGGAAAGTAGATGTCGGCGGCGAGTTGAACGCCGTCGCGCATCGGGACCATCACATTCTTTTGAATCGCGACGTCATATGCGATCGGGGATCCTGCGTATGGAGCGTTCACGGCGTGCCCCTCCTGACTGAAGCAAATGTGGCCGTCAAACTGTCGGCCCGACGTTGAGTAACCTATATCACGTCCCAAAGATTCGCAGAAACTCTGCTACGGACTTGGATCGCCCAACCTGACATTGCCCGACATCTTCCACATCGTCTTCACTTCGCTCGTTCTGATGGGAGCCGCATTCGTCATCGGTGCGATTGGTTTCGGGTTCGGCCTGACTACATCGCCTCTTTTGCTCCTGTTCCTCGATCCCCAAACCGTAGTGATAGTGATCAATGCTGTAGCCATCATCGCCTTCTCACTCGTCCTCGTCGAGACCCGGGAGCATCTTCGGAATCGAGAGCTCGCACCAATGGCTATCGCCGCAGTGCTCGGCACCCCGATTGGCGTATTCGCACTTAGCACGCTCGATCCGACGGTACTTCGCATCTCAATCGGTGTCCTCGTCCTTTTCCTTACCGCAATCGTGGTCATAAACGCCGAATGGAGGGTCCCTTACCCCCGCGTCTCGGGACCAATCCTCGGGCTCATATCGTCCGCATGCACCACCGGACTCGCAATCGGGGGACCGATACTCGTCCTCTTCTTCCTCGGACGACGCATGGATCGTAATGGCGTTCGCGCATCCATGGCGTTCTTCTTCACCATCATGTACATCGCCGCCGCCATCGGATACGCCATCCAAGGACTCTTCACCACTGAACGAATCATCCTCATCGCCGCCGCCACGCCCGCGGTCGCTCTCGGCTACTGGATCGCCACCAAATTGACCGGACGCATGAACGAGAAAATCTTCCGACCAACCGTCGTCGGGGTGATCGTAATCTCGAGTGTGATCGTAATTGGCCGGGAGTTGATTTCGCTTTTGGGGGCTGGATCGAGCTGAAACGATTTCCACATATCGGCGCGATGCATGACAATTCGAGATGCGTCAACTACATATCGGCGAAGAGAGGAAACCAACAATATGAGAGCGAAGAATCCAATGGTCATCCACTACGTATCGGACATGGATCGAGCAAAGACGTTTTACTGCGAGGTTTTTGGCGTGCCCACGCTGGTCGAATCGCCGGGATGGACCACCCTCGATTTAGGCGGCATGGAGCTTGCGTTGCACATTTGCTCCAAGTCCGAGATCCGCGAACGGCTTATACCGCAGGCCGGATTAAACGTTGAAGTCGACAGCATCGAGGAAGTTTTGCCGGAGATTGATCGACTGGGAGGACGACTCGTCGAGATACGGGAGCCGAATGCCGGTATCCCTGTTCGATTGGCGAGTTGCGAAGATAGCGAGGGAAACGGTTTCGAACTCTGCCAAACGCCGTGAGATCAAAACGCCGACTAATTCCAAGTAAATTCGGCGCGCAACGGAACCGTCCTCTCCGCGTTCTCATACCAACCCTGGGGCGCAAAATCGCTCATATGCAAATAACAATTGATATTCACTTCCGCCGCACCATTCTCAAATGCAAATAGCCTGCTGATCGAGACATTCTTTTGCCCGTGATACTTGGATATCGCTGCAACATTTACAAACGTCACTTCCCATTTACTCTCTATATGCGAGCGCCCTCCATATGTGTCATCGGGATTTGTATGAGTATGTCCGCCAATCCACAAATCAATCGCGCCCGGATTACTCGCCAAATACGACTCAAATGTCCCAGCATCCGGAACACCGCCGACAAAATACAAATAAGATGCCCCGATCGGCGCGCCGTCCTCAAATCGTCCGTGATAGCCGCCGTCAACGCCCTCCCACGGACCTGACGCCACCGTCGTTTCCTTCAACATGTGATGATGCGCCGTAACAATGATCTTGTCCTGATTAGCCTCCACGTTTTTGCGCCACCAATCGAACGTCTCTCTAGTGACTGCTCCGGCGGGATACCCGCCGTATTCTCCCCGACCTACCGGCGGTCCACCATCGTTGCGATCACCCATCACTAGAAACAGAATGTTCCCGACCTGAAACGAATAGCGTTCCCAAGTTCCTGCAATCGGATACGGTCGCCTGTCGGCATGCACACGGGAATACTCCGAGTTCTCGCCGGTCGGGTCCACCCATTTCCTAAACCACCACTGCGTCTCCTCACCCGCACCGCTAGCATCGTGATTCCCAACCAAGTTGTAGAAATCTTCTCGTTTGTGTTTGGTTGACGCCGCATACTGCCGGGCCACCTCTCTCCCTTCTTCGTCATCCGGCGGCGTCTGCGAACCCGACAGATCCCCGACATCAAGCATGATGTCCCAATCGAACGGTGGTCCACCCGTATCTCCCCCACGCTCCGATTGCAGTATCGCCTCGGCCAAACTGCGACGGTTGGCTCGTTCCAAATCGGTACCCACGTGCGCATCGCCGCCTGCCCACAATTTAAACGTCGCTTTGCTCACGGGACCCTCCAGATCCAACGGCCACCAGTCCCAATACCTTAATTGGGGCGAGCATGAAATCGTTGAGATGTCGATTTCGCGTCATTTAGAATCGAGACTTGGGCGTCTAACCCAACTCACCTTCGTTCCCGAGTAGCTCAGCGGTAGAGCAGCTGACTGTTAATCAGCGGGTCACAGGTTCGAATCCTGTCTCGGGAGCCACTCCTCCCTTAGCCGTCGTCGACAGCGCACGTCCTCAAATCAGATCAGCTTGCCGACGCGGAAACCCACAAACACCGCCGCAAGGGCGGCCGCGTTGCTAATTAGAAGGTTCGCTCCGAATATCGCCCAACTGCCGCCGCGCAAGAACATCGCCTCGTCAAACGCAAATGTCGAGAACGTCGTGAACGAACCCAGGAACCCTGTCAGCACCAGCAACCGCATGTTTTCCGACACCCAATCACGATCCTCCGCGTACGCCCATACCAACCCGAACAGTAGCGAGCCGAGCACGTTAACCGTGAGGATCGCCAGTGGAAACGATGTCGGCGAATATCGTTGATAGATCACGACGGTGCCATACCGCGCCAACGCTCCCGCGGCACCACCGATTGCAACGCTGAGCACCTTCTCCATGTGCTAAACCTTATTCCATAGGGAATCGTCCAAATACACTCTTTAAGGCTACGCGCGCGGAGACAATCGACTATGGCAGGAACGATGATCACTTTCCCGAGCAACGGCAGTGAAACCAAGGGCTACCTCGCATTGCCACCGTCCGGCTCTGGGCCCGGTCTGCTCGTAATCCAGGAGTGGTGGGGACTCGTCCAGCACATCAAAAATATGGCCGATCGCTACGCCGCCCGAGGGTTCGTCACCCTCGCCCCAGACCTTTATCACGGCGAGGCCGCAACCGAACCCGAACATGCGATGACCCTCATGCACGAACTCGAGATTCCACAAGCGTCGAAAGACCTCGTCGGCGCCGCAGAATACCTCCGCTCCCACGAGGCAAACTCCACCAGCAAGGTCGGATGCCTCGGTTACTGCATGGGCGGCGGAATGACCCTCCTCCTCGCCTCGCTCGGCGCGATCCAAGCCGGTGCACCGTTCTACGGAGTTCTGCCAACCGGACTTCCCGACGCCGCATCTATTCAGTGCCCCATCCAAGGCCACTTCGCACAGCACGACAGCGCAACCGACGCCGTCCCCGACCTCCGAGACGGACTAACCGCCGCCGGAATCGAAAACGGATTTTTCATTTACGACGGCACCCAGCACGCGTTCTGTAACGACGATCGCCCCGAAGTCTATGACGAAGCCGCCGCGACCGCGTCCATGGATCGCACCGTCGACTTCATGTTGAAGCATCTGTCGTGAACACCGGATCTGCCGACGCGCAGGAACAGTTCAATCGTCAGGCGGCAAACTACGCGGTCAGTGTCCCGCACTCGAGGAGCGAGAGCCTGAGCATCCTAACGAAGTGGGCATCTCTCGACCATTACGAATTGGGTCTCGATATCGCGACCGGACCCGGGTTCACCGCGTTCGCTGTCGCCGAGTTCTGCGATGCCGTAGTCGCCTCAGACATAGCCGATGGGATGCTCGATCAAGCCCGCGCGATCGCTATCGAACGCGGACTGCAAAACGTGCGGTTCGAAGCCATCGACGCGCACGATATCCCGTACCCGGACGCGTCGGTAGATCTCATAACCTGTCGAACCGCGCCGCATCACTTTAACGACATCGGCAAGTTTCTATCGGAAGTCCACCGAGTTCTAAACCGCAACGGCGTCTTCCTCCTCTGCGACACCACGACGTCTGAGAATTCCCAACTCGCCGAATGGCACCAGCGAGTCGAAGCGCTTCGCGATCCATCTCACCTCGCCGCGCCATCCCCGTCAGGATGGCGAACGCTAGTCGCTGACGCCGGTTTCGAGATTACTAATTCGATCCCTACGCAGGTAGACATGACGTTTTGGGACTGGGTGAAACGCTCCGGCAGCCCAGACGACGTTGTGAAAGGACTACACCTCGACTTCGCCAACGCCTCAGATGCTGTCAAAACCGAATACGGGATATCCAGCATCGACGTTGACGACTTTGAGTTCCATTGGCCGGTCTTCACCTATCGAGCCGTCAAAACCTAGCCTCGGCATCACGTTGAAATCCGGCCCCCTGCGCCACGAGAGCCGCTCTCCTCTGGTTTGGTGACTCATCGGCGAATTTATACTTGGGGTTGGCCGACGATTCCGTTCGAACTTCCCAAACTGAACCGAAATTTGCGTCGTATCTAGCGTTGGTAAGATACGCCAACCGGTCCATATCAATTTTTGCTGCATCGATTTCTCGAGGAGCCCTCCCATGGAAACGCAACCCATTATTGAGGCGCACGGCGTCACGAAGGTCTACCGAACGAGAGACGTCGAGGTGCGGGCGTTGGACGGGGTAGACATCAAAGTCGATAAGGGTGAAATGGTGTCGGTCATGGGTCCGAGCGGTTCAGGCAAAACCACCCTGCTCAACTGCCTCTCCGGCCTCGACACCGTCGAAAGTGGAGACGTCACCGTCGCCGGCAACGTCATCGCCGAAATGTCCGACAACGACTTGAGCGAATACCGCGCCCGAATGATGGGCTTCATATTTCAGTCTTACAACCTCCTCCCAGTCCTCACCGCTCAAGAGAATGTCGAACTTCCCCTCGTGCTGACCGGCGTCAAGCAGGCCGCGGCATCTAAGAAAGCGATGGAAAAGCTGGACCTCGTAGGATTAGCGGACCGTGCCGATCACACCCCATCCGAACTCTCTGGCGGCCAGCAGCAACGCGTGACCATCGCCCGCGCATTGGCGAACGATCCCGCGCTTGTTTGGGCCGACGAACCGACCGGCAACCTCGATTCCTCCAACGAAGACGAGATCATGGCACTCCTCCGACAGCTGAACATCGAGCAGAACCAGACATTCGTCATCGTCACCCACTCCCAGCACGTAGGCATGCTCACCGACCGCACCATCCGCATGTTCGACGGCAAGATAACCGACCACGGTTTCCAAGAAGCCATCAGACAATCCGAACTGAATTCGAACGCATCCGCCGTCAATCAAGGATGACGATGCCTTTAACCTAGCATTTTCGGAAAGACATTTAAGGCAAATCATGGAAACGCTATTTGGCCTGGAAATGCAGTATCTGGCCGCCGGGTTGTCCGCGACGCTGCTGATACTCATTCTGGCAATCGCAATAATCGCCGTCCGCAACCGCTTCCTCATCAAGCTTTCACTGCGCAACATTCCCAGACGCCGGACCCAAAGCATCCTGATCATCGTCGGATTGATGCTGTCCTCAACTATCGTCGCTGCTTCTCTCGCCATCGGAGACACCATCACCTCCAGCATCCGAAACGCGGTCTTGGACGGTATCGGCGACATCGACATCACGATCAGCAAACCCGTCTTCGGCGAGCTTGGCGACCCGACCATATCCGCTAAAGAGGTCGAAGAGATCGCCACCAAGCTCTACTCGGATCTTCGCGTCGATGGCATCATGCCGATCCGCAGCGAACAAGCGCCAGTGCTCAATCAACGCACTCGCTTGACTGAAGCGCGAGCTGTAGTTCGCGGGCACGATGTTGCCGGCGCGGTCGGAAACTTCCGCCCTTCGTCCGAAGGTGGACCCAGCGCTGACAGCCGATTGTCGCCCTTCCTCCTCAATCCTTCGATTGACGGACTAGCCATAGATTTCGCATCGCTCGCCGATGACGAAGTTTTGATCAACGAACCATTAGGCAACACACTTGATGCCCAATCCGGCGACATCCTGACGATTGTCACACCGCTAGGTCGTCACGACTTCCGTTTGCGAGCAATCATGCAGATCGGAGGCTTGGCAGCCAACGACCTGCGGGTGATGATGCCGCTGGTAACGCATGACCGGATCTACGGCAACGAACCCGGCACCGCGACGCGCGTCGATGTGTCTTTGGACCTCGACAACTACGACCTCGAAACCGAATCTGAAGCCATCGTCGATGATCTGACGTTGGCATTCACCGATGCCGAGTTGGCCGCCGAAATCCACGCGGGGATGCAACCGTTCAAGGACACAATCGTCTCTGAAATCCGCAAATTCATCGACGAGAAAAGCGGCACGAACGAGCTAAGCGCCGACAACGAGGCATCACTCAACGAGTTCATCCAAGAACTCGAGAGTGATGAGCCGAGCGAGCGATTCCGCGTACTGCTCGCAGGCGACGCGTTCGTTGGATTGTTCTTTGGAATCTTGAGCGGTGCCGAGTTAGGTGTTGTTGCAGAAGGGTTGCCGCAGTTGGCATTTGCCATCGGCCAGTTGGAACGGTTGTCGGCATCGGGTTTCAAGGTCTTCCTCACCGGGATCGCCGAGCAGGTCGGTAACCTGTTCTTCACATTTTTCACGTTCTTCGGTTCCTTCTCGGTAATCGTTGGATTGCTCCTCATATTTCTGATATTCGTCCTTTTGGCGTCTGAACGCCAGCAAGAGATGGGGATTGCTCGCGCGGTGGGCACCAAGCGCGGCCATCTCGTGCAAATGTTTACGTTCGAAGGACTCGCCTACGCGATCGGCGCCGCCGCGGTCGGAACGGCGGTCGGCATCTTGGTAAGTCGGGCTCTTGTCGTGATCATGGCCAACGCGTTCGGAACCACCGAGGACGACGCGTTCTCAATCGATTTCACCGTCACCGTCTATTCCGTGTTGGTCGCCTTCTCCATCGGGCTGATCCTCACCCTCCTCACGGTGATCTTTTCGGCCTACCGAGTTAGCAAACTGAACATCGTGGTTGCGATCCGCAACCTTCCCGAGGAGTTCGTGGCATCTACGACGAAGCCGATACTTCGCCGGCTGCTTGAGTTCGCGTTCTGGATCTTCGGACCGATCTACACCATTGTTGGCTTGGTCCGCGCGGTGCGTCGGCACGAGGACGTTGGGATAGCGATCCTCAAACTGGTGTTTACCCTCTTGGTCGTCGGCTGGGCGATCGGTCTGCTCGCTGCGTTCTTCCGCATATTTTCCCCCTATTTCAAACAGGGTTGGCCTTACGCCATTGTTGGCATCGCGCTCACCGCGGTCGGATTTGTCGGTGAGAGTGCTTGGCAGGCTTACATCGGAGCAAGCATGGCCGTTTACGGCTTGGCGATGCTCTCGCTCGCCATCATGGTCCGGGTTCGCATCCGAGAGGCGATAGCTTCAAGGATCGCCTACACCACCGCAGGCGTGTTGATCCTGGTCATGTGGGCATTGCCACAGCGGTACACCAGGTTCATTACCGAAGAGTTGGACGCCAATGTGGAGATGTTCATCTTTGCGGGCTTCTTCATGGTCGCTTCCTCGGTTTGGATCATCATGTTCAACTCGGACATCATCGTGAAAGGCCTCCAGACCACATTTGGTCGGTTTACGGTGGTCCGTCCCATCATGAAACCGGCCGTTGCGTACGCAGTGGCGAATCGCTTCCGCACCGGTTTGACGGTTTCCATGTTCGCTCTCGTAATTTTTGTCCTAATGTCGTTCTCGATACTCAACCAAAGTTTCAGTTCGCTCTTGCAGACGCCTGAAAACGTGACCGGCGGTTTCGATGTTCGCGCGGAGGTCGATCCGGATCTTCCGATCGACGATATCGAATCGGCGGTCGCCGCGTCGCCTGACCTAGACATTAGCGATTTCACATTTATCGCTGGCCAAGCCAATATAACTGCAGCCGCACGCCAAATTGATGGCGAGGAGGCGCGATTCTTGGAATTGAATATACGCGGAACGGAACCTGAGTATTTCCAAGAAACCGGACTGAAAATTACCGCTGCAGATAAATCGTATTTGCCCGATGGAATTGACATCGAGGATCCAAATGCGCTGGCGCGCGCGGTATGGGACGCGCTTGCGAAGGACCCAACGCTGGCCGTCATTGCGAGCGAACACGTAATCGATATCCAGGGGCCTGGTGCGCCTTCTAACGACGATTTGGTGAAGTTAGAGGATCCGGGAGACACAGGCGCCGGCGAATTCAAGGCTAAAGAAATCGAAATAATAAGCGGCGGCGAGTCCGATACATCCAGAAATGCCAAGCGAACCGTGATCGCACTAATTGACGATAACGCTGAAAGCATCGAAGGTGAAAGCGACGGCGGCCCATCACCAGGTTTCACGGGAATATACACGGACTACCAGATCTTCGGCGAGTTGACTGATGAACCGGTGCCATTCACTATCTACCGCATGAACGTCGCCGACGGGGTAGACCCGTCACGTATCGCGTCGACGTTGCAGACCGTGTTCCTCGATCACAGCATGTTGGCGGTCGACACCGATCAGGAACTTCGCGGGATCGTCGCCCAGAACGAACAGTTCAGCCTATTGTTTCAAGGATTTATGGGCCTCGGGTTGGTAGTTGGAGTTGCGGCGCTCGGCGTGCTCTCACTGCGTGCGGTCAACGAACGGCGGATGCAGATTGCGATCATGCGAGCCATCGGCTACCGTGCAAGGATGATACGCATCCAGTTCATGATGGAATCGATATTCATCACCGTAATCGGAACCGGACTCGGCTTGGCGCTCGGCGCGCTGCTTTCGTGGTCGTTCTTGGATGACCTATCAGGTAGCAACCAAGGTTTGGCGTTCAACATTCCGTGGATGTCCATTCTGGTAGTCGTAGGCATCACGCTAGTCGCCGCGTTGATCACCACCTACGTCCCGGCCCGACAAGCCTCAAAGGTGTTCCCTGCCGAGGCTCTTCGATACGAGTAGCTCGTTTGCCTAGGGCAGGCGATTTATGTCCGTTCAATCCGGATTTCGCCGCCGTACGGTGCGCGAGCCAGTTCGGTCGGATCGCCATCGATCATCCCACATACGTTGACCGCGCTCGCTGGGCGGATCTCATCGCCTTGACTGGCGGGTGTCGGACCCCAGAAAAGGCACAGCGCGTTCCCTGGCGGCCAGAAAGCGACGGCACCCTTTTCCACCACCTCTGCGGCAGTTTCATCGTTCGAGGCGGATACCCGTATCGGGAAGTAAATCTCGTCGCCCCAAGTTTGGACAAGTCCGGTTATTGGGAGCGCCTCGGCGATCAGCTGTGCGGTTGGTGAGTCGTTGAGAGTGGCGGTCAGGGAGACGTCGCCGGCGGTGATGCGGATTTGGGTCATGTCGATTGCCGGGACTTCCACTCTTGGTAGATGCGTTCGGTTTCTTCGTTGAAGGGGTAGAAGTGCTTAGGTGATACCCGTTCGCGTTGCGTGTATTCGAGGACTGCTTCTTCGACTTCGTCATGGTGTTCGCATTCGTCGACGATTTCCGCGGCTAGGCCGGACGGTAAAACCACCACGCCATCGTCGTCGCCGAGGATGATGTCGCCGGGCCAGATAAGGACGCCGCCACATTGGATCGGCTCGTTGACTTGATACGGCAAGATGCTGGGTTCACCGACCGTGGGTGTGCTCCCGCCCGCGAAAACGGGGTAGCCGTAACGGATGACTTTGTGACCGTCGCGGACTCCGCCGTCCGTCACGAGCCCTTCGGCGCCCTGAGTGACGATCCTCGAAAACACGACGTCGCCACCGGTCGATGTCTTCGACAAGCCCATGGCATCCGCTACTAGGACGTCGCCTTTGCGAAGAGTTTCTAGGGCTTGCCATCTTGGAGTTTCATTGAAGCCTTCGCCATGCTGACCGGTGGCAATAACCGAGGCCAAATCGGGTCGAGACGGTAGATATTGGAGGGTCACTGCGCGGCCCGTCAATCTTCGCCCTTTAGCGAGGCTTTCGACACCAAGCATGTAGACCTTTTCGTAACCACGGCGGAGGAGCTGGCCAAGTACGGTTGCGTTGGAGATCGAGCGAAATCGTTCCAATAGTTCGTCGGAGACTTTCGCCATTGGTTCTGCCATTTGTTCGGGGCCTCGCTGGTGGGTTACCGGTCTTTGTCGGCGATTTTGGGGGATGCCTGAAATCGGTTTCAAAGTATAACGGAGCGGGTCGAGCCAATACCGATGGTGGAGCGATGCGCATTGGTGGAACGACTAGAATCACGTTAACCTCGACTCACCGAATTTCCCCGCGAACATGTCTACTATTCTCAACCCACTAAAGCAAGTTATCAATTGGTTCAATCTGCGGCTCGTCAGGTTGGAGCCTCGGGTACGTGCGGCGGTTATGTTCTTCGCCGTGATCATCGTTTTGTATCCGTTAGTTATCCAGATCTACGGTCCGTGGTGGGCGATATTGTGGTCGGCGTGGCTCGGGGCGTTCGCGATGTATTTCCTGTTCCGGTCGGGATATTTCTCGAAGCGCGTGTCGCTGGTGTTGCCGGGCCAACGAAGAGCGTATCCGGAGAAGATTCGCAAGATCCAAGGCGGAATTCGATTCAAGAATTGGGACGATGTTTCATACCTGTCAGCAGACGAAGCCGATGAACTTATCTCAAGGGACGACCGCGTCATCGGATTGGAAATCGACGGAGACGCGATTGCGTACCCGTTGTCGGCGATGGCGCTGCGGGAGGTTGCGAACGAGGAGTTTGGTGACCTGCCGGTTTCTGTTACGTGGTCACCGATCACGTACGCCGCGAGAGCGTTCGTCAGTCGAGGTCCCGACGGTGAACCATTCACGCTCGCGCCGACGGATCAAATGGTTCTGAACAGTCCGTTGCTAGAAGCCGAAAACGGTAGCCTTTACCTACAATTCACCGGAGAAGCAATCATAGGGCCCGATGCCGGTCATCAACTGCCTCGCCTGCAGTGTCTAAACACGACGTGGGGCGCTTGGTCTGATGCGTGGCCGGACACAGAGATGTTGTCGCCCGCGGAGACGCCTGACTCCGACATCTTTGAGAGCTACTACGCGGCGACGCGCGCTGGGCTCTTTCCGCAATCGTCCGGAGACAAGAGGTTGCCTGAAAAAGACGTCGTTTTCGGCGTGTCCGCAGTAGCGGGCGGTTCCGAAATTAAGACGTTTTCAGCGCACATGTTGCAGCAGGAACCGCTGCTGAACACTCACGTAGGCGATACTCCAGCTCTCGTCCTCACCGAAAGATCCTCTGCTTCGTACGTTGCCTACGAAAGATTTTTTGATGGTCACGAGTTGACTTTCGTAGGTGAAACGAAGAATCCGTTCCGGCCCAACAGGGTGGTAGAGCGAAGCCAGCGTCAAGAGCTTGATGACGAAGCAGCACCTCACTCGGAATACGAACCGTGGCTCTTGCGCGATGAACAGACAGGCAGCATATGGCACGCGGTTAAAGGTAGCTGCATTGAGGGTAGGCTCAAAGGCGCACAGCTTAGGGTGCTCGACACTAGGCTCGCATTTTGGTTTGCTTGGGCGAAGTTCCACGGCGATACGGAGTTGGTGCTCTGATGAGAGTGGTTTTCCCATCGCATCGCCGATGAGGCTAGATGTTTAGTCAAGCATCAATGACGGCGATTGTTCTCGCCGGAGGTCGGTCGCAAAGAATGGGACTGACCATCCCGAAACCGTTAATTGGGCTCGGAGGCAAGTTGCTTCTCGCTCGCGTAGCGGACACGTTGAAGTCATTATGCGCGGAAGAGATTCTGGTGGTGCGTCCCGGGCAGGAGGATGATGTGCCGGACTTGGGGATCGCGCTTGGTATGCACATAGTTACTGATGTCGAGGGCTCGGACGGCCCACTTTCGGCGATATCAGCTGGTTTGTCCGTAGCGACCACTCCGTTGGCGTTCGTGGTGGGGTCAGACTACCCTTTCCTTTCTCGGGCCTTGATAATCGAGATGACGCGGTTGGCTGGTCCAGGGCAATATGGGGTCGAGGGTCGAAACTCGGCGGTTTTCGTTCGGCACGCGAACCGCCTGAACCCACTGCATGCCGTTTATCCGGTGGATAGTTGGCGGGTGTTGACAGCCGAAGCGTTGGGTCAGGGTTTGCGCTCGCCTACTGCATTGATCCACCGAGTCTTGGATGAGGGTATTCACCCAATCCAGATAATGACCGAGGACGAGGCGGAGCGGATAGACCCGCGGCTCTTGAGTTTGTTCGATGTTGATACGTTGGATGATCTTGGGGTCGCGAAACGGATCATTGACACGCGGAATTATCATCGAGTGCGGCCAGAATTGAAACGAGGCGGGATTTGAAATGAAAGTGGAACTGCGATGAGCAGAATAGTCATGATCCGCCACGGCGAGACCCAGTGGAACGCGGAACGGCGATCCCAAGGTTGGTTGGATCCTCCATTGAACGACACAGGTGTCCGGCAAGCTGAACTGGTCGGTGAGCATGTTCGGGCGCATTATGACTTCACACGAGTGATCTCGAGCGACTTGACGCGTTGCACTATGACTGCGGATCGGTTGGGTCTTGAGTACGCTGTCGATCCGATGCTCCGTGAAATCAACACCGGCGCGTTCGGCGGGATGGTGATCGATGAAATCCAAGAACGGTTTCCGGATGTCGTCGACCTTTGGGACCACGATATCGGGCGAGCGCCTGAAGGGGAATCTTGGCTCGATCTGACGGCGCGCGCGGGTCGGTTCGTGGCGGAGTCGGGAATTCTCGAGATCGACGGCGACATCTGTCTGGTGACGCATGGCGGGACGATCCGGGCGATGCTGTCGGTGTTCTTGCAACTGCACGTCCATGCTGTTCGGCATTTCGCACAGAGCAACACCGGAATCACGATCGTCTCGCGGGAGACGGTTAATGGCGGACCGAGTTTCGGGTTGGATTTGATGAACTCAACCGAGCATTTGCGGGTGTGAACGAGGCAACCTGACACCCTCGGCGGTTAAGATTGTTGCTGTTTGGTAGTTGGTTGGAGTTCGAAAGGAACGTCGCAAATGGGTATCAATCGCCGGGGTGAACAAGAGATCAGCTCGCCGTGTTCGGACGTCGAAATACGCACGATGTCGGATCATTCGACCGGATCCAACATGATGACCGTCCTCGAGATCTCGTTGCAGCCGGGCGGGGCGACGCCCTATCGGGCGAACTTGTCACATGAGGAGTCGTGGTTCATCTATTCGGGCGATGTCACGTTCATCGAAGGCGCGGCTCGGTATTCCTTGACTTCCGGCGACTGCGTTCTCGTGGCGAAGGGTGTTGGGACGTCGGTTGAGAACACGGGCTCCGAGCCAGCACGGATCGTCACGATGTCCCCGGAACCGACGGTGACTCGTGATGAGATGGACATGCCGGAGGTTGTTGATGGGTCGCCGGGCGATAACGTTTTGATACGAGCGGATTACGAGGCCTTCGAGTTTGCACCGGGGGTGATGCGGGTGGACATGGTCGACGACAGCCGGGGCGCAAAGAGTTCGTACTTCAGCGAGTTGAGCTTCTCGCCCGGAACACGCACGCCGAACCACTATCATCCGGCGCATGAGGAGACGATGTTTTGCATCGAGGGGCAGATGACCGCCGTGTACGGGGATGACGAGGGGATACCGTTGCCGGCGGGGGACGTGTTTTTGTGCGAGCCGACGATTCGTCATGCGACGAACAATGCGTCGTCGGAGCCGAGCAAGTTGTTGGCGATTCACCCGGTGTTGAATCCCCCGCCTCGGGTGATGGTGGATTAAAAGGGTTGTACCAGCGGTTTATTTCGTAGCCGCAGCACTGTTAGTCCACCGACTATAAAAGTCGGCCCGACGACGAACATCACAAGTGCGATGGCGGCGTTGCCGACCGGTCGTGCTTCATGCATCGTCGAACCTAGATCCGCTTGCGGGGCGAGTTGATTTGAGACTACGGTGAACGCCAAGTTCCTGTTGACTTCAAGTTCGCGCGTGCGAGCGCAGATCTTGATTTCGCCGTCTACTTCGGTCGGCGCGCTGTCGAACTTTCGGAAATTTGAGGGTGCCACGATTTGGGCGATCGAGTAACTGTGAATCGGGGCTGAGTCGGGCAGATTTGGCGTGATGCAAATCAATAACGGCGTTCCGAATTGGTAGGAGGTCGCATCGTTGTTGAAGCGTGTCCTTCGTGATTGTGGCGTAGCGACGACGGTGAAGACGTCAGAAACACTGACAAATTGCTGGGACATCATTTTGGCGACCAACTCCTCTTCCGGTGGATGTCTTTGTATCGAGATCGTCATCTCGTCACCCCAGAAGAGCGATTTTGGATCGGCGTGGATTTCGAAGGCGGGTAGTTCGGTTTCGTTTTTCAGGACTGTTGAACGGCCGTTTGACATTGAACCGGTGAATGGGTCGTATGGACGCGCTCTCATCAACGTGTCGCGGACGTAGAATCTCTTGGCGGCGGGCAGGCTATCGTCCCTTCGATTTAGAGCCTTGACCCGCATTCTGTAGTTGATGCCGGATTTCATGCCGAGCATTTCGGTCGATCGCTCGTCGGGAGGTAGGAAGAGCGGGAACGGTGGCGGGTCGGGATGCCAGTCGACGGCGTAGGCGAGGATTTCGGAACCGCCATCCCATCTGGGGTTGTCCCAATAGACGATGATGCCGTGTCGACCTTGAATGGCGTCGAACTCTTCAGGCGGGTCGGGATCGGTGTCGCGTTGACCACGGGACCTGGCGGTATTGGTACTCGGATTGGACGAAGTTGACGTCACCGAAGCAGGGATCGGTGTCGGGGTAAACGTGGGTGTCGGCGCAGATACCGGGATTGCGGTCGGTGTGGACGTACTGGCCAGATCGATTGGATCGGCTTCGGTTTCAACCAATCGGATCCAAGCTTCGCCATGCCCAAGAGCGTTCGTTGCTCGCAATATGATTTCGTATTCAGTCGATTCCGAAAGTCCTGCGATTGTGAATGACGTGGTAGTTGCGACCAAGTCGATCGTCGAGGATTGCGAACCTGGAGAGTTGCGACGCCATGAGAGTTCGTAGGATTGGACGGGCCGTTTAACGATGTTACCTTGATCATCTGGAGCGAACCATGTCAGACGTATTTTATTGGGAGTCACTACGTCGACGTCCGCATCCGGTTTCCGAGGAACGTCAAGCATGAATGCGGTGTTTTCGGTAATCCGTTCTCCATTGTCGTAAATCGCCGCGATTTCGACTTCGTATCGGGTCTTCGCTTCGATGCCTGGGATTAGGTAGCGGCGCGTTGACGGAGACAGTCGGATTGGCATTGTTGGGGAGTCATTGGTCGCCGGAGACCAAGACAATTCGAAGGCGGTTAGCTGAGCGCCGTCTATCATATGAACGCCCCATTCGATGACGACACCGTCTGCCCCCAGTGCCACGAACTGTGGCGTTGATTCATCCCCGATGTCGGGTGGCAAAGGCGTGGCCGTGGGAGTTGGGGTTGGGGTAGGGCTCGGCGAATTCGTCGGACTAGGGGTAGGTGTCGCCGCTAAACCGTCGGTCGAAACGGTAGTGACGAAAGCTTGACCCGTTCCTAATCCGTTGTGCGCGAGCAATGCCAACTCATAATTGACGCCTGACAACAGCCCATCGATTTGATATCCAGTTATATCCTTATCCAGCGCTACCGACGTCAATGTGGCTCCTAGTTCGCTGATCCGCCACGAAAGTTCGTAACCATCCACAGGCCGTTTTAACGTTCCCGTATCGATGGCTGGTGCCTCCCATCGCAGTCTGATGCTCGTCTCGGTTGCCTGAATCAATTCGACTTTTGGCACTCTGGGAACATTTAATCGCAATGCGGTTTGTCCAACGTATCGCCTTGCATCGTCGTAGATCGCGACGACACGAATCTCGTACCTCACCTCCGCATCGATGTCAGCGATCGTGAATTCGCTGGTGTTCGGATGTAACGTCACGATTGTCTCAGCCGTGTCAGAAGTCGCGTCCTTCCAAGTGAGTTCGTAACGCACGGGTCCAGGGACATCTGGCTCTTCGAACATCCACCTCACTGTCAGATCGTCACCGACCAACCGATCAAAGATCACACTTAACGTCACGCTTGTTTCGGTAGCGGTAGGACTCGGCGTTGAGGTATTTGTAGGCGAAGGCGCAAAAGTAGGTGTGGGCGTGGGAGAAGGCGAGGGAGTTGGTGTGAACGTGGACGTGGGCGTGGGCGACGGGGTAGGAGTAGGAGTTGAGGTCAACGTTGGCGTGAACGTCGGAGAAGGTGTCGGTGTCGGTGTCGGTGTCGGCGTGAACATGGACGTTGGTGTCGGCGACGGAGTAGGCGTAGGAGTTGAGGTCAACGTCGACGTTGGAGAAGGTGTCGGTGTTGGCGTAAACGTGGACGTTGGCGACGGGGTAGGCGTAGGAGTTGAGGTCAACGTCGACGTTGGAGAAGGTGTCGGTGTTGGCGTAAACGTGGACGTTGGCGACGGGGTAGGCGTAGGAGTTGAGGTCAACGTTGGCGTGAACGTCGGAGAAGGTGTCGGTGTCGGTGTCGGTGTCGGCGTGAACATGGACGTTGGTGTCGGCGACGGAGTAGGCGTAGGAGTTGAGGTCAACGTCGACGTTGGAGAAGGTGTCGGTGTTGGCGTAAACGTGGACGTTGGCGACGGGGTAGGCGTAGGAGTTGAGGTCGACGTTGGCGTGAACGTCGGAGAAGGTGTCGGTGTCGGCGTGAACATGAACGTTGGCGTCGGAGAAGGGGTAAGAGTAGGAGTTGAGGTCAACGTTGGCGTCGGAGAAGGTGTCGGCGTGAACGTGGACGTTGGCGTCGGCGACGGGGTAAGAGTAGGAGTTGAGGTCAACGTTGGCGTCGGAGAAGGTGTCGGTGTCGGCGTGAACGTGGACGTTGCCGTGGGCGTCGGGGTAGGCGTAAGAGTTGAGGTTAACGTCGCAGTCAGTGTGGGCATAGGTCGAGTAACCGCGACTTCAATCGTTGCAGTGAACTGGTTACCCGCGTACCGCAATATCACAGTTATCTGATCGTTGTCTTCGACCGTTGAGGTTGGTGCGGTATAGGTAGCATTTATGCCGGAATTCGACGTGATCGTTCCGCGTATTGCCGACCAATCAACATCTGCGTTATCGGGGAGTTGATCGAATTGCTGGTCGTCACCGTCGAAGACCTTAAGTTCGATCTCTGTAGTTGACCCGGCGTTGACTGAAACCGCTTCGGGTACGGATTCGATGCGTTTAATGCACGGGTCGATGGCTGGCACGTCGATGCTGAGACCCGATTCCGGTGACACTGGCACGATTGCGTTATCGTCTGCGAAGTTTGCGGCGGCGGAAACCGTATGTTGTGCCACGTTGCATAGCTGGCCAACGGTCTGAGTTGCCGTAAACGATTCACTGGAATTGGCGAACGACGCGACGTGGCAGGTGACGATGCTCAGGTCGGCGGCGCAGCCTGCGGGCAGTAAACCGAACGTCACTCCGTTGTCGAAGGCGATCTCGACGCCGGGGTCCGTTTCTAGCAGCCGTTGTTGGACCGTTACCGACCACGACACGGATGAAGTCGTGGTGTTGTACGTCGGGTTTGCGAGCGTGATGCTGGGGCATGACAGCTCTCGGTGGCGCAGGATGCGACTTGGGGAGGATGCCGGGATTTCTTGGCCGTCTATGAATGCGCTGACGGTCAACCGAACGCGATTGTTATCGCAGATGTGTTCTATGGAAGTTGCGAGTGTAATTGTGACATCACCACCAGCGGGAACATCGCATTCCCACCCTGTCGCGACAGCATCGCAGGATTGCGAAGATTCGATGACCGTCGTTCCGATGCTGGATGCGGCTCGAAGCAGGAGTGTCGCATCTGTGGCCGTTCGGTTGTAAAGGGTGACATCCCAAAGTCCGGTGTGCGTTTCGACGTCCTTCCGAGCTCCGACGACTGCGACATCAAAATCCGAAGGGTTTACCGAAACGTCCTTTGCGATAATCTCTTTCGCTTCACCTGATTGCGCCAAAGCCGTCACTCGCGGGAATTGGACATGTATTTCGGATTGTGCGAGGGCGATTGGGACGCCTTCAATGGGTTCGTGGTTTGTGAGAAATGCACCCACAGATAGAGCAATCGAGAACGATACAAACAACGTCACGGATACGAACTGAAATAACCATGTTCGTTGATTCGATCTCAAGGCGTAAATTCGTCAACGATCTTCTCGAGCAGGTGCGGTACCTATTACAAGAGGAATAATCGTTCTCATTTTTTGACATTATTCGCATTATGCCAACATTCCGAGTTTGATGTTTATAACACCGTGCCATCTTATTTGAGGGGTATTCATACCGTAGTAACAGAACGTTATGATTTATCTCTTCCAATGTAGATACTTGCTTTTAGAAAATTACGGGGTTTACAATCTGCATTCATCGTTCCCGAACGATGCGCGTTTCGATCTGTAACCGATCAATATAAAGCACGGCAGTTCCGGCCCACAGTGATCCACTGTTGTTGACACTGTACGTATGTTAACCGATAAGTAAACGAATCTATAATGGGATATTTGCCGGCGGCTACGACGACGGATTTCCACACCGAGATCGGATGTTCGGCTTTACGGCGAAGATGTGTAACCCGTAACGGTGGGTTACCGGAAGTGCTGGCGGATAGCGGTGCGGTGTTGAGACTGGTCTGCGAGTCGCAGTTCGTCAGTGGCAAGTGGGTTGACAGATGTCCAAAGTGACTGGTGGGGGCGTTACATGACGCGCCCTAGGTCGATTGATCAAGCACGACGCCGAGCGTCGGAATCCACTGGGCATCGAGTGCTCGTTGAGAGCTCTCTATAGTCAGGAAGTCTTGCGTGGGCGTCCTCGGCCGCGACCGCCGGCGGCTTTGGCACCGTACCAGGACGAGTATTCGAAGGAGTTACGGAACTGTCGTTTGGTTCCGCATTTTCGGCACACACCGGTCGATTCAGGACCGTTTGGGGACTCGATTCTCCAGTGGCAGTTCGCACCTTCGATCTGGCATGGGGTGAGTTCCACTACTTCTTCTTGAATCTTTTCTTCAACCTTCGCTTTGGCGTTCTTGCGAGGGCTGGCTTTCTTGGTGGTCATCTTGTGGGTGCCTAGTTTAGTGGTTAGATTTGGGCTGATTGGGCAGTGGCTGACGGAAGATGCGAACGTGTGTCTCGACGCTCAACAGGTGTTCAGAACCGGAGTCGAGACGGGAGCTACGCTTCGATTAGTTGGCGGTACCGCTACATCCACCGTTGTCGTTCGACATTTCCCGCAATAAGCGGGCGAATGGCGGGCTTTACGGCACTCCCGAGGGGTAGCCGGATATCCTTGCCACCTGGTCAGCGTGGGAGCGACGGGATCGCTTCACATGGAGTCTATCCCACGAGAAGCGATCGCGTTTAACGCGGTTGGCGTGGTGCCAGCTAACAGATCCGCGATTATCGGTGCGGTTTGCTGGCGCGGCGTTTTGCCGGACGAAGTGTCGATTCCCTGTTGGTCGTCGATCAGGGTCTCGATCAGGCGACTTCGACGGACGCTCCAGCGGCTTCGAGCTTTACTTTGGCTTCCTCAGCCGCTTCTTTGCCGATCTGATCGAGGACAACGACGGGTGCGGACTCGACGAGGTCTTTGGCTTCTTTAAGTCCGAGCGGTGTGACCTCTCGAACGGCCTTGATGACGTTGATCTTCTTGGCTCCGATGTCGGTAATCTTGACGTCGAACTCGGTCTGCTCTTCTTCGACAACCGCTTCGGCGATGGCGGCTGGTGCCATAGCCATTGGCATGGGTGCGGCGCTGACGCCGAATTCTTCCTCGATCGCCTTGACGATGTCGGCGAGGTCGAGAACGGACATGGACTTGATCTCGTCAATGAATTGTTCTTTTGTTAGGGTCATCTTCTCCTCCTCTGGAGTTGTTGTTATGGAGTTTTGGGCTGATTTTTGGGTTGGTGTTTTGGGTTGGTGTTTTGGGACTTGGGTTTGGGATGGTGTTGGAGTTCATGCGGCGGGGGCAGCCCCTGCGTGGTCACTCCGTTTCCACGCGTCCCCCTCGCTAGGCGAAGGGGAGGGTTAGCTGTCATTTATGCCTCTTCTTCTGATGCCTCATTTTCGGCGGTGCGTCGCTGGTCGGCGATCTGTTCAAGGGCGCTGGCGAGGTTCTGTACGGGAGCGTTGAGGACGCGAGTGAAGGATGTCAGCGGACCGTTGAGGGTGGATGCGAGCATTGCGATGAGCTGGTCTCGGTTGGGGAGGTCGGCGATTTGTTCGACGCGGCTGGCGTTGATGAGTTCGTTTTCCATCACGCCGCCAAGGATCTCCATCTGGATGCGCTGCCCCTTAATCGACGTCGTCAACGCTTTTACCATGCTGGCGATATCGTCATCGGCGACGATGTAGGCGGTTGGCCCGTCGATGATGGTGTCGATGTTGCGGATACCGATCTTGTCGGCCGCGATCTTGACGAGGTTGTTTTTGGCGATGAAGATTCTGCCGCCGCCTTTGATGACATCGCGCCGCAGGTCGTTCATCTGAGCAGCGTTGATGTTGGAAAACCGCGCGGTTACGAGCAGCGGTTTGTCTTGGATCCTGTCGAGGATGCTCGCGAGGATGTTTTCGTTACGTTTAGATGGCATGTGTCGGTCTCGGAATGGATTTCGGTGTCTGTGGAATCAAAAAGCCTCGGGCTGACTGCTAAGTTAAAGTTGGGTTGCAGCGCGCCCCGAGGCGGTTTCGAGATGTTGACTACGGCGGAGTGAGGTTTGCCGTAGTTCGTAACAGCCTCGGCGGGCGACACTTAGTGTCATTGGTCCACGGACGATATTCGCCGTTTGGGAGCACCCGCTGTCTGCAGCCAGCTATGTTTTTTTGCTTCGCGTTTTTCTGTAGTGACTAAACCTTTTGGTTGCGTCTGTGATCGGTGTTGAGCGTGTTTGTTTTCGCTCGCGAACCAACTTTCATTCTAATCGGAAACCGTTAGGCTTTCCAAACTAGGAAGGTTGATCTTGAATCCAGGGCCCATTGCGGAGCAAATGGTGGCGGCTTTGACGAACTGTCCTTTGACGCCTTCGGGCTTGGCGCGGGAGATCGTGTCGTAAACTGCTGCGAGATTGTTCATGAGTTGCTCTTCGGTGAACGATCGCTTGCCGATCCGTGCGTGGAGGTTTGCGTGGCGATCCATGCGTATCTCGAGTCGTCCCTGCCGTGCACCGTTGATTGCGGATGTGATGTTGTTTGGAAGAACCACAGTGTTGTTTCGCGGGTTGGGCATCAAACCACGAGGTCCGAGAACCCGGCCTAAACGTCCGACTTTTGGCATTTGGTCGGGTGTTGCGAGGGAGACTTCCCAATCGGTCCAACCGCCTTGTATACGAGCGAGCATCTCGTCGTCGACGATGTAGTCGGCGCCGGCTTCAGCGGCGATGCGTGCGCCTTCGCCTTCGGCGAAAACGAGCACTCGGACTATGTCGCCCAAGGAGTGAGGGAGCGATACCACTTCACGAAGCTGCTGGTCAGCATGGCGCGGGTCTGCGTTGGTGGAAAGGTGGACCTCGATGCTCTCGTCAAACTTGGCCGTTGCGGACTCGCGTGTGAGCTTCACGGCGTTGTTTGCGTCGAGGAGGTCGGTTGGTAGGTTAGCAACGGCTTGTCGGTATCGTCTGCTGTGTTTCTGATTTGGCATATCGGGTGAATCTTGGTTTTAGGATGAGGTCGAATTCGCGTGGTTATTCGGCAACCATGATGCCCATGCTGCGGGCGGTGCCTTCGATGACTTTCATTGCGGATTCGATGTCGTTGGCGTTCAACTCCTCGATCTTGGTTTCGGCGATCTGTTGGAGTTGGTCACGTGAGATACTGCCTGCGACGACGGTGCCCGGTGTTGGCGAGCCGGCATCGACGGCTGCGGCTTGCTTCAACAGGGCCGACGCGGGTGATGACTTTACTACGAAGCTAAACGATCGGTCTGCGAAGACGTCGATAGCGGCACGAACGATCATCCCTCGTTGCGACGATGATCGCTCGTTGAACTCTTTGATGAAGAGCGGGATGTTGATGCCGTGCTGACCAAGTGCGGGCCCGACCGGCGGTGCCGGTGTGGCTTCGCCAGCGGCGAGTTGGAGGTTTACCTTTGCGACGACTTTCCTTGCCACTTCGATTTACTTCCAGTTTCTGCTTAGTGTTGCGTCAGACGGTGTTCGTCCGGCGGTTAAACTATGCCTTCTCGACGGATAGGAACGGTAGTTCGACCGGGGTGTCTTGTCCGAAGAAGGAGACGGTTACTCGTAGAGTGCCGCGCTGGCCCATGACTTCGTCAACGGTTCCGCTGAACTCCGCGAACGGGCCGTCTTTGATGACGACGACGTCGCCGCGCTCGAAACCGAAGTTGACTTGCGGGCTGTCACTCGAAGGGCCTTGGATCATGCGCTGTGCTTCATCGTCGGTAAGAGGGGTCGGCTTAGCGCGACCCTCGACGCCTTCTTCTACGGAGATGAAGTTTGTAACACCGGGTGTGTTACGGACCACGTACCAGCTGTCGTCGTTCATGACCATCTGAACGAGGAGATAGCCGGGGTACATCGTCTTCTCAACGTTTTTGGTCTCGCCTTCGGTCATTTGGACGACGGTCTGCTTGGGTACAATGGCATCGAATATCTGGTCTTCGAAATCCATCGAAACGATGCGTTGCTTGAGGTTCTGGCAGGTGCGATCCTCACGACCGGAGTATGTGTGAACCACGTACCACCGAGCGGTGTTGGGAATCGAACGAGTTACGGAGGGTGCGGTGGTCACGGTTTAGGTTCCTGCCAGAAATGAGAAGAGCTTTGAAAAGAGCCAGTCGAAGAAGCCGAGGAACACGCCCATCACCGCAGCGAGAGCGATTACCAGCATGGTCAACCGGGTAGCCTCTTGGCGCGTTGGCCAGGTAACTTTCCGCAGTTCCCCGAAAACGTCTCCGAAGAAGCCGAAAACCGAAAAACGCCGTGACGGCGTCAATCGAAGATCAGGTCTGGCTCGGTTCTGTGCCATTGTGGATCGTAGTCCGATCAGGGTCTAGCGGCGACTTTCTCGGAATTGGTTGTGAGAGCGGCACGCGGGGCAGTATTTCCGGAGAGTGATTCTGTCAGGCGAGTTGCGCCTGTTTTTCTCTGTATGATACGTGTGCGATCCGCACTCGCAAGTAAGTTGGACAAGCGTTCTGACTGCGTTTTTTTTCGCCATTTCAACTACTCCTTAGCGGATATCCGTATTCAGGTGGATTGGTGCTCCGGTTTAATGGGCTAACCGCCTGCGACCTCCGCGACGGTCGTCACGAGCGCCGCAGGCGATCGCCATTGGTCGTGGTTACGAGGTAACTTCGATGAAGACGCCGGAGCCAACGGTTCGGCCGCCCTCTCGGATGGCGAAGCGAAGGTTCTCTTCCAGTGCTACCGGGTAGATCAGTTCGATCTCCATTTCCGTGTTGTCGCCGGGCATGACCATCTCGACGCCGTCCGGCAACTTGATCTGACCGGTGACGTCGGTAGTTCGGATGTAGAACTGTGGCTTGTACCCGGAGAAGAACGGTGTTCGACGTCCGCCTTCTTCGGCAGTCAAGACGTAGACCTGCGCCTTGCCCTTGGTGTACGGGGTGATGGTGCCGGGTTTAGCGAGCACTGCGCCGCGGGAAACCTCATCGCGGTCGATACCACGGAGCAGACATCCGACTGCGTCGCCGGTGAGGCCTTCTTTGAGGGTCTTTTGGAACATCTCGACGCCGGTGACGACGGTGGATTGCGTCTGGCCGAAGCCAACGATTTCCACGGATTCGCCAGTCTGGACTTTACCACGCTCGATCCTACCAGTGACGACGGTGCCACGGCCTTTGATGCCGAAGACGTCTTCGATTGGCATGATGAAGGGTAGGTCGACGGGGCGATCAGGAATCGGGATGTATTCATCGACCGCTTCCATCAGCGCGTAGATCTGCTCGACCCATTTGTTGTCGGCGTCGGCGGCGTTCTCGAGTGCTTCGGTAGCGCTGATCTGAACAACTGGGAGGTCTTCACCGGGGAAGCCGAAGGACGAGAGAAGCTCTCGGACTTCGAGTTCGACGAGTTCTAGCAGTTCTTCGTCGTCCATCATGTCGCACTTGTTTAGTGCGACGACGAGTGCCGGGACGTTGACCTGGCGCGCAAGCAGGATGTGCTCGCGCGTTTGGGGCATGGGGCCGTCGGCGGCGGAGACCACTAGGATTGCGCCGTCCATTTGGGCGGCACCGGTGATCATGTTTTTGATGTAGTCCGCGTGGCCTGGGCAATCAACGTGAGCGTAGTGCCGGCTTGCGGTCTCATATTCGGTGTGGGTAGTCGCGATCGTGACACCGCGTTCGCGCTCTTCGGGCGCGTTGTCGATGTCTTCGAAGTTTTTGGCTGTAACGTTCAACTCGGGGTTGTTAGCCAAAACTTGCGTGATCGCCGCCGTCAGGGTTGTTTTCCCGTGGTCGACGTGCCCAATTGTGCCGACGTTAACGTGCGGCTTGGTCCTGTCAAAGACTTGCTTCGCCATTTTCCTCTTTGTCCGCCCTTTCCTGAAGGGTCCTCAATTTATCGAAAAATCTCGGCCTTGTATTGGCCTTGCAGGGGGCCTCGATCGTGGATCCAGCGTTTGTGGAGCCCACACCGAGACTTGAACTCGGGACCTCATTCTTACCAAGAATGTGCTCTACCACTGAGCTATGTGGGCTCGGTACTTCTCGGTTCGAATTTGTCCTTCGCTCCCTGTATGGTGCAGGGAGTAGGATTCGAACCTACGAAGCACAAGGCGGCAGATTTACAGTCTGCTGGGTTTGACCGCTCCCCAATCCCTGCACAAACCTCCATATTAACACAATTGCGAATTCCAACATGTCAAGTTACGAGATTCGTAACCGCTACGAAGGCCACCAATAAGGCGTTTGTTTGTCCGCATTTTTGGAGCCCCAGGGGGGATTCGAACCCGCCAACCTGCCAATTACAAATCGGCTGCGCTGCCATTGCGCCACTGGGGCATGAATTAGAACGAGGTCGGAGGCGACCTCTTTTCGATGTTAATTCGGTTGACACATCGGTTCAATGCCCTTGCGATCGAATCGATCCATCGATGCTCTAGGTGAGGTGCGCTTTCTGGTCGAGTTTGAAGTTGCGGTAGAACTCTCGCAATTCACGGTACGATCGAATTTCGTAGACGTTGGCATCAAATTCCACGGTCCTCAGCGCCTCCGCTACTCTCTTTTGCGACCGTTTCCCGCCAAAAGCATTGAACCAGATTACAGAGTTGGGCGCGATCGCGTTCAAAAAACTTTCGTAGTTATCTCCGCAGATGCGATTGCGTTGCAACGCGTTCAATATCGTTCGTTTGACGATGCGAATGGTGACGCTCCATGTTGGGAGGTTTAGCCAGATCACGGTGTCCGCCAAAGGTAGGATGTGAGGGCGGATCTTGCTGTAATTACCGTCGATAATCCAACCGTCGGGCGATCCCTCGATCCGTTCTCGGACGATCTCGAGCATCTCATCGCCATCTCGTTCGACCCAGTTCGGCAGCCAGAAAACAGCATCCAATTCGATTACCGGCAAACCGATCAGGTCGCCGAGCGCGCGGCTCAGAGACGTCTTGCCTCCACGGCCGTAAAGGCAGATCCTCCGTCCCAATCGGATGTCACCAGATGAGCTCTCGAAAGCCGGTGGAACGTCTGAGACTCGGATCGGGTCAATCGTCACTGCTGTCTTCCTGATTGGACAGATAGCTGGACGCAGCTAGCTTCGCCGCGTTCATTACTTGGCGTAATGACACGCGATGCTGTGAAGCGATTCGAGCGCAATCTTCGTATTCAGGTGCCGTTTGCGTAACCGCACCTCCGATCTTCCGAAGTTTCACGCGAACCGGACCAAACTCGGTTTCGACGCTAACCATTTGGCGATCGGTGATCAGCCTTTCGAGTTGTCGGACGCGAATCCCGAGCGTCGATGTTTGCTTGAAGTATGCGGCTGCCACTCGGAGGAGATCCCGCTGATTTGCAATCGCAGAGATAATCACAGCGGGGCGTGACTTCTTCATCTGGATCGGCGTTGCCCAGACATCTACGGCTCCAGACTCGAACAGTTCTGACATAGCGTGGCCCACTTCCTCACCAGTCATGTCATCGATGTTGGTTTCAACCAAAAGTACGTCGGTTTGCACGCTCGCGCCGATATGTTTTGCGACTTCGCCGAGCGAGGACCCATGAGGCGACTGCCCGAGCCAAAGACCAACGACATTGGGGGGCGTATCGGTATCTTTTGTGCCCGCACCATATCCGACAGTTTCGACTGACATGTTGGCAGGTTCGAATTTTGCCAACGTGGCAACAATTGCAACGCCTGTCGGTGTGATCGACTCTCCTGCCGGTTGGCTGTATGCTCCGATGCGTACGGGAATTTCGGCACTCTTGATGATCGCCATCGTAGCCGGTGCTATCGACGCGTTCTTGCCGTGGCTGCTTGATGACATTCCGGTTGAAGCTGGAAATGACGACGCGTGCAACGTGCCTATGTCGAGCAATCGCATGCCGATGACCACACCTGCGATGTCGATCAATGTATCGAGCGTGCCGAGTTCGTGGAGATGTGATTTCCCTTCCGGGGTGCCGTGAGCCTGCGCTTCGGCGACGCGCAAACATTCGAACACTGATCGGATTTTGGCGCGATCGGGATCAGGTAAGTTACTTGCGTCGATGCAACCCTTGAATTCTTGCCACCCCATCCGTTGATCTGCACTATCTCCCAAAACTACGTCTACATGCGTCGCCGGGATCGAACCGCGAGTCGTATTAGTTGCCTCAAGGTGAAATGAATCAGGGGCGATTTTGGCTAATTCGCGCTCTAGTTCCGCCTTGTCGAGTCCAGCGTCGATCATGGCAGATATCAGCATGTCACCGCTGACACCGCCAATGATGTCCAAATATGCGATGTCGGTCATTGATCGGTCCGGTACCAATGAAGCGGTTCGTGGCGGCTGATCGCGTGCTACGTACCGGTTTTTAGTGCTTCGTTCAAGTTCCCCGATCTCAGTCCTTTAGGGTCAATCTCCACGCGGCGGTATCCGGCGGCGATGATCCCTGCATGGGCTTTCGATCGCATCGAAGATTCGTTGTATATCGGCAACATGTCCAACGGCAATTCGACTCGGGCGGTTTCCCCGTAGTGACGGACTCTGCATTCGGCGAATCCGAGGTTGCGGAGATGTTTTTCAGCCTTCGAAATCATCCTAAGCGCGTCGACCGTCACGTGAGTTCCGTACGGAATGCGCGAAGACAAGCACGGTTGCGCTGGTTTATCCCAATTCGGAAGTCCAGCTTGGAGCGCGAGTGATCGTACTTCCTCCTTGCCGATACCAACCTCCAAGAGTGGAGATCGCACGGAGAAGTTCTCTGCCGCTTTCATACCGGGCCGATAATCTCCGAGGTCGTCACGGTTTGCGCCGTTTACGATCACTTTATATCCCGCCGATTTAGCCAATGTTTCGAGGCGTTCGTACAACATGTCCTTGCAGAAATAGCAACGAGCTCCGTCGTTTCGCAAGTATCGTTCGTCTTCCATTTCCGATGTGGCGATGGTTCGAAAGTTCCATCCACGGTCTATTGCGAGCCGTTGCGCGTCCTCGAGTTCGTATTCCGCCAGGCTGTCCGAAACCGCGGTCACGATAAGCGCGTTGCTGCCGCCGAGAATGTCGTGAGTGAGGTGGCTGACGAGTGCGGAGTCGACACCACCCGAGTAGGCAACGATGGCCGAACCGAACGATTCGATCGTTTGGCGTAGTATCTGAGTCTTTTCTGCCAGCGTCTTTTCGGTCATCGGCCTAGAGGTCTGCAACTATGCAAAAGGGGGATTCGCGGTCCGCGAATCCCCCTTTTGTCGGCGGTTAGCCTTTGATTCATCCCGTCGATACGGCGAGAGGTTCGTCGTCGACTATCGCGACGGACGCAGTCTCTTCAAGTATCGTTCGATGCTCTTCGACGCGGCTGACGGTAATCGACTGCGCTTCGCGGGTTTCGCCTTCCGTGACGTCGACGAGGACGATGTCGCCTTCGCAGATCTCTTTGGTGAGGAACATCTCGGAGATCACGTCTTCAACCTCGTCTTGGATCGTGCGGCGCAATGGCCGAGCGCCCATCTTGGGGTCGAAACCGACGTTGGCGAGGTACTCCTTGGCTGCAGACGAAACTCGAAGCTCCATTTCGTGTTCCTTGGCGCGTACGTTGACCTCGGCCATCATCAGATCGACGATGTTAAGCACGTCATCGCGGGTCAACGAGCGGAATACGACAACACCATCGATCCGGTTGAGGAATTCGGGTTTGAAACCGTTGCGCGGGTTCTTGAGTTCCTCAAGCACGCGATCCTTCATGCGAAGGTAGTCGTCTTCGGATGTCCGATCGCCAGATTCACCGGAACTGAATCCAATCTTGTTGCCGGTGGCGATCAGGTTGGAGCCCAAGTTCGATGTCATCACGATGATCGTGTTCTTGAAATCGACTTTGCGTCCCTGCCCGTCTGTCAGCACGCCGTCTTCAAATACTTGAAGCAATGTGTTGAAGACGTCTGGGTGCGCTTTTTCGATCTCGTCGAGCAGGATAACGCTGTAGGGGTGCTTGCGGACTTCCTCGGTCAGTTGACCACCGTCGCCGTAACCGACGTAGCCAGGTGGCGAGCCGATGAGGCGTGAAACGGTGTGCTTCTCCATGTACTCCGACATGTCGAGGCGAATCATCAGTCGCTCGTCGCCGAATAGATACTCGGCGAGCTGCTTGACAAGGTGCGTCTTCCCTACACCGGTCGGTCCGAGGAACAGGAAAGCTCCGATCGGCCTCTTAGGATCTTTAAACCCTGCACGTGCGCGCCGAACCGCCTTCGAGACGATCTTGATCGGTTCCCGTTGTCCGAGGACGCGTTTCTGTAGCTCATTCTCCATGTTGCGGAGACGTTCGACTTCTACAACGTCCAGCCGCGTGACCGGGATGCTGGTCCACATTGAAACGACCTCGGTGACGTCGTCCGCCGACACCTCGGTCTTGATGTTGTCTTTTTGCGTTTTTGCGAAACGCTTCTCAAAGCGGGCAATCACCGCCTTTTGGCTCGTCTCACGTTCGAACAACTCTGAAGCCGCGTCGTAGTCTTGGCGCGTAACTGCTTCGTTTTTCTGCCGCAAAATTACGTTGAGGACGCGAATGGCGTCGCGGACTTCCGGTGGCGGCATCGTGTTTTTCACGCGAACGCGGGAGACAGCCTCGTCGACCAAGTCGATCGCTTTGTCTGGCAGGTGACGATCGACGATGTATCGATCGGCCAGTTGCGCCGCGATCTCGATCGCTTCGTCGGCGATCATTAGCTGGTGGTGATCTTCGTATTGCTTCTTGAGACCGTGTAGGATCCTTACGGTTTCTTCGACGTCCGGAGGTTCCACCTTGACCGGGCGGAACCGACGTTCCAGGGCCGCGTCGCGTTCGATGTGTTTGCGGTAGTCGTCATGCGTTGTGGCGCCGACGACCTGCAACTCACCCCGAACCAGTGCCGGTTTGAGGATGTTGGCAGCGTCGACCGCGCCTTCTGCGGCGCCGGCACCAACCAACGTGTGAATCTCTTCGATAAACAGGATGCACTCGCGGTTAGCTTTCAACTCGGCGATTATCTTTGTCATCCGCTCCTCGAACTCGCCGCGGTATTTGGTGCCTGCGATGAGCGAACCCATGTCAAGTGCCACCACGCGGCGTCCCTTGAGCATGTCAGGGACTGCGCCATCGACGATTGTTATCGCGAGTTTTTCGACGATTGCAGTCTTACCGACCCCGGGGTCTCCGACGAGCACAGGATTGTTCTTGGTCCGACGACTCAAGATCTGGATTACGCGCTCAAGTTCGGTGTCGCGACCGATCACGGGATCCAGTTTCCCGTCGGATGCGAGTTCGGTGAGGTCGACGCCCATGCTGTCGAGCATCGGCGTGCGCTTCTTTTTGTCGTCAGCTGCGCCTTTGCGCCGGGAACGTTTAGTACCCGTTTCGAGCTTCTGCGTCTCGTCGCGCACTCGGTCGAGAGTAATTTGGTTCGAGTTGAGCAACTCCGCGGCGGTTCCCTCTCCGTCGCGCAATAGACCAATCAGGAGGTGTTCAGTACCGACTCGATTAAGTTCGGTGAGTCGTGCCTCATCGACAGCCAACCGGATCGCTTTCTTGGCCCTCGGTCCGAGACTCGGCGGACGATCGCCAGGGGTTGCTTCGCGGTTGATGGAAAACTCAAGTGCCGTGCGCATTTCGCGCACATCGACCTTGAGGTTCGTAAAAACCTGGGCGACTACACCCTCTTTCTCGCCCAGTAAAGCAAGCAGAAGGTGCTCAGCGGTGATGTACCGCTGATTGAATCGCTTGGCTTCTTCCTGAGCCGTCTCAAACACTCGCCGCGCGGGCGCCGAAAACATGTTGAATCCACGTTCACTGCTGTCGGGCATTGCTAAACGCCCCCTTCAGTCAGGTTGTCACGGACGCCCTACGCGCCCGCATATATCAATCGTCAAAAAGATCTTCGAACCCTCCGTCGGCGAGGCGGGTCGAGGCTTCAGCAGATGGTGCCGCCCCGTCGCCTTGTCCACCTTGAGACTCTTCTACCTGTTTCAGGCTCAGACCAAGTCGGCGACGTTCTGGTTCGATTCGTATCACACGGAAGTTCCTCACGTCACCCTCTTTTACCACTTCCGCTGGGCTCTTGATGTGTCGGTGTGTAAGTTCGGAGATGTGTACGAGACCTTCGATACCTTCTCCTACCCTAGCAAATGCGCCGAAATGCGCCAATTTCGTCACTTTGCCCTCAACAATTTGACCTACACTCAGTTGGTTCTCGATGTTTTCCCAAGGTTCGGGCATCAAACGCTTCATGCTCAGCGCTATCTTCAACGACTCGCGGTCGACTTTCAACACCAAAACATCGAGGTCCTCACCGAGTTTCACGACGTCATCCGGTCGATTCACCGACGACCACGACATCTCTGAGATGTGAACCAGTCCGTCGGCGCCACCCAAGTCGATGAAAGCACCGAAACTCGATATCCCAGCAACACGTCCGCGTCGAATGTCGCCTTCCTCCAACTCTTGCACCAAGCGCATTTTATGCATATGGTTGATTGCCTCTAGTGCGGCGCGCTCTGAGAAGATAGCTCGATTGCGTCGCCGGTTGAGTTCCAGGATTTTGCAGTCAATTTCCATCCCGACGAATCCGGGTTTCGGAGGTGCGCCATCGCCGACGTAAAGGTCTCGAGCCGGTCCCACGAGTTGAGACAACGGTACGAAGCCCTGCACACCTTTGACTTGAATCACCGCGCCGCCACGGTTGGAGCCGATTATTCGCCCCTTGACCGTCTCTTCGGCTTCACGAGCTTTTTCGAGGTCGCGCCAGCCGTGTTCGCCGCGCGCCCGGTCGATCGAAAGTACTGGATAGCCGTCAGGGCCTTCGGGCCGTGAAACGTAAAGTATGACCTCGTCGCCGATTTTCGGGAGAGCGTCGTCGCCCTCTTCATCCGTAAGCAACCGCGTTTCGCGAATTGGGACCCAACCCTCAGATTTCTGTTGGATGTCGACCAGCAGGCCATCCCGCGCGGCGTCCAGCACAATGCCATCGATGATGTCGCCGCGTCGCAACCCTTCCTTCGGTAGGAACTGGAATACCAGATCGAGCTCTTCCAGCTCGCCATTCGCCTCCTCGCCGTTGGACGAGGCTAACCCATCCTGCCCTACTGCACGTTCCTCGGCTACTTCCGGTTGTTCCGTCTCGCTGGTAATCACGGCGACGTTTCCCGGGTTCCTCGCCTGCACCGTTTCTGTGGTCGTCAATTAGAAATCCTTGCGGGTGTACGTTATCAGTCCCGTTGGACTGTACGCCTAATTATAAGCACCTTTGGTTGCCACCTTGTTTCTGAATCCGCAGTGTCGTGACGAATTTGATGCCACTTATCGATGCTTGTGTCAACCGATTTTAACCATTTCGCTGCTTCGTTGCCCGCTGTGGGACAACGTGTCAGAACCGGAATCGGTCGAAACTACCATCGGTGGTTGCGGTATTCTTGATTCCAGAACTTACTTACTCGAATCTTGACTGGTTCTGCTCAGGACAAAAAGTCAGGTTGCGACTGGGGAATCTAGACAATGGATCTTGGAATCAAAGGCAAGCGAGCACTCATTACGGGCGGTAGCAGAGGACTTGGACGACAATCGGCGCTTGCGTTGGCGAACGAAGGAGTGGACGTCGCGATCTGCGCCCGAGGCACAGAGACGCTTGACGCGACAGTCGGCGAGATTTCGGATATTGGCGTGAAAGCCGTCGGCTACGCGCTCGACATGAGCGACCCCGACGCTCCTGCGCAGGCGGTCAAACAGATGAAGGCCGATCTGGGAGACCCAGACATCGTCGTTAACAACGTTGGCGGCAGCATGGGCACGAGCGATGTCGTAAATTCATCGATCGAGGATTTCGAAATGGTGGTCGACCTGAACCTTTGGTCGGCGTTACGGTTGATCAAGCTCACTTTGCCAGGAATGCAGGAACGCGGATGGGGGCGGATCATCAACATTTCGAGCATCTACGGACGTGAGGCCGGTGGCACAGCGCCTTATATGGTGGCTAAAGCGGCCATGATCGCCCTCTCGAAACATGCCGCGCTGTCGACCGCGCCGACCGGTGTCACGGTCAACTCCGTCGCTCCGGGTTCAATTCTGTTCCCGGGCGGAACTTGGGAACGATTCCAAGAGATAAATTCTCAGGAATTCGTCGATGAATTCGTAGCTCGCAACCTGCCGATGGGCAAGTTTGGCTGGCCCGAACCGGTTGGCGCGACCGTTGCGTTCTTAGCGTCCAAGCACGCGGACCTAATCACTGGCGCTTGCATCAACGTAGATGGCGGGCAATCCCACAACCTTTTCTAGCCCTCCCACGGTCCGACGAGAACAACGAAATGAATGACGACCTGGTAATAGCTGGCAAATCCTTTAATTCCCGGTTGATGACAGGAACCGGGAAGCATCGTTCGGCGCAGGAACTGCTCGATTCGGTCGTCGCATCCGGGACCCAGATAATCACCGTTGCGATCGGGCGATTGAACCTTGACGACCCAAATGAAGAGACGCTGTTAGACGTCTTGGACTGGGAGAAGTACCAGATTCTGCCGAACACCGCCGGAGCGCGCACCGCCGAGCAGGCGGTTGGAATTGCTCGACTCGCGCGCGAAGTTACTGGTTCTGACTGGATAAAACTGGAGGTGATTCCGGAGCCAGCTCATCTGCTTCCCGATCCGATTGGTTCGTATGAAGCGGCGAAGATGTTGTTGGCTGAAGGATTCACCGTGCTGCCTTACATCCACGCAGATCCGGTATTGGCAATGAAACTTGAGGACTTGGGGTGCGCGACAGTCATGCCCCTCGGCTCGCCCATCGGCTCAGGGCGCGGCGTTCACACAGCCGAGGAAATCGCCATCATCATTGACCAGTCGAGCATCCCGGTTGTGGTCGACGCTGGCTTGGGTGTCCCTTCCGATGCGTCGATGGTCATCGAGATGGGTGCTGATGCCGTTCTCGTGAATACGGCCATCGCGCAGGCTCGGAATCCAGCCTTGATGGGCGAGGCATTCAAACTCGGTGTCGAAGCCGGTCGCAAAGCCTATCTTGCCGGACGAATACCCGTCTCCGAAGCATCCCCAAGCAGTCCTCAGGAGTCGCTGGCCGTCACCGCGTGAGGTAGGTCCGGCGGACCCCATGTTCGAAACGGCGCGCTCGCGTCTTCCAAACCCAACGCTCTGTCTGGTCACCGATCTTGGCGTGGTTGATGGCGATGTGGATCGATTGACCGATCGCGTTTCGGCCGCTGTAGAAAACGGCGTCAACATGGTTCAAGTTCGTGCGCCCGAGTTGGACGACGATGGGTTCGCTGGTTTGGTTCATGTGATTACTGGGTCTGTCGAACGCCGCGCTCTGATAATTGTCAATCCGTCGACACGGGCAATTCCGATTTATCCCGGTGTTGACGGAGTTCAACTCGCGGAGAATGCGAGCGCTTCGATCAACGAGGTACGCCGTATTTATGGCGAGACCGCACTGGTCGGGCGATCCGTGCACAGCGTCGACGGTGCGCGGCAAGCATCTTCAACGCACGCCGACTTTGCGATTTTCGGCACAGTGTTTCCTTCGGCGACACACCCGGGAGGTGAGGTGCAGGGCATAGACATTGTCAGGCGAGTCACACGAGAAGCCGCGTTACCGGTCATCGGTATCGGTGGCATAAGCGTTGAGAATGCAGGTGATGTGATGGCTGCCGGAGCACGCGGCATCGCAGTGGTCAGATCGATACTCGGAGCAATGGACCCTGCCGCCGCGACGCGGGACCTGAAGAACGCGATGTTGACGTCGTGCGTCGATCAGCGTTGAATTAGCGCAACCGCAGCTTCAACCCGATCCGTCATGTCAACAGGTTCCGAATGCCTACCGTCAGCGATTGATCTCAGATCTATTTCACCGTCGGCAACCGCTTTCAGCGTCTCAACCACTAACGGCCGCTCACGCTTGACGCCGGCCTCGCGGATTGCTGCGAACAGGGGCATACATTCATCGCCGACGCGTCTCAATTGATCGATGTCGCTGGCCTCCGCGTCTTCCCAATACGGGTCGAATTCTGGACCGCGCACCGAGAAGCTGCAATGTGTCGCCACCGGACCTCGGTCAAGCTCCGGCGTCGCGACATGCATCATTGCCCCATATCGATCGTCGTTATTTTCGATGACGTCCCAGACCGCGTCTTGCCATTTTCCGATGGTCTCCCCAGGAAGCGCAGGATGTTGGTTGAGGATCAACATGCTTCGACTGATTTCGGGCGCGAACAGCATGTAACCCGCCATCACTGAGACGTCGGGGGCGAAATCCTCGAGTTTGGACAGCACGGCTTCGTCGTATGCCCCCCTGAGTTGTGACCAAGGTTTGCGATAATGCACGCGACGGAATCGTTGCGACGACAGCATTACGGTTGGGATCTCATTTGCTTCAGTTAGGTCAAGAAAGCTGTCTGTTGGAGCGGTTTGCCCTCGTTCGCGGCTGACGAAAACGAACTCGAACTCTGCATTCAAGTGACCCGACCGGATCGCATCTAGTACCGCAACGAACATTCCGCGCGAACCTGGTCCGTTGGCGGTTGTGAACCAACCGACGCGGAGCGGTCGGCGTGTGGGATTGCGCGAACCACCGCCCACGTTCACTCGTCCGAAACCAGGTTAAGTTGCTCGGCCAATCCCTGCTGCAATCGCTGAATCTTGAGTTCGGCGCCGTTGAGCATTTCAGTGCAGGTTTTCGCGAGTTGCATCCCCTCTTCGAAGAGCGCGGTTGATTGATCGAGAGACATCTGGCCACTTTCCAAACGACGGACTACGGATTCGAGTCTCGTGAAGGCGTCTTCGAAAGATGCTGATGGTTCGGTCTGGGATTGATCTGAGTCGGTCATGGTTGGGTTTAGGTTAGTTGTTGGTCGTTACGGCTCGGGCTTCGGCTTCGACAGTGCCGTCCGCGAAGGTTAGTTCCAAGGATTCCTTCGGTTTGATGTTGGCGGCGCTCGAGATGACGCGTCCATCGGTGCCGCGCACCATCGCGTAGCCGCGCTCAAGAATGTTGTTGGGGCCTAGAGCCCTGAGTTCTGCCTCAACTCGCTTCATGCCTTCGCGCTTTACTGCGATGTATCGGGTCCACGAATCTTGGGCTCGTGTTCGCAATTCATCGACACGGTCGCGGAATCGTTGAGTTTCCGGGGCGTTTTCGGCTAGGCGATCATGCGTCAGTTCCAAGCGTTGTCTCGCTAGGGTCACTCGCCCCGACAATCCGCGCATTAACCGTCGTGTGAAGTCCGCGGTCTCGACGGTTAGGCCTGCGATGTCCGGCGATACCAACTCGGCTGCGGCCGACGGTGTTGGTGCACGTAGGTCGGCGACGTCGTCCGCGATCGTGAAATCGGTCTCGTGACCGACGGCGCTGATAACGGGGATGCGACTGGCGAAGATTGTTCGAGCGACCATTTCGTCGTTGTACGCCATCAGGTCCTCGGCCGATCCTCCTCCTCTTGCCACAATCACGGCGTCGACATGTTCGGTCTCGTCGTACGCGTGGAGGTCGGCGAAGGCTTCGATAATAGTGGTCGGTGCGAGTTCGCCTTGGACGGCGGACGGCACCAAGAGCAGTTCCATCAAGGGGTATCGCCGTCGCACAACATTCGCGATGTCGTGCCAGACCGCTCCATGTTCGGAGGTGATGACTGCGATGCGTCGGGGAAACTCCGGGATGGCGCGTTTGCGAGAAGGGTCGAACAGCCCTTCGGCTCGTAGTTTGCGTTTCAGCTCTTCGAGCTGTGCTTGCTGATCGCCGACGCCGGCAGGTTCGGCAGATGTGACGATGATTTGCAGATCGCCGCGTGGCGCGTAAATTCCGGCAGCGCCTTCGCAGACGACCAATGCCCCATCTTCCAGGTATTGGTGTCCGCGACCGTAACGGAACATCACGCACCGAAGCGATGCCTCGCGGTCGCGCAACGAGAAGTAGCTGTGTCCAGATGCGGGTTGCGAATGCCCGGAAACTTCGCCGATCATGCTGACGTTCGCGAGCTGAGGATCGCTTTTGAGCAACCCTTGGATTAGTTGCGAAACCTCGGAGACTGAGCTGGGGCCGGACGTGTCGGCAGATGTAGTGGGGGATTCTACGGAGCTGTACATCGTATTGCCCCCATTATCGGCGTTTTTCTCTCGACAGATTAGTCGGCGCGGCCGATGTACCCTTTCGTGGTCGTGTTTACGCTTATCCTGTCGCCTTCGTTGACGAAGAGCGGCACCTGTAGAGTGAGACCGGTTTCAGTGGTAGCAGGTTTGGTCGCACCGCTTTGGGTGTCGCCTTTTAAACCGACGTCGGTGTGGGCGATCGAGAGATTGACGGCGGACGGCAACTCCACGAGAATCGGCTTCTCTTCGTACATCAAGAGAACGAGTACCCCGCCTTCGGGTAGGAAATAGGTTGCATCGCCGAGCAGGTTGTCGCCTAACAGTTGTTGCTCGTAGGTCTCCATGTCCATGAAGACGTAGAAGTCGCCTTCCTTGTAGAGGTACTGTGCATTGCGACGCTCGGTCTGCGCCACTGTTAGTTTGTGGTTGCCGTTTAACTTGCGTTCGAACACGCTACCAGTGCTGAGTTGCCTGACTTTGAGCGTTAGCGTCGGCGGAGCTTTCGGGGCTTGTCTGTGCTGCCACTCCATGATTTGGTAGACGTCACCATCCATCAGGATGGTCATGTTGCGGCGGATCTCGGAGGAGGAAATGGTCATGCGTTGGTGCTTTCATTGCTAATAAGGTTGATCGGTCGTTGGGAAATCTAAAACCGCATCTTTTCGGCGTGGCTCAAGACACGCGCACGTCCGTTTTCGAGAACCACGACATCTTCAATTCTGACACCACCCCAACCCGGAATGTAGATCCCAGGTTCGATGGTGAACGGCATGCCGTCTTCGAGCGGAGTTGCGCCACGCGGACCGACGTTCGGTTCTTCATGAACCTGCAAGCCCAGACCGTGGCCGAGGCTGTGCCCGAACATGTCGGCGTATCCGGCATCGGCGATGATTTTGCGCGCGATGCCATCCGCCTCACTTCCGCTGTGGCCAGCTTCGACTTGCTCAATCGCGGCTTCTTGGGCATCAAGGACGATGTTGTAGATCTTCGCGACTTCGGCGTCCGCATCGCCTAGGACTACCGTCCGAGTAAGGTCTGAGCAGTAGCCGTGGTACGTCGCACCGCAATCGAAAACTATGGTTTCGCCTTCTTGGAGTTTGGTGTCGCCTGTTTGATGGTGCGGGCGCGCCGCGTTTGGACCATTAGCGACGATGGTGTCGAATGACAG
Organism: Dehalococcoidia bacterium; assembly: GCA_965226685.1. GTDB lineage: Bacteria > Chloroflexota > Dehalococcoidia > Lucifugimonadales > Lucifugimonadaceae > Bin127. The sequence goes on from CBDDDP010000004.1 coordinate 969,785, forward strand.
ACATTCCGCACCGCGCTCACGGATCGCTTTCTCGAACTCCCACGCGGCTTCCTTCTCGGTCATGCCAGCAGAAAGTTTGCCGACTGTTTCCTCGAAGGCAGCATCGCCGATATCGATTGCGCGTTGAAGCAGCCCGATCTCTCCAGCATCTTTGATGGCGCGCAACTTGGCGGCGGCGCCCGATTTAGGTTCGAGAGCTACTTCGATATCACTTTCGGCAATGGCGTCTTCAAACATCTTGAGCGCCGATACGGTCAGGTTGTCAGCTTCGAACCCGATTTTGCTGACTCCCAATTCTCCAAGAAGTTTCGGGAACCACTCTGACAATCGGCCTTGGATTTGCGAAATCTCGAAGCCGCTCGCCTGATCTCCCGCTTGCTCGGTGTAACGGAAATCGGTCGCTAGGAGCGCGTCGGATTCGGTCACAAAGAGGTAACCTGCCGTTCCGATAAATCCAGACAGATAACGACGATTGTGCGGATCGGAGACCAACATCGCGTCGATCTCTTGTTCTTGGATCAACGAGCGGAGAGCGGCGACGCGATTCGGGTGCCGAAAATCCTTTTCGCTCATCCGGACGATTCCTCGATGTGCGCCGCCAGACTCTCCAACGCGAAGACGTAGCCGCGCCAACCTAGACCTGCGATCTGTCCCATGGCATAAGGAGCAATCACCGAGTGACGGCGGAATTCTTCACGGGCGTGGATGTTGGATATGTGGACCTCAACGACGGGCAACTTGCTATCTAGAACAGCGTCGAGAATCGAGTAGCCAACCTGAGTGAGGGCTCCGGCATTGATGATGATTCCGCCAGCGTTATCAGTCTCGGCTTGTATCCAGTCGACCATTGCACCTTCGTGGTTCGATTGGAAGAATGCGACTTCAACGCCAAGTTCTTCAGCGCGCGCCGCGACACGCTCCTCAATGTCTGCGAACGTGATTGAACCGTAGTGTCCGGCGTCGCGTTTGCCCAAATTGTTCAGATTCGGGCCATTGATTATTAAGATGCGATCCATCGGTTCAGGCTGTTACTTAAGCGTTGAGTTCGGCGCGTTGCGATGGTCGAAATTCGACCGGGGCGCGACATTTAAGGCTACAACGCGTCCGGTGATTTGCGCCTCTTAATGTCTCGCCTGCGTCCTGCTCCAGGATGAGCGTCGAGATATACCTTGCGCGCTTGCTCGGCCGAAACGTGGGTGTAGACCTGAGTCGTAGATGGCGATTCGTGCCCTAACAGGTCTTGAACTACGCGCAGATCGGCGCCTCCATCAAGGAGATGCGTCGCGAAGCTGTGCCGGAGATTGTGCGTGTGGAATACGGAATCCAATCCGGCGGCCAACGCATGTTTCTTGACGATGCTCTGTATTCCGCGCTCACTCAACCGACCACCGAGATTGTTCAGAAACATCGCGTCACCTGAACGACGGGCAACGAGTTTCGGACGCGTGTGACTGATGTAATCGGTCAACCACTTCACAGCCGATCCACCAAGTAACACGATGCGTTGCTTTGAGCCTTTTCCGAACACGCGACATTCTCTCGTCTTCAGTCCGACGTCAGCAACATCCATCGATCTCGCTTCCGAAACACGCACACCGGAAGCATAGATCAGTTCGAGGAGCGCTCGATCGCGCAGACCCAGCGTTGTCGAGGTATCTGGCGCTTCTAGAAGTCGTTCGATTTCGGATTCCGAAACAACGTACGGCAATGTTCTAGGTTGCTTGGGCGCTGAGACCATATCGGTTTCGTTCGAATCGACGCGACCGGTTTCTTGCAACCAACCGAAGAATGTGCGAAGGGCGGTTAGTTTGCGGCTGATCGAGGCCTTTGCGTATCTGCGATTCGCCAACCAAGCCAAATAGCTGCGCAGTTGACGACGATCTGGCGACACGACGTCGTCGATGCGATCCGTTTCCGCTAAGAAATCCATGAACGCGGCCAAATCATTCATGTAGTTCCGGACCGTCGGAGCAGCGAGTTGCCGGATTGAGAGGAGGTGTTGTTCGTACTGTCTCAGAAGTGGCACCCAATCCGTGTCGGACACGGTTTTCCACAACCCGGGTACGCTGACGCGAGGTACCGTTTGATTTGTTGACGCCATCACGCGCTCCGTCCGATCGGGCAGACGTAGCCTATGTGGACGAAGAGTGAATTGCTAACTCGTCTTGCGACTGCTGGTTCGAGAACGCGAGCCCGTAGACCTCGTGGTCCGCCGCTTCGCCGCTTCAGGGTGCTCCTTGAAGCAACGCTGCATACGCTGCGCCTTCTTTTCGTTCCACTCTTCAAGCTCGGATTCGTCGGAGGGTTTGAGGTCGAGCGCAACGCGGCACTTCGGAAATTCCGGGCACGCGAGGAACTCGCCCCGGCGCCCATTGCGAACAACGAGTTCGGTACCGCCGTCGCAGTTAACGCCTGAGCCGACTTCGACACGCTTTTCGAGCTCAGGAACACCGTCTGGATGCGAGGCGTGGCATTGTGACATCCGGCGAGCGAACTCGCCTTGCCATTCTTCGATCTTCTCACCATCGGACTCGTCACTGGGTCGCAGGTCCATCGCAAACTTGCACGTCGGATATTCCGGACATGCCAAGAAGTCGCCTCGGCGTCCGTTGCGTACAACTAATTCGGTTCCGCCTTCGCATTTGATTCCGCTCTCGACATCGAACTCGGCCCGGCGCACCCGTTGTGCGTTTTGGAAGGCATGATCCAAAGCGGCATCGAACGGACCGTAAAACTCCCGGAGCATCTCAACCCGTTCCATGTCTCCGTTCGCGATGTCGTCAAGCTTCGTCTCCATGCCAGCCGTGAACCCAACGTCCACAATGTCATGGAAATACTGCTTCAACATCCCGCACACCGCTGTTCCGCTCTTGGTCGGATGAAACCGGTTCCGCTCGCGCGTCACGTAGTTCCTATCGACGATTCTGCCCACAATGGTGGCGTAAGTGCTAGGCCTTCCAATACCAAGTTCTTCCAATGTGCGGATGAGGTTAGCTTCGGTGTAGCGCGGGGGCGGTTGTGTGAACTTCTGATCGCTATTGACCTTGATCAGATTCAACGTCTCGCCTTCAACAAGTGAAGGCAGACGCCTAGCGTCTTCGGATTCGGAATCTTCGTCTTTGGCCTCGATGTAGAGAACGCGGAAGCCGTCGAATACCATGACCGATCCGGTGGCGCGCATGTGATGGGTTTTCCCATCGGTCAATTTGGCGCCAATTTCGGCGCGGGTACGCTCGTCAACCCCGTCCGCCATCTGACTCGCCACCGTACGTTTCCAAATTAGGTCGTACAACCTGCGCTGATCATCGCTGAGATATTGGGACACTCGGGCCGGTGTATTTGCTATCGAAGTCGGTCGGATCGCCTCGTGTGCTTCTTGCGCGTTGCGCGAGCTGGTTCGATACAGACGGTGTCCTACCGAGTACTTGTCGCCAAATTCGTGTTGGATGAAATCCTTTGCCTGTTCAAGTGCCGACGTAGCCAAGTTGGTCGAGTCGGTCCTCATATAGGTGATTAGGCCTACTGGTTCACCGTCTCCCAGCACAACACCTTCGTACAGACCCTGGGCCGAACTCATCGTCCGTTGCGCGCTGAAGCGCAGACTCCGCGCCGCCTGCTGCTGCAACGTGCTTGTAATGAAAGGCGGACGAGGTCGGACCTTGACCTCCCGTTTGGTGACTCCGGTCACCGAATAAGAAGCGGTGTTCAACTCGTCCGAAATCGAGGTCGCAGTCTCCTTGTTGGGAACAAGCCCATTCTCGGGATTGTTTGGATCCTTCTTTTCGCCGTCGAGCCGGTACAACCGAACCACAACATTGATGCCGGGTTCCTCTTTGTCAAGATCGACTGAAACCAGCCAGTACTCTTTCGGCACAAAGGCGTCGATCTCCGCCTCACGGTCGACAACCAGCCGCAGCGCGACCGACTGGACTCTCCCCGCGGACTGCGCCCCGGCGACTTTGTTACGAATAAATGGACTGAGTTTGAAACCCACGAGACGGTCGAGAATTCGTCGCGCCTGCTGTGCCTCAACCAACTGATAGTCGATGGGACGCGGCTCCTTGAACGCTTCCATCACCGCGCCTTTGGTGATTTCGTGGAAAACCACGCGACGCGCTTCGTCCTTCGGGATATTCAATATCTGGCTCAGGTGCCAAGAAATCGCTTCGCCTTCGCGGTCCGGGTCCGTCGCCAAGTAGACACCAGCAGCGTTTTTGGCCGCCGCTTTAAGTTCGTTTACGACCTTGCGACGGTCGGCGACAATGCTGTACTTGGGCTCGAAATCGTTCTCTACGTCGACGCCCATCTTGGACTTTTGCAAGTCACGGACGTGACCAACTGACGCTTTGACCGCGAAGCCCTCCCCCAAGTAGCGCTCAATCGTGCGCGCCTTGGCAGCAGATTCGACGATCACAAGATTGTCGCCAGTTTTTGTTTGCCTTGCCAATTCGTCACCACTCCAGATGAGTTTCCGATTCGCCGGAAACTGTAATTATGCAGGTTGGCCCTGATCTAGCAATCTGGGCGCGCCAATCTCGGCGCGTTTATTCGTCAACTCGTACAAAGCGCCTTCTGTGCACTTCACCGCGCCCCTCACCTCCATCATAGTAAGCGTTGACATCACGTCGGTTACGGATGCCGACATCGACCGCGCTAATTCGTCTATATGAATCGGCCCCTCGGATTCGCTGAGTGCCTTGGCGATAGCGTGCTCTTGTTCATTGAACGTCTCGATCTCCTCAACGCGCGGTTTTCGCGGTCTCGGCCCGCTAGCGCTCAACGGTTCGTTTCTTGCGGTCACTGTCGACGAGATGTGGGCTGAAGATCGGCTGCGGGTTATCTCCGGGTCGCGCTCGAGGTCTCCGAAAAAGACACTCAACTCTTGAAGCACATCGTCCGCGCAAGTCGTGAGTTTTGCACCTTGTTGAATCAGCCAGTTCGTCCCTTCGCTTTGCGGCGATGTTGCGTTGCCCGGAACGGCAAATACCTCTCGATTCTGCTCCAATGCCCATTTCACCGTCCACGTCGCGCCACTCTTTTTCGCGGCTTCTACGACGACCACACCTCTGCTCAATCCGCTGATTATTCGATTCCGCCGCGGGAAGTGATCACGCTTCGATCTTGTGCCGAGTTGGTATTCGGAGATTAGACATCCGCTTTCCACGATCTGACGTGCGAGCCCACGATTTTGTCGCGGGTAAATCGAATCTAAACCGCCAGCCAGAACCGCGACAGTGCGCCCACCAGCGTTCAACGCCGCGCGGTGCGCTGCGGTGTCGATACCGATGGCCAAACCGCTGACGATCGTGACACCCATCCGAGCAAGCTCGCCAGAAATGATGCTTGCCATTTCAATCCCATAAGGTGTGGCGTTTCGAGTTCCAACGACAGCTACCGAGTTGCTATCGTGCGAACCGAGGTCTCCGCAGACATATATAACTGCGGGTGCATCGTCAGATTCCGCCAGTTGATCGGGGTACTCCTCCGAGCGCAAATGTATCGGCCGAATGCCGCGCCGAATGAGCCTGTCCATCTCCTCATCGGGATCCATTTGGTTTCGTTTGGAATCGATGTCTTCAACCAGCGCCGGACCGATGCCCGCGTCACGCAACTCCCCACGTTTCGCCCGCCATGCGTCCTCCAGACTGCCGAAGTGTGTCTCCATTCGGTTGAAGCGTTGAGGTCCCATTCCATCGATGCTGTGAAAGGCAACCCAATATTTCAAATCGTCCATAGCGTCACTCGCCCGTGTCTACGTGTTCACAATACGGAAATAGTGCCCACATCTCTGGGCACCGCGGCAACCGGAGTCCCAAATTGCCAACCGCGATTCACGTTACTACACACTCGACGAGTTATTCGATTCCGTATGACACAAATCGTGCAGGAATGATTCCAGACAGTCCAAGGATGGTTGAATCATTGGATGGCGGAGAGGACAGGATTCGAACCTGCGGTGGGTTTGAGCCCACACACGCTTTCCAGGCGTGCCCGTTAAGCCACTCCGGCACCTCTCCGCGACGGAATTTCTGGAATCGATCTGATAAGCGCCCCAGCGGATCGGGGGGCCTTCGTATGGCGGAGAGGGCGGGATTCGAACCCGCGATCCCGGTTACCCGAGATACCGGTTTTCGAAACCGGCGCTTTCAACCACTCAGCCACCTCTCCCAGATCATATCGATCAGCAAATTGCTTTAACAATTGTAAAAGCCCCCTGGCAACGACTTATTTTCCCACACCTCACAGTGCAGTATCGTCGGCGCTACGACGTTTCACTTCCGTGTTCGGGATGGGAACGGGTGGTTCCATCGCGCTCTTATCACCAAAGGGCTTTGCGATATTTGTTTATGTTGCGACTAGTCGTTTTGGAATCGGGCGTCAGTGCTGGTAGCGGGGGCAGGATTCGAACCTGCGACCTTCGGGTTATGAGCCCGACGAGCTACCACTGCTCCACCCCGCAACGCATGTGTTGTTCCAAGACACGTCTGTCGAACATGTCATTGAATATCGATTCCGCATTCTCTCCAAACCGGTGCAAGCCGATTGACGAAGAATTTTTTAATGGTCAAGCCCTCGACCGATTAGTACCGTTCAGCTGAGCACATTACTGCACTTACACCTACGGCCTATCTACCCGGTAGTCTCCCGGTGGTCTTACTCCAAAAAGGATGGGACATCTCATCTCAGGGGGGGCTTCGTGCTTAGATGCTTTCAGCGCTTATCCCTACCGAACGTAGCTACCCGGCGATGCAGCTGGCGCTGCAACCGGCACACCAGTGGTTCGTCCAACCCGGTCCTCTCGTACTAGGGTCAGCTCCCTTCAAATGTCCTGCGCGCACGGCGGATAGAGACCGAGCTGTCTCACGACGCTCTGAACCCAGCTCGCGTGCCGCTTTAACGGGCGGACAGCCCGACCCTTGGGACCTTCTCCAGCCCCAGGATGCGACGAGCCGACATCGAGGTGCCAAAGCTCCCCGTCGATACGATCTCTTGGGGGAGATTAGCCTGTTATCCCCGGGGTAGCTTTTATCCGTTAAGCTACGGCCCTTCCACACGGTACCGTAGGATCACTTTGACCGACTTTCGTCCCTGCTCGACCTGTATGTCTCGCAGTCAAGCCACCTTATGCCAATACACTCTTTGGCTGATTTCCATCCAGCCTGAGGTGACCTTTGTGCGCCTCCGTTACCTTTTAGGAGGCGACCGCCCCAGTCAAACTGCCTACCAGACACTGTTCCAATAAATGGTTAGATTCAAACGCAGAAAAGGGCGGTCTTTCATGGGCGACTCCACACAGGCTGGCGCCTGCGCTTCGAAGTCTCCCGCCTATTACTACACATCCCTGAGCTCAAACCAATGTCAAGCTACAGTAAAGCTCCACGGGGTCTATTTGTCCTGCCGCGCGTAACCCGCATCTTTACGGGTCCTGCAATTTCACCGAGTCCATCGTTGAGACAGTGCTCAAGTCGTTACGCCATTCGTGCGGGTCGGAACTTACCCGACAAGGGACTTCGCTACCTTAGGACCGTTATAGTTACGGCCGCCGTTTACCGGGGCTTCGGTCGGGAGCTCTCACCCCCTTCCTTAACCTACCAGCACTGGGCAGGCGTCAGCCTGTATACATCAGCTTTCGCTTTGGCACAGACCTGTGTTTTTGATAAACAGTCGCTTGAGCCTTTTCCTGCGGCCGACGACGCTGTTCGCGGTTAACGCGTATACGCCATCGGCACCCCTTATCCCGAAGTTACGGGGTTAATTTGCCGAGTTCCTTAACGATGGTTGTCTCGAACGCCTTGGGGCATTTACCCCTGTCCACCAGTGTCGGTTTGCGGTACGGTCGCCACAGAACCTCGACGTCGGAAATTTTCTTGGCGGCATAGGCTAAGCGACGTTCCTCAAGGCGTACCCTAAGGTCCCACCACCCCTCTGCTCATAACGCACCGTGCATTTTAACTCACAGTGCTGGCCTACAGGTGGCGACACACCATATCCACTGGTATGCATCGCTTACCAATCCGCGTCCTTCCTGCGTCTCAATCGGTCCTGGGGCGGGGCTGGAATTTCAACCAGCTATCCATCGGTTTCGCCGTTTGGCTACACCTTAGGGCCGCCTTACCCTACGTCGATCAACGTTGCGTAGGAATCCTTGGACTTTCGGCGTGCCGGATTCTAACCGGCATTGACGCTACTTATGCCAGCATTCTCACTTCCCAGCACTCCACGTGACCTCACGGGCACGCTTCTACGCGGCTGGGAACGCTCCCCTACCAAGGCGCGCTAACGCGCCTTTCGCAGCTTCGGCGGTGTGCTTGAGCCCCGTTTATTTTCCGTGCGGGAGCCCTCGACCAGTGATCTGTTACGAACTCTTTAAAGGATGGCTGCTTCTAAGCCAACCTCCTGGCTGTCTGGGCGCCCCCACCTCGTTTAACACTTAGCACTCACTTTGGGGCCTTAGCTTGCGATCTGGGCTGTTTCCCTCTCGACAATGGAGCTTATCCTTCACTGTCTCACTGCCAGGGTACCCTTCGCGGTATTCGTAGTTTGACAGGGCTTGGTAAGTTTTTCACCCCCTAACCCAATCAGAGCTCTACCTCCGCGAAGTAATTCCTGACGCTGCACCTAAATGCATTTCGGGGAGAACCAGCTATCTCCGTGTTCGTTTGGCATTTTACCCCTACCCACAACTCATCCCATCACTTTGCAACGTAAACGGGTTCGGCCCTTCACGAAATGTTACTTTCGCTTCAGCCTGGCCATGGGTAGCTCACACGGTTTCGGGTCTACTCCGCGCGACTGAACGCCCTGTTCAGACTCGCTTTCGCTTCGGCTACGGCGCTGAACGCCTTAACCTCGCCACACAAAGTAACTCGCTGGCTCATTCTTCAATAGGCACGCTGTCATCCGCCCGTAGGCAGACTCCAACGGTTTGTAGGCACACGGTTTCAGTTCTCTTTCACTCCCCTGCTTGGGGTGCTTTTCACCTTTCCCTCACGGTACTAGTTCGCTATCGGTCGCTAGAAGTACTTAGCCTTGGAGAGTGGTCTCCCCAGATTCCGACAGGATTTCACGTGTCCCGCCGTACTCAGGTACTCGATAAAGGAGGCTCGACAATTTCGCCTACGGGGCTTTCACCCTCTGCGACCAGACTTTCCAGTGCTGCTCAGCTATCGTCGCGCTTTGTAACTCCTCGGGAGCCTCAGGCAGCCCCCACATCGAGCCCTACAACACCCGTGAGACGTAAGCTCCTGAGCCGTTTAGTCTCACCCGGTTTGGGCTCTTCCCTTTTCGCTCGCCGCTACTAAGGGAGTCTCGGTTGATTTCCTTTCCTCGGGGTACTTAGATGTTTCAGTTCCCCCGCTTACCCTCTCTGTTTAAAGAGATGACACCGCGCGCGAACGCGCGGCATCGGGTTTCCCCACTCGGGAATCCACGGCTTAGCCCGCCAGACGGCTGACCGTGGCTTATCGCAGTCTCACTACGCCCTTGTTCGGCTTCTAGCGCCAAGGCATCCCCCGTGTGCCCTTAGTAGCTTGATCCATCTTCATGAATCGGCTTGCTCCGGTTCTCGGAGAATGCGGAATCGATATTCAAATTTAAAGGTGCACCCACCTGATCAAACCAAGCAGAAAAGCGTGATTCTCTCAGCGGGTAACCCAAAAGTATAACGTCTCAGACACAACCCGTCAACCACTCTCACACAACGTAACCACGGATATCAATCACACTTTTTCTCCAGCATCCGCAGGTCGTTTCGACTGTTGGCCCTATATGCCCAAACTAGATGCCAAAACCGATCCGAACTTGCAAACTTCAACCGGATAGCCAGCGGGCTTCATCTCATCACGATTTTGCGTCAATGCGCTTGAGGATATCCCGTATCTCCGTCAGCAACTCCGCCTGAACATCAGAACCTGCGGCTGCCGGCGCTTCGACCGCGCCCGCCGACTCTCCGCCGGTCCGCTGTTTGGTCATCTCCACGTTCTGCAGCACCGCGTCCCGGAAATCATAAGGATCGGACACACCGATAATGGTCGCCGCTCCTTGCAATTGGGTCTGCCCCGCGCTCTCAACACTGACTTTGTAGACGCCGAAGCTGCGCATTAGCGGCCCTTGATGCACGGAAACGTCGGTGATGCGTTCGAGCGGAACGTTGGTCTCGCTGCGAAACACAACGCCGCGCTTCGACTTCACATTCATCCCATCAAGTTCCAACGTATGGAACTGCCGGTACCGAGGCGCGTACCAAACCCAGTAGATGACGGCGATTATAGGGATCAACAGTATCCCAACCACAGTCACCGCCGAAACCCACATCACCGTCCAGAACAGATACTTCTTGACCTTCTCGTCGATCTCGACGCTTACTTCGTTCGGAATTCTTCCTTCGGACATTTCTTGAAATTCTCGCTTCTATATAGACCGGCAAAATCGCCTTGCGCCCATCCTACCCGAACCGCCCCAGCGGGTAAGCCCCAATCAGTGACATGAACGGATTTTCACCGGCCTGAGGCACAGCATTCCGGATGAAATTTGCACTGTGCCCCGCGATATAATTCGTTTGTTAAGCACACTCAATACGCGCGTGCCAGTGTTTCGCGTCGATGGGTAACCCCATCGCGGAACACGTGCGCAAAGGGGAAATCCGAATGCCGACGACCGCCGTCCTCGGTGGGTTATGGGGCGACGAAGGCAAAGGGAAGATTATCGACTTCCTTGCCGCCGACGCTTCAGTAGTCGTTAGATTTTCCGGCGGAAACAACGCCGGCCATACCGTCGTAAACGACTACGGAAAGCTCGTTTTCCACCTCATCCCTTGCGGTGTCTGTCACGAAGGCACCATCAACGTCATCGGCAACGGCGTCGTCATCTCTCCCGACGCTCTCATCGAAGAAATCTCGATGGTCAAAGAGAACCGGTTGCCCGGCGAAATCGCCGTCTCCGATCGCGCCCACCTGATCATGCCCTATCACCTCCTGCTCGACCGATTGGAAGAGGAACGACGCGGAGACGCCGCCATTGGCACAACCGGCAGGGGAATCGGACCCGCCTACGTCGACAAGGTCGCACGAATGGGCGTCCGCGTCGGCGAACTCTTAGACCTCGAAGAACTGACGCTCACACTCCCTCCGATAATCGAGTTCAAAAACGAAATAATCACCAAGATCTACGGCGGCGAACCAATCGATGTCGACGAAATCTTGGAACAAACCAAAGACTGGGCCGCCCAGATCGGTCCTTACATTAGGTCCGCCGATGAAATCGTTACCAACGCGATTGCTTCAGGCCAAAACGTCATCATGGAAGGCGCACAAGGCGCACTGCTCGACATCGACCACGGCACCTACCCCTTCGTCACGTCGTCCAGCTCAACCATCGGCGGTGCACTCACCGGTACCGGAATCGGCCCCAGTTCCTTCGAACGCATCATCGGCGTCTTCAAGGCCTACGCCACACGAGTAGGCGCGGGACCTTTCCCAACCGAGATCCACGGCGCAGAAGGCGATCGCATCCGCGAAATGGCCGGCGAGTTCGGTGCCACGACAGGCCGCGCACGAAGAGTCGGATGGTTCGACGCCGTCGCCGCCCGGTACACCACACGCGTAAACGGCTTCACTTCTATGGTCCTCACCCGCCTAGATACCCTCGACAACTGGGAACGCATCAAAGTTTGCACCGCTTACTCACTAGACGGCGAAATCATCGAAGACTTCCCCATCGAACGCGGTCGCCTGGCTCGGTGCCAACCCATCTACGAAGAATTACCTGGCTGGACCGAATCGACGACGCGTGTCACCGATTGGAACGACCTCTGCGACGGTGCACAGACCTACGTCCGCAAGCTCGAAGACCTGCTCGGTATCCAGGCATCCGAAATATCGACCGGCCCACACCGCGACGACACCCTAGTCGTCAACGGCTCACGATAACCCCGTCTACGTACTCCATCACCGCCGACGCAAGCTTGGCGGAATCGTGACGGCGCGGCGAATTGTCATCTGACAGATTTCGCGCCGCAACAACATCTACGATCTCGCTCAAATCGTCATCAACCTCAACCGAGTCATCCAGCTGCGCCGACCCAATTCGTGTCTCGTTAACCAAAATCGCGTCAACCCGCTTCTCACCTCTCCCCAGATAGCGATTGACCGACTTCACGAAATCCGACGTCGCGTATCCCCCGATCTCACCCGCCTTCATCGCAACGTTGCAAACCTGAAGAATCCGACACGAACTCTGACCAATCGCTTCAGTTACACCATCAGCCAACAGGTTCGGGATAACGCTCGCAAAGAGATCGCCGGGACCGAGAAGCACCACATCCGCAGCGAGTAAAGCCCTCAAAGCCGCGGGGTTCGCACGAACCGGAGGATCGAGGTAGACGTTCGACTGCCCAAACAACGCTTCGTTCCGGTCGCCGACGGCAGATTCTCCACGAACGATCGAACCATCTCCCAACTCGGCGCACAGCGTTGTGGGATGTTCGCTTACGGGTATCACACGGCCCAACAATCCCAGAGATTCGGTCACTGAATCGATTGCATCGCTCAGACTCTCAGATCGCTGCCACACGCCAAGCAACATCAGGTTGCCGAGCGAATGATCATTTAACGGTCCCTCTGAAGCAAACCGATGCTCCAGCATCTCGGAAATCGCGGAACCGTCAAAAGCTGGCGGCAACAACGCACCGACACAACGCCGAAGATCACCGAGCGCGGGCACCCCGAACTCGTCACGCAATTTACCCGACGATCCTCCGTCGTCAAACGTCGTCACGATAGCCGTGATCTCGATCCGATCTACGTACCGCTTCAATCCGCGGAGCAACGTAGACGACCCAGTACCGCCACCGACGGTCACAACACGAATACGACCGGCTGCTTCAACACTCATCTAAGTGAGAGTAAGCGATAGATCGGACGACCGCTTCGGAAACAGAGTCTCCATCAGATGCCGAGACGACTTCGATCCGGCGTTGGCATCAGTATGAGCGGCAATCGTCTCGGCGACAGATCGCATCCCGAACAGGACCGCGAGGAATGTTTGTCCCGGAAATCTCGCGGATGCCATATACCCGCCAGATGCATTTTCCCGGTGCACCGCTTCCCGATGTTCGACGCTGGTAATATTGCCATCCGCAAAGCTGATCGTAATTCTGTCGCGGTCAACGCGAATCTCAACGTCGCCAGTGATCCCCGCGTGCAACGAAGCCGCGATTCGTGCCTCCAACGCCGGCGAAATTTTCCGCAGAAAGGCGGCAACATCAGGAACCCTTACGTACCACCCGTACTGGCGTTCCGGCTCGTGCCCCAACGCCCCGTCATCGAAAACATACGCCGGGTGGTCCGGCTGTAGATCCTGACGTATCGACTTGATCTCGCGTTCGGGATCGTGATGTCCTTCGGCAGCTTTCGCGGTCAACTCACGCAACTCTTTAAGCAAAAAGGGCAGAGCTTCCCGCCAATATCGCGACGCTGACATCTCCATCCGCAGAATGACGCCTTCGTCAATCTCGATAACCATCGCGTACATGAGAACGCCTATCGGCTCGCCCAGACCCTCCTCATCGGATTTGCACAAGATCGCGGTTTTATGGCAAACCGCGCTGCCGGCGGTGCGATCAAATGTGAAATACCTCACCTCCTCCTCACGAAAAACCGCCGATACCATCGATCGTTGCGCCGAATCCTTCAACACCCGAGTAATAAACGGCACGTCGTCTTCCGTAGCGTCGCGCAACTGAAACTTCCGCTCCTCACTCCTGCCCCATCGCGGCAATGAAGCGATCGGCGTGTAGCGCCCGCCTTCCGCAGGCAAGGCGTATTCGTAACCGAATAGTCGGTAGTAACTCGGAATGCCCAGGACGACCTGGATGAGGTGGCCGCGCTCCGCAGCCCATCGGTGAATCAAATTGAACTGTTCGCGGACCAAGCCGCGGTTTCGATATTCGCGACCCGTGCCGACGATCTCGGCGCGACCAATCTCAAACTCGACACCGTTGTAGCTCCACGGCTGCGTAAGATATGTTGTGGTCGACGCGATACAGCCCATTTCGACATCCTCGACGATGATGATGTCGTCGGGGCTCAACGTCGGATGCGGTTTACCGAGAAGATCGTGGATCCACTTCGCGATCCAATATGCTTCAGTGCCCGTGCCCGAAAATTCTGCCAAAGGTTCGTCCATGAAGACCTTGGCGCAGAACTCCGCGAGCGCATCGGCATCCTCGCGAACCGCGGAACGCATGATTAGCCCGTCGCCGAGATCCGCTATGACTTTTTTCGGCGACCCGTCCGTCACGAATGCATCAACCGTTGGGAAGATCGATTCGGTATTGATCCATGATCGGATCGAACTGCGCCGCAAACGCCGCCATCTCGTCGTCGTCCGCCTGCATCGGGTGACGCGCCGGACCAGCGTTGAACCCAGATCGGTTCATCGCGTAACGAACCGGTATCGGATTCGTGATGAAGAACAACGCGTTGAATATCGGCAGCAACCGCAGATGCTCGCTCGCCGCTCGTTCAATGTCGCCTTCCAACACCGCTCCGATCAAGCCTCTGACCTGATTGCCGATTATGTTGCTCGCAACACTGACAACTCCGTAACCGCCAGTCGAAACTATCGAGAACGTCTCGTTGTCATTGCCCGACCAAACATTGAAGCCGTCAGGAGCGCCTTTAATGACGTACGCGATCTGATCCGCATCGCTGCTCGCTTCCTTGACTCCCACTATGTTCGGAACCTCAGCCAACCTCAGAGTCGTTCCCGCTGTCATGTTCAGCGCGGTGCGACTCGGCACGTTGTAAAGAATCCCAGGTATCGAGACCGCTTCCGCAATCGCGATGAAGTGTTTGACCAGTCCACCTTGGGTCGGCTTGTTGTAAGCCGGAACCGTCATCAAGATCGCGTCGACACCAACACCCTCCGCCTCTTTCGACACCTCAATGGAACGATAAGTGTTGTTGTCGGTAGTGCCAGCGACGACCGCACCAGAATCTCCGATCGCATCCTTAACTTCGGCGAAAAGCTTGAGTCGCTCCTCATCCGACATCGCAGGAGCTTCACCAGTTGTGCCGCCGATCACCAACCCATCCGAACCCGACGCTAATAACGACTTTGCCAGCTTGCGAGCTTGTGGATAATTTACTTCCCCATCCTCAGTAAACGGGGTGACCATCGCTGTGAGAACTCGTCCGATTTCTGCCATTTCAAACTCCCTTACGCAACGAATCATACATCACACCTGACGTTGCCAAGTCGCCCGCGTCGAACGCCAGGAACAACGAACTAGGAGCGCTCTCGAAACGTGACGGCGATGCCCAACGCCGATGCGTACGGCGCACCGTGAAGCAGTTAAGCGGTAGCGGCCATGCGTGGCCGAACACACGCGCGCGCTACGCATTCGTCCATGATCTGCAACGCGTTTAGCGCCGCACCCTTGCGCAAATTGTCTGCCGCAAGCCAGAAAACCACGCCGTTCTCGTGCGCAATGTCTCGCCGGACGCGTCCGACCATCACCTGGTCTTCGCCTGCAGAGTTTGAAGGCATCGGATAGACCGATTCATGCGGCTGATCCAAGAGCGTTATTCCAGGAAATTCAGCGATCGCAACTCGAGCTTCATCTACAGATATCGGGCCATCGAATTCGACTGTTACCGATTCGCAGTGCGAAACTTCGACCGGAACACGGACACAGGTAGAAGCGAGGCGCAACTCGGGATCGCCGAGAATCTTCCTCGACTCGTTGAGCATCTTCATCTCTTCCTTCGTGTAGCCCTCGTCAACGAAATCGTCGACCTGCGGAAGAAGATTGAACGCGATGGGATGCGGATACTGGCTCGGCGGCGTCATCTCTTCTCCGCCCAATATCTCACGCGCTTGCTCCAGCAGCTCTGCCCTCGCCGCGGCACCCGTGCCGGTCACCGACTGATAGGTCGAAACCGTAACGGAACTGATCTCCGCCAATCCTCTGAGAGCGGCCAATGCCATCACCAGAGGCGTCGTCGTGCAGTTGGGAATCGAGATGATGCCTGAATGCCACTCGACATCAGCGCCATTTACTTCCGGGACCACCAACGGAACGCTGGGATCCATCCGATACGCGGACCCGTCGTCGATGACCAAAACCCCGCGCTTCACCGCTTCGGGTGCCAGCGCCAAACTCACCTCGGATGACGCAGATATGAACGCCACGTCAACCCCGTCAAACGATTCGGGCGTGGCCTCCTCAACAGTCGACAGTTGACTGCAATACTCGAGTTGCTTCCCGTGAGAACGCTTAGATGCCAGAAGACGCAACTTTTCCGCCGGATGACCTCGCTCGGCCAATAATTCCAGCGCAACAGCACCGACAGCGCCCGTTGCACCTACGATAGCGACTTCCAAAAATGGCGCCTGCATCTAATTCTCCTGAGACTTCAGATCGAACCATCTATTGGTCCGTCTTGTTTTCGACCCGAACTTGCCATCAAGTGGGTCAATAAATAGGTCAGGCCGACAAACCCAGCACGTTGTCGAGTCCCACGATCATGGACTCTTTGTCCATAACGCGGCGAACCGCAAGCATCACGCCCGGCATGAAACTCTCGCGATTGACTGAATCGTGTAGCAATGTAAGGGTTTGACCCAACGCGCCGAACACCACTTCGTGGCGCGCAACGCGCCCCGGCATTCTCGCACTGTGTACATTGATGCCACCCATCGAGCCGCCCCGCGTTCCCGCAAGCAACTCTTTCTCGACGATGTTCTGATCGAAATCGCCGCCTTTGCCTTCGAGCATCGCTTGAACGATCGACAGCGCGGTGCCGGATGGCGCGTCGATCTTCATCTCATGATGGCTCTCGATTACGTCTGCGTAATCGAAGTAGCTCGAAGCGATCCGCGCCAAGTGGATCAAGACCACGCATCCGAGCGCGAAGTTCGACGCCGATATCACTCCGACACCGGCTTCCAACGCGCTTTCGCCGATAGCTGCCAGCTCTTCCGGCGAGATGCCGGTCGAGCCCGAAACGCAGCGGACACCGTGTGCGATGCAACTCCGCATCGCAGTCGTGCCACCCTCTGCGTTCGTGAAGTCGACGACTACGTCTGGCTTAACAGCTCCGAAGAGGGACGCGAGGTCCGTCGCCAGCGGCAGTTCATTGCCGCCCGGTGTTGCGACCGACGTCTTAACGCCGGCGAACACGTCGACTCCTCCAACCGGGACCATTCCCGGCTCTTGCTCCACCGCGTTTAACACGGTGGAGCCCATTCGCCCCAACGCTCCGTTAACTGCAACAGTTATTTCGGACATGTCTTCTTCGGATGCTGCTTGCTTTCAATCGTCGACGTTAACCATTCCGGTTAACTGGATTCTAGGCTATCAATTGCCTCGATCGCGAGAGACCATTCGACGTCGTGGACGCCGATCGCCTCCGTCGTCGATGTTGTCACGCCTGCCGCCGCGGTCGCCACCGCCAAAGTCGCGTCTGCCGCCACGATCGGAATCGTCGCGCCGATCTCGCCGGCCACCGCCGCCAAAGTCGTCGCGTCTGCCGCCGCGGTCACCGCCGCCGCCGAAGCCGCCGCGGTCACCACCGCCGCCGCCGCCAAAACCGCCACGGTCACCGCCGCGGTCACCACCGCCGCCGCCGCCGCCAAAACCGCCACGGTCACCGCCACGGTCACCGCCACGGCCACCGCCGCCGCCGCCAAAGCCGCCACGGCCACCGCCGCCGCCACTGCGGCCGCCACGGTCTCCACCGCGACCGCCGCCGCCGCCGCCGCCTCGGGGGCGCCGTCGTCCTACTGCTTCTTCGAGTGCACGACCGTGATCGCCGTGGTTGCGCTCTTCGATCCTTGCGCGGACTGAGAGGTCAACACGGCCGTTCTGGTCGACATTCACAACCATCACGTCCAACTCGTCGCCTTCATTGGCAACTGACTGGACGTCCGGGACTCGAGAGTCGGCCAGTTCGCTGATGTGAACCATGCCGTCTTTGCCAGGTATCAGGTTGACGAAGCAACCGAAGTCCATGATCTTGACGACCCTGCCGGAGTAGTTCTCTCCGACTTCAATTTCCTTAGTCATCGAGCGAATGTTCTCGATGGCACCTTGAACCTTGTCAGTCTCAGTGCCGCCGATCGTTACGCTGCCATCGTCTTGGATGTCAACGCTCACACCATACTGTTCCTGGATGCCTCGCACATTGGAGCCACCTGGACCGATCACCATGCCGATCTTGTCGGTCGGAACCTTGATCGTCGTCATTCTCGGCGCACCATCGCGCAACTCGGTTCGTGGCGATGAGATCGTCTGATCCATGTGCTCAAGAATTTCGAAACGGGCAATCCGTGCCTGCTCGAGCGCCTCGGACATGATCTCGAAAGTAATGCCCTTGACCTTGATGTCCATCTGCAATGCAGTGATGCCGTCACGCGTGCCAGCGACTTTGAAGTCCATATCGCCCGCGTGGTCTTCGGCACCTTGGATGTCCGTCAATACCTTCGCAGCACCGTTCTCGCCCGTAATCAGACCCATCGCGATACCGGCGACCGGTCCCGATATCGGGACGCCGCCATCCATCAACGCGAGAGATCCCGCGCAAACGCTGGCCATCGACGAAGAACCGTTAGATTCCATCACCTCCGAAACCAGCCTGACCGCGTATGGGAAATCCTCTTCGGACGGCATAACCGCGCGCAACGCACGTTCGGCCAACATACCGTGACCGATTTCTCGTCGGCCAGTGAAGCCAAAACGACCCGCTTCGCCTGTGGAGTAAGGCGGGAAGTTGTAGTGATGCATGAAACGCTTCGTCGTGACCGGCGAAAGGTTGTCTAGGCGCTGCGCATCCGCGGCCGAAGCCAGCGTCAACACACCGAGAACTTGCGTCTCGCCGCGCTGGAATATCCCAGAACCATGAACTCGCGGAAGGTATCCCACCATCGAGTCGAGTTCGCGCAACTCGTTGAGGTCACGACCATCGGATCGTCGATCCTCAGCCAAAATGCTCTCGCGAACCGCTTCCTTCTCCAAGGAATAAAGCTCCGTCTGAACATGCAACGCTTCGTGGGCATTGTCGCCAGACGTCAACTCCGATTTCGCTTCGGACATGATCTGTCGGACCGCACCCTCACGCTCTTCTTTGCCGCCGCCAAGCTTCAACGCTTCCTTGACCGCATCGCCTACGCGTTCTCGCGTAGCCGCGCGGGCCTCAAGCTCCGCTTCAGAAGCCTCCGGCGCCGCCCACTTGGTTTTCCCAACTTCTGCTTGAATCTCGCGAATGTGGGAAACGATTTCTCCGTTAACTTCCTGCGCCAACTTCAACGCCTCGAGGATCACCTGCTCGGAAACGAAGTTCGCACCGGCTTCGACCATCATGATGGCGTCTGCCGTTCCGGCAACCGTCAGTTCCAGAGCTGATGTCTCAAGCTCCTTATACGTCGGGTTCACGATGAGTTCCCCATCGATGTAACCGATGTTGCAGGCTCCAACCGGGTCATCAAACGGGATGTCAGAGATCGCAAGTGCCGTCGAGGCTCCCACGATGCCCAAAGGCGCGTAAGGGTTGACCTCGTCAGCCGCAAGAATCGTGATGATCAACTGCGTCTCGTGGTGGTAGTTCTTGGGAAACAGCGGACGCAAAGGCCGGTCGCACAATCGCGCAGCCAAAATCGCTTCCGAATTCGGTCGGCCCTCTCGCTTGAAGAACCCGCCGGGCATCTTGCCCGCCGCATACGCCTTTTCAGCGACATCCACCGTCAAAGGCAGAAAATCTACTCCCTGCCGAGGTTCCTTGCTCGCGGTCGACGTCGCCAGCAACATCAGGTCGCCGTAACGGATCGTCACCGCCCCGCCAGACTGTTTCGCCAGCCTGCCAGTCTCGAACGACATCATTCTGCCGCCGACTTCTATTTCGAATTCTCGAATCATTTTTCTTCTTTCTTGTCTTTCTTGCCTACCGGTTCATCGGGCGGCAATTTTCTTGTCTACCCGTTCATCGGGCGGCAATTCTTGGTTTAGGAGTGAGCCTGCTGATTGCGTAATCTCTAGTCGAGAGACGCGGGAAATTAGCCATTGATCTTGATTCGGGATTCGCAGCGTAACAGTTGCTGTCGTGATGCGCGACTCATAAAGGCGTCGTGCGCGGTCAGTTGAAAGGTTCGGGGATGGGTGAATGTAGCAATCCGCTCGCCTCGCCGATTTGCTCAGCAGGCGACGGCGGACCGTTCAACCACGGAGTCCCAACGCTTCGATGAGCGTTCGGTATCTGCGAACATCCTCATTCGCAAGGTATCGGAGCAATCGTCGGCGTTTCCCGACTAACATCTGCAATCCGCGTCTTCCCGCGGCATCGTGCTTGTGCACTTTGAAATGTTCTGTCAGTTCCCTGATACGGTCCGTAAGGATTGCGATCTGGACCTCAGTGGAACCGGTATCCTTCTCGTGCTTGCGAAACTTCTCTATCGTCTGCGTCTTCGCTGTGGCGTCCAATCTGTTCTCTTTCATGCAAGCGCTGTTCGCAAGTGGGGATTGAAGACGATCTGCCGCTACTCCGCCTTGCCAGCGCTTTGAATCTCTCTTGATGCTTCCGCTAATTCGTTTAGCTCAACCTATTAGGATACCACCGCAACCTCTCAAATCTCGACCCTCACCACCGAGTTCGCGCACCTCCGATACGATTCCCTTGCATCCGACGACAGAAAACGCCGAAAAGTCCCGCGATCACCACCGCAAATGTAAAGCGCGGTGGCCGCAATATCGTGTAACATTTTTCTATCGTGGCAAGGATCGCTGGTCTTTGCATCTGAATAAGCATGTAGCTTGCATGAGCAATGTTGACACGTGCGCTCAAACAGGCATAAGATTATTCAGTGTGCAACGAATGGCGAGAATAGCGAAGTATGGTGAATTCCGTGCTTCGATGCCGACATCGTGGACTACGGCGTTCGGGAGAACTCTCGTGCCGAACGGCCACGGTAATTGTTGCTTGAGACAAGCTAGTAATCTGACAGCATCAGATTGGAGGACGGGTCCTCATGAATGAATCGCGCAGCCCGATGGATTTTGTGCAAGAAAACCGAGTTGTGACGGCAGTCGCAATAATTTCGGTCATCGCAGTCATCATCTCGATCATCGGCCTCGCCGGCGCTGGTCCGCAAGGTGAACCAGGTCTGCCAGGAGCGTCGGGTCAACCGGGAGCGCCGGGTGAGCCGGGAGCACCGGGTGAGCCGGGAGCACCAGGTGAGGCGGGAGCACCGGGTGAACCGGGAGCGCCAGGCGTGCCGGGTGAGCCGGGATTCCCTGGAGACCCAGGCAAGCCAGGAGCACCAGGCGAACCAGGAGCACCAGGTGTGGCAGGAGAACCGGGTATACCGGGATTGCAAGGTCAACAAGGAATTCCAGGTCTTGCCGGTGTTCCGGGCCCGCAAGGTAAATCAGGTGCCGACGGTGCCAGCGGACCACAAGGTGTAGCGGGAGACCCAGGTCCCCCAGGCGCGCCAGGCCCAGCAGGTCCTGACGGTGCAGACAACTACGCCAACATCGAAGTCTTAGACGGCAACTACTCGATCTCGAAGATCGTTTGGGACGCCACTGGCACTAACGTGTTGATCACCGGATCCGGTTTCAACGATGGCGAAGCAGTCGCACTTACGGTTTCAGGCGCCACCGACGTGACCGTCGGCAGTGCAACCGCCAACGACAGTGGCGCGTTCGCGGCTGACGTCACCCTCGACTCCGGCGCCTTCGAGATCGGCGATGTCAAGTCGCTCGTCGCAACCGGTGACCAGGGTTCCAAGGCATCGACCGCCCTGGTGGTCGTCGAGACCAAGTAACCTCCTCTAGAGGTTCCCTCTCAGGAACTTGTAGCGTGAAGCCGACAACCGTTCGGCTTCACGCTCAAAACTCCACCTGATTCAAAGCACTTTAGAGGCGCAAGTCTCTGAAGTGCTTTTGCGCGTGCAATGAAACGTCCCCTTCGCGTAGCGAGGGGGACGCGGTGCAGGGGGTGCCCGGGGCAGCACCGAGGAGGTTTGTATCCCCCCTCATTCTCGACGGGACTTTCGTGCGGCCGGGGAACGCGACGTAGGGCCGGGTTTCAAACCCGCACCGTACAGCAATGGGTGCACTGACCGAACAGTACAAACCCCTTCTCCCCCGATGAGAGAGGATGAGAAACTTCCCTGAGCTGGAACTGGGGGTGAATGCGAAAACGTTCCCTTCGCGTAGCGAGCGCGACGCGGGGGGCGAATCGACAGCAAGGGGTTGCCCGGGACAGCACGGCGAACGTTTGTATCCCCTCTCCCGGGATCAGACAGGGCTACAGACTGCCCGGGCTCGATCAGCGGTCAGGGGTGCGCGCCTCGGATAACGGGAAAGCCCACATGGTAGCCCGTAACACACATCAAGCGTAATCTGCGGTTCAGGCACCGCAACCGCTCCCTACGCCTCTTGAACTTCGTGCGCAACCAAGCTGGCGTCCCTCAGAAGCTGCTCCATCAGGACGCTAAAGGTCAGGACCCCAGCCACTTTGCCCTCTTCGTCGAGCATCACCGCAGTCTCGTGCATCCGGTCCCTAAAGTCGTCAAACAATGTCGCCACCTGATGCGTAACCGGCACCGGAAAGATCGACGCGCTGATCCAATCGCGACAGATGGGCGAACCGCCGTCGCTCTGTCTCAGCCCCTGCAATGCCTCTGCCTTGTGTATCGTCCCCAACACCTCGTCGAGGGTCTTGTCGTACACCACGACGTTGTAGATGGACAGCTGATCCATCATCTCGACCACATCCTCCAGAGCCGTGTCGGCATGCACCGCCACCGTGTCCGATATCGGCACCATCAAATCGTCGGCTCGCAAGTCTTTCGACGACAGGTTTTGGAGCACATTCAAAACGTTCTCCACCGGCTCGTCGCTCGCGTCACCCTGATTCTCAACATCGTTCATGTAGTTGACGACGCGGTTCAACCGCAACCGACGTCCGATGAAACGGGACGGCCAGATTACGGGAGCCAACCATATCTTCACTTCCTCGTAACAACCGCTGGCCATCCGGTTCAACACCATCCGCATGGCGATAACGCCGATCAACACCGCCGCCGCAACAGCCGACATCAGCAACGCTTCATTTCCGGGTGTAAACGTCGTTTGCGCCGCACGATATCCCGAAATCACGATCGCTATGAATGACGCGCTGCGTATCGTCGTCACCACGATCCTAGTCGCACGGTAGTCTCCCGCGCTACCCGGGTTGAGATCCGACGACTCCGTCGATGCCATGCCCAGCATCGCCGCCAGACCTTGCGGTTGCAACACGCTCAACGTCAGCGTCATGATTCCATACACGAACGTCGCCAACGCTAGAGCCAACCAAGAGACCCAGTCTTCAACCATCGTGGCGTCCCCCGAATGAACCTGTTGAAATACCTCGGTATCTGCTACCTAAAGGATCGTCCGCATCTTTCATTTCATATCCCGCCAATTTACTCCGTGCCGCCATTACCGCAGCTCTCGATCTCGTATTGTTCGAAGAATCATGGCTGCACCAAACCGTTGCCATGGACCCGGGCTGGCACGCCTAGAACCAACTCGCCGGCGGCAACATCACGCGTCACTACCGCGCCCGCGCCAGTGCTTGCTCCGGTGCCGATCCGCAATGGTGCAATGAGTACGCAACCCGCACCGACCGACACGTCATCCTCTATCACTGTCTTCTGGACGCTCTGACCATCGAAATTAGCCGTAACTGAGCCCGCGCCGATGTTGACCGCCTGACCAAGTTCAGCATCGCCGATAAATGAGAAATGTCCGACTTTTGAACCTTCACCAATCCGACTAGCCTTGACCTCGGCCTGCGTTCCGATATACGCATCCACGTCTACCTCAGATCCCGCACGAACGCGGCAGAATGGACCTACCTTCGCTTTGGCGGCGATACGAGAGTCTTCTACCAATGCGTTGGGACCGATCTCAGCGCCTTCAGCTACAACACTGCCCCGTACCTCGGAACGGTTTTTGATCACCGCCCCAGATTTAACGTCTGAGACATCCGTCACGCTGGAGAACGGCTGCACCGTAGCGCCGCGTCCGATCCTCGAATCGTCGATGATTACATTCGGGCCGATACGTGCTTCGCTCTCGATCCTCGAGCGTCCCAGAATGTGACTTCCGGCACCCACCCATGCACCACCCTCGATCTCCGCTTGCGCGTCGATATAAACCGAGGTCGGGTCTTGAAATTCGACGCCAGCGTCGAGCGCAGCAATCACCGCCGCTTCGTACGCGCGCACCTCGCCGCAGCGACAAGTTCTGTCGCTCCTACTATCGCTAGGTTCTTCGCTATCGCTAGTCATTCAACGTCGGAAACGTCGGTACCAAGAAGACGCTTAGGATCCCATACATGGTGTTCCAAGCACTTGGAAACTGATGGCTATCTTATCATCGCCCGGTACCGCGATCCAAGCGCCCAGCAACCTTCAAACGTCGCGTTATCGGTAATCCGTAACCGTCGCCGGGGTTGATCAAGTCTCGTCTGACCCTCCGCTTTCGCGTTCCCCGTCGCCAATCTCGTCTCCGCTGCCAAACACGCGGCGCACCCGCGCGCGAACGGCGGAACCCCATGTGTTCAGCTCCGATCGCACCGCCGCGCGGAACTCCGGTCCGTACTCACCGATGTGGCGGAAGCGTTTACGGCGGTCACGCGCCAGCACCCGCCTATGTCGTCTTCGCAACTGCGATACCTCGGATATCAGGACTCGCCTTAACTCTCTCGCAGCCCTCGCAGGATCCGCGTTGGCGCCACCGTCAGGCTCCGCGATGATTCGATCTGCGATACCCATCGCCATCGCATCGTACGAAGTCAGCCGCAACGACCTCGCAACTTCTGGCGCACGAGCTCTGTCGCGCAACTCAGTCGCCGCACCAGCTTCGGGTGAAATCGGCGTGTAGATGCTGTTCTCCATCATCAACAGTCGGTCCGCGATGCTAAACGCCAATGCCGCCTCCGAACCACCCTCTCCAATCACTACCGACACCACCGGCGTTTCAATGCCGAGCATCACGTTGATCATCTCGGCTATCTCGCTCGCTAGACCAGTCAACTCCTGATCGATGCCGAGCTTCGGGCCCGGTGTGTCAACCAGAACCACCAAAGGCAAATGGAAATCGGCAGCCATCTTGGCAGCCCTGTGTGCTTTACGGAAACCAGTAACTCCGGTGCCGCCTCGATCCAACTCCGCGTTACCGAACCTTTCAGTAAACGACTCCGTCAACCCGTCATCCTCCTGCGATGCTTCCTCATCGCTCCGGATGCATTCTTGGGCGACCACCATCACGGGATAGACACCTAAATATCCGAGCCCTATCTTCACCCCCTCATCGTCCGCGCCAGATCTGTCGCCGTGCAACTCTACAAAGTTGCGGAACAGCCGCGGAATATACGCCGAAGCCGTTGGGCGGTCGGACCGCCGACTCAAACGCACCGTTTCCCACGCGTCTTTGCGGGTCGGCCGATACCCTACTGCGCGTCTCCGGGTTCGACCGTCGTCCTTGACATTCTTGTCGAACAACCCCAACAGAACCGAGAGCTGATCTCGTTGCTTGTCCCGGCTCACCACCATGTCGAGGTGGCCATACGCCAGCATCGCCTCAGCATTCGCCTGATCACCAACGTCCGGCGACTCTTCGATCTCTCGTAACGTTCCCAACGATGCGAACGCTATGTGCGCACCAGGTTCGCCGATTCGGATATCTGACATCGAAGCGAAGCTGGAAAGAATCTGTCCCGACGACGGATTCGCCAATACAGAAATCAACGGTATGCCCCGCTCTCGAAGCGTGCGAGCCGCCACCACAGTCTTAGCCATCTGCGTCAACGACAGCACCCCTTCCTGCAACCTCGCGCCGCCACTCGTCGCGAACGTGATGACCGGCAAACGTTGGCGTGCTGCAAGCTCGAACATCCTCGCGACCTTCTCGCCAACCACCAGACCCATGCTCCCGCCCAGAAAACCAAAGTCGATCGCAATGATTGCGCATCGAGCACCGCCAATGCTAGCGACACCAGTCACCGCCGCCTCAGATAGCCCCGTGCGAACCTGATCGTTCAATACACGCACCTGGTACGACACGCGCGGCGAAAACAATAGCGGATCGATCGACGTGATCCAGCGATGCGATTCCTCAAACGTGTCCGGGTCTACCAACGACGCAATTCGCGACCGCGCAGAGATGTTGTAGTGGAATCCGCAACTCGGGCAAACGCGCCATCGCTCAAACAGATCTGAACCGCCCAACTCGGTGCCACATACCAAACATACCGAAAGCTCCTGCTCTAGGTTCAGCGGCTCCAACTCGCCAACTTCCGAATCGTCGCCCGCATCAAACGCGTCGCCGAATTCGGGATATAGAGGTTTAATCGTCACAAGATGGAATGCGATGCGCGGGTCAGGCGCGACCACTTTGGGGTCTTTCCAGCATTGTAAAGCCGCTCTCCTCAATCAGCATCAACATCGATGCCAGACCTTCCGGTGCCGGACCGCCGTTTGGGAAAATGTCATCTTCCCGTCAAATTGCCGCCCCAGCGGCGACTTTTGCCGAATCTTGCCGCTCCAGCGGCAAAACTACGACAAATTGACGATAACTTGCCGCGGCTTGCCAGGCTCACCCGGCCCTACTATCCCCGCATCCTCCAACTCATCCATCAACCGAGCCGCACGCGGGTATCCGATCCGCAAACGCCTTTGCAGCAACGAAGTCGAAAGAGTCTTCTGGCTCCTTGCCATCGATGAAGCCTGCATGAACAAAGCGTCACCGTTTTCTTCCGAGAATCCGGGCATGCTGAACCCATCGTCATCGCCAGCTTCGTCAACGCCCAGCTGCGGCAACGGCGGCGCACCAACGTGTTTCCAAAACTTAACGGTAGTTTCAATCTCCTCTTCGCTAAGGAACGCCCCCTGCACCCGAACTGGCTGACTAAGATCAATCGGCTTGTAAAGCATGTCGCCTTTACCCAATAGACGTTCAGCTCCAGTGGCATCCAAAATCGTGCGACTGTCGACCTGCGAACCGACCGCGAAACTGATGCGCGATGGGAAGTTGGCCTTGATCAATCCAGTCACAACGTCGACAGATGGGCGCTGCGTAGCAACTACGAGATGAACCCCCGTCGCCCTACCCAGCTGCGCCAACCTCACAAGCAGCTGCTCCACTTCGCTAGACGCTGTGAGCATCAAGTCGGCAAGTTCATCGACCAGTATCAGCAGATACGGCATCTTGAACGTGCTTTTGTCGTTGTAGGACGTGATGTTTTTGACACCAGTGGCCTCGAGAGTCGAGAAGCGGTCCATCATCTCCTTGACCAACCCCTTCAACGCCTTCACCGCTTGCTCCGGTTCGACGATCACCGGCGCATAAAGATGTGGAATACCCTGATACGGCGTCAACTCGACGCGCTTGGGGTCGATCATCACCATTCTGAGTTCCAGCGGCGTACGGGTCATCAACAACCCTGTCACTATCGTGTTCATGCAAACGCTCTTGCCCGAACCCGTCGCACCAGCCACCAGCGTGTGCGGCATCTTCGCGAAATCGGCCATCACCGGGTCACCGCCGCTTCCCATGCCCAACGGCACCGGCAATGCAGCTTTCTCAGCGAACTCCGCCCACTGAGGCGTATCCATCACAGTACGCAAATTGACCGGAGTAGGCCGCGCGTTGGGAACTTCGATCCCGACCACCGACGAACCAGGAACCACCGATTCGAACCTGATGTTGGGTGAAGACAACGCCAGCGCAATATCTTTTTCACGATTGAGTATCGTGTCGACCCGAACCCGCTGTCTCGGGACCTTCGAATTCGTTCCACCACCCTTCCAACCGGGTTTCAGTCCGTACATCGTCACCGTAGGACCCACACGAACTTGGTCTACGGTCACCGCGATGCCATGATCATCCAACGTCTCTTCGATTAGATCGCTCGTCGCCCTGATCTCCGCGGTCGCGACGCCCCCTTTAGGCGGTACCGCCAAATCCTCGATTGGCGGCAAGCGCCACGGAAATGCGTTCATCGCCGCTTCAATCGCCGCGCCCGACGTGATCATATCCAACACGGCTTCGGTGGCTGCGCTCATGCCGTTGTCCGAAACAGCGTCCCGATCTTCCCGAGCAAACGCGCCGACCTCGGCTTCGAAAAACTCATCATCACCGTCAAACACGTCGAACTCCGCTTCATCAGGATCGTCGTCACCAATGTGATCACCCACCGCGACAAACTCCGGCAAGTCATCCTGCGTTGCGATCGATGAGTGCGAGGCACGCGCAACTTTGCCCTGAACTACAGGTTCCCAACCATCATCAGACTGCATCTGGTCATCGACATCGAATTTCTCCTCGTCCCTAACGACGATCGTGTTGCCAATATCCACCACGAATTCGTCCGAGGCATCGAAAACATCGCCTCTAATCACAGGTGCCGATTCTTTACGCTTCGGCTTCGTTATGTCATCTAGTGCACGAATAGGCAGAGAAGGCGCCCCGTCACCTTCATCGTCTTCATCAACACCTTTGACCCACACTCCAGATTTATCTCGGTGACGCTTACTGGTGATGGCAGACGCTGCCCCTCCGGCCATCATGAACATGCTTATCGAAGCTGAGATCGCCATCAGCGTGCCGATCCATATCACCTTGAAACCCATCCCGAATGCAGTCGGGAATTGGAACGCCGCACCAACTGTGAAAAATACCGCGGCGCGCGCCCAAGCCAATGCCTGTTGCCACAACACGAGATCGTAACGATGCCAATCGTACGGTTCGCGGGCCAGGATCTCACCGAAGCGTCCGCCCATCGTGGCACCGGTTGCGGAGCCGAGAGGCGCGTCGAATATTCCCAAAACCGTAACGCCGCCAAGCACCACGATCAACGAGGAAATCGTTTCCCGATATCGGCCGATCACCCAACGCGTCCGAGCGAGCGCGAGGTAGACGAACAGAACGCCCCACAAACCGAGCGGCAGCGCCCCGTAACCGACGTTCGCCATCACATCCTCACGAAACAGAAACCCTGCTACCCCGGCAGCGGCGAACAGGACGAAAAATACGATGTGGCGAATCAGCGAGAGATTCGTAATCCCGCCAACACTGGTGGCGGAACTTTTGTCGGTGTTCCTAGTTCTCGTTTCTAGATCGTTCTCAGGTTTCTTCGTCTTCTTGCCACGTTTCGACGACCCGGCAGGTTTTTCCTCTGCCAGCCCATTATCTTCAGTCAGCGCGTCCAGGTTGTAGCTCAATTTCGGTCACCACGATCGAAGGTCTGCGCTTGGTCCTGCGGTAAAAGAATCGACCCAAGCAAGCCCGAACTAGTCGGTCCATCTCATTCCAATCTACGAGATCGGAAACCACCGGTTCAATAGCTTGAGACAACGCTTCTGAAGCATCTTTCATCAATCGAGGCTCGTCCGCAGCGTCCACAAATCCCGATGTCACCAGTTGCGGACGGCCAATCAACACCCCTTCGTCGCGCGCCATCGTAACCAACACTATGCCGTCGCTCGCCAACGATTTGCGCTCCTCCATGACGCTCGAATCGATGTCCCATTCACCCTGACCCTGAATCAACACGTAACCCGCAGGCACCCTGTCGATCACCGAGACCCCTCGCTCCTCGAGTTCCAAAACGTCCCCGTCCCCGATAAGATTAACTTTGGCATCCGGCACACCCATATCGACCGCGATATCGGTGTGCGCCTTGAGCATCCGGTACTCGCCGTGAATGGGCGTGAAATGCTCCGGTCGCAAGATGCTGAACATCGTCTTCAATTCGTCTCGCTTCGCGTGCCCCGAAACGTGAACCTGTCGCGAACTCGCGGTGATGATCCGAACATTCCGCCGAGCAAGGTTGTTCATAACCTCGTTGACCGCGGTTTCGTTGCCCGGAATCGTCCGCGCAGACAGTATCAATGTGTCATCAGCGACCAACTTCACCTCGCGGTGGTCACCACGTGCCATCCGAGATATTCCAGCCTCGAACTCGCCTTGGCTGCCAGTCGTCATGATCACCACTTCGTCGTCGGGCAAGCTGTTCGCTTCATTGATGTTTATACTCACCCCCGGCGGCATGTGCAGGTGTCCGACCTCTTCCGCTAGGCGCGTGTTTTCGATCATGCTCCTGCCGATGATCGCCACCCGACGCCCGATCTCCTGCGCCGCGTCCACAACCATCTGCACCCGCGCGATCTGCGTCGAAAAACTAGCGATTATCACCCGCCCCTTCGACTCGGCGATCGCCCTGTAAATGGCCTCAGCAGCAACGCGATCTGAAAGCGACGATCCATCGTCCTCCGCATTCGTGGAATCGGACAGCAACAACCGCACGCCACGCTGTCCGATCTCGCTGAGCGCTTGGTAATCGGTCGGCAATCCGAGCATCGGCTCGTTGTCCAGTTTGAAATCGCCCGTGTGGAAGATGCCGCCTTGCGGTGTGTCCAAATAGATGCTGCACGCATCCGGGATGCTGTGGCACACGCCGATCCACTGCACTCCGAATTCCCCGAAACGGTAGTCCCGCTCCAATCGGACCGTATTTACCTCCACACCCGAAAATCGGCGCCCTCCGGACTTCTTCAACTCTCGCCTGATCATCTCGGCGGCCAATCGAGGCGCGTAAATCGGCGCGTTGATTATGCGCATCAAATAGGGCAACCCGCCGATGTGGTCGAGGTGACCATGCGTAATTATTACGGCGCGAACCCGGTCGCGGTTCCGGCGAACGTATTCCATGTCCGGAATCACCCGTTCTATCCCCGGCGTGTTGTACTCCGGAAACTGCACCCCGCAGTCGATCACCAGCAGATCGTCGTCAGTCTCGACGACCATCATGTTCATCCCGACTTCGCCCAACCCGCCGAGCGGAATTATCCGAACTGCCGATTCGCCGTATTCCAAATTGTTGTCATTCATTCGTTGTTCCAAGCTCAAGATCAGGTGTCATTTGATGTGCCGTGGGGCACGTAAATCATGTGCTGTGAAGGTGACATTACACCTCGCCAAAATCGGTCACGGTCAGAAAAACGACGCTTGGCGGTCATCCACAACAACTTTCGGTTCTTCACTCTCAGCCGCTTCTGCCGCCTTCTCGATCGCGCGCTGCCTTCGCATCTCTGCATGAACCTCTTCCGGCGTCTGCGCTCGCTCGAAAAGACCAACCGCTGCCTCGCCGGCATCCGCTTTGGCCGCTTCATCCAATACGATCTCTCCAACTTCCTCGAGCACCGACGAAGGGGCTTCTGGTTCGCCCTCGATCAGTTCGGATTCGACAACCGGTTCCGACACAGTCTCAACCATCGCTTCGCGCTTGACCCGAATGCCCTCCAATATCGCCTCGCGCAGGTTGTGTATGCCTTCCCGCAGCATCTCGGCGTTGGATGGGTTGCGAAGACCGGCGGACGGATGCAAAAGTGGCATCAACACTCGGTCTTCATATCGCAATATCTTCCCGTTGCTCGCGGTGATGCGAAGGCTTGGGTCAAACCAACGCAACGCGTGCCTGCCAAGAGGAACGATAACTAACGGGTCGATAGCCTCGATCTGTTGCCGCAGATAGCCCGAGCATTGCTCGACTTCAACCCGTTCGGGGTCGCGGTTTCCGGGCGGACGACACTTCACTACATTCGCGATGTAGACATCCTCACGTCGCATGGGAAGAGACTCGATCAACTCGTCAAGGAATTTCCCCGCCCTGCCCACGAACGGCCGGCCTGACAGGTCCTCGTCTCGGCCCGGCCCCTCGCCTACAAACATGATCTCCGCAGTTGGCGATCCCTCGCCGGGGACGGTGTTAGTGCGTGTTTCCGCTAACGGGCACTTCCGACACTTCGACACGACATCGGCGATCGCTTCGAGCTTTTCAGATGCCGATTCGTGCGACTTGGAATCTCCCTCAACCATTTCAGAATCCAAGGCTACCACCGTCGGTCACGGCAGGTCGCAACAAAACGTAGAGCGGCAACGGAGTCCCGTGCCGCCCTAGATTTACATCTCGCCGCGCGGCTTGTCCGCCGCACTCGAAAATGCGAGTTCTCAAGCGCCGATGCGTTAACCCGTGACTCCCTTGCCCTCAAGATAGTCCACCGCGTTCTGCACCGTCGCAATGGTCTCGGCTTCGTCGTCCGAGATCTCCACCGCATTGTCGTCAGTACTGAACTCCTCTTCGAACGCCATGATCAACTCAACAACGTCCAACGAATCCGCATCGAGATCCTCGGTAAATGACGATTCGGGCGAGATTTCTTCTTCGTCCACGCTCAACTTTTCGGCTGTGATAGCCCGCACTCGTTCCAAAATTGTTGACATCGTTATTCGCTCTCCCGAGCTTGATTAACCACTGGTTCTGCATCGCATCGTCACGTGGCGACGCAATCGCAATTATATACCCGCGCCCACATCGCAATCGGATCAACGGTTGCGCTTTACGTGGATCCCTCGTCCCGACCAGCGTCTCGAACCATCGCACCGAGAATGCCATTCACAAACCTGCCCGTGCCCTCGTAGTCGAACATCTGCGATAGCTTCATCGCCTCGCTGATGATCACCGCGGTTCGCGTCTTGGGATACATTTCCAACTCCACCAACGCCGTGCGGAGTACATTTCGAACCACCGGCGACGCTTCATGAATCGTCCGACGTTTCGAGTACCGATTGAGACGACGATCTAATTCGATCCGTCTGTCCTCAACCTCGGTCGCCAGTGAATATGCAAATTGCCTCGACTTCTTGCTCATACCCATCTCCGCGGCCACCCATTCGAAGCATTGCGATACCGGACGGTTGGCAACATCAGATTCGTACAGCGATAGTACCGCCGCCGCCCGCGCACCTGTCTTGTCCCTAGGGATCGCTTCAAAATCAGGCGCGTCCGCATCGAATGGGACTTTGTCGCGCATCCACTCGCGTGCGCGATCGTTAGAAACAGCCGACAACCATTTCCAAGATTCATGGGCGCGTTTCGAGGTCATCAGATGGTACGTATCTTAGCTGCGTCGCCCATTACGATGGACGCAAAGTTCAGGCGATGCCAGGCGATGCAGAGGAAATTCAGTCGGTGGGAGCCGGGGCTATGCAGCTGCGAATTCGCATGCCGCGTCGTACTCGCCGATGTTGACGATTTTCGCCCGCCGGTCGATGCGTTTAATCATCCCGCCGAGAATCTTGCCATTGCCCATCTCGACGAATTCGTCCACACCGTTGTCCAACATGTGCCGGATGCCGCTGCTCCACTGGACGCAAGATGTCAGTTGGCGGCGAAGCTCGCTCCTGACCTCATCCGCAGTCTGCAACGGTTTCGCGTCGACGTTGCCGATGATCGGAACCATCGGGTCTTGGAAATCTGCAGCGTCGATGGCTTCGTTCAATCCGCTTTGCGCGGGAGACATCAATCCAGAGTGAAACGCGCCGCTTACGCTCAACGGAATCGCCTTCTTGGCGCCTCGAGCCGAGGCCATGTCAAGTGCCACCGCCAATCCGCGGTGTTCCCCTGCGATGATTATCTGCTCGGGTGTGTTGACCGTAGACATGTCGACGCCGGCCTCACGGCAAATCTCGGCGACGGTAACTTCGTCGATGCCGATCAACGCGGCCATGCCACCCGGTCGCTCATCGCAAGCCAGCTGCATCAACCGTCCGCGCTCGCAAACCAAGCGCACCGCGTCCGACACCGAAAGCACGCCAGCGACAACTAACGCGGAATACTCTCCGAGGCTGTGTCCAGCCGTCATGTCCGGAACCGCGACGGACTCGGTAACTTCTTCTAGCGCACGCCATGCGGCGATCGACGTGGTCAGAATTGCCGGTTGCGCATTCTCAGTGCGAGTCAGTTCATTGGCGGGACCGTTAAACATGATTTCGCTAAGCTCGCGCCCTAGAATATCGTCAACTTCGTCGAAGACTTCGCGCGCCGAACTTGAGTTCAGATACAGGTCCTTGCCCATACCCACCGCTTGCGATCCCTGTCCGGGGAACACGAATGCGGTAGATCTTGCTTCTGCGAGCCCTGTGGTCATTTCGCTCTCCAAAATGCGGTTTGTCGAGAAACCTGCCTGAGGTGTCAGCTGCTCGGGACTTCGATGTTGTAGGCGTCCGAACTTGGCCAGTTGCCCTTCACCGTTCGCCCTTTGTAGTTCCCGCACTCAGGACATACCCGATGCGGTGGAATCCGAGTGTCGCAACGCGCACAATGGACCAAAGTCGGCAATCCGATCGCGTGATGCGCAGCTCGGTTGCCTTTGCGGGCTCGGGTGTGCTTTTTCTTGGGAAGCGGGGCCATGTCACCTACCACTCAATGGTTTGAGGGTTGAACGTTTGATTCTGATACTTTTGCGCCGGTCTATCCGGCCTGACACTTGCAACTGCCGGCGTTTAGGTCGGCTGAGCAGCTGGAGCACATGCCCTTACATGCGGGATCGCATAGCGGGTTCATCGGCATCGCAGCGCTCAATCCTTGCCAAAGAGCGGTCGATATGTCTAGCACGTTCGTCGAATCGATTGTCAACGCCTCGTCATTTTCATCTGTTTCGCAGTCTTCAAACCATCCCCGATATCTTGCAAGCAGATCAACGTTCAACGGTCTGAACTCCTCAACGAAGTCCAGACGGAGCGGCATCACGGTGTTTACCAAACACCTCGAGCACTGCCCATCAAACTCGGCCTTCACCTTTATGTCGGCGAAAACCGTTCGATCTGTGCGCATCAGTTTGCCTCGAGCTTCAACCTCGTGGAACGACAATCCGTCGCTCTCCAAAGTCTCGTTCGCGAAATGAAATCGAAGCTCGTCGCCCACGGTACCGGTCAATAGACCCGACACGTTGAACAGCATGGCATCCGAATCCAAACTCGCGCTCACAGGCGCGGATTAAATACGCAACGTAACCAATGTTAAATCCATCAAACGAATCTTGTCAATTCGCCCGCCATAAAACGGCGCGGACGAAAATATCGCGTTGTCTCGGGCGGTACCTGAAAGTTGCGATACCCACGTTTCGGGGAGAGATTCGTACTTTTCGCTACATGTCACCGATGAGGTCGCGGGAGATCACCAACCGTTGAATCTCAGATGTGCCTTCGTAGATTTCGGTGACGCGTTGGTCTCGGTACATTCGCTCGACCGGGGTTGGCTTGAAGTAACCGATGCCGCCGTGGATTTGGACAGCTTTGTTGACGTTTCGGCCGGCGACTTCGGACGCGTAGAGCTTCGCCTTCGCAGATGCAACACCGTATGGAAGTCCTTCGTCGTACAGTGATGCGGCGCGATAGACCATGAGGCGGGCGGCGTCGAGTTCTGTAGACATGTCTGCAAGCATGAACTGGATAGCCTGTTTGGTCGCTATCGGACGTCCGAAAGCGATCCGTTGCTTGGCGTACGCGACGGATTGGTCGAGGGCGCCTTTTGCGAGACCGAGGCACTGGGCGGCGACAGTGATTCTGGAGGAGTCGAGGATCTTCAAGGCGATGCTGTAGCCGTCTCCGACGTTTTCCAATAGGTGCGATTTGGGAACTCGGCAATCCGTGAAGACAAGTTCGGCGGTGCCGGAGCCTCGCATCCCCATCTTGCCGTGCTGCTCATTGATCTCGAAACCGGTGGATCCGCGTTCAACCACGATGGCGGAGATCCCGCGATAGCCCGCAGCTCGGTCGGCGGTCACAAACACGGCGAAAACATCGGCCACGGAGGCGTTGGTGATGAATAGCTTGGTGCCGTTGAGGATGTACGAATCGCCGTCATCGACGATCGTGGTTTGCAGTCCAAGGGCGTCAGACCCGGTCTGCGGTTCAGTGAGAGCGAACGCGGCGATCTTCTCCCCAGCTGCGAGGCTCGGCATCCACCGGGCGCGTTGCTCATCAGTCCCGAA
The DNA here is from genome assembly GCA_965226685.1 of Dehalococcoidia bacterium. GTDB lineage: Bacteria > Chloroflexota > Dehalococcoidia > Lucifugimonadales > Lucifugimonadaceae > Bin127. The sequence goes on from CBDDDP010000004.1 coordinate 1,005,668, forward strand.
GCGATTGATGGTTTCTGAACCTAGCGAAGTGTGCGTGATGAGCACAGTGCTGGTGCTCCCGCAGACGGCTCCGATTTCTTCGAGAACCACCATGAAGTCGCGATAGCCCATCCCCGCGCCACCCAACTCTTCCGAAGTCAGCAAGCCGGTAAGACCTAGTTCCGCCAGCGCAGCGAACTGCGCTTTAGGAAACTCCTCATTGGTGTCGACATCGTCGGCAAGCGGCGCGAGGTCGTTCTCGGCGAATTCGCGGACGGTCGCCGCAAGCATCTGTTGCTGCTCGTTGTAGAAGGGTTGCATGGGGGAAGGGGGAGTTGAGGTTGGTGAGTCGGTGTGATTCTAGATGGAATTAGACACTTGGTATTGGACTGAATGGAATCCTACCAAGGTCATGTGCCATACACGCTCTCTTGATGAATCAGTTCCATGACCTCGAAAAGACACGATATTCTTTGATTATGGATCGTCGAAGGAAAAACCAAACTGGTGCGTTAACCGATCCGAAGGTGGAACGTGGAGCCCAACCAGGCACGACTTCGTCGGGATACCCGAGACCCGCCATTCATTGACCACCTCAGAGTAAACAGATCGACCATGAAACTGGCGGTAATCACTCCGAACGACACCGAAAGGCGACATTTCTGGGTTCAAGAAATCGGACGCCTCAGCGGGAATTTCGGTGATGACGCGGACCGACTTCAGGATCAGATGTCTGATGATGTAAGTGAGGGCGGCATCGCGCGGCTCTTGGGGCACCTGCGGTTATGTGGTGCAATCCCTGAAGAATTCGGGCACGACAGCAGTGAAGAAAAGATGTATTCGAAATATACCGACATCGTTATCCATGAGGCTTTCAAAGCCATTGGCTTAACAAGCGCTGTATTACAAGAACGATCAGGGGTAGCTGACGTCGAGTGCGTTGCCACTGACTTTTCGTTTGTGGCTGACGCCAAGGCGTTTCGTCTAAGTCGTACTGCGAAAAACCAGAAAGACTTCAAAGTCGAGGCCTTAAACGGTTGGAAATATGGCAAGCCATTCGCGATGTTGGTGTGCCCGTGTACCAATTTCCTTCCCGCTCAAGCCAAATCTATCAACAAGCCACAACCCGATCCGTGACCATTTGTAGCTACACGCACCTTGCTGTTTTGGCCAGATACGCTGATTTGACTAGCAGCGCCAATTCGATGTCGTTACTGCATGACGTCTTCATGACTGTCAAAACGATGAATCCTTCGCCAAACGCAGGGGCGTACTGACAAGTCTTGAACAGCACGTTCCTTCAAGCAAGTCCAAGCTTACCCGGCATGTGGAAAGAAGAAAAAATCGCGTCGATTGAGGCGATTCGCGTAGCTCAACAGGAAGCGTTGACGCACTTCGCGAGAGAAAGGGAAAGAATCATGAGACTTTCTCGCGCTGATGCGATACGTGAGTTCCTATCGTGGCGCAAACTTGAGAACAAAGAACGTGCGGTCCGTTCCGTGAAAGATCGAGGTTTGATGGATTTTGCATGATCACGTCGAATGAACAATTTCTCGACAAGATAACTCTTGGCGATTGTAGAAAGCACCTGCCGCTGCTTGATGACAACAGCATCGACCTTCTGTTGTCCGATATTCCGTACGGGATAAACCTAGACGCTTGGGATGTGATTCACGCCAATACAAATTCAGCATTGCTTGGGCAGTCTCCTGCTCAGATCGGGAAATCGGGGTTTAAACGGCGCGGTAAACCGATCAACGGTTGGTCACAGGCGGACAGAAACATCGGCAAGGAGTATCAGGATTGGTGCGACTCTTGGATCCGTTTGGTTACGCCAAAATTAAAAAGTGGCGCTTCAGTCTTGATTTTCGGAGCGCGACGCACTCTCCACAGAGTCATTAACACATTCGAAGATAACGGATTTCTACTCAAGGACGTTCTCGCATGGAAGAAACCGTCGGCATACCATAGGGCCCAGCGAGTCAGCATCGTCTTTGAACGACGGGGCTTGCAATCCGCCGCGGAAAATTGGCGTGGATGGCGGCTCGGAAATTTAGCCCCGGTGTATGAACCCGTAGCTTGGTTCGTAAAACCGTATCGAATCGGTGGAACCGTTGCAGACAACGTACTCCGATACGGTGTAGGCGCTATCAATATTGAAGAGTGTCAAATTCGCGGCACCAATCCCACGAACATGTTGGAATTTGGATTTCAGAAGAACGAAGAGAGGATTCATGAAGCGCAGAAACCTCTTCAACTCGTGGAATTTCTGATCAAGCTAACAACCAAAGAGAATCAGACGATTCTCGATCCGTTCATGGGAAGCGGTACAACAGCTGTCGCCGCCAAGAATTTGAAGCGCCATTTCATCGGTTTCGAAATCGTGCCAGATTTCCATCAACAAGCAGCTCAAAGGCTTGGCAGCGACGTACAAGCAGGTTCTGGGAATCCGTCACCCCTCGGTCAAACGAAGTTCATTTAGATGGGTTTGCGGGAGATCACCGATCACCACCCAACTCGGTTAGTTTCGGCCCCGTTGGATTTGAAATTCCTTTTTTCAGGAGCTCTTCTTGGGTTTCGACCTCGTCCGCTAGCGATGCACGTTACCGTCTTTGTCAATGGGACATTCGCATTCCATCGGGCGCAAACCTAAGCGGCGGTGTGATGAGCTACGGTCCGCTACGCTTCCCGCGTCCCCCTTTTGCTTCTCAAATGCGGCACGGTAGAATTCGCTCAGCGCAGTTTTGGTTTCTCGATTGGAAGGCATGACAGAAAACCGCAGGATATTGGGCATCGACCCAGCTTTGACAACCACAGGATATGCGGTGATTACCGCGGATGCGCGAGGTAATGTCTCCTTGCTTGAAGGCGGTCTGATCCGAACCAAGTCGAGCGAATCTTTGGAGCAACGGCTCAAGACGATAAATGCGACGCTGACCGAGGTGATCGAAGAGTTCAAACCCGACGAGGTCGCCATTGAGGACTTGCATGCGCGTTACCGGAACCTGAAGACGGCGATCATCATGGGGCATGCCCGTGGTGTGGCAATATTGGCGGCGGGAAACGCCGGCATCCCGGTTCATCACTATCAAGCCACGCGGGTCAAGAGCATAGTTGCCGGCAGTGGCCGTGCGGACAAGGACCAGATGAAACGGGCGGTGTCGATGCGGCTCGGATTGGCGACCGAGATTGAAAAGGACGATGTCGCTGATGCGGTGGGCATTGCCATTTGTCACGTACATGTATCCGGGGCGCCTCAAACGATCTGAACGACTGAACGACCATGATCTCCTATCTAATAGGCAAAGTAATCCAGGTGCAGCAGAACCCTCCGCGGGTGGTGATTCTGACGGCCAGCGGGGTCGGTTACACCGTGACCCTCCCGGTGTTCGTTGAAGAGTCGATCAAACCGTACGAGGGGCAAGACCTCGCGTTGCATATCTACTACTCCGTATCGGAGCGTCAACCGTTGCCGAGCCTGGTGGGATTCAAGGAAGCGAGCGACCGAGATTTCTTCGAGCAGTTTATTCAGGTCGAAGGAATTGGTCCGGCACGCGCGGCTTCCGCATTGACGATGCCAGTGCCGACTTTGGCATACGCGATCGAAACCGAGGACTTGGTGACCCTGACTCTGATGCCCGGCATCGGTCAACGCGGCGCACAAAAGATCGTTGCGACGTTGCGGGGGAAGGTTGCTGAAGCGGCCAGCCGTCCGATCGAGACAGCCGCGCAACGTGCTAGGGCCCCGGACACGCGCGGGGACGTCGTTGCAGTGCTGGTAAATCTTGGCTATCGAAACACCGAAGCGGTTGCGATGGTTGATGACGCGATACGTCGTCGACCTGAATTCATCGCCGATCCGCAGGCATTGTTACGAGACATTTTCCGCAACACCTCCGCTACACCGGCGGTGACACAGTGAGTTTGGTTCTCTGATGGCGGATTCTGCGAGAGAACGGGTCATTACAGGTGCAGAAGATTCTGCATCCGACGCTGAACGAAGAGCAGCGGAATTGTTGCGAGATCGCGCGGAACGCAACTCAAATTCGGCGGGAACGAATGATCTCCGCCCTCGCCGATTCGCAGACTACATAGGTCAGCGAAACGTCGTGAACAGCATTCAGATCGCAGTGGAGGCCGCCAAGCACCGCGGCGACACCCTCGACCACGCGCTGTTTCACGGTCCCCCCGGATTGGGGAAGACGACGATTTCTCAGATCATCGCTAGAGAGATGGACACGACGTTGGTCCACACATCGGGGCCCGCGTTGGAACGCCCAGCGGATGTCGTCGGGATTCTCTCCAACCAGAAACACGGCGACGTGTTGTTCATCGATGAGATACATCGACTGTCACATGCGGTTGAAGAGTACCTGTATTCTGCGATGGAAGATTATCGAGTCGACTTCATCACCGGCACTGGAGCGTTCGCTAAAACGATCAACTTGCCGTTGCAGAAATTCACACTTATCGGGTCAACAACACGGGCCGGAATGTTGAGTCCTCCATTGCGAGAACGATTCGCATTGACGTATCACCTCGACTACTACTCGGTTGATGAGTTGACACTAGTCGTCACGAGGTCTGCAACGATCTTGGATGTTGCGATCGATGAATCTGGCGCGGAGGTGATCGCGAGCCGTTCTCGAGGCACGCCCCGCATCGCCAACAATCTGTTGCGCCGGGTCCGCGACTACGCCCAGGTCCGACGGGACGGCAGGATCGACGCCGAGGTAGCAGCCGAAGCTCTACGCGTCGAAGGCGTCGACGAGTTGGGTTTGGACCGGTTGGATCGGTTGTATCTTCTGACGCTGGCGAAGAATTACGGCGGCGGGCCGGCAGGCATCAATGCTTTGGCCGCATCTGCGAACGAAGAAGTTCAAACGCTAGAGGACGTGGTGGAACCGTTCTTGCTGAAGATCGGCTTCATCATGCGTACCTCGCAAGGACGCAAGGCCACGCCACAAGGGATGTCGCACGTCGGGGTTGAATCAACAGATGTCGCGGACGCAGGCCAACGATCGCTGTTGTGATTTTGGGGATAGTCGCCGTCGCGATTCGGACAAGTCCACCGTGAATTGTGGCAATCTGCTAAGTTGCCGCGTATAAATCCTTACGAAGCGATTATGGCAAATCGCTTCGCCAAATTTAAGCACCACTGAAGGCGGAAACCCGTCTTGCGAAGCGATCAAAACGAAACGCTTCGTAACGAAAACTCCGCAAAAAGGGAGGAGGCATTAGCTACGTGGCGCCGGTCCGGGAGTATTCCATGGCTTCGGCGATCAGTTCGTCGGGGATGTCGTCGAACGAAGCGTAGTTCATAGCGTAGAGCCGTGCATAGAGTCCACCGTGCGCGATGAGTTCGTCGTGGTTGCCGGTCTCGATGATTTCGCCGTTTTGGAGGACGATGATGCGGTCGGCACCTCTGATGGTGGCGAGCCTGTGTGCGATCACTATTCCGGTCCGGCCTGCCAGAAGGCGTGCGAGTGCTTGCTGAATGAGGAGCTCGGTGTAGCTGTCGATGGATGCCGTGGCCTCGTCGAGGATGAGGATTTTGGTATCAGCGACGATCGCTCTGGCAAAAGATATTAGTTGTCGTTGACCCAGTGATAGGTTTCCGCCGCGTTGCTCAAGTTCGGTGTCGTATCCACTGGGGAGGCGCATGATGAACTCGTGTGCGCCGACGGCACGGGCGGCTGCAACCACCTCTTCGCGGGTGGCGTCGGATTTGTTGTAGCGGATGTTTTCGTAGACGGTTTCGGAGAAGAGGTACGGCTCTTGGAGGACCATGCCGATGTTGTCGCCCAAGCTGCTGAGTTCGACCTCTCGGACGTCTTTGCCGCTGACGAGGATTTCACCTTCCCAGACGTCGTAGAAGCGGTGGAGTAGCGAAGTGATGCTAGTTTTCCCAGATCCGGTTGGGCCGACAAGTGCTACGGTTTCACCTGGTTCGACGCGGAAGCTGATGTTTTTGAGGATGGTCTGGTCTTCGAGGTATCCAAATGTGACGTTTTTGAATTCGATGGAACCGTCGTTGTTGACGAGAGGTTCTGCGTCATCCTTGTCCACGATGTCGACTGGGACGTCTAGGACTTCGAAGATTCGTTCGCCGGATGCCATGGCGCGTTGGAAGACGGCGTAGTGCATGGTGATTGAACGGATGGGGTCGAAGAAGAGTTGGACGTAGAGGATGAAAGCGAGCATCGAGCCGATTTCGAGAGAGTTGTTAATGACCATCGAACCACCGACGACGATGATGATTGCCATTGCGGATCCAGAGAGCGTATCGACGAGAGCGATCATTACCAAGCCAATACGAGCGGCGCGATTCGCTGCCCGAAGTTGCTCGTCGGCTTTCTCCTTGAAGAGATCGAGGTTGACATGCTCTCGGCTCATTCCCTGAACGACGCGGACACCGTTTATGTTTTCTGCGAGCGCTCCGCTGGTGATCGAACTCGTCTGTCGGGAATAGAGGAAAGCTCGTCTCGCTATTGGTAACCAGATTGCTCGTGCGATGGCGAGGGTAGAGACGACGGCGAACGTCAGCAAAGCCAATCGCCAGTCCATGATTAGCATGGCGATGACAATGCCGAAAAGGAGGACGAAGTCGCCGACGCTGGTTACGGCGGTTTCGAGGAATTCTTGGAGTGCGCCGACGTCGCCTTGGAGTCGGGACATCATGCGTCCGACCTCGGTCTTGTCCATGAAGGACATCGAGACACGTTGCAAGTGCTCGTACATCGCACGTCGGAGATCGATGAGGAGATGCTCGGCGACGCGTCCGACGATCATGTTTTGCAGATATCCCATGACGACGTGGAGCAGGACGGCACCAAAGAATGCGCCGACCAAAATGAACAGCATGTTGCGAGTGTCGCCATTCCCACGTGTGTGGATGTCCAGCACGTCATTGACGGTGGTCCGTACGATCCACGGCAAAGCGAGTGCCGACCCGGCGAAGAGCAAAACCGCGATGAGGCCGATGGACAGCACGCCGCGGTACGGCCGGACAAATTTCCAGAAGCGTCGGATTACGTCGCCGCTGAAGGCGGCGCTGAAGATTTGCTCGTCGAGGTCGCCGGACGGTCTGCGTTGGTCGACCCACGCGGGTCGGGGTCCTCCGCTTTGAGTTTGGCGATCGTGGGCGGTATCAGAACTAGCCATTGCTAAACCTCGCCCCCGGTATGGACGTTGTCATCCTCAGGCCTAATTTGCAGTTCGTAAAGATCGCGATATTTGCCGCCTTGTTCAAGTAACTCGGCGTGTGAGCCGCGTTCAAGAATCTTGCCGCCCTCCAAGAATAAGATTTCGTTGGCGTGCATTAGGGAGCTCAGGCGGTGTGAGATGATGATGGTTGCGCGGTCGGCGGTGACTTCTTGAAGTGCTGCCCGGATGCGTTGTTCGGTTGCGGCGTCAATCGCGGCGGTCGAGTCGTCAAAGACGATGATCTGGGGATGGAGCATGATGCTACGAGCGATTGAGAGGCGTTGGCGTTGGCCGCCCGAGAGTGAGATACCGCGTTCGCCGACCAGCGTCCCATATCCGCTGGGAAGTCTTTCGACGTATTCGCCCATCTGGGCATTCGAGGTTGCGCTCTCGATGTTTCGGTGCTCAGCCCAAGGGTCTCCGTAGGCGACGTTGTTGTCTATCGTCGTGGTGAACAGGAACGTGTCTTGTTCGACTACACCGACGGCGCGTCGGAGCGAGGCGAGAGTGACTTCGGCGATGTCTTGGTCGTCGATAAGTATGCGTCCGGCGATCGGGTCGTAGAAACGTGGGATGAGATGTGCGAGGGTGGATTTGCCGGAACCCGGTGGGCCGACGATGCCGATAGTGTGACCGGGCCGGGCCTCGAACGTGACGTCGGTGAGGACTTGCTCATCACCGAACTGGTCCATGTAAGCGAAGTCGATGTGCTCGAAACGAAGAACGCCTCCGGATATGACGAGATCTTTTGCACCGGGTTTGTCGTCGATTTCCGGGACTTGATCGAGGACTTCGAAGAGTCTTTTTCCGGAGGTTGCGCCGCGCGCCCATCCTGCGACGACCATGCCAAGTTGCCTAACGGGGTTTTGCATGATGCTCATGAAGGCTAGGAACTGTGCGAGCTGGCCGAGGGAGAAGGGGTTGGATTCGTCGAGGACCTTAAGCCCACCGACGAGCAGAACCAAAGACATTGCGCCAAAGAAGGCTACGGTGATGAACGACAGATTCGTGGCTCGAACGGTGACCAATTGGTAGGCGCGATTGAACGCCTCGTTGGAGGACTTGTCGTATTTGACAAGCTCGTAAGGCTCGGCCGAGAAAGAGCGGACAACTCGAATACCTTTCAGGTTTTCGTCCATGATCTTGGTTAGCTGTCCCATTTCTTCTTGGTAGCGCCTCCAACCTCGCGAGGTTTGCAATCTTGCGACGATGGATCTCCATGCGGCGATCGGAACGAAGCTGAGGCTGATCAAGGCTAGCTGCCAGTCCTCTCTCATCATCAAGATGGTGCCGGTCCCGACGAAGATCGCGAGGTAGACGACACGGAGCATTCCGCGGCTTGCGAACGCGCGTACGCCCTCGATGTCGAGCAACCCTCGCGTCAGTAGATCGCCGGTGTGGACGCGGTCGTGATACGCGAAACTTAGGCGCTGCAACTTCTCGTAGTAGAGCATGCGGAGTCGGTAACCGAGGCGTTGCGCCAAGTTTTCGCTGATATACATGTGCCCGTAGGTGAAGACACCACGGAGCAATGCTGAACCGAGAAGCATTCCCGCGATAGTCACCAATGTCCACCGAAGTGCGTCGGTGTCGGGGTTTTCAGAGGTGAAAACCTGTTCAACGGTTTGAACCCCGTTGCCGATAAGCAAAGGGATGAAGAGCTGGAAGATGGAGGCGCCAACGATGAACACAAAACCGACGGCGATCAGCCATCGGTAGTCGAGCGCCATGCGGATGATGCGCATCAGCACGTGGAAACCGCCGCCGGTGCTGTCCGTGTCGGTCATGGACGCGCTTCTAGCGACAGATGCTGTTGCTGACGCGGCGGATGGCACCGTCAACCGTGTAAGCAGGTTAGCTAAGAAAACCATAAGTATCTGATTCTACGACTTGTTTCGTGAGGCAAGTCACCCATTTCGGATTCTTACGCATTGTAGCGAATCGTTCCTCACGAAAACTGTGCAACGCGATGCGTGAACTCAACGAATCTTATTCGTGAGCGGAGTTGCGCTAGAGTCGTATATGCGGTAAAGACGCGCAACCGTACGGAGCCTTTTCGCAGTTGCACGGCTGCCAACCGCGAACGCACCGTCAAATTCAGTACTATGGCAAATCCATCGATTAGCGCCGCGGCTGCTAGAGCAGTCCACCAAAATACTCTCGCCGATAACCACGTCAATCCTTACGAGGCACGGTACGCGACGCTAGCCGACGCGAACGCGATCGACCTCATTGTCAATGAGGCATTCGGCGATACCGCGACCAAATCGTCGGCAGCGCGGGAAATCAGGCGCAACAAAATGACGTACATCGTGGTGACAAAGGCGTCGGGAGCGAATCCGACCCTTACTGGCGCTAACGGACGAGAGGGGAAAGTCGGCTGGCAAAGACGGCTTAGATCGTTGTTTTCTTCGTCAATCGGTGGCCTCGAATCCCAGAAAATTATCAGCAACGTCGTTGGCCTCGTCGGCATCTGGACTGCTTTGGACCAGGCGCATATCGTTGTGATCGCGACTCATCCGAATGAGCAAAGGCGTGGGGTTGGCGAGCTGCTGGTACTTGCCACGATCACCGAAGCGTTAAAGATCGGTGCCACAAATGCTACGTTGGAGGTTCGGAAATCGAACACCGTCGCACGTTCCCTGTATCGCAAGTATGGTTTCAACGACGTTGGCATCCGCCATCGCTACTACCATGACAATCGTGAAGACGCCATCATCATGTCAACGCCATCGTTTTCAAACTTGGAGTACAAAAGGTCTTTTGCGCGGCGATGGAAAGGATACGTGAGCGTCCGAGGCAAAACGGAATTGCAGTTCGACCCGACGCCGTATCTAGCCTTGCCCGAGTAGGAACAAGATGAATGCAACGAAGGCTCCGATTGCGAACACGAAGCTCCAAGTGAACCAGCGTTGTTGCACGGCGAGGAATTTTTCGGCGGAATCCCATTGACGGGCTCGCCAAGCCAGCTCGTTGCCCTTGAGACCGAGGATTAGCATTACCCCGATTAATATGACGAATCCGATTGCGCGGAACGCTGGAGACAGTGGAAGCAGTGGCAGGAACCCGAACATCGACCACCAGATGCCGTGGACCAATCCCCAGATCGGGCCTAGGATGAACGCCGACCAGTTCCAACGCTGGATCTCTTGAGGGATATTATCTTGCTCGCCTTTCGACGGTCTGGCGCGGCGCGGCAATCCCCATTGGCCGGAGCGGAACGATCCGGTGCCGATTCGGTAACCACCGTCACGATTCTCCTTCAAACTTCCTTGTTCGCGATCTGCGGCGCCACTTGAAGACGGTTCGCGTTGGTTCCGAGTCCCACCTGCACCATCAGGGGAGATTCGGGCAGATTGGTCGATCTCAGCGGCACATACCGCACAGTACGATGCATGTGCTTCGTTCGCAGATGAGCACTGTTGGCAACTGGTGAAACCTAATGCAGGGACGCGTGATGGATCGGTAAGGTAGACGCGTTCACCGCAACGGTCGCAAGCGTAGTCGCCAGGAGACGCCGCGGTCCCACAGTGCATGCAATAAATCGTATTCGGCTTTCGGTCGGGATTGCCGTCTTGTGTCGTGTTCGACATCAATGTGAAATCGTGCACCGCCGAGTGTGATCGAGGTAAAAATCTGGTGCGGTGCGCGTTAAGTGCCTATCTTATCCCTTTTAAACCGATAGTGTGTCAGGCGAGTGTCTCAGGCAACCACGGCGGAACCGCCGATTTCGGCTTCGATAAAGGGTGACATTGCGCTGATGATGTCGTTCAACTCGGCGACACTCAGATCGTCGATAGCCGGAGTCGGAGGCCTGACGGCTGGCGAATCGAGCATGCCTCGTTTGGCCATGATGTGTTTACGAATCGACAAACTGAGGCCGGCAGTGTTCTCATATCTGATTAACGGAAGCCAGCCGTAGAAGGTTTGACGCGCGCCTTCAATGTCGCCGTTTACGAATTGGCGATGGATCTTTACGAGTGCTTCCGGATATGCGAATCCGGTCATCGTCCCGACCGCGCCGCGCTGCAACTCTTCGAATAGAAACGCACCGCCGAGACCCCCGAAGATACCAATGTTGTCGTTCGTCGCAGCTCGAACGGTGGAAATTTTCGGCGGGGTCGGAGGGTCTTCCAGCTTGAGATATTTTGCGTTCGTCAGTTCTGAATTCAACTTGGCGATGAAGTTGGGGGACATATGCACGCCGGTCTGTTCCGGAAGATCCTGCACCACAATGGGAATCTCGGTGGCGTCGTCGATCGCCTGGTAGTACGCAAAAACCGCGTTGTCGTTGGGTTTAGCCAAATTTGGAGGTGACGCCATAACAGCTGTGGCACCGATGCTTTGGGCTTCCCGGACGCGGTCAGCTGCTTGTGCCCCGCTCTGGCCGCTGACGCCAACCGTGACGGTCAACCGGCTGTCACACGCCGCGACGACGGCATCGATTATGGGGGCACGTTCGGCATCGTTTAGGCGATGAGCTTCGCCCATCACACCAAGAGTGACGACCCCGGTGCAGCCCGCACTAGCCGCCGTTTCGACCAGTCGGCCGATCGAACTGGTATCGACCGAACCGTTAGGCACGAACGGCGTCGGCATCATGAAGTGGATACCGTCGAACCGCTTCACATCCATTTGTTTCACCATCCTGTGCCTGGGAAATCATTTCAGTTGCCAACGAGTCTACAGAAGCGAATGTGGTCAGCCATTCCCGCGGATTGGTGGGGTGATCGTTCCAAAGGGATTCGACCATCGGTGTATGATTACCACTAATCGGCGTAAAGGGGCGCCGATGCGTAGGCATTTATAAGAGCAATCAAACCGTGACCACGAGCGTAACCACCAAACAGACCGAATGGACACCCGATGCCGCAGGCGAACGGGTGTTGCTGATCAACGGCGAAGAGATCGCCAATTTCGAGGCGCAGAAGGAACGATTCAAATCCGGTGATTTCGAAGAGACGCCGTTTATGCGATTCCGGTTGCGCCAAGGCGTCTACGGGCAACGGCAACCCGATCGTCAAATGGTTCGCATCAAAGCGCCTTTTGGCGGTTTGACCGCGCGGCAATTAGAGGTTCTCGGCGAAGTTTCCGAGAAGTACGTGCCGCTGAAGAAAGGTCATCTGACAACACGGGAAAATGTGCAGTTCCACCACGTCCTGTTGGACGAAACTCCTGATTTGATGCGAATGATCGGCGACGTTGGGCTGACGACGCGAGAAGCGTGCGGGAATACGGTTCGCAATGTTGTCGCACACCCGGCGGCTGGCGTGTCTAAAGACGAGGTGTTCGATGTTTCGCCATACGCGGCCGCATATGCGCGATATTTCCTGCGGCACCCAACGACGCAGAACATGCCTCGCAAATCTAAGACGGCGTTCTCAGGCTCCGAGAGCGACGAAGCGATGACGCCGTTCCACGACATGGGTTTCATTGCGCGCGAGCGTGACGGTAAGCGCGGGTTCAAGATCGTCGTCGGTGGCGGTTTGTCGATCATGCCACAAATGGCGGAGACGTTGAGCGAATTTGTGCCCGTCGAAGACTTCATCCGACACGCAGAAGCCGCGTTGAGGATCTTCAACCGGCAGGACGAAGAGCGAAAAAATTTGATGCGCGCTCGGATCAAGTACACCATCAAACGGCTCGGCATCGAGAAATTCCGTGAATTGGTGGCCGAGGAGCTCAAGGGAGATTGGGCCAAGAAGGAGATCGATCTCGACACGCTGTTGTTCAACGAGGATGAATCAGTCGATGCGCCCGCTCCACCTTCGAATCCGACGCCAGAACCGACTGATGATGCGGACTACGACTTCTGGAAGGCGTCTTCGGTGGAAGAGCAACGGCAAGACGGCTTCAACGTCGTCTTCGTCCGTGTTGAACGCGGCGACATCTACGCTGAGCAGTGGCAACCGCTTGCCGACATCGCTCGTGAATACGGTGGCGGTCGCGCTCGTATCGACCAGCAGCAGAACATCGTTTTCCGATGGGTGCGAACGGAGTCGTTGTACGACGTTTATATGGCGCTCAAAGAGATCGGCATGGCGACGAGTGGTCGCGAGACCATACGGGATATCGTTACTTGCCCGGGTACCGACTCCTGCAAGTTAGGCATCACATCGTCGATGGGCTTGAACAAGGCACTCGGCGAGAAGTTAGAAACGATGGACGTTTCGGACCCCCTGGTTTCCAAGATTCACATCAAGGCGAGCGGATGCCCGAACTCCTGCGGTCAACACCACGTCGCGAACATCGGTTTCCACGGCGCAGTGATGAAAGGCGGGGGCGGTCAGGTTCCGGCGTACGAGTTGTTCATCGCTGGCGAATCGACCGATGGGCCGGTGCGTGTTGGCAATCGCGTGCGAGCTCGAGTTCCTGCCAGGCGAGCCGGAGAAGCGTTGGAGATGATCGTCGATCACTACAAGGCCAACCGGAACGAAGGCGAAGAGTTCAACAAGTTCGTCGACCGGATAGGTATTCAACCCTACGAAGACATGTTCGCGCCATGGAAGGCTGAGATCGGTCCGCTGGATCGAGAGCACATCCAGACTTACATGGACTGGGGCAAGACAGTTGTCTACAAGCTCGAGCGCGGCGAAGGCGAGTGCGCGGTTTAACCAGCGCCCTGCAACTCTCCGCTTCGCTAGTCGATAGCGGCGCCGTATCGTTCCCTGAGTACTTCGCGGCTTCGGAGGATTACACCTTCGCTGTCGGGAGCCTTCCCGACTTCCAGCGTCGCAAACTCGATGTTCAAGTCGCCCGTGATCAATGGCGCCATTTCGTCGAGATCTAGGACTCCAGTCCCGATCTCTTCGTGTTCGACTCCATTGATCGCGTCGTTGAGGTGAAGGTGGCGTATGCGGCTGCCAAGAACATCGATTGCTTCTGACAGTCCATCGCCAATAATGCAGTGACCGACGTCGAGCACGACACCGACGTTGTCGCTATCGGCATCGTCGATTACCGATGCCAGATCTTCGTATGAACTTAGTACGTATCCCGGATCGTGTTTCAAATTCTCGATGCAGATCGTAATGCCGAGTTTTTCGGCGGTCGGCGCAGCGCTACGGACGAATCTCTTGAGATTCCTTACGGCTTCGCGACGGATGAGTTCGGAACCATCCTCCGGGCGTAACAGCGTCGGGACGTCGATTTTGCCGGGGTGCAACACGATTACGCTTCCTCCTAATCGGTGCACCATCTCCAAATTGCGTTTGAAACTCGCGAGGGTGTCGTTCCAGACACTTGTCCGATGCGACCCCGGCATCGCGCCGTGGAGGTAGTGCAGATTGAACGTGATGTCGTTCGCTTCAGACACTCCTCCCAGATATCCCAGATCGCGCTCCGACAGCGTTTCTGCGCTGTGAAACTTACCCATCAGTTCCACTACTTGGAATCCGTGCTCGATTGCAAAATCAACCATTGCGCACAATGGTTGGTCGTCCTGTATGAGTGAAACTACCGCCAACTTAGGCATGAGTAACCCTTTGATTTGGGGGATGCGTTGATGTTGTGCGACCCGTCGAAACTGTCGATCAAGTCCACTATTGAGTTTACTAACCGGTCGCCAAAACATCGAAACACACATGGTTTTCTATACTTCAGATGTCAGGAATTCGCCGAACATTGTCGTACGGCGTCTTGACCAAAACCACGGATCAGGTTAGCTAGTCACACCATGCCAAACATCGAATACGGCGACTACGTGAAGTTTTCGTTCTTCAAGGCGCGACCTTCTTGGCGGTTGCTCGAACCGAACCGCAAGACTCAGCTGCGGGAAGAACTCGTGGCGACAATCCAAGAGGCGAGCGACGACGTGGGTTCGCCAATATCGAGTTTCAGCGCCGTGGGTACCCGGGCAGATGTTGATCTGCTCCTGTTTCAGAGCGCGCCGAATGTTGAGGCGTTCCACGCGACGGCGGCGGCGATCAATCGTACGGAGGCTGCCGCGCACTTCGATCAACCTCACTCATACCTGTCGCTGCGTCGTAAGACGCGTTACAAGCACGGCGGTGGCAATCCCGAAGTGGAGCGCAAGGACAAGCGTTATTTCATCGTCTACCCGATGACGAAGACTCGGCCTTGGTACGGCTTGTCGATGGAAGAACGTCAAGGAATGATGAACGACCACTTCCGAATCGGGCACGGCTATCCGGGGGTGACGATAAACACGACCTACTCGTTCGGGATCGACGACCCGGAGTTCGTGGTCGCGTTTGAGACCGACGATCCTTCGGAGTTCGTGTCTCTAGTTATGGATTTGCGGGAAGTGCCCGGGTCTCAGTTCACCGCTTCGGAGACGCCGATATTCACGACGATTCGGATGTCGTTAACCGAGGCGCTGCAGGCCATCGGTTGAAGCATGCCAAACCAACGCGTCCGCGTTAAACTGGCGACGTGCGCTTGGCACTGGACGAAGAGACGTGACCGTTCGCGTCTCTGAGTTTAACGACTTAGGTGTTCAATCCTGGTTCGGAACTGTCGTAGTCGTAGTCGTAGTTTAGAGCGATGTACTCTTGCTCGTCGTCTGGGACCTGGTCTTCTGGGAAGATCGCGTTCTCAGGGCAAACCGGTTCGCAAGCGGCGCAGTCTATGCACTCATCGGGGCTGATGTACAGCATGTTGTCCCCGGGTTTCGAGTAGATGCAATCGACTGGGCACACGTCAACGCACGAACCGTCCATCACGTCAACGCAGGCTTTCGAGATTATGTAGGTCACCGTCTATTTGCTCCGGTTACTGAAGCGGCGGGAAGGTTGTCGTTTCAACCGCCGCAGCAATGTTTTTGGGTTCGACGTCATATGTTATCCGCCGCAGCCACATCCTCCGCCGCCACATGCGCAACCGCCAGCGAAGTTGGGGTTCGAGATCACAAAGCCTGAACGCTGGAAGCCTTCCACGTAGTCGACGCTTGAACCAGCGATCAGCGGGATGCTCTGTTCGTCGACGAGCGCCTTGACCGCGCCATCTTCCAATGAAGTGTCGTCATCGGCCGGTTCGTCTTCGAGTCCGAACGCGTACTCAACCCCGCCTTGAGGCGTTGGCGCTGCGGAGATTCGCAGGTAGGAATCCGTTGCATCCTGTTCGGTCATCACCTCTGCTAGCTTGTCCAGTGCTGCCGGAGTGAATGACACAATCGCGGCTTGTTGTTCGTTCAGCATTTTCCTACTCTCCGTTACGGTCGACCCGTTTGGGATTCGTCTATGCGGGGCGCTATCAAACGATCCACATTTGGTCAGGTTGTAGACCGACGCGCCTCGCGATTAAAATTGTAATGCACCCGTTACGTCAGTACGGTCGCGACGCTATTCGGTTCGCGTCACCCTTGGCCCTTTCCCGCTTGTCAATTCTAGCGTTGATTTTTACGCTTTCCTGCAATATAATTGGGTTTTGTGCAACGTAAACGTATGAATCTGGTGTGTGACTTTCGAGTTCTGTCACATTTGGGCACCAATCCGAATATCACTCAGCCAGCATTAAATCGACGTTGCTCAACTCACATCAGGGGCTGAAGAACAAGCAACGAGATCAGGAGCAATTGCTGAATGGACTCAATCGATCGTCAAATAATCGCTGCATTAAACGAAGACGGGCGAGCCGCAAACGCGAAAATCGCCAAAAAGGTCAAAGTGAGTGAAGGGACCGTCCGTAGACGTCTCAAGAAACTCACCAGCGACAAGACGATCAACATCGTGACCGTCCAAGACCCGCAGAAGATGGGTTACCAGTCTGAGGTGCTCATCGGCATGCAAGTTGAGCCCCACATGCTCGAAGAGGTCGCCTCTCGCATGGCTGAGTTCAAGTACACTACTCTCGTCAGCATCACCACGGGCACGTACGATGTGTTCGCTTGGGCGACATTGCCCAACGCCGAAAAGCTTGGCGAGTTCATCCGCGATCATGTGGGTAAGACGCCCGGCGTGCAACGCACGGAGACATTCGTGTCTTTGGGGGTGCGAAAGCGAACCTACAGTGTGCCGCTAGACGCTTGAGCAGAATACCATCAACCAACGCAGTTTGGATTGTCTGAACCGGAATGAACACTCCGACCATCGCCCATCCTGCTGGTCTAAAAAGGTCGATTTCGCTAACTTGGGGATCGTCGCTCTTTGATTGGTTGGTTCCGGGAGCGGATACTCGACACCGCATTGCGGCGAGCATAGCGTTCATCGTTCTCATCGTTGTATGCAGCAAGATCCGGTTTTATCTGCCGGACAATCCAACGCCGATAACGTTGCAAACGTTGGCGATATTGACCGCCGGCGGCGTGATGGGATTCCGATGGGGTCTAATATCGGTGTTCGGATACCTCGTCATCGGAGCCTTGGGTTTCTTGGCATTCGCGAATCAGCCTTGGGGATTCACGTCACCTGGAGACGGTTGGGCGTACGTCACCGGAGTGACCGGCGGGTATCTTCTCGGTTTTCTCCTGGCGACTGCCGTTGTCGGAGCGCTCAGTCAGTACGGTTTCGACCGTTCCAACTCGCTCTGGGCAAACGCGCTCGGTGGCGTCGCGGTCTACGTTCCCGCGATAGTTTGGTTGGCGATCGGTGATTTCGGATGGCCAGCTGACGGCAAGTTGTTGATGGATGGCATGTATATCTACTTGCCTGGCGACTTCTTGAAGGTGATCGCGGCATCGGTTTTGATAACCGGGCTCTGGAAATTTGCGGATAATCTACGGTCTGGGCGGGGACGCCGAGACGATTGATCTCGATGTTTCTGACCAGACGAAGTCCGCACCCGTAGCGACAGCGTCAAAGTTGCGATGAACGGGTTTCCCCCAACACGCATTTCGGCTTTGTCGCGCATGACCACCATCACACCTTAGGAATTCTCATGTACAAAGACACAGATTGCGGTGAACCTCGATCATCTGACATCGGGGGCGAAATCACTGTCGCGGGTTGGGTTCACCGTCGCCGCGATCACGGCAACCTGATTTTCGTCGACCTCCGCGACCGGACCGGATTGTTGCAGGTCGTGTTCAACCCAGAACTCGCTCCCGACGCCCATCATCTCGCCGAAGGGATGCGGAGCGAGTGGGTGATACAGGCACGCGGCACCATCAGGGCGCGGCTTCCCGGCGCGGCGAACCCGAACTTGGCGACTGGCGAAGTGGAGCTTGTTGTCAGCGATTCTCAAGTATTGAACCGCTCGTTGACACCGCCTTTCGAGGTCGAGGACGATACCGACGCGGACGAATCGACCCGAATGGCCAATCGGTTTATCGACATCCGCCGCCCGGAGATGTTGGGTCGATTGCAACTGCGACACCGCGTTACCCACCTGATTTGGGACCACCTCACAGAGGACGGTTTCACGCAAGTTGAGACGCCTATATTGATCAAGTCGACGCCGGAAGGGGCCCGTGACTATGTTGTTCCGTCTCGCGTGCGTCCGGGCATGTTTTACGCGTTGCCGCAATCGCCGCAACAGATGAAGCAGATGTTGATGGTTTCCGGGGTCGAGCGGTATTTCCAGATTGCGAGGTGTTTCCGCGACGAGGACCTGCGCGCGGACCGTCAACCAGAGCACACGCAATTGGACCTCGAAATGAGCTTCGTGCATCAAGAGGACGTGATGGCGGTGGTGGAGGGTCTGTACACGAGGATCGTGCGCGAGACCCGTCCTGGCGCACGACTCGAAACGCCGTTTGTCAAGCTCTCATACGACGAGGCAGTCGAACGATACGGGTCTGATAAACCGGACACACGTTACGGGCTTGAAATGTCGACGATCACGGATATCGCCGCTCAGTCCGATGCGCGAGTGTTCCAAGCTGTCGCGGCCTCGGGTGGCACCATCAGGGCGTTTGCAGCGCCGGGATGCGTCGACTACACGCGTCGGCAGACGGACCAGCTAATCGATGTCGCTCGGGGTGCCGGTGCCCAGGGCCTGGTCTATATCGCGATCAATAAGTCGGCGCCTTCCGTAGATGAACTCGATGCTGACCACATCCGATCGCCGTTGAAGAACTACATGTCGGTAGAGATCGTCAAAGAGATCGCTCACGCCGTCGACGCCTCACCGGGCGATTTAGTGCTGATCGTGGCAGGGACGAAAGCGGTGGCGAACAACGCTCTTTCGGCGTTGCGCACGGAGATGGCGAAACGATTAGAAATGATCGACGCCGACGAATTCAAGTTCGCATGGATTTTCGATTGGCCGCTTTTCGATTGGAATGAAGATGCAGAAACTTGGACGCCAGCCCACCACGTATTCTCGTCGCCGAAGCAGGAACACATTCCGCTGATCGATAGTGATCCGGGAAGCGTGTACGCTGACCTTTTCGACCTGACGTGCAACGGAGTCGAGTTGGGTAGCGGAAGCATCAGAATCCACGATCCGGACGTTCAGATGAAGGTGTTCAACGTGATCGGCTACCCAGACCACGAAATCGAAGAGCGGTTCGGCCACTTGCTGAAGGCTTTCCGATACGGTGCGCCTCCACATGGCGGTATGGGCCTGGGCCTCGATCGCATAACGGCGATGCTTGCCGGCGTGTCGAACATCCGTGAAGTGATCGCGTTTCCGAAAACACAATCGGCCTGGGACCCGCTCTTTGACGCGCCATCGTTAATCGCCGACGAGCAGCTTGACGAGCTTCATATCGCGCTTGACATCGACGAGTAGTAACGCGCCCCGTTCAGCCGTACGTGTTAAACGTATCGCTTCGCGGTTTTGGAAAATCGGCGATAAGTTAGAATCGTAGGAGTTGCTGCGCAGCAACCGCGCGCAAAATTCCGGATTCGCGCGTTTTTTGCAGTACGGGATCGCGTCAAGAGAACCGCGACACGAAAGAGTTGGGTTTGAACGTATCACGAGAAAGCTCGGAAAACGGCGAAGTTGTCCTACGACTAGAGGTTGAGCAGGAACGCGTTGGCAAGCATATGAATGCTGCCGCGAGGCGCGTTGCCCAGCGAGTGGACATTCCGGGTTTTCGTAAAGGCAAAGCCCCGCGAGCAATCCTGCAGAACTACGTCGGAAAAGACTATCTAGTCGAAGAGGCGATGGAATCACTCGTTCCGGAAGCTGTTGGCGACGCAGTCAGGGACCAAGAACTCAGCCCATTTGCGCCCCCACGCGTCAATGTAGAACAAACCGATCCTTCGGTTACGATCGTCGCGACGGTTCCGCTCCAACCGAGCGTCGTTCTGAGCGACTACAAGTCGATCCGTTACGACGATGAGCCCGAGGAGGTGTCTGACGAATCGGTAGACGCATTGCTGATGCAGCTACGTCGATCCCAGGCGTACTCGCTTCCTGCCGAACGTCCGGCTCAGGAAAACGATTTGGTAACGATCGACCTAAAAGTGTTGGCAGATGACCGAGTGGTTTGGGATTTCACCGATCGACAATTCCAGCTCAACTTGGATCTTGAGACCTATGGTGAAGTCTTTGTCGGTCTGCACAAGGGGGTCATAGGTATGTCCTCCGGAGACAACAAGGAGTTCTCGTTCGAGGTTTCGGAGGAAGCAGATTCGCCTCAATTTGCAGGTAAAACCGCATACGGGACGGTCGGATTGAAGGATGTCCATGAAGAGGTGCTTCCGGAGTTAGATGACGCGTTGGCAACCTCGGCGGGTGTGCCCGAAGTTGAAACAGTTGAGCAGCTCACGCAACATATTAGGGATCAGCTCGAACAGCGTGCCGAACAGGCCATGTTGGGCAACATTCGCAACAGGCTTTTCGACGATGTAATCGAAGCAAGCGACTTCACGATCTCGCCGATAGTAGTGGAACACGAAGGGCGACACGTATTGGAGCGTTACATCCAACAGCGTCAATCGATGGCGACCCGGGCGGGTCAGCCATTCACCGCGGACGACCTGACAGAAGAGGATGTAACCAGCGCCAACGATATGGCGGAACGTGACATCAAAAATGCGCTCATCATCGAGAGTTTGGTGCAAGCCGAAAACCTCGAAATTCCAGATGACGACATTACGGCTGAAATGACAGCGGCAAATGAAAACGCCGCATCTGACGATCAGCGATTAGAAGACAACGAACTGACGCGTCAATCGGTCAGGCAGTTCCTACAGCGCCAGCGAACGATCGACAAGGTAATCGAGACGGCGCGCGGCCTTTCAGATGAAGACGAGCCGGAAAAAGACGACGAATAGTTCGGATTAAACGAAGATACCAACAGATTCACCCCAGTCCCAGACGGAGAAAACATTCTGATGGCACAAATTGAAACCCCCCAAAGCTTGATCCCGATGGTCATTGAGACCGGGGCGCGCGGCGAGCGAGCCTACGACATATATTCGTTGCTTTTGAAGGAGCGGATAATTTTCCTCGGCACGCCGATAAATTCGGCTGTTGCGAACGTAATTGTGGCGCAGCTTCTATACCTTGCGGCCGACGATCCTGAGCGTGACATCAACATGTATATAAACTGTCCAGGCGGTACGGTTTATGATGGGATGGCGATGTACGACACGATGCAACTCGTCTCGTGCGACGTCTCAACGATTGCAGTCGGTCTGTGCGCCAGCATGGGGACCATTTTGTTGATGGCAGGAACGAAGGGGAAACGATACGCGTTGCCCAACTCCGCGATCATGATGCACCAACCGTGGAGCGGCACGCAAGGCCAGGCGACCGACATCGAGATCCACGCCCGTGAGACGTTGCGGCTACAAGACAAGATGCGGCAGATCATTGCCGATCATACCGGGCAACCCTACGAACAGGTGGCTAGAGACACCGATCGCGATTTTTGGATGACTTCTGAACAGGCCGTCGAATACGGATTGGTCGACCAGGTGCACAGCGCCACAGAAAACCCGCGAGACGCTAGAATCCTACAAGCGGGAGCCGCTTAGTATCCACACCATCCTCAATCGAACAAACTAACCCGGCCAATCAGAATCGGATCGACTAAATGAACGGTAGCGGCGATAGAACCTCTATCCAGAGGGGACGGGTGCAGAAACGTTGCTCGTTCTGCAAAAAGCAGCAGCAAGAGATCCGGATGCTGATCGCCGGTCCCAACAGCATCTTCATCTGTGACGAATGTGTCGAGCGTTGCCGAGGTATCATTCGCCAAGCCACTCAGGCTCCGAAATCAAAAACGGCAACCGAAGCCAAACCGACAAACGTATACCCGACCAAGCCAGTCGAGATCTATGACCAGCTGCAACAGTTTGTAATCGGTCAGGAGCAAGCGAAGAAGGTTCTCAGCGTCGGTGTCTACAACCACTACAAGCGGGTTCTAACCAGCCAACAAAGCGAGAACGACGACGGGATCGATCTGCAAAAAACCAACATCATGTTGGTCGGACCTCCGGGTTGTGGCAAGACCTATCTTGCCCAGATCATGGCCCAGGTGCTGAAAGTCCCGTTCGCGATCGTTGACGCCACGTCGATTACGGAAGCGGGTTACGTCGGTGAAGACGTCGAGAATATCCTCCTCCGGCTTTTGCAGGCTGCCGGAGGGGATGTCGCGAGGGCCGAGCAAGGCATCATTTACATCGACGAGATCGACAAGATCGCTCGCAAGGATGTGAACCCATCGATAACTCGCGATGTATCGGGAGAAGGCGTTCAGCAAGCATTGTTGAAGATCCTCGAAGGGAACTTGGTCAATGTTCCGCCGCATGGGGGGAGGAAACATCCTCACCAAGAGTTCATTCAGGTGAACACTGAGAACATTCTGTTCATCCTCGGCGGAGCTTTTGATGGCATCGACCAAATAATCCGCAAGCGAGAGCGACGGTCTCGCGAAGGCAACGGGATGGGATTCCGGACCAATGCCATCGTAGACGCATACGCGTCGCTTCCTCAACGCTCACATCGTGACGGTCGTGATTTGACTGACGTTACGCCAGAGGATCTGCGAAACTACGGGTTCATCCCTGAATTCATTGGTCGCGTGCCGGTTGTGGTCGGATTGTCAGACCTCACGCTAGATCAGATGGTCGAAGTGCTAGTCGAACCAAAGAACTCGATCGTGTCGCAGTACGAGAAGCTGTTCGGTTTGGACAACGTGGATCTCGAGTTCACTGAAGATGCGTTGGTGGCGATCGCCGAACACGCCCAAGCCCGTGGTATGGGTGCTCGCGGGTTGCGAGCGATCGTCGAAGATGTGCTTATGGACGCCATGTACGCGTTGCCGTCTTGCCCTGACGCCACCAAATGCATCGTCACCAAAGACGCGATCTTCGAGCATGGAAATCCGACAATCATTGATGGTCAAGGCAACTCGATCGATCCGACAGACATAGCCATAGCCATTTCCGAAGCTGCCTGACACTCGGCTTTTCGTCCCTGAACAGCCATTTCAACCACACTCGGCCCGAATCCAGATGCCGATACGCGTAACAATTAACGGTCGCGAACTCGAACTTCGAGAGGCGATTTCGCTCGAGGACTACATCGAGGAACGAGGATTGGCGGGAAGACGATTAGCGGTCGCCCACAACGGCAACGTGGTACCACGGGACAAGTACCGGGACGAGATGATCGACGACGGAGATACGTTGGAGATCGTCCGGCCCGTAGGTGGTGGATAAACCTGATGAAAATACGCCCCCTATCGCATCGCGGGAGGGGGCGTTTGATTCTCTGGCGTTTCCCGGAGTCTATTCCACTACGCAAACGGCACCGATAGCGGTGTCACCCGAAAACTCGGAGCGGTAGCGGTAGCAACCCACGATCGTGAACGTGTGGGAACCACAACACTCGTCGCCGCCGAAAGACGGTTTCCAAAGAGCACCTGTGTCCCATTGTTCGGCTTCACCTTCGAAACTCCGGGCACTGCTGGCGCTACTGCGGGGGTTCTCCCAGATGACTTTAGTTCCGACCTTTACCTTTATCACTTCCGGCTCGAAAAAGTACGTATCGGTAAGCAGCACCCGGGCTTCGCCTTCAAGAGCCGGTCCTTCGGGAACCTCGATCTCTTCGGCCTCTTCGCCTCCGACTTGGTCTTGTTCAGAGCCGGCATCGGTTCCAACGGCAATACCCCCAGTGGTCGAACCTGTTTCGGCATCCGCAGTAGCTTTAGCGGCTGCGGTTGCTTGCGCTTGCGCGGCGATCGAACCAACACCAACTTGGAGCCCGGCATCTGGATCACCGCCGGCCGCGATTACGACCTCGGCCGTGGCGGTGGCGTTGACGATTTTTTGCTCGGCTTCGAATGTCTGAATGGTTTCGAACTGCGACGTAGTTTCACCACAGCCTACAACCGCCGCTGATAGGGTCATGATCACCCAAACAGCAACTAAAAGTGCAAGTGCTTTCTTTTTCATCTGCACCTCCTTAATGGGTTTTAGGCAATCTGTCGTAATCGCGGGTCGAGCCGGTCACGCAACCAATCACCGAAGAAGTTCATTGACAGCACTACCAAGAAAATGGCGAAGCCGGGCACGAGCGTGACGTGCGGCGCCTCAAGGATGTAGTCTCGGCCTTGATTGGTCATCACCCCCCAGGCCGGTGTCGGTGGTTGAATACCCGCACCGACAAAGCTGAGCGTCGACTCAGCGAGGATCAGGCCGCTAGTATTCAAGCTTGCTACCACGATGACGGTGTTCATGATGCCTGGCACTAAATGTCGCCAAATGATCCGGATGTCGGAGGCGCCAGCCACGCGAGCAGCAGCTACGTAGTCCAGTTCGCGCAATACGAATACTTGTGCGCGGATAACACGCACGAATCCAACCCATGCCACCAACATAAGCACGAATAACAACATGTCCACTCTCCAAGCCAACACGTTGACCTTGGACCCAAACAACTGCGTCACGACGATTGCGACCATAAGGAACGGCAATGCGTTCCAAATGTCGACGAATCGTGTCACTATCTCGTCCAAGATTCCTCCGAAGTAGCCGCTGAAGAGGGCTACAGCGGTGCCTAGGATCATGCCTGAGGTTAGTGAGAAGGTAACGACTGCGATCGATATTCGCGAACCGTGCAAAAGCCTGCTAAAGATGTCTCGACCGGCGTGATCGGCACCCAAAATGTGCAATTTGCCGCATCGGACTTGGTTTGCTGGTATGTCACGACCGTTTGGGTCTATAAGTTCACATGGTTGGTATCCAGCCGCGACTCCCGCCGGCTCCAAACCAAGCTCGACATGATAGGCTGCACGAGACCGTTCCCCAATTCCAAGAAGTCTGTCGCGTTGGTAGGCTTCGTCTCTCGGAAATGGAGCCAAGTACGGCCCAATGATCGCGGCAATCAACAACATCAACAATATGATTACCGGAATAATTGGGTAGCGGCGGAGGTAGTACCAGACCTTGGCGATCGGATTCGCCGTCTGACCATAGTAGGAAGCCTGATCGCTTGCTATCGCTGGGGCTTCGGTGGAGTTTTCCGTCGTGTCGACTTTTGTTGCCATGCGTAAATTACCTCAAGATGTCACGATCATTCGCGAATCTTCCCCTCTACCTGAGCCGGACCCGAGGGTCTATCAAGGTGTAAAGAATGTCCGCGACCGTAGCGAACGCCAAGAAATAAGCTAGGAAGACGATGACTGTTCCCAACAGCAATGGGAAGTCATTGTTTTGCACGGCCTGTTGCAACGCCACCTGACCGATCCCGGGCCACGAGAACACGATCTCGATAACCAACGCGCCATTCAAGAATCCCGCGAATAGCAACAACATCGAAGTTATCGGGGCGATCAACGCGTTACGAAGCGCGTGTTTGAAAATCACAGTGGTGTTGCCAACGCCCTTCGCCCGGGCCATCTTGACGAATTCCGAATCGAGAATCTCAAGCATCGAAGACCGCGTCAGACGCATCAACCCAGCCGCCGAGCCCCATCCGAGAGCCACACAGGGCAATATGTATTCTTTGAATCTAAATTCGTCCGGCGTCCGACCACCCGCGGGCATCGCGAAGATCCGCAGGAACGATACCGGACTGTCATCGGGGATCCCATGAAGCGACACTGAGAATATCCAGATCATCACGATGCCGGTCACGAATGCGGGCGCAGCCTGTCCGAGCAAAGCAATGAATCGAGCAAGGTAATCGAATATACCGCCCCTCCAGACGGCCGCAACTACGCCGGTAGGAATGCCCATTAGCACGGCTATCAACCACCCTCCTACACCCAACTGCACCGTTGCACCTAATCGGCCTTTGATGATGTCCCAAACGTCGATCTGCAAGCCCAATGAAACGCCGAAGTCTAGCCGGAATACGCGCCCCAACCACTCTATGTATTGAATTGGGACAGGTTTGTCAAACCCGAGACGGTCGCCGAGACGGTTCCAACTTTCCTGCGTCAAGCCATACCCGCTTTGGGGCACGAAGATCTCACGCGGGTCTTTGGGGTTGGCATGGACGAGGATGAAAATCGCCAGCGTGGCGCCAAATACTGACACCAACGAGGTAAATATGCGACCTGCCAAGAAACGAATCATTGCTGGCTCCCGGATCTAAGCGAAACCGATCCTTTGCATCCTCTACAGGTGTCGAAGTCCTATTTCGGTCATCGAATAGGCCGCGATAACGAGTCCCGACCCCATCGTAGTGTTGGTTCCGTTACCGGATCTACCTTCGTGTTGAATGACCGATCAACACAATTCACAAGACGGCGGTGTGAGACTCTCATCGAATCTGCGCACCGCCATCTGATAGTCGGCCGGGAGCCTAAGTTCGAAAACTCGGGCTCCGGACCATCCCATTTCGTCTCTGAGACTACCTGATTACGATGAACTCAGGGTTAGTCGAAACGTTGCTGTAGTGCTGTTGCCTACCGCCCCAAGAAGCGATTCTCGGACCAGCGACGATGCCCTTCGGCACTTGGAAAGCACCAGCGTACTGTACCCAGTACATCGAGTAGTCGACCCAGGTCAGGTGCAACTCTTCACGAGCTGCTTTGTCCTGCTCTGCGAGGATCTCGAACAGCCACTTGCCGCCGGGCTGCGACTCGAAGCCAACGCCCCAACCAGGTCGGCTAGATGACGTGTCAACGGTCGGCAGCGGCCAGTCAAGCGGGTAGACGTTCGAGTGAACGTCGCCGTTCTTGAGAACCGGGAGGAATTGCACTCGTCGGCGCATGCGCTGCGAGATAACTCCGCCGTAGTCTTCGATCAACTGCTCGATCTCGATACCGAGCTGCTCCCACTGCGAGGTGATGTAGTCGGCGATTTCAAGTCCGACTTCACCAGCTTCTGCAACGTAGGCTTGCAACGTCAGGTTCTCGATGCCTTGGCGCGTGCCGCCAACCAGCGGGTAGCCAGCTGCTTGCAACAGAGCGTCAGCCAATTCGAGGTCGCCGTTGGGGGTTTCCCAAGGCACACCATTTTCGAACGGGGTTCCAGCGGCCAGCGGCGAACACTCTATCCGGTTACCGATCCAGTCCCAGCATCCGGTGTTGCGACTTGCGTCCCAACCGGGGTACTCGGGACCCATGTACTCGGAGTAGATGGGGGTGCCTTTACCGTCAAGGAAGACGTTGTTGATTTCGTTCCTGTCCATCGCGATGGAAAGGGCGAGACGGACCAGGCGAGCCTGTTCCATGTCGCTAATGCCGGGCGGGTTGTTGTCGTCGGAGTACGGTGCGTTTCCGCAACGCTCGAGACCAGGACCATCACCGTCCGCGCAAGGCGCGTCTTGAGTTCCCCAAGGGTTGCCGATCCACGGGTAATCCTGCGTGTACGGACCCTCATTCGGGCCAGTGCCGCAAGCATTGTCGAGAGCTGCGCTGGTGCGATCATCGCCGCAAGCCCAAGGCTCTAGCGGTTCTTCAGTTCGGGCGTGGGAGTGCTCCCAGAGAAGACCTGGGAACAAGATGGACTGACCAACGAAGCCACCAGGCATGGTCTCTAGGAAGCGGTAGCCTTCCTGAACTACGCCAGGAACGAGTTTGAAGTCCAAAGCGGCCAAGTCGGCTTCGCCGTTGCGGAGCATGGCGATACGAGTGTTGTTCTCTGAGACCTGGATCTGAGTGAACAAGTCGATGTCGCTGTCCTTGACGCGCCAGTGGTCATCAACGGCTTCTGTCGTGCAACGGTCGCCCGGTACACAGTGACCTTGGACGAATGGGCCAGTCGCGATGTGGTGTTCGCGTGCCCACTCAACTCCCATCGAGTCAGCGTGCGCGAGATAGTAAAGACCGCGCGCTGCGCTCAAGCAACCGAACTGCGAGATCGGCAGGCAGAAGTAGACCGGGGATACCAGTCCGATTTCGACCGTCCAATCGTCGACCTTCTTGGCTTCCAAGAAGATGGCGGCTAGGTCGCCGGAGTTGCCGTACGTGGTGTCGGGGTTTGTGGTGGCGTTCGACTCGTTGAAGTATCGAACCACGCTGTCGGCATCAGCGACGCCGAAGTCCATGTCCTCGAAACCGATTGGCGAGTTGTACGGTACACCGTTGCCATCCGCGCCTTGTTTCATGGTCATGCGGACGCGCGTGCCAGCCGGGTCTATGTCCCAAGACTCGACCAGTTCAGGTGTCATCGGGTCACCGTTTTCGAAGACGTAGAAGTACTCTTCTACACCGCCAGACACTGTCGGGGTGCCAGAATATGGTCCCACTGTCGCTAGACCGATAACTGCGCCAACGGACCGGACTGCGTAGACGACTTCGACGTCCTCTTGCATAGCCGAGGGGGCCATGGCCGGGGCGGCTGTTGCTGCCGGGGCGGCCGTTGCCGCGGGGGCGGCTTCCGCAGCTGCCTCACCCTTCATGGCAGGCGCAGCCTTTGCCGCTGCAGCGGCTTTAGCCGCAGCGGCGGCTTTCTCGGCGGGACGGGCAGTTGCCGCAGGCGCAGCCTTTGCCGCAGGTGCAGCAGTCGCAGCTGGCAACGGTGTTGCCGGCTCTTCGCTGCTACCGCAGGCAAGGACGAACGCAGTCGCGGCAATCGCAACTGTCAAGGGCAGGAATCCCCACCGCCTGAGTAGATAACTTAGTTTCATTAATGAACCTCCTGTATTGTGCCGATAGAGATGGTTCCTAGACGCGGATCTGCCGCGTCTTGCTCTAATCGGTCGTTCTACAGCGCCACGATTAGGTCATGGACGCCTGCAACTCCGCAGAGTATTCAGCATACATCACGTATCACGGCTTACAATACGCGGGTAAATCTAGCATCACAATCGCAGTTTGTCAACTGAACAACCCCGATTCTGTACTTAACTGGAACCAGATGAAATCGAATCCGACCCCTGCCAACCAACACTCCGCGTCTCTCATCTTGAACGGTAAAACTGTGCTTGTCACCGGCGCTAGTTCTGGCATCGGGAGGGCTACCGCGGAAGTCGTCGCCAACCACGGCGCCAATGTGGTCGTTGCGGCGCGAACAGCAACATTATGTGCCGAGGTCGTTGAACATATTCGGAATAATGGCGGCGAAGCCACTTGGGTGCAAACCGATGTAACTGAACATTCTGACGTTGTTCGAATGGTCCGTCACACCCTAGACACATATGGAAAAATCGACGGCGCATTTAACAACGCCGGCGTTTTGCTGGACACAGGGCGCATCCACGAAATGGATGCAGATGTGCTGCGGCGGTCGTGGGAAGTCAACGTCCACGGCGTCTGGCTCTGCATGAAAGCGGAACTTGAGGCGATGATTGCGCAGGGAAACGGCGGTTCCATCGTCAACGACTCATCTCGCAACGGTTTGCGCGCGGACATCAAACGGCCTGCGTACACCGCGACCAAGCATGCGGTCAGTGGGTTGACTAAAGCAGCCGCGCTCGACTACGCCAGGATGAACATTCGGGTGAATGGCATCTGCCCTGGTCCTATCGACACTGACATGATGCGAGCGGTCGATCGCGGCGACGCAGAAGTGCGACGCAGAATCGAGTCGGGCGTGCCCCTAGCACGCTACGGCCAACCGGAAGAAGTAGGTGAACTCGTGGCTTGGCTTCTATCTGACAGAAGCTCTTATGTGACCGGGCAAATGGTTGGCATCGACGGAGGTCTGCTGGCGTCATGAACGGCGAAACCACCTTCGACTTGGTAACTCAGATTCACGGGGCCCCCGCGAACGTGTGTCTAGTTATTACTGGTGCCGGAACCAGCGCGATTTCGGCCCTATTCTCCGTCGCGGGGGCATCTAGAACGGTGATTGATGCCCAAGTACCGTATTCACGGACCGCGTTGGACGCGTACGTCGGAATGCAAGCAGAACAACACGTTTCCGAAGACGAAGCAAGAACCATGGCCATTGAAGCGCACGACCGGGCGGTTCGGTTAAGCGATTCAGAAATCCGAAGCAATCGTCTGATCGGTCTCTCTTGCACGGCGGCGATCGCCACTGATCGGCACCGCCGAGGGGAAAACCGCGTCCACGTTGCCTGGCACGACGGTGAGCGAGGCGCCGCTTACTCACTAGTCATGAACAAAGGTGAACGCGACCGAGCCG
Organism: Dehalococcoidia bacterium; assembly: GCA_965226685.1. Classification (GTDB taxonomy): domain Bacteria; phylum Chloroflexota; class Dehalococcoidia; order Lucifugimonadales; family Lucifugimonadaceae; genus Bin127. The sequence goes on from CBDDDP010000004.1 coordinate 1,036,195, forward strand.
GAGAGGAAGCGGTGTGCTCCGCCATCGTCCTTAACGCGCTTGCTGAAGCATGTGGAATTGAAGATAGGGTCGAGCTACAACTGCTCCCGGGTGAAAATGTCGAACGCGTCGTACATTGAGGGGGTCGTTTCCGGAAAACGGCGGCTAACCGTGTATCGCCTCAATCGTGGTTGGTCGGAAACACCGCCTGAAAACGCGATAATGCTCGCCGGATCCTTCCGCCCTTTGCATCGAGCGCATCGTTCGTTATTAGAAACTGGCCTCTCGGTCGCACACGAGGCGATGACCCCTTGTTTCGAGATCTCGATTAGTAACGTTGAAAAACCGGATATCACGGCAACCGACTTAGAGCGGCGGTTGCAACAGTTCCAAGAGCCGGGGGACATCGTCGTGATTTCTCGTTCAGCGACTTTTCTGGAAAAGGCCCGCTTGATGCCGGGGACGACGTTCGTCATCGGTTACGACACCGCCGTCAGGCTTTTCGATGATCGCTTCTACGCGGGCGCCGAGTCGCTTACGCCAAGTTTGGACGCGATGAGCGAGTTGCAGGATTTGGGCTCGAGATTCATCGTGGGAGGTCGACATGACGCTGACGGGACGTTCAAGACGATCCGCGACATGGTGATCCCCCCGGGCTTCGAACGACTGTTAATCGAGATTCCGGAGCACATCTTCTCGGATCCGATTTCTTCGACGCAGCTTCGGAGTTCTCCAACCTCTGACTAATGCGACCGACTTACAATCGAAATTCGATCTGTAAACACCTACCTGCATTCGATAGGACTCACGAATTGACCGAAACTGAAAACCCGCGCGTCGCTAGTGCCGACGTCGATCCATTGTTCATCACCCGTTGGTCGCCGCGTTCCTTCTCCGACGAACCACTCACCGACGCCGAAATCGCTTCGATATTTGAAGGCGTGCGTTGGTCACCGTCGTCGTTCAATCGTCAGCCGTGGTTGTTCGTTTACGAGACTGACGGGCCGGACCGCGAGTTGTTCGATTCGATCCTGATGCCTGGCAACCAAGTTTGGGCAACGAAAGCTCCTCTGATCGGTTTCATCTTCGCCAACACGAGGACACCAGAAGGTCGCGAACCACGCACCTCGCAGTTCGACACCGGCGCGGCATGGATGGCGTTGGCACTTCAAGCCCGTTCGTTGGGCATCTACACGCACGGTATGGCTGGTATCGACTATGGCGCTGCACATGAAAAGCTCGGCGTGTCAACCCAGTACTACACCGCGATGTGCGGTTTCGTCGCCGGGAGGATTGGCCCGCGGGAAGCGTTGCCTGAGGAGTTGCAAGAACGCGAGTCTCCGAATGACCGGAAACCGATCAGCGAGATCGCGCATAAAGGCGTATTGGAGTCCAGTTAGTCGAGCGCGTTGAACGTGAAATTGTCGTCTGGGTGTTCGAGCGCGTAGTGGGCTTGGCGCAAACCGAATTTCTCCTGCAACTGCACCGTCAGACCGCCGTCGATCATTAATGTGTGACCGGTGATGAAGGAAGCGTCATCCGAGCATAGGAAGGCGATGCCAGCCGCGATCTCTTCGGGTTTGCCAGTGCGCCTCAACGGGTATTGATCGGCGAAAAACGCATGACCGGTGGGGTTTTGCGCCCACGTCTCGGCGAGCCCTTCGCCCACGATGTGACCGGGACCGATGGCGTTGGCACGAATGCCGTCGGGGCCGTATTCCACCGCCAATTGACGAGTCAGTCCAACTACTGCGGCCTTGCCGGTCTCGTATACCAACATCCCAGTTTCTTGCAACCAAGAGTGAACGGAAGCGAGGTTGATGATCGATCCGCCACCCACAGCGCGCATGTGTGGAACCGCATGTTTAGCACCGAGGTACAACGCTTTTACGAGCACATCGATGCCGTAGTCCCAGTCTTCCTCTTCGACACTCAGCGCGTCCCCGTGGATGCGAGACTCGCCTGAAATTACACTGAACGCGTTTTGAACCAAGATGTCTACGCGACCGAAAGCGTCAATCGTATCGTCGACCATTCGGCGACAGTCATCGGATGAAGATACGTCGATGTGGGAAGCGACGGCAGTACCACCGGCATCGGCGATACGTTGCACGTTTGCGGCGGCAGCATCGTCGGCGATGTCGGCGATCAGAACGCTTGCGCCCTCTGCTGCCAGTCGTCGCGCTGTGGCACCTCCGATGCCTAGTGCTCCACCCGTAATCAATGCGACTTTACCTGCGAATCTTGCCATCGATCGTTTACCTCCAAGTGATTTGCTTGCGTGTGATGATATAGCCACACCATCGAGCGTCGGCGGGAACCGTTGACACTCGATATCGACATGTCGAAGGCGAAACTTACATCACTAATTAAACGGGCCGCCGAGCACGGCGATCCCACATCGGTCGGTGAAGAGCTGTTAACTATTGCCGGGTTCACGGGCGCAACCATCAAGTCCTACGACTCGCTCGGCGGCGGAAACCCAGAGAAGTCCCGGGTGTTCCGAGTCGGGACTACGGGGGATGCCGGTACGTTATCGCGCGCCATAGTCAAGGTCCCAGCTGAATTATCGACGGATCGCGAATCTGAGGCTGAAAGTGGAGTGTACGCGCGTGAATTAGAGGTCTATAACCTGCTTCGGGATATGCAAGGCGGGTTTCAGCCGCGCATATTTGCCGCACTTTACGATCCGGAATCTCAGACGACCGCGCTGTTAATCGAAGATCTCGGTGAATTGCCCAATCGAGGAGAGTTCGTTCCAGGAGTAATTCGGCGTGGGTTGGTCGATCTCGCTCATGTCCATTCCCGTTATTGGGGTGATGAATCGCTGTGCGCCAATTGGTGGATGCGCGACGGGTATCGGGCGGACATTTTCGACGAAGATGTTGAGCAGTTCGCACCGAATTGGGAGATGCTGGCTAGATCAGCAGTCTTGCATCCCTATGACACTCCGACGGTAAACGGAGTCGCAGAATTTCTTGCCGAAAACATCTTGGACGTTTTACAAGAATTGGATGATCGGCCCCGAACCCTTACGCACGGCGATCTGCATACTGCCAACATGATGTTGCGACGGACCGATAGTCCTCCCACTCCAGTGCTGATCGATTGGCAAGACGCGGTGTACAGCGGAGCAAGCAGTGATGTCGCGAAGTTTCTTTCGACTACGATTTCACCCGAGGTTGCCCGACGTCACTTCGACGGCTTCGTCGCCGATTATTACTCGGCGATGCGGCCGGACATCCGATCCACCTACTCATTCTCAGCATTTCGACGCGACATCATGCTCGCGCTTCTGGGGACGTTCGCCAACTATGTGATCAGCGTGACTACGAGTTTCCAGTCGGACGTTGACCCGAAGTCATTGAACTCGTCATTGAGACGAGTTTCGTCGGTGATTGATGTCGTCCGGCCGCTCGACGAGTTGTGAAATTCTGGTGCTCGGTGGGCCAAGAGCCCGTCAACTCATAGCGGAGGATGACGCTCCGCGGTTCGCCATTCCGTGCGTACGTTGCCGAGATAGTTCTCGCAGCATCACCAGGGTGTCTGAATATCCCATCACTCGCGTCGAGAATTCCTCATCATCAAGTAGCGAAAACCCACCGCGACGCGAAGCAATCTCGCCGTTCGAGAAGAAACCGGCCATCGGGATGTCGCCAAAACGCTCGGCGATGATCTTTGCGTCGTGATCATCTTCCTCGAACATTCGATAACCTCGAGCGACTGAGTTGAAACACAACATCGCATCGATGCTCTTGCCTCGATCGAATACTTGCGACACGTAGTTGTCGAGGTTTTGGGTGAGTCGTTGCGATGCCAGTTCGCCGTCACGAACGTGGAACTGGAGCGCCTGACCCTCTTCGACCAGATCTCCGATCATCATCGCTCCGGTCTCTTGGTCGATATCCATGATGTTGCGCATCACGTAGTCTGGGTCCATCAAGACGCCGCTGGATTCCAGTCCGACGACCAGTGTCCGTTTCATCCGGATCTGGCTCAAAGGATCGGCGTTCAAGAAAATCTCCTCTAATACCGCCATTGGGTTGCGATCATCCAATCTGTGAATTTCGTTGCGGGTTGACTTCGTGATGACCATGCTCGGACCGACAGGCTCCTCGCTTCCGGAAACTATCATGTCGGCGTCGAAGTTCTGTTTCAGGAGCATGCCAACAGCGCCGTGGTGTCGTAGTTCATCGCCGAGAAATAGTCGATTCTCCCCGTATTCGTGGCCACCGCTAACGAGCGCTCCGAATTTCATTACCGACGGATAAACCGAGTCGAGCATGGAGAGCGAGTATTCGGTCGAAACGGTCAATGGATCGATGAATATCAGCATCAGGCCGTTTTCGAAATCGGATGGATCGGCTCCGATGGCATCGGCGAGCGATTCCGGAGTGGCTTCTTTGCCTGACGCCTGTTTGTCGCTGAAGGCGAATGGGTGAATCGCGTTTGTATCGCAGGTAGCGGCGAGCACCGAAAGACCAGGGCCGGTTTCGAGTTCTCGACCTGACCCGATCACGCCGGAGCCGGAGCAACCAATCACTACGTCGGGGCCGAGATTGCGGTGGATTGCGGGCAAGATATGCTCGAAATCCGCGTACTTAGGCGATGATGCGAACACCATCGCTAGGTCGGGCGATTGGCCATCCAATCCAGACTTGATCTCATTGCACATCTCCGCGACTTCATCATTGTCGTCGTAGTTGTCGCAGACCGCCGCCGCGAATCGTTGCGCTCGCGGGCCGCGGTTGTTGGGCACTCGTACAGGGTTTGATGGCGCAGTCGTATTGGAATTCGAGCCCCACTGAAACTCTGCCTGCATGAAGCGTCCTTTTCCAAATTCCTGAGTTCGTTTAGCACCACTCAACCCTTGAGCCCGACACGGTACTCGTCGTGATGCGTGATTGTGATTGTGGCAAATCACAGCGAGTCGAAACAATAAGGCGGAATACGACTCGATCTCAATCTCAAGCAATTGAGGATCAGATGCGAGAGAGTGCTCGACCTGCTGCTTCGATGGTTTTGTCGACCTGCTCGTGGGTGTGCGCGGACGACATGTGCACCCTCCCGTTGGACGAAAGGCGGATACCTTCGCGCATCATCTCGGATGCGAACTGTGCGTATCGATCGTCATCGGATTTGGTCGCGTGGTCACGGTAGTTCCGGATGACGTCACCGCTGCGATTGAACGAGATGCCGAAAACGCTGCCGAGTCCTTGGACGTGTATATCGGTTTCCGTCTCCATGCCAACGCGGCGCAGGCCGTCGATCAGTCGCTGGCCATTTCGATTCAAGCTGGCGTAGAAGGTGGCACCCTCCGATTTGAGATGCGTGAGCGTCGCGTGGGCAGCTGCGATCGACATGACGTTGGAGTTGAAGCTACCGCCGTGGTAGACCTCGCCGCTGCCGAGCATGTCCATGATTGCGCGTCGTCCGGCGAGCATGGCGATTGGGAAACCGGCGGCGATCGATTTCGCATAGGTGGCGAGATCGGGAGTGATGCTGAGGAGTTCTTGCGCGCCTCCGTAGGCGACGCGGAAACCGGTTATGACTTCGTCGAAGATGATGAGGGCGCCGTGTTGGTGGGCGAGTTCTTTAGCGGCTTCGAGGAAGCTGGGTTCGGGCATGATGCAGTTGGTGTTGGCGTTGATTGGCTCCATGATGACGGCGGCGATTTCGCCCCGGTTTCGTTCAAACGCGTCTTCCAAGCGATCGATGTCGTTCCACTGGCACGGTATTGCTTGGGCGGCAGCACCGGGGTCCATGCCTGCCGATTCGCCGACAGGAGTTGGCGCGTCGACGTCACCTGCTTGATCCAGCGGAGGGTGGACGGAGTGGTTCACGCTGTCCATCCAGCCGTGGTAGTGACCTTCGAATCGGATGAATTTCGATCTGCCGGTGTAACCCCTTGCGAGGCGGAGGACGAGTTGGACGATCTCGGTACCGGAGCCGGCGAAGCGGACGGTGCAGTCTTCGATGGGCACGGCATCGGCAGCCATCTCTGCGACCTCGAGTTCGCGCTCGAATTGGGCGGCGAAGACGTAGCCGTTACGCATGTCTTCTGCGACTTGCTGAGAGACGAATTCGGGGGCGTGGCCGAAGAGGTTGGGCCCCATGCCTTGGATGTAGTCGATGTACTCGTTACCGTCGGCGTCCCACATTAGGGCGCCCTGGGCGCGTTCGAAGAAGAGGGGTTCGCCGCCGGGTTCATTGAGCCTGATCTGGGAGGAGATGCCGCCGGCAACTACACGGCGGGCGCGGTCCATCAATTGACGGGATTTGGTTCGGTTGGGTTGTGAGGCTGGCATTTGTTGCTATTCCTCGCTATGTGGGTTGACCAAGCAGAATTCATTGCCTTCGGGATCCAGCATTACGATCCATCGGGTGTCACCGAATTCGCGTTCCGCCACTAGTGTCGCGCCTAACGCGACGATGCGTGCCGCTTCAGATTTCAGATCGTTGGTTTTGAACTCCATATGGAGGCGGTTTTTTGCGGTTTTGGTTTCCGGGACTTGGATGATGATGACACGCGGGTACGCGGCTTGGTCGGAGGTGAGAACGGCGACGTATGGATAGTGTGATTCGGCGATTTTGTAGCCCGCGACGGCGGACCAGAACTCGGCCAACGATTGGACATCGTTGGCGTCCATGGCCAATCCGTGGAAATTGAAGTTAGACGCCATCAGCGAATAACCTGTCGTGCGATCGGGATTTCGACCTCTTTAAACCATTTCACGCGTTGATCTCCTCGATCGATTCTGCCTCAATGCCAAACGGTTCTCGGATGTCTTCGAGGCCCCCTTGTCTCGCCTGATCTGTTTGAATTCTCCGGGAATCTTGGTACATCCCTGGATTGGGGGGTATTTCGAACCCATCACCGGAGAACATCTGTTGTACGGTGCGAATCTGTATTTTCGAGTAATCTCGTTGCCACAGATCAGAGCGGTAAAATCCGGCGCTTACCGCTTCGGTTGCCATTGCTCGCGTGGGTTCTTCCAAGGTGATGAAGAGGCCGAGAGCAGCATTCTCGCGCTCGACGGTGCCGACTAGGTCGCGAATGTGGGCGACTGATACCCTTCCGCTCTTGACTTGGATTATGGCACGGTGTGTAGATCGGCGAGGACCGTTGATGAAGTGCAGAACGCCGTCTATTCCCTGGTCGGCCCCACGACGGTCGTACTGCTGCGGCCGAGCACCGAGGAGCGACAAAGCCCAGAACTGGAATTGATATCTGTCTTGTTCGGCGAGGGCTCGGGCACTGCCCACGTCGACCGGTTCACCGATGACGGAATAGTCATTGCCTTGCGAGATTCCGAAACTCGTTTTTAGGCGATGCTTCATCAGGGCGACCGCCAAGTAGGTAATGTCAATCCCGATCCAGCTACGGTTGTGCCTTTCCGCTACCGCGACGGCGGTGCCACAACCGCAGAACCGGTCCAACACAACATCGCCGGGGTTGGAAGTAGCATTGACTATCCGCTCCAAAAGGGCTTCCGGTTTTTGTGTCGGATATCCTAACCGCTCCCTTGCCTGCGAGTTGATCGGAGAAATGTCTTCCCAAAGAGCTTGGACCGGTCTGCCTTTCTGCTCGTCCAGATAGCGTTTCCGGCGAATTCCGCCCGACTGAGTGAAGTGCAATCTACCCTCAGCATCCAAGCGTTGCATTGTTGCGAGCGGAACCCGCCAAAGCGAAGTCACTCCTTTGTATTCGTATTCGTAACCGCCGCCGGTCAAACCTTTGGCTGTCAAGTTGTCGTCGGCCCACAACCGACCGTCTGGATCTTCGTTTCGGAAACGTGATTTGTATTCGTCATCGTAGGGTTGATATTGCTGATGCCAAGTCCAATCATCGCCCTTGGTATAGAAGAGGATCGTGTCGGTATTCCGGCCGAAACGCTTGGCATCACTATGAGCGGTAGTGCGCTTCCATGTGATTTCGTTGCGGAAGTTGGTGATGCCGAAGACCGTGTCCATGACGGTTTTCAGGTAGTGGCCGGCAGTTGGGTCGCAGTGAAGATAGATTGAACCGGTTGGTTTCAAAACTCTGTGAAGCTCGACCAAACGGGGCGTCATCATCACTAGGTACGCCATCAAGGCGTTGCGACCTACGAAATCTCGGAAGGCGGAAACCATATCCTTGACGCTCGGCGGTACGGTCGGGTTAAGGATTATGTCTTGCTCGTAGGCACGTTCTGTTTCCTGCGTCCACTCCCACGAGTCCGTAAACGCTTTGATCTGTGCTGGAGAACTCTGGCCGGTCTGCTCTTTGAAGAGCACGTTGTAGGTGGCGTTGGAATTGAATGGCGGATCGAGGTATATGAGGTCTACCGAATCGTCGTCGAAGTATCGACACAAGACTTCGAGGTTGTCGCCGTAGTAAAGGGTGTTTTGCATCTTGAAGAACTGGATGTTTCTTGGTTTCACGCCGCCTGACGCCGATGTAGTTCAAGCGTACCACCGGGTTTCATGGTCGTTCGTTGCGATTGGCACGTCGACGCAAACGTGATGGACGGATCAAATACCATCTTTGAAGACCGTCCTAAGGAGTTCGATTTGTTCAGGAACCATCAGCGTGTAGTCGGGGATCCAAAAGGGAAGGGTCCGTTCCCAAGTGACGCCTAGTTCTCGGTCGTATCCGGCTTTTTCGGGGTCGAACCACGAGAGGGTTCGGGGGCCGAGGTTGGAGTCTTCTTCGCCTAGTAGTTCGGTGTATGGAGTGTTGGTGTTGAAGTAGTTGACGCAGTGCCACTTCGGGACGACCATCAGGATCGTATCGCCGTTGTCGTCGTTTTTGACGCCGAAGATCCAGGAGTGATGGGATTGGCCGAGCCAGTATCCGGATTTGGAGTTGGCGACTTCGCGGTGTTTGACGGGTAGGCCCAAGAAACCGGCTCTGGCAACGCGTGGTAACCAGTTGAGGCCGGTTATGGGGTCGCGGATGTCTTCGAGGACGTGGGAGATGATGACGAAGTCGAACGGCCCGTCGGCTTCGAGTTCCCTCCAGATGTCTTCGCTGTTGACGTCGCCTACGTAGAGTCGTTTGTCGGTTTCGAATTCGAATACATCGACGTATACGTCGACCACGTCGTCGGCCCAAGGATTGTGACGGCCGCCGATGTCGACGACGGTAAAGTTGGGGTCCGCGGCTTTTTTGTGGCGGATGTCGTCGAGCATTACGGCGCGATATTCCTGGGTGTTGCCGTCGGCGTAGTCGACTATTGGCATCAATTTCTCCGTTGCGATGACGTCCGTATTTTGGGGTAGGTTGTCGTGTTAGACGAGGTACTTTTTGTTGACTTTGCAGATGTATGAGTAGGTGGGGTTCACGAATTGGGTGACGCGGGCTTCGAGGCACTGGGCGAGGAAGATGAAGGCTTCGCCTTGGGTCATTCCGTAGTCGGCTTCGAGCCAGAGGATCATTTCGGAGAGGGCGATGCGGAAGGCGTCTTCTGCCGGCTTTTCGATGCCGGTCGTCATGATGTGGGTGTCGTTTTCGATACGGGGCCAGGTCATCTCTTCCGGCATGGGGGATAGTTCGACCTTCATCGTGACGGAGCCGCCGGTTTCGATGCCGCCGCCGCCGCAGATTTCGCCGTCGCCTTGTCGGGCGTGCATGTCGCCTACGTGGAGGAGTGCTCCGGGGTGGTAGACGGGTAGGTGGAGTTTGGCTCCGTTGGTGACTTCTTGGATGTCGAAATTGCCGCCCCACTGCCCTGCCCAGCTGTTGGTTCGAGCCTCGCGTTCGGGTGCTACGCCGACGACTCCGAGCATGGGTTCGACGGGGAAAGTGAGTTTGTCGTTCCAGATAATCTGACGGTTTTCGACGTCGATTCGGCAGATTCGGAACTGGGGTCCGATGTTTGAGGGTCCTAGGTATCCGGGCATTGCACCGGTGGAGCCGCCGTATCGGGTCCAGCCGACGGGGTGGGTTTTGATTTCGCCGATTTGGACGGTGAGCATGTGTCCGGGTTCTGCGCCTTCGATGTAGGTGCAGCCAGATGATGCGTTGCCGCGGTCGGTGGGTTGGGAGTCGGAGCGGTAGGTGTTGTAGAGGTCTCGGATGTCGTCTGGGACGAGTTCGGCGTTAGGGCCGCGGTTCATCTGGGTCTGCACTTCAAACCATTCGCCGGGTTCGACTCGGAGGGTTACGGGGTTGGCAGCTGAGTGTTCGTAGTAGAGGGTGTCTCGGGTTGCGACCTTCATGGGGATGCTCGCTGTTTGGGTTTTCGTTCTTTTGGGGGGATTTCCTGCATGAAGTGTAACGGTTACTGAGTTGGATCCGAGCATCCCCTGCGTTCTCTTCGCTCCGCGTCCCCTTCGCTTCGCGAAAGGGACGTTAGGCGAGGAGTTTGTTGGCTAGGTCTGGGAAGTCTGAGGCGACGATGTCGATTTTCGGGTTGGCGGTTGCGGTTGCTACGTCGGAGTAGTTGTGGGTGACGTTGGATTCGCCGTCGCGGAAGACGTAGGCGGTGGACATTCCGGTGGATTTGGCGTTTTGGAGGTCGGGCATGTGAGCGGCGACCATCATTGCTTCGGAGGGTTTGATACGGAGCAGTCTGGTTGCGGTGTTGTATGCGTTGGGCGGGCCTTTGTAGGTTCCGAGGAATTCGCAGGAGAGGATGCCGTCCCAGTAGATGCCGTTGTGTTTTGAGCAGTCGACGGCGATGGCGTAGCTGAGGACGGTGAGGACGATCATGGTGTACCGGGATTTGAGCCGGTGAATTGCGTCGGCGGCGTCGGGCCAGGCTCGGAGGCGGTGCCAGAGGTCGGATAGGTCGTCTCGCTCGGATGTGGAGAGGGTAAGCGTGGAATGTTTTTGGAGGACTTCGTCGAGGACTTGGCGGTGTATGTGGTCGAGGTTTGTCCAAGGGAGTTCGGATCGGTTGACGCGTCCGAGCATGTCGAAGGACCACACGCGCCAGTCGGTTGCGAACTGTTTGATGTTCAGATCGGCTTCTTGTTCGGTTGCGAGGCGTCGGACTTCATCTTGGATGGTTCCTCGCCAGTCGAATACGGTTCCGCCTACATCCCATGTGAGGGCTTTGATGTTGGAGAGGTCAGTCATTGTCGATCACCTAATTCGGGAATTGTCTGGGTGAAGTGTAATGGTCGAGAAGTTGTGTGGCGCGTTGAAACGCCTGTCGAGGTGGTCGTCAGGGTAGAGTTGTTGATCTTTGGTTGATGTGTTCAGGTTTTGGTCATTGATTTATGGGTCCCCCTCACCCTAGCCCTCTCCCACGGAGGGGAGAGGGGACAATCGTTGGTTTGTGGGCGCCCCCTTCTCCTGCGAGGGAAGAGGGGACAGTCGTTCGGTTGTCGAAGCATCGCCGCGTCGTTGATTGGGTTCGCGCGGGCGAAACTGGTTGGTAACTTCTTATTTAAAATACAGCGTCGCCGATGTCGCCAGACCATCGGTCGTCCGGACGGTTTCTGGTAGGTGCGCCGCCAGGAGTCAGTCAATTCCTCTCTATCGTCGTGCTGTAGCCTCGGCCGCTCGACGAAGCGGTCAGACGTCTGCCGGATGTTTACGGGATTCGCTCGGACCTTGAACGGGCGTCCCCTCGTTGCCAGGGCGACCACAAGGGTCGCCCCTACGTCTTGAGGGTGTCCGTCTGGCTTGCTTGTCGGAGCCGGCGTCATGCGTCCGCATCCGAGCACTTGCGCCACAATCCCACAGTGGCCGGGTTGTCGATCTGCGTTGCGTTCTAACCTATCCTCAACTTCTGGCGGGCACCGTCGCGGACCGTGTGGGCACGGGCGGGTTTGAAACCTGCCCCTGCCGCGATCCTGTGTCATCCCTCCCGCAGACCGGGGTTTCATTATTCGGTTGTCGATATCCCTCGTCAAAGGTGCGCTTGCCCTCGACGCGGCGATACTTCTGTGCGCCGGTGCCGATGCGCGTCGGCGGTGGCGCTTGGTTGTTATTGTGGTACATGCATTACGTGAATGTCAAGCGCGGTGCGGTGGTGTTTTTAGATGGCCGTTGTCTGAACCGCAGATTGCGCAGATGGGCTGTGATGCCCCGCTGCCCTTTTGTCCCCTTGTCCCCCTCGTCCCCGTATCCCCCTCACCCCCGGTTCAAGCCCGGGGCAGGCTCTAGCCCTCTCCCACGGAGGGGAGAGGGGACGCCCCCTTCGCCCAGCCGCCCCGGGCATCCCTTGGTCGCGGAGCTTTGGTTGCTCGCGTGCCTTTTGCTGGGGGGATGGGGCGGTTGCTGCGTTGGTGTTGGGCGCGTTTGGATGGGGTGTGGATAATTGGGGTATGTGTGCGGTTTCACAGCGATTGACGGTTCGTTACTTCGGGGATGCTAAGGCTCGTGGCGAGTTGATTCCGATGGTTACGGCTTATGACTACAACCACGGGTTGTTGGTCGATAGTGCTGGGATTCCGGCGATTTTGGTTGGGGATAGTTTGGGGAATGTGGTGCTGGGGTATGATTCGACGGTTCCGGTGACGGTGGAGGATATGGTTCGGGCTACGGCGGCGGTAACGCGGGGTGCGACGCGGGCGTTTGTGGTTTCGGATATGCCTTTTGGGAGTTATCAATCGGATGTTCCGACGGCGATCAAGAACGCGGCTCGATTGATGAAGGAAGGTGGAGCGCAGTCGGTCAAGCTGGAGGGTGGGGTTTCGGTCGAAGGAACGATTCGGGCGTTGGTGGCGGCTGGGATACCGGTGATGGGTCATGTTGGATTTACGCCGCAGTCGATACATTCATTCGGCGGGTATCGTGTTCAAGGGCGTGGCGAAAACGCGGTGCGGGTGATCGAGGATGCGTTGGCGGTGGAGCGAGCGGGTGCGTTTTCGGTGGTTTTGGAGCTGATGCCTTCGGAGTTGTCGAAGGAGATTACGGCGCAGTTGAGTATTCCGACGATTGGGATCGGGGCGGGTCCGCACTGCGATGGTCAGATACAGGTGCTACACGACATGCTGGGGTTGGATCCGACTTTCAGGCCGCGCCATGCGGGTCGGTACGGGGATCTGGCGGGGGTGATTCAGGATGCGGTTAAACAGTATGTGGAGGATGTTGGGGACGGAACGTTCCCGGGTGAGGGTCGGTCGCATTATTCGCGGTAGTCTGAACGGGAATTTATGGGATCATTGGTGGATTCTTGGGATTACGGTGTTGTGGGTGTTTGGGGATGTTGTTTTCTGACCCGCGGATTATGCTGATGGCGCATATTGGCTGTGATGCCCACCACCCATTTGTCCGCGATTCGGGATTCGTCTTGAACCCACGTGAAATAGGCGAATGGGTTGTGTGGCGCTGCCGGAGGTGGAGTTTACGGGGTTTCGATTGGTTAGCTAACCAGGGATTGGACTAGGACGGCAATGGAGGTTGCCGCGATGCTGGATCCGATGAGAATGCCGACCATCCATCGCGTCAACCGCGTCTCAAGCTTGGCGAGATCTTCTTTGGTCGCGTAATGCTGGAGTTGATTCTCGTAGAGCTTGAAGTGGTTCTCAAGTTCTTCCCGCAACTCAGATCGGGTGATTGGTTGTTCCACGAAAGCCATAGAATTAGTCCGAATTCGATTTGATAACCCTTTTTAGCACATACGATACAACGTGAGTGAGATGTTTGGCAAGAGGTGATAAATTTTCAGGCGCGCCGTATTGGTCGTCGCGCGATACGATAACGGTTGACTGAAATCAAACTGCCGCAGAGGAGATTGACCTATGATCTATGAACTTCGCATCTACGAGTGCTTTGCCGGGAAGTTGCCGAATTTGAATTCTCGGTTTGCTAACCACACAATGGAGTTGTTCGAGAAGCACGGGATTAGGAATGTCGGGTATTGGACGCACGATGTCGGGCCGAACAGCAATGAGCTGGTCTACCTGGTGGCGTTTGAGGATGCCGGCCAGCGAGCGGAGGCTTGGGCGAGTTTCCGGGCGGATCCGGAGTGGCAGGAGGTTTTCGCGAAGTCGCATGAGGATGGGATCATCGTGAAGAATATCGAGAATCGGTTGCTGGCACCGACGGATTATTCGCCGTTAAAGTGAGGGTGTCCTCGCCTGACTCACCGGGGTTCAGGAAGTTTCTAGATTCGACGCAGATCTAGGTTCGGGATATTTTCGAAATCGCCATCGTCTGCGACGAGTGGGCAATCGAGCAACAATGCAGTTGCCGCGATCCACGCGTCTGCAACGTGCAACTTCGTACCTCGTTGCTCCCGGCGGCTTCGAATACGGGCCGAAATTTCCACCAATTCTTGGTTCGGCCAAATCACATTGTAGCCAACAAGGTGGGCATTTAACTCGCTTATTCTACGAGCGCCCCAACTGGCGTGATATGCCCCGTACAACCTCTCTTCCAAAGTTTGAAATGAGATAAATGCGGAATATCCATCCAAAATGTCCGCGTAATCGCTCGCTTTGGTCTGATTGTTGAACAAGATGGACACGACACTCGTGTCAACCACCATCAAGTTGGCGCGTTGCGTCATGAATCGCGGCGGCCTTCACGGATGATACGGTTGAACTCCTCGACATCGAAGGGTTCGCTTGCGGTGACGACATTGTCACGGAGGAAAACCTTTCGGTTCGTATCGTTCAAAACGGCTTCCAGATCGAACGGTTCTGCCCATGAGTGCGTGGGACCGATTCGTTCTACTTCGATTTGTTTCCAATGATCCGTTTCGTCAACAACGCCCCGACCGTAGACTTCGACGTATTTAGTCGCTAGTCGTTGCATCTCATCGCCGAGTTCGGGACGAAATGTGAGTCGTATGTACTTGTCTGAATACCTGTGAAGTTGCGCGGTACAACGATCCCAGTTGACCTCAAGCAGCTTGCCTGCTAAGTGAGTTTCCAAGTTATCTTTGGGTTCAGGTATGTCAACCTTCTTCTCCGTTGAACGCCGGAATTCGATACTACGGTTCTGGCTTGCGGACGTCATTTTTACGATGTCGACATCCGCGGATAGATCGTTTGCGATCTCGTTCAGTTCTGCTTCAACGGTTGGCGAAAGTTGCGTTATCTGACCGTCCGAGGCATCGCATTGATCAAATATCGATTGGACCGCACGCACGCCAGACCGGTTCAGATGCGGTTGAACGCCAACCGGAGGGGTGAGTTCCCATTCGGTCTTAACCGAACCGCTCGAAGTCCCGATTAATCGAAGCGTGCTTTGCTCGACCACGATTTGCGGCGGACGACCAAGCGTTGCGTCGATCCCTTCGAACTCGCGGATCAGCAACCTGATTGCGCGTTGAAGATGAGCAACGGTTTTTACCAAGTCCTCGAACGGAACTCCGTGGTCGTTGATCAACGGCCCCTCGAAAATCAGGTTGATTTTGTTCTCGTTCAATCAGCGTGCCCCAAGATCGCGAGCGTCCTATCTCTCGTTTTAATTACTACGAAACCTGAGGATTGACGGACGCGTAGCGTTAACTTAACACAGCAACCTTTGCGTATTCACGGCGTCGTTTTTCAGTAGCCGGCGACTTTGTCGCATTCGTAGATGAAGGGTTGGTTGGCTATGTAGCGGCGGAGGTTTTCTTTGAAGACTTCTCGGCGGCCGAGGTACATGTCGGGGACTAGGGCTGAGGCGTGGGGAGAGAAGATTACGTTTGGGGTGGTCCAGAGGAGGGAGTCGGGTTCTGGGGGTTCGGGTTCCATGGCGTCTAGGCCGGCGCCTGCTAGGTTGCCGTTGCGAATGGCTTCGCACATGGCTTGTTCGTCGACGATGCCGCCTCGGGAGATGATGATGATGTGTGCGGTTGGTTTCATGAGGGCGATGCGGCGTTTGTCGATAGAGTTCATCGTTTCGTTGGTGTATGGTGCGGCGACTACGAACCAGTCGGACATGGCGATGAGGTCGTCGAGTTTTTCTAGGCCCCATACCTCTTCGGCATGTTCGGATGGTCTGGGGAATTTGTCTACTGCGTAGACGTTCATGTCGAAGCCGGAGGCACGTTTGGCTACACCGCGTCCGATGTTACCGAAGCCGTAGATGCCAAGGGTTGCGCCTTCGAGTTCGATCTGTCGCCATGCGTAGTCTGCTGGTCGCCACTCTCGGGCCATTTGTTGCGGCAACATCTCGGGCAACCGCTGGGCTAGCGAGGTGATGAGCGCGAAGACGTGCGTAGCCATGGGGCTGACGTGGGATTCGCGGGAGTTGGTTACGGGGATGTCGGATTCGACGAGTTCGGGTATCTTCATGATCCCGTCAATGCCAGTGCCGGCACAGTGGATCCATTTGAGGTTATTGGCGGCGAGGAACACCTTGCGCGTGGGCCAACCGCAGTATGCATCGGCGTCTTCGATGGCGATGAGCTGGTCTTCCTCGGTTTGGCACCAGACGAAATTGACGTCGGGGAAGGTTGCTTCGAGGTCGCGGAGGACGGCGTCTTCGGGTTCGCCGGGGGCTACGCCGCCGGGCATGGGGGTCATTACTACTTTCATGGCGGGGTTCCTTTGGGTGAATGGAGTGACTCAGGTTGATAGGTAATTTAGCAGGCGGAAGGGTGTACGACGTGTGTGGACGGATTTGTGAGATTGAGCGGTACGAGCCCCCTTTGTCCTTCGGACATTTCCCCCGCAAGCGGGGGCAACCTTGCTGCTCCGCGACCCTACCGGCGGCGCACAGACTGCTCCTTCCCCCGCATCCACTCGTCGTGGGGCGGGACGTTCTCGCCGATGACGTAGAGGAAGAAGTAGCTTCCGGTGTCGCCGAGGAATTTGAACTGCTTCTTCAAGTCTTTGACGATGTCGTAGAAGTCGCCGTGGGAGCGGAGGTAGTTGCGGAAGTCCCCGTGTTCGGCGTCGAGTTCGATGATACGTTGTGCGTTGTGGACGATGGCGGCGAGTTTGCGTCGGTTACGGATTACGCGAGTGTCGTGTGCGAGTTCTTCGAGTTCCTCGTCGGAGAGGGATGCCACTCGGCCGATTTCGAAACCGTGAAAAGCTTCGTTGGTGTCGGGCCACTTGGCGTTGACGACTTGCCAGGACATGCCGCTCTGGAAGACGGCTTTGCTCATAACTTCTAGATAGTCATTTAGGGATTTGACATCGACTTGCGGCGGGGCACCTTTTTCAGCGGGCATTTGGGTGGTTCTTTCTGGCGGAATGGCGGGAGAGGCGGTGCGGTTTGGTGAGCGGTTCAAGTTTACATATGGGGTTGCGCGGGTAAAATGCTTGTTGCGCACATGCCGCTTGACTATGACGTGAACCTAGTTGGACATTCATCATGCCGAACATCAATAAGCTGAAAGCACTTTCGGGCCAATCTGCAATTGTGGGCGTCGCCGAATCTGACCAGATCGGAAATGTGCCGGGCAAGTCGCCGTTGGCGCATCATGCTGAGGCTGCTATCAATGCGCTGGACGATGCTGGGCTATCGCTTTCGGATGTTGATGGATTGATGACGGCTGGTTGGTCGACCTTGGATGTTGGGGAATATCTGGGGATACAGCCGAGGTTCACGGACAGCACGTCGGTTGGCGGCTCGTCGTTCGTTATCCATATTGCGCACGCGATTGCGGCGATTCAGGCGGGGTATTGTGAGGTTGCGCTGATCACGCATGGTCAGGCTGGTCGGAGCGATCGTTCACCGGCGGGGGCGAACCTGGGGACGCCGCAGAACCAGTACGAGCGTCCGTATGGGATCATTGGTCCACCGGCGTCGTATGCGATGGCTGCCCGGCGTTACATGCACCAGTACGGC
Source organism: Dehalococcoidia bacterium (assembly GCA_965226685.1). Taxonomy (GTDB): domain Bacteria; phylum Chloroflexota; class Dehalococcoidia; order Lucifugimonadales; family Lucifugimonadaceae; genus Bin127. The sequence continues at coordinate 1,053,845 of CBDDDP010000004.1, forward strand.
GAAGAGCGGACGCGTGAGGCGATGGCAAATATCGCGGTGTCGACTCGCAAGTGGGCGAACATGAACGAGAAGGCGTACTTCTACGACCGTCCGGCGACGTTTGACGACTACCACGATTCGCGTTGGATCGTTTGGCCGTTCCACCTTCTGGACTGTTGTCTGGTGACGGATGCGGGCGCTGCGATTGTGGTGACTACGGCGGAGCGGGCGAAGGACTGTGCAAAGGGTGGCGTGAAGGTACTCGGTGCGGCTGAGGGTCATGACCACTCGATGATTTCGCAGATGCCGGACCTGACGCGGGCGTTCGGTCGGAACACGGGTGAACAGGCGTTGTCGATGGCTGGGGTTTCGCACTCGGATCTAGATCTGATGATGATCTACGACTCCTTCACTTACACGGTGTTGGTTTCGTTGGAAAATCTCGGGTTCTGTGCGCCGGGTGAAGGTCCGGAATTGGTAGCTAACCAGCGGACGGCGCCGGGCGGCGACTTTCCAGTGAACACGTCTGGTGGTGGCTTGTCGTACACGCATCCGGGGATGTACGGGATATTCACCGTGGTCGAGGCGGTTCGGCAGTTGCGCGGGGAGACTGGCGAGCGGCAGTTGGATGATTGCAACTTGGCGGTGGCGCACGGGACTGGTGGCTACCTGTCGTCGACGGGGACAGTGATCTTGGCGTCGCCTTAGGTCGTCGCAAGAGTCCTCTCAAAATCAAACTTAGAATGGGTGCATGTCGGAAGGTGACGCACCCCAAGTTGGGGATTCAACTGACAGCGATCCTCAATTCGTAAAACGGATTCGGCGCGAGATCGAAGTTTGGCGGTCCGAGGGGATTATTTCGTCGGAAGTCGCGGTAACCCTTGCTGGTCGTTACGGGGATTCGGAGGAAGACGGGCGTCCATTCGCGTTGAATCGGCTATCTGCGGCGATCGTGATCTTCGGGGCGATCTTGGTTGGGCTCGGCGTTATTGCGATATTAGCAGCGAACTGGGATGCCATATCGGACATGGCGAAGATCGGTGTGATGGTCTTGGCGACGACGACCGCGTATGTTGTGGGGTGGTTGCTCGCGTACCGTTTCGAGTCGCCTCGCACTGGAATCGCGGTAATCCTGCTTGGTGCGATCATTTATGGCGCATCGATCCATCTCATTGCTCAGGCATTCAACGTAGAAGTGAACCATCCATTGCTGATGCCAGCGTGGTTCCTCGGTGTGGTACCGATTGCTTATGTCACTCGCTCGGTTGCGATTTTGGTGCTGTCGATGATCTTGTTGCTCGTATCGCTTGGCTTCCGTATGCAGGTTTGGTTCGTGGAGGAGTTTGCGAACGCCGATGATGGCGCGGTGCTCATGGTGGTGGTCGCCGCGTATGTGATGTTTGGCGCGGTGTTGTTTGCTCTAGGACGCGTTCATGCGAGATGGGGCTACTATCAAAACTTCACCCGTTACTTTGATGTGTTCGGAATCGGAACCGCCACGGTTGGTACTTATGCATTGAGTTTCGCGTCGGCGTGGAGGACCATTGATCGCGTTGAGCTACGAGATTTTATGCCGGAGTCTTGGATCACTTTTGTGGTTGCGGTGGTGGTGATGGCGCTTGCTTTGGCGGTGGCGTATCAGCGACGCGGGAGTGGTGCCAACGATTCTGTGCGATGGATTTGGATCGCGTCAGGCACGCTCGTGATGTGCGGCATCGCGATCGCTACTTGGATTGCGTTATTGGCAGATGCGTCTTGGTTCTGGATTCCCATAAACCTGATCATTTTGATCAGTATTATTGCGATGTTGACGGCTGGTTTCCGATTCAATCGGGCGTATCTGGTCAATACCGCGTTCATCCTGTTCGGCGTTACGGTGATGACGCGATACTTCGAGTTTGGGTTCGGCCTGTTTGATCAAGGGTTGGCGTTCATCGTCACGGGCGTATTGTTGCTGGGGATCGGGTTCGGGCTCGAGCGTCTGCGGCGCGGCATGATTCGCGATATGCACGAACGGGTGTCGGCGCCATGAGTCGCAACCTCACGATCGTTTTCTTAGCCGTCGTTGCTTTGCAGATGATTGGTTTGGTGACGTTCGCCGCGGTTAAGCAGTATGTCGCTGCGACCGGAACTGAAGTGGTTTTGCAAGGGGCGCCGGTGGATCCTCGGTCTTTGATGCAAGGCGACTACGCGATTCTTGAGTATGAGATTGCGAGCATACCTGAGGAATTGATGGCCGATTTCGCCTCTGGTGACGACGTGATCGTGGTGTTGGTGAACCGTGGGTCGGTCTGGGAGGGATCCCGGTATTTGACCAATGACCTCTCGCCCAAGCGAAATGACCAAGTCTTCATTCGTGGCGAGATGCAGTCGAACGGGAGGATCGATTTTGGGATTGGGACGTATTTCGTGCCGGAGGGTACTGGGCAGGAGATTGAGCGGGCGCGGGATTTGAAGATTCGGGTTTCGGTAAATGAGGACGGGGATGCGACGGTTTTGGGTGTGATTGTGGATGGCGAGGATTTTGATCGTTGATGTTATAGCGACAATCGGAGGAGTCAGTTTTCATAGCTTCATCTTCGCCAATTGGTCGATTGAAGGGTGTTGTGGTTGCAATAGCCAGCATGGTCGTTGCGGTTGTTGCGGTTTTGTTCATAGTTACTTTGTTTGCCGGCAAGCTTCCGGACGCATTGGAGTCGCTTCGAGGTCCGACGGTTTTTGTGCGGGAATTTCCGAGGGAGTGTAACGTCCACTTGGGGGATTGGGTATTGGGGGATTGGGTAAAGGAGTACGGTCGCCGCGATGGTGGGGTCGTTTGGCTCGGTACACAATCCGACATGAACGCTTGCGCTGAGAAGTTCTTTCCGGGATCTTCCAAATTCAGAGACAATCCGTTAAGGATGATGGACATCCGGATACCGCTTAGGTCGGCGGATGAGGAAGCGCCGGTGATCACCCTCGAGGTCTGTGACCCGTTCTATGCGGATGCTATGGTGTTTGATGAATCCACTTCGGAATGGGTGTTGGTATTCGAAGGCGACGCGGATGACATGAGGACGTGTAGCGATTCGAGCCGTAATCCGACTATCACAAAGTTGAAGATTCGAGGCAGGTTGGTAGATCACCCGTTCAGGTTCGTCACGGCTACACCGACGCCTTGACTGTGGAGGCGGAAATGCACAGATAATATGGGAGGAGATTGGCGCGAAAGGAAGGTGTTAGCGATGGATCAATCTAAGTTGGCGCAAGTAATACGACTGGTGGGAGTAATGATTGCGCTCGCCGTCACGTTGGGTTTTATTGTCATCATTCTTGCGGTTTTCGCTCTCGCTGGTGGGTGATCGGGCTTCGTTGATGGCATCGGTTTCTTGCCGCCGTCGCCTTAATGTCCATGGCATTGGGTGTCATGTCACCGCGATGCGCGGTTACAATCTACACACGACTTGACGCCTCTGAAAGGGACCGTTTCTGCGGAGGGAACCCACTATGACGACTGATGCGCCTGCACGACCTGAGCCGGTATCGCAGCCGGAATCTGACCGCTATTGGGAATGCGCCCGTAATGGGGAGCTTTGGTTGCAGAGGGACAAGGCGACGGGCGAATATCAGTTCTACCCTAGGGCTTTCAGTTTGGCGACGCCGGGTGGCGACGTTGAGTGGGTGAAGGCGTCGGGGAACGCGACGTTGCACACGTTTGGGATCGTGCACATCCCGCCGCATCCCGGTTTCATGGCCGAGGTGCCGTACATCACGGCGATTGTGGAGTTGGAGGAAGGTCCGAGGATGGCGACGAACATCGTGGGTGTGGATCCTGAGCCGGAAAATCTGGAAATTGGGATGGCATTGAAGGTGGTCTTCACGAAGATCAGCGACGACTATACGTTGCCGAACTTCACGCCTGCTTGATGCCCTTACGGGCGGCCCGTTCTTAAACTCCCATTGGCGGGAGACGGGAATGGATCGAGAAAGAGGGATTAGTGCGCCCGGGTATTCGGGGGCATTTCGCGTGTTGCACAATTTAGGTATTGTTGCGCTTCGTTTTTTCCGTGGCGCTTGATCTGAGGACCCCGTGATGAACAGGCACTTTTTGAGGTTTCGCGACCTACCACCGGCGGAGATATCTCCGTTGCTGTACCGGGCGATCGAGCTCAAGAGCGGTGCTGAGAGTCGAGCGTTGTCGGGGAAGTCGGTGGCGTTGTTATTCGAGAAGCCTTCGCTGAGGACTAAATTGTCGTTCTGGGTTGGTGCGGAGAAGCTTGGTGCGAAGCCGGTGTACTTTTCGCCGGAGGAGGTAGGACTTGGTAAGCGCGAGCCGGTTGCTGATGTTGCGAAGGTGATTGCGAGCATGGCGGATATGGCTGTGGTTCGCACGTTCGCACAGGCTACACTGGATGAGTACGGCGAAAACAGCGATGTTCCGGTGATCAACGCTCTCACCGACGGCGAGCATCCATGTCAGGCGTTGGCCGACGTGATGACGATGTTGGAGATACGCGGATATCTGGACGAAGTGCGCGTGGCGTTCATCGGGGATGGGAACAACGTGGCCGCGAGTTTGGCCTACGCTATCGCGGGACTCGGTGGGACGATAGTTATCGCATCGCCGTTCGGGTATGAGTTGCAGTATGGAACTCGGGTTGACGCAGCGAATTTCACGTCCGGGTTGGCGAAGATGGTGAGCGTGATACAGATGCGCGACCCGATCGAGGCTACGCGGCACGCTGATTTTGTGTACACCGACGTTTGGACTAGCATGGGGCAAGAGGCTGAGACGGCTCAACGGTTGAAGGATTTTCAGGGCTACCAGGTGAATCCCGAGCTGATGGCGAAGGCGAAGCCGCAGGCGAGGTTCATGCACGACATGCCGGCACACCCGGGCGAAGAGGTCTCGGAGGACATGATGTCGCATCCGTCATCGGTCGTGTACCAGCAAGCCGAGAATCGCATGTGGGCGCAGATGGCTCTGATGGAGCACATCGTCGCCAGTTAGATTCGCAACGATTGATCTCGTTTAATTTCGGTCGATTGAGCACTTGCAACACCAATCACGATGTCTCTCCCTGTAATAGCCATAGTTGGGCGCCCCAATGTTGGGAAGTCGACGCTGTTCAACCGAATTGCGGGCCGCCGGATCGCGATCGTCAGCGACACGCCGGGGACGACCAGAGATCGCGTGTCGGTCGACACCGATTGGTTCGGCCGGCGCTTCATGCTTATTGATACGGCGGGTATCGAGGATCAACCGTCGGCAGAGATACTGCTGTGGGACGAGGTCCGGGTTCAGACCGAGCGAGCGATTCATACAGCAGACGCGGTGATATTGCTGGTGGATTCTGCGGAGGGAGTTACGGCATCGGATTTTGATGCTGCGGATCTGCTCCGACGGGCGGAAAAGCCGTATGCTCTTGCGGCGAACAAGACGGACAACACCACTCGGATGGCGGAGTTGTACACGTTTGCGGCGCTAGGTATGGGGGAAGCGATACCGATAAGCGCGTATCACGACATCGGGGTTACCGAGTTGATGGATACGGTTCTGGCGCACGTCGACGATCAGTTCGAGGATGATACACCGGACGACGTGGTCCGAGTTGCGATTGCGGGTCGGCCGAACGTTGGCAAATCGGCGATCTTCAATGCGTTGACGGGCGAGGAGCGTTCAATCGTGAGTCCGTTGCCGGGGACGACGCGGGACACGGTGGATGCGATATACGAGTACAAAGACAGCCAAATGATGTTCTTGGACACAGCGGGACTGCGGCGACGTGGCAAGGCTGAACAGGGCATCGAAAAGTTCAGTGCGATCCGGACGATAGGGGCGATTGAACGATCTGACGTGACGGTCTTAGTACTTGACGCGACCGAGTTTGTTACTGCACAGGACACGCACATTGGCGGTTTCGCTCAGGATGCGTACAAAGCGGGCGTGATAGTCGTCAACAAATGGGATCTGCGGCGACAACTGGATACGACGTTCGAAGAGGCGGTTGTTGATATTCGCGACCGTTTCAAGTTCATTCCGGACGCACCGATTCTGTTCACGTCGGCGTTGACCGGCCGCGGTATCAGGGCGATTCCGGACGCGGTTCGCCAAACATTTTCCCAATACATCAAACGGGTCGACGAGGGTGAGCTTTCCCGCACGCTTTACGCGGCGCTGGGCGATCGCCCGCTGCCTCCTAAGGGACGTCGTCGTTCACGGATATCGGGTATCGAGCAGGTTTCGGTACGCCCCCCGACATTCGTGATATCCTGCAAAAACCCTGAATTTTTGCACTTCTCGTATAAGCGGTTCTTGGAAAACAGGTTGCGCGACTCATTTGGATTCAAGGGTTCGCCCATCAGGATGTTTTACCGTGGCGGCAATTGAGGTGAAATGAACGAACTGTTGGCGTGGGTGCTTATTGCGCCTACAGCATACCTCATCGGATCGATACCGGTGGGCGTCATCGTTTGCCGCGTGTGGAGAGGCGTTGATCCGCGCGAGCATGGCAGTGGGTCGATGGGGGCGACGAACGTCTTACGAACCGCTGGCAAGAAAGCGGCGGCCTTGGTTTTCGCACTGGATTTAGGGAAAGGCGCTTTGGTGATCGCGCTGTCGTTGATCCTGGCGCCAGAATCCTTCCTGCTGCATGGGATTGCGGGGACATTTGTCATTTTGGGGCACACTTGGCCAGTGTTTGCGGGGTTCAAAGGTGGGAAAGGCATTTCGCCTGGTTGGGCTGCGCTGGTGGTGTTGTCGCCGACCGCAGGCGCCGTCACGTTGATTGGCGTGGCGATTGCGCTGCTGACACGGTACGTTTCGCTCGGATCGATTGTTGGAGCGTCGTTAGGAATCTTGGCGTTGGTCGTCCTCGCGATCGTGGATATTCCAATAACTGACAGCTTCGTGTTGAAGGCACCAATCGAATACCTGGCCTTTGCAATCCCTGCGGTCGTCGTGATCCTGTTCAGCCATCGAGACAATATAGCCCGATTGCGCAAAGGGACAGAGAACCGCCTTGACATAAACGCCGCGGAGGGGACAACGACCTCTGGCGGACACGGAGCCTGATCCGATTTCCGCAATCGGGATCATAGGTGCTGGTTCATGGGGCACGGCATTGGCTGTGCTTTTGGCGACTCAAGGAAACGAGACGCGGCTTCTCGCTCGGACTGCAGAGCGTGCTGCTCAGTTAGAGGTTGATCGCGAGAACAAACGTTATCTACAGGGGATGACGTTCCCTGATGCGATGTCGGTCCACCATGACCCTCGGCATGCATTATCGGGTGTTGATTGCGTGATCATTGCAGTTCCATCAGTTGCGATGCGGCAAGTCATCGAAGCTCATGTCGCGGAGATTGCTCCCGATACGATCGTGGTAAGTGCCACCAAGGGGCTTGAGATCGAGAGCGGGAAGCGGATGAGCGAGGTTATTGCCGAGAACATTTCGGTTTTCCATACGGTGTCGGTCGATGAAGCGATGGGAAATATCTGTGCGCTGTCGGGTCCCAATCTTTCGGTTGAGATAGCCATTGGATTGCCTGCACTTGCGACCGCGGCATCGACTTCGATCGAAACGGCAGAGCGGGTTCAGTTGATGACCAGTGGAGCCCGATTCCGCGTCTACGCTTCGGACGACATCATTGGCGTCGAGCTGGGTGGAACGCTGAAGAACATCATCGCTATCGGGGCAGGATTCATCGATGCATCCGGCATGGGAGCAAACCTTAAAGCTGCGTACGTCACGCGCGGGTTGCACGAGATAACGCTGTTGGGATTGGCTCTCGGCGCAAAGCCGACTACATTTGCCGGCTTGAGTGGGATTGGCGACATGCTTGCGACCTGTTACAGCCCTTTGAGCAGGAACTATCGGCTGGGCACACGACTGGCGGAAGGGGATAGTGTCGAGGAAGCGTTAGAGTATCTCGGTCAAACTGCGGAGGGGGTGCCGACGACGCGGGCGGCGTTGCGGATCGCGCGGCAGTTGGGTGTTGAGATGCCGATCACTGAGACGGCCCACAAGGTCATGTTTGAGGGAGTTCCGCCAACTGAAGCGATGGGGGAACTGATGCGGCGGGAGTTGCAGCGGGAGTAAGCCGACCGCTAATTTACCCTCAGCTGTCGCAGCCGCGGATCGAAGTAGTCTCGGAGCCAGTCGCCGAGGAAGTTGAATCCCATGACGACGAGGAATATGGCGATGCCGGGCATGGTGCTGATCCACCAGGCGCGGGAGAGGTGTTGACGGCCGTCGGCGGCCATGATGCCCCAGGCGGGAGTGTCGGGTGGGACGCCGACGCCGAGGAAACTGAGGGTGGATTCGGTGAGGATGAGAGAGCCGACGCGGAGGCTGCCGATGACGAGGACGGTACCTACGACGCCGGGGAGGATATGGCGGAAGAGGATGCGCGATAGGGAGGCACCTTGGATGCGGGCGTAGCTCACGTAGTCGGATTCGCGCAGGGTTAGGGTTTCGGCGCGGACGACGCGGGCGAAGTTGTCCCATCCGAAGAGTATGAGCAGGACAATGATGAGTTCGAGGCTCTGTCCGAAGACAACGACGACGACGAGGGCGACGAGCAGGAATGGCATTGCGAGGGTGAAGTCAACGGCTCGCATGGCGACTTGGTCTATCCATCCGCCGCGGAAGCCGGCCAATAGGCCGATGACGGTTCCGCCGATGCCACCAGCGAGAATAACCGCGATGGAGATGATTGTTGAGACGCGGGCGCCATAGATTGCGCGGCTGAGGATGTCGCGGCCTTGGTGATCAGTCCCGAGCGGGTTTTCCCATGATCCGCCGTCCATGAACACTGGCGGTGTAAATGCAGCTCTAAGGTTTCCCCTCAGGGGGTCATGTTGGGACAGTTGCTCGGCGAATAGCGCGCAGACGATCATCAGAACGAGGACGGCGAAGGGAATGACGGGGTACCGTCGCGTCAATGACCAACCGACGCGCAACGCCCGCAATACCGGGTTGCTCGGAAGTGTGTCGTCGAGAGGCGACGGCACGTATGTTGCTTCGATCGACATCGAGGTTGTCCCGTTAATCCAAGCGGATCCTTGGGTCTAGTTGGGCGTAGAGCAGGTCGACGATGAGATTTAGCAGGATGTAGAAGGATGAGAATAGGATGACTATGGCGCTGAGGACCGGGAAGTCGTTGTTCTTGATGGATTGGACGGCTAATCGTCCGACTCCTGGCCAGGCGAATACTGTTTCGACAACCACGGTTCCGGTTAAGAATGCGGCGAAGATGAGGGCGGCAACGGTGAGTGGCGGGATTATGGCGTTGCGGAAACCGTGCAACCAAACGATCTTACCGCCGGAGACGCCTTTGGCTCTTGCGAGTTTGATGTACTCGCTGTCGAGGACGTTGAGCATGGCGCCGCGGGTTATGCGCATGAGGCCTGCAGCGGGAAGCCAACCCAGGGCTATCGATGGCATTATGAAGTGGTTCCAACCCTCGTTTCGACTCGATGGAAGCCATCCCAATGTTGCTGAGAACACGAGGATCATCATTATCCCGATCCAAAACACCGGCACTGATTGTCCGAGCAAGGCGAAACCGCGGACGCCGTAGTCGATTATGGATCCGCGTTGAACTGCAGAAATCACACCCAAAGGGATGCCGATGAGGATCGCGACGCCGAACGCGACGCCTCCCAACTGCAGTGTGTTGGGGACCCGTTCTTGAACTAGACGGAGGCTCGGCACGTTGTAGTAGAGGGATTCGCCGAAATCGCCTTGGAGGGTATCCCAGAGCCACACTCCGTATTGGATGTAGAGCGGTTTGTCGAGTCCCATGCGCTCGCCCCAAGCATCCCAAGCTTCAGGTGTGGCGTATTCATCGAGATAGATGTTGCGAGGATCGCCGGCGGCGCGGGACAGACCGAACACGACGATCGTAATCAGCAACACGATCGCTACCCCAAAGGCTAGACGGTTAACGATTATTCGCCACATTGTCTTTGTTCAACAGTAGGTGAGACTGCTGGAATCCTCTTTTCGACGTGCGGTGGCCACCCGTTTTCTGTGACAGAATCCCGATTAGGAATGGCCACCGCATGTCGGCCGGCGAATTAGCCAGCCGACATCGATTTTCTCGCCTCTATCTGAGAACGATCGTCTCTGGGGAGTTGAATCCGCCGAATGTTTCGGTGTACGGCATCCATTCAACGATGTCGGGCGAGACTGCGTACAGCTGGCTTTGTCGCACCATCGACATCACCAACGAAGTCTCGGCGAGCCAGTCGGTGAGGAGGATGTTGTTCTCTATGCGTTTCTGCGCGTCGGTTTCAATCAAGTTCGCCCAATATGTACGCTCGAGTAGGGCATTGGGCAGTTCGACGCCGCGGTTGGCGCCACCTTTAGCCGCGGTCATCAATCGACCCTTTGGTTCGTCGAAGTATCCCAAGTTCATGTGGTGGTACAGCGGTATGTCGATGGTTCGCCCGATAAGCTTCGGTCGATTTCCGGCGTATGCGGTCGCATCGATTTCGACGTTCAGATTCAAGTTGGCGGCCCATTGCAACACCGCAGCTTCCGCGATGTCGAATGGAAGCGAACTGGAGTCTGGGGTCAACCACACCGGAATGCGGAAGCCTTCTGGGACGCCAGCCTCGGCCATCAAAGCTCGGGCACCTTCTGGATCGAACGGAACTTCCCACTCGGGCTTCCAGAGGGGGTCGTTGCTGGTGAAACCGGTGAATGTGAAGTGGGGTGGGTAGAGACCTTGTCCAATCACTTCGTTGATCGCAACGCGGTCGACGGCCATGCTCAATGCGCGGCGGAACTTGTTGCCGCGTTCCATTGACGCTGGGTCGTTAGGGTCGCTAATCCAAGGGTGTTCGGCGTCGGGTTTCCAGCCCCCCCGCGGAAACTCTGTTGAAGGATCTACCGGATCTGACGTCTGCCAGAAGTTACCGCCCATGTAGATGTGCAGTGTCTGACCTTCACCGAGTGGTTGGACGCGTGATCCGTCAACCTGCTGGGTGGCCTCAAGCACGAATTGTGCTGACATGACGGAGATGTGGACCTCGTCGTTGACGAATGCCGCAACTCGTGTCGCAGGCTCGGGGATGGCAACCATCCGAATTGCTTCGATCGACGGGATTTTTCGATAGTGCTCAGTGACAGCTTTGAACTCGATGAAGTTATCGGCTTCGCCTTCGATCATCTCGAACGGACCTTGTCCGATCTTTCTGCCGCCGGTCCCTGATCCAAGTTCATCGATGGCTTTCTTTGATGTCGCGGTCAAAGTGTTGCGCCAGACGTTAGAAGTCTCGAGTAACCATACTGGACTAAGGGTCGCGCCTTCTTTGACGTGCATGATGACCGTGTTATCGTCAACAGCTTCCCATGAGCCTTGGTATTCGCCTACGAAACCCGAGCGTGAGTTTGTGTTGCCTTCACGTAGGGCGTCGTTGAACGACCAAGCGACGTCTTCGGCGGTCAACTCACCCCAACCGTGATGGAATTGGACGCCATCGCGGATGTTGAAGATGATTGACCTCCCATCTTCGGCTACCTTCCAACCATTGGCGATGCTGATCGCAGGGTTGAAAACTCCGCGTTGCGGTATCGGCGCTGGGTCGGCGAAGATTATCGCGTCTGCAACACCAATGTTGTCGCTCGTGTAGTCGTCATACGGCGAACTTGTGAACCAACCGGCTCCGATGTCGGGCGATACGACAACCAACTTGCCTGATTGCGCAGTCGGCGCTTCGACGACTGCTGTGGCCGCGGCTAATGTTTCGGCACCGGCTCCCGCGCCGTAGGCTTCGGCTGTCGCGGTTACGACGACTTCGACCTCGACCTCGCGGATGACCTCGACCGCGACTTCGACTTGCTTCTCGACTTCGACGGTGACCTCGACTTCTTTGATCACCTCTTTCTCGACTTCGCGAATGACTTCGACTTCGCGCGTGACCTCTACGACGGTCTCGCTGCCGCAGGCGAACACGATGGCGGAGAGCACTAGGGCTATCGCCATCGCCGCGCCTGATTTTGATAACCAGATTCTTCGCATTACGTTTCCTCCTCGGATCGTTTCTGCTTTTGTGGGTAAGTTCGTTTTTGTTTCGGATTTATTGTGATGTTCTGAAACAGGTTAACTCATTATTGTTTGAGGTACCAGTCTGGGTCTTCCAGAGCCTCGTAGCCGATACCGCCTTCTACGTTTTTGGGCATTGGCCAACCCAGTAAATGACATAGCGTTGGCGCGACATCGACGACTTGGACTTTGCGTTCGAGTTCGACGCCTTGGCGAACGCCGGCACCTGCGAGGACGAATGTGGAGTGTTGGCTGCCGATGCCGAAGACGGACGATGGGAGGTGTTTGCCGTGCACGCCGTCGAATTCGGGCCGCATGGCGTAGATCACGTCACCGGCGGATGTTCCCCAGATGTTTAGCATCTCCGCGTCTTGACGGCTTACCACTACGGAAAATGGGTGTTCGCCCGTCTCGGGATCGGTGTAAGACATTAGCGTGTCAATGATCTTGCGTTGGACTTTTTCGTAGTCTTCGGGTTCAACATGTCCTTCGGGGTCGCGGCCTTTGACAGGGATGAAGATGTCGATAGAATTCATCGGTATGGCGACGCTCTTCTCGAAATCGACGTCAAATTTGTTCTGCATCATGACGTCCCATGAGACGCGGTCGGGGACTTCGCCAGGGCCGAATGGGCCGGTGCGCGCGGCGTCTTGGTTGGACGGAGTGTCTGTGAAAACGAGTAGTCCGGCGTCGACCAGGATGTCCTTGATGTCGGGCGGTTCGCTACGGTTTGGCGTTGCGCCATGGTCGGAGACGACGCAGATTACGGTGTCTTCATCGGCTAGTGCCATGAGTCTGCCGATCATTTTGTCGGTCGACTCATACGTGTCCTTCAAACCGTTGAGGCATCGTTCTACGACATCCGGTGGTGCGCCGCTGATGGGATCGGCGGAACCCATGAAGAAGTGATCGGAGTAGTCGGTGGCGTGGGTTTCCGCCATTAGGATGTCCCAATCGTGGTCGCGAGTGAGCATCTCGGCGATATCGGCGATGCGGCCATGATGGAAGTCGCAGAGTTCGATGTAGGTCCGGTCGTCGACGAAGCCGAGTGCGTCGCGAGCTGGGTTCTGGAGGAAGTTGCCGACCTTTTCGTCGATCTCGTCAGAGACTGAGGGCGGGTTGGAGTAGCCGCGTCGCGGCCAGATCTGCGGGAAGAAGAGTTCAAAGTTGTCGGCGTTCGCAGAGAGGGTGATGAGCTTGCAGGAGACGTAGCCCTCTACGTCATCACCGTCGATCTCGAATGATTTGAGTTGCCAATCAGACCACTCGCCAACACCGAGATCGGCGAATGCGTCGTTGCCGTCTTTGTTCGTGGCAACCAAAACACCGTCGTATCCGTCATCGCCGGATGCATAGACGAGGACGTTCCAATCCTGCGGTGTTCCTTCGTGCCCCCGGTGTAAGATCGTCCGGCCGCGTTTGAGCGGTGTCAGGGTGACTACCGTCTCAAGCGGGTCCAATGTTGAAGGCGGGAGGTTGTTCCACCCTGCGGCGGGTTGCAGTTCAACGTAGTCGTATGGTGCGTCGGTGCCGCCGCGGCTGGGATCGGTTGCTTCGGGGTCGATGGTGCCGCCAACGGGGCGGGGTCGCCAATTGCCGGATACGAAGGGGTGGTAGCCAGCGATCTGGTGATAGTTGGATACAGCCGGGCCCGGAGCCTTCGATCTGCATTCCGCGTTCCAGCGTGGCGGGCCAAGTGATCTCCTGTTTGATCATGATCGGAGTCTTGCCGGCGCGCTCGGCGGTAGTCCATATCTGTTCGGACTCTGAGGTGTGGGCCGCCATTGTCCACTGCGCCGTCTTCATCGACTCGCCATCGCGATGCGATCCCCACCACATGATCCCGTGCGTGCCCTGCCAACTGCCGCTGAAAAGAGATGTCCATCCGCAAGGGGTGAGCGTCGGATGCGTCCCGAGCATCGGTCGGGAGACGCCGTTGGCCAACAGTTTGGCCATGTTTGGAGCCCTTCCCCACGCCGCCATTCGTCGCCACAGTTCCATGCTTGCGCCATCGGTGCCAATCAAGATGGCTTTTTTGGCGGGCCCCGGACGAAGGTTCATTGAGTTGGTTCCTTAACGAATGCGCCTGACTCCAATGCCGTGGCGCGGATGCATACTAGCACGATTCGCCGGTTGACGCACAGGCGGAATTGGATTCATCTATCGTCAGAGCGCTTTGCCGACGATAGTCACCGATTCAACGCAGTATTTGTGCGGTTATCGACATCGCGGCGATCGACGCGGTTTCGGTTCGGAGAATTCGGTTTCCCAGGCTCGCGATGTCCGCGCCGATGTCGGTTGCGCGCTGCGCCTCCTTGGGTGCAAACCCGCCGACCGGACCGAGTACTAGTGCAAGTTTGTAGGGTGGTTGAGGCCCGCTGCGAAGCGTTGCGAGGAGATCGGCCAACATCGGTTCGCGAGCACCTTCCCACAGCAATATTGAGGTCGCTCCATCATCGGAAAGTCGTGCCAACACCGAATTCATTGATTCTGGATCGGCGATTGGAGGAACGCGCACCCTTCCGGATAACTCGGCGGCCTCGAGGACGATGCGATTCCACCTAGCCATTCGATTCTCACCGATCGTCGAATCAGACTTGAGTACGCGATCGGTGAGGACGGGTAGGAACTCGCTCGCGCCGAGTTCGGTGCATTTCGCTAGTGCCAACTCGTAGCGCTGGGGGCGTGTTAATGCCATCACCATAGCAACGTGAGTCTTCATTTCGACGTTGGGTTCACTGACTCCCGAAAGGTGGACCGAAACTGGCTGTGAACCTCGTTCGGTGACTTCGATTGAAGCTAACTCGGCTGTCCATTCGCGTCCATCGCCCGTGAATATTGCGATCTTCTCACCTGGATGTAACCGCAAGACGTTACGAATTTGGTGCGAAGTGTTTTCGGGCAACGATATTTGGCTACCGATTTCGAGCGAACGCGCCGATGACGGCTCAAGGTAAAATCGGTGCATGGCTAGGATTTCGTTTCGTCATTCGACTTGACGATGCGTAGCATGACCCAATCGCCATCTTGTCGCGTTTCCGAAATTTCGATTCGTCTCGTGTTGATGAATGCATCGCGCACCACATCTGATTGCTCCGCCAATATGCCCGATGCCAGTATCGTGCCGCCCGGATTGGCTTGATCGACGATCGCGTTGGCGAGATCGATGAGGACACGCGAGGTGATGTTTGCCAACACGTAGTCAAATTTGATATCAGGCAACTCTGCGTGAGGTACCGAACCACACAAAACGTGAGCGCGTTCGGAGACACCAGACATCACGAGGTTGTCTCGAACTGCCCTAATCGCGGTTTCGTCGATGTCTAAACACCACGCTTCACTGGCACCCGACTTCAGGGTGACGATCGTCAGCACCCCCGAACCGCAACCGACATCCAAGACGCGGGCACCGGCCATTCTGTTTGCATCAGCATCTTCGATAACCCCTTTCAAACAGAGCCTCGTTGTCGGATGGTTCCCGGTGCCGAAAGCTAATCCCGGTGACAGGTAAACTTGCACGTCGTCGTTTTCCGGAGCTGTAGGAACACCGTCTTCTAAGGACCATGGCGAGATGGTTATCCGATCGGCCACCCGGATCGTGGGGAAGGATTGGTTCGCCCATTCGTCGGCGGTGACGATGCGTTCGTGGTGCGGCTCCATGTCGGTCAGTTCCGACATCAGGCGCAATCCGATGCCGATCATTCCCTTGCGGTTTTCTACGGTGTCGTCGTTCTTGAGGTAGCAGAAGACCGTGACGTCGTCGTTCGGGTTGGCGTCACCGCCGACATCGTCGGCATCCCATTCGCCGGATTGCGATACGAAGACGCGGCCGTCACCGTAGGTAGTGAAGAGATGAGTAACTGGTTCGGCGTATTCGGCCGGCAGCTTTACGCGAATCTCCAGCCAATTCTCAGGGTCAGGTTCACGCGAATTCATACAGAGTGCGTGGTCGGCGTCGGCGCGCAGTTTGGAAGCTACGCGAGATTAACCGGTGAAGGCGCCTTTTAACCAGCTCCAAATCCCGTCGTCGGCACCTTGATTGCCATATGAGATTTCGTTTTGGACAATGATCGGATCCAAGGCGCGTTCGTCGGTCTCGCGCATGGTTTCACCGAGTTCTCGGACGAGTTTCTTTTGTTTCTGAGTCAAGGATCGCGGCGTGATGACGGCGATCTGGACGATCTGATCTCCGCGTGGTCCGTCGTTTCGCAGGCGCGGAACACCCAACCCGCGCATGATGAACTGCTGACCAGTCTGGACGCCGGGTTCGATTCTGACTTCTATGTCGTCTTCGAGGGTGGGCACGGCGATCATGCCGCCCAACATTGCGGATACGACGTTCAGTTCTGCGCGGATAAAAACATCGTTGCCGCTGCGCGTGAACACACGGTCAGGTTCTACGTGAACTCGGACGTATAGATCGCCAGCGTGTCCGCCGAACTCACCCACATCGCCTTGCCCCCGCATGACGATACGCGTGCCATCGTCGACTCCGGGCGGGATATCGATCGAGATTTTGCGTCGATTGTTGGATACTCCGGTTGCGTTGCATTGCGTACATGCGCGCTCGACTTTGGTTCCGGCGCCGCGGCACGTCGAACATTCGCTGATCTGCTCGAAATTGCCGAACAGGGTTCGTTGGGCGCGTCGTACTTTGCCGGTGCCATTACAAGTTGGGCATGTTTTGGTTGTGCTTCCGGGCTCGCCACGGGTTCCGTGGCACCGCGAGCAGACCTCGCGTCGCATTACGTCGGTCTCGCGGCTGGTACCGAAGATGGCGTCGCGAAATGAAACGCTCAGCGCAAACTCGACGTCTCTGCCGCGCCGGTTTCGAGTTCCGGCAGCACCACCGAAGAACGATTCGAAGATGTCGCCGAAACCACCGAAATCGTTGAATCCTTCGAAGCCTCGGCCAGCCTGACCGTTCACGCCCTGATGTCCGAAGCGATCGTAACGGGCGCGGCTCTCCGAGTCGATGAGGACCTGATACGCCTCATTGATCTCCTTGAAACGTTCGGTCGCACCCTCTTCGCGGTTGCGGTCGGGGTGATACTGCAACGCTTGTCGCCGGAATGCCTTTTTGATGTCCTCCTCGTTTGCGGTACGAGGAATCTCCAGCACTTCGTAATAGTCGCGCTTTTCGCTCATGGAATTGGTGCCGTTCTAGCGGAGAGATGTGCCGGATGTATAGGTCGATCAGTTGCTGCCGGTGCGGTCTCGGTTGACCAAGGCGTCTAAGGACTCGGCGGCAAAGCTGATCGTCGGGATCGCTCGGCCGTATGCGGTCCTCATTGGCGAAATCGTACCGACCACGCCTCTTGCGTTGACTGCGCCGCCGTAACCGCACATGATGAGGCTGTAGTCACACAGTTCAGGGCGAGCGTTGTCAGATCCGATAGCGACGACTGGTTGTGCGCCGTAGGTCACTCCGGAGGTTAGGTCGGCGAACGCGTCGTCGTTTTCGAGAGCCGAGAGTGCCAGTGCGCCTTTCTCGGGTTGTGCGGCCAATTCGGGATCTGATATGAAATGGCGGAAGCCGCTCATGTAGCGGACGCCGGGAACTGAATCGGCGCGTACCAACGCTTCGATCGTGGTTTGCCATACTTGCCGTTCAAAATCGTCTTCGATGTCTTCGCGATCTCGACTCGCGACAAGCTCTTCAACGCGTTTGCCTGAGACTTGCGCTGAAACTTTATTTCTGGTTCGCTCGAGCATCGGGTCGGTGATGGCCTCTTCAAGCTCGATCAGTTGCCGGTAGACCCGCGCCTCCTGCAATACGAGCACCAGCATGATCAACATGTCGTGCATACGCAGCAACTCGATCTGTTTGACATTCGGCATTTTGGCGCGCGGGGCGGTGATGAAAGCGAGTGCACCGATCAAGTCGGCGATCACCGAGGCAGTTATCTGCACCCATGCGTCAATGTCATCTGGAGCGACGTCGATTTGGTGCTGCAATAGCGTGACCAAGTTGTCTGGCGGCGGCGGAGAGTCTCCCAATCCACCAACGAAGTGGCGGTACCCCTTCTCCGACGGGATAGCGCCGGACGAAGAATGAGGCCGCAACAGGTATCCTTCGTCGATGAGAAAGCCCATCTCGTTGCGGATGGTAGCGCTGCTGACGTTGAATCCGCCGGAATTGGCGACCGCGTTGGATGAAACCGGCATCGCAGTCGAAATATAGTCGTCGACGATGAAGGTTAGAATTGTGCTTCTTCGTTCAGGCAGGGCCATGTCAAGACGGTTGGGTCTTACGGCGTTTATCGACCGCCAAGGCGTCGAACGTATGGCGCAACCTTACGCCAAAAACTGGTCGCGCTCCTATTAACAGAATCTAACACTGTGCGGCTCAATGCGCCATTGATGCACTCCGTTCGCGGTCATCGTCGTCCGTCGGCATCTGGGCTGAAGCGCCGAATCCCTTCGGGTGGATGTCTAGGAGTTCGAAACCTTCGCGGATGAGTTTCGGTGCCAGCAACAACGAACGGTGGCATCGCGTTGCTTCGCCTTCCGAACACATCACAACTAACCGTTTCCCTCTTGCCAATCGGGAAATTTCTACAATTCCGGCTTGGAAATCAGGTTCTTTTGCCCTCTGTTCGTACCATTCGTCAACGGACGGATGTTCGGAATCCTTTGACCTGTTTGGGCCTCTCGGCATGCCGCCCAAGGATTCGCCCGCCCACAGATATTCCACGCCGATCCGCGTTAGGTTGCATTCCAACCGATCGCGATTCGACCAAGGCGCGAATCGCGATCGGGGATACGACCTGACGTCGACCAGCATTTCGATTTCATACGGGGCAAGCAGATTAGCGAACCGTTCCCAATTGTGATTGCTGTGACCGATCGTGTAGATGATCGGAGAGGTCGTGTTCACGCCACGGGAAATCCGTTCGTTGTGCGGTTGAGCAGGTTGCATGATTGTAGGTTGTGACGGAGCGTTTTCGAGCGAAGTACACTCAGTACCTTAGTTACGTATCTCACGCTTCAACGGAGACCCAGCAAACACATGGAGATTTCTCTCAACGGACAGAACGCTTTTCTGGTGAAGACTGCCTCTGGCTCGGTGATCTGCGATCCCGCCGACGAGGAAGAAGCGACGTTCGTGCCGTCATCCGCGGCTGACGATACCGTGGTCACTGCGATATTGAAGAGCAATCCTCGCAAATCCTCCCTTCGCAATCAAGTCGGCGGCAGCGACACGATTTCGCATCCGGGCGAGTACGAGATTGGCGACTTGGGATTGAGGGGCATTGCTTTGCCAGCGAACCCGGAGTCGGAATCGAAGAAGACGATTACATCCTTCCGTATCGACACCGAGGGTTTGGCGGTTTACATGTTGGGATTAGCGAAATCGTCTCCGGATGCTCGGACCGCGCAACGCATCGGTAGCGTTGATGTGCTGTTGCTGGACGTTGCCAGGTTGCAGATCGATGTCAAGGAGTTGTCCTCGATCATCGGAGCGTTGGATCCGTCATACGTTTTGGTGAATGGTCTCGTGGCGGATGGCAACGAACCCAGCGAAAAACTCAAATCGCTACTCGTAGAGACAGGTAACGATCAAATGAACAACGAGCCGCAGTTGCGCGTCAGCGTGACTAGGAGCTCGTTGCCTGCAGACCGTCAACTCGTGGTCTTGCGTCCTCGGGCGTAGCGTTATCGAAGCTCGAAATCAAAGCGACCGCCGGGAATTGATCTCGGCGGTCGCTTTTTGGTTGCTTGTCAGGCGTTGCAGCTAGCTTAAGCCTCTGCGTTGGACTTTCTTGAGTATTGCCAGGCAGCGATACCTATCAGCAGCAGCACGAGGACGATTGCTAGCGGCAAGGTTGCGTTGAATCCGCCGCCGGTATCTTCGGGCTCCGGATTGTTGGTCAATGGCGTTGGGATTCCTGTCGGAGGCGATGACGTTGGGGATGGCACCAGATTTGAGGTTAGTGGACTCGATGATGGAGTTGCGGTCGCGGTTAAGGTTGGTGGGATTGAAGACGGGCTCGGCGTGGCAGTCGGTGCGATTGGAGACGGGCTCGGCATCGCGGTTGAAGTCGGTCGCGGCGTGGCGGTCGGTGCGATTGGAGACGGACTTGGCGTCGCGGTTGAGGTCGGGGACGGCGTGGCGGTCGGTGCGATTGGAGACGGGCTCGACGTCGCGATTGAGGTCGGGGACGGTTCGGGCGTGTTCGTAGCCGTTGGGATGGGTGTTGGCGTCGGATCGGGCAAGGACGGAAAATCAAGGTCGAGTTCACGTACGATCCCGAAGACAAACGTGCACTCGAAACACACCTCTCCTGTGAATTCATTGACGATTGCATAGTAGTTTTTGACACTCGACTTGACTTGACCTTCTAGCCAAAACTCCACTTCGGAGCCGATCAGATCGAGCTCGTGCGGGGGAGCGACCCCCAAGTTAGCGTACTCGAATGGTTTGTTGGGATCCGCACCTACAGTGACTGGGTATGACTCCCACGCGTCGCCGATTCGCGCAGTGATTTCGAATCCTGAGTATGCTGGAGTTTCACCGTTTATCGTCACTCTGCCATTGAAAATGACCGCTTCAATAGGGGTTGCCGACACGTTGTTCGGCTGATGTAATTCAGGATCGTTGGAATGGGCGCCAATTGACGTACCGCCGTGGACGACGGTGGTCATGACGACGATCAGGACCAACATCGCGAGATTGATGCGCGGACGTCGAAAACGGGTCCGTGGGCAAAATCGATAGGTCGTGTTTGACGGGGTGGTCACCATAGGGCGCGGCCCGATGCCGGATTGAGTTTCGTGTCAGGCTGATTCCATGCTAGTAGAAACGGTCTGTTGATTACCATGGCTAGTCGTCTCGACGGTCTAAGCAATATCAGTTCTAGGACTGGTCACTGTTAACCAACGAAATTGTTTACCAAAAAGCGACCGCCGGGAGTTCATCTCAGCGGTCGCTTTTTGGTTGTTTGTCCGGCGTTGCAGCTAGCTTATGCCTCTACGTTGGACTTTCTTGAGTTTTGCCATCCAAAGTAGCCAGCGATACCTATCAGCAGCAATACGAGGATGATTGCTAGCGGCAAGGTTGCGTTGAATCCGCCGCCGGTATCTTCCGGTTCTGGTGCTACGGTCGGTGGAACCGCGGTTGCAGTAGCCGGTATCGGCGTCGCAGTCGGCGGAACCGGAGTTTCGGTCGGCGGAACTGGCGTCTCAGTCGGTGGGATTGGTGTTGCAGTTGGCGGAACTGGCGTCTCAGTCGGCGGGATTGGTGTTGCAGTTGGCGGAACCGGCGTCTCAGTCGGTGGGATTGGTGTTGCAGTTGGCGGAACCGGCGTAGCCGTGGGTTCCGGCGTTGCAGTCGGTTCCGGCGTAGCCGTGGGCTCGGGTGTCGCAGTCGGCTCAGGTGTAGCCGTGGGTTCCGGCGTCGCAGTCGGTTCCGGCGTCGCAGTCGGTTCCGGCGTCGCAGTCGGTTCCGGCGTGTAGGTTGCGGTGGGCTCGGGCGTCGGAGTGGGCGCGAGCGCTGGGAAGAATAGCCGCACGTCAGCTGGTTGACCAGCAGTGAAGATGCCGGGTGTCTCGGCTTCGAGAGTCTTGTTCGGGTTGGTCGGATCGCCTTTGTCGATCACGAAGAAGCGGATTGGTAAACCATCATCACCGTTGTCCTCGGTCGTGATTCCAAGGTTGTAGGTTCCTTCAAACACGGTTACGTTGTTGGACCGGAGTCGGGTACCGACCACTGCGTAGATTTGGTAACCGTCAGGGACGAGTCCTGCAGACGTATAAGCTTGGCCAGTGAAAAGAGTCACGGTCGGACCAGCGCCAGATTGGCCGCCTGAGGGTACGGGTGTCGGCGCGGTCGCTTCGGGGAACGCAGGGAAATCGAGTTGTACGGTCCTAAAAATCGGGAGGCCGATCGGCTCGTTTATTAAGATGCTTCCGTCCGGAGCGATGATCGCATAGTAGTTAGAAGTCGTGGCTTCGACCGTGCCGCCTAGCAGGAACTTCACTTCGTGGCCGAGCAACTCGGCTGGAGGGCTGACGGTGAGGTCTTCGAAGCCGTTGAGATCAGGTGTACCATCGCCGAGTGTAACGGGATCCGAGATCCATTCGCCGACCTGCGCGTACAACGTCAAACCCTCCAAGTCGAACGGTGAGCCCGCGACGGTCACTCGACCATCAAAAATCACGGCGGCGAGTTGCGGGGGTAACTGAGACTGTGCTTGAGCGTCATCGCGTGTGCCGAACATCGTGGCAGCCATCGCGATGGATGTGATCAACAATAAACCGAACGTGAATGTCCAAACTCGGGTACTCCCCGCCCGCAATCGGTTCCGGAATCCAACCTTCATGGGGCTGTCGATGGGTCGTTGATTCTCGGTTTTGTCACGCTCGATTGAGTAGTACATTCGGCTCACCTCACTTTGTCCGATTCAGGACAGATCCATCTTTGGCATCAAGTTCGTGGTCTTCTTTTTTGCGCGTGGCGGCTATGCGCCATGCGAACACGCTTAGAAGCGCCACGATCCCGAACGGCAACGTGGCTTCGATACTGCCGTTTTGGTTGGGCGTTGCGTTGCAGAACCCAAAAAAGCCGCCGTTTTTTGGGGTAGGCGTCTCGGTCTCGTTTCCACCGACTACCGGAACGAATTGCGTCGGCCTCACAATCGTCACCACGGCGCTAGTCGGCTCTCCGGCGGCTGTCGTCGGACGCGGCGTACGCGTAGGTTCAGGCGTCGGAGTGGCGGTTGGAACGTCGGTTGGCGTCGGCGACGGCACGACGGTTGGCGCGCTCGTGGGCGTCAGCGTCGGGGTGTTGGTTGGCACCGGGGTAGGGGTATTGGTCGGAGACGGTGTTGACGTCTGCGTCGGGGTCAGTGTCGGCGTATGCGTCGCGGTTGGAACCGGCGTCGCGGTCTCGGTTGGCGTCGCGGTATCTGTCGGCGTCGGCGTAATCGTTGGCGTATCCGTCGGCGTCGGTGTTGGCGTCAAAGTGGGCAACAGATCGGGGAAGACCAGCGAGAAGTTCTCGAACTGCTGGCCTCCGACAAATGCTCCTGGAGGCGACAATGCCTCCAAGAAGCGCGGCGCGCCTGTCGGGTCGTTTCGATCAATGAGATAGAACACCACTGGTGCGTCTCGATATTTCTTGTCTACAACATCCATAGTGAGGAAGTAATCCCCACCGAATACTTGGATGTTTGCTGACCGGAAATCTGAGCCGACGACAGCGTAGATTTCTGATCCCTCGGGCAATGGGCCTTTTGGCGTTCTCGCCTTGCCGGTGAAGAACGCGGGTCTGAGTATTTCGGGAGAAGGCGTGTACGTTGGAGTGACGGTCGGTGTTGCTTCTGGGAGGTTCGGGAAATCCAGATCCACTTGACGGAGAATCGGGAACGTCCAAGTGCAGCCGCCACAGATCTGATTAGAAAATTCGTTGATTACGGCATACCAGTTGGCAGTTGTGGAGAGCACTTGGCCATCCAGCCAAAACTCGATTTGGGATCCGACCAAGTCCAGCTCCTTCTCAGGAGCCACGAGAAGATGGGCGTATTGGGAGGGTCTGTCGGGCAGACTGCCGACCACGACGGGCGGCGATTCCCACTTATCACTGATCCGAGCCGTGATCGTAAACCCGGAGTACGCCGGTTGTTCGCCGTTGATAGTCACGTTTCCGTTAAACACGATAGCTTGAAGGATTGGAGGGACGATAGCTTGTGCGTGAACGGATCGGCTGGCGCGGTTCTCCAGAGCGATCATTCCGACTGCTAGGAATGCCGACAAAGTTAAGACGACGCCCCAAACTCTGAGGCGCCTCATGATTGGGCGCGCGGGTACAGGCATACATAGCTTCCTACTGAGGATTGTGCGATTCCGCATAGCTGAAATGCTACGTTTCCGATGCAAGATTGTTCAATTCCAGCGCGGCGTGTGCATCGAGCAGTCGCGCGGCGTATGGGCGTACCTAAAAGAGGAATTTAACGTTTGGTGTACTGCGGTGCTTTGCGTGCCCGTTTGAGTCCGTACTTCTTCGATTCGCGCATTCTAGAATCGCGAGTCAAGAGTTTGTAGCTCTTCAGGACAGGTCTTAACTGCGGGTCGAACGCGATCAGAGCTCGCGCCAACCCGTGTGAAAGTGCGACTGCTTGTCCGTGGGTACCGCCGCCTTGCGTCTTGGCGACGACGGAGACCTTGCCGGCTAGTTCGGTAACAGACAACGGCATCAGGGCGTCCGACAACCATTGATCCACGGAGATGGCTTCGTTCAACGGTTTACCGTTGACAGTCACGCCACCCGCACGGTTGTAAACGCGGACCCGCGCGATGGACGTCTTCCGTCGGCCAGTGCCGTAGTAGTAGTTGGTGTTCTCGGTTTCGGTAGTCAAGTTGCGCTCCTCACGCGGTTATATCACCGCACGGATAGGCTCGCGTTCGCGGATCGTACGAATGGACTATCGGTGAGACTTCCCACGAATCTGTCCGACGTTTGCGAGCCCGTATGGTGTTACGAAAGTTGGGGGATGTTCGGATTGATCTCATCGCCTAACTGCCGGGCCAGTTCCCAACCAATCGGTTTATTACTCGCCTGCTTCTCGCATCTTGGCGCGCTCGGTTCCGATAACTTGCGCTGAGTGGGGGTGCTCTGGGCCAGCGTAGACCTTCAATCGGGTCAACATCTTACGCCCAAGCTTGTTCTTGGGCAACATGCCTCTGACAGCCAGCTCGATGATCCGCCCGGGAGTGCGCTCCGACATCCGGGAGTACGGTATCTCTTTAAGGTTGCCGGGATATTGGCTGTGACGTCGGTAAATCTTTTGGTCAGCCTTGCGACCGGTCAATTCGATTTTGGTAGCGTTTACGACGACGACGAAGTCGCCCGATGCCATGTGAGGGACGTAATCGGCTCGATGCTTTCCCATCAACACCATGGCGATCTCGCTGGCTAGTCGGCCAAGCACTCTGCCATCGGCGTCGAACACGCGCCACCGGTTTTTCAACTCGGACGCGCTGGGGTTGTAGTGCTTCAATTTGGTTGGCATAACATATCGATTCTAATTTGTGAGGGCCCAAGTTTCATCCCCGATTTTGCGATCATCGCTCAGGCCACATTGGGATTGACCTCCAACGAAGGGAAGGATCTGTATACAACGCGCACCAGCGTCAACCCATGAGGTGGAGCGTTTTGCGATGCTGAGTCTCGCCTCGGATGATTGATCAACGACACGATCCAGTCTTCGGTTCTTGACGCGTTGCCCACCACGATCAGAGCTGCAACCATGCGTCGTATTTGTTGACGAACGAACGCGTTTGCCCGGATATCGAACGCGATCCGATTTTCGGAAGTGCGCGTTACCGTTGCAGTTTCCACTTGTCGCACCGTTGAACCAGGATTCGTTGTGCTCGCAGCGAAGGATGCGAAGTCGTGAACGCCGATGAGGTGTCGAGCCGCTTCTGCCATCGTCGCAACATCCAAACGCCGGTTTACGTGGTATTCGCGCCGTCTATTGATCGGGGAATGCGTCGGACCGTCGTTAATTGCGTAACTGTATTCACGCGCAACGGCGTCGCGTCGTGGATCGAAGTCGGCTGGGACACGCGTAACGAGCTTTACGCAGACATCGGCTGGTAGATTGCCGTTCATTGCTCTGCGCATTTCTTCGTCTGACATACCCGTCTCTATGTTGAGCGAGGCGACTTGCCCAAATGCGTGTACTCCGGCGTCGGTGCGACTTGCAAGGCTGATGCGACCGACATCGTTTCCGAAAATCGTCGCGGCTGCGGATTCCAATTCGCCTTGTACCGTTCGCGCGTTCAACTGGAACTGGGACCCGCTGAAATCAGCGCCATCGTACTCGACAATCAACGCTATTCGCATTGTGCGTAGCGTCACTCAACGACGCAAGGCAAGGATTGAAACTAGTCGACGAGCTCGATGAGAGCCATCTCGGCCGAATCGCCTTGACGCTTACCGAGCTTGATGATGCGGGTGTAACCGCCGTTGCGTTCGCGATAGCGGTCAGCCAATTCGTCAAACGCTTTTGACAGCACTTCTTTGTCGGTGATGAAAGCAGCGGCTTGACGTCGGTTGTGGAGGTCACCGCGTTTAGCATGGGTGAGCATCTTTTCGGCCAATGGTGCCACTTCTTTAGATTTGGCATGAGTGGTCCTGATCACCTCGTGCCGAAGCAGATCGGTGACCATCAAACGGAACATGGCCTTTCGCTGGGCGGTTGCCCTGCCGAATTTACGTCCTGATCGGCGATGTCGCATTTTGTCCAGATACTCCCAATTAGTTCGACGGAGGCTAACGCCTATTCAGGTTGCTCTTCTTCTTCTTCAGCCGGCCACAATTCCTTCTCAACCATGAAGTCACGGAGTTCTAGGAACGATACTTCGCCGAAATTGCGGACTTCTTGCTTTAGCGTATCCGGAGTGAAACGCATCAACTCACCTAACGTCCGGATAGGGTAGCGAGAAAGCGCGTTGATGATGCGAGAACTTAGCTCGTCGCCGAGGTCTTTGATCTCGGTCTCCAAGAGTTCCGACACTGCATCGGAATCTGGTTGATCTTCGGATTCGGGCTGCGCGGTGATGATGTCTAGTTTGGACTTCAAAATGTCCGCAGCGATGCGGAGTGCTTCGACCGGTTCGACCGTCCGATCGGTCCAGATTTCGATCGTCAAAAGGTCTCTGCCAGACAGTCGCCCAGACATGGCCTCGACTTCGAAGTTCGCCCTCAACACCGGCGTGAAGATAGCGTCAACCGGCAAGATTCCGTGGCTAGCGGCTTCTTCGTGATCGAATGAACGGTAGCCTTCGCCCTTCTCGACACCGAATGTCACCACCAATTCACCGTCGTCGGTGTCTAAGGTAGCCAAATGGTGTTCGGGATTCACGATTTCGAACACGCTGTGCGGTTTGATGTCGCCGGCGACGACTTCACCCTCGCCGGAAGCGTAAAGCGTCAAGACTTTCTGCGTCGTCTCAGCACGGGCACGTATTCGAATGCCTTTGGCGTTAATGAGAAACTCGCCAATGCCCTCGCGCATTTGCGGCACAGAGCCGTATTCGTGTTGCTGCCCGACGATCCGTGCGGAGGTAATCGCCGTTCCGGGCATGGCGCCTAGGAGCACCCTCCTAAGTCCGTTGCCCAAGGTCGTGCCCCAACCTCGCTCCAAACCAGCGATCTGGAACTTCCCATACGTTTCAGTAGTTTCAACTACCTCGAGATGAGGGACGTACTCTTCTGCTTCGTCCGCGAACTGGACAGTGGTTGCGATTGGCGAGCGGATGCCGCTGATCATATTCCTCGTCTATCTCCTTGAGTAGTACTCGACGATCAATCTGGTGTCGATCGTCGTATCGACGTCGTCATCAGACGGGACTGCGTCGATAGCCGCAGTCAAGTTATCAGAGTCGACGGTAATCCAATTTGTGGCTTGACGCCGTCGGCCAACGTTGTCGTTGGCGGCTTTGAAAAGTCCGGTGTTCTTCGACGATTCCCGCCAACCGACGACGTCGCCTGGTTTCACGATGAAGGAAGGGATGTCGACCTTTTTGCCGTTGACAACGATGTGACCATGGTTGACGGTCTGGCGCGCTTGCGGGCGCGAAGTCGCAAACCCCGCTCGGTATACAACGTTGTCGAGCCTGCGTTCCAAAAGTTTGAGTAGGTTCGAACCAGTGACGCCTTGTTGTCGGGCGGCTTCGTCGAACGTGCCTCGGAATTGTTTTTCGTAGATGCCGTAGATGTGTCGGGCTTTCTGTTTCTGTTGAAGCTGGATGCCATGATCCGAGAGTCGACGGCGGCGACGTTGGGCGCCGGCAGGGCCGCTAGGGGCTCGGCGTCCGGAACTATCGCGGGAACGGTCGACCGCGCATTTGGGCGTGTAGCAACGCTCGCCCTTCAAAAAGAGCTTTTCTCCCTGCGATTTGCAAATTTTGCAAACCGGATCTGTGTTTCTTGCCATTACCGTCCCTGTTTCCCGTGGCGAGCGAAGTGATGATTAAGCGCGATTCGAGCGGTGGACCGTCAATGTCGGGTCACACGCTAACCTCTTGATTCTAAATTCGCTTTCTATCTACGATTACCGTTTTGGTACTAATCTGCCAGCTAACCGACGATACTTGTAATCGGAGTGCGCGATGAACGCGTAATTCGCTAACCTGCCGCCTTAGACGCGTCGCCTCTTCGGTGGTCGGCAGCCGTTGTGCGGTATTGGAGTTTGGTCGCTGATGGAGCTGACGCGGATGCCGGCACCGGCAATGGCGCGGATGGCCGATTCACGCCCGTTGCCTGGCCCCTTGACCATTACATCAACGGTGCGCATCCCGTGCGTAATCGCCGCACGAGCAGCCGATTCGCCAGCGCGTTGCGCCGCGAATGCGGTCTTCTTGCGAGATCCGCGGAACCCCATAGCTCCTGAACTACTCTGTGAAATCACGTCGCCATTCGGATCCGTAAACGTGATAAGTGTGTTGTTGAACGTCGCGATGATGTACACGCGCCCTTGCGGAACGAATTTCCGCTCTCTGCTTCTTCGTCGAGTTCTGGGCATAGCCTAGATTGTCGCTCCTATTAATGTGACAGTAGCTTGCGAGCCATCGATGTTTCTAATGCGATGGTGCCCGGCGCTTGCCTGCCACGGTCTGGCGGCGCCCGCGCTTGGTGCGAGCGTTCGTCTTGGTTCGTTGGCCTCGGACCGGCAAACCACGTCGGTGGCGCAGGCCTCGATAGCTCTGAATGTCCACAAGCCGACGGATATTCATTTGATTTTCGCGGCGCAGATCACCTTCGATCGCGATCCCTGCGCGGTCGATGCTGGTTCTGATACTCGCCAAGTCCTCGTCGCTGAGGTCGCGCATGCGCCTGCTGGCCTCGATGCCGAGGTTCGCGGTGATGTCCGTGGCGCGATTGCGTCCGATCCCGTAGATCGACGTCAGTCCAATAACGACCCGGAGGTTGTCCGGGATGTTTACTCCTGCGATGATTGCCATTGCAACACTCCTCAGATTCTTAACCTTGACGCTGCTTGAAGCGCGGGTTCTGCTTGTTGATGACGTACACGCGCCCTTTGCGGCGCACGACGCGGCTGCCAGGTTGTTTCGCTTTTACTGAAGCTCTGACCTTCATTTCATTTCCTCGCTCGCGGTCTAGCGGAATCGATAGGTGATCCTGCCGCGCGTCAGGTCGTATGGGGATAGTTCCACCATGACGTTGTCGCCAGGCAAGATGCGGATGTAGTTCTTTCGGATCCTCCCAGATGCGTGTGCGAGGACCACATGGTCGTTCGGGAGACGCACGCGAAAGTACGCGTTGGGGTGCGCTTCCGTAACCGTCCCTTGTACTTCTATTGCTTCTTTTTTGGGCATGTTTGCACCAATCCAGCGTATTGGGATCAACCGTTCCGGGCAGAGGTCAAGACCTCTGGCCCATCGGCGGTTATCGCCACCGTATGTTCAAAATGTGCTGAAAGCGAGTCGTCAGCGGTAACGACGGTCCATCCATCGTCGAGAACCTTGGTCTCCCAAGAACCCGACATTATCATCGGTTCGATAGCTATCGTCATACCTTCCATCAGCATGGGTCCGGACCCTGCGTCGCCAACATTCGGCACTGACGGCGCCTCGTGCAATTCGCGCCCGACGCCGTGACCGCCATACTCGCGCACCAATTCGAAGCCTGCTTCGCGAACGAACTGCTCAATCGCGTTGGAGATATCGCCAACCCGATTGTGCGGCACGCATTGCTCGATGCCTTGCTCCAAAGATTCTCGGCAAACATCGACCAGTCGTAACCGCTCGTGGTCGGCATTCTCGCCAGCAACCGCTGTACGCGCGCAATCGCTGTAGAACCCATCCACAATAGCACCGCAGTCGACACTCACCAGATCTCCGTCGGACACTACCCGCTCACACGGGATGCCGTGTACGATCTCAGCGTTAATCGAGATGCAGGCAACCGCAGGGAAACCGTAGAGACCTAGGAACGCTGGTTTCGCCCCTTGGGCACGAATGGTGCGACGAGCGATGTCGTCAAGTTCGGCAGTGGTAATTCCAGGTTCCAGCGCGTCGAACACAGCATCCAACGCCACCGCGACAATTTGGCCGGCGGATCGCATTGCATCGAGTTCGCGCTTGCTTTTGAGCGCGATACGGCGAGCCGTATCTCGGTTGCTCGTAAGACTATCTTTCAAAACGCAACTTCAATCGCAATTGTAACCCAACTGACTCTTTTCGTCGGATCGCCATCGGGCGACTGACTCTATTGCAGAGCACCGATCAACCGTTCACGGACTTCATCAATGGTTCCAAGCGCATCGATCTGGATGACGCGGTCGCCATCACGGTAATAATCGACGACTGGCGCTGTTTCGCGGTCGTACACATCCATGCGGTGCCTGATCGCTTCCGGCTCGTCATCCACACGACCCTCGATGTCGCGGCGCTTTTCCAGTCGATCAATTAACTCGTCGACATCAACACTGAAGTAGATGACCCTGCTTAGGGACACACCGATCCTGTAAAGTTGGTCGTCGAGCGAAGCGGCCTGCGGCACCGTGCGCGGGAAGCCATCGAGAATGACGTTCTCAGCTCCTGCCAATCGCTCCTTGATCATGTCGATGACGGTCCCGTCCGGGACCAGATCGCCTTTGTCGTAGAAGGTCTTGGCGAACTTGCCAAGCTCAGTGCCTCGGGCCATCTCGTCGCGGATCATGTCGCCGGTGGACAGGTGGACGTATCCGAGTTCGCTGGTCAACATTTCAGCCTGCGTGCCTTTGCCCGCGCCGGGAGGACCCAGAAATACGATCCGCATTTCAATTCCCCTCAGCCATATCAACTTGCCGGCCCGCGAATGTCACGACCTGACGAATCCCTCGTAGTTGCGCATCATCAGCTGCGCTTCGAGTTGTCGCATCGTGTCAAGTGCGACACCGACCATGATGATCATGCTGGTGCTCTGGATGAGCGTCAGCGATGCTTCGAGGTTAGTGATCAGATTTGCAATCCATGGCGTAATGGCGATTATGCCGAGGAATATTGCCCCACCCCAAGTGATGCGCAATACGATGCGCATAAGATAGTCGCGCGTCGGTTGACCCGGGCGTATTCCGGGGACGAATCCGCCGTTTCTCTGGAGGCTCTCCGCGAGGTTCTGTTGGTTATGCACGACCAGCGCGTAGAAGAATGTGAACCCAACGGTGAGCACGAAGATGAGCAACCAATAAGGGTCGCTTGTGAAGGTCAAAGTGCGCGTGACCCAACTTGCCGCCTGGGCTGTGAAGCTGCTGCTGCCGGGATCGGCGAGGTAGGTCGCGATCGTTGCGGGCAGAGTGACGATTGAGAATGCGAAAATCAGCGGGATCATCCCGGCGGCGTTGACGCGCAACGGGATGAACGATGCGCCGGTCTGCCGGTACATCTGACCACCTCGGAAAACGCTGCGACCGTACTGGACCGGAACTCGCCGCTGCGCTTCGTTGAAAATCACCACCACGAAAATGATGATCAGCATCATTGCGACGAGCATTGTGACTTGGAAGGCCTGATCTCTGAGGGCCCACATTTGGCCGGCTGTCTGCGGCAGCGATGCCACGATGCCAGCGAAGATGATCAGCGATATTCCGTTGCCGATGCCTTTTTCGGTGACGATCTCACCCATCCACACCAACAGCATCGTAGTTGCCGTCATGCAGAGGATGATGGTGACGGTGTTCATCGCATCGTCGCCGCCCAATCCGATGCCGGTTATCGCGCCTTGCAACTCGAGCGTGTTGAGCAACGCCCAACCTTGAAGGATGGCGAGCGGCACTGTGAGATAGTGGGTGTATCGGTTGAGGGTCCGGCGCCCGGCTTCTCCGCCTTCACGCGACAGTTCGCGGAGTTGGGGAATTACTGGCGTGAGGACTTGCAAAATAATCGATGCGGTGATGTACGGGTAGACACCCATCGCCGCGATACTGAGCTGGCTCAGCGCGCCGCCGCTGAAGAGATCCAAGACCCCAAAGACTGGGTTGGCCTCAAAAGCCCGTGCAAGCAGTTCCAGATCAACGCCGGGGTTCGGGACGTGCGCCAAGAACCTGAACGCGACCAAGATGCCAAGCGTGAAGAGGATGCGGAAGCGCAGATCTGGGACACGCCATGAATCAACAACTGCGCGGAACAACGCCGGCAGTGCGGATTGGCGTCCTGTCTGGGCCCCGGTGGTCTGCATTAGTAAGATACCGTCCGGTTCGGACTATTCGCTCGAATCGGCTTCTTCGGCCGTGTCGGGAGCATCAAAGACCGTGACGCTGCCGCCCGCCGCCTCAACCTTGGCACGCGCACTCGCCGAGCATGCGTGCACCGAAACGTGAACGCTCTTTTCGACGTCACCATCGCCGAGGAGTTTGACTGGAAAGTTCGCGTTGCGCACCAAACGAATCGCTACGAATTCGTCGGGGCCGATATGTGCGCCGTCGTCGAACGCGTTAAGACTACCCACGTTTACCGGCGTGTATTCCACGCGGAAGTTGTTGGTGAAACCGCGCATGAACGGCAGTCGCTTTACCAAACGCAGTTGACCGCCTTCGAAAAGAAACGGCACTTTACCGGTTTGGAGCTGTCCTTTGCTTCCGCGCCCCGAGTATGATCCGCGGTTGCTGCCGTCACCGCGGCCAACGCGCTTGCGTTTTCGGCGGGAACCTGCGGCGGGTTTCAGTTGATGCAATCCTGGCATTTCGATAACTCGTCAGTTTCTTAGGTAACGATCTCAACTAGGTGTGAGATTTTGTTTACCATTCCCCGAATTTGTACAGTGTCACGCTGCGCAACAACGTGGTTGATGCGCTTCAAACCGAGCGCCTTCAATGTCGCTCGGTGCTTGGGAATCGACCCGATCTCGCTACGAACTTGTTTGATGCGTATTTCACTCATCAGGATTGTTCACTCATCGGGGCTTCATTTTCGGGCGCTTCGGAAGAATCATCAGCAGAAGATTCAACGACCGCGGCATCATCCGGCGATTGCTCTTCAACCGGAGAACCGTTTTCCGACGTTTCTGCTTCGGATCCGTCGGTGTCTGCACTTACCGTTGGCGTGTGCACACCCGCCAGCCCAAGGCGTCGAGCTCGTTCAGTTTGCGGATCTCTGAGCATCGACAAGGCTTTGATCGTTGCTTTGACCGTGTTGACCGGATTGTTGCCGCCGTAGGTTTTCGAAAGCACGTCTTGGATACCAGCAGCTTCAATTACTGCGCGTACTCCGCCGCCGGCGATTACACCGGTTCCAGGTGCGGCTGGCAACAGCAAAACTTTGGCACTACCAAACTTGGCGAAAACCTCGTGTGGGATGGTGCCGTCTTTGGTGATGATCTGTTGCATCGCCCTCTCGGCGTTTTGGCGTCCTTTACGCACGGCGTCCGGCACGGAAGCGGCCTTGCCAAGCTCCGCACCGACTCGTCCGTTGTAGTCGCCGACTACCATCATGGCGCTGAACGATAGATTTCGACCACCCTTAACTACTTTCGAGACGCGGCGGATTTTCACCGCTCGTTCGAAAAGCTCGGGCCTGTCAGACGCTTCGTCTCGGCGCGGGCGTCGGCGCGTTCTGCTGCGACGGTTCCCGTCCGAGCGCGATTCACGCGATGTGCCGGTTTGAGTAACCATGGTTAAAATTCAAGACCCTCCGCACGGGCAGCATCAGCCAACGCCTTAACACGTCCGTGATATTGATACCCGCCTCGGTCGAACACTACTTTGTTCACACCTTGTTCCAAGGCGCGCTTGGCGACCGCGGCACCAACGCTCTTTGCAGCGTCGGTCTTGCCGCCATCGGCATCAGTTTCGATAGATGAAGCGCTAACCAGCGTATGGCCGATCGCATCATCGATGATTTGGGCGTAGATTTGTTTGTTGCTTCGGAACACCGAAAGTCGCGGCCTGTCACCACCGCCAATGACCCTTCGGCGTACCCGACGGTGGCGGATCCAACGAGGTCGTTGGTCGAATTTTCTGTTAGCCATCTAGCGCTTAACCTCCCACACCGGCGACGGTCTTGCCAACCCGCAAGCGCAGCTGTTCGCCTACGTATGCGATTCCGAACAACGGAATTCGACCGGCTTTGCTCTGGAAACGGCTCGGTTTGCGGACGGAACGGATGTTTGCCGCCTGTTGTCCGACTTCCTGCTTATCGGGACCCGTGACCGTGATAATGGTGTTGCCCTCGACTCCGAGTATGTTCTTCCCGATCGGTTCGATTTCTACCGGGTGCGAATAACCTGCAAGAATTTCCAGTCCCTTGCCCTTCTGCGCGGCGCGGTAACCGGTCCCGTACATGATCAGGCGCTTGCTGAATCCGTCGTCCACTCCGGTGACCATATTGTTGATGAGACTGCGGGCCAACCCGTGCAACGATTTTTGCTCGCTTGTTTCGTTGGAACGCGTTACCACGACCTCAGAACCGTTAACCTCGACTTTGATGCCGCGGTGCAGGTTTTGGGACAATTCGCCCAATTTGCCTTTGACCGTCACTGTGTTACCGCTGACTTTTACGTCAACGCCGCTTGGTATCGTTATTGGGTTTTTACCTACTCTAGACACTTGAAATTTCCGTTTGGACTACTTGATCCGTCAAAATCACCAGACGTAGAACAGCAACTCGCCGCCCACGCCCGAACGTCGAGCCTGGTCCGAGGTCATCACGCCTTTCGACGTCGACATGAACGCTACCCCACGACCACCGAAATAGCGCGGGATCTCGTTTTTACCCACATAGATGCGGCTACCCGGTTTGCTGACGCGTTTCAAACCGGTGATTACCGATTCGTCGTTGTCGTCGTAGTACCGCAGAGTGACCTCGAAATCGGCTTTTACCCCGTCGCGGTGCGTCTGCACGTTCGAGATGAATCCCTCGTCACGCATCAATCGCAGCAATCCTCGCTTCATTTGCGAATGTGGGATCTTCACCGTGTCGTGATGCGACATCACCGCATTGCGGATGCGGGTCAACATGTCTGATATTGGGTCGGTAACTGGCATTGTTCGATCTGTTGAATTTCTTCGCTGTCTGTTATTGAGTTCGGCGTCTAAAGGCTGGCTTTGCGGATACCCGGCAAGTTCCCGAGCAAGGCTTGTTCGCGAAACACTATTCTGCACAATCCGAAGAACCGAATGTATGCCCGCGGACGACCAGTGGCGAAGCACCGGTTTCGCCGGCGGACGTGGCTGGAGTTCTTGGGAAGCAGATGCAAGCGCCGACGGGCTTCCATCTGCTCTTCAAACGATCGTTGAGGATCGTTTGCCATGTACTTGAGTTCTGCACGGTTTCGGGCGTGCTTCTCAGCGAGAAGCGCACGCTTCTTTTCACGTTCTATTATCGCTTTGCGAGCCATATGTTTCGATCTCTTCTATCCATGCCGAATTCGGCACCAGTTGTCAATCTAAGGGGCCACTTCCGGGTCTCGTCGCAAAAGGCATGCCCAGCAAATCGAGCAACCTGCGACCTTCCTCATCGGTGCGGGCGGTTGTAACAATCACAACTTGGAGCCCGCGCAACCGGTCTATTCGATTGTAGTCAATCTCGGGGAACACAACTTGTTCGGTCAGACCCATGCTGTAGTTGCCGTTGCCATCGAACGAGTTTCGGTTGGTGCCACGGAAGTCTCTTACACGAGGCAGCGCGACGTTGACCAGCCGATCATAGAACTGCCACATGCGATGAGATCGCAACGTTACCGACGCGCCGATAGGCATACCCTCACGCAACTTGAAATTCGCGATCGATTTTTTTGCGCGGTTCACGATCGGCTTTTGACCTGTAATCGTTGCCAAGTCGCCAGTCGCGGCATCGATGGCGTTGGAGTTGTCGATCGCCTCGCCTAGTCCGATATTGACGATGATCTTTTCCAGTTTTGGGAGCTGCAACGGGTTCGTGTATCCGAACTCGCGCGTCAAGACCGGTACTGCCTCGGATCGATACTGCGAAAGAAGACGCGGCATGGTCATTGTTGTACTGCCGTTGGATTCAACCATTGCGCCCACCTTTTACAGTTCTTACGCGGGTGCCGTCTTCGAGCTCACGCCATCGAACACGTCCGACCTCGCCAGTGTCAGCATCGACCAAAACGACATTGGAGACGTGAATGGAAGCCTCGCCTTCGACGATGCCGGTTTGAATCACGCCTCGACGGCGTCCCATGTGACGTTTGACCAAGTTGACGCCTTCAACGAAGACGCGCTGCTTCTTGAGGTCGACGTGAATCACTTCGCCTCGAGCACCTTTGTCTTTACCGGACACCACGAGAACGGTGTCCCCTTTTTTGATCTTGTTAGGCATTTTCTTTCGTCTACAGAACTTCTGGTGCCAACGAAACGATGCGGTTGAATTCGCGTTCTCGCAACTCGCGGGCAACTGGTCCGAATATGCGCGTGCCGCGTGGGTTACCGTCTTCGGCAACGATCACGCAGGCGTTGTCGTCGAATTTGATGTACGAACCGTCTAATCGGCGATATTCCTTGGTGGTTCGGACGATGACGGCCTTGACGACCTCGTGCATGCCCACGGCGCCGCCGGGTTGGGCAGCTTTTACCGTACACGTGATTATGTCGCCCAGTCCAGCGTATCGGCGGTTGCTGGCTCCGGTCATGTTGATGCAAAGCACCTCGCGGGCGCCAGAGTTATCGGCAACTCTGAGGCGTGTCTCTCGCAGAATCATTGCCCGTCTCCAATTGCGACGTCTTGCTGATCGATCTCTTCAGGCGAATCATCGGGATCGACGACCTCTATTTGCTCGACGACCTGTCGCAGACGCCATCGCTTCGTCTTGGACAACGGGCGGTGTTCTTCAATGATCACTCGGTCGCCCACAGAAGCCTCGTTGTGCTCGTCGTGCGCCACGAATTTTGTGATACGACGACGGTTTCGCTTGTACACGCGGTGACGTTGCGACCACGAATATGCGACGACTATAGTCTTGTCGTTTTTGTCGCGGATCACCGTGCCGGTGCGCGTCTTACGTTGTCCTGCCATCTATTTGATTTCCTCAAAAATGCGATAAATCTCGCAATTCGGATGTGATTAGGATGAAGCCTCGCTGAGTCCCAACTCTTCGACAATTTGCCGTTCTCGGAGAACGGTATGGATGCGAGCGATGTTGCGACGCGCGTCGCGCAACGCGTTCGTATTCGTCAATTGACGCGTCGTTTTCTGGAATCGCAGGTTCATCATTGAGCGTTCCTGTTCCAGCAACTCGCGCCAAAGTTCGGTGTTGGTGAGCTCTCTTACCTCTGAGATGTGCATATGATCAAAACCTTCGGGAGTTCATGACTCCGTCTCAACCTAGAGCTCGTCCGCTCGAGAAACGATTTTCACCGGTATGGGAAGCTTCGCACCCGCTCGGCGCAATGCCTCGCGCGCAGCGTCTTCCGAAACGTCCGCGATCTCGTACATGATTCGTCCGCGGCGAACCGGTGCCACCCAGTGATCGACCGCTCCTTTGCCGCCGCCCATGCGAGTTTCGGCCGGTCTTGACGACACTGGTTTGTCCGGAAATATCCGAATCCAGACCTGGCCACCACGTTGGACATATCCTGTGATGGCGCGTCGACCAGACTCGATCTGTCTCGAAGTGATCCAGCTCGCTTCCATGGCTTTGAGACCGAAGTCCCCGAAAGCCAGATTGCTGCCACGATTCGAAACGCCGCGCATCTTGCCGCGTTGCTGCTTGCGAAACTTTGTTCTTCGGGGCTGTAGCATCTGTCGTAAACCTCAACTGCCGAACCGCGCGTGTGCGATCGGCCAACTTTCTATCTTCGGTGCCTTTGGGCCCGACCCAGTCCGATCGGCGACACTCCGCTAGTTCCGGCCGTTCGCTGGGCTCGACCATCAGTCGGCATGTCTCCGGTGAAAATCCAGACTTTGATGCCGATGACGCCGAACGTCGTGTGGGCTTCCGAGATTGCGAAATCGATCTTGGCGCGCAGCGTGTGCAAAGGCACTCGGCCTTCCATCTGCTTGTCAACTCGTGCGATCTCCGCGCCGCCTAGACGACCGGAAACAACGACTTTGACGCCTTCGGCACCTGAGTCCATCGTTCGTTGCATGGCCATACGGACCGCACGCCGGTAAGGTATTCGTCTTTCCAGCTGTTCGGCGAGGCTTTGCCCGACCAGTTTGGCGTCAAGTTCGGGAACCTTGATTTCGTCCGCTGAAATCCTGACGCGGCGCCCGGTGGAGCGTTCTATGATGTGTCGCAACCGGTCGATACGCTGGCCATTACGACCAATGACGATGCCGGGACGGCTCGTGTAGACGTGGATACTCATGTCGCCGCCGCCGCGATCGATTTCGACTCGGGAGATCGCACCTTCGCCTTCGTACTCTTCAGCGACGATCTGTCGAATCCTATAGTCCTCTTGCACCAATTCGCGGTACCCTTCGGGTTTGCCCGCAAACCAGTTAGAACGCCATTCGGCGGATACGCCTAGGCGGAAACCTATCGGATGTGTTTTCTGTCCCATTAATGTTCCGATCGTCAGGAGCCAGCGCCGCTTGAGCTTCGCCTATCCCTCGTCTACCTCGATTGTGATGTGCGACGTTGGTCGGTTGAAGGCGCCCGCGCGGCCTCGTGCCTTGGGTCGAAAGCGCCGCATCGTTACCGACTTGTCGGCCACGATCTTCTTTACTACCAAAGATTCACGATCTTGCAGATCGTTGTTCTCCGCGTTCGCAGCAGCCGAATGCAAAACCTTGTAAATGATGTGCGCGCTCGGGGTCGTCATGTAGCGGAGATAGGCCAGCGCGTCGTCGACCTTCCTGCCGCGCAATTCGTCCATCACAAGTCGCAACTTGCGGGCGGATATTCCTATATTTTTGGCTCGTGCGAACGCCATCGCTTGGATTCCTCAGCGGTTCCCCGAGTGGGAGCGGAACACGCGGGTTGCCGAGAACTCTCCCAATCGGTGACCAACCATGTTTTCTGTGACCAGCACCGGTACGAACGTCCGGCCGTTGTGCACGGCAAACGTCAGGCCGACCATGTCAGGCATAATCGTCGACGCGCGCGCCCATGTGCGGATCGCTCCACGAGTCCGCTCGCGCCGCGCCCTGGCTACCTTTTTCATCAGTTTGGGGTCCACGAATGGACCCTTCTTTACCGATCTGCTCATGTTCTACTAACTCGACTATCGATTCAAAATCGTTTACGTCCGGCGGATCAGCGTTCGTAACGCCGGCGTCGGATGAACTTGTCTGTGCGCTTGTTACGTCGCGTTCGGTAACCAAGGGTTGGTTTGCCCCAAGGTGTCTTCGGCTTCGAGAACCCGATACCGGAACGGCCTTCACCACCACCGTGCGGGTGGGCGTCGGGAGACATCGCTGTTCCTCGCACGCTCGGACGCTTCCCGCGGTGTCGGGAACGACCAGCCTTGCCGAGCTTGATGTTCTTGTGATCTGGATTGGATACTACGCCGATTGTGGCTTTGCACTCTTGCCTGACTTGACGCATCTCGCCCGAAGGCAACCGCAGCAGAATGAACGATCCTTCGTGGGCCATTACCTGCGCACCGGTGCCGGCGCCTTTTGCGAGCTGACCGCCACTCCCCGGCGTCATCTCTATGTTGTGGACCATTGTTCCCTGCGGAATATTCATCAAAGACTTGGTGTTACCGGGCAAGTCCGGAGCGTCGGGTCCGGCTTCGACCTTGCGGCCTACTGTGAGCCCTTGCGGCGCTACGATGTACGATTTCTGTCCGTCTTCGTATTGGATCAAGGCGATCCGCGCGCTGCGGTTGGGGTCGTACTCGATCCCCATAACTTCGGCTTCACCGGATCGGTTGCGCTTGAAATCGACCAAGCGGTATCGGCGCTTGTGACCACCACCGCGGCGGCGCACCGTGATACGTCCTTGGTTGTTGCGTCCGCCCTTCTTCGTCATCGGCGCGAGCAACGATTTTTCAGGTCGTTTCTTGGTGATGTCCGAAAAGTCGTCGACAACGTTGTTTCGACGACCGGGCGATGTGGGTTTATGTTCCTTCAATGGCATATCTGAGGATCCGTAAACTATGCGCCTTCGAATAGCACGATGGTATCGCCGGGCGTCAAAGTGACGATCGCGCGCTTGACGTCGGGCCGTTTCTTCTCACGGAAACCCCGACGCTTCATCTTGCCTCGCCGACGATAGGTGTTGACCGAAACAACCTTCACATCGAACGCCCACTCGACGGCGCGCGCGATGTCGTACTTCGTCGCTTTCATGTCAACGTCGAACACGTAGCGGTTCTGCTCGTTGAGCAGCGTCGATTTTTCCGTAATTACCGGTCGTTGGAGCGTCCTAGCGATCTTCATCACACCGCCTCCGTCGGAACTTTGGCATCGTCCCAAAGGCTATCGATGCGCTCAACCGCGCCACGCGTAGCTACGATGTTTCCTGCCGCTGCTGCGCTAGTCGCGTTAAGTCCATCGGCGTAGATAACGTCGACGCGCTCGGCGCCGCGGACAGACAGGACCAGATTGGGTTCGTTTTCTTCAACCACCAACAATATCTTGCCTCTTAGGCCTAGTGAGGAGACTAAATTGACGACCTCTTTCGTCCTGGGCGCGTCCAACTCGAATTCTTCGAGAACGGTCAACCGTTCTTCGCGAACCTTGTCGCTCAGTGCAACTCGCAATGCCTGTCGGCGCATCTTTTTGGGTAATCGTTGCCTGTAGCTTCTGGCGTGGGGACCGAAAATGACGCCACCGCCTACCAACGTTGGAGATTTTCGACTGCCGAGGCGCGCACTGCCGGTGTGTTTCTGCGCGCGTATTTTGCGGGTGGAGTACGAGACTTGCCCGCGAGTTTGCGATTCGTGTGTCCCTTGGCGCCGATTGGCGAGTTGCGCAACCACGACCTGTTGCAATAGCGCGTCATTCGATGGCGCGGACCAAACGCGGTCGCTGACATCGACGCTACCGACAACGTCGCCGTTCTTGTTCTTGACTGATAGTTCCATCGCCAGTTCTGCCTCAACCTTGCTTTTCGATGCGTACTAGGCTGTTGCGAGCGCCCGGAACTGCGCCCTTGACCAATATGTAATTTTGACCGACATCTACGCCAGCCACCTTCAATCCGCTCGTCGTCACGGTGCGGTCGCCCATGTGCCCTGCCATGCGGGTGCCGGGCCAAACCCGACCGGGGGATGTTCCCGCGCCTACCGAACCCCCTGCGCGGTGCCGGTCCGACTGTCCGTGCGTCTTCGGTCCGCCAGCGAAACCGTGCCGCTTGACTCCGCCTTGGAAGCCCTTGCCTTTAGAGGTTCCCGTCACTTTGATTGCGTCCCCTTCGGAGAACACGTTGGCCCGAATTTCCTGACCAACTTCGTATTCGCCGAGATCTGAGACTTTGAATTCCTGCAAGTGCCGGTAGCTGCCGTTAGCCCGTGCGAAGTGACCCCGCATCGGCATGTTGACCTTTTTGGCCCGCATGAAACCGACCTGCACCGCCTGAT
The DNA here is from genome assembly GCA_965226685.1 of Dehalococcoidia bacterium. Classification (GTDB taxonomy): domain Bacteria; phylum Chloroflexota; class Dehalococcoidia; order Lucifugimonadales; family Lucifugimonadaceae; genus Bin127. The sequence goes on from CBDDDP010000004.1 coordinate 1,095,295, forward strand.
AGCCATCGCGCTGCTCGGTCTTAACCTGCGTAACAACGCATGGGCCGACCTCGACCATGGTCACCGCGTTGGCATGCCCTTCGTCGTCGTAAATCGTCGTCATGCCGATCTTGCGGCCAAGCAATCCAGGCATGGATTGAGGTGCTTCCGGAACGGCGATGTCGTCCGCGATTGCCGACTCTACGTCAACTGTGTCTTGTTCTTGCGTCGTCATCTCTAGCCGTTCAGTTCAATAAGCCCGAGCGCCCCGATTGGGTCGCTCCGGCTCTATTGAATTACCTTTACGCTGACCTCCACACCATTTGGGACGTTCAATCGTTGGAGCACGTCCATCGTCTTGGAGCTCGGTTCCACGATGTCGACTAGTCGCTTGTGGAGCCAAAGTTCGAAATGTTCCTGCGCATCTTTGGTGATGTGCGGTGATCGGAGTACCGTGAAACGACGGCGGCGCGTCGGCATCGGCACTGGCCCTGAAATCTGCGCGCCCGTTCGAGTCGCAGCGTCTAGGATCTGCTCGGTAGCCTGCTCCAACAATGGGGCGTCGTAACCCCGGAGCATTATTCGCATCTTGCCTGTCGCCATAGCTCTTTTTGCCTATCTTTCCAAAGCTTCTAGAACATGCTGCGGCATCACGCCGTAATGATCAAGCTCCATGTTGAAATCCCCGTATCCGGACGTCAACGAACGCAGGTCCGTCGCATAATTGAACGTCTCGGACAAAGGAACGAACGCCATGACGCTGCCGATCCCTGCTTGCCCAGGCTTAGGCTCTACTGTCTCCATCGATTGAATCTTGGCGCGGCGCGAATTCAAGTCGCCAATGACAGTACCGAGCATCTCGGCCGGCATTACGACTTCTTGGCGCATGATGGGCTCCAAAAGCTGCGGGGACGCTTTGCGCATCGCGGCCTTGAACGCCAACGATCCAGCGATCTGGAACGCGAGTTCGGATGAGTCCGTGTCGTGTTGTGCTCCGTCTGTGAGAACCACTTTGACATCCACTACCGGATATCCAGCGACGACACCCGAAGCGGCGGCTTCACGGAATCCCTTTTCGATTGCGGAGTGCCACTCTCTGTTGAGGGTGGCACCAGTGATCTCGCTCTCAAATTCGAGACCAGATCCACGCGGCAATGGTTCGACGCGCAACGAGCATATGCCGTATTGACCGCGTCCGCCTGTCTGGCGAACGAATCGTCCTTCCGCCTTGGCGGTCGATGCAACCGTCTCTCGATACGCCACCCTTGGCCGACCTCGGTTACATGAAACACCAAATTCGAGCCTCATGCGGTCGAGGATGATTTCAAGATGCAACTCACCCATACCTGAAAGCAGGAGTTGGCCACTCTCGTCGTCAGTGGAAAGAATCAGGGTCGGATCTTCGTCAACCAGCTTCATCAATGTCCCGGTCAACTTGTCCTTGTCGTAGCGGCTTTCCGGTTCTAATGAGATTGACAGTACCGGTTCGGGGAACTGGATCTGCGCCATTGCCACGGGCGCGTTGACAGCACACAGGGTGTGACCAGTTTTGGTGGACTTAAGGCCAATCGCGGCGACGATTTCGCCTGCTCCGGCCTCGTCAACCGGTTCGCGCACATCTGCACGCATTCGCAAGAGACGGCCGATGCGCTCGCGACTGCGAGTAGACGGGTTGTAGACCGACATGCCTCGCTTCAACACGCCGGAATACACGCGCAAGAAAATCAACCGGCCTGCGTGCTCGTCGGATATGACCTTGAACGCTAGCGCGCTGAGCGGTTCGTCGTTATTCGGGTGGCGCTCGACTTGCTTGTCCGGGTGCAGCGGTTCGAACCCGACGGCCGGCGGCAAATCCATCGGCGATGGCAGGTAGTCCAATACCGCGTCCAGAAGTTGGTGCGTCCCGCGGTGGCGGAGCGCAGCGCCAGCCAGAACCGGGAAAATCTTCAATTCGATCGTCGCCTTGCGGACCGATGCTTTCAGGATGTCCGCAGACACTTCTTCGCCCATCAAGTAGAGCTCGGCAAGATCGTCGTCGAATTCGGCAACCTTCGCCACGAGTTCTTCGCGGGCGGCATTGGCCTGTTCAAGATAGTCGGCGGGGACATCGGCTTCACGAGGTTCGAGCCGTCCGCTTCTGTCGACCTCCGCAGAGGGGTCGGTCCACTCGTAGTAGTAGGCCCGCTTTTCGACCAGGTCGATCACGCCTTGGAAATCGGCTTCTTGTCCGATCGGGATCTGGATCGGAACTGCGTTCGCATAGAGGCGGTTCCTCAATGTCGACACTGCGTATTCGAAATCCGCTCCGATGCGATCCATCTTGTTGACGAACACGATCCTGGGTACGTGGTGCTTGTCAGCCTGCCGCCAAACGGTCAACGACTGTGCCTGAACTCCCGCAACAGAGTCGAGCACGACGGTCACACCGTCCAATACTCGAAGGCTGCGCTCAACCTCGGCGGTGAAGTCGACGTGTCCGGGGGTGTCAATAATGTTTATCTGATGGTCGCGCCACGAGACGTTCTGGGCCGCCGCTGTAATTGTGATGCCGCGCTCGCGTTCTTGCGGCATATAGTCCAACAACGCGGTACCGTCGTCCACTCGGCCGATCTTGTAGGTTTCGCCCGTAAAGTAAAGGACGCTCTCGCTTACAGTTGTCTTTCCGGCGTCGACGTGCGCGATAAAACCGGTGTTGCGCAGTTTTCGAAGGTCGTCGCCAGCCTGGGCAACGATCTCAGAAGTGGCTGGATTTTTCAATTTCGTGGTCATTGCCTCTCGATGCCAGATTTCAGGATCAACAGTTTCCGACGCCTGCACTCAATTCTCACGCGCTTTCGCGCATCCGAGTGACTCGTCCTGATTTCCTATCCGTCTGAAAATCGCCGATCCATCGACCGGCGTCAGCAATCTCCATCTACCATCTGAAGTGGGCGTAAGCCCGGTTAGCTTCAGCCATTCTTTGCAACTCGTCTTTTCGCCGCACCGCCGCACCAGAATTGTTGGCGGCGTCCAACAATTCTGTGAACAGTTTCCGCGCTATCGGCTGACCCTTGCGCGTGCGTGACGCCGTTACAAGCCAACGTTGCGCTAACGCCTCGCGACGTTCCGGACGGACCTCGTTCGGCACCTGGTACGTCGCGCCGCCGACACGCCGCGGCTTAACCTCCAACAGAGGCGTGGCGTTTGCCATCGCTTGTTCGAACGCGTCCAACGCGTTCATGTTCAATCGGTCTCCAAGCATGTGTAGCGCTTCGTAAACGGCGCGGCGAGCGATGCTTTTTTTGCCACCGATCATCACGCGGTTTATGAATCGCGCGAGCTCCTCGCTTCCATAGCGAGGATCGGGTTGTGTGTAGCGCCTTTCGGCTCTGCGTCTTCTTGCCATCTCGTGTTCGCTTCGCGTTGTTATGATACGTGTCAGTTAAACGATGCTTATCCAGTTCGGGTGTCGATGCGAATTCGGGTCGGCCTCGAAATTGCCGCGCGTTGGCGCTACTTCGCAATCGAGGAATTTGCCAGCCGATTTAGGAGTTACGGATTTCGACGAATCGAGAACCCGAGTTACTTCCGCCTTAACAAACTGCTACGAATTCAGCAACAAATTATATATCTACCACCCCGATTACACTCCACGTGGAGTCCCGTATTTGCTCCGACCGCGCCGTCGGCCCTCGACGCCCTCGGTGTCCTTGGTGCCACGAATTACATGGTAGCGGACGCCGGGCAAATCACGCACTCTGCCGCCTCGGATAAGAACCACCGAGTGCTCTTGCAGATTGTGTCCCTCGCCGGGGATGTAAGCCGTGACTTCGACGTTGTTGGAGAGTCGCACGCGGGCCACTTTTCGAAGCGCAGAGTTCGGCTTCTTCGGCGTGACAGTGCGAACCTGCAAGCAAACGCCAGCTTTTTGAGGCGAACCCTTCTGCAGTTCGCGGGTTCGCCCCGTGAACGAGTTTCGGATCGCTCGCAACGCCGGTGTCTTCGGCTTTTTGCGAGTCCGCTTCCGTGGGTTTCTTACTAGCTGATTGAGCGTCGGCAATGCAGTCTCCAATTGTCAGACTTGCGTCGCAAGGTGTTTCCCAGCCCGCGCGCCAACGCGAACCGCCGTTGCGGTGCAACTGCTAACCGATAAATCATACAAATTTTGAGAGGCATCGTCAACTATTCCAGGGCCACGTTGATGGGCGAATTACGTGTATCAGTCCCTCTGTAATATCCTGAACTCATACCGCCATCAAACCTAGTTTGCCGGGCGCAACCTGATTACTACGAATACGGCATGACCGCCCTGATCCTCTACGGATTCTCCGATCCGCTCGCAATGTCGCTAATCGACGAATTGCGTTACGAAGACCAATCGCTGGAGTTCGTGCAAGTCGAACCCGGGCTGCATGACGCCGTGACTACGCCCAAACGTGATGAAGTAGCGCTCGTTTGGTGTGTCGGATCCTCGATCTCATTCCCGGTAGCCCTGTCGAACGACATCGCGTCCAAAGGCACCCCGGTTGTGGCTATCGCCGACGATTCGATAGCCGAACTCTTTGAATTCAACTCGGGATACATCGAGTTGTGTTTCAACCCGCCGACAGCGCATGAGGTGAGAGCGCGCATCAAGACCGTCAAAGTACGGGCGACGATTCGATCAGCGCCCAAGATCGTGCACGGGGATCTGACGATTGACGTCAATAGCTTCGCTGTTTCTCTTAACGGTCGCAACATTGAACTAACCTACAAGGAGTACGAGCTCCTGAAGCTCTTCGCGTCGAATCCAGGCCGTGTATTCCGGCGCGAGGACATATTGAATCGCATCTGGGGCGACGACTATTTTGGCGGCACCCGGACTGTCGACGTGCATGTACGCAGATTGAGGAGCAAATTAGACGATGTGAGCCACAGCGTGATCGAAACGATGTGGCGCGTCGGGTACCGCTTCAGCACCCCGGACATACACGTGAACGCGAACAACGGCGGCGCTCGAGAGCCGATTTCTGTAGCCTAACCAATCTGGTAAAATTGGACTTTTCTGATCGATTCGGTCTCGGGCATTTGAACGCTCAGTGTTCGCTACCGGAAACGCCAAAACCCCTAAAAAGCGAACTGGAACACTCGCACGCGTATCAGTTGGAAACATTGGATCGGCATCTGACCTAAAATGGCCCAAATCACTCCAAACCCCGCGCTGACCACTACGTCCCCCGACGATGAGGCAAAAGAGTTTGTGCTGCGGTCTGCGAATCAACAGGACGTTCGCTTCGTTCGATTGTGGTTCACAGACATTTTGGGCACAGTTAAGGGGTTCGCGGTCACCATTGATGAGCTCGAGCACGTTTTAAATTCTGGTGCTAGTTTCGACGGTGCCGTGATCGACGGTTTGGCACGCAGCGACGAATCCGACACCGTAGCTGTTCCAGATCCGACTACGTGGCAGATTCTTCCTTGGCGTCCAAGCCAGGACGCCGTCGCGAGCATGTTTTGCGACCTCAGCACGCCTGATCGTGAACCACTTCCGACTGACGGCAGGCAAATATTAAGAACCGTAATACGGCGGGCGCGCAAACTCGGTTACAACTTCTACGTCGCACCAGAGCTCGAGTTCTTCTACGCGGACGATATCAGCGAGTACCGCAACAATGTCGGCGGCCGAGCCTACGCAGCAGTCGCCGGGAACTCCGCCGCCTCGGATCGAAAGGTTCAGTTCAATCGAGCGAGCCGATACTTTGACCAGACATCGCCCGATATCGGCGGCGCCGAACTGCGCCGCGAAGTCGTCTTGGCATTGGAAAAAATGGGGATACCCGTCAAACACAGCCACCACGAAGTTGGCCAGGGTCAACACGAGATCGATTTGAGGCACACCAACGCCCTCACGATGGCCGATTCGGTCGTCACGTACCGAGTGGTCGTTAAGGAGCTGGCGGCGCAAAAAGGTGGACACGCGACTTTCATGCCGCAACCGTTCTCAGACCGCCCAGGCTCCGGGATGCATACGCACATGTCTCTGTTCAGCGGTGATGACAACGCTTTCTACTCGGCTGAAGAAGACGAATTCCACCTGTCGGATGTTGGTCGAAAATTCATCGCTGGGCTTGTCCGCCATGCACCCGAGATCACCGCGATAACGAACCAATGGGTTAATAGCTACAAACGTCTCGTTCCCGGTTCCGAAGCCCCGATCTTCGCTTCGTGGACATCGGGCAACATGAACGATCTGATCAGAGTGCCCGCGTATCGGCCCGGTCAGGAAGCGAGCATGCGAGTGGAGTATCGCGCGCCGGACGCGGCATGCAACCCTTACCTCGCGTTTACCGCCATGTTGGCCGCGGGTTTGGAAGGCATTGTGAAGGACTATCCGTTATCGAACCCTATCGAGGACGCCGGTAATGGCAACAGCAATTCGCTGCCTAGGTTGCCGAGGTCGCTTCAAGAAGCGGTTACCATCGCCGAGAAGAGTGAGCTGTTGCGGAAACATATCGGCGACAAAGCCGTCGATAGCTTCTGCCGGAACAAATATCTCGAATGGGACGAGTTCAATCGATCGGTGACCGACTTCGAAACCAACCGATACCTCGACATCCTTTAGCGGTTGGAGCGATCTGGCGACGCGGAAACCGCCGCGATATTAAGATTCAAGATTGACCTTGCCTGAAACGAGGGTCGATGACGTTGGAATACACAGCTAGTGAAATGCGGCGACGCGCAGCCGAGCGCGACGCTGAATTTCGACGTCTCGAGAAGGAAGGGCTGTACTCCAAATCCCACGAACACGACGCTTGTGGCGTCGGCGTTGTTGCAAATATCGACGGTCATCGATCACACCAGATCATCCAGCAAGGTCTAGAAGTTCTACGCAATTTAGGGCACCGAGGTGCTTGTGGATGCGATCCCGAGACGGGCGATGGTGCTGGAATACTTGTGCAGATGCCGCACCGATTCATGGTCAAAGCAGCGGCTGAGTGTGGCATTCAATTACCTGAAACACCACGGTACGCGGTCGCGATGTGTTTCCTGCCCCAAAACGGCGGCCTCAGAGCGTTTTGCAAAAAGTCACTCGAGAATTCGGCTCGAGAGCATGGTGTCGAACCTCTGGGCTGGCGCGAAGTCCCGGTCGACCCAAGCTCGATCGGAGTATGGGCTCGCGCCCGCATGCCGAAAATCGAGCAACTATTCCTCAACGCCCCTGAAGGTATCGACGAAACCCTGCTGGAGCGTCGCTTGTACGTCGTCCGAAAATCGACGGAGAAGACGGTCCGCGCGCGCATCGACGAGATCGAAACGCAGGCTGGCGGCAATCCTCTTACCGAAGTGCAATCAGAGATCGTCAACGCACTCACCAACGAGTGGTACGTTCCTTCGCTTTCGGCTCGCACGATCGTCTACAAAGGCATGCTTATGTCCGAGCAGACCGATGCGTTCTACAAGGACTTGAGTGACCCTGATTTCGAGTCGCACTTCGCGATGGTGCACTCGCGTTTCAGCACAAATACGTTGGGGTCTTGGAAACTTGCACACCCCTACCGGATGCTGGCGCACAACGGCGAGATCAACACCGTGCGCGGGAACCGGAACTGGATGTCGGCGCGGGAACTCACGCTAAAATCTGATCTTTTCGGCAATTACATCCGCGACATTCTGCCGATTTGCGAAACCGACGAACCGTCTGATACCGCGTCCTTGGATAACGCTTTTGAAGCTGTGTACATGGGTGGTCGCTCGGTGTCGCACACCGCGGCGATGATGATGCCGGCGGCTTGGTACGGGCATGAGTCGATGCCGCAAAACGTCAAGGACTTCTACGAGTACCACGGCGGAATAATGGAACCTTGGGACGGCCCGGCGATGATCACGTTCACCGACGGTCACATGCTTGGTGCGGTCCTCGACCGTAATGGATTGCGCCCGTTCCGTTACTCCGTGACCACGGACAACGTCCTGGTTATGGCTTCAGAGACTGGTGTGTTGGACATCCCTGCGGATCAGATCCGCTACCGGTCGCGACTTCGGCCCGGCAGGATGTTCCTCGTCGACTTCGAACAGAAGCGCATCATCGAACCACAGGAAGTCGCCGACAACCTTGCGACCAGCCAACCGTACGGCGAGTGGTTGGCCAATCAACGCCTGACTCTCAACGACCTCGAACCGGCCGCCAGCGTTCCCAATGTCGACCTAGAAACGGTTAATCTCCGGCAAATGGTGTTCGGATATTCCCAAGAGGACATGCGGATGCTGATCGGTCCGATGGGTGTGACCGCGCATCAACCGCAAGGTTCGATGGGCAACGACGCACCGTTGGCTGCGCTCTCGGACAAACCCCAGAACCTCTTCGCCTACTTCAAGCAAGACTTCGCACAAGTCTCCAACCCGCCGCTCGATGCGATCCGCGAGCAACTCGTCACACAGATGGCGGTACCGGTCGGACGACGTCCCAACCTATTCGACGAAACCGAAAGCCACGCACGTCTCCTGCGCATCGATCATCCGATACTACGCAACGCCGAGTTGGCGCAGATCAAGCGGTCAACCAAACCCGGCGTCAGAACCATCACCATATCGACGCTCTTCCCGGTCACCGATGGCGTCGATGGTCTCAAAGCAGCGCTCGAACGCATCCGCCGAGAAGCGTCCGAAGCCATCGAAAACGGTTACACCGTCCTCGTCCTCTCCGACCGCGGCATCGACGCCGAAAACTCCTTCATCCCGTCGTTGCTCGCAACCGCAGCTGTTCATCACCACCTCATCCGAGAAAAGACCTGCACCCAAGCCGACATCCTCGTCGAATCCGGCGAACCCAGAGAAGTGCACCACTTCGCGCTGCTCTTCGGATACGGCGCCAGCGGTATCAACCCGTATCTCGCCCTCGAGTCTCTAGCATCCATCCGCGAATCGGTAGCCAGCGACGGCACGATGCCACTGCAGGACCTTGCCGAGGAAAACTATCGTAGAGCCGCCGAAGAAGGTGTGCTCAAGACGATGTCCAAGATGGGCATTTCAACGTTGCAGGGCTATTTGGGGGCACAGATTTTCGAAGCTCTGGGATTGTCCCAAGACCTGATCGATCAGTACTTCACCTGGACCAACTCGAGGATCGGTGGCATAGGCCTCGACGAGATCGCTGCCGACGTCGTTGCCAACCACGCGAGGGCGTATCCCCAGCACGAGATACCTTCCAACCTGCGCTTGGACCTCGGCGGATACTACATGTGGCGCGCGACTGGCGAACGGCACATGTGGAACCCCAGAACCATATCGCTCATCCAGACAGCCTCCACTCTTAACAGCAAGACAATCTACAAACAGTTTGAAGTTGCGGCGGATGAAGAGCCCCAGGGGTACATCGCCCTCAGGCAAATGCTCGACTTCGATGAGAGCAAATTCGATCCGATACCGATCGACGAAGTCGAGTCAGTCGAAAGCGTCCTGCCTCGGTTCGCCACTGGCGCGATATCTCTCGGATCAATTTCCCGTGAAGCCCACGAAACACTTGCCGTCGCGATGAACCGCATTGGAGCACGCAGCAACACCGGTGAGGGTGGTGAAGACGATACGCGCTACGGGCCATTCGACGTCCCTGATTCCCGCAACTCGGCGGTTAAGCAGGTCGCTTCCGGTCGGTTTGGCGTTACCACCGAATACATGGTCAATGCCAAGGATCTGCAGATCAAGATGGCGCAAGGAGCCAAGCCGGGTGAAGGCGGAGAGATCCCCGGCCACAAGATCAGCGAATACATCGCGTCGATTCGGCGAACCACCCCCGGAGTGGAACTGATCTCGCCTCCGCCCCACCATGACATCTACTCCATCGAAGACATCGCGCAGCTGATTCACGACCTTAAGAACGTCAATCCCGACGCACGCGTCCATGTGAAACTCGTTGCCAGGTCGGGCGTAGGAATCATCGCCGCAGGAATTTCCAAAGGCAAGGGCGACGTAGTGCTTATCTCCGGCGACTCGGGCGGCACTGGAGCTTCGCCGCTGTCGTCAATCAAACACGCCGGCATACCGTGGGAGCTTGGTGTAAGCGAAACCCAGCAGGTGCTCGTCGCAAACGGCCTACGAGATCGGATCGTCGTGCAGACGGATGGTCAGATAAAAACTAGCCGCGACGTCGCGATCGCCGCGTTGCTCGGCGCGGACGAGTGGGGTGTGGCGACAGCTGCCCTGATCACCATGGGTTGCATCATGTTGCGCAAATGCCATCTGAACACCTGCTCCGTCGGTGTTGCCACGCAAGATCCTGAATTGCGAGCCAAGTTCGCCGGGACTCCCGAAGCGGTCATCAACTATTTCACAATGCTCGCAGAAGAGTTGCGGAATCGCATGGCGCAGATGGGATTTCGCACCGTCAACGAGATGATCGGTCGCGCCGACATGCTGAAGCAACGCGATGACGTAGACCACTTCAAGGCGAAGTCGCTGGATCTCTCTCGCATCTTGATAAACTCTCATCCATTAGAGGGCGACCACGCCTATCAGTGCACGGAGCAAGACCACGCACTCGAATTTGCACTCGACCACAAACTGATCGGGTTAACTGAACAGACGATCGAAGATGGCGGCGCAACTACCGTCGACGAGACGATCGAAATTCGCAACCGGAACCGAACCGTAGGCGCCATGATGAGTGGTCGCATCGCCATGAAACACGGTGGCAAAGGATTGCCTGACGGCTCGATCAATATCACATTCAATGGATCGACTGGTCAGAGTTTCGGTGCTTGGGTTGTCAAAGGTGTGACGTTCAAAGTCTTCGGTGATGCAAACGACTACTTCGGCAAAGGACTCTCTGGCGGTCGGCTTGTGATCGTTCCACCTGAAAACTCCACCTTCGTTCCCGAAGAGAACATAATCATCGGCAACGTGGCACTCTATGGCTCAACTGGTGGCGAGGCCTACATCAGGGGACTTGCCGGCGAACGCTTCTGCGTTCGAAACAGCGCGGCTCACGCCGTCGTAGAAGGGATCGGCGACCACGGTTGCGAATACATGACGGGCGGGCGTGTAGTGGTGCTTGGTGAAACCGGTAGGAATTTCGGTGCAGGCATGAGCGGCGGCATGGCGTTTGTCTGGGACCGTGACAACACATTCGAACATCGATTCAACGACGGCATGGCCGATCTGTCGACCGTACGACCCGATTCGGAAGACGCCGAAGAATTGAAGACATTGATCGAGGACCATCTGAAGTGGACCGACAGCTCAGTCGCGGCGGCAGTTCTGGCAAATTGGGATGCGTCAGTCCACGAGTTCAAGAAGGTAATGCCGCGAGACTACGCCCGCGTGTTACGCGAACGGGAAGAGGCGAAGCTCGCGCTCATCGCAGATGAGGTTGAGTTCCCGCGCAACGGCGGCGCATTTCCCGCACCGGTTTTGGCCGGCAGAACGGTTTAAACGGAAATGGGCAGCACGAGCGGGTTCAAAGAGTTCGAACGCGTACCCATGCCGCGTCGCGATCAACGCGAAAGACTCAACGACTGGCGAGAAATATACCTCAAGTGGGACGAGAGCGCAGCGCGCCAACAAGCTGCACGATGCATGGACTGCGGCGTGCCTTTCTGCAATGATGGATGTCCCCTCGGAAATCTGATACCAGAGTTTAACGACCTTGTTTACCTTGGCGATTGGCAAGAAGCGATCGCACTTCTACACGCTACGAACAATTTCCCGGAATTTACCGGTCGGATCTGCCCCGCACCCTGCGAAGCCTCGTGCACGCTCTCCATAAATATGGAGCCCGTGACGATCGAGATGATCGAGAAGCAGATCTCCGAGCGTGCTTGGCAAGAGGGTTGGATCGTCCCAGAAACCCCTGATCACCAAACGGGCAAAAAGGTCGCCGTCGTCGGCTCCGGTCCCGCTGGGCTCGCGGCAGCGCAACAGTTGAACCGCGCCGGCCACACCGTCACAGTCTACGAACGCAACGAGTATCTCGGCGGACTGCTGGCACTAGGCATTCCTGAATTCAAACTCGAAAAATCCGTGGTCGAACGTCGTTTACAGCAGATGAGTGAAGAAGGTGTCACATTCCAAACCAACACCGACGTTGGCGTTGACATATCGGCGTCCGAGCTGCTTGAATCCAACGACGCGGTAGTCCTTGCAGGTGGTTCGACGGTTCCGCGCGACTTGCCGATCGACGGACGCGACCTCGACGGCATCCACTTCGCGATGGATTACCTCACTCAGCAGAATCGACGCCTAAGAGGGCAAGAATTCTCGCCGGCAGAGACTTTAACCGCCGGGGACAGACACGTGGTTATTATCGGCGGTGGCGATACCGGCGCTGACTGTTTGGGCACCGCGCATCGACAGTTCGCGAAGAACATCGTCCAGCTCGAGCTGCTACCTCGACCACCTGAACGTCGCTCGCGAACCAACCCTTGGCCCGATTGGCCTAGTGTTTTCCGCACCTCGTCGGCCCACGAAGAAGGCGGAAAGCGCGACTACAACATTATGACGAAAAGCTTCGCAGGTTCCGAAGGAAACGTCACACACCTAGAATGCGTACGTGTCGATTGGATATTTGAAGACGGACAACGTCCGCGCATGGTCGAGATCCCTGACTCACAGTTCACTATTCCCGCTGATATCGTGTTCCTTGCGATGGGATTCGTGCATCCACAGCATGAAGGCTTGCTCGACGACCTCGAGATCGAATACGATGCGTTTGGCAATGCCAAAACAGGCGCCAACTCGGAGAGCAGCGTCGACAAGGTCTTCGCATGCGGCGACATGCAGCGCGGACAATCACTGGTCGTTCACGCAATCGCCAACGGTAGACAATGCGCCCGAGACGTCGACCTTTTCCTTTCAGGGAAATCTTCGCTGCCCACGGTGCGTGGATATGCCCGCCCAGCGATCCCTACCTACGCGTAATCTGACGAATACACGCGACAACGTAGCGTCCGTCCGGATCCGCACGTATACGAGGTGACAACGCGGAAATGAGTTCGATCAGAGTCGCATCTGCACAGATCAACACCACCGTCGGGGACATCGCCGGGAACTGCGGTCTGATCGCTGGCGCAATCGATGAAGCCAGGAGCATCGGCGCGGACATTGTGGCGTTCCCGGAACTTGCCATCACTGGCTACCCGCCAGAAGACCTGCTGCTGTCGCAACACTTCGTCCGCACTAATCGCCGCGCTTTGGACGATCTCGTGGAGAAATGCGCTGACATCGCAGCCATTATCGGCATCGTCGATTTCGACGAAGATCGAAACGGCAACATCAAGAACATCTACAACGCGGCCGCAATCGTCGTAGATCGCCGGATAATCGCCATCTACCACAAGAATCAACTCCCCAACTACGGCGTCTTCGACGAGTTACGGTACTTTAAACCGGGAACGTCCTGTCAGATCATCAACATCAACGGGGTTGCGGTCGGTGTCAATATCTGCGAAGACATCTGGGTCAATCCAGGCCCCGGCGATGCGCAATGTGCCGCTGGAGCGAAACTGATCCTTACGCTCAACTCATCGCCATACGAGGTCGGAAAACTACAAACTCGCATCGACTTGATCGCGGGGCTCGCCGCTAGACACGGTGCATACGCTGTCTACACCAACCAAGTCGGCGGACAAGACGAACTCGTTTTCGATGGATCCAGCATCTTCGCCGGACCAAACGGGGAAACGTTGGCAGTCGCTCCAAGATTTGAAGAATCGGTTACGGCCGTCGACATTGACGTGCCAGAATCGGCCACCTTTTCCGACGAAACTGTCGCGCCACAGGAGACGACTAGGGTTTCCTCACCGTGGTTCGAAACACCGGAAAAGGTTCAGATTCCTGTACCAAAAACCTCGGTGAAGGACGACATTTCCCAGGTCTACGCCGCGTTGACGCTCGGCACTCGCGACTACATCCACAAGACCGGTTTTGAGAAGGTCGCGATCGCGTTATCGGGCGGGATCGATTCGTCCATCGTTGCCTGCATCGCAGCGGATGCCATCGGTAAAGAGAACATCGTTGGTGTGGCGATGCCGTCTCGATACTCCTCCGAAGGCAGTCTCATCGACGCCCAAAATCTCGCGGATCGATTGGGTATCTCGCTCTGGCGCGTCCCGATCGAACCGGCACACGCCGCGTTCGAGGGCATGTTGTCCGATGCATTCCAAGGTACTGCAACCAATACAGCCGAGGAGAACGTGCAATCCCGCATCCGAGGCAACGTAATGATGACGATCGCCAACAAATTCGGCTGGATCGTGCTCACCACGGGCAACAAGTCGGAGATGGCTACCGGGTACGCAACGCTTTACGGCGATATGGCTGGCGGATTCGCAGTGATTAAAGACGTCCCCAAACAGATGGTCTACGAACTAGCCCGGTACCGCAACAGCATCTACGACGCCCCACCCATACCTCTGACGGTGATCGACAAAGCGCCAAGCGCCGAACTTCGACCTGATCAACTTGACGTCGATTCGTTGCCGCCTTACGAGCAACTGGACCCGTTGCTCAAAGCGTACGTAGAGGATCGCCTTTCCAGGGAAGAGATTCTCGCTGAAACCGAAATCGACTTGGAAACCGCGTCTCGCATCATCCAGATGGTTGACCGCAACGAGTACAAACGTCGGCAGTCGCCTCCCGGGGTGAAGATCACCGGCCTCGCTTTCGGACGCGACCGCCGTATGCCAATGGCTTCGCGTTGGCGGCAAGGTCGCTGACCGCTGATGAACCCGTGAGATACTCTTTGTAACCGGGTTGTACCGCAAGTAAATCCGTTCCGTTTGGTATCTGCGTAATCCATCGCAAGGGGGAACGCGGCACATGCCATCAATGGCATCACCGCGTTACCCAACACCCAAACGACGAAGCGCTGCCGATTTTTATCGGCAACAGACCGAAAATTTACACGCGCTATGAAAAACACACTTCACAAAACCTTGGCATTGCTTCCTGCCTTTGCACTCGCAGTTTTCGCGATCGCTTGCACATCCGCGGGAACGACCACCGTTCCTGATTCGCCTGAAACCGTCTCGGAAACCGCTTTCTTAAAGACCGCTGAAGCAACCGGTAAAGAAGCCGTTGGAATGGCTGAAAGCGTTTCGCAATCCAGCAGCACTGAGGTCGTCGAGATCGCCCAGTCCGATGCCGAAGTCGAAGACGATCCACTGACGCTAGTCCACTCCGCAGATGACAACATCGACGGCGTGCCGATAAGCGACCTGGTTGGCGACGAAGAAAACAGCGAAACGATCGAAGCCCTGGCCGCAATGGAACGAGCCGATTGGGAAAACCGATTGACAGAAATTTGGGAAAACTCGATATCAGGAGTCGTGCTCATCAATTTGGGCAACACTCTGGTGCCCAACAGCGGAACCGGCGCAGGTTGGTTCTGGGACGACAAGGGACACATCGTCACCAACTATCACGTTGTCCGTCCTACGACCAGTTTCGTCGCTCCGACCACGATCATCGTAGAAACCTTCGACGGCGACCAATTCGAAGCCGAAATCGTCGGTGGCGACCCGGTGTCCGACATCGCGGTCCTAAAAATCGATGCCGAAACAACCGTATCAAACCCACTGCCTGTCGGCGACAGCGCCAACCTTAAACCCGGAATGACCGCCATCGCACTGGGACACCCGTTTGGTGTCGACCAAGCATTCTCGATGACCCACGGCATCATCAGCGGACTCTCTCGATCTATCCAAGCCGATACCAGCACGATACCGATCCCTGCCGTCATTCAGACCGACGCCGACATGAACCCCGGAAATTCCGGCGGGCCCTTGCTCAACAGCGCTGGCGAAGTTATCGGCGTTAACACCCAGATCCGCAGCCTAACCAGCACAAACAGCGGAGTAGGTTTCGCTACGCCCATCAACCTGGTTAGACGGGTCGTGAATAACCTCATTGAAAACGGCGTGCATGAATACTCGCTGATCGGAATCTCGTCCCGAGTCGTCACCCGCACATGGGCGGAAGAACTTGATCTCGAAGAAGATCAACGCGGACTTCTCGTCACCGGAGTCTCCCCAGATGGCCCAGCCGACGAAGCAGGCATTCGGCCCGACTCTGGTACCTTCACCCCCTCATCCGGATTCAGCGGCCTCAGTCGCTACCTCCCTAAAGGCGACGGCGACATCATCGTCCGAATCGACAACGTCGAGATCGACGATCTCTATGACTTGCGAAGCTACATCATGCTCAACACATCGCCAGGCGACGAGATTGTGGTGGAGGTATTGCGCGATGGCGAGATCGTACCGATCAGTTTGACACTCGGATCTTGGGGCGATCGGTTCAACTGACTGCCCCTCACGAAGGTCGCGTCCCCTAAGTTGACATCTCGAGACAATTCGGGGCAGCAAACGCGTTTCCGAACGTAAAGGCGAAATCGCCCGAAGCCACGTCTGTCAACCTGCTTTGGGCCATTCAAGCAGGATTGATGGAATACTCTGGCACGACTTCCCCAGCGATCTAAAGCAAAAAGAGAAATTTTGTCAATGTGCCAGCGCCTCCACGCCAATCACTTATTGGTCGTGACCGTCCAACTCCCATCACCATTGGCAGCGAAGTTGATGTCTGCCTCTAAAACGTCGATCACAGCATACTATTCGGCACACACGTGATTGACCCCAACCATGAACCCTGACATCATCACCAAACCTTTTCACGACATATCGAGCCATCGGCTCCCACCGAAATAACTATGTCAGCCGGCCGACCCTCCTCACCTTCGTAGCTACAACCTTCACCCGGCTGCATCACCATACCATTGCTGCACTCTCCCAACACCGTCGGTTCAGCTCCATCCCCCGTCGCAGCCGGCGCACCCGATCCGGCAGTCGGCGCAGGAACAGTCGGCCGCGACTTCCCTGGCAAGCCAACATCGTAGCCGCCAACACCAGAATTGCAACCGATATCAAGTTTTTCATGGATACCTCGTCGCTTCGTCGCGTTTCTTGCTACACAGTCTAAAGATCCCGCAACATTTTCGGTTACAAACTTACACGGTTTTCAACCGATTCGCACCGGATAACCAACACACCCAATCCCATAGCAGTCCAACAATCTACACCCTACGCCCAAAATCCAACCCGTTCTTAGATTCAGGAAGATCCCGTTGCAACGCCCCCGTAAGTTTCTACCCCGTCCCTTTCACTCCACGCGCTGCTACATTGAGAATGAGATAACGTCGAATCACGCATAAACCAAAGTACCCGGCCGTTCCCGGTGACGATATCGTCGTGGCGGTATTGAGCGACGGCGCAATCTCGCCGATCGATTCGACGCTCAATTCGTGGTTCGATCGTTGCATTTAACGCAACGGTTGTATGTCAAACGCATAAGACGCATCGCGTCGTCGAATACCCTGGGACCGAAGTCAGCGGAACTGATTATCGCGGTTCGCATCGACGGGCTTGATGAAATTCGTAGGTTAGGTGCCGCTGTCGTATTTCACCGCGTCATGTCGAAATTCCCCGGCTCGACGTCGTTGAACCTCCTTTGGGGCCTTCAAGGTGCACTCATGGAGGTCCACTGGCACGAGGTTCCGGAAGAGATCCGAATTCAACTCCTGTCCGAAGGAGAAACCTTGTCGAACCCTGAACCCGATATGTCTGACGAAAATGGATAGCAACTGACCGGCGTGATTTCCTAAAATACTCGAATTTTCGATCAAACGTTACACAACGGCGCAATATTGTGTTACTCTTGTGCTAACACATATGTGGCGCGGGCCGCAACGTCGAAGGCATAACATAAAGGATTATCAGCATGGCTAGCAAAAGCACTGCGACTCTGGAACGAGAAATTCTCGCGAGTATCGAAACCGAATCTACTGAGAACGACAAGCAAATGACGACAACTAAGGGTCAAAGCGTTCGAGAAAAAGCCCTCGAAGAGGCGATCGCCCAAATCGAACGCAACTATGGGCGTGGCGCGGTAATGCGCATGAGCGAGAACCAAAGTTTCCGCAACATCGAAACCATCTCGACCGGTTCGCTTTCTCTAGACATTGCTCTCGGGATCGGTGGCCTCCCTCGAGGAAGGGTCATCGAAATTTACGGTACTGAATCGGCCGGCAAATCCACGCTAGCAATGTCCGCCGTCGCGCAGGCGCAAAAAGCAGGCGGGGTGTGCGCATATGTCGACGTCGAACACGCGATGGATCCGGTCTACGCAAAAGCTATCGGTGTAGACATCGATGCCCTGCTTATTTCGCAACCCGACTCCGCTGAGCAAGCACTTGAGATCATCGAACACTTGGTCCGATCTTCCGCATTAGACATGGTCGTGCTGGACAGCGTGGCGGCTCTGGTACCGTCGTCCGAGATCCGAGGTGAAATGGGAGAGTTCCAAATCGGCGCTCAAGCCCGACTCATGTCTCAGGCGCTTCGAAAACTCACCGCAGTCATCCACAAAACCAATACTGTCTGCATCTTCATCAACCAGTTGCGCGAAAAAGTCGGCGTTATTTACGGCAGCCCGGAAGTAACGCCTGGCGGCCGAGCTTTGAAGTTCTATTCCAGCGTACGTCTCGATATGCGTCGCAAAGAATCAATCAAGAACGGAAAAGAAATCACTGGCAATCGCGTGCGGGTCCGCGTCGTGAAAAACAAAGTCGCGCCACCGTTCCGGCAAGCCGAGGTGGACATCATCTTCAACGAGGGCATCAGCATGGAAGGCGACCTGTTGGAGCTTGGCGTCGAGCATGGCATCCTGCAGAAACGCGGTGCCTTCTATTCGTATGGCGAAACAAGACTTGGCCAAGGTCGCGAAGCTTCTCGAATATTCCTCAAAGAGCATCCCGAGATGCGGGATGAGATCGATACGCAGGTCCGCAACATCGCCCTGCCCGACTCGAAACCCGGCCAATCGTAGCTTTTGGCCGTTAACAACGCGTTGATCAAGCAAACCACGTCTCGGTACAGCTTCTCGACTTTGACTTAACGGGATGTGAATGAACTCGTACGCCGACGTGCGAGAATTCCTCCCGTTTATGATTAGCACATGGTTATCAACGCGCTATTGATCGTATGCGCACTTCTTGGTAGCGCTTTCATTTCGGCTGCCGAATCGGCGTTGCTCAGCGCTCGACCGTCGCACATCCAACACCTCGCTGAGAATGGCGATCGACGAGCTCATGCTGTGATGCGCGTGCTCGAGCGGCACGGGAATTTTTTCGCGACGATCCTTCTCGTCGGGAATCTGTTCAACGTGCTCGTCGCTACGGCGTCGACCAGCTTGATCATCAACTCGATCGGCGGCGGCGAGAACACCGTCCTTACAACGATCATTTCAACCGCTGCCGCGACCGTGATGGTCTACATCGTCGGCGAACTCACGCCCAAGACGCTCGGAGCTATAGCGCCAGAAACATGGTCGCTGGCAGTCGCCCACATAATCCTCGCCATCATGACGGTATCGAAGCCGATCGTGTGGGTATTCACCCTCCTCCCGCTCGGGTTGCTTCGATTGTTCGGCGTCTCCGCGGTTAATGCCCGTCCCGGTTACACGCAAGGCGAGTTGAGCCTGATTATCGACCAGAGCCAAGAACAGGGCTTGTTCGACGACACCCACGGCGAGATGTTGGACAACCTGATCGATTTCGGAGCCCAAGACCTCCGAGACCACCGTGTTCGCGTGCACACCAGCCAGATCGTCTGGTTGAACGAACACGACACTATCCGCACTTTCTTGGAAAAATACCGTGAACACGTTGAAGACATAAACGCGACGGAAGAGCCGCACCGGTTTCAACCCGGATTCGTGGTGCAACGCGGGGAACCTCTCCGCATCGGATATTGGTACGAACTCGATCAATTGGCCGGTGCAATGTACGCCAACGATGTCATCAAATTCATCGCTGACGGAGGGGATGATGAATTGGACACCAAGGTCAACGAATTGATGCGAACCGACATCTTGGTTTTGGCAGACACCACCAAACTCGATGACCTGTTTACTGAGATGATCCGAACCGAACAACATCTGGCAGTCGCGCACAACCCAGATAACCGTATCAACGGACTCGTGACGCTCAATGGTTTGCTTGAGTTGATGCGGGGAGACGACGACGACACGTTAGTCATCGAGGAGAAAGCCGTACAGCAACTCGAAGATGACGCCTACGTCTTGCCGGGTGCACTCTCGGTTGAAAGAACGCGCGAAGAAACGGGTATCGAAGTGCCGCATAACGAACGGTATGAAACAATCGCCGGTTTCTTCATCGACCATGCGCAGCGAATGCCCGAAGTCGGTCAAAGGACAACTTACGACGACGCTATCTACATGGAAGTCCTCAAAATGGACGGTAATCGTATCGAACGTCTGAAGATCAAAAATATCGCTACGGACGAGAGTTCCGAACCGATCGGGCAGCGACATTCCTCCTCATGACGCTCAAATGCGACCCAATTCTGACGACCGCACGTTCCTGCTGAAACTCGAAGAGGGACTTTCAACCGCGGGAATATTGCCCGAACACTCCATCGTCTGCGCGGTTTCGGGCGGATTTGATTCGGCCGCACTGCTGCTGGGATGCAAACGGTTGCAACACCGATATCTTGCCTTGACCGCGGCGCATTACAACCACCGAACTCGCGGCGAAGAATCCGAGGGGGACGAAGAATTCGTTCGTAACCTGTGCGCCGACGCAGGCATTGCGTTACACGTCGGCCGATCAAAACATCCGGTCGAAACTCTCGACGAGAACTCTGCACGTGAAGAACGTTACTGTTTCCTAGCGAAGACTGCTGACGAAGTTGGGGCGGACGCCATTGTTGTGGCGCACACCATCGAAGACCAGGCGGAGACGGTGTTGTTTCGCATCACACGAGGCGCGGGTTTGAGGGGTGCCAGCGGCATGCGCGTCGTTCGACGAATACGCACACCTGCCAACCGTGAGGTGAATATCGTTCGCCCGATGCTTCGGGCCACGCACAGAGACGCTGCAATCTTTCTCAGCACCCTCCAGATAACGGCGAGACATGACAGTTCCAATGACGACTGGGAGCGTTACGCCCGAAACCGAATCAGTCACCGCGTCATCCCAGAACTTCAAGCGGTAAATCCCGACGCGATCGCCGCGATCGCCAGATTCGCCACGATTATGGAATCGAACAACGAATTGGTCGATGTACTGGTCCGTGATGCGATGCGCGAATCCGCGACTGAAACGACGAACGTCTACTTGCGCTTTGACATCGCCCAGCTACACCCTGTCATCGCCGCAGCGGCTTTAACCGAAATGCATAGCGCTGTAGCTGACGCAAATATGCAGCTCGATGAGGCGCACGTGACCAGATTGATCGGCATGATCGCATCCGGCAAGTCTTCAAGTTACGATTTGCCGGGGGGAGTGACGTTCAAGACCGACCATCGGCACATTCGCATGGAAGACGCAGACTCGGTCCCGAGCGATGTAGTTCCCTACCCGCAACCCTTGGACCGCACTATCGTGTTGGCGGTACCGGGAGAGTTGGACCTAGGGAGTGGGTTCTCCATCACTTCGTCGCTCGTGCCACGGGATGCCGGGATCCCGAGCGCGTCATCCAATGAAGCGTGGCTGAACCCCGAGATTGTGGTGGACAACCGATTAAAGGTGAGGAATCGCAGGCCATCAGATCGTTTCAACCCCTTGGGAATGATTCAAGATGTCGACCTCTCGGATTTCCTAATCAAAGCGAAAGTAGCCGCGTCTTGGCGCGACCGCATCCCGTTGGTCGCGTCGATTCATAGCGGACGAATCGCCTGGTTGCCGGGTCTTAGACCAGCAGAATGGGCGAAATTGTTGCCTGCCCATCAAACCGCGCTTCACCTAACGCTCAAGCGCGATTTCGTCGAAAACTGATCGAACTCGTTGACGCGGTATCAGTTCAGTTCGCGCTGCAACATGCGATGGTTGTGTACTCGGCCGGGCGCCATCCCGCGCGGGGCAACGGCCTTGCCGTCGATCTCTTTGATCGCCGCCACCACTGGGGCAGGATGCGCAGCTGCGATGTGGCGGCCAACTATGTACAGCCCTACCTCCGCATCCGAAGCTTCGTACTCCGCGATTAACTCTGGCGTCAATTCACCAGCAACGTAGACATCGACCGAACCGAAGCCCGCGTCCGACAACCGAGCCTTTAGTTCAGTCGCCAATGCAGGTGTTCCGCCGCCCAGATTTTCTGGGACATTAACTTTCACACCCCGGAGAGGGTTGGTCGTGCCACCACTCAGCGCGTATGCGGCGTCCAACGCCTCTTGGATCGCATCCCCGGTCGTGGGGATCGGCATCACCCGCTGTGCGCCTAATCGACTATGCCTGTCATATACCGTCATCGCGCGGTCGGCAGCGCCCCAGATCAGCACGAAGTCATGCGGCATGGAACCCTGCGGCACGGTCGCCGTGCGATCGCCGCCCTTTTGCGTGGAAACCGCGGCACATCCCCCTACATAGGCGGAGTACTCCATCGAATCAACAACGTCCGGGTGGATGTACGGCGAACCGCTTACCATGACGCGCGTGTTGCCTGCGGCATGGACGCACTCGCTCGCGGCCGTCGCCCAGCCGATACTGGATGCAAATATGCCAGTGATGACGTCCCGGTACATGCCAAAGGCGGCGTACGGGCCGACGACTCGCAGAATGGTCTCACCCTCGCTTATGGTGTCGCCATCTGAGAGAGAAAACACCTGCGAGTTTGAAACTGGCAGGCGGGCTCGAAGGAATGGCAAAACCTCGTTCACCCCAGACAACACTCCATCCACTCCGGCATAAACCTCGAAGACGACACTCGGGTTACGCTGTTCGGTCCGCAGGATCGTCTGCGCGTTGTGGTAGTCGATCGAAACCGTCGCGCCGCGCAAAATCGGCGAAGAAAGTTCTAGTTCTTCTGAAGGTGTGAGCATCGATTCAATCCACTGTCCGACGGAACACTGCGAGACAGGTTACATCACTCCAAGCCACGCATCTTGGCAAGAGACTCCATCCTTTGAACATCAACGTCGTTGGCGTGGCACATCTGGGGGTGTGAAACGAACTCGCAACAACCCCTTGATGTCCTCGATTGCCGTGGAGACCACGCGAACTCGGGTATCCGGATCATCGACCCAATGAACTGGGATCTCTTTGATTTTGTAACCCGCACGGAGACTCAGCAACAGCAGCTCGGTGTCAAAAAACCAACCCATGTTTTGGACGTGCGGCACCACGCCGTTTGCGACATCGCGAGACACAGCTTTGAAACCACATTGGGCGTCACGGAAGGTTTTCATAGGAAACATCAACCGAATCAAAGCGTTGTAAGACCTCGAGACAACTTCGCGCTTCAATGTCCGGCGCTCAACCCGCGAATCTGGCAACAACCTCGAACCGATAGCTACTCCGTATCCTTCCTGTCCAATAGCCTCAACCAGGGGTTCCAACGAATCGAGCCGCGTCGAAAGATCTACGTCCATGAAGCATCGAACGTCGGCGTCGCTCTCCAACCATGCTTTCTTCAAAGCGCGTCCACGTCCGCGCTGCTCCAGCCGCGTCAATCTCACATTCGGGTGGTCATCTGACAATTGCCGTCCGACCTCAGGAGTTGCATCTTCGGAACCGTTGTCGGCTATCGTGACATTCCAGTCCCAATCCGCAGTTACGCCTCCCGACAAATGTTGTGTCAACGTTGCGACGCAATGCGGCAACGAGTGCTCTTCGTTGAGCACCGGAATGATGATGTCTACTGAGAGTTTGGACACTTCGGCTTCGTAAATACCCGATTAATCAATGATAGAAATGTCTCTTGCCAGCAAATACCATCGCGATGCCTAGTTCATTTGCTGCGGTTATGACGGCATCATCGTTCACCGATCCGCCCGGTTGCACCACCGCTTTCACGCCTGCGTCCGCGGCTACCTCCACCGCGTCTGGAAATGGCACAAAGGCGTCAGACGCCATCACTGCGCCTTCGGATCGATCGCCGGCAACGCGCGCCGACAAGTGCACACTCGTCACACGGTTCGGCTGTCCGGCTCCCATGCCGACCAGCGTTCGATCCTTGGCAAACACGATAGCGTTGGATCTGACGAACCTGCATGCCCGCCACGCGAACCAAAGATCGATCTGCTCGCGGTCAGTCGGTTGGCGCTCCGTAACGACGCGCATAGTTTTGAAGCCATCATCGGCAAGTTCGTCGGGTTCCTGCACGAGTGCGCCGCCAGAAACCGATCGAACCTCCCAACGTGCTATGCGATTTTGACCCACCTTCAAAACACGCGTGCGACGGCGTCTGCACAGTATCTCCAACGCTTCGTCGTCGTAGTCCGGTGCGACGACGACGTCTAGCAACAAACCGTGCATCTTCTCCGCGGTTTTGGCCGACAAGCATTCGCTGAAAGCGACAATTCCGCCAAACGCCGATACGGGGTCGCCGGAACGTGCGGCCTCCCACGCATCCGTTTGGTTTTGCCTGACGGCCAATCCGCAAGGGTTGGCGTGTTTGACAACTACTGCGGCGTGTGGACCAAAACCGGCGAACGAACGGGCGACCGCCCAAGCCGCATCGGCATCGAAGTAGTTCAGGTAAGACATGTCGATGCCGTGAAGCTGTTCGGCGTTGACAACGCCGCCGTCTTCGCCCGGCAGCGAGTAGATACCGGCACGTTGATGGGGATTTTCGCCATATCGAGGTCTAGCGACAAGCGAATATCCGAACGTCAACTCCGTTGGTAATTCAGGGACCTTCGCCTCGTCCGACGCTGTTTCCTCGTCTTCCCGCAAGTAGCTCGCGATGGCGGTGTCGTACGCGGCGACGTGTTGGAACGCCTTGGCTGCCA
Source organism: Dehalococcoidia bacterium (assembly GCA_965226685.1). Lineage (GTDB taxonomy): Bacteria > Chloroflexota > Dehalococcoidia > Lucifugimonadales > Lucifugimonadaceae > Bin127. The sequence goes on from CBDDDP010000004.1 coordinate 1,120,030, forward strand.
ATCTTCGACGTTGAGACTGCGTGACCTCGCCATCCAGGATCATCTTTCCCACTCGCTCGTAATCCGCAGGATCCACCACGATGACCACATCGGGGTGGTTTTTTGCCGCGGCACGAGTCATTGCCGGGCCGCCTATGTCGATGTTCTCCAAAGCATCACGCAACGAGGCTTCGGGATTACGAACCGTTTCAACAAACGGGTAAAGGTTGTTGACGATCAAATCGATCTCGCGAATGCCTAGACGCTCCAACTGCCGTTGGTGATCCTCATCGTCGCGGAGTGCCAGCAACCCGCCGTGGATGTTCGGGTGGAGGGTTTTGACGCGGCCATCCAGTATCTCTGGGGCACCCGTGAGTTCCGAAACCTCGATCACTTCGATCCCGTTAGCCCGCAACTCCGCCGCGGTGCCGCCAGTCGATACGATATCGTATCCACTCTCAGCGACCTGTTTCACGAATTCAACTAAACCCTGCCGATCATACGCGCTAATCAACGCGATCTTTTTAGTTTTTTTCATGAATTCAATACTCGCATCACCAATTCAAAGATTCCGCAACTCGACCTTTGGGCCAGCGCCGTCGTGCAGCGTCGCTTCACCGATGATCCACGCATCCTCTAATTCGTTAAGAAGATAGTCAACGTCGCTCGGACCTGCACACACGATCATCCCGACACCCATGTTGAAGACGTTGTACATCTCCTCGGTGGCGATGTCCCCGCGTTCTTGAATGTGGGTGAACAGCGGAGGCGGCGTCCATGACTTGGCGTCGATTCGGGCACCCAATCCCGAAGCAAGCGCACGTGGGACGTTTTTCTCGAAACTACCACCTGTGATGTGCGCGAGACTCTTGACGCGGCTCAACACTGGTCGTAGCTGCCCAAGATACGATTTGTGCGGCGTCAGAAGGGCCTCACCCAGAGATCTCACGTCTTCCGGCACCTCAACCTCCAGAGCGCTCGGATCCTCGTCCGAATTGAAGATCGATCGGACAAGCGAGTAGCCGTTCGTGTGCAACCCGCTTGAGGGCAATCCGATGAGCACATCACCTGCCACCGTCTCGTTAGGACGAAGCAGTTGATCACGCCTCACTCGGCCCACGATGAAGCCGACCAAATCGTAGTCGTCGCCTTGGTAGATGCCAGGGAGCGACGCGGTTTCGCCGCCGATGAGCGCACATCCGTTTTGCACGCAACCAGCCGCCACGCCAGTGAGGATATCGGCGATCAGATCATCGTCGTACCCGTTTAGACCGATGTAGTCCAGAAAGAAGAGCGGCTCCGCGCCCGCCGGGAGGATGTCATTGACGCAGTGATTGACGATGTCGATGCCGATCGTGTCGTGCTTCTGCATCGCTTGGGCGATCCGCAACTTTGTGCCGACTGAATCAGTACTCGCTACCATGAGGTACTCACTGTTCGGATCAGCATCGAACACGCCGCCGAATCCTCCAAGAGCCGACACTACACCCTCCGCATATGTCGATATCGCGATATCGCCGATACGGAGTTTGACGCGGGCCGCAGCGTCCAGATCAACCCCCGCAGCCGCGTACGCCTTAGCAGATACTTCTGTCATCCGCAATCCGCGCTCAAGAGGCGCCAACTGGTTCAACGACGAGCCTATCCATGCGGAGCTTGTCCATCTCGAGTTGAACGTCGATCGGATACTTGCCGGTGAAGCAACCGCGGCAATACTCGTTGCGACCAGCCGAAACCGCCTCTTCCAGACCCTCCAGACTCAAGTAGCTCAGAGTGTCTGCACCGATGATTTCGCAGATTTCGTCGATCGAGTAGTTGGCCGCAATCAACTGGTCCAGCGTAGCCATGTCCACGCCGAAGTGGCAGGTGGATTTGATCGGCGGCGCCGCAACGCGGACGTGTACTTCTTTAGCCCCTGCCTCCCTCAACATCCTGACGACGTGCCTGATCGTTGTGCTTCGCACGATCGTGTCGTCAACGACTACGATGCGCTTGCCGTTTATGACCTGCCGCATGGCATTGAACTTCGTCCTCACACCGATATCGCGCATGTACTGGTCTGGCTGAATGAAAGTCCTGCCAACATAGCGGTTCTTCACGAGTCCCTCGGCGTACGGAATGTTCGCCTCCGCCGCGTACCCCGCGGCATGTGGAGTTGAAGAGTCCGGAATGCCAATGACGAGATCAGCATCTGTCGGATTCTCGCGGTACGCTATCGCACCCATCCGCATTCGGTTTTCGTAAGCCAAACTACCGTCAAGGATGCTGTCAGGCCTCGCAAAGTAGATCTGCTCAAAGATGCACATCTTGTGTTCGATTGTCGCCTTTGGCCAGACGCGACTTGTGATCCCATCGCGGTTGACGACAACGACTTCACCTGGTGCCAACTCGCGATCGAACTCTGCGCCGAGGTTATCAAGCGCAGCGGTCTCAGACGCGAAGATCCAACCGCCGTCCAACTTGCCGATACACAACGGGCGAACGCCGAGCGGATCACGAACTGCGATCAACTCGTGCTTGGTCATCATGATCAACGAATAGGCCCCACTCAACATCGACATGATTTGGTCCGAAACGTCGAACCAATCGTCACCAGGAGTTTTGGCGTAGAGCTCGGCGATAACCTCGCTATCAGAACTTCCAGTGAAGACGCTGCCATACTCTTCCCGACAAAACTCACGCAGCGGCAATGCGTTGATAACGTTGCCGTTGTGCCCTAATGCAATCGCTCCTCGCGGACCGTACGCAAGCAACGGCTGAGCGTTGTGACGACGATTCGATCCGGTCGTGGAGTATCTGGTGTGGGCGATCGCCAAGTGCCCTTGAAGGCCGGTGAGGTCGTTATCCTGGAATACTTGGGAAACGAGGCCTACCTCGGCGGTCAGACTCAAAGCCAAACCATTTGACGCGGCGATGCCGGCGCTCTCTTGTCCCCGGTGTTGGAGGGCGAAGATTCCGAAGAACGCGGCCCTCGCAGCTTCGTGTCCCGGGGTGTATGCACCGAATATGCCGCAAGCTTCTCGCGGCTTTTCGTTACTGACAGCAACGATTTCGGTCTCGGATTTTATTGGATCGCGCAAGTCCGGCGGAGTCGCAACGTGGCTCAACGTTCATTTTCCCGACATCGTCCGTGCACGTGCAATCTAAATGTTAATTGCGATTCACGATTCGCGCACGGCGATGGGCGTAGAACCTAGACGGGCGGAACGACCCACTCCGGCGACTCGCCGCGCGCCACCCTAGCTACGTTCGCAACTGCGTTCGCAGTTGCGTTGTGCTCAGATTCGAGTGCGCGAGTAGCCAAATGTGGCGTTACGACAACGTTGGGAAAGTTTGGCAAATCGTTTTCCGGCTCAATCGGTTCAACCTCCGTCACATCCAGACCCGCTCCAAAAATCTGGCCATCCTTCAACGCGCGCTTCAACGCGGCTTCATCAACCACCGGACCCCGGCACGTGTTGACAAGAATCGCGGAGTTCTTCATCATCGCGAATTCATGGTCGGAAATCATGTGGTGGGTTGTTCTCTCAAGCGGAACATGCAGGCTTACGATGTCCGACGTTTCCAGCAACTCGTCGAGTTCGACGAACTTCGCGTGCGCCGCCTCAACATATTCGTCGTCGTGGTCGACCACGTCGTAGTACACCACCTCGCATTCCCAGCCCTGAAGACGTTTCGCTACGCGTGATCCGATCCTGCCAAGACCTACGATGCCAACGCGTTTCCCGACGAGCGTGTGGAACTCGGTTCGGTCGCCACCCACGCCAGCCATCCAAGTACCGTTTTTGACGGACTCGATCTGGCGATCGATCTTGCGTTCGACGGAGAGCACCAAGATCAAGGCGTGCTCGGCGACGGCGACGGCGTTCGCTCCACCGTTGTTTGACACCGAAACGCCGAGTTCCGCCAGCGCGGCTTTGTCCAACCAATCGGTACCGGCGCTGAAAGTCTGGATCAATCGGAGGTTTTCAAGTTTCGATATGAACTCCGTATCGAACGTCCGGTTGCCAGCTGGAATCAACGCTACGGCGTCTTGGCACTCTCGCAACACGTCCTCAAGCGGTTGCTCTGAGTCGACGAACTTGAGCTCCAACTCGGGATATTTCTTAGCTTCTTCGCTTAGCTCTGCATGCCGCAATGACACTCGAACATCAGACATTGGACCCAGAAGAACCGTTACGGGCATCGTTTCAACTCTCGACTTTCTAGTTATTCGATTTCCTTCCGGCCTGCAACACGGTTGAACGCCTCACTCGGCGGGCCGCTAGTAGCCGCGAGTGCCGAATTATACTTGTTGCTAGGCGCACATCTGTGGCATTCGTCCTTCTCCCAGCGCAATGGCAAAACAATAAATCGGTTATTCTCCCACACGGGATTTATCGCCGCACGTATCCTCGCAGATGCCCGAATCCATACTCGAACGCGCCACGATCCGAGTTCCCGCCACGAGCGCGAATCTCGGTCCAGGTTTCGACTGTATCGGCGTTGCGGTCGATCTTTGGAATGAAACGATCGTCACCCCCGGAAGCAATGTGATCACGATCCGCGGCGAAGGCGAAGAATCTTTACCGGTCGACGATCAGAACCTCATCGCTGAGAGCGCCCGACACGCCTTCCGGGAAATCGGCGTCGATGAGATCGAATTGGGCTTCGACTGCATAAACAATATCCCGCTGGCACGCGGACTTGGTTCGTCCTCCGCAGCGACCGTCACCGGCATCATCGCAGCGTTTGTTTTCGCTGGCTATGACCTTAATGATCCCGAGACCCTCAACCGTACATTTGCCATCGCGGCCGACATCGAAGGACATCCAGACAACGCCGCCCCAGCTGTCTTCGGGGCATGCCAGATCGGAGTCCGCGCGCATGACCAATCGGATGTGGGCACATGGATAATCAGCCGGATCGAGATTCCGGAGGAATTGAAAGCCGTAGTCTTCGTGCCCGACTTCTCGATGAAAACGGTAGAGGCACGTGGAATATTGCCTGATGTGGTTCCGCGGTCGGATGCCGTGTTCAACGTCGGACGCGCCGCGATGCTCGTGCATGCAATCGAGACGCGTCAATGGCATTTGTTGCGCCATGCCACCGATGACCGGCTGCATCAACCACGACGGATCGCCAAATTGTTCCCTAGATTCCGGCCGATAGCGCGCGGAGCTCTCGATGCCGGTGCGCATGGCGTATTCCTGTCGGGCGCAGGTCCGGCAGTGATGGCACTGGCGACCGACCGATTCATGACGATCTGTTATGAAATGTCCGAAAACGCTCGTAAAGCGCAGGTCGACGGAAAAGCATTGATTCTGGATCTTTCGAACAGCGGTGTACGAGTTGAAGCAACTCCCGCAACGTAGAACTTCGTGAGATGAACGAAAAAAAACAATTGGTGGTCCAGAAATTCGGCGGTAGTTCACTCGCCACCGAAGAACTTTTGCGAAACGTCGCGGCTCGCGTATGCGAACGTCGTGAAGATGGCGCTGATCTGGTTGTGTGCGTATCCGCGATGGGCGACACGACCGACGAGCTGCTCAGTCTCGCGAACCGACTGTCCGGTGACGAATCTCCGAGCCCGCGCGAAACCGACGCCCTGATCTCGACAGGCGAACTTGTCAGCGCTTCGCTGATGGGTATAGCAATCCGCGGACTAGGGCACGATGCGATCAGCCTGAGCGGAAGGCAGGCGGGAATCCGAACCGACGATACTTATGGTTCCGCGCGTATCGCCAACATTGACCCGAATCGAATTTTGAGCGAGCTTGCACGAGGGAGGATTGTAGTTGTCGCGGGTTTCCAAGGCTTGACGCCGACCGACGACACAACCACTCTCGGCCGAGGCGCATCGGATTTGACAGCAGTAGCTATCGCCGCGTCGATTAAGGCCGACGTCTGCGAGATCTACACCGACGTGGACGGCATTTTCACCGCCGACCCGAGGTTTGTGCCTGACGCGCAAGTAATTCCGCATATCGGATACGAGGAGATGCTCGAAATGGCATCGCTCGGCGCAAAAATGAACCCGAGGTCGATCGAGATGGCGGCGATCCATAAGGTGCCCATGCTCATCACATCATCTTTTAACCCAGACGCCAAAGGAACCAGAATCGGTAATTTCGAGGACAGCAACAACGACATGGAGATACGAAAAAGCATCACCAGCATCGCGACCGAACGAGCGGTGGCGAGAGTAACACTGATTGCGGTCGCTGATCGCCCGGGAATCGCAGCCGCGATCATGACACCACTCGCCGACGCGGGAATCAGCGTCGATGTCATCGTCCAAAACGTCTCTTCGGGCGGCATGACCGACCTTTCGTTCACAGTGGGGCAAGAGTATCTGCAACGGGTAACCGAGATAACTTCGGCTAACGATGATGTCGAATATGCCGATCTGGCGACGCGCGACGGGCTCGCAAAAGTCAGTGTCGTCGGCACCGGAATGACGAACTCACCCGGATACGCGGCGCGCATGTTCCGAGCGTTGGCCAATGCCGGCGTGAACATCGAGATGATAACCACTTCCGAGATCAGGATCACGTGCATCGTCGATGAGAAAAACGTGGCTACCGCCGCCAAGGCGATACACTCTGAATTCGAGCTTAAGGTAGATTAGCGGCGTTCAAACCATCAGATGGCAATCGAGCAATCCATGGCGATCAAAATCGCCGGCGGTTTCGACCACGACGTAACGGTTGCAGTCGTGTTACCAACTTTCAACGAAGCCGACAACATTGGAAATATCGTCCAGCAACTCTTCGCCCTCGACGTTGAAAAACTCGGCATCTTGTTCGTCGATGACTCGTCGCCAGACAGGACCGGCGAGATTGCCGACGAGTTGGCCGCTCAACACCCAGGCCGCATCCTAGTCGCGCATCGGGCCGGCAAGCTGGGGCTCGGGACCGCGTACATCGCCGGTTTCAAGCTCGCGCTCGATAACGACGTTCAACGGGTGGTCCAGATGGATTGCGATCTGTCGCACCCACCAGCCGAAGTTCCCGCGATGCTAGATGCCCTCCTGAACTCCGACGTCGTGGTCGGTACGCGATACAGCGACGGAGGTGACGTAGATCCGAATTGGAAGATGTCGCGTGTGTTGCTGAGCAAATGGGCCAACTTCGGAATCCGGACGATCTTGGGGTTGAAGGTCCATGATGCAACTGGCGGTTTCAAGGCGTATCGGCGTGACGCTCTGAAGACAATTGACCCTGAACGCCTGACCGTAGCTGGCTTCGGATTCCAAGCGGAAGTTGCGTACCGCGCTCAGCAGTGCGGATTGAACATCTCGGAGCACCCGTACACGTTTATGGAGCGCGCCGCCGGGAAATCCAAGATGTCGCTTCATATCGCCATAGAGGCGTTTTGGCGCTTAACTTTGATCCGATTAAAGGGAATTTGAACCGGATACCCCCTGACCGACGCGATCATTTGCGGACGTAGGTCTGCTCATACGAGAATAGATTCGTTTGGGTGTCTTGCGATGCCTGACAGAATCCACACCAGAATCAACCATATGACGACTAGTAATTTCACGATCATCGGCGAAAACATCCACTGCACGCGAGTGGTCAAACGCGGCGGTATACGCGGTCACGTCTTCGACGATGGTTCAGAAGCCGTCAAGTATCGGGTCGGTGGGGAGCAGAAATTCGTCCGCGTGCCGAAACATTTTGAAAACACCCAACCCTATCAACAAGGAAACCTCAAGCACTTCATGATTGCCGTTTGGAAGGGCGTCAACGGCGACTGCGAGGAGGCGGCAGAAGGCGAGGCTTACATCAAGTACGAAGTAGACAGGCAAACGAAAGCCGGAGCAGCTTACCTCGACCTGAACGTTGACGAACTCTCGCACCGCGTGCCAGAACAGATCGAAGCGATGCGATGGCTCGTCCAGTATGTTCAATCGGTCGCAGACGTTCCGCCAAGCATCGATTCTTCGAACTCGGAGATCATCCAAGCCGGACTCGTGGCATACGACCGGTCGTCAGGGCATCCGATGGTCAACTCGGTCGCGTTGGAGCGTTTGGAAACCCTCGACCTCATCGCTGAACACGATGCGACGTGCATAATCTCCGCCGCGTCCGAGCGCGGAATGCCCGAAGATGCGGACGAACGACTGGAAAACGCCACCCGCGTCGTCGACGCGGCGAGCGACCGCGGCGTCGCGTACGAGGCCATGTTTATCGATCCGCTCTTTTTCCCGGTGTCGGTCGACAAAGCATATGGTCCCCATGCGTTGGGTGCGATCTCGAAACTCCGTGAGCGCTTCGGAGACGATGTCCACATCACTGGTGGTATGAGCAACGTATCGTTCGGTCTGCCTAAGCGCGCCTTGGTCAATGAAACCTTCGTCAAATTGGCGGTCGATGCTGGCGCAGATTCGGGTATCATCGACCCTATCCAAGTGAAGATAGACCGCGCCATGAATCTTGATATGGATACCCCGCGCGTCCAGTACGCGGTCGACCTTCTAGAAGGCAGAGACGATTTCGCCATGAACTACATCACCGCGTTCCGCAACGACGAACTCGACTAAGTCCGTTTCGACCTATCTTTCTATCGCTTCGAAATCCGAACTGGATTTGAGGAGGCGACCTCCTTGACGATCGCACGAAGATCTGGCCCGTTTCGCCGCAGTTTCAGCTGGGGCAGTCAGACGTTTTGGTTCGTCTACCACAACGTCAACGACTTCATGTCGGTGAACGGTCACTACCTCGCGGCGGCAATCGCGTTCTACAGCTTTTTGTCGATATTTCCGCTGTCGATTGCGTTGATCACCTTATGGAGGTTGTCGGTTGGCATTGAAGGCTTTGAGGACAGACTCATCACCGGCATAGTGGCACAGATCCCCGTGCTCGCGGAAACCGACGGACCGTCATTCGTAGAAGGTTTCATCCGTAACGTAAGCAACCAACCCGCGGTGACATCCAGTTTGACCGGATTGGGACTGTTTATTGCAGGAATGGGTGTGTTTGGTTCGATTCGCAAGAGCGTCAATGTTATCTGGGGCATCCAGCGCCCGCGTCCGTTTCTGATCGAACGAGCCATCGATTTCGTGATGATGATGGTTGCGTCTTCACTGCTGTTTTTGGCACTGTTGCTGTCAACATTTGTCTCATTCATCAGCGAGATTGCGGAACTGTTGGCGACCGACGGGCCACCGTTCGATCAATGGTTCCTTTTCGTGGCAGGTTTCGCGATTCCTTCGGTGATCACCTACTTTGTGTTCACCGTCATTTATTGGTGGCTACCCAATACCAAGGTCCGTTTATTGGAGATCCTCGGTGTGGCGTTCCTGGCAACGATCGCCTTCGAAATCGCGAAATACGTGTTTATCCTCTTCCTAAGAAATTCGGGTGGGCTGCTTACTTCAATTTACGGTAGCATTAGCACAGTGATGATGTTTTTCTTCTTCGTTTACGTTGAAGCGATCATCCTCCTAGCGGGCGCCATGCTATCTGCGAAATGGGCCAACCATCTTCGTATCCGTGACCAACGGCGGCAGAATCGAATGCTGATAGACAACCTGCGTCGCATAGACGCGTCCGACCGATTGACGTTTCTGCCGTCATTGTGAGCTGATGGATAATGGCTCAAATAGCCATAGGTCGTCGCGATTTCAGACTGCGGCGGCGCGGATACTCGATACTAAATCTACCATCGTCCGTACGCTAGAGAGATCCGCGCATTGGTTTCGCCCGTCGTCGGACTGGTTCGAGATTTCGTAGCGTTCAAAGGGCATTTCCTGGCAGCCGCGATAGCGTTCTTCGCGTTTTTGTCGCTGTTTCCGTTGACGATCGCGTTGGTGACTCTGCTCCATTTGACGCTAGGTGACAGCGGTTTCGACGAACTTTTGCACGAAGCCATCAACCGACAGATTCCGGTGTTAAGTCAAACCGAAACCGGATCTTCACTGCTAGAGGAATTTATCACCCACACGGAAACGAACTCAGCCCTTACATCCAGTGTCAGCGGACTTGTGCTTTTCATTTCTGCTTTAGGGATATTCGCTACGATACGTGAGAGCATCAACATCGCGTGGGGGATCGAACGTCGCCGAGGGTTCTTCCTCCAGAGACTTGTTGACGCCGCATTGTTGATCGTAACTTCCCTGCTGTTGCTGGTCTCCATCGTTGTGTCCGCAGTATTCTCATTCCTCGAAGAGATCAGCCACGTCGTGGCGTTCGACACTGAGGCATTAAGACATTCCTTTGTCCACGTAGCGGGGTTAACCGTGCCTTGGGGCATCACTTGTTTGGTATTGACTCTCACTTACTGGTGGTTGCCGAATGCAAAGATAAGCATCAAACAGATTTTGCCCGTATCGCTCCTTGCCACCCTCATGTTCGAACTCGTCAAGTTTGCTTTCGTAACGTATCTTCACCACGACGCGGATCGCTTGTTCTCGATCTACGGAAGTTTCTTAGCCTTGATGATGTTCTTCGTGTTTATCTTCGCGGAAGCCATCGTTTTGCTTGCGGGTGCGATGATTTGCGCCAAGTGGATCAGATACCTGAAAACAAGCAATCAGAGAATGTTGATTGCTGATCCGACAACCAGGATTGAACGCTCGGCAAACCGTGTTCGGCTGTTTTTCGCCGTCCAGGAGTGATCTTCGACGTTAATTCGCCAACTCGTGCGCGAACGTGAACAGAGCGGGAAGTCCGCCCGTGTGCAAGAAGATCAACGTTTCATCCGGCGATGTGTTGCCTTCCCGGATGTCGTCCAACATGGCGGCCATCGTCGTACCCGTGTAGTTCGGATCGAGAAATATCGCGTCGGTTTGAGCTGTCAACCGAATCGCATCTGCTACTTCCTGCGTCATGATGCCGTAACCCTCACCGATGAACTGGTTCAAAACCCTCATGTCCGACTCTTCAAACGTGATCGGCAGGTCTAGCAACTCGCGAATGTCCTCCGAGTGTTGGAAGATGTAATCGCCCAACGGCATGTCATAGTTCACTTCTACACCGGTGAAGCGCCAGTCCAACCCAAGATTTTTCGCGGTGAGAATCAACCCGCAGAGCGATCGACCGGCTACGCCGTAGATGTGGACGTTTTCGAGGCCCAAATGCTCGATCTGATCGAGCAATTCGAGTCCGCATCGAACGAACCCGACCATGCCGACTACGCGCGGGAACAGGTGGTCCTGCAACAAGTAGACATTCGCACCGCCGGCTTCCAATTCAACTTTCAGGTCGGCAGCGTATTCATCCGCCCTTTCAGACTGAAACTGGTCAAGCAGATGCAGTTCAGCTCCCAACAACTTATCGACTAGCAGGTTGCCTTGCACCTTTCGATGGGCGGCGTTCTTAAGTATCAACACGTACCTGAGGCCTGCCTTGTTCGCCGCCGCCGCAGTCATCCGGGCATTGTTCGAGTGGTAGTCCATGACGTTGATGAGCGTGTCGTAACCCTCGTTCACGACGTGCGGCATCTCGAATTCGTAGTGGCGCGCCTTGTTGCCGCCGAATGCCAATCCAGTCATGTCCTCGCGTTTCACGAAGATCCGCGGGATTTCGGCGTCACTTTCGTCGGACAGCCGTTCACGCAGGCGAGGCATCTCCTCCAACGGAGTAGGCGTATGTGCGATATCGACGCGCGGCAACGCGTCAATTCGGGCGGTTAGTTCTTCACGTGTGAGCATAGTGCTCAAAATGGTAATCGGAATCCTCAAGCGACGAAGAAGCCAGTTGGCGAGGTGAAGTTGGTGTCCTCGATTAGCTCCGCGTGCCGAAGTAGCCCACAGGTCTCGCCCATCGGTCCGAGACCTGTGCAGCGACGACCTCCCCAGTGCATGTGAGCGTACCGTCGTCGCTAATCAATTCGGCCTTCAGCGTCGTTCGGCGTCGGTCTACCTCGGTTACTCGTGAGGTTACGGTGAACGGCATCGAAAGCGGCGTCGGCTTGACGTAGTTCACATGCAGCGACGCGGTGGCGTACCAAAACAACGGTCGTTCGCCGTCACCGGCATATCTCCCGGCGCGACGATACGCGTCTGCGATTGCGGTGCACACACTGTGACAGTCGATGACCGATGCGATGACGCCGCCATTTACGATGTCGTGCGGCATCGCTGCGTGATGTGGTTGAGGTGTGAAACGGCATATCGACAAATCGACGTCCCAACTTGATTTGATATTCAAGCCACTTTCGTTCCAGGCCCCACACCCGAAGCAAGAATTACCGAACAGCCCGTCTTGGACGAACCGCGGAGGTGTAGACAGGGTTTGCGATTGGCCGTCGGTCCGCATCAACTACTACGGCTCGCGGCTCTTCTGCGACGACGTCGCCGACCTCGCGAGGTTCCGTTCTGAGACACCTTTGAACGTGCCGTCGTCGCACCTTGATCACCCAGAATATCCGCGATCTTTAACTCAGCCAGACCGTTTTTCCGAGCGGCATCGTAACGACCATTGCCGTTTTGTTGGAACTCGTCGGAGCCGGGTGCATCCTCGTCGGGAACGATGCCGGAAAGGTCCCGTAGGTAATTGCCGGTGAACGAATCGTCAACCGAGGCGATGAACTCTGGGGTTCCCACAGCTACCAACTCGCCACCTTCATCCCCGGCGAATGGGCCCAGATCGATGATCCAGTCTGCGTTCTTGATCAGATCCAGATGATGCTCGATCAGCAATACCGTGTTGCCGTTATCGACCAAGCGATGCAACACAGTTAAGAGCTTCGCGGCATCGTCGAATGACAGTCCGGTAGTTGGTTCATCGAGGATGTATAGCGTTTGTCCGGTACTACGCTTGGAGAGCTCGGCAGCCAGTTTAATGCGTTGCGCTTCGCCACCCGAAAGAGTGGTTGCCGGTTGTCCCAAACGGATGTACCCGAGGCCGACGTGCATCAGGGTAACCAGTTTCGACGCGATCTTCGGAATGTTCTCGAACAGCGCATGCGCCTCAGTAACGGTCATGTTCAAGACATCCGAGATGGATGCTCCCTTGAACAGGATTTCCAAGGCCTCACGATTGTACCGAGCACTGTCGCAGACCTCGCACGGCACAGTCACGTCGGGCAGGAACTGCATCTCGATTTGGGTGTATCCCGCGCCCGAACATGCTTCGCACCGGCCACCTCGTACATTGAATGAGAAGCGCCCGGGGGTGTACCCGCGCGCCCGCGCTTCAGGTACGGTCGCATAAAGTTCTCGGATCGGCGTGAATACACCCGTGTATGTCGCCGGATTGGAACGCGGCGTCCTACCTATCGGCGATTGGTCGATGTTGATCACCTTGTCGATTTGATCCAAACCGGTAATCTCGTCGTGCGGACCGGGTCGATCCTTGGACCGATAAAAATGCTGAGACAGACTTTTGAGAATGATTTCGTTGACCAGCGTGCTCTTGCCAGAACCCGACACACCGGTCACGCAAACGAACACGCCCAACGGGATATCTACGTCGACATTCTTGAGGTTGTTGGCCCGCGCTCCGACGATGGAAATCGCGTTCTCGCCGATCTCGCGTCGGTTCTTGGGTGACGCGATCTCCTTTCGACCACTCAAGTAGTCGCCAGTGATCGAGTCGGTTGCCTCGAGAATTGCATCTATTTCGCCTTGCGCGACGACGTGCCCGCCGTGTTCGCCTGCACCGGGCCCTAGGTCGACGATGTGATCGGCAGCACGCATCACTGCTTCGTCGTGTTCGACGATTAGAACGGTGTTCCCGACATCGCGCAAGCTCTTTAGAGTCGTAATCAGGCGATCTCCGTCGTGGGGATGCAGACCCACAGAAGGTTCGTCGCAAACGTACAAGACACCCATCAATCCCGAACCGATCTGCGTGGCGAGTCTGATGCGTTGCCCCTCGCCTCCCGACAGCGTCCCTGCCGCACGGTCGAGCGTAAGGTAGTTAAGTCCTACACGAGACAGGAATCCAAGCCGAGATTCGATCTCTTTGAGAATCTGGTCCGCAATCGACAACTCTCGCGTCGTCAAGGGTTCGTCAACCATTCGTTCCTGCGAATCCCAAGCCCCGTTTCTGCACGCTTCGACCCATTGCAGGGCGATTTCGACGGATTGGCGCGTCACCTCCATGATGTCCATTCCGAGCAATGTGACGGCCAAAGCATCTGGTTTGAGGCGATCGCCGCTGCACGCGTTGCATGTGCGCTGCGACATGTAGCGCTCGATATCGTTGCGCACGTTTTCAGACTCGGTGTTCGCATGGCGCCTTTCCAAGTTTGGAATAACTCCCTCTATCTTTCCTTTCCAGGTAAACACCGCGCCGCTAGAAGTTTCGTGCCTTAGTTGAACTCGTTTTCGACCTGATCCGTACAGAACCAACTTGAGATGATCGGGCTCAAGTTCAGATATCGGTTTGTCTAGGGGCACTTCGAAATGTTCGTTCAGCGCGCGCAGCGGCCCCCACGCCCACTGAGAGTTCTTACCGTCCCGGCTCCACGGTGCCACTGCACCATCTGCGAGCGGCGAGTTTTTGTTTGGCAATACAAGGTCGGGGTCGATCTCCAAACGGAAGCCGATCCCAGAACATTCGGTGCATGCCCCGAAGGGAGTGTTGAATGAAAAGTTGCGCGGCTCCAGTTCCGACATCGAGATGTCGCAATCCGGGCACGAGAAATGTTCCGAATATGAAAGGTCTTGCGGCCGCAGCCCAGCCTTTGACCGTTGTCTCTGCTTGTTGATCGTGCCGGCGGCAACCGTGCTGCGGGCACCGCTGGTCAACTCCTCAACGAGGCGTTCGCTCGGGTTGAGAACCGAGACTGTCAGTGTGCCGTCAGAAGCCTTGAGAGCCGTCTCAACCGACTGTGTCAGACGTTCGCGCTCGGTGCTGCTTCGGATGATGACGCGATCAACGACGATCTCGATGTTGTGCCATTGATTCTTGTTTAGGCTGATATCTTCGCTGAGTTCAACCACTTCGCCGTCCACTCGAACGCGCACGAACCCTGAGCGACGAGCATCGTCGAAAATCGCGGTGTGCTCGCCCTTTTTGTGATTGATGACGGGCGCCAGTATCAACAACCGCGAATCTTCGTCCAACCGCATTATCGAATCCACGATCTGCTGAACCGTCTGGCGTTGGACCAGTTTGCCGCAGTTCCGGCAGTGCGGCCGGCCGGCGCGGGCGAACAGCAAACGCAGATAGTCGTAAATCTCGGTGACGGTGCCAACGGTGGATCGAGGGTTGCGCGACACGCCTTTCTGGTCGATGGATATTGACGGGCTGAGGCCCTCGATGTGGTCGACCTCTGGTTTCTCCATGCGGCCGAGGAACTGGCGAGCATAAGCGGACAGGCTTTCGACGTAACGTCGCTGCCCCTCGGCGTATATCGTGTCAAATGCCAAACTGCTCTTGCCAGAACCTGAGACGCCTGTAACGACAACCAGTTTGTCGCGCGGGATACGGACGTCAACGTTCTTGAGGTTGTGCTCGCGTGCGCCTCGTACGATGATTTCGTTTTTTGACATCAGTGCAGGTTAGGTGATCGGAGATCTATTCGTGCTTGATTCGCGGCCAAAATCCGGACGATCAGCTTGAAAGCGAATTGCATCCAATGCAACGCCGCCCCGACTTCTAGATTCTAGAGTATGTTCGCACCCGACTTGCACACATAGAGCGGACGCGGACATTGGCGTTTAGTAGTAGATGGCGTTGCCGACGCCTCCGCCAGCCGCGATGCCGTCGCCATTGATGGCTACTGCCTTGGGCGAGGCAACAAACGCAACGATGTAGGCGATCTCTCGAGCATCGATTAGTTTTCGGACAGCATTTGCGTTCGCCATCTCGTTAAAAATCGCGTTAACGGACACGCCACGTTCTTCGGCTCTTGCCGCAGCGACGCGAGGCGTGGCTTCAGTCCTGGTACCGCCGGGGTGTATCACTACGGAGTTGATGCCGTGCGGTCCGAGTTCATCAGCGAGGTTTTTGGTTAGAGCGGAGACCGAGACGTTGCGAATGGACCCAACCGCCGAGCCACTCGACCGCGATGCCAACCCACTGATGTTGATGATGCGGCCCCACCCGCGATCTTTCATGATCGGCGCGACCGCTCGAGCACATCGGAGATAGCCGAGCACCTTTGTGTTGATGTCCACGTTGAAGGCCTCGTCAGTTACGCCTTCAATGCCCGGAACCGGTGCCTGACCAAGTGGCCGCGCGGCGTTGTTTACTAGAATGTCGATGCCGCCCAATTGGAAATTCGCACGCGCAACCATGCTGTTGACCGAATCGGTGTCGGTAGTGTCGCATTCAATCGGATAGATTTTTCTTCCAGTGTCTGACGCGATCTCTCGACTTGCGAGTTCGAGGGCATCAGCATTCCGTGCGCCTATCGCGACGTCACATCCCTCGCGCGCCAATTCCCATGCAATCGCTTTACCGATACCTCTGCTGCCGCCAGTAACGACCGCCAGTTTGCCTTCAAGTTCCAGATCCATGTCAATGCCTTCCCAAGCGGATCGCGTCCGCCAAAGGTTACGCCACGATCGCGGGACGTACTTGCCAGTACTGCGTGGCCTGTTCGAAAGCGTACGCCATCTGCAACACCGAGAAATCAGCGCGTTGGCGCCCTACTATCTGCAACCCGGTCGGTAGGCCGTCTTCGTCGAAACCGGCTGGAACCGAGATCGCCGGCAATCCGGTAACGGTGATCGACGAACACGGTGACATCCATTCGAGATAGTTGGTCAATGGCTGTCCGGCGACCGACGTCGGGTACGCCAAGTCTGCCGAGAACGGTGGGACTGACGTGACCGGCAACATCAGGTAGTCGTAACCGGACATAAACTCCGCCATACGCGCGTACAAAGCGGTCCTGCGCTCCTCGGCCTTTTTGACGTCGAGTGCCGTCAATCCCATCCCCTCTTCGGTATTCCAAATGATCGTCTCTTTGACTAGGTCACGATGATCCCTGATGTTCGCCTCGTGCTGGTGGGCGAAGATCGCAGCTCGCAAAACGTGGAATATCTCGCCAGCATCTTGCAACGGCGGTTCGGCATCTTCCACGACGCATCCCAAGTCTTCCAAGACGTGCCGTTGCACATCGAGCGTTTCGTTGATCGCGCGATCGATCGGCGCACCGCCAACGTTCCGGCTCCAAGCGATTCGGACCCCCGCTAAGTCGCGTTCGAGAGGTTGGGCGTACACCGACGACGGTTGCATCAAGGAACTCGGGACGCGAGGGTCAGGTCCAGCCAGTGCGACTAGCTGTAACGCTACATCCGCGACAGTTCGACCCATACCGCCGGCAACCGATTCGGAGGTGTATCCAAGCGGAGCCGGGTACACTGGCACCGTACCGATGCTGTTGCGCATACCCACTACGTTCGTCCACGCGGCAGGGTTGCGCAACGATCCGCCGAAGTCAGACCCTTGAGCGATCGGCATCATGCCGCAAGCCAATGCGACCGTTGCGCCGCCGCTGCTCCCGCCACACGTCTTAGTTAAATCGTAGGGGTTGAGGGTCGTCCCAAAGACCTCATTAAAGGTCTGCGAACCGGCGCCGAACTCTGGGGTGTTCGTCTTACCGATGACGATTGCGCCAGCGTCTTTGTATCTCTTAACGGTCAGCGTATCTTCGGTTGGCACGAAGTCTTTGAATATGGGCGACCCGTAGGTTGTCCGGATTCCCGCGGTGGGTTGCAGGTCTTTGATGCCTACCGGCAGACCGTGCAGGTGCCCGACGTCATGCGCACCTGACTTCGCAAGCGATTCGTCAGCCTCCAAAGCCAGTGCCATCAAGGTGTCGCCGTCGAGCAGCGTGACGATCGCGTTCACCGTGGGATTGACGCGCTCGATCTGTGCGAGGTGCGCAGTCATAACATCGCGTGCCGAGACGTCCCCGGTTCGGATCCATCGGGCGATATCAGTTGCCGTCGCGAAACACAGTTCTGTCGCGTTGGCAGGAGCATTATTTACCACCAGGTCTGTCCCTCCACCTCGTTTTGAATATCGTCCCAGTCTCGGGTGTAAATGCCGGTGGACAGGTACTTCCAGCCGCCGTCAGCAAATAGCATCACGATCGTGCCGTGCTCCAAACGTCGTGCTGCCCGGATCGCGCTGGCTAGTACCGCACCTGAAGATACGCCCACAAACACGCCGGCATCGGTCAGGAGTTTTTTGGTCCAGAAGAACGATTCTTCAGCTTCTACCATGATTCGCGCGTCAAGTGCATCTAGATCGAGAACCGGTGGAATGAAACCGTGCTCGATGGAGCGCAATCCTTGGACCTTGTCGTCAGGGTGAGGTGCCGCGGCGACGATCTTCACGACCGAGTTGTGCTCGCGGAGCGCTTTGCCGACGCCCATGAGGGTCCCGCCAGTGCCCAATCCCGCGACGAACATGTCTACATCGGGCACATCGCGGGCAATCTCAGGACCGGTGGTGGCATAGTGCGCGTCCGGATTGGCACGATTGCCGTACTGGTAAGGCATGAACCACGACGGATTTTTTTGGGCGAGTTCTTTGGCGACGTTTATCGATTCGTTCGTTCCTTTTTCAGCGGCTGAAAATATGACCTCGGCGCCGAACCCCTGCAATAACTGCACGCGTTCAGTGCTCACGCTCTCAGGCATTACCGCCTTTACGTGGTATCCACGCAATCGCCCGATCAATGCGAGACCGATCCCGGTGTTCCCACTCGTCGGCTCTAGAATGACGCCGCCACCACCTCGAACCAGCAATCCATCCTGTTCTGCTTGATTGATCAGCGACAACGCGACGCGGTCCTTGACGCTGCCGGTAGGATTTTGAGATTCCAGTTTCGCGAGTAGGCGAACCTGCGGATTCGGGCTGAACCGAGAAACGTCAACTATCGGCGTGTTGCCGATCTTGTCAGACACATCACCGGCCACATAACCGAGTTCCGCGAAGCTCATGGAATAGCGGCCTTGCTCAATTTCCGGATTGGTTCCACTGGATTACGAACCACTATAGCCCGCGTAGAACTTGGCGCTGTTTCCGTCGCTCACCCCAGTTAATCACGCTCAGGCGACGGCTTGCGGCGGGGCGATGCCGCAGAAGATCTCGTAATCGATCAACTCGGTAACTTCTGGAGCGTCACCGCAGAGTTTGCAGTTGGGATTGCGCCGAACCTTGATTTCGCGGAACTCCATCGTGAGCGCGTCGATGATCAACATGCGACCAGAAAGCGTCTCGCCGATGCCCATCGCGATCTTTATGGTCTCCAAGGCTTGAATTGAGCCTACGAGCCCGGGCAGTGCTCCGATTACTCCAGCCTCTGCGCAGTTGGGGACTTCACCGGGGGACGGAGGGTCAGGGAACAGGCAACGGTAGCAACCTTGACCCGGTATATATGTCGCCGCTTGACCGTCGAACACCAAAATGGCGCCATCGACGAGCGGTTTGCCCGCGAGATAGGCGGCATCGTTCACGAGATAACGTGTCGCGAAGTTGTCGGCTCCATTGACTACGATGTCGTAGTTCGGGATGATGTCCATCGCGTTGTCGGCGTTGATGGGCTCCTCGTGCATGATGACGTTGACTTCGGGGTTGTGCGCTTCGAGCGTCTCTTTGGCGGAAACGACCTTGCGGCGACCGACATCAGCGTCGGTGTGCAAAATCTGGCGTTGCAAGTTGCTCACATCTACGGTGTCGAAATCGACAATACCAATCGTGCCAACGCCCGCTAATGCCAAGTAAAGGGAGACCGGTGAACCAAGACCGCCGGCACCAACGACCAGCACCTTGGCCCCGACGAGTGCGCGCTGACCAGCGCTACCCACGTTGGGCATTATCAGATGGCGGCTGTAGCGTTGAACTTGACCCGGAGTGAGCGCCGGCGCGGCCGTTTGCGTACCGTTCTGGCTACCGTTTACTGAACCATTTTTGCTTTGCATTAGAGCGACCTTCGATCAGCATCGTGACTGCGGCTGACGTTTCAGCGACAGACAAAATGGAGTCGGTTACGATTTCTTTCGACGAATAAGCGTGATTCTATCCCATCAAACTGCGGGACGAAGAACACCGTTCTGCGCTGTGGTGCGTGCGCCGAGTCGCTGACGGGAGTTACGCCGGAGCGCCGACGTTGAGCTCCAAATCCCTAACGCCTTCAAGTTTGAGTTGCTTCTCAACCAGATCCTCGATCTTTATTTGGAAAAGGTAGTCGAGAAGCATCTGTTCAACATCGCCCCACAACTCGCGTTGCGAGCAGGCGCCGGAAATCAGGCAAGCATCGGGTTCGGAAAGACAATCGATCGCCGAAAAGGTGTGATCAACGCAGTCGACGACTTTGCCGACCGTGATATCCGCTGGTGATTTCGCCAATCGTATGCCGCCACCAGGGCCGCGTCGGGATTCGGTCAGTCTGGACCTCACCAGGTCAGCGGATATGCGCAACAGATAGGGTTCTGGGATGTGCTGCTGCTTCGCGATGGTGGATGTGGGTGTATACCGCTTTTCCGGCTGCATAGCCAGAAATACAAGCATGCGGACCGCGTAGTCCACTCTCATCGGTATCAACATGACGATTGATCGCGCGAAGCGTAGGCTTCGTCATTTGGATGGCTCGTCACAAGTTTATCCAGATCGGTATGCGTTGACGAGCTTTACGTTGCGATGCCCAAAGTATACCAACGAGCCACGGCGACTTAACTGATTCAGCGACTAAGTTGGAATGTCGGTATTCGCAGATTAGAATCGAGGGTTGTTGAACATCGCGATGTGCCCGCAAATGTCAGCTTGGGCGCATCGAACGCCGCGACGTACTTATCAATACCCTCAATACGGGAGCAATTTCGAAATGGCCGACCTAGTGCTGCAAGCCGATCCACGCACTGCGATGGGCAAGAAGAATCGCGCCCTCAGAGCAAGTGGAATCATTCCCATTCATGTTTACGGACTAGACGAAGCACCTCTTTCGCTCCAAGCTGAAGGACGCCGACTAATCAGGGTCGTGCGCGAAGCCGGACGTACATCCACAGTGGTCGTGGAATCGACCAATGGCAGCTCCGATGTCACCTTGGTCCGTGAAGTCGCGACCCACCCAGTGTCGGGTGATGTCCTGCACGTCGATTTCTTGCGGGTCGATCTGGACCAATCCGTTGAAGCTCCGGTTCCCATTATTCTTTTCAATCAAGACATTGCGCCAGGCACGCGCGGTGGAGCTGGTTTCGTCACACAAGGTCTTTACGAGATCGTGTTAGCTGCACGTCCGGACAGCATTCCGCAAAGTCTCGAGGCCGATTGCATCGTGTTGGAATCTCTAGACCAAGCGATCTTGGCCTCCGACCTTGAGTTGCCTGAAGGCGCAGTGCTCGCCGGTGATCCGGACGAGCGAATCGCTTGGATACAACCGCCTCGTGTTATGGCCGAAGATCTCGTTGACGAGGATGAAGAAGGCTTAGAGGTTGAAGGGGAAGCCGAAGGCGAACTAGAAGTCGCCGAACAGTAGGCTACACTGGCGCATTTCGCCCGTCCGAAAGATCGGTTTACGCGTTCTGGTTGCTGGTGCCGCGCGTTTAGCGTTCGTGCAAACTCATTCGCTTTCGAGGGCGCTTGTTGCGTACATCGTCGCACATTGCGTAAGATTTAACGAGAAGCAACAATGTGAATCGCGTTGAATCGACAGAGTTCTTAGCTCGGACGGTTGAACCCATATGGCAAGGCATTATCCAAATGCCGCCGCATTGAAAACACCCAAGTCTAGGGAATATGGGCAAACGGGCGTTCCGAGCGGATCTGTTCCGACGCGATTCCGACGCAGGTAACTGCGGCTACAACAAGGAGTCAATCCATGAATCCTGCCTTAGTAGCCGGCCTAGCAAGCGTGTCTGCGTTGGTGTTTCTGATTGTCGGAGTGGCACTCGGCTATTGGGGCAACTCGCGCCTCAACTCAAGGGCCATCAAGGCAACGGAAGATGCACTGACGCAACAGATTGAACAGGCGCGGACTCGAAGCAACGAGATTCTCAAAGAATCACAACTCAGAGCAGAAGAATTTCGAAAAGAGATCGAAGAAGAAAGGACAAATTCAGCACGCCAGGCGCGGCGCGAACGGCGCGATCTACAACGCATCCAACGGCGGATAGACAGGTCCGCTGAGGAGTCGCGCACGCAACAAACCGACTTGAAGGCTTTCGAAGAACGATTGCAAAAAGCGGACGATGAGTTGCGCGAGCGCACCGCAACTGAGCTCGAACGCGTCTCCGGCATGTCGAAAGATTCCGCTAAGGACCTTCTGTTCAAGCGTGCAGAAGACGAAAACGCCTACGAGTTCAAGCGTCGCTTCCGCGAAGACGAACTCCGTTACCAAGACGAGGCCGACGACCGAGCGCGCAATATCTTGGCGGCGTCATTGCAACGCTTGGCTTCCGATGTAGTCGGCGAAGCATCAGTGACCAGCATCCCGATACCGTCGGAAGACGTCAAAGGGCGATTGATCGGGCGCGAGGGCCGAAACATCCGGGCGATCGAAGCCAACACGGGTGTCGACCTGCTAGTTGACGATACGCCTGATACCGTAGCGATTTCCTGTTTCGATCCAATCCGTAGAGAAGTTGCCCGTGTGGCATTGGTTCGTCTTATCAAGGACGGCCGTATCCAACCCGCGCGCATTGAGGACGCCGTTCGAAAGTCACAACGAGAGGTTGATGTCGCGGTGCGAAAGGCGGGCGAAGATGCCGTCCTCGACGTTGGCATCAGGGGACTCCATCCAGAACTGACCAAGATGATGGGCCGGCTCAAATACCGTTACTCCTACGGTGAAAATGTCCTCCTACACTCCACGGAAGTTGGACACATCTCGGGCATGCTGGCATCTCAGATCGGTGCCAACGCCCAAACGGCGAAGTCAGCGGGCTTCCTACACGACATAGGCAAGGCTCTAACTCACGAAGTTGAAGGACCACACGCCGAGATCGGTGCCGACCTCGCGGCTCAATACGACGTGCACGACAACATCGTCGTCGCGATCCGTGAACACCATGACCGCGAAATGACGACACCAATATCGTTTTTGGTCGCCGCAGCCGATGCTATCAGCGCAGCGCGTCCTGGAGCTCGCAGCGATACCAACGAAAACTACCTGAAACGCCTCAATGAACTCGAGAGCGTGGCACGAGGTTTCGACGGCGTCAGGCGGGTCTTCGCAATTCAGGCTGGTCGAGAGGTGCGCGTGTTGGTCGATCCGCAAAAGATCACCGACGCCGATGCGAGCGTCCTTTCGAACGATATCGCCAAAGCGATCGAGCAACGGTTGCAATACCCCGGACTGATCAAGGTGATTGTCATCCGCGAATCGCGTGCGGAGGCGGTGGCCAGCTGATCCGGGTGGCGACTCACAAACGCGGCCGACTCCCCGTGTCCATTTTTGCCTTGAGGTCAAATGTCGGCGTCTAATTCCGGTGCGAGGCACGATCCGAGCGCGCAACTCGCGATCGCGCCGCAGTGGCACGTACGCGAGGACCTGCACCTGCACACCAACGCCTCCGACGGTGTTAAATCGCCTTCCGAGTTGGTCGATCTCATCAGCACGACGACGTTACGCTTATTCGCTATCACCGATCACGACACAACGGCAGGACTGGACGAAGCCGAGACTGCGAACCTCAAACATCCCAGCATCACATTCGTCCCAGGGATCGAATTGAGCGCCGAAGTCGATGGAACTGAGATCCATCTCACTTGCCACTTCATCGATCGTCAAAATACTGAAATGCAATTTGAATTGGCGGCGTTGCTACGAGACCGCGAATCTAAAGCCCAGCAGATCGTCGACCGACTTAGAGAACTGGGTCTACCTGTCGACTGGAAAGATGTGATCGCCAACGCCGAAGGAGCGATCGGCAGACCACACATCGCGCGCGCGATGTTGGCTCGGGGTTACGTCAAATCGGTCTCCGATGCGTTCACACGTTACCTCTCGCCCGGCCGGCCCGCCTACCTCTCACGGCGTAAACTCGGCGGGATACGTGCCTTGCAATTAGTGCATGCTGCAGGAGGTGTAGCGACGGTCGCACATCCGCGCACCGTGCCCAATGTCGAAGAAGTCTTGTCGACTCTCAAACCACACGGTTTGGCTGGCATTGAAGTTTATGCCGAGAAGTACGGCTCCGATATGATTAACCGGTACTCAACCTTTGCCGACCGATTTGACCTTGTCAAGTCCGGCGGCTCCGACTATCACGCGAACGACACCATCAACGAGATCGTGCCAGGAATGAATGGGCCACCCCCGGGTACCGTAAGGAAACTGTACGAACGAGCATTGGAGATGCACGGCGCCAATGGTGTTGGATATCGTCTCAACGAGTCGAAATTGTAGTGGCCGAATAGATGTCGGACACCCTGCCATCCATCGCCCTCGTCGCCGCGGCGTATCTGGTCGGATCGGTTCCATCGGCTTATCTGATCGGGCGATTGATCGCCGGCATCGACATCCGGGAATATGGCAGCGGAAACGTTGGTGCTTCCAACGTATCCGTCCACGTCGGCAAGAAATGGGTGGCTCCCATCGCTTTTTTCGACGTTTTTGTCAAAGGCTTGCTTCCCGTTTACCTAGGTGGCTCCGCGCTCCTCGACCTCGGACCTACCGCGCAAGCGATGGCCGCGTTGGCGGCGATGTGCGGGCACAACTGGCCGATATTTCTGAAGTTCTCCGGTGGTCGCGGCATTTCGGTCGGACTTGGTTCGATGGTCGCCTACGGCATTCCACTTTTCATCCTTTGGGCAACGATCCCCGGCATTCTCTTCTCGCTCACACCGTGGCGAGATTCGGCGGTCTCTTGGCTTTTGGCGACAATTTTGCTGCCCGTTTGGGCGATATGGGCTGGTTACGGGAGTTGGGTAGCCGTGTATGGCGGTGGATTCGCGTTAATCACGATTATCCGGAGAGTTACATCCGGCCGATTCAAAGATTCGTTGTTAACTTATGGGGAGTTGACGCCTGCCCGACTAGTTTGGAACCGCATGATCTACGATCGCGATATTGCGTCACGTGACACTTGGGTGCATAGCCGCCCAAATCCAAACAACTGAACTGATCTCATGAGCGAGAACTCTACCGAATTAGAACTGAATATGACGCAGTGCCCTCGTGATTCGGGGATGGAGACCAATCTGAGGTGCGGGCAATGCGGCGATCCGATCTGCCCTCGTTGCATGGTTTATGCGCCGGTCGGTTCGAAATGCCCAGACTGTGCATCCATCGGCGGCCCGGCAATGTTCAAGGTCACTCAAAGCGACATTGTCCGCATCGGCATCCTCGGTGGTTTAACTGCCGTAGGAATTGGGGCCCTGGCGGCAGTGATCTTAACCGCGCTTTGGACGCTCGACATATTGGAAGGCACCAGTTCTTCGATCTGGCTTATCTTGGTCGGCGTGGCGCAGTTCGCAGGCGTCATGGGCGTAGCCCAGATCATGCAAGCGATCAGCGGTCGAAAATATGCCAACAGTCTCCGGATCTTGGCTGCGGCGCTGGCATTGCTTTTCTACGTCGCAGAGGTGATGGCTGTTGAGATGATCGGGCAGATCTTTCCGACCCTATTGGTTGGTGCGGGGATCTTAGTACACCTTCCCGCGCTTATTGGTTTCGGCTTCGGGATCTACTACGCGATGCAGCGATTCAAACCGATGTAGGGATTATCGAACCTGCACCTGATTGCCGGTGTGCCACAGCTTCATCGATCATATCGCGCAGTGACAACGGCGGATCGTAGCCAAAATCTCGCTTTGCCGCTGAAAGGTCGTACTCGTAGTAGGAGGGAGTAATCGGCAAATTTACCCGCGTGTACGGAGCATCGAGTTTCTCAGCTATGTACGGAATCATCACTTCCCAATCGAACGGCTCACGAGATGCGATCTGGTAGGTGTTGCCGAAAGTCGCCGGTTTGCAGAGGGCGTTTTCGTATGCGTGGATGATGTCTCTCACCTCCACGAAGTGCTTCTTCCAAGATCTCCCGTTCCGGTCAGCAGCGACGATCAGATGTGGATCGCCGCTGTAAGCCGCGGACATGATTGCGTGTGCAGCGCGACCGTCCGGATCTTTCGATCCTTCGAGCTGATCCATGAATGTTTGCAAGTTGAACTGCCCGAAGTCCAGCGCCTCGCCTGCGCCCCACGCGTTCGCAAATCGAAACACCGTCGCTGGCAGCGCTTCCGCACGGACGTAGCGATCGACCAGATGCTCGGTCAGGACTTTGGTGTAGCCGTACCACGCCGTTGCCGACAGCGGTAACGAGTCCTCTCGAATCGGCTCCTCGATGCCATCCGTAGGGTACTTGTCCATGGTCGCGTCGGTGCTGGTCACGATGACGTGTTGCAACCGATCCGAATTCGACGCTGCTTCGAGCACGTTGAACGTGCCTTTGACGTTGATGTCGATGTATTGCTCAGGCGTGAACGGGCCGCCAGCTTGGAACGCGGCACCGAGATGAAAGATCGCTTCGGCGCCGTCTGCCGCGCGCCGAACATCTGCATTCGAAGCTAAATCGCCTTCAATCACATCAGCGCCAATACTGGCCACTTTTTCGGATTGGCGATCGTTCGGCCATACAAATCCCGTCACGTCGTGTCCCGAGTCGACGAAGTGCTTAGCCACGTTGGCCCCGACTCGGCCCGTGATGCCTGTTATCAGTAATCGCATTGACGAATCCTCAGATTGTTCTGTCTTCGGAGAAAGAATAGACGGGTTTCCGGTAAACTGCAATCGCTGAGGCGGTTAGTAGCCGCGACCTCCGGTTACATCACCAACGGGAAAAACTGATGACCAAGATCGAAAAAGTCGAGACGTTCCTCTGGAGTCGATGGCTCTTGATAAAGATCCACTCCGAGGATGGCTATGTCGGCATAGGTGAAGGCGGCGTCCACGGTTGGCAACGACCGACCAAAACCATGATCGAGGTCATGACCGATTACCTCGTCGGAAAAGACCCCAACCTCATCGAGCATCACTACCAGTACCTCTACCGTTCCTCGCACTTCATGGGCTCGGTCGTCCAAGGCGCCTTGAGTGCGATCGACATAGCCCTCTGGGACATGAAGGGCAAACGATTGGGCGTACCCATATACGACCTGATGGGTGGCAAAACCCGCGACCGCGTCCGCTGCTACATGCACGTCAACGGTGTCACGGGCGAGGAACTAGCGGAAGATGCGTTGCGCGCCAAGCAGCAAGGCTTCACCGCGGTCCGATTCACACCATTCCCAAACGACTACTATCTGCACAAGTCGTACACGGAGTGGGCTGATGAAGCAGTGAAGCGGGTCGGCATGGTTAAAGATGCCGTCGGGAGCGACGTCGATATATGCGTTGAGATTCATCGACAGATGAATCCGGCGGAATCGATCTGGCTTGGCAGGCGTCTAGAGCAGTTCAACCCGTTCTTCTACGAAGACCCGATGCTTCCTGACAGCCCGGCACGGATGGCGGAAGTCCAAGCTCAGTGCAACATTCCGATCGCAACTGGAGAGCGGTTCACAACGATTTTCGAATACCAGCAGTTGCTCGAAAACGGCGGGTGTGCATATGTCAGACCCGACCTCTGCCTTTGCGGCGGACTCAGCGGCTGCAAAAAAGTTGCGGCCATGGCCGAGGCACAGCATGTGAAAGTCATCCCGCACAACCCTCTGTCTCCCGTATCGACCGCGGCATGCGTTCAGTTAGACGCATGCATTCCTAATTTCGCTTTGCAGGAATACACGGGCGAATCGGAACCGCCAAAGTCGGAACTCTTGGTGGAGCCGCTGGAACTTATCGACGGATACCTGATCGTGCCTGAAGGTCCCGGATTGGGCATCGAGTTGAACGAGGCCGCTCTGTCGAGCATTGGTGAACAACAGAAGGTGCTAGACACACCGATCGGATTTGACGGATCGGTTCAGGATCGGTAAAGAAGAGACTTACGCCAGAAGATGGAGCGGGAGACGGGATTCGAACCCGCGACCTTCTGCTTGGGAAGCAGATACTCTACCACTGAGTTACTCCCGCTCGACGTCGTGTTGCAATTATAGCGACTCGACGCGGCGCTTGAACGTCAACCTGGATCGTGACGCGACCGAACGCCGGCATCCGACCTATACGGCCCAATCCTCCAGGTCCCAAGCCATTTGCCAGAAGTCGCGTTCGTAACGAGTGCACGTGATGTACGACTCTCGCATTGCGGATAGCTCCTGACTGCCTGCGGTCGCGGCGACGCGGTCGCAGATCGAGCGAGCCTCCAAAGCGACCGTGCGCGAATCCTCGCCCGCATACATGCGTATCCACTCGGCGTAGTGCGGCGCGTTTTGCGGTTCGCCAGCCGCGGCGAGCATCTCGCCCACTTTCCAGTATCCCCAGATGCATGGCACGATAGCGGCGATCAGTTCGCCGAAGCTACCGATTTGGGCAACGCGCAACAGGTAACTGGTGTATGAGTAGGTCGTCGGCGCGTGTTTCGTAGCTTCGAGCTCCTTTGCAGAGATTCCAAGTTGCGAGCAATATGATCGGTGGAGTTCCATCTCGGTGTTTAGGATGTGGTCCACCGCCCCGGCGAACCAGCTCATGGTGGCGAGGTCGGGAGCCTTAACGGTTCCCATCGCTAAGCATCTCGCGTAGTCGATCAGGTAGACGTAGTCCTGCGTCATGAAATGCTTGAAGCGCTCCGCTGACAGTGACCCGTCTCCGATTCCGAGCACAAACGGGTGTCGCATCATGGCTTCGCGCTGCGGCATGGAAGCAACTTCGATCTCGTCGCAAAACGTCATTGCATCAACCTCCTGAGGGATTGGAAATTCGCTCGATTTTCGTTGGTCTGCATCGACGATTCTCGCATATCAGCGTAGCCGCCGAATCGCACCGTTGGACCTCCTCGATGCTGGTATCCTCAAACTTCATGGCATCGAAAAACAAAGCGGACGGGCGTATGGTTTGGCTCGACCTTGAGATGACAGGTCTTGAGGAGCAGCACGTCATCATCGAGGTCGCAACCGTGATCACCGACGCGAATCTGGAAATCCTTGCCGAAGGTCCCGACATCGCCATCAATCGCTCGGTCGAAGACCTCAACAACATCGATCCGTGGTCGGCGAGGCAACACACCGAATCGGGTCTGATGGACAAAGTCAGAGCTTCGAAGGTCGGCATAAACGAGGCAGAGAATCAGACGCTCGAGTTCGTCAAAGAATGGGTCGGTAGATGGGAAGCCCCGCTGTGTGGCAATTCGATCTGGGTCGACAGGCTATTTTTGAAGCGCGAGATGCCGAAGTTGGAATCCTACCTGCACTACCGAGTGGTGGATGTCAGCAGCATCAAGGAACTCGTCTCACGTTGGCATCCAGATCTCACGAATCCCCCGCCTAAATCGAAGTCTCACCGGGCATTGGACGATGTCCGCGAAAGCATCGACGAGTTGCGGTGGTATCGCAGGCGATTCTTCAACTCCCCCGAAACTGTGGCGAGCGACACGAACAACTAAACATCACCCGAGCAACTGCTCGGTTCGTCGTTCCACCTCGATCAGTTGGGCATCGCTCTTGCGGCGTTCGGAATAACGGCTGAGCGAGGCTAATATCGTCGAGTGCGGTCGACCGCCCATCAGTATGCCCGTCTCCGAACTCGTGAGTCCGCTCTTTTCACGCAACATGTAGATCGCCACGTCGCGCGCCGCCGTGACCGACCGGTTGCCCCGACCTGGGCGGCACAACTGGTCATTGCTGATAGAGAATACGCTGGCCACGGCATCGACAACATCGTTCGGTGGCAACAACCTCGGCGCAGGCGCGCTGATTCGATCGCGCACAGCATCGACGGCGACGGCCAAGTCAACGGTCCTGGCGGCGGCAGATTGCGTCGTGCCTGACAACCGTACGTGCGCATCGACACGGGCTATGCCACCGATGATCTCGCGAACGTTTCGAGCGACTCGTTCCGAAAGATAGTCCAAAGCTGCACTTTTGAGCTGCAACTTGCGTTCAGAGGAGTATCGCTGGAGCAATGAACGCTTCAACTCGAAATCAGGCGCGCTAATCGAAATCTCGAGTCCTCCAGCCAACCTGGAAACGATCTCGTCACCCAGATCGGACATCGGATAAGCGCTGTTGAATGTGAATACAACTTGTTTGCGGTTCGACAGCAGGTGCTCGAGGATCGTGAGCAGGAATGACAGCGTCTTCGATTTACCGATGAGCCTCTCGATGCCATCGACGAGTAGTGCATCGACGTCGCGATAACGGTCGCGCACCGCAGCGACCTTCCGGTTCTGCGACGATTTCACGAAACTATCGACGAACTCTTCACCCGTAAGGCAGATGACATTCATCTTTGCCTTGCGCATCTCGTTGGCGATGGCGTTGATCAGATGAGTCTTGCCCTGCCCAGTTTCCGACGCAATCGTCAACGGATTGAACTCGTCGCCCGGTTCGTCTACAACGCTCCGTGCGGCGTTCAACGCGTGGGCGTTGCTCGCCGACCTCTCGAAACGTTCGAAAGTGCATTTCGGGATCGCCGGAAAGTAGCGCGCGTTCTCCCGTGCCACGGTAGCTCGATGGCGACTCAAACGCACATCGGCCCACTGTGTGTAGTCGCCGGCGAGCCCTTCCCGAACCAACACGTCGCTGCTGGTGTAGGCGATCGTGTCGAGTTCGATCTTTACGTCCTGGTCGAAAACCTCGGATGCGAAACGACGGATGCTCCGCATTACGCGTTGGCGAATCCAAGCAGCCACGAAACCGTTTTTGACGGCGATTCGCAACATGCCGTCGACGAACGATGTCGCCTTGGAATCGGCTAGGTATGCATTGAAATCGGCTTGGTTATCGATCTGCACCTCGACCATCCCGAGCACAACTTTCCACCGATTTTGCAACGCGCAAGCGTCACTGTCTGACAGGTCATCAGGCACAGATAATCCTTTCGGGAACGAATAAAATCAACGACGCGCTAAGTCGCGGATTGCGGCTTCAAGCGCAAGTACCAATTGTCTTGCTCTCGAACCGCCTCCTCAGAGCCCGAGAACATCATCAACTAGATTTAAGATATCGCCACTGGCGAAAACGCGCAACGCGCAAACGCCGTTTTTGAGCGGTTTTTGAACTGAATTTCGCCGATTGAACAGATGTTTGACATCGAAAATCCGAGGGGTTGAACGAGGCGAATACGGCCAAGAAAATCAGGTGTTACCCGCAGTTGTGGCGCCAATCGCCTCTTCCGTCGATTGCCGAAACACCGACATCATGGATCAACCGTCGAACGCGCCAAAAGGTGTTGCAATGAGAGCGATATTTTTCGGAACTCCAAACGCCGCAATCGCGTCTTTTCGCGCTCTCCTCGGCGCAGGAATCGATGTCCCGATGATCTGCACTCGGCCCGCGCGCCGCGCCGGGCGTGGCCGTATCCTCGCGCCAACCCCGGTGGAGATTTTCGGAAACGATTTGGGAATCCCGGTCATCACGCCCCGGGCGTTGGACGCCGAAGCCGTAGCAACTATTCGGGGGATCGAAGCGGATGTTTACGTCGTCGTCGCGTATGGCAGGATCATTCCCGGCGAACTCCTGTCGGTTCCGCGATTGGGCGTGGTGAACGTCCACCCGTCGCTACTGCCGAAACACCGGGGACCGAGTCCGGTCGCAACCGCCATCCTCGAAAACGACGAGTCGACTGGTGTGTCGATCATGCTGCTTGACGAAGGGATGGACACTGGCCCGATCTTGGCTCAGTCCGAATCAGTGAGTATTTCAAGCGATGTCCGATGCGACGCGTTGACCGAGCACCTTTTCGATCTCGGCGCGGAGATGCTACCTGCGGCGTTGCGCGATTACGGGGCCGGGAAACTTACGCCGCGACCGCAGATCGATGCTGACGCGACGGTAACCAGTTTGTTGACCAAAGGCGATGGGGACGTAGATTGGACGGCTCCTGCGGATCGGATCGTTAGGATGAACCGGGCTTATCACCCGTGGCCTGGCACCAGCACCTTGTGGGGCGGCGACGCATTCAAAGTTGTTGACATCGAAATTGGTGAAGGTCTGACTTCAGGGCCGGGTCTCGATCCGGGTACCGTGTTCCGGGCGGATGATGGGAGCGTTTGCGTTTGCGCGGGATTTGGGTCATCGGTGAGGTTGGTGACGGTTCAGGCTGCGGGTAGGCGAGCGTTTCGGCTGACGAGTTCGCCAACGGTAGGCCTGAGTTCATTGGTTCGAGATTGGGTGCAGAATAGAGTCGATTTTGCAACAGCTAAGCCGAGGGAGAACGGAATGATAGTCGATTGCCATGTTCATGTATGGGAGCTGCCTCCGATAGCGCCTGTTGGTCCTACTGCTCCGACGTGGACGGCGGTTACGGAGGAGGCTGGTCCGACGGAGTTGTTGATTTCAGATATGGACGTAAACGGTGTTGATGCGGCGGTGCTGGTGCAATCGAGCGGTTCGACTTGGGACAATACGTACGTCGCGGATTCGGCGAATGCAGATCGAGAAAGGTTTCGATCGATCGGGTTGGTGGATCCGATGGACCCTGACAATGCTTCGGTTGCGGCTCGTTGGATGGATGAGTTTGGGATGTCTGGGTTCAGGTTTCATCCTGATTACTATCCGGATGATGTGGTTTTGGATGCGAATAGGAATGGTCGGATGTTTGAGGTGATCGAGGATCGGGGCGGGATTGTCAAGGTGCACAACCGAGTGGGCAATGTTGGGCAGATGGCGGGGATTGTGGAGAGGTATCCCGGGATCACTTGGATCGTCGACCACATGATGTATCCGGAGCCTTGGATGGCGGGCGATGGTTGGTCGGCGTATCTGCCGGTTTTGGATTTGGCTCGGCATCCGAATGTGGTGATGATGATTTCGGATGTGCACAATCGCTCAGGGGAAGGATTTCCGTTCGGCGATATGCATGGTGTGGTGATGATGGCGATCGATGCGTTCGGGATCGACAGGTGCATCTGGGGCACGGGATATCCGGGATATCTGCGTGAGAAGAACGGCTGGATTTCGCTGGCGGACGAGTTGCGGTTGGTGCGCCAGGGGTTTGATTGGTTGAGTGATGACGAAAGTGCGAAGCTGCTTGGCGGTAATGCAAAAGGAATCTACGGGTTCTGAGATGCCCAGGTGGTTACGGCCAGAATCTTAGGATCGCGAGGAGAATTCCCATCGATCCGACTATGAGGCCGCCGAGACGCAGCATCAACCGAGTTTCGACCGCCTTGATTTCGCCCCTCAGCTCGGCGATGTCAGCCTTAGTGGCGAGGTGGCGTAGCTCAGTCCGGAACTCCGTTTCCAGGACTGTGATGCGGGTATCAAGTGATTCCGTTGTGGTCATGTAATGTTCTCTCTATGTGAATGAAATTAAACGGGTCTGGAAATCGATGTTAGTAGGCGTTCCGAACCGCAAATCAGTGCAGGCGGCGGAGTTCGGATTTGCGTTGGGGTTTGGAGATGTTTCGATTGCGGTTGTAAGTTTCTTCTAGGGTTTCGTCTTCAAAGCCGATGGGATGAGTGATGTTTTTTCGCGAGCGTGTTTGACGAGCACGGTTGCTTTGAGATGCTGGTGGGATTTTGTCAGCGTTGGATTCTGGTTTGGGCTTCGCTTGGCATGATTTGGTTATAGCAGGTTGTGGGGCTCTAGTCGGAGTCATCCTCGTCGTTGTGATTTTCGTCGTCCTGATTTTCGTCGTCGTCGGGGGTGAATCCGGGGACGAGTTGGAATCGTTTGAAGCCTTCGGCGAATGGAGCGTCGGCTTTTTTGCCGTGTTCGGATCGCCATCGTCGCATCCATTTGTGGACATTTTCGGGTTCGTCGAGTTGGCTGACGTGGGATTTGATGGCACCGATGGCCTTTTCGATGTCTTGTTCTTCGAGGGGGTTCCAGTGGCTGCCTCCTTCGTCGAACATCATGACCCAGACTTCGTGGACTTTCCAAGAGTCGAGTCCCTGCGTCAAGAGGCTTTCGTCCCAGAGGTGATCGCGTGCTGATGGGAAGACGGCAGATAGTGCGGCCTCGCCGGCGGCGAAGTGGTCTGGGTGGCCGATGTGATTGCTGTGGGTGAGGTCTCGGGTCGGGTTGTTGGTGATGAGTATGTGCGGTCGGTGTTTTCGGATCACGCGGACGATTTCGCGTCGTAGGGAGATCGTGGGTTCGAGGTATCCGTCGGGGAAGTCTAGGAATTCGATGGATTTGAGTCCGAGCACCCGGCCGGCGTCGGTTTGTTCCTGTTTGCGGATTTGGCTGAGCTCGGCAGCTGAGAGGGATCGGTCCTCGGTGCCTTTGGAGCCGTCGGTGCACATGACGTAGACGACTTCCCATCCGAGTCGACACCATTTTGCGACGGTACCGGAGCATCCCCAGTCGGCGTCGTCGGGGTGTGCGAAGACGACCATTGCACGGGAATGTTCTTCTTGCTCGGGCGGGAGGGGTTCGGGATTGGTGGTCATGGGTTCAACTGAATGGTCGATGTCGGTTTCAACTGGTCGCTTTGGTTTCAATGGTAATTTTGGCGGGTTTAAAACCTCTCCGAGGGGCGGTGAATCGGCGTGCTTTGTTTTTCTCTGGGTTCCCGCCTGCGCGGGAGATGTTTTTCTCGGGCCTTGCGGGACGAGGGAGTGCGCGGGGACGGCGGGATTTGACGCGTAAAAAGCCCGGGGCGGTATTTGGTCCGGTACTTTGCGTGAACGGTCTTGAATTTGCGCCTCCGCCGCGTAGCGGCAGAGGCGAATCTTGACCGTGTAGTGGATAGAGCCTGTTACCAACAGTCTCAAACCGGGGGTTTCGAATCCCCGGTGACTGGTCCCAGATGGGGCGGATTGCCGGACAGCCGACAAAAATCTTCCGCACGCGTTGTAAGCCGCCAAGACCTACAACATACCCCTCATCGCGGGTTAAAGCGATGGTGATAATCACCGAGTTGGACCCCGGCTCACGCCGTCGTCGCTCCCATGCAATGAAATGGGATTGACATCGTACGCGTCCACGACGGCGCGACTGGCCCGTACCGACTCTGGCTGAGTCGATTGGCTTGTGATGCGAGGGCTGCATAGCACCCCGCGACCAGCCTTTGATGCAACGATCGTTTCCCGCGCAGCCTAAAAATGACGACTCGGAGTTAACCAAGTAGAGGGGACATTGCTTACGCTTTGAGCAAGACTCGATCAATGTCGGCAAGAAGTTGTATCCCCCGACGCGGTCATCGATGGTTTCGATGACTTTGAAAGTGTCCGTTGAAGCTGTCAACGTATTGGTCCTAATCCTCTCGTCGAGTTTCGACTTGATAAGTTGCCCGGATCCGTCGATCTGGGACCAAAGTGTTTGTTAACAACGTTGATGGTAGTACAGATGTATGGCACTGTCAAGTGGAAGTTGTTTGAACCGCGGATTACGCAGATTTTCGCAGATGGGCTATGATGCCCCGCTCCCATTTGTCCCCGGGTTCTGGGTTCCCGCCTGCGCGGGAATGACGGTGGGGGTGCGAGGGAATGACGGGTTTAAGGGCTTCAGTAGCGGAAACGGATGTGGTGGGATTGGCATATAGGCTGTGATGCCTCGCGCTCTTTTGTCCCCGCGCTCTGGATGGACGCGAATGGTTCACCCTCACCCCCGGATCAAGTCCGGGGCAGGCTCTAGCCCTCTCCCATCGAGGGAGAGGGGATCTGCGGGAAGGATTGGTGGGATGCCCCGGCCTTTTGTCCCCGGGTTCTGGGTTCCCGCCCCCGTATCGGGGTACGGGGCAGGCCCCGCGGGAATGACGTGGGAGTACGCGGGCGTGTGATTGGCGGCGTGCTTTGTTTTTCTCTGGGTTCCCGCCTCCGCGGGAACGACGGGGGGGGGGCGAGGGTAGATGCGTTGCTTGGTTGGTGGGCATCCCACGCTCGATGGCG
The DNA here is from genome assembly GCA_965226685.1 of Dehalococcoidia bacterium. Taxonomy (GTDB): domain Bacteria; phylum Chloroflexota; class Dehalococcoidia; order Lucifugimonadales; family Lucifugimonadaceae; genus Bin127. The sequence goes on from CBDDDP010000004.1 coordinate 1,155,777, forward strand.
TTGCTGGCGTCATTTTTGCATCACCTCACATTTCGCAAAGGCGGGGGGGGGGGGGGGGGGGGTGATTGTTTGGGACGATGTTCAATTTTGAAGGGATTTTCCCGTATATAATCCGTTTGTCTAGCGCCGCGTTGGTGGCAACACTAAGGCGATGTTGCAATGAGAGCAAAGAATTTGGGCGGGCCGTTGGGGATGGTTGTTGGGCTTTCGCTGTTGTTGGCGGCGTTAGCGGGTTGTGAGGGTCGGGAGCCAGAGTTGCCTGAGGTTCGGGTGACGGTTGCGCCGACAGTTCAGCCGACGGTTGGGCTTACTGTTGGACCTAGGGCGCAGGTTCCGACTAAGACTCCTTCGCCGGAGTTGATGCCTACGGTGGAGCTGGTCCCGACGGCAACTGAATTGCCAGTGCCGACGTCGACTCCGACCGCGGTGCCGACACCCACTGCGACTGCTACGTTTACGCCGGAAGAGATGGCGGTTGAGAGGTTGTCGGAGTTTGTGCCTTGGGCAGTGGAGCCTCCGGACCGAATACACGCTGGGATTTGGTCGCTGTTGGTGGAGTTGTGGTCGTTTGATGTCGAGTTTGCGGAGGATTTGGCAGGGTTGGATTGGGTAGTGGATGGGGTGTCGCGAGAGGAGTCGGAGACGATAAGTGTGTTGGCCGGGTTTGCGTTTGAGGATTTGGGTTTGGCGACGACCGTATTGGGGCTTCCGGGCGTGTCTTCAGGCGCGGATGCTGATTCTCTTGGCGTGGTGCATGTGATCGGGAGGTTGTGGGGGACGGATGCGGATCTGGCGCGAGGGGTTTTGGGATTGGGCTGGGTTGTTGATGGGTTGGATGGCGTTGAGTTGGGGATGTTGAACGCAGTGACGGATGTGGCTGAGCGCGGGACGGGGTTGGGCGGTTTGATTTTCGAGATTCCGTGGTTGACGGACGATGTTCGGAGTGGGGAACTTGGGACTTATCTGTCGATTGTGGAGGTTGCCGAACGGGACAGGGAAACGGCGCGGGTGATGCGGGAGTTGTCGTGGGTTGCGGATGGTGTTGACCTGGAGTCGTCGGAGGCGTTGGCGTTCGCGGCGTTGATGTCGGCATTTGAGATCGACACGGAGTTGTTGTGGGATCTTTTGCATTTCGAGTGGATCGATGATGGGATCAACGAGTTTGAGGGTGAGGCTGTAGAAGCGGTGGTTGCGACGATCGTGGTGTTGGGTCCTGGGTACTCGGATGCGAGGAGTGAGTATTTGGAGTTTGCGCGGGCGTCGAGGATGGGGAGTCGGGAGGACCTGCTCGGGTTTGAGCAGATAAATCGTTTGATTGTGTTGGATCAAATTGTCGGAATGCAGGCGGCGCGACTGCCTTGGGTGGGTGGTGCGTTGTATGACGCGGAGTTGCGTCTTTTTGCGAAGGTGGAGGAGATCGTTGTTGCTCGGCCGTTGTTTGCGGGGTTGGTTTTGGATCTGCCTTGGGTGGTGGATGGCGTAGAGGTAGGTGAGGTTACGACGGTTACGAGGTTGTTGGCGGTTTGGGAGGCGAATCCTGGCGCTGCGGAAGAGATCGCCACGTGGCCTTGGTTGAGTGACGGTCTCGACGGGAATGAGGTGCGTGCGGTGGAAGAGATTGGTGAGTTTTATGGGGAGCTGATTGTGAGTTCGCCGGTTGTGGCGGACGAGTTTATCGGGTTTGCCGGTGGGATCATTGTTGAGGCGCCGTTGGGGGTTTCGACCGTTTCGAACGCGTTGGGGCGAATTGCGCGTCTTGATGGAGAGATGGGTTTGGCGGTGATGCGTTTTGAGTGGTTGGTTGATGGGGTCAGCGAGGGCGAACTTGGGTTGCTCGGGTTTGTGGCCGACCTGGCGGAGACCGTTGCACTTGCGCAGAGCGATCTGACGTTGCCTCGGCGGTTTGCGCAGTTGCCGTGGGTGGTTGAGGGTTCGACCGATATCGATCCTGAAGTGATGCTTGCGTTGTTGCCGTTGGCGGAGGTGGATATCGGATTGGCGGATCGTGTGGCGGCGTGGACGTGGGAGCGAAACGGGATGAAGAATTTCGATCCTGGACCAGGATCAGACGTCGGGGAATTGTTGGGTGAGGTTGCGCGATTGGACGTTGAGTTGGCTTATCAGATCGTGGAGATGCCTTGGTTGACGGACGGTGTCGGGCTCGATGATGAGATCGCGCTGGAGGAGTTGTCATATTCGGCGATTGAGCTGGTGCCGATTGATCGTGAGTTGGCAGAAAGCGTGTTGTCGCATGTTCGAGGGTTTACGTTCCCGGTGAAATCAGATGGGGTGGGTTTGACGAGTTGGTTGCAGATAGTTTCGGCGGACCCTGGGACTTGGGAGATTGTGAGGGAGTTGAATTGGTTGACGGATGGGATCACTGAAGCTGAGGATATTGGGTTGTTTGAGATTGCGGAGCGTGCGAAGGAGTTGCCGGAGCTGGGCGGATTTGCTTTGGGATTGCCATGGGTTGCGGATGGTATATCGGATCAGGAGGTGTCTGCGATAGTTGGATTGCTGGAATTGGGCGCGGTGGATGCGGTTTTGGCGGATCGGGTATCTAGTTTTCCTTGGGTATCGGACGGGATTAAAGACGAGAATTTAGAAAAGGAGGGGTTTAAGGCATTTGGGAGGATTTCGAGTGTGGGTGTTGGGTATGCTCGAGCCGTTGCCGCGTTCGATTGGGTGGGTGATGAACTGGTTGAAGTTGAGGCGGCGGGTTTGGAGGGTGTCGCCGATTCGTTGGAGTTTTTGGCGGCGTCTGGTGATGGCAATGCGGAACGGTACCTTGCGCTCGCCTCGAATTTCGATTTCATGTCAGCGGATTTTGTGAACGCGTTCTTTGAGTTGGGTCAACTGATAGCCAGCGATGTTGCGTCGGCAGAGAATGTGTTGAACACGCGGTTTTTTGACGACGACGAGTTTGTTGATGCTGAGTATTTGGGTTTGGTGGAGGTTGTTCGATACACGTCGTCTGATCCAGCCTTCGGTTTGATGGTTTCGGGTTTGGACTGGGTGTTGGACGGTGTAGATTTCTGGGAGCGGGATGCGTTGTTCCATGTGTCTCGCTTTTTCGAAATTGATCCCGAGTTGGCGTCGAGTGCGGTTGAAATCGATTGGATTGTAACTGCGTCTGACGGGGATCCGGGAGGGCAGTTGAAATCGATCACGCAGTTGTTGGAGATAGCGGTGGTGGATGCAGAGTTTGCGAGCGTGATGATGGATTGGGATTGGCTTCGTGACGATCTTGAGTACGCTAAACCGAACTTGCTGGGAATTATGCACGACATCATGCAGCACGACCCCAGAATCGCGAAACAGCTTCCATTGGTAGTGGCGGACGGTTTTGAGACTATTGATGAAGATACGTTTTACATAGTTGACCAGGTCGGAGAGATGACGTTTAACGACGCGGAGTTGACTCATTCATTGCTTACGCAGGCGAAGAACTGGTCACCGAAGATCACGCGATTCGTGACGCAATCAGTGCATCACATGATGGCGTACAGGTCCGCCGATCTGGAGCGTTTGACGCGTCAACGCTGGTATGCGGACGGGATCGACGAAGATGAAGCTGTCTATATCGGTGCGTTGGGTTCGGCGATTCGATCGGGAAGTCGAGGCGAGACCCAAGACACGTTTTTTGAGGACATGTTGAGATCGCATCACGTGCAGAAGCGGCGCGTGGATTTCCCGTTGGCAGGCGAGGTGACCGTTTGGGTGGTGAAGCACCGACCATTCGAGCGCCGCGAGAATCTGGCTGGCGATATTGGGGCGTTTGCCAAGGAGGTTGAGGCGTTCTTCGGTCAACCGTTCCCGGCGAAGGATTTGGTCGTTGTTTTGGCGGAGGGCAATAGCTCGGGGAATTCCGCGAATTTTGGAGATCACGTATTCTTCAGGACGGATCGGCCGGGCTCGACCATCGCGTCGGCGTCGGCCAAAGAGAGTTTGGTCGGGTACTATCTCCTCGATCGGATAGGCGAACTCTGGTTGGCCGATTCTGCGGCCAAATTCCTGGGCAATTACCCTGACGAACGCGCTTTTAGCCGTCGCGAAAGTTATCAAAAGCATGATCGGATCGACTACGTGCGGTGGCGGTGTTTTTATCAATATGGGATAGAGGACATACAAGGGGCGATTGATTTTGAAGAAACCGGTCGTTCCGTCAATTATTGCGCGGAAACGATGGGGGAGCTGTTTTTGTACAACCTGTTCGAGTTGATGGGATGGGATGCGATGGGGCGAGCTTTCGGCGACATCTATGAGAAATCGACATCGATCGTCGACGACCAAAACACGTTGTTTTCGGTGTCCGAACAGTCGTCGTTTGAGAGTTTCAAGAACAACGCTCCGAGAGGCTCTGCGGAGGACGTCAGGGATCTGTACGAGCGACTGCACGGTGGCCGGTTCCTACATCCGGTCCAAGCGGTGGTCGAGTTCGATGCGTTGCCGGAAGAGGTTCGGGGGCCGTTGTTGTTGAGCACGAATTGGCGTGATCGGCCGGATTACGACATTTTTAGCGAGAAGTATTTGTTGGCGTTGAGTGCGTTGTCTGAGATTTGGGCGATCGATGAAGAGCTTGCTTACGAAGCGGCTCAATCGGCATGGGTCCAGGAGCGCGTGAATCATTTGATGACGGAGGCCCTGAAGAGGCTCGGGGAGATAGCCGCGGCGGATTTGAGTCTCGCGAGTCACCTGGTGGACAACCCCTCGATGGACAACGTGGGAGCGGTTGAAGTTCATCGCGTGTTCGACGCGATCCAACGGTTGACGGAGACGGATATTGGTTTGGCATGGGAGGTGGCTCGCAGTCAATGGGTGACGGGGGATTGGACCAAGATCGACACGTTGTTTTTGCAAGCGCTGGCGGATTTCGGTGCGGCGGATGCGGATTCAGCGCGTGCGGTGATGCGGACGCGGTGGGTGACGGATGGGTTGACTGATCGTGAACCGACGGTGATCTGGGATCTTAGGTACGCCGTGCAGCATGATCCGAGATTGCTGGAGCATCTATTGGCGTTGGACTGGTTGGAAATCGGAGCGCAGAGCAGGAGTCAACCTGACACCAGCGCATCCGTGTTGATATACATCGCGCAGACTGCGGAGGTCGATGGTGATCTGGCGATCGAGATAACTCAGCTCCGGTGGGTGCGGGACAACGTACGTGGATATGAATATGAAGCGATCCAGGTGCTTCGATTTATTGCGATCGAGGATTTGAGACTGGCGAAGGAAGTGGTGAGGTCAAGTTGGTTCCAAAGGAGGATGTCGTTGGATGAGATCAGACGGTTGTTTGATATTTTGGACGAGTTGGAGACGCGTTAACTCGGAGGGTTGTTGGTGGGATGCTGCGTGGCGGATTCGCGTCGTGTAACTTTTTGGTAGGCTTTTTAGTCTCTCTGAAAACGGAGTGGCAGGGCGAACACGTGGGGCGACCGTACGGTGTACGTCGTGGTGGGGTTATAGCATCTGTCGTGGTCTGCGTTAGGATTTTGAGCATGAGTGAGAATGCAAATGGGCCATTGGTTTCGGTGATTATGGGCAGTCGGTCGGACTTGCCTACTATGCATCATGCGGCGGATGTGCTTCGGGAGTTGGGGGTGGTGTTGATTGAGCGAGTCGCCGAATCAACTAAAATTCCAAGCTGCTAAGACGCTCGCGTAAAACCCCAAGAAGAAAAGGAAAGTGCAGTTTGCCATACACCGCACAGGACCGTTATTTGCCCGATTGGTTTGCCAAAATACGGACCCGTCAAACGGTATTACCTAGGTTTCAACGACACGAGGCGTGGGATCACAAGAAGATCACCAGTATGCTGAACACGATATTGAATGGGTTGCCGATCGGCGCCGCCCTCGTACTAGGGGTAGGCGAACCAGAACCGTTCGTTTCGCGGCCAATTGCTACCGCCCCAAAAAAGGGCGATCGTGTCAACGAACATCTTTTGGACGGTCAGCAGCGAGTAACGGGACTTTGGCGGGCTTTGTTCGCTAACAATTACGAAGACAGAACTTATTTTTTGAAACGCGTGTCGGTCTCACATGGGAAGGCCCGATTTCGGGTCGTGTCGATCCACCGTTACACAAAAAATGGTTCGCTGTACCCTCTGTGGGCCAACGAACCCGATCAACAATGGCAGCGAGGCTTAATACCTATAGACATTGCGGCGCCAGTCGAAGGTGGCAGGGAAAGATACCGAGAATGGGCTAACAGCGCAATCGATGATCGGGACGAAATTGATCTGGTGACCGATCAACTAGCTGACATACGTGAACAATTCACGCGGTTCAACCTTCCGTATCTGCACCTGCCGATCGAAACTCCACCCGAAACCGCGGTTGACGTTTTTGTAAAAATGAACACGTCCTTCTCTAAGTTGACGGTTTACGACGTGGCTGTCGCACTGATCGAATCTCATTTACAGAGTTCGTTGCACGACTTTGTAGGCGATGTGAAGATAGCCAACCCCGCGATCAATCACTACCAATCGAGTGCAAGGCAAAGTTTCGAGCGATTCATTCTGAATGCATGCGCGCTTATGCAAAGCCGAGTGGCATCCAACGCGACGTTTATTAGGCCCGAATTCGGCGAAGCGATGTTTAGGGAAAAGAAAGCGTTGTTATATGGGATTGAACGGACGATTGAGTTACTCGAAGAAGAAAAGGTTTTCGACGAAAGGCGGTTGCCGACGATAATCGTATTGTCGGCCCTCGTGGCACTTTGGGCGCATTCGCCTGAAGGCCTTGATCGCGAAGGTCGAGCCCGTGAAATATTGAGACGGTATCTTTGGTCAGCGTTTTTCACGAATCGGTATGAGGTTAGCACCGGGTCACGCCAACTAGAGGACGTGAACCAACTACGAAATTACATCAACGATGACCGCGCCGAAACGCCTGCCATATTCGATCGAGATGAGTATCCATTGCCGACACTGTCAGACCTCAAGGCAGCTTCGTGGCCTACGGGCTCGCAACGTCTCGCACGAGCGATACTTGCTTTATCCTTGCGCAACGGAGGTATCGATTTAGCAGACGGCAGGCCGATAACCCGCACCAATCTCAGCGATAGGGAGTACCACCATATATTTCCAGACGGTCATCTCAAAAACCGGGTCGGCAACCTTGAAGCGGCTTCCTACCGAGCATTGAATTGTGCGCTGATTACTTGGCGCACGAATCGCAGAATCGCCGCCAAAGACCCTCGTCGCTATCTCATGGAGCGATTAGACGGAACTGAACTCAACGAGGCCCAGTTGAGGGAGCGACTTGATAGCCATTTAGTCCCGTTTGATTCGATGATCGAGTCCGACTACGAACTGTTCCTTGATGAGAGGGCAAAGACCATTCATGAAGAGATGTCACGTCTTTGCGGATACGCGGCGTCAGCTTGATCGACAATGATGCCTAACCATACGTATGTAGGGCGCGCGAATCGAACTCGGGACCAATCGGACCCTGACAGAACTAGTAATTGCTTCATAAATCGGTGTACGGGTGGTTTCGGTTACGATTTCGAGCATGAGTGAGAATACAAATGCGCCTTTGGTATCGGTGATTATGGGCAGTCGGTCGGACTTGCCTACTATGCGTCATGCGGCGGATGTGCTTCGGGAGTTGGGCGTTGCGCATGAGGTGCGGATAGTTTCGGCGCACCGGACTCCGGGGTTGATGACGGAGTTTGCGCGGTCGGCGAAGGGGCGTGGCGTAAAGGTGATTATTGCGGGTGCTGGCGGTGCGGCGCATCTGCCGGGCATGGTGGCGGCGAACACGATTTTGCCAGTGATCGGAGTGCCGGTCGAGAGTAGTGCGTTGAGCGGGTTGGATTCGTTGCTGTCGATCGTGCAGATGCCGCGAGGGGTGCCAGTGGCTACGGTGGCGATCGGTCGGTCAGGAGCGGTGAATGCGGGGTTGCTGGCGGCGCAGATCATCGGGGCGTTTGATGGGGATGTGCAGGCTAGGTTGGAGGAACGCCGGGCGGATGCTGAGTCTGAGGTTTTGGCAGGGACGTATGTTGGTGAGGATGATCTTGCAGGTTAGTGGATCGAGTGAGTCTAATGATTCGTAGATGGGTGAGCAAAGGAATGGCTTGAGCACGACCGACTCGGGCACCCCCTGCGGTGTCGCTTCGCTCCCCCGCGTCCCCCTCGCTACCCGAAGGGGAGGTGAGATGCCACCCGGTTCGACGATCGGGATATTTGGTGGTGGTCAGCTTGGTCGGATGTTGGCGATGGCGGCGCGGGCGATAGGCTATCGGACGGTTTCGTTGGATCCGGGCGAGGATTGTCCGGCTTCGCAGGTTACGGATTTTCATATTGCCGCTACGTATGACGATTTGGATGCGGCGCGGGAGTTGGCGGATCGGTCGGATGTGGTGACGTATGAGTTTGAGAATGTGGATGCGACGGCGATTGAGGTGATTTCAGAGTTGAAGCCGGTTTATCCGTCGCCTTCGGTGTTGCGGGTTTGTCAGGACCGGGAGATGGAGAAGGATACGTTGTCGGTTTTGGGGATTCCGGTGCCGGAATATCGGATCGTGCGAAGTGTTGAGGAGGTGGTTTCCGCGGTGGGTGACGTTGGTTCGCCGGCGGTGATGAAGACGACGCGTTGGGGGTACGACGGGAAGGGTCAGCGGGTTGTGCGCGAGGTTGCAGATGCGGCGAACGGTGCTTTTGCGGCGTTGGGGGGATCTGATTTGATGCGCCGGTCATCTACGAGAGATTTGTGGACTTCGCGATGGAGGTTTCGGTGGTTTGCGCGCGGACCTCGAAGGTGAGATGCGGACGTTTCCGGTGACTGAGAACGTGCATGTTGATGGGATATTGGACGTTTCGATAGTGCCGGCGCGGTGTTCGGATGAGGTGAAGTTTGAGGCTGAGCGAGTGGCGATGAGTGTGGCCGAAGGGCTGGATGTTGTTGGACTGATCGCGGTGGAGATGTTTGTGACGCGTGATGGATCGGTGTTGGTTAATGAGTTGGCGCCGCGTCCACATAATTCCGGTCACTGGACGATTGAGGGTTGTGTGACGTCGCAGTTTGAGCAGTTGGCTCGGATCATGGTTGGGATGCCGATGGGAGATGTTTCGTTGAGGTCGCCGACGGTGATGGTGAATCTGTTGGGCGATGTTTGGGAGGCTACGGGTGGATCGCCGGACTGGGGTGCGGTTTTGGATATGCCGCGGACGCATCTGCATCTTTATGGCAAGTCGGGTTATCGTGTTGGTCGTAAGATGGGGCATATCACGGTGACGGGGGATTCGGTAGAGGACGCGTTAGCATTCGCGGTCGCTGCGCGTGAAGCGGCGTCGCGCGTGTAAGCGTTTGAGCGAGCAATCATGCCGACATTGGTAGTTTCAGCGCCCTCCGAGTCGCGGCGGTTGATCCGTCGGCGTCGTTGGAACTTGATGCGCGGGATCATGGCGTTGTTGACGGTTTTCACCATAGGTGTGGTTGGATTCAAGGTGATAGAGGGCGAAGCGTGGACGTGAATGGATGCGGCGTATATGGCGGTGATCACGATGTCGACGGTGGGTTTCGAGGAGGTGAGGCCGCTAGGTAAAAACGGTCGAATCTTTTCGATGGTGATCATTGTGACGGGGGTGGGTGCGTTTGCGTACACATTTGCGACATTGGGGGAGCAATTGATATCAGGTCAGCCTGGTTTCGAACTTGCGGCAACGCGGTACTGAGGCGATGTTGCGACGGTTGAAGGGCCATCACATAGTTGTGGGTTACGGGAACACGGGCTCGGCGGTTGCGGCGCAGTTGCGGACTGTGAAGGGAGCGAGGGTTGTGGTAATCGAGACGGACGCGTCGTTGGTGCGCGACGCATCGGAGGATGGGTGCGTTGCGATACATGGAGATGCCGGGCAGGACGAGGTGTTGGAGCAGGCCGGGATAGCGAACGCGGCGAGCCTGGTTTGTGCGGCTTCTCCGGATTCGGCAACGTTGATGACGGTGTTGACGGCCCGTGTGATGGCGCCGGATCTGAATATCGTTGCCAGAGCGAATTTGCCGGATTCTGCTTCGAAGTTGCTGCGTGCTGGAGCCACGAAGGTAGTTTCGGTGCATGACATAGCGGCGCGACGGCTGTTGGATGAGATTTTGGGTGGCGCTGGTACCCGGGAGATGGTGGAGTCGGCGATTGAGGTTGAGGGTAGACGGTTGACGTTGGCGACCGGTGAGGTCGTTGTGGTCGAAGGCGGCCCGTTCACGGACGAGGTCATAAGGGAATCGGGCGTTTTAACGACGGCCAGAGTTGACGTGGTAGCAGTTAGGCGGCATGCGACATCAGAGATCGTGGATGCAACCGACGACCTGTTGCTGAAGGCAGGCGATGTTCTGGTCTTGGTGGGGTCGCCGTCGCACGTCGATGACGCAGTGAAGGCGTTGGCGCGGGCGGAGGAATGAAGACACCCCCTGCGGCGTCGCTTCGCTCCTCCGCGTCCCCCTCGCTTTGCGAAGGGGAGGGACCATGCTAAGCGACGGGTTGCTGTTGCTTGGCCAAGGCTTCTTTGCCGGCGTTCAGGGTTTCGATGACGGCGTCGGCGTCGAATACGCAACCTCCCCAGATCCCGCCGGATGCGGCTTGGAGCGCTGCCCAAAGTCGGGAGTCGTCGGGCATCTGCGGGTGCGGGGCTAGGTTTTCGGGGGTTGGACGGTCTTCGAGTTCTTGGGTGCCCCAGTCTGCGCCTCGGTAGTCGCCGTCTTCGCCGACAAGGTTGATGGAGCCGGTGAGGTTGTTTCGGTCGATGACTATCTCGATGAGATCGCCTTCGTGGACTCGGCCGATGGGTCCGCCGGCGAGGGCTTCGGGTCCGACGTGTCCGATGCATGCACCGGTGGATACGCCGGAGAAGCGGGCGTCGGTGATGAGTGCAACGTACTTGCCGTAGGAGAGGTGTTTGAGTGCGGCGGTGATCTGGTAGACCTCTTCCATGCCGGTGCCGAGGGGGCCGCCGCAAGTGAGGACCATGATGTCGCCAGCTTTGACCTTGAAAGACTCGTCGCGGGTCTTGATGGCTCGGGTGGCGTCACGTTCGGAGGTGAAGACGCGTGCGTTGCCGGTATTGCGGTATACGCCGTCGTCATCGACGACTGTTGGGTCGATGGCGGTGGACTTGATGACGGAGCCTTCTGGTGCGAGGTTGCCGGCGGGGAATGTGACGGTGCTGGTTAGGCCTTTGGATTTGGCGCGGTCGGCGGACATGATGACGTTGTCGGGATCGACGCCGTCGACGTTTCGGAGGTAGTTGCGCATGTCTTGTCGGCGCTCGGAGTCTTCCCACCAGTCGAGGTTCTCGTCGAGGGATTGTCCGGTGGCGGTCAGGACCGATGTGTCGAGGAGACCGAGGTTTCGGAGGTGAAGCATGACCTCGGGTACACCGCCGGCGGCGTAGAGCTGGGCGGTGGGATGTCCGATGGGACCGTTGGGTAGGACGTCGACGATGCGTGGAACGTCGTCGTTGATGCGTCGCCAGTCTTCGACGTTCATTCGATAGCGTCCGGCGGCGTGGGCGATCGCAGGCGTGTGCAGGAGGAGGTTGGTGGAACCTCCGCATGCAGCGTGGACGACCATGGCGTTCTCAAACGCGGCGTCAGTGAGGATGTCGCTGGATTTGATGCCGCGGTTTTCGGCCATGACGAGGGCACGGGCGGAGCGGACAGCGACGTCGAACCATGCGGGGGTTCCGCTGGGTGAGAGTGCGGCGTGGGTGATGGCGAGTCCGAGGGCTTCGGATACGACTTGGGATGTTCCTGCGGTGCCGAGGAATTGGCAGCCGCCGCCGGGGGATGCGCATGCGCGGCATCCGACGTCTTGGGCGTATTGGAGGGTGACTTCGCCTTGTGCGAACCGTGCGCCGATGGATTGGATCATGCCGGCGTCTTCGCCGGTATTGGGTGCGAGGGTGACGCCGCCGGGTACGATGACAACCGGTTTGTCGCGGAGTCCGGCGAGCGCCATCATCATTGCGGGGAGGCCTTTGTCGCATGATGCGACGCCCATTACTCCGCGGGCGGTTGGAAGGGATCGGGCTTGGCGGCGGAAGACTTGGGCGGCGTCGTTGCGGTATGGGAGGGAGTCCATCATGCCGGTGGTGCCTTGGGTACGGCCGTCGCAAGGGTCGGAGCAGAATGTGGCGAATGGTAGGCCGTTGAGGCGGTCGAACTCGTTGGCTGCGGCTTTGACCATTGATGCGAGTTCGAAGTGTCCGGTGTGGAGTCCGAGCGCTATGGGGGTACCGTCTTCCTCGCGCAGGCCGCCAGCGGTGGCGAGGATGATGAACTGCTTACGCATAAGTTCGGCGGGGTTCCAACCCATCCCGGCGTTCTGGGACATGCCGAAGTGGTCACCGCTGGGGCTATTGGTTAGGAAGTCAGCGGTAAATGGGACAACGCCAGCGGGTCCGTCGGTTTTGGTACGGATCTCGCGGAGTTCCGCTGATTGTTGGGTGCCTAGGACGTCTTCGGGGGTGAGATCGGGGGTTCGGTTGCTGCCGTTTTTGCTGGTCATCGTGATGCTCTCGATGGTTGTGAGATGTGGTTTTGGCGGTATCGCGGCGTTATTGCGATGAAGTATCAGTTAGTTTTTTCGGCCTGTATAATCTGATTGCGAAAGTATAGAAGATGCTGTCTGTGTAGGGGTTTGGTTGTACCCTCGTTGCTCCGCCCCTCTGGATTCCGGCCTTCGCCGGAATGACGGAGCATGTATGAGCATCCTGTGAAGGCGTGAATCTGGATTGAGTGAGCCAATTCTGAAGGTCGAGGACGCGGTTTGCGCGTTTGGCGGGCTCCGCGCGGTCGACAACTGCTCGTTTGACGTTGAAGCGGGGACGATTACGGGGTTGATTGGGCCGAATGGTGCGGGCAAGTCGACGATGTTCAATCTGATCACGGACATGGTCCCGTTGCAGAGCGGTCGGATCTTTTTCGATGGGCGTCGGTTGGATGGGATACCTCCCCACTCGGTGGCGCGGCGCGGCGTTGCTCGGACTTTTCAGATACCGGGCGAGTTGGGTCGGATGACGGTGTTGGAGAACCTCGCGGTGGTGCCTGAGGGGCAGATCGGAGAGGCGATGTTCACGTCGGTGTTCGCGCCTCGGTTGGTGAGGCGTCAGGAGGAGCGGATACGGGAGCAGGCGCGGGAGGTGTTGGGACTGTTGCAGTTGACGCATCTCGAGGAGGAGTTAGCGGCGAATCTTTCGACTGGACAGAAGAAGCTGCTGGAGATCGGGCGGGCGTTGATGGCTTCGCCGAAGCTGGTGTTGTTGGACGAGCCAGCGGCGGGGGTGAATCCGACATTGATGCGGAACATAGCTCAGACGATTAAGAGTTTGCGGGATGAGCGCGGTATCACTTGGGTGATTGTCGAGCACGATGTGCCGTTGATCATGGAGATGTCAGATCGGGTGATAGTGATGGCGGAGGGCAAGGTGATTGCGAACGGGACGCCGGAGGAGGTGCGGAGCGATGCGCGGGTGTTGGACGCTTATTTGGGGGGAGTCGCGGCGTGAGCGCGATGGTTGCAGAGGCTGCGGTCTCCCCTGCCCTGGAGATTTCGGAGTTGGAAGCGGGTTATGGTCCGACTCTCATTACCCGTGGGATATCGATATTCGTGGGAAGCGGTGAGATGGTCACGATCATTGGGCCGAACGGTTCGGGGAAGTCGACGACGATCAAAGCGATTTTTGGTTTGGCGGACGTGTCTGGCGGGAGCATCAAGCTGCACGGCGAGGACATCACAGGTGAGCGTGCGGACCGTTTGATTCAGATGGGCATCGGTTATGTGCCGCAGGCGGGGAACATCTTCCCTACTCTTTCGGTTCGGGAAAACGTGGAGATGGGTGCCTTCACGATGCATGGTGACGTTCGGCACCATATGGAGCGCGTTCAGGATTTGTTTCCGTTGTTGAGAGAGCGATGGAACAGCAAGGCAGGACAGCTTTCTGGCGGTCAGCGTCAGATGTTAGCGTTGGCGCGGGCTTTGGTAGCAGAGCCTTCGGTGTTACTGCTGGATGAACCGACGGCGGGGTTGGCACCGCAGATCGTGGATCAAGTTCTGGCTCAGATCCGGGAGATCAATCAGACCGGCGTTTCGATACTTTTGGTTGAGCAGAATGCGATCAAGGCATTGCGGCATAGCAACCGGGCATATGTATTGGCACGCGGTCGGAATTTCGCGGAGGATACGGCGGATCGGCTCTTGAAGAATCCTGACATCGGCCGGGTTTTCTTGGGACTGGGTGGTGGAACCGAAGATGAATCGGAGGGATCGGGATAGCTGGTGCGTTCCGGATTTGGGGATTAGATGGTTATCAATACAAATGCGATCCGCGACGCGGTTGTCTCGATGGTTGGCGAACGTGGGATCATGGTGATTGAACGTGCTGCGCTTTTCGCGGTAGGTGGGCTTGCGTTGTGGGCATTAATTTGGCAATTGGATTTGACGGTTAACGGGTTGTTGGTCGGGTCGGTGTACGCGTTGGGTGCGGTGGGACTGTCGTTGGTCTACGGCAATCTGCATTTGGCGAACATCGCTCACGGGGACTACATGACGTTGGGAGCGTTTGTCGCGTTGTTCATTTTCGGGACGATTATCCCTGAAGCGTGGAGCGACAACTCGGTTGGTCCGTTCACTTTTAGTTACGCGTTGTTCATCGCGCTGCCTATCGGGGTAATTGGTGTAGCAGTCTTCGCGGTGGTGGTCGACCGGCTTGTGTATCGGACGATGCGGCGACGTGGCGCGTTGCCGGGAGTGATGGCGTTGGCGTCGTTGGGCGTGGCGATTGCGCTGCGGGGGTTCATCCAGTACATCTGGGGGACCGAGGTGGAGCATTTTCCGCGGGTTTCGAAGAAGTTTTTCATTTGGACGGTTGACCTGTTTCATTTGCAGGATGTGCAGGTTCGGGTGCCGCCGGACATGATTTTCGTAGCGATTGCGGCGATCGTGCTGACGTTGGCGACGTATCTGTTCCTGAACATGACGCGTTGGGGGAAGGCGATGCGTGCGGCGGCGGACAACGAGGATCTGGCGCGGGTCACGGGTATCGACGTCGAGCGGACGAATCTGCTGACTTGGGTGATTGGCGGTGGGATGGCGGCGGCAGCGGGGATACTGTTCGCGACTGGACAGGGTCAGCTGTTGACGATTTCGGGTTGGAAGTTGTTGATACCGCTATTTGCGGCGGTGGTTGCGGGCGGGATTGGTAATCCTTATGGTGCTTTCGCGGGAGCGATCTTCGTCGGGGTTGTCGGCGAGGTTTCGACGGCGTGGTTGGAGCCGTCGTATAAGCCGGCGGTGTTCTTTGCGGCGATTATCGTGTTGCTGTTGGTGCGTCCCAACGGGTTGTTCGGACAGAGCAGGAGTTAGCGGGCAGTGGTTGAGTTCGAAGGCATCATTCTGCACATTGGCAGTTTTCTGGTTATTGCGGGGATTTACGCGATCATCAATGTCGGTTTGAACGTCCACTACGGTCACACCGGCTTGTTCAATATCGGGATTGCGGCGTTTTTCGCGCTGGGCGCGTATACGGCGTCAATACTGGTGATGCCGCCGCCGAATCCTGATCTGTATCAGCGGTACGAGTGGGGCGGGAATCTGGCGTTCACACTGGGTTCTGACCGGATCGGTTTTGATTTGTGGTTTCCGCTGGTGTTGATTGCGGCGGCGGCGGTTTGTGCGGCGGTGGCATATCTGATGGGGAGTATTACGATCCGGCTGCGCGGCGACTATTTGGCGATTACGACGCTGGGTTTGGGCGAGGCTGTGAGGTTGCTGTTCACTAATGAGGGCTGGTTGGCGGACGGCACGCGCGGATTGAACGGGATACCGCGGGTGCTGGATGGGCTTGTGGATCCGCATTGGTACGACTTCGTGTTCTTGCCGTTGGTTCTGATTGTGCTGGCTATCGTGTACTTCGTGTCTCAGCGCTTGGCGGCGTCGCCCTGGGGCCGGGTGATTCTCGCTATTCGGGAGAACGAAGATACTGCTGAGATGGTCGGGAAGAACGTGTTTCAGTTCAAGTTGCAGGCATTTGCGTATGGTGCAGCGTTGATGGGGATCGGGGGTGCGTTGTACGCGTTCGCAAAGCACTCGATCACTCCTGCGGCGTTCGAGCCGTTTTTCGCGACGTTCATCATCTGGGCGATGCTGATACTTGGCGGGAGCGGCAACCACCGTGGGGCGATACTCGGTGCGTTCGTATTGTGGGCGGTGATCTCTAGTTCGCAGTTCTTGCCGGGGTTCCTGGGCGATCCGAACTTGCGATTAGCTGTAATCGGGTTGATGATCGTGGTCGTGTTGTTGGTTCGTCCGGCGGGATTGATTCCGGAGACGCGGACGCGGACGTGATCCCTGCTTAACTGGGCTTTGGAATTATTGCGGGAGGATTTACAGTAACATTCAATTGAGTTCACTGGCCTCGTGCTCGCGGGACGGAGTGGCGCGGCGAAAAATCGCGTCATCCAAGTCGTCGCATGCCGATTCGGTGTAACCAAAACCAAGTTGTTGGGTCGTTGCGTCAAACAGGCGTAATTGGCAAAAAAAGGAAAGCAGGAGGACTATCTGCATGGTAGCCACTTTCGAGCAGAAGAAAAACTTTTCGGTCGTCGGTACACGGCCGATTCGCCACGACGGACTTGAGAAGGTTACGGGTCGCGCGATCTACGGCGCGGACGTCAAGCTGCCGGGTTTGATCTGGGGCGACGTGTTGCGCACCGAACAGGTTCACGCTCGCATTATCAGTATCGACACTTCGGAAGCCGAGGCAATGCCGGGCGTTTTTGCGGTTACGACGCACAAAGATTTTCCGACGGTCGCAGACATGGAAGTCGAGACCGGCGAAGAGGTCTTGAACTTGAGGCGCACGCAAGACAACGTGATGGCCTCCGACAAGGTGCTATATAAAGGTCACGTCGTCGCAGGTGTGGCGGCTGTAGATCGCAACACGGCATCAGAAGCGGTGCGGCGTATCAAGGTCGTGTACGAAGCGCTACCCCCGGTTCGAAACGTCGACGAGGCGATGGCGGACGACGCGACGATACTGCTCGAGGATTTGGTAGGTAACCACTTCGGACAGCCCGTTGCGAGTACCAATGTGGCGAGCGCGGTTCGGCACCAGTTCGGCGATCCGGATGTGGCGTTCAATGATTGCGATTTGGTAGTCGAGCGGGAAGTTTCGCTCGAGATGGTGCACCAAGGCTACATCGAGCCTCACAACGCCACTGCCATCTGGAATGAAGGCGGTAAGGTGTCGGTTTGGGAGAGCACGCAGGGCATGTTCGGTGTGCGCGACCAGACGGCGGCGATGATTGGCCTCTCGGAATCTGACGTTGTTGCGAAGTCGGTCGAGATTGGCGGCGGTTTCGGTGGCAAGACGAAGACGTATTTGGCGCCGATCGCGGCGATTTTGTCGAAGAAGTCTGGCGGCTTGCCGGTCAAGATGGTCATGGACCGACCGGCTATTTTCATGGCCAGCGGGCCCGCACCTGGCGGCAAGGTTCGCGTGAAGATGGGCGTATCGAAGGAGGGCAAGATCCTTGCCTTTGACTCCGCCATTAAGTACGAAGCTGGCGCGTATCCGGGTTCCGCAGTTGGAGCTGGTGTTAACTGCATCCGTGCAGCATACGACGTGCCGCACTCCCGCATCGACGCGTACGACGTTGTTGTCAATAAGCCCAAGTCGGCTGCATATCGTGCGCCTGGTTCCCCCCAAGTATGTTTCGCCATCGAGACCGTTGTGGACGAGATCTGCGACACGATGGGTTGGGACAAGATGCAGTTCCGCCTCGACAATGCCTCTACCGAGGGTTCTCGCAACGGTAACGGTGTGATGTTCAACCGCATCGGGCTTGTAGAGATGTTGGAGCAGGCTCGCGATTCTGATCACTGGAACTCGCCTCTTGGGGATGCAAAACCGGGGACGAAGCGCGGACGCGGTGTGGCGGTGGGTTTCTGGATGAACGGCGGTGGCAAGTCCACGGTCGACCTGATGTTGCAAGACGACGGCACGGTGGCGATGAACGAGGGTTCGCAAGACATTGGCGGCTCCCGCGCATCTATTGCGATGCAGGCTGCCGAAGTGTTGGGTCTCGATGCTCACGACGTCAGTCCTAGCGTGCCGAGCACGGATGAGATTGGCTACACCGGGACTACCGGTGGAAGCCGTGTTACCTACGCGACCGGTTATGCGGCTTGGGAAGCGGCGACCGAGATGGTTGAGGAGATGCGCAGACGCGCCTCGATACTCTGGGGTATCGACGTTGACGACGTTGCGTTCTCGGACGGTGTTTTCAGCAGCAAATCTGACCCTGAACTCAACCTTGGATTCAAGGACTTGGCGACGAGGTTGGGGGACACTGGCGGTCCAATCTCGACGACGTCGTCGGTTAACTTGTCGGCCGCAGGCAACGCCTATGGTTTGCACATCTGCGATCTTGAGATTGACACCGACACCGGCAAGACGGATGTCGTCCGTTACAGCGTGTTCCAGGACGCAGGCAAGGCGGTTCACCCGTCCTACGTCGAAAACCAGATGCAGGGCGGCGCGGCGCAAGGCATCGGTTGGGCACTCAACGAGGAGTACTTCATGAACGAAGATGGCTCGATGGCCAACTTCAGCTTCTTGGACTACCGGATGCCGACATCGCTGGATCTGCCGATGATTGAGACCCATATCGTGGAAGTCGCAAACCCAATGCACCCGTTCGGCGTGCGCGGTGTTGGCGAAGTTCCGATTGCGCCTCCGCTCGGTGCAGTCCCGAACGCCATCAACGACGCCATCGGCGTTCGGTTGCAAGAGCAGCCGATGAAGCCGGGGCGCATTCTTGAGGCGTTGGCGGCCAAGAACGGCGGCTAAAGCACCAATCCGTTACTGACGGTTTTGTAGGGGCAATCGCAGTGATTGCCCCTACTTTTTTGTTTGGTTGTAGTCGTCATGTTTGGTTTGCAACAGTTCTGTAACTTGCCGGTGGTATGCTGATTACGCGAGTAAGTCGATCGAATCCAGCGCTGGACCGGTCGACACGACGTGTTGGATTAGTCAAAGTCGGGGGAGTCGCGAAGCATGGCGAAGGTGTTTTTACCGTATGAATTGCGCCGGCTCGCGGACGGCAAAGGCGAGTTGGATGTGCCGGGCGCGACGTTGGGCGAGATGGTCAACAATCTCGAAGCGACGTTTCCAGGGATTACGGATCATCTCTTGCAGGACGGTCGTCTGAAACCGGGCCTTGCCGCTGTCGTCGGTTACGCGGCCACTCGCCAGGGTTTGTTGCAACCGTTGGAACCCGATACTGAGGTGCACTTTGTACCGGCGATATCGGGCGGTTGATATTTTCGCCGATTACCTGACCAATTAGGCAGCGCGGCACATCGATACAGGAGGACAGCGAATGAGACGCCCGATTCTAGTGTCGAATCGGCTACCGGTAACCATCGGCGTCGATCCAGCAACTGGCGAACAGGTCCTCAATCACAGTTCCGGCGGGTTGGTGACCGGGTTGCGGCCTCTCCATGAAGGCTCGGGCGGATTGTGGGTTGGTTATCCGGGTGCGGATCCGAGCGAGGAAATTAAGCGTGAGCTCGCAGAACAGAACTTGGTGCCGGTCGATCTCGACTCGCAGGATTACATCGACTACTACGACGGCTACGCAAACGATGCGATCTGGCCGCTTTTCCACTACTTCACCGAGTTCAGTTCTTTCGTCCCGGAACAGTTCGATGCTTACAGACGGGTGAACCAGCGCTTCGCCGATGTGATATGTGAGCTAGCCGAGCCGGGTGACGCGGTGTGGGTGCACGACTATCATCTGATGCTGCTGCCGAGGATGTTGCGCGAGCGCGGATTGGACGTGCACATCGGATTCTTCTTGCACATCCCATTTCCGGCGGATGAGACGTTTCGGATTCTCCCTCAGCGGGTCGAGATTTTACGGGGATTGCTGGGGGCTGATCTGATCGGGATGCACACGTATGACTACACCTACAACTACCTGCGTAGTGTGCGACGTATCTTGGGTATCGAGTCTCAGTCTGGCTCGGTAAGGATGCGAGACCACAATGTGCGGGTGGAGGCTCATCCTCTAGGTATCGATACGCAAGATTTCATCGAGAAGGCATACTCGCAGGATGCCGAGCGATTCCTTACGCAGTTGAAGCGCAACATTGGCGATCGGCAGGTGATTCTTGGTATCGATCGACTTGATTACACGAAGGGTCTGCTCCTGAAACTTCAAGCGTTCGAACGGCTTCTGGAAAGGTCGCCGCGTTGGGCTGAACGGGTCTTGTTCCTGCAACTCGCGGTGCCGACGCGGGTGGGTGTCGACACGTATCAGGACCTCAAGAACGAAGTCGAACGTCGGGTGAGCGAAATCAACGGGATTCACGGTTCTCCCATGATGAGTCCCATCAACTATCTTTACCAGACCGTGACTCCGGAAGAGTTGTGCGCGCTCTATCGGGTAGCCGATGTCTGTTTCGTGTCACCGATACGCGATGGGTTGAATCTAGTTGCGAAAGAGTATGTCGTGTGTCGTGACGACGGCGGCGGAACGCTGGTTATCAGCGAGTTTGCTGGGGCGGTCAGCGAGCTCGGAGAGGCATTGCGTGTCAACCCTTGGGATGTCGAAGGCACCGCCAACGAATTGGAGCGTGCGCTCGAGATGAGCCTCGGAGAGCGGAACGAGCGCATGATGCCGATGCGCAGTCGAGTAATCCAGAACGACGTGCACCGTTGGGTCAGAGATTTCATGACTTCATTGGAGGATACCGACGCGGTGCCGGCCGGCGTCCCGCCGATGCTGGCTTCTTCAGTGCTCGCTGAGTCGCTGGCGGCGGACTTCAGGACGGCTGAGAATTCGCTTGTGATGTTGGACTACGACGGCTCGCTGCGAGAGTTCTCCGATCGATACGAAGACGCCACGCCGACCGACGAGATACTCGAGATCTTGAATAGCTATGGTCAACGGGAGGATGTGAAGGTTTTCATCAACAGCGGACGAGATCATCAGACGCTTGGCGAATGGTTTGGCGATTGCCCGATAGATTTGATCGCGGAACATGGTGCTTGGATGAAGATGGCGGACGAGAAGGATTGGCAGTTGTTGGGGGTGTTGGACACCAGCTGGAAATCAGACGTCGCGGGTTTGTTGGATGACTACGTTGGGCGAACGCCAGGCTCTCGCATCGAGGAGAAGGAGACGGCGTTGACTTGGCACTATCGTCAGACCGAAGAGACACTCGGCAACTGGCAGGCGTTGGAGTTGGTGTCGCTTTTGGAGAACACGTTGCGAGGGCAGCCAGTGCAAGTAATGAACGGTGCGAAGGTCGTTGAGATTCGGCAACAAGGATTGACCAAGGCTCGGGCGTACGATCTGGTGATCAACCGGTTCGGGCCGTTCGATTTTGAGATGGCGACAGGTGACGACAGGACCGACGAGGATCTATTTGTGCACGTCGATCCGAACGTACACACGGTGAAGATTGGGTCTGGAAGCTCGGCGGCTAGGGTGGCGGTGGCGTCGCCGCGGTCGTTTCGTGAGATGTTGGCGGCGTTGTTGCGTGCTAAGGCGGATTGATTCTCAACCTTACACGCGGCATTAGCTCTTTTTGGATGAATTGCGCGTAGTCGAAACAATAATCGGCTGAATGACTTCTGAACCAGATTTCGATTACGATCGACTCATATCAAGATTGCTCATGATGACCGCCTACGCCGTTGTCTGGCCTGCTCGGCAAGGTGATCCCGCTTCTGGCGCAAGCTTTCGGGCCCAAGCCGATAGGCTTGGAGAACTTCTTGAACTTCGTCTTCTGCAAGGGTTTGCAGACGTGCCGCAAAACGATTTGCTCGTTCTAACGCAACTTCTAGGCGTGCTGAGTCAACTTGTCGAGGAGATTCGCGGGAACTGGGACGAGTTGAGGACACTGTCGGACATCTATGAATAGTTACCGTTGTTCGTCAACTATACTGCACCTTTTCGGATGCTCGAATGGTCGAGACGCACATGACATCTGACGTCCGGGACCCAGATTCTCAGTTCAGCCGGTCTTCGGTTAGCTGCATCTCGCCGTCTTGCATCGTGTAGATGCGGTCGGCCATGTCTAGGAGGGTGTGGTCGTGCGTGGTGGCGACCACTGACATCCCTTGGTCAGTGACCATTTCGCGGAAAAGTCCGAAAATGGCTTGAGCATTGTTGGAGTCGAGCTCGCCGGTGGGTTCGTCGGCAAGGACGATGTCGGGTCTCATGGCGACAGCGCGGGCGATGGATACTCGCTGTTGTTCACCGCCTGATAGCTCATAGGGCCGGTGTCGGGCACGTCGACTCAGGGCCACCATCTCTAGGGCATCATTTGTGCGTTCGGAGCGTTCACGTGCAGAGAGACCTGCTATTCGCATCGGAAGCTCGATGTTTTCATACGCCGACAGCAGCGGCAGAAGCGCGAAGGATTGGAAGACTACGCCGATGCGGTTGCGTCGGAGATTTATAAAGTCGCCCTCGCTGAATTGGGCCATGTCACGGCCTTCGAACAACACCTTGCCGGTCGTCGGGTGGTCAAGTCCGGCGAGCAGGTTCAGTAATGTCGTCTTTCCCGAACCTGAACGTCCGACGAGCGAGATGAACTGCCCGCGTGGGACATTGAAACTCAACTGCTTGACCGCGGTGACGTCTTCGCCAGCGAGCTGGAAAGTTCGGGTTACGTCGATGGCTTCGATGGTTGGTGCACCGTTGCGGCCTTCACTCTCCTGATTCAAGTGTCACCTTTCCTTCGCTAACAGCGACTCGGACTTTGCGGTTGATGTCAAGTTGATCGAGCATGTCTCTTGGTATCTGAACCGCACCGGTCGAGTCGACAATCAAGAACTCTTCGGTATCAATTGCGGATCCTCCCACACGCCGTTGGAACGAGATTTTGCTGGTGGTCTCCGTGCTGGTTTTGCCGTCGCGTATGGTGATGGCGCGTCCAACGCTGGTCGCCACGGCTGGGTCGTGCGTGACGATGACGATAGTAGTGCCGAGTTGCTGATTAACTTCGTTGAAGAGGTCGAGTATTTCGTGACCAGTCAAGTCGTCGAGTTCGCCGGTGGGTTCGTCGGCGAGGAGTAGCGGCGGTTGGTTCGCGAGGCTTACGGCAATCGCGACGCGTTGCTGCTCACCACCCGAAAGCTGCTCTGGTTTGTGTCCAATGCGGTGTCCGAGCCCAACGATTTCGAGGAGCTCCTTCGCCCGGTCGGATCGCTCCGTTTGGGGAACGCCTGTCAGCACCATCGGCAGTTCGACGTTCTCGGCGGACGAAAGATACGGGAATAGGTTACGCGACGTCTCTTGCCATATGAAACCGACTTCGTGTCGACGGTAATCGACGACTTCTTTGCTGGTCATGTTCAACAGATCGAAATCGCCAACCCGGGCGGTGCCGGCGGATGGCGAGTCGTATCCTGCGAGGATGTTTAGAAGCGTCGATTTGCCCGAGCCGGATGCGCCGACGATTGCGATGATCTCACCTTCGTCGACGTTGAGTTCGAGCCCTCTAAGGGCGACGACCTCCAAACCGGCCGCTTTGTAGATCTTATAGAGGCCGCTGCAGACTATGTATTCCGGAATGCTCGCTTCCAAGTTCTGTATCTCCAAGCTGTTTGTGTTTGAACTGTCTTTTTGCCGGGTGCAGGCATGCGGTTCATGCCTACGCGTCTCCCATGCGCATCACGCGATGAATGGCCATGGTGTAGACGGAAATCAGGCTGATGGCGATGACCACAGCGAATACGATGGCGAGTAGCCCGAACGTCGTCGCGAACCCAGTCCAGTATATTTCAAGCGTCATCGGGGGCACTACGTTGGCGTCTTGGCCGGATCGGGCAAGATATGGGATGATCGTATCGCCCAAACGGGTTCCCATGAAGATGCCGATGGCCACCGCGACGCCGATGACGATGAGCTGTTCGAGCAGAATCAGCATCAGGAGTTGACGCATGGACAGGCCGATGGTTCTTAGAAGTGCGAATTCGGCGAGGCGGCGGCGGAACGCGACTCGTGTGTGTACGACGAAACCGATGGCGCTGACGATCAACACCGTGACAAATGCGACACCGAGCAACGCCCTCCACCCCTCTGAAACGAGAGGATCGACGCTTACGCCCGCGAGCAGAGACAAACGGTCACTTACCGGACCGGATCTGAGGCGTAGCAGTTCCAAATTTCGTTCCACAGACGATGTCGCGGAGTATCGCAACCGGGCCCCTTCGGCTTCGTCCTTCATGATCTCCAGCTGCTCAATGGAAGGTGTGCCAGCCTCGGTCTTGATCCATGCCTCGTTCGGGATGCGTTCACCGGTATGACGACGTGCGTTGACCAAATTGTGGGCAGCGTCGATATCCATGATGACGAAGCTGCTTTCCTCGGGGTTGAGCGTCGGGAAGTAGTCGATGGTCCCGACCAGATCGATGGATGTGCGTTCGTTGTCGACCGACACCTCAAGTGTCTCGCCTACCTTGGCGCCGATCTTGTCAAGCAGCGATTCGCTCGCCAGCACCGGAATGTGTTCGATCGTGCTGCCAGACGAAATACCGCGGAACTCGTTTAACTGCCCAGCGCCCCACCGCAATCTCATGATGCCGGGATTCTCGGCCTCGCCTGCAGGCAGGGGTGAAGGATCGAACGTGTCCGCGAATGCTTCAGCGGTCGGTCGCATCGGGTTCCAGTTGAAATTCGATGCGCCATCGAAGAATTCCAAGCGATACATCTTAGTGCCGTCATTGCTCACCGTTGAAATGTCGTCGATGTCGAATGCGCCGCTGTTGAGCGAACCGTCGAACGTAGCGACTCCAATCGAATGCAGTTTCAATGGGCCGACGGGCAGCAGGACGCGCTCTCTGCCGAATGGTGCAGGCTGCACGGACGCTCCGATGCGACACCATGACGGTAGCGGAAACTCGTCGTTGTCAGGATCGGCATAATGGAGGTCGCACGGGAAGCGTTGTCTCGAGCGAGATTCTGGTAGCAGCAACCCTAAATCGATGCTGTAGAAACGGTCGTTGGCATCACTCAGACGAGCGATCAATCGCACGTCCGGCATTGGGAACAGTGGTTTAACGCGCGCCGTCAGGAATCGAGCATCTGCGGGTAGCGGGATGCCTTCGTCAGACTCGAACCCGATGGCTTGGAACTTTGAATCGTACCCCTCGCGAGTGAAGTCGCTTCGATGCCACGCGATGTCGCCGATTTCATCGGGATCGACAGCCAAGACCGAAAACTGATCGAAGTTAAAGCCTGCGGTGATGGAGCCACGCAGTCGGTAGATGGTCGTGACTTCATCTATACCTTTGACGTCCTGCAAGTCTTCTTCGATGTTGAATGAACGACCACCCGGCCGGTTCGATATGCCCGGTACTCGAATGTCGCCACCAGTGTCGTAGAGCACCTGGTCCCGGGCACTTCTCTCCAACGTGGCTGCGAAGCTCGCTGCGAATACTCCTAAACCTGCGGTCATTATCAGCAGCAACGACACTCTAGAGTAGTGAGCGGGGTTGCGCGCCATCTGCCAGATGCCCAGAACCACAGCGGGGGAAACGATTCTCGAAACCAGGTCGGTCGTGAGCAGTCTCCCTAGAAGATCCATAGCCAGCGGGAAGATGCGGAGCAGCACAACGCCCGCGGCTACCAGGAACAGTGCTGGGACGGCGAGGATGACTTGGTTGACGGTAGTTTCGCCGAATATGTCGGTGGCGACGAATGATCCCTGCTGGGTCAGTTGCCAAAAGAGGAACAGCACCACGGCCAAGAATCCGATGTCCAAGTAGTAACGCTGAATGAATGCCAACCGTTGCGGTCGAGTTCGGCCGGCTCGCTCTGCGATTACACCTTGCCGCGTGACGCGCATCGCCGGGATCATAAGCGCGATCATGATCATCACGGAACCGATGCCGGCCATGGTGTAGACATTTTGGGTGAGGTTGACTGGCAGCGCTTCGCCGCCGTTCAACTCTCCGAAGAATGGCAGCGTGCCGAGGAACGATACGCCCCAGGTCGCGAGGAACGGACCCAGGACGATTGCAAACGCGGCGATGATGATCGTTTCGACGGCGAACATGAGAAGCAACTGCCTAGAGGTTGTGCCGCGGCCTCTCAACAATGCGACGTCTGCGGATTGCGCTTCGATCAGGAGTCCAGCAAGGGTAGCGGTGTAGTAGACAACGACCAAGACGATGAGAATCAATACGATGAACATCGGCAGGCGGTTGAAGAACAGTTCGATTTCGTAGCGCAGGAGCGTCTGGTCGAGTTCGGTGTCCAACACGAAACCGTCGACTTGCGATCGGAGTTCGTTCGCAGTGATTTCGAGCGTCTGCCGGATGAGTTGAGTGTCGGTTGCGTGGATAGACGTCGGCTCTACATCTAGGAACCATGCGTACTCGGCGCCCATGTTCGGGAAGTAAACGCCCATGACTTCCAACATGGTTTGCTGCGGCAGTACGAACTGGGCAATCTGCAATGTGTTGCTTCGGGAGCCGAATGCTTGGTCGAAGATTCGCCACTCTGGAGCGTCGGGATGTGTACGTCGGTAGAGGCCGGTGAGCCTGATGTTGACGTTGATCCGTTCCTCGTCCCAGTGTGGACGGGCCGGGATCACGTCGCCGACTTGCAGTCCGAACTCTGCAGCGGTATCCTCATCGAGAAGGCCTTCGACAGTCAGATCAGACCCGTCTGAGGATTGCGCGTTGATCTCTGGCGCTCGACCGGCGACCACGTCGATGACATGCGGTCCTTCCGGAACCGTGAGACATTGGATGCGGCGGCAATCGCACTCGATCAGCGGTTGGTCGTCCTGTGTGTATGAGTCTGGTTCTGCGACTGTTGGTCGGCACGGACACTCCCCTAGCGGCACCAATTCCGGCGGTTCATCCACGAAGAACGTCCAGCTGCGCATGGCTCGTTCGGTGTTGGTTGTAAATCTGCCGACGCGGGCGAGCAGGAGGGACTCCATCGATGATGTGAGTTCGGCGTGCGTCTCGTTGTTTATCGGGGCCTGGTCGGCTTCTATGAGAATGTCGAGATCGGCAGGATTTTGGTCCGCCAGCTCTTTCTGCAATGCGATGTCTCGCAGCGATTCGAAGTAGACGACCGTCGCGGACATGATCGTGCCAGCGAGTATCGAACCAATGATGACGGCTGACAACAATCGCCAGTTGGCGATTGTCCGTTTGAGCATTAGCTGTATCGTGCTGCGCATCTCGAGATCTAGTTAACGTCGCGGGTAAGTTCGTGGATCGGCAATGTTTTGAACTGTCGCACGATGCTGAATACCGCGACCAGGGTGGCGCCGAAAATCACCGCCGCAAGAATGCCAACAGGCACCCAGTTCGTCTGCATTACGAATGGCGGAAGTAGTTCGCCGCCGGTCTGCGTGAAGGTGAGGCTACTTACTGCGAGTCGACTGACATACACACCGCTGGCGATACCGATGCCGATACCGAGTACCGCCACCATGCCATGTTCGATCAGTATCAGTCGTCCGAATGACGACGCCTTCATCCCCATGCTCAACAACAGCGCCGATTCGCGGCGAGTTCTGAAGGCGTGCGCCGCCAAATATGTCATGTAACCGAACGCCGCGGCGACGCCAGCCAAGACGATAGAAACAATGCTGATGCCTCGCCATCCAGCGACGACCAGTGGATCGACGGAAGAATCTTCCAGCAACCTCGCGCGGTCCGTATAGGTAGTGAACCCCAAAATTTTCCGTAGCTCCAACAGGACCGAGTCATGCATGTCTTCGTCGATGTCGACGAACAACTCGTTGGGACGTTGGGCGGTCAATCCTCGCAACTCTAGGAAATCGATCGTCGAATCGACGTTTGCCACCAGGAACGGAGCTCGACTCGGATTCAATGTCGGGAAGTATGTGACTTGGTCGGCGATTTCGACGGGCACGTAACCGCCGTTGATCTGGACGATGAATTGCGAACCGATAGTCGTATTGGTTTGGAACATGAACGCGTCGCTGGCGATAACCGGCAACGGTTCACCGGTCGCGGTGCGGTAGATTCCTCGCACTCCTTGGTCGTTGCCGCGATCCATCTCGACATGTGCCACGGAAGCGCCTTGGTCGCCGGGTACCCCGATCGTAAGGTCCGGCGGTTCATCCGTGACGGTGAAATTGACGTCCAGGCCGTTTGAAGTCGGCATCCCTGTCCATTCGCCGAATTCATCGAAGTCGACGAGAATGGTCCTCTCGCCGCGGCTGTTTTCGGTATAAACATCGTCGACATAGGCGACCGTGGGCACCGCGCCATCCGGGCCGGCCTGCATAAACGTTTGCACTGAAACCAGTTCGGCGGGCTCTGCGAACGGACTCGATACGTCAGCGGATTGGTGTTGCCACTCGCCCTCAATCTGTCCGAGAGTGATGGTCCGAGAACGACCTTTGGCATCCTTGATCACCAACCACAAGAAGAGATTTTCGACGCGCGGTTCTGCTCGTGCCCACGCCCCTAGTTTCACTGTGTCGCTCGGCAGGAAAATCGGCTCTGGTTTCACCTCGACGGCGATCTTTGACGTTAGTTCTTGAAATTCGGTTTCGGCGAAATCTTCGCGGAACCATGCTGTCTCAGCGAAGAGATCAGAGTCGACGGCGAGGAGATTGAACGGGATGCCTAAAGACGTCGTGCCGAACCGTCCGGAAGCTCTAAAGGCAGTTGTAGCGTTGATGACGCCTTCGACGTTTCTGACCGATTCAACGGTCTCGATGGTGGGCGACGTATTGGGAGTGAAGCGGAAATCGGCACCGGACTCGTAGAAAATCTGTTCTTCGGTGCTTCTCGCGAGCGTCGATGCCAGCGTGCCGGACACGACGCCCAAGCCGGACACCAGCACGAGCAAGAGCACAGGCCACACGTACCAATACGGACTTCGCCTCAGTTTCCATAACCCTAGCGTCACCTCAGCAGAAGTGAAACGTGATCCGATCGCGGCGACGATTTGCGCCAATATCGGGAACAGCCGCATGAAAAGCAACGCCACGACAAGCAAGAATATGGCGGGAGAGAACAGCAACGTGATGTCTGCCGAGTTTTCGCCTTCCCGGGTTGACGCCACGACGGTGCCTCGGGTGGTAAGTTCCCACCAGATCAGCGAGCCAATCGCTAGGAAAATGACGTCGAGGTAGTATCGCTGGAAAAACGGCACTTGCTCTGGGCGGGCTTCTGACTGGTATTGGTCGATGATCCCGCGCCGCGTGCCCAGAATCGCCGGCAGCAATAGTATCGCGAACACAGCCAATCCGGCGGCGACGGACCAGATCCAAGACTGCCAGACAAACTCGACATCCAAGAAAAGCGAATCCGTTACGCTTCGATATGACGGGAGTAGTCCTAGCGCCGCAACGAGCCCCAAGCCGACGAGGGGTGCAATCACAGCGGGTATTCCGGCGATGATGACGCTCTCGATGGCGTACGAACGAATGACTTGGATCACCGTGATCCCGCGGCTTCGCAGCATGGACGTCTCGTGGGAGCGGCGGCGGGCGATGATACCGGCGACCATGAACAGGTAGTACGCGATCGCCGTGACGGCGAGGGCGGCGAGCAGCAACATTGGAATGCGGGCGAACAGCATCCTGCGCTGCAACGCTTGCAGGCGGGATTCGAGAACCGTCAGCACGTCAGCACGCGTGATGTCGATACTGATTCGGTCTTCAAAATCGGTCAACTTGGTTATCGACTCATTGAGCGAAATTTCCTTAAAGTAGTCGCTGTTTACGAACAAGTGCCAGCTGAAATCCGCTGGCAAGCCAGCGTTGGCCTCGGCAATCGTGTCCAACATCACGCTCGGATGAACAACCATCACGATGGGGTTTTCGCGGCCGTCGACGATCGCCTGTGGTCGAAGTATCGGATCCGACAGTCCGACCCAGAAGTCGTCCGACGGGTCTGGAATCGTGAATATGCCGGTAATCCGGGCCTTTACGAGACCGATTCCCCGTACTTCTGGCACGGTGTCGATCACATCGCCGACACGGATATCGAAGCGCGAAGCGCGATCCCAGATTAGGCTCGCTTCGACGGTCGCGACGCCGTCCGAGTAAACAACATGGTTTGAGGGTGCTTGTCCGACGATGTAGACGATGTGATCGTCGACGTCGGTCATCGAAAAGAACATTGCGCGAGAAGCCTCGTTGTTGCGTCGCAACTCCTCGCCCTCTTTGCCCCAGTTCGCCCTGCGCGTCTTTACAAGCGCCGTTTCCCCGGTTATCGCCCCTGAGATATGTTCTTCGACGGCAGCATCAATCGTCGCGTTGGCTTCGACTGATTTTTGGCGTTCCAAAGGAAGCCAGCGAGTCGATATTTGGAGATGCCGGTAAGTGCTGGTTGTGGCGTCGATCGTATCCTCGACGCCGGCGCGTTCGAGCGTTCGTAGGTAAACGGGAGCTCCCGCGATGACCGTGGCTGTGATCAGCGATCCAATAAATGCGCCGATAAGGAGAGTTGCCTCACCCGAAACCCTGCGAAGTGTGAACCTGATTAAATTCAGTTGGAGAATCCTCGCATCCTTGAAGAGGTAAGGGGAATCAGACTTCGTTCGTGGACTACCTGCATTGTTGCGGCTTCTTTGGAGGATTCGACTCGACGTTCGAATGAGTCGTACGTGACTATTCTAATCCCGCGAGCCTTCGAGCCCCATTTGTTGGTGCCAGATACGTCTCCTACGTCGCGGATCGCCGAATAGATCTTAGGCGCTCGACCATTGGGAACCAAATCCAACCGCCAACCCATCGAAAGTTCGTGCGGCGACGCTACAACTTCCGTCGAAATTCGGCGAACTCCGAATTGATGTCGCGACCGTGTCGACGCGGACGTTTGATAGCCGAACGATATAATCACAAGTAAGTGTCTTTCTCCCGCCGGCGGGATTGATCAGGAGGAATGAAGTGAGGCTGCCACATCGGATTCCTTCGAGCCTCACGTTGGTGATCGGCAGTTTGGCTCTCATCTCTCTGTTCGGTTCTGCCTGTAGTCCGGGTGCGCCCAATGGCGTCCAAACCGTCGTCATCATTCCTGATGTTCAGAGCGGCAACGATGACCTCCGCGACGTCTGGATTCCGGATGTAGTTGAGGCGGTCACTCCTTCGATCGTGCAAATCTCTGTGCGACATGCCGATGGCGTCGGGAGCGGCACCGGAATCATCTTCGACGCAGACGGTTCAATCGTCACCAACTGGCACATCATTGAAGGCGCGAACGCGATCAACGTCATCCTTCATTCCGGCGAGACTCTCGAAGCGACGATGATGCGGGAAGACAGCGCGCTGGATATCGCGGTTCTGGCTGTCGATGCTCAAGATTCGGTTCCTGCGAAATTCGGCGACTCGGACGCTTTGCGAGTAGGAGAGGATGTTGTATCGATCGGCCACGCATTCGGATTGAGTGGCGGCCCGAGTGTCAGCCGCGGCGTCATCAGCGCCTTAAATCGCACAGTTGCCGACGGGTCAGGCACGATCTTCGAAGGGCTGATTCAGACCGACGCGGCGATCAACGTCGGGAGCAGCGGAGGCGCACTCGTCAACTCGATGGGTGAAGTCGTCGGAATCAACATCGGCACGATCGATGTCGGGCAAGGCGCCAATTTCGCGATCGATATCAACACGGTCATTGAAGGTGCCAACCGGTTGATGGCATTGGGCGAGCGTGAGCAACCCGGATACTTGGGCTTGGGTGGTGTCGATGTCACGCCTTACGTAGCATTTCAGCGAGCATTGCCTGTGAGCGAAGGTTTCGGTGTGAGGTACGTTGATCCCGGATCCCCTGCGGCGACGGGTTTCATGATCGATGACATAATCGTCAAGATCGACAACACGCCGATCCGTGGCAAGACAGATTTCACCGAGTTTTTGCGTATCCATCCCGATGGCACCGATGTCGTAGTTAGGACCATACGTGGCGAGGGTGATAGCGCTGTGATCATGGAAATTCCGGTGACACTGGGTTCGCCCGGCGCGTAACACTCCATACAATTGCTGCTCAGCGGTTACGCGTAAACCCTAACCAACATCGGGAGTATTGACGATGACTGGATCAGAGCGTGAGTTGAGCGGCAAAGTTGCTATCGTTACCGGCGCAGGGCGTCTGCGAGGCATCGGTAGAGCGACAGCCAACGTCTTGGCGAGGATGGGTGCGGATGTCGTCGTAACGGGCACAGGGCGCGATCCGGCGACGTTTCCACTGGACGAAACGGAAGCCGGATGGCGGGATATCGATTCGACGGCCGATGAGGTCCGGGCGTTCGGCGTGAAGGCGTTGCCTGTCGTCATGGATGTGACCAAGGCCGACGATGTGCAAGCGCTTATCGATCACACCGTCGACGAGTTGGGCAGCGTTGACATCTTGATCAACAACGCCGCTGCGCCCTATGGGGCAGACCGTGTTCCGGTGATCGAAGTCCAAGAGCATGTGTTCAAGACGGTCTTGGAGGTCAAGGTCGTTGGGACGTATCTGTGTTCGAAGGCCGGTGCGATTCAGATGATCAAACAGGGCCAAGGCGGTCGGATCGTAAACATATCGTCAACCGCAGGCAAGCGTGGGAACGCTCGCATGGCTGCTTACAACGCGTCGAACTTCGCCGTCGACGGTTTCACCCAAGCGTTGGCGAAAGAGTTGGCTGAGCACGAGATTACCGCCAATTGTGTTTGTCCTGGCATGACTGAGACGGCTCGGCTCGACCCGGTCGGGCGCGGCGATGAATGGATGAAGCGAGCGGCTCAGGTTCCGTTGGGTCGACCGGCTGAGGACATCGAGGTTGGCGAGTTGATCGGCTTCCTTTGCAGCCCGCGTGCAGCATACATAACTGGTCAGGCGATCAATATCAATGGCGGTTCGTTGACCGACCGATAGCCGAGGTTCGTCTGCGTACTGATTGTCGAGGTCGTCTCACGCGTGTTGAGACGACCTCGAATGATTCTTGGCTAGGGCCGAATTAGTCCACGAATCCGCGGAGTTGGCGACTGCGGGTTGGATGCCGCAGTTTACGTAAGGCTTTGGCCTCGATTTGGCGGACGCGTTCGCGGGTGACACCGAAGTAGCGTCCAACTTCTTCGAGCGTCTTGGATCGGCCATCCTTCATACCAAAGCGATGCTCGATAACCTGCTTTTCACGGACGTCTAGGGTCTCCAGGACCTCCATGACGCTCTCTTTCATCAGGGTGGTGGCGGCCTTATCTATCGGTCCATCGGTATTGGTTTCGGCGATGAAATCGCCGAGCGTCGAGTCCTCTTCGTCTCCGATCGGGGTTTCCAGAGAGACGGGTTGTAGAGAAATCTTCAACGTGTCTCGCACCTTTTGCGGAGTCGTCTCCATGTGGACGGCGATCTCTTCGGGGGTTGGTTCTCGACCGTATTCCTGCACGAGTCGCCTGCTGATTCGCAACAGCTTGTTGATGGTTTCAACCATGTGGACCGGGATGCGGATGGTTCGAGCCTGATCGGCGATCGAGCGCGTTATCGCCTGACGGATCCACCATGTAGCGTAGGTCGAGAATTTGTATCCGCGTCGGTAGTCGAATTTCTCAACCGCTCTTATCAGTCCGATGTTGCCTTCTTGGACGAGGTCCAAGAGGTTCATGCCGCGGCCCATGTATTTCTTGGCTACTGAAACAACAAGTCGGAGGTTCGCCTTCGTGATGTGGATGTCCGAAGCGGTCCCCCTGTTGCGGATGGTAGTCAGGTGTGCGTCGAGTAGCGGTCCGTAGTAGAAGAGCCTTTGGATCGCCTCGTTGTCAAGCGCCTGTGCGAGCTCGAACAATTGGGGGTTGCACTCGATCGCGTCTGGTGTTTCGTTGGCGATCAGCAGTGTCAGCAACGAAAGATTTCGGATCGTTGTTTTCGATTCGTCGGCGTCGCAACCGAGATGATTCGCGAGGTACTCGATTTTTTCCTCGGAATACGGCTGGTCTAGACAATCCCGGATGTGCTGGTTCATCAGCATGTCGGCGAAGTGTGTGGTTGCCACGTCGTCGGCCACGGCTAATAGTCTCTCTGCGAGCTTTTCGGAACACAACAATCCGCTTCGCATCGCGCTCACGCGCGTTTCGTGGGATGTCTCGCGCCATACATCGAATATCTTTGGGTTGTCGAGTTGAAGTTCAGTGTGTCTGAAGTTCGGTGCAAGCTCTCGGACGATGTCCAAGGCTTCACTGCGCGAACCGCCCAATTCTCGGCGAATGGGTGTGGCGGAGGTGATCCGATACGGGTCGGCGACGATCTCAAGTAGCCGAGGTTGGGTTAAGACCTCGGAGATCGACTGGTCGTCGGTGCGTTCATGAATGCTCTCGAGAATCTTGGCTGTCGCCGCGTCGCACTTGAGAGCGTCTTCGATGGCTGAGGCGACATCGGATTC
Source organism: Dehalococcoidia bacterium (assembly GCA_965226685.1). Taxonomy (GTDB): domain Bacteria; phylum Chloroflexota; class Dehalococcoidia; order Lucifugimonadales; family Lucifugimonadaceae; genus Bin127. The sequence goes on from CBDDDP010000004.1 coordinate 1,190,153, forward strand.
CGGCAGGTTCGCCATCAATTCGCGGGCTTCGAGATCGTCGACCTTACTGAAAATCGCTTCTGGGAGTCGGGTCAAGTCCCTGATTGTCTCGATCGCGTCATCCTGCGAGCAGTTGAAGATGTCTGAGACGTATTTGACATCTCTGATGCGGTAGGGATTCTCGAGGGCTTTGCTGATGACTGCGAAGATTTCACCCATCCGCTCGTTGCAGAAGCCCGAATAGACGACCATTGCTTTGGCGGCGGTCTGCATCTTTGACAACCGAAGCATTGCCTCGATGGTTATCTCCGTCGCGGATGGTTTGGTTTCGTGTTTCTCGACGAAATCCGATTCCATTTCGGCGACGATGCGGCGCAGCTCTAGGTTTCGCGCGAGCTCGCGCTCTTCTTGCGCGGTCAAGAGTTCGACGCGCCCGATTTCGCGGAGGTACATCCGGACAGGATCGTCGGTGAGGTCGGTGTCGGCGGCGACATTTTCGAGGGTTACGACTTCGGCGCGTTGTTTTGCGCCGTTCGCAGAGCCGTCCCAGCTGTCGAGATCCGAGAGCGAGCCCGCGGGTCCTGTCGTTGAGAGGAGCATGTTGGCCCGTTGGTTCTCGCCATCGATCGGGTCGGCTTCCGTTTCATCATCACCGCCGAGCATCCCAAACGTCAGCGTCTCGCCGTCGTCATCATCGTCTTCTTCCTGGTCATCGTCACTGTCTGCCGACGCGACAACTTCATCTTCATCATCGTCGTCATCGTCTAGCGATGCGCCGTTAAGCGTTGACATTCGCTCGGTGCTTGGCGTAGCTCCGGAAATACTGGGATTGTCGTCGACCTCATCACCCACAATGATTTCGATCGCGTCCGTCCCTGTTGCGTGTTCTACCTCGTCGCTCTCGTTAAACAATCTGAGCGCCTCCTAATGGCTTGGCGCCGCGTGTTGCGGTTTCGCCAGTTCCCTGATCTCGCGGTTAGTTTGAACCGCGGTGATCATGTCCTCTTCACTGAACATGTTTCCGTTTTCTTTGGCCAGTTGCACCTCTCTCTTTTTGTTTCGTGTGAGATACTCTCTACGCGTACGTTTCGCACATGTTTCGGCGATCTGTATTATCGCCGCTTGGTCCTCCACCGTTTCGTCGGTTGGTGAAAGGGGAATTTGCATTAATCGGTTGATTAGGTTTAGGGCCTCGTCGTCGCCTTCGATCCGTGCGAGGCATTCATCGATGCTGGCTACAGCTCGAAAGGTTTCAAACACTCGCATTCTGACGGGATCGGTGAAGTGGTGCGGTTCCACGTTTGCGGCGTGGTCGATTGCGTAGTCGTACTGCAGCATGCAAGCGAGTAGGTCGGACTCCCAACTGGCTTGGATGGCGGCAGTGGCTACGGTGATGGCGCGTCGAGGGTCGTTCGTTCGGCGGGTCAAAGTGCGACGTTGGTTTCGGTCGGCGCCCGATGCTTTTTTTAACGTTTCGCTCGCTGATTTCTTGAGTTTCAGCACATTTTGCAAGTAGTCCCGGTCCATGCTTAATTCATGCGCAAGCGATTCGAGTTTTCTTTGCTCACGGATAGTGTTCGGAGGAATTTCTTTGAAAAAGGTTGCGATTTCGTTGAGAGCAGCATCTCGCCCTATCTCGGTAGTTGCATCGTGGTTGCGTAGGCTGGCGCGGATGCGAAAGTCGAGGATCTCGACGGCTTGTTCGATCGACGCTACCCATTCCGCGCTGTTGTTTCGAATGGCTTCATCAGGGTCTTTGGGTTCGCCGTGTTCGGAGACGACCGGGCTGGCGATAAGTATGTCGAAGGTTGTGCGTCCGAATTCGGACTCTGCGGTCTGTAGGCCGCGCAAAGTGGCCTGCTGTCCGGCTTCGTCGGCGTCGAGGCATAGGATTACCGACGGCGGATTGTCCGGATCGTCGGGTAACACCGTTGAGATGGCTTGCAGCTGTTGGGATGTGACGGCAGTGCCCATGCAGGCGACGACGTTTTTGAACCCTCGCTCTTGTGCGGCGATGACGTCCATGTAGCCTTCGACAACTATTACCCTGCCAGATGCTCGGATGGCATCGGATGCCCAGTGCATGCCGTAGAGGATTTTCGATTTGTTGAAGATTGCGGTCTCGTGGGTGTTGAGGTACTTGGGTTGGACGTCGCCCATGGCTCGGGCGCCGAAGCCGATGACATTGCCGCGGGGATCGCGGATGGCGATGGTGATGCGGTTGGTGAACATGTCGCGCCACGCGTCGTCGTTGCCTTTGGCAATGAGTCCGGATTGGACGACGGCTTGGCTGTCTGCGGCGATGGATTTTAGGTATGCGATTAGTGAGTTGACGCCTCCGGGTGCGTACCCGATGCCGCGGCGACGAGCAGTCTGGGCGTCGATGCCGCGTGATTCGAGGTACGCCAGGGCTTCTTCGCCTTGCGCTCCTTCGAGTTGGCGGGTGAAGAACTCTTCGGCGATTTGGTTGACTTCGTGGAGTGCGGACGACCTGCCGCGTCGACGATTTTCAGGGTAATCGTCGCGGAAGTTTGGTTCGATGCCGGCTTTGAGGGCGAGTTTTTCGAGGGCTTCTTTGAACTCGATGCCGTCGGCTCGAATGACAAAGTCGAACATGCCTCCACCGACTCCGCACGCGCCCCAGCATCTCCAAGAGTCGTGTTCGAGGGAGAGGCTGAAGGACGGTGTTCGTTCGTCATGGAACGGGCAGAGGGCTTTGGGCGTACGGGAGGATATGTTCTCGAGAGCGACGTAATCCGAGACGACATCAACGATTGTCAGCCTTGCCTTGACTTCGTCGACTAAGGTCATCTGCTCTCCCCGCCAGTGGCGAACTGGTTGCCTACAACGACCATCGCCCGATTGCGACGATCGAAACGTAGTGTCTAGACGTTCGCGGAGCGTGATAACACGCTATGGACGTACGAAGTATAAACGAGATTTGTGGGAAAGCAAGAGTGTGTCGCGCGGTGGAAAAGGGAGTTTGGAGGTGCGTTTAGTTGGCCTGCGCGAGTGATCGGAGGTTGATTGATTCTGGGGTGAATGTTTTTGTTTTCACGTGTAAGTCATTGTTGGTTGTTGTTTATGGATGCCCCCTCACCCTGACCCTCTCCCACGGAGGGAAGAGGGGACTTTGCCCGTCCCGCCTCCCGTCCCCAATGCATCCCCTGCGTTCGGTTCGTGCCGCGTCCCCTTCGCTTCGTGAAAGGAACGTTGCTGGGTGAAGAGGACAGGTGGTTAGGTGTGGGGGACGCGGACTCGGCCTTGGTATAGACCTTGGCTGCTGCCGGGGGAGATGCGTTCTAGGGCGATTACGGCGAAGGAGTCGGTCATGCCGGATACGAAGTCGGCGGCGGCGTATTCGGGTTCGATGGAGATGACACGCATCCATTCGGGGACGTCGTCGAGGTGTTTGCTGTAGTGGTCGTGCATGAGGTGCACGGCGTCGCGGGCTCGGAGTCCTTCGGGAGACTGAGACGTTGGATGGTAGACACGTTCGAACATGAAGTTACGGAGCTGGGTGGTTACTTCGCGCATGGGTTCGGACATGCGGATCCAAGGTATGACGATGGGATCGGTCGACTCTCCGGTGCAGTCCCACGAAGCGTTGATGACGTCGACGACCATTGCGTTGAGGCGGGTGGAGTGTGCATCGCCTAGGGCGTCTCGGATATCGATCGGGACGTCGGTGGTTTCGAGAGTTCCCTCTCGCTCGGCGTCGGCGAGGTCGTGAGCGAGGTATGCGATGGCGTCGGAGATGCGAACGATCTGTGCTTCGAGGGACATTCCGGCGACGGCGGCGGCGGCGATGAATTTGCCTTCTGGTTTGGAATGGCGCTTGACGGCTTCGATGACGTCGTGGGTGAGGTTCAGTCCTCCGCCGTGTTTTTCGAGGATGGTGAGTGTGCGGACGCCTTGAGCGGCGTGAGTGAAGCCGTTGGGGAGTCGTTCGTTGAGGACGTTTTCACCGATGTGTCCGAAGGGGGTATGGCCGACATCGTGGGCGAGCGCGGCGGCTTCTACGAGGTCTTCGTTGAGGTTTAGTGCTCGGGCGATGGTGCGACCGACTTGCGAGACCTGCAGGACGTGTGTCATGCGGGTTGTGTAGTGGTCGCCCTGGGGGTTTACGAGGACTTGGCTCTTGTGCTTGAGCCGTCGGAAGCAGTTGGAGTGGACGATTCGGTCGCGGTCGCGTTGGAATGCGGCGCGAACGGGAGAGGGTTCTTCGTCGCGTTCGCGTGTGGCGTCGGCGGATTTGGATGCGAACGGTGAGAGCGCGGCTTCTCGTTGCTCGATGCGGCGCCTGACTTCCGAATGATTTGCCCGTGAGTGGTTTTCCTGTGAGTGGTTTTCCTTCGGGGCATCGATCATGCGACGGTTACCGTCTTTGCGAGGTTGCGCGGTCGGTCAGGGTTGTAGCCGCGTGCGATGGTGGTGTGATATGCGAGTTGTTGGAGGGGAATGGTCATGAGGAACGGCGTGTGTTCGTCGTCGTCGACGGGTATCGGTATCCAATCGTCGGCGAGGGCTTCGACCTCGATGTCGCCGTGGTGGGCGAGGGCGATGACCTCGCCGCCGCGGCTCTGCACCTCGTAGATGCTGGTGAGCATCTTGGTTCTGAGGTCGCCGCTTTCGGGGATTAGCACGATGGCGGGTGTCGCGGGTTCGATGAGTGCGTTGATGCCGTGTTTCATTTCGGATGCTGAGCAACCTTCGGCATGGATGTATGCGGTCTCTTTCATCTTGAGAGCGCCTTCCATGGCGATGGGGAAGAGGTCGCCGCGCCCGAGGATCAGCATGTTTTTGACGTCGATGAAGCGGTCATGGGCGAGGGCTTCGACAATGGATTCTTGTCCCAGGGTGCGGTTGATGGCTCTTGGGAGGGCGATGATCGACTCGATGTGTCTCTCAAAGTCGGACTGGCTCAAGTGTCCGCGTTCACGTCCGAGTTGAAGGGCCATCATATATAGGACCAACATGCTGTTGATGAAGGTCTTGGTAGACGGTACTGCCACTTCGATGCCGGCGCCGATGTCGATAACGATGTCGGAGATGCGTGCGGCTTCGCCGTGGGGATTGGCGGTTACGACGGCGACGGTACTGCCCTTTCGTCGAGCGGTTTCGATGGCGACCAGGGTGTCGTAGGTCTCGCCGGACTGGGAGACGGCGACGAGCAGGGAGTTAACGTCCATGACGGGGTCGCGGTCGGCGAGTTCACCGGCGTATTCGACTTGTGCTGGAATGCCTGCGAGTCGTTCGAACCAGCGTGCGCCGGCCATGGCGGCGAAGTGGGAAGTGCCCATGCCGGCGAGGATGACGCGGTTCAGGTCGGCGGGTAGCTTCCGGAGTTCGGGGATTTCGATGTGCCGATTGCTGAAGTCGACGCGTCCGCGCAAAGCTCCTTGGACCGCTGCGGCCTGTTCGGAGATTTCTTTGTGCATGAAGTGCGGGTGGTCACCGATGTCGGTGAGGCGGCTCTCGGGTTGCAGGGGTACGGTGACTTTGTGGACAGGGGATCCGACGACGCTGACGACCTCGAATTCGTCGCGGTTGATTCGAACGGCTTCGCAGTGGTCGATGTGGATCACCTCTTCGACGTCGTGCGGCATTGCGGCGGCGTTGCTGGCGAGGATGTGTGCGTCACGAGACTGGCCGAGGATGAGGCTTCCGGCGTATCCGATTCGGATTCCGACGATCTCGTCGGGTTCGCGGGCGGACATTGCGAGGATCACGGAGAGGCCGTCGAGTTTGGCGCTGACGCGTTCGGTTGCCTCAAGGAGGGAGTCGCCGTCTTGCATGAATCGGGCAATCATATGGGCGAGGGCTTCGGAGTCGGTTTCGGAGGTGAATTCGATGCCTTCGGCGGTCAATGAGCGTCGGAGTTCGGCATGGTTTTCGATGATGCCGTTGTGAGCGATGGCGACTTTTCCGTCGTAGCTGATGTGCGGATGGGCGTTTTGGTCAGTTGGTTTGCCGTGGGTTGCCCATCGGGTGTGAGCGATGCCTGCGGTGGCGTCGCCGAACTGGCCGTTGATGGTTTCTTCGAGCGCGGAAACTGGACCGGCGCGTTTCATCGTCGTGATGCCGGCGCTGGTGAAGGCTGCGATTCCCGCGCTGTCGTAGCCGCGGTATTCGAGGTCCTTGAGGGCTCGGAGAAGGAACGTCTTTGCATCGCCGCTACCGGCGTAACCCACGATTCCACACATGTTTATTAGGCCGATCTTCTGCTTGTTGGCGATGACATGGTGGCGGCGAATGCTTCGGCGGCAGGTTCTGCAGCCGGACGATTTTCGATCAAGCTTGTCAATTCGAAACTCTTGGACACTTTGTCGGCGTAGATGCCATGGCGTTCGGGAGGTAAGTTCATTGCGACTCTTGTCATGATCTCGCCGGTGGCGCGTTCGAGCGCGGCGCGACGGGATATGTCGCTGCGGACATTGAAGGGTTCTCCGACTGAGACTCTGATTTTGGCGATTGGCATGAACACTTTCAGGATATTTTGCAGGTTGTCGGTTCCGTATATGCCTAACGGCACGAGGGTTGCTCCGGTTTGGGCGGCTAGCAGTGCGGTTCCGATATGTGCTTTTATTAATCCTTCGAGGTTTCGGCTGCGGGTGCCTTCCGGGAACATCACGATGGCGCGATTTTGAGCGAGCATCGCGCGCATCCAACGAAGGGCGGCGAGATCGGCGGAGTAACGGCTCACCGGGTATGCGCCCCATCCTTTGAGAAAAGAGGTGGAGAGCGGATTGTTGAAGAGTTCGCGCTTGGCTAGGAACAATGCACGGCGTGGGAGCAGTGATGCGACGATTGGCGGATCCAGGTTTGACAGATGGTTGGAGACGTAGATGACTGGGCCGTCGACGTGCAGACGTTCTCGGTTTTTCACTTCAAGGTCGGCGAACATGGCCAACGCGCCGCGGAAAGCGGTGTTAGCGACGGGGAAGATCCATTGTCGGCTCGGGTTCACGCTGCGCGCCCTCCAGTGACCATAGGAGTGGCGGTTTGGTCAGCGTCGGTCGCGATTAGTGAGAGGATTTTTTCGACGACTTCTTCGGCGGTCAGATCGTCGGTCGAGATGATGATCGCGTCGTCGGTTGGGTGTAGTGGCGAGTCGTCTCGGCTGGAGTCGATCTCGTCGCGGCGTTGGATGGATTGCAGCACTTCTTCGTACGATTGGCGATCGGCGTTGCCATCTGAATCGCTAGTTCTGCGTTCCGCTCGGGTTGCAGCAGAAGCGGTGAGATAGATCTTTAACGGAGCATCGGCGAGAACGACAGTTCCGATGTCACGGCCGGCCATGACGATTGGTCCGGCACTTGCGATGTCGCGTTGCTGCTGCACCAGTGCGCGTCGCACGGCTGAAATCGCGGAAACGGGCGAGACGTTGAAGTTGACCTCGTCGGAGTAGAGATGATCGGTGATGTCTTGTCCATCCGCGCATAGGCGCCAATCGCCGTATTCATCTTGACTCACAGAGAATCTGGTGTCAACGGCGATGTTCCGTAGTGCGTCGAAATCTTCGGGCCGGATGCGGTTTTTGGTGGAGAGGTACGTGACCGCACGGTACATCATCCCGGTGTCGAGAAAATCGTACCTCAGCCGTTCGGCTAGGATGGCACCGACGGTCGACTTGCCGGAAGCCGACGGGCCATCCAATGCGATCTGCGGGGGCGCGGCTTTCTGGTTGGAGTTCATGATTGGCTAGGGGGTGCCTGCTGTTGGCACCGTGGGGATCGGACATTGCGGATCAACACGCATCAATCGGAAAGGTTTTCGATCGTCCGCGAAACTAATATTCGATTATAGACAGCAAGGATGAATCCTTGCTGTAGAGGTTGCCTTCGACGCGCCGATGGGGCGTGAATTCGGGCTCGAACTGTTACAGGTCGAAAGGTTATGGACGGATTTCCGTTTCTGCGTGACGCGCTTGCCAACTGATGAACGGTCTTGACGGAATATTCATCCTTACGATTCTGCTGTTGGCGTTTTGGGGGTTCCAAGTTGGAGTGTTGGGGACAGCGATCTGGCTGGTGGCGGCTTACGGCGCTATTTTTTTGGGTGCTCAACTCATCGGGCGAGTCGTCCCTTTGCTGGGTTTGCCGGCGAACTACACATCGATCGCCACGACGATCGGTTACATCATCGTTTCGACGTTGGTCGGGATCCTTGCGCGGTCGGTGGCTTCGAGCGTGCGAGCGATGATCAACGTCACCCCGTTGCGATGGGTGAACGATATCGGCGGTGCATTGCTGGGCGCGGCTGTGGGATTCATACTGGTGACGGCTCTGATCGCGGTGGCGGCGGCGTTCACCTACGTGGTGCCTGAGGGTGCTATTGAGTACGGCGGTGTATCGTACTCGGCATCGTATTCGCAGATCTACCTTCACGATGCGCCGAGGTCGTGGCTGGACGAACAGTTGACGGGCTCGTTGGTGGTTGAGATTCTCGCTGGCCTCCGGGGCATCATCGTACCGATTGCGCCGAACGAGATCGGAATCGCAGTGGATGTTCTTTTCTCGCGCGTGGATTGATGCCGTCGTCGACCTCGTTGATGCGTTGGTGATGCACCAAGGGGGTTGGTTGGCTCAATTAAACACATGCGGCTATAGAATATGAGTACTGTGAGTGATCAAGCGTTAATCCTGATACGTTCTCGGGTTTTGGTGCTTAACCAGAACTATCAGCCGCTTAACATCTGCGACGTGCGCCGCGCCGTTTCGCTACTTGGCAAAGGCAAAGCCGAAACGGTTCAATACGGCGTCGAATACATTCATACTGTTTCCCGCATGTTCGAACGTCCAGAGGTGATTCGCCTCGTGTACATGGTTCGGAAGCCTATGCACCGGCGGAAGCTGTCGCGGCGAGAGGTTTTTCAGCGGGATGGATATTTGTGCCAGTACTGCGGGAAGAGAACTACCGAATTGACGCTGGACCACGTCCTACCGCGTTGCAAGGGCGGTCAGCACACGTGGGAGAACGTTGTGACGGCTTGCCAGCGGTGCAATCACCGCAAGGCGGGTTCGACGCCGCGCGAAGCGGGCATGTCGTTGAGGGTTCAGCCCCGCGAGCCGCGTCCAAACCCCTATGCAGGTTTCAGCGCTGATCGTGTGGATCCTGCGTGGCTGCCGTTCATGCCGTGGCTGGCGAAGCAGCCGTTGCCGACTGCGGCGGGTTAGTTTTCGATTTCGGGTTGACCGTTGGTCAGCTCGATCATCCGGTTGAAGGTATCTGCAGCATCAAGGCATCGAAGGCGAGTTGGGGGTATGCGTTCGACATCATGGCGTCGCGAGTTTTTTGGACGGCTGTCGTGGCGCGGGCGAGGTCTTCCGTTGTGAGTTGTTTTGCCAAGTCCGCCAACTCTTCGATGCGGTCACCGAAGACGATGTGTTGATGCAGTTGGTTCTGGAGCATGGCGATGTCGCGGAGTATTTCTAGCCAGCGCGCGACTTCCTCGAGGGCTGAAACTCGGTCGCGTCGGAATTCGCGGGTCATCTCGAAAGCGTAGTCGAATCGATCAGGCAGATCGGCTTTGATAACGTCGATGATGCGAGAGGCAGACTGTTTGCGGGCGTCGAGGAGCGAAGGGTCGTTGAGTGCGGCGATGGCCCAACCAGGGGAGCCCATCGACATTTTCGCGAGCGTGTGGGCTTCGGTCTGCGGTACGCTGTGCCGGTCGATCAGTGCGTCGGCGATGACGTCGGGAGGCACCGACCGCATCCTGACTAAGTGGCACCGCGAAGCGATGGTCTCCGGCACTGATTCTGCGGAGGGCGCGGTAAGGATGATGTGGACGCTGCTGGGAGGTTCTTCGAGCGTCTTCAGGAGCGCGTTTGCAGCGTCTGGCGACATTCGGTTGGCTTCGTCGATGATGAAGATTTTGACGCGACCCTCGTAGGGTTCGAGCATGGCATCGGACTGGAGGTCCTTGATCAATTCGATGCCGATCATCACACGCCGTTGCGCGGCCTTGGCGTCCGGGTCTTTGGAGGATTGAGTCGATGACGTGATGATCTGCACGTCCGCGAAGTTGGACCGAGCGATACGGTCGCAGGCCGAACATTGACCGCATGGCGGTTCCGGTTGAAGATCACCCCAACCGGGTGCGGTAATGTCTTGCGCGGTGCAGTTGAGCGCTCTGGCGAAGTCGACGGCCAGCGTTCGTTTGCCGACTCGGTTTGGGCCGGTGAAAAGGTACGCGTGGGATACTCGTTGCTGCTTGATGGCACCGTTGAGCAGCGTTATCGCCGCCCTATTACCGATCGTCTGCCATTGGCCGCTTGATCTCACATCTGTCGATGCGGTGAGCATTATTCAAATATCGCGGTGGCGAGGAGGTCGGCGTAAGTTTCGCGCCTGCGGATGAGTCTAGCTTCGGACTGTTCGGTGACTAGGACAATCGCGGGGCGCGTCTGCATGTTGTAGTTGCTGGCCATTGGAACGCAGTAGGCTCCGGAGGCTGGCAATGCCAGAAGGTCACCGGTTTTGACGCTCGGCAGAATTACGTCTTTCGCCAAGACATCTCCGGACTCACAGAATTTTCCGGCGATGGTCACGGTCTGCGTAGGCTCGCCGAGGGGATCGTCGACGGACATCACCTCGTATTGTGCATCGTATAGAGCGGGACGGATGTTGTCACCCATTCCACCATCGACACTGACGTATGTTCGAACGTCCGGAATTCGTTTGATGCCTCCAACGGTGTAGACGGCGACCCCCGCCCTGCCGACGATCGACCGACCGGGTTCGATGATCAGCCTTGGTTGGTCAAGTCCGTATTTTGTACAGGCGGAAACCAATGAGTCGGCAATCGTCTTTGCGTACTCGGCGATTGTCGGAGGCAGTTTCGCCGACAGATAACCGATGGCCATGCCGCCGCCGGGGCTAAACTCGCCCAATTCAAGATGGTGAACCCATTTCATCCGTGCAGCGAAGGCGCAAACGTACTCGATGGCCTCTTCGTAAGGTTCCAATTCGAATAGCGGGGAACCGAGATGGAAGTGCAATCCCTGAACATCCAGGTTAGGTTGGTCCAACGCTGCGGCAACGGCTTTCTCAGCGTCGCCGGTCTCGATTGAGAACCCGAATTTCGAGTCTAGGATCCCGGTGCTGGTCAAGCGGTGAGTATGAGGGTCGATGCTTGGAGAGAGACGCAAATTTACTGCCTGCGTCTTGCCGACCGTACCAGCGACTTCGTTGAGAAGCTCGATCTCGTGGAACGAATCGATCGTGATCCGTCCGATGCCGGCTTCAACCGCTTCGTGGAGTTCTTCCCGCGTTTTGTTGTTGCCGTGGAAGTTGATCTTCTCAACCGGAAACCCGGAAGCAATTGCGAACGCCAACTCGCCACCCGTGACGACGTCGATATGCAGACCTTCATCCTCGATGATCTTTAGCATCGCGGGGTTGGAGAAAGCTTTGGTGGAGTACTCGATGTCAGTTGTCGGGTAGTATCGCCTGAAATTGCCGACGAATTCTCGGCACATCTCTCGGACGGTTGTTTCGTCGTAGATGTAGAGCGGGCTGCCGAACTCTTCGACCATGTCGCGAACGTCCAAGTTGTTGATGGCGAGGCGGCCAGCTTCGTTGACCGATGCCGAGATCGGCAGGACTTCAGCTAGTGGGAGTTGTGTCATAACGGAGACGCCAGAATGGGGCATGGGGAGTGTGATGGGGTAACTATCTCAATATTAAGTCGATTGCGTAAGGCGGACACGGAATATCCCGGGGGTACCATTGTGAGAGAAGTGAGACGGAGGCTGTTCGTATCGTCTCATTTGATTGTTGAGAGCATCGGTCAATGAATGAAAAGGTCCCGCGCCTGACGGAACTCGCCAGCTGCGCCGGTTGAGCCGGGAAGCTTAGCCAAGGCGAACTCGCCCAGGTATTGGGCGGGCTGATGAATGGAGCCGTTCCGCACCCTGACCTGCTGGTCGGTTTCGAACACGGTGACGACGCTGCCGTCTACCGTTTGGACGATCACGTCGCGTTGGTGCTTACAGTTGACTTCTTCGCGCCGATCGTGGACGACCCTTTCACGTATGGCGCGATTGCGGCTGCGAACTCGCTATCGGATGTTTACGCCGTCGGAGGTCGCCCGATAACGGCGCTTAACATAGCCGCCTTTCCGCGCAGCCTACCATCCGAGATTCCATCCGAGATCCTGCGCGGCGGTGCCGCCAAGGTCGCCGAAGCCGGCGCCATCATCGTTGGCGGTCATACGGTAGACGACGTTGAACCTAAATACGGGTTATCGGTCGTCGGGATCGTCGAGCCAGGGCGGCAGGTTCAGAATTCGACGGCGGAGGCCGGCGATGTATTGGTGTTGACGAAGCCATTGGGGACCGGTGTGGTTACTACTGCGCTCAAGAACGGTGAAGCACTTGACGAGATATTGGATGCCGCGGTCGACTCGATGTTGCGGTTGAATCGCGATGCGGCAGAGGCGATGGTGTCGGCGGGGGCACATGCGGCGACCGATGTTACGGGTTTCGGGATTGTCGGTCACCTCATGACGATGATGCGGGCGAGCGGTACGACCGGGCGATTGAGGCGATCGGCGCTACCGGTTTTGCCGGGTGTTGTGGAGTTGTTGGAGGACGGTGTCGCGCCGGGTGGGACGCATCGGAACTTGGACAGTTGCGCCGAGAGCGTGATGTGGGCCGAGGATATCGGCGAAATTGATAGGTTGCTGATGTGCGACCCCCAGACTTCCGGCGGTTTGCTTATCTCGGTGCAAGAAGATGCGATTGACGGGTTGTTGGCGGATCTGAAAGGTCGTGGTGTTGTCGGTACGGTTGTCGGGGATGTGGTGGCGTTTGCTGGTAGAGCGGTGGACGTAGCGGGTTAGCGTGTGAGTTGCCAGATTCGGCTACGCTCAGGTTCGTCCAATTCCGCCAACGCGGTGCCTTCGGCTAGTTCTTCAGCTCGCAAGACGCGGTCGCGGAGTTTGGAGTTGATTTTCAGCAGTGCTGTCTCTGGGTCGATCCCCTGCGCCTGAACGGAACGGACAGCAGTGGCGAGGAATTGGCCGGCGCGGAGTTCCAATTGATCGTCGGATTCGTCGAGTCGCCGTTCCGGAAAGTTTGCGGGGTCGTCGGATTCGGTTGCGATTGGCAATCCTGCACGCATTGCTCGGCGTTGCAATACGGCTGATTGCGCAAGCGCGGGCAGTGCTTTGGGTACGGATGCGACGATGGAGCGGACGCCGCCGGCTTCTTGGCGCTTGATGCGCTCCCATCTGTCGATTACGTCTTCGCCAGTATCGAGTTTTTCAGCGTCACCGAATACGTGGGGATGGCGCCGGATGAGTTTTTCGGCGACTTTTTGGCAGACGGAATCGGCGTCGAAATCGCCGTTGCGACGTGCGATATCGGCATGGAAGACGATCTGTATCATGACATCTCCGAGTTCCTCTTCGAGGGCATTCGCATCGGCATCCTCGATCGCTTCCAACATTTCGTAAGCCTCTTCGAGCAGGTTTGGGCGCAGCGACTGGTGCGTCTGCTCGGCATCCCATGGGCAACCGCCCGGGTCTCGGAGCGTACGGACGGTGTCGACCAAGAATTGGAACCCGTTTTGGTCATTTTTAGTGGATGGAATTTGCATATTCATGGTTTGCGAAACCTCTATCGCCGGAAGTTGTTGAGGTTGTAACCTCTAGGCATGGATTCGGGTTTGAGTACGATGCGAAATTTGCTTCAGTATGTTGATCGGGAAGCCGCGATATGGGCGGCGGCGCTGATCGTGCTCGCGCTCGGTAATCCGAACTCCGATTTCCACTTCACGATATTTTGGCCGTACTACGTCTGGGGCATCAAGAGCCCTGGTTACGGACTTGGCCATTCGATATCGTATCTCTTCCGCGGCGACGTTATTTCGGCGATCGAGTCGCACATCCTCGGCATCCCAGCGATTGCAATCATCCTTTGGCGGGTTGCGACGCTCGAAATGCGATTGTTTAAGTCCCTAAGGAGTAGTTGACTATGGCGAATGTAATGCAGTTGCTGCCGGAGATACCTCCGGGCGAGCAAGCGGCGATATCAGGAATTGTGGAGAACATCCCGGAAGAATCGGCTCAGATGTTTGCGATGGCGTACCGGAACCAGCGCAAAGACGAGACAACGATCTTGCTTTTCACGTTGATCGGATTCGTTGTAATCGCTGGAGTTCAACGATTCGTTCTCGGTCACATCGGGTTGGGGATTTTGTATCTGCTTACGGCCGGACTGTGTTTCATCGGTACGATCGTCGATGCTATCAATCACAAGAAATTGGCTGCCGAGTACAACGTCAAGACCGCTAGCCAAATCGCGATGAATCTCGGTTCTGGAATGCCGCCTGCCGCGTAATAGTGACGGCGGATATCCGCGAGGTTTTCTAGCATTGAACCTCGTGAATAGATTGCGTGAATTAAAGGCGTCCGGCTGGGCGATGCTGGCGCTCGGCGTTGTGTTCGCCGTGCTTCTGCCGATTTTCCTCATCGCCATCAATGTCGGTTACGTAACCGATTCGGACTGGCTCTACACGTACAACTGGTGGCGTAACGGGATACCTGAGCGCACTGGGTTGCCCGTCTCGGAGTTGGATTCCGCGGCGGATCAGATCAAGGACTACTTCGCGAACGACGCCGAGCGTTTGGATGTGCGGGTGAACACGTCGCGAGGGATGGTCAGCCTTTTCGATGAGCGTGAGATTCTTCACATGATCGATGTGAAGGATTTGATGAGTTACGTGGCCGCGTTGTCGGTTTGGAGCGGCGTCGTGTTGGTGCTCTGCTCGGCTCTGGGGTTAGTGATTCGTCGCCGCGATTTCTTCGCTTCGATGTCGCGATGGTTGAGATGGTGCGCTTTGGTGTGGGGTTTAGTAATCGCCGCGGTTGTCGTAGTTGCGATAATCGACTTCACGTGGATTTTCACGCAGTTCCACTTGCTGAGCTTCGCCAACGATCTGTGGCAGCTAGATCCGTTCCGACACTATCTGCTGCTGCTGTTCCCCGAACGATTCTTCCTAGAGGCGACGTTGTTTATCGCCGTGTTGACCGTGATCGAGTTCGCCGGTCTTTACGTCGGCGCGCGATTGGTGGAGATACGTTTTTCGGGCGATCAGTCGTAGACGATATCGGTGACGACTTCGCATTCGGGGTCGCGGGACGTGATGCGTTCGCGGCCGTTGAGGGACGCGAGTTCGACCAAAAAGATCTGCGCAACGACATGTGCGCCTAATTCCTCGGCAAGTTCCGCGGCGGCGACGGCGGTTCCACCAGTCGCGAGCAAGTCGTCGACGATGACGACGCGTTGACCCTTCGAGAGAGCATCTGACCTCATCTCGACGACCGACAGGTCTTCGTATTCGAGGGAATACTGGTTCTTGATGACCGGTGGCGGAAGCTTACCACTCTTTCTGACGAGTGCGAGCGGTATGCCCAGCCTGTCGGCAACCGGCGAAGCGAATACGAAACCGCGGGCATCGATCGCGGCGATGACATCGGGATGAATTTTCAACACCTGATCGGTGAACCAGTTGATCGCGGCACGAAAAGCCGCGGGTTCGGAAAATATCGGAGTGAGGTCTTTGAACTGAATGCCCGGTTTCGGGTGATCCGGCACGTTACGAACCCAGTTTCTTAAATCGACGCTCATTGACCGTATATCTCCGTGTCAGGGTAGAAATCGCTCCATGCGAACCAGAACACGTTGACGGCGTGCAACGGCTCCAACCGAGTGCCTTGGAAATCGCCGCTCCACGCTTGACCGTTCAAAGGCAACCACCTCGAACCGGAGGGGTCCACGATCCACCTACGGGCAACACCGTCGATCTCGTCCTCAGTCTCCAGCGAGAACTCCAACGTCTCGTCGCCGACGTTTCTGGAGTATGCCGTGGCGGTGGTGGTTTGGGAGTCGTAGTAGATCACGACAGGTTCGCCATTGATTTCGGTGTTGACGACCTCTTCTTCTTGCAATGTGGTGTGAGGAAATGCCGTTGCGCCGTCGTCGAAGCCCATGCCCAGCACGAGTTCCTTGCCGTAGAGCCGATCATCCTGGTTGGATTCTCCGATGACTCCGGCGTCGCCGCGCATGTAGTAGCTGGTGTACGGGTCGAAACTGGACTCGCCTTTGAGAAGTGCTTTGGTCTCGGGGAACGACGTCCTCCACTCAGCCCAAGTCGTCAGGATAAGCGGAACATTGGTCAGCTTGACGCCTTTGTATTCACCCTCGATGCCTTCGGAGAGGAAATGGCTCCAGAGTGAACGCGTCTGGCGGTCGAACATGATGAGTGCGTTCATCGTGAGTTTGCCGGACACGCCGAATGTGAGGGTCTCCCCGTTTACCTCTCTGGAATACCCGATTCCAGTGAAGCAGAGCGGTCACCAGGTGACCGCGATGGGTTTGCCTCCCACAACGTCGTTCACGATCTCGTGACTGCTCAGCAAAGGGACTGAATAAGCGCGGGCGTCGCCGTCAATCTCGACACCCAACACCAACTCGCCGTCGTTGTAGAACTTGTTGGCGGTTTCGAGGTTTTTGAAGAAACCGGGGTTGTCGATCGCCGGTATGCCATCGAATGGCAGCAGCGTGACGATGTCTAGGTCGCGTTCTGGTGCGGTTGCCGCGACGGGTTCCTCTTTGGGAGCAGGAGGTTCGGTTGCTGGAGGCGGCATCGTCGGATCTGGCTTCTCGGTGGGTTCCGTGACTACCTGCGCGGTTTCCTCGGTCGGGGCAGGTTCGGGCGTATCCGCGGGGCGTTCGGTAGCCGTGGCGACGGGTTCGGGCGCGATGGTTGAAGTTGGCGGGTCAGCGGACTCAGATCCACATGCGACGGTGAACATCACCAACGCGATTGCGCTGATAGCGATCTGGATTATGCGCATGATGTTTGGGTTGGTTATTGCGTTGAGCCGCGGCACGCGCGATTGTCGTTCAATGGGAGTGATTCAACGGATTGACCACCGCTGTGATTATGATACGCATATCGGGGGCGTCGAGGATTTCAACGCCCCGGGAAAGTAGCTTTTGAGGTTTCAGTCATCCACCTTACGCGCCTGAAATTGAGCGGGTTTAGAAACCACGTTGACACCGACATCAACCTCTCACCCGGGTTGGTAGTCTTCACTGGTGCTAATGGTCACGGCAAGAGCGGGTTGCTGGAAGCCGTGCACATGCTGTCGGTCGGCAAGTCGCTGCGCGCCAGCAACGATCGCGAAATCGTCAATCACTCGATCGCACGCGATGGCGGGCATGTGCAGGCGCTCGGAGTCTTCAATAACGGGCCTGAAGCTGTCCGCGCTCAGTTCGACCTGCACATTGATCCAAGTGCCACGGAGAACTTCAGTCGATTGAACTCGAAGACCAAGGAGTGGCGTATCAACGGCGTCAAGGTGCAGCCGATTGAGTTCGTGGGGCGCGCCAATGTGGTCATCTTCGAAGCGGGGGATCTCGACCTCGCGCTTGGTGCTGCAGCGGTGCGTCGCCGCTACTTGGACATTCTTATCGGTCAGTTCGATACCGAATATGTGCAGACGTTGGTTCGTCTCAACCGTGTCCGGGCAAGCCGTAACGCGTTGCTTCGAGGCTCGTTCGACGTGCAGGACTTTGAGGAGGAGATCGCGTTTTGGGACGGGAGATTCTGCGAAGAGAGCGTGAAGATAATCCAGACGCGTCGCGAGGTGATGGAGTTGCTGCGGGATAGGTCGGCGCCGATCCATGCGGAGTTGAGCGAAGGCGAGTCTTTGGGTCTGACGTATCAGCCGAATCTCGGTTTGGCTGCGCGCGCGGCGGCGTCGATGGATCTCGAAGGCAACGAGTTACGAAACCACATTTACGACGCGCTGATGGCATCGAAGCGCAAAGAGCAGTCGTCTGGGCACATGGTGATCGGTCCGCATTTGGACGATTTCCGCGTCGATATCGCGGGCGCGCCATCTCGACGTTTCGCCTCGCGAGGCCAAGCGCGCACGGCGGCGTTGTCGCTGCGTCTAGCCGAAGCATCGCTAGTGTCGGAGTTCGCGCGGCGCGATCCCATAATTGCGTTTGACGATGTGCTTTCCGAAATGGACAGCACGAGACGAGGCACGATTCTCGAACGCGCATCGCAGTACGAGCAGACGTTGCTCACCGCGACTGACGACGCGCTGGTAGGCCGCGATCGATTGGCTGGAGCCCAAAACTTCAGGGTCGTGCGCGGCAATGTCAGTAGAGTCAGATGACATCTCGCAAGAAAAAACATCGTGAAGACACGCCCGCGCCATCACTGTGTATAAACTCATTTCAGCGAATCACATCCCAACAGTGACAGGCATCGCCGTGCATGGCCCAGTGAAATACGTAATCGCCGACCGCGTGTCGAACGCCCAGATGACGGGGTGGCTGTCTGACAGCGCAGTAAAGATCGTCGACGGCAAGATCGCGGACGTTCTGCATGCGTCGAGTCTTCCCTCCGATGTTGAGGAGACGTCCGAGGTGCTGCGGCTCGGCGATGTCTCGTTGATTCCGGGATTAGTGGATGCTCACTGCCATATGCATTGCAGCGCGACTAAGGATGCACAGGCTCTGGCGTTGGCGGAAAAGGACGACATCCAACGGTTGACGATGCGGGCGGTTTCGGCCATGCGCAAAGCGGTGTTGGCGGGTACGACCACCGTACGCGACATCGGGTCTCGCAACGAGGTGGCGTTCGCGATTAAGCAGGCGATCAAGGATGGCGCCATACCGGGTCCGAGGTTGTTGGTTGCGGGGACGCCGATCACGATCACTGCCGGGCACTGCTGGTTCTTTGGGACGCAGGCGGATACCGCTGACGATGTCGCGAAGGCGGTTCGGAATCAAGTCCGACAAGGCGCGGATGCGATCAAGATCATGTCTACTGGCGGTATGTTCACGCCAACCGCGAACCCGCGATTGCCTCAGTATCCGGCTGAAACGCTGGCCGTCGCGGTTCGGGAAGCTGCCCGATCCGGGATCACTGTCGCGGCGCACTGCCTGTCTGCCGATGGCGTCAAGAACTGCGTCGAGGCGAACGTGCACAACCTGATCCACGCCAGGTGGTACTCGCAAGACCCATCCAAGGGGTTGGAATTCGACTTGGGTACCGCGAAGCGCATGGCCGATCAAGGAGAGTGGGTAGATCCCACGATCGGACATGGCATGTTGGGACACGAAGCCACCGATCGTGGAGAAGCACCACCACGGGCGGTCCACTGGTCCGTGGCTGCCAACAATGTGACCGATGAAGACCACGCCGAAACGCTCAATCAAATGCACGAGCTAGGCGTACGCTTCACGAACGGCTTGGACATGGGGATGCCGCATGGCACCCACGATCGATCGGCTGCCAACGCGTGGGCAGCCGTCGGGAAACTCGGTTGGGACACGTGGAGCGCTTTGCGGATGGCAACCATTGACACTGCCGAAGCGTTGGGCGTCGACGATGAGGTCGGTTCAATCAGACCAGACAAAGTCGCCGATCTTGCCGCGTTCGACGGCGATCCGGCTGGGAATATTCGGGATTTGGATCGGGCTTCAACGGTGATACAGCGCGGAGAAGTGATTAAGCTGCGCGATGTTGCGTTGGTATGATCCGAAGTTTGCGGGCGTTTTTGGGTGTTTTCGGGGGCGTTTAAGATGATCCGCAATGATCATCGATGGCCTGACACACATTCTTCCGCCCTATTTCATCGAACATCGCGACGACGCACTGGCACGTGACCGCACTTTCGCTGAACTGTTCGCGAACCCAAAAGCGGGCATCGCACAGGCCGAAATTCTTATGGACGAAATGGGTCGATCGGGCGTTGATCGCTCGGTAATCGCCGGTTTCGGTTGGACCGACCAAGAGTTGGCGCGCCGCTCCAACGACTACATTCTTGAATCCGCCGCGCGTTATTCTGACCAACTCATCCCCGTCTGCAGCGTCAACCCGTTTTGGGACGGTGATGCCGCGGCGTTGGAAGCGGAAAGATGTTTGCAATCGGGCGCTGTCGGCATCGGCGAACTACACGCCGATACCCAAGGTTGGGTGGACGTGCCGTATGAGATTCTGGACGATCTGATGTCGGTGGTGCGAAAGCACAACGCTGTCGTTATCGTCCACGCTTCGGAACCCGTCGGGCATAACTATCCCGGGAAGGGAACGATGACGCCAAGGAAGCTGCTGAGACTGGCGACGACCTATCCGGACAACCGGTTCGTCTTTTCGCACTTCGGAGGTGGGCTCCCGTTCTACATCCGGATGCCGGAAGTTGCCCAGGCGCTATCGAACGTATGGTTCGACTCTGCCGCGGTGCCATTTCTGTATGAGCCAGGTGTTTATAGGACGGCGGTCGATATCGTGGGTGCGTCACGTGTTATGTTTGCGAGCGATTTTCCGCTGCTCAGCCAACGGCGGACGTTGAAGCATTTGAAGGAAGGCGGGTTGTCGGTAGAGGTCGAGAGCAAGGTATTGGCTTCGGCGGGTGAATTGTATGATTTCAGTCGATCACACGAGAATCACTAGCCCGAGGAATTTGCGATGGCTTTGTTGTTGAACAGGTCGGATGTGCAGCAAGTCTTGACGATGGGTAAAGCCATCGATGTCGTCGAAGCCGCGTTCGGCGAACTCGCCAGCGCCACCGCTGAGATGCCACCGCGGACGGTGATGATCGATCCCGCGGTCGGCGGATGGATCGCGTACATGCCGGCGTATCTGAAGTCAGGCGGCGCGCTCGGTGTGAAGGCGGTGACGGTCTACAAAGACAACCCATCGAAGTTCGATTTGCCAACAACTATCGGCACCATTTTGGTTCAGAACAACGAGACCGGCGAAGTTGTGGCGGCCATGGATGGTGGATATTTGACCGCAGTGCGGACAGGTGCCGTTTCGGGAGTTGCGACGCGGCATATGGCTCGTCGTGACGCGAAAGTAGGTGGCGTATTGGGCGCGGGTGTGCAGGCGCGACAACAGGCGATCTCCATTGCGGAAGCCAGCAACGTTGATACGATTCTCACATTCTCGCTCGACGACGACGCGTCGCGTCGCGAGTTCGCAGGTTGGGTGGCGGAGCAGACAGGGCTCGACGTGCGGCTCGCGTCGAGCGGCGAAGAGCTGTGCCGCGAGTCAGACATCGTGGCTCTTGCAACTACAGCGGCGAATCCGATAGTCAGCGCGGACTGGTGGAAACCGGGAGCGCACATCAACGCCATTGGTTCGCATGCGCCGGGCGTTCGTGAACTCGATACTGCGAGCATTCAACGTGCGCGAATCATCTGCGACCAGTTGGAGGCATGCATGGCGGAAGCGGGCGATTTGCAAATCCCTGTCGAGGATCGCGACTATTCCTGGTCGGACGTCGCAGGTAATCTGGGCGATGTTGTCAATGGCGATACTCCCGGACGAACCTCGGATGACGAGGTGACTCTATTCAAGAGCGTCGGATTGGCGATACAAGATATCTCGTGCGCTGCCCTCGTATACCGTGAAGCGGTGGCCAACGGCATTGGTCGAGATTTCAACTTTTCGGCGTAGCGTCGCGACCCTAAAACAGACCGTCCAAGAACTCCCACCAGTCGACGACAACGTCGATCGCTCGGTAGCGATCCAACACTTGCCAGACGTGCAGGATGTACTCCTGCGTCATCTTTAGCGCGGTGCAGACGAGTAGCAATATGAACACTCGTTTCGCAGTGAACTCGTAGTCGGGCCACCAGTGTCGCTGCGCGGCGATGGCTACGAACCAGAACTCGAAGACGTTCGGGAATAGGAACAGCATCCAGCGGGATTCGGTGAATTCGAAGGCGAAGAATCCGATTGCGCGGAACGCGAATAGAAATATCGCAACTGTTTTTCCGGGGCCGTCCCACTGCCGCACCGCGACCCACAGGAAGGTCAGCATGTAGACCTGATCGATCCACTTGTCGAATGATTGATAGTCCCAGACTTCGCCAAAATCGATCAGGTTCATCATGAACAGATCGGAGAAATCAACGACGATGGCAAGGATCGCACCGAAGAACGCCCATCGAAGCACGGGCAACGATCCGGCGATCCGTGCCGTGGCGATTATCAGTTGTTCGAGCCCCATATCTGGTGTCAGATGCTATCGCGTCAGCGGTTTGTGTTTGCGAATCGAAATTGACGGAATATAATTGTCGGTTAGCAGTCGCATGTGTCGACTGCTAACGAATTTCGACGCTAGCAGTTAGGCCGCAAAACCATCTCGATTCACGAGATGATTATGCCCGACGCTGCAAGACAGAAGTTGCAAAACAAGGAGGAAAGACCGAGTGAAGGTTAACCTGAAGCCACTAAACGACCGCGTGGTCGTCTTGCCGTCCGAAGAGGAATCGGCGACTAGCCCGGGCGGGATCATCATTCCCGACACGGCAAAAGAGAAGCCGCAGCAAGGCGCAATCGTAGCTGTCGGCCCCGGCCGAACCACTGATGAAGGCGCAGTTATTGAGATGAGCGTCAACGTTGGCGATAGCGTGATCTACTCGAAGTACGCAGGTACCGAGTACTCGCAAAACGGCAACGACTACCTCATCCTACGAGAATCCGACATCTTGGCGATCGTCGGTTAAAGCCGTAATTCCGTCATAGTAACGCCGTCGACATTCAGAAGACCCAGCGTGAAAATTACGGATTTCGTCGCCAAACAACAAACAACAAGGAGTAATAAGGCAAATGCCAGCTAAAGATTTGCTATTTGAAGATGATGCTCGTGCCAAGCTTAAGATCGGCATCGACATCCTCGCTAACACCGTCAAGAGGACGCTCGGCCCACGCGGCCAGAACGTCATCGTTGACAAGAAGTTCGGTCCTCCGCAGGTCAACTCCGACGGCGTAACCATCGCCAAAGAGGTCGACCTCGAAGACCCGTTCGAGAACATGGGCGCCCAGCTCTTGAAGGAAGCTTCCAAGAAAACCAACGACGACGCCGGTGACGGTACCACCACCTCCACCGTCTTGGCCCAGGCTATCGTCGCCGAAGGCTTCAAGAACGTCGCCGCAGGTGCCGACCCGATGGCCATCAAGCGCGGTATGGAAAAGGCCATGGCCACCATCCGCGCCTCCATCAAGAACCAGTCCACCCCGGTCGACAGCTCCTCGCAGATCGCAAACGTCGCAGTCCTCTCTTCACACGACGACGAGATGGGTAATCTCATCGCCGAAGTCATGGAGAAGGTTGGAAAAGACGGCGTCATCACCGTCGACGAATCAAAGTCCCTCTCATACGAGACCGACTTCGTCGAAGGAATGCAGATCGACCGAGGTTTCCTCTCGCCCTACTTCGTCACGAACCCGGACCGCCAAGAGGCCGCCCTCGACGACCCCTACATCCTGATCACCTCGAACAAGATCTCCGCGGTCTCCGACCTGCTTCCGCTGCTCGAGAAGGTCTTGCAGTCCAGCAAGAACATCATCGTCATTGCGGAAGATGTTGAAGGCGAAGCACTCGCCACCCTCGTGGTGAACAAGCTCCGCGGCACGCTTAACTGCATCGCCGTCAAGGCCCCGGGCTTTGGCGACCGCCGCAAGGCCATGCTCCAAGACATCGCAATCCTCACCGGCGCAACCGTCATCTCCGACGAGATCGGACGCAAGCTCGACTCCGCCGCCCTCGAGGACCTCGGCCGTTGTCGACAGGTCGTTGTCAAGAAAGACGACACGACCTTCGTGGGCGGAACCGGTGACACAACCGCGATCCGCGGTCGCATGACCGAAATCCAGGCTCAGATCGAGGACACGACCTCCGACTACGATCGCGAGAAGCTCCAAGAGCGTCTCGCCAAATTGTCCGGCGGCGTCGCCATCCTACGCGTTGGCGCGGCCACCGAGATCGAGATGAAGGAGAAAAAACAACGTGTCGAAGACGCACTTGAGGCGACTCGTGCGGCTGTTGAAGAGGGTATCGTTCCCGGTGGCGGCACTGTACTGATCCGCGCCGCTCGCGAACTCGATCTTCTCGTATTGGATAACGAAGACGAGCAGACCGGCGTGCAGATTCTCTCGAAGGCCCTGCGCGAGCCGATCCGCATCATCGCTGGAAACTGCGGCTTTGAAGGCGCAGTCATCCTCGACCGCGTAGTCGGTAACGATGACGTGAACTTCGGCTTCAACGCCATGACCGACGAGTACGGCGACATGATGGAAATGGGCATCGTTGACCCGGCAAAGGTCACCCGCTCAGCCGTCGAGAACGCAGTATCGGTCGCAGGCATGATCCTGACGACCGCAGCGCTCATCACCGAGCACCCCGAGCCAGCCATGGCCGGTGGCGGAATGCCACCTGGCGGCGGAATGGACTTCTAGTTCCAACTAGCAGCCGGTTCGCAAGAGCCAACCCGACGCGCCGCACCGGGAAACTGGTGCGGCGCGTTGCTTTATGCGACCAAATCGCACTTCAATGTCCTCCACAATCTGCCTTCATCCAGAACCGAGATCATTCCGGTTCGTATTTACTTCCAGTTAGCTATGACCATTGCGAACAGCGAATCGCCATCGCCCGACCAAAACGCCGTACACCCCCTCGCCAGCGACCGCGAATTGCCGCGAAGCCTCGGGACCAAGCAAGCTGATCAGGTTAGTCACTCGGCTATCGGCCGCACCGCAAAACGCGGAACCACCGTTGCATCTCGCTTAGCATCTAAATGTGTAGAACTCGCCAAGACTTTCTTGAACGACGGACCGAAATTCCGAGGCGCATGGCGCGTGAAAGCTTGTTACGAGGCAGCGCGACTTTTGCTTCGGCAAGGCGGTACGGATCTCGCCGCCGCGCTCGGATTCTTCACCGTCATGTCGCTACTCCCGCTTGTAGCCCTAATCATCATGGCGCTGATCGCCGTCGGATCAGACGAAGGGGCATTAAGAATCCTCGCCGAAGCCCTCGACTATCTTTTTCCAGCCTCGCACGAATTGATTGACGACGCGGTCGGAAACCTACTCGGAGGCTCATTCACAATCGGCCTGATCGCCCTTGGCGGTCTGATCATCGGAGCCAACGGACTATTCGCCGCCGCGTACCGCGCCACCAACCGCGTCTTCGGCATCGACTCATCTACACTCTTCCAAGTCACGGTGAAAAACGTCTCACTCGTAACCATCCTCGTCGTCGCCTTCCTCACTTCCATCGCATTAACCTCCGTGATCCAAGTCTTGGTGCGCTTCAGCCAAGACATATCCGACCCAACCGGCGGACTATCCATCGCCGCCGCAATCATCTTCGGTTCGCTCTCTGCGATATTGCCTGCGATCTTCACCGCAGTCGTCTTCGCCTTCGTCTACTTCCGACTGCCCAACACCCGCGTCGAATGGCGAGACGCCGCCTTCGGAGCCATCGTCGCAATTGTCCTCTTCGAAATCGGCAAACACGTCTTCTTCTGGTTCAACAATCAGGCGAGCTATCGGAGCCATATCTACGGACCCATCACGTCCGTAGTTGTCTTAATGCTGTGGGCATACATAGCCAGCCTCATATACCTATACGGAGCGGCCCTAACGAAAGTAGCCGGCGAACTACGGCCGAAGTGAGATACCTACCGGTAACCCCCGGCCGCTGGTCCGACCTCGAAAGCCTCTTCGAATCCCGCGGCGGTCCCAAACACTGCTGGTGCATGGTATTCCGTCCCATGCAATCCGCCGACCGACGCGCCGGCAGACCCGCCAAGAAAGAAGCAATGTCCAAAAGCATCGCTGCCGGCACCCCGGTCGGAATTCTCGCCTACGAAGACAACGATCCGGTCGCATGGTGCTCAATAGCACCTCTCGAAACCTATAGCAACCTCCGCACCCGTAACTACGTCTCCGACGGCAACGATACCGAAACGTCTGGTCCATCGCCTGCTTCTACATCCGCAGAACCGTACGCGGACAAGGATGACAACTCGCCTGATTGACGCCGCCATCGACTATGCCAGAGAGAACGGTGCCAAGATTATCGAAGCCTACCCCGTCGACTACGATTCGCCCAGCTACAGCTACATGGGTCGCATCGGAACTTTTGAGCGGCTAGGCTTCAAAGAAATCGCAATGGCTGGCACACGGCGGCATATTATGAGATTGCAGCTGTAACGAGGCGGGTTGACCTTACGCGCAGAGCGGGTGGTCACTATCCCAACGGTTAAACGGAGGCTCCTGCCCCTTAGCCAGCGCACTCCTCGCCTCCAGCCACAACTCATTCCAAACAACAGGATCGTGCAGCTCGCTATCCGGGTTGCTCCGGCTGCGCGCGACAAATCCCGGAAAACTCGTCCGACCCGTAGATTGCCCGATCGGGTTGTATCTCAAATCCATACTGAACCTGACCCGATCGCTGTTGTTCGGCAACGAAGAATGGATCGTGTACTTTGTCATGAACAGAGCATCGCCCTTCTTCACCGGCACCGGCACGGCCTTCCCTACCACGAACTCGCTCTCCGGTACGTGCAAACTGCCTAGCACTTTCTTTCCACCCGGGCAATGCGTCAACAATTCTTCCCCGCGGTGCGACCCCGGAATAACTTGCAGACACCCATTCTCCTCATCTGCGTCCATCAGTGGATACCACACCGTAAGGATCAACGACTCGTCAGCGTCCGGCGTTATGACCCCGCAGTCCTGATGCCACGGTGTGACCCCGAACTTCACCCGACCCAGATGATCGCGAGGCGAACGGCTCTCCGGCACCTTGATCCGAATGTGCTGCACCGGGTTCGAGTAAATTTCCGGCCCGATGAATGACTCCACCGCGGCTAATAAATCCGGCGACGTCATTGCATTGAACACTGCCGGCCCCGCCCAAAACGGCGTATCTTCCGTGACTCCTCGTTGCGGAAGCGAAAAGTCGAAATACCCTTGATGCACCTCATCCGACTCCTCGTAGACCTGCGTCACGCGCTCCCCAAACTCCAGCTCCTCGTACTTCGAACTGATCTTCCCTTCCTCGTACAACTCATCCGCCAGATTATCCAACACCCCGGCATACTCATCAATCACCGGATCTATCACCCCCTCAGGATCTATCACGCCCTCAGCGGTGACAAACCCGAAGTGCTCAAAATGCTCAAGTTGCTCTTTAGTCATCGCAGGCATGATTCAACGGCCCCTTGCATCATTAACGACAGTTGGAGAAAAATGATGCCGCTTTCCTAAGCGCAAACCGGCTCGCTACCATCCCACCTATTGAACGAAGGCTGATTGCCCTTCGCCAACGAGTCCCGAGCGTCGGTCCACAACTCGTTCCAAATCACCGGGTCGTGCAACTCCGACTGCGGGTTGTTCGCGCTTCGAGCCACAAAGCCCGGGAAACTCGTCCGACCCGTCGACTGCCCGATCGGGTTGTAGCGCAAATCAAAACTCCAGCGGATGCGGTCGCTGTTGTTCGGGAGTGACGAGTGCACCGTGAACTTCGTCATGAAGAGCGCGTCGCCCTTCTTGAGCGGCACCGATGTCGCCTTACCCACTTCGAACTCGGTCTCCGGTATCTGGATTCCGGACTGTAATCCACTTTTCCCTCCCGGACAGTGAGTCAATAGCTCTGCACGATGCGACCCTGGCACCACCTTCAAGCAACCATTCTCCTCGTCAGCATCCATCAGCGGGAACCACACCGTCAGCATCAGCGTCTCATCGGCATCCGGATTCACCACGCCGCAATCCTGGTGCCAAGGCGTAATTCCATACTTCACATTCCCATTCTCATCCCGCGGCGCTCGACTCTCCGGCACCTTGATGCGCACGTGCTGCACCGGGTTCGAGTAAACCTCAGGCCCGATAAACGACTCGACCGCATCCAACAAACTAGGCGCTGTCAGTGCATTGAAGACCGCCGGCCCTGCCCAGAACGGCGAGTCCGGCTTAACG
The DNA here is from genome assembly GCA_965226685.1 of Dehalococcoidia bacterium. GTDB lineage: Bacteria > Chloroflexota > Dehalococcoidia > Lucifugimonadales > Lucifugimonadaceae > Bin127. The sequence continues at coordinate 1,217,945 of CBDDDP010000004.1, forward strand.
CCGCCTTGGGGTAGCGAAAAGTCGAAGTAACCATTATGGACCTCGCCTGATTCGGCGTAGATCTGCGTCACCCGTTCTCCAAACTCCAAATCCTCGTACCTCGAGCTGATCTTCCCATCCTCATACAGCTCATCCGCCAACCTACCCAGCACACCCGCATACTCATCGATCACCGGATCAATTACAGTCTCCGGATCGAGGACATTCTCCGCGGTGACGAACCCGAAGTGCTCAAAATGTTCGAGTTGCTCTTTGGTCATTGCAGGCATCGTGCGTTGGCTCCGTGGATCGTTAACGAACGTTAACTAAGAATGATACCGCGTCCGCGAAACGTGATTCCTGCATCCTGTCTTCGTCATCCCTGTGAAAGCAGGGACCGAAAGGTGGGGCTAGGGAGTCCGGGGCAACGCCCTTTTCGGAGAGCGAAGGCGGGTGGGCGACCACGAAGGTCGCCCCTACCATCGTGCGCCTCGTCGGCCCGACCGCCTTTGGGTTATTACTTTCGCAAGAATGACTTGGTGTTTGTGATTGTTTCAACGGACAAAGGAAGTGAGAGAATTGTGGGGGCGTCTCATGGATTTGATAATCGTGATTCGTAGAGTGTAAGTAAATGAATGGTCAACCTCGACATACCGAACCAGTTGTGAACAGCGCGTTGGGACGCGCACTTGGGAACATGTTGCCAACGTATAGGGTGAGGCACGAGGATACTGGCGTGATCGTGGGGAGTGCGGGTCTTCATCCGGACATTCTGGCCACCGCGTCCGATCGTGCTCCAGTTGTGATCGAGGCGGAATATGATCCGGCGAATTCGGTGGAGGAAGATGCTCGTGTGCGTCTCGGACTGATCGTTGAGGATGGTCACAGGCGGATCGAAACCGCGATGGCTTTGCGCTATCCGGACGCTTTGAAGTATTCCAGCGACCTTGAAGAAGACGTGCGGAATGCGCCGTTCTCGTACGCTGTGCTCTACGAAAACGGCAACCGCTTTCCGGCATCGGGCTGGCTGGAGGGGTCGTGTGAAGACGTCGCCGATATGGTGCGGTTGCTGTCCGTTCAGCAGAGCGCGGTGAATACGGCTTCGGACCACTTGGAACTCGGTATAGAGACGGCAGCAGATCGCCTGAACGAGATATCGGAGCTGCGACCGAGAGTGGCGAGTGATATCGCTGGATTGCTGGGGATGTCGAATGTTCACCAGACGCGACGCATGGCGTGTGCGATCTTGGCGAATGCGATGGTGTTCCACGACCGTGTCGCCGATATGCACGACGGAGTACGACATCTGCATATGGTTTGCGGTCCTGACGTCGCTAATCCGCAGGCGGAGGTTCTTGCCTCGTGGCGTGAGATCTTAGAGATCAACTACTGGCCGATCTTCGCGATCGCTCGTGACATCCTCAGCCGAATGTCGCCGCAGGATGCGGCCCGCATATTGCGAGTATTGCGGGAGACCGCAGGAAAGGTCTCGGCGACGGGGGCCACCATCGCGCATGATTTGACCGGGCGGATCTTTCAGCGACTGATAGCGGACCGCAAGTATCTCGCAACGTTCTACACCTTGCCGTCTTCGGCCGCGTTGCTTGCACGGCTGGCGGTGGCAAAGATGCGGGATGTTGATTGGTCGGATGCGGAGGCGATTGGGAATTTGCGCGTGGGTGACTTCGCCTGCGGAACGGGGGCGTTACTGGGGGCGGTGTACGAACAGTTCGCGACACATCACGAGAATGCGGGTGGGCGATCTGAAGATCTGCATCAGATGATGATGGAAGAGGTTCTCTACGGTTGCGATGTGATGCCGTCGGCGATCCACATCACGGGAGCGACGTTGTCGGGAGTGCACCCGAATGTGCAGTTCGGTGGTTCACGGCTCTACACTTTGCCGTATGGTCGTCAACGCGATGGCTCGGTGGCGATCGGTTCGTTGGAGTTGCTGCAATCTTCGTCGGTGATGACGTTAATCAACACGTCTGATCCGGCGTTGCGAACTGGCAGTGCGGGTGAAGAGACTGCTTCTCAGATTGTTGTCGATGTGCCGGATGAGAGCTTTGATTTGGTGATCATGAATCCGCCGTTTACCCGCGCGACGAACCACGAAGGCGCACACGCCGACATCACCAACCCGGCTTTTGCGGCCTTCAACGCCACGCGCGACGATCAATCCGAGATGGGAAAACGCCTCAACCGAATGGGTCGAAACACGGCGTATCACGGTAACGCAGGTATCGCTTCGGCGTTCGCCGCGTTGGGACACCTGAAACTCAAGCCGGGCGGCGTGTTGGCGCTGGTTTTACCGCTCACAGCGGCTGCAGGATCATCGTGGCAGAACTTCCGTCAGACGCTGGCGCAGAACTTTACCGACATAAGCGTATTGAGCATCGCGACGAACAACCGGGATATGGCGTTCTCTTCGGATACCAGCATCGCGGAATGTTTGGTAATCGCGCGTAAGTTTGAACAGGATGAGACGTCGCCGAACCGCGCCGTATTCACATCATTCAATCGCCGTCCGGTCGGTTTTGCGCAATCGGCTAACATCGCCCGAGCGATCCACGGCAATGTCGGGTCTGTTAGAGCAGTCGAAGACGGCCCCTATGGTGGTACACGCGTGATGGTTGGCGATGAGCTTATCGGCGAAATGTTGTCCGCACCGTTCGGAATAAATGGGGAGGCGTGGACTTCGGTCCGTTTATTGGACGTATCAGTTGCCCAAACCGCGTTCGCGTTGCTGGACTCCCGGCTATGGTTGCCGGGCATCGGTACGGAGATGGAATTGAAAATCGTTCCTCTGTGTGAAATCGGTAAGATGGGTGTTGTTGATCGTGATATCAACGGTCCAGCGCCACGAGGCCCATTCGACAAAGCGGCGTACAGACCTAACGCGACATACCCCTCACTATGGAATCACAACGCGAAAAAGGAGACGCTGATAGTCTGCGAACCGGATTCGCAGCTGATCGTCAGGCAGGATCTAGAAGACAAGGCAGCGACGATCTGGGGAACTGCGAGTCGTTCTCACCTTAATCGTGACTATACCCTCGGTTCACAACCTCTGGCTGTAGCTTTTACCGAAGATGCGACGATTGGCGGCAGGGCATGGCCTAACGTGATTTTCGATGATGAAAGGTTCGATTACACCTTCGCTCTTTGGTGTAACAGCACACTGGGTTTGTTGAATTATTGGTGGCATTCAAGCCGGCAACAACCGGGTAGAGGGATCATCACTATAAGGGTCGGTGAGACGTTGCCAATCTTGGACTCAAAGGCTCTAAGCGACGAGCAGCATTTTACCGCGGAGCGTATCTTTGATGAGTTCAGGGACAAGGAGTTCCTGCCGGCATATATAGCGGATGCTGATCCGAATCGGGCATTGCTCGACCAGCGTGTAATTTGCGATTTGCTGGGTTTCGAGTACGAGATCTACGAAGGCGTTCGGCGTCTGGCTGCGAAGTGGTGTGCTGAGCCGTCGGTGCATGGCGGCAAACCGCGGCCGAAGGGTGCGAAGCTGGTGATTCAACTTGGGGAGTGAGGCTTCGGCGGCGGCGGCATCCCCTCGTATTCCCCTTGGTAGAGGTAGAGGCTTTTAGTCGAGACCCATGTCTAGACCGACCTGCTTTTCAGTCTTCTTTGGGATGCTGTTGCGGAGATCGGCGAGGGTTTTCTCGTATTTTGCTTTGGCCCGAGCCGCACGAACCCTACCTTCGGCTACTCGCCTTTTGAGTTCGGCTTCGCAGTCGTCGCATCGATTGACAGACATCACGATTTCGGAGTTGCCTTCTTCATCGTAAGCCCGCATTACATCACGGGCACGGGTAGAGATTCCGATCCCGCACCCGGAGCATGGGGCGATGATGGTGTCGTCGTCGGTGTTGGGGGTTTTCGACTCTGTGGCCATGGGGTATAGGGATAGTATCGCGTGTCTTGCGGGGATTGGAGGGAGTTGTTGGTCGTTTGGGGTGGCCACCTCGGCGCGCATTCCCCACTCTTTTGTTTTGCGTTTTTGGGCATCGCGCCCCCATACGCAAAAGCATAGGGGTTTGGGCAACCACAAGGGTCGCCCCTACATCCCCGAACGCTTATACCTCCCCATCAATCAACCCCACCATCCGACTATCCCTGTCCGTCAACGCACCAACATCGTGCGACATCAAAGCGACCCGCAATCGACGATACCGAATATCGATATCCGGATGATGGTCATGCTCATCCGCAATCGGCGCAATGCGGTCGATGAACGCGATGGCATCGGCGAAGGTCGGAAACTCCAAGTTCCTCACCATCGCGCCGCTCTCCGCGTCCAACTCCCACTCCGGATGCTCCTCCAGCATCTCCGCAATCTCAACCTCGCTCAATTTAGGCATCCCGAAGCCTCCTAACTCCCACCGCCATTAGCGGTGCCAATCGTGTGTATCAACAGTATCGTCGATGCCGTCGCCAGCCACAAGAAACCGTTGATCAGCGACGGACGATCCCGCAACAAAACAATCTCAGGCACCTCACCTTCACCCTTCACGTACAGCAGATACAGGTATCGATATATCCCATACGCCACCATCGGGATTGTCACCATCATCGTGTTGTCCGAAGGAACGTTCGCCCCCGTGTCGCCCAAGTCGATGGCGTAAAGCGCATAGGTGAATATCGCCAACGTCGCGGTGCTCATGATCAGTGCATCGATGAACTCTGTCGTGTAATCGCCCAAAATGCCGCGCTGGCTCGTCGCCGCATCTCCAGCCGTCTTCAACTCGGCGCGTCGCTTGCCAAGCGCAATTAAAAGCGCACCCAACGCTGTCATGATGTAGAACCACGGCGAAACGTCAATATCTACCCCCGGCACACCGTTCTCGAACCATGGCACCGGACCGCCAATTGCCACATACCCCGCGTACGCACGCAAAACAAACCCCGCCGCAACACTCATCACGTCCAAAATCGCCACATGCTTCAACCTAAACGTGTACACGAGATTCAATACCAAATATCCGGCCGCAACCAACATCAACGGAGCACTGATCAAAACCGAAATCGCCATTGCCACCAACATCGCCACCGCCGCCGAAATCCCCGCAACCACGACCGGTAAATCCCCAGAAGCAATCGCTCGATACCGCTTAGCTGGATGCGCGCGGTCCCGCTCAACATCCGCCAAATCATTGATCAAGTAAACCGCACCCGACAACAACGTAAACGCCAACGCTGCCCCCAACCCCCGCATCACGATCTCCACCATCCCCGCAACATCATCCACCGCAAACCAGATATTCACCGAAAAAATCAGCGGCACCAGCACCAAACCGTTCTTAGGCGCCTGCCGAGGGCGCAACGCACTGAACAACGCCCCAAGCAGCGACCTCGAACGGCGCACCTCAGTCGAAACCTGCTGTTCACTCGGCCCAATCATCATTGCCAATGATAAAGAACACTCACCCTCCCCTTCGCTGTGCGAAGGGGACCCGTGCACAGCACGAAGGGCATGCCCGAAATTCACCGCAACACCCTCCGTCATTCCCGCGCAGCCTGCCCCGTACCCCGATACGGGGGCGGGAACCCAGAGAAAAACAAAGCACGCCGATTAATCCCCCTCTCCCTCGAGCCATCTCCCTCCCCCTCCCAGGGGGAGATTAAGAGGGGGTCCCAGGGTGAGGGTGAAAGGCGCAGATCCCCCGTCATTTCCGCACACCCCCCCGTCATTCCCGCACAAGCGGGAACCCAGAGAAAAGCAAAGCTCGCCGATTAAACCCCCTCTCCCTCGAGCCATCTCCCTCCCCCTCCCAGGGGGAGATTAAGAGGGGGTCCCAGGGTGAGGGTGAAAGGCGCAGATCCCCCGTCATTCCCGCGAACCACCCCGTCATCCCCCGCGCACGCGGGAACCCAGAGAAAAGCAAAGCTCGCCGATTAAACCCCCTCTCCCTCGATGGGAGAGGGTTGGGGTGAGGGTGAACCATTCGCACATCCACCCCATTTCCCCTTAGTACCCCATTGACAATTCCATTCCCTGAGACAACCACCACATCCGTTTCCGCGACTGATGCCCTTAAACCCGTCATTTTCGCTGACATTTTGTACTTCCCGAAAGTACTTCCCAAGATTTCGCGTGAAATCCCTTGACTCGTACCGCGCAGTTGTACTAGCATAGTAAATGTACACACATTTGGTCCCAGATCGACGGATCCGGGCAACTTATCAAGTCGAAACTCGACGAGAGGATTAGGACCAATACGTTGACAGCTTCAACGGACACTTTCAAAGTCATCGAAACCATCGATGACCGCGTCGGGGGATACAACTTCTTGCCGACATTGATCGAGTCTTGCTCAAGACGTAAGCAATGTCCCCTCTACTTGGTTAACTCCGAGTCGTCAATTTTAGGCTGCGCGGGAAACGATCGTTGCATCAAAGGCTGGTCGCGGGGTGCTATGCAGCCCTCGCATCACAAGCCAATCGACTCAGCCAGAGTCGGTACGGGCCAGTCGCGCCGTCGTGGACGCGTACGATGTCAATCCCTTTTCATTGCAGGGGAGCGACGACGGTGTGAGCCGGGGTCCAACTCGGTGATTGTCACCAACACCTTAACCAGTGTTGAGGGGCATGTTTTACGTCTTGGCGGCGTACTACGCACGCGGAAGATTTTTGTCGGCTGTCCGGCAATCCGCCCCTTCTGGGACCAGTCGCCGGGGATTCGAAACCCCCGGCTTGAGACTGTTGGTAACAGGCTCTATCCATTACACGATCAAGATTGCCTCCGCCGTTTCACGCAGCGGAGGCGCAAATCCAAGACCGTTCACGCGCAAAGACCGGACCAAATACCGCCCCGGGCTTTTTACGCGTCTCTCTCATGCCCCCCGTCTTTCCGAAGGGTGAGGGTGACACCGCAGACCGCGGGGGATGCCCCCCCCTCGTCATTCCCGCGCAGGCGGGAACCCAGAGAAAAACAAAGCACGCCGCGAATCCATTCCATCATCCCCTCTCCCTCGATGGGAGAGGGCTAGGGTGAGGGTGACACCGCTGGGAATGCCCCACCACCCCACGCACCCACTCAACGTGCGTTACCATTCCCCCAAAGCGTCAACCAAAACGTCGAAATCGGCGCACGCAACACTCGAAGGAGAATCTACTGATGGGCAATGACACCCCACTGAAAGAACGCATCCGACGCGGCGACACCGTCATCGGCGTCGGAGCATCGATGACCACGACCAAGTCGCAGCTCGAAGACATACTCGGCAAGGACGACTACGGCTTCATCTCCACCGACAGCCAACACTCTCCCTTCTCCGAGCACCAGCTTGTCGACTTCTGCAACACCGCCGACGAAGTCGGCATCCCCGTCCACTTCCGCATCAAGCACACGAAGTTTGCTTACCTCGTCGGAAACCTCGCCGACCTCGGTCCCGCAATCATCGAGATCCCATTGGTCGAAGAACTCGACACCGTGCGAGAGGGTTTGGAATGGTTCTACTTCCCGCCACAAGGACGCCGCAGCTGGGTCGGCGGCTCTCGATGGGGCGCTGATCTCGGACACGACCGTCCCGGATATGCCAAGTGGTGGAACGAGAACGGCATGATCATGATGCAGATCGAATCGCTACGCTCCATCGAAAACATCCACAAGCTCTCAATGCCCGGCGTCGACATGTTCTCATGGGGTCCCGCTGACCTCGAGTTCGATCGCGAAATGCATCCGCACCATCCCTTACAGACCGACGACGACTGCATCCAGCACGTCATGGCACAACTCGCTTCGGAAAAAACGCGGATGTGCTACCGATCATACGACCCCAACCTCCGAAACAAATACCTCGACTTGGGCGTAACCGTCCTCATGGAACGACCCAAATAACGAAAACCCAGGCGTTTCCCAAATGCACCACGACCCTAAAAGAAGATCCCAGCTAACCAAACGCTAAAAGGAGAAACCCCCAAATGCCCAACGAAGCCAACGACACACCTCTGAAAGAACGCATCCGCCGCGGCGACACCGTCATCGGCGTCGGAGTTCCCATGGACACCCCCAAGGCGCAGGTCGAAGACATACTCGCCAAAGACGACTACGGCTTCATTACCTGCGATAGCCAACACAGCCCCTTTTCCGAGCACCAACTCGTCGACTACTGCAACATGGCCGACGAACTCGGAATCGCCGTCCATTTCCGCATCAAGCACACCCAATTCGCATTCCTAGTCGGCAACATCGCAGACCTCGGACCCGCGATCATCGAAATCCCCCTGGTTGAGGAACCCGCAACCGTCAGGGAAGCGCTCGAATGGTTCTACTTCCCGCCACAGGGACGTCGAAGCTGGGTAGGCGGTTCCCGATGGGGCGCCGAACTCGGACACGACCGTCCCGGGTACGCAAAATGGTGGAACGAAAACGGCATCCTCTGCCTCCAGATCGAATCCCTCCGCGCCATCGAGAACATCAACACCCTCGCCATGCCCGGCGTCGACATGTTCTCTTGGGGCCCCGCAGACCTCGAATTCGACCGCGAGATGCACCCGCATCACCCGTTGAAAACCGACGACGACTGCATAAAGCACGTCATGGATCAGGTCAACGACAACCCCGTCCGCATGAGCTACCGCTCCGGCGATCCCGCGCTACGCAACAAATACATCGACATGGGCGTAACTGTCCTGATGGAACGAGCGCAGTAGACGACGTCGCAGTAGACGACTCAATAAAAGTCCCCTCTCCCGCTCAGCGGGAGAGGGGACTAAATTCTCACAACCGCCGCATCAGGTTGTTGACGAACCGCATCACGAGCGTCATCACGACCTGGAAGATGACGGTTCGGATTATCTGATGGACAACTAAGGCGATCATGGCACTTAACTGTGCAGTCTACGCCACACCACCGTCACTTGGCCAACACATGCGCATGCAGGTGGAAAACCTCCTGCCCAGCACCAGCACCCTGATGAATCTGAACTCGATATCCCGAGTCCGTGACATCCGTAATCGCCGCAACCTTCCCGACCGCGACTAGCACCCGACCCAGCATATCGACGTGCGACTCATCGCTCTCATGCAACTTGTCGAAATGCACCTTGGGCACAACCAAAACATGGACTCTCGCCTTGGGGTTGATGTCGTTGAACGCCACAACATGGTCGTCCTCGTAAACATCGCTACTCGGAATATCACCCGAGATGATGCTGCAAAAGATACAGTCAGACATGCCTCATCCCCCGACTAAAGCGTTCGGGCCAGATTTTCGATATGCGAGTCCGTGTCTCCGAAATCGGCACGCCACGAAAGCACCCGCCGAGTGTAGAGATGGAGATCGTGTTCCCACGTGAATCCAATCGCTCCGTGAGATTGATGCGCCTTCCACACGATGTCATGCATCAGCGTGTTTGCCGTCCACTTCGCCTGCGAAACAATCCGTGAAGCCATCGCGCCATCGACATCCGCGCTCAGGGCCCATGCCGCCCGATCGGCGAGATGCTTCGCAGATTTAACCTTCGTAGCCATATCAGCCATGTAGTGCTGTATCACTTGGAACGCACCGATCGGCCGACCAAACTGCCGCCGGTCTTTCACATACTCGATCGTGCGATCCGTCACCGCACTACCCGCACCAACCATCTGCGTCGCCCTCGCCGCCGCCCCGTACAACATCATGTGACCAACAACATCGACCCCGCCGCCAGCTTCGCCTAGAACCGACGCTGACGGAACGACTACCTCGTTCATCTCAATGTCGCAAGCCGGTGCACCCGAAGCCATCTTGACCCGGTTGACGTTGACCGTACCTTCAGCAGACTTCACCGGAACCGCGAACACCGTCACACCCGCGTCAGTCTCGGCAGGCATCAAAACCAAATCCGCAGAGTTCCCGTACGGAACGAACCTGCTCGTGCCGCTGATCACCCAACCATTCGAAGTCTCCGAAGCTCGCACACCGATCGCACCCGGATTGGTTGAGCCATCCATCCCGACCAACGCCGGAACCGCAACCGTTTCGCCAGCCGCGATTGACGGCAACCACTCTTGCTTCTGCACATCGGAACCGAACTCGTTAATCGCTGAAGCTGACACAACCGCCGACTCCACGAGTGGCCCCGGCGCCAACGCAGCGCCCCACTCACCGAGCAGCACCGCCATGTCCGACATGTCCATGCCCGAACCGCCGTGTTCCTCCGGCACAATCAGTCCCAGCCATCCCAACTCGCCGACCTCGCGCCAAAATTCATCGGTGTAGCCGCGCTCGTCCGTCGCCATCGCCCGCACGAAATCGGATGGTGAACGGTCAGACAGGTAGTCAGCCGCGCTGCTTCGGATCAGTTCCTGCGTCTCGTTAAGCCCAAAGTCCATGGTTTAGTGCTCTCGCCCTTCCCCTCTGGATTCCGGCTTCCACCGGAATAACCGTTGTCGTTTACCGCCTCGGCAGTTCCAACCCGCGATACGCAATGATGTTCTTCTGAATCTCGTTGGTACCAGCCAATATCGGACCAGAAGTTTGATACATCCGCATCTTGAAGATGCGCCCCGCGAGATCCTCGTGCTCATCCGGATCGTCGATCAGACCAGGCATGCCGAGCAACTCAACACCAAAGTCAAGCACCGCAGTGCTCACTTCCGTCGCCGCGATCTTGCACATGCTCGCCTCGGTCGACGGTGGATGACCCAGCGACTGGAGCCACGCTACCTCGTAGGTGATGTAACGCGCCATCTCGATCTCCACTTCAAGCTCCGCCAAACGACGTCGGACCTTCATGTCATCGATCATCAGCGAACCATCGAAACGTCGAGTCGTTGCCGCGTAGTCGCGGATCTCTTCCCACGATCTCTGCGCCCACGACACATAGTCGATGTTCCCGCGCTCGAAGTTGAGGAGGTTCATCGCAACGTTCCAGCCATCGTGCAGTTCGCCAACCAAGTTCTCAACGGGAACATGGACATCGTCGAACATCACTTGGTTGAAGCTGTGGGCACCCGCGATGTTGATGATCGGATTGACCTGAATCCCCTGCGACTTCATATCCACGAGCAAGAAACTGATACCTGCGTGCCGTTCCGCATCTCGATCAGTTCGAACCAACATGAACATCATGTCGGCGCGATGTGCCAACGAGGTCCATATTTTCGATCCATTGATGACGAACTCGTCGCCTCGGAGTTCCGCGAACGTTTGCAACGATGCCAAATCGGAGCCCGTATTCGGTTCCGAATACCCCTGACACCATTGGATCCCGCCCTGCGCGATGTCCGACAAGTACCTGCGCTTCTGCTCTTCAGTGCCGAAAACCATCAGCGTCGGCCCCAACATCCGCGTGCCGAACCGGTCGTTGCCTGGTGCGCGCCGGTACGACATCTCCTCGGCGAATATGAGACTGATCATCGGCGGAGCCTCTTGACCGCCATACTCCTTTGGCCACGTCATCGTCAACCAGCCTCGTTCGGCTAGCGTGCGACGCATGCGGCAATAAAGCTCCCAGCCCTCGTCGCTGGATTCGTCGTTCGGGCCGATCCAGCCATCAGGCAGTTCTCGGTCGAGAAACTCCTTCAGCTCTTCTCGGAACGAGATCTCTTCGTCGTTGAATTCAAACCACATGACGGTTCTGATTAGTCAGCGGAGACCGCAAGGCTGGTGATGGTTTTGACGATGCCGCCGACCTGATGCATCTTGGTGCTCACAATGCCGCCGATGTCAACGAGACTGTCGGCCTCGACCACTGCGATGATGTCAAAAGGTCCAGTAACCATATCGACCGCGATCATGTCGTCGATCTTTCGGAGTGCATCTGCGACTTGGCTGGTGCTTCCGACGGACGTTTCAATCAAGATATACGCTCGGGTTTTCATATCTTTAGGTTGTCTCCTGTCTAGAGGTTCGCGTATTGCATATGCTAATGCCCGAATGGCAGATTGACTAGTCGCGGCAAAATCCTCGGATTCGCCTCTAGAAATTAAGCGTCCGCTCAAATTCCGCCCAGTCGTCCACTGGCCCAACAGCAGACAATGCCAGCTTGTCCGATGTGACCACATCTGAGGCGACGGCCCGCACACCATCCAATGTCACCGCGTCCAACGACTTGATCCGTTCGTCCAACGTCTCAACGCTACCTCGCAACAACTCCTGCGCCGCGAGATCGTTTGCTACCGCCCGGCTTTCCTCCATTCCGAGAATCAATCGCCCCTTCGCCAACTCGCGCGCCTCGCTCAGTTCCTCTTCAGTGATCCCGTCCCGAATCTTTACCAGTTCATCCACGATAACGCTGAGCGCCTCAACCGCCCGAGGCGGTTCGACGCCGGTGTGGATGTCCACCACGCCGCAGTCGGTGAGCGAGTGCATCGAACTGCCGATCCCGTACGCAAGTCCGCGCTTTTCCCGCACTTCCTCAAATAACCGACTGCTCATGCTGCCACCCAGAACCACCGTCATTATTCGCAACGCCGTCCGACGCGAGTCGTTCATCCCGACTCCTTTGAATGCCAGCGCCATGTGAAGCTGTTCAAGTTCCCGACGTCCGCCGGTAACGCTCGGCCCGACTAGATTGTCGTCGTACGGAAACATTCCGCGCGGTTCACCGCGCGGCATATCCGACAAAAGTTCGTCTACCTGGTCGACGACTTCATCATGTTCGATGTTGCCAGCGACGGACACGACGATGTTGCAACCCACGTATTGATTTCGGTGGTAGTCAAGCATCACCTCACGAGGTATCGCCTCGACGCTTTCGATGGTGCCAGCAACGTCTCGCCCCAAAGCTTGATCCGGCCACAACGCCGAATCCAGCAATATCTCGGCCAGCGCACCCGGCGAGTCGTGCGTCGCGCGAATCTCTTCCAACACAACGTGCTTCTCTTGCTGGATGTCCGTTTCTCGGAACAGCGGCGACTTGATGATGTCGGCCAACACCTCAACGCCGCGACGATAGTGAGGCAACGCCATTCGACACCAGTACCCAGTACACTCACGGTCCGTAAACGCGTTGATGGTGCCCCCTACGCTCTCCACCACACCGGTGATGTCTCGCGGACGCGGCCTGCTCGGCGTGCCCTTGAACAGCATATGCTCGAAAAGGTGCGAAACGCCGGCCTCTTCATCCGTCTCGTATCGGCTACCCGCGCCGACAAGGAACACGACACTGACCGCTTTGGTGTGCGTCATGCGACTGGTGAGGACGCGGATGCCGTTCTTGAGCGTGGTTCGCTGGTATGCGGTTGAGGTGTCGAGTTCGACGGCGGTGGAACGCTGCGTTAACGGCATGGGCGATATCAGAATGTGTGTTGCGCGGTTGACACTCAAGGGTAGCATTCACCCCCATGTCTGCCCGCAATTCCGCCCCCTACCCCTAGACACTCGGCAAATCGACCTCGTCGCCCGTCGCCGCTTGCCAGATCCTGATCCGAGCAGCCATATCGCGGATGCGGTCCCGATGCTTCGGATCGTCATACAGATTCGTCATCTCGTGAGGATCGTCGTTCAAATCGTATAGCTCGCAACGATCGGCCGGGCAAAGGTTGAGCTTCCAGCGATCAGGAGTGATCACCGTACGCCAGTGCATCGAAGCCATACGGTTGATCTCCGGAGTGCCTAGGTTTCGATCTCCCATACCGTTCCATTGAACGAAAACATCGTTTTCACTTAGATCGGCTTCGCCGTTCAACACCGGCGCGAGACTCTTGCCCTGCAACTCCCATCCGTTCGAACCGTCCGATGCTGTCGGCGCGAAACCATCGCCCAAGATGCCTCCCGCGGACTGATGCGAATCTGATGCTTCCCGGCCTTCGCTCAAATCAATCAAAGTCGGAACGAGGTCGACGAGCGAAACCGACCCACGGATTCGCTTGGATTCCCCAGCCGCGTCAGGCTCGGAACCCGGAACGTGTATGAGTAGCGGAACGCGCGACGCCTCTTCGTACATGGAACGCTTCTCGAGCATCCCGTGATCACCAGCCATCTCGCCATGCTCGCTCGTGAAGACGATGATCGTGTTGTCGAGTTGGCTGGTAGCCTCCAGCGCGTCCAGCATCTTGCCGACCTGGCGATCAACAAGCGTCACGTTAGCGAAATACTGCGCTCTCAGCCGCCGCCATCCGTCTTCGGCCGTTAGATCGTGGTAGTCGTCGATGCCGAGCGGGTTCAGGTTGCCTCCCATGTAGTAGTCCGCTCGCAACCGGTTCAGCAACGAACCATCGTCGGGACGTTTCAGGAACGCCAGTCCGACCGAGATATCTTCCGGATCGTATAAATCGTTGAGCGGTCCCGTATACGGCGGGTGCGGCTCGAAGAACGAGACGTAGAGCATAAAAGGCATGTCTCCAGTCTCGGTTTCTCCATGTTTCCGGATGAAGTCCGCGGCGCTATCGCCGAGGAAATACGCTTGCGTTTGTTCCTCGGTCAATTCGGCGGACGCGAACCAATTTTCGTAGGACTTGTTGAGCCCCGGCGGCTCGACTCCGTGTGCTCGCAGATGATCGTTGTAGTGCGCCTCGACGTTCCGATACTCCCGTTTGGTAGCACGAACCCGATGAAAGTCCTCCACGCTGATCCACTTGTCGAAACCGTGCTGTTGGATCATGTCGTTGCCGAGGTGCCACTTGCCGAAGTACGCGCAGTAGTAGTCCTCGCTGATCCGCTCCGCAATCGTTGGACAGTCGGCTGGCAACGGGATGTTGTTGCGATGCAGACCGACCGCATGGGGATACAACCCCGTCATGATCGACGCTCGACTCGGCGTGCACACAGGCTGGGTAACGTACGCGTTCTCGAACACATATGACCGATCGGCGATGCTGTTCAGATTCGGTGTTTCGATCCAATCGTTGCCGTAGCAAGCGAGCGAATCTTGTCGCTGCTGATCGGTGAGGATCACGAGAATGTTTGGGCGTTCAGAAGTTGAAGAGCTGCTTGTCATGGATGATCGTTAAATTGTGTCGGGTCGGATTGACGTAGGATTCAGGTTACTACCTAGCTTCCTCCAAGCAAAACGTATCACCTTCGACTGAAAACAACATGACAGAAGAGCCAACGCCGTCCATCCCCGTAGACGTCGACGCGTTGCGTCGCACCAGAAATCCTCGCCGCGAAAACCGTCCGTGGGGATCCTACGAGGTTCTGACAAGAGGGCCAGGCTTCCAAGTCAAACGGCTTAGCATCAAGCCCGACAGTCGGCTCTCGTACCAATGGCACCGACACCGCGCTGAAACTTGGACCGTAGCCCGCGGGATAGCCCGCGTGACGATCAACGGCGAAGACCAGATGCTCGGCCCATCACAGTCGATCCACGTCCCGCGCACCCATAAGCACCGCATCGCCAACCCGTCGTCCATCGAACCACTCGAGATCATCGAGGTCCAGACCGGTGACTATCTCGGCGAAGACGATATCGTGCGGGAGGACGATGATTTCGGGCGGGCTTGAACCGCGGGATTGGCGTCTAGTCGTCGTCGAATATGTAGCCGACCGATCCGGTTCTGACCAGTTGTCCCCAATTCGGGTCCGATAGCTCAATCGTGAACGTTTCGGAGTTCTCGTCTAGGGTATCGTCGAAAAGTTCGATTTCTATCGTTTTTGACGTTTCACCTGAACGGAAACGCAGAGTGCCCGATTTGGCGATGTAGTCCAAGCCACCCGTTGCGCTATCGTCGACGGTTTGGTAACTTACGCTCACACCGCTCATGTTCGGTCGGTCCAACGTCACCTCGAATTCGAGCTTGTTTCCGGAGTTTTCGAATTCGTAGACGAATGAATCGATATTGATCTGCGAATATCGCTCTGCCAGATGCCACACTTGGTGGTACCCACCATGCTTGGGGTCGGCGTCTTTGTTGCTACGATCTCGGACCGTTCCGACGTTGAAGTTCAGGCTTTCGGGGACGATTGCGACCGAACCGACCCATCCGTCGTTGGCTCCACCGTCTGTCGCGGTGACCGCGTATTCGAATCGAAGAGTGTCGGTTCCACTGCCGCTTACGTACGTCGCTTGGGCATCACCGCTGCTAAGTTTGATGCCGATCGTCGGGGTTCCGTCGTTGGTGATTACGTTGACCGTCTCGCTGAATTCAACATCGACTTTGATTTTTTCACTCGGGTTTGCGTGGGTCCAGAAGTAGTCACCGTTTTCTTCTTCGAGAATCGTGACCGACGTGACATACGGAGAGCCAGTGAAGGTCAAAGACGCTTCTGATCCCCTCAGACTCTTGATTGTTCCGCCGTTTAGGTCGATGCTGTTTTGAACGATACTGATCGACTGCGCGCCGTCATCATCGGAAGAGATTGAGTGGCCGAAGAGCAGTTCACGCGAACCTGAACCGCCGCCGTTGTATGCAGTTCGCCGTTGCCCATCGACCCAAACCTCCAGATACGGGGCGCGGGTCACGTTGACCGCTTTATCGAAGCGCACCATCATGAGAACGTAGTCCCCGGCGTTCCACTCGCCATCAGCACCGGGATGGCTGAGAACCAACGCGCCAATGACTATGGGGGCCGAATCGTATTCAATCAAGTACGGGTTTTGAGGAACGTATTCGAGCAGTTCGTCCCCGGTCGTGCAGATACCGCCGTTATCGCAGGGTTCGTCTGCCACGAAGCTGATGCTGACGTCGGCCGTAGAGGCCGGAAGGATCGTGAAAATCCAGTCATTGGGTTCGGTCGTGTCGTCGAGGGTGGTTGCCGTTAGCAGATAGCCATTCGTGACCACGATCGAGGGCGTGTTGCGATTGAAGGTGGCGATCGGTTCGCTGAATGTCACCACTACCGTTGGGCGATCGCTGGTTCCTGAGTGGACAGCAGAAGTCTTATCGCTGGTCGTATCGAATGCGACCGTCAATCCGGGTGCGATTGGCGTTGCATCCGCTTGGTTGGACGAGGGGCTATCACCGCCGAGGTTTGAGCTTCGAACCTCGAAGGTGTACTCCGTATCGTTGGCAAGTGGGGTTGCTGTGTAACTAGGGTTGCTTGAGCTGCTTCCCGTGGCTCCTGTCCAATCAGACCAAGTATTTCCTCCGTCAGTACTTTGGCGATACTGATATGCAGTTACGGGGCCGCCAGTAGTTGGTGCATCCCAGACGAGCGTGATCTGTGCATCACCTGCCGTCGCCATCAGATTAGTCGGTGGGTGCGGCAGGGGCGGCACTGGCATGGCGGACGCCTGATTCGATGACGGACTTGTACCTCCGTCGTTGAAAGCCTGCACCTCGAACGTGTAATTTGTCCCATTGGTCAATCCCGCGATGGTGTGTCGTGTCGTGTTGGCATCACTGTTCGTAACTTCGAACCATCCGCCCCAAGAACTGCCACCATCCTCGCTCTGGCGGTACTCATATCCGACAACGGATCCACCACTCGAAGGTGCCGTCCAGTTGAGCGTGACTTCGCCGTTGCCCGCAGACACGGTCAAGCTCTGAGGAGCGTCGGGCGCTGGTGGCTGGGGTATTGCGAATGGGAATTCAGACCCGCTGGAACCATATCCGCCATCGTTGATGCCCCTTACGCCGAATGTATAGGTCGAGCCGTTTTCAAGACCGGTCACCGTATACGACGTAGTCGCACCATCGCTTCCCGGGATGTCTGCCCACTCGATATAGTCGGGTTCGCCGGTCTTTTTGTGTCGATATTGGTAACTTTCAGGTGCGTCACCCGAGGTCGGCGAGTCCCAGTTAAGAGTTGCTTCCGTATCGCCCGCGGTGGCGGTCAGGTTAAGTGGTGGTCCGGGCGGATCGATATGAAACGGAACCGCATCAGCGTTTTGAGATTCGGAGCCATCTCCACCAGAGTTGATACCGCGGACCTGGAACGAGTATTCCGTATCGGACATCAAGTTTTCGACCGTGTGCTCGGTGGTGCTGTCGTCGCTGTTGGGAATGTCCTTCCATTCGGACCAATTCGCTCCTTCATCATCGCTCTGCCGATATTCGTAGCTGTCCGGTGCGTCGCCGCTGTTAGGCGGATCCCAATTCAACAACGCCTTTTGATGGCCGGGGGTCACTTGGAGATTTTGGGGAGCACCGGGCGGATCAGGCACGACTGGCGTTGCGGTCGCGCTGACAGATTCGAGACCAAAGCCACCGGAGTTGTTTCCGCGGACTTGGAACGTGTACTCGAGGTCGTTTGCTAGAGGACTAGCCGTGTAGCCGACGGTGTCGCCATCGCTTCCCGGGATGTCGGTCCAATCGCTCCAAGAGGTTCCGTCATCGTCGCTTTGGCGATACTGGTAGCTTGTCGGAGTGCCGCCACTGGTTGGCGAATCCCAAGAGAGTATGACCTTGGTGTTGCCGGCTCTAGCCGCAAAGTTTTGTGGCGCGCCGGGCACAGCTGGCAAAATCGCCGCCGTTTCTGCGCTGGTGACAGATTCTTCGTATCCGACGTTGTCGGTGAAGCTTACCCTTACTTTGAGTTTCTTGCCTTCTTGGACGGATGGGACAAGGTAGGTCTTATCGGTGGCACCGGTGATTTCGGTTTCAACCCCGGCATCCACCAAGAACCATATATAGCTAAATTCGGATTCTGCCGGAACACCGTCGGCGTCGGCGATGGTGCCGATCTCCGCGGTCAAAGTTTGTCCGACCTGCACAGTTCCGGAGATTGACGATTGGCCAGTAACAGCGTTATTTGCGTCTGGATCAAGTTCGTTTTCAATGATCGTCACGTACGCGATGATGACTCTCTGGTCGTGGATTGATACACCGTCACTCAACCTGAAGTAATCCGGTAGAGCAGTTATTGGCGGATTTTGGAAATCATCCTTGATCAACAGGATGCCGAAATTGCCTTTGTTTGCTGTGTATACGTCGTCGTCATGAGCCACAAATGTGAACTCGTGCCTCGTTGCTAGTGGAGCAAAATTCACTAACGGAAGGTCGGTGAAAGGGGTCAAAGTGAAATATTTCTCGTTGCCGTACGAATGCACGAGGCTCGTCGGAACAGTAATGACGTTCGGGGTCCCCGCGCTCGTCTGCAACGCGATCACGATACTCTCGCCTTCGCGGACCGTGTAGTGGTTCGATTCGAAGGAAAGCAGAATCACGACCATATCCGTGAGGTCGCTTTCGAGCTCCTCGGCGTTGCTCGCATCATCCGTGAACGTCACCTTCACCTTGATCTGAGTTCCGGCATCCGCGGAGAGGGTGGTGTAAGTAGAACTCGTCGCATCGGTAATGTCGGTCTCCGTACCGTCATCGACGCGGATCCACTGATAGCTGTAATCGACGTTCGAGAGACCGTCGGCATCCGAGGTCCCAGAGGTGCTTGCGGTTAACTCTTCGCCGACTTGCAGAGTTCCCGAAATCGTCGGTTGCCCAGTCGCCGCGGTGTTTGTTTGCGCCATAGCCGGGTTCGCATTAAGTACAAGTGCAATGACAATCAGCGCCAACACAGATAACGGGATATACCTAATTAACGGGAATACCAAACCGTGATATTTATTCACCAAATGCGAAATAAGCTCGCCGCTGCAGACGCGCCGAATAACGTTGGGTATTGCTGTCGGCAACGGCTTCCTCCAGTTCTGACAAAAATGTCTACTTTGATTAGCGTAGGTATTTGATGCACCAACTATCAACGAATTTCAGTACATTTAACACCCTTGCTTGTCCCTAATTACATTTGATCCCAGGTGATTGAAAAATACCCCCGATCGAATCCAGCCGGACCGAATTTCGGTTCACAGTAGACTCGCACAGATGACGGCAAGCGCAAGCCATCCACTGGCCACTCCCGCCTCCGACGAGGGCACTCGTCGTTCGATGATGTCGAATCGGCGCAGCGATACGAAGCCTGAGATCGCGTTTCGAAGCATGTTGCACCGCTCGGGCCTACGCTTCCGAAAAGATCGTTACATCAAGCTCGAACCTCGGGGCGTCAAAGTCGATGTCGTCTTTCCCACCGAACGTGTCGCGGTCTTCATCGACGGATGCTTTTGGCATCGTTGCCCGGAACACTCCACGATGCCGACCCGCAACTACGATTACTGGTTGACCAAGTTCCAGCGGAACATGGATCGCGATCGAGCTAATGATCACAAATTGCAGAGAATCGGCTGGAAAGTGATCAGAGATTGGGAGCACGAGGTCAACGATCTAGAACTTGCCGAGCACGCCGTGCTGCGTGTCAAATCAGCGGTTCGACGTCCAAGCGGCGGCATTGCCGTTCCCAGTCCACAGTCCGAAATGTAGAATTTTCATTCGCTCAACCACCTAGTCGATGTAAACCTCCACTAACGTAGCAATGCCAGATACACCCAACGAAGAACAAATACTTTCGATCCTAGAATCGGCGTATTCTGGTGCTGTCTATGACGCGATGCGAGAACTTAGACTGGACGAGGGAATCCTGCCCAACGACATCCAACCCGTAGACCCGAACATCCCGTTGGTCGGCAAAGTGTGGACGTGCTCTGGTGGTATCGTTGCTGGGATTTCGCAGGATGAATCTCTGCTATCTTGGACGGGTATGTTGAGCGCCGCTCCATCGGGCTCCGTGGTCGTCTGCCAGCCAAACGACTCGACGATCGCGCACATGGGCGAGTTGTCCGCAGAGACGCTGAAATTCCTAGGCGTCAAAGGCTACATCGTGGACGGTGGCAATCGCGATACGGACTTCATTCTCAAACTCGGATTCCCTGTCTTTTGCCGGTATCTAACACCTTCCGACATCGTCGAGCGATGGATGGTTCAGACGATGGGCGAACCGATAACCATCGGAGATGTTGAAATCAGAACTGGGGACTTCATCGTCGCCGACCGCGACGGTGCGGTGTTAATTCCCGCGGCCGCGGCATCCGACGTCGCGAACCGGGTTGACGATGTGATGAACACCGAAAACGAATTGCGCAACATGATCCTCAGCGGCATGGACCCGCAAGAGGCCTATCTCAAATTCAGACGCTTTTAGCGATGAGACCTCCGGATACTGAACAGCCCCTCTTCGTCGAAAACCTGCGCGCCCCCGGATTGATGTTCGCATTCCTTGGGCTCATGCTGGGCGTCGTCTCGGGAGGGCTCACCGCGGTGGGCATCCGCGGTTTCACCGACGACCCAATAATCTCTGGCAGCGAGTCTTTGATCTTCTACGTTTGCTTCGCGATCACGATCGTAGGCATCGTGTACGTGATGCTCAACTCCACGTTGATGGAGACCAAAGCAACCGCAGACGGCATCACGGTCAAACTGGGCGTTCTTGGCACCCAACGCACATTCGGTTGGGGCAGTATCACTGCCATCCGTTCCACCAACCACAACATCGCCCGACACGGAGGTCGCGGCAACCCTTTCGCTCCGTCCGCCCGCCGTTCATGGACGATGTATGGAGTTCGAAGCGGGTTGGAGATCGAGGTCTCCGATAGTCACGGAAGCCAGATCGTTTTCGTGTCCAGCTCCAACGGCGACGAATTAGTATCCGTCGCCGAGCGCCTTCTGAATCAAAGTTGAAAATGATCGCGGTGTGCGGCTTTGCGGCCCACTGCTATCATCACACCAACCGATATCGATGCGCGAAAAACGTAACGGAGAATCACGCCGATGACCACCTCCACTCTTGCTGCAATCATCTATAAGCAGGGCGAGCCTGCCGTCGTCGAATCCTTGGAACTCGATGATCCAGGGCCGGGAGAAGTGATGGTCAAAATCGGGGGCACGGGCGTCTGCCACAGCGACCACAACGTCTACTCTGGATACCGTCGTACCGGCGCCCTACCCGCGATTTTGGGTCATGAAGGCGCTGGCATTGTTGAGAAGGTCGGCCCAGGTGTACATGGGCTGGAAACGGGTGACAAGGTGGTGTTCGCCATTCGCCCGATGTGCGGACGATGCAAGTATTGTTCGACCGCTCGTTGGAATCTTTGCAATCCGATCTCGTCGCACACTCCTACTGCAAAGTTCCGTAAAAATGGCACGCAATACTACGCCGGATTGGCGACGTTCGCCGAGCACACGGTAGTTTGGGAGAACAATGTCGTTAAGGTGGACGCTGATGTTCCGTTAGAGAAGGCGGCGCTTGTGGGGTGTGCGGTAATCACCGGCGTCGGCGCGGTCGTTAATCGGGCGAAGGTGGAAACTGGATCGACGGTTGCCGTTTGGGGTTGCGGGGGAGTCGGACTGAACGTGATCCAAGGTGCGCATCTCGCCGGCGCATCTCGCATCATCGCCGTCGATACCAATCCGTCGAAGTTCAAATATGCCACCAAGATGGGTGCGACCGACACCGTCGACGCGTCCCAAAACGACGCCGTTGAGGCGATCCGCGATCTCACGGATGGAGGAGTGGACTACGCGTTCGAAGTGATCGGGCAACCGGCCACGCTTCGCCAAGCTCTAGAAGCCACCTGTGAAGGCGGCACCGCAGTGCTTGTAGGCGCGGCGCCGGACGATGGCGAGGTGATGATCCCGATGCGTCATCTCTTCCTCGACCGGTCACTGATCGGCTGCAGCGCAGGCACCGGGAGCCCTCGTTACGACTTCCAGTGGTTGATCGCTCTCTACAAGCAGGGACGATTGAACCTAGATGACTTGGTTACTCGGACGCGGCCATTGTCTGAGGTCAACGAGGCGTTTCGAGACATGGAGGCTGGGGCGGTGGCGCGGACGGTGTTGGTGCCCTGACCTCGACGATCAGTCGCTCGCCGCTTTAACTTGGCTCTGGAATCCGGTGCGGATGTGCGAGTTGTCGCAGTACGGTTTCTTGTTGGAGATTCCACATCTGCAGAGGCGGACTTTTCCGTGTTGCCGGAACTCGCCGCCTTCGGAATCGCGCAGATCGAAATCGCCGACCACCTCTAAAGCGTCGTTTTTCCAGACGTAGATGCGGGTTGGGTCTGCCACGGTCTTAAGCCCTGCAGGAGTCGGTAAATCCGCCTAGGTTGTGTGATCCGTCGCAGAACGGTTTTTCCTCCGACTGCCCGCAACGGCACAAGTATGCCTCGCCCTGAACCGGGAACTCTTTGCCGTCGGCGTCGCAAACCACGAAGTTGCCGCTGACCCAATACGGTCCGTTGTCGGATGTTGTGACTGTGGTGTCTGCCATAGGGTTACTCTCCCGCTCTGTAGAGTTGGTTTGGCGCTGGAAATATCTTGTAACCGCATTGTAACGCGTATCATTCCGTTATCTTGAGAAGCAATCGCAACATAGCACATCGCGGTGTTGAGGCGCAGTAACTAAGGTAGTCCAATGAAAATCACTGAGATCAAAACCTTCTTGATGTCCGGCGGTGGCAGCCGCAACTGGTGCTTCGTCAAGGTGTACACCGATGAGGGGATTTATGGAGTTGGCGAAGGTTCGGGTTGGCCACGGGTGGTTCAGACGGCGATCGAAGACCTGGCCAATATCGTCGTGGGCGATGATCCGACTGATATCGAGCGGTTGCACCAGAAGATGATCGTCGCGATGATGGGTCATGGCATGACGGGTACGCCGGGATCTGGTGCGATCAACGCGATCGATATGGCACTTTGGGACATCAAGGGCAAGGTGCTGAACACTCCTGTCTGGAATCTGCTCGGCGGCAGGGTTCGCAAGCGGATACGCACCTATGCTCATGCCGGAACGCCCGAACGAGCGCTCGAGATGCGCGACCGCGGTATCACCGGCGTTAAGACGGGCGGCGTTTATCGAACAGTTGAGAGGGTGGATGCGATCCGGCGTGCGGTTGGTGATGAGATGGACATCATGGTAGATGCGCATGGTCCGCCTTGGTTCACCACCAAAGACGCAATTATTGTGGGCAAAGGGTTGGAGCCGTACAACCTTCTGTTCTACGAAGACCCGGTGCCGCCGGAGAACACCGAGGCGATGCGAAGGGTTCAGGATAATGTCGATATTCCGATCGCGGCTGGAGAGCGACATTCGCATATCTGGGGCGTTCGAGAGATTATCGAAGATGAGATTGTTGATGTCGTGCAACCGGATTCGGGGAGGATCGGGGGTATCACGCAACTGAAGAAGATCGCTGCCTTGGCGGAGGCGCACTACATCAACGTCGCTCCGCACTCAGGGACGCTGGGTCCGGTGGCCGAATATGCCGCGATTCATATCTTGGCTTCGATTGCGAATGGGTTGATTCTGGAGCGGCTTGAAGATGACGTGCCGCAGCGGTACGAGGTGATCCAACCGCATTTGCCGACGGTCGATGGATATATTACGGTGCCTGAGGAGCCAGGCTTGGGGGTTGATTTCGACGAAGAGGTCGTGGCGGCGAATCCGCCGGAACCGAATGTTCGCACGGGGCCGGATCCGTCGAGTGGACATTACGAACCGGGGACTTCCGACGAGCATGTCTATTACCAGCAGCGGTATCGTCGGCAACAGGAACTGCGACGTCCTAGGTGAGATGGGCGTCCCGTTTCCGGACGAGGGTGATGCCGTCCCGGATGGTGAGCATGACGTTGTTCACGCGGTCATCGTTTTGGATGACGTCGTTCATCGACCGAACGGCACGAGTAGATGCAGATCTGCGGTCGTCGTCGGTTACGGGTCCCATGACTCGGCCGCCTTGGAACACGTTGTCGATGACGATCACTCCTTTCGGCGACAGGAGGTTGAGGGACTTTTCGTAGTAGATCGGATAGTTGTCTTTGTCGGCGTCGATGAAGACGACGTCGAAGCTGGGCTCGAGGGTGTCTAGGGTTGCAGTTGCGGGACCGATGATGAGGTTGATCTTTTTACCGTCGGGGTGTCTTGCCCAGTGCTTGCGGGCAATGGACGTGAACTCTTCGCTAACGTCGAGGGTGATGAGTTCGCCGTCTTCGGGTAGCGCGGTGGCCATCATGAGGGCGCTGTAACCGACGAAGGTGCCGATCTCCAGGACGCGTTTGGCTCCGGATACGGCGACGATGGTGTTGAGAAAGTATCCGACGGTGCGTCCGGACATCATTCCGGCGGAACCAGTGGATTGGACGTCGATGGCGATGTCGTCGAAAACGGCGTCGGGTTTAGTTGTGTGTGCTTCGGTGTAGTCGGCGATTTCTGCTGGCGATGGTTGTGGGGACATTATGCTCGGGATTCTGGAGGTGTTTGGTCGATGATTTCTAGATGGACAATGTTACTGGTGGGATCAATGGCGATGGATCGGTGTTGCCTGAACCGCTGATTGCGCTGATTGGCTGTGATGGTCCTCCGCGCCCCACCCCGGGCATACCCCGCTCGCGGCGCTCGCGCCCCTTTGGTCCCAAAAAGGGGCGGTTGAACCTCTTGGTCAGTTCGCGGATCTGCGCGGAATGTGGCCGGATTGGGTAGTTTAGTTGGTGGTGGCTAGTTGTTTGGTGTAGGCGATTAGGGTCGTGGCGGCTTGGGTTAGGAGGGCTGTTACTTCGGGGTCAGTGATGTTGCCAGTGGTATCCATGAAGTTGGTGACGTTGGGGAGGAGGACTCGGGGTTGATGGAGGACGTAGCCGCCTTCTGACTCGATGCTGTAGGAGGCGTGGATGTGCATTCGGGGGCAGCCTGAGCGTCCAGGTCCGGTACCGATGATGAAGAAGATTTTGTTAGAGAGGAGGTTGCCGCGTCTGGAGAGCCATTCGATGGCGTTTTTGAGGGTCGCGGTCATGGAGCCGTTGTATTCCGGGCAGGCGATGATGATGGCGTCTGAGTCGCGAACGGCGTCGCGGAGGGCTTCGGCTTCGGGCGGGATGCCTTGGGCTTCGACGTCGGGATGGAACATTGGGACGGTGTTGAGGTCGAATAGGGTGGTTTGGGCTCCTTGTGTTGCGGTTGCGTGGACCATGTTTTTGAGGAGTTTGAGGTTCCAAGACTCCTTTCGGAGGCTTCCGCATATTCCGAGGATTTTCATAGTGTTCCTTGTGTTGTGTAACCGCTTTGTCCTTCGGACAATCCCCCTCGAGTGGGGAAAACGAGATGGGGCGAGAAGTTTTGGTTTTTTTGTTTTTGGTTAACAGGATAGGGCGTAACAGGTTCGGCGGGGGTCGGCTGAGGAGGCTAGGACGCCGGTTTGGGGGTTGCGTGTGGAGATTGTGGCGCCTACTCCGGCGCCGGCGGCGGTTATGATTTGGTGGCCTTTGGCGGCGAGTTGGTCGCGGGTGGTTTGTGGGATCTGGGGTTCGAGGGCCAGTTGTCCTGGGTAGTAGGAGTGGGGGTAGAAGCTGTTGACGACGTTGTTGCTGGCGAAGCGGGGTGCTTCGACGGCGGCTTGGGGGTTCATGCCCCACAGGAGGCTATTGAGGATGAGCTGCAGATTGGCTTGCGCTTGGTGGTCGCCTCCGGGGCATCCGACGGTCATCACGGGGACACCGTCTTTTGAGACGATGTAGTTGATGAGGGTGGTTCTGGGGCGTTTGCCGGGTTCCAAGCGGTTGGGATGGCCGTCTTGGAAGTTGAGCATCTCCATCCTTGTGCTGAGAGCGCATCCAAGCTCAGGGAAGAAGACCGATTTCGAGAATGAACCGCCGGACGGGGTGGCGGCGATCATGTTTCCTTCACGGTCGATGACGGAGATGTGAGTGGTGCCGCTTTGGTCGCTGTTTTGTTCGCTTTGTCCCTCTTTGTCCTGCGCGCGCGGGGAACCCGAGGCGGAGGAGTATTCCCAAGGGTTGCCGGGTGTTGGGGTTTCTGCGAAGGCGCGCGCCGGATCGATCATCGAGGCCCGGGCGCGGGCGTAGTCCTTGGAGAGAAGTCCGTCGATCGGGATGTCGGAGAAATCGGGGTCGCCGTAATATGCCTGGCGGTCGGCGAAGGCGAGGTTGAGGGCTTGGCTGACGGTGTGGATGTACGTGGTCGAGTTGTGGCCCATCGCTCGCAGGTCGAAGTTTTCGAGGATGTTGAGTGCCTGCATCAGGACCGCGCCCTGGGTCCATGTTCGTTGACCGTGGACCTCGTGGCCGAGGAAGCTTGTTTTTATGGGCGTTTCGTATTTAGCCTCGTAGTCGGCGAGCGAGTCGATATCAAGGATGCCGCCGACGCGTTGGCTGCACTCGGCGATGATTCGACCCACTTCGCCGGTGTAGAAGCAGTCGCGAGCGGCGCGAACGCCATCCGCTCGATTGCCTTCTGCCGCGTGCTCTGCTTCCACAAGTGCTCTGAGAGTGGCGGCGATTCCTTTCTGGACGAGGAGCGAGCCGGGTTCAGGGACGTCGCCGTTGTCGTAGAAGATGTCGGTTCCTCCCGGCGGGTACTGTTGCCACTGTTTTCGGGTGTTGTCGCTACCGATGCGTTCGAGCATGTATTCGTAGTTGGGGATTCCGCTCTGGGCGTAGTTGATGGCCGGAGCGAGCACTTCCTCGACGGTCTTGGAGCCGTATTTTTCGAGCAGCGACAGGAATGCGGCGACGACACCGGGCACCGTGAATGAGAGATGGGCGAGAGGTCCGGGACCGGTTGGGATTTCTTCGTGGCCCTGAGCGCGGTACCAGTCGACGGTTGCGCGATTAGGGGTTGTTCCCTGCCCGCTGAGGGACAGCAGGTCTCCGCTATTGGCGTGATAGAGCATGAACACGCCTTCGGCGGCCAGGGAGTAGGAGGCGATTGGCTCGGTGACGGCGGCGGCGAATCCGGCGGCGACGATGGCGTCGAATGCATTTCCTCCGTCAAGCATCATGCGCATTCCCGCCATAGAGGTCAGGTAGTGGCCGCTCGAGATCACACCCTGGGTTCCGTATATAACCGGTCGGCTGGTGGGGGCGTTGTTTGAGGTTGTCACCGAGTGCTCCTTGGTGTGTGATTCGAGTGGTGCTGGTTTTAGTAGAGTACCGCCTGATTGCAGATGGCGTTTTTCAGACGGCGTTGCGCGTTGAAAAGGGGCTGTTGCGCCATCTTGATTGAACGCTCAAGGAGGAGTAGAAACCGTGGACCAGATGCCAGGATTGAACATGGGTTTGGGTGCGTTGCCGTTGATGACGAATGCTAGGACGAGGTCGATCTCTGCGGAGAATCCTACGGGTGAGAAGGGCGATGGCGGGATGGCGGTGCCGGATCCTGCGGGGCCGGAGTTCTCGATTTCGTCTCCGGCGCGCAAATTGGGACAGGGTTGGAAGGTTCGTCCGTATGTGTGGCTGAGGTCGGGCGAGACGACGACTTTGATGGACGTGGAAGGTTCGGGAGTGATCCAGCATATTTGGATGACCACGGTGCGGGATTGGGCTGGCAACGGGCGCGGGTGCGTGTTGCGGTTCTACTGGGATGGCGAGGAGACCCCGTCGGTGGAGGTGCCGTTGACGGATTTCTTCGCGATTGGACACGATCTTTTCGCTCCAGTGAATTCGCTGGCGGTGATTGTGAATCCGACTTCTGCGCTCAATTGCTACTGGCCGATGCCGTTCCGAGGTCATGCTCGGATAACGATTACGAACGAATGGGAGGAGGATGTCCGGCTCTTCTACCAGATCACCTACGCGGAGTCGGATGTTCCGGATAACGCGGGGTATTTTCATGCACAATGGCGAAGAGCCGTGACGGAGAGGTCGAACCCGGATTACACGATCTTGGACGGTGTGAAGGGTCAAGGTCAGTATGTTGGCACTTTCTTGGCGTGGACGCAGTTGTCGGACGGCTGGTTCGGGGAGGGAGAGATCAAGTTCTTTATGGATGGGGACAACGAATTTCCGACGATCTGCGGGACGGGGACGGAAGACTATTTTTTGGGCAGCTACGGGTTTCCCGAGGTTTACAGCACTGCATACGTGGGTAATACGCTCAACCATCCGGGTACCGAGGGCCCCCCGAAGTGGAGCCTGTACAGGTGGCACATCCTCGATCCGATCCGGTTCGCGGAGGATCTGCGGGTGACGATTCAAGCTTTGGGTTGGTGGCCGGAACCGGACAGCAGGTTCCAACCGCTCGCTGATGACATCGCGTCGGTCGCCTACTGGTATCAGTCGGAACCGCACGCGCCGTTTCCGGAGTTTCCGGAGTTGGAAGCGAGGTACCCGAGGTAGCGCGGAGGCGATCGATAGGCGCGAATCCGGTGTTGCGAGAGCAGGTGGATAGGGCGGATTTTCGTGACGGGTTCGGGGCTGTTTCGGGTTATGGTAGATAGTTGCGATCCGATCATTAGCGAACAGAAGAGATGGAGCGAGGCTAGATGTCCCTCAAAGTTGTGGTTGCTTGCGAGACTTTCGTTGATGTCAAGGGCATCATCGAGTCGGCGGGCGATATCGAAGTGGAACTATTGGACCCGTTCGAAGATACGGAGCCTTATATCGAGGCGATGAAGGACGCGGATGGTGCGCTCGTTGCGACTTGGCCGCTGACGGGTCGGGATGTTTTGGAGGCGTGCTCCAAGTTGAAGGTGGTGAGCCGCATGGGTGTAGGTGTCGACTCGATAGATCTTGATGCTGCGACCGAACTGGGCGTGCTGGCTTGCAACGTGCCGGGGGTGAACACGGTCGAGGTTGCGGACCACGCGATGGCGATGATGCTGTCGATACTGCGTCGCATCCCGGAAACCGTTGCGGCGACCCGCGCGGGCAAGTGGACTGACGACCCGGCGTTGATGCGTGAGTACCAGGAGTCGGTCGACCGCGTCGGCGGCAAGACGGTGGGGATTCTGGGATTCGGGAACATCGGACGGGCGTTTGCACAGCGAGTTTCCGGCTTCGGTCCGAAGCGCATAATCGCATTTGATCCGTACGGTTATCAGTCGTCCGCCGACCTTTACGGTGTTCAGCTGGTTGACCTCGATGAACTTTGGGCGGAGTCTGACATCATCACGATCCACGCGCCACACACGGCATCGACGCACCACATCATCAACTCCGAGTCGTTGGCGAAGATGAAGTCGACAGCGATCCTGATCAACTGCGCGCGTGGTAGGTTGGTCGACCAAGTGGCGCTGCACGCGGCGTTGCGGGATGGTCAAATCGCATTCGCCGGGATTGACGTTACCGAGGTTGAGCCGGTGGCATCAGAAGATCCGATATTGACGTTGCCGAACTGCTTTGTTACGCCGCACTTGGCCGGATACTCGCCCACGTTCTTGGAGGAATGCGGGCAGAAGCAGGCTGAGAATGTGAGCTTCGCGCTGACAGGTCGTGCGCCGCACGGATTGGCGAACCCGGATGTGATCAAGACGATCGCGGTTCAGCGCTCGGGCGACGGCGGTCGCTGGGCGGGGATACCAGACTTTTCGACGGGATTGCCGTTTTAGGGGGAGACAACGTCAACGCAGTTCGGTCATTCCAACACGGTCATCATTACGACGCGGTTGGTGTTGGTGCCGCGTCGGTTGTTGGTGACGCCCCATGCGTTTGAGGTTTTGGTGAAGTCTTGTTGGTTTACTAGGACGCCGATGACTTCGACGGGGAGTTGGGCATCTCGGATGGCTGCGTAGACTAGGTCTTCGAGCTTGATAGTGGCGTTGCGGACTTCGCCGACCTCGTAGCATATTGTGCCGCCGGGTTTGACGACTCGGCAGAGTTCTCGCAGAGTTTCGGCGGTGAAGCGTTGCCAGTCTTTTGTGTTTTTCAGGATTGCGATTGGTTGCGTTTCGATGTCGATGCCCGCGAACCACGCTCGAACGTGGTTGTCAGTGCGATAGTCCACGGTGTCCAAGAATGGTGGAGAGGTGACGACCAGATCGACCGAATGCGTTCGGATTCCCGGCGTGTTCCTGGAGTCGCCGCAACGCAGATCGAATTGGCTGTAGCTCAACCCCCCTTGCCGCAGCAAGGACCTACTCTTCCGCAATATCAGTGCTTTGACATCGCGTTCAGGCGGAATCTGTTCGCGCCGTTCGTTGATGCGCGATTGGCTTTCGATTGATGCGGCTTGGTTCGGAGGTAGCGTGTAGACGGAGAAGAATCCGGGTGAATGGCCAGTCAATCGGCTCATCGCCACCAAGCGGATCCAGTCATCGACAGCGTCGAATGTGCCGTCCGCCTCACCTTCGCTCAACCAAGATCGTAGCGCGACGATTTGTCGAAGCGTCGCGGGATGAAAGAAGACTTCGAATTGTTGGTCCCGTTCCGTTGGTTCGTTGCCATCCCATTCCACTTCGTCCAATCTCGCTTCGATGTCATCCAGCGCAGGGGTGTATAGGCGGGGTCGGGTCATCATGATCGACATCGGATTTGCGTCGTTTGCTACCGCTTTTCGGTTCATGAGAGCAGCTTGAATTGGAGTGGTTCCGCGCCCCATGAATGGGTCATAGACGACACCCGATGTTGCGGTCAATCGTTCGATGAAAAACTCGGGAAGTTGGGATTTGAAGCAGGCCCGATAGCTGATTTCGTGCAGAGCATGACCGGCTCGTTGGGCGTTCGTCCAGAACTCGTTGACGAAGTAACGTAGAGACGGTGAATCGACATCTGAAAAAACTTCGACGACTTCGGTTTTGGTGCCGAAGTCGTCGAAGTTGGTCAACCCATCGACAAAGTTGTCGATGCGGTTGTGCTGTTCCAGACTGATCACTCCGCGAGATTGTAAGAAACTCGCGGAGTGATCAGCACATCAGCAACGCAGATCTGCTATCGGCTGTAGCCAGTGCTGGATGCGGGTGCGACGTTGTCAACCAGTGAATTCAACACGAGTTCGAAGTCTTGGTAGGCGGTGGTTCCGGCGATCGGCGAACCTACGCTTCGCAACTTGTTGGCGAGGTCGGACAGGTCTTGATGTATCGACCCTGGGCGTTCGCCGCCGTACTCGTGCAGACCGCTGTAGCGATCGGCTGTAAGGGCGACGACGGCGCCGAAGTCGGTGGTTGCCTCGTGTGCTGCAAGGACGGAGTCGATCTCCTGATGTTGGCGATTTCCTTCACCGGTGCTGGGAGTAACCCATCGGACCTCGACTTCACCAAGTGGCTGGTCTGAGTTTCCGAGAACGTACGGGTCGACGAGTTCGAGCTCGAAGAAGACCGTGGTTGCTGAACCTGCGGGCAGTTCGGCGAACTTCTTCTCGGCACGAGTGAACGACTCGTCGGAAGTGACTCGGTTCTCGTATCCGATCATTCTCCAACTGCTGACCAGATTCTCATCCCAAACGACCTGTGCTCGGGTTTGGTCGGCGAATGGTACCGACAGCGCCAGCCAGTTTTCGCGGTTGAACAGCATCTGACCTTCTTCGGGTGTGCTGAGGTATCGATACCAGCCGTTACCGTGTTGAGCGAGTTGCTCTAGCAGCACATCGTTGTAGTTGGTGATGCCGACGCCGATGGTGATCAATCGGATCGGATTGGCGGGGTTGTCATCGCGAGCTGATTCGAGGATCGCGAACGGATTGGTGGCATCGACGTTGGCTACGCCGTCGGACATGAGGATCACGTAGTTGTACGCGTTAGGTCGCTGCCTGCGCATCTCATCTGCCAGTCGCACACCCTGGTTCAAACCAGCTTGGACGTTGGTTCCTCCACCTGGGTAGAGGTCGCGAATGGAGTCGCGTAGCGCCCTGCTCCCGGGGTTGTCGTCTTTGACGGTCAATCCGCGTTTCACATTGTTGTCAAAGTGAACGATCGACATTCGGTCGTCTCGACCGAGGCTCGTCCGGATGGTCTCAGCAGTTTGGCGCGCGATATCGACGCGATTTCCGTCGCTCATCGAGCCAGAGCCATCGAGAACCAGTGTCACGTTCAACGGCAGGTCAACTGCGACATCTGGCGCCTGGAACGCGACGCGAGCCAAGTGCAGTCCGTTGTCGAGCGGGTGGGCGCCGACGTCGGTCTGGATGTTGAACGAGTCGTCGTGACGCGGCATCTCGTAGTCGTAGTTGAAGGCGTTGATCCACTCTTCCGCTCGGACCGATGCCGGGTCGACTTCGTAGCCAGCGCGCACCCAGTTGAGGGCGAGTTGGAACGAGGTTCGATCGGTGTCGAGGCTGAAGGTCGAGGTGTCGTCCTGCGACGTGAGCGCGAAGTTGCTTCGAGTAGTGTTTTGGAACGTTGTCGCGCCGGGTTGAGGTGGTTGGCTTGGCGAACGTGGCGGCGATGTCTTGACGACTGGTGTTGCTGCGGGCGCGGCGATCATCGCTTCGGCTTCAACCACTTTTTCGACCACTACTTCGCGCTCAACCTCGACCACGACTTCTTTGACAACTTCCACTTCCTTTTCGACGACCACCGTTACGACTCTTGGTTCAGATGCTGCCGCTGCTTCTGCGGCAGGAGCCGCGGTCGGCGCGGGCCGGCCAGCTTGTCCGGGCGCACCCGGCAATCCCTTGTCGATGACAGTTTCGCCAGCGACTTCGACGATTTTTTCTACGACTACGGTCTGAACCACCGTTTCGCCCTGCACTGCCACTTCCTTTTCAACAATTACCGTTTGGAGCACTGGTTTGCCGGGCACTGATTTTTCAACGACTACTGTGTGCACCACGGTTTCGCCGCTGCCGCACGCGATCGTTGCAGCCACGATTATGGCGACAATCGCGAGCACCGCGGCGGTCATTGATTTGGTTGCAAGATCTCTGATGTTTTCAGTTTTGTTGTTCGTCATTTCTGGTTCTCCGTGACATCGTTTTTTGGGTCACTGAAGAACAGACGACGGGGAACGGGGATTTGTTCCCGTGGTTTTCGAGAATTTGGAACGCAGTTGAAAATGTGGGCGACGTTCGGTAAATCTCAGCGTCGGAGAAGGATGGGTAGAGCGAGGGAGAGAAGCAAGCGGACGAGGTGCGGTTACTCACAAGGCCGTCTTCGCTCTAAGGACCACGTTCGGCTAATTGACCAAAATCAACGACCGTAGCCGGAGGGTGGCGGAGGTTGCGTACTCTGTGCCAATCTGTTCAACACAAAATGTAAATCTTGGAATGCGTCGGTGCCCGCAACTGGTGTTCCGATATCCTGTAGTAATTCGATTAGGGATGTGAGTTGCAAGTAGACCGTGTCGGATTGGGTGTCGCACACATCACTGTATCGGTCAGATGCGAGAGCAACTATCGCGCCGAACATTGAAAAGTCGTCGTGCTGGCTTTGGCGTGGCTTGATTCCTGCAATCTGATAAACGTCATCGCCGGAATCGGGTGAAACCCAGCGCAGCTCGACGTTGCCGAGAGTTGAGAACTGGGGATCTTGCGTGGGAGGTGATTTGGGTTCGAATTCGAAGAACACCGTGGTTGCGGTTGAGGACGGGATTTCGGCGAAGTTCTTTTGGGCGGTAGCGAAGGAATCGTCGGAAGTGACGCGATTTTCGTATCCAATCATTCGCCATCGTTTGACGAAGTGGAGGTTCCATCTCACTTGGGCGCGCGTTTGATCGGCGAAGGGAACGGAGAGCGGGACCCAGCTCTCGCGTCTGAAGAGGCGGCGGCCCTCACTCGGTTCGTTCAGGTACCGGTACCATCCGTTGCCGTTTTGAGCTAGCTGTTCGAGGAGAACATCGTTGTAGTTATTTACGCCGACGCCGATGGTGATGAGTCTCAACGGGTTACTTGGATCGACGTCGACGGCCGTATCGAGAATCGCGAACGGGTTGGTGGCGTCGACGTTGGCGACGCCATCCGACATAAGGACGACATAGTTTAGCGCTTGCGGTCGTCGAATTCGCATACTTTGCGCTAGTTGAACACCGAGATTGAGGCCGGCTTGTACGTTGGTGGCTGCGTGTGGCCCTAACTTAGCGATCGAAATAATGGATTCAGGGTCGCTAGGAGAGGCGTCCACAACCGTTAATTCGTGGATGACATCGTCCGTGAAGTGGACGATCGATATCCGGTCATCGGGATCGAGGCTGTGACGCAGTGTTTCAGCGGCCTCGCGTGCGATCTCTACTCGATTACCGTCAGCCATAGAACCGGAGGCATCGAGAACGAGAGTGACGTTGAGCGGTAAATCGCTGTAAACCTCGGGCGCTTGGAAGGCTATTCGCGCAAGGCGGAGAGAGGGGTCGAGTGGATGGGGAAGAATGTCTGCGTGGATCGCGAACTCGGAGATGTCTTCGGGCTCTTGATAGAGATATGCGAAAGCGTTTATCCACTCTTCTGCTCTAACGCTGTCCGGAACGACTTCGTAACCTTCGCGCACCCATTGGACAGCAAGCTGGAAAGACGTGCGATCGGTGTCGAGGCTAAAAGTTGACATCTCGTCATCGGAGGTTAAGGCCCATTCGTTACGATCGCTGTCTTCGAAAGTCGTTAGTGGAGGCCGTGATGGCGGGGACCATGGCGGGAAGAACGGTTGGGAAGCGGATCCACGCTCTCCAGAAGCGCCATCGGTTTGGGGGAACCCTGCGGGGACCCCGGCGGAAGCCTCGGCGCGAGCGCTTGTCGACCTGTCCAAAACGGGGATTGGTTGGCAGACGGCGAGCGGAGAGTTGAATTCGATCTCGGGTGTCGGTGCGGGCGATGGTAACGGCTTAGGGCCGACGATTACCGTCTGGATAACTGTCTCGGGCTCGACGGTGACCTCGCGTTCGACGACGACGATTTCGGGTTCGGCGGTGACGACACGTTCGACGACTACCGTCTGGACGACTGTCACCTCTCGTTCGACGACGATGACCGTGGGTTCGGCGGTGACGACGCGTTCAACGAGCACCGTCTGCACGACGATCTGGGGCGTAGTCGGCACTTCGCGCTCGACAACTACGATATTGGGCTCGGACGTCACCTCCCGTTCAATGACTACGGTCTGAACTTCGATTTCAGGTTTGACGGTGATCTCGCGCTCGAACACCACCGTCTGCACGACGACATCGGGTTCGACGGTGATTTCGCGTTCGACGATTACGGTTTGGACCGTCGTGGTTTCGCGTGTGCAGGCGAAGAGAACGGATGCGGTGATCGCCAACGTTGCGAGCGCGAAGGCCAATGCGGACTTGCGCCCGAAACGTTGGTGGTTGGATCGTGATTCGGTCATGTCTTGGGTTTTGGTGACCCGATGTGTCAATCTGTGGTCGCGGATGTTGGTTGGGTCCCTGAGTCCCTCGGTGTTTCTTCTTCTGTGTTTGGGACGTAAATGACCCGTTGGACGTTGCGTTGTCGGCGCTTGATGAAGCGGACGATGAAGAAGATGATCGCGCCGAGGATCAACCAGATCGGGGATGTAATGGCTAGCCAGATGCCTGCGGTTCCGGCGAAGGCGATGACGTCGATCAGGACGTTGGCCGCGCTCGTGGCGGTGTTTCCGGGGTTGAAATCGGCAGCGTCGACGGATGGCGCGGGGTTGACCCAGATGTGGGTGACGATGGTTTCCATCACTTCGCCGGCGTCGCTGTTGCCCCGGATTTCGAAGACGACCTCGTATGGTCCGGGTCGGAATCGCTCGAAGATGTGCTCGATTTCGATGCCGGTATCACCAGATGCCACCGTTCCCTTTTCGACGGGTGTACCGTCGCGGAAATCCCACGTGTATTTGACGTCGCGGAGCGTTTCAGGATGGTTGAAGGACGCAGTGAAGGAGACGGGTTCACCCTCCTCGACTCTGCCTTCGGCGGCGGAGATGAATGTGTCGATGCGTGGGAGTTCTGAGACATTTGCCCAGAGTTGGTCTTCGCCCTCAGCAAGTCCGCGGTCCGAGAAGGCTCGGACGGTGGCGGTGACAACGTGAGGTGATAGTTCGTCGGAGTGGTAGGTGTGGCGCACGGGAACGCTCAAGTAGCCATCATCGCCTTGCGTGCGGAGGCCGGAGTAGACGGTCTCGGCTGGGGAGCCGTCGCCGAAGTCCCAGATGATTTCGAAGCGGTCGTAACCATCGGGTGGGAAGAAGCGAGCGGTGTATTTTCGCCCGACGCCGATGCCGACGTGGACGTCATCGGCGACGTCTACGCGCATGGGAATGGGCGAGCGGTTGACGGTGACGGAGAGGCGGGAAAAGGCTGCGGATTCGCTGATGAAGGCGAGGCGGCCGTCGATACTTTCTAGTTCGGATTGCCAGTTGGTAATTTCTCGCTGCACCTCGAGAAGTTCTTGTACGGTGTTGTAGTTCTCGCTTCGGAGAAGTTCAGTGAGGGCGTCTACGGTTTCTTGGACTGTGGACCGCCGAGCTCCGAGGTCGATGTATTCCTCGGTGAAGTCGGTGGAGTCGGAACTGACGGACAGGACCTTGGCGACGTCTGCGGTGATCTGTTCGATGACGGCGTCGAGGGTTTCGGCCGGTATGCGGATCGTTATGTAATAGAACCCTCCTTCGTCGATGGTGTTTATGTTGACGACCCATCCGCCTCGTGCGACTGCGAGGTCGCCTATATCGTCAACGGCTGCGATTGGGTCGTCAGCCTCGACTCTCATGTCGGCATTTCGGACGATGATGCGGTTTTGTGGTTGGATGGAAATGTTGACGTTTTGACCGAGTTGCTGTTCCGACGCCGGCTGTGGAACCGCAGTGGTTGACTCGGACATCACGACTTCTTTCTCGAGCATCACCTCTTTCATCACCTCTTTCTCGACTACCACCTCTCGCACTACGACGGTCGCGAAAGCGAATTGACCGTCGGCGTCATCTCGGCCGGTTAGAGCGGCGGGCAAACCGGGGCGATCGAGACCGAGAGATTTGGAGTAGGAATCCCCATCTGAAGATTTGTAGTAGTAAGACTCATCTGACGCGCTGCAAGCCACAACGAAGGTGAGTACGGATGCCAGTGCGACGACTATTGCAATGCGGAGTGATGGCATGATCGTTCCTTATATTGATTGTTCACTATTATCCAGACGCTGAAGGATGTCAAAAAGTTCCATGAAGGGTTTCGGATTTTGGGGAATCCGGACCATGTCGGTAGGGTTTCGAAACCCGTCAGTTCAAAAGGTTATCCTTCAGAAGAAGATTTTTGCGCTGATTCATCCTAGGCGATCGAGTTCGAAAGGCGGGACCAATGGCGGACGCAAACGGCAAGAAGAAGGTACTAATCACCGGCGGAGCCGGGCTCATCGGCAGTGTCCTCATCGACCGACTCGGTGACCGTTATGAACTGTCGTCCCTGGATTTGAAAGAAGCGGACGGTGTGCCGTCGCACGTGGCCTCACTCGACGATCTCGACGCCATGCAACCGGCGTTTGAAGGGATCGATGCGGTGGTTCATTTGGCGGCGGATCGAGCCGCGTATGCGGAGTGGGATTCTGTGCTGCCGAACAATCTTGTCGGGACGTACAACGTGTTTGAGGCCAGCCGACGCGAGGGTGTCAAACGGGTGATCTTCGCCTCGTCAAACCACGCAACCGGCGGTTTCTATTTGGACGAACCTTGGAGTCTGGTAGGCAGCGGACAGTTCGACAAATTGGAAGCTGGTGCCTACCCGCTCGTCGACGAGGACGTGATGATCCGTCCAGACGGGTTTTATGGCGTTTCGAAGGCGTTCGGCGAAGCGATCGGGAGTTACTACAACGACTACCACGGCGTTTCGTCCATCCACCTTCGCATCGGATGGGTCATATCGTCGGACGATCCGACGTTCTCCCCGTTCGCATTGTCACTTTGGCTCAGTCACCGCGACGCGGCGCAGATTGTTCAGCGTTCCGTTGATGCGCCGGAGGGTCTTCGATACGGCATCTACTACGCGACGTCGGACAACATGTGGAAGATCTTCGACATTAGCCGCGCCAAGACTGAACTGGGATTTGCACCAGAAGACGCGTCGGGGGGAGAGTTCACGGAAGGTCCGCCGCCAGCGCGGGACCAGTAGTTCGCCGAATTTAACGCTCGGTGAGCCCTCAACCCTTTTCGCTCGCGTCCGGCCCTAAACCTGAGGTCCTCGTCTCCAACCGGCGCAGGCTGTTTTGTGTCTCCCGCAGTTCTTGGAGCAACTCTTCACGCGATACCGGAAGTTGCAACTCCTTGAGCGCATCTTCCTTTGCGCGATCCAAGTTGTTGATCACCACGGCGATGAAGAGGTTGACTACCACGAACGTTCCGACGATAACGAAGCTGACGAAATAGACCCAGGCGAAGGGACTCAACTCCATCGCCTTGTTGTTTACTTCGACCCAGCCCTCCAAAGTGATTATCTCGAACAGCGTTAAAACCGAAATCCCGATGTTTCGCCAGTGTTCCGGATCATGCTCGTGGAACAACTGGAAGCCGATGATGGCGTAGATGTAGACGATGATGCTCATCAACATCAGAATGTGACCGACGTTGGGTATCGATTTAACCAGCGCGGCGACGATCAACCTCAAATCTTCGATCGTCGAGATTAGCCGTAAAACCCGCAATAGACGCCCCAGCCGCGCGATCATCGCAAACGCCCCAGTAGCCGGAATGAGTGAGAAGACGATGATTGCGAAATCGAAGACGTTCCAACCATCGCTGAAGTAACGCTGTGGTCGCGGCGCCAATGCGACCATCTTCATGATGGCTTCGAGGATGAAGACGCCTAGGATGATCTGATTTCCTCGGGTCAACATTTCACCGTAGCGATCGGCGATCGGCGGGACGGTACTCAGTCCGAGGAATGCGCCGCTCAGGAGAATGAGGACGATGATGAAGTAGTCGAAGAACGGGTTTGCGACGAATCGTTGCGCGATCCGTGGCAAACCGTCAGGTGTTGGATTTTCGGATAGGGGTTCGGTCTCTTGCCTAATGGATCGGGATTTGCCGTTGTCAGGTTCCTATGTCATGCCAGGTTGGTCTGCGACGAGAGATTCGTCCCTACTCTCGAGCATTCGCCGCCGCTCGGGTGAAGCCGCGCGGGATGATGTGGCCGTGGCCGCGCATTTGGAACGATCCGTTGATGTTCAAACCCGGGAATCGCCAACTGGCGCCTGCGCCTGGCGGCCAATCGACTGCGCCGGCCCGTTCGGCCCACCCCGCGTACAGCGCGGCCATCTCGGCGACCCGATCGGTATCGCCTTGTGCGTGGTTGGTTAGTTCTGTTCGATCCTGCTCAAGGTTGTAGAGTTCCCACGGTCTGCCGTTTTCTCGGACGAGCTTCCAATCGCCGACACGCACCGCTTGGTTACCCTCGTGCTCCCATGCAAGCGGCCGCTGCTTCGACCAGTTGTCGTTGCCTTCTATCACTGGACGGAAGCTCTCGCCCTCGTGCGGTGTGATCTCATGTCCGCGGAACTCAGTCGGATAGGTGCCGTCTCCGAGGTCAATGCACAGCGCGTTCAGATCCATTAGTTGGACCGGTGTGTGGGAGATCTTGCCAGCGCGTCCCTTTTCGGAAATTCCGGCTGGCCAGTTGACGATCAGCGGGGTTGATATACCGCCTTCATGCGTCCAGCGTTTGAATCGCTTGAACGGGGTGTTGCTCACGTTCGCCCATGGGGTGTCGTAACTCATGTAAGTGTCGTCGCCACCGGGTGTGATGTCCGGCGAGTTGCCGACGCGAACTTGCCGGCCATCTCGTGTCAAAGGCACCACTCGCGACTCGTCCACATTGGTATTGTCCCGATCTTCACATAGGAATTCGGCGCAACCGCCGTTGTCCGATATGAAGATGACAACGGTGTCTCGCTCGACATCGTTCGACTTCAGCGCATCGCAGATCTTGCCAATACCTTGATCCATCCGCTCGACTTGCGCCGAGTAAACCGCCATCCGCATCCCTTCCCACTCCTTGTGAGCCGCATCCTTCCATGCTTCCACGGTCCCATCGCGCGGCGAGATCTCCCACTTTTCGTCCAACATGCCCGAAGCCTTTAAGCGTTCGTGGCGTGCGGTACGAGTGGCATCCCATCCATCCGAGTACTTGCCGCAGTAGTTCTCGATGTTCTCTTCGAGTGCCTGTAATGGCCAGTGTGGCGAAGTGTAGGCGACGTGAATGAAGAAAGGTCGGTCGTCATTTTGGACATCGTCGACCATCCTGACCGCGTGATCGGTAATCATGTCGGTCAGATAGTCGGTGCCCGATGCCTCGACCGCGGTCCGGTCGATGAAGAAACGAGAGTGATTGAAGTAGCCGTTGCCACCTTCGAACCAAAACATCTGCTCAAAGCCGCGCTGCAACTGAGGGTGCCCTTCCTCCTCGCGTTCGGGATCTGCGCCACAGTGCCATTTGCCGGATATGCCGGTGCGATAGCCCGCGTCGCGCAGAACCTCGGCGATGGTGACGCATCGGTTGTTGAGATAGCCCTGGTAGGACGGCTCACCCACGATGTTGTTGCCCATGTGACCGATGCCCGTTTGGTGCGGGTTCAGACCGGTGAGCAGCGACGCCCGCGACGGACAGCAACGCGCGGTGTTGTACATCTGCGAGAAACGCATTCCTT
This sequence comes from Dehalococcoidia bacterium, assembly GCA_965226685.1. Taxonomy (GTDB): domain Bacteria; phylum Chloroflexota; class Dehalococcoidia; order Lucifugimonadales; family Lucifugimonadaceae; genus Bin127. Next base: position 1,258,909 of record CBDDDP010000004.1, read on the forward strand.
CGCCCGCCAACCGATCGAGATTCGGCGTTGAAATCTCTCCTCCATAGCATCCAAGGTCGGAATAACCCATGTCGTCAGCAAGTATCAGGATGATGTTGGGACGTTTCGGGGAGTTATCTGCGGGCATGATTTGTCCTGTGTTTATCTACGGGTTCTTGATGGCGATCAGCATCAAACAGAATAAATCGATTCGAGCGTTGGCGGCAATGGCGGCTACTCGTTCGTGCCTGTGGTATCAATTACTGCACACAACCCTGAGGAGGCAACAGTGATGATGAGGATCGGTACCCGTATCAGCCCGGATTGGCTGGATCGTCCGGAGGACTTGAGGTTCTTGGCACAGATTGGCGTCGATGCGGTAGACATAACAATGGATATGGTTCCTGGCTACGTCGAGTCGGGTGGAGCGGTGACTCGGGACGGCATGGCGATGGTGGTTGAGAAACTTGGCGAAGCGGATCTAGTGATCGAACGGGCTAATTGCTGGAGACAATATTTCGACGACGCTTATATTGGCGGGCCTAACGCCGAGCAACAAACCCGCAATGGTTGCATCAACGCCGAGATATGTGGCGAGTTCGATATTCCGGTTTTGGGGATCCAACCGTACGGACCTGGAGCTAGCCGCCAGTCGCTGCCTAGTTTGAACCGTTGGGTCAAAGGGCGCGGAGGATACGAACACTTACGGTTCGAGTTGGCAGACGCAATGTCTAAACCGCCGGAACCAGACGCACCAGACCGCGACGAGTTGTGGCAACGGCATATAGCTCACTACGCCGCGATCTGCGAGGTCGCTGAAGACGCCGGAGTAAAGGTCGCCACTCACGGTGCCGACCCGCCGGTGCCGTGGCTCCATGGCTATCCACAGTTGATCCACAGCTTCGAGACGTACGACTACCTGTTCAGCGAAGTGCCGTCACCCGCCAACGGCGTCACATTTTGCGTTGGTACTCGTTACGAGTCAGGCCAAAACATCTTCGAAGGCATCCGACACTTCGGCGAGCAGAACCGGCTCTTCCACGTACACTTCCGCAACGTACGTGGAACGATTCCGGAAAACCAAGGCTACGAAGAGGTGATACCCGACTCCGGCGACCTCAACATGTATGAAGTAGCCAAGGCCCTACACGACGTTGGGTACGAAGGATGCATCGACTATGACCACGTCATGCGTCTGACGACGGATGGACCCGCGGGACGCGAATACATCGCGTATTGCGTCGGCCACATGCGGGGGATTATTCAGTCGTTGGAAGCGACGCAGAAGTCGGATTGATCCTCGACTAGTCGAAAAACGGCGGGAACCATTCGCGCCTCAGATTGAGTCCGAAGCCTGGCTTGTCGCTCGGCTTCAACTTGCCCTCAAAGGGTGCTACGGTGCCTGGCAACCGATCCTTCTCGTGAAGCGGTACGCCTGGTTCGGTCATCACGGGGCCGCTACATTCGATCATTGGGACGGCTGTCAGACCGTAGCAGGCGTGCTGGCCGTACGCCGTGCCGCCGCTGCCGTGCGGTATGACCGACAACCCAGCGGATTCGGCGACGTGGCAGATCTTGATCAATGGCGTCAATCCGCCGCACCAGATGATGTCGGGTTGGAGGATGTCGACAAGTCCTTCTTTTGCGGCGTGGAAGAACGGGTAGATACCGTACCAATGTTCACCGGTCGCCATCGTCTGCCATGGAACGCGGGCTCGGAATCGCTCGTACTCGTCGAACGTGTCCGGCAGAAATGCGTCTTCGAGCCACTTCAGGTTGTAAGGTCGCAATCGTTCAGCAGTTCGCACGGCTGTCTCGACATCCAGACCCATCCAGAAATCGAGCATCAACTCGGCGTCCGGACCGACCAGTTCGCGCGCCTCGGCGATTTCTTCTTCGAGGCGGTTGATGCCTTCTATGCCATCCGGCGGACCGTACGGACTGAAGCGCTTGAAATTCGTGAACCCGAGTTCTTTCTGCCACCCGGTGTCGTTGCCCGTCGAATAGAGCGGTTTGAGTATTTCGGTGCTTCCGCCGAGGAGACTGTAGACGGGTTGTTCGAGCACCTTACCTTTGGCGTCCCAAAGCGCAAGGTCTACGGCTGCGATCGCGTATGCGACAAGCGCGTTGGTGCCGAAGCCGGAGGTGACGCGGATCATCAGATCGTAGAGTGTCTCCGTCGACATCACGTCTCGACCTTCGATTGCGGGCGCGAGGTAATCTTCGATGATCGATGCAGTAGTACGGCCGTGATCGGTGAAACCGAAGCCCCAAGTTCCGTCCTCGAGTGTGACGACGCAACCGACGTCGCGGTCACCACCTGGCACGCGACGGGCGAATCCAAAATCAGGATCCTTCGTGTAGCGACGCATAGGGGTTGCCTGCGCGTTCATACTGCTGCGCGACGGACCGACACGGGGCACGGTCATCGGCTTGAGCCGCTGGTAATCAACTTTGGTGGCTTCTACGGAGACAATTTTCATGATTTCACCTCATCGCCCATATGCTACCAACCACGAGTTGGTTTCGGCCTCCGCCGGAATGACGTCAACGGCTAAACCGTGCTTGACGGACATCCCACTGACAAAGGGCACTCTCCGCACAGGGGTCGTCGGGCTTTGCAAATCTGCCGACCATGGGTAATCAGCTGCATGTGCAGTTGAAACCTGAGTTTCGGCGGAACCTTGCCTTCCATGATCGCGTGCGCGGCGTCTGCGGTTGTCTTTTCGTCGATCAATCCAAGGCGTTTGGAGACGCGATGGATGTGGGTATCGACGGGAAACGCCGGCATGCCTAGAGCGAATGACATAACGACTGCGGCTGTTTTTGGTCCGACCCCGGGCAACTCCATCAACCAGTCGCGAGCGACCTCCAACGAATATTCTCGGAGAAAGTCGATCTCAAGCGCACCATGCCGGTCCAATATCGCCGCGAGGATGTCCTTGATCCGCTTCGATTTCTGGTTTGACATGCCGCCGTGGAAAATGGAATCAGCGATCGATTGTTGGTCGGCAACCATCACTTCTTTCCACGTCGGAATCGTCTCCCGCAGGCGATCGAACGCGCGCTCAGCGTTGAGATCAGATGTGTGTTGCGTCAGGACGGTGAATATCAACTCGTCCAACGCGTTGTAGCGTGGCGTTTGCTCGAAGATACCGTAGAGCGCAGATAGTTCCTCGATGATACTTTCCGGCGATATGCGGCGGGTTTCCATCGGGTATTTTGCTACGTTCAAATCACGGTGCGGTTAGAAATTGCCCCACGAATTTGAGGTGACCGAAGAAAGCGTTAAAGCGAATTGACGCTACCTGCGATGGCCGCCAGCGAGTCTCGGCTCGCGGATTGCGGCGCCTTCTCTAACCGTTGCAACGCTTGCTCAATGAAGTCGGAGGTCGTCTTCTCTGCGCGTTCGACGCCGCCGTTTTGGCGGACCATAGCCAGCAACTCGCCGAGCGATGTTTCACGCTCGTTTTCGGACATTCCGAAGAACTTTTCGATCGCGACTGCACATATCGGGTCTTCAGCCGCGTATATCGCAGGCAATGTCAATTTGCCGCTCAATATGTCCTGATTTGCCGGTTTGCCGAGTTCGTCGGTGGTCGACTCGTAGTCGAGAACATCGTCGCGCACTTGGTACGCCATCCCGAGGTAGTATCCGTAATCACGCAACGCGGTGACCGATTCTTCGTCGGCTCCACCTAGCACGGCACCACTCTCTGCTGAAGTGGAGAATAACGACGCCGTCTTGTCGTAAATGCGCGCCAGGTAATCATCCACGGTCACCGGGAAGTTCCAATTGCTCACCATCTCGTGAAGCTCGCCTCGAGACAGCTCTGCGATCGTTTCGGAGAATCGACTGATCAACCTTACGGAGTCTGTGGCGCACACGAATTTCGCCGATGTCGCGAACACGTAGTCGCCCAATAGCACGGCGAAGTTGTTGCCCCACAAGAATCCGGCAGTTGCTTTACCTCGCCTCACATCAGCATCGTCCACGGTGTCGTCGTGTATCAAAGCGGCGACGTGCAGCAGTTCCACAGCGACGGCCATGCTGATCACTCTCTCGTCAGGGACCGCACCCCACAGTCGCGAAGTCAAAAGCGTTATCGCCGGCCGCATCTTCTTGCCGGGGGTGGACATCACATGCGACAGACGCTCGTCGAGAGTGTCCAACGCGTCGAAACCGGCCGGGCATCGCTCGATTTCATCGACGCTCAATTGGGTGATTACGTCAACCACTCGATCGAGGTCGTCGGTAATCGGTGCGAAGATATCCAGCTCTGAGGTAGCCTGCAGCGTGGTCATGTCGTCGAAATCATCCCATTCTTGTCAGTGATTTTGCGAGATTAGTTTCGGTGGACCACGCGATTATGCGTCAGCTTGCTGGAGGAGCAGGCGCTCCTTCTCTTGTTCGACAATCTCTGGTTCCAGTTTGCGGAAAAGTGGTCTTGGTTTTGGCAACGGTGCCCCAGGCTCGACTGCGCGTGTTCGCCATCCGTCGGTGGCGGTTTCACCGTCGAAGCCTAGCAGACCACGGATCTTTTCACTTGAGAACGGAATGAAGGGGTAAAACAACGTCCGCAGCGTTGATATCACGTTGAGCGCCGTCCACAGCGTGGTCGCTGCCTTTTCGGGATCGCTCTTCACCGATCGCCATGGCTCTTCTGAGTCTAGATAGCGATTTCCCACACGGGCGAGCTCCATCGCCTGGTACAGTGCGCGCCGGAAGCGGCGTGCTTCGATTGACGCCGCGACATCATCCAACGTCTCCGAACAAGCATCCAACACTTCTTGGTCTTGCGCGCCGAGGTTGGTCGGGACAGGAACCTTCCCATCAAAATTACGAGTGGTGATCGTCAACGTTCGATGCACAAAGTTGCCGAGAGTCGCGACCAACACGTTGTTGTTGGCCGCCAGATAGCCCTCCCAGGTAAAGTCCGAATCGGACGATTCCGGCATTATCGATGCCAAGTAGTACCGGAGCGGATCGACATCGTAGCGCTCGAGGTAGTCAGGAAGCCAGACCGCCCAGTTGCGGCTGCTCGAAAACCCCTTGCCGTCGAGGTTTAGATACTCGTTGGCGACGACATCTGTCGGCAAATTCAATCCACCATAACCCATCAGCATCGCCGGCCACAACACTGTGTGGAACGGGATGTTGTCCTTCCCTTGGAAGTAGTAAGACTCGGCGTCAGAGTTGTGCCAATACTCTTTCCAATCATCCTCGTTGCCCGATTCGATAGCCCATGCTTTCGTGGCCGAGAAGTATCCAATCACCGCCTCGAACCAGACGTAAATTCGTTTCTTGTCGTAGCCCTCAAACGGTACCGGAACCCCCCACTCGATGTCGCGGGTCATCGCGCGATCATGAAGACCTTCGTTCAGAAACCCTAGCGTCTGGTTCCGCACGTTCGGACGCCAGTCGTTCTTGGTCCGCACCCACTTCTCGAGTTGCTCTTGAAACGCGCTCAGCTTGATCATCAAGTGCGTTGTCTCTCGGAAGACCGGCGTTGAACCGTCGCGAATGCTGCGGATATTGATCAAGTCAGAAGGGTCGAGCGTCCGGCCGCAGCCGTCGCATTGGTCGCCGCGGGCACCATCAAAGTCGCACGCCGGGCAGATTCCTTCAACGAAACGATCCGACAGGAACCGATTCTCGGTTTCCGAATACGGCATCAGCTGAGTGTCTTCGTAGATATAACCTTGCTTGTCGAGCGTCAGCATCACGTCTTGTGCGACCTCTTCGTGGATCTTCGTGTGCGTGTGTGTGTAGAGGTCGTAAGAGAAACCCATGCGCTCCATGCACGCCGCCCAGATCTCGTGATATCTGAATGCGATATCCTCAGGTCGCACGCCTTCATCAACCGCCCTCAACGCTGTCGGGGTGCCATGCATGTCGCTGCCAGACACCATCGCCACGCGGTTGCCGACCATCCGGTGATACCGTGCAAATATGTCGGCAGGCACGTTCATCCCAGCGATGTGCCCGAGATGTGGTTCGCTATTGACGTAGGGCCAGGCTACGCAGACGAGAATATTTCTGGACAAGTAGAGGCTCGCTTAACGCCGTGGGTGCCCGGCACTTGGCCTTATGGCCATTGGGATACGGGAAAGCACCGCGGCACTCCCCCTCGATTCTACTTCGCAATCGCCGTGGCATCGCCGCGAACTGCGTCACGCATCGCGATGCAACGCTTGGTAGACCTGACGTTTCGGCAACCCCGTTCTCTCCGCGACCACCGCGACCAGATCTCTCCTCGAGCTGTACTGCTCCTCCAATTCGCTAGCCGCTTCCAAAATCCGTTGTTCCGCATCTTCGACGTCCGTGGCGCTCGGCCTCTGTTCGGTTCTTCCAAGCGGCGCCACCACGATCACGAACTCGCCACGAGGCGAGGAGAAATACTCAAGCGCTTCAACCGCGGTCCCGCGCCATATCTCTTCGTGCAGCTTTGTCATCTCGCGGCAGATGACTAATTTGCGGTCGTTGAGGACGTTCACCATGTCTTCGAGAGCACCGCGGAGGCGATGTGGCGTCTCGAAGAGGACAGCGGCCATCGGTTGTTCTGCGATTTGCCCGAGCAGTCGCCGACGCCTCCCGCTGCCAGCGGGTAGAAATCCATATGACACATATTGGTCGGCGTAGAACCCGCTGACCGACAACGCGGCCATGATTGATGACGGCCCCGGCAACGGAACCACATTATGACCGTGCTCGAAGGCCGCCGCGACGATCGCCTGTCCCGGGTCATTGACCCCCGGCGTCCCGGCATCAGAAACCAACGCCACGTCGCCGCGATCAAGAAAGTCGACTACTCTGCGAACATCGTTTTCCGAGGATCTCCTGTGAAAGCTGACCACCTTTGGCTTTGCTGCGACACGCTCGAGCAACTTCCGGGTCACACGAGTGTCCTCCGCCACTACTACCGGAGCCGTTCGAAGCACATCTGCCGAGCGTAAAGTCAGATCATCGAGATTGCCGATCGGCGTGGCGACTATGTACAGCGTCGACATGACAGTTGGAGTCTAGTATCGTCGAAACGCTGCTTCCAAATACCCATATCGGCGATATGGTTAGCCATATGAAGACTACATTCAACATTGACGATACATTGATGCAGCAGCTGCGCATCGAGGCCGCGCTGCGCGGGGTCACAATGACTGAGATCGTGGAATCTGGCATCCGGCACATGATTGTCACCGGCGACCAATCCACTAAAGGTCAGCATTAACTGCCACCTCTACCTTCTTGGCATAGCGGTGGCGCACTTGTTGATGTTTCCAACCGGGACGAATTGTTCAAGATTTTCGACGAAGAAAAATCATGGTCGTAGACACCGATTTCTACCGCTTTCCGTTTCTGACGGTGGTTGATCCGTTGCGGCAGTGATGGTTTAACGCGCATCCGGACCGTAGTAGACCCAAACGCCATCGCCAATCGTCATGTTCGCGCTGGCCAGCAACGGCTCGAAGCGCCCGTTGTTCGCATCCCATGTGAAAGCAACGTCGTAATCGCCTAGGTACTCGCCAGCGCGCACCGCCCCTCTTTGTCCGTCGAGCAGCACCTCGCCAAAATGGTTTTCGGTCTGTTTCCAGGTCGGATCAATGACACCGACGAAATTCCACCCCGGTTTTGCGGCAGCGAGATAACGAACAACCTCTTCACTTTCTCTCCTGCTGGTCGGGCCTTGCAATCCTATCGTCTGTCGCACATAGTGAACGGATTTGACCCAATAGCCGAATTCTTTTGACACGCTTGATAGGGCTTCGAAGTTCCGGTTTGCCTCCCAAGTGTCACCCCTACGCACGGCGAGGTGCCATCTGCCGTCGATCCACGCGATCACCGTCGTGATGGCTGGATCGGTAAATACTGCCCCTATCGAAGGGTCGATGGGTTTCGAGGGTACCGAAACCGCATTCCAACCGGTTTGAAGATCCAGTACGAAGTCGCCACGTCCCACTGACTCAAAACTGAAATCAAACTCAAAATCGTTGCGCGCCGAATCAGATGCTTCAACCTCTACAGTGTGTTGCCCCCGGTTCAAACTATGAGGCCAATACACAAAGCGGTTATCGCCTACATCTTCAAAATCATCGGAAACTTGTACACCGTCGAATAGCACCGAATTCAGCATCACGGAATTCGTTTCAGGGAACTCGATTAGGACGAACGGACGGGTATCGCTGGTTTTCGATCCGTCCTCGGGGTGAATTTTGACGCCATTCGGCACGTCGGCAACCTCGAACTCAGTATCCAAACCAAACCCAGCCGCAGCGGTTGCCCAGTTGGATACCTCTTCTCCGTATCGGTCGTATCTCGACCTATCTCGTCCATATGCAACCACCGTCAATGAGCCGTCTCGTAGCTTCATCGTCGAACCACTCGCGTTGCGCCATGTGTATTCCCAGACCTCCCCCGGGCGCGAATTCGCGATGTCTACCGTCAGTTGAAAAGGATCATCCATGCCATCGCCGTCTGCGTCGTAACCGCATGTGTAGTCGGTGCCTCTGGACTCTCGCGGTTTGCTTGGAAACGCACCGTTACGGTTCGCGACGAAATCGTCAATGTCACGTTCAACATCTCGACGATCAACACTCTCAGTCCAATTGAGGCTCTCGCAGACAACGACAACTTTGGGAGCACCTTGCAAAGGTTCGTCAGAAGTTACGCGGATGTCGATCGCGTGGTTGGTCAACCGGTTCGGTCCCTCATCACCCTTGCCTAACCCCGATCCACCGCTCAACGATACGGTCAACCGCGGTGCGATGCCGTCCTTGATCTGTACGAAACCCAACTTGCGTTTGTTGGTCGAGTTGCCAGCCAAGTCCTCTATTTCCTGTTGCACCGCGATACCCACAATCGGCGTCGCATTGGAAGCCAACTCGTCTTCGAGTCTCAAAAACACGTAGGTGCCATCGACTTGGGTTTCAACGATTTCAGCGAATGAACCGTCGTTAAGCGACACTTCGAACGTGTCGACGGACACCGTCTCGGGCGCAATGGCCCCATCGAAAACGAGCATAATGCCGTGGCGATCTACGATCGGTAAACCCTCGTCGTCTAGTCCGAAATATCCGGTTACCGAGCTGTGGCGATGGTTCTCGGCGATAACCGACGGCGTCAACGTTGTAATGCCAATGACTGCGAGTAGCAGAAATGCAGCGAGTGCGCTTCCGCCAACCAAGGATTTACTGCGTTTTGACATCATCTCCTGCGTGCCGCTAGGAAATGAGTTACGCCGACAGTCTGATTACCGTTTCGCCAATAACGCGTCGATCGCGGATTCGTGCTGCTCGTCGGCATGATACGAAGACCTTACCAACGGCCCAGAAGCTACGTGTTTGAAGCCCATCCCCATTCCGACGCGGGCGAACTCGCCGAACTCGCTGGGATGATAAAAGCGAATCAGCGGATGGTGGCGCTCAGATGGGCGCAGATATTGACCAATAGTCAGCAGGTCGCAATCGACGTCACGCAGATCGCGCATCGTCTGATAGACCTCGTCTTTCGTCTCACCCAGACCGACCATCATGCCCGACTTGGTCGGCATCCGCGGATCGATCTCCTTAGCGCGGCGTATGAGCTCCAACGACAGATCATAATCACCCTTGGGGCGCACCTTGCTGAAAATCCTACGCGGCGCTTCGATATTGTGATTCAACACTTCCGGCCCGGCATCGACAACCTGCTTCAACGCGGTCCGCTCACCACCGAAGTCGGGTATCAAAACTTCGACCTTGCACTCGGGTGCCAAACGGTGGATCTGAGTTATCGTCATCGCAAATATCGACGAGCCATAATCGGGTAAGTCGTCGCGGTCAACCGATGTTACGACCGTGTACTTCAGGTCCATCGCCTTTACCGTCTGCGCCAACCGGAACGGCTCCGCCCAATCTACGTTGTGCGCGCCCGGCCATCCAGTCTTGACGTTGCAATATGAGCAAGCGCGCGTGCACGTGTCGCCAAGAATCATGAAGGTCGCCGTGCGCCGCTCCCAGCAGTCACCGATATTCGGACACGCCGCCTCTTCACAAACCGTATGTAAAGCCGAACCGCGGAATCGCTTCTTAAGATCGGAGTAGTTCTCGCCGCCCGGTGCCCGCACCTTGAACCATTCAGGCAATCTTCGCTTCGCGGGCCGCGTAGCGCCGTTACGTGAAATCTTCCACGGCTTGACGGTCGGATCTGGGAGTGTCTGGGTCAATTGAAAGGTTGGAGCGACTGTGTCAAACGCGCGATCTCCCGCCGCCGATCACATGTTCTCAGGGTATCAAAACGCACAGTTGTATATTGGGATACGACCCTTTGAAACCTTGGAATGCTAGGGAAGGTGGGCGGAAACCGGAAGCGCGGGACGCGGCGGTCGTCGAATCTGAAATGGCGAAACGAAAGCACAGGAACCGTTACCTCGGGCCAGACCTCACGTCGCATCTCGTCATCGAGATCGGTGACGCTCTTGAGTTGCAGGCAGGCGGCTTCGATGAACGCGGGCTCGCCACCGCCGAATACGAAACTGCTCCGGTGACCATCGCAGGTGCGATACCTGGCGAAAAAGTCTCTGCGAAAGTCGTCAAGGTATTCCGAGACCGCATCGCCACTCTCGCCGAAAACGTCGAACGCGCCTCCGAACGTCGCGTCGAGCCCAAGTGTGTCTACTTCGGCGAGTGTTCCGGGTGCCAATGGCAACATATCGACTACGCCCATCAGCTAGAGATCAAACGTGAGATCGTGACAAATGCACTATCTCATTACGACACCTTGCGTAGCGCGGAAGTATTCGAAACGATGCCTTCGCCAAAGCAATTCCAATACCGCAACCATGCTCGTTTCACGGTTGGCCGCGGCGACGAGAATGGCATCGCCGGCTACAAGAATGCCGACAGTCGTCGATTCGTTCGGGTCGACGAGTGCGCCATAATGGAAGAACGTATCAACGAAACGCTCGTACAGCTCCAAGGTCGGCTCGATCGGATGACCCAGTTCTCCATTCGCGTGGGCAGCAACACTGGCGACACCATTATCCAACCGTTGTTACCGACCGAGATCCAAGACGTTCCGTCCGGCCGCCAAAAATACGTCGAGGAAGTCCAAGGTGCCAGTTTCCAAGTCGCCGCCTCCTCCTTCTTCCAAGTCAACACCGCGCAGTTGTCAGCGGTCGTGGACGAGATCGTCTCCATCCTCGAGTTGGGGGGCAGCGATACTCTCGTCGATCTCTATTGCGGCGTCGGAACCTTCGCCCGCCTCCTCTCGCCCCATGTCAAGTCGGTGATCGGGATCGAAGAATCGGCTTCAGCCATCGAAGACGCCAAAGTCAATTGCGCCGATGTCGAAAACGTCACGTTTATCGAAGCCAAGGCCGAAATCGCAGCCATCGATCTCTCCGAATCGGGCCGCACCGTCGACGTCGCCATCATCGATCCGCCTCGGATCGGTTGCCATCCGCAAGCGTTGGAAGCTCTCAAAACACTCGCCCCTCGCCGGATAATGATGGTTTCGTGCAACCCCGTAACGATGGTTCGCGACCTGAACGCCCTTTGCGAGAGCGGATTTAAACTGGTATCAGTCCGGCCCGTCGACATGTTCCCGCAGACTAGACACGTCGAAGCTCTGGCCCTCTTGGAGAAATAAGGGTCGAAACAATCGCCGACCGCACCATAGCCGTCATGTCAAACTCTGACACAGCAATCGCGTCCCTTGATAGCGAAGAAGCGCGCGGCGGAAATGTTCGGTTCATTCTCGCATCCGGATCGAAGCGCCGAAGAGACATCATGGCGCTCGCCGGACTGATTTTCGTAGTGCAGGACGGTTTGGGCGGTGGTTCGGAAATCACCTCCGAAATCGAGCCCGATGTCTACAAACTCACACGCCAAAACGCCGAGACAAAACTCCACGCAGCCGTCGCGGCTAATCGGAATCGTATGCCTTGGGACACCGTGGTCATCGCCGCTGACACTGTCGTTGCCCTTAATGGCGCCTCACTCGGCAAACCTAGAATCCGCGAAGAAGCGGTCGCCATGTTACGGAGCTTGCGAGGTCTGCAACACGAAGTCGTCACAACGGTCGCCACGACTTACGCTCCACATCGTCAACGCGGAGAAACGATTTCGCACACCGTCGTCACCAAGGTAAACATGCGAACGTACGACGACGACGAGATCGAAGGATACGTCGCGACCGGCGTGCCTTATGATCGAGCCGGCGCGTACGGGGTCCAAGACAGCGAGTTCGATCCGGCCGCATCGGTCGTAGGATGCTACCTCAACGTCGTCGGACTGCCGCTATGCGCGGTGCGGGCCATGCTGCCGCCTGGAACGTGCACCTTCACCAACGCTCACATCTACGCCACCTGTGCCGCGCACGAGGAGATGAACACGCAGTGAATTTCTTCGGCGTCGGCGGTCTCGAATTAATCGTCGTGTTTATCATCGGCTTGCTCGTCGTCGGACCCGTCCGGATGGTCGAAGGAGTTCGGACGGCCCGCAAGTACATGACTGAGTTACGGCGGCAACGCGAAGAGCTGACGCAAATGGTCGAAGAAGCGGTCGATATTGAGGGGATCCGAGAGCGTCTCGATCAAGACGGATTGCTGGACGACGTCCGTGACCTGACATCGGAGCTCAACGACATCCGCGAAGACGCTCGAAGCATCGCCACGGACGCCGACGACTTAAAATCGCTCGCCCGTTCCGTAGTCAGGCCCAGCGGTTATTCCAGAACCGCCCCGGGTCCACGAACACGAAAGCCGACGACTGATGCAACATCGGAAAACTCGCCCACCAACGCGAGTGCCGAAGCAACGCCAGAAGGTTCGGAAGCACCGTCGTGAAAGACCGGCCGACCCAGCTGATGTCGCACTTCGTGGAGCTCAAAAAACGGCTCTACATCGCGGTCGCGGCTATCCTAATCGCGACGATCCTGGCGTTCACTTTCTATCGACCAATACAAGATTTCGTCCAACGACCAGCGATCGATGCCCTCGAAAGAGTCCGTCCTGAGGATCCTGCAAGGCTGGTCCAGCTCGACATCACCGAAGGTTGGACGGTGACCGCGAAAGTTTCGGTGCTTGTAGGATTCGCCGCCGCCTTCCCGGTCGTCCTCTACCAAATCATCATGTTCGTCCGTCCCGGTTTGAAGGGCAGCGAACGACGTACACTCTATCTCCTGCTCCCCGGCGGCACACTGCTGTTCATCGCCGGAGCGGCGTTCGCCTACTACGTGGCAATCCCGCCCGCGATCCACTTCCTATTGCAGTTCGGTGGCGAGATCGCACTCGTCACCCCTCGACTATCGTCTTACGTCTCTCTCGTCACGACGCTCGTGATCTGGCTCGGATTGATATTCGAAATCCCGATCGCGATGTTCCTACTGGCCAAGCTCGGAATCTTAAGACCGCAAAACCTGTCGAAACAACGGCGGTGGGTTATCCTGTTTGCCTTTGTTCTCGCTGCGGTCGTAACACCGACCGTCGATCCGGTGACTCAATCGCTCGTGGCCGGTCCGATAATCGTTTTATTCGAACTCGGTCTACTGCTCGCGAGATTCGCAACGGGAAGGTCCGAAGCAGAGAACACTACCGACCGAAAAGTCGCGGACACGGGTGGTTAGTCGGACTTCTCGACGTCTGTCACATCCGCTTTCTTTCCCTCATCGGTCTCAGCGTTGTCCTTATTGCCGATGGTGCCGCGGAACTCTTTGATGGCGGTGCCAATACCTCGTCCGACTTCAGGCAACCGCCCAGCGCCGAAGATGATAAGCACCACGACGACGATCAGGAATATCTCAAGTGGGCCTATGCCTCTGCCAAACATGTCGTGCTGAACCTTGCCGTACGGCTATTTCGGATTGGATGGTTACCTTCAATAACCAAACGTCAAGAATGATTGTAACCGAGGCGCAATTTCACGCGTTCTCATCATCGATTCAACCGCATACCGCCGCGTCTAGGCCGGACGAATTTAGCGACAAGCCAATTTCCCGGGCGATCCGGTTATAAGTAACGCCTCACAACACCGATGACTTTGCCTTCGATGCTGACGTCTTTGGCGTCCTCGATCAACGGATCGTAGTTCCTGTTGTCAGGTTGAAGGGTGACGGTAGGCCCGTTCGGGTAGTACCGCTTGACAGTGTGCTCTTCTCGGCTGGTGACGTACGCGATGACCATGTCTCCGCGCTTGGCACGGTTGGTCTTCTCCATGATGATGATGTCGTCTGCCATGATGCCGGCATCGATCATTGAGTCGCCTGTCACTTCGAGCGCGAAGGGGTCGCGCGCGTTCCCGACGAGCCAGTCCGGAAAATCGATAGTGTCGAATTCACTTACTTGGTCCCACGCGACGTCTGGCAAATCCATGACGAAATCTTGAGTGTTGGGACCGGCAGCGACCGTCCCCACGATCGGGATGCCCGACCGGACATTTAACGACCTCGCGTTGCTGTTGCCTGTCAAGAGACCTTGTTCGATCATCGGTTTGACGTGATAGTTGACATTGGACGCGGAGCTGATGCCGACCGCTTCGGCAATCTCGCGCAGGTTCGGGCCGTAGAGGTTCTCGCGGCGGTAGTCGCGAATGAATTCCCAGATACGGCGTCGCACTTCTCTGGTCTTGGCTCTCGGTTTGGGCATGGTTGGGTTGTTCCTCCGTAAGTCGGTCGTTCGATTACCACTATTGTAGTATATTCTACATATGTGTGATTATGTCAAGCAAATTCCAGAATTTTTCTCCGAATTCCCAAATTCGTCAGATCCCGACCCGGTTCACCATACATCTTGACCCGTTTCGCCAGAGCAACGCACGACTGACAAACACTTAGGCCAACGTGTGGTTGCATTAGAATCGGTAACATTCGAATCTCTTCACGACTGACCCGGCCTTCGCCTAGTTCGGAGAATCGTCGATGGCTCTAGCGTCCGACATTCCACCTGATACTTCCCATCAACTCGGCGATCGTTACGACCACGCCGAGATCGAGCCTCGTGTGCGCGGAATGTGGGAAGACGCCAACATTTATCGATGGGACCCGGACGACACTACGCGCCCGAAGTGGTTCGTCCAGTCGATGTTCCCGTACCCATCCGGCGACCTACACATCGGACACTGGTTCGCCTTCAGCGGCGGTGATGCCGCAGCCCGTTTCAAGCGGATGGAAGGTTACAACGTCCTGCACCCCCAAGGCTTCGACGCCTTCGGTCTACCGGCCGAAAACGCCGCCATCCGCGGCAATGTCCACCCCAAGCTCTGGACCTACGACAACATCGCGAACATGCGTAACCAGTTCGAGCTGATGGGCAATTCGTACGACTGGTCTCGACAGATCATCACCTGCGATCCCGAATACTACAAGTGGAACCAGTATTTCTTCCTGAAGTTTCTGGAGAACGGCCTCGCGTACCGCTCCGACGGCGCCGTCAACTGGTGTCCCGAAGACCTGACCACACTCGCCAACGAACAGGTCAAAGACGGCAAGTGCGAACGTTGCGAGACCGTCGTAATAAAACGCAACATGCCTCAGTGGTACTTCGCCATCACCAAATACGCCGACGAGTTGCTAGACATGTCTGGCATCGACTGGCCTGAGAAGGTCCTCATCAGCCAGGAAAACTGGATCGGCCGATCCGAAGGCGTAAACATCCGCTTCGACATCTCCGAATACGGCCTCGAAACAGAGTCGATCGCCACGTTTACCACCCGTATCGACACGATCTTCGGCGTCACCTTCGTCGTGCTAGCACCCGAGCACCCCTTGGTCTCAGAGCTAACGCAACCCGATTGCAGAGCAACGGTCGAAGAATATGTCGCCGCAGCCGCCCGTGAGACTGAGATCGAACGCACCTCAGCCGTGCGCGAGAAGACCGGCGTACCCACCGGCTCTTTCTGCGTAAACCCGCTAAACGGCGAACGCGTTCCCATACTCGTCGGCGACTACGTCCTCGCTACCTATGGTACCGGTGCTGTCATGGGCGTCCCTGCCCACGACGAACGCGACTTTGAGTTTGCGAAAAAGTACGACCTCCCTATCCGCGTCGTCGTCGCGCCCGACGGTTGGGACGGCGAAGAACTCGACGCGGCGTACATCGCTCCGGGCGTTCAAGTCAATTCTGGCGAGTTCGACGGACTCCCGAGCGAACAGGGCAAAGAAGCCATCTCCGACGCCGTCGAAAACAACGGATGGGGCGAACGCGTCGTCACCTATCACCTCCGCGATTGGCTGATCTCACGTCAACGCTACTGGGGAACCCCGATACCGATCATCTACTGCGACGACTGCGGAGCGGTTCCCGTCCCGTACGAAGACCTTCCTGTAGAGCTGCCATCAGACGCGAAGTTCCAACCATCGGGCCGATCCCCGCTGATCGAGCACGAGAAGTTCCTGAACGCGCCGTGCCCCGACTGCGGAGGACCCGGCAAACGCGAGACCGACACCATGGACACCTTCATGGACTCGTCCTGGTACCACATGCGCTATCTCAGCCCCGAAGACGCCGGCAACCCGTTCGACAGCGAAGTTGCCAACGGTTGGGCGCCAGTTGACCAGTACACCGGCGGTATGGAACACGCGGTCATGCACTTGCTCTACGCCCGGTTCTTCAACCGCGCGCTCCGCGACACCGGTTTCGTTAACTTCTCCGAGCCGTACATCCACCTCTTCAGTCACGGGGTCATGACCACCGAGGAGGGCAGAATCTCGAAACGTTCCAACCCGGTCACGCCGGACCCGCTGGTGCATAAGTACGGAGCCGATACCCTTCGCTGCTACCTGATGTTCCTCGGCCCTTGGGACAAGGGCGGCGTTTGGACCGATTCCGGGATCAATGGCATCCGACGCTGGTTGCACCGAGTCTGGGACATCGGTACGCGCGATCCGAACGAGTTACACGGCGACAACCAAACCGCCGAGAGGGATCTAGACGTGGCTTCGCACGCTCTAACCAAGCGCGTAATCGAAGATATGCGTTCCTACAAGTACAACACCGCCATCGCCGCGTTGATGACCTATGTGAACCAGATGAACGACGCGTGGGACAACGGCGGCGTCACACCCGAACTCTGGTGCGCGAACTTGAAGCGACTGCTGTTGCACTTGGCGCCCCTTGCACCGCACATAGCCGAAGAGCTGTGGCTCCGCAACGGATGGGAATTCTCCGTCCACCAGCAGATGCTCCCCGAATGGGACGAGTCGAAACTAACTGTCGACACGATCAAGATCGTCGTGCAGGTAAATGGCCGCGTCCGAGACACCATCACGGTTCCGACCGACGCTGGCGAGAATGAGGTCGCCGCCGCCGCACTCTCATCACCGGGCGCGATCCGTCACACCCAAGACAAAAACATCCGCCGCGAAATCTACGTCCCGGGTCGCCTCTTCAACATCGTCGTCGGTTGACAACGACTTGATCAACCGTCCCGTTCAGTTGTTCGAGTGACCGTTGCCGTTGCGGCGGCCGTTCAAGTCGTCGTTGTGAAAAACCCCGCGCTCTTCGCCCTGATAGGCGTGCACCGCGACCTCGATCCCATCCACGCCAACCAACTGGTTCATCTCTTGTATGAACCGGTTAACGATGTCTCGTAGATCTTCTTCGGTAAGATTCTCTCGGACGATCAACGTCGCGTGCACCATCCCCTGCGGAAAGTGCACATCCAACCGCCCGACATCGCGATCTTCGCTATCGACAACGAAAAACGATTCGGAGTTCGGTGTCCGAAGTTCTCTGTGCAGCGTGTAGTTCGTCATATGCCCTCGCCCTGACCATATCCTGTGGGGAAAGGTCCCTCGTTTTCCTGCTATGTCAAACTTTTAGAAAGCTCAATCCGAAGTCGTCTATGTGCGGATATGGCCGTCGCCCGTGACCACCCATTTGTACGACATGATCTCCCGGATACCCATCGGGCCGCGGGCGTGCAGCTTGTTGGTGGATATCGCTACCTCTGCTCCCAAACCGAACTCCCCACCATCGTTGAAGCGCGTTGAAGCGTTCGCAAACACGGCTGACGCGTCGACCTCGTTCAAGAAACGCTCGACGACCTCGGCATCTTCTGCAACCACCGCCTCCGAGTGACCCGAACCGTAGTGCCGAATATGCTCCAATGCTTCGTCGAGACTGCGCACCACCTTCACCGAGAGTATCAACGCCAAAAACTCGGTTCCAAAATCGTCCTCACCCGCTCGTTTAACCTTCAACGTCCGTCGTTTCGGGCCGAGCAACGCCCAAGCTCGATTGTCTGCACGCACCTCGACACCAGCCTCGGACAGCGGTCCCGACAACCCGTTCAACACGGAACCGGCCACGCTCTCGTGCACGAGCAGAGTATCCAACGCGTTACAAACCGTATGCCGTTGCGCCTTTGCGTTAAAGACGACATCGACCGCCTTGCCGACATCTGCCGACGAATCGACATACGCATGGCACACGCCAATACCGCCAGTGACCGCCGGCATCTTCGCCTTGTCTGCGACCATGTGAACAAGCTCCGAGCTGCCGCGAGGGATCAATAGATCGATGCAGTCGTCCATCTCCAACATCTCACCGACCAAGGCACGGTCTGTCGTTTCGACGAACTGAACGGCATTCTCGGGCAGACCAGCCGCTACGACCGACTCTCGTACCAGCGATGCCAACGCCGAATTCGTCCGGATCGCCTCCTTGCCACCGCGCAGTATCACCGCGTTGCCGGCCTTCAAACACAGCGCCGCGATATCGATCGTGACGTTGGGGCGACTCTCATAAATCACTCCGATGACACCCAACGGGACCCGGACCCGGCGTATCAGCATCCCGTTGTGCGCCACTCGCTCTTCCAATACCTCGCCAACCGGGTCGTCTAGATCCGCTATGTTGGTGACGGCGTTCGCCATTTCGGCGATTCGATCCGCGTTCAGCATCATGCGCTCGGCGACGTGCTCATCCATCCCATCGGCTTTGGCCGCCGCCAAATCCGCATCGTTCGCAGCCAGAATGCGTTCGTTCTGTGCAACGAGCGCGGCGGTCAATCCTCTCAACGCCTTGTCGCGTTGGTCGGCTGTGTAACGCCCCAGCTCTTCGGCCGTCGCCCGCGCCGCCAATCCCATGGCGCGAATATCCACACTTGCCACCCTCGATACTGGTTTTTCCGTTGTAATCATCTCTTAGGGGTCAATCTGATCTGTTGCCGACAAGGAGAATTTCCATTCCGAAACTTTCAATCTCGATCTGATGCGGACACCGTTCCGATCGACCCAACGGTCCCAATCGCCATGTTGTTGCGATGCACGATCTCGCTCCCGAAATAGTTGTCCAATATGTCGGGCATTTCGTCCGACCTCTTGCCCATCACGAGCCGCGTCTCGGCTGCCGAGTAGTTGCTGAGGCCCCAAGCGACATCCTTGCCGGACAACGACTTCACTCCAATGATATCGCCACGATTGAAATCGCCCTCAACCGAGGTGACGCCGACCGGAAGCAAACTCACTCCATTCTCAGTCAATGCACGCACCGCACCGTCGTCGATCGTCACCGCACCCGTGGCCTCGGTTCCACCCGTGAGTAGCCAACGCTTGCGACTCTCGGTCGGCGGCACCAACGAATGAAATCTCGTCCCGATCTTCACCCCTTCCAGCAACCTTCCGACAATATTCTCCACATGGCCGTCCGCAATAACCATGTCCACACCAGACAGAGTCGCCACTTCCGCGGCCGCCAGTTTGCTTCGCATCCCGCCGCTACCGCGGTCATCGCTCGGACCTCCAGCGAAGCCTCGAATCTCGTCTGTTATCTCGTACACGTCAGGTATCAGCTCCGCGTTGGGGTCCCCATGCGGGTCCGCGGTGTGCAGACCATCCATCTCGCCCAACAGCACCAACACGTCGGCATCCAACACATTCGCCAGCATCGCCGACAACCGATCGTTGTCACCGTAGGTCACACCGACGATCTCCTCAACCGCTACGACATCGTTCTCGTTCACGATCGGCACGATCCCCGCCTCCAGCAGCATCTCCATCGTGCCACGCACGTTTAGATACCCATCACGCTGATTCAACACGCTCCGTGACAGCAATGCCTGCGCCACATCGATACCATACCGACCGAACTCGATCTTGTACAAGGCGATCACATCCACTTGCCCGATCGCAGCGGCAGCCTGGCGCGCCGTCACATTCCGTCGTCGCAACCTCGCTCGACTCTTCGGACTGCGGTTGATCAGCGTGTCCATGCCAGCGCCCACTGCGCCCGAAGACACGATCACCACCTCCAAACCCGAATCGTGCGCCTCTGCAATCTGCCTTACGAGATCAGTGATCGTCTCGATGTCGAGCTCCCCCGAATCTCTTGTGACGATATTTGTGCCCAGCTTGAAAACGGCACGCTTGACCGCGCTCAAATCTTGGTGCTTGGAAGAGGGTTGGCGCGTCATAGCTGAGATTATAAAGTTGCAAACCTTGCGCAATTTCACAGCCAGTCGACATCTACGTTACACAGTCGAACGATAGAATCGAACCTTAAGAAACCGTCCGCAACCGTTTGCGGGCTATTAGCGCGCGTAACTGCATGCCGTCAAAAACGCAACCATTCCTTGCGACCCTCGTAGACCGCTTAGCCGGTACGACTCAGTTCGGCGCAATTGGCAACTTACTCTCTCAATCGCGCGCCAATGTGCCGACCTTGTGCCCAGAGCCGGCAAATCCGTTCCTGATCGCCGCGGTTTGGCGTAATCTCAAACTCCCGACACTCGTAATCACGCCGAACCCTGACGCCGCGCAACGTATCGTCGATCAATTGCCTACTTGGACCGGCACTCCAGACATCGACGAAGACGGCTCGCCGATTCACCACTTCATCGAAACCGGCAGCATCCCATTGGAACGTTACGAGCCAGATCGGGGCAGCGCGCAACGGCGTCTGATGACGCTCGACGCGCTCCGCCGACACTCTCCCGGGGAGCCCGAACCGCCATTGGTCGTAGCGTCTGTCCACGCTATCGCCGAACGAACCGTCGAAAAGCGCGTCTTTGACGGCACCATCCGTATACTACGCGTCGGCGACCGCATCGATTTGTCCGAGACCATGCGCCACCTCACTGGCTCTGGATATGAGGTGCAACCCACCGTCGAGCAACCGGGCACGGTGTCACGACGCGGCGGCATCATCGACATCTTCCCCGTCGGAACCGTCAATCCAGTTCGGATCGAGCTTTTCGACGATGAAATCGACAGCATGAGACTGTTCGACGTCGAGACACAACGATCATTCGAGGATGTCGACGATCTGCGCGTTGTCCCCGCGCGCGAGGAGTTGCCAGCGTTCGTCGATCCCCAAGCGATTCGTGATTCGATCTCCTCGCTCAACACCGACAACATCGATTTCACGCGTCTATCGTCCCGCCGGTTGACCGATGAACTCAACCTCGTGGCGGAAGGTGTGATCGACAGCGAACTCGCTTTCTACGCCGGTTTTTTCAACCGCGGTTCACTTTTCGACTTTCTACCACCTGAAACCATCGTGATCGCCGTCCGCCCCCGAATAATCTCGGAATCCGCATCTGGTATCGACCGACGTTTGGAGGAGGTCAGGCGCGTCAAAGAACGCCGCGGGGAAGTCCCCGTTGACTTCCCGACTCAACACATGCTCTGGCCCGAAGTCGCTCAACGCATCGAAACCGTGGGCCGACGGTTAGAGATCGATCCATTCGGGATCGACACACGCGACCTAGGCACGAAATTACCACTGCCGATCAATCGACAACTAACCGCTCACAGAGTAGATCCGAGCGCACTCGATTTCGAAGAAGAAGAGCCCGTCAGCGCCGTCCTCGACGATCCCACCCTGGCGCTTCAACGCGCAATCGAGGACGGTTCGACCCAAATCGTCGCCATAACCAGTCACGCCGTCCGTCTTTACGAACTCGCCGAAGAAGCTGGGATCAAATCGCGATACGAACGATCCGTACCTTCTTCCATCGCGGGAAACGGCCATTGCAAGGAGAACAAAAACGCTCCGGTAATAATCGCCGAAGGCTACACAACGTCGGGCTTCGATCTCGAATTAGACGACGGCGAGAACATTCGTGTCTTGACGGATGCCGAAATCTTCGGCATCCGTCGTCAACGCCGTCGATCACACCGACGCGCCGCCCGGCGCGGACCCCAGCTCGAACAACTGCAACCCGGCGTGTACGTCGTACACATCGACCACGGTATCTCGAAATTCCTCGGTACCGAGACCAAGGAACCCGACGGACGCGAGCATATCGTTCTCCAATACGCCAAAGACGACCGCGTCTACGTCCCCACCGAGCACATCGACCGCATCCAGATCTACCAGGGCGGCGGCGAAACCGCGCCAAAACTCTCCAAACTGGGAACTCAAGAATGGCGTTCCGCGCGCCGACGCGCCAAACGTGCCACCGAAATCGTGGCCAACGAGCTCCTCAGCATCTACGCCACCCGAATGTTGGCGAACGGCATCCAAGCCGAGCCGGACACCCCGTGGCAACAGGTGCTAGAGGCAAGCTTCCCCTTCGAAGAGACCCCCGACCAGATAACCGCCCTCCAAGCCGTCAAAGGTGACATGGAAGACGAGAAATCGATGGACCGCATCATCTGTGGCGACGTCGGTTTCGGAAAGACCGAGATCGCCCTTCGAAGCGCCTTCAAAGCCGTCCAAAACGGTCGGCAAGCCGCTGTTCTCGTCCCGACAACCCTACTCGCTCAACAGCACTTCGACACTTTCAGGGAACGTCTAGCCCCATTTCCCGTCGAAGTCGACGTCATCTCTCGCTTCCGGAACCGCGACGATCAGAAAGACATCCTCGAACGGCTGGCGGCCGGCAAGATCGACATCATCATCGGCACCCACCGGCTCATTCAGCGAGACATCATCTTCAACGACCTCGGATTAGTCGTCATCGACGAAGAGCAGAAGTTTGGCGTCAGACACAAAGAGCACATGAAGAGGCTGCGTGCTGCCGTCGACGTCTTGACCCTCTCCGCCACTCCCATCCCGCGCACGCTCTACATGTCGATCGCTGGCATCCGCGACATGAGCAACATGGAGACCGCGCCCGACGAGCGACTACCCGTCCGCACCTTCGTCTCCGAATCCAGCGACGACCTGATCCGAGAAGCAATCCTGCGCGAACTCGACCGCGGCGGCCAGGTCTTCTTCCTGCACAACCGCGTCAAAAACATCGAACGCGTCTCCCGACGCCTTCGCGAACTCGTCCCCGAAGCCTCGTTCACGATCGGCCATGGACAGATGCCTGAAGGACAGCTTGAAACGGTCATCACGGATTTCGAGCGCCGCGAATACGACGTCCTCGTCTGTACCACCATCATCGAAGCTGGCATCGACATGCCCAACGTCAACACGCTTATCGTCGACGATTCCGACCGCTTCGGGTTAGCGCAACTGCACCACATCAGGGGCAGGGTAGGACGCGGCGCAAAGCAGGGCTTCGCCTACCTCCTTGTCCAACCAAACAAATCCCTCACCGAAGAGGCCGACGCCCGCCTAAACACCATCCTCGCCGCCACCGAACTCGGCTCCGGATTCAAAATCGCCATGCGCGACCTCGAAATCCGCGGCATGGGCAACGTCATCGGCGCCGAACAAAGCGGACACGTCGCGGCAATCGGCCTCCACCTTTACACCCAGCTCCTCTCCCAATCCGTCGAAGAACTCAAACGCCGAATAAAACAATCACCAAACGGTGAAGCCCATGGCACTGTTCCTGAAGTTCGCAACGGGAACGGCGTCCAGACCCTACCTAACTCAATTGCGAGCCCCGCCTCAAACGGCGACCGCAACGGCCACTCCCCCAAATTGAACGGAGTATCCGACGCTGACTGGCAACCACCGAGCATGGTCCGTGCCGACATCCGGCTCGGCATCGACGACAACGTCCCTATCGAATACGTTGAGGACCTCGCCCAAAGGCTCTCCTTCCACCAACGGCTCTCTTGGGCCAACAGCGAACAAGAGATTGCGGAACTGCGCGACGAACTACGCGACCGATACGGCCCAATCCCAGTCAGCGTCGAAGGGTTGCTCGAAACCGCACGGATCCGCTTGCTCGCAGAACAGGCCGACTGCGCCTCCGTCCGCGCCAGCGGCGAACGCGCTCGCATAATCATGAACTCCCCCGTCGGCGGTGCAAAAACCCAACTGCAACGCCTGCTCGGCCCCCAATCCCGCGTCGGCAACACTCAGATCGTCATCCAAGCCGACAAAGGCATGGACGAACACGAGTTCGTCGAAGAGATCGCCGCCGTCCTCGAAACCATCCGCAACTTCAAACAGCGCGTCATGGCGCTCAACGCTTAACGCATGATAGTTAGCCGTGAGCACCGAACCACAACTTTTCCGCATCGATCCAGCAAGCAAGACTTCCGCGAAAATCTCAGAGGTCGAATTTTCTAATCTCGGGTTGCAAGAACGGAGAGACATTCAGGAATGGGTCGTCGCCAACCCTAGCATCGTCGGTGACGACTTATTGATCATTGCCAAAGAGTTCAGCGACTTCGAAGGAACCAACGACCGGCTCGATTTGCTGGCCGTAGATCAAGATGGAAAGTTGGTGGTTATTGAGTTGAAGCGCGACGATAGCGGTGTCGACGCGCACTGGCAGGCGATCAAATACGCGAGTTATCTTCGGCAAGCGACGCGCGAACACGTGGTCGGGATGCTCGCGAATCATGCTAACGTCTCCGAGTCCGAAGCTGAGGAGCGCTTATCCAATCACACGGATTCTGGTTCGCTCGAAACCCTGAACAGCGACCAACGCATCATCCTCGTCAGCCACCGGTTCGCGCAGGAAGTCACCTCGGCGGTACTGTGGTTAAACGACAAAGCACACGGGGAAAACTTGATCACATGCATCCAGCTGACGCCATATCGGGATGGCGACGCGCTGTATGTGCAGACCAACACGATCATCCCAGTGCCCGGAACTGAGCCCTACACCATCCAGGTCGGCCGATCAGAAACCGAAGATGCCGGTGTCATCGGTCTGCGACCACGTCGTCGCTCAAATAACCGGAACGACGAAATCACACATTTCGCGCGCAGTGTCGAAGCTCGTACTCTTCAGAAGTTGCCGGATGAACTCAAGACGGACAGCGACTACGGATACGCGCGCGGGGGCAACGAGAGATATTACTCATTGTGGTACGAGAACCGCCACCCGTGGACAAAGACGCAGTTCAGCTACATCATCCACGTGTATAGAAAAGCAGACGGCAGTTTCAGGGTGGTGAACAACCTCGAGATTCTATAAGAGTTTCCTGCGCAACAAGCTAGGCTACACCAACGACGTGATTGATGAGTTCAAGATCTATCTTGAAGGCCTCCTACGGTGCGACTTGCAATACAGCACAGCTTTTCTGAGGCCGCGAGTCACGGTCGCAGAATCTGCCACCAAGTTCGACGACGACTCTAGTTGAAAAGACCGCCGATTCGCTCAAGACGATGATCAAAGCGTTTACCGCGAAGGCGCAAGAATTTGTGGCTTGTCATGGTTTGGGTCCGAATGAGTGACCCATCGTGTCGACAGAGCGTGTGCTCGACCACTTGAGCGGGAACGAAAAGTGGTGCGCGCCGATGCGCGGCCGACGCTGGTGTAAAGTGATGAATCCGCGCGCCCTTCGTCCCGCGCATCCATCGAATCAGCCAACTCGGACCCAAAAATGAACGTCATCTGGATCACCGCAGACACCTTCCGACGAGATCAGCTCGGAGCATACGGAAACGACATCATCCACACCCCCGTCCTTGACGCCCTCGCCGCCCGTGGAACCAGATTCGACAACCACTACGCCTGCGGCTTCCCCACGATGCCCACCCGCGCCGACCATCACACCGGCCAGTGGACCATGTCCTTCATGGGTTGGGACGCGTTGCCCGATCACGCCATCACCCTTTCGCAGATCCTCGGCGACCAGGGCGTCCACACCGCCGCAGTGATCGATACACCCTTCTACACCCGAGGCGGGATGAACTACGACCGCGGCTTCCAGTCCTACTACACCGTGCTCGGACAAGAAGGCTCCGGCACCCGTGCCGCACAGATCGGACACCACGAGTCGAGGGATGTCGTCGACGACTGGCGCAAAGAGGCCGACCGCTGTGCTCCCCGCACCATGACCCAAGCCGGAGACTGGCTCGAAAAACACTACAAAGAAGAGTTCTTCCTATACATCGACACCTGGGACCCGCACGAGCCGTGGGACCCGCCCGCATACTACGCCGAGCTCTACCAACCCGACTACGACGGCAGCATTGTCCAACCACCATACGCATACTGGCACGAGACCGACCACCTAACCGAACGAGACGTCGAGACCGCCTTCGCCTGCTACCGCGGCGAGATAACCATGGTCGACACCTGGATCGGATACCTCCTCCGCAAAGTCCAGAACATGGGCATCCAGGACGACACCGCCATCATCTTCACCACCGATCACGGCTTCTACTTCGGCGACCATGGCGGACTCCTCGGCAAGATGCACTACGCCAAACGTCCTAACGGCAAACTCTACTTCCACGGCGACACCGACTCGATCTGGGGCTTCTCACCGCTCTACGAAGAGCTCGTGCACATCCCGCTCCTCATCCACGTCCCCGGAGTCGCGCCCGGTTCCTACGACGGTTTCTCCGCCGCCCTAGACGTCATGCCGACAGTCCTAGAAGTCATGGGACGCGAAGTCCCGCCACACGTCCAAGGCAAATCGCTGTTGCCAGCCATGCGCGACGCCAAACACCCGCAAGCGCGCGACTTCGCAGTGTCCACGATCCCATTCGCCAACGCCGACGACACCATACGCTCCGTCGACAACGTCGCACGCAGCATGTCAGCGTCGCAAGTCACCACCGTCACCAGCGGCGACTACTCCTTCCTCTACTCCATGGACCCCGGCCGCTCCCAACTCTTCCACCTCCCGACCGACCCCGGTCAGCAGACCGACATCATCAGCGCCAACATGGACACCGCCAAGGAAATCCACCAACGCCTCCTTAAATTCATGCGCGACACCAACGTCCCCCAACGCCTCATCGACACTCGCCTCGAGCTGAAGATGTGATCCCCAGCGACCCGATCCGAAAAAACCCCGATCGAATTGTCGTCTGAAACCACTAACCCATATTCGCCTATCAGTCCCGACCTCGCCACCTCCTGGACCACCCACGTCGATGGCATCAACGCAACTCGGCGAATCCATCCTAGCCAGCCGCTGGCAACCAACCGCCATCCTCGGCATCTCCCGAGGCGGACTCATTCCAGCCGCAATATTGTCATACATGCTCGACGTCCGGCTCATCCAAGCGGTTCGCGTCCAGCACTACGACGATCAAGACAACCGCCTCGAAGCCGGCCCCCAGTTCATCGAAGGTCCGCAACCGTTCGTCACCTTCAACATCGAGACCCAACGCCTTCTTGTCGTTGACGACATCGTCGACACTGGCGAGACCTTGAAGCTGGTTCTTGAAGCAGTGCAACCGCACGCCGACGAAGTCAAAGTCGCCGCACTATACGTCCGCTCGAATCAAACACATTCCGCCGATTGGTATTGGAAAATCGAAGACGAATGGGTAGTATTTCCATGGGCGCCCGAACGCTAAGCCCGCGCTACTCGTCATTCCCGCGCAGGCGGGAACCCACCGGGGGCGGGTGACTCGACCTGAATCCAATCTAGCCGCAATCAAACTACAACAAGGAACCCAATGAAGATAACCAACATCCGCCTACGCCACCTCTCCGGCACCATGGAAGTCGACGGACCTTTCTTTGAAGACCGTCTGCTCCAACCCACCGACATCTACGAAGAGTTCCGCAACAAGGGCGATCGGCGGGGCAACCGCGGGTCACAAGTCGACGACAAGACTTACAAAGTCGAGCAGACCTTCGTCCAGATCGACACCGACGAAGGCGTGAGCGGCATCTGCGCCGGTGGATTCGGCGGCATGAATTGGCACGTCTGGCAACTCAAAGACCTCCTCATCGGTCGCGATCCACTCGCCACCGAGTTCCTCTGGGACATCATGCACCGATCATCCGTGCATGGTCGACAAGGCGAGCCGATGATGGCGATATCTGCCATCGACAACGCACTCTGGGACCTCAAAGGCAAGTGGCTCAGCCAACCCGTCTACATGCTCATCGGCGGTCCATGCCGCAAAACCATGCCCGCATACGCCTCCATGCTCGGACACAACGTCACCGACATGGGCCTCGTCCGCGAACGCGCCACCATGGCCAAAGAACGCGGCTTCACCGCACAGAAATGGTTCTTCCGACACGGCCCGATGTCCGGACATGAAGGCCTCGTCAAAAACATCGAGATGGTCAAAACCCTCCGCGAGACCGTCGGACCAGAGATCGACATCATGCTCGACTGCTGGCAGTCCATGGACGTCAACTACGTCGTCAAACTCGCATCCGCCATCGAAGAGTACCAGCCCCGTTGGATCGAAGAAGTCGCCATGCCAGACCGCATCGACTCCTACCGCAAGATCCGCGAAAAGACCAACATCCCAGTCTCCGGCGCCGAGCACGAATACACCCGTTGGGGCTTCAAACGCTTCATGGACGCCGAAGCACTCGACATCATCCAGCCCGACCTCAACTGGGCCGGCGGACTCTCCGAAGTCCTCAAAATCTCCGCCATGGCAACCGCCTACGACCTCATAACCATCGCCCACCAAGGCGTGACACCCGTCGGCATGGCCTGGTCCGCAGCCCAATCGCCAATCCACACCCCCTACGTCGAGATGCTCCTCAAACACGCCGCCCTCAGCTACCACTTCGACAAAAACAACGGCCCCATCCTAGACAACGGCAACCTAACAGTCTCCGACCAACCCGGCTTCGGCTACGAAATCGACCCCCACAAAATCGAAACCGAAACAGAAATCACCTTCTAAAACGACGCGCTGTTATCCCTCCTTCACGAGGGGGTTAAAGGGACGCAACCGCTCTTCCCTCCCTTTCCAAGGGGAGATTCAGAGGGGTTCTGCAGGGGGATGCGGGGGCGGAGCGGCAGGCCCCCTTTCGCAAAGCGAAGGGGGGCGCGTGAGCGAAGCGACAGCGGGGGATGCCCAGGGCGGACGGGCAGCCGGGTCACCTCCGCCAGCCAAGGAAACACCCAAAGCACAAAGACGACCATCCTCGTACCACATCGTACGGGCGACCCTTGTGGTCGGCCCACCGCCTTCGCGAAACCACCTTTACCCCTCCCCCTCTAGGGGGAGATTAAGACGAGGTCCAGCGCAGCGATTCCGCAGAAGATGCCCGCCGGAGCCCAAGTCATGATGTCCACCCCAAACTTCTACCGACTAGAAATCGCCTACTCCGAACTCCCCTACTACAACGCCCCTAACCCCAGTCCTAGACGTCCGCAACGGCTTCTACCACGTCTCCGACGCACCCGGCCACGGCCACACCCTGAACCCCGAATACATAGCCGCCGGCCCCAACAAATCCTGGGTAAAATGATTTCGTTTCCCAAATTCAAACAACGCGTGTAGTTATTCTATAGCGCCTAATCTTCCGCTGATATGCATCAAAACCGACGCATCAAAACCGTCGAATGAAGTGTTGACACATGCCAAAACCTAGCTTGGGTCGAGCTAAACGTCGTAGATTTCGTCATTCCAACATGGATTAATATGTGTTGCATGACACTTGCTGGCGGAAGAACGTCACTCATTCAACAGGTTTACGCAGACCTTGATCTGGTCGGTGAAAACCTGATCGACGTGCCTGTTGACCCTTACGAACCGTCACAGGATGGCAGGTGGGCAGCACTAGGAGAATGGTTGCTCCTCGCACGCCGTGTCAACGCCGACAAGGTTTTCTTCGTCAACGATGATCCCGTGTTAGTGTTCTCCACCCTTCCGGACAACGCAATTGAAAAAGACATCATGGAGTGTTACCGGCGCACTTGGAGCCTGGCTCGACCACGATGTTTGTTTTTGGAAATTGGTGATGAATTACGGGTTTACTCTCTTTCGGACCCGCCGCATCGCGAGGACCTACAACAATCACCTATCACTCCGTTGGCTGTCGTGAACAAAACCGCAAACGTTTTGCAGGAATTAACCCATCTCCGCAGAGATCTTCTCGAGTCTGGCATTGCATTCGAAAACACGGATCGTTTAAAACCAACTAAAAGGGCGGATCAACAACTTTTGAAAGACGTCCGGTCTGCCGCATCCGCGCTTATACATGCTGGATTGGAACCAACCATCGCCCATTCTTTGATCGAACGCGTCGTCCTTGTGCGGTATCTTGAAGATCGAAAGATCATAACAGAAGATTATTTCGAATCCGTGATTGCACGAAACAAGAATGTCGATGATCCACTAGAACTTGAGATTTTTCAACAGCCAAATTATGGGCAACCAAGCAGATTCATCTCTTTTCTCAACAGCAAACGCGCCATATATATACTATTTGATCAGCTTGCTGAAGATTTTAATGGTGATCTATTCGTCACAAACTCCATTGAACGCGAAATAGTTACCGTTGAACATTTGCGGCTTCTGATGGGTCTGCTGCAAGGTACAACAACGGTTGGGCAAGAGCCGCTCTTTTTTTGGGCATACGATTTTAGCGTAATACCCACTAATTTGATATCGACGATGTATGAAATTTTCCATCAAGAAGAATCCGGCGGCGACCATTCCAACACTCACTTCACACCTCCAGAACTCGTTGAATTTGTACTTGATGACACGCTTGCACCGAGCATATTGGCTAATGAACCGATCGTTTGCGATCCTGCTTGCGGTTCGGGAGTATTTTTGGTCGAAGCATACCGCCGTATTGTAAGGCATGAAATGTCGCGAACGGGAGAACGTCTTTCGAATGCGCGCTTGCAAGAATTGTTGTTAAATCGAATTGTAGGATGCGACATTAACGAAGCTGCTATTCGACTTGCTGCGTTCAGCCTGTATATCGTGTTCTTGAACTATCAGACACCACAGGACATAATCAACGCGGGGCCACTTCCCCGCCTTATCAATCGCGACGAATCGTGCTTGGTTACGGCGCCGCTTATCGTAAGTGATGCCTTTTCGCCGGCCTTAGATCGCTCGGATCAGAATGCTATCGAACCTGGACCTGATTGTGACGACCGGTTAACTTGGAAATCACGTGGTTTCGACGTAGTAGTAGGAAATCCCCCATGGTCGCAAATCCGAGGACCGACAACTCGTTCGGAACAATGGGCCGTTGGTAAACAGATTCCAGTCGGCGACAGAAGTCCTTCCCAACTTTTCATGTGGCGAGCATTGGATATTTTGGCGGAAGGTGGTGTGGCTGGATTGTTGGTCAGCGCGAAAGCGATGTTCAATAAACGGTCCACTTCCATCGCATTTCGCAGACGGTGGTTGCGAAGTGTTGCACTCCAACGCGTCGTAAATTTCAGTCAAATAAGAACAGATTTTTTCGCTTCGGCGATTTCGCCGTTCATGATGCTGCGATTCCGCAATGAGGGTTTTGATCTCGACGGTATGGTCGTATACGAGACGGCACGTCCGGTTGCTGGTGCGCGTCGCGGGTCATCCGCGCTCGCGCGTCTAGATCGACAAGTCGTGTCGCAGCGTTCTCTCTTAGATCGAGACTATTTATGGAAAACATATAGTTCGGGTTCGTTTCGCGATGAAGCATTTCTCGCTCGGTTAGAACTCGAAGGCCGATTGTGCGAGTGGACGCTCAAAGATCAAAGCGCTTTCGGCTATCAAAGAGCCCGTCACGAATCAGACGGGATGCCGCCTTCGGAATTCCTGCGGAATTTACCCAGCCTGACCAAGTTGCCTCCTTGCGGTCCAATCGGCGAAGACGCCTTCGAACAGGTTCCCGAACTCGTGAAGCGAGTTCCTGATAATCGGATTTTTGAGGGTCGACGACTGCTGGTGAAGTTAGGCGTTACCTCGGGATTCGGACCGATTTCGAGATTGGTTTCGAGGACTTTTGCATTTAGACACACAATTTACGGCCTGTCTATGGATCACTTGCAGCCTTGGCAATCAGAAGTAATCCAAGGAACACTCTTGTCTTCGTTGGGGAGGTACTGGTTGTATATGCATTCGGGGTCGTGGGGTGCCTGGCATGATGAAGTCCGAAAGACTGACCTGCTAAATCTACCGATCCGCTTGACGACCGAGTCGGATGAAGCCACGCGCCGGATCAGGCGAGCGATCGAGGAATTGGATTCAACGCCCGCGCCCCACGATGCGATGGGAAGGCGAAATTTGGCCATGCTTCCTCAATTCGTCGCGATTGATGAGGCAGTTGCGTCCCTGTTCAGGTTGTCCGATCCTGAACGCTACTTGGTTACCGATTTTTGGGATGGTCAAAAACCCGATGCGACATCCGCGATCCCCGACATCAAAAAAACTCAAGGCAGATCGGATGAACTTGACCTCCTCGACCAAGATGGCATTGCTCCCTACCTGAAAGTGTTCCTTGGCGCGTGGAATCGACGGCTGGGTGATGCCGGGACGTTTGGCTGGCGGATCTGGCGTTCCTTGGATTCAAACGTGATCGCAGCCGTTTTCGAGACCCGCGCCAACGGAGAAAAAACTGAAACCGCTCAACTGGACTCAGAGTTTGAAGATTGGATGAGCGCTCTTTGCAGGATTGGCGTCGCTTGGGATACGTCACGTTCGCGATCGATCTTGACGTACGGTCTGGTGCGCGCTGTGACCGATACTGCAATCGTGATCGTTAAGCGAGATGAAAAGCGTTTGTGGACACCGAGCGCGGCTTGGCAAGACGCTGACGCCACGGCAGCGCAGGTGATGTCGTTATCAAGCAAATGACCGATCCGCCCAAATTGAGCGACATTGACTTGTGGGGTTATTACGAGCGTCGGTTCCTAAAGTTTTTATCGGAATCCCTCGCTACGATGGCTGGGCAGTCACCATTCGCATTAGAACCCGAACTCAACGACATCCTATTCGTTGCTGTCATCGACGCGATGTTCAACGACCCGGACCGTGACGACCTTCCAGCATTCACGCCAGAAGCCAAAAACCCGCCGAATCGTTCCGATACTGACCGAACTGGTCGGGAAGAAAAAAAGCCTGACCTCCGTTGGGCTTTCAACGATCCACAAGCGACAAATTCGGACGACTGGCGAAAGGAATTCGTCGTCGAATGCAAGCGGCTCGCCAATCCGATCTCACACTTCGCCAGGGAATATGTGAAGTCTGGGATCGATCGATTCGTAAACCCCGGTTGGGGCTACGCACAAAATATGGAGAGCGGTGTGATGGTGGGGTATGTGCAAGAGGTCAACATACGTAATGCCGTCACGAATGTGAGCCGCCGCAACAAAGAACGATGTATACCTGAATTCACGAACGATGAAACTTGCGGCGAAGCGCATGCGTCGTTCGAACATTGTTTGGATCGCCCATTCCCGATTTCACCGTTTCGGTTATCACATATTTGGGCAAGAATAGGGCCTGAACCTGGATCTCGGTGCGAATAGACCCATCATGTTCAACGCGGCGCGCTGGTTAAAACGCTTCTTCCAAAAGGAAACTAAGCATCATTAGCCCGAAACTTCAACTCTCTTTCCCAGAACCCGCTACCCCTGAAGCCCGTGCCTCAGCATCGGCCCATCCACCTCCTCCAAAACGTCTGTCCGCACCCGAATGATGTAGTCCGGCCGAACACCCAAAAACGACCGGTCAAACGCCGCATAGTGCAACTGACACAACGACATCCCGTTGCTCACCCCTCAACCCCCAACACATCCGCCACACTCCCCATCCGCGCCGAACTAGCCGAAGCATACTCCGACGCCTCGTACCGCTGAATCTGCTGCTCCTTCAACCCCAACCGACCCGCCAACGACTTCTGACTAAGCCCCTTGCAATCCGCGCCCTGATCAACAGCCGCGGCACTTCAGCCACCGCATCAAGCTGACCAAACTCAAAATCGCCGGATTTCAACCGCTCCTAATCCCTCAACTCCCCCTCAAGATCAGCAAGCCGACTCCGCACCGCATCCTTACTTCGCCTTGCGCAACAGCGGATGCACTCCCTCATCCTCCCCATTTCAGACAACCATGGGGACAAAACGGCGCGGGGCATCACAGCCCATCTGCGAAAATCTGCGCAATCAGCGTAATCTGCGGTTCAGACAACACCCGCAATCCCCGATACAGACAACGATCGGGACAAAACGGCGCGACACATCACAACCCATCTGCGAAAATCAGCGTAATCTGCGGTTCAGACGACAATCCCCCCATGCAAATCCGCGAACTAACCAAACCCGACGCACCCATATTCCGAACCCTCCGACTACGAGCCCTGAAGGAATACCCGACGGTCTTCAGTTCCTCTTACGAGATCGAACGACACTGGCCCTTAGAGGCGTTCGCCGACCGACTGCCCGACACCCCCGAATCCACAGATTCCTTCATCCTCGGCTGTTTCGTCGACGGCAACCTTGTCGGCTCCATCGGATTCTTTCGACTTGAGCAACCCAAACTCTCGCACGTCGGTAGGATCGCCGAAGCGCACGTCGCCGCCGAGCAACAGGGCAGAGGATACGGCCGAGCACTAGTCGTCGCCGCACTACAACGGGCACGCCGCCTACCCGGACTCTCACTAATTCACCTAACCGCGACCACCACCAACGAACCCGCAATCGCACTCTACACCTCCTTCGGCTTCGAGATTTACGGGACATCCCCACGCGCCATGCTCGTAGACGGCCACTACATCGACGAACACCTAATGGCCCTCAAGCTCGACTAACCCACCAGCCGACAACGTGGCCCGGTTTCCCCCGCTCGCGGGGGAAATGTCCGTAGGACAAAGGGGGCCCACACCGGTAGGCGCGGGTTGCAAACCCGCCCGTCCCCTTCCCGCAGGGTAAGGGGACGCGGAGCGAAGCGAACGCAGGGGATGCCCGGCGACAAACGGGCGGGGCATCTGCGAAAATCTGCGCAATCTGCGGTTCAGACAATTCCCCCAAATACCCCTTTTGTGCTAACATCTAGTCAACATTGAGTGTTAAATCCCCATCGATGTAATTTCACTACTGACAATTCAATAACGTGTGTTTTATCCCCTCGGCGCACGATCTCAACCATGTCTGCGCCAAACAAACATCCATATCACCGACGACCCCGGAAATCCGACCCGAAGCGTCAACGTAAACGCTCGCCCCATGTCATCCCCGCGGGGCCTGCCCCGTACCCCGATACGGGGGCGGGGACCCAGGGAAAACAAAGCACGCAAAATCCGTACCTTTTCATTCCCGAAAAGCCCGCCACGCCTGAACCCAAACCCAAGAACCTCTTCCGGTCCGTCGCTCAACGAAAACCGACGCCGCCAGCGCGAAATCTCATCAGAGACCAACGATACATCCGCGAAAAACCCGTCGATT
This sequence comes from Dehalococcoidia bacterium, assembly GCA_965226685.1. GTDB lineage: Bacteria > Chloroflexota > Dehalococcoidia > Lucifugimonadales > Lucifugimonadaceae > Bin127. Next base: position 1,294,270 of record CBDDDP010000004.1, read on the forward strand.
TCGCTTGCAACCTCCTCGGTGTTACGCCATGGGACAAGCAAAAGCAAATCCTCAACGCAATCGCCAATAAACGGTCCGTCGCCGTCCGTTCGTGCAACGGCGCAGGTAAAACCTTCACCGCCGCCATCGTTATCCTGTGGTGGTTGATGTCCTACGACAACGCCATCGTCATCACCACCGCCCCCAGCGAAAGACAGGTGCGGGAAATCCTATGGCGCGAACTACGAAACCTATACATGCCCGTACGCGATTTGATAGGTGGAAAACTAACCCGTACTCGACTCGAAATATCGCCAAAAAGATACGGCTACGGATTCTCGACCAACACCGAAGACCGATTCCAAGGATTCCACTCCGGTAACATCCTCGTCATCGTCGATGAGGCATCAGGCATCGACGAGTTCATCTACAACGCGATCTCCGGCGTCACCACCGCCAAAAATTCCAAACTCTTGTTGATCGGCAACCCGCACGGATACGCCGGGACATTCTACGACGCCTTCCATAAAGACCGCAAACATTTCGAGACCATTCACATCTCAGCTTTCGATTTACCCGCATTCAAAGCTCAAGGCATCACCGAGAAAAATATCAAAGACATCGAATACCCCGACCTCGAAGACGATCCAGACGAGTTCGACGAAGACTACGAACCCGACCATTACGCAATGGGATTGTCATCGCCCCAATGGGCGCTTGATCTGTTCAACCGACAAGGCCCTCAATCTTCCGTTTACCAAACCCGCGTACTCGGTCAATTCCCCGAGGAAGCCGACGATACTCTCATTCCTCTACGCGACGTCGAAGCCGCCGTTAAACGACAATCTCAAATCCCAACCGACAGTCCGCCAGTTATGGGCGTCGATGTCGCTAGGTTCGGTAACGACAAAACCGTAATCATCATCAGACATGGCCCTAAAGTCATATACATCGACGAACTCCGTAAGTCAGATATCGTCAACACCACCGGAGCAGTCATAACCGCCGCTCTCAAGTACAAAGTCAAAAACATAATCGTCGACGAAATCGGAGTCGGCGCCGGTGTCCTCGACAATCTCAAAACCGATAAACGATTCGACGCCATAGGGCTAAACGGCTCCAACAGCCCAAACAATGTCGAACTCTACCTAAACAAGCGCGTCGAAGTCTTCGACGGGCTACGACAGCGTTTCGCCGACGGCGATATTTCCATTCCTAACGATCCCGAGTTGATTTCGCAATTGGCATCCCTTACATACAAATACAACGCCCGAGGACAACTGCAACTCGAATCCAAAGACCAAATCCGTTCCACCGGTCGACAGAGTCCCGACAAAGCCGACGCCATCGCCCTCGCGTTCACCAGCGACTTCGCAATGCCAGAGCCAAAACGAATACGTTTCTTCACCCCTAAAACACTCAGAAACCTCCGATATCACCAACGCCACGATCCCAAATGGCGTGAATACACCCCCACGGGGAACCGCCTCTTTCCCGCGAAAGGGGCGCGACGTAGCGACGTAGGGGCGGGTTCTCCCGCAAACCCGCCCATCCCGGTTCAGTCAACGCAGGCGGGAACCCAGAACCCGGGGACAAAAGGGAGCGGGGCATCATAGCCCATCTGCGAAATCAGCGCAATCAGCGGTTCAGACGACACCGTCCCTTTCGCAAAGCGAAGGGGGCCCAAGCGACCGATACAAGCCCAAACGACCGCAAACAGACCGCAGGGGATGCCCCGGGGGGCGGTGCCGGGTGCGGCATCCCCTCTCCCTTGATGGGAGAGGGCTAGGGTGAGGGTGATACCCCTCGCACCCCCACCGTCATTCCCGCGCAGGCGGGAACCCAGAGCCTGCCCCGGGCTTGAACCGCGGGTGAGGGTGGAGGTGTCCCCTCTCCCTCGATGGGAGAGGGCCAGGGTGAGGGTGAACACTTCCCAACAAATCACTTGCAAATCACTTGACACGTACCTCATATCTGTACTATCATCAACCTTGTACACACTTTGGTCCCAGATCGACGGATCCGGGCACTTATCAAGTCGAAAGACAGTGAGAGGAATCAGGACCAATACGTTGACAGCATCAACGGACACTTTCAAAGTCACCGAATCCATCGGTGACCGCGCCGGGAGTTACAACTTCTCGCCGGCATTGATCGCGTCTCGCTCAAGGCGTAAGCAACGTCCCCTCTACTCGGCCCATCCAATGGGAATAACCGAGTCGCCATTTTTCGATCGCGCGGGAAGCGAAGGCTGCATCAAAGGTTGGTCGCCACGCATGTTGCAGGCGTGGCATCACAAGCCAATCGACTCAACCAGAGTCGAAACGGGCCAACCGAGTTTTCGTGGACGCGTACGATGTCAATCCCATCTCGTTGCATGGGAGAGACGACGGCGTGAGCCGGGGTCCAACTCGGTGAGTGACACCGCATCCTTAACCAGGTGCGAGGGTCAGGTCCTACGTCTTGGCGGCGTACGACGCGTGCGGAAGATTTTTGCTGGCTGTCCGGCAATCCGCCCCATCTGGGACCAATCACCGGGGCGTTCTACGTCTCGGTTTGAGACTGTTGGTAACAGGCTCTATCCATCACACGGTCAAAACAGCCTCTGCCGCTTCGCGGCAGAGGCCAAAATCCAAGACCGTTCACGCGCAAAGACCGGACCAAATACCGCCCCGGGCTTTCATCGCGTCTACAACAACATCCCCTCTCCCTCGATGGGAGAGGGCTAGGGTGAGGGTGACACCGCAAACCCAAACACCCATCGTCATTCCCGCGCACTCCCACGTCTTTCCCGCGCAGGCGGGAACCCAGAGAAAAACAAAGCACGCCGCCAATCCATTCCATCATCCCCTCTCCCTCGATGGGAGAGGGCTAGGGTGAGGGTGACACCGCCGGTGACGGTAAACTCCCGCAATATACTTGCAAAAAGACGATCACCAACCACATTTCGCGTGAATTTCCATGACCCTCACTCCGCCAATCCAACGCGATGTCCCCGATAAACGCGGACGTTTCGGCAAATATGGTGGCCAATTCGTCCCCGAAACCCTCATGGCCGCCCTCGGTGAACTTGAAACCGCCTACCGCGCCGCACGAGAAGACGAATCCTTTTGGGAAGAACTCTCGAACCTTCTCACCGACTACGTAGGTCGACCAACACCGCTCTATCACGCCGCAAACCTCAGCCGGAAACTCGGCGGCGCACAAATCTGGCTCAAACGAGAAGACCTCGCACACACCGGCGCACACAAAATCAACAACGCCATGGGGCAAATCCTCTTGGCCAAGCGCCTCGGCAAAAAACGCATCATCGCCGAAACTGGCGCTGGACAACACGGCGTCGCTACCGCCACCGCTTGTGCCATGATGGGCCTCGAGTGCATCGTATACATGGGTGAGGAAGACATCCATCGCCAAGCCCCAAACGTCTACCGCATGAAGCTCCTCGGTGCATCCGTCGAAACCGTCCTCTCAGGTAGCCGCACCCTCAAAGACGCCATCAACGAAGCCATCCGTGACTGGGTTACCAACGTCCAGACAACCCACTACCTCATCGGCAGCGCAGTCGGACCGCACCCCTACCCCATGCTCGTACGCGACTTCCAAAACGTCATCGGCAAAGAAGCCCGCGCCCAAAGCCTCGAACAAATCGGACGACTACCCGACTACGCCATCGCATGCGTCGGCGGCGGATCCAACGCCATCGGACTCTTCAGCGGCTTCGTCGACGATGAAGCCGTCGGACTAATCGGCGTAGAAGCCGGAGGCGACGGCGTCGACACCGACCGCCACTCCGCAACCATCACCAAAGGCCGACCCGGAGTCCTCCACGGCGCAATGTCATACCTCCTCCAAGACGAATGGGGACAGGTTTCCGAAGCCCACTCCGTATCCGCCGGCCTCGACTACCCCGGCGTCGGACCCGAACACTCCTACTTCCACGACATCGAACGCGCAAAATACGTCGCCGTAGACGACGAAGCGGCCCTCGACGGCTTCGACCTCCTATGCCTAACCGAAGGCATCATCCCCGCACTCGAACCATCTCACGCCATCGCTTACATCAAAGAATGGGCACCAACCCTCGACCCATCCACCATCATCCTCATGCTCCTAAGCGGCCGTGGCGACAAAGACCTCGAAACCGTAGCCACCCGCCGCGGCCTCGAAATCTAACCACCCGTCACATCAGATCGGACCAGCAACTACCGAACTCTGATCACCTTCGTGTCCGCAATCTTGTCGTGCCAGCCCCGGTTCTCCTTGTCGAACAAAACCCACAGAAATCCGAGTGGCACCACCAGAGGTAACACAGAAATCAACTTCCCAATCCATTCCCTTAGCATCGCCCTCCCAAACCCGATCTCAATACCATTCGTGCGCACGATCTTGATCCCTGCGAAAATCTTGCCTGGCGATTGACCACGAATCGCAACCAACAACGAAACGGCCAATGCGTATGCGGGCACAAAAATGATCGAAATAACCATTACTAGCTGCCAGTCGGATGAAGTGGTCACGGCCAAAACGAACACCATCAAAAACAAAACCGTTGCACCGACAATAGCATCCACAAGCAACGCGCTCGCTCTTGCCCAAAAAGATGCTATTTGATCATCGCCGTCAATCGGGTTACGCCGAAACTTTGGAGCCCTAACTTGGTGACGCGGCGTCAGAACACCTACGCTATTGGGATTAAACATCGTTTCATCACGCTTTCACCACGTAAGTCCCGGCGATCTTGTCGTGCCATCCCTGACGCTTACCGTCGAACAGGATCCAGATGTAACCCAGAAAGAAGATCAACGTCGAAACCAACTTCCCGATGATCTCCCTGATGAGCGCACCTCCGAATCCCACGGAACTACCGTCCGTTTTCACAATCTTGATCCCGATCGCCATCTTACCCAGAGACTGCCCACGAATCGAAACCAACCACAGGTTCACGACAAAATAAAAAACGATGGGTACGTAAATGAGCAATTGACCGTCATCGCCTAACGCGGACCTCAGCAACCCACCAACCACTCCTGCCAGAATCCCGATTACACCATCCACCAACCACGCACCAAGACGCTGCCACACAGACGCGATCTCCAGTGCCGTCATTCCTGCCACGGAACCTTCAGCATCTACTCCGTTGTCCATTGTCGCCTCCTTGGCTCTTGACCCTGACACTACCGTACCATCACCCAATCCAACCCGTGCCACCGTCAAACACGCATCCGTAGATCGACGCTACGAGGTGATGCATCCCGCTTCCGCGGTGCCCCCGTAAAAATCGTCAACAACGCCGCCGCACTCATCAAACCGACGCCGACCCACCACGCCGGATCGTACGACCCCGTGATATCCCAAACCAACCCCGCCGCCGGTGCACCGATCCCGCCCATCACCAAATTGATCGGATTCACCAACCCGCGTAATCGCACCAACGCTACCCCGACCAAAATAGTCCGCCCAGATGTAGTTGTTCAAGAACATCATCCCACCAATCCCAACACCGAAAACCGCCATCGAAATAAACATGATCGGCAGGTTCGTCGCATAGATCGTCAACACGCTAGCCCCCGCAAGCATCGAAAATCCAACCGCACCCAGAAACCGCGAAGGAACCCACCGCACCAACATCCCAAACATGAACGTCGATCCACCTGCCGCAACCGCATCGAACGCCGTCGCGAACGAGATCAACGTCGGGTCCATCCCTCGATCCATGAACGCTGCTATCCGGTGCAACGCCACCGTCCCCGTCGCCATCTGAACCATCGAGAACACGATCACCAAACGCCACATCGTCGTCGTCCTAACCGCCTCCCGAACCGTCCACGAAACCTCGTCAACAACCCGTCGCCGACCACTCGTACCATCGTCAGGACCTTCAGGCTCGCCACCGTCCGGCAACATCCCCATATCTTCTGGTTGCCGTCGAAGGAAGATCGCCCCCAATGGAACTATCAACGAGATACCGATGATCGCCAAAACGATCCACGCGTTCCGCCAACCGATCTCGTTGATCAGCACCTGCGTCAACGGAATGAAGATCAATGCCCCGAACGGTATTCCAAGCCCCACGAACGCCACCGCCTTACCCCGATTCCTCACAAACCACTTCAACACCGGAACCGTCGTAACCAACGCGCCGGGACCGCTCATTCCAACCAACCCCATCACCACGAAGAGCACCACCAGATGCCACGACGTTGTGACATACGCGAGCCCGATCAATGCAACACCGGTTGCCAGAGCAGCCACCGGCAGCATCACCCGCGAACCATACCGGTCGATCAACCACCCAATCAACGGACTCGTCGCCGAACTAGCCCCCATCCGCGCCGTCTGCGCCCAACCAAACGCCGCACGACCTATCCCAACTCGTCACCCATCGGCTTGATGAACAACCCGAAATTCAGCGAACCCATACCCATACTCACAGCACCCGTCGCCGCCATCACCGCGACAATCACCCACCCATAAAAGTACTTAGGACGCCCATCGCCATCGCTGTTCATCAACCGCATCATGCCAAACTACCACAACAGAACTCCCCTCTCCCGCTTGGCGGGATAGGGTCAGGGTGAGGGCGAAAAACAGCCCTACGTCATTGAACTTTCACAACGTAATTGCTAGCCAATTTGTCGTGCAACGTCTGATTCTTATCGTCGACCAATACCCAAATGAACAGCAACAACCACACTATGAAGCCGACAACTGACGACGTTTCCTCACTCAATGCGCTGCCCATGACCGCACCCAGAACCCCGGATATCAACCCCACTATCAAAAACTTGCCCAACACTTCCCGAATCAGCGTGCCACGCCAACCCCAAGCGCTGCCATCCACATTCACGATCCGTATCTTCATCACCTTTTTGCCAGGACTCTGACCGTCCCTAGCAATCATGAACAACACAAACACCGTCCAAGCCAAAAACGCCAATATAGCCGGCACCCACACCGCAACAAATATCGTTCCGAGCCCTGCCAAACCCGTGCCATCGTCCAGCGTTACGAGCGCAACCAAACCCACTATCACCCCCGCAATCCCGATCCCAACGTAAATTAGCGTATCCACGAACCATGCCAGCAACCGATCTACAGGCGTAGCTAAAACAGCCATCTGACCCGAAGACGGAACATCCATATCGTTCCCAGCACCATCAATCTCGTACTTCATCGCCGCTCCTCCGTCTCTTTGACAACTCGAAACCTACGCGCATCTTATCACCGACCTTCATCCAACCAATCCATCCGCACCGTGCTAGCATTCGCCAAAACATGACCAACCAAAATTGTGGTCGACAAATGAAGATCGAAAAAGTCGAATCTATGCTCCTCGGCGGTTCCGACGGTTCGCCCGGTTTCCATCACGTCGTGCGTATCTGGACCGACGACGGGACTTACGGTGTGGGGGAAGCCTCCTGTTGGGCGTATATGGAAGCCACAGACGCCATCGTCAAGAAATGCGGCGACTACCTCGTCGGTAAAGATCCATCTCGCATCGAGCACCACTGGCAGTACATGTACCGCATGGGGCCCTTTCGTGGCTCCGCCCTTTCCGGCGCCATCAGCGCCATCGACATCGCACTCTGGGACATCAAGGGCAAGCGCCTAAATGCCCCCGTTTGGGACCTCCTCGGCGGAAAGACCCGAGACAAGATCCGGCTCCACCTGCTCATGGGGCCCAAGCAACCGACCGAACACCCCATCCCGCATCACCGCGGCGAAGAGGCACAAGCGCTCTACGAAGCCGCAAAGGAATCGGCCGAAGAAGGCTGGACCGCCATCAAGACCGACCCGCTACCCAACGGCTTCGAGAGTATGACCCTCGAACGCCTCATCTCCGACACCGTCGACAACGTCGCCGCGATGCGCGAAGGCGCCGGCAAAGACGTCGACATCATCCTCGAAATCCACCGGAAACTTACCCCGATGAACGCCATCGCCCTTGCCCAAGAGGTGGAGCAGTTCCGACCGTTGTTCTACGAGGACCCGATCCAGATCGACAGCGTAATACTCCAAGGCAGCATCGCGCAACGCACCACAAACCCCGTTGCAAACGGCGAACGCGCCCACAACATCTGGGAATTTCGCGACATGCTCCAAGACGGCGGCCCACAGTACGTCCGGCCCGACATCGGCCTCGGTGGTGGAATAACCCATGTCAAGAAAATCGCTGCCCTGGCGGAGGCCCACCACTCCGCACTCGCCACCCACAACTCCCTCGGCCCGATAACCACATCCGCCGCAATCCAAGTCGATGCCTCTATACCCAATTTCGTCACCCAGGAATACTCCCCGGGAGACGAACACCCCGCCAACGCCGTCTTCATCAACCACCACAAGCGCGAAGGCGGCTACATGCTCCTACCCGACAACCCCGGCATCGGCATAGAAATCGACGAAAACCTCCTGGAGATAGCCAAAACCACCTACGAACCCCGCAACTGGAACATCCCCATCCGAACCGACGGCTCGGTAGGATACTCCGTCTGAATAAAGTCCCCCCTTTCCCGCTCGGTGATAGAGGGTTAGAGTGAAGGCCCGCAGCGTTACGAATCGGCGGCAACATTTCGTCATCCCGCCCCAACCAACGTGCTAACATTCGCCAAAGCCAGACCAACACCACCCAACAATACCCAACGGCGAAAAACATGAAAATCGAACAAGTCGAATCCATGCTCATCGGCGGCGCCGATGGATCCCCCGGCGGGCACCACATCGTCCGCATCTGGACCGACGACGGTACCTACGGCGTAGGACAGTCATCATGCTGGGCATACATGGAAGCTACCGACGCCATCGCCAAGAAGTGCGGCGAATATCTCGTCGGAAAAGACCCCTCCCGCATCGAGCACCACTGGCAATACATGTACCGCATGGGCCCATTCCGAGGTTCAGCCCTCTCAGGTGCCATCAGCGCCGTCGACATCGCACTGTGGGACATCAAAGGCAAGCGCATGCAAGCTCCCGTCTGGGATCTCCTCGGCGGCAACACGCGAGACAAGATCCGGCTCCACCTCCTCATGGGCCCGAAACAGAAGACCGAACTTCCCTTCCCTCACGACACCGGCAAACAAGCGCACGGACTCTACGAAGCGGCAAAAGAGGCTGCGGCAGAAGGCTGGACGGCCATCAAGACCGACCCGCTCCCCAACGGCTTCGAGAGCATGACCCTCGAACGTCTAATATCGGACACCGTCGATAATGTCGCCGCCATGCGCGAAGGTGCTGGCAAAGATGTCGATATCATCCTCGAAATCCACCGCAAACTCACCCCGATGAACGCCATCGCCCTCGCCGCAGAGCTCGAGCAGTTCCATCCATTGTTCTACGAGGACCCAATCCAGATCGACAGCATGATCCTCCAAGGCAGCGTCGCCCAACGGACCACCATGCCCGTCGCCAACGGAGAGCGCATCCACAACATCTGGGAGTTCCGTGACATGCTGCAAGACGGCGGACCCCAGTACGTCCGACCCGATCTAGGCTTGGGTGGCGGCATCACTCACGTCAAGAAGATCGCCGCACTCGCCGAGTCATACCACTCGGCACTCGCCACCCACAACTTCCTCGGACCCATTACCACCGCCGCCGCCATCCAAGTCGACGCGTCGATACCCAACTTCGTAACCCAGGAATACTCGCCCCGAGACGAGCACCCCGCCAACGCCGTATTCATCAACCACCACAAACGCGAAGGCGGATACATGGACCTGTCCGAAGCACCCGGCATCGGCATCGAGATCGATGAAGACCTCCTAGAAGTAGCCAAGACCACCTACGAAACCCGCAATCTGAACATGATTCCGATGCGAACCGATGGTTCGGTGGGCTACTCGGTGTAGGTGTTTCGAGCGAACGCTCATGGGGCAACCGCATCGAAATGCACATCGATGCGGCGACGGCAGAAGGTTGACACTATCTCTGGGCACCCATAAAACGATCGAGGATCTACTCGTGACGGATTTGCGAGTTGTGTTCAACTCATCACGGTCGTGACTGTGATGGATTGTGAGGATCGCTCACATTCCACCGAAATAACCGGTGAAGACATCGTGATACACTACCTGCACTCCAGAGATCATGCTACGGAAGGGATTCAACCATGAGGTTCGTAACGATAATGCTCGCACTCGCGGCGGTAGTAGCTACCGTCACATTGCTCATGGTTGATCGCGAAGATGCGAACGCGCAGACGCCGGCACAAGGTTGCGCATCGCTCACGTGGGACGACTGGCTCCCCTACATCGATGGCGACCATATCGACGAATACGACCCGGCTGTCGTAACCCCTGTGAACTACCTGAAAATCGACGAGGCCAGGCGCTTGGTTTGGTTCGCAGGCACGGCTCACGGTCACGAAGGATTCACGCTGTGCTCTCCTCCCGAGCTTGCGGACGCGCCGACACCGACGCCGACGGTCACTCCCACAGCTACAGCTACTCCCGTGCTGATCGGCTGCCGATGGCCCGCCGGATTCGGACACGACTTCTCTGCTCCGATATCACCGATCTACGAACGATGCTTGGCTAAAGGCGGAACAGCTCGAGTACGACGACTAGATCGGCGCATCGATTCGATCGCACAATCTGCTCCGACTAGCCAGCCAGACGACGCAAACCCTACGCTTAGCGAGTAGCTGGCGCGAAGGAGCAACCCTTGTGGTCGCCTGTTCGCAGCCGCTACCCACCTACGATGCCCATCCACTCGGCAGCCCGACTTGACACACCCAAATCCGAAAACCAATAACCTTTAACCATCCACCATCCCCAAATCTCCGAGGTCCGGAAACATGATCCACTCCAACAACGACCTCCTCAATGCCGGCTCAGTCGACGAACTTCGAAAACGCGGTTGCACCGTCATCACCGGAGCCGGACACACTATCGCAGTCTTCGCTAAAGACGACACCTTCGCCGCCGTCGACAACCGCTGCCCCCACATGGGATTCCCGCTCGACCGCGGCACCGTCAAAAACGGCATCCTCACCTGCCACTGGCACCACGCCCGATTCGACCTCGCAAGCGGCGGCACCTTCGACCCCTTCGCCGACGACGTTCGATCGTTTCCTGTATCTATCGTCGACAACACTGTATTCGTCGATCCAAATCCATCCGAACGAGACCCCGTCGAACGTTGGTCCAAACGCCTCCAAGAAGGCATGGAAGACAACATCCGTCTCGTCATCGCAAAATCCGTCCTCGGCCTCAACTCATCCCCCGCCGACTACCGGACGCCACTAACCATCGGCGCAACCTTTGGAACCACCTACTCCAACGAAGGCTGGGGCCCCGCCCTCAGCATGCTCACCTGCACTGCAAACTTCCTCCATCTCCTCCGACCCGAAGACCAACCGCGAACCCTGTACCAGGGTCTCAGACAAGTAGCCGCCGAGTGCGCCGGACGTCCACCGCGCTTCGTCGTCGAACCGCTCCCTACTGGCGAAACTCGACCCGAAGTCTTTAAACAGTGGTTCCGCGACTTCATCGAAGTGCGCGACACCGACGGCGCCGAACGCGTCCTCCGCACCGCCATCGAACTCGGACTACCCCAACGCGACATCCATGACATCATCTTCGCCGCCGCAACCGATCGCATCTACATCGATGCCGGACACGTCGTCGACTTCTGCAACAAAGCCTTCGAACTCCTCGACCACATCGGATGGCAACACGCAGGACAAGTCCTCACCAGCCTCGTCCAAGGTATGGCCACAGCCCGCCGCAGCGAAGAGCTCAACTCTTGGCGCAACCCCATCGACCTCGCATCGATGGTCAGAGAAGCGCGCGCAAACCTGCCCCAACTCTGGCAAGAAACAACACCCCAACGCGGAAACTGGGACGGCGAAGAAACTCTAACCAACACCATCCTCGAAGACGATCCCGCTGCAACCCTCTCCGCCATCAACGATGCCATCCAAGATGGCGCAACCGCCGAGCAGCTTGGCGGCGCAGTTGCCTACGCCGCATTCCTCCGCATGGCACGGTTCCACACCTCAAACGAATTCGGCGATTGGGACACCGTCCACAACACCCTCACCGCCGCCAACGCCCTCCACCAAGCCCTCAAAAGCCACTCCTCCGTCGAACTCCTCCGTGCCGCGTACGATACCGCGATGAGCATCTACCTCGACCGATTCCTCAACATGCCATCGCAACGAATACCAGCACCAACTTCAAACGGTGCCACCGACCAGCTACCTCACAACCTGCTCGACGCGATGAACTCTCAACAGCAAGTCGAGGAATCCGCACGCATCGTCACCAACTTCGTAGCCAACTCCTCCGAACCCGACGACATCATCGCAACCCTCGCCCAAGCCATGCTCCGCGAAGACTCAACCTTCCACCACTTCCAGATCGTCGACGCCGCAATCAAGCAATACCAACACCGCAAACCCGCACCATCCGCACGCCACTCCCTGGTAGCCATGGCCCGATTCCTAGCCGCCCACTACCCGACACCAAGGTCCATCAACCAGACCTACAACATCGCCGTCCGCCTCCAACGCGGAGACGAAATCTTCGCCGAAGGGTAGGGCAAAGCAGGCGGTCCGCACTGGGCCTCTTGTCAATCATCACGCCTAATAATTAACGAAAACGCGCTCACATCCGCAAAATTTGACGAATAACGGACATTAACTGAACGAATTCCACGTTTACTGGTAATCTAGCGTCAGCCGTAATCAATCGGGGGCACGGTTTCATTTAAAGTCTCCCCCAAATACGTGATTGGCACGGAGGAATTTGTAATGTCAGACACCGCTCAATTAATAACCGCGTTTTCGGGGCTCACCGTCGCAGTCGGTGCACTACTCATCTCGGTCGGCGTTCTGTACCTCGTGATGAAACTAGGAAACGCCATCGAAGCATTGAGTGACGGCGATTCAAACGAATAAAACCGTCTCAACAATCGCCCAGGTTTTAGAGAGCTAGGTCGCTACGATCTAGCTCTGCCAAACCCCGTGACTTCGGCCAACAAATCGAAGTACCCCCGCTTGCGTCCGGTATTGATCCCCCAATTCACCGGCACATTCTGATACCCGTCCCGATAGTCGCCGAAGACTGAGGCGCCTCCTGCGGCATCGCCCGGATCGAAGTAGCCCCAAGACGCGTACGCCGACAACGCCGAAAGGAAATTGTTTTCCGGTTTGTCGAAATCGAAGTGGTCGTCCTCGGTAAACAGGATCGGCTTGTCTGTGTAACTCGGCAACGCCCGAGTGTCCGCCACCATGCCCGCAATTCGAGCCGGCTCTGTAACCCCGTTCCCATGCAGCATCATGTAGTCCGAAATTCCTGCCACATCATCATCCGGAACTCTTCTACCACCATACGAAGTACCCACCAACAATCGTCGACCATCCACCTCAATCGACTGCGCCCGCTCGATCAACTCCGCAACCCGATGCGGCTGCAAAATCTCTTGCTCATACCGCGGAACATTCGACTCGTTGTTGATCTCAATCAACACATTCCCATAACCCGACTCCAACACCCACCTCGTTGCCTCATCGACCGCCCGACAAACCGCGCGCTCGTCCACCAACCGCTCGTCCTGCCCAAAGTAGAAATACCCCAAAATCACCACCATCCCCAGCCGGTCGCACGCTGCAATCAACCTCTCAGTTCGATCCAAAAACGCCGCCTTCAACGAACCATCCGGATTGAACGCCGAATTGTGCCAAGGCTGGGAAGTCGGACTTGGCAACCCCGCCCAGACGACCTCATCATCGACCTCAATCCCACGCTCCGCCATATTCTCCCGAAACATCGGCTCCCGGTAGTAACCCGTCGGACTTCCGCCCTGCAAATTCACCGTCACCGCCAACAACCCATGCGCCCGATACACCGGCAGCATCGCCACGAACTCGTCGGTATTCCGATCCGCATCCCAATCACCAGTATCCGGATACGCAAACAACCCTCTGGTCACCGGGTTCTCATCGTCAAACACCGCATTTGTCATACGGCTATTCATCAACAACCCCTCAACATTCCAACCAAGATATTTCCGCCCAGCGTACGTCACTTGGTCATTGATCAACCAACGTTCGCATTCAATGCTTATCCGAGTTTGGTACGCCATTGCATCTGACACTTTCTCTTTGATGATTTTCAACCCGCTAGCGCACTCGCTGGCATCGCGTGCCTCTTCCACGAGTAGGTCAAAGATTGAGGTTAACTTACACTTTTACTAGTGCACGCCACCTCCAATTTCAGACAGCATGACGCAAACAAGCGAACCCTCAAAAACAGTCGAAACTAGCACCTTCGACCCCGTATTACCCGAAGCGGAAGTCGACTTCGTCGCAACCGAGAAGCAATGGCTCGAACGTTGGAACACACCCAACGCCGACGGTTTAACCCTCATCGATCGCTACCTCGCGCGCAACAACGACGCCGAAAGAAACTACTCCTTCATCGACGGTCCGATAACCGCCAACAACCCAATGGGCGTGCACCACGCGTGGGGACGCACCTATAAAGACCTTTTCCTCCGCTTCCGGAACATGCAGGGCTACCGCCAACGCTTCCAAAACGGTTACGACGGACAAGGCCTCTGGATAGAGGTCGAAGTCGAAAAAGAAAAAGGGTTCAAATCCAAGCGCGAAATCGAGACCTACGGCGTTGGCAAGTTCGTCAACGAGTGCAAAGCCCGCGTCGATTACTTCTCCGACATCATCACGCGTCAATCCAAGCGTCTCGGTTACTTCATGCAGTGGGACAACTCGTACCACACGAAGTCCGACGAGAACAACTACGCGATCTGGGCATTCCTCAAGCGATGCCACGACAACGGCTGGCTATACAAAGGCAAAGACGTCATGCCGTGGTGCCCTCGCTGCGGAACCGGCATGTCACAGCACGAAATCGCCACCGAAGGCTACGCCGAGATTGTCCACCCCGGCTTCTTCATTCGCTTGCCGCTCCTCGACCATGCCGGAGAATCCCTCCTAGTTTGGACGACCACACCGTGGACGCTCGCCGCGAACGTCGCTGCGGCCGTCAACCCTGATCACGACTACGTGAGGGTACGCAACATTGTCGGTGAGGTCGAACACATCCTCTGGCTAAGCGCCAACCGACTTCACGTCCTTGAAGGCAAACACGAAATCCTCGAACGTGCCAAAGGCGCACACCTCCTCGGATGGCGATACCGCGGCCCCTTCGACGACCTTGAAGCGCAAGCCGAAGCCCGGGATCTCCACCGCGTAATCGAATGGGAAGATGTAGGTGACGCAGAAGGTACCGGCATCGTCCACATCGCACCTGGTGCCGGATCCGAAGACTTCCAACTAGGGCGAGAGAACGGATTGCCCGTTATCGCCCCGCTTGACGATGCAGGCGTGTACGTCGATGGCTTTGGCGGGCTAACCGGCAATTCAGTCAACGAAGTGAATCCCGTCATCTTCGACATGTTGCGCGAGAGCGGCGTCTACTACAAAGTCGAAGACTATTCTCACCGCTATCCAGTCTGTTGGCGCTGCAACTCCGAGCTCGTATTCCGACTCGTCGACGAATGGTTCATCTCGATGGATCAGTTGCGCCACACCATGATGGAGGCAACCAAAACCATCAACTGGGTACCGGCGTTCGGTGAAGCCAGAGAACTCGACTGGCTCCACAACATGCAGGACTGGATGATCTCCAAGAAGCGCTACTACGGCCTCGCCCTGCCGATCTACGAGTGCAGCGAATGTCAAAACTTCGACGTAATCGGCTCCCGAGACGAACTGCGCGACCGCGCCGTCGAAGGTTGGAACGACTACGAAGGTCAATCACCCCATCGCCCGTGGATCGACGCCGTCAAGATCAATTGTTCGAAATGCAGCGCCCTCACGTCGCGCATCACCGACGTCGGCAACGCATGGCTCGACGCTGGCATCGTAAGCTTCTCAACGCTCCACTACAACGACGACCGCGACTACTGGCGAGACTGGTTCCCCGCCGACTGGATCTCCGAATCCTTCCCCGGACAGTTCCGCAACTGGTTCTACTCCCTAATCTGCATGGCCGCCGCACTCGAAGGCGTCGCTCCGACCAAAGCCGTATTCTCCTACGGACTCATGCGCGACGAAAACGGCGAAGAGATGCACAAGTCCAAAGGCAACTCCATCCCCTTCGAGGAAGCCGCCGACAAGATGGGTGCCGATGTCATGCGTTGGGTGTTCGCCCGCCACATCCCGCAAAACAACCTCAACTTCGGCTACAGCGTCGGCGACGCCGCCCGAAGACGCTTCATCCTACCGCTCTGGAACATCTACTACTTCTTCACAACCTACGCCCGACTAGACGGTTGGACGCCTCAGAACGCTCCCGGTCCGCTATTTTCTCCGAAGCTGGAGGGCAATGCCGACGATAATTCCCTCTCCCGCTCGGCGGGAGAGGGTCAGGGTGAGGGCCTCGGCGAACTCGACCGATGGGCGATCTCCGAACTCAACGCCCTCGTCCGATCAGTAACAAACGACCTCGAAAACTGGCGCATCGAACGCGCCTCCGAATCCATCGAAACCTACGTCGAGCGCCTCTCCAATTGGTACGTCCGACGCTCGCGGCGACGCTTCTGGAAATCCGAAGACGACCACGACAAGCAGGATGCCTACAACACCCTCTACACCTGCTTGTCAACGCTGAGCCGAATCCTCGCGCCCATCATGCCGTTCATCTCCGAAGAGATCTACACCAACCTCGTCAGTCGAAGATTCGCCGACCCGGCCGATTCTGTGCATCTCGCCGATTGGCCTACCGCGGACGAATCCGTCATCGACGACGCTCTCGCCCTCCGCACCAACTTGGCGATGCGTCTCGCATCGCTCGGCCGATCTGCCCGTTCCGCCGCCGGCATCAAGGTCCGACAGCCTTTGAACGCTCTCATCGTCGAACTCAACTCGCCCCAAGAGCGCGAAGCCCTAGGGATGATCGCCAGCCAGCTCAAAGACGAACTCAACGTCCGAGATGTTCGCGACACCTCCGAGTCCGACAGCCTCATGGCCTATCGCCTGCGCCCAAACCTGCCCGCGTTGGGCCCGAAATACGGTCGACAGGTCAATGAAATCCGAAACCTGCTCGACGAAGCCGAAGCGGCTGCGGTGGCTGCCTCGGTCCGCGCCGGCGAAATTGTCGCCCTCGGCGAATTCGAACTCAACCCCGACGAAGTGCTAGTCGACAACATCGCCGCCGAAGGCTACGCCGTCGAATCCGATGGAACCTACACCGTCGGCATCTCCACCGAGATCACTCCCGAGCTCCGCGCCGAAGGTTACGTCCGAGACATCGCTCACATCGTCCAAAACATGCGCAAAAACGCCGGACTGGAAATCTCCGACCGCATCCACCTGACCATCAACGCCCCCGAAGGCAGCGACCTAGCCACCGCCATCGCCAACCACACCGATTACATCGCCAGCGAAACGCTAGCAGTCGGTATCAACGGCGAGAATAATGACGTGGTTGCCCGGGATCGGCACAGTGTGGATGGAGTCGAAGTGGAAATTGGGTTGGCGAAATCTACCGCTTAGAGATTCGTGTAGAGCTAACGAATCTTTGGTAGCACCTGATACCAACCGGAACCGAAGATCAGACCGTCGTGCCTGACAACCCAAGTGTGCTTGTACTCGATGTTCCCAGTCGCCGGGTTCGTGAACAGATAGTCCACCCAATGACCTCGAGCACTGGCATCTAAGAGCGAGGGACCGAAACGATAGCCCGTCGAGTCGACGCCGATATCGCCCTTAACGTCTTCGCCCAATAGATCGGAATTGGCATGCGCAATGACTTTGTCGGCCTCATCGACTATAAACACGTACCATTCGCCTTCGGTGCTTTCGGGCGTGTTGTAATACGCAACCGTCGCATCTCGACCCTCTTTCTCGTAACGCTCCACCGCATCTAAGACCATGCCCGCGGTGAATTCACCACGATCCACCAAATGGATCGATTCATCGTCGAAATCGTCTTTGTGTTCGTGGTAACCGTAAATGGCGAGAGCGAAAATCGAGACAACCAGTGCCGCAATCGATGCGAACGCCGCAAATCCACTTAATATCCAGAGTCTTCGCATAGTTGCTCCTTGACGCAAAGGCTTTCGCGTTCCTATGGCAATTCTCTTGCTAATCAGCAATAACTCTATGTTAATTTGCCGCATTTATGCGAATGAAAACTATTCGAATATTGATCAACTTCGATTTGTCAAATGATTCCTTATTGAAGGCGCGCGCAAGAGGAGAGACGCGACCCTCAATCTGCCTCAGGAACAAGGCGGCTCAACCCTCACCGTGATGATGTCAGTGCCGTGGAATTGCTGGTGGCCGACTGACGAGGCGTAGTTGTGGAGTAGTTGCAGGGAGAGTTCGTGTTCGATGATGTTTTCGTCGCCGAAGTCCTGGAGTTGTCTGACGCGGTCTTCGATGTTTTCGCCGCCTTCTCCACCTATGAACTCGAGTTCGGCGACATCGCCCTCGCTTGAGGCAACTACGACCAGCATGCGTCCCTCTTCTTCAGGCTCTTCAGGTTCGTCGAGGCTCATCTCCAAATCTAGGGGAGAAAGGGTGAGCAGCGTCTCTTCGGCGACCGCCATCAATTTGTCGCGCATCGCGTCGTTCCACCGTCTGCTGCTTGCGAATTTGGCGATGAATTCGTTGAGTTCTGGTAAGGAATCGATGTCGAGTTTGGATCTGAAACGCATCCGTCGTGGGTTGGTCAACTCGAGGTAAAGGATCATTGCAACCGCGGCGAACCCGCCGGTGGTGATGCCGCTCTTGAAGAGGCCGTTCAAGATCGGGTTTAGGTCTGGTATGTCGAAGAGTCGGAACTGGAAGGCGGCGGCGATCCAGAAGCACATTCCGGCGACGACAATTTTCTGCCGGTTTGGTTCGGACTGGACGACGGTTCGCGCGCCGTCGGCTAAAAGGGTGCCGGTGATTAGGACCAGATATCCCGTCATCACAGGACCGGGGATCGTACTAAGGAGGCCGGACGCCTTGGGCACGAAGGCGAGGGTGAGGAATGTCAGTCCGATGACGTAACCGATATGGCGAGATGCGACGCCGGTCGTCTGCATGAAGGCTGCGCCGGCGGGATTGATGCCGTTGGGAACCGTGCCCGCGATGCCCGCGAGGACGTTGGAGACGCCGGTGCCTGCCAACGCTCCTTGCACGCCTCTAAAGTCGACCGCCTTATCACCTCGAAAAGAGGCGTGTTGTGCCGTGATGGACGCTCCGTTGGTTTGGATCGCGATGATCACTCCCATGAACAAAAAGGATGGGAGCAGCGTCCAGAACGGCACGCCGAATTCGACAGCGAATCTGGGCCACTCAGACGGCAAACCGATCCACGGCGCTTCTGCTACGCGGGTTACGTCGTAGATGCCGAAAATCGCTGCGGCGATGCAACCGCCGATTATGCCTATCAGCGGTCCCCACAGACGCAAAATCGCTGATCCGCGCAACGCGAGCGCTGCGACGATTACCAGCGTTACGAAGGCTGTCAATGTTCCGCCTACCGGTTCATCCGCGGTGGTGTCGTCGAGCAATTTGAACACCACCGATGCCAATGTGATGGACAAGATCATCATCACTGTGCCGCCTACGATGGGGGTCACGATGCGCCGGAGGATGAAGAGCCACCGAGATACGGCGAGTTGAATCAGCGCCGAAACGACGACGAGAGTCGTCAGAGTCGCAGGTCCGCCGTCGACAACCGCTGTGATACAGAACGGGATCGCGAACGCGGCTGTGAACATCGGCAAGACGATCCCGGCACCAACGGGTCCGATACGGCGGGTTTGGATAAGCGTCGAAATCCCAACGACCACGAGCGAGGCGAAGACCATCCAGTTGACATAGCCGTCACCTAAATCTGCTGCCTGTGCGACGACTACCGGCGTAACCAAAAGGGTCGCCGTCGCTATCAAACTGAATTGCCAACCGAGCCCGATCGACCGAATGATGGGAGGCCGTTCTTGGGCCTCAAACGTGGGGTTTTGGACCGCAGTAGCCGTTGCGAAAATCTCCGAGTTGAATATACCGATTTAGTCGTTATGCATCTTACAAAATGCGCCTAGCCTACTCACGAAGGCATTTCACACTTCATCAAGGTTTGACACGCATTCAATTACCTAGCCATGGCGGAATTGATGAAACTCGTACCACCGTAAACGTGCTTGAAGAATCGCGCCTTGTCCTGACGAATAACATGACGCTTGAACCACACTCTGCGAAGGTCGCTCACATGAAAATCACAAAGGTCACACCGATTCTGGGACAAGGCAACATCTGCGCCAGCTGGGTGTTTGTCAAAGTAGAGACGGACGAAGGCATCATCGGCTATGGAGAGGGCACCCGACACGCCGGACCGGTAATCGCCGAGGCGATCCAATGGCTCGAACCTTACGTGGTAGGCAAAAGTCCTTTCGACGTAGAAGCCCTGTACGCCACCATGTTCAAAGCGACCCACTACACATGGGGCGCCATATTCAGTTGCGCCATCTCTGCAATCGAAACCGCCTTGTGGGACATCATGGGCAAGGCACTCGGCAAGCCGGTGTACGAGCTCCTCGGCGGGAAGGTCTGGGACAACGTCCGGCTCTACTCGCACGTCGGCGGCGGAAGCCAAATCCTCCGCATGAACGTCGACGATGGTGCAGCGGCTTCGGATGATTTCGGCGCAATAAAAGAACGGGCTCAGGACCTAGTGGCTCGCGGCTTCACATGCGTAAAGACATTCCAAGCTGGCAGGTATAACGTCACCGAAGGCAACTCCGCCCGGTTAGGAGACTTCTGGCCCAATATGCATTTGCACCGAAACGATGTCCTAGCGACCGTCAAAAAGGTGGAATTCATTCGGGAACAGGTCGGCGACGATGTCGAAATCTCACTCGACGCCCACGGGTTGAATGTAGTGTCGGCTCTAAGACTCGCCAAAGCACTTGAACCCTTCGACCTCCTTTGGCTCGAAGAACCCATTCATCCCTACAATCTGTCCGCACTCAAGCAACTTCGCACCCAGACCTCGATACCGATCGCAATGAGCGAACGACTTCACGCCGCAACCGAGTTCGCGGAGGTGATCGATACCGGCGCCGTAGATGTGCTGATGGTTGACGTCCAATGGTGCGGCGGAGTTTCGCAAGCCAAGAAAATCGCCGCCATCGCCGAGTCACGGTATCTGCCGATCACCTTGCACAACTGCAACAGCCCCTTGGCATCAGTCATCAACGCGCACATCGCCGTGACGCTTCCAAACTTCCTAAACATGGAGTTCATCGACCCAGACGTGCCTTGGCGTGACGAGATAATCACCGAACCGATCCGCGTACGAGACGGGCGCCTCGAGATCAGCGACACTCCCGGCTGGGGCATAGAAATAAACGAAGAAGCATTGTCGAGATATCCATATGATCGGCAAATGAGCGCGTACGAGGAACGGGATCAGCGGTTGCAACGGAGAAACTAGCACCAAATCCCCTTCGAACCGCGTTCCGAGAGCCCAACTCGAAAAAGGCCCTCACGTGTCGACGCACTGAACATGAATCGCCGACGTGCCAAAGCTCGATGTTGTTATACTGCGACCAAACTTAATGCGTCGCGACGAAATTCGGTAGGTAAGCGATGAGCACGAACGATTTGCCACTAATGGCACACCTGATGCGACGAGCTGGCTTCGGAGCGTCTCGGGAAGAACTCGAAGCCCTTGTCGAACAGGGTTACGACGAGACGGTCGAGAAGCTGCTCGACGCCGATAACCCTAACTCCATGGATATCGACCTGATCCGTCGGTACCATCCCGACCATATGGGGATGATTAATAACATCATGGGCTCCCATTGGATGTATCGCATGATCTCGACCGATGCGCCACTGCGAGAGAAAACCGCACTGTTCTGGCACGGCATCTTCGCCACTGGCTACGCCAAAGTCAACAATGGCAAAGTGCTACACGACCAGATCAGGATGTTCGCTCGCCACGGAATGGGCAGATTCGACAACATGCTGCTGGAGCTTTCAAAAGACCCGGCGATGATCGTCTGGCTTGACAACTGCGAGAACCACAACGGTGCGATCAACGAGAACTACGGGCGCGAACTGCTCGAACTCTTCTCTATGGGAGTCGGCCACTACTCCGAACAGGACATCAAAGAAGCCGCAAGAGCCTTCACCGGCTGGACGATCGGCAACACCGACTACATGACGCTCAAGTCGATGCGTGACTCGATATGGCCGTACGGACGCCTCTCCTTCCACTTCGAGTTCAAACCCGAAGACCACGACGACGGCGAAAAAGAGTTCCTCGGCCGCAAAGGCAACTTCAACGGCGACGACATCATCAACATCGTCTGCGAACAAGAGGCAACGGCCCGCTTCATCGCACGCCACATGTACAGCTTCTTTGTGGCGGACGAACCTCCAGTTCCCGAGTGGCCATACAAACCGCCACGCGATCCTGAAGCGATTGAAACCCTCGCCAAGGCATATTTTGACAGCGGTTACAGCATCACGGAGATGCTGCGAGTGCTCTTCAAATCCGACTTCTTCAAATCTGAAGATGTCTGGTACCAGCGCGTCAAGAGTCCTGCCGAGCTCATGGTCGGTGTCCTCAAATTGACTGGGGAGTTCCCCCGTCCGAAAGAGGAAATGATCATGACCCACATGCACGCTGTCTTCATGGGGCAACACCTCATGAACCCGCCTTCCGTCGAAGGGTGGCACTGGGGCACCGAGTGGATCGATTCAGGCGCACTCGTAGAGCGCGTCAACTTTGCGTCCGAACGCCTCGGCAACCTCGAAAACCCCGGCGTCCAAGCCATGATCGACAGACTCATCTCGGAAGACAATGGTCACACGGACCCGGCGGACTTGGTCGACGGAGCATTGGAACAACTCTCGATCTCCAACATCACTGACGTTACGCGGGAATCGTTGATCGAATTCGTCGAACGAAATGATGAAATCGCAGGGGCCGGCAACCAAACGGCGCGCGAACGAGCGGCGAACGCCCTGAAACTCGTGGCGGCGGCGCCTGAGTTCCAAAGGGCATAACCGAACTGAATGAACAACTCTCGAACCGAACACGCATCGCCGACGTGCACGCGAGTCGTCGACCCGCCTTCCTTAGCCGAATCCCCATGGTCGAAATCTCCAGCCAAAGCTCGATGTTGTTATACTGCAACCAAACTTAATGCGTCGCGACGAAATTCGGTAGGTAAGCGATGAGCACGAACGATTTGCAACTAATGGCACACCTGATGCGACGAGCTGGCTTCGGAGCGTCTCGGGAAGAACTCGAAGCCCTTGTCGAACAGGGTTACGACGAGACGGTCGAGAAGCTTCTCGAAACCGATAGCCCTAACTCCATGGATGTCGATCTGATCCGTCGATACCATCCAGACCATATGGGAATGATGGGCAACAACATCGGCTCTCATTGGATGTATCGCATGATCTCGACCGATGCTCCATTGCGTGAGAAGACTGCACTTTTCTGGCACGGCATCTTCGCCACTGGCTACGCCAAACTTGCTAATGGCAAGGTGTTGCACGACCAGATCAGGATGTTCGCGCGCCACGGAATGGGCAGATTCGACAACATGCTGCTGGAGCTTTCAAAAGACCCGGCGATGATCGTCTGGCTTGACAACTGCGAGAACCACAACGGTGCGATCAACGAGAACTACGGGCGCGAACTGCTCGAACTCTTCTCTATGGGAGTCGGCCACTACTCCGAACAGGACATCAAAGAAGCCGCAAGAGCCTTCACCGGCTGGACGATCGGCAACACCGACTACATGACGCTCAAGTCGATGCGTGACTCGATATGGCCGTACGGACGCCTCTCCTTCCACTTCGAGTTCAAACCCGAAGACCACGACGACGGCGAAAAAGAGTTCCTCGGCCGCAAAGGCAACTTCAACGGCGACGACATCATCAACATCGTCTGCGAACAAGAGGCAACGGCCCGCTTCATCGCACGCCACATGTACAGCTTCTTTGTGGCGGACGAACCTCCAGTTCCCGAGTGGCCATACAAACCGCCACGCGATCCTGAAGCGATTGAAACCCTCGCCAAGGCATATTTTGACAGCGGTTACAGCATCACGGAGATGCTGCGAGTGCTCTTCAAATCCGACTTCTTCAAATCTGAAGATGTCTGGTACCAGCGCGTCAAGAGTCCTGCCGAGCTCATGGTCGGTGTCCTCAAATTGACTGGGGAGTTCCCCCGTCCGAAAGAGGAAATGATCATGACCCACATGCACGCTGTCTTCATGGGGCAACACCTCATGAACCCGCCTTCCGTCGAAGGGTGGCACTGGGGCACCGAGTGGATCGATTCAGGCGCACTCGTAGAGCGCGTCAACTTTGCGTCCGAACGCCTCGGCAACCTCGAATACCCCGGCGTCCAAGCCATGATCGACAGCTTGATCTCGGACGACAATGGTCACACGGACCCGGCGGATCTCGTCGACGGCGCATTGGAACAACTATCGATCTCCAACATCACCGACGTCACTCGAGAATCGCTGATCGAGTTCGTCGAACGGAACGACGAGCTCGCAGGGGCCGGCAACCAAACGGCGCGCGAACGAGCGGCGAACGCCCTGAAACTCGTGGCGGCGGCGCCTGAGTTCCAAAGGGCATAACCGAACTGAATGAACAACTCTCGAACCGAACACGCTACTAACTGCCCAAGAGTTTGGTAACTGCAACATGACTTTGGCTGATACGCAATCAAAAACCGAGCGGCTCGATTACAACCGCACGATTGGCGTCACGGCTATGTTTGGCCGTGGTTTCTACTACCCGGTCGACATCGTCGCCGGCGACGATGACCGGTTGTATGTCCTTAACCGATCTTCGGACGGCGACAAGCGCGGCGTCCGCATCACCGTGATGAACCTCGAAGAGGATTACTTCGGTATCTTCGGCGCATGGGGCACGGAAAACGGCCAATTCACTTGGCCAAACTCCATAACCATCGGCAGCGATAAGCGGTTGTTCATCAGCGACGATTACCTGAACCGCATCACCGTGATGTCGACCGACGGCGAATTCATCGAGAAATGGGGCGACCAAGGCGCCGACGCAGGAAAAATGGATGGCCCAAACGGCGTTGACTTCAATTCCGACGACGAACTCTTCGTGGCCGATCACCGCAACCACCGTATTCAAAGATTCACGCCTCACGGGGATTTCCTAAGTGCGTTTGGCGACGGCGGTTCCAACCCTGGACAATTCAGCATGCCATGGGGAGTAGCGACCTGTGAGGACGGCAACGTTCTCGTCGCCGACTGGGGCAATGACCGAATCCAGAAGCTGACGCCTGACGGCGAATTCGTCGCCTCCTACGGCACTTCAGGCGAAGGCGAAGGCGAGTTACACCGGCCGTCAAGTGCCTGCGATGACGAGGATGGATACGTCTATGTCGCCGATTGGGGCAACCACCGAATTCAGGTGTTCGATCCCGACGGCGAATTCGTCCAATCCGACCGTGGTCAGGCAACCGTGTCAAAGTGGGCCAAAGCTTTCCTTGACACCAACAAAGAGGAAGCCGCAGCAAGGGCCGAAGCCAACCTCGACCTTGATCCGAACCTCTTTGAAAGAGACCCCAACGAAGAGTCCTCACACATTGAGAAGTATTTCTGGGGTCCGTCATCGATCAGATTGATCGACGGCCATGTCTATGTGGTCGATACCGTTCGCCACCGGATCCAAGTATTTGACGTAGTCACAACCGATTAACGAGAGAAATTGCCCCAATCGCAATCGACGCAGAGCCAGAACCCGGCCTGCGCTCAGGAGGAAACGTAATGAATTCCCAACGCGACCCAGCCTTGGTCGTAATCCAGCTATCCGGCGGGAACGACGCCTTGAACACGGTAGTGCCGTACACCAACGGCATCTATCAAGACTCCAGAAAGGCGATACGGCTGGAGGAAAACGAGGTCATCGACCTCAACGGCAAACTCGGTCTGAGCCCAAGTATGGGCCCGATCAAGGATCTTTGGGACGACGGCAATGTGGCAATCGTCAACGGCATCGGATACCCCAAGCCCAACCGGTCCCACTTCCGGTCAATGGACATTTGGCACACTGCCGAAACGGTAGACGTCGCACCGGATGGATGGCTGGGACGGACGATACGCGAGATCGACCCCGAGCACAATAACGTCGTCGCCGGCGTCAACTTCGGTCGCGGCCTCCCACGAGCCCTCCACTGCAAAGGCGTCCCCGTTGCGTCCGTCGGGAATCTAGCAACCTACGGCCTGATGCCTGATATCGACGACATGGCTACGCGGGATCTGGCTCTCGACATCTTCACTCGAATGTACGGCCCACGAGAAGGCCGAGACTACATCTTGGAAGCGATTGGCGAAACTGGGATGAGCGCCTACCTAGGCGCCGACATTCTCCGAGCGGCGCCAGCGCAGTACCACTCGACCGTCGAGTACGCCGACAACCAGATCGCCCAAGCCATGCGGGACATCGCACAAGTGATGTTCGCTGATGTTGGCACCCGCATCTTCTACACGCAACATGGAAGCTACGACACGCACTCAGGCGAGCTGATAAACCACGCCAATCTCTGGAACGAACTGGCCACCGCCGTTGGCGACTTCTTGGCCGACCTCGAAGAGCACGGGCGCGGAGACGAAGCTATCGTCATGGTCTTCAGCGAGTTCGGCCGCAGAATCGACGACAACGGCTCCGGCACCGACCACGGCTCAGGTGGCGTGGCGTTCGTCATGGGTTCGAACGTCAATGGCGGCTTGTACGGCGAATATCCGTCGCTCGAACCCGCAGACCAAGTCGAAGGTGACATGGCGTACACCAACGATTTCCGAGGTTTGTACTCCACGCTCCTCGACGGTTGGATGGGCATCGACCCGAATCCGATCGTAGGCGGCAACTTCGAACAGTTCGACATGATCGCGCGGTAGGCTTAACGCATCGATCCGAGGTCGCCTTCCCATCCGTCCCTCGAAGCGCGCGAGTTTCATCTACCGAGGCGGCTTCGTCCGCGAGCCTCCAAAACGCGAAGTTGATCGCATCATTCTTTGTAGTTACCCTCAACGCCGGATGGCTTCGGCGCAAGCTTGATCATCAACGGCTCGGTTGCGACTTGACATACGCCGAGCCTTGGCAACAGCTAGTTGGGTAGACATTGAGAATCGATGACCACCTTCCCACAACCGCATCCAGGAAACTCAAAAACTGGGCCTGCGCTTCTTCAGCATCAACTGTAATCATCAGCCCGTTGTTTCTGTCCAATCGAATGTGGTAGGCCTATTTCGACGGTAGGAAGTACCGTTTTCGAGATGTGGAGAAACGCCGGGAACTTTACGAGACCCTCAGCCGGCCGCTGTAGTGGAACCGACCAGAGAGGCGTACGTCGGGGCTAGGTGGCGCTTGTCTCTTGACCACCCGTACTGCCGGTTGAGGCCGTTTAGGCAAGTTGTAGGACTTTGCATCAATCCGCTACGGGATGCGTAATGTCTCCACATCGGCCTGGCTCGTGCGGCCTGCGTCGACCAATCGCTGGAGGCGTTGCGCCCGTTGCGTGAGCACCGACCCGTCCATAGAGAGGAATTGGGGCCTGTCCAATAGCTCGAATTGATCGCTCTCTCGGTTCCATCGGTGTAGCAGACGAGCATGAGGAACGCCATCGGTGACGCGGTCGATTTCGTAGACACCTGCGACGCGACGCCAGAAGTCATTGGCGTCGGTGCCCATGCGCTCGATATAGACCATGTAACTTATCAGCGCGGCATCTTCGTCAGCCACACCGTTGCCGCGGCAGACGGCAGCGTAGGCCTCTTCCACACTCGATGCGTGAAGGCAGACCGACAGCGAAAAGCCAGCGCGTAGCGTTTCGAACACTTTGCGGACCGGCGAGCCCCAGATATACGTAGGCACTTGCCCCTTGCTGAATTCGCCCACAACCAGATAGCCCCCGTCAGGATGTTGCCTGAGATCCTCGATTTCCGACTCGCAACCACTAAGGTAGTGGAGCGGCACGCTCCGGGGCACGAAACCGAGCATGGCGTTGGCGACTGTAGTCTTGCCAGCGAACCGGGGTACAGCCACCACCTTGAATGATCGTTTCTCTTCTGCGATTGCCGACAGCGTAGCCGCCACCTCGGCGTCCATGGTGCCGTTGCGAACTAGGTCCAGCAGGGATTTTTCAGCCATCGTGCCCCCCTTTCGTCAAACTCGATCAGACCGGTCACAGATCAGGATCGACGTTTTTCCGATTGCTGATCAATCGCTAGTTTCGGGGCTGGCACGGCATCTCGCTCATTCGCAATCTACTCCCCAGCTTCAACCGCATTGAGCAAACTCAAAAACTGAACCTGCGCTTCTTCAACATCGATCGTAATCGTCTGTTCATTCATTCCGATCATCTTAAGATGGTGGGCGATGGAGGACTCGAACCTCCGACCTCATGCGTGTGAAGCATGCGCTCTAACCAGCTGAGCTAACCGCCCTTCACCAAGAATTCTCGACGCTGTTGCCGATGCCCAAGACCGTGTCGTTCTCCGATAAGGAGGTGTGGTGGCGATGACAAGACTCGAACTTGTGACCTAGCGCTTATGAAGCGCTCGCTCTAACCTGCTGAGCTACATCGCCCCCGATAAATCGACCCTCTACGCACCCACGCGCCGTAATCACAATAGTACGCACCTCAACCCACGCGGTCAAGAATTGGCGCCCTTCTAAACGCTACTCAGCCACGTATTCCCCGCTCTTGCCGCCGCTCTTCCGAAGAAGACGCAGATTCGTCACTCGTATACCCCGCTCAGCCGATTTGCACATGTCGTAAACCGTCAAGCCGGCCATCGACGCCGCTGTCATCGCCTCCATCTCCACGCCCGTGCGCCATGTCGCTCGGGCAGTCGCCTCGATCCGCAATCCCGTGCCATCCGCCAACTCTTCGATATCGACCTCGATTTGCGAAAGCGGGATGTTGTGGCACATCGGAATCAATTCAGCCGTTCGCTTCCCACCCATCACACCAGCAAGTTTCGCCGTTGCGATCACGTCTCCTTTGCCGATTCCGCCCGACTTGACCAAAAACAGAGTCTTCGCGGTCATGATCACCTCGCAACTCGCAGTCGCAACTCGTTCGGTGATCGCCTTGGCGCCGACGTCCACCATCCGCGCTTCGCCTGACGAGTCGATGTGGGTCAATCCTGGTTGGGTTTCAGCGGTTTCGTCCGTCGAATCGATCGGCGAGACTAAACTTTCGAATGACGGCGTCTGAACAGTCGCGGCGCTACCCGTACGTTCGTAGCCAGTGTCAATCAGTTGCTCGTTTCGTGGCAGTCGAGACGCCTCACGCACCATCGCATCGCATTCCTCGTTCTGTCGATGACCCGCATGACCCTTCACCCACCTAAATTCAACATCCCGACTTTCAACCGCATCTAGCAGCCGACCCCACAAATCAGGATTCAACGCCATATCGCCCTGTTTGTTACGCCGCCACCCGTTTGCTCGCCACCGCTTCGCCCAGCCTTTCGACATCCCATTAACAACGTAACTCGAATCGGAAACAACCTCCGTCTTTCTCCCCTTGCCCCAATCCATCGTGCTCTCGAGACCAGCTATTACACCCATCAGCTCCATGCGGTTGTTCGTCGTCCGCCGGTACCCCTTAAATAGTCTCCAAATCTTTCCATCCGCCTCAATGACGACGCCGAAACCACCCGGGCCCGGATTGCCAATGGCTCCACCGTCAGAAAAGATGGCGATATCTGATTGCGTCATTATTTAATTTCCGACTCCAAGGTAACGCGAACCGGCGATGACCTTGGCATCACCTGTGCCAACAAGTTTGAAGCCCGACGTGCGACGGGGCGTGGGTGAGGGTGTCAGACCTCGTAACCCTCATCATCCAACAACTGGTCTTCGGGCTGACCGGCTGCTTCTTTTGCGAGGCGGTCGCAAGTTTCGTTTTCCTGTGCGAACGCTTCACGGAACTTGGCGTGTCCACGAACCCAACGGAATTCCAGCTTCTTCAAGCGGTCGCCAGCGTGAAGGATACGCTTCCAAAGATCCGTGTTCTTAGCCCGGTCACCGTCCTGCTTTATCCATTGGTTTTTGCGCCACCGCTTCGCCCAGCCACGCGTCATCGCGCTCACCAAATACTCGGAATCAGTGACCACGATCACCTTTTCCAATTCTTCGATCTTGCCTTCGGACTGCAGCTTCACCAGCAAATCCAATGTCACCGCCGGACCCATCAGTTCCATCCGGTTATTGGTCGTGTGCTTGAAGCCTTGCGATTGGCTCGCGCGTTTGCCCTTCACCTCCATGATCGCCGCCCAACCGCCAGGTCCGGGGGTTTCGGGTGCCGAACCGTCGGTGAAAATGCGGATCAATGCGCCCTCTTTGACCGCTTTTTCCTCTTCTTCCTTAAACGCCGCATCCTCGCGAACGCGTTCAACCTCACGTCTCGCAAGGTTCTGAGCTTGCTTCAACATCACGTCCGAGTTGGCAGAATCCAAGGTGAGACGAACTTCAATGTCGTGGCGCTCCATCAAACGAAGGAATTCTTGCCACAGATCCGCGTTGCGAACGCGGTCGCCTTCCCGACGGTTCCATCGGTTCTGGCTCCACGTCTCCAACCAACCTCGGTTCACCGCATTCGCAGTCAATTCGTGAGGTGTATCGAGAATAATCCGCAATCCGTCTTTTCTCAGGAGCCTTCGTGTCTCCCGCAGCGCGTCGATGCACGCTGTCAAGTGCATCCTCGCGAAATTCGTCGTCTGGAATTTGCTCGAAACCTTCTCGACCTTGCCTGGTATCTTCAACTCGATGTAGTATGCACCGACGCCGGAGTTACCTACCGTTGCGGCGGCGTAAGAGATGTGACAATCGGGCGCGAGTTCGCCTGCGGCATCATCATCTGAGCTATCGCCCTCGGCTTCTTGCTGCCCACCTCGCCGGCCGACATTTTGCGCGAGTGTCCAATTTACCTTTTCATGCCGATCAATTTGACCTGCCAAACGTTCGAGCAAATCTCGATGGACGATCTCTTCGCCGTCATCGTTGATCCAATCTTTCGCGCGCAACTCCGCCAAACGATCAGGGTTCCCAACCGTTTCCGCAACCCACGTCGAAGGCATCACGATCTCCACCGTCTCGCCCGTCGGCTCGACCGCTTCGATCCCTTTGACCGCAGCCATTAAGCAACAGCGAATAAAAGTGGCATCTTCATCGACCACACCTGCGATCGGTTCCAGTTGCTCATCGCCAACCTTGACCATCGCGCTGTACGCACCAAATCCTTGGTGCGCTTGGTAGTCCACGCCGCAGTTGATGCGGACAGTCGCTACCGTTTCTTGTTGTGTATTCGCCTGTTGTGTCATATCGACTTGCTTGGTCTCATCCCGTCGTTCAGGAACCTTCGATTGAACCATCGTAAATCAATAGCATCATTCTCGCTTTCGTCAGATCAGCCGCCAAGCCGAAACATCTCGATCTTTTCTCGTCGTGAACCAATGTCGGCCATATCAGTGTTCGCCGACCGTAGTTCGGAGTATCGGTCGCGCCTCGCTGACCACACGCGTCCAATGATCTCGCTCAGTTCGTCATCCGAGGCTCCAGATCGCAGCGGGTTTTTCAAATCGGTACCGCGCGTCGCAAACAAACACGTTACTAACCGACCTTCTGTCGTTAGACGTGCACGAGTGCAGTCGCCGCAGAACGGTTGGGTTACCGACGTGATCACTCCGATCTCGCCGTTTCCGTCGACGTAGCGGTATCGCGACGCCACTTCACCTCGGTAATTCGGATCAACCGGCTCCAACGGGAACTCGGAATCGATCAGGTCGATGACTTCCTTACCGGACACAACCTGCGACAGATCCCAATCGTTTATATTGCCTACGTCCATGTACTCAATGAAGCGGACAATATCGCCGGTGCCACGGAAATATTCGGCTGTCTCGACAATGGTCTGTTCGTTAACACCGCGTTGAACCACCGCATTGATCTTCAACGGTGAAAACCCGGCGTCGCGGGCCGCTTCGATACCTTCGAGAACCTTCTCAGGTCCGTACGGCCGACCACTCATCTGCTTGAATACTTCATCGTCAAGCGCATCCAGGCTAATCGTCAGACGATCGAGCCCTGCATCCCTCAACCCCTGCGCGTAACGAGGCAGCAAAAAACCATTGGTGGTCATCGCAATATCCGTCACGCTGTCAATGGAAGCCAACTCTTCGATCAGTGACGTGACATCCGAACGCACTAATGGTTCGCCCCCGGTGATCCGAATCTTCTGAACGCCGAACCCAACGAATATCCGCGTCAACCGAACGATCTCTTCGAACGACAGGATCTCTTCGCGCTTTAGAAACTCGTACCGCTCGCCGAATATCTCCGCCGGCATGCAGTACGGACATCTGAAATTGCACCGATCCGTGACCGAGATTCTCAAATCCCGGACGTTTCTGCCCAGCGTATCTTGGTTCTTGCGGTTTGTAGACAGGGAGGTCACGCGCTGACGCTCTTCAGGCCCCGTTAGAGAAGTGGGGAATTGCGTGTTTGAGATTGTACCCGTCGAACAATCGGATCCGAGTTTTGTCTCTAGCAGTCGAGTAACAACCGCTCCAACGCCGGACCGATAGCTTGGATGGCTTTGCCACGATGGCTCAGTCGATCTTTTTCTTCGGAACTCATCTCAGCAGTAGTCCTGTTCTCACCATGTGGGACGAACACAGGATCGTACCCAAAACCATTGTTCCCACGCTGTTCAAAAGCAATTCTGCCCTCGACGGTGCCCAGCGCGTGCAAGAAGTCCTCGCCCATGCCCGATCCGCAAACCACGACGGCACAAACAAACCGTGCCGTGCGATTCTCTCTAGGCACATCCGAAATCCTGCTCAAAACGAGATTCGTTCGATCTTCGTCGCTCAAACCATCACCGCCGTATCGAGCGGAGTGAACCCCCGGTGCTCCGTCCAACGCGTCTACCACCAATCCGGAATCGTCGGCCAGAGCGATTGCACCGAAGTGATGCGAGTAGAAGTTTGCTTTTATCCGCGCGTTGTCCAAAAACGTAGTCCCATCCTCGCTCGGTGCGACGACGGACGGCAATTCGTCCAGTCCTACGAACTGCGCAAGCAGATGCTCAAGCAACCTCCGAAACTCGCGCACCTTCCCGGAGTTCTGCGTCGCTATCAACAAGCGTTGGGGATTCGCTGGACTCATATCAGGGACTTCGCAAACGTAGATCTTCGGAAATTCGCTCCCAAAGTTCTCGAATCCGATTGACGATTGACTTCAGAGTTGTTAACTTTGCGACTTGCGGCGCGGAATGATATTCTAATCACGAGATTAGACTTGATGTCGATTTTCCCCGAGGGAAGCCACGCCAAGGCCACATGAGAAGAGCCGAATAAAGTAGCGCACAGGCCGTCATACCAATAGGACAAGACCGCATCTAGATGCAACACTGGCTGACTTCCTCCAAATTCAATAAGCTCGCACTCGTTGTGCTGGCTCTCGCCGCAACTTCTATCCTAGCGGCGTGTTCACCCGAGCATCCGCAATCCACCTTCGGTTACGGCGGGCCAGTCGCGCGTGACCAAGGCGAACTGTTCCTCCTCATCTTCTGGATCGCGGTCGCTGTCTTCATCGTCGTCGAAGGCGGCATCATCTATATCGCTTTCCGGTACCGCCGGCGTGATGACAAGATCCCCAAGCAGGTTCACGGGAACACCAAGCTCGAAATCACGTGGACGGTCATCCCGTCTCTGGTGATCGCCGCCATCGCCGTGCCAACCATCATCGGCATCTGGGAACAACAGCGCGGAGCGCCAACCGACATGGGCGACGTCCTCGACGTCGAAGCTATCGGTCACCGTTGGTGGTTCGAGTTCCGTTATCCAAACCAAGAAGTCGTGACCGCCAACGAAATGCACATCCCGGTCGGTCGCCCGGTCAACGTGCAACTCGCATCCCAAGACGTCATCCACAGTTTCTGGGTACCGAAACTCGCCGGCAAGATCGACATGGTGCCCCTCAACGACAACTTGCTCTGGTTCATTGCCGACGAACCGGGGGTGTACTACGGACAATGCGCCGAGTTCTGCGGCATCGCACACGCTCATATGCGCTTCCGTGTGATCGCACACAACGAGGAAGAATTCCAACAGTGGGTAGCTGGGATGCGTACGCCGCCGGAACCCTTCGAACCCGGTAGTGCAGAAGCTCAAGGTGAATTACTGTTCGCCACCAACTGCAAGACCTGTCACTCTAACGACTCTTGGAGGCAGGACGCCTACGCCCTAGAACTTCAGCAGCAAGACTCCCGGTGGGCGACTTGGCTTGCCGACATCGAAGACTCACGCATCGTTTCCGCGCCTAACATGACGCACTTTGGAGAGCGACTGTTCCTTGGCGCAGGCATTAAAGAGAACTCACGCGAAAACCTCATCAAATGGATCATCGACCCTTCCGACATAAAAATCGGAACATCCATGCAGGCGCATGCCGCTGCCTATCAGGAACGCGCCGACAACAAGATCAACCTCTCATCCCAAGAAGTTGAAAACATCGCAGACTACCTCCTGGCGCTCAAACCCGGCGACATCGAGCAACTTGCAGCTCCGCAAATCACTGGCGGAACTCCCGAGGAACGCGGCGAGCAGCTCTTCGTCTCGATTGGATGCAATGCTTGCCATTCGCTTGATGCCGACACTACAATCGTCGGTCCGAGCCTCGTCGGCGTCGCCGACCGCGCCGGCACCCGAACCGACCTCTCGGCAGACGAATACATGCGGCAATCGATCAATGAACCCGCCGCCTTTATCGTCGACGGCTTCACCAACTCGATGGTCGTACCGAAAATACCGGCCACCCAAGTCAACGACCTAATCGCCTACATATCCACACTCAAATAAGCCTCAAGCTTCTCGGATAGACTGAAGACAGGGAACAAATCTCGCGTCCGCAACCCGCAAATCTCCCAAACCAATGCAGACCACATATCCAGGAATAGACCGAGAACCGATTTCTTTGAGGTTCCCGCGCATCTTCCCAAGGCCGAAGAGCGACTACAGCATCTGGAGCTGGATTGCAACCGTCGACCACAAGCGCATCGGCACCCTATACGCCGTAACTTCTTTCCTGTGGTTCATCGTCGGTGGCATCGAAGCGCTGTTGATGCGGGTGCAGCTTTCGCAAGCCGACAGCACACTGATCGATCCCGAACTGTTCAACCAGCTCTTCACGATGCACGGCACCACTATGGTGTTCCTCGTCGTGATGCCGCTCTCCGCAGCTTTCTTCAATTGGCTCATCCCACTACAGATCGGCGCTCGCGACGTCGCGTTCCCTCGACTGAACGCACTGAGCTACTGGATATTCCTCTTCGGTAGCCTGTTCCTCAATTTCTCTTGGTTCATTGGCGATGCGCCCAATGGCGGCTGGTTCGGTTACGCTCCCAACTCGCACGTCGCTTTCAACCCGACCAACGGAATGAACTTCTGGGTCATCGGCCTGAACATCCTTGGCGTCGCATCCATCGCCGCCGGCCTTAACTTCATCGTCACCATCCTGAACATGCGCGCTCCCGGCATGTCGCTCACCAAAATGCCCGTCTTCACCTGGATGACCTTTGTGACGTCGGTCCTCATCGTCCTCGCACTGCCGGTCCTGACCGTGGCCCTCATTCAACTTCAGGTCGACCGCCTCTACGGCTCTCACTTCTACGACACCGCCGCCGGTGGCGACCCCGTCCTCTGGCAACACATGTTTTGGCTCTTCGGACACCCAGAGGTCTATATCCTCATCCTCCCAGCAATGGGCATCGTGTCCGAAATCCTCCCCGTATTCTCCCGCAAGCCGCTGTTCGGCTACTCCTTCCTCGTGTTCGCTGGCGTCGCAATCGGTTTCATGGGCTGGTTCGTTTGGAGCCACCACATGTTCACCGTTGGTCTGGGCCCAGCCGCCAACTCCGCATTCGCCATCTCAACCATGGCCATCGCCATCCCAACCGGCATCAAGATCTTCAACTGGATCGCCACCATGTGGGGTGGCTCGATACGATTCTCCACCGCGATGCTCTTCGCCATCTCATTCATCGCTATGTTCACAATCGGAGGTCTGTCAGGCGTCATGCACGCCTCCGTTCCCACCGACGCGCAACAGCAAGACACATACTTCGTCGTCGCACACTTCCACTACGTGCTCTTCGGCGGAGCAATTATGGCCATCTTTGGCGGCATCTACTTCTGGTGGCCCAAGGCGACCGGTTACATGCTTAACGATAAGCTCGGCAAAATCAACTTTTTCATCATGTTCATTGGCTTCAACCTTCAGTTCGCGCCGCAACACTGGCTCGGCCTCGATGGTATGCCTCGCCGCATCTCCACCTACGCCGAGAACATGGGCTGGGAAAACACCAATATGATGGCCTCCGCAGGAGGTTTCCTAATGGCGTTGTCCGTCCTCCTGTTCATCATCAACGTCTTTTACAGCGCCAAGAAACGAGTGCCCGCAGGCGACGACCCTTGGGATGGCAGAACCCTCGAGTGGTCGATCACTTCGCCCCCGCCTCACTACAACTTCGAGAAGATCCCTAACGTCCAACACCGCGACGACTTTTGGTTCCAAAAGCACCCCGAACTCATCGCCGAGTACTACCACGACGAACACGCCGGCGAACTCACCGTACCCTCGGGCGCACAGTTCGACGATGACATGGCTGAAGACGTGGACGAGCACGCAGAAGCGCATGCCGACGAACACCACGGCGACGACGAACACGGCCACGGCGGTATTCACCTCCCCGATATGTCCTACTACCCAATCGTCCTGGCCGCCGGATTCACCATCGTCGGCGCCGGACTGATGACTATCGTCCCAGTCATTGTTATCGGCGCAATCGTCCTATTTTGGGGCCTGCTCGGCTGGGCTTTTGAACCGGTCAACGATCCCGAACCCAACGCGCACGGACACTGATCTCTAGATCACGTTCCCCAACGAAAAGCGAAACGGAAAGCGACCTGAATTGGCAGCCGCAACCGGTACATCCGAAATTAAGAGCGAATACGGCGAAGTTATCAACACTTCGACCGGCCTGAGCAACAAAAAGCTGCTCATGTGGTCGTTCCTCGGATCCGATGTCATGTTCTTCGGTTCCTTCATCGCGACATACCTCGTATACCGCAACCGCAGTCTTGTCGGTCCTTACCCAGCAGACGTTCTCGAAATTCCCATCACGTCCGTCTCAACGTTCGTGCTGCTGATGAGCTCGCTGGCGATGGTGCTCGCACTCGCATACGTCCAACAAGGACGCCGGAATATGGGCACCTTCTGGATCTTCGCTGTTGTCGTCCTTGGGGCGATCTTCCTGCTTTTCCAGGTCTACGAGTTCAATCACTTCGGGCAACTCGGCCTAACGCCGCGCACAAACTTATTCGGCACGACGTTCTTCATTCTCACCGGTTTGCACGGCGCCCACGTGACTCTGGGCGTGCTCTGGCTCATGTTCCTCGGATTCGGAAACATCAAAGGTTCGCTACGTGCCAACAACGCCATTGACCTCGAGACCGCAGGCCTCTACTGGCACTTTGTCGACATCGTCTGGATCGTCATCTTTACGGTCATCTACCTCATCTCCGCGCGCGACGTCGCGCCCCCCGGCAGCCTTCCTTTTGCCGGCCACTGAAGCCGAATTTAGTTACCACGATCTGCTGCTAAACCAAAGCACGAAAAGAAAATGTCGAAATTCCTGAACAAGATCCTCTACTACGACGGTCAAGGCTGGTGGGACCTCCCTCGAACGCAGTGGCAGGAACCCAACCCGAAGATGGAAGGGCCGTTCGGCGACGGCATCACACCCATCAGGCGCATCTGGGAAATCATCACTGCCGCGAAACTTCATCACGGCACCCCCGGGTTTTACGTCCTGATCGGCGCGATCCTCAGCCTCATCACCATCATCGAAGTCTGGGCCTTCAGTTGGCAAACCCTCGGCGATCTACTCGTTCCCTTCATGCTGATTCTCTCCCTTGCCAAGTTCGTGCTCGTCATCGGATTCTTCATGCACCTGAAGTTCGACCGCAAATATTACGCATGGATATTCACGGCCTGCATGATGATCGGCATCAGCATATTCGTGGCGCTGCTGCTGCTCCTGCAGTTCGGAAATCAATCCCAGCAATAGCATATTCACGGTCGGACCTCGACGCACGAGGCCGACGCCTCACGCCGCCCCGTCACGGCTGATTAACCACTCCAGCCGATGATGAACCCCTCAACCGACATCGCCAACTCCATTGGCGATTTCCTGTCGGCCTGGTCGATTTCAGGCCCCCAATTCATCATCGTCGCCTTCCTCGCATCCGTTTACCTCGTAGGCGCGCTGCGACTCCAGATCCGCTCCGGTTGGCAAGCAATACCGATCCGAAAGATGCTCTTCGCCGTCGGTGGATACGCAATACTCTTCTTCGCCGTAGCTGGCCCTCCCGAGGCGTTCTCCGAAGACATGTTCTTCGCTCACATGACCCAACACATCCTCATCGCAATGGTCGCGTCCGTACTCCTCCTCGCAGCCACTCCGATGGCCGCATACCTGTGGGCATTGCCAGAGGGCGTTCGAGCCGGACTCGCACCGTCGCTCGCCGAAGACGGGTGGCTGAGAAAAATCACCGCATCCCTCACCAACCCCAAGTTCTCCCTGCTCGCATTCGTCCTCACGCTCTGGGGATGGCACATACCCGAAGCCTACTCCCTAGCCGTCGAAAACGAGATCGTCCACCTTGTGATGCACCTCTCGATGTTCACAACCTCCATACTCTTCTGGTGGCCGATAATCGGACCTCCACCTGTCCGGTCGCAATTGACCGATCCCCAGCGCATCGTCTACCTCATCCTCGTCGTAACTCCCACCGCGGTTCTAGCCGCCTTCATCACGTTCTCGAACACCGTCATCTACACCACATACATCGACACGCCCCATCACTTCACACTCACACCCAACGAAGACCAACGCATCGGCGGCCTACTCATGTGGATCCCCGGCAACATCGTCTATCTCGCCACGCTGACCACCCTCTTCCTCCGCTGGTTCTCCCGAGAAGATCGAAAAACCGACAGTACCGACTCACCCGTTCCCAAGTCGAAGCGACGCGCCGACGGATCCGAGAACTGAACGACGAAGACCGAAAATAACAACCTCCTTTGGTTTGCTCTCCACTCGTTTCGATGGCATCGTAGTCGGCGCTTGATAGAATCCAATGCACCGGGCGGTTAGCTCAGAGGCCCAGAGCGCTTGCCTTACAAGCAAGAAGTCGGAGGTTCGAATCCTCCACCGCCCACCAGCCGGCAGACGTTCGCAGCGAAACCCTTACCATGCATCACGTTACCCAGAGACCGACGAATTATTGAGCCGTCTGTACGTCTCTGCCCATAGCTGCGTTGTTACGCATCCATGTCGGACTAGAGTTAAAATATGGGTGGCTATGGCTGGGGAGAAGAAGGCCCGCCGTTAGAGGCCTACTAGCGCGTCACGAATCCTCAGCGCTTCGAGCCGATCATTCCGGTGATCCTGTCGATAATCCCCCAACTCCAAGAAACCTACAACTTGGATCGCGAGGAGAGATGCGGACTAGATCATGAGTTGGAGCGCCGGTCCCCTGATATTGCACGTTCCTCGATCAGACTTATGCCCAGGAACCGCGGCGCGGCACCAATCACGGTGGATTCTCATCGTTCCCCGGCATTCGTGTACGTTTCGGCAAGTGGACCACTGTGCCCTATCCATCGTGCGGTTCCGTCGCTGGACTTGAAGATTAATGTGATGTAGATAGAAACCAGGTGCCAAGAGGTATGAACACCGGCAATCTCCAGGAAATATCTGATCGGACAATTCCGATTCATAGCCCGCTGAAACGTGACGAGAGCCAGCCCAAGTACCGCATGTTTCATGATGAGGGTGAACTCCAACATCAAGAGGAAGAGGAAGAAGGCGGTTGTTGCGGTTGCGCATGGGTGCTTATAATCGTGGCGGGCGTCATCTTCGCCGTTTGGTGGTTTGGTTGGGCGGGATCTTTCTGGGAATGGGTTACGAAGGTCATCTGTGATATGTGTGCGTAACAAGCAGAGTTGCGCACGACTGATTTATGCACCGATCAATTGGATTGGGGTTGAGCTATGAGCGACTACCGTTGGGGCGACAAAGGCCCGCCGTTGGAAGCATACTCGCGCGTTACGAACCCCGAACGCTTCGAGCCGCTCGTTCCGGCGATCCTGTCCATAGCGACCCAACTCGACGAAACCTACGACGTCGAGCGTGTTGAGAAACTCGGCATAGACCCGGAGATCGAACGAAGTCCGTTCGACGCACAGCGCCCCACAATCAGTTTCACGCCTCGCAACCGCCACGCGGCACCCGTAACAATCGCGTTCTCGTCTTTCCCGGGAATCCACGCGCGCTTCGGGAGGTGGACAACCAGTGCCTATCCAGGATGCAACTTCTGCCCATACTTATCGCGGAATTCCGGTGAATTTCGTCGGAAATGAAGCGTAAAAATCACACAATCCCTTCAATTTGCCGTAACATGTATTAACCATTTCAAAACGCGAGTTTTGTGAAAACCCTAACCATGGAGGTACAAATGGATGAAGAAAGTAAGCGCTCAAACATCTACCCGGTTCGCGTCAGCTTGCTCGTAATTGCTGTGCTAATCGCGGTGGTATGTTTCGGCATAATCGCTCTGTTGTGGATCACCGTCGACAACAACAGCTCCGTGATCGCAGAGTACGGCTTCATCGCCGGAGCATTGATCGGTGTGTTGGCCGCTGGTATTACCGGTCTCGTAGGACTCGGTGCCTCGTTGGCCCAAACCAAGGGTTCGGATTAGGTTTCACGACTCGTTCACAAATCTCGGTTGAGCAGCCGTTCAATCGTCTCTGTGAACCCGTCCAAATCTCGCAGGCATGTGCCGACGAGAGGTTCTTTGCCCACAATTGTGGGAACAGATAGCTCCCGTCCATCATGCCTGCGATTTTTGATTCCAGCGACTTCGCGCCGTCCGCCTCGCTACTCACCCCAAGCCCGTTTCAGCACGCGCTCAAAGGCCTCCACAAATCCGTCCAGCTCCTCATACGTGTGCGCCGACGACACGTTTCCGGCGCACTTGCTCGACACCAGATAGCCCTCGTTCATCATCCCCATGAACACCATCTCCAGCAACTCGCCGTCGTTCGTCGCATACGACCGGTAGTCGCGGACGACTTCCGATGTCGCCTGAATTCCGAACAACGACGTTGCACCGGTCACACCCATCGGCGCCTCCATATCGCTGATCACGTCTCGCAGCCGCCCGCGCAGATACTCCCCTTTCACCGCAAGATCCTCGTAGACCTCCACCGACAACTCCCGCAACGTCGCGACCCCCGCCGCCGCCGTCATCGGATTGCCGTTGAACGTCCCGGCGTGTGACACTTGCGGACCTCCCGGCTGGCTCGGATCCCACATCGACATGATGTCTTCCCGACCTCCGAACGCGCCGACCGGCAATCCTCCGCCGATAACCTTTCCGAAACACGTCAAATCCGGCGTCACACCGTAGAACTCCTGCGCACCACCACGAGACGCCCGGAACGCAATCACCTCGTCGAAGATCAGCAAGATCCCCAGCTCCGACGTCAACCGACGCAACCCTTCCAGGAACTCAGGTTCAGCCGGCACCATCCCGCACTGACCATTGATCGGCTCCACGATCACCGCCGCCAACTCGTCCGCATGTTCCCGGATCACCCGCTCGGCATTTTCGAGATCGTTGTAGGGCATGATCACGATCTCATCCGCCGACCTCGGCGTCATCCCACGCGTCATCAACACCGCGTCCGGCGACTCCGCATCACCGGCCATTCCGACAGCCGGCGTCACGCTGATCTGCACCGCATCGTGGTTCCCGTGGTATGCGCCCTCGCACTTGGCCAGCAGGTTCTTGCCCGAAAACGCACGTGCCGCCCGCACCGCATTCAACGTCGCCTCCGTGCCCGAGTTCACAAACCGCACCTTGTCCAGACTCGCCACCCGCTCGCACATCAACTCGCCCCACTCGACGACTAGAGGAGTGGGCGCGGGATACGACACCCCACGCTCGAGCTGCTCACGCAGCGCATCGATCACCGCCGGATGCCGATGACCGAGTATCAGCGTGGTCATATTGTTGATGAAATCCACCCGCTCATTGCCATCGACATCCACGATCCGAGACCCCTCGGCCCTGGACACATAGATCGGGAACGGACCCCAATAGATCGAGTTCCGACTATCCCCGCCGGGCAACCACCGCCGAGCCTCCTGATGCTTAGCCCCCGACCCGCCGTTCGAGCCAACATAACGAGCCCGCTCAGCCCGCAGCGAATCAGAGATGTCTTGCTTAGTCATGCGCATATGTTACCTCCCGTTCACCTCCCTTTCGCAAAGCGAAGGGGACGCGAGGAAGCGCAGCGACCTCGCAGGGGATGCCCGGGGTGGGGTGGTGGGTTCCCGCCTCCGCTGAAAGGGGTAAATGGCGTGCTTTGTTTTTCTCTGGGTTCCCGCCTGCGCGGGAATGACGCCCCCTTCGCGGGAAAGACGTGAGAGACGCGTAAAAAGCCCGGGGCGGTATTTGGTCCGGTCTTTGCGCGTGAACGATCTTGGATTTGCGCCTCCGCCGTGAAACGGCGGAGGCAATCTTGATCGTGTAGTGGATAGAGCCTGTTACCAACAGTCTCAAACCGGGACGCGGTACGCCCCGGTGACTGGTCCCAGATGGGGCGGATTGCCGGACAGCCGACAAAAATCTTCCGCGTGCGTAGTACGCCGCCAAGACGTAAAACATGCCCCTCAACACTGGTTAAGGTGTTGGTGACAATCACCGAGTTGGACCCCGGCTCACACCGTCGTCGCTCCCCTGCAATGAAAAGGGATTGACATCGTACGCGTCCACGAAAACTCGACTGGCCCGTACCGACTCTGGCAGAGTCGTTTGGCTTGTGATGCCGAGCCCTCAAAGAACTCGGCGACCAGTCTTTGCTGTAGCGATCGCTTCCCGCGCAGCCTAAAAATGACGACTCGGTTAGTTCCCATCGGATGGGCCGAGTAGAGGGGACATTGCTTACGCCTTGAGCCAGACGTGAACAATGCCGGCAAGAAGTTGTATCCCCCGACGCGGTCATCGATGGTTTCGATGATTTTGCTCAGTGTCCGTTGAATTGCCTTCAACGTATTGGTCCTAATCCTCTCGTCGAGTTTCGACTTGATAAGTTGCCCGGATCCGTCGATCTGGGACCAAATGTGTGTACATCTCTGATGGTAGTACAGATGTAAGGTACTGTCAAGTGGTTGTTGTCTGAACCGCGGATTACGCAGATTTTCGCAGATGGGCTATGATGCCCCGCTCCC
The DNA here is from genome assembly GCA_965226685.1 of Dehalococcoidia bacterium. Lineage (GTDB taxonomy): Bacteria > Chloroflexota > Dehalococcoidia > Lucifugimonadales > Lucifugimonadaceae > Bin127. The sequence continues at coordinate 1,337,661 of CBDDDP010000004.1, forward strand.
TTTTGTCCCAGGGTCCTGGGTTCCCGCCTGCGTATCGGGGTACGGGGCAGGCCCCGCGGGAATGACGTGCGTGCGTTTCCGCGGGAACGAAGGATGGGTGGGAAGGATTAGGGGCGGTTCGCGAACCGCCCCTACGTGACGACCTTTTCGCGTCGCGTGAGGGGTGGTGGGTGGTTTGTCTGGACCGCGGATTACGCAGATTGTCGCAGGTTCGCTATGATGCACTGCTCCCTACATGTCCGACCCGGGTTCTGCGTTGCCGCCTGAGAGGGAATGACGTGGGTGTCCGCGGGGAATGACGGGCTGTTCACCCTCACCCCGGGTTCAAGCCCGGGGCAGGATCTAGCCCTCTCCCGTCGAGGGAGAGGGGGATTTAACTGCGTGCTTTGCTTTTCTCTGGATTCCCGCCTGCGCAGGAATGACGGCCTGTTCACCCTCACCCTGGGACCCCCTCTTAATCTCCCCCTGGGAGGGGGAGGGCGATGGCTCGAGTCCCCGGGTTCTGGGTTCCCGCCTGTGCGGGAATGACGTGGGCGTGCGCGGGAACGACCGGGGAGGGTTTGAACCGCGGATTACGCGGATTTTCGCAGGTGGCCTACGATGCGCCGCGCCCATTTGTCCCCGGGTTCTGGGTTCCCGCCTGCGCGGGAAAGACGGGGGGCTGGCGGGGGAATGACGGGCTGTTCACCCTCACCCCTGGGTTCAAGCCCGGGCAGGCTCTTAGTCCTCTCCCATAGGAGGGGAGGGAGATGGCTCGAGGGAAGGGGGATTTAACTGCGTGCTTTGCTTTTCTCTGGGTTCCCGCCTGCGCGGGAATGACGTGTATTACCCGCGGGAAGGATTAGGGGCGGTTCAGCGAACCGCCCCTACGGGTTGGACGGAGGGAGAGGGGACGGTTGTTGTGGGAGGGGTTGCGGTGGTATGAACCCCCTTTTGCGTCGCTGCGCTGCGCAAAAAGGGGAGGGGTCGTTGTCAGTCGCGCCATCTGGGATCCCACATCTTGGCTCGGCGGAGTCTTACGAGGGTGACGGGAGTGAATACTTTTGCGCCGGATTGTCGTCTGGTTCTAGCGGTGTCAGCGAAGGCGTAAGCGAGGGCGTCGGCTTTGTCGGGGCTTTGCCTGCCGTGTGACAACAGATCTCGGTATTTTGACCAACGCGAACAAGCCCCGACACCGTTCGATTACGATCGGCTCGATGAAGAATCTTCTACGGTGCCGGGATTGTAAGTTGCTTACCCTAAATCCGGGGATCTGTTGCCAAAACCGCCGATGTCACACGGCAGATGATAGCGATTAACCATTCTTGGTTCACCCACCTACGACACCGCTCCTACCAACGCGAATTAACTTCATCACTTCACCATCCTCGATCCCATCACCCACCCGACCGCGACGCCCGACTCAGTACAAGGCACCTTAGAGTCAGCGCCTGCCGCGGTAGCGCGCGTTCGGTCCTTCTAAGATGGCGCGCTGGGCGTCGGTGAGGTTTGGGAAGTAGTCAGGGTCGAAGTAGTCGGCCGACCATGATACGGAGTGCGGACTGTACTTGAAGAATATCGTCCGACGCTCATCCGCACCGGCCCAAGGCAGCGTCCCGTGCGTCAACGCCTCCGTGAAAATGATCGCAGTCCCGGCAGGACCCGTCACCCTCTCGACCAACGGACCTGGCTCCTCCATCTCCTTCCACTCATCCGGGAACGAATAGTTGCTCTTGTGCGAGCCCGGCACACAGCCAAAACCGCCGTCGTGCGGTCCGACGTCCTTCAGGTTGTAGGCCACCACCGAGAGGCCGTTGTGCATCTGGCCGCCCTCGAAGCGGAAGTAATGCGTCGGGTTAAACGGGATAGCGCCGCCGTGGAGCCGAGTGCCGATCGGTCCCTTGCCCGACCTGATCACGTCGAGGTAGACGTGGTCGAGCCGGAAACCGTCGCCCAGCAATTCGCTCACGTAAGGAGAAATCCCCGGATTGTCTATCAGATCGCGATACTCCTTCCCCCATTCGAGCACCGGCCCAAACCTGTGCGTGCGCATATCCGGCGCACACTCAGCCGCGATGTGCTCGTCCAACACGCCGTTGAGTCTGGCGACCTGCTCTTGAGACAACGCATCGGGCACGACGAGGTAGCCGTTTAGGTCGAACAGATATCGTTCTTGGTCGTTCATCCGGAGCCTCATGCTTGCTTGTGGGTCGAGGTGATTGCCCACCCATCCTTCCTCGCTTTTCCGAGGGGGGAAGAATTCCTCCTCCTCCTCTCCGAGGGGGAATACAAGGGGGTGCTACCGCCGCGCCAAATTGTATCCGCTTAGCCCGCGGTTACGGCCCCATCCCGAAAGCGGCAATCCCGGGATTGTGACTGGTTGTGAAATGGAGTGGCGGTTCGGCTTCGACACCATCTGGTGACCTGCGCCCGTCATTCCTGGGAATCGCATGGTCCCACGGATTCTCCAGTTGTCGAAGGCTCGGGATCGTTCGGTCGATGACGATCGGGTAATGGGCTGGTGCGTGGGCCCGTTTTCGCGCAACGCAGCGATCGTAAGGGCGATGTGATCGATCCTCGCGCGGTTGGATGGTTATGTTCCGCCGCGGGTTGGGCGGCGCCGCAACGAAATGGGGGTGGTTGTTTGGGTCGCTACGGCAACCATGGCCGCCACGATGCACTCACCCTCCGGTTACAAGCCATCGCCGTTTACAATCACAAGCCCTCTCCCGCCGAGCAGGAGAGGGGACGGATGTTGCGGAGAGAGGTCGTTTCGGCAATTGGTGAAGGGGGCGGGGGATGCGGTGCGCGAATTGGGCCTCGACCGCGTTGATGGCGCGCCAGGGGTCGCCAAGGAGTCGAGGTCGACGACGTTAACGATAATGATCTTTCGATCGGCGGTCCAACCGAACACGATTCGGTGACTGAGCCGCATTGATCAGATTTTCGACGCTCCTAGAGGTACGCAGGATCTTGGCGGTTAGGTGTGAATCTGCTTGTCCATCAGCCTGAGGTCTACGTAAGCGGAATCCAGCTATCCGAAACTGCACGCTCCCATCGTGTCGACACCGATGGAGTTTCCGCATGGAGTGAGGGTCAGCGTGGCATGAAACGCTGCCTGATTCTCGTATGGCAGCGACAATCGGCCTGGGGATCGGGGGGTTGTTGGATGCAGCGCATTCCACGCCGGACAGTCTCTATTGCTGGGTGATGTGGTGGTGAGCGTACCCGGTGTCGTTGTGCCGATAGCACCATGCGGCGATTCGACCGGTTGCTGCTGGGGGTGCATCCGAGTTATGTGGGGCATGTGCTGTCGGGTCATCTTGGAGGAGGTGGACATTGCGATGCTGTGAACACGGGCTGCCCAGTCAGGCGTGGGATTTCGCGACTGTCTGGTTGCGGCCGAATAGTAATCAGATCGAAAGTCGTGCACGCCAAATGCGAATGAGCATAGTCAAATGCGGAACGATATCTCAGTGCTTTCGAAAACAGCGTAGCCTAAGAAACCATGCATGGAGAGACGATTCTGGACTTAACAAATTTGTGCACGCTTCAGATCTGCACTTGGATAGCCCATTATCAGGGACTCAGGAATTTCGCGCAAGGCCACGTTAGCTATGCTTTCGTATGAGGCGGTACTTTGCCAGGCGTCCCGCAACATTATTGAACTTATGTATCGAATGGAACAGGTCGATGCCCTTTTGATATCTGGAGCAACACAAACGACGCGTTCTGATCGAAGGATCACGCGGCACAACTTAAATCGAATTCGAAGGCCTCAATAGGTTTGATGCCAACGGCTGTATCCGACCATTTGTTTGCCAGTCGTCGTAACCACTCTCCCTCATGGACGGATGAGCAGCGCGTCTGTCAATATCGGTCCAGTTGCGGCATCGGTCTCGCTGACCATTGGGAGGAAGTCTCCTGACCGCTTGCCTGACGATCCCGACCGAATTTCGGTGGTTCGACGGGATCAGTTATCCAACTCGCGATGTCAACGAGAACCTGGTTGTGCCGCGCTCGATGTGGTCACCAACGAGTCGTACGTAACATCGGGCTTGTCCATGCCAATGTGGTATGGCAATGCCATACCACGACACTCTACGCTCCCTGTTGACTGGACGATCATCAGTCGATCTACTTTGGATTATTGGGCTCCTTAGTGGCATATCCACACACGGCAGGTATTGAGTGCTAACAATCCCTCGGTCAGATTTATCCATTGCAACCCGCAAGGGCTGGTCACCCGAACGAGTGAGGGCGATAGAGGAGTCTACGCGTACGGTTGAAGCCAGTGTGGTATCGAAAACAGCGCTCCAAGCACCTTGGCCATTTCGCCGTGGACCGGTTACGTTGCGCAACAATCGATCCTTGTCCATCGGACGAGTCAAGATACATGAGCAAGAGCTGGGAACTATAACTACACAGATCGTTGATACTACGTTGGTGGTCGAATGGTTCCAGAGATCTTGATGCTACGACGACCTAAATGGCCGGACGGCGCGTAACATCAGCGACGACGTTGAAGATCAGGCAGTCATCGAGGTGGACCTGGTTACCAAATTAACGACGATTGGGCAACAATCTCGTAAACGCTTGGTGCACCGCGTGTTATTGAAGACCAAACCGAGCTGGGTTCAACAGAGCAAGACTTCGGTCGAACGGAAGCTGATTGGCATACGCCCGAAATGTCCCTAGACGACTTGAGAGAGAATACGAAGCTGAATTCCGGCAGCTATCTCCGAGACACGGCTGCGCACGGGATTGACGAGCTCAGGCTTCGAATACGCCAAATCGCGCTACAATTGCCGGTCTTGTTCGTCGATGACGAATTCGAAACCATAGGAACAAGGAGCGCGAGACCTGTCATCGAACCTGTTGACAGAGAATACGGCTCGTGAGAATCGAACGGTGCACTCAATGGGTTTGGCGATTCAGGTAATCGACATAGCGCCTTGGCCGTTCCTACGCTCGTGGTCTGGTGACCGCCAGTAATCTACGGGCCTAACGAACTGGTCGAGCGCGGTTTGGCGCAGGTTCACCACCGCGCTATATTATTCCGTTTTCCTCTTCGACAGGTATGCACTATCCTCCGAGTGGTTCCGAGATGGTGAGGACCGCACGGGGTCAAGCAACTCGGATATACGCCATCGAACAGTCTGGCAACGATTGAAGTGGGGCGAGCTTCATCGAAGCGGAAGAGGTCACGGTTTGCGACGTGATACGACCGCAGTACTGGAACGAACCAACTAGTGAACGCTACGCAGTCAGCTTTTGGGCAGACATCACTCGAAGACCTGCGATGTGCTCAACAGAGGTTTCGGCTGTTCAGCGATCATGAGTTACATCAGTGATGCCCTGTTAAAAGACCTCGACCACCGGTAGAACGTGGCAGATGTAAGCGACCGAAGCATAGGTCATCCTGTCCCGGACGCGACACGAACTTGTCGCGGGCGCAGAGACGATCTGTTGGCGACGTGGCATAGATTTCAGAAAGCGTGAGCATCGATAACGCAGGTCTGATCAGATCTCGAACCGATCAATTTGAACGTTGGCACATCGTCGCAAATGGACGCATATGAGGTACGGCTGGTCGTCATAGAGATCAGGCTGATCCAGATTGGGAAGCAATTCAAGAATTGGAATGGAGGTCATCCAAGATGCGTTGGAAGAACAATCGAATTCAGATCACAAGTTTCGTGAACGCTTGTGATTGGGTTGACCTTCGACGCGACTTGAAGTGGAGTTGGTTGAGTTACCTGACGTTCAAAGCGACCTTCCTCCCGATGGAATATCAGTGTGATGCAGATTGTCGCAATCGGGTGCGAGCGAAATAGCACGTTGATAGGTCAAACTCGGCTATGTCAATGGAGTGACCAACGAGCATTGAATCGAGATTGCAACGTGCCAGGGTTGCAAACAGTGGCGATGAGCGATCATAGCGAAACCAGGTTTCCGATATGGACGTACGATCAACGCTGTGCAGGATGCATTTCGTCCATCTGTCGGGACGATCTAGACCGGAACGGGTTGTGAATCTAGTCAGGACCGCGAGATAATGGTCTGTTGGAAGACTTTGGCAAGATCGGGCCGAGATCCGACTGGCGATGAGGATCGTGGCATTCGAAATCGACGTTGACGGTTCCGTACGGGATGGCGCCAACAATTGGTTTCAAGGTGTATCTTCAGTTGAGTCCAATGAAGAAGTCGTGTTGGAAGGCGACGATCATTCTGCGTGTAGAACTGCGTGAAATATCCCCTGAAAAATTCGAGCCGTGGTATGAAGCGTTGCTGGAAATCGTCGAACTGGCTAGCAACTCGCGGCCGTCGTTTACGTAGAATTGCACACGATCAGGTCTGAAAATCGGTTGAATTCGGCGATGCGACTGACATCACGTTCGGTGACGTCTAGTTGGACAACAGCGAGTCAGATGTTCGACGATTTCGGACAGCACACTCGCCTGAAACGTTGCGGAACAGGCTCCAGACTGATCAAAACAGTCTAGTGCATTTGGTTAAGTTGAGTCTGACTTCTCGACGGCGCTTTGCATTAACTGCCATCGCATCGTTCACTCTTGGACCGTGGAAGCCCGACCATGCCGATTGGATTTAGGCGGTATCAAGCGAATCTGCCGATTCGTTCGCGGATACTAGCCATCGACTTTCAACAGATCTGCCGTCAGGTGATTGAACGACCTGACGGTCACTCCAATCCGGCGTTCTGATGTATGCCGATCAGTCGAAATCGCCCCGAAATTGACGAAGGCATGCGCCAAATCAACGCGATCCGGACAGAACGACCTCCTCAATCGATTTGATACAGTCGCTGAATCGCACTGGGAGGATGAACTTCAGGGCGAAGAACAAGCTGAAGCTCGAGCCGAATGGCACGGTGGTCATTGGAGGATGGTTAGATCTGCTCAAGATTTTGCGAACGTGAGCTCGACCTTTCGACCGAGATCGCGATTCGCGTCCCCGTAATCAGCTAGCGGCACAATGGATCGTGGAAATACGGAGTCCTGAATCTCCTGAAGAATTGGCCGTCTAACTGGACTCAAAGCATCGACGGGCTAGTGATATGTTTACGCCCGAAACAGTGATCGAACTCAGGGCAAAGTTGATCAGGCAAAGACCGACTTAAAACTATCGTTCGCATTACGTCACTGTCGATCACGTCGCAATCGCAGACTGATATTAGTCAATTTCTGGAAATCGTAACAGCTCTGACTATCGCGTTCGACATCGTTGATGAACGTGACGACGCTCTTCTGTCGCAACTGGCCGCAGATCCAGTCCAAGTTGAATACGCACCTGAATGTTGAAACGATCGAAGGAGCTAGGCGAAGAACGTTAAGCCGGCAACCTGATGATGTTAGGCGACATCTCAGACGTTTGAAGGTTGGCAGACAACAGTTTCAACGTTGTTGAGCGGCAAGCTCAGTGAATTTGCATACAGTTTGGGTGGCGCACTAGATGCACCCGGTCAAGATTTCGCCTCGCCGCGATGTCGATCAAGGCGAGTCTCAACTTCGGAAAGGTTGGCAACACAACGAAGGGATTAGTCAGTCAAACGCAATCCAGCGACTCAGCGACATCATGTGCAACTTTACTTGGAATGACGTAATCTCAAGCCTGGACTTACACAGCAGAAGCGCTGATTTTTCGCTCGACACATCGAGCGAAAAATCCGAAATCTTGTTGTGTAAAAGCTGGACAGGCGACTCAAGCTCACGTTGGCAATGACGCGTATCGAAGTAAACCGCGAGTGATCTTAGGGCATTCAAATCGAATCGCGCGTCGGAGATTTAGAAGAATGTCAGCCGATTCGGAATGGCTAGCGGCGTTGCTCGACGCAGGTCAAGAATCTGGCTTCGCTGATCAACGAGTGACGGCCGCTATATACGATTGCGGAAACGTTTGCTCAGAATGGCGATGCGGATGAGTTTTGAGCTGCCGAGACCACCCAGGGTTTGGCTACGGCACGCCGAAAAGCGTATCTTGACGGTTTAACAGATGGCGTCGTTTACACCGACCATCTAGCGCGCGACAGAACTGCAGGGTTGAGCAACTTTGGATCAATCCAAGGAACTCACGGGAGCACGCAAACCCGTCAGATTTGAGTCAGCATGAACACGAGCAACATTTCGTCGAGTTGATTGATGATTCGGAACTCGTGCAACAGAAATTGGGGAGCAATCGGAGCCGTGGATCCCGTTCCAAGGGATGGTGACGAAGTAATGTTATCAAGGTCGAGACTGTCGTGCGTCACTTGCCGGTCTGCTTTCGAAGTTGCAGAATCCAAGTACGTATTGGTCTTCACGCTCGATGTCGCAACAACGGTACGATAGATTTTCGAAGAGCATCGAAGCAGCATAACGTTGGAGAGTTTGATGTAATCGGACTTGAGTGACGCACCTGTTGAGGTCTTTCGTCTTAACGTTGATGGGATTGATTTGGGTCATGGTTTGCGATTAGCCGCAATGGTCCGGTGGGACATGACGGTACGCGCTTCGGCGGGCATCGCTTGTCGCGTTCCGCCCGTCCAGTATTGGGTTTCTGCTTTCGCAGCTTCAAAGGATGTCGCACGGGATTTGGAGTCCTCAAGTCGATTACGGGATTGGAAATGTCCGGTGAATCCGGCAGCCACGTAGTGGGGGTTTAGGGTGTGGCCCTAGGCCGAGGTTTGTTGGAGACGTGGTAGAAGCCGTTGCGGACGTCTAGGGCTGGGGTTAGGGCGGCGTTGTAGTAGGGGAGTTCGGAGTAGGCGATTTCTAGTCGGTAGAAGTTGGGGGTGGAGATCATGACTTGGGCGCCGGTGGGCATTTCCGTGGTCTCGCTGCGCTCGCCCTCGGGCATTTCGACGGTGCTGGTGTTCGAGCGACGTGCTTTGCTTTTCTCTGGGTTCCCGCGTCCGCGGGAATGACGGTGCAGGTGCGCGGGAATGACGGTGCAGGGGGTGTTGCATCGAAGGGAATGATGGGTTGCAGGTGCCCCATGGCCGCCCGGAATGCCCTCACCCTAACCCTCTCCCGCCGAGCGGGAGAGGGGATCGGTGCTATTGAGGGGGTAGTTGCTAAACCCGGTGTTTCGGGCATTCCGCTCGCTGCGCTCGCGCCCCCTTACACTTCGTGAAGGGGGCGGTATGACGGCGTGCTTTGTTTTTCTCTGGGTTCCCGCGTCCGCGGGAATGACGTGGGGTTGCGGGAATGACGAGGGTTTTGCCGGAATGACGGGTGTGAGGTGAAGGGCGACAAATCACATTTTGCCCCCGCTCGAACTACATCACCGGAGGGTGCGGAAACTCCCGGCCCAGCTCTCACGTCCGAAACCAGGGTCCTGCGACATGTCACCATACTGCGCCAACCGGTCCTGCGAAGCGGCCTCGATCGAGGTCATTACCTCCGCAAACAACTCCCCCTCCAACCGGTGCCGAACGTCCGCATACTCCGGATCATCCAACAGATTCACCTGCTCCTGAGGATCGTTCTCAATGTCGAACAGCAACGCCTCCCCAGATCGATACCGATGCAACTTGAAGCGTCCGTCATAGTTCATCCACCCATCCGTCAACATCCCGAAAATCCGATCACGTCCGCACTCCCCAGGCATCCCCTCACCCGGCAACGGCACCGCATCGTACCAGACCGGCAACTCAACACCAGCCCAACTCAACATCGTCGCCGTCACGTCCCGCAACTCAACCAAGTCCTCAACCACCTGACCACCTTCGACACCGGGCCCCATCGCCACGAAGGGAATCCGAATCGCCGACTCGAAGAACGACGCCTTCCCGATCAGATTGTGGTCGCCCAGATAGTCGCCATGGTCCGAAGCCAACACGACATACGTGTTCTCCAACAACCCCTGCCGCTCCAACGCCTCCAATATTGCCCCGACCTCATAGTCGATCTGCTGCACCAGACCCGAGTAGTGCTTCCGAATCGTCACCTTCGTCTCGTCCGGAAACTCCCCATAATCAACCCCGTTCCAAGGCCGTCGGTTACCTGCAACATTCGTCTCCCGCAAACTCGCATGGTGCCCCGCAACCTCCGGCGCAGCCGCCGGCAACCGGCGGGCGTCGACACCCTCCAAAAACCGCTCATTCGGATCGTACGGACAGTGCGGACCCGGAAAGCCAACCATCATCGCAAACGGACCCTCAGCCCCATACCGATCGATGAACTTCACCGCCTCCGAACCCACGAAACGGTCCCACGAGTGCTCCCACGGAATGTCGTGAAGCACGGCCCCCTTGTTCTCGTGATACCCGTCCATCTCATCGCCGTGCAACTTCCGCAACCCATGCTGCTTCAGATAGTGATAGTAGTCATCCCGCACGTGCAACCACCGCTTGTCCTCGCAAATCACCCGATACTGGAAACCCCGACGCTCATCCCACGGGTAGAAATGCATCTTCCCAATACCCGCCGTGTAGTAACCCGCATCATTCAAAATCTCCGGCCAAGTCTGCATCCCAGCCTCACGCCAATCACCTCTCAAGTTCTGCGAATTATTCGTAACCCCACTCCGAATCGCATTCGCCCCCGTCAGCAAAGCCGTCCGAGCTGGCACACATACCGGCGACTGCGAAAACCCGTTCGCATACCGCACTCCCTCACGCGCGATCCGATCAATATTCGGCGTCCGCAACCAGTCCGCACCGTAGCAACCCGCGAAATCCGCCCGGAACTGGTCCGGAAACAGAAAAACAATATTCGGCCGATCAGCAGTCTTACTCATTCCAATTCTCCTTGCTCAATGTTTTTCTTTTCCGGCCAACTCCGCGACCGCGGCCGTGAACGCTGGCAACACCTTCGCCCAATCTCCAACCACACCATACCGGGCATGCGAAAAGATATTCGCCTCCCGGTCCTTATCTATCGCCACAATATTCCGAGCCGACGAACACCCCGCCATATGCTGACTCGCACCCGAAATCCCCACCGTGATGTACATCGTCGGACTAATGCTCTTCCCCGTCAAACCGACCTGATGCGAATGATCGATCCATCCCGCATCGCAAGCCGCCCGACTTGCACCCAACGCCGCATTCAACAACCCGCACAACTCCCGCAACTGCTCGAACGGCTCCGGCCCGCCAAGTCCTCGACCACCCGAAACCACAACATCCGCCTGCTCCAACGGAATCCCTTCACCCTCCTCCAAAACCGTCTCAACCAAAACCGGCACCGCGCTCGAAACACCAACTCCCGACATATCCACCCTCTCAACTTCCGGCATACCTCCGGAACTCGCCAACGCCTCAAACGCACCGGGCCGAATCGAAACTACCTGCAACCCTTCCCCCGCAAACTCGTAAACCGCCAATGCGTTACCACCATGCACCGGACGCGTAACCGCAACCCGACCTTCCGCATTCACCGCCAAATCGATACAGTCCGATGCCAACCCAGCACCGAATCGAGCCGCCACTCGCGCACCTACAACCGAACCAGCATCCGTCTTGGCAACCAACACAACACTCGGCCTCAACCGCTCAACCTGCGCGCAAACCAACTCCGACAACAGTGAATAAATCCCACCAACACCATCCGCCACCGCGTCCGGATGCTCCAGCAAAACCACACTCCCAACATCCAGACCCTCTAGCGCCTCCGAATCAAACGATCCATCGACAGCCAAACACAACGAAACATCTCCACCAATCCGACCAGCCGCATTCACCAACTGCCGAACCGTCGGATGCAACCCACCATCAACCACCTCGCCCACAATAAGAACGCCACCGCTCATATCAGCTTCGCCTCCCGCAATCTCAATGCCAGCAACCGACCCGAATCCGCCTCATCTTCACCCTCGATAAACTCCACGCTCGACTCGGAAACCGGAACAAACAGCCGCGTCATCTCCAACACCCTCCCATCAACCAAATCGCTTAACCCCAAATCCGCCAAAGTGAAAACCTCCGGTCGCTTTCGAGTAGCCGCCATTATCCCCCGCAGATTGGCATACCGCGCCTCACCAAGCTCATTTGTAACCGTCATCACCGCTGGCATCGGACACTCAATACGCTGGAAACCACCCTCGGACACACGCTCGACTTCAAAGGAGTCGCCACCTGCGCTCATCGCAAGATTTCGGACCAAAGTAACCAGCGGAGCTGACATCAACTCGCTCAGCATGATCGGTACATGCGCCTGATCCCAGTCCGAAGCCTGCCGCCCGGCCAGCACCAAATCGGCTCCGCCGTCCCGTTCGATCGCCGCCGCCAAGACTCTCGCAGTACCCAAAGCATCCAGCGACTCCGACGCCTCATCATCCACCAACACCAATCGGTCAGCACCAATCGCCAACGGCTTCTTCATCACATCCAACGCAAAACCCGTACCCACCGAAAAGATCACGATCTCAGCCTCAACACCAGCATCCCGCAACCGCAACGCCGCCTCCACCGCATTCATATCGAACCCATTCACGATCGGCGGCACACCCGCTGGCGGAATCACGCGCAACTCCACCTCATCCACCTTGAACTGCGAAGGCGGAATATCCGTGTCCGGCACCTGCTTAGCGCAGATCGCTATCTTCAACATGCGTTACCTGTCAACAAATCCACTTGTTGCCAACTTCATCCGCAACAATTCTAACCATTGACCCTCTAACCTAAAACCGCTTCCAAATCCATCACCTATCCTTCAACGAAACGGCTTTTTGCCCAACACACGCAGTCATAGAGCGAAAACCATGAAACCCCGCGTTATCGGCGTCGCAACAGCTCTTGCCGCCATCACAATCGTCTTCACAGCCACCGTTCTCACCATCGCTACCATCCAAGATTACCAAGAGAACAAAGGCGAATCCTTCATCGAGCGCGCCGCCAGCATCGTGGGCTTCGGGACCTTGACGGAAGACTTCGCCGAAGTCAAGGTAGAAATGGCCCATGAAGACGTCGCCGAACCAGAGAAAAGATCATCCGATCCACCCGATATTTTCCGCTTCTTCGGACGGTCTGAAGGCAGCGAGGAATCGTTCGACGACCTCTTCGAACGGAGATGGCGGGACCGCGACGATTCCTATAGGTTCGAGGACCGAATCGAGCGGTTGCCCGACACTTCATCGTTCGATGGGTGGGAATTCCAGGGTTTCGTCCCACCCGATTGGCTAGATGATCTAGTCGAGCGCGGTGTGATGAAGCCAGAAGAGGTCGATCAACTCAAAGAGTGGCTAGACAACCTCCCCGATTCTTTCGGCGACGGCAAGCCGAGATATTCCGACAAACGCAGCTTCGAGTTCGACAGCGAAGATGGCCGATTCCGCTTCCGAGGCGAATGGAATTTCGGCGAACCGGAGGACGATTCCACCGATGAACACAAAGACGACAACGACGACGACGACAGATACGAACTAGGTCCCAACAAGGGCATCTCGTTCTAGCGCTCGACGCCGTTCACGCCTCCGCAGTATCGCGCCGTTCCCAACCGGGCCTGAACATGCGCAGGAAGTTAGATTTGCCGTAGGGATGCTTCGCCGCCTCAACCTCGTCCAACTCGACACCAAAACCAGGCGTGTCCGGTATCCGCAACTTGCCGTCTTGGACTCGCTCAAAACCGTGAAGAACGTCTGACACCCAAGGCTCCAAGAAGTCGTCGAAACATTCTTGGATGTATATGTTCGGCGTGATCGCGTCGATATGCAAAGCGATCATCGTCTTCAGTGGGCTCTCGGCATTGTGAGGCGCTAACTGCGCGTGATGCGCCCGAGCCATCCCTGCGATCTGCAAGGTCCGCCAAACACCCCCGACTCCCAACGGTTCCGGATTGATGATGTCGGTAACATCCGCGTTCAGGAACCGTGCGAAATCGTGTAACTCGTGCATTCGTTCACCGGCGATAACCCGCACCGGCACCCGCTTCGCAACCTCGATCAGCGCATCGACATCATTCGACAAGACTGGCGTCTCGAACCAAGTCACATCGAACTCGTCGAGCCAATTGCCGATCTCGATCGCCGCGCCCACGCTGAATCGGTCATGGGCCTCAATCATGATCTCGACATCATCCCCGACCGCTTCTCGCACAGCCCGCAACAACGACTGCACCAGACGCGTCTCGGCCTTGCTCATCGTCAAATACGCGGTCCCGAACGGATCGAGCTTCAGCGCCGTGTATCCCTTCGCCACCACTTCTGAGGCACTTTCCGCAAAACCTTCCGGTGTCCTCGGACCCGAGTACCACCCGTTCGCGTACACACGGATGTCGTCACGTACCTTCCCACCTAGGAGACGATGCACCGGCACGCCCAACGACCTGCCGAGGATGTCCCAACACGCCATCTCGATACCAGCCATCTCGCGATTGACGTTGAGGAACCCGGCTAGATACAGCTCGTTCCAGACCGCGTGGACGTCGCGAGGGTCACGCCCGATCACAAGATGCTTGACCTCTTCGACTGCGGCAACAGTGGGTTGAGTGCTCAATCCGCCTGTCGCTTCACCGATCCCCCGATAACCGTCGTCGGTATCGACAACCACGTAGATCCAATTCTTCCAAGGGTTGCCAACGACTACGGTGCGGATATCGGCAATTTTCATCTCGTCTCCTTCGACCTGTTTCAGACTAGCGCAACGGCGCCGCGGTCAATGCCTGCACATCTTCCGCACCCCAACCGGGCGCGCATTCATTCAACACCAACCCATCTTCAGTGACTGATATGACCGCGATATCGGTCACGATGTCCGTCACGCATCGCTGAGCCGTCAGCGGAAACTTACATTCCTTGATGATCTTCGGCTCGTTGCGCCGAGTAGTGTGCTCCATCGCCACAATCACGCGCTTCGTGTTCGCCGCCAGGTCCATCCCGCCGCCGATGCTTCCAATTCCTCGCGACGGCAACATCCAATTAGCCAGATCTCCCCTCTCCGACACTTGCAACGCCCCAAGCACTGTCGCATCGATGTGACCGCCTCGGATCATGGCAAACGACTCCGCAGAGTCAAAAAACGCCATCCCGGGAGTCATTTTCGTGAACTGTCCGCTCGCATCGATTAGATCCGGATCGCCCTCCTCTGGTGCGAGCAGTTCTCCGTACCCAAGCACGCCATTCTCCGCCTGATACCGAACATAAACACCTTCAGGCACGAAATCGGCACAAAGCGAAGGGATACCGATGCCAAGATTAACCACCGCCCCATGCGGCAACATCCGAGCAGCCCGTTTGGCGACCTCAGCCCGAGACAAGCGCGGGGCAGGGTCGGTGAAGGTGATGGGTTGATGAGAAGGCTGTGTAGACACGACCAAATCCACTACTCTGGTAAAACTTGATTATCGCACTGACTCAAGGCATGCGATTCTGCTGACACAACGCCACAGCCAAGGTTGATCGAGTTGCCCGGACAGCGGCATCAATCGCTGGACCCGTCCATCCACCGCTGATCAGATCGGCGCGAGCGTCAAGCCAAGCGGTTCAATCGAGTTTGGCGATCAGTTCCACTGCAGCCTCTATATCCGGCAGCACCCCGCGCTGGGTCGACTCCTCCGAATGGATAATCGTGCCGTCGGTGTCGATCACGAACATGGAGCGGATCGACATGCCTCGTTCGTCGTTGAAAACCCCGTAGCTGCGGCTGACCTCGCCGTGCGGCCAGAAGTCAGACAAGACAAGCGGCGCTTTAGCTACTCTTTCTTCAAAGTTAGCGGTGACCCACGCCAGTTGAACCGGTACGGAGTCGCAACTTATCTCGAGCAATTCTGCACCTGCTGAGAGCGCCCGTTCTCGGATCCCACCAAGGACCCCAAGCTGATTAGTTCAACCGCCGGTGAACGATGCTGGGTGAAACGTCACAATTACCCGGCGACCAGAACCCAACAATTCGTAAAGGCGCACGCGTTTTGAATTGTGTGCCGTTAATTCGAAATCCGGTGCTTTTTCGCCTTTTTTAAGCAAAGCCATTTAGGTCGTACCTTTTGAGAGCATTTATTTGATTAACGCGCAATTTCGTGCGCGAATTCGTCGATCCAATGTATCCGATCTGCCCAAGACTGCAATTCGGTAGCAACTCCCGCACGGAATACTGCCAATTCAATTTCTTTGCCCGAATCGCTTACGAACTTGATGGCGTCGAGCAGGTCGCCATCACCAGACGACAACATCAAGGTGTCGTACGAATCGAGATGCGTCAGAGCGAGCGATGCGATGCCGACGTCGACGCCCTTTTGCGACCTCCGGGTTAACGGGTGCTCGTCCGTTGAATAACCGGCTGCTGGACACTCCAATTGAACGGTGGTTGCGCACTCACGACAGTATGCGTGGCTGGCATCAGAATCCCTGAGGTTGTACAGTTTCGTGATGATTTTTGGTCCGCTCGGAGGGGCTGATTGCATCCAAGAGTGGAAGCGTTGCATGCCGTCGTTGCGGTCACTATCGGGTTGCAATGCGTTCAGGTAGTAGGTCCGCCAGAGCGGACCAACGGTCGTTTCCAGCTTGTTTTTCAGCAATAGGTAGTCAAAGTTGTAGCCTTGGCCGACTGATGACTGGGTGCTGAATAGATATGCCCCGTCAATTAACCAAAGACGCTTGGTTTCGTCGCCGGATCCGTAATCGGGCACCGGGTCGGCGAATCGGCTTGTCCCTCGATTTCTCATAGATTCCCTCACAATTCCTTGAATATTTTACGCGTGTTTCCACCACCATCAACTTGCCTGGTGGCTACATACAATTTCTATATTCATGGTGCACGCGAAACAAGCGTCCAAACAGTACACTGGTTGCACCGAATCTTTCAATTTTTGCATTCAAAGGAAACATCGAAGTGCGTTACCAATCTCCTCACGGCATCATAGGTCAGTCTTTTCGCCCGCCTCGAATGGGTTCGAAAGGCGCAGTCGTTGCCAACCACACGCTCGCGGCCCAAGCCGGAATCCGTACATTGCATCGCGGCGGGAACGCGGTAGATGCCGCCATTTCTGTCGCCTTCGCCCTCGGGGTCGCAGAACCATCGGGTTCGAGCATCGGCGGAGACGGTTTCGTCATGACGTACATGAAAGACAAAAAGACCATCGAAGTCGCTAACGGCACAGGCGCGGCGCCAGCGATGGCGACGGCGGAACGTTACTCGAATGGTATTCCCTTGACCGGGATTTTGGGTACGTCGGTGCCGGGCATACTTGATGCGCTATTGGCTACCCACGAACGACACGGTTTATTGCCGCTGGGCGTCTGCGTGGAACCAGCGATCGAGTTGTGCGAAGAAGGAGTTCCCGTCTCCCACCAGCAAGCGGTTTCATCGATGCAATGTTCCCTTTTGCGTGACGCGCCGACTTCAGCTGAAGTGTTTGCGCCGAACGGCGAATGGTTGAAGCCCGGTGAGTTGCGCCGCAATCCCAACCTCGCCAAATCCTACCGCACCATCGCCGACCAAGGCCGTGATGCGTTCTACGAAGGAGAAATCGCTAAAGAAATCGGACGATTCAGCGAGGAATGTGGCGGTTTGCTGCGATATGAAGATTTGAAAAACCACAAGGTTAAATGGCAGGATCCGATCTCGAGCACGTATCGCGGGCGCACTGTCTACGAGGCTCCACCGAATTCATCCGGGCATGTTCTGCTGCAAGAATTGAACCTGTTCGAAAACTTCGACTCGGTCGGACTCGGGTATCTGACCTTAGACGCGGTTCACGTAATGACCGAATGCAAGAAACTGGCCTTCGCGGATCGTGAAGCGTACACTGCTGACCCTGACTTCGTGGATGTCCCTGTCGAAGGCATGTTGAACAAGGAGTACTCCGCCGAACGAGCGAAACTCATCGATTTCGAGCACGCTTTGACGGACGATGAGGCGAACGAAGGGAATCCTTGGGCGTACATGGACCGAAACCCGGATACCTCCAAGAAATACCGTCGCGACGGCATGATCCACAGCCCTAACGGCTCGAGCGTTGCACACGACGCGTTCGCAGCGCGGGGTGCAGCCGGATCGGACACTACACATTTCTGCGTCGTTGACCGATGGGGCAACGCAGTCGGCGAATTGCAGAGCATCCAGATGGGTTACGGTTCGGGTCTAATCGCCGGCAACACCGGGATCCTGCTCAACAACAGAATGACCTACTGGCACTTGGATCCAAACCACATCGACTTCCTGCGTCCTGGCCAGCGAGTCAGGCACACGATGAACCCGGTGATGGTGACTGACGCCCCTGTCGAACACGGCGGAAACTTGGAACTCGTCTGTGGCACGCCTGGAGCCGACACGCAAGTCCAAACCAATTTCCAAGTCGTGACCGGTGTATTCGACCATGGGCTTACGGTCGCCGAGGCAATCGAAGGGCCGCGTTGGACCCATTACCAAGGCCGTACATCGTCAACCTATCCGCATATCGAGGCGAACCACCTCGACGTCGAGGACCGGGTGGACGAAGGAGTAGTCGAATCGCTGCGCGCCCGCGGCCATGAAGTTAACACCATCGATCCGTTCGCCGGCGCCGGCAGCGAAGGCGCCATACAAGTACACCACGAATCTGGCACGATGTCCGCTGCTTCAGACCCGCGCAGAGACGGCGATTCCGCAGTTTGGTAACTGTCTAGTCGCCGCGCGCCCAGCGCGCCAGCGCTTTGTCTGGCGAGGTAATCTCATCGAACGACGTGTAGTACCAATCTTCCCAGCCGTGTTCTGGCAAGCCCGTGAAGATCATCAGGTTCAGCGGATACTCTTCGCACTCGGTAACCTTGCGGTGGTCGTCTCGGAAAAGGAATGTGGGTTTTCCTAGCGCGATCGCGGCTCCCAACTCCACCATCACGCCTTCGTCAGGTGGCGTTCCGTTGACGATCGCAAACGTTGCATCCGCATCGGCGACATCCCGGATGTCGGCCTGCCCGATACGATATGCCCAACCTGGAGCGAGATTCGCCTCCTGATTGTTCCGTCCAAACGGTTCCCAGACCTCCAATCCGAGCGATTCAAGCGCCGCGACGAACATTGGCAAGAGCATTCGCTTCTGCTGCTCCGAGAATCCGTAAGGATTGGCGAGGTAGATGGTTTTCTTCATCCTTTGGTCGGCGTTGCTATTGGTGTCGGACATGGGTGTGATTGGTAACCGTGCCTCTCGTTTCTCTCGCGTTGCTCGCGTGAAGTCATACTGGGATGACCTCGCAGAAATCGCAAAGCTTTGAATACATCGATTATTGATCGGTTTTGACGCTGCCCGATTCTAAGTTCAATGGTCAGGTAAAGATAAGCAAAGCTTGTTCGTCTTCGTTGGTGGTAACATCATCTTCACTACAACATCGTCGATTATTGATATTCGCAACCCGGCACTGAGTTTGTCTGTAACGAACAAAATGGCTCAGCGCAACCGTTGACTCCCCGAATGAAGAGGCTTACTATGCTCGTAACACGTAATTTTCATTTACATGAACTGAACAGTCGAGGAGGGCGACATGAGTGACCGCGAGAAGGATACGCCCGCAGAACCCGAAACAGACGCTGAAGAGCTAAGTTTGGGAGAGTTGGGCGCCGTTTTTGGCGGTTGGCACCCCGGTCCACCGGCCCCCGACCCGCCTAGCGACTCCAGCCCGCCAGTTAACGCATAGACGCGGGGCCAAAGTGTTGAGACGCTGGAACTGGCGAACGAAATTCTCCAGTTGCAAGATGTGCGACGGGACTTGGTGAGTTGGAACGTGCCGAATTGCGAACTTTTAGGTGGGAGGTGGCGTTGTGATCTCGCTATGGCAGACCAAGGGTGATCATTCGGTGAATGGAAGCACCTTGCCCCAGCATACCTGAGTGCCATCCTCACGTAGGGCGAACGAGTACCAGTGTCCGGTGCTCACAAATTCGGAGCCACTCACCTTCCGGCGGAGAGGGTGGGCCGCTGTTTAACGGGCTACCCCCAACAGACGGGGGTACCCATCCTCGCGTAGATCGCAGGTGTGCCAGCTACCGTTGCGGAGCGACATTGCGCGAGATCGAAGCTCCTCGAGCCTCAGGCGTCATGGGTTGACCTGCCCTGCCGGTTCGCAGCGCCTCAGGCCAGTAGGGTATTTCCATATCTCCGGCAGCTCCGCAGCGATGCAACCGGTGAATTGGTTTTCATGGAGCCAGATCACGCCGAGCTTGGCAAGTTTTCCAAGCTCCGGCGGTATCTCTCCGGTCAGTCGATTTCCATATATCCCCATCGACCGCAGGTTGGTGAGGTTTCCAAGCTCAGGTGGTATCTCCCCGGTCAGCTCGTTCCATTCAAGCCGCAATTTACCGAGATGAATGAGGTCGCCAAGTTCAAGCGGTATCTCTCCAGATAGACGGTTGTCATTTAGTACCAGTGCTATCAGGTTTGACAGTCCCCCCAACTCAGAGGGCAGCTCGCCGGCGAGGCCATTTTTGGCGAGTTTCAGTCCTGTAACCTGGCCTTTGGAGTTGGTGTAGACACCGTACCATGCCCCCAAAGGCGCATCGGTGAGCCAGTTCCTGTTGTCTACCCAGTGCTCCCCGTCGGTGGCGTTGTAGAGCGCAACCAATGGAGGCAGGTCCGGAGAGTCCGCGTATACTCGGTCGATGACGGGGCTGCCATGGTAGCGAAGCCAGGCTGTCCGGAACGACTCCTCCTTCCCAAAGGGAACGTTCGATTGGAACGCGTAGTAGATGCTGTCGTGATTCAGACGCTCGAATGTCAGCGCTCGTGTATACAGCTCCCTCAAGGCCGCCGAAACGGCCTCCGGCCCCAAGGCGGCATACATACCCAGCAGGAATTTCTCGCCGAGTTCGTAGTTGCACTGCCCTCCCCTGTAGGGGTTGACGTGGTCCCAGATGTTCTCAGCGCATCTTTCGGAGAGCTCCAGGTGCGCCAGCCGCTCCCCCAGCCCCTCTCCGCCGGTGCGGGCCACAGTGTAGGCCTCCAAGAAATTGGCCAAGCCCTCCTGGAGCCATCTAGGTCCTAACTCGAGGTAGTAGTGGCCCAGTTCGTGATAGAGAGACCGTGTCGGAGGACCGTTTGTCGGGTTAGCTGCTGTGACAATTCCTCGAACATATGCCGGGTCCAAAGGGCCTCCACCTGTTTGAGAAAACCTGAAGATCTCCGCTCGTGCTTCCGAAAACCAGAACTCCGGTTCGACGAGGAGCAGCGTGACGTCTCCAACGGGCAGAGGCGCACCCATGAAGTCCTCGATTATTCGCACGCCTTGTTCCAACGTTTTCAGGATTTGGTCGTCGGGCGGGAAGGGAGTATGCCTAACAACGGCAAGTCCCATCTCGCCGGTCAAAGGCAGCGCAACGGATGCCGTCACTACGTAATTGGTCTCGATCAGGGCTTGCCGAAAGTCAGCTCGGGAATGTGAGATGCCATGGAGGAGAGCTGCATCTTCATCGTCCAAACCGTCGCTGAACCATGATTGTCCGGCAAGTTGAGCCAACACATCCGAGCTTCCTTCGGACAAGCCCACGCGTGCACCAGAACCGAGGACCGCGTCGGAGCCGGATTGGACTATACCTGGGGGCGGTCCGGATCTGGAGAACGCATTCAGGGCCTCCAGAGCATATGCGTCCCGTTGCAGGAATGGTGCCTCCATGAATGGCGACTTGAGGACGTGCCAGGCCAGTTCCAAGTCATTCCTAGCTATGCTGCGAAAATCTCCGAGGGCCCAGGACTCAGTCCGAGTCATGTCGTCTCGTACCCACGTCAAGCCGAGCACCTCCTTGGCCACAGTAGGAAACTCTTGAAACATATCGCGTATGAGAGTGATGGCCGATAATTGGTCACCTGAGAAATCTTCAGCAGCGACCCAAGCGAAACTCAGGAGTAGAGCTGCCGACTGCCTATCGATGTCGGCTATGTTTCTTAGCGCCCCCGCGCCGAATCTCAATTGCCTCTGCGACACGACGTTTTGATGAGAGGTGCCTCCATCGGCGAACCACGGCAATCCGACGACAGAGACGGCCAATCGCGCGTCCTCAGATGCGAGTGCTGCCAATTCCACAAGGGCTCTGTACTCGTCACGGGTGATACCGTCGGCGAACCAGGGCAACCCTGCAACGGAGACGGCTAATCCGGTGTCCGCTGATGCGAGGCGGTTGAGAGACTTAAGGACGCTCAGGTCTTCAATCGTGATGTTGTCGGCAAACCAGGGCAGACCCGCGGCAAATGTGGCTAGCCCGGCATCCTTAATTGCGAGCTTGTTGAGAGACCGAAGAGCTGGTTCCGCTACATCAGTAATTTCGTCGGCGAACCAAGGGAGGCGAGCCGTAAGCGCCGCCAACTCAAGGTCATGGGACTCGATGACGCTCAGACCATGGAGGGCGCTCTCCTCATCTTGAGTGATTCCGTCTGTGAACCAAGGCAACGCCGCCACAGTCTCGGCTAGATCGGGGTCTGGGAATGCGATGTCGCTCAGACTTATGAGGGCAACACGCTCTTCGTGAGTGATGCCGTCCGTGAACCAAGGCAACGCTGCCACAGTATCGGCTAGATCGAGGTCAGAATACGAGATGGCGATCAGACTTTTGAAAGCTTTCCATTCATCATCGTTGATATCGTCTGCCAACCAAGGGAGTCGGGCAACTGAGTTGCCAAGATGAGCATCTCGTATACGAAGCAGGATGAGCAGTTTGGCAACTTGGGCGTGAGCAAAGTCTGGCGGGCTTCCGAACCAGGAAATACTCTGGGTAAAGTGCGCGACAGCGGACTCCCGAGCTGTTGGCGTCGGCGATGACGCGGGAGTTGGCGAGGCTGTCGGCGCATGGGTCGGAGATGTCGTTGGAGTGGCTTCGGGTGTGCTGGTTGAAGTCGGAATGCTTGTTGACGTGGGCGATGACGAGGGGGTTGGCGGGGCTGTCGGCGTATGGGTCGGAGCCGATGTAGGAGCGGCTAACGTAATGCTGGTCGGTGCAGGTGTGGAAACCCTGGTGGTTGTCGGCGTGTTGGCCGGGGTGAGTGTAGGTGTAGCCGCTGGTGCCACCGTCGGCGTGTAAGTAACAGTTGGGACGGGCGTAGGATCGAGTATGCCGTTGGCTATGGGTTCCGGTGCGGGAGTTTCGGCAACCGAGGGGGTGGGAGTCGTTGCGAGATGCAACGTAGGCGTGGCTTCTGGTTCGTCGCTACACGCCGATAGCGCGGCTGCGATTGTTGCGCCTAGCAGGGCGATCCTCGCGATCAGGTCGCAAGTGTTCCGCGTGCCGAGCGATGGGATAACGGCGACTCTCACTTGCGTGGCCTTCGTAGAATCCTGCGCCAAGAGACGTGGGGGATGGTGGAGCTGGGGGGATTCGAACCCCCGACCTCATCATTGCGAACGATGCGCTCTCCCAACTGAGCTACAGCCCCGATTTAGTCGTAATAATGCTACAACTTTGGATTTCGTTGTAACGCCGACGATCCGCGCTACTCGTCCTCTTTAGATTCGGCGTCGGAAGATGACTCCGCCTCGACTGTTGCCTCCTCGGCAATTGCGGTGAACGTGGCTTCGACTTCTTCAGACACGGCAGTGATGGTTGCCCTTGCGGCTCCCGTTACCGCAGTAGCTGTCGCCATCGCATCCTCTCCGGATAATCCTGCGACGAGCTTCACGTCAAAGATCAATGTGGCGTTTGCCGGTATTCGGGGTGGCGATCCGGCTTGCCCGTAGCCGAGGTCGGGAGGGATTCGGATTCGCCGACGCTCGCCAATGTTCATGTCCTCCAGTGATTGACGCCACCCAGGAATGACGTAGGGCAAGAAGAACCGGGCTGCGCGCGATGCATTATAAGTGGTCCCGAACACGCAACCGTCTTCCAGCCATCCGGTGTAATGCACCTCGTACTGCCAATCCTCGCCCGGGCTCGGACCATCACCTTCTTCGATGACGGCATATTCAATTCCGTTCGCGCCCGGCCGATAGGCGGCATCGGAAACTTCATCGAAACGCGGCCCTTCAGAGGGGTAGACCTCGTTCAAACAGGTGCGAGACGACTGCGTGGGCTCGAGAAAGGAGACCACCAGATCGTCGTCGCCAGGGTTCGCCCCGCCTCCGCGGCAACCAGTGGTTGTAAGTGCGGCCACGATTCCTGACACCAGAATGACTGCAGTTAGTGCCAATGTGCGATTTTGCAGACGCGTATAGCTAGAGGCTCGCATAATTTAACGCTACATTAAGCCTCTTTGACCCGTCACCACGAAGGGTTTACTTCGAGTGGCCGTTTACTATGCTGTTGAATCTGGCGGCGCCTTCGTTGATCCATTCGGGGGTGTTGGTGAAGAGGAGTTTTACGCCGAGGTCGAGGAAGCGTTCTACGTTGGCTTTTCCGCAGATGGCGCCGGCGGTTCTGCCTGAGGCGACGATGCGTCGGTAGGCGTCGTTCATGGTTTCTACGACGTCGGGGTGGTTGATGTCGCCTTTGTGTCCCATGGATGCGGCGAAGTCGCCGGGGGCTACGAAGTAGACGCCGATGTGATCGACGGCTAGGATTTCGTCGAGGTTTTCGTAGGCGATGATGTCTTCGATGAGGATTATGAGCAGGGAGTTGTCGTCGGCGACGTCCATGTAGTTGGGAACGCCTAGGCCTTGCCGACTGGTGTAGCTTCCGCGCTTGCCGATTGGTGGGAACTTTCCGCCGTCGACGACGTTCTGGGCTTCGGCTGCGTTGTTGACGTGGGGGACGACGATGCCTTGGGCGCCGCGGTCGAGGGTTCTGTAGATGAGGCCTTGGTTGTTGTCGTTGACGCGGCAGACGGATGTGAGTCCCCAGATGTCGCATGCACGGGTGAGGTTTCCGAGTTCGGAGGCGTCGACCCAGCCGTGTTCGCCCTCTAGCCAGATGCCGTCCATGCCGTGTGCGACGGCGATCGGGCCGAATGCGTCGATGTCGTCGGGGTGCGTCATGCCGCCGACAATGGTGGCGACTTCTCCAGCGGCGATTTTGTCTTTAATGCGATTGGGTCGGATATCCATTGCGGGTTGCGCCTTTCTTGAATGCGCTTTGTTTCTTAGTGTGATCGTGTTCGCAGCGACGTTATGTTGAGTGGGCGTTGACCTTGTTCATGAAACTGGTGGCGCCTTGGCTCAACCACGGCCCGGCGCTCGTCAAAAGGAATTTGGCACCCAGATCGAGATATCGCTCGATTTCCGGCTGGGCGCATGTAGCGCCCGAGTTGCGGCCTGCGGCTTCGATCCGTCGGAAAGCATCGTTCATGGTTTCGACGACTTCGGGATGTCCAGCGTCGCCAGTGTGTCCCATCGAAGCGGCGAAGTCGCTCGGGGCCACGAAGAAGACGTCGATGTTGTCGACCTCTAGGATTTCGTCGAGGTTTTGGTATGCGATGATGTCTTCGATGAGGATGACCAGCAAGGAGTAGTCGTCGGCGACCTGCATGTAGTTCGTCACGCCGTGTCCTTGGCGACTCGTGTAGGCCCCGCGCTTGCCGATGGGTGGAAACTTCCCACCGTCGACGACGTTCCGCGCCTCTGCCGCCGTATTGACGTGGGGCACCACGATGCCTTGCGCGCCGCAGTCGAGCGTGCGATAGATCAGGCCTTGCGTATTGGTATTGACCCGGACCACTGGCGTGATCCCCCAAAGGTCACACGCGCGGGTCAGGTTCCCTAGGGTAGAGGCGTCGATTCCACCGTGCTCGCCTTCTAGCCAGACGCCGGCGATGCCGCTTGCGTTAGCAATGGGTCCGAAGGCGTCGATGTCGTCGGGGCTGGTAAAACCGCCCACGACTATCGCCACTTCACCGGCGGCTAGTTTGTCTTTAGCTCGATTGGGTCTTAGGTTCATATTTTGACTCACTTTCCATCAATACATAGTGCCACACCGTTCGGCATGACCAGTTTGCGTCCTATCCCGAGTGGCGGTTGACGATGCTCATGAAACTGCCGGCGCCTTCGTCCAACCACTCTAGGGTGGTCGTCAAAAAGAACTTGGCTCCCAGATCTAGGTAACGTTTGAGGCCCGCCTTGCCGCAGGTCGCACCCGCGATTCGGCCAGCCGCTTGGATGCGCTGGAAGGTGTCATCCATGGTCGCTTGGACTTCGGGATGATTGGCCACTTGATCCCAGATGCCGGTGTATCCCATCGAGGCGGCGAAATCGCCGGGTGCCACGAAAAAGATGTCGATGTTGTCGACCTCAAGGATCTCGTCTAGATTCTGGTAGGCGATGATGTCCTCGATGAAGACCATGAGCAACGAGTGGTCGTCGGCCACTTGCATATAGTTGGGCACGCCGTGTCCTTGGCGACTGGTGTAGTTGCCGCGCTTGCCGATGGGAGGAAATTTTCCGCCGTCTACGACGTTCCGAGCTTCAGCGGCCGTATTTACATGCGGCACCGCGATGCCCTGCGCTCCGCAATCGAGGGTGCGGTAAATCAATCCTTGCGAATTGGCGTTGATTCGGCATATGGGCGTCAAGCCCCAAAGGTCGCAAGCGCGAGTCAGGTTGCCTAGGTTGGACGGATCGACACCTGCGTGCTCACCCTCCAGCCACACTGCGTCGATGCCGTTTGCGTTCGCAATTGGGCCGAAAGCGTCGATGTCGTCAGGGTGGGAGAATCCGACCACGGCCGTCGTCACCTCACCAGCGGCCAGTTTCTCTTTTACGCGATTAGGTCTGAGTTGCATGTCACGTACCGCCTTTCTTGTATACGCGGCTGTTTAAAGTGCGCCACGCAAGATCGGCGTGACGCGACTATGCGATTTTACGTGATTCGCGCGGGCATCGCGGCGATTTTATCGGACTATCTGCTACGATGCATTGCTAGACTGTTGCCACGCAATTCGCTGTTTAATTCGCAAGATGCCCAGAGGAAAATCGACATGCTAGAACGATTCAAGGTCCCGGAAGCCGATCGTGTTTACGTGATGCCGGAGAAGATGCATCGCGTTACCAAGGACATCTTTTTGAAGATTGGGTTGGACGACGACGCGGCGCAGGATTCGACTGATGTGTTGCTCGGGAATGATCTTAGGGGTAACGAATCCCACGGGGTGTCGAACGGTCTCCGGGGTTATGTGCGGTCCTACGCCGCGGGCACATTGAACCCGGCGACGGAATGGGAGGTGGTACGAGAAACCAGCACGACTGCGAACATCGATGCCAAACATGCGCTCGGCGTGCATGTCGGTCCCACCGCGATGGAGATGGCGATCGAGAAGGCGCAGCAGCATGGCGTTGGTGTGGTGACTGTGTTCAACACGGGGCATTTGGCGGGTTGCAGCCATTACGTGTATCAGGCTGTGGAGGCTGGGATGATCGGGCACACGATGACGGCTGGCGGCGCGGGGATCACGATACCGACTTGGGGATCGCGTCCGTTCTTGGGTACGAACCCGTTGGCGTATGGGGCTCCCGCTCGAACGATGCCTCCGTACATGCTGGATGTCGCGACTACTCAGGTGGCGGCAAACAAGATTTGGCTGCTGCGTCGGACGGGCGCGACGGTGCTGCCGGGCTGGATAACGGACGAGAACTACGAGCCGGAGCTTGAGGAGACGCCGGCGCCTGGTCCGGAATCTAGGGGCAAGTATGGGATGTTGCCGATTGGTGGGACGCGTGAGAATGGTTCGCACAAGGGATTTGGGCTTGGGTTGATGAACGAAATCATGTGCAATGAGTTGACTGGTCTTGGTCCGGGTCCGTTGAACCCGCATCAGGGCGGTCACTTCTTCGTTGCGTATGACATCGAGGCGTTTACGGACAAGGAGAAGTTCCTGGATGACATGGATGAGTTGCTGAAGGCGGTGGCTGAGCATCCGCCTGGGAAGGGGCATGATCGGGTGGTTTATCCGGGGTTGTTGGAGGCCGAGGAGATTGAGAAGCGTCAGAAGTCGGGTATCCCGTATCACACGGAAGTGATTGAGTGGTTCGAGGGCCACTGCGCCGAGGTCGGGGTTGAGTGTGATTTGAGGTAGGGTTCGCGATTAACAGGCAATGGTGGAGGTTTGAACAATGTTCTCGTCGATCAAGTTTGTGTTCATGCCGCCGCAGGATGAGTTGACGCGGTGGTTTGCGGCTCGGTTGATGGATTCGATGCCGGAGTATGTGGTAGTTTCGCCGACGGATGAGGATGAGGCGGCTCGGGAGATTGTGGATGCGGATGGTGCTTTTGGGTGGGTTTCGCCGGAGATGCTTCCGACCGCGCGCAAATTGAGGTGGTTGCAGAATCCGGACGCTGGACCGTTCTTCGGGTATTACTACGAGGAGTTGGTTAAGCATCCTTGTGTGATTTCGAATCCGAGGGGGATTTACTTCGATCACATCAGTCATCACATCATGATGTTTGTGTTGGCGTTGTCGCGGGGTTTGCCTTGGTACGTGGATGCGCAACGGGATGGTCGGTGGGACAAGGATGCTCGTCAATCGGGGTACGTGAGTTTGGGTGATGCGACGGCTTTGATCAACGGTGTCGGCGGGATTGGTGCGGAGGCGGCTCGGTTGTGCGGCGCGTTTGGGATGCGGGTGATCGGGTTGGAGCCGCGAGTGGAGCGGGAGGTTTGGGGTGCTGAGATACATTCGCCGGATCAGATTGATCGGTTGTTGCCGGAGGCGGATTTTGTGATTTCGACGGTGCCGCATACTCCAGAGACTGAGGGGATGTTCAATGCGGATCGGTTCAAACTGATGAAGTCTTCGGCGTATTTCATCAATGTTGGGCGGGGGATGGTCTGCAAGATCGATGATTTAGCGGATGCGATTGAGACGGGCGCGATAGCGGGTTGCGGTTTGGATGTTTATGAGATCGAGCCATTGCCGCCGGGGCACAAGTTGTGGCGGTTGCCGAATGTTTTGATGACGCCGCATGTGGCGGTTAGAGATGCGGGCGATATTCCGGAGCGTAGGTTCCAGATCATCTTGGAGAACGCGCGTCGTTTTGCGCGGGGTGAGGAGTTGATGAACGTGGTGGACAAGGATCGTTGGTACTAGCTCGGCATCGGTTATCGGACCGCCGGAGCCGATTCATTTGATTCCGGTCATCCAAAATCTGAGTCCGATGAAGAAGCCTGAGCCGCTCGCTCCGATTGCGATTGGGCGCCAGACCGATTCGCCGACAACGAAGGCATCGGCTATGAGGCCGGTGGCGCAACCGATGAGTGCCACTCCGATCAGCCAAGTGATCGTATTTCGGTAGGGACTTGTCGTTGATTGCGTTCGCTCGGCGGACTTTTCACAGCTCACTTTAGGTTCCTCTCCGACTTAGGCGCGTCGTTTGTGGCCATGTTATCTACTGTGATTTACATAGCTTTCGGATAATTCGACTGGATTATCGGGCTATGTCGCTCGAATCTTGCACTGAAACCTGTAGCGGTGGGATTATGGGTTGTCAAAAGATGTATGGATGCGCTCCGCCAAACACGGTTCTTTGTGGTTTTTGATGATCATTTTTGTGGTCGCCGTTTTTGCGTTTTTTTCGTACAACGATCTGACGGTTGAGGAATCCGTAGGTGCTATGGAAGAAGTGGGGGTCAGGTCGGAGTTTAATGGGGATGAGTAGGGCGATCGAGGCTCGACGGATTGTTTGAGCGCGTTGAAACGCCTGTCGAGGTGGGCAGCGGGATTGAGGTGGTTGGTCTTGGTTGATGGTGTCAAGTCTTGGTCATTGGTTTATGGGCGCCCCCTCACCCCCGGTTCAAGCCCGGGGCAGGCTATAGCCCTCTCCCACGGAGGGGAGAGGGGACAATCGTTCGGTTGTCGAAGCATCGCCGCGTCGTTTGGGTTCGCGCGGGCGATAACTGGTTATTCTTTTCTCATACAAAATACAGCGTCGCCGATGTCGCCAGACCATCGGTCGTCCGGGCGGTTACTGGTAGGTGAACCGTTCGGAGTCAGTCAATTCCTCTCTGTCGTCGTGCTGTAGCCTCGGCCGCTCGACGAAGCGGTCAGACGTCTGCCGGATGTTTACGGGATTCGCTCGGACCTTGAACGGGCGTCCCCTGGGTGCGGGCGATCACAAGGGTCGCCCGCACTACGTCTTGAGGGTGTCCGTCTGGCTTGCTAGTCGGAGCCGGCGTCATGCGTCCGCATCCGAGCACTTGCGCCACAATCCCACAGTGGCCGGGTTGTCGATCTGCGTTGCGTCCTAACCTATCCTCAACTTCTGGCGGGCACCGTCGCGGACCGTGTGGGCAGGGGCGGGTTTGAAACCTGCCCCTGCCGCGATCCTGTGTCATCCCTCCCGCAGACCGGGGTTTCATTATTCGATTGTCGATATCCCTCGTAAAAGGAGCGCTTGCCCTCGACGCGGCGATACTTCTGGGCGCCGGTGCCGATGGCCGTCGGCTGTTGGCGCTTGGTTGTTATTGTGGTACATGTATTGTGGTTATGTCAAGCGCGGATTGGCGGGTTTTTGGGAAATTTTGTCGCGTTCGTTGTCTGAACCGCGGATTACGCTGATTGCGCAGATGGGCTATGATGCCCCCCGGATCAAGTCCGGGACAGGCTCTGGCCCTCTCCCGTCGAGGGTTCTTTGCACAACTCGATATCGGTGCTGTCACCAGACCAAATAGACGACTTTCCCCGTTTGCCCCGCCCCGCTGGATTCCCGCCTACGCGGGAATGACGTTAGTTGTGCAAAGCACCCGTCGAGGGAGAGGGGATGTTGCCCTACCGCTCCGCCCCGGGCATCCCCTGCGAGCTCGCTTCGCTGCCGCGCCCCCTTCGCTTTGCGAAAGGGGCGAGTGGCCCGGAGGGGGCGGCGGCGTTTGGGGTGTTTGTGCGCGGGTTCCCCCTCCCGTTTGTCCCCGGGTCCCCCTCACCCTAGCCCTCTCCCACGGAGGGGAGAGGGGATTGTTGCGCCCGTCCACTCCGGGCATCCCTCTTTTGTTTTGCGAAAGGGGCGGATGAGAGCTGGCTACCGGTTTGATTCGAATGTTTATGTTGTGTTTGTTGCGTGGATGGGGGGAGTTTGGTTAGGGGGTTTCTTCTGGGACGGTTGTTGGGATTGAGCGCATGGCTCGGGTGGTGGTTTCGATGGGTTGGGTTTGGGGGAGTTCTTTTGTGGTTTGGATGCCTAGTTCGGGGAAGCGTCGTGCTTGGGTCAGGACTCGGGATTCGAGTGAGCCTACGCCATCGTTGTAGCGGTTAACGGCGCGATCCAGGTGGCGTCCGATGTCGGCGTAGTGACCGGCGAATACTTCTAGTCGGTCGTGGAGTTCGCGTCCAATGCGGGCTACTTCGTTGGCTTCGTCTGCGATCTTGCGTTCTTGCCAGCCCATGGCGACGGTTTTGAGGAGCGCTACCAAGGTTGAGTGGGTGCTGATGACGACATTCTTTTGGAGGGCGAGGTCGATCAGGTTAGGGCGTCGTTCGACGGCTGGTGGGAGTGCGAATTCGGGGACGACCATGACTACGAAGTCTGCGGAGTCGGGTAACTGGCTCCAGTACTGTTTGCTGGCGAGGGAGTCGGCGTGGTCTTGCATGTGCCGGGCGTGACGGTCGAGATGACGCGCGCGTTCGGCATCGTCGGTGGTGTCTTGTGCTTCGATGAGGGCGACTAGGGAGACTTTGGAGTCGACGATGATGTCTCGCTGGTGCGGCATGTGGACGATGAAGTCGGTTCGTCCGCCTTGGTTGTCGGATGCTTGAGTGTCGTAGTGGATGCCTTTAACGAGTCCGGAGAGTTCGAGGGCGCGTTCGACCTGCATTTCACCCCATTGGCCGCGGGCTTGGGGTTTGGTAAGGGCGGTGGAGAGGGTACGGGTCTCGGTGGCTAGGGATTGGATCTGCTGTTTGAATGCGCCGGAGGTGTTGACCCACTCGCGGTCGAGTTTTTCGACTTTGTCTGACAGGGGCTTGAGGGTCTCGCGTGCGCGTTCGATGAACTGTTTCTGCTGGTTGGCGAGGGTTTCGGACGACATGGTCTTGAAGCGGTCGCCGAAGAGTTTTTCGAGTTCGCCTCGCTCGACGAGTCGTTCTTCTGAGTTTTCAAGCTGAGTGTTGAGATTGGAGACTTTGGCGGTTAGCGTAGCGAGTTCGTTGGTGAGTTCGGCGGTTTGTTTACGGTGGTTGGAGTTTTCGGTGGTTTCTTGTTGCAGGGATGCGGACTTGGCATCGAGTTCGGCTTTCAGGCCGGAGATTTCGGCGGTGAGATTTTGGACTTGGGTTTGGAGGTTGTCGCGGTTTTTGGAGACCGTCTCCATCTGTTCGGAGATGCGTTTTTGTAGTGTTTGTTCGTTGGCGAGGTTTGAGGCTAGTTTGGCGTTTTGGATTTCGAATTGGCGGGCAGTTTCCAACGCTCGGCGTGCGGCATCGAGATCGGCCTGGGTGGTGGCTAGTTCGGACTCGGCTTTGGCCTTTTCTTCGGCTAGACGGATGAGGTCGTTGGAGTCTTCGCTTTCGCTATCTGCGCCGCGGCGGCGGCCGTACAAGATGAAGCCGATGAGTACGAAAGAACCGATGATTGAGGCGCCAATGATTGCTGCGGTGATGCTTATTCCGGCGTCCATGGTGGAAGATTGCCTTTCTGCACCGCGGCAAGTTGGTGCCAGATGGCGAGCGGCTGGCTATTCGCTGAGTGCGAGCATACGGTCGACGAAGTTTTGAACGTTTTCGCGGTCGATCGCGAATTCGTAGTCTTCCATGAATCCGTGGTAAAAGTTCGCATGCAACGCACGCGCAGAAGCGAACAGCGAGCTCAAAGTCGGGTCTCCAAAATCTTTGGCAAATTGTTGAACAGCCAAGACCATCGCTCGATGTCCGCTGGTTTTGATATCGCGGCGTTGCATCTCGGCGATTACGACGTGCGTTGCAGCGCCCCATAGCTTCTCGGATGCTTGGAGGATATCGCCTGCCTCATATTCTCGGTCGGCATCGGCGAGGAATTGGCGCGCCGTTTCTACGTGTTTAGTTGCTAACATCTTGATTGAGTATTCTAACGTCTTGGAACGGTAGCACGTTTCCCTGAGGGCTAACAACGAGGAAATCAAGCCATGATCGTAGATGTCCATACACACTTGCCTAGCCATCCGGACACTGTGCCGGAGGATGAGATGTTGACTGAGTCGACGATGCGGTCTGGGGAGACGGTGCAGTTGACTAACAGCGTCGACGACTATGTTCGAGACATGTCGCCGGTGGATAAGACGTTTATCTTCGGGATTGCACCGCGGCCTTGGAAGCCGGACGAGAGGGTGTTGCGGACCGGCGGATGGGATCCGTCGTTGAACCAAAACGACATCGCGTCGCTGACGGCGAAGGAGCGTCCGGATCTGGCGATACCGTTCATGTCGTTGCATCCGTTGGACCCGAACTGGGAGGATGAGTATGACCGGTGTGTTGGCGACTTGGGATGCAAGGGCATCAAGCTGGGACCGAACTATCAGGACTTCGATCCGACTTCGCCGGAGGCTTTCCGATTGTTCGCGCGGTTGGAGCACGACCAGATACCGATCATCTTCCATCAGGGCACGTCACCGATGACGGAGGCCCCGCTGACGTATGCGCATCCGCTGACGACGGAGAAGGTTGCGATGGCGTTCCCGAAGTTGAAGATGGTGCTGGCTCACTTGGCGCACCCTTGGCAGGTGGATTGCATCTCGGTTGTGAGGAAGCACCCGAACGTTTGGTGCGACGTTTCGGCGCAGTTCTACCGTCCGTACTCGTTCTGGGAGGCGATGCTGAAGTTCCACGAGTGGGGCTCGACGGACCGGATATTATTCGCGTCGGACTGGCCGGTGACGAAGCCGCAGGACAACATCGACAGCTTGCGTGGTTTGAACAAGTTTGCGAAGGATCATCACCTGCCGGGCATACCGGAGGAGGAGATCGAGGCGATCATCAACCGGGACGCGTTGGACATCTTGGGAGTGGATTGAGGGTCTTCGATTTGCTGTTTCACCCTTACCCCCGGATCAAGTCCGGGGCAGGCACTGGCCCTCTCCCATTGAGGGAGAGGGGATTGTGCTTGGTCCTATAGCGGTTCGACAGTCGATTAGTATTGAAACTAGGTTGCCGAGGTGGCGAAATGGTAGACGCGCTACGTTCAGGACGTAGTGTTCGAGAGGACGTGCGGGTTCGAATCCCGCCCTCGGCACCACGTCGAGCAGCCCGACGGACCCGGACGCCGACTGAAAATCAGGTGTCGCTGGATGCCGGTGGTAACCTGAAATGCGTGTGCCGCGCGCTTGTAGCTCAGCGGATAGAGCGCAGCCCTGCGAAGGCTGAGGTCGTGGGTTCGAATCCCGCCAAGCGCGCCATTTCTTTTTGTTGGGGCCCTCGCAACAAAACCCTCCGAAAAACATCACCGCCGGAACCTTTTGGTCCCGTGGCTGTAATCACGGAGGAGCACTTACGTTAAACGATACCAAGCAAACGCCTGCTTTTCAGCGTGAGAACGCGCGCCGGTCGTGACGGCGGTAGTCCCTAGGGTCGATGCAAGCGTCGTAGATCGCCCGGGAGATTGGGAACTGTTCCATGCCGTTGATGCCGCGAACCTGGCGATTGCCGACGGGATAAGCGCTCACGAGACGCATACGACGTCCTTGGCCACTAGCCACCTCTCGGACGTATCGATTAACTTCTGTAAAGTCCTGGTCCGTGCTTAAAATGATCAAAGCATCGTATGCCCGGCGGTAGGCGAGAGCTAACGCGTCGAGACCGATCCGGAGATCGATGCCTTTTTCTTGCGGGGGATTGGTACTTCGGACTGTTCGGGTATAGACGATCACGCCAGATCGCCGCACAGCGTTAGTTTTCCGCGCCCAAAAATAGTGCCTATCTGGATCACGGTTCTGTCTAGGAATTCCGGTATAGAACCGCGTTCCGACGAGTTGACACCCGAGGATACCTGAAACGACACACGATAACTTGGCGACATCATAATTTGGGTACCTATAGCCGTATGCGCGCTTGGCGCTATTGAACAGGTTCATACCATCGACTAGGACTACCGCACGATCCTTCGCCTCATCTGACATTAAAGATCCTTGTTACGCACTCAACATGTCCGAGATTGGCTAGGTCCCGACAAAAAGAAACCCCCCGAAAATCAACACCGCCGAGTAACTCGTGGCTGGAATCGCGGGGGAGGAATTAACTGCTAGATTACATTGATCTTTAGCCGGTTGTCAACAACCTTGCCGTTCGGATTCGCTCAATGCTTCACGTTGCCTCGAGCCAGACGAGGCACCGCTGATTGGGTTGGCGGATTTTGACCGTAGAGGAGCGATATATAATCTGACGCATCAGGAAAGGGCGGTTAGCTCAGTTGGTTAGAGCGCGTCGTTGACATCGACGAGGTCGGAGGTTCGAATCCTCCATCGCCCACCATTCAAGTTGAACCAACGGGTTCATAAGTTGATTACCAGGTTGACAGTGTTGAGATCAAGTGAGGGCGACCCTACACGGCGTCGCACCCTCACTATGATGGCGCGGGCCCGCTGATCATCACCCGGCCCCGCGCCTAATCCTAGATCAAGTGGCGGCGGGGACCCAATTGTCTACTCGAAGTAACCGTGCCTCGTCGGTGATGTTGTTTCGCGTTTTTCTGTCGCCTCAAACATTGACTAAGCACAGGTGAGCGACATGGCAGACAGCCAAAAACAAGAACAACCGAGTAACCACCCATCCCCGGTGGATTCCCGGGTCCGCGGGAATGACGGTGGGAGACGAACGAGGTTCCGGGATCTTAGCCCAGAGGAGCAGGCGGAGTATCGGGATGCGTTGCGGCACTCTGCGGCGCACGTCGTGGCGGAGGCGGTGTTAAAGCTGTTCCCGGAGGCGAAGCTGACGATAGGGCCGCCCATTCGGGACGGTTTCTACTACGACTTCGATGTGGCGCGGCCGTTTACTCCGGAGGATCTTGAAGCCATCGAAGGTGAGATGCGGGCTTCGATACGCGCGAACACGCCGTTTGTTGAGCGTGAGGTGTCGCGAGACGAGGCGCGGGTGTTGGTGTCGGACAATCCGTACAAGCTGGAGCTCATCGAGGGGATCCCAGAGGATGAGCAGGTTACGTTTACGAGCCATTCGGATGGTGCGTTCGACGACCTTTGTCGTGGTGGGCATGTCGAGTCTACGGGGCGGATTTCAGCGTTCAAGCTGTTGTCGACCGCTGGTGCGTATTGGCGCGGTAGCGAAGCGAATCCAATGCTGCAGCGCATTTACGGGACGGCTTGGGAGTCGCGCGACAAGCAGAAGGTGTATCTGAAGCAGCGCGAGCAGGCCCAGCAGCGGGACCATCGGCGACTTGGCGCGCAGATGGGTCTGTTCTTCTTTGATCAGGTGGCGCCGGCCAATCCGTTTTTCCGTCCGAAGGGAGCGTTCGTCTACAACCGGCTCGTTGACTACGTTAGGGGGCTTTACGAGCGGTACGGATATGACGAGGTGATCACTCCGCAGATGTTCAAGACGGATCTGTTCAAGACGTCTGGTCACTACGACAACTACATCGAGCACATGTACATGCTGGAGATCGACGAGCAGGAATACGGCATGAAGCCGATGAACTGTCCGTCGCACGCGGTGATGTATTCGAAGTCGTTGCATTCGTATCGGGAGTTGCCGATTAGGTATGCAGACTTTGGGCGGTTGCACCGGTACGAGTTGTCAGGCGTGACGGCGGGTCTGACACGGGTGAGGTCGTTTGCGCAGGACGACGCGCATATCTTCTGTCGTGAAGACCAGATCGCGGAAGAGGTTAACGGCTTCATCGACATGCTGAACGAGAGCTATGGGGTGTTCGGGTTTGATTCGACGCGGTTCGTGCTGTCGTTGAGGCCGGAGAAGCGCGTGGGATCAGATCAGCAGTGGGACCGCGCCGAAACCGCTCTTAAGGCGGTTTTAGAGGAGCGAGGCGGAGAATTCGAGACCGCTTTGGGCGAAGGCGCTTTCTACGGCCCCAAAATCGACATGTTCGTGCCGGATGCACTCGGGCGTGAATGGCAGTTGGGTACGGTTCAGGTCGATTTCAACCAGCCGGAGCGGTTTGATCTGGAGTACGTGAATTCGGAGAGCGGGCGCGAGCGTCCGGTGATGATTCACCGCGCGATGCTGGGCTCTCTGGAGCGCTTCATCGGGGTGCTGATCGAGCATCTTGGAGGCAACCTGCCGCTGTGGCTGTCGCCGACGCAGGCGATGATGGTACCGATAGCTGACCGGCACAACGATTACGCATACGCGGTTGCAGATCGGATGAAGCGAGCTGGTCTGCGTGTCGAGGTCAACGATGCGAGCGAGCGAATGAACGCCAAGATTCGCAACGCTCAGTTGATGAAGGTCAACTACATGTTGGTGGTCGGTGACCGCGAGATCGAAGCTGATTCGGCGGCGCTGCGGGCGCGGTCCGGGGACAACTTGGGCGCGATCCGGATTGACGAGATCATCAGTCGTTTGACCGGGGAAGTCGAGAGCTTGGCGTTGTAGGGTCGGCAGCCCATTTTTGTGCGTGCCGATGACCCGTCGCCTCGCCCTTCTGGATCCCGGCTTTCACCGGGATGACGGAGTTATCGATAGGCGGTTAGCACGCGGTTCAACGCATCGCGGTACAGGTCGTATTCGGTTTGTCTGGTGGCGCCGAAGATGCGTGCGCCGCGGTTTAGGTCGCGTTGGTATTCGGCGTTGTCGGACGGCATGACGGGTGGTTCTACTGCTAGGCCGCGGGCGATTGCGGCGTCGACTACGCTGTTGATTGCGGCGAGGACTTCGGGATGCTCCCACTGGCCGGGGTACCCCATCTTTGGCACATAGATCGCCCGGTCCGAAGACTGCGCCGTCAACTCCTTCGACATCCATCATCGCTCCGGCGTTCTCGACGCCGAGAGGCGACTCGATTTTTGGAAGGACTAGCATCGCATTATTGGCTTCGCGGCAGTAACGGGCGACGTCCCTGCCGTCGTAGCCCGCGTTTGCGCCCATGGCCAATCCGCGGACGCCTTCGGGTGCGTATTTGACCCAACGGACTAGGTCCTCCATCTGCTCGGGCGTCTCGGAGTGGGAGAGGATTATGCCCATGGCACCGGCGTCGAGGACGCGTGATACGAGTGCTCGTTCGGGGGCGATGACGGTGACGATGGGCGCCATGCCGTTGTCGCGGACTAGGGTGAGGAACAACGGTAGTCTGCCGTCGTCGTTGAGGGCGTGTTCGGCATCGACCATGAGCATGTCGAAGCCGGCTTTGGCGGCGACTTTGACGACGGACGGGGTCAGCGCCTCGAAGATGTTGACGCCGAATATTGGCTCGTCGGCCTTCAGCTTTTCTTTCGCGCGGTTGGCGATAAGTGGTTGGTCTGAGTCCATAGGTTTCACTCCAAACCGAGAAGTTCTAACGAGTTGCGGTTTATGATGGCTTCGATTTCGTCCTGGGGGATCGGTGGGAGGTTGTGCTCTTTGGCGAATCTTGGAATTGCTCGTAGGCCGTCCATTGTTTCCTGCGGCGTCCAGAGGGTCCAGTCTGATCCGAAGAGCATTTTGTGAGTCGCGGAGAACTCGTGGAAGACACGCATGGCTCGCCACGCCATCCAAGGTCTCGATGGCATGCCGGAGATGTCGGTCCATACGTTGGGATGTTTTCGCACGACGGCCATGCAATCTTCGTACCATGGGTGCGAGGTGTGGGCAAGGACCATCTTCAGTCGCGGGAACGCGATGGCCACTTCGTCGATCGCGAGCGGGTGGGCGTATCTGAGAACGGCGTCCGGGGCGACTGACATTCCGTTGTGGAAGACGATTGGTAGGCCGTCGGACTGCAAGCGGTCGAAAAGGCGGAACGCGGCATCGCTGAGCGGGTCGACCGCTTGGTAGCTCAAAGCGAGCTTGATGCCTTTGCAGCCCAACTCGCCGACGGCGCGATCGTATTCCTGATCAATGTCTGGCTGCTCAGGATGGAGCGACATGAAGGGGATGAACTTGTCGGGGTTCGAAGCTGCGACGCGTGCCGCGATGTCGTTCTGGTTCAGACTGTCGTCCCAGCCGGCGTTCCAGTCGATTACGGGATTCTCATTCGTGCCGGGGCGGGGAGCTATCCCGAAAACTAGGGCGCGGTCAACTGGCTCCATGGCAGCTGCGTAGTCGCGCATCGACCCGGCGAGTTTTACGCCGGTGCCGATCAGCGGATTAGATTCAACATCCTCGATCGGCACGTCCGCTTCGTGCGTCGGGATGTGCGAATGGACATCGACTATCAACGTTGTGCTCCCAAGTGTTGGTAGAGAAGTTTATCGTTGCAAACCGTTGCCCGCGTGAAAGGACGCTGTACTACCGGACGATTCTCCACGTCCGTAAGGATGCCTCGCTCGCCCGATGCTCTAAAATAGGTTGAAACGCATCGGACCGCAATTTACGCTGAGGCGATACTCGTTGCAAAGTTGGAAATCGCCGCCGGTCACTGTAACGCCGCTCACTATCACCAGACAAGACCTTCCATGCCCAAAGACGACGAAATCAAACTCCATCGTGGTTTGAGAGAAATCTACTTCGACCGTACCGAGACCACCTTCATCGACGGCGCCAATGGGGTCCTGGAATATCGGGGCTACAGCATTCACGACCTGGCGGAGCACTCGAATTTCGAGGAAACTTCTTACCTGCTATTGCACGGCGAGTTACCCGCGCAGGAGCATCTGGATGCGTTCGATCAGGAGTTGCGCAGCCAGCGTGAGTTGCCGGATCAGATCTTCCCGATAATCGACGCGGTCAAGGAGTCGCACCCGATGGATGTACTCCGTACCGCGGTCTCGGCGCTTTCAGCGTTCGACCCCGATGCGGATGCGGAGTGGGACGATGTTGAGGCGACATTCCGAAAAGGCATCCGGATGACGGCGCAAGTGCCGACGATCGTTGCGGCGCACTACAACATCCGACGTGGCAACGACCCGGTTGCTCCCAACTCGGATTTGAATCAAGCGGCGAACTTCCTGTACATGCTCGACGGCGAGGTGCCGTCGGACGATGCGGCGCAGTTGATGGACAAGGACTTGGTGTTGCACGCCGATCACGGGTCGAACGCAAGCGCGTTCGCCGCCCGAGTGGTCGCGGGTACCAAGGCTGACGCCTACAGCGCGGTTGCTGCCGCCATCGGCGCGTTGTCCGGTCCTTCTCACGGCGGAGCGGCTGAGAACGTGATGCAGATGGCACGTGAAATCGGCAGCGCCGAAAACGCTGAGGGCTACGTTCGGAATCTGTTGAGGCAAAGGATCCCTGTGATGGGATTCGGACACCGAGTTTACAAGGCGGAAGATCCGCGGGCACGTCACCTGCGGGAAGGTGTGAGGCGGTTGAGCGAAGAGAAGGGTCAACCCGAGTGGTACAACATTCTCGAAGCTGTGGTTGAGGCGATGTCTCCATACGCAAGGCGCGGTGTGCACGTCAACGTCGATTTCTTCGCTGGTGTGATTTACTACCTGAACGGCATTCCGCAAGACCTGTTCGTGCCGATATTCGCCATCGGCCGAGTGCCGGGCTGGGTCATCCAAGTCGTCGAGCAGTATCGACGGAACATCCTGATCCGGCCGCTCCTGAAGTACACCGGCGGTCGCGAGCGCGACTACGTCCCGATCTCCGAGCGCGGTTAACCACCTCCACCGATGCCGGAAGAATCCACACCGGCACGTCAGATCATTGAAGCTGAAATCCGGGCCAAGGTTCCGATCACTTTCGCGCAGTTCATGGAAATCGCGCTGTACGGAGAGCACGGCTACTACACTTCGTCGGTGACCGCGGGTGCGGACTATGCGACTTCGCCGCAGATGCATCCAGCGTTCGGAGCCTTGATTGCCGGATATCTTTTCAAAGCATGGCAGGAGCTTGGCGAGCCGGGAGCGTTCGATGTTGTGGAGTTGGGCGCCGGCGATGGCGGGTTGGCGCGTGACATTCTCGATGCTGTCGAAAGCGGGAAAGGCAGCGGGGATCAGGTAGAGCGATTCGGTGAGGCACTTGGATACCACGCGTTTGATCTCCGGCCTCGGGGGGACGTGCGTGGTGTTGATGAATTGCGGCAACTGGAACCTGTCATCGGATGCGTGATCAGCAACGAGTTGCTTGACGCGTTTCCGGCGCATGTGTTTACGATCCGCAATGGCAAGGTTGTGGAATGTTACGTGGGCCTCGGTGACACTGGAGAGTTGGAATTCATCGAAGGAGAGGTGTCGAACGTTGAGATCATGGATCGTGTCGGCGGATTCGCGTCGGTTGTGCCGGAAGGGTATCGTGGCGAGGTGAATCTTGGGATTGAGGCGTGGGCGAACAGCGTCGCCAGTCTGTTGGGACGTGGCTACATGTTGACAATTGACTACGGGAATGACCGCGAGACGTTGTATCATCCGGCGAGATATGAAGGCTCGTTAAGGTGTTATCGAGCCCATGTACTAGGTCAGAATCCGTTTCGGGACGTTGGGCTCCAGGACATGACGACGCATGTTGACTTCACCGCTGTTGGCGATGCGTTGGACGCGGCTGGGTTTGAGTCGATGGGAGGATTGAGGACGCAGCGAGATCTTTTGTTCGATTTGGGTATCGATCAGTATTTGCGCCAGGTTAGAGGGGCGTTGGTGTCTGGCCGCTATGGGAAGGATGAGCATGATTGGGTTCCCGAGCTGCGCGCGCTGAATGCGCTCGTCGATATCCGTGGACTTGGGGATTTCCGCGTTGCTCAGCATCGCTGCGGCGCGGCGGAGATTGATATCAGTGGTTTGGAGATGGCACCGATATTTCCGCTGCCGGATCTACAAGGTCGTCGTTTTGCGATTTGAGTTGTGCTGTACAGTTCAACCGCGGATTTACCGCGTCATGGCAACGACTAAGGAGAATACCGGGTGACGCCTCAAAATGACGACACAATAGCTGTCCAAGAAAACGATGAGCCCAACGATGCTCATGATGACAGCATTCCAATCAGCGAAAGAGTCCGGTTCTGGGAGGAACAAGACCGGATCAATCAAGAACTGATCCCTCGTGTCATCAGACAGCACGAGTTGCTGACGCAACACATCGGCGAACATGAACACATGCCGACCTTACTTGCCAAAGCCGTCGATGAAGGGTTGGCGAAAGGGCGGAAAGAGATGCAAAAGTATTACGATGTGGCTTTGAAATCGGCCAAAGAAGAGATGGCTGAAAAGATGGTGTCAGAGTTCCGGGAATTTCGATCACGGATCGGTAACTTGGTCATTACCATCGCCACCGTTGCAGGCGTGATCATCGTCGCCACCACAATCGCCATCAACGCCTTGAGCAATTAGGGGGATTTCGTTTTGGCCATGGATTCAATCGCGCAACTTCCAGCACTCAGCGAACTGCCGGGAGAGCCATACGACGAGCGCAAGCCCCTACGCGACATCTTGACCGAACTGGCGAACACAGATCGTTCGTTTCATGCCGCTGACGTTGTAACTGCAAACTCGTTCGCTTTGTGGGGCATATTCGACGATGTAAACGTAGATGACAACATACTTGAAGCTTACGAGAAAGCGTACCCGCGATTGGCGAACCATGATTCGATTTCACTTTACGATCATTGGATTGAAGTTTCAGGCCGAGGCGAGCAAAACGCCACTGGCTTGATCAACGGCCTGAAAGGCAAACTCGCCGAGATCCAAGCCGTGGAACAATTTGAACATAAAGGTTTTACTGACGTTGCCATTGCAGAAAACCCGACGCAACCAGTGTGGGATATCAGCGCGACTTCGCCCAATGGTGAACAGGTTTTGATTCAAGTGAAAACCGGGGCAGCAGGTTACGCCAATAAAGTACAAGGCTTGATGGCGGAAAACGTCGACATCGATTTCGCCGTCAGTTCCAAAATATACGAAAAGATTACAGAAAACTCTCCTGGATTTGCCGATCGTATGATCGACATTGGACCCGATTTTGCGTTGGTCGGGAATGTGAACGATGGCCTCAACACTTTAAACGAAAACATGGGGATCGACGTGCCAGACGGCATGCTGGACATAGTCCCGTTCGCCGCAGCGATCATCGCAAGCGCAAGGCTCATTTACAGCGTTATCCGGACCGAGCAGCAATTCAAGGCGGCTGACCGCACAACCAGAAACAAAATCCAGGTGGTTCAAACACTCACGTTGATGTCCAGAATGGGCGTATCGACAGTTTTGGCGATGGCCGGCGGGAAGGGAGGAGCATTGGTCGGCAGTGCCGTTCCCGGTGCGGGAACTTTGGTCGGCAGTGTAGCAGGCTCCATAGCTGGTGCCGGAATCGGCATGTACCTGAACCGACACCTTCAGCCGCGCATGTTGGACATAGCGTTGGACATCACCGGATTTACCCACGACGATCTGTTCTACTACAAAAACAAAAAACGGGTTGAAGAGTTGGCAGAAAGTCTGCAACGCACGGCCGTCGCACTCGAAAACCTAGGAGAAGATCCGTCCGAATTCCCTTTGATGTTGGCAACCTCCCGGTGAAGTTCGAAATTCGGCTTCCCGACCAACAACAAAAGACGGCACAGAGGCTATATCGCAGAACTCGCAATCAGATCTAACCAAAAAGTCGAAACGCGAATACCGAAATTAGGCGTATCAAGAAAGGTTCGATAGCTGAAT
The DNA here is from genome assembly GCA_965226685.1 of Dehalococcoidia bacterium. GTDB lineage: Bacteria > Chloroflexota > Dehalococcoidia > Lucifugimonadales > Lucifugimonadaceae > Bin127. The sequence goes on from CBDDDP010000004.1 coordinate 1,381,049, forward strand.
GGGCGATGTGGTGATACGGATCGGGGAAGGCATCGCCACAATTCTGGCGTTCCTGGGTGCATCGGCTTTTATCGTCGCGGTCGTCGCCATCTTTTTTCCAGTCCTCGCTGTGCTCATCGCCGTTTGCATCCTCGGTCCGCTAACCTCGCCGCTAGGGGCAATCTGTACAAGTTCCAGTTTCGCTGGCGCATCAAAGGAAGGCGTACGACGTGCTCAAAGACAGCTAGAAATGCGTCGTCGAAATTTCGGACGAGCAACGGCAAACTTGGAGAACTCTGAACGCGACCATTCGCTGGCCTTTGCAGAACTCGATGAAATCGAACCGGTACCGAACGCGCCGTTAGGCAGGTTTCAGTTTTGGGGCAGATTGCACCGATCAAAACAACGATTTGACAACTCTAGGCGACAGCAGCAATTCGAAAATGCCGATCACCGGCAAAAACAAGCGAAACGAAAACTCGAACAATCTGCGCGAGCCGTCATTGACGCAACGGCGGAATTGCAAAAAGCGCGGAGAAGCCGCAAACGCAGACTGCTTTTTCACACCTTATTCACAACCACGATCGTGGTAGTCGTGCTGTGGGCGTTATATCTGATACCTCCGCCGTAAGCGAATGCCGTCTCTGTATCTGCCGTACGATTGAGTTAAGACCGACGCATAAACCACGAGAAGCACAGATGGCAAACAGGACACCCCTCTTCGAAACCCACGTAGCCTCTGGCGCCCGCATCGTCCCCTTCGGCGGATGGGACATGCCGGTGCAGTATCCGGACGGGATAATCCACGAGGTCAACCAAGTCCGAAACAACGTCGGCATCTTCGACGTCTCGCACATGGCGAGGCTGGAGTTCAGCGGCGCGGATGCGGGCCGGTTCCTAGATACGGTGTTGAGCGTTCGGGCGTCGCGGCTTAGCCACGGACAGGGGCGGTATCACGTCATTTGCAACGAACAAGGCGGCATCATCGACGACGCGATTGTCTACAACCTCGATGAAGACCGTTATCTGTTGGTCGTGAACGCGGGGAATGCCGATGTCGATAAAGAGTGGTTGTCTACGCAGATGGAGCGGTACGTTGAGAAGGCAGGCGCAGACGTAGGGTATGTGGACCGTTCCGGCGAAATCGCGATGGTGGCGGTACAGGGGCCGAACGCGGTTGAGATGATGTGCGACATGTCGAACGGCGAGACTGACGGGATCGAGAGATTTCATGCTGGTGAGGCGACGTTGGACGGCGAGCGGATTCTTGCGGTTCGGACAGGTTACACGGGCGAGGACGGATTCGAGATCATGTTTGACAGTCCACATGCGCCAAGGATTTGGTCGATGCTGGTTGACGCAGGTGCAACTGAGTGCGGTCTGGGGTCGCGAGATGTGTTGCGGTTGGAGGCCGGATTGATGCTCCATGGTTCGGATATGACCGTTGAAAACAATCCGTTTGAAGCCGGACTGCGCTGGACGGTGCGGCCGAACCGTTCGGAATATATCGCTGGAGCGACATTGCGGAAGATTCGAGACGAGGGAACGCCACGAATAATCGCGGGGTTTGAGATGCGGTCGCGCGGGATCGCAAGGCATGGGCATTCGATCACAGCCGGTGGCGAGGAGATAGGCGTGGTGACCTCCGGGACCCACTCTCCGACTCTTGGCAAGGCGATCGCTATGGGTTACATCGACGTTGAACACGCCGATGTCGGGACCGCGGTGCAAATCGACGTGCGTGGTCGAACGGTCGACGCGGTTGTGGTGCCTTTGCCCTTTTTCCGACGCTCTTCGCAAATCTTCGGCGGGACGCACCGACATAGGTGAATTTGTTATAGTCAACGCGGTTATCGACACAGGTACCGACGGAGGCAAACTGCGTTGTATCCAGCTGATTTGAAATACTCGTCCGAACACGAATGGGCACGCGTCGGAAACGGCGATGTGGTCGAGGTGGGAATTACCCACTACGCACAGGACACGCTCGGCGATGTCGTGTTCGTCGAGTTGCCCGAGATCGGCTCACGAGTAGATCAGTTCGACAAGTTCGGCGAGATCGAATCCGTGAAAGCGGTCAGCGATCTTTTCTCCCCGGTCAGCGGCACCGTCACCGCCGTCAACCAAGAGTTGGAGCAATCGCCCGAACTCGCCAACTCGGATCCTTATGGCGACGGGTGGATCATGGAAGTAAAGCTTGACGATCCATCAGAGCTGGACGAATTGATGGATTCCGAGACATATCAGGGCACGCTGGAGTAGGCTTTGTCGAGCAACGTCAACTCACCGCATCCGTTCATTCCAAACACGCCTTCCGAGCGTGCGGAAATGCTATCCACGATCGGCGTTGACGACTTTGAATCGCTGATTACCGACATCCCGGAACAGCATCGAAATACTCCATTGCGGTTGCCAGATTCAGCTTCCGAGCTGGAAGTCGCTACCCGGATGCAGGCGTTGGCGGCGCTGAACCAAGACGCGGGCACTCGACCGTCGTTCTTGGGCGCGGGCGCGTACCGGCACTTTATCCCTTCGACCGTCGGCGCCGTGTTGCAGCGCGGAGAATTCGTAACGTCTTACACGCCGTACCAACCCGAAGCGGCGCAAGGCGTTCTACAGAGCGGCTTCGAATTTCAGTCGGCGGTCGCTCAGATCCTCGACATGGAAGTCGCGAACGCCGGCATGTACGACGGCCCGACCGCATTTGCCGAAGCGGGATTGATGGCCGCACGCGTCAGCCGTCGCAACCGGATTTTGATACTCGACACCGCAGATCGACGATTGTTCGAGGTTGCAGAGGCATACTCGCGGTATCAGCAGGTCGAGATCGAGCCAATATCTCGCGAGAGAGTCTTCAACGGAGACATCCCCGACGACGCAGCATGTATCGCTTTTCAGTCGCCCAACTTCCTAGGACGCATCGAAGACGTGCAGGCCCTGACGGATGCCGCCCACGACGCCGGCGCCTTGTCCGTCATGCACACCTACCCGATCGCGCTTGGCATGTTCAAACCGCCCGGCGCGTTCGGCGTCGACATCGCCACCGCTGAGGGTCAGCCACTCGGCGTGCCGCTCACGTTCGGCGGCGCGTATGTGGGTCTCTTCACGACCAAGCAACGCTTCATCCGGCAACTTCCCGGTCGCATCATCGGCAGGACTTCCGACACCATGGGCCGCACGGGTTACACGCTCACTCTCCAAACTCGCGAGCAGCACATTCGACGAGAGCGTGCCACTTCCAACATCTGCACGAGCACCCAGTTGATCGGATTGATGGTCGCGGTCTACTGCGCAACGATGGGCCCGAGCGGATTGCGCAAGGTGGCGGAGCTCTCGTATCACAAGGCCCACTACCTGGCCAACGCCATTGATGCGCTGCCCCGTTGGAAAGTGATCAGAGATATCGATCCCCTCTCCCGCCCCGCGGGAGAGGGTCAGGGTGAGGGTGCGTTCTTCAACGAGTTCCCGGTCGAGTGCCCCATCGCACCCGCCGTGATCAACAACCGGTTGGCAGACCGCGGCATCATCGGCGGTTTGGACGTCTCAGATGCGGTGCCGAACGGCATGCTCTTATGCGTCACGGAGATGGACAGCCGCGCCGATATCGATCGACTCATCGCGGCGCTGAGAGACATCAGTTACGGAGCCGCGGCATGACCAACAACCTGATGCCCAACTCCAGCGTTGCCGACATGCCCGATCGCAGCTTGCTCATGGACCGATCGGTTCCCGGACGCAGAGCCGTCGATCTCCCCGCGCCGGATGTCCCACTTGCCGACATGCCCGACGATGACCTTCTGCGCACTCCAGACGATCTGCAGCTGCCACGAGGTCTCGCAGCTCGACGTCATCCGATACTTCACGTTGCTCAGCCGACTCAACTTCTCCATCGATACAAACTTCTACCCCCTCGGCTCCTGCACGATGAAGTACAACCCGAAACTCAACGACCAGATCGCGTCGTTGGGAGGCTTCGCCAACATCCACCCGTTGCAGGATGACGAGAGCGTGCAAGGCGCGCTCGAAGTGATGTTCGAGCTGCAGGAGTGGCTCGGAGAGGTTACCGGGCTGCCCGGCGTCGGATTGGCACCACTGGCCGGAGCCCAGGGCGAGTACGCCGGACTGCTGATCGCGCGTGCCGTTTTGGAAATGCGCGTGGCGAAGCCCATCGCAACGTCGCACTCATTCCGGACTCCGCACACGGCACCAACCCCGCTTCAGCGGCGATGGCCGGTCTAAGCGTTGTCACCGTCAAGAGCGACGAGCTCGGCAATGTCGACGTCGAAGACCTGCGCGCGAAGGCCGACGAGAACACCTGCGCCTTCATGCTCACGATTCCGAGCACCCTCGGACTGTTCGAGCCCAACATTATCGAAATCAACAACATCATCCACGATGCCGGCGGTTTGGTCTACGCCGACGGCGCGAACTTGAACGCATTGCTCGGACTCGTCAAGCTCGGAGATTTGGGCGTCGACATCTGCCACTCCAATCTCCACAAGACATTCTCAACTCCGCACGGCGGCGGCGGACCCGGTGCCGGTCCCGTAATGGTCACCGAAGAGCTCGCTTCGTACCTCCCCGAACCGGTAGTTGTTAAGAACGACGACGATGTCCCCTCTCCCGCTGGGCGGGAGAGGGTTAGGGTGAGGGCACAGCAATACCATCTGACACGCCCCGACAACAGCATCGGCAAAATCAACGGCTTCCACGGATCGTTCTCCATACTCGTCCGTGCCTACACCTACATGCAGTCCCTCGGCGGCGACGGCCTGCGCGCCGTCTCCGAGAACGCCGTCATCAACGCCAACTACGTCCAAGCACGGCTCCGCGACCGCTGGAACTTGGCGGCGGACCGATTCTGCATGCACGAAACCGTCCTCAGCGGAAAACGACAAGCCGAACGCGGAGTTCCCGCCCTAAATATTGCCAAACGACTCCTCGACTACGGCATCCACGCACCCACCATGTATTTTCCACTTATCGTTTCGGAGGCGCTCATGGTCGAGCCCACCGAGTCCGAGTCGAAAGAGACGCTCGACCGATTCGTAGCCGTAATGAATGCCATCGACGACGAAATCGACAGCGACCCCGATACCGTGCTCCACGCACCCCACACACTGCCAAACACCCGACTAGACGAAGCCACCGCCGCCAGACGCCCAGTCCTGAGGTGGCAGCCGTAGGTCGGCGGCAACCCCCTAGCAACATCCCCTCTCCCTCGATGGGAGAGGGTTAGGGTGAGGGTGAACAGCCCGTCATCCCCGCGTACCCTACCGTCATTCCCGCGAAGGCGGGAACCCAGAGGAGCGGTCATTCGCCCCTTTCGTGCAACGAAGGGGGCGCGGGAGCGAAGCGACAGCGGGGGATGCCCGCCCCTTTCGACCAGCCGACCGACGCCCGGGGCGCGAGCGTAGTACGCCCGGGGCAGGACCGGTCTGCCTCCGCTCCAACTTCCCCCTCCCTTTTCCTTTGAGCGACCATGTTCACCAAGTTGATTAGAACAGACGAACACTATCAAGCGGCAATGAACCGCATTGATCACATCTTCGACTCTCCTGCTGGCACCCCGGAAGGCGACGAACTCGATTTGCTCCTACACCTAGTCGAGCCATACGAAGCGGAACGCCACCCTCACTTGACCACACCGTAGAGCCGACCCTAGCCGTCGCCCGCCCCATTCGACCAGCGAAAACGGCGCGGGAGCGAAGCGACAGCGGGGGACGCCGGGGGTTGGGGGAGGGGGCGAATCCTCCCCTTTTTGTAGAGCGCAGCGGAGCAAAAGGGGGACGCGGAGCGAAGCGACGCAGGGGGTTCATACAACCGCACAACAACACCACGCAAAAAACACTTCGCCACCCAAATCGAACGTAACCAAGAATCTCCATAAAATCTCCCAAATGAACTACACAAGATACCAATTGAGACATTTCGCACGCCAAATGCGAAACGACCCGACCGACGCCGAACACACCCTCTGGCAACACCTCTATATCCCCTCTCTCTTGATGGGAGAGGGTTAGAGCCTGCCCCGGGCTTGAACCGGGGGTGAGGGTGATCGCAACGGCCACAGATTCCTACGCCAAAAGGTGATTGGTGACGCCATAGTCGATTTCGTCTGCACCAAGGCAAACCTAATCGTCGAACTAGACGGCGGCCAACACGACCAACAAAGAACCCAAGACCAACACCGCACCCGACGCCTAAACCGACACGGCTACCGCGTCATCCGCTTCTGGAACAACGAAGTCACAACCAACCTAGAAGGCATCCTCCAAACCATCCAACAAGCCCTAAACGAAACCGACGAAGATTGATGCGAGGACGCCCGCCTCTTTCGCAGAGCGAAAGGGGCGCGAGCAAGCGGAGCGACGCGAGCGGGGAGGCCGGGCGGGGACGGGGTCCTCATGAAACAAATCAACCACCAATACCGAAAAATATAATCAGAAACGCGGCAGTCTAAGACCGCCGCTACACAATCAACTAATTGAACCTAGCAAAAGGAGACTGATAGTTTGACTGGAAGAAACGACGACCACCACGCAAACCAGATGAATCCCAACAACGATGCATACTGGCAGAGCCGCGGAGAAGATGACCGCCCCGACGATTGGGAAGAGGCATCCGACCCGGCAAACGCCGACGCAGGCGCCGGTTCCGACGGCGGCCCATTGTCCGTCGACGACTACTAAAAACAAACACAAACCAAAGTTTCACCGGAGGCACCGACAATCAGTGCCTCCGGTTTTCTTTTTCGCCCCTTTCATTGGACGAAAGGGACGCGAACGAAGCGAGCGGGGGATGCCCGGGGAGGGGCGGGGCACAACACTCCAAACAACCACACAAACCGACAACCCTCATCCCGGTACGCGACAACGTGCTGCCATCTCTCTCGGCAAACTACAATCGTCACTTCAAGCACACTCGAAACTTTCGGGAGGTCGCCTATGGTACTTGTGGGATATGAACGACGCCGTCGCGAAACAGTTGATTGGTTTTCCGACTATTTCAATTTGCCGCATAAATGTATGGTCCATACGGACGGACAGTGCAACGAAACGGCGGTGAAATGCCATGTGATCCCAATATCGCGGTTGCGTCTGATCGCGGACGGGAACAATCGCGTGATCACATCGATTCTTGACTCCAAAAAACGAGCTCATCTCGATAACATAATGCGAAGAGATTTTGACCGGCCAGCACCCTTTCGTTTCGAGCACCGCAACATAAACAATCCCCAAATGACACGACGCATCGCTTGCGCGAAACATGACAACGATGTGTTCACTGCCATTGACGATCGCGAAATCGATTGGGAAGATTCGCGTAATTTGGCTCTTATATGTTATAGATCGACTCTTGCCAGAATATTTATTGATCAATACACGATATTTGTCAACGACAGAATTAAACTTTCGAATATTCATGGCTATTTTGATGGATCGATTCCCGAAAAGCGTGATGTATCCCTATTAAGATATGAATTCGAGACTATGTTGCGTTCTGGAGAATTCGATTCGTGGCGCTTCGAAACTATCCACTTCGCTACTAAGTCTACGATCGCTGCAAGTGCTGTTTTCATGCGAAGGCACACTGTTGATGAATATAAACAACTCGGTAACTCAGTAGTTTTACCCGCACAAGGATTATCAATGAAACCTATACCGATCATCGTTACAATATACCCTAATGAACATGGACAAATCGCAGTGATCGCCTATCCGAAGTGGGCGGACAGCATTGCTCGCATCATGGTTGCTGCGCTGGACGAAACAGACAGTTGGACCCAATCCGCTCTTTTGTCTATGACAATATTGGAAGAAACAGAAATCATCATGATTTCCCCGGAATACTGGGACTCTTTGACCTCAAGCGGCCAAGAACTGATTGAAGAGTATTTTTTGTACACGATGCCGGGTAATGGTGTTTCAATCGAGCGTCCAGATATAGACCCTCAGAAGTTCAACTTGTTTGCAATGAATCCTAGAGATATCAAGCGGTAATTCATCGAACCCCACACTCACCCCACAAACCAACACAAAAATCCTGGCCATCCCAAAGATCCGCGCAATCCGCGGTTCAGACTACCTACCCAACAACACCCCCACAACCTCCTCCACCCGCTTCCCCTCTGCCGACTCCCGCAACCACTTCCATATCTCCCGACGAGCAATCGTAACCGTCAACCTCGCATACCGCTGCCGCAGATTCCCCAACTCCCGCTCAACACCCACCGCAGCCTGTCGACCCGCGTCAGACACCGCCACATGCGTCAGGTCTGCCGTAACTGTCGAGGACACCAGCGTCGCACCAATAACAAATCCTGGACAAACTCTTCTACATCTTCAAGCTCGGTCGCATACGGCGGCAACAGGATGTCGGCATGATACTCGTTGTTTGTGCCGTCCGTGCGCCCGCGTATCGGAGACCAGGCAACACAAAGACCTATGCGTAACACGTCAGACGTTAAGAACTTCGCCCAACCTTGAAAAGGCCGATTAGGGTCAGACTCTAACTTTTCAGCCAAACTTTCGATATGTCCGATCTTGCCGTGCTGTCTAGCTAAGGACACTCGGTTGACTGATATTTCCAGCTTCTTGTGCTCCCTGAACGAGTAGATTAGGCTTTCGCGAACATTCGCTTCATCCTTCGCTTTGTCGGGGCTGGACCGCGACAAAGCGCGCCCGATCTTTTCATCGGACCCGACCTCCTCAGGGAATTCCATCAGGACTCGGTTGACCTGCGCTTGAGACATCCCAGAAGCGAGAGAGCAAACTTTTTCGCCTCGTCACGCCGGTCGAACTCTTTGTAGCTCCGGATGTTGAAATGCACGACGGACTTGTCGTCGCTTCTGCTCTTCATGACGACGTAGTTGCCACGCCAATCGCTGACCTTGGTGATCGCATCGTTATCCGACGTGACGTAGGTCAGGACTTCGTGTTCATTCCGGAACCGATCCGCCGCATTCAACATGTCGCTAGCCGCCAAAGCAGTATCGTCACTGAGATCGCCTCGTCCATCTTCCAAAGCATCGTTGATTGGTTTTTCCAATCGTTGGCGCGCCTTCGCCACATCATCGTCCGTCGGAAAACTTGTGCCCCAATCGCCGAATCCATCTGCCGGCGATTCAATGGTCAATCCGATCAAAACGTCAGCGTCAATCAAAACGTCAGCGTCATACGCGTAGTTGCGGATTGCCGTTAAATCAATCGCCTGCCCGGGAAACGACGGAAACTCCTGCGTCGATGATCGAGACGCGTGTACCGAGAACCCTGGATTCAAGATTTTCCAAATTTCGGGATTCGTTTCAATTGACCCGCGGGCTTGTTCGTGACCAATATCATCTCCCTCGTGTAGCAGACGATCGGCTACGATGTCGCGCAGGAGCTCGTGGCCGCTACGAATTCCCTTCGACAGCATCGATTGTGTCATCTCTGTATCTCCAGCATGTTGATCAAGTTCTCGGTTCCATTCCACACCGCCTCGAAAGCTTCTTTGATCGCGATGACCGTGCGTGGCAGCGGTTGATTCTCTGAGTGCCGGTTAACGGTTACCAACAGCAAAGAACCATCGTGAAACCCTGGGAACGGCTTTACGCCCAACCTCCACGAATAATTCCCGATCGAGAATTCCAACTCCAGATTGCCAGCGGTGACAGCACATCCTCGAGACTTGAGCCGTTCGACATTCAGGAATCGGTCTATCGGCACGCCGTCGATTGATTCTTGTTGTGTCTTGAATCTGCAAACCATCTCCAAATTGAACCCATAGGTGTAAGTGCGGTTCTCCGGGGGAGTCTGGTCAACAACCATGCCCGGCACGAGATCGCTCACGTGCACATTGATGTTGGAAATCGCCATTTCAGCGACATCGGCTAACTTGCCGAAGTCATCGATTCCAGACGGACTCTCCTTTTCGATCATCACACGATTCGGCTGCTGATAAATCGTGATCCGGTCTTTTGTGGCTCTAAAATGCTGTCCGCTTTCGTTAAGTGTTGACGCGAGAATGTTGCCAGACGTCTTCATGTCAAATCCGAAGAGCAGGTCGGCCACAGATTGACCGAGATACGCTACATTAGCTATGACCAAGGTTGCCTTGAGGGGTTCTTCGATATCTATCGGCATGCCGTGATTATACGGTTCGACGCACTCTGCAGATGCAAAACTCTATCCGATGTTCATCCCTTGCCAACCGCGTCGCTACGTATCCCCATGCCTGGCGAATCGGAAGTTAAACCGTGAAGATCATCAAAGCTGTGCTCCAGGCGCTGGCCGGCGTAATGGGCCTTCCTATGGACGATGATCACCCGGCGCTATGTCGCTGTGGCCAACTTTGGAGCGATGCAAAAGTGGGAACACGAGCAACGGGACCTGATGACTGCCTAGGTTTCGCTAACAGTTCTGCTCGTTTGTCTTGCTAGGGCGATCATCTGGTCTAACAAATCCTCAGGATCGTTCTCCGCAATCTGTCTTACATTCATCCCGAAAGTCGCCTGAACCACAATCCCCACCACCATCGTCAAATACGTGTGCCGCACGAAAAGATGGTCGAACTCATCCCCCTCAACAACCTCCCCAAGCGCCGTCCGCAAAAGATCGTGCCACAGCCGACGTTTCACCGCCACCGTCTCATACCCCGAGAACCGCTCATACAACGCCCGCAACGTGTCGATCTCACGTTCGTACAACGGACTTGTCGGACTGAACTGGTTCCGTATCTCCTCCGCAGTAGGCTCGATATCCTTCCGCGCAACCAGCGCATTATCCCGTAACCACTCGTACAGCCCATACCACCTGTCCGCATCCGTTAACGTGAACGCGTACGGCGGAGACGTGTTAATCATCACCGCGTTCGGCCACCGCAAAACCCAATACTTTCCATCCGTCAGAATCCCGATCCGAACCCCCTTGCTCGCCTCCATCGCCGCCTCGAGATAGGCGTCCAACTGCCCAACATGCGCCCCGTCAGGCACGATACCATTCCCGATCCGACGCTTCACTTCGATGAACGTGTCCAGAGCCGCCAGATCCACTGCGCTCCCAGAACCCTCCGCCGGCGAAATCTCCTCCCTGATCTCACTTGACTCCACGAGCCCCGTCCGCACCAAAAACTCCCGAATCGCAGACGTTATGTTCGCCTCCGCCTGCAACTCCCCATGCCGCCGCAAAAGCTCCGCGGCGATTTCCCTGCAATGCACGTCGTCGTGTCGAATAGTCATCGCTTCGATTATCACCCATCAAGCCCGAACGAACCGCGTCCATTGGCGAAAACACCCCGTCGCAGAAGTACTCTTTCCCACAACAACCATCCCCACTCCCTCGATCGGAGAGACCCAGAGCCTGCTCCGGGCTTGAACCGGGGATGAGGATGAAAGGGGGCCAAAAGGCCGCGCTGCATCCTGCCCATCCTTCAATCCCACCCATCCCAGTTCAGACAACACCCGCAATCCCCGATACAGACAACGACCGGAGACAAAAGGGCGCGGGGCATCATAGCCCATCTGCGAAAATCTGCGTAATCCGCGGTTCAGACAACACCCGCACTCCCCGATACAGACAACCATCGGGACAAAACGGCGCGGGGCATCACAGCCCATCTGCGAAAATCTGCGTAATCTGCGGTTCAGACAATCACGCGCAATCCACTTCGTCTACTGCCGATTGAACTCTCAGTGCTCCAAGCACGATTTACCTCTACCGTTAGTTTGTCCCCAACCCATCGTGCAAGACCCGTAACCACCAGCTTAATATTCTTTCACATTCCACACCTATACGCAACATCACACCTTTCTCTTTTATTTCAAAATACCCGTTTTACACCTCCTAACACAGAAACAATATCCTGACTACTTAAAACCCTCGTTTTAGCCAATTTGACCGTTTCCCATCCTTATTTCCCAATTCACTTACATCGATCTATTTAGTGATTTCGATAAATATCCGAATTTATGCCCAATTCATAACATCCTAACATACCAGAATCACTGATACCATTACTGGCACTCTCAGTCCCAGGCGCACCAAAACAATGACTGCGCCTAAAAAATATCCATACAAACGACGCCCCCGGAAATCAGACCCGGAGCGTCAACGTAAACGTGCGCCCCACGGAAAACAAAGCACCCAGAACCCGTACCTGTTCATTCCCCAAAAGCCCGCGAACCCTGGGCCCGCGAAGCCTGAGCCGAAGCCCAAGAGCATCATCCGATCACTCGCAGCTCGAAAGCCAGTGCCGCCAGCCAAAGATGCCATCCGAAACCAACGTCACATCCGCGCAACCCCGTCAATTTCGCCTGCAACATCCTCGGCGTCGATCCTTGGGACAAGCAGAAGCAAATACCTCCGCCATCGCCGCCAAACGGTCCGTTGCCGTCCGATCGTGCAACGGCGCAGGGAAAACCTTCACCGCCGCCGTCACCATCCTTTGGTGGTTGATGTCATACGACAACGCCATCGTCATCACCACCGCACCGAGCGAACGACAAGTACGCGAAATCCTCTGGCGCGAGCTCCGTAACCTATACGTCCCTGTTCGCGACATCATCGGCGGGAAGTTGACCCGCACCCGACTCGAATTCTCGCCGAAACGATACGCCTACGGATTCTCAACCAACACCGAAGACCGTTTCCAAGGTTTCCACTCCGGGAACATCCTCGTGATCGTCGATGAAGCATCCGGCGTCGACGAGTTCATCTACAACGCCATTCGAGGCGTCATCACCGCCAAAAATTCCAAGCTTCTACTTATCGGTAACCCGCACGGATACGCCGGGACGTTTTACGACGCTTTCCACAAAAATCGGAAACGATTCGAGACCATCCACATCTCAGCCTTCGATCTACCCGCGTTCAAAGCCCAAGGCATCACCGAGGACAACATCAAAGACGTCGAATATCCCGATCCCATCACCGACGACACCGACGACACCGACGTCATTCGACGCGCAATACCGTCATTCCCGCACGGCCCTCATTCCCGCACGGCCCGTCATTCCCGCGCAGGCGGGAACCCAGAGTAAAACAAAGCACGCCATTTACTCCGATACCGAGGCGGGAACCCAGGGAAACATAAACTACGGATTCACTTCGGTCTGTCCTCTCCACAGTGGGCGCTTGACGTCTTCAACGACCTTGGCCCTCAATCTTCCGTTTACCAAACCCGCGTACTCGGACAATTCCCCGAGGAAGCCGACGACACTCTCATTCCCCTACGCGACGTCGAAGCCGCCGTTAAACGACAATCCCAAATCCCAACCGACACCCCGCCAGTCATGGGCGTCGATGTCGCACGCTTCGGCAACGACAAAACCGTAATCATCATCAGACACGGCCCCAAAGTCATATACATCGACGAACTCCGTAAATCCGATATCGTCAACACCACCGGAGCAGTCGTAACCGCCGCACTCAAATACAAAGTCAAAAACATAATCGTTGACGAAATCGGAGTCGGCGCAGGTGTCCTCGACAATCTCAAAGCCGATAAACGATTCGACGCCATAGGGCTTAACGGCTCAAACAGCCCAAACAATACCGAACTCTATCTGAACAAGCGCGTCGAAGTCTTCGACGGGCTACGACAGCGTTTCGCCGACGGCGATATTTCGATCCCCAACGATCCCGAATTGATTTCGCAATTGGCATCCCTCACATACAAATACAACGCACGAGGGCAGCTGCAACTCGAATCCAAAGATCAGATCCGTTCCACCGGTCGCCAAAGTCCCGACAAAGCCGACGCCATCGCCCTAGCATTCACCAGCGACATCAAGTGCCCGAACCCAAACGCATACGTTTCTTCACCGAAAAAACACTCAGAAACCTCAGATATCACCAACGACACGATCCCAAATGGCGTGACTAAACACCCCAATTAATCCCCTCTCCCTCGATGGGAGAGGGCAGGGGGTGAGGGTGAAACCGCAGATCCCCTCTCCCTCGATGGCGCCCCCCCCCGTCTTTCCCGCTAGGCGGGAACCCAGAGAAAAACAAAGCGCGCCGATTAATCCCCCTCTCCCTCGAGCCATCTCCCTCCCCCTCCCAGGGGGAGATTAAGAGGGGGTCCCAGGGTGAGGGTGAAACCGCAGATCCCCTCTCCCTTGATGGGAGAGGGCTAGGGTGAGGGTGAAACCGCCCAATCCCAAAAATCCCAGTTCAGACAACTCCCACTTGACAGTACCTCACATCTGTACTACCATCAGAGATGTATACCTTTTGGTCCCAGATCGACGGATCCGGGCAACTATCAAGCCAACACTTGGCGAGAGGAACAAGGACCAATACGTTGACGGCAACCACGGGCAAATCAAAGTCACCGAAACCATCGGTGGCCGCGTCGGGCGATACAACTTTTCGCCGACATTGATTTCGCCTGGCCAAGGCGTAAGCAATGTCCCCTCTACTCGGTTAACTCCGAGTCGTCACTTTTAGGCTGCGCGGGAAGCGAGGGCTACAGTCAAGACTGGTCGCCGAGTTCATTGAGAGCTCCGCAACACAAGCCAAACGATTCAACCCGAATCGGTACGGGCCAGTCGAGTTGTCGTGGACGCGTACGATGTCAATCCCTTTTCATTGCAAGGGAGCGACGACGGTGTGAGCCGGGGTCCAACTCGGTGATTGTCACCAACGCCTTAACCAGCGTTGAGGGGCATGTTTTACGTCTTGGCGGCGTACTACGCACGCGGAAGATTTTTGTCGGCTGTCCGGCAAATCCGCCCCTTCTGGGACCAATCCCCGAAGCGTTCCACGCTTCGGTCAGAGACTGTTGGTAGCAGGCTCTATCCACTACACGGTCTAACTAGGCTCTGCTGCTTCGCAGCAGAGCCGAAAATTCAAGACCGTTCACGCGCAAAGACCGGACCAAATACCGCCCCGGGCTTTTTACGCGTCTACAATTCCATCAAACACACAAATTCTCCTCTCCCTCGATGGGAGAGGGCTAGGGTGAGGGTGACACCGCAGACTCCCCCGTCATTCCCGCACAGGCGAGAACCCAGAGGGGCGGTGCCGCGGGCGGCATCCCCTCTCCCTCGATGGGAGAGGGTTAGAGCCTGCCCCGGGCTTGAACCGGGCGTGAGGGTGAAACCGCAAACCCCAACCCAGCAACAACAGGAGCAACAACATGTATGTAGGCACACAGGTCAGACCGCGTGACGACGAGGACCTCAGGCAGTGGGCCCAGCTGGGCGTCGTAAACATCTGCGCTGACCCGCGCGAAGGTAACGCCCACACATGGTCCCGCGACGACCTCGCAAAGTGGCGAGAACACGTCAACAGCTTCGGCATCGAGTTGGACATGATCCAGCTCCCCCTCTCTTCAACTCCCATCGAAACCGCCGAAGCTCCCAGCATCATGCTCGGAATCGATCCCGACCGAGACCGCGAGATCGAGATCGTAAACAAACTTATCGAAAACTGCGCCGCCGCAGGAATCCCCGCCGTCAAATACAACATGAACCTCATCGGCATTCCCACGATCCGAACGGGAGCCCGGTCGCGGCGGCTCCAGCAACTCAACCCTTAGATTCGACAAAATCGCCAACGACAACGCCGCCGGAATCGCCGGAAATGTCTCCCCAAGCGAATTCTGGGAGCGCATCGACTACTTCCTCGAACGCGTCGTTCCCGTCGCAACACAAAACAAAGTCCGTTTGGCGTGCCACCCCCACGACCCATACACTCCGCCCGGTTTCCGCGGCGTCACCCGAGTCTTGGGCTCTCCCGA
Source organism: Dehalococcoidia bacterium (assembly GCA_965226685.1). Lineage (GTDB taxonomy): Bacteria > Chloroflexota > Dehalococcoidia > Lucifugimonadales > Lucifugimonadaceae > Bin127. The sequence continues at coordinate 1,396,754 of CBDDDP010000004.1, forward strand.
CGGCCTGAAAAACTTCGTCAATATGCACGAAAGCCCATACCACGGCCTCAACTTCTGCCAAGGTACCGTCACCGAAATGCTCGACGACCCCGGAGAGGAGATCTTCGACATCATCCGATACTTCGGAGTCCGAGGAAAAATCTTCAACGTCCACTTCCGAAACATCCGAGGGCGCAAGCTCGACTTCATGGAGGTCTTCCCCGACGAAGGCAGCATCAACATGGTCGAGTGCGCAAAGGTCTACCAAGAGGTCGGCTACCCCTACATGCTCATGCCCGACCACGTGCCCCACATCGACGGCGCAGACCCCCAAGGAACCGCATTCGCATTCGTCTACGGCTACATCACGGCGTTACTGCAGTCGATCGGTGAGCCGCGCAAACAGCCATGGGTCACCAAAGGACCATAAACACGCGGCAAGCCGAAAATAGTTCATGACTGGTGGTTCAGTTCAATTCCTATGAGGGCGACTGAATCTTTCAGCGTGATACTCCTGCGCCATGAGCGATCTATTCTCCAGCGATAACAGTCCGTATCTGACAGCGATCACGATCGCTATTGTCGCGGTCGTATTGGCGCTCGCACTTCAAATCCTTGTCAAAGTGCTGCTAAAACGAAACGACCCCGGAAATCTCGAAGACGGCGGCACCACACGATATCGCATCTTTGATGCCATCGATGGACCGATCATCCTCCTCGTGCTAGTGATCGGTGGGACTTCGGCGGTTGCTGTCGCACTCAAGCATTGGCAATCCGGAATTAATTTGGATACCGACATCGCCTTGTTGGCACAACGCACCGGCTCCGTTATCGCCATCGCGGTCGTCTCATTCATGCTCGCAAGAGTCGTCAACGTACTGTTTGCTTGGTACCTAACGACCTTTGCGGAAAACACCGCCACGAGGCTTGACGATCAGCTCCTCCCACCGGTGCGCCGCCTTACGCCACTCGTCATTTACTCAATCGCGCTACTGCTTGCACTCGCTGTTTTCGATATCGCCATCACCCCGTTGCTTGCCACGCTCGGAATCGGCGGCATCGCAATCGCACTAGCAGCGCAACCAACCCTATCAAACTACTTCGCCGGGACATACGTTATCTCCGAAGGCGAGATCCATGTCGGCGACTTCATCGAGATCGAAGGCGGACCGTCTGGATACGTCGAAGCGATTTCGTGGCGCAGCACAAAAGTAAGGTCGTTCTTCAACAACCTAATCATCATCCCAAACTCCATGATGGCCGAGAACATGATCACAAACTATTCACGACCGGCACCAGCAATAAACGTTATCGTTAACTGCGGCGTCAGTTATTCATCCGACCTCCAACAGGTCCATGACATCGCGATCACTGCCGCTCGCGAGTTGGCCATCGAGTCTGAGCACGCCGTGACCAACAGCGAACCGAGCTTTGGATTCGATACGTTTGGCGATTCGAACATCGACTTCTGGGTCTTCATACAAGCCACCGACCGTATCGGCGCTTGGTATCTGAAGAGCGATCTGATAAAGCTGATCCATCAACGCTTCAACGATGCTGGCATCGCCATCAACTACCCCATCCGACACCTCGTCGTCGACGAAAAGGAAATTGCTGACACCGGAGCGACGACAGCCCCCGAGAAGATCGTAGAGTTCGTCCGAAATGGCTAACCCTCAAGCCAACAACCACTCCGTCAACGGCCCGACCTCCCGCTCCCTCGACGCCGCGTTCACATCGAGCCGCTCAAGGAGCTGCTCCAACGTCAGCTGACCCGTCGGAACGCTATGCACCTCGAAGAACCCCTTCACGTCCGCAACCTGCTCCGGTTTCGAAAGCGCTTGGACCCCACTCACCATCCGCACGATGCTGTTGTCCGGGTACATCTCGAGCATTTCGTCCCAGTGCGATTTGATGAACCCCCACGCCGAGAAACCATGGTGACGATTGAACATCGCACCGCCAGCGAGGTATGGCGCATCTTGCGAACGGACATCCCCGTTTAAGCACATCTCCAACGTGTTCCGCATCTCGCCTTCGCCCGGGAACGAACCAAGCAGACTCATGTAGCGTCGCTCTTCCTGCGGAGTCGCAGCGTCCTTGAAACGACCAAGGAATATTTCGTAGTCGCTGGCAGATCCCAAAATCGCCACCGCATTAGCTGACGCTGACGCCAAGTTGGGCTCGACCGCCGCACCCGAAAGATATCCGTCGTGCATTGCGCGCAACCTCGCCAAAGCATCTGCATCTCTTGCGGTAATCCCCAACGACCTGGCAAGCACCCCACGCAACTCGAGATCCCGAGGCGAATCCCCCTCGCCCGGTTCCCAGCCCAAACGCGACAACCCAGCGCCGTACAGAGTCCCCAACCGCGATCGCATCCGAGCCCGCGCACCCTCATCCTCGATGATCCGTTCCAAACTCGCCAGGTTACGCGTCAACAAAGTCCACACGTCCAAATCGTCCTCGCTCGAGTATTGCTCGGCAAGCCGAACGTAATCGATTGCAGACGAACTACCCGCCGCCATAGCCGCCCACTGATCATCTGCCAGGCTGTACCGCTCAATCGCCTCCATCTCGCCCATAGCATCACGCAGCGACGTCATCAGATCGGGAGAGTAGTTGACGCGGTAGAACCCGTTGCTTCCAGCGTTGGCGTTGACCCAACGCACACCCTCCAACTCGGCGATCTCGACATCATCCTCCGTCATCAGCATCTTCATGCTGCCGCCATTGCCGTCAGAGTCGGCGTACCTGATACCCATCGGTATCGGCCAGACCGTTTCATCAATTTCGTCGGGCGACTTGTAGAAGAAGCGATTCTGTTTGAGTATCGTCTTGTTGCACCCGTCGCACTGCTTGACGTTGACGATCGGGTAACCGCGCTGGTAAATCCACGCGTCCATCGTGCTGCGAACCGGCTCGCCGGTTACTTCCTCGAGCGCGTCCCAAAGATCCGATGTCTCGGTGTTGCCGTACTCGTGCTTCTTGAGGTAATGGCGGATACCCTCGCGGAAACGATCCGGTCCAAGGTGCTGCTCGAGCATCCGCAAAACCGAACCGCCCTTTTCGTACGTGAGCAAGTCGAACATTCCATCGGCGTCGGCCGGCGACTTGACCTCGTATTCGATCGGTCGAGTTTTCTGCAACGAGTCGACATCGAACGCTGCCGAACGCTCTAAGCTGAACTGGTCCCAACGTCGCCACTCCGGATTAAAGGCATCGGTGCACATCGCCGCCATAAAGGTGGCGAACGCCTCGTTCAACCAGATGCCGTTCCACCATTGCATCGTGACGAGGTCGCCGAACCACATGTGGGCGAGCTCGTGTGCGATGACATCGGCGATTCTCAATAGCTCAGGTTGCGTAGCCCTTTCGGTATCGACCAAGAGGATGACCTCTCGGAACGTGACACAACCGAGGTTTTCCATCGCGCCGAATGCGAAGTCCGGCACAGCCACCAAGTCGAGTTTCTCGCCCGGATACGGGATGCCATAGTAATCGGTGAAGTACTTCAGCGAGAAGGCACCCGATTCGAGGGCGTAAGAGGTGAGATGTCCCTTGCCGATAGGGTGAATGATCCGCAACGGTACGCCGTCAACATCCACGGGGTCGGTAGCCTCGAACGGACCGACGATGAAGGCGACCAGATATGTCGACATCTTTATCGTGGTGCCGAATTTCACCGTTCGCTGTGTGCCATCCGCGCCGATTGCCTCCGACACGATCGGACCGTTGGAAGCCGCGAACAGATCGGCAGGCACGGTCAACGCGATCTCGAACGAGGCCTTCATAGCCGGTTCGTCGAAACACGGAAACGCCTGACGAGCGTCGGTGCTCTCGAACTGAGTTGTCGCTATCTTTCGCTCAGCTCCCGACTCGTCGGTGAATGTCGAAATATAAAAGCCTGCGAGCTTGCGGTTCAGGACGCCGTCGAAATCAATTGCCAAGCGGTACGAACCCGGCGATGCATCGTTCGCGAGTCGGTGAAGCGTAAAACTGCGCTCCAACTCCTCGTCGTAAATGAACTCCGTCGCTTCAATCTCTCCGTCGTCACCGATCAACGATGCAGACCTAACATCGATCTCCTTGGAGTTGAGTAAGATCTCCGAGACCGTTTCAGCGATATCGACGGAAATCTCGACTGTGCCGGAGAAGGTTTCGGCCTCCAAGTTCGGACTCAGGTGCAAGTGGTAGTGACTAGGCACCACCGAACCTGGTAGGCGATATGGGTCAATTTCTGAGGTGGTCACAGCCGTGCTGGTCATTCGGGATTTCCAAGTTCAATGCGTCATGAGATGCATCGCGGCTTCAAGCGCGACACAATATCTGAATCTAACAATTCGCGTGGGTGCTCTGGCGAGCGGAACCCAACTTGCTGTACCTCATGGACCGCGAAAAACGGATGACCGATTTGGTAACCCGATGCGACCTGTTAGGCGACGGCTCAGATGGTTTCGAGGGTGTCTTCGGCTTCGCGGGCTTCGACTCCGCCGAATCTCTCGGAGGCGATATCGCGTAGCTGAGCGAAGTCGTTTTGGATGCCCTTGAGCAAGATGCCGACTTCGCTGGAGTGGAGCACGAAACGGGCGCCCAACTCGATGGCCTTCGTCGAGGTCTCTATCGACTGTTGGTGCACCATCGTCGGTACGCCGTGTTTCTCGCCGGTTTCGATGACGTTTTTCAGACGTCGAGATAAATCGGGTTGTCGACTTCATCGGGTATGCCCAGTGACGTCGTGAGGTCGTTGGGACCAACGAAGATTCCGTCGATCTCGGCACACTCGAGCAGCTCGTCCAACCGATTCGCTGCCGGTTGGGACTCGATGCCCATTATGAAGATGTGGTCCTTGTGCCGGTTGTTCAGATACTCTCGGGTCTTCTCGCTCGGCAATTCCCCTGTCATGCAGGCACGCTCAAAGTATTCGCCTTTGAGAGGATGGAATCGAACCTTGTTGGCACACGCTCGAACCTCTTCAACGGTTTCGCAGTACGGTACCAACACACCGTCAGCGCCAGCGTCGAGCGCAATGGCCACGTAGGTGTCGTCGGTGTTCGGCGTCCGGACGATGCAGGTTACCCCGGCGCTTTTGACGCTGGTGACAAGCTCCGAGATCTTCTGCCGGTTACGTGATGAGTGCTCCCAGTCGATGATGATGTAGTCGAGTGTCGATCCGGCGTAAACTCTCGACCACCGCAAACCTTCGATCGCGGCGATCATGAATCCGAATACGGGTTTACCCGCCTTTAATGTGGCTTTGAGTTGTGCCGGTTCCATTGGTCTTTACTCCATATCGAGAACCACTTCGCGCCCAGTGCGCGCGGATTCTTCAGTTGCTTCCAACACCTTGAGCACGTTCAATCCGTGAACCTGCGGAATAGGTGTGTCGTCGTCACCGCGTTCCAACGCTTCGATGAACTCAGTGAACTCGTCTAACAGGCTATCGCGTTCGGGCACGTCTTCCTTGCGCCAGCTGCCATTGCTAGTGTCGGCGATGTAGAGGGCCGGTTTGTCGCCTCCTCCGTAGGGTAATCGGAATCGGGCCATGCCGTTGGTGAAGAACCAGTCGCCACCATATTCAGTGGCGCCGTGGTCCCACGCGATGCGGCTGACTGTTGCAACAATGCCGCTCTTCCAGCGGATGAAATACATGCCAGTGTCGTCGGCTTTGATCTTGGGGTGTTCGGAGTTGGGATGTGTGAATTGGCCCTGCTGCGCTGAGACCGTTGCGACGTCGTAGCCGATGATCCAGAGCAGACGGTCGATCTGATGCGTGCCGTCCATCTGTCCCATGCCTCCACCGCGTTCTCGGTCGAGCATCCACTCGGGACGGCGATACGGCGTGTAAGGCTTGTGCCACACGTCGTATGCCATAAGCACAGAACCGAGGTCGCCACTGTCGACAACACCCTTCATCGCCCTGACCGCAGGGTAGTAGCGCTGCGTATGCGCCGTCATCAGCTTCACGCCGTTTTCGCGTGCCGCTGCCAGCATCTCTTCAGCTTGCGATGCCCACACCGCAGTGGGTTTCTCCATGTAGATATGCTTGCCGGCAGCAGCCGCGTCTAGAGCGGCTTGGTAGTGAAGCCAGTGCGGCAATGTTCCGACGATGACATCCACGTCGTCCCGTTCAAGCGCGTCGCGGTAGTCAGCAACGAAATCAACATCAGGGTGCCGGTCCTGCCAAGAAGCGGCGACATCTTCTCTAGGCTCGGCGACGACTTTGACCTCGGCGCCCGGCGTTTGTTTCACGACGTCAATGTAACGGCCACCGATACGACCAGTGCCCAGTACCGCAACTCCAAATGACATGCTACGCAATCCTGCTTTCTAACCACGTGTACGAGTCAGGTTTCGACTCTATCAGCGCAACGCGATGGTAATGATACTCCGCATTGGTTTGTAAAACCGCCGGCGAAGTTTGGTGGCGCGTGCCTAAGCCACTCCCAACAATCCGCGCAGCTCCAGCACGCTCTCAATCTCCATATCGGGCGACGGTCCATCGTCTGGATACTCATCGCTAATCCGGACCCAAGCCGTCTTCATCCCAACACCAACTGCACCCGTGATGTCGGTGTACGGATTGTCGCCCACGAACAGGATCTCTGACGGCTCGATATCGTCAATCCCTTCATACGACAGCTTCAAGCGGCGAACCGCCTCGTGATAGATACGGGCATCTGGCTTGTCGGCGCCGAAAAGTCGTGAAACTATGGCGAACGGGACGATGTCGACTAATCCGGCGTGCTCCAGCTTTGTAACCTGGAATTTCTTGCCGTTGGTGACGACGCCCCACGGGAATCGCGTTTCGTTGAGCGAATGAAGCAACTCGACCGCGCCGTCGATCATTTTCGCTCTGCTTGCCAAGGTGTTGAAGAACCACGCTTCAAACTCGACGGGATCCAACTCGACCTCAGGCCAGCGTTCCATTATGCGAATGGCAGCGTCCTGTATGCGAATGGCAGCGTCCTGTGCGTCTATGGTGCCGTGGGGCGAAAGCGACCAGAAGAAATCTAAGGCCTCGTCGCAATCGGTTGTCAAGTTGATCGCCGTTTGAGTGTCGTAGAACTGCTGAAATGTCGCCTCGAATGCGCTGTTCCGATCCAGCAATGTGTCGTCTAGATCGAACAGCGCAGCTCGGGGCTTTTCCATATCAGGCTCCTAGACTTGATTTTTTTGGTTTGATGCCGAAGCGTCAATTTCCCGTCGATGCCTGCAGCAATATCTCGACGGTCACCTCGTCTTCGACGACGAAGATTTGGCTCACGGGAGCTTCCATCCCGAAGTCGGCCCACACGAACTTGGACGTCCCGAGAACGACCAAGTCGGTGCCGTTGTCGAGGCGCGCGGTGATGTCGAATTCGAGGTCGGCATCGGTGCCGTTCACGTTGACAGTTCCCGTCAACTTGGTTTTGTGTTCCTCTTCTTTGCCATCGATGAACGGGGCCGGCACGTCGCCCAAGTCAGCGAAGTGAACCGTGACTACAGGTTGGCCAGGGAACATCTGCTCACGGACGTAGCGGTCGCGGCGTGATTGATCGCTCATTAAGGTGTGGAGGTCGATCTCGACAGATGCGCTGTTCGAGCGAAAATCTACGATGCCGTTGAGCGTCTCGGTCTCGAGCGAAACAACCACGTCGGCGCCCCGAAGGTTTTCATCGACTTTGAACAGCGCTTTCGAACCAGCGCCGACTGCGAAGCTGGGAGCAAATTCCGACCCTATACCTGGTTTCTTCATCGTTGGGCCGGCGTCTAATTGGATCGAATCGCCCGCGCTTACGAAGTTTCCGGTCGATGTAACCTGTCCTCCTTCGATCTTCCAGACCTCGATGGTGTTCAACACGTCGCCGTTTTCGTCCATCTCCTGCTCGCCCGCAGCGCCCACATAGTCAATGTCCTTGCCCTCGCCGATGAGCTGCAAGGCTTTGGCGAGATCGCCGGGACCTACTTTTTCGCCCGGAGCGTTGGCGACTTTGCGAATCGCCGCCTTGATGTCGTCTCCATCTTCGGAGCCAGCCTCGGCGATTGCCAGCGCAAGGATCGTTGTAGCGTCGAATGCTTCCGAGATGAATAAGCTTGAAGGTTCGCCGCCGAGTTTCGACGAGTAGAGCTCCTTAAACGTCGTCTGCGAAGGCGTGCCCGGAGCACCCGGCGCGGTGCCGTAGTTGCCTTCGAAGTTATCTGCGCCTAGGGAATCAAACATCTCTTGGTTCTTCGTGCCGTCCACGAACATGAACTCATCAAAGAACTGACCTTCAACCGCTTCACGCAAGTAAACTCCTGCGGTTTCGGGGTACGACATCGCCATCAGGACAGTTGCTCCGCCCTGCGACGCCTGGCGCAGTTCAGAGGTGTAGCTCGCCTGGCCGCCCTCGATCGGCACAGATGCCGATACAGTTCCACCCAGACTCTCAAACGTCTCCGCGAACACCGTCGAGAGACCCTCTCCATAGGCGTTGTTGATGTATAACGTCGCAACGTTCTCGTAACCGAGTTCATTTGCGAGTTGAGCGAGTATGACGCCTTGGAACGCGTCCGAAACAGTGGTGCGGAACACCAAGTCGTTGTCGTCCAAACTCGAGAGCGCCGGAGAGGTGGACGCCGGGGACACGAGCACCGCGCCGTTCGGGATTGTGACCGATTCGGCGACTGCAATTGACACGCCCGAAGAGAGTGAACCGACGATGGCCTCGATGCCATCTACGTTTACGAGCGCGCTCGCCGCGTCCGTGGCTATCTGCGGACTGGTCCCGCTATCGCGATGGATCATCTCGATCTGCCGACCATCGATGCCGCCCGCTTCGTTGATTAGCAGGGCGGCGAGGTCGGTGGCAAGAACGATTGGAGGACCGAATACTGCCAGATCGCCTGTGGCGTCGATTAGGGTGCCGATCTTGATCGGTTCGCCGCTCGGCTCCATCATGGTCGACTCAGCCGAGATGTCGATCGACTCACCCGGGCTCGCGAAGATGCCGGTAGAGCTGATCTGCCCGCCATCGATCTTCCACACCTCGATGGTGTTCTGCACATCTCCTTGGGCGTCAAAGTCCTGGTCGCCCGCGGCACCAACATAATCGATGTCTTTGCCTTCGCTGATCAGTTGCAGCGCCTTGGCGAGATCACCCGGGCCGACCTTCTCGCCCGGTGCGTTAGCCACCTCGCGCATCGCGGTCTTGATGTCATCGCCATCCTCAGAACCGGCCTCAGCGATGGCAAGCGCGAGGATCACGGCCGCGTCGAACGCTTCGGAAATGAATATGCTCGACGGGTCGCCGCCTAGTTTCGACGCGTACAGATCCTGGAATCGCTTCTGCGTGGGAGTGCCTGGCGCGCCCGGCGCGGTACCGTAGTTTCCTTCGAAATTGTCGGCACCGAGGTCGTCAAACATCTCTTGGTTCTTCGTGCCATCGACAAACATGAATTCGCTGAAGAACTGACCTTCCACCGCTTCTCGTAGGTAAACGCCTGCGGTCTCCGGGTACGACATCGCCATGAGCACGGTGGCTCCGCCTTGCGCCGCCTGTCGCAGTTCAGAGGCGTAGCTCGCTTGCCCGCCCTCGATCGGCACTGTCGCAGACACAGTACCGCCGAGATCCTCGAACGTTTCCTGGAACACGTTCGACAAGCCTTCGCCGTATGCGTTGTTGATATAAATCGTCGCCACATTTTCATACCCGAGCTGGGAAGCGGCCTGGGCGGCGATAACGCCTTGCAACGCATCCGATACCGTCGTGCGGAATACCGTATCGTTGTCGTCAAGGTTGGTGATTGCCGGGGAAGTCGATGCCGGAGAAACCAGCACGACGCCGTTCGGGATGGTTACGGATTCCGCAACCGCCAACGTCACGCCGGAAGAAAGCGATCCCACGATTGCTTCGACACCGTCGACGTTCACGAGAGCGCTCGCCGCATCGGTAGCGATCTGCGGACTGGTGCCGCTATCGCGGTGGATCAACTCTACGGGACGTCCGCCGATACCGCCAGCCTCGTTAATTAGTAAAGCCGCCAAATCGGTGGCGAGGACTATTTGGGGCCCAAATATGGCGAGGTCGCCAGTTGTGTCGATGAGCGTGCCAATCCTGATCGGATCGCCCGTGGGTTCCATCACTTCGGTTTCCGGAGGTTCAGGCGTCGCCGTCGGCGGGATAGCAGTCGAGGTTGGCGCCACGGCCGTCGCGTTTGGCGCAGGTGGCACCGGCGTCGGAGTTGGTTCTTCGGAGCCACACGCGATCGCGACTAATGCGATTGAAGCCAACGCCAAAGCCAAAATCGACGATATCGATATCGAAGTACCCAACAATTTACTTGTCACTGCCGACACTCCTTTTTCTCGAATTCTCCGGGGACCAAATACTCTTATGGATTCTATTGCGTTTGAATGCGATCTGGGTTAAATCCGCAATTGACCACTGTCAATTGACCGCAACTCGTCGAATCCACTACCCGTACACCGCTTCGAGATACGTTAATCGTCGATATTCAGATTGATCGTTTCTCCAGCGTTTGCAAATATGTTCGCGGATCCCACCACTCCGTCTTTGATGCGCCAAATCTCCATCGTCCCGCTAACGTCGCCGTGAACGTCAAAATCCAACTCGCCTGAAGCTCCGAAATAATTCACTTCCTCACCCCACCTAATCAACTTTAGAGCCCGCGGGATATCGTCCGGACCAACGATCTCGCCCTCCGGATTCGCGACTTCCCGTAATGCAGTTCGGATCGCTTCTGGTTCAACCGAATCTGCCTTCTCAATCGCCAACGCGATTAGCATCCCGGCATCAAACGTCTCGCTCAGCAACGGAGTATCAACATCGCCGAGTTCACGCCTCTGGAACTCGTCGAAAAACCACTCCCTCGCGGGCGTCAGAGGTGATCCAGGACGCAGTCCGAAGTTGCCCTCGAAATTCTCCGGTCCCAATTCGTCGAACAAATCCTGGTTGTATGAAGCAGAGAAGAACATGAACTTGTCGAAGAATCCACCTTCGACGGCTTCCCGCAACAGCGTGTACGAAGACTCGGTATATGCGATCGTGATCAGCGCCTCCGAATCGTCCTCCGATGCTTTCTTCAGTTCCGACGAATAAGAAGCCTGCCCAAGTTCATGACTCACCTGGTCCGTCACCGTCCCCCCGAGCGCCTCGAAGTTCTCCGCGAAACTCGTCGAAAGGCTGTTTCCAAACGAGTTGTTGATGTAACTGGTCGCTACTCGTTCCCAACCCAACGTCAGCGCCAGCCGCGCCGCCACCTCGCCTTGAACGCTATCCGAAACCACCGTCCTGAACACCAAATCGCCATCCTGCAACGCCGTGATCGCATTCGACGCCGAAGCGGGTGATATCAGCAGGACGCCTGAAGGAATCGTCACCGATTCAGCCACCGCAACCGTCACGCCCGAAGACGCCGCACCGATGATGACTGGTACTCCATGAAGGTTTATTAACCCACTGGCCGCATCTGTGGCCAACTGCTCGCTCGTGCCCGTGTCGCCAAGGACGGCCTCGATACGCTTCCCATTGACGCCGCCCGATTCGTTAACCAAATCGAACGCCAAAGTCACCGCAGCGTGAAATTGCGGCCCCGCCCACGCCAAGTCACCAGAATGAGGAAACAGCGTGCCGATCTGAATCACGTCTTCGCTGCCTTTGTTGGTCGACGATTCAGCGTTGTCGGAGGTTTCAACGACCGAACCCGCGTCGCCACAACCAACGACAATCGCCGCGAACATCACGACAACCACCACCGTCCCAGCGAATTTCGAATGGCCCAACCTAAACATGTACCAGTAATACGTCGAGCCCGGCGCGCTCGAATCTACCTGATCGAAGAAAGATCGATCTCATCGCCCGGCAATGCGAAGATGTCGGTGTCCTCGATAGTGTTGTCTTTGACGCGCCAAACCCGCATCGAACTCACTACGTTTCCGTGCTCATCGAAATCTACGTCGCCCGACGCACCGACGTAGTTGACATCCTTCCCTTCCCTCACTAGCTCCAACGCCTTCGCAATATCAGCCGGACCAACGATCTCGCCGGGAGGGTTGGCCACCTGCCGCAACGCATCCCGCACCGCGACTGGATCATCACTTCCCGCCTTCTCAATCGCCAACGCGAGCACCGCCGCGGCGTCAAACGCCTCGGTGATTAACGACGCCGAAGGGTCACCGTCGGTGCGATCCGCATACAGGCGCCTAAACGCCTCGACGCCGGGCGATGCAGGCGCGCCCGGCGAAACTCCGAAATCTCCCTCGAAGTAGTTGCCGCCAATTGAATCGAACATCGATTGGCTTCGCGTCACGTCGACGAACATGAAATCGTCGTAATACTCGCCCTCCGCGGCCTCCCGCAACAAGATCTGCCCCGAATCAGGGTAGGCAATCGTAACCAATACTTCAGGTGATTCCGCTGCCGATTCGCGCAACTCCGACACGTAGCTCGCTTGGCCAAGTTCGTGTGAAACCGCCGCTGTCACAGTCCCACCAATGCCCTCGAACGCTTCGATAAACGACTCGTTCAAACTCGCACCGTAAGCGTTGTTCACGTACATCGTCGCAACTCGGTCGTATCCCGCGGCGACGGCGAGTTCGGCCAACACCTGGCTCTTGACGGCATCATTAACGCGGGTTCTGAACACCATGTCGTTGTCCGTCAACGCCGTTATCGCATTCGAAGACGATGCGGGAGAAACGTGCAACACACCTCCAGGAATCGTCACCGATTCAGCAATCGCAATTGTCACGCCAGACGATACCGCACCCATCACGATCTTGACACCATCCACGTTCACAAGACCACTCGCTGCGTCGGTGCCTCCTTGTTCACTCGTCCCACTGTCTCGATGGATCGCCGAAATCTCTCCGTCATTGACACCGCCGGCCTCGTTTACCAACTCGAACGCAAGGTCAATCGCCTTCTGCATACCAGGGCCGAGCGTCGCAAGATCACCGCTAACCGGCAACACTGTGCCGACCATCGTGTCTTCGCCACCAGAGTCATCTTCAGATGTACACGAATATGCGAACACCACGCAGAGAATCAAAATCACCGACACCACGCTACTGAGTAGCGTCTTACCGCCCGGACATTTACTTCGGATCGATCTCATTTGCCGAATTCCTTTAACTACGGGTATTTCACGAACTTTAATGTGAAATCATCCCAAATTTACCGCACCGACGACAGATCGATGTCGTCACCGGGGAATGCATAAATGTCCGTGTCCACAATCTTGTTTTCCTCGATTTTCCAAACCCGCATGCCACTCAGAACGTCGCCGTTTTCGTCAAAATCGATGTCGCCCGCCGCACCCACGTAGTTGATATCCTCCCCTTCCCGCACCAACGCCAACGCTCGAGCGACGTCACCAGGGCCCACAATCTCGCCGGGCGGATTGGCAACCGGACGTAATGCATCCTGCACCGCGACCGGGTCATCGCTTCCGGCCTTCTCTATCGCCAACGCAATGACCATCGCGCCGTCGAACGCTTCTGCGATCAACTGCTGATTCGGATCGCCACCAGTCCGCTCCTCGTAAATTCGTCTGAAATCCTCCACCGCCGTCGACTGCGGGTTCCCGGGCGACACCCCGAAATCCCCTTCAAAATGATTGCCGCCTATAGCATCGAACATCGTCTGATTCTTCGTCACATCGACGAACATGAACTCGTCGTAGATGCCACTCTCTGCCGCTTCGCGAAGCAGCGTCTGGCCCGAATCCGGATACGCTATCGTGACCAAAACCTCCGGATCGTCCTTCGCCGCGTCACGCAACTCCGATATGTAACTCGCTTGACCCAACTCGTGCGCCACCGCCGCGGTAACCTCGCCTCCCGCTCGTTCGAAATTCTCGACGAACGATTCGTTCAAACTCGCACCATAGGCATTGTTGATGTACGTGGTGGAAACGCGTTTGTAGCCCAACGCATGTGCCAAACTCGCCAACGCTTGACTTTTCACGAAGTCATTTACGCGCGTCCGAAACACCATGTCATTGTCTTCAAGAACCGTGATCGCCTTTGAGGACGAACCAACCGAAAGATGCAACACTCCAGCCGGAATCGTCACCGATTCAGCGATGGCTATGGTCACCCCCGACGAATGAGCCGCGATCAGGACATTCACCCCCTCAACGTTTACAAGACCGCTCGCCGAATCGGTTCCGATCTGTTCATTGGTCCCCGAATCGCGGTGAATCGCCGATATCTCTCCGCCATTCACTCCGCCTGCTTCGTTAACCAACTCAAACGCAAGATCCATCGCTCGCTGCGCCGACGGACCGAACGCCGACAGATCGCCACTCACGGGCATCACCGTCCCAACTTGCACGTCCGCACTCTCCGAACCGCAAGAACTCAATGCCAAACTCAACGCCACGACTACGACGCATGCCACGAGGAATTCAGTCGAACGAAATCCGCTCGGCTTTACTAGGAGTTGACTTCGCAAATGCCCACCGCCAATGCTAGAGAGACAAGGTATCTCTAGATTTTAGAATTCGCACGCCTTGAAAGAACGTGCGGCAACAATCAACGTCGCGATTAACTCGATTTAGGAGGCGGCGGCAACGAAAGACTCGGTGCCTCAGTGAACCCGAACTCGTTAATCGTCAGCAAATATCCAACCACCAACATCGCCAACGGCAAAACCACTGCGACCACCACCACGACATTCTGGTTTTTCCATCGTTCAATCATGGGCGTCAATACGCTCGCAAAAATCGTCACGATGGCGCCAAGCGGAACAACATAGCGAATCGCATGCGTTATCTCACCGCCATATTCGATTGCGGCCGCCACGCCTACGGTCAATAACAGCAGCACAGTCAACACGATATTGAAGGTCCGTGACCGGCTTTGGATGTCGCCCTTGATACGCGCCCAAATCATCCCTGCGATGATCGCGCCGACAATCGAAACTACCGCAACACTACTCGCGTTCGCGATCAGGTCGTCCGGCGATGTCAGCGGCGCGTTGACACCCATCGCAACCGCGCCTCCGATCAACGTCGCGATGAACGCTGGCAACCGATCTTGGATATGTGCACGCGGCCCTGAAGGGGCCCCCTGAGATTCGCTTTCCATCAGTGTTCGTTTCTCTGCGCGTGAACCCCTTACGGTTTGACCATTCCGCCGTCGGCGCGGCGAACAGTGTCCCAAGCACCGCCGAACGCGCGCTTCTTATGCGGGAACTTAGCTGCCATCTCCTCATCGATGTCGATGCCCAAACCGGGTTTGCCGTTTGGCCACATCACGCCGTCTCTGACCTCTGGGAAGCCGGGGAACATCTCAAGCGTGCGCTCGGGAGGGATCGAGTATTCCTGAATCCCGAAGTTGTAGCAGTTGACGTCGAGCATCAGATTTGCGGCGTGGCCAACGGGCGATGTGTCGCCCGGTCCGTGCCAAGCGGTGCGCACGCTGAACAACTCGCCCATCGCGGCGAACTTCTTGCCCGGCGTGATGCCCCCGATCTGTGACATATGCATGCGCAGGAAGTCAACGAGGCGATCTTTGATCATCGGGATTATCTCGTGGGGACTATTCCAAAGCTCGCCCATCGCGATCGGCGTCGCGCATTGCTGTCGCACCATTCGGAAATACTCGTTGTCTTCCGGGCTGAATAGGTCTTCGAGGAAGAAGAGCTGATACTTCTCAACCTCTTTGGCGAACCACACACCGAGAATCGGCGGGATACGCTCGTGGACATCGTGCAAAATCTCGACGCCGTATCCGAAACGGTCTCGGATGTGCTCGAAAAGGTCCAGCGCGCCGCGCATGTAGGGCTTCGGTTCGAATACTCCACCGGCATGGGCGTAAAGCTGGTTGGAATCGTAGTCGCGCAACCAGGACGTAACGGGAATAGGTCCTTCAGAAACGTCACGGGCGACGACGGATCCATCGCCAGACGCGCCGTGCGAACCGTAGGACGCGTAACCTCGGGTGGCCACTTGAATGCGGATGTGATGGAACCCTTGCTCCATGTAAGCGGCCATGCGGTCCGCGGTCTCCTCTTTCGATGCACCGCTGGCGTGAACATAAACCGGAGCGGCTTCGCGGGCGCGACCGCCGAGCAGGTCGTAGACCGGCATCCCGGCCATCTTGCCTTTGATGTCCCAGAGCGCTTGGTCGACACCGGACAGAGCGTTGTTCAGGACTGGCCCGTTGCGCCAGTAAGACGACACGTAGGCGGACTGCCAGATGTCCTCGATATCGGCGACGTTCTTGCCGATCAGGAACGGACGCAGAAAATCGTCCACCGCCGCCTTCACCGTGGATGGACGTTGCGTGAACGTCGCACACCCGACGCCGTAAAGGCCGGGTTCGGAGGTCTCGATCTTCACAATGACCAATCGGATGTTGTCCGGCTCCGTCATGATCACTCGGATATCGCGAATCGTTACGTTGTCTGCAGCGGCCATGTCGTCTCCTTAGTGAAGGTTAATGATACGAGTCACGCCCCAAATACGACGCACGCCCCGCCTTTTCTCGTTAACATGCGAACATGCGACACCAGCAACTGAAGGAGTAGTCCGATGAAGGCAATGACGTGGCACGGCGGAAACCATTTCACTCTCGACGATGTCCCAGATCCTGAAGTCAATCCGGGTTTCGTGGTCGTCGAGATCGACACGACCGGCATCTGCGGAACCGACGTTCACATAACCCAAGGCCTGTTTCCTTCGGAGCCACCAGCCATCCTCGGTCACGAGGGCACCGGCGTCATCGTCGAGGTTGGCGATGGCGTCTCTACCGAACGCATTGGTCAGAGGGTCGTCTTGAACCACAGCGCTCACTGCTTCGAGTGCTGGAACTGCAGGAACTGGAACGTCTCTCGCTGCCAGGTCGCACCCACCTCCTCCAACGGCCTCTTCGCTCAATACGTCGCTCTACACTCCCGGACCGCCCTTCAACTGCCCGAAAACCTCGATATCGAGACCGCGGCCATGACCGAGCCTGCCGCATGCTGCCTATCCGGCGTAGAAATGCTTGACATCCCGTACCGCGCCACCGGCCTCGTCATCGGCGCTGGAATCATGGGTCTCTTCACCGCGGCTTTCATGAAGAGTCACGGTGTCGAGACGCTAGTCGTATCTGAGCCGGTAAAGGTCCGCCGCGAAATGGCTAAGCAGTTCGGGGCCGATATCCTCCACGACCCCAACGACGTTCCTCTTGAGGAAGTGATGGCCGAAGTAACCGATCAGGGGCGTGGCTTCAGCGTTACTGCCGAAGCGGTCGGCAAGCCCGAGCTCGTCGCCGCATGCATCAACGTGACGAAACCGCGCGGCCAGGCCCTCATGATCGGCGTCAGCCCCGAAGGCTCGCCGTTGCCGGTCGACCTCTACGACATGCACTTCCAGGAGATAAAGCTCGTAGGCGCTTTCGGACGCGGCAATGTCTTCTACCGCGTCCCTGGCGAACTCGAGAAGCTCAACCTCGAAAACGTCATCTCTGGACGCTATCCCCTGGCCGAACTTCCCGACGCCATCACCGCCTCCGCCGAAGGCCTAGGCGTCAAGTTCGCGATCAAACCCAACGCTTAACCCTCACACTCTTGGGAGGTCCGATATGAAGGCGATGACCTGGCAAGGCGGGAACCGGTTCACTCTTGACGATGTGCCGGATCCGGTGGCAGAGCCCGGGTTCGTGGTGGTCAAGATGGACACGACGGGGATATGCGGGACGGATGTGCACGCCACGCAGGGGCTATTCCCGTGGTATCCGCCGCAGATACTGGGTCACGAGGGCTCCGGCGTGATCGTGGAAGTCGGCGAGGGAGTCGCCAAGGACCGGATAGGTCAGCGGGTGGCCGTGAACCGCAAGGCGCAATGCTACGAGTGCTGGAGCTGTCGGAACTGGAACACTTTCCGATGCGAGGTCGCTCGGGAATCCTCGTACGGCATGTACGCGGAGTACATCAGCCTCGACGCCCGCGCGGCCGTCGATCTGCCGGAGGATCTCGATGTCGAGACCGCCGTCTTGACCGAGCCAGCGTCGTGCTGCCTCTCGGGGGTCGAGATGCTAGACATCCCTTACCGCGCAACAGGCCTGGTCGTCGGCGCCGGCGTCATGGGTCTCTTCACCGCCGCTTTCCTGAAGTCGCATGGGGTCGAGACGCTGGTGGTGTCGGAGCCGGTAACAGTGCGCCGGGAGATGGCGGCGCAGTTCGGGGCGGACATCCTTCACGACCCCCGCGACGTCCCGCTGTCAGAAGTCATCGCTGACGTCACCGACGAAGGTCGCGGCTTCGATGTGACCGCCGAAGCGGTCGGCAAGCCGGAACTCGTCGCCGCTTGCGTCAACGCCACGAAGCCGCGGGGCCAGACGCTCATGATTGGGGTCAGTCCGGAGGGGTCGCCGCTGCCGGTCGATCTCTACGACATGCACTTCCGCGAGATCAAGTTGATGAGTTCGATGGGACGGGGGAACGTGTTCCACCGTGTGCCGGATGAGCTGACGAAGCTCAATCTCGAAAACGTGATATCGGGTCGCTATCCGCTTGCCGAACTGCCGGACGCCATAACGGCCTCGGCGGAAGGTCTGGGTGTCAAGTTCGTAATCAAACCAAACGCTTAAACCCCAATATTCAAGGAATTCCGACATGAAGGCACAGACCTGGCACGGCGGCGCCCGCTTCACCCTCGACGACATCCCCGACCCCGAACCGTCCCCAGGCTACGTGGTCGTCAAAATCGACACCACCGGTGTCTGCGGCACTGACGTCCACGTCACGCAAGGCCTGTTTCCAAAAGATCCGCCGCAGATATTGGGTCACGAAAGCTCCGGAACCATCGTCGAAGTCGGCGACGGGGTCTCCAAGGAACGGCTCGGTCAACGCGTTTGCGTCAACCACCCGGCGAACTGCTACGAGTGCTGGTATTGCCGCAACTGGAGCGTATGCCGCTGCGAAAACCAGCCAATGATATCCAACGGCTACTTCGCCCAGTACACGGCCGTCGCGTCGCGTTCTGCCGTCGAGATACCCGAGACTCTCGACATTGAGACCGCCGCCCTAACCGAACCCGCCGCGTGTTGCCTTTCGGGCGTCGAAATGCTCGACATCCCGTACCGCGCCACCGGCCTCGTCATCGGCGCAGGAATAATGGGACTCTTCACCGCCGCCTTCATGAAGTCCCACGGCGTCGAAACGCTCGTCGTCTCAGAGCCGGTCAAGGTCCGACGCGAAATGGCTAAACAGTTCGGTGCCGACATCCTCCACGACCCCAACGATGCCCCTCTCTCAGAAGTAATCGCCGACGTCACAGACAACGGACGCGGCTTCGACGTCACCGCCGAAGCCGTCGGCAAACCCGAACTCGTCGCCGCCTGCATCAACTCCACAAAGCCCCGCGGCCAAACCCTCATGATCGGCGTCAGCCCAGAAGGATCACCCCTCCCAGTCGACCTCTACGACATGCACTTCCGAGAAATCAAACTCGTCGGAGCCTTCCGCCAAGGTGACGTCACCCACCGCGTCCCAAGCGAACTCGCAAAACTAAACCTCCAGAGCGTGATCTCCGGCCGCTACCCCCTAGCCGAACTACCCGACGCCATCACCGCATCCGCCGAAGGCTTGGGCGTCAAATTCGCAATAAAACCGAACGGTTAAGGTTACCGCCCGTACAGCTCCGTCTCACGGTGGAAAGCAAACCATCCGAACCAGAACGAAACGTTCGAAGGGACCACGTTCAACTCGTTCAGAGAATCTGAAGCGTCAACGAGTTTCTCCCTGGTCACAACCCACTCATTGCCGGTTTGGTCCACAACCTTGCCAGGTAACCCGACCTCGGGAGCGTCGTCCGGCAATCGGAACTCCAACCCATCTGGATTATCAAAAATGTGAGCGTCGGGAGACGTCGCCGAAGCGATAACCACGACCTCAACATCGCCAATTCTGTCATGAACGATCCGCTGTTCTCGCAATAGTCGGATCGGATACGCTTTGTCGATACCCATCAACGACACCCCTAGCACTTCCTCCTTCGGCGCCAAGACATCGTCGCGGAAGGCGATCGGGAACATCGTCTCCGGGTCAGCGCGGTAGTCGAAATAGATCGAGCTCTGGTTGTTCTCGTGGGTGTAAGTCCACGCAGCGTAGCGCGCACCCTCGCGCGTGATCACTGTCGTGTCTGGGTGTTCAGCGCGCCAATCGCCCCACGTCGTTCTTGCGGTGGGGAAGTAACCCAGTTCAATCCCGCTCCCGACCAGTTCTCCAACAATCGGAGTGCCCGTGAATTGATGCCACAACGATCTCGTCGCCCGGTCGTACATCACCTTGTTGCTACGGAATAGCAACCCCGACGTCCCAAACGTTGTCGGCTCTCCGTTGACGTAGGCGCGATACCCGATCGCGCTGTTGCAAAGCGTTCACCACGTGAGCGATAACGGCTCACCTCCCAGAACATCATTCACCAACTCGTGCGCATTTACGATCCGCAGCGGATATGCCCGGTGCTCTCCGTTAATCGAAACACCGATAACTCGCTCATCGTCCTCCAAATATTCCGCGCCTTCATCGTCGACGTTGGCATGTGCCGGATTCTCAAGCGGCGGGATGCCGTCGGGGATAACCCCGCCCCATTCGATCTCCGTCAAATCCACATCCGACTTGCCACCCAACGCCGGTGACAGGAACGAACCGAAACGCCCGTCGATCTGGCGTAGGTAGTTGATTTTCCACTCGCCGTATTCCGATGGCACGGGATACTCATCACCATGCCTCCCGACCCATTCCGACCACGCCTTCCAGTCATCGCCAATCTCAAGTTGGCCAGTCAACTCTTCCAGTGTCTCGACCGCGGCATCAATGATGTCGTTTGCGAAAAAGTTCCGCAGAGATTCGATGATCACCCGAACCTGCGACGTGTCGTTCTCCTCCCGAATCTTCTCGAGCGCGTCCAAAGTCCGATTGTTCAGCGGACCAAAACCGGGCGAAAGGTCGAAACCCGCGAAAACCAGATACATCCAAGAGTTCGAGTTGTAGGGCACGGGCGTACGCGTCGCACTGACAGTCGGTTCGGTTTCCGCGGTGGGCTCCTTGGAGGTGGCGATCGTGAACCCATCACTCAATGCCGGAGTCGCACTCGGCACCGCGACAGTCGAACTCCGATCTGACACCCAAGACATCGACGCGAGCAAAACTACCGCCAACACAGACAGCGCTGCCAGAAGTGCGACGACTGATGCGATGTTCTTCCCATTCATCTCACGAGTGCCCTGCTTGCAGAGCCGATGTCAGGATATACCCCAACCGCGACAGCTCCCGTCAGAGCCGCCCCAACCGCCGCCTCTTCCCGCACTTTACCGACCGAAATCGGCCCGACAAATGCCTCATCCAAACATCGCCGAAGTGCCGCGTTTAACCGCAACCCGTTACCAGAACCGACAATCTGATCCCTCGTGCCAGCTCCAAGTTCGACCGCGCTTCGATACGACTTGGCGAGTTCCGACGCCATCGAGCGGAAAACCGCCAATGACATCGCAGCAGGCGTGAAATTGCCCGGCGTAATGCCCGAGAACTCACCACGAGCATCCGGGCGTTCTCGCGATCCTGTGAAAAGCGCAGAGGCAATCATGGCGTCAATGGTTTCATCACATAAAGCAACGTCAGCAAGCGTCGCGAGTCTCTCATAGACCCTGTCTTCATCTACGTATTCGACGTCGAACACGGTTTGTGCCGTCCGCACGAAAAAGTCCTTCAATGCCCGAAACGTTCGACCGCCCACAACGCCGACACCGGCTAACAGATAACCGCTCTCAATATGCGGTCGAAGCTCCAACCATCCGTGATCGATCGAACCGTCGCTTGGGTCGCGCTTAAGTGACGACAAATCATCGAGGAATACCGTCGCTTGCCCACCTGTCCCTACGTTGATCGCCACCGTATCGCGCGCGTCGTCAACGGCCCCGACGAACGCGCATTGATGATCGCCGGACGGAACGGAAACCGGGGTTCCTGCTTTGATGCCAGTAATGCCGCTCAATTCATCCGTCAAACCACCAACAACCGTGCACGAATCGACAATTTCAGGAAACAATCCTCTGTTGATCCCTAGTTCTGCAACCAATTCGTCGTTCCAACAACGTTTTGGCACGTTTAGGACACCCCATCCCGCCGCATCAGTCGCATCGGTGACAGGTCGCTTGGAACCCGCTAACTTATGCGCCAAGAACTCGGGAGCAGTGATAGCCGCATCGGCGTCCGAAGGCATCATGTCCATGTGGTCGAGCCAAAACAACGTCGGAGCCGTGTATCCAGTGACGATTGGACATCCCGCATCTCTGAACGATGGGAGTCCCTGGCCACGCCGGATCGAACCTCCCTTCGTTGCCATCGCGTCTAGAAAATCACCGTTTGAACCAGCCACCGGATCCTTGCATCGCTGGTCTTGCCAAGCGATAAACGGGCCGATCGGCGAACCGTCGCCTGCCAAAAGCTGGCAACCCTGTTGCTGTCCGGTGACCCCAATGGCGACCGCCTCATCGAAATCCAATCCCGAACATAGCTCGTCAACGGTATGGACGGCGCGGGCGACCATAGCTTCGATGTTCCACTCCGATCTGCCGATTACACGATCTTCCGCCGATGTCGTCTCGGCATCGTTAGGTGCAGAAAGTGAGGCGACCATTTCGGCTTGGTCATCATCGACGCGAACCGCGACGACCGTTACCGAAGTTGAACCGAGGTCTATGCCTAACGCGACGCGCATGGGCATAGTCTAAGGGTAATGACCTGTCACAGGTTGCCGGGACTATGCGGACGACGTCCGGAATCGCCATAACGCGACTGCTGCAAAAAGAACCGCGAATATCAACAGTGCCAGCATCTCCGCGGCAACGTCGGCGAACTCCGCGCCGAACAGCATCAGCTTGTTGAACCCGGTGTTGGCCCAACCGTGTGGCGTGATCTTGGCGAGCGTTTGCATCCAATCTGGTGTGATGAACAACGGCCACCAGCAACCGCCGATTGGCGCCAACGTGAGCGATGCCAGAACTCCGGCCATACTCGCGCTCTTCGCTTCTTGAATAAAGCTGGCGATCAAAACGCCGAAAGAAGACGACGCGACAACCATGAGAACCGAAATCAAGATCACAGCGAGCGGAGATGCTCCGAGGTCGATACGGAAGGCAATTATCCCTACCATCCACATCACCGAAATCTGTAGCAATCCCAAGAAGGCCGTGCCCATCAACTTCCCGATAACGATTGCTTCACGCCGCGTGCCGTTAGAGAGGAGACGCTCCAAAGTGTGATCGCGCCTCTCCCTCGCGATCGCCTCGGCGCTTAATGCCGCTGCGAAAAACACGAACATCGTCAAGTATCCGGGTAGCGTGAAGTTCGAAGCGTTCCAAGGTTCCACATCACCCACCTGTTCGACGTCGATTTCGACGGTGCTAGAGGACCCCTCGATCAATCCCGTCTCGAAGGCGGTACGGGCGATCAAAGAAAAATCGGTGCCTGTTGCTTCACTCACGGCACCAGCAACGACGTGAACCTCGTTGAACGGCCTAGCCAGTGTGTTGGCGAATCCGATCAATGCCACTTTGTAGCCTGAATCCTCGCCTGTCGATACGACCTCCAGAGACGTTGGTTCACCGTTGATCAAATTTTCGGTGAAGTCGGCAGGGAAGACGACGTAACCCTCGATTAGATCATCTTCCGCAGCTTGGAGGGTTTCGTCGTACGTCATCACAACGACCGGGCTTCGATCCTCCACCGCGAACGCATCGATCAATTGGTTGCTGACGCTGTCAGTCTCCAACGTCGTGACAACGAACTCGACCGGATCATCGCTCGGGCCTTGACCTCCGAGAGCCAGAGTGAACCCAATCACGAAGAGAAATGGGAACAGGAATGAAAACGCAAGGCGGTCTTTGAACAACACCTTGGTGTCTTTCATCGCCAAAATGATGGCTTGACGGATGGTGGTTTTAATCACGCCGATCACCTCACGAAACCCTAAAGATGATCCGGGCGATGACCAGACCAATAACCGTCACACCCAACATGACGCCTACTCCAACCAACTGCTCGGTCAGTTGTGAGCCATCCGCAAGCATCTGGCTCATTGCGTTGATCCCATAGTGATTGATCGTGACTTTTGAGAGGAGGAACAGTGGTCCGTCGGAACCGACGTCGAAGAACGTTCCTCCGAAGACCGTCATAAACATCGTGAAGAAGACAGCCGCCCAAATGGCTTGATCCCGCGTACGTGCCGCCGAACCGATCACCAGCCCTACGGCGGTTACAGCCGACGCTATCAACACGCTGAACGCCGCGAGTTGCAAGATCTCGGAAAGACCGCCGAACCGCAACACTGCAAACGCCAGCGTCAGTAGTACCGCAGCTTGACAACTCGCTCTAAACACTCCAGCGAGATATTTGCCGATGAATAGCTGGTTCGTGCCCAGTCGAGTGGTCATCAATCTTTCCAAAGTCCCACCGCGCCTCTCTTCGACGAGAGATTGCGAACCGAGCGTCACAGCAAACATGAGAAACATCACCAAAATCCCGGGCATCAATCTATCTAAGACGTCACCTTCGTCGCTCTCAGTCCCCGTCACCGTCACTCCAACCGGCGGGTTGGCCTGGGCGTTCGACATGGTGATTTGAACAGCCCGGTCCAACCTTTCGGATTCAATGTTTGCGCTGTCCAACGCCTCTGAAACCGATTGGCTCACTCGAAATCCACTCCCTAGTTCGCTGGCAGTGCTTCCAACGATCGACGCGACTATCTGACTGGTTTCCCCACCGTTGCCGCGCTGCTTGTAAGTCAAACGCGGCGATTCACCCGACTCCAACCAAGACGTGAAACCGTCTGGAATGACTACGACGAACAGAACCACTGAGCGTTCGAGAGCGCTTTCGGCATTTTGAAGATCGCGCTCGCGCACCGATAGTTCGTCAAGTGCATCCAACCGACTTATCAACTCGCGGGCATGAACGCCGCCATCCAAATCCACAATGTCCACTGTGGCGTTGAAATTCGTCCCACCGCCGAACGCACCGTACATCAACGCGAACAAAGCTATTGGTAGAGCGATGCTAAAAGCTAATTCACCTTTGTTGGTTAGATACCGCTTAAGTTCAAATATCGCTATATAAATCGGTCGGAACAACGTACCATTAATCTCTCAAATTCCGACCGGTAAGTTCAAGAAATACCTGTTCCAGCGTCACTTCATTTTGGATCCCCGATCTCAGACTTGAGCTCCTCAGGACTTCCAATCCTGATCATTTGCCCGTGGTCCATGATCCCCAATCGGTCGCACAGGTGATCCGCTTCCTCCATGTAGTGCGTCGTGTAAAGGATCGTCATTCCCTGCTCTCGCAATCCTTCAACCGTTTCGAAGATGTGGTTGCGCGACTGCGGATCTATTCCCACAGTAGGCTCATCGAGGAACAAGAGGCGCGGGTTGCTCATCAACGCGACCGCGATGTTGACTCGCCCCTTCATCCCACCGGAAAAGTGGTCAACTTTGTCTTTGGCCCTATCTTGAAGGCCGACGGCCTCCAGATGCTCGTTTGCTGCTTCACGTGCAGATCTGCCGCTCAACCCGGCCATACGACCGAAAAACATCAGATTATCGATCGCAGACAGCTCCGGATATATCGCCAATTCTTGTGGACACACGCCGATAACTTCCCGAACGCTGTCGCTTTCGTCGACTACGGAATAACCGCCGATTTGAACGTCACCATCGTCCGCGGGAAGCACGGTTGACAGTATTCGAATCGTAGTGGTTTTCCCGGCGCCGTTGGGACCCAGGAGTCCGAAAATCTCGCGTGTTTTGATGCTGAACGAGACGTCATTTACGGCCGTCACACCGTCGAAAGATTTCTGCAGGTTCTTGACGACAACCAATTCCGAAATATCTGTCAAATCAGCCTCCAAGGCGGATGAACGCCTTAGGCTCGTGAGTCGAACTCGCGCGCCGATTCGTTACGGACTGGATTCCAAATTTCCGCGGGCCTCCAACTAGCCATAATTGCAGCCGATGCCCTTGTAGCCGATTTCGACTTCGCCATCAGCCGTCACGAGCACAGGTGTGATCCGATCGCCTCCGGAGAGACGCTCTACTTCGTTCCAAAGGTCAGGCTGTTTCGAGACGTCGATCTCCTCGTAGTCGATACCCTTCTGTTGCAGATCGGACTTCAGCATGTCGCAATATCCGCAAGTAGGGTGCGTGTAGACAACCGCGAGGTCGCGCGTTGGTTCTTTATTTGGCATGGTTCGGATTATAAACGGGTTCTACCGCTTCATCTTATTGAGAAGTTATCCAATTCGCCTCAACTTCAGCGCATTCAACGACACCGATAACGACGAGAACGCCATTGCCGCTGCAGCAGCTACCGGGCTGAGAAATCCGCTTTCGCTAATGATGAAGCGTAGGTAATCAGGTGGCGGCGCATCCGCAAATACCGGATGCAAGGCTCCCGCAGCGATCGGAATCAGCAGGATGTTGTACCCGAACGCCCAAAACAGGTTCTGGCGAATCACCCTAACCGTAGCCCGGCTGATCGATATCAATCGCGGCACGGCCATCGGCTCATTGTTGACGAGCGTGACGTCCGCGGCCTCAATGGCGATATCGGAACCACTCGCCATTGCGATACCGACATCAGCCGTTGCGAGGGCCGGTCCGTCATTGATGCCGTCGCCGATCATCGCCACTGTGCGGCCCTGAGAAGCCATTTCTGTTACCCGCGTCGCCTTCTCTGACGGCAACACTTGGGCATCCACATTTTCGATCCCGACACCTTCGGCGACAGCGTTCGCAGATTCGAGCCGGTCACCAGTGATCAAATGCGTCGTAATACCCATCCCGTGAAGCGACGTAACCGCCGCCTTGGCATCCTCTCGGACAGTGTCCTGCAATCCGATCGCGGCCACCAACTGACCGTTTATCGACACCGTAACCGGCGTTTGGGCGCTAGTTTCGATTCGTTCAATCGCTTCGAGAATCTCGCCATTCTCCTCTAGCAACACCGCAGACGGATTCATGACCGCCACAAGCGCACCATCAACCCGCGCGTATATGCCTTGCCCGGTTATCGACTGAAACCCTTCAGCGTCCGAGATTTCAAGACCGCGTTCCCTCGCGGCCCTCACGATCGCCGTCGCAACCGGATGCTCGGAGAAAATCTCTACGGCTGCAGCCGATTTGATGACCTCGTCATCCGTCAACCCAGATTCGGCGTCCACATGAATTGCAACCACCTGCGGTCTGCCCGCGGTCATCGTCCCCGTCTTGTCGAACGCCACCGTATCCACATTCGCCGTCCGCTCTAGCACCGTGGCGTCCTTTATTAAGATGCCCTGTTCCGCCGCGCGGCCGATGCCAGCGACAACCGCGGTCGGTGTTGCCAACCCCAAAGCACATGGACACGCGATAACAAACACCGTCACCGATATCAGCAACGCGTTCGGCAACGACGGATCCGGCGCCATCACCAACCAGAAAAGGAACGATGCCAAACCGGCAACGAGAACCGCAGGCACAAACCTTGCCGTTACCCGGTCTACAAAGCGTTCGATCGGCGCCCTCGTCGATTGCGCCCGTTCTACTTGGCGAATGATCTGCGAAAGCAAAGTTGTTTCACCAGTGGTCATCACTCGGGCTTTACAAGCAGACGCGACATTCAACGTTCCCGCAAAGACTGTATCGCCTCGCTTCTTCAACGTTGGCATGCTCTCGCCAGTCAGCATCGACTCGTCGATTTCGGCGACTCCGTCAACCAATCTCGCATCCATGGGCACACGTTCGCCCGGCCGGATTACAACCGTTTCTCCGATCTCGATGTCGTCGATCTCCACCTCGACAACCCCGTCCGCTCGTTCCACCAGCGCCGTGCGCGGTTGCAACTCAATCAGCAATCGAATCGCCTCGGATGCCCGCAACCGAGTCCTCCCCTCCAACCATCGCCCCAGCGAAACCAACCCGATGATCGCAGCAGGCACCTCGAAGTATGTCCCTGTGTGGTGCTCCGGCGCCACGAAACTCGCGGCATCCGACCACAGTGTCGCATCGCCCAGAACCAGTTGCGAGATTGTCACCAAAGCGCTGTACGCGAACGCAACCGATGTCCCCACGACTACCAGCGTGTTCATATTCGACGTCTTGTGCCTAGCTGCAGCCCATGCTGATCGGTAGAACGGAGCGGCGATTCGCACTTGGATCGGCGCAGCTATCACCAAGAACAGGAGATTCAACCCGTATGCGGGTACATCCGGAGCAAACGCCGAACGCGCCATCGTGACAACCATGATCAACGCCATGGCCGCTATGCTGACGATCGCGCTGTTTCGAATCGCCAGCAGCTCCGATCTTTGCGCTTCGACCCTTGACCCGTGAGAGCGATCCGATACGCCACCCTCCACATCCCCCGCAGCCGGCACATCTACACCGTAACCGGCGTCGCCCACGGCGGCCGAGATGGCTTCGAATATCTCGCTGCCACCTTCAATTGCAACGGCGTCAGTGCCCGAGAAGTTGATGTTCGCCGAATTGGTGGCTAGCGACACCTCTGCAGATTCGACACCGGGTACTGATGAAATCGCGTCGGTAACGTGTGAGACACACGCGGCACATGTCATTCCGCGGATGTAAATGGTTTTCGTAACCATCGCACGCGCCCCTTAACCGTGGTAATCGAAGGACTGAATTCAGAAGTCCCGATAGTTTAAGGTTAATCTGCCACCGGCAAATCTAACGGAGAATTCATGGCGCACAGCGAATCGCAGTCAGGTCTACCTCGCCGCCAAATCGTAATCACGATGGCATGCGCCATGACCGGATTGTTCCTAGCCGCACTCGACCAGACTGTCGTCGGAACTGCCATGCCACGAATCATCGCCGAGCTCGGCGGTTTCGACCGTTATACCTGGGTCACCACAGCCTACATCGTCGCTTCGACGATTACGGTGCCGGTTGTCGGTCGGCTGTCAGACATATTCGGTCGAAAATTCTTCTATCTACTCGGATTGATACTCTTTTTGATCGGTTCTTTCGCATCAGGTACTGC
The DNA here is from genome assembly GCA_965226685.1 of Dehalococcoidia bacterium. Lineage (GTDB taxonomy): Bacteria > Chloroflexota > Dehalococcoidia > Lucifugimonadales > Lucifugimonadaceae > Bin127. The sequence goes on from CBDDDP010000004.1 coordinate 1,425,748, forward strand.
AACTTCGATGGATCAACTGATCGCGTTTCGGGCCTTTCAAGGGATGGGCGGCGGCGTTCTACTATCGTTGGCGTTCGTTATCGTTGGCGATCTTTTCGCACCGTCAGAAAGGGGGAAAATCCAAGGAGTCGTAGCCGCAGTTTTCGGATTGTCATCCGTCATCGGACCGACGCTGGGCGGTTTCCTTACCGACACGCTATCGTGGAACTGGATCTTCTACATCAACCTGCCCATCGGCATCGCGCTAGTGCTGTTGATGTTGCGATTCTTCCCACGCGTGGAACCCGACGTGATGGATCGCTCGATTGACGTTGTGGGCATCGTCACGCTCGTCTTGACGGTGGTGCCTCTGTTGCTCGGTTTGTCGCTGGCTGGTGTCGAATACTCGTGGTCATCCCCGATAATCATCGGATTATTCGCGGCATCTGCGATATTCCTCGTCGCGTTCATCTTCACCGAGTTGCGTCACCCGAATCCCATCATGCCGCTCGAGATTTACAAGAATCGCGTGATTAGCGTGGCGTTGCTCGCGGTCTTCGTAACCGGCTTCGGCATGTTCTCGGCCATCATCTTCATCCCGCTCTTCTTCCAAGGCGTGTTGGGAGCATCTGCGACCAGCAGCGGCAGCTTCCTTACGCCCATGATGCTCGGCATCGTGACCGGAGCTGCGATATCCGGCCAGCTCGTTTCCCGCATCGGTAGCTATCGAATACCGGCCACGTTCGGCGTCGTGCTCATGACCACCGCCGTTTTTCTACTGTCCACCATGTCTACATCAACGCCGTACGGACTTGCAATCAGTTTCATCGTGGCGCTGGGATTTGGTCTCGGATTCACGTTCCCGTCGTTCACGATTGCGGTGCAAAACTCCGTTGAACATCGATTCCTTGGCGTTGCTACGTCGGCCGCGCAGTTCGCTCGCTCCATGGGCGGTTCACTGGGATTGGCGGTGTTGGGAGCGTACATGACCAACACTTTCCAATCACAGCTGAAGGACAAACTACCGCCTCAAGTGCGAGACGCGTTAGGCGAAGAAAAGATTGCGGAGTTGTCGGAAAATCCTGCAGCAATTGTGAACCCAGACGCGCTCCACTCCCTGACGTCGCAGCTAGGTTCTTCGGGCGTTGTCGCAGATTCCCTGCTCTCCGGGGTGCGAGAGGCCCTTGCATCTTCAGTTTCGGGAGTGTTCCTGGTGACTTTTTTCATCTTGCTGACATCGGTAGTGGTCGTGCTTTTCTTGAAAGATCGACCATTGCGAACCGAGACCGGCGCCCGCCGGCCCTCGACGGGCGATTGAGCGCGTCTTGACTGGAGAATCGACCAGACCGAGCAGCCGGCCCACGAGCATTTGGGAAATTACAGCGAAACGCGCGGAAAAACCTAGACAAGCCGCCGTTTTACGCGTACCATTAAAATAGTGCACGTAATCCGCGGCCACGCCCATTTTGGGCATTCCATAGCGCATCCGGAGCAGGGAACAAATCCCGGCGAGGGTCTGCGCGTTTCTGCGCGCATAGGACTGAGCCGCAATCCGTCATCGGTGCCGAATCCAATTCCTCGCGACCTAGGATAACTGGTCGCTTTTTGGATTCCACCTGCTCGAGGAGAACTGAATGGCAATTTCACCTGCGTTGACCGCCAGCGGCAAAGGCCGCGCGTACCGCACCTTCGGCGACACCAAAGTGCCGACCGACATGCCGGACCTGATCCAAGTCCAGAAAGATTCATTCGCGTGGCTGCTCGGAGATGGCCTTCGACAGCTGTTCAAGGAAATCTCGCCGATAACCGACTACTCTTCCGACAACCCGAAGTACGAGATGAGTCTCACCGAACATGAGACCCTCGAACCAGAGTTCACTGAAGAGGAATGCCGCGAACGCGAGGTTACGTACAACGTGCCTCTGCACGTCACGATCGAGTTGAAAATCAACGAAACTGACGAGATCAAAGAGCAGACGATCTTCTTCGGCGACATGCCGAAGATGACTAAGAACGGAACGTTCATCATCAACGGGGCCGAGCGCGTGGTCATTTCACAGCTTGTTCGCTCGCCCGGTGCCTATTACTCCTTGGGCGACGACCCGGCGACCGGCAACCGCTTGTGCAGCGTCAAACTCATCCCATACCGCGGAGCGTGGGTCGAACTCGAGACCAGCAACCGAGACATCCTGTTCGCAAAGGTCGACCGTAAACGCAAATTGCCGGTAACCACCCTGCTTCGCGCGATTGCCGCCGTCGACGACGGTACCGAAGAGAACACGGAAAATCCGCTAAAACTCGACTCGCTCGCCGCAATGCTCGAGGTTTTTGGCGACCCGACTGACGGCGAGGAAGATTCCGACGTCAGAGACTTCATTCGCTCGACGTGGATTTCCGACGCCGACGCGAAAGACGAAGACGAGGCGCTCAAAGAGTTCCACAAGCGCATGCGACCCGGCGAACCGGCCACCGTCGAAGGTGCGAGGCGTCTGGTTCACCAGATGTTCTTCGACTCACGACGTTACGACCTCGGCGATGTCGGACGTTACAAGCTCAACCGGCGCATCGATGTCGATGTTGAACTCTCTCGACGAACGCTAACCAAACTCGACTTTGTCAACATCATCAAACGCATGATCAAGGTCAACAACGGCGAAGCGGTTCCCGACGACATCGACCATTTGGGCAACCGACGCGTCCGCACCGTTGGCGAACTGATTCAGAACCAAATCCGAGTCGGCCTGGTTCGGATGGAACGCGTCGTACGCGAACGCATGACGACGCACCCCGGAGAGACAACCCCCGCCGCGTTGATCAACATCCGCCCCGTTGGTGCCGCAGTCAAAGAATTCTTCGGCGGCTCTCAGCTGTCGCAGTTCATGGACCAGACCAACCCGCTGTCCGAACTTACCCACAAGCGACGCCTCTCGGCGCTCGGCCCCGGCGGTTTGACCCGAGACCGCGCCGGCTTCGATGTTCGCGACGTTCACCACTCGCACTACGGCCGCATATGCCCCATCGAAACCCCCGAAGGTCCGAACATCGGATTGCTCGGTTCACTTGCAACCTATGCCAAAGTCAACAAATTCGGTTTCGTCGAGACACCCTACCGCAAGGTCCGCACAACCATTTCGAACCGATCAGACGACTTGATCGGGCGCACCCTGGTACAAGGAATCCGCGAAAAGAGCCGCAAGACCATCGTCGCCGAAGCTGAAGAGGTAATCGACGAAGATCTCGCACGTCGATTGCGACGGCTCGGCGAGCAAGAGCTCGAAGTCCGGCCGTACATCTCGTTGTACTCCGAAGACATCGAATACCTGTCGGCTGACCAAGAAGAAGAGGTGCTGATCGGCGAACCGACCACGCCTGTTGACGCGCTCGGCCAGCTGCGCGGCGTCGTCCGTTGCCGAACCGGCGGCGAGCAATACGTCAAGGCTCGCCCTGAAGATGTCAATTACGTCGATGTTTCACCGTCGCAGATCGTTAGCGTCTCAGCCGGACTCATACCATTCCTCGAGCACGACGACGCTACCCGAGCCCTAATGGGTTCCAACATGCAGCGGCAAGGCGTACCATTGGTGCGACCCGAAGCGCCAATCGTCGGAACCGGCATTGAGTCCCGAGCCGCACTGGACAGCGGACAGGTGGTCCGAGCCGCGACCGACGGTATCGTTACTTCCGTGACCAGCGACAAGATCGTTGTCACCGAGGAAGATGGCAATAATCACAAGTACCCGCTGATCCGCTACGAGCGCTCGAACCAGAGCACGTGCATCAACCAGCACCCGATCGTAATCAAGGGTCAGCAGGTCACCGAAGGGCAAGCCATCGCAGATAGTTCATCCACCGACGGAGGTCGTCTGGCTCTTGGCCAGAACGTGCTCGTCGGCTTCATGAGCTGGGGCGGTGGCAATTTCGAGGATGCCATCATCCTGAGCGAGGACCTAGTAAAAGACGACCGCTTCACCTCGACGCACATCCAGAAGCACCAGGTCGAAGCTCGCGAAACCCAACTCGGCCCGGAAGAAATCACCCGCGATATCGCCAACGTCGGTGAAACCAACTTGGCAAACCTCGACGAAGAGGGCATCGTCATACCCGGTACCTGGGTCGGACCCGGCGACATCCTCGTCGGCAAGGTGACCCCGAAGGGTGAGACGGAACTGACCGCGGAAGAGAAGCTTCTCCGAGCCATCTTCGGCGAGAAAGCCCGCGACACCAAAGACACCAGCCTGCGTGTGCCCCACGGCGAAAAGGGCAAGGTCATCAAGGTGCGCGTCAGCAAGAAGGAAGACGGCGACGAATTGCCGCCCGGCGTCTCGATGATGGTGCGAGTTTGGGTCGCACACACGCGCAAGATCATGCAGGGCGACAAGATGGCAGGCCGCCACGGCAACAAAGGCGTCGTGGCAATGATCCTGCCCCGCGAAGACATGCCGCACATGGAAGACGGCACCCCGCTAGACATCGTACTTAACCCGATCGGCGTGCCATCACGGATGAATCTCGGGCAACTCCTAGAGACCCATCTGGGCTGGGCAGCCAGGGAACTCGATTTCTCTGCCATCACTCCGGTGTTCGACAGCGCCAGTGAAATCTCGATCGAAGATGAACTGGCGCGCGCCTGGTTCGTCGCCGCCGCTAACGCCAGAAACCATCGCGACATCGAAGACCGTGAAATCAACCATCAAACAGTCCAACAGTGGCTCGCATCACGCGGCTACGACTATGACGAATTGCGCAACTACACAACCGAATACGCGGGCAAAGCCAGCGAAGCATGCATGAGAATTTGGTTGAGCGAAGTTGCCGGAAAGGATGTGGAAGGACTCGACCGCGACGGCCTCCTCGAGGTCGCGCGCCGACTCGACCGCGAAGTCGGCAACGCCGCACCCGTCCTTGGCAAGCAGACACTCTTCGACGGCCGCACCGGTGAACGCTTCGACCAACCGGTCACTGTCGGCAGCATCTACATGATGAAGCTCATTCACTTGGCCGAAGACAAGATGCACGCCCGGTCAACAGGCCCCTACTCGCTGATAACCCAGCAACCGTTGGGCGGCAAAGCTCAATTTGGAGGCCAACGCTTCGGCGAAATGGAGGTTTGGGCGCTAGAGGCGTACTCCGCTCCGCACACCCTCCAAGAAGTGCTCACAATCAAATCCGACGACGTAAAAGGCCGAGTTCTCGCTTACGAAGCCATCGTCAAGGGACTGTCAGTGGTTTCTGCCGATGTCCCCGAATCGTTCAATGTCCTCATCCACGAGCTGCAAGGCTTGGGTTTGGACATCTCGATGATCGGCGATTCCAGCAGCGACGAAGAAGACGCAGTTGGCGAGCAGATAGCGATCGCCGCCGATGTCGACTTCGAGGACGAAACCGACATCGCCGCATTTGGCGGAGACGTGATGGATATCGGCACCGAACTGCCGCCGCCGGTATTGGAATTCGATGTCGACTTCGAGGACACCGAAGAGAACAAAGAGAACGGCGCGCTCGAAGATGGCGAAACACAATCGGACGACGAATCTACCGACGAATAACCCTTAGGCGGATGCGGCGTTCACCGCATCCGCCCGCCCCCGTTGGCGACACAAAGTCGCGTACGCGACTAAACGAGGTTTCACGGAATGGCATTTACACCCCTACAACAATCGGCTCCGACAACGGACAACGACTTTCGCGCGATCAAGATCTCGATCGCATCGCCTCAGATCATCAGGAAATGGTCGTGGGGAGAGGTAAAAAAAGCGGAGACCATCAACTACCGCACACTCCGGCCCGAGCGTGATGGCCTTTTCTGCGAGCGCATTTTCGGTCCGACGCGCGACTTTGAGTGCTACTGCGGAAAGTACAAGCGACAGCGCGACATGCGCATGCGGCGCGAGGGCTTCGTGTGCGACCAGTGCAAGGTCGAGGTGACCCGGGCATCCGTGCGACGCGAACGGATGGGTCACATCAACTTGGCCGCGCCAGTCGCCCACATTTGGTTCTCGAAGGGAACTCCGTCACGGATGAGCATCATCCTGGACATCACTCCCCGCAATCTCGAACGTGTCCTCTACTTCTCGTGCTACATCATCACGAGCGTAGACGAAGAGGCGCGCCTGCAGGCCATTACCGAACTCACCGAGTATCGCGAACAAGAATTGGGACGCATCCAGGAAGAGCGGATCCAATACAACGTTAGCGAACAAGACGAAGAGTTCTTGGCGATGCTAATCGAACGTATCGTCGACCTGCACAACACCCTGGGCGTCGACCCCGAAGCAATCCCGAACGCCCCCGAAGGCGCTTCGATGCAAGACGAGATCGAAATCAAGCTCGCCCACTACAAGGTCCTGTTCGAACAGGACATCGCTCGGAAGATCGAGCGTGCTGAAGGCCTTCATATCAAAACCGAGTTGAACGAGGCAGAATACCGCGAGCTGAAGGACCTCTTCGGAAACGTATTCGAGGCAGGAATGGGCGCAGACGCCATCCTTGAACTCCTCAGGAATCTCGACCTTGATGAGATCAACGCCGAATTGAACGAAACCATCCGTAACACCTCCGGTCAGCGGCGTGCCAAAGCAGTCAAGCGCTTGAGCGTCGTCGAAGCGTTCCGCACCAGCGGCAACAAACCGGAATGGATGATCCTCACAGTTCTGCCGGTTCTGCCGCCTGAACTCCACCCCATGGTGCAGCTCGATGGCGGCCGCTTCGCGACGAGCGACCTTAACGATCTCTATCGCCGCGTCATCAACCGCAACAACCGCCTGAGCCATCTGCTGAAACTCTCGGCTCCTGACATCATCGTCCGCAACGAGCGACGCATGCTGCAGGAAGCCGTCGACGCACTGATCGACAACGGTCGACGCGGTCGCGCCATCATGGGACGACACAATCACAAGCTAAAGTCCCTCACAGACCTGTTGCGCGGCAAGCAAGGCCGCTTCCGACAGAACCTGCTCGGAAAGCGCGTCGACTACAGCGGTCGAGCAGTCATCATTTCTGGTCCGCAATTGAAGCTCGACCAATGCGGCATCCCCAAGGAGATGGCGTTGGAGCTGTTCAAGCCGTTCGTCATGAACCGCTTGATCGCTGAAGGCCACGCACACAACATCAAAACTGCAAAGCGTCGTGCCGAACAAGCCGATGACGAAGTTTGGGACACCCTCGAAAAGGTCGTGGACGGTCACCCGGTGTTGCTCAACCGCGCGCCCACGCTCCACCGACTCGGTATCCAAGCATTCTTCCCGAAACTCGTAGAAGGCAAGGCGATACAGCTCCACCCGTTGGTCTGCACCGCCTTCAACGCCGACTTCGACGGCGACCAGATGGCCGTACACATACCGCTTTCGCCGGGCGCCATCAACGAGGCGAAGACGCTGATGCTCAGCACCAGCAACATGCTCGCACCTCGTTCCGGTTCGCCGATCGTATCGCCGACGCTCGACATGCTCCTCGGCCTCTACTACATGACCGGACCTGTCATGGACACCGCGGTGCCCGTGTCGGCCGATGTACTCGCGGTAGATTTCGCACCCCGGAACGGAGCGTCGACGACGAACGGTCACGTCGGCGTCAAGTACTTCGGAAGCTTGCAAGAAGCGCGCTATGCCGAAGAAACAAGCGAGATCGGCTTGCGAGACCGCATCCGCGTCCGTGTCTCCGGCGGCACCCAAGTCTGGACCGAATCAACCGCATCTGAACCGGTAACCATTGACGAACCGCACGGCTGGATAGAGACGACCGTTGGTCGCATCATCTTCAACGAGATGCTGCCCGAATCGCTCGGATTCCACAACTACGTCATGCGCGAAGACGAAATCGACGCCGTCGTCCACCGCTGCTACAGCGAATTGGGCAACGCCGGCACCGCCATCGTCCTCGACGAAATGAAGCGACTGGGCTTCGAATACGCAACGCGCTCCGGAACCACCATCGCGATCCGGGACGCTGTGCCGCCGCCCGAGAAGCAAGAGCTCCTCGAAAACGGTCGCGCCCAGGTCGTTGAACTCCAACGGATGTACGAAGAAGGCGTCATCACCGACGAAGAAAAGTACACCGCCACCATCGAAACTTGGAACGAAACTTCCGACCGCGTTACCGATGCGGTAAAGGAACACCTCTCCGAGTACAACGGAGTATTCGCAATGTCGGACTCCGGCGCGAAGGGTAACTTGGCGCAGATCAAGCAGATGGCCGGCATGCGTGGATTGATGTCCAACCCGCGCGGTCGCATCATCGATGTACCCATCGAGGCAAGCTTCTCGGAAGGCCTGTCGGTCCACGAGTTCTTCGCATCGACGCACGGTTCGCGTAAAGCCTTGGCCGACACCGCGCTCAAGACCGCCGAAGCCGGATACCTCACCCGACGCATGGCCGATGCCGCACAGAGCGTCATCATCAACCAACGCGACTGCGGCACACCCATCGGAATGACGATTTCCGCCGAGGCATCACGCGCGCTCAACCTGCCATTCGAAGAGCGCATCTTCAGTCGATACACCGTCAGCGACGTCGTTGACCCGGAAACCGGTGAGATCATCGCCACTCCGGACGACCTCTTCGACATCGAACTGGCCCGCCGCATCGCCGCCGTCGGATTCGAGGAACTCGAAATACGGTCGCCGGTCTCATGCATGTTGGAGCGCGGTATCTGCGCAAAATGCTACGGAAGCATGCTCGCAGACAACCGCCCCTCGATGATCGGCGAAGCCGTCGGCATTGTTGCCGCACAGTCGATTGGAGAACCGGGAACCCAGCTCACGATGCGTAACTTCCACACCGGAGGTATCGCTAGCGACCGCGACATCACGACCGGCCTCCCCCGTGTTCAAGAGCTGTTCGAAGCACGCAACCCGAAATCACCCGCGATCCTGTCAGAGATCCCGGGCTCTGTCCGCTTCCGCGACGCGCAAGGCAGCCTCGTCGTCGCAATTGAAAACGTGGAGACCTACCACGAAAACGTCAAAATCCCCGCCGGTTACCGATCCGCGGTCGCAGTCGGCGATTGGGTCGACGCTGGTTCCGCCCTCCTGACGCTGACCGCAGCAGGTCGGCGCGACGCGATGGGCGAAGACGGCGCGCTCGCATTGCCTGAAGACCTGGTTTCACAGATCTCCGGCGAGGTCGAAAGCATCGACGACAACATACGCATCGTCTGGCACGAGACCGCCGAACGAGAGTACATACCGCAGAGCAACGCCGACATCCTCGTCTCCGAAGGCCAGGAGATCGAACCCGGAGAGCAGTTGACCGACGGCACAAGGAACCCACACGACATCCTCCGCATCAGTGGAATCGAAGCGGTCCAGCGCTACCTCGTCGAAGAGGCGCAGCGTGTCTACCGCTCCCAAGGTGTGAAAGTGCACGACAAGCACTTCGAAGTCGTTGTGCGTCAGATGCTCCAAAAGGTGCGGATCGAAACCACCGGCGACTCGAAGCTGTTGATCGACGAGATCGTTGACCGCTCGCAGTACCTGCAAGCCAACGAGGAAGTCCGCGAACAGAACGGCGATCCTGCAACTGCATCACCCGTCCTGCTCGGGATCAGCCGGGTTTCGCTCATGTCCCACAGCTTCTTGGCCAAGGCGTCGTTCCAAGAAACGGAACGCGTCCTCACCGACGCCGCATTGCAGGGCAGCGTTGACCGATTGACCGGACTCAAAGAGAACGTCATCATCGGACGGATGATTCCCGCACGGCTTGACCGCTCTCCCGAAGGTCGCGAACTGCTCGGACTGCCCGACCCCGCAGCGGCGCCAGCTCAGCCTGTCACTCAAGGTTGGGAAGAAGCTCTCGCAGCTATCGCCGGCGACGGCATGGCAGCATCCCTCGCAGCATTCAACGTCGACAGCGATGCCGCAAGCCTCTCCATCGGCTTCTCCGGCGACGACGACGAGGCCAGCAACGAGGCAGAACCCGACTTCTCGAACCTCGCCAGCGCATTCTTCGGCGACATGGCACCGCCTGTAGACCCCGTCATCGCCTTCGACGACGGCGAAAACAAGTAGGGGCAGGTTTGAAACCTGCCCGTCCCCTTCGCACAGCGAGGGGGACGCGTGGCAGCGAAGCGACACACGCAGGGGGGCACGAGACCCCGCAAACGGAAGGGGCAGGTTTCAAACCTGCCCCTTCGTGCATCAAGGCAATTATTATTGCCCCCTAGCGCCGGCTGATTTACCCGCAGTACCGGCGGAATTAGATGTGTCCATAAACGAGGTGATCCGTGCAAACCAATCCTGACCAACGCCCCAACATCATCGTCTTCATGACTGACGACCAAGGCTACGGCGATCTGTCGTGCATGGGTGCAACCGACTTCCGAACGCCCAATCTTGACAACCTCGCCGCCAACGGTGTCCGTTTCACCGACTGGTACTCCAACAGCCCCGTATGCAGCCCCTCACGCGCCGCTCTCCTCACCGGCCGCTACCCCGGCAACGCCGGCGTCCGAGCCATTCTGCAAGGACATCGCACCGCATCCGGCCTTCCGAACTCAACACCAACCATCTCATCCCTCTTAAAAGATCGCGGCTACCAGACATCCATGGTCGGCAAGTGGCATCTCGGCCTGACCGACGAATGTCGCCCGCACAGCCACGGCTTCGACTACTGGTTCGGCTTCCTCGCCGGATGCATCGATTTCTACTCCCACATCTACTACTGGGGCGCCAACCGGCCCGGTCCCGGCATCAATCCCACACACGACCTCTGGGAGAACAACGAAGAGGTTTGGCACGACAGTGAATACTTCACCGAACTCATCGCCGAAAAAGCCATCGAACGCCTCCGAGCCATGGTCGCCGAGAAACGAGCCTCCGGCAAACCCTTCCTCCTCTACGCACCCTTCAACGCGCCGCATTACCCAATGCACGCGCCCGCGAAATACACCGAGCGCTTCGCCGACCTCCCATGGGACCGACGCATCATGGCCGCCATGATCTCCGCCATCGACGACGCCATCGGCGCCATCATGAACGAAATCACCCGCCTCGGTGAAGCCGAAGACACCCTCACCTTCTTCGTCTCCGACAACGGCCCGTCCCGCGAAACCCGAAACTGGCTCGACGGCACACTCGACCCCTACTACGGAGGCACATCCGGCGGACTCAAAGGCCACAAATTCAGCCTCTTCGACGGCGGCATCCGCATGCCCGCCATAGCCCACTATCCCGCACGAATCCCCGCCGGCCAAGTCGTCTCAACCCCCTGCGCCTCCATGGACATCGTCCCAACCGCGCTCCACGCCGCAGATGGCACCACACCCACCGACGACACCGGAGAGTTCGACGGCACCAGCATCCTAGACCTCCTATCCGACGGCACCGACCTGTCCGAACGCGACCTCTACTGGGAACTAGACGGCCAAACCGCCATCCGCCGTGGCAACTACAAACTAGTCATCGACGGCGTCCTAGTAGAAGAAGACGAACCCCAAACCCACATCCACCTCTCCGACCTATCCACCGACACCTCCGAATCCACAAACCTAGCCCACCAACTCCCCGACCTAGCCTCCGAACTAGAAACCGCCGCCCTAACCTGGCGCGCCAACATCCAAACCCGCTGGAACCGAGACTACGCCAACCTAAACCAAGGCATAGTAACCTACGCCGATTTTCCGGTGGGTTAATCAGTTCGTCATTCCAGCGCAGGCTGGAATCCAGGTACACTTGATCGCCTTCGAGACAACCTGAGCGCGAGCGGACAAAACATCCGTCCAAATCGAAGCACCACGAAACCATCCGTCATCCCGGCGAAAGCCGGGATCCAGAGGAGCGGACGACGGGTAGGGTTGCCCCTGATCTGCGGGGGAAATGTCCAGACGACAAAGGGGGACGCGTGGAAGCGAAGCCAACACGCAGGGGATGCCCGGCGGACAGGGTTAACGGGGACATGAGGAGGCGATCTGCGTAATCAGGACAATCCGGCACGACTCGTAACACCTTTAATCCCAAAACAGATATGTTGCCAACATATCTGTTGGCATTATATGATGAGCACCATGAACCAGAAACTACCAAAAGCTGGTGCCAACTGGGTCGACGGCGACCGGTTCTTCGACCGCGATAACGAACTAGAAACATTGCGAGAACGGATTCTAGACCGTAACCACACGCTTATTACCGCCCAAAGACGAATGGGCAAAACAAGCCTAGTTAGAGAACTGCTACGACGTCTGGACGAGGAAGGAGAGTTCGCAACTGTCTTCGTCGATCTCGAAGCCGCCAACGACGCCGCAGATGCTATCGCCGAAATCGCAATTCAAAGCAAAACCCTTGAAAGCGTCTGGAACCGTACTCGTTCATTCTTGACAAATCGATTGCGAGACGCCAGTGAACGAATCGACGAGATTTCGATTTCCGAACTCAGGTTGAAGCTTCGCGCTAGTATCGGCGCCGGGACTTGGCAACTCGACGGCGACCAAGTCTTCGAAGCTTTGGCCGCAAACGACAAACCAGTCGTTCTTGCCATCGACGAACTTCCCATTCTGGTAAATCGAATGCTAAAGGGACATGACTATGAAATCACAGCTGACCGCCGAGTGAACACTGACCAGTTTCTGAGTTGGTTGCGCAGAAACGGACAGGCACACCGAAACAAAGTCACGCTGATTCTCTCAGGAAGCATCGGCCTGGAACCTGTCCTGAAACAAGCTAATCTCAGCGCTCAAGCCAACATTTATGCTCCTTTAGATTTGAAACCTTGGACCGAAAAAACAGCCATTGACTGTCTCGACGCTTTAGCTCGCAACTATCGCGTCGAGCTTCCTGAGGAAGTCACGCGCGCAATGTGCGACCACCTGCGATGCTGTGTCCCACATCACGTCCAACAATTCTTCGACCATCTTCACCAACATCTCCGGAGTGCCAAAAGAAACCTGGCTACCGTAGACGATGTTAGGCACGTTTACGAACAAGATTTGCTGAGTGTACGAGGGCATCTTGAGTTGCGACACTACGAAGAACGTCTCAACACGGTACTCGGACCTAATCTCTACACGTTTGCACTTGATCTGCTGACAGAGGCCGCGGTAAACGAAGGATACCTAACCGAAGAAAACGCGCGACTTCACCGCGAGGCGCTTTTGTCAAGCACTGATAAAAGTGATGACACCTTTGCAGACGTCGTTTTCGCCCTCGAACACGACGGGTATCTTGAACCGTTTTCAAATGGATACCGTTTCGTATCCAAGTTGCTAGAGGATTGGTGGCGAGCCCGTCACGGCCAATACTTCACACCTATCGCCAAGAGGTAGTCGAAAGCAATCCACGGCGATGGCAACATCAGTCAAGAAATACAACCCCGGTTTCCTCAGCGACGATGAAATCATCGACTCGTTTTGTGTCCGCACAAACGAATTCGAGTCCATCGTCGAATCCTTACGGGAAAGCACCGGAAACTCCAATCCGCACACCATCGTAATCGGACCCCGCGGAATTGGCAAGACGCATCTATTGGTGCGGGTAGCTGCGCAGGTGCGCCGAGACGAATCTCTAGATGCGTTCTTCCCGATCGTCTTCCCCGAAGAGAGTTACGAAATTTCAACCGTCGGCGAATTTTGGCTCGAATGTCTATACCACCTTGCCCAACAAGCGCCGGTCGACGAGCAATCAAGTCTCAACCTCTCCTACAACGACCTTCGAAACGAAACGAAAGACGGGGACCTCGCCGAACGATGTATCGGCGCGCTCCTCGACTTCGCGGACCGCCAACGTAAACGCCTTTTACTCGTTGTCGAAAACCTCAATATGCTTTTCGACGACATCAACGACCCTGAGGTTGGTTGGCAGCTGCGTAAGACACTGCAAACGGAACGCAGGATCATGCTACTGGGAAGCGCAACCAACAGCTTCGACGAAATCGCCAACTCCGAGCGCGCGATGTACGATCTTTTCCGCGTCATTATGTTGCGCCCTTTGACTACCGATGAATGTCTAGCACTGTGGGAGGCCGTTGCGGATTCGTCAACCACCTTCGAAAACGTCAGGCCACTTGAAATTCTTACTGGAGGTAATCCTCGTCTGATCGCGATCATCGCTAGGTTCGGTTCCGGGCGAACATTTCAAGAATTGATGGACAACCTGCTGGACTTGGTTGACGATCACACGGAGTACTTCAAGAGCCATCTTGAGCATTTGCCACCGCAAGAAAGACGGGTCTACCTAGCGTTAGCCCGATTATGGAAACCAGCGACAACAAAGGAAGTCGCGGATCTCGCTCGAGTCAGCACGAATCAGTGCAGTTCACTTCTGAAACGACTAACCGAACGCGGCGCGGTAGCTATCGAAGGCGGCACGCCCAGACGCAGGCAGTTCTACCTGACGGAGCGTCTTTACAACATCTACTACTTGCTTCGAAGGGGAGGCGGCACCCAACCCGTCGTCCAAGCTCTGATCGATTTCATGACAGCTTGGTATTCGCCCATGGACCTGTGGGACATCGTCGAACGAACGTATCTGAACGCTCGATTCAGGAACGCGCCGCCTCCAGACATATTTCTCCCCATAGCGGTTGCATCGTTTGACGCGGCCCACGCTCTTTTCGATCAAGGCGCCGAACAAGAGGCATTGGCGATTTTCTCCCGAATAGCCAAAAGCGCACAAACCATCGATTCGCCCGAAGCGCAGATCCCACAGCTATTTGCACTTGATAGTATGGCTTCTCTGCTAAATTTGATGAATCGTAACGAGGATGCCATCGTTCAGACTGATTTGCTACTTCAGCTCTGTGATGTTCAGCATGGGGGTGTGCCTCGCACGACGACAGAGTTTTTGAGAGCATCCGCTTTGAAATCCAAAGGTATAGCACTTGCCGCATTGGATAACGCAGATAGCGCAGCCGAAAATTTCAGACAAGCGATAACCGCGTTTGAGACCTTAGAACCGTCTCAATACGCAACCGTTGAAATCGATACGGCAACCTTGGGACGGGCTCTCGCCCTTTGGCGGACCGGAGAAACGCTACAGGCAACGTCGGCCCTCAATCTAATCATTGAAAAATACGGCACCGACTCAAAACGACCAGTCCAAGAACGGGTCGCGGACGCAATTGGGCTAAAGGTACAACTCCTATCCGAGATCGGACAAACGATTGATGATGATGATCTCATGCTGCTACTCGAGTTAACTGCGCACATTGGTCTCCGAGAACCAACCACCATGGCATTGATCAGATACGTTGACCAAGTAGGTGCTGCCAGCACCCTAAAAAAGATTCAACAGTCCGAAGCAACGGAGGCTCTGCTACCGCTCGTCACAGCGTTGCAACAAGAGATAGGACAAACTCCGCGGGTTGCCACGGAAGTCCAGGAAGTCGCTAACGACATCCGGAAACAACTGGCTCTCGGTTCTGCATCGGTTGAGGCTCCGCCAAGCGCCCCGATCTCCAGCAATCCATCAAGTTAAACGGTTTGCGCATACCTTTTCGTGGCGCTTTCACCCCACCAACGGTCTCTCTTTAGTTCCAAGTACCGTCTGCCCTAGGATCGAAAACGCCCGCGAAGACGCCGTCAGTCCGACGAGCGAAGCGCGGCAGACGGGTGGCTCAACCTTCAATCAACGTCCCACCTCCTGCAGGAGGGTCTCGGGGTACTCCCACCGGCAACAAGCCACCGAGCCCGTCTCCCACCATCCGCGCAATCCCCGGTTAAATCAACAACCAAAGCGACCAAATATCCGGGAATACGATTTTGAACCACGAGCCTTCCAGAAATGCCGACCGCTCCTACTCCCCCCACCCCTCGGCCCGATACCGCTCCATAGCATCCAAGCGAAATCTCAACCCCCAGCCCCGGCTTCCCCGACACCTTCACGTACTGCCCGTGAAAATCGATCGGCTCCTCCAGCATCGCCTGATACATCGGGATGAACGCGATCGCATGTTCCAGACGGTAGAAATTCACCGTCGACATACAAACGTGCGCTCCCGCCACGATCTGTATCGAACCCATCGCGTTGTGCGGACTTATCGGGATGTAGTACGCCTCCGCCATCGAAGCGATCTTCTTCATCTCGCTGATCCCGCCCGTCCACACGATGTCCGGCATGATGTAGTTCGCCAAATGCCGACGGAAAACCGGTAAAAAGTCCCAACGCGTATATAGCCGCTCACCCACACAGATGTTCGGAACTGTGTTCTGACGCACCGTCTCTAGAGCGTCCCAACTCTCTTGCGGCAACGGCTCCTCGAACCACTCGATGTTCGACTGCTCATGCAACTTGTTAGCGAGCCGAATCGCCGTCGGCACGTTGAAATTCCCGTGCGCGTCGATCAGAATCTCCGGCTTCGGACCAACCGCCTCTCGAACCGCTCGCACGATGTCATAGCCCAACTGCTCTCCCTCGTGCGAGATAACACCATCCGTGAACTTCGTATGAAACGGCACCATCTCCAAAAACGGATCCAGCTTCATCGCCTCATGACCATCCGCCACAACCTTCTTCGCCGCCGCGTAATAGTCCTCCGGCGTCGTGCAGTTCGGGAACCACCCATTCGCATACAACCGAACCTCGTCCCTAAACTTCCCGCCCAACAACTCATACACCGGCACCCCCATCGCCTTGCCCTTGATGTCCCAAAGCGCAATGTCGATCCCACTTATCGCCGTCGATGCGAACCCACGCGAACCCATGTACGTGTACCGACGGAACAACCGGTGCCAAATCGGCTCGATATTCGTCGGATCCTCACCAACCAGGACCTCCTTCATCGCCAACACCGCACGAGCCGTCAGAAAACTCCCGCCGCCCGGATAGTTAGTGCACTCGCCCCACCCATGAATCCCCTCGTCCGTGTCGATCCGCACAAACGTCCACTGCCGCTCGTTCGGCCCGCCGTAGCCATGACCCGGCGGCGTCACCACATACGCGTTGACATCAGTAATCTTCATCTCGCAACTCCTGAGTTCATGTTACCCATTCTTGGTCGCTGACGAAACAATCCGGCAGGGCAGGGCAGGGGTATCCCCTCTCCCCTCCGTGGGAGAGGGTCAGAACCTGCCCCGGGCTTGAACCGGGGGTGAGGGAGAACGGGCGACCGAGGGACGGCCGCGATACACCCCCAAAAACCAACCCCATCCTTCAATCCCGCTCATCCCACCGTCATTCCCGCAAACCCCACACAGTCATTCCCGCGCAGGCGGGAACCCAGAACCCGGGGACAAAACGGCGCGGGGCATCATAGCCCATCTGCGAAAATCTGCGCAATCAGCGGTTCAGACGATACCGTCCCTTTCGCAAAGCGAAGGGGACGCGGCAGCGAAGCGACCGCAGGGGATGCCCCGCGAGGCAGGGCATTGAAGGCGTCCCCCTCTCTCGCACCCCCCGTCATTCCCGCGCACTCCCCCGTCATTCCCGCGCAGGCGGGAACCCAGAGAAAAGCAAAGCACGCCGATTAATCCCCCTCTCCCTCGACGGGACGTGTGCGAAACCGCTTTCGATCGGAGGTTTCGACGGCGTTCGGGCGCGTCGGTGCTCGGATCTGCTCGATTCAGGGGCGGCGAGGGCGGTTTCAGGCGTGTCTTCCTGCGGTCGGACGCCCGAAAAGGCGCGCGCGTCCGATGCGGGCCTACGCCCGCGCCGGGCGGTCCGACAGCCCGACCGAGCGGACGATGTTGTACGCCATGCTTTTGAGCAGCAGCTCCGTCTCTCCCTTGGCCAGCCCCGTGTAGCGAACCTTGCGGTAGCCCAGCGTGCGCTTGAAGTAGCCGAACACGCCCTCCGCCGGCATCCGCTTCTTCGAGATCTCCGCGTTCCTCGCCCGCTTGTCATCGGCGAGAACCGGATGATGCTTGTTGGCGCGGTGCATCACCGCGTTCCCGATCCCCATCTCCTCCAGACGCCGCGTGCGCTTACGGCTCTCGTACGCCGCGTCGGCGTACATGACGTCCTCGTCCCCCTGGACCAGCGCGTCGAACATGTCCGTGTCGCCGACGTTCGCCGGCGTCACCAGCGCGTCGCGGACCAGCCAGGACCCGCGGTCGATCGCCAGGTGCCCCTTGTAGCCGAACGTGCTCCGGCCCCAGTCGGCGTCCGGGTCCGTCGGGCTGCTCGACCTCCTCGACTTCGCCTCATCGCCCTCGTCGTCGTACCGCGGACGCCTCGCCTGCGCCTGCACCAGCGTCGCGTCCACCACCGTCCCCCGACGCAGGATCATCCCCTTCTCGTCCAGCTGCGCGTTCACCGCCTCGAAGATCCGCCGCATCAGCCCCCTCTCGACCAGCAGGCTCCGGAAACGGCTGATCGTCGTGTGGTCCCGTCCCGTCGGTAAAGCCCAGACCCACGAAGCGACGCCACGAAAGGTCGTTGTTCAGCCGCTCCTCCAGCTTCGGATCGCCGAGATCGTGCAGGTGCTGCAGAAGCATCGCCTTCAGCATCACCAGCGGCGGATACGCCCGCCGGCCCTCGCGGGAGGAGTGCAGCTCCCCGACGATCGCCCCGATCCGGTCCCAGTCGATCGCCGCGTGGATCCTCTCGAGGCGCGCGTTGCGCCCCAGATCGTCGCCCACGACCTCGTCGAATGTCCTCGCGCCCGTCTCAAGATGCATGGGGAATGCTTCGACCGATCAGAGAGAACATTGCACAAGTCGCGCGGTTGTGCAAACTCTCCCTCGACAGGAGAGGGCTGGGGTGAGGGTGAACCATTCGCAGTTAAATCCCCTCTCCCTCGATGGGAGAGGGCTAGGGTGAGGGTGAACGTTTCCCCTTGGTATCCCATTGACAATTCAACACCTTCAAACTCAAATTCGTCCAGTCCAACCGATGTGTACTACCATCATCGTTGTACACACTTTTGGTCCCAGATCGACGGATCCGGGCAATTATCAAGTCGAGAGACAACGAGAGGAATCAGGACCAATACGTTGAAGGCATCAACGGACATCTTCAAAATCATCGAAACCATCGATGATCGCACCGGGGGCAAAAACCGCCCGGTATTGATCGTGCCCGGCTCAAGGCGTAAGCAATGTCCCCTCCCCCCGCCACCACCCGCACGTCTTTCCCGCAAGGGAACACGTCTTTCCCGCGGAGGCGGGAATCCATGGGTGGACGGGTCGTCGTATCTTGACCGCGCGGGAAGCGTTTGCTGCATCAAAGGCTGGTCGCGGAGGACGTTGCAGTCCCCGCAATGCAAGTCTCTCGATTCAACCAGAATCGATACGGGCCAGTCGAGTCTTCGTGGACGCGCACGATGTCTAACCCATTTCATTGCATGGGAAAGACGACGGCGTGAGCCGGGGTCCAACTCGGTGATTGTCACCGCATCCTTAACCAGATGCGAGGGGCATGTTGAAGGTCGTGGCGGCCTCCAACGCGTGCGGAAGATTCTTGCTGGCTGTCCGGCAATCCTTTCCTTCTGGGACCAATCACCCGCGCTATCTATGCGCGGGTTTGAGACTGTTGGTAACAGGCTCTATCCACTACACGGTCAAAACAGCCTCTGCCGCCACGCGGCAGAGGCGAAAACTCAAGACCGTTCACGCAAAAAGACCGGGTTAAATACCGCCCCGGGCTTTTTACGCGTCAAATACCCCTTTCGCGAAGCGAAGGGGGCCCAAGCGACCGATACAAGCGTAGCGACCGCGGGGGATGCCCCCGCGCAATCCCCCGTCATTCCCGCGCAGGCGGGAACCCAGAGAAAAACAAAGCACACCGATTGACATCCCCTCTCCCTCGATGGGAGAGGGCTAGGGTGAGGGTGACACCGCGGGGGGATGCCCACCCCCAACCACACCCCACGTCATTCCCGCGCAATCCCCCGTCATTCCCGCGGGGCCTGCCCCGTACCCCGATACGGAGGCGGGAACCCAGAGAAAAACAAAGCACGCCGGCCACACCCCCTTTCACTGGGCGAAAGCGGCGCGAGCAAGCCAAGCCCAAAGGACCGACACGAGAGCGGGGTATGCCCGGGTCGGGGCAAGGTGAACCGGGGCCAAACGGGCCGGGCCGGGCATCTGCGAAATTCGCGACCATCCGTGTAATTCGAGATTCAGACAACCATAGACCATCATTCAAATCACATTAATCACAGTTAAGACTCCTCCGAGTTTGGCTTGGTAGCAAACAGCGACGCGACCATGGCGAGGATGCCAACAATCCCAGCGCCGTAGAAAAACGGCAGATAACTCGCACCGCCCACAAAATCAAATATGAGACCCGGGATCATCACCCCCACAGCCATCCCCAACGTAGTGAACGGCTCAGTGATACCGCGTATCGTACCCAACGAACTCCTACCAAAATAGTCCGCATACGCTACCGGCGGCACTACCAACATCCCGCCAAGACCGAACCCGAACAACGCCGAGAACGCCAATGCCTCCACCGTGCTGTCAGTCAAAGTAAACAGAAACGCCCCAATCGCCAAATTGAGCGCAACCGCCGCCATTACAAATCGAGCCGGCACTCGCTCCACGATCCGACCCCACACCAAGCTGCTGATCCCGAGAAATATCGCATTCAAACTGATACTGACTCCCGCCGTGACCGCCCCCAGTCCCTGATCCTGAAAGAACGCCGCCGCGTGCGTATTCGACCCAGAATGCATAAAGAACATCATCCCTGTCGCCAGCGCCAGCAACCACAACGCAGGCGTCCGCATCGCATCCCTCGACGTCCAATTGACCTCCACCGACGATGCATCCTTTGCTCCCGCGACATCACCATCTTCATCCATCTCCTCAACTTCATCGCCATCCGGACGCAATCCCAAATCCTCCGGCTGCTCAGATATCAACAACGCCACAGGCAGCAGCGCCACCACAAACACCACCACGCTCAACACGAACCAAGCATCCCGCCAACCGCCCTGCGCAATCACTATCGACGCGATCAGCGGAAACAGAACCATCCCAACCGAGTGCGACAACCCCAAGATCCCGTTCGTCCGACCTCGCAGACGGATGAACCATCGCGACACAACCACCGACGTCCCGATCTGCACCGGACTCGCGAAGATTACCCGACCAGTCGCATAGGCGATATAGAAAACCCACGGAATCGTCACGCCCATCACCGTCAGACTCACGTCCGACCATGCCAACGCAAACGTCGAAATACACAACACCACGATGCTCGCCGTCAAAACAACCCGAGCACCATACCGGTCGATCATCCGACCAATGATCGGAGATGTAAACGTCGCGACCAAGCCACCCGCCGCCGCCGCTCCCGCAATCAGCGTCCGGCTCCAACCCAACTCCTCGGACAGCGGGTATATGAAAACCGAAATCGTCAGACTAGCCGCAGCATTGCGAGCGAAATTCGCAGTCCCAGCCGCTCCCAGTACCAACCAACCGTAGTAAAACGGGCTCCGATCTGCCAGCCTCTGCTGCATCAAGAAAACTTCACAAAACCACCATCATCCCTGCGAACACCTGTCTTTTCCGCGAACACCCGTCTTTCCCGCGCAGGCGGGAATCCACAGGGGACGGGCAACGACGACCACGCCTCAACAAGGCGGCGAATCCGGATGACGATACTTCTCAATCGCATCCATACTGATCTCCACACCCAAACCAGGCTTGCCCGAAACCTTCACATACTGACCATGGAAATCGATCGGCTCCTCCAGCATCGCGTTGTAAGCCGGTATCGACGCCATCGAGTGCTCCAACCGATAGAAGTTCACTGTCGACATGCTCACATGCGCCCCCGCAACGATCTGCAAAGTCCCCATCGCATTGTGCGGACTGATCGGAATGTAGTACGCCTCCGCCATCGTCGCAATCTTCCGAATCTCACTGATCCCACCAGTCCACACAATGTCCGGCATGATGTAATCCGCCAAATTCCGGTGGAAGATCGGCAGGAAATCCCAACGCGTGAACAACCGCTCACCCACGCAGATATTCGGCTCCGTATGCGCCCGAACCGTCTCCAAACCGTCGAATCCCTCTGGCGGCAACGGCTCCTCGAACCACTCGATCCGACTCTGCTCGTAGAGATTGTTCGCTATCCGAATCGCCGACGGAACATTGTAGTGACCGTGCGCATCGATCAGTATCTCGAACTGCGGACCCACTGCCTCACGCGTCGCCCGTACGATGTCGTATCCAAGCTGCTCCCCATCCTGCGAAATCTGACCCGTCTCATACGCCGTGTGATACGGACGCATCTCCAGAAACGGATCCAGCTTCAACGCCTCATGCCCCGACTCCGCTACCTTCTTCGCCGCCTCGCCATACTCCTCCGGCGTCGAACACCCCGCGAACCAACCATTCGCATACAACCGCACCTCATCCCGGAACTTCCCGCCCAACAGTTCGTAGATCGGCACACCCAACGCCTTACCCTTGATGTCCCACAGCGCAATATCGATCCCGCTGATCGCCGTCGTCGGCAATCCCCGAGAACCCATGTATGTATACCGACGGTACAGCCTGTGCCAAAGCGGCTCGATATTCACCGGGTCCTCACCCACCAACGCCTCCTTCATCGCCAACACCGCCTGAGCCGTCAAAAAACTCCCATGCCGAGGACTACTCGTCGCTTCCCCCCAACCAGATATCCCCTCATCCGTATCGATCCGTACAAACGTCCACTCCCGATCCATCGTGCTCCCAAAAGCCGGCATCTGAGGCTCAACAACCCAAGCCTTTACATCCGTAATCTTCATCTCGACAATACCTCCGAGTTCAACGCCGCAATTCAGCGATCCAGCAGGGACAAGCTTCAAACCTGCCCCCACGACGACATTCCCAAATCTACCACCGAAAACCACCCGCATGCGCGCGTTTCAAACCCGCCCTTACCATTCTTTCCCCTCCTCATGGAGGGGGCTAGGGGGAGGTCCTAGAAAATCTTGTCATTTAGGCGGTGGTATTTTTGTTGTGTAGGAGCTAATCCAAGAGAACTGGAGTTAGCGGGTCCCGCAATCGGGACGCAACGTCATGACCACGAAATCGAATCTGTCCCGCGACGACTTGTTGCAACTCCTTTGGAACCACAAAAATGTCCTGAGGGAGCGGTTCGGCGTGACTGAAATCTCGCTTTACGGCTCTTTTGCCCGCGACGAAGCCACCGAGGACAGCGACATCGATGTTGTCGTCAAATTCGATGGCAGTCCGTCTGCCAGATCGTATTTCGGAGCCCAGTTCTACATCGAAGATTTGTTTGGACGTTCGGTGGACTTGGCGCGCAGACATGAGCTACGGAAAGAGATCTTACCCCACGTCGATCGTGATTTGATCAATGTCTGAGCTCGAAAGGCAGGATCGTAAGTGGCGTTCCTTTATCACGGACATGATCGAGTCCGGTGAAAAGGTTTTGTCGTATACGGCTGGCACGGATGTCGACGAATTCCTCAACGACCCGCTAACGTACGATGCAACGTTGTGGAATCTTCGCATTATTGGAGAAGCGGCTACGCACATCCCTCACAAAGGCCGAGATCCGAACTAGCAAGTTCCGTGGCGTCTAATGATCGGAATGCGGAATCGCATCACGCACGCATACGAGGCGATCGATGTCAACATCGTTTGGGACACTATCAAAAACGTTGTCCCAAAACTCTTGGCTGACCTGCGCGAGTTGCTAAAGCAGATCGACGAATGACGGCCGCGGTGCCACTTCAGCGTTGTTAGACCGGCGTGGGTTTCCGCGTCACCCGCGCCAACACCTGCGAATCCCGAACCAAGCGATACCGGCGAATAACGCCAACGGCGCGGTATCAATCGGCGAGTTGGTAACACGGACGGCGATGTTGCAAGTGCCATTAGCGGAAGATGGTTGCGGGATTGGAGTCGACGCGGCGATCGACGTCCGCACGGTGGACGGTGTCGACGTGTTCGTTGTTGTGGTTGTTGGCACAGGGGTAGGCGTCGGAGTTGGAGTAAGGGTGGGTGTGAAGGTCTTTGTCGCTGTATGCGTCGGGACCGCCGTTGGACACGTAGGAGGGATCAGTGTCGGCACGGGCCGGGGCGTAGCAGCAATTGATCCAGTTTCTGGTGCCCGCCCTTCGCCAAGTACTTCAAAGTGTTCCTGCGCGTTAGAGGCATGAATGGATCCACACCCAGAAAAACTGACTGTTGGCAGATTCCCTGTTCCGCGCGCGTACATGAAATACCGTTCGCCCTTAGAAAATGTGGAACCACATTCGCCTCCTGTGGAAACAAACATGGTTTCGCTTACATCACCTTTCCAAACGGTGATCACTTTGAATTGAACCGCGCGGTGGGGGTCGCCAATCTGAACCTTCAGAAGGTCAGATCCGTCACATTCCCATCTTCCGTGTCCCGTGGCGTTGCCAACCATCTCCTCGACTACCTCTCCGAGAAAAACTCTGTCCGCTTCTTCTAGCGCCTCTGCCGGAGTAGACCAAGTGCAACCGCAGTCGGAAAGGATCTCCTCGACACCAGTAAACAGCGACACGGCAAAGATCGAAATGGCGAAAGCGATCCCGACGACGTACGTAGATTTGACAAACACGGCTCAAAAACTCTTTCATCTAGGCCAACGCCTGCGGAACCCGAACCAAGCAATACCGGCGAATAGCGCCAATGGCGCGGTATCGAACGGCGAATTGGTGACACGGGCGACGACGTTGCAGGATCCATTGGTGGAAGATGGTTGCGGGATTGGAGTAAACGCGGCGATCGACGTCCGCACGGTGGACGATGTCGACGTGTTCGTTGGTTTGGCCGTGGGCACCGGAGTAGGCGTCGGAGTTGGAGTAAGCGTGGGTGTCAAGGTCTTTGTCGCTGTATGCGTCGGGACCGCCGTTGCTGTCGGTGATCGGGTTGGTGTGAGAGTGGGTGTCGAGGTGTTTGTGGGGGTGACGGTGGGTACCGGCGTAATCGTCGGCGTTGGTGTTGTCGTTGCGGTTTCTGTGGGCGTCGGCGTCACTGTCGGGCAGGTAGGAGCAGTTGCCAACTGTGACTGCGTCCCTGCGATTGATCCTGGTTCTGGAGCCCAGCCCGGACCAAGGACTTCATAGTGTGCTTCCGCCTGATAAGCGCGAACGACACCGCAATACGACGCGGATAGCCGACCGCCATCCCCGTTCGCGTAGATTAGATATCCATCTCCCACGGAGAAGCGATAGCCGCACTCGCCACCACCTCTTATGAAAACCGTTTCGGCTACCGAGCCTTTCCAAACGGTATTGACCCGGATTTGCGTAGAAAGATCGGGACCGCCGCCTGACGAAATTTCCTTAACGAGTAGGTCAGATCCCCTGCACTCATACCGCAATCCTTCGTTGACTACGTCGACAACCACTCCGAGAAACACGTAATCGGATTCTTCGAGCAACTCTTCGGGAGTCATAGATTGGCAAGGACCACAGTCGGCACGCACCTCCTCGGCACCAGTGAAGACCACCACCGCAAAGATCGACATGGCGAAAGCGATGCCGACGACGCATGTAGATTTGAGAAGCACGGCTCAAAAACTCTATTCATCTACGCCAACGCCCGCGAATCCCGAACCAAGCGATCCCGGCGAATAGTACCAACGACGCGGCGTCAAACGGAACGGCGTTAGATTCGGCGAGGATGTTGCACGACCCGGTGGAGGTCGGCGGTTGCGGTGGCGTCGGAGTGTTCGTCGGAATAAACGTCGGGACCGGTGTTGGCGTCGCCGTCGGCGTAATCGTTGGCGTCGCCGTCGGACACGTGGGGGGTGTCCGTGACGATGTCCGCATCGAACCGAAGGTACCGGGCTCAGGTGTCGATCCTCGCCCGAGGACTTTAAAGTGTTCGTGCGCTTTCGAGGCACGTACTGTGGCGCCACAAACCGAGACGAACGACCCGCGGGTGTAGACAAGATACTCAACGCCGGGAGAGAATTCGTAACCACAACCTCCCCCGGCGGTGACGATCATGGTTTCGCGTACCCTGCCTTTCCAAACCGTGCTTACCTGAAGCTTGACCGGATAGCTACCACCGGAGCTGACTGGCGGATCCACCTTGAGGTTGGGGCCATCACAGCTGAAAAACTGTTGAGCGCGGCCCTTTTCGACCACGACACCCATAAAAACGGCGCCCGCTTCTTCAAGCGCCTCGGCTGGCGTAGACGAATCGCACACGCATTCAGAACGGATCCCCTCGCTCCCAGTAAAGAGCGTCACGGCAAAGATCGAAACGGCGAAAGCGATGCCGACGACATATGTAGATTTGAGAAGCATGGCTGTTCGCTGATCCTGCTGTTAACGATCAATGATCGAGGGAATTCTTCCTTAAAGACGACGCACACAACCGTTTTGTTCCCCCTAATCCCAAGAATCCGACCCAAAATCCCACCAATCACCGTTCACCCTCACCCCAACCGAACCTCATACAACGGCTCATACCGCGTCGGCCGGTTGTAATAAAAACGACTCCGCACCAAAACTATCTTGTCCACAGGCACCGAGACCTCGCTACTCCCGTCATCCGACGCCCGTGCCTCCAACCACCGCTGACCAATCGCCGCCAACACTCGCAGCTGGGTCCCGCTCCGAACTCGACCCACCGTCACGTGCGGATTAAACTCCCGACGCTCCGACGGAAAACCACGCTTCGCCATCGCTCCGTCCAACCGCGTCGCCAAACTCGAAATCCGCCGCAAGTCACCATCCATCCCCGTCCACAACACCCGCGGCGTCCGCTCACCCGGAAAACATCCATTCGCGCCCAACTCCAAATGCAGCCGAGCCGATTCCCCCGCCACATCGGTCAGCTCCTCCTTCAACAACGGCAGATCATCCTGATGAACATCGCCCAAAAACTTCAGTGTGATATGCATATTCTCCGGCGCCGTCCAACGAACCGCGTCGAACGCAACCTCACCGCGCGATGGCCGACGACGCTGCATGCCCCCATACGAAACATCACGCATCGACCGTGCCATCGAATCCATTACATTAATCGCCCGGCGCGGCAACGTCACAGCCACAAACAACCGCCAATAAAGCGATTCATCCTCATAGTCATCGTCACTCACACCCCACGGCAGCAGCACCGGATCAATTTCGCGCCGTATCACCCCCCGGCGCGAGTATTCAACAACTTCAGCCTCAACGGGCTCTTGTTCGCTTTCATTCATCACATTGACCGACGCCCCACGCGGCACGTATTCCATAACCGTACAACCATTAAAATTCCAATATGTTCAGAACCGCATCAAGCTCCGAAATCTGGTGGTCCCCCGCCTCACTCGAATTCCAAGAAATCCACGCCCGCGGCGGCACCGACTGGACCACCATAAATCTCTCCGACGCCGACGGTATCGCCGGACAAGGCGAGATCACATCAACCCAACTCACCAGTAGCGTCGCCGCAGTAACCGCCCGCCTAGCCAACCGACTCCGCGGTCAGCGCATCACCTCCGACGACCACGTGATGCGAATCCTCGGCATCGATCCGACCGAGTTGGAACAAGACCAAAGGCTAGCCACCGCCGTCAGCGGACTCCGTTGCGCCGTCGCCGACGCCCTCGCCCAGCGCGCCCAGATGCCCCTCGCACAATACCTCCGATACACCCACCAACACGACGGCGACGTACCCGACAAAGTCCAGCTCTACGCCAACATCAACCGCTCGCTTCTCCCCGACGACCGTGGCCCCATAGACCGCGGTCCCGACGACTTTGCCGAGATGGCCGTCGAAGCTGTAAACAACGGCTTCACCACCATCAAGTGCGCACCCTTCGACGAGTGCAAAGCACCCTTCACATCCACTGGCCTCCCACGTTGCGCCGAAGCTGGACTCGAACGCGTCCAGACCATCCGCCAAGCCGTCGGACCCGACATCACCATCTTCGTCGACTGCCACTCCCGATTCGACCTCGACTCCGCACTCGCCTTAGAACCCGAACTCAGTGCCGCCGGAGGCCAATGGTTCGAAGAACCCGTGGACCCCATCGAACACTCCAACGACCTCCGAACCATCCACGAACACGCCACTCTCCCCGTCGCCGGCGCCGAACACGCATACGGCGTAAACCTCTTCAAAAAACTCGTCGAAGAAGACGTCCTCGACATCGTCATGCCCGACGTCAAGTTCTGCGGCGGACCCGTCGAGGCCTACCGCATCGGCGTCGAACTCGAGCCAGCCTACCCCGGCTCCGTCTCCATGCACTGCCCATCTGGACCCCTCTCACTCCTCGCCAGCGCACACGCCACCATCGCATTCGAAAACGTCCTCCCACTCGAACACGCCGTCTACGAAATCGACTGGCGACACACCCTCCTCGAACCCTACGAACGCGTCGAAAACGGACACCTCATCCTGCCCGAAGGCCCCGGCCTAGGCGCCCGAGTAGACCCCGTCGCCATAGCCTTCAAAGGCAAATCCTGGGACGAATAACCGCAATAGCAAAACCCAACCAAATGTCCCCTCTCCCTTGATGGGAGAGGGTTAGGGTGAGGGTGACGGCGCGGACAAATGGGAAGAGCAATCACAGCCCATCACGAAAAATCAGCGTAATCAGCGGTTCAGACAACACCAACATGCTAGCCTCCGACATCCTCCAACCCCGCACCGTCTCCAGCCGCGGCATGAAAGGCATGCTAGACCGCCTAGAAACCGACTCCCCAGGCAACTACTCCTTCAAACTCTTACCTCCATCAGCCCTACCATCGTCGTTCCCGCGGAGGCGGGAACCCAGAGGGGTGGTGACGGGTGGCGGATCGTCCCATTCGCGCAGCGAGGGGGACGCGTGGAAGCGAAGCGACCACGTAGAGGGTGCCCCCGCTCGCGGGGGAAATGCCGAAGGCAAAGGGGGCACACCAGACTGGTCATGGCTACCCAAATCAGCTTTGAACTCCCCCACCGGTCTAGCTTTATTACACACCAAAACCGCCGATACCCCCTTCCAACCCCAATTAGCCATCGCACCCCCATTCCCCATCACTCGCGAGACCGAAACCACCGACCGCGAAACCCTCCTCCAGTCCATCGACCCACCCCTCCACGTCGCCATCATCCTCATCCGCTACGGCTACGTCGCCATCGCAATAGCCCACGACGAAACCATCGCCGTCACCAAATCCGACACCCGCTGGGTCCCCAACCAACACCGCGCCGGAGGACAATCCGCCAACCGATTCAAACGATCCCGCGAAAAATGGGCCCGCGAATTCTTCGACAAATCCGCCCGACTAGCCGCCGAAAGATTCAGCGCGTACCCCCATCACATAGACCACCTAATCTTCGGCGGCGACCGACACGTCATCAAACAATTCCTCGACCGAGCAACCCTCCCCGACAACCTAGCCGACCGTATCCTCCAACGACGCCTAAACCCCCTCCGACCAAACCAAAGCGCCCTAAAAGACGCCGTCCGCCAAACCTGGTCCAGCACCATCTACGAATTAACCAACTAAACGTCCCCTTCGCGCAGCGAGGGGGACGCGGAGCGGAGCGAACGCAGGGGGTGCCGGGGGCGGATGGGTAAGGCAGTCGTCCCCTCTACCGTTGAATCGGATTTACTCCAGAACATTTCCGTAACGGTGAATTGCGCGACGAGTTAGAGGCAACTGCCGTATTCTTAGTTCGACGCCTAATAATCCTGACCGGCACAGTTCGGCAAGGCTCGGGAGTGACGAAGATTTCTTTCCGCCATGTCGGCTAGCGGCAATTAAAGAACGGCGAGCGAACGGACGGCGACAAGCACACTTGCGAACGCAGGCTGAGGTGAAAATGAAGCACGAGGCGATCATGAGGTACTTCGTAGTTATTGCGCTGGCACTCCCGGTGGCGGCACTTGCGACCGGTGACTTCATCATCGCCGTCAACGTGCAATGGGGATGGAAAACCGAAGCGGACGGCGCACTTGTGGCGATACCACTGTTCGTCTTGCTGTGGGCTGGGCTCTCGTGGTTGGCAGTCGCTGCCGGGGACATGAACCGGGGGGCGTTGCGGTTGACGACTTTCTTCATCGCGTTTTCGCTGTGCCTACCGCTCGCCATCGTGGTTCAAGATATTGCAAATGATTTCCGAGACCCCATTTTCCCACCGATTTTGATACTCATCGCAACCACGGTGTTCGTAGCAGCGCCGATGGTGGCGATCGGCGCGTTCGTGCGGAGGGCGATAGCGAGAGACATCGAACGGGAAGAAGGCGAACTCGCCGCACCCGAGGATTGGACGAAGAAACGCATGGTCGCCGGCCTCCTGCTGCTGCTCGGGTTCTTCGGGATCCACGGCGTTCACAGGTTCTACGTCGGCAAGAGCGTCATGGGCCTATTGATGCTGATGACTCTCGGCGGGGTATACCTATGGTCGCTGTTCGATCTGGCAGTCATGCTTAGAGGCCGGTTCACAGACGGTTACGGCTTGCCGCTCAAGACGGCCAGAGCCGATTTCGTCGTCATCTTGGGCGTGTTCGCGGCCGCAGCGTTGGTCTGGGCACTTCTATTCATCGTCTCCCCCGACCAACCAGACGCTCCGGGCAGCAGCCAGGTGGAGTCCAAGGGCTTCGTCTTCGACTGCGAAGAGTTACGCACAACGTTTCGCAGTAGAGAGTCGTTTGGCAACGAAGTTGCGTACGGATCCGTGAGTCTCGTAATGGCGATAGACGCTGGCACAGCTTTATCCTCCTATGACAGCGACGACGCCAAAGCAGCGTTGGAGCAATGCGACCAATGATCGAACGTTTCGAATCATTCAAAATCCTTCGCATCCTAGTTCAAACATCAACTACCCACCATCGTTACAATCATTCCAAATCACGCCAATCATAGTTCAGAGCAAACCACCATGAAAATCACCGCCGTCAACTCCCACATCGGCTACGGCCCTCGCTACCCCTGGGTCTTCCTGACCATCGAGACCGACGAAGGCCTCACCGGACTCGGCCAAGCCCAGGGCGGCATCGCAGCGCACATGATCCACGCCGCAATCCCGCACCTCGGCGAGCTTCTGATCGGCGAAGACTCGTCCCGAATCGACTACATCTGGACCCGACTCTTCTCCGAACTCGACTCCACCGGCAACCGAGGCTTCGGCTCCGCCCTCATCTCCGCCGTCGACATCGCACTCTGGGACATCAAAGGCAAGCGCCACGGTCTCCCCATTTACGAGCTCATCGCCGGCAAGTTCCGAGACAATCTTCGCCTCTACTCCAACGGCTGGTTCAACCGGGGACGGACACCGGAGGGATATGCGCAAGCCGCTTTCGAGACGATCGCCGAGGGTCACACCGCCCTCAAGATGGACCCCTTCTGGGACTTCGACGATGTATCGCCGTTGCAGCACGGTCACAACATCTCGCCCACCGGTTTGAGAAAGGGCGTCGAAATCACCCGCGCCGTCCGCAACGCCATCGGTCCCGACGTCGAACTCCTGATAGATCTCCACGGTCGCTACGACGTCGCGGCGGCCGTCAGAGTTGGAAAAGCCCTCGGAGAGTTCGACATCGGCTGGCTCGAAGAACCCGTCCCGCCCGAGAACCACGACGCCCTCAAACTCGTCAAAGAGCAAGTCCCCATGCCCATCTGCGTCGGCGAGCGGCTCGTCACCCGCTGGGACTTCCGACCCATCCTCGACAAGCAGCTCGCAAACTACATCATGCCCGACATCGTCCGCTGCGGCGGCATCTCCGAGATGCGCAAAATCGCCACCATGGCCGAGGCCTACTACATCCCCGTCTCGCCTCACGACGCCACCGGACCCATCACCATGGCCGCCGGCGCCCAAGTCATGATGTCCACCCCGAACTTCTACCGACTAGAGATCGCCTACTCCGAACTCCCCTACTACAACGCCGCCCTAACCCCAGCCCTAGACGTCCGAAACGGCTTCTACCACGTCTCCGACGCACCCGGCCACGGCCACACCCTAAACCCCGACTACATAGCCGCCGGCCCCAACAAATCCCTAATCGACTAACAACAATCCCCTCTCCCTCGATGGGAGAGGGCTAGGGTGAGGGTGAGGGTGAACGGGGTGGACAAAGGGGCCCCGCCCCTTTCGTGCAACGAAGGGGGCGCGCGAGCGAAGCGACAGCGGGGGATGTCCGGCGGAGAGTAAACGGGGAGGCCAAGGGGCAGGGGGCAGGGTTGCCCCCGCCCAAATACGTACGAAACAAGGGGGAAATGTCCGAAGGACAAAGGGGGCTCGTACCAAGCAAACAATCAAGAGCTACCCCCAACGCCTCTCTCCCTCCTTCATGGCCGCATAAATCACATCCAAAACACCATCCAAATTCCCTAAAACCTAGTTATTCCAAAACCGCAAAACTCGGTACCCCTCCTCGCCCAACTTCTCACTTCGCCAATCGTCCTTAGACCGGCCCTCGTCATGTTGTGACCCATCCAACTCAATAGCCAACCACAACTGCGGACAAGCAAAATCCACAATAAACCCACCCACTGGATGCCGAAACCGAAAACCACCCAACCGCCTCTGCCTCAAATGCGTCCACAGCACCCTTTCCGCATCCGTCGTGCCCGATCCCGATTCAACCTATTCCCAGAACGCATCCCCAGATCGTATGGGTTCCCCGTTAGGGGGAAATATCCGAAGCTCAAACGCCGCTCCTCCCCTTCGCGCAGCTCTTTTTACCCCTCCCCCTTCAGGCGGAGATTAAGAGGGGGTCCAGCGAAGCGACAGCGGGGGATGCCCGAAGCAGTGCCGGGTTGCCCCCGCCCAAATACGTACGAAACACGGGGGAAATGTCCGAAGGACAAAGGGGGCACCTCCCCTTCGCGCAGTGTAAGGGGACGCGAGAGAGCGAAGCGAAATCGCAGGGGATGCCCAGTGCGGACGGGCGGGGCGTTTCACACCATCAACGCAATCCACGCGCCTCGAGAACCGCCATTAACTCGTCGTGCGTTCTCGAACCCTTCATGCTGTTACAAGCGCCGCAAAGCAGTTGCAAGTTCTCGATCTCGTCGGACCCGTCCTTCGCACGCGGCACAATATGGTCGATTTCGAGGTTCCGCGGCGGAAGGAAAATGCGGCACCCATTGCACCTCCCATTCTGCTCGTCGTACAGCACGAGTTTCGGAGAGACGAAAACGCCTTCGATCAAGTGATCGGGTACGGCAGTACGTATCGCACGGGGTTTTGGCCCCCGTAATACTCCTCAGGCACCGTCTTGCCGACGTAGTCATCCCAGACGTCATCAGCGCGAACCGGAATGAAACCCCATCTGCGCCCCTCTCGCCGCCATGAATTTGAGAGCGGACGGTAAGCACCAACGATTTCTCGCCCACATTTCCCCAACACAAGGTGATATTTGGACGCTTTTGACCCGTCAAGAACCCACCATCCGCGTATCGCTAATGTCGGCAACGATCCTTCCGCGACCGTTTTGCCGATGTCGAGTTGGATCAACGGCTCTCTCGGTATGTACTCGTTGGGTTGGTTGGTCATTCGTGCAATCACATCATGGGAAAGTTTCGGGATTACCCTAGCACAATTAACACGACGCCACCGGACCCACCACCATGGCCGCCGGCGCCCAAGTCATGATGTCAACCCCCAACTTCTACCGACTAGAAATCGCCTACTCCGAACTCCCCTACTACAACGCCGCCCTAACCCCAGCCCTAGATGTCCGCAACGGCTTCTACCACGTCTCCGAAGCCCCCGGCCACGGCCACACCCTAAACCCCGACTATATAGCCGCCGGCCCCAACAAATCCCTAATCGACTAAACCACCTCCCCTTCGCAAAGCGAAATGGACGCCCCACGTAGCGGCGGGTTTCAAACACGCCCTCAACCACGCAGGGGATGCCTGCAGACGCGTCATTCCCGCGAACGTGGGAACCCAGAGGAGCGGGGACGCATGGGCGGAATGGCAGACCTTCACACCGACACCATCCCGGCGAAAGCTGGCGCTTCAGTGGATGAAACCTCCATCCAGAAGGCTAGGGATTTGCCAGTTCTTACCCCTGTTAGCGTATTGAATGTTCCAGGGTTAAAGTTGCAAATGCTCCCATTTCGTGCAAAGAGGAGGACGTTTGCGTCACAACCGACCACCGATACGATGCCGCTTCGTTGTCACAATTAGACGTTAGGTGTAAATTCCGGCGAAACCAGTACTGTCAATTGTCCACTGCACTATGCAGCTCCGTGACGCACCCTGCGATCAAGCTACTTACGAGACTTTCGGCCGGCGATCTATGAACAGGATATGGCTTGATTTCCGAATGTGAAGGATCACCGGCAGTCTGAGCATGAACGAATCGAACAGGTTGCCATTCCTGTACTATTGATTCTTTAGATCTTCCAACGTTGAATTGCGCAAAACTGCCGTTGGGCCGAGTTGTTAAACCGAAATGTGCTCTAATTTCGCGCATTGGATTTTTATACCCGGCGTTGTGCCAATATTCGATCCAATTCACAGACAACTCAGTTTCATTTTTGCGGAGACTAAAAGCCCCGCTCTTAAGTGAGCCATCTGGCCTGATGTCAGATGGTCGGACGTAATGGACAACGTCGTCAGAATCAGGAAGGTCGCCGCCGGTCACGAAAAGATCAACGGCCCAAATCCAGACGAATTGGCGAGATCCAGAATTCGCGACAAAGGCTCCGTACCGTATCCCGTTGAAACACGCGTTTCACCGGGACGTTTTTTGAAAAATAGGTAATTCACTCGATTCTCGCCCAAAAATCTCAGTTCAAAGTGATTTTCTTGCCCGGTCCGCCACTCCACTGAGATGTCACCACTGTTAGTCATGAACACATCCCCGATACAAGCGAGAGGGAAAATTTCCACGAAAGACCAAAATCCGGAGAGCGATCCGTCGTCGATGTCAATGGCTTCATCCTGTGCCTCATTCATCAGCAATGCAATCTGTTTGGCATATTGTTGTTCGACGAGGTCTCTATCCGATTTTTGGACGAATTCTCTCCACCAAGCGTCAATCCAATCGTTCAACAGAGTTGGATCGCCGAATTTCCTCGCGTTCCAATCTCGACTTTCCGGCGAATGAGCGTATTCGGAACCAAGTTGAAGCATTCTCCCTCTATTGTTCATCGCTCCTCGTGCAGGTGGTCGAGCAAATGATGGCAAAGCGTAGTCCACGATCGGAAACGATACCGCTTCATCGTTCATCGCGCAAACAGACATCGACCTGTCGATCGTTTCCATTGTGTTCGCAACGTCTATCATTCATTCGATCCCCAATGAATTTTGCGGACGTCAGGATCCGTCAAGCCGATAAATCTCCTGGTAATCTCTTCATGGGCATCCTTAAACCA
This sequence comes from Dehalococcoidia bacterium, assembly GCA_965226685.1. GTDB lineage: Bacteria > Chloroflexota > Dehalococcoidia > Lucifugimonadales > Lucifugimonadaceae > Bin127. The sequence continues at coordinate 1,460,856 of CBDDDP010000004.1, forward strand.
TACAAATGTATCATCTATCGTTTGTCCAAGCGTATTTCCCGCAATCTCAAATTGCAATATTAAAGCGGTGTTGTCGAGGGTTGGTCGTTGTTTAGCGCTTCGGATCGCGATCTGCAACTGATTCTCCGACGAATATTGGTACCTGTACGTATGGTTGAAATCGATATCGGCCGAAGTGTTGCCCAAATCCTTTATTACTGAAAACGACGGTACGACGTTTGCGGTATCAACCGGACCGGACCAGTACTCGCACTGTGTGATGACGTTGACATACGTCAACTCACACCGGCCGACGACCGGTGCAGCACCTGGTGTGTTTTCGCGCAGGAACCGTGCAAATGCGTCACTATGCGCATCAAATGCAGGTTTGACCCGTTCGTGGAATCCGGGATATGTGGTTTCTCTTACGTTGCGCCAGTTGTAGGTGAACGCCTGTTTGTGGACTTGGATGACCTCGGAACTATCTCTGCTGACGAACCAATACCTGGGCATTGGGAAAAATTCGTCGGCGCTACCAAACGAGTCGTCTTGGCCATTGGCTATAGACAACGGCATTTTTTGTTCGACTCGAGGGAATTCCGAAGCGATTGACGACCAGAACAGACCAACGTGTTCGTTTTTGAAATCCTTCAACACAGGGTCGAAATACACGGTCAGGATAACCTCGTTTACCGGGGGGTTGCTGAGCTGAATCCTCATTTCGCCTCTGTAGTAGACATCGTTGGGTATTTCCCTTGATCGTTTCTGTCCATGTCCATGAACCGTGTCAACACATCGTACCCTTCTGCGTACATCGATGTCAACAATCGACTTGCAGCTGATGTGTAGAAGAGATACGGCAACGAATAGGATTGGGTTCGTTCGACATGGTTTTTCGAGACGGGCATCGACATCGAGTCAAACCGTCATTCAATCCCGCAAAAACACCGCTCTACGGAGTACTCGCCATTCCCTGCAGTTGTAGTACATGCCTCACCCTCATCCCACCCCCGAAAACCGCTCCCACCTCTCCCCCAACCTCTCCACATCCGGCCGCTCCACCCTCCGCGACGGCACCAAAATCCGCTGCCCCTCCAACCCCTGCAGCCCGTGCCTCAACATCGGCCCATCCTCCTCCTCCAAAACGTCGGCCCGAACCCGAATGATGTAGTCCGGCCGAACCCCCAAAATCATCCGCCCAAACCCCACACGCCGCATGGTGCAACCGACACAACGACATCCCGTTGCTAACCACCGGCTCCCCGTGCAACGCACTGTCAGGGATGATATGCGCCGCATCTAGCAACTCTCGATACCCAAGAGTGCAAAACGCACACATGCCCCCATAGGCAACCAACACTCTTTCTCGGAACGCCCCCTGATGTATACCGACGTTGCACCTCCAACACATCGTACCCCCATCGAATCACCGTTCAATGAACTACAAAACCCCGCCCAGAACGGTCCAAGGCTCCGACAACCAACCAACACCGCCTCTCCGAAAACCATGGAACCCAACAACCAACCCGTAATCCCATAAATCCCATAAATCCCAGTTCAGACAAAGCCCATTCGGAGACGTCGTGATCGACAGCGGCAGATCCACCATCCGTGGTTTGAAAATCCCCTGCATCGAAACAACGACACCCCATCGCTCACTCCGTATCCGCGCCAACCTAGCCGAAGCCTACCCCTACGCTGAAAGACCGCCGAATCTGCTGCTCCTTCAACCCCAACACCGACCGTCTTTCCCGCGGGGCCTGCCCCGTACCCCGATACGGGGGCGGGAACCCAGAGAAAAACAGACAACGCCGTCCCCTCTCCCTCGCGCCCCCCGTCATTCCCGCGCAGGCGGGAACCCAGAGCCTGCCCCGGGCTTGAACCGGGGGTGAGGGTGAAAGCCGACAAAACAGCGCGGCCATCATAGCCCATCTGCGTAATCTGCGGTTCAGACATAACCCCCTCCGTCATTCCCGCGCAGGCGGGAACCCAGAACCCGGGGAAAAATGGGCGCGGGGCATCATAGCCCATCTGCGAAAATCTGCGTAATCCGCGGTTCAGACAAAAAAGCCCATCCGCGTTCCACATATCTGTACCCCAATTCTTTCCCAATCCCAAAATTTCCCTCAATCCCAAAAATCCCAGTTCAGACAAATACCCACTTGACAAGTGCCTATTACCTGTACTAGCATAAATGTTGTTAACAAACACTTTGGTCCCAGATCGACGGATCCGGGCAACTTATTAAGCCAACACTTGGCGAGAGGAAACAGGACCAATACGTTGAAGGCAATCACGGGCAAAATCAAAGTCAGCGAAACCATCGTTGACCGCGTCGGGGGATACAACTTCTTGCCGACATTGATCGCGTCCGGCTCAACGCGTAAGCAATGTCCCCTCTACTCGGCCAATCCCCACGGACAAACCGAGTCGTCACTTTTAGGCTGCGAGAGAAGCGCCTGTCGTAGATTAGGCTGGTCGCTGCGTATGTTTCAGACGCAGCAATACGAACCACACGGCTCAACCAGAGTCGTTGAGGGCCAGCCGGACGGTCGTGGACGAGCAACACGTCAATCCCTTTTCATTGCAAGGGATCGACTACGATGTGAGCCGGGGTCCAAGCCGGTGATTGTCACCGCACCTTTTACCGGGTGCGAGGGGCATGTCCCAAGTCGTGGTGACAAGGGACGCAGGCGGAAAATATTTGTCGGCTGTCCGGCATTCCTATCCTTCTGGGACCAATCCCCGTTGCGCTACGCGCTTCGGTCGGAGACTGTTGGTAACAGGCTCTATCCAATACACGGTCAAATTCGCCTCTGCTGCTCCGCAGCGGAGGCGCAAGTTCAAGACCGTTCACGCTCAAAGACCGGGTTAAATACCGCCCCGGCCTTTACTCGCGTCTCCCGCCGTCTTTCCCGCGAAGGCGGGAACCCAGGGAAAAACAAAGCACGCCGCCAATCACACCCCCCCGCCATTCCCGTCATTCCCGCGCAGGCGGGAACCCAGCGAAAAACAAAGCACGCCATTTACCCCTCTCCCTCGATGGGAGAGGGCCAGGGTGAGGGTGACACCGCAAAAACCAACCACGTCGTCAACGTGTCCCCTAACGCGACCGAAAACCCGCGTACCGATCCCCGTACATGAACTCCTCAATATCCACCTGCTCACCACCCAAATCATTCGAAGTGTTCGCCGCAAGCACCGCCGCCAACGAGTTCAAGGACGACCGATAGCTGTTCCGAGTCTTCGAAGCGTCATCATCAATGATCGACTCCAAAAACGTCTTCGCCAACTCATAGGTGTTCGGCATCCCCATCCCCTCGTAACCCGGGTCCTCACAAATCACCCGCCGCGTCTCATCCAAACTCGGACGCAACCCCGCCGACCAGTCATCACCCGGGTAGTGATAGTCCACAACCCGGTTCTCCTCAAACTTGATCGTCCCATGCTCCCAGATCACGCAGTCAAACCGGCCGTTGTAGTACGACCTCGCCGGCTTCGTGAACACCAGCGTCCCAATCGCACCCTTCTTGAACCCATATGTCACGTTGTAGTAAATCGGATTGTCACCCTCCGACTCCTGCAACTCCTTCGGCCGCTCAACATACGACGCCCGAACCCACTCCACATCATCGTCCGACCAATACCGCATGATGTCCGTCTGATGAATACCAGCCTCAACCATCGAAGTCCCAGACCACGCCCGATTCGCCGTCCAAATCCGGTTCGCCGGTCCGCCGCTCTCCTCCGTATGCGTGTGCTTAACCCCATGACCCTCGACCGCACCCTCCGCAACCATCATCATCGCCGCCGTCCACTTGTCCGAAAGGTGGTCCCGAATCGCCTTATATGCCGGGTGGAAACGCATCTGAAATCCGACAGTGTTGGGAATCCCCGCCGCATCGATCGCCTCAGCCTGCGACAACGCCTCGTCAAAGAACAACGTCTGCGGCTTCTCAGCAAACACCGCAATCCCAGCCTCCGCCGCCCGCTCGATCTCGCCCCGATGCTGGTTCGGCGGCATCGCAAACCAGATCACATCCACCTCACCCGACGAGATCATCTCATCCGCCGACGAATACAGCAACATCCCTCGATCGTCATACCCCGGCTCGTACCCCTTGATCTTCTCCGCACTCAAATTCTCCGCAGACGGATCCGCCAAAGCCACAAACGACCCAATCTCCTCCGACTGCAACCTAACCAGCTGCTGCAAATGATTCAACCCCCGCTGACCAACACCCACAAGTCCGACACGCAGTTGCTTCGCCAATTTCTAATCCTTCTTCCTATCTGGATTCCTGCCTGCGCAGGAATGACGATGTTTTGACTCGTTTAGAAATGTATCGCTTCACCGGTAACCGCGGCGGCAGCCTCTTTCACCACCTCCGACATCGTGGGATGCGCATGCGTGACCCGGTGAAGCTCTTCGCTCGTACCTTCCAGATACCGCAGCATCCCGATCTCAGCGATCAACTCCGTCGCCTCGCTCCCGATGATGTGGGCGCCCACGACCTCGCCAGTCTCGTTGTCCACGATGATCTTGGCGAAACCGCCAGGGTCACCAACCGCCACCGACTTCCCAGCAACTTGGAACGGCACCTTCCCCACGCTGTAGTCGAGACCTTGTTCCTTGGCTTCGCCCTCCGTGATCCCCAGCGATGCGATCTGCGGATGACAGTATGTGCACCGCGGCATAGCGAGATAATCCTCAATCGGCTCCGGGTTGTGACCAGCGATCGTCTCGGCCGCCACAATGCCCTGATCGAACGCGACGTGCGCCAGCGGCAACTTGCCCGTAACATCGCCCACCGCGTAGACACCCCTAACATTCGTCCGCATGTGGCCGTCGACCTCGATGAAGCCGGGGCCATACGTCTCCACGCCGACATTCGTCAAGCCCAAATCGTCGGAGTTCGGCTGTACACCAACGCCGAGAAGCACCTTGTCGCAGGTAAAGGTCTGCGTGTCGCCGTCTTCGCCAACGGTGTAGCTCAACGTGACAGTGCCGTCGTCATTCTTTTCAACGCCCCTGACCATCGAACCGGCATTGATCTTGATGCCCTGCCGCTTGAATTGCCGCTCAAGTTCGGCCGAGACATCTTCGTCCTCTTTCGGAACGATGCGCGGGAGAAGCTCGAACAGCATCACTTCGACGCCGTACGCGTTGAAGTAGTAAGCGAACTCGCACCCAATCGCCGATGCGCCGACGATGGCGATGGCTTTTGGTTGTTCACGAAGCTCCAACGCTTCGCGCGAAGTGATGATCGACTCCCCGTCGATCTCCAGACCGGGCAACGAACGCGCTCGCGCTCCAGTGGCAATGATGATGTTCTGCGCCGTCACCCACTCATCGCCGTTAATCTGCACCCTCGACTCGACGACATCAGTCTGCCGGTGCCCTCGAAGACCGTGATGTTGTTCTTGCGCATCAGGTAGCCGATGCCACGAGTGAGCGTGTTGGACACCCGACGGGAACGGTCGACGGCCTTTGACATGTCGAAGCGGACGTTGTCGAATTCGATGCCCCAATCGCTGGCGTGCTTCATCTCGTTTACAAGTTCAGCATTCTTCAGCAACGACTTCGACGGGATGCATCCCCAGTTCAGGCAGACGCCGCCCATTCCACCGATACCAGTGCCATCATCTTTCTCAACGATGGCCACATTTAGCCCTAGCTGCGCCGCTCGAATCGCAGCGTGGTAGCCGCCGGGTCCGGCACCAATTACAACTACATCAAACACGGAAGGGGAGTTGGACATGTGGGAGTTTCCTCAACACGGACGACGTTGGACAAGCACAAGATTCGAGTCTATAACTCGAACTCTCAGCCCTCGACGCGAAGCAACTCGTACAACCTCCGCAGACAAGCCGCTGCGATCGCGCCGGCTGCCGTGAAAAATGTCAAGCCGATGGTGAAGATGACGGCGTATGGCGACCAATGGCTGGGGCAGTCGAGCAAGGTGGTGCAGACCCACCACGAGGTTGCGACGTAGCCGAGGAACACGACAACACCTGCCAAAAAGCCGATGACGGCGCCGATCTTGGCATAGGTATTGGCAATTTGGCTCATGGCTTGAGATTGTAGATGCGATAGAGTCGGATTCATCCTTTTTAGTCACCCCGTAGAGACCACTGACATGCAATCCAAAACCGTGTCCCCAAGTTCCATCAAAAGCTCCATCAAAAGTCCGGGCGAGCTCAGGCAAGCAGCCCTGGACCACATCTTCATCGGCATGAACAACCATGCCATGCTCGGCGAAGAGGGCGGGCCGCTCGTCGTAGATCGCGGCGAGGGTATCTACATATGGGATGTCGACGGCAACCGTTACATGGACGGGATTTCCGGGATGTATTTCCGGAACACGGGGCACGGTCGTGAGGAGATAGCGAAGGCTATCTATGAGCAGTTATCCAATCTCAGCGCCAACGTATACGCGAGCGTTACCCCGGCGGCGATCGAGTTGGCTACCGAGATCGCGCAGCTGACGCCCGGCGACCTGACGCGAACGTTCTTCTGCCAAGGCGGATCCGAAGCTAACGAATCGGCGTTGAAGCTGGCTCAGGCCTATCAGATGCGGATGGGTGAGAAGGGGCGCTACAAGGTGATCTCGCGGCGCGGTTCGTATCATGGCTCGACGTATGGGACGATGTGGCTGGGCGAGCATCCGGGTTTTCCGCGGACTGACTACCAACCGAAGCCGTCGAGCGCGGTGCACGTGCCGGCCCCGCATTTCTATCGATGCGAATTTAACTCCGATTCGCCCGAGCAGTGCGGAGAGCTGGCAGCGCTGGCGATTGAGAAGGCAATTATCAGCGAAGGCCCACACTCGGTGGCGGCGGTAATCGGAGAGCCGGTGACGCAGCCGTTGGGTGGTGTCGTGCCGCCCGAGAACTACTGGCCGATGGTGCGCGAGATCTGCGACCGGTACGGTGTGGTGCTGATTTTCGACGAGGTGATCACCGGTTTCGGTCGTCTCGGCGAGTGGTTCGGTGCGGATGTGGTGAACACTCAACCGGACATAATCTCGTTCGCCAAGGGCGTTACGAGCGGATACTTCCCGTTGGGTGGCTGTATCGCTACTAGGGGCATTGCCGATGCGTTTGCGGGCGGTCCGGAGAAGACTTGGAGCCATATGTTCACGTATTCGGCACATCCGGGTGGGGTTGCCGCGGGTCTCAAGAACTTGGAGATTATGAAGCGCGAGAACCTTGTTCAAAACGCTAGGGAGCGTGGTGCACAGCTCGCGGATCGTTTGGCTGAGATGATGGAGCGGCACGAGATCATCGGTGATGCGCGAGGCATGGGATTGATCCAAGGGCTCGAGCTGGTAGCAGACCGTGAAACCAAGCGATCGTTCCCGCCCGAGGTTGGCATCGGTGGGAGGTTCACTGATGCGTTGAAGAGGCGTGGCATCTGGATCAGGGTTGGGAGCTACATCCTGCCGTTGTCGCCTCCGCTGTCGATCACGGCGGGGGAGATCGACGAGCTCTGCGACGCCGTCGAAGATGCGATCGTGGAGGTTTCCGCGGGTTTGGGGCGGTGGGTCAGCGGCACCCACTAGTTAGATATTTTTCACCGAATTTTATGTTTTGTCGTTAATCTGTTAAAGGTCTCAGTTCGTGCCGAAAACGAGATTTGCTATGCGAAGAGCGATGATTCGTGGCTTCATGTTTTGCTTTTTCGCGTCCATCGCGGTTTTCGCGTGTACGTCCGACACTGCTCCGACTAACACCCCGGAACCGGAAGCCGTCTTGGTGCCCGTTCCCGAGACGGAGACACCGCTTCCGGCGCCTGCGCCAAGTGATTCTGAAGTTGGTCAGATCCCCACAAGCACGCCGGCCGCAGAACCGACCTCGACTGCCACCCCAGAACCGGTAGTTGGGCAGGTACCACCATCTCCAACCTTCACTCCGGAACCAACAAACACTCCGGTTCCGACTGCGACACCTACTGCGACGATGGTGCCGGATCCTCCAGACCTCGCGGCTCTCGTCGCGCTGTTCAACGCCACCGATGGCCCGAACTGGCGGAGAAGTGATAACTGGTTGAGCGACCGTCCGCTCGGCGACTGGCATGGCGTTACAACGCAGAACGGTCGAGTCGTGTACATCGATCTGCATGAGAACAACCTCGACGGCGCGTTACCACCCCAAATCGGAACGTTGTCTGAGTTGATTGTTCTAAACCTGGAGCAGAATGAGATCACCGGATCGATTCCTCCCGAGATCGGCGAGCTGGCGAAACTCGTCGATCTGTTCTTGGGTTACAACCAATTTGGCGGAGCGATACCGCGTGAAATCGGCGAACTCGACAGGCTCGAAATCCTGTTCTTGCAATCCAATCAGCTGTCTAGAGCGATACCGACCGAAATTGGCGACATGGATTCACTTCTGCAACTAGATTTGGCGGCGAATCGACTCGACGGAAGCATCCCGTCAGCACTTGGCGATGTCAACACTTTAGAGTTCCTCAATCTTTCGAACAACCGACTTTGGGGCACCATCCCGGTGCAGTTCGGAAATCTGAGCCAACTGCTGTGGTTGCATCTTTCCGACAACGAGCTAAATGGGGAGATCCCGACCGAAATCTTGAGTTTGCCGAACCTCGAGGAGATTCGCATCGACGGCAACGTCCTCACCGGCAAAGTGCCAGCCGGTTTGGCCGACTTACCGCTACGCGATCTGCGCCTAGCCGGCAACGAATTCACTGGATGTTTGCCCGCGTCGGTCCTCGCGTTGGAAGACAAAACGGGATTCATGCACGACTTTGCCGAGTTAGGACCGCTCTACTGTAATCAAATGGACCGGAATGCTTTGATCGCTCTCTACCGCAGCACGGACGGAGAGAACTGGTTGAGGAACGAGAATTGGTTGACCGATTTGCCGGTGAGCGAATGGTTCGGTGTCGCTGAAGGACCGGATCGCCGAGTGACGAATCTCGAACTCGCTGGTAACGGATTGAACGGAGAAATCCCGCGTGAAATTGGAAGTTTAGAGAAGCTCGAGGCGTTGGATCTGAACGGTAACCTCCTCAAGGGCGTCATTCCTGCGGAAATCTGGAACCTGAGCGCGTTAACGATTCTGAATTTGGGGCACAACGAACTGACCGGGCAAATTTCAGGAGACATCGTCAGTCTCGTGGATCTCGAAACTTTGTCGCTCGCGTCTAACGAATTTACGGGGCAAATACCTGCCGAAATCGCAAATCTAATTGAATTACGGGAACTGTCTCTCGAAGACAATCGGCTCAGCGGATCGATACCTCCACAACTGGAGGATCTCCGTCACTTGACATCGTTGAATTTGCGGCAAAACCAACTGGATGGGGAGATCCCGATCGGCATCGGATTGTTGGAACAGCTTCGCTCACTCGACGTCGGACTCAACCAACTGAGTGGTTCGATACCGTCCGACCTCGGCCTACTGGTCAATGTGGAAAGCATCGCTTTCGATCACAACCTATTTTCGGGCGAGATACCGCCAGAATTCAGTCGCTTGGCCCACCTGACCTCCCTTGACCTGAAGAACAATGATCTCGTCGGCGAGATACCGCGAGAATTGGCTGCACCCAATTGGGCGAATCTGCGCCTGGCAGGTAACCATTTCACCGGTTGCATCCCAATTCCGATCGAAGATTCGGTCGTTGAGTCCGGAGCAATCCATGATCTCGCCGGCTTAGGCATTCCCTTCTGCAAGACGTTGGAACGTGAGGCACTGACCGCGCTTTATGACGCCACGCTTGGCTCAGGCTGGCGAAACAACTCGAACTGGTTGAGTCAGCTACCCGTCAACGAGTGGCACGGAATCAAGACGGATGACGACGGACGCGTGATCGAGTTAACCCTTTCAAACAACCAACTGAGCGGAACTCTCGCGCCAGAACTCGCCACATTGACGCGGCTACAAACGTTGGACTTGAGTTCGAACACCATCGGCGGCGACATCCCAGTGGAAATAGCTGAGTTGGTAAATCTGCGGAAGTTGAGGCTTGCGACAAACACATTTTCTGGGAATATTCCGCCCGAGATCGCAAACTTGCCACTGCTCACGTGGCTCAGCTTAAGTTACAACGAACTCACGGGTGAAATCCCTGTTGAAATCTCGGGGTTGACCAAGCTTGAGTTTCTTTTTCTTTCTGGCAATCAGATTGAAGGTGTGATCCCGTCAAAGTTCGGTCAACTGACCAAGCTCGAAAGCCTTGGGTTAAGCGAAAACCATCTGACTGGTTCGATCCCTACGGAACTCGCTCAATTGGAAAACCTGAAACACCTCAGCCTATGGCAGAACAACCTGACCGGACAGATCCCGCAGGAACTCGCCAATCTCACGCAACTCGAATTGTTGGCTTTGAGCCGCAACGATTTGACGGGGCCATTGCCTTCAGGAATCGGAAATCTTGTTGAGCTCAAGCACTTGGGTGTGGGAGATAACATGCTCAACGGCGAATTGCCTGCTGACATCGGCGATTTGGTCAATCTAGAAAGAGCATTCCTGAATAACAATGACTTCAACGGTCCGATACCGAAAGGGATCGGCAACTTAAAGAAACTCGAACACTTGGATCTGATCGGGAATGAAATCACCGGAGAAATTCCCGCCGAGATTGGTGACTTGGAGAGCTTGAGGTCACTCTTAATTTCAGCTAATCACCTAACCGGCCCGATCCCACCGGAAATCGGGCAATTGCGTCGATTGGAGCAACTGATTCTGGCGGCGAACAATTTAACCGGCGGCATCCCCAGTGAGTTGGCGCAACTGGTGTCATTGAACTACCTAGGACTCTCTCACAACGAACTCACGGGCGAGATCCCTCCGCAGCTGGGCAACTTGGAGAACTTAGAGAATCTCGATCTCGCTAGGAACCGATTGACTGGCGAGATGCCGCCACATCTGGCGTTCCTGGACAATCTGACATCCCTCTCGATATCCGGGAACGAATTTGATGATTGCGTTTCGAATGCGTTGCGACCATGGTTTGATCGGCCAAGATTTACTCACGATCTAACTGACCTGCCGCTAGGGTATTGCGCGGATGTGGAGAGGGACGCGTTGGTTGCACTCTACATTGCGACTGACGGGAACCAATGGATCAGCGCCGAGGATTGGTTAAGCGACCGTCCCGTCTCGCAATGGTATGGAGTGTCCACCGATCTTGACGATCGAGTTTCAGGTATCAGGCTTCCCAGGAACCGGTTGAGCGGCCAATTGCACCCTGCGATCGGTGACTTCAAAAAGTTGAGGTTATTGGATCTGTACGGCAACTCTCTCGAAGGCGAGATCCCACATGAAATTGGCCAGCTCGAAAACATGGATTTTCTGCAGCTTGGCAAAAACCACTTGACTGGGAATATCCCGACAGAAATTGGCGAACTAAAGCAGTTGAAACACTTAGACGCAAACCATAATTTCTTGAGCGGTCCGTTGCCGCGTTCGATCGGCAAGTTGACGAGATTAGAAGCAATATACCTTTCTTCAAATCGATTGTCGGGAGAAATCCCCGCCGAGATTGGTGATCTGACCAACCTGAACCACTTGCATCTGGGTCTGAACGATCTGTCTGGCGAAATCCCTAAAGAGATCGGAAACTTGACCAACTTGATCGGATTTATCGCGGGAGAAAACGACTTCACCGGCACAATCCCCGTGGAGTTGTTGGGATTGCCGAAATTGGAACGGATCGTGTTGGTCGGAAATCGTCTGCGCGGCAGGATACCGGTTGAGATTGCCAACCTCTTGAGCATACGGATTATTGAATTGGATCGCAACCGCCTTTCGGGGACAATCCCGCGCGAAGTCGGTCAGCTTTCAAGGCTTGTCGCTTTACATCTGATCGACAACGAAATTCGTGGTCCAGTGCCGCACGAATTGACCCAGCTACCAAACCTAGATGCTCTGCTTCTCCGGCAGAACCCGATCACCGGATGTATCCCTCGCGGATTGAGTGAGCTACGGCACAACGACATGCGGGAGCTGAATTTGCCGACTTGTCGGCGTTGATGTGCGAAGTCTGAATAGCGCTTCGCCTGCGATCATTGCAGGTCGCAGTTGCAACAATCCAAATCATGTCGAAACCCGGTACTGATTCGGGCGCGACATCAACCTTCCAAGTCCCACAATTCTTGGGCGAAGGCGAAGGTTTGGGGTTGGCCGCCGGAGTGGATGAAGATGATTGGGATTTCGGGATCCAGGTTTCCGGCTCTGATTTCGCCGATGAGGGCTGACATGGATTTGCCGGTGTAGTTGGGATCTAGTATGATGCCTTCGGTTTTGGCTACTAGGTGGATGGCTTCGAGGGCGGCTTCGGTGGGGACGCCGTAGCGTCCGGCGTATCCGGTGATGGTGTCGATGTCGCCAGGGACGAGGGCGGTGTCGAGGTTGAGGAGATTGGCGACGCGGGTGGAACGTTCGATGTAGGTGGCTTGGTAGGTGTCGGGTGCGTGGTGTTCTTGTGCGGTGGCGGAAGCGGCCCAGGGTTTTGCGGTGTTGCGTGCGTAGAGTCGGATGCCAGCGATGGAGCGTCCGCAGAGGCCCCACATGCGGAGGGGGGTGTCGGGCCCCCACCACCTGAATCCTCCCCCGCGAGCGGGGGAGGGGGAATTGGCGATTTGCGCGTCGGTCGGCCCTGGCATCCCCTGCGGTCGGTTTTCGGTCGTTTGGGCTCCCGCGTCCCCTTCGCTGTGGGTCCCGGCCTTCGCGAAAGGGACAAGATTTGGGTGTCGAGTTCGGCGCCGGTTTCTAGGAAGGCGATCATGCCGGCGATGTCGAAGAATGGGTTGTCGGAGAGGATGGTGGCGTTTCGTCCGTTTTTGGTTTCTTCGGCGAGGAGATTTTCGGCTACGGATCGGGAGTGTTCTGCGGGTACGCGGTGGATGACGGCGCCGGCGAGGTGTCCGAGGAGGAGGTTGCCGGTGATGGGTTTGTCGAGCATGTCGAAGGCGACCCAGTGGCACTTGATGCCGGTTTTGGCGCAGGCGGCGGAGACGAGGCGGGCGTTGTTGGAGTCGTAGTGGTTGATGTTGACGATAGTGTCGATGCCTCGGTCGATGAGATGTGCGAAGAGGAACTCCATGTGTCGAGCTTTGTTGCCGCCGAATGCGAAGCCCGTAGTGTCGTCGCGTTTGATGAAGAGGCGAGGGACGGCGCATTTGTTGGCATTTGGGTCGGTGTCCATCGAATCGGCGATGGCGGCTCGGAGTCTAGGCATTTCCTCGAAGGGGGTGTTGAGGCGCGCCAGTTTGATGCGTGGGAGGGTGTTGATGCGGTCGAGAATGGTTTGGGTTTGCATATATTTTGAGCTTTCCACTCTGGATTCCCGCCTACGCGGGAACGACGTTGCCTACGCGACGTTAGTTGTGCAAAGCTCGGCGAGGAGGAAGAGAATCATTTTGGTTGCCACTCCCACAACTCCTCGGCGAAGGCAAATGTCTGGGGTTGGCCGCCGGAGTGGATGAATACCACTGGGACGTCTGGATCGAGGTTTCCGGCTCGAATTTCACCGATCAAAGCTGACATCGATTTGCCGGTGTAGTTGGGATCTAATATGATGCCTTCGGTTTTGGCGACTAGGTGAATGGCTTCGAATACACCGTCGTGGGGCACGCCGTAGTCGGTGCCGGAGTATCCGGTAATGGTGTCAAGATCGCCGGCTTCGAGCGCCTCGTCAAGACCCAGTAAATTTGCGACGCGGCTGGAGCGGTCGAGATATACAGCTTCGTACTGATCGGGTTGGGTATGCGAGTACGCGGTTGCGGATGCCGTCCAGTTTTTGCCGGTGTTGCGGGCGTAGAGACGAAGACCTGCTATGGAGCGGCCAACTAACCCCCACATCCGCATTGGGGTGTCGGGCCCCCACCTGGATCCTCCCCCGCGAGCGGGAGAGGGGAAATTGGCGATCTGCGCGTCTAGTTCAACTCCGGTTTCCAGGAAACCGATCATGCCGGCGATATCGGAAAAATCGTTGTCAGAGAGGATGGTGGCGTTACGGCCGGCGGCGTTCTCTGCTGACACGAGTTTTTCCGCTATTGAGCGGGAGTAATCGGCTGGTACGCGGTGGATCTCGGCGCCGGTGAGATGACCGATGAGTAGGTTGCCAACCACAGGCGCGTCGACCATATCAACGGCCACCATGTGGCACTTCATGTCCATCTTGGCGCAGGATGCCGCGACGAATCGGGCTTGGTTGGAGTGGTAGTGGTTGATGTTGACCACGGTGTCGAAGCCGCGCTGGATGAGGTGAGCGAACAGGAACTCCATGTGCCGCGCTTTGTTGCCGCCGAGCGCGAAACCGGTGGCGTCGTCGCGCTTGATGAAGATCCGCGGCACGGCGCATTTGTTGGCATTTGGGTCGGCATCCATCGATTCTGCGATTGCGGCCCGCAGTCTCGCGGCTTCTTCGAATGGCGTGCAGAGCCGCGCCAGTTTGATTCGAGGGAGTTCGGCGATGCGGTCGAGGATTGTTTGGTTGTTCATTTGAGTGCCCTCACCCTAACCCTCTCCCGCCGAGCGGGAGAGGGGACATGCGGATTCTTGATTTGGGAGCCAACCGCCTTCTCTGGGGCCGTAGTCTATGGGCATGACTTGTCCGGCACGAATGCACGAGACGGGTTCCAGCGCGTGGTTGCCGATGTTTATGTTTCCTGCGCCGTCGATGAACTCCCATTCGCCTTCGTGGACGCGGAGGAGCGTGAGATCGGCGTGGGTGCCTGGAGCCATGCAACCCAGCATACGTTCGAGGCCCCCATCGCCTTCGGCACTTCCCCCGCCGAGCGAGGGGAAGAGATGATGTGAGGACGGCTGCGGGATTTCGAGTCGACATTACGAGTGCGTCTTCGAGTCCGATGCCGAGCGACATCACCTTTCCGATTGAGTCCATCTGGGAGAAGGCTGTGCCGGCGTAGCGGCTCGTGAGCGTAACATCGGAGCTGATGGTGTCGGGAATGAGTCCGCCGTCTAAGACGCGTTTGGCCGCGTCGAACGAGAAATTCCGACCGCCGACGCCGATGTCGAACTTTACGCCACGCTGGCGAGCGTCTAGTGCTTCGCGAAGGAGTTCGCGATTGTCGCCGATGAGACCGCCTCTGGCGCCGGTGAAGGAGTGGGTGACGATGTCGCCTTCTTCGAGGATTTCCGCGAGGATTTTTGGGGCGGCGTTGAGGGCTTCGTCGGATTGGCCGGTTGTGTCGCCCATATGGATCATCAGGCGGACGCCGGCGTCGCTCGCGATAGCTTTCGCGGCCGCGGGCAGACCCACGCCGAGTTCGGCGATGCCGGGGGAGACCATTCTGGCTTTGACGCCGATTATGACATCTTTGCGAGACTGGATTGATGCCACGGCTGCGTCATGTTCGATGTCGAGAGCGGAGGTAACTTCCGGGATGCGGTTGACGCCCAGCGATCCGACGTTAAGAAGGGCAAGGACTCGCGTTTTGGCGTTGGGGATGACGTGATTGACCAATCCGCCGATGTTCGCGATGCCGCATGATCCGGCGTCCAACACGGTCGTGACGCCCGAATGGACGCCAGCGGTGTCGGCATCCTGCATCATGTCTTCGACGTACGGCGATGAGCGACGGAGGCCGCCTGCGACATGAGTATGGAGATCGATGATTCCGGGCGTAACGACCAATCCGGAGGCGTCGATGCGTCGCTTTGGTATGTAGTTCTCGGGGACATCTTCGATCGCCACGATCTTATCGCCACGTATCGCGACATCGCCTTTTTTGAGTTCAGCGGTGTCGGTGTTGAGAAGCATCCCGCCCGTGATGAGCAGATCGCATTCGACCGTCTCGGTCATCTCGCCTCCAGATGATCGCAAGTGTGGCAGAAAGTCTATCAGCGCATCAGGTCGATGATTGAGGCGTTGATGGGCTTTTGCTAATGCGGATGCGGTTCGTGGTGCGCGGCGAAGTAGATGCCTTCGAGCGAGGATGGCGGGCTTTCGGGATCTTCAGATTGACCGAAGCCTAGGTAGTGCGGAGGATCACCGTCTATGACGATGTACGCGCTGAGCGAGTGAGAAAGCGGGTTGTGACCGCCGAGCCACTCGACTTCTGGACCGTCAGTTAGTTGAACCGGTCCGTGGCGTACAGGTCGTCGGACGGCTTCGAAGCTGATTTCGGTAGCGCCTGGTGGACCGACGCCCCATCTGACCAATCCTTCGTAGTCGGATGGAATGAGGAACCGCCAACGTGGCATGAGCCCCGACCATGGGGCGACTTCGATCGCGGCGCGGTGATGGACATCTTCGAACGGGTGATGTATCTGCCACCGATAGCGCGATTGCGGCTCGTCGTACGAGACTGTGCCGTGTGTATGCAGATGTTCGGCAGGCGCGCCGTCGTGTTGGTGATGAGGTTGGTCCGAATCGTTGTGATTCGGCAGCATCAGCTCGCGAGAGCTTTGTTGAGGCGCTTGGCCAGCCGGCTCTTTTTGCGCGATGACTGGTTGCGATGAATGACGCCTTTGCGGGTGGCGACGTCCAATGCGCTAATCGCTGCTCGGAGCGTTCCGACCGTTGCTTCGTCCGACGGGGATTGGTCGATCGAGTTACGTGCGGCCGTGACGCGCGTACGTACGAACGATCGCACGGATCGATTTCGCGTCGCTCGGCGACGCTGAACGCGCATTGACTTGGCAGCAGGCATGTGGAATCTTTCGTTGCGAAATTACCGAATGAACCGTTATCGAGGTTCTGACTCGTTCGATTCTATAAGAGGGGAGGGCAAACTGCTACGATCTGGTCGCAGTTCAGTGGATTCGCATGACGGAAGATACGCCACGAACCGCTTCCAACCGGTCGAAGAGCCTCGCCAATTGCTCCAAACCGCTCGTGTAGACCGTGAAGTCGATCCGTGTGCTACCCCGACCTATGTCTTCTCCAGAGGACATCTTGTGGAGATTCATGCGTTCGTCGCGGATGACACCGCATAGGTCGTGTATCAACCCGATTCGGTCTGATCCTTCGACGCGGAGTCGCGTCGGGTAGGTGCCCGACATGTGGCCCCATGCGACCTCGACAAGACGATCATGGTCGATCGTGTTGCGGAGATTCCGGCAATTGTCACGATGCGCCGAGACACCTCGGCCGCGCGTCAAGTAGCCGACGATGTCGTCGCCGTAGACGGGGTTGCAACAGCGCGGGAAGTTCACTTGAACGCCGGGCAACCCCATTACAACCACGCCTTTTGCGAGATCTGTAACGCCCTTCTTGTTGGCTTCGCGTTCGCCTGCCGCTAACTGTTCCGCGATGACGTTTTCTGGTCGGCTATCGTCGATCGCTTTGACTACCGTTCGGACGATCACCGAAGGCTGCTGTCGAGTCTTGCCTAGATCGGTTATCAGCTCCTCGGTAGAGGTGTAGCCCATCAGATCGGCAATCTCATCCGTGTCCGCGGAATGTCCCATCCGGTTTAGTTGGTCAACCACTCGCTTGAGTTGTTGGCGGCCCTGTTGCAGATTCGTGCCGCGGGCTTGTCGACTGAACCACTGACGAACCTTGGCGCGGCCGCTGTTGGTAATCAGGTAACCCTTCTCGGTGTCTTGCCAATCGAGGCTCGGCCCGCGTGGCGCGCGCGCCTTTCGGATCTCTACGACATCGCCCGGCATTAAACCGGTGTTCAACGGTACCATCTTTCCGTTGACCACGGCACCGACGGTGCTGTGTCCCAAGTCGGTGTGGATCCGGTAGGCGAAGTCCAACGGGGTGGCACCCGGTGGAAGTTCGATTACGTCACCCGCCGGTGTGAAGACCTGGATACGGTCGGTGCTGAGCGATTCGTCGACGTGGTCGATGAAATCGTCTGAATCTTCCGGATCGCCGGTCAGCGACAACATGTCCTTGAGCCAAGACATCGTGCGGTCGGAAGAATCTTTGCCGCCTCCGTTGTTGCCGCCTTGCTTGTACGCCCAGTGCGCGGCAAATCCCTGCTCGGCGAGCTCGTGCATCCCGCGCGATCGGATCTGTACCTCTAGCGGCGTGTTGTCGGGCCCAAGAACAGTCGTATGCAACGAGCTGTAGCCGTTGGACTTCGGTTTAGATATGTAGTCGTCGAAGGTGCCCTCGATCATGGGCCACAGGCCGTGGACGACGCCCAAAGCGTTGTAGCAGTCGGCGGTGCTGGGTGTGATCACCCGCAACGCGATCAAGTCATGGATCTCGTCAAATGTTCGACCCAGCTCCTCGTAGCGCTTCTTCTTGCGGGCGATGCTGAAGAGGTGTTTGGCACGACCGGTTATCGATGCCTCAATGTTGTTCTGGTTGATGATCGCATCTTGAAGAATCTTGACGGCCCGGTTCGTATACTCCTCGCGTTCCCGCCGCTTGCGCTTCACAAGACCCGAAATCGTGCGGTACTCCTTGTGATCGAGGTAGTAAAACGCTTTGTCTTCGAGACGCCATTTCCAATCGTTCATGCCCAGCCTATCGGCCAACGGAGCATAAATGTCCATGGTCTCGCGCGCGATACGCTCCTGCTGTTCCGACTTCAGGTAGCGCAACGTCTCGATGTTGTGCATACGGTCGGCAAGTTTGATCAGCAGAACTCTGCGGTCTTCGCCGGCCGTTACAAACATCTTGCGGAGGTTTTCGATCCGCTCCTGTTTGCGATCCTCGTAGTGGCGGCGCTGTCTCGACCCGCCGCTTGAAGCTGCCAACTCGATCTGCTTCAGCTTTGTGACGCCGTCAACGAGGAGTGCCACGCTGTCGCCGAACTCTTTACGGATGTCATCGACCTCGATGCCACAGTCCTCGACGGTGTCGTGGAGCAGCGCAGCGGCGATTAAGTCGGAAGGCAGAGCCAATTGCGCCAGACGCAACGAGACGCTGATGGGATGGATGATGTAGGGTTCGCCCGACTTCCGCGTCTGACCGTCGTGAGCCAAGTAAGCGTATTCGTAAGCGGCCTTGATAAATTCGATCTCGTCCTGAGGCAGGTACCCCTGTACCTCTTCCATCAGATTTGTAAGCGAACGCTGGTACCCGTTTCGGCTTGAAGGCCTCGTAGATTTCGAGGTTTGAGAGACGAGTGTTTGGGTGTTAGCCATTTCCAGCTTCGCGTACCGCTTGACGAATCAGCGGTTGTTTCGTGTTTTCCAGTTTACACGTAACGAATAACCTCGCGAAATGCGTTCGGAAACGAGATTCGGATCGCAAACCCTAGAGCGTCTGCGATCCGTCGTTGGTCTTCGCGTTAGAATTTGACCAATTGAAAAGGCGATTGGTGTCGATTTACTTGATCGGCACAGAAATCGATCGAAATTCCATGTCTGCCATGCGAAATCTCAGCAACATCACTGCAACTATCCCTAAACGACTTCGGATCGCATTAGCGCTTGTGGCAGTCTCCACGTTCGTTATTGTTCCTTTGGCATACGAACCAGCCAATGCGGCGGATCCGGCTCCTGTCAACCCGCCGGGCCCGATTCCGGCAATCCTCTCAGGTACGGACGGCAATCTTTATGAAGTGTTCACACCGGAAGGCGGCGGATCGATCGTCGGCGAAGACTACTCGTTCATCGCGTACCCGGGAGATGTGCCTAGCGCGTACATCGTTGGCGTGCGTATGTCCAAAGGTGGCGAAGCTTCGAATGCTGGCTTGACGCATCACCGATACACTTTGGGCGGCAACTACTACTTGGTCGATGCGGTTGATGAGAATGGCGTGACACCGTCGCCAGGATTCAAGTTCCGGAACCCGCCCGTGGCGTGTTTGCCGATCCCTCCGCATTTCTTTGCAAACATTGATTCGATAGCCGTGATAGCGACGGACTCAGAGGGTTCTACTCAGACGGTATTGAACTCCGGAACGAGGGTTGAAGGTGCTGGTCTGAAGGTGTGTGCGTTCGTGGGCACGGTTCCTACCGTCTTGGCGGTCGGTCTGGAGGGCGCGCCGGGTCCCTTGCCACCTACGCCAGAGGTTGTGGTGAAGATCGTTGAACTTCCCGTAACTGGTGGTTCTGCACCAACTCGCAACCTCGCGGCGCTCTTGCTCATCCTCGGATTAGTGATCGTAGCTACAGGTGCGCGTTACGCTTGGTCGTCACTGCGCGCAACGCAGTAGCTTTACGGGCCGCACCTTCATCGAGCAGCGGAAACTGCTTCAAGCACTTGGCCGAGGACGTCGCGGAAATCTTCGATGTCGTCGGCCGCTTCGACTATCTCTCGACCGAGGGTACGCACATCTTGTTGGACCAACTCGATCTCTTTGTTCAATTTGCGCGTCTCGACTGCTAAGCGTGCAACCTCGGTGCGGAAATCCAGCAGATCCGCAGGCAACTTCTCTGTTTCGACGATGGCCAATTCCGTTTTCTCCAACATCTCGTCGTACAGCTGCAAAGCTTCGTCATTGCGTTCGATTGCGCGAGCCAGTTGATCGTTGATCTCGCGCTTGTTGACGTCGAAGTCAACGAGTATCTCGTCGTAAAGTTCGAGAGCCCGGTCGTTGTTGTCTAGCGCGTGATCGAACTGACTTTGCGCCCGGTCGATCTGTTGACGGAGCAGCCTTACTTCGTCACTGATGGAGTTGTAGATTCTGAAGCCGATAAAAACGAGCGCGCCGACAAAGATCAACAACGCTACCAGCAACAGCCACGCGCAGTTTACTCGCAACCACGCTAGCCGATCACTGCTACTTCTACCGATGTCCATCGCGTTCCGAAACCGCCATCTCAACCCCTCCAAGTCAACAGATCTGACAACTCATCCAATATGGTGTCCAGTTCTTCCGCATCGTAGCGGTCAAACGGTTTCGAACCGGGTTGGCGAGTCACCGGCGTCTTGATGATGCCCCTTCGCCAGAACGCTTGTTTGTAGGTCGTGACGCCGAAGAAAAACTCGAAGTTCAGCGACGGCAGGATCCTGTTGAACAGTGCTCGTGCTTCATTTGTCACCACTTGCTGACCATTTTCGTCTACCCCGCCTGTTTCCAGCGCATTCCAGATTGCGACGTGGGCCTCGGTAATATGACCAGCCGGCATCGTCCCGGCGCCGCCGCGGCGATACTCGGCCAAAAGGAAACGTCCGCCCATGCCACCCATGATCGATTCCACTTTGTCGCCGCATGCATCCAACACCGCGGTCATCACGTTCCCAGGCAGTAGACTCTCTTCTTTCAAAAGACGCGCACCCGGAATCTCTTCAATAATTCGGATGATCGTCGGAGTCGGGATAGTCGGGCCCGTGGGTGGTTTGTTGTTCTGGAGCCATACCGGCAAACGGGTCGCCTCCCACAACGCTCCGTAGAGATCGATCGTCTCCTGGCCGCCACCCATTCCATTGGCAGGCATCGCGATGATCGAGTCCGCGCCGCACTCCACGGCGACCCGTGCTCGTTCCACGCAGTGTTCGATCGATACGCCGCTTGCGCCAGCCACAACCGGCACCGCGCCACCGACCGTGGCGACTCCGACCCGCAGGACCTCGTCGCGTTCATCGTCGGTCAATCGCGGCCCTTCACTTGCGTTTACCGGCATGACGATGCCATGCGCGCCGGCTTCGACGCAATATGAGACGCAACGACGCAGCGAATCGTAGTCGACGCTGCCGTCCTCGTTGAACGGGGTTACCGGTATTGAGAAGACCCCGCGGTTCTTGGAAGTAATACTGCCGCTCGACTGTGATGCCATGGTTGCCTCGCCAAGGATTGAAGTTCGTTGATCGTATTTTAGCGGTGCGATTCAATTCGACCCTTGGTCCGCATCTGGATCAGTCCGCCGCCGATCCATCCTCAACCAGATTTCCGGGCTAGTTCTCTAATCGATGAATTGACTTTCTAGCGAACGAAGGTTCGGGCTAAAATCCTCACAACATAAGCTGTGCCTGACTTGGGAGATGTTTCACCACCTCATGCTCAATGCTCTCCCAACTAGGAGAGAAGGGATTCAGGTGCTCCCTAGCGGGAGAGCATTGGGCCGAGGTTTTTGAAGGGTTTAGGGTCAGTGAATTCCGGCAACGGCATGGATTTGTGTCTCGTGTTAACTTGATTGCTCAATGCGTGCGATTGAGTTTTGCAGTCACTGACAAGAATTCCTGAGACATCCGATTGTTCATGCGATTTCACGGTGATTCGCCGGGCTCAGACATCAATCGTTGCGTAGCACTGTTACGGTATTCTGACCGAGAACGCGATTGTAAAAATAGAATGTCAAGAAATTCTACAGATACGCGTATTTTTGAACGAAGTGCGATTACGAAAGCAAGACAAATTCGAGTCCGAAATTACGAAACTCTCAATAAATCGCCCATTGAGTAAAGCATTTGCCGTTATATCATCGTTATCTGCGTTTCCGGGTCGATTTGCTATATTGTGAATATTCCGGTTATCGAACATTGTTAGACGTAATACGCGGCCTAAAACAACGTGAACGCTGACAGTGCATAACACGGGTTTCGCCTGACATGAAACAAGGAAAAGCGCAGAGAAATGAAGATCGAGCGCATCGAATTTCACCAACTTAACGGCGAAGTGGCCGCACCGTACAAGTCATCGATGCAATGGAAAACGCATCGGGGGACTGTCGCAGTGCGTGTCGTTGCTGACGACGGGACGTACGGTTGGGGAGAAACCGGTGGAGACGCCTCAGCAATCGCCAGCGTCGCGGCACCTGTCATCGGGATGAATCCCGAAAATTTCGGGAGCATCTGGCAATCGATCATTAACCCCCGCTATCAGAGTGGCGGATATGGGGGATTAGCATCGAAAACCGCCAGCGCGATCGATATTGCCTTGCACGACCTCGTCGGAAAGGCCAGAAATGTGCCGGTATACGAACTTCTTGGCGGAAAGGTTCGCGATCGCCTCTGTGCCTACGCAACAGGCCTTTTCTACACCGAAGCCGACCTCACCGATCCGACATGGTCCAATTTTCTAGACGAAGCGCAAGGATACGTCGAAGCGGGATATGCCGGGATGAAGATGAAGATCGGCGGATTCACGTTTGCGGAGGACGTTGACCGCGTTGGGTCTCTGCGCCGCAAAGTCGGCGACAACATTCGGATCATGGTCGACGCTAACGAGGCATACGACCCGATGACCGCGATTTCGATGGCGCGTCGCATCGCGGATTTCGACGTGACGTGGTTTGAAGAACCGACCAGTTCGCGATCGTTAGAAGACAACCTGATGATCACCTCTAGATCTCCAGTCCCGACCGCTGGCGGCGAATCGGCAAGTACGCGCCGCGACGTAGCTCACCTTTTGGGCCGAAGGATTTTCGACATCATCCAACCCGAAGTGGTAAACGTCGGCGGCATCTCCGAACTCAAGCTGTGCGCCGACATGGCCGAGGCATTCAACGTCCGGTTTTTCCCGCACTTCTTCAACACGCACATCAGCCTCGCAGCGATACTACACACTCTTGCGACAATATCTCAAGCGCCGCCAGCACACCCGAAAGAACCCTTCGTAAACGAACCGGTCACGGAATTCGATCAGACATCTCACCCGGTGAGAGAGGCGCTGACCGATCCATACTTCAATCAAACCGACGGTTACATCGATGTTCCGAATGCACCCGGACTCGGCATCGAAGTGAACGAAGACGCATTAGACCACTTCCGCCAAGGCGAAATAGTCGTGGTTGACTGAACTGCCGATTAATTCCGTTTCGCATGCAATTGCCGCCTTGCCCTGGCGCCTGACGTGAGCCTTCGCCAACGATCCCGCGAACACAACGGAGAGATATCATTTGGTAGTTCTAATCCAAAGCCAGGGGACCGATATTCGCCCATGAATCCAACGAGCGCCGAAACAATGCGCGAGTCAAAACTGCAACTCGACGACCGTCACATCAACTACGCTGAAGGACCACAAAACGGTCCTCCGATGCTGTTGATACACGGTATTAGCGGCCACTGGCAAGACTGGGATGCAGTGTCGCCGTATTTATTCCCCGACTGGCGCGTTTACGCGGTCGATCTTCGCGGTCACGGCAAATCTTCCTGGGTCGACGGCGAATACCACTGGCGCCAATACGCATTGGATCAAGTCGAATTCATTGAGCGCGTGGTCGGTGAACCAGCCTTCGTCATCGGTCATTCATTAGGCGGATCGACCGCGTTGGGCCTGAACGCGGAGCGCTCCGATCTGGTGCGTGCCGCGGTCTACGAAGACCCACCACTCTTTGTCCACCAACGATGGGAGGGCAACCAGTTCCGCAACAGTTTTGCAGCAACCCTGGAAGTGTTAGAAACGAAACCGGATTTCGACACCGTTTTCTCCCATGTCCGAGAGACCAACCCGGAATTTGATGACGCGCGTTGCCGTGACCGCGCCAGCAAGCTCTTGGCAATGGACCCCGACGTATTTCGATCAACCTTGAGCGGTCGAGCACGTGCCAATTGGCGGTCGGAAGACCTGCTCCAACGCGCTCAATCACCCGGCCTCCTCCTCCAAGCCGAACCGTCTTTGGGCTCGGCTCTGTTCGACGATGAGGCGGAGAAAGCGATGAAGTTGCTGCCGCAGGCCGAGCACGAGAAGTGGGACGACTCCGGACATGGGATGCACAATTCGTTCCCAGAACGTTTCGCCGATCGAGTATTGATGTTTTTAAACCCAATACGAAACGGCTGACCACCGCGGCGACGATCGCAACCGTGTAGTAACCCCTCAGCCCGATAGGCGATTCCGCGGCGCTCGAATTCCGAGTATCCTTATCCCTGCCAGCAGAAACTCGGCGTGCACCAACTGGATAGCCTTGTAGCGGCGTGCCGTTGAGGGTCGATAGGAGCGAATATGAGAGACCGTCTCGCGCCGATTACATCAGTCGTTCCGTATCTCATCGTCTTTGTCGCAAGTGCTTGCACTCTCATACTCGAGATCGTCGCAGGTCGCATCCTCGCACCAGTTATCGGCGTGTCGCTGTACACCTGGACCAGCATCATCGGCGTCGTGCTCGCCGGCATTAGCGTCGGCAACTACATCGGTGGCCTCGTCGCCGACAAGTACCCATCGCGATCGACTCTCGGCCTGATATTGCTCGTGTCTGGCGCCTTCACGGTTGTCATCCTGCCGCTGATATCCATCGCCGGCGACGTCGTCAGCGATCTGCCGTTACTACCGCGAATAGTGACGTTGACCGCAGTTTTGTTCCTGCCTGTCAGCCTGATTTTGGGAATGGTGACTCCGATAGTAATCAAGTTGCAGCTGCAGGAACTATCGAGGACCGGCGATATCGTTGGCCGGTTTTACGCCGTCTCGACCGCCGGTTCAATTCTCGGCGTTTTCCTCACCGGATTCGTCCTCATCCAATGGATCGGCACGCGTCCGATCGTCTTGGCTGTGGCCATCGTCCTAATCGCGATGGCGCTGTTGTTCGGCGATTTGTGGAAAATCCGGAGCAAATTGCCTACCGTGTTGCCTGTGGTCGTCGCCGTGATCGTTGCGTTCTTCAGCTTCACGTATGACGGAATCACTGAATGGGTCGATTCCGATTGCGATGAAGAGAGCAACTACTTCTGCATCAAAGTCCGAGAACGCACGATCCAAGACCAAACCGTCAGGACATTGACCCTCGACCAACTCTTGCACAGCTATGTCGCCAAAGACGACCCATCGTTCCTCGTCTACGGATACGAGAAGATAACCGCAGATTTCGTGGCGCTGCAAGAATATCGGAGCGAAACGCCGAAGGTCATGTTCATCGGAGGCGGCGGTTACACAATGCCCCGACTGATCGAGCACCGCTACCGGGACTGGGATGTCGAAGTCGTCGAGATCGATCCCGTCGTCACTCAAATCGCGCACGAATTCCTCTGGCTACCTTTGAACACAAACATCGTCAGCTATCACGAAGATGCGCGGATGAAGGCGCGCGAACTCGAAAACGGCACCTATGACATGGTTGTCGGCGACGCGTTCAACGACTTCTCGGTTCCCTATCAACTGACCACGCACGAATTCAATCAACAGGTCAAGCAGCTCCTCAACGCGAACGGAATCTACATCGTCAACATCGTCGACAATATCGAAATCGGTCAGTTCCTGCGCGCCTACGTGAACACCATGCAGCACACCTTCGACTATGTATACGTGCTGAGGGACGATGATCTATGGGAACAAGACGAACGGTCCAACGTCACCTACGTCGTCGTCGGTTCGCCGACGCCGATATCCTTTGAGGACCTCGTGGAAGCTAATGAAGCCGTCGGATGGCACGAACCGATAACTCACTTCATGCCAGACGATGTCTTTCTCCGCTGGTTCCACAAGGAAGACCCGATTATGCTCACCGACGGCTTCGTGCCTGTGGATCAGCTGCTCGCTCCGGTGTTTCTGCACAGCCGATAGCGGATCTAATGGCGGCAGCGACCTAGGCGTCCGCGTCGAATATCTCGCCCAGCGCTTCGTCGGTCTTGGAAAACATCACACGTTCCTCGTTCGGCAAAGCATGATCGTAACCGAGCAAGTGAAGCGTTCCGTGGATCGCCAGCATCGCCAACTCGCGCTCAAATGGCACCTGTTTCTCACAGGATTGGCGCTCGGTTTGCGGAACGGAGATTGCGATGTCCCCTAGCCCATCCGCGAAAGCTTCGCTGTCCATACCCGGGAACTCCGAGGCAGAATCGGCCGGGAAGGAAAGCACATCGGTAACGTGATCATCACCCGCAAATTCGCGGTTGAGACTACGCAAACGCTCGTCGCCTGTCAGTAAGACCGTCACAGATACGGATTCACCTCCAACGAAACCTTCGCGACGAAGAATGGTTGCAACCGCCTGCTGAACCACGCCGACATATGCGGCCGCGCCAATCGTCCTCGCCGCGAAATCGATCTCCACGTCCACTTGAATGGCCATATCCCTTGCGGTCAGGAAAGATTCCTCGCTACTGCCTCTCGCAACCTTCGCAACATGCTGAGCAACGGCGAGTATTTGGAGTCAATGTCAGCCAAGTCCGCCGCAACCGCCGTCGCCTCTGCTATTCCACTCCTGATTTCAGGCGCGGACACCATGCTAATTTCAGCGTAGGTCTTAGCCTGCATCAGATTCGGCGTCAACCGCTCCGAAATAATCTCGGATTGCGTGTAGTCGCCCCGTGCAACCGAAAGCAACGCCAACTCTTCCGCCGTCTCGATCGCCTGGGCGATTGACACCGTCAACTCGGCGGCGGTGGCCGGTTCGTCCCTTGACATCGCGCTGCTTCGCTTAAACCTGCCTACTGATCCGCATTATTCCTCGAACCACCTAGAGTCGAAAGCTAACGACATCGGGGCCCACCAATCGTTTGGCCCCGCTTCCGAAACCTTTTGCTGATAGGTCATCATCAGGTCGTTCCACTCTTCGGCCCTTTTAGACGAGGTGTAGCTTTGGAAATCGCGACTCGGATCGAAATCGTCTGGGGCGGTACAGTACATGAACAAATGGTTTCCGATGCGGAATATCTCCATCCGCTCGATGCCGATGCCTTTCAGCGCCTCCAGCACCTCAGGCCAGACGTTGCGGTGATACTCCTCGTATTCGGCGATGATCGCCGGGTCGTCTTTCAGGTCAAGAGCTTGTGCGAATGATTTCATAGGACGTTACACCGTTCGATTGTTTTAGCGGTCGAGTACTAAATTCGGTCGGACGCCGCGTACGGCGGCTCCGTTGCGGAGTGTATCACTGTGAATGTGCCCGATTTCAGGCACACGCGACTACTGCTTCAGTTGCCGAACACAGGCAGCTGAATACCTACGATGGTGCCGTCTTGCGTGCCCGCAAAGAGCATGTCGCCTTCGATGGCGGGGGATGACTTGCACAAAATACACGGCGATCCTCCCTCGGTCCAGAGGTCCAGTGTGTGTTGAATTCTTCCGCGTTCGAGATCGATCATGTACAGAACACCGTTGCCATCGATCAGGTACACATACGCGCCGGCGATCACGGGTCCGCCGATAACCACTGCGCTATCAATGGTGAATTCGCGCCATAGCCGTTCTGGGGTCTCATAGTCGTCGGCTTCGCGCCGTTTTTCTGCCGCTTGCCGATCTGGGTTGACCGCGTGTATGGCTCCGGATCGATCAGCGAACACAACAACGTCCTCAGTTGCCGCGATTTCGCCACGCACGGGTCGATGCGTCAACGTGTCGTAAACCCAGTTGATCCTCCTGCCGGTATATTGGACCACATAGTTGTCGTCGTTGGCGAAGTAAATGAAGTTGCCGCCTCGCACCACGGCAGCCCTGATGGGTTCTGGTTCAGCTTCCCCGCCCCGGTCGTAATACGGCATCTGGTGTCCTTGATGCCTTGCACCGGCGTTTAGGAACCCGGTACTTATCGTGACACCGTGAAGCGTGCCGTCGTCGTTTCCGATGTAGAACACGTCACCTAAAACCACCCCTGCTTCCCTGAATTGGCCTAGCCCTTTGGACGGCGGTTTGGGGAATACCCATTTGAGTTCACCCTCCTTTTCGCTTTCGGGATCCGCATCGAAGGCGTAAATTCTGCCGTCGGCCGACGGTGCGATCACCGTATTTCCATGAACCGTGGGGCGGACGTCGAAACTCGCCACATCATCGTGGTTGTATTCCCATCGTTTGCTGCCGTTTTCAGCGTCCAGCGCATAAAATCCCTCACCTGCCGTGCCGACGAATATTGTTGAACCGTCGTTGCTCACCGCAACACCGCTAGTAACGTCTGAATGCATGTTACGCGACCATCGCTCCTCACCCGATGACGCGTAGATGGCATACATCTTGTTGTCCTTTGAACCCACGTAGACGATACCCTCGTGAACCGTGACGTCCGGGACAATCGCTCTGATGGGTCCGGTTCCGGTTGATTCAGTTTGGAACACCCAACGGACCGTTGGTTGTGTAACCGGTTCAGGCGTCGGCGTCGGGGTTATTGTCGGCGTCGGCGTCGGCGACGGTATCGCGGTCGGCTCTGGTGTTGGAGTCGCGGTCGGTTCGGGTGTCGGAGTAGGAGTCGGTTCAGGTTTCGGGGTGTAAGTCGCAGATGGTTCTGCGATCGGGGTTGTCGTTGGTTCTGGCGTTGGTGTCGGCGTTGGTAACGGAGTATCGGTCGGAGTCGGCGTTGCGGTATCCGTAGGGGCAGGCGTAGGAGTCGCGGTCGGAGTAGGAGTCGGGGTTGGTGTATGAGGAACGGGAGTCGCGGTGGAAGTTGGAATCGGTGTCGATGTGTTGGTCGGCGTCGGTTCAGGCGTGTTTGTCGACGTAGGTGTCGGAGTGTACGTCGGCTCTGGTTCAGGTACTGGTGTTTCAGTCGGTTCGGGCGTATGCGTCGCGGTCGGAGTGAATGTTGCGGTAACCGTGAACGTAGGGGTACGTGTGAATCTAGGAGGCCGCTGCGTCGCCGCTTTGTCGATGGCACCCGCCCCAGCCTTTGCGACGGTCGCCGCCGACTTTGCTTCGAGATCCGCAGGTTCGACGACTGCAGTTTCGGTCTCTCCCTCAGAGCTGCAAGCAACCGCGAACGCGAACACGCCGCTGAGCACAATTGCGACCGCAAAAAGAACGCCGCGCCGCGCCCAAGAGTTGTATTTGTGCACGTACAACATCCTTAAAGGTTAACGATTTCCCATACGACGAATCCACACTGCACAGATCTCCCATCCGATCGGCAGCGAAAACGACGAAACCCTCCCATCGGATATAGTCATTCATGTCGTCGTACCGAGCCATGCAGCGCGGTGTATCACCGTGCGGAGGTGATCAAGATATGAAACGCGTTGGATTTTTGATGAAGATAAATCCCGAAATGCTCGATGAGTACACCGAGCATCACGCGAACGTGTGGCCCGACATGTTGGACGCTCTCCGTCGCCACGGATGGCGAAACTACAGCATCTTCGCCAGAGAAGACGGATCATTGTTCGGATATGTCGAAGTTCCCGATTCGTTCGAAAAAACTTTGGAGGGTATGGCCGCCGAAGAGGTCAACGACCGATGGCAGGACTTCATGGCACCGTACTTCGAAATTCCAGAAGGCTCCCACCCCGACGAAAACATGGTCGTCCTCACCGAGGTCTTCCACACCGACTGATTTACCAAATAACGGAGACATCCCATGGCTCTCCCTCCATTCGTCGATACTCATCACCACCTCTGGGACCTCGAGAACAACCCTTATCCGTGGCTTACTGAAGGCATCGACCACTTCGTCGGCGATTACTCGATCTTCCGCCGCACATACCTGATCTCGCATCTCCATGAAGACGCGGAAGGCCTTCCGCTCATCAAATCGGTTCACGTCCAAGCGGAGTGGGACCATGAAGCCGACCCGGTGGGCGAAACTGCATGGTTGCAGAGCGTCGCAGATGCCGAATCTTCGCGCGGCATGCCAAACGCCATCATCGGGTTCGCCGACCTGTCACAATCCGACGCCCCCGAACTCATCGCCCGACACGCCGAACATGCCAACTGGCGCGGCATCAGACACATGCTCAATTGGGCCGAAGACCCGAAATGGCAGTTCACCGACCGCAACGACCTCATGACCGATGCCGATTGGCTACGCGGCTATCGCGCACTGGCCGACCACGACGCCTCATTCGATTTGCAGGTTTGGCCGTGGCAACTCGCAGACGCGGCTGATCTTGCACACCGTGTCCCCGAAGTCCCGATAGTTCTGGACCACACCGGAATGCCGCGTGATTGGGACGACGCGGGCGTCGAAGTATGGCGAAATGGCATGAACGCGTTAGCCGACACCGACAACGTCTCGGTGAAGATTTCGGCGCTCGGCATGTTCTCTGGCGAGTTCTCCGCCGAGCGGATCCGTCAGTTCGTCCTCGACACAATCGAGGTCTTCGGCGTGGACAAATGTATGTTCGCATCCAACTACCCCGTCGACATGCTTTTCAGCTCCTACGCCGCCATCTGGAACGCGTACGACGAGATAACAGCCGACTTCTCCGATTCGGAACGTGAAAAACTGTTCAAATCGAATGCCGAGCGTTACTATCGCATTTGAACCCGAACAATCGGCGCTTGCCGGCGTTTGTAGATAATGTTGTATTGGCAACGAACAACCCCGCCGACCAACAAGGAGATACACCACGATGACCATTGCGCACCTGCGAACCTACACCATCAACAACGGCATGATGGATTCCTGGCTCAAACTCTTCGACGAGACCCTAATCGACGTGATGGACGGTTTCGGCATGAAAGCCGAGACCGTCTGGGTTAACGACGAAGATTCCCAGTTCATCTGGATTCGCTCGTACGGCGACACGATGGAAGAGCTGGAAGAAAAAGAAGCGGCGTTCTACGGCTCAGATTGGTGGGTAGAAAACATGCCGCTAATCCGCGGGCACCTCGCGCACCGCGACATTAAGTTGATCAAGTCGGTGGACTAACTCTCGCCGACACTCGCAAGCAGAATCCTCGCTGAAATCGCATCGGCGCGCACCAAGCAGTTCGAACTGCTCGGGACGCATGGAAGCGTCTCTCGAACCTTCATCGTTCTGGTCGCTCCGATACTGAACCTTCTTGGTTGGCGACTCAGCCATCCGGAGTTCTGGTTCATTCCGTCAACGCTTGATGACGCAGATGCGCGCATGGTGCACGCTTTGCGCTCAGATGCGACACCAGATCGGACCTTGGCCGTTGTTGAAACGCGTGCACTCGGCGCCGACATCGTCACCGGCATCGAGTTCCACCTCCAAAGATGCATCCAAACCGGCATCGCAATCTTCGCCATCACCGACGGCCGACATTGGCATCTATATCCGATCGTGCAAGGTGTCACACCCGGCGAACCTGCCGCGGTATGCAATTTGTTCAGTACTGAAGAATCTGATGCCGCAGCGATGACGATGCTGAAGTGCCGAACTCCAGCGTTCGATGAAACCCTCGTTCGAGATCACTCTATCTAAAACCACATCACACCAAATGACAGACCTCACCACGCGCAAAGCTCTCACCTTCGACCTGTTCGGAACAGTCCTAGATCTCGGTGGTAGCCTCACACCATTCATCGCCGATTTCATCCGCGGGCGCGACGCTCAAGACCGGGTCGACCCCGACTCGTTTTGGGCGGAGTTGAGGCACCGGCAACGCATCGAGCAGTACCAGGACTCGTTGTTGGAACTCGGCCACACCGGATACCTCGAAACGGCTCAGAAAGCCTTCGTCTACATCGCAAAGCTCAACGACCTCACGCCAACTCCCGACGAGGTAGACGCCTTCATGCAGGGATGGCAACATCTCTCCCCGTTCCCGGACTGCCTGCCCGCTCTCGAACGGATGAGATCTTCTTACAAACTCGTAGCCTTCTCCAACGGCAACCCTTGGTTCCTCGACTATCTGATCGAAAACCGTATCAAATTTGACTTTGATGATGTCTTCTCGGTCGAGGAGGTAGGCGCATTCAAACCCCATCCGGGGGTTTATCGCGGCGTGGCGCGGCACTTGGATAAGGAGCCCGGCGAACTGATCATGGTTTCCGCCAACTCGTACGACGTTATGGGCGCTCGAACATGCGGCCTTCGCGGCATATACGTCAATCGCTACAACCTGCCCTTCGAAGACACCGACGCTCGCTACGAACCTGACCTGACGGTTCACGACTTCTCAGAGATGGCCGAACATCTCCTGGCGGTCTAAAAACTGCCTATCCCTATGCCTGACCTCACCGACAAGATCCAACCCGGTCTGAATCACGAACGGGAATGGATCGTCGTCGATTCAATGCTCTATTCGCCCGGAGGCGACCCGTCACGCGCCACCCTCTCAAGTCCGTCAATGATCAACGAATTGGAAACTACGGCAATGCTCGGACTAGACCACCTGATCCCCGACGGCGGATTCACCGTGGGTTTCCATGTCGACATCAAACACGTCGCACCAGCACCACCGGGCGCCCGAATGAAAACAACCGCCGAGCTGCGCGAAGTATCCGGCACCCGCTTCCGCTTCCACGTCGAAGCCCACGATCTAGACAGCGGCAAGCTCATCGGCATCGGCACACACCGCCGCGCTGCGATCTTCCCTTAGAACGCCCCCAGAACACCGGCCAAAAAATCCGGCAGTCAGAGACCATTCTGATCCGCTGACGCAGAACCCCGTGCCCTACCGCGCCTGCCTTCCAGATCGGCAGGCGATACCGTCCCCAACAAATAATCACTCTCGAAAACCAGCAACAGATCGATACCGCGTCGCGCCAACAACTCCCGAGCTGACGAAATGTCCGCATCCGGATCGATCACGAACGTAGACACCGAACGCGCAACGTCGGCTACCGTCAAACCGATGCCCTGATTCGCGCTCAACCCCAGCGATTGCACTTCTCGCATCGACGCGACGCCTGTAACCCGACCTCCCTCGATCACCGGTATGTCCGTATCCGGATGCCGCGAAAGCACATTCCTGACCGCAGCGTCCAACGGCGTCAACGCGCTCAGGGCGGTTGGCACCGACGTCATGACCGAGCGCACGGGTATACCCACCACCTGTTCCTCACGACGACCTCGACCGCCGCTGCGTGTCGCCGCGATTGAAGTCGGCAAAATGAACAACGCGATCAACATCAACCACAATCCGCTCGTCAAATCGCCGTTTCTGATGATCAAAACGATCCCCGCACCAATCATCGCAACCGCCAACACCTGTCCTGCTCTCCCAGCCACACGCGCAGCAAACCTGCGATTTTTCGTCAATCCCCAAACCACCGATTGCAATACCCGCCCGCCATCAAGCGGCAACCCGGGCAACATGTTGAACGCCGCAAGCGCGATGTTCTGAAGCCCGACGTAAAACAGTATCCCCTGCAGCAACGCCGAGGAACCAGTCGCGAACGGGTCGCGAAATACAAAGTACAAAACCGACGCCAATACACCGATCGCCAGCGACATCGCCGGACCGGCCGCCGCGATCAGAAAATCATGCGATGCTCTAGATCTCAGCTCCCGGATAAGGCTGACACCGCCAAAAATCATCAGCGTGATGGAGATAACCGAATATCCAAGACGCTTGGCTGTCAGTGAATGAGCTAACTCATGCGCTAAAACCGACAGAAACAGACACAGCGTCACAACCCCCGCGATAACCCACTCCTGCGTCTCCGTCAGTCTGATCGAGATGAACGGCAAACCGCCAGAGGCGATCAACATCGTGATCAACACGAACCCGATCAACCACGACCAGTGGACCCGAATCGGGATGTTGAATAGTTGGCCGATGCGCATCGATCAAAACTTTCCAGATGACTTTGCTTCTGCGTCGAAGCGGGAACCCGCTCCGTCTACACGTCTAAAGATACGACGCAACGCCAGAATGATATCTGTCGGACCCACGAAATCATCACACATCGGCTCCAATGACACACATTTCGGATGACTCTCAGAGCCGCCAACTTGTAATCTAACGATTGAATCAATGGTTGACTCATTCGACACCACAATTGCAGCCGCGGAACGCGCCGGCGTCCACTTCGATGACGCGTCGCCGCCGATTTCTCATCGCATCCGCCAGAACGGCGAGTTCGAACTCAACTTCATCGATTGGGGAGACGACACCGGAGCAAAACCCGCCTTGATCTTCATCCACGGGTTCCTCCAGCAAGCCAGAACTTGGGACTTCACTTGCCTAGCGCTGCGCTCCCGATTCCGATGCATTTCACTCGACCTACGCGGCCACGGCGACAGCGGACGGCCAATCGAACCTGACTACACGACTCATCACTACCTCTCCGACCTCCATCGTTTGATCAACCACCTCTCGCAGGAGATGGGCATCGACCGAATCGGCCTGTGCGGTCTCTCCCTCGGCGGCAGCCTCTCGTACCTCTACGCCTCCGAGAACCCCGATACCATTGACGCCATTGTCGTTGTCGACGTCGCGCCAGAGATGAACCGCGAAGCCCGAAACGGCATACGCCGCTACATCTCAGCCCTACCCAAAGACGGACCGTTCGAAGACTTGGTCGACAAAGTTACAAAACTGAGCCCGATGCGCAACCGAGACGCCGTTCGCGGATCGTTGATGCGGGCCACTCACTTACATCCCGACGGTAGCTGGGAATGGAAGAACGATCCGCGCCTGTTCGATTACCACCGCCCCAGCTTCACGTCCGAAGACTACTGGGCGGCACTAGGCAAAGTAACTGTCCCATCGCTATTCGTCCTCGGACAAAACTCGAAACTCGTCACCCCAGAAACAGTCCGCCGCATGGTCGAGACCGTTCCCGGCAGCTCCGCCACTTACGTCCCCAAAGCCAGCCACCGCGTACCCGGCGACAACCCCATCGACTTCATTAAAGCCGTCAGCTCCTTCCTCGACCGATACGTGCTTAAAACCGATGTCGGGAGGCATCGCGACGTTAAACTGGCGCCGACCTAAGATCTTCTACGGCTGGTGGATCGTGCTCGGCAGCGGCACGGTCCAGCTCTACACGTCCGCCGTCTTCTGGCGCGGCTTCCAAGCATTCGTCGACCCCGTCCTTGGGACATTTACCGGCTGGGGACCCGGAACATTCGCCTCCGCAATGGCGATACTACGAGCCGAGAGTTCCTTCATCACACCGTTCGTCGGCGCTGCAATAGACCGCTTCGGCCCAAGGCCAGTTCTAGCCTTCGGTATGTTTGTCACCGGATGCGGATTCATCCTCATGAGCCAGATGCAGGAGCTCTGGCACTTCTATGCCGTAATGCTCGTGCTCGGCATCGGACTCTCCTTCGGTGAATTCATCGTCTTCGTCACAACCATCGTCAACTGGTTCATCCGTAACCGATCTCGAGCTCTCGCCGCATTCATGACCTTCCCCGCCACGGGAGCGATTGCGCTGCCACTGCTCGTATGGACCATCGAAACACTCGGATGGCGAACCGTCCTGCTCTACATCGGCATCGGCTTCTGGTTCATCGGCATCCCAGCGCTGCTGGTACTGCGACGCCGACCCGAAGACCACGGATGGCGACCAGACGGCGATCCCGAGATCGTCGCGCCCGACACGCGCGGCACCCAACCGCGTTTCAGTCAACCTCGCGAGCTCTCCGTCGGCATCCGTGAAGTGTTGAGACTTCGAGCCTATTGGCAAATCGTCATCGCTGTCGCCATCGGCGAACTCGTCGCCATGACAAACCTCTTCCACCTGCCCGCTCTCCTCCAATACGATCTCGGCATATGGCTCGCATCCATCGCCGCCGGTACCGTAGCCATCGGCGACATCCTAGGGCGCATTACCGTCGGCATCATCGGCGACCGCTTCCGCGCGAAAACCCTGCTCGCAGCCGCACTAGCGATCCAGACCATCGGCGTCGCATCCCTAGCCCTCATCAACTCCAATTTCCTTGGCATTTCCCTCGGACTCATACCCTTGCCGTTCTTCGTCTTCTGCTCAGGTTTCGGCTTCGGATCGTCCATCCCGCTCCGACTCTCCATCCTCGCCGACTACTTCGGACGCCGCAACTACGGAACCTTGGTCGGCGTCACCAGCTCCCTCAGCTCCATATGCGTAACCGCCGGCCTACTCTTCGTTGGATTCATGTCCGACATCACCGACTCCTATCGCCCAGGTTACGCGGTTCTGACGTTGTTGATGTTGCCAGCGATTCCCTTGACCCTTACCCTTCAATCGCCCAGACGCGTCGCCGCAATGATCCGCCAATCGGCCCGCATGCGGATGAGACGACTAGCTTTGGGGCGATAGCCTGCCGATCCACCCACAGACGACTGTGACGTTGTCTATTTGCGGCCTTTTGCCCCGGGTGGCTTTCCGGTTTTTTTTACTAACCCCTGTTTCGCCGGAGCCTTTCTCTCGCTGCTGCTAAAGCGAAGCCCCAATGGACCCTTCGCCGTCGTCCTGTTTGCCCGGTTTCCCGATTTGTCGTCGCCAGGCATATTTAATGCTCCGCGGTGGAACCCGCCCCAGGCGGTTTTGTTGATCCTAACGGCTTAGGAGGAGCCTTGCGTTCGCGACTCCCTCTAATCTCACGTCCATCATTTCGTCGTTTGGTGGTTATGGCGCTTTTCTGTTTTGCGTTCATGTCACGTTCTTTTCCTCGTCACTCATATTACATACTGTCGTCGCATGCCACCCTCTACGGTCTTCATCTCCCGTTGATGAATTTGGGTTGTAAAACATCGAGTACACCATTACTGACCGTAGATCCTCGGCAACAATGAATTCGTACGTCTCCGTGTGCGCTTCTCCCGGTTCCACCACAATTTCGCCGGGCAAACGGTCACTTCTGATTTCGTCCAGTGTCGGCCATTGAATTTCGTAATCATTTTGATTGATGAAGGTGTCGGAGTATAGTTCCTCGACCTTTTCATCGGTGAACTGACCGAACTGTTGAACACGAAACAGCGTCTCGCGGATTCTCACCGCTACCTTTGAACTATTCAGTAGTTCGGCTGAGACGACAATCGCGACATAACCGTTGCTCACCGGATGATGCGTAACCGACTGCTTAACGCTCAAATGAGGCTCATTGTGCCGGAACAACCTGAACTGATAAACCGCAAAAACACCACCGACACAGATCGCAATCAGAGTGCCGACGCTCCCTACGATCGCGGATGCCTTCGAAACATGCAAATCGAGAAATTCACTCAGCACCCAAACCGAAAACGAGGGTATCGCTGCCACCGTCACCAATACGATTAGTAAGAAAGCTGTGCCTCGGTTGACTTGCGGTTTAAGTCTCGCTAACGCGTCATACATTGTCGTTTCAGTCCCGACTGATAATTCACTTGATGTCACATCCATCACTAGAATAGCACATATAAACTAGTTAAATGCCCGGCCAAGGGCGTTCCAGTTTGAAAAACGCATCGACTACACTGCCACGATTAATCCGCCATCGCACCTGCAGTCCCAACCCAATCCCGCGTCACCGGGTGCGACTCTCGCGACTCGCCAACCGCGCCCAATCAAAACCGGCCATCGCATCACCACCTACCCATTTCCCCACCGAATCGCACCCGATTCCAAGATTCCAACCGCCTCCGCGCGATATCCTGATACGCGCATTAGGGGCACCAACCCACGCACGACCGCGCCCCGGACTTCGTAATCAAAATGATCATCGGGAGCCATCGCGTCGCCTAAAAAACGCCCATCCAACATCTTCTACGGGTGGTGGATCGTTCTCGGCGGCGGTCTTACCCAGTTCTACGCGTCCGCAGTTTTCTGGCGCGGATTCCAAGCCTTCGTTGACCCCATCCTTAACACCACCGGATGGAGCCACGGCGTATTTGCCGCTGCCGTCTCTATCCAACGCGGAGAGAGCGGACTCATCTCACCTTTCGTCGGCATCATGCTCGACCGATTCGGTCCGAAACGCGTCATGATCTTCGGAGTCATCGTCACCGGCTTCGGGTTCATTCTGATGAGCCAGATGCAGACACTATGGCACTTCTACGCATCGGTGCTCCTGCTCGCACTCGGAATGTCATTCGGCACATTCATCGTCTTCGTCGCAACCGTCGGAAACTGGTTCGTGCGCCGACGTGCAAAGGCGTTCTCCACACTGATGACCTTCTCCGCGGTCGGTGCGGTGGTGCTTCCGCTACTCGTCTGGATCATCGACACCTACACCTGGCGACCGGCCCTGTTCGGCATTGGCGTCGGATTCTGGATCATCGGAATTCCCGTCGCGTTCATGATGCGCCGCCGTCCGGAAGACTACGGCCAGCTGCCCGACGGCGATTCCGAGTTGCGAGTCGCCGACGGAACCGGCGGTACCCGCCGCCCGGTGCGCGAAATCTCGATCGGCGTGCGCGAAGTGCTCCGCCTGCGAGCCTTCTGGCAGATCTCCATCGCCGTAAGCGTCGGGCAGCTTGTCAGCTCAACCAATCTGTTCCACCTACCCGCCCTCATCGATTACGAAATCGGCGCATGGCTCGCCGCAACCGCGGCCGGTGCCGTCGCCATCGGCGACATCCTAGGTCGCGTCAGCATCGGCTTCATCGGCGACCGTTTCGACAAGAAGATCCTCCTAACCCTGTCGTTCCTCATCCAGATGGTAGGCGTCGGAGCCCTCTCATTGATCAACCACGAATTCCTCGGCATCGAATGGGGACTCATCCCCCTACCCATATTCGTCCTCGGCTTCGGACTCGGTTTTGGCGCCTCCATACCGCTCCGACTCGCCATCCTCGCCGACTACTTCGGACGACGAAGCTACGGCTCCATCGTCGGCATCGCAAGCTCCGTCAGCGCCATCTTCGGCACCATCGGACCCCTATTCGTCGGACTCATGTACGACTTCACCGATTCCTACCGACCCGCATACGCCATCATGGCATTCATGATGCTGATCGCCATACCTCTCACCCTGACACTGGAATCCCAAACCCGAGTAGCCGCCAAAGTCCGCCAAGCAGCACGAAACCGCGTCCGAAGAATGACCGTCCGCCGGTAGCGCCCAGTTTCAAACCCACCCCAGCTCGCAGGGGGAACCCGGGGCGGAGCGGTAAATATCCCCTCTCCCTCGATGGGAGAGGGTTAGAGCCTGCCCCGGGCTTGAACCGGGGGTGAGGGTGAAGCACGGATGGGAGAAGGGACTGTTTTAATCCCCTCTCCCTTGATGGGAGAGGGCTAGGGTGAGGGTGAACCGCAGAGGAGAAGGTCAGGGTGAGGGTGAGTGCCTACGGAGCGTCTTCAAAGAGGTTTAGGAAAATCCCCCCAATCCGCGCTTGACATCACGCAACGCATGTACCACAATAACAACCAAGCGCCACCGCCGACGCGCATCGGCACCGGCGCACAGAAGTATCGCCGCGTCGAGGGTAAGCGCTCCTTTTACGAGGGATATCGACAATCGAATAATGAAACCCCGGTCTGCGGGAGGGATGACACAGGACCGCGGCAGGGGCAGGTTTCACACCCGCCCGTGCCCACACGGTCCGCGACGGTGCCCGCCAGAAGTTGAGGATAGGTTAGGACGCAACGCAGATCGACAACCCGGCCACTGTGGGATTGTGGCGCAAGTGCTCGGATGCGGACGCATGACGCCGGCTCCGACAAGCAAGCCAGACGGACACCCTCAAGACGTAGGGGCGACCCTTGTGGTCGCCCCGCGCCCAGGGGTTTGCCCGTTCAAGGTCCGAGCGAATCCCGTAAACATCCGGCAGACGTCTGACCGCTTCGTCGAGCGGCCGAGGCTACAGCACGACGATAGAGAGGAATTGACTGACTCCGAACGGTGCACCTACCAGAAACCGCCCGGACGACCGATGGTCTGGCGACATCGGCGACGCTGTATTTTGTATGAGAAAAGAATAACCAGTTTCGCCCGCGCGAACCCAAACAACGACGCGGCGATGCTTCGACAACCGAACGATTGTCCCCTCTCCCCTCCGTGGGAGAGGGTTAGGGTGAGGGGGCGCCCATAAATCAATGACCAAAACCTGAACACATCACCCAACATCAACCGCTCAACCCTGACGACAACTTCGACAGCCTCTTAAACGCGCCCGAACACCGATAACCCCTAAACCATCACCTGTCCGCCATCGCACTGGATCGTCTGACCAGTAATGTTCCTAGCATCCTCCGAAGCCAAAAACGCCGCCAACGCACCAATATCAGACGGAGTCTGTGGCCGACCAAGCGGAATCACCTCCGCCGCAGCCTCTTCGAACACGTCAAGATGCGCCCGACCACTAACAACCGGATCACCCATCGCATCCCGCCTCTCCATCCACTCCTGGTGGAACGCCGTCCAAATCCGACCCGGAGCAATCGCATTCACATTAATGTTGTCCGCCGCATACTCCCGAGCCAACGCCTGCGTGTAAGCGATAACCGCCATCTTCGTCGTCGCATAATACGCCGTCACGTAACGAGCGGCCCGTGCCGCAACCGACGAAATATTGATGATCTTCCCATACTGCTGCTCCCGCATCTGCGGCAAAATCGCCTCCGTCACATCTGCCAAACCCTTCACATTCACCCTCCAAGTGAACTCCCAGTCGACATCCCGCCACTCCACACCAGTCGAACCCGGCGCACCCGAGACGCCCGCATTGTTCGCAAGAATATCGATCCGACCCGCCGCATCGTAAGCCAGCGAAACACCCTCGGAAATGCTCTGCTGATCCGTCACATCCATGTGCACCGCATAACCCTTAGAACCCAGCTCCCCCACCCTCGCAACCGCAGCAGCAGCGTTCTCGTCATTCAGATCCGCGATGATGATGCTCGCGCCCTGACCCGCCATCCGCTCCACGATCCCCAAACCCAAGCCTTGACCTCCACCAGTCACCAGAGCCGTTCGTCCTGTCAGATCAGCTAACATGTTGCAATTGTTCCTTGTGCGATTACCCCAATAGGGCGTCGATTCCGTTTGAGATGGTGCATAATTCTAGCACCGCATAAACCGCTGATTCCCACGGAGATACCCACCCTTGTCGCTCCCAAACGACCACGTCACTAACTACGAACCCGTCCCCGGATGGGCAAAAATCCCCCACGGGATTTGGCTCCGAGAAGCCACCGCAGTAACCGTCGACTCCAACGACCGCGTCTACGTCTTCAACCGCGGAAACGTCCCCATCCTCGTCTTCGACCCCGACGGAAACGTCGTCAACATGTGGGGCAACGACGACCCTCACGGATCCGTTCGGACCACCGAGGACCCATACGGCAACCGCCTCCAGTTCTGGAACACCTGGTTCATGCGCGCCCACGGCATCTCCACCGACCATGAAGACAACCTCTGGCTCGTCGACGACGTCGGCAACAAAATACACAAATACACAACCTCTGGCGAACTCCTCATGACCATCGGAACCGGCGAAGACGTCCCACGCCAAAGCGGCAAGATGTTCAACCGGCCCACCGACGCCGCAGTCAACCCGGCAACCGGCGACGTCTTCATCTCCGACGGTTACGGAAACTCCCGCGTCCACCGCATGGACGCCCAAGGCAACCACATCCTCTCCTGGGGCGAATCCGGCACCGACAACGGCAAATTCAACCTCCCACACAACATCGCAATGCTCGACGACGACCTCGTAATCGTCTGCGACCGCGAAAGCCACCGCGTCCAAGTCTTCACCACCAAAGGCGAATTCGTCCGTCAGTGGCCGGCCCACAAAGCCTGCGCCATCGAAGTCGTGGGTAAAGGCCCCGACGCCACCGTCTTCGTTGGAGAACAAGGCCCCGCTCCAGTCCAACGCGGCGTCGCCAACATCGGCAACTGCGTCAGTGTCTTCGACTGGGAAGGCAACCTGATCGACCGCTTCGGCAACCCCCACTTCGGACAAGGCCCAGACCAGTTCCTCTGGCCCCACAGCGTAGCCGTCGACTCCCACGGCGACGTCTACATCGCCGAAGTCTCATTCGTCGAATGGGGCCGCCACCAAAACCCGCCAGTAGACACCCCCGCCAGCCTACGAAAATGGCGCCGCAAGACCTAAACCAGATCCGGTCCCTGATCTGCAGACCTGATTCGCCAGTTTCACAAGTATGTATTTTGTAAAGCGCGCTATCCAAATTACATACTTTGCCCGCCGCTACCCCATGCAGATTGAAAGTTCTGCCTTCAATCTGCACAAAATTCAATCTGAAAATATCACCCAGACCTCATCAACCACTCACTCCTCGTTCCCGCCCACATACCGCTCCAAAATCCCCCGAGCCTCTTCAACCCGCGCTTCCGGCGCCATCAATCGGACCGGCGTCATCGACACGCCCAGAAACGAAATACCGTCCGATTTGACCGCACACGGACATCCCTCGTTGCGAACCAGACCCGCCCACGTCTCCGCAATCATCTGATCCGGAGCGGTCGCGAAATCAACCCAACGCTCTCGCATGCTATTTGACGCTCATCTCGACGTTGGATTCGCCGAGGATCGACGCCAGCTCGGAGCGCAGTTCCTGTGACGGCTCGACGGTGAAGAACGGGAAATCCATCGACACAGTCTTGCCCTCGATCGACAGCTTCGCCAACACCCTGCCGTCGCCTT
Source organism: Dehalococcoidia bacterium (assembly GCA_965226685.1). Taxonomy (GTDB): domain Bacteria; phylum Chloroflexota; class Dehalococcoidia; order Lucifugimonadales; family Lucifugimonadaceae; genus Bin127. Next base: position 1,503,695 of record CBDDDP010000004.1, read on the forward strand.
TGTGCGCGCCCAACGTCAGCAATACCTCGTGAATCGTCTCGCGGGGCGGAGATGCTTCACCGACGCACTCGAACGACAGCGTTACCGCCGGTTCGTCGGATGATGTGTCGTGTGATGTCGCCAAGGTCTCGCCGTTCGTGTGTGGCATGCCAATGCTAGGGCTCGTCGCTTCATGATACGGGGCATCATGAATGCCGTTGCCATTACCGTTGGCAGACCCGTTGACTGATCCTTTAGTCAGAGGTCCGGAACTGCCATTCATCGGCGCTTCTTCCCGCGGGCTTGCTCCATTGTTCGGTGTAGGAATGTAGGCAACCGCGCTGCTGATTTCAACCGATGCCGCGTTGTTGAACATGCGGATAGAACCTCGAACGTCCGCATAAACGTCTTCGTGCCAAATCCCAAACGTTCGCTCGAGCACGTTCGACCACACGGTCAACTCGATCTCGTCGTCGAGCAACAACATCTTCGCCGTCAAGAACGGATCGCCGTTGCGAGTCGTCCGATGATCGATTGACATTATCTTGCCGATTACGCGGACACGCCTGCCTTCCTCATTCAGCTTTTGATCGCTCGCGTGAACGATCGCGCCCTTCTCATGCTCGAGCGCCGCACGTTTCTCGGCTTCCTCCTGACTCTCGGTGATCACCAACCCGAACAGCTCCTTCTCCCACTCGCGCAACGTCTTCATCTCAACACCGCCGTTCTCTTCCGGCGGGTCAAACTCAATGCCGATGAACGACTCGCTCGAATCCGCGCCACCGAACATCGAGTGTTGACCCGACGAGCGAGCAGCGCCGGTCTTGCGCATATGGGCGACCAATTGTCCGGCCTGATCCAACAACTGTTCGCGCGGAGCCATGGCATCGAACGCTCCGGCTTTGATGAGGCAGCTGAGGGAGGCTTCGGGTGGAGTATTTTCCGCTAGTCGATCACAGAAATCGGCGATGTCGGCGAACGGGCCTTTGTCGTCGCCATCGCGGATCTCGACTATTTCGTTCACTGTTGCGGGGCCGACGCCTCGGATGGATGCTAGTCCGTAACGGACTGCGCCGTGCTCGCCGAAGTTCTCGTCCACGGTGAACGAGGTCTTCGAGACGTTGATATCTGGCGGCAACACCTCGATGCCGCGTTTCTTCGCTTCCGAAATGCACCTCTGGACGCGCTCTGGCGCTCCCGCGAATGAATCGAGCATCGCGACGAAGTACTCGATAAGGTAGTTGGCCTTGAAGTAGGTCGTCCAGTAAGTGATGTAGGCGTAGGAGACGGCGTGCGCCTTGTTAAATCCATACCCTGCGAACGGCAGGATGTACGTGAAAAGGTCGCGCCCTTCCTGTTCTGTGTGACCCTTCTTGATCGCGCCATCCACGAATTTCCGCTCTTCCTCCCGCATGATCGCTGGCACCTTCTTACCCATCGCCTTCCGCAAAATATCCGCCTCGCCAAGCGTGTACCCAGCGAAATCTTGCGCGGTCAACATGACCTGATCTTGATAGACAATCACTCCGTACGTGTTGTCGAGAAGATGAGCGATGCTCGGATGCGGGTACTCGATGGGTTGTCGACCGTGCTTGCGAGCGATCAGACTATCGATGTGTTGCATCGGACCGGGGCGATATAGCGCTATCATGGCTGCGACATCTTCGATGGATGTCGGTTTCAACTCCTTGATGTAGCGCGTCATCCCGTCGCCCTCGAGTTGGAAGGAGCCGAAAGTATCGCCTTCGGCCATTAACTGGAAGGTGGCCTCGTCGTCAAGCGGGACCTCGTAGATGTCGATCTCTTCGCCGCGGTTTTCGGCGATTATCTTAAGGCAGCGGTCCAAGACTGCGAGGTTTGTCAACCCCAAGAAATCCCACTTGAGCAGCCCGGCGAATTCGATCTGGTACATCGAGAACTGAGTTGCTGCGAGCCCGTTGTCGTTGCTTTTCTGCGGACGCTGCAAAGCCGTGTAGTTGACCAGCGGTTCGTCAGATATCACCACCCCGGCCGCATGGGTGCTGACGTTCCGGACTCGCCCCTCGACTCCCATCGCCTTCTCGAGCACCTCGGCGGCCGTCGCATTCTGGCGGATCAGCTGCTGCAACTCGACGCTCTGTTCGCGCAACGTACCGAGGCTGAACTCGCGGGGCGGCGCCTCGTCGTCGTCGTCGTTGTTCGATACCGGAGAATGGTTGGCGACGACTCGAACTAGCTTGTTGCAGGCGTTACTGATTTCAGCGTTGTCGATCGAACCGTCTTCCATCACGCGAGCTGCATCGCGGATCGCCGCCCGAGCCTTCATTGTGCCGAAGGTCGTTATTTGGGCAACTCGCTCGGATCCGTATCGTTCTAGACAATACTGGATGACCTCGCCCCGACGATCATCGGCGAACTCCATATCGATGTCCGGCATCTCTCGACGCTCGACATTCAAGAACCGCTCAAAGAACAGTCCGTAAGGCAGCGGATCAAAGTCCGTTACCCGCAGGCAATAGAGCACTAGGCTCGACGCGGCCGAACCCCGAACCGTCGACAGTATGCCTTCCCGCTTGACGAAACGGAAGATGTCCCAGACCACGAGGAAGTAGTCCGCGAAGTCGGTCTCTTTAATGATGTAGAGCTCTTTTTCGAGGCGTTCGTTAACCGCTTCCGTAATCTCTCCGAAGCGATCCATCGCCCCTTCAAAACAGATCCGGCGTAGATACTCAGCCGATGAAGAATTGTCCGGCGTCGGGAACTGAGGCAACTTCGTGCGGCGTTGAGTAAGCTCCAAGTTACATCGCTCTGCGATCAAGAGGGTGTTGCTGAGCGCCTCCGGATGCTCAGGAAATACCGCCGCCATCTCCGCCGCCGACTTCACGTAGTAACTGTCGTCCTCCATCCGCAGTCGTCTCGGATCCGCCAACTTGCTCGAAGTCACGATGCACGTCAGCGTGTCCTGATGCGGCGCATCCTCCGGATACACATAGTGGCAGTCATTGGTAACCACCAACTCGATGCCCATCTCCTTCGAGATCTCGCACACCGCCCGGTTCACATCGTCCTGACCCGGCACATTCTCGTGATGCATCAACTCCAAGTAGTACCGGTCGCCGAAAACCTCCCGATACCAACCAGCAGTCTCCCGCGCCGCCGTCAAATCGCCGTTCATCCGCAACACGTCCCGCGCCAATTCACCCGAAAGACACCCGGACAGAACAATCACACCGTCCGAATACTCCGCCAAAAGGTCGCGATCCACACGCGGCCGGTAGTAAAACCCCTCAAGATGCGCCTTGCTGGCGAGTTGAAGAAGATTGCGATAACCGGTCAGATTCTCTGCAAGCAACGTGATGTGTGGCTGCGAACCCCCGCTCGCACCCTCCGCCGCAGTCCGCTCATGCCGCGATCCGAACGCGACATATCCCTCCATCCCGATTATCGGCTTGATACCCGCGGACTTCGCCGCCTTGTAGAAATCAATCGCCGCGTAAACGTTCCCGTGATCCGTCAACGCCATCGCCGGTTGACCCAACTCGGCGGCACGTTGCACCATATCCTCGACATGACCATACCCGTCGAGAAGCGAATACTCGGAGTGATTGTGAAGATGTACGAACTCGTCAGACAACCTTGAACTCAACCCTTTCCATTGCCTAGGTTTCCAGGGCGACAACGCCGGGGCCAACCGATTGATTCAGTATAGCCACACCGTCCATCTCGTGAGGACGCAAAGCGAAATTCAACGCCAGCGTATCCCAAAACCATGTATGCTATGCGGCAGTGAAATCCGACCTTGAGTGACTAGCCATGACACTGCCGACCCTAGAGCAACTCGAACAAGACCCCTACGCAGCATTAGGCGTCCGAAAATTCATCAACGCAACCTGCCACCACACCGTAATGGGTGGGACTTTCATTCCCGATACGACGCTACAAGGCGATGCGCACCGCGGCCAACGACTTTGTCGACTTGAAGGAACTGCAAAAAGCCGCCGGCAGGGTCATCTCAGAAATCACTCATGCTGATGACGGCTACATCGTCTCCGGTTGCGCCGCCGGCCTCATGGTCTCCGCAGCCGCAATCATCACCGGCACCGACGAGGCCTTGATAGAGCAACTTCCATACGTCCAAGGCGGTCAGGTCCCATGCGTCGCCAAGCGCTTTGCACGCGCCAAGAACTACAAAGGCGACGAGTACGTCAACCACGGCTACGCCATGGCCGTCAAAACCGCCGGCGTCAAGTTCGTAGAAGTCGGCGAACCTGCCAGCGAAGGACGCGGCGCGCGAGTCGTCACCGCCGAGGAGTACGACCAGGCATTCGTCGACAATCCCGACGCCATGATGGTCTACTGGGTCGGATACGCACCGCCTGAAGACATCGCACTCGAAGACGTTATCGACATCGCACACGCACACGGCGCACGCGTCATCATCGACGCCTCGAACTGCCTCCCGCCACGCGAAAACCTCTATCGCTTCATCGACATCGGCGCCGACGTCGTCTGCTTCAGCGGCGGCAAGGGCATCCAAGGACCCCAAGGCTCCGGCATCATCGCCGGCGACCAAGACCTCATCGACGCCATCGCCATGCAGTCAGCCCCCTCACACGGCATCGGCAGAGTCGCCAAAGTCTCCAAAGAAGAAGTCGTTGGGCAAGTTGCGTCCTTCATCTGGTGGGCAAACCAAGACGACGAGGAACGCCTGACCGAGCACCACCGCAAATCCGCCATGCTCCACAGCGGCGTCACCGACCTCTCAATGGTCGCCGACTCCTACATCGAGTTCCCCGACGAAGACAACCGACCAATGCCAAACGTCCACGTCAAGGTCGACCCCGCCACCGGCAAAGACGCCCAGTGGCTCATCCAAGAACTCCGCAACGGCGACCCCGCAATCGCCACAACGGGACACGCAACCAACCCCCAAATCGTGAAGATCGACGTCCGCATTTGCGAGGAACCGTCGCCGCTCTCCATCGACCGCCTCACCTCACTGCCCAGTGGGTCGAACAAGCGCCCACCAACATCTACGCCCACGAGGCGCGAGAGGGCGGTGCGATGTGCTTCCACATGGCCGCCGCAATCCACAACCACGCGCTCGATGCACACGAACTGCGCGACAACCCCGACGGCGTCCTCGCGGTCGCTGCAACATTCCAAAACATGCGGGAGTTCCTATCCAACACCCCGTGGAAGCGCGGCGAAATCGCTCTGTCTCACGCCCCATGCCTCGAAGAAACCCTCTTCAACTACTACACCAGAGGCGATTACGACGAGTGGTGGGCTAACGAAAACAACGACCAGACGCCATACCTCGACCGCCACGCCGACATCCCAGTAATCCTCACCGGTGGTTGGTGGGACCCGTTCGCAGGCGGCACCTCAGAACTCTTCGTCGAACTTACTCGACGCAACGACAGCCCAACCCAAATGGTCTTCGGTCCATGGGCACACGGAACCCAACGCACCGATGCCACCTACGAGGGCGATGTCGACTTTGGACCCGACGCGCAGTGGGGAATGTCGTATTTCGACCCCGTACGCCGCAGATGGTTCGACCGCTGGCTCAAAGACGAACCGAACGGTGTCGAAAACGATCCTCCAATCCTCCTCTTCGTTATGGGCGGCGGCGACGGCACAAAGAACGGCGACGGTCGCCTAAACCACGGCGGAATCTGGCGGCCCGAGCGGGAGTGGCCACTCGCTCGAATGCAATCGACAAACTTCTACCTCAACGCAGACGGCACCCTGAGCACCGATAAACCCTCCGAAAATCTCGCTTCGATTACTTACACATTCGACCCCGACAACCCCGTCCCGACCCTCGGCGGCAACGTAGCCGGTTTCAGCGCGATAGACAAATCTGAAGAAGGCGGCCCAACATTCGACGAAATGCCGGGCCTCGGGCAACGCGCCGCGGCAGTCCTTCAACACTCCTACTCCTTGGTCCCACCCGGCCCGATGCACCAACGCGAGCACCCCGACTACATGGCCTGCAACCCACCCTATCCGCTCCTGTCCGACCGCCCAGACGTCATCGTCTTCCAAACGGAGCCGCTAACCGAAGACATCGAAATCACCGGCCCGATCGAAGTCCACCTGCACGTCTCATCCACCGCGCCCGACACCGACTTCACCGCAAAACTCCTAGACATCTACCCGCCCAACGACGACTATCCCGACGGGTACCACATGAACCTCTGCGACTCCATTCTCCGCACCCGCTACCGCAACTCGTGGACAGAACCCGAGATGATGTCTCAAGGCGAGATCTACCCGATCACCGTCCTCTTGACTCCGACAAGCAACCTCTTCAAAGCCGGACACCGCATCCGCGTCGACATCTCCAGCAGCAACTTCCCCCGCTTCGACATCAACCCCAACACCGGCGAACCGATGGGCCGCCACACTCACACCCAACCCGCGCAAAACACCATCCACCTCGACAGGGACCACCCGTCCCACATCGTATTGCCGGTGGTCCCTCTTACCGCGCGAAGTTAACTACGCAAACCTAGAAACCGCTCCCCCTATCGTCCGCACCGCCTCGCGCCGAAGCACCCGGTGCTCCGGCAGCCGCAGATCGAAATCAGCATCAAGTATCCCCTCCGCGACTCCCCGCGCCTTCCCTAGCAACTCCAAATCATCGAACCGCGCGAAACGCCAACCGCTCCATCCGCTCTGAACCTCCGCCAAGTTTCTACCCGGCCCACGTATCTCCAAATCCTTCTGCGCCAACTCGAACCCATCCAAGGTCTCGACCACCGCTTGAAGCCGCGCTCGCGCGATCTCAGTCTCAGCATCAGAAACGAGCACACACACACCTTTGTACTCTCCACGACCAACTCGCCCTCGGATCTGATGCAACTGCGACATCCCAAAATGGTCCGCCGTCATGATCATCATCACCGTCGCATTCGGAATATCCACACCAACCTCAATCACCAGCGTCGCAACCAAAACGTCGATCTCCCGCTCCCGAAACGCCTCCATCACCGACTGCTTCTCCGCCAGACTCATCCGTCCATGTAGCAAGCCCACGCGCAGATCCGGAAACTCATCACGCCTCAACCGTTCGTACTCTACAACCGCCGATGCCCCCGCAACATTCTCCGAAGGGTCGATCAGTGGACAGACCACAAACGCCTGCCGTCCTTCACTGACCTCACTCCGGATCCTCGAATAAGCGGCAGCAACCTCGAACGGCGTCCGCGTCCAACTCGTCGAAATGTCCTTCCGCCCGCGCGGCATCACACGCAACGTCGAAAGCTCCATCTCCCCGTACATCGTCATGTGCAACGTGCGCGGTATCGGCGTCGCAGACATCGCCAGCATGTGAGGACGCGGCGATCGGTTAGTCAGAATCGCCCGTTGCTCGGTCCCGAACCGCTGCTGCTCATCTACGACGACCACCGCCAATTGGGCGAAATCGACGCCCTCCGACAGCAATGCATGCGTCCCGACAACCAAATCGACCTCCCCATCCGCACACATCGCATGCATCGTCCGCTTCTCACGCGGCGTCAAACTTCCCGTCAGCAAACCGACCCGCAGATTGCGATTGCGACTTTCAACCCGGTGCAAAGACGACTCATAAACCGGACCGTGGACGCTCAGCGCGTGTTGACACCTCAACTGTTCCAGCATCCCGATGAAATGCTGCTCCGCCAAAACCTCGGTCGGCGCCATCATCGCCGACTGCGTCCCGTTTGAACCAGACGCGCTTAACATCGCCGCAATCGCAACAACCGTCTTCCCGCTACCGACCTCGCCCTGCAACAACCGAGCCATCGGAAAACCGGAACCAATATCGGACAATATCGTATCCACGCCCTCACGCTGATCCACCGTCAACTCGAAACCTAACGACGACACATATTCCTCAACCAGCCCGCGATCCGGACTGAGTTGCACCGCCGCAACGGAGTTCCGCCACCGCGTCCGGCGCCGGATCGCCGCGATCTGGTTGTAAAGGAACTCGTCGAACGCCAACCGTCTGATCGAACCCCAACGCTGCCGCTCTGATAAGGGACGGTGCATAACCTCAATCGCATCCGAAAGACCCATCAGTTGGTGCTCCGCGAGGATTTCATCCGAAAGCGGCTCTTCGATGAAACGCAACCCCTTGTCCAAGCACTGCATCACCCCGTTGCGAACCGTGCGTTGGTTCAATCCGGCGCTCAACGGGTAAACCGGCACCAACGCACCCGCGTGGACAAAGCCGCGCTCGTTGTTACGCCCACCCCGCGTCACATCGTCATACTCCGGGTTCTCCATCGTCGGACGACCACGATAGTCTCCCACCTTGCCGCTTACCACGATCCGATCATCAACCTGCCAGCGCGCCGCCATATACGGCATGTTGAACCACGTCACCGAAAGCACTCCGGTGCCATCCTTGATCCGCACCCGCGCCAGACCGTTGCGCCCACCGAACCGTTGCACATCGGAGCTGATCACCTCGCCTAAAACCGTCGCCTCCTCACCAGCCATAAGGTCCACGACATTCGACTGCTTGGTATAGTCGATCATCCGCAACGGAAAATGCCACAGAACATCCCGCAACGTCGCCAAACCCAGCACTTCGAACGCCTGCCGAGCCGATCGGTGCAAAAACCGCAACGAATCCACAGGAGCCTCGAGGCCGACCAGAGGCTTGACGACCGGCTTCGGCCCGTCATTCTTCGCCTCAGAACGTTTAACCCCAGAACGTGGTTCAGGCCGCGGCTCGGAGCGAGCAGCAACCCCAACGCTTCGATCGGGCCGACCACGATTGCCGTACAGCGCTCGATATGCAGCAGTCGCCCAAGCCCGTCGCTCCTCCGGCGAAAGCACCGCGTACCGTAGACCATTCATCGGCGGCAAGTTCCGGACCCGACCTCCAATCCGATCCAGATTCCGCAACATCACATCCAAACCCCCACCTACAACCGCACTGTTATTGAAGCCCCGTTCGGCTTCCAACTTCAGCACATTGACAAGCGTCGTGATCTGACGCTCAACGATCGGATCGGCCATGCCCCAAATGGTACGTCGGATAGTACGTCGAATCCCCTTTTCTCAACGTGAGAGTCACAGAGCCTGACCCAGGCTCGAACCAAGGATAGCGGCATCCCGCCGCGCCCTCCTCCGTAGTACGGGAGGAGGGCGCGAGCCAGGGGGCACCTTATTTACCAAGAACCCGCGATTGCGATCGTGCCTGTTCCCAAATGGGACCCGATCGCCGGGCCAAGGGTAGCCGTCATGCTTCTACCGCCGGATTGGACCGAACTCTGCAGTTCGGCGAGAACATCCTCCGCCTCGCCTTTCGATGATTGATCCGTGTGCATCACCGCCAGGTTCGTGAGCGGCGCATGTTCTTCGACCACCGTTGATATCAGCTTCGACATCGCCCGACGGTGCGACCGCGGCTTCGCGACGACTCCCACCTCACCATCGATGACCGCCAACACTGGCCTGATGTTCAGGATGCCAGCCATCAGCGCCTGCGCTCCCTTGAGCCTGCCGCCTCGCTTGAGATACTCGAGCGTGTCAGGCGTACCCGCGAACTGCACCCGTGTAACCATCTCATTCGCCGCCATTAACGCGTCTTCAGCGCTACCCCCATCGGCGATGATCTGCTGCGCAGCCAACGCGATGAAACCGGTAGCCATCGATACGCTTCGTGAGTCGACGTGCTTTATGCGCTCGCCTGACGGATCAGTCTGCGCCGCCCCCGCAACCGCCGACGCATACGTCCCACTAACTGCCGACGAGATGTGGATCGATACGATCTCGTCGTTCTCTTCCAGCAGCTCGTCATACACCGTCTTGAAATCCCCCGGTGAAGGTTGAGACGTAGTTGGAAATACGTCCTTGTCGCGCGCCAGCCGCGAGTAAAATTCTTCCGTTGAAATGCCAACGCCGTCCCTGAACTCGTCATCCCCGAATCTCACGAACGCTGCCACCGTCGTGAGACCGGATTGTTCGACCAGGTCCGACGGGATGTCCGCGGTGCTATCCGTTACCACTGCTATGCTCACGCGACTGCTCCTGCAACATCATATGGGTAATCGACTCGTATGCAATAAGTTACACCAAATTGCGATTAAGTATCAATTCGTTCAGTAATGGTTGAATAATGAAAAAATCATCGCTCGATTCACAGTCGTTCATCCGCTGGTCACTTCGATGACTATCCTCCGCGCCATATTCAGAGGCTACAGTCTCCACCGACTCCGCAATGTCAGGTCGAAACGTGGGCGGGCATACCACGACATCGTCAAACGTCGACGCGCCAATCAGCTCCGCCGCGGCGGCATCAGACGAACCTGCCTGAAACTCGCATATCAGATCCCATTGGCAATCTTGGCAGCCCTCGGCATCGTCGTCATCATTATGCACAGCGGCGACCGACGCCTACTTACCAAGGTCGAAATCGCAGCCGCCGGTTCCGGATACAACCTCACATACTTCGAAGCCCGACATCTGCCAGCCAAGTGGGCCCACCGCATATACTCCGCGCTCCCATGGACCGACATCGACGAAACCGAAAGAAAAGCCCACCTGAATCGCTACCAAAACCTCGCAAGCGAACTCCGCTCCGCCAGAAACGATCTCAAGACAACCTTGGCAACCGGAGACGCGCCCACGGCATCTGTCGCGCAATCCAGCGTCGACTCGCTCATCCAAGAACGCAACGGAATACGCGACGCTGTCGAGGAGCTACTCGAATCAGCGATCTCTTCAGAACTAATTGCCCTCGGTCTCAACAAAAACGGCGATTTCATCTGGCCGCCCGTCGATTTCCGCATCGACGACACACCGCACGTCCTCGTCACGTCGCCACGCGACGTCATCCAACGTGACTCCGTCAGAATCCTGAAACCCGACTTGACCGAGAAAGACAAAGAGCGTATGGAAACGCAGATCTTCGACACCGCCAATCTCTCCGCGGTCATCCTCCCGACAGGCGGATTGGCGTCGTTTCCAAACCTAGTCCCCTCCGACTACAGCCTGCAGGCACTGCTCGAGGTGTCTGCACACGAGTGGCTTCACGCATATCTGCTCTTCCATCCCCTCGGACGCGGGTACTGGTCCGGCGGCGACATGACCTCGTTGAACGAGACCCTCGCCAACCTCGTCGGAAAAGAGATCGGGCGCACCGTTTACAACAAACTCACCGGCGAAAACGTCGAAACTTTGGAACCTCCATACATGCCTGATCACGACGAAAAAGACTCCGAGGAAGAGGAAGACAAGTTTGACGTCCGCGAGTTCATGCACGAAACTCGTCATCACACCGACGAACTGCTAGAACAAGGCGAGATCGAACAAGCCGAGGCCTACATGGAAACCCGTCGCCTAGAACTAGTCGAAAACGGCCACAACATCCGCAAACTCAACCAGGCCTACTTCGCCTTCCACGGCCTCTACGCCGACGGACCATCCTCGACTAGTCCGTTAGCGCGCCAGATCTGGAAGTTGAGACAACAGTCCACCGACGCAGGCGACTTGGTCAAGACTCTGCAAACGATTTCGAACTACGAAGAGTTCTTGGCGCTGCTCGACGAACGCGGGATCGCTAGGGACTGACTTCCCTCGGCGTCTTGGAAGGCCACCAGTTAAACTCGCCCAGCTTCATCACGATCGCCGGCACCATGATCGCCCTGACCACGAACGTGTCGATCAAGATGCCCAGCATCACCGTGAAACCGAGTTGGAACAGGTCGAGCAGCGGGAACGTGGTCAAAACCGAGAACGTGCCGGCAAGAATGATCCCCGCCGACGTGATGACGCCACCAGTCCGCGTTATGGCATACCGCGTGCCCTCAGCCAATCCTCGCGTCCGAGTCTCCTCACGCACCCTCGACATGATGTAGATGTTGTAGTCCGCACCAAGCGCAATCAGGAACACGAAGATAAACGGTATCGAATCAAACGCCATCCCGTCGTGCCCAAAAATGTACTTAAACACGAGGACAGAAACCCCCAACGCCGCAACGAAGCTGAGGATTACGCTGATAACCAGGTAGGTCGGTGCAACAACGCTGCCAAGGAGTATCGCCAAGATAATCCAGATCGCCGCGATCACAATCGGCGCAATAACTTTGAAGTCGCGAGTAGTCGCAATTCGACCGTCAAAATTCGTCGCCGATTCACCACCAACCAACGCCGTCGCTCCGTTCAATCTCGATGCGTTAACCGCGTTGCGCACCGCCTCTCTCAGTCGCGGAACGGCATCCATCGCCTCGGTGTCGTAAGGATCCTCGTTAAGAACGACTTCGAGCTTGGTCGTCGTCCGGTCGGTCGAAATTAACCTCTGTCCAGCCAAGAAAGTGCCCGCCAACTGCGCTTGCTCAGGCGGTAGCATCGCCATCAATTCACCGATCTGATTCGGATCGTCCGGAAGCATCGCCACGAGCGGTTGGATTTGCGCGATATCGACCGGCAACATTTCGCCGAGCGGCCTCGTGATCGATGTCACGCTGTTCACTATCGGATCGGCAGCCAACGCGGCCGACAAATCCTCGATCGCCTGCAGATGATCCAGGACCGACACGCCCTCTTTCGACACATACACCGTCGTCGGCGCCAACTCGCCAGGCGGGTACGCCGACTTCAGCGTCTCAAAGCCCGCTTTCGACTCCGCGCTGTCCGGGAAACCCTCCACAAAACTGAACCGCGGCGTGAACTCAAACAATCCAGCCGACAACGCAACCATCGCCACGAACGTAATCGTCAGCAGTGCACCAGGGCGCTTTGATACCAGCATCCCGACGCGGTTCCAGATACCCGACTCCTTGTCATTCGGTTCAATCCTCTTGATCGGCCAAAACGCCACTCGTCCCATCGCCACAAGAACCGCCGGTATCAGCGTTAGCGCACACACGAGCATCACCGCGATCGCCATCGCCAACATCGGACCCATCGTCTTCAAGCTCCCCGACAGCGCCAGTGCCAACGCCATCATAGCGACGATCGTCGTTCCCGCACTCGATGCTATCGACGGCCCGACCGCACGCATCGTCGCACCAATCGCTTCGAACTTGTGGGCCCGAACCGGAAGCTCTTCGCGATATCGCGCCACGATGAACAGCGTAAAGTCAGTTCCGGCACCGAACATCAACACGGCCATGATCGCCGTCACCTGCCCGTTCAATGCCATTTCGAAATTGTCTGCCAACAACGCCGCGATCGACTGCGCCACCGTAAGCGCCACGCCGACGGTGACTACCGGCAGCAACGCCAAAAGCGGCGAACGATAGATCGCCAGCAAGATCACCAGCACCAGCACAATTGTGATCGCGCTGACACGGAAGTCGAACGACTGAAACACCACGATCGCGTCCGCAAGAATCCCTGCCGGACCGGTAACCTCGAACGTCGACGGCACCTCAACAGCTATTGCGTCGTCAAGTTCGCGCAGCCACTCAACCGTCTCCCCGAACTCTTCTTCGGCTGGCGAACCCGATATCACCACCGTGATCGTGATCGCAGTCCCATCAGGCGAGATTTCCGGCGCAGCCGGTTCGGTTGGCTGGGCTGGCCCACCGCCGAATTCAGATTGCCCAAAATCCGAGATCACGAGCGCGATGTTATCGCGCGTATCATCGGCGCGTATCAACGCGTCAATCTCGGCAACCTTGGCGATGTCTCGGTCGGTCAGACCAGTCGGATTGCGATAGATCAATATCGCCGGCAGACCCTCGAACGCCGGGAATTTCTCGCGCTCGAGCTCGATCGCCTGCAGCGCCTCGGTCTCATTCGGCAAGAACTCGGTTTGATCGTTGGTCGAAACCTCTTCGATGCTCGGCGAGACGGATTGGATGACGCCCGCGATGACGATCCAAGCAACGATTAGAATTGCTACTCCACGCCAAGATCCGACGCTGGAAGCTATGGCATTGAACAAACTGAAGCTGTCCTGAGTTGACTAGCGCTGTGTGACGAACCTGATCCGATGTCTAACTATACGAACTTACTAAACCGTCAGCCATGCAAAGTCTCAAGACTCGCGTTTTGTTGAATATCTACCACTCCCCGCGCAACCGCGCCGACCCAAGCTCCCCATACGCCCGCATCACCGCTTCTCGCACGCGCCCGGGCGCCGTTCCACCCGCAACATCCCGCGCCGCAACCGAATCCGCAACCGATATATCCGGCAATTCAACATCGCCCGCAACCAGGCCTCGAGTGTGAGCCGCAACCCGCACATAAGCCTCTCGGAAAGGCAGACCATGGTCGCGAACCAAATGATCGGCAAAGTCAGTCGCTAAAATATCCTGCCCTTGAGACGCCGTATCCATACGATCGATACGTACTGTCATATCGGCAACCATGCCCCTCGCTGCCGACAGGCAACCAACCACCGTATCGTACGCATCCATCAACGGCGGTTTGTCCTCCTGAAGATCCCGGTTGTACGTCAACGGCAGGCCCTTCAGCGTCGTCAACACCGAAACCAACGATCCAATCACACGTCCCGACTTCCCACGGATCAACTCTGCATAATCCGGATTCCGCTTCTGCGGCATCATGCTCGACCCCGACGAGTAAGCGTCGCTGAGCCGTACAAAACCGAACTCCTCCGAAGACCAAATCACGATGTCCTCACACAGTCTTGAAAGATGCGTCATCGTCTTAGCCGCGGCAAATATGAAATCCAAGATGAAGTCCCGATCCGAAACCGCATCCATCGAGTTGGAGCTGACCGCCGAGAAACCCAACCGCTCAGCCACAAACTCGCGATCGAGCGGATACGTCGCCCCTGCCAACGCTCCGCTCCCCAGCGGCGACACGTCAGCCGATTCGTTCGCCAAAGCAAACGCCGATGCGTCGCGCCCGAACATTTCGTAGTACGCCATCAGAACATGCCCGAACGACACCGGCTGCGCCCGCTGCAAATGCGTGTAACCGGGAACGACAGTTGCGATGTTCTCTTCGGCACGATCCAAAAGCGCCCTCTGCAACTCCCGACAAAGGGCACGACACTCCTCAGCAACCCGCTTCACATACAACCGAGCGTCCGTCGCCACCTGATCGTTTCGCGAACGAGCCGTGTGAAGCCTACCTGCAGCGTCGCCTATTAACTCATAAAGCCGAGCCTCGACATTGATGTGAATATCCTCGAGCTCCGGCTTCCACTTGAACTCGCCCGCCTCGATCTCCTCCCGTATCTGCCGCAACCCCCCAACTATCGCTTCAACATCTTCACCCGAAACAATCCCCTGCTTCCCCAGCATCTCAGCATGCGCAATCGAACCCGCGATGTCCTCGCGGTACATCCGTCGGTCGATATCCAGCGAAACCGTGAAATCGCTAGCAAGCTTCGAACCGCGGATCGAAGATGAAGGTGAATTAGTTGAAGGCATCAGAAGTCATACGCCATTCGCTCTGACGCCACGGTTCATCACTCGATTCTTCAGGAAACAGTCACTAATTCCACGCCCCACCGGCCCACTTGTCGCGGTACGAAAGATCCAACGATTCATCTCCTGCCAACCGATTCCACATCCGAGTCCGGAAATGCTTCTGCTTCGCCGACAACCCACGCTGCATCCCCATCGGATTCTCAGCCTCCAACCTACCGCGAACCGTGGAATCATTCGCCTGATCATGGTTCCACGACGGAACGTTAAATTCGCTAGTCCTCTGGAACAGGAACTTCAGCATGTACCGCACACGATCGCTGGTGTTCGCCGTGCCTGCGTGCCAGATGTCGTAGTGCAAAATCACCACGCTACCCGCGGGAACCGTCGCAATGAACTGATCCCGGAAATTCCCCTGCGACGCCATCCGCTCCGGCAACGCCTTCAAAACATGCGTCCCAGGCAAAATACACGTCGGACCCATGTTCTGCTCAACGTCTTGAGGGTAGTACATCGCCAACGCCAAATCCACGCGGTCCGGCGCCCGAACCTGACCGCCCGTGACCCGCAGATCGTTCAAGTTGTCCTGATGAATCTGCTGGCTCGGAGTGCCCGGCGCATTGCGGTGACAGTGCCGATGAGGGAACATCTCGTAATCCGGCCCGAGCAAGCTGCTCAGGGCACCGACCACCTCTGGCGAGTCCCAAACCTCACTCAGCTGAGGAACCGTTTCAAGCACCGCGTCGCCCGGATTTATAGGAAGCGCTTCAAGTGCGTCATAAATCTCTTGATTCAACCCCTCCTGCAAATCAGGTTGCACTATGTGATACCCGCGGATCACGAACGACGCCATCGCGTCATCGGTCAGGCGGTGGTCGGTTGCTAACGTTGCAGTCGTCATATCTGGTTCTCTTCTGAAGGTCGCACGACTCGGCAATACAGATCAGGAGTTGAATTCTTCGATCTTCTCAAGGATGAACTGGAATCCGATCACCTCGCCCGCTTCATCGCTCCCAATCCCGGCCCAAACGTCAGGTGCCTGGATAACGCGCCACCCATCAATCAGCGCGGCTTGGACCGACGCATACGGAATGCCGCCGCTAGTCGGATCGAGCTCCGTCAGCGAACCCTCGACCGGCTCGTAAATCGCCGCCGAAAGTGCCGCCGATTGCGGATTCGTGCTTTCGCAATTGATGTATAGGAGGCGCTGAAGCTTGGGCATTGACCGTCCGATGCTTCCAATTTGTAACCGTGTAGATTGATGTTATCGCGGATTAGCGGACCGATTGCCCCCGATCACGGCGGAAATGCCGCAGGCAACACAGGGATCCCACACCGATCGGTTTGCCGTTAATATGGTACGAACGACGTCTACGAACGTAAATCGCATCAATTTCGCTGAGTGTCGAACAGGAAACAAACGCATGAGAGCGAAACTCCGTGACCAAATCAGCTACGATCAGCTCAGATTCGACCGTAGCAGGGGAGCGCTTTCCCTAACCACTACCGTCTTCAGATGGGCAATCGTAATCTCCGTCGTGATGTGGGTAGTGATGGGCCTCGTGTCGCTACGATTCGATCTCAGCGGCAACTTCTTGGACATTATGTACAGCCAGTTGATCGTCGCCGGAATCATCGTCCTAGCAATCGCAAACATTTTCATCGCTGACATGGGCGGGTTCGGCAGAAATCGCGGATACAAGGCCTCGGTCCTGGGACCGATACTGTCCGGCATCAGCGCGAGCATCGGCCTGGCGCTACTGTTGTGGTATGTCTGGACGGATTTCAACGTCGGACCTAACGAACTGATGAAGGTCACCTATTCACTGTTAGGACTCGGACTCTGCGGCACCTTCGCCGGCTTCGTTACGCTCGCGTCGATACCCGCGAATCTGCGTGTGCTCCAGTGGACTACATACCTCTTGACCGCAATCGTCGCCGGCGAAACCCTGGACGCCCTCTGGTCCGTAAGAGTTCTGTCAATAGAAACGGCAGGAAGAGAGTTCGCCGTCGTCGGCATCGTCGCAGCCATCACCTTCAGCGGATACACGGTTCTCGCCTTGATCGCCAAAGGCGCGAGCTCCGAAAAATACCGAACATACAACCTGTACATCTACACTGCGCTAGGCTTGGTCGGCTACGGCGTCGCACTCTTCTACTTGTGGGAAAATCTAGACGCCGGACCCGTCAGATTCGTCTACGGCGCCTCGGTAGTTCTAACAATTGTGGCTGTCGCCATCGCAATCTTGCACTACTTCACCGTGAATCCCCTGACATACCGGCCACCCGACATTCAAGAACAACCCGAACCCTCACCGGTCAACCCCGACGATCACGCCACCGAAAACGGCTGATCAATCTTAGGCTGTCACACCTTCCGCCAGAACGGCTTCCGCTTCGACACCGTCTCCAGCACCGACGGATCCCACGCCGGCATCTCCCAGCCCAGCGGCTGCAACGGACCGCTTCGCCAACCGATCCGCTTGTGGACTCGCTCGTCGCTGTAGTAGACGATGTAGACCAGATCCACAAAATCGTCGAAGTATCTCGGCATGTTCGCTTCCAAGACGTTGAGCGCGGCTAGCCGCTGCTCCTCGTCGAGCGCCGCAAAACCGCCCTCCGCTCGCGCTGACGGCTCAAGAGACAAGGCTTCCATCACACGCCGCAACGACACCCCATACTTCGGCTCCCGAACCGCAAGCACCTCCGCGGCAAACGCCAGTCCCATCTCGCCAGCACCCGGCAAATCATCCACGGCTGGCACGATCAGGTCCATCACCGCCGATAGAACCAAGCGGTCTGCATCTGTCATGGTGGTTTCGCTATATGACATCGGTAAACATCCGCTTTCAGGACTTCAGATCAGTTCGTTCACGGTCGATGTAGTCGGCGGTTCTAAGCGCAAGTGCCCCAATTGTCGGCGTCGGGTTGACCGCCGCACACGTCACGAAAACCGAACCGTCAACTACAAACACGTTGTCAGCATCGTGCGCCTGCCCCCATCTGTCGACGACCGAAGATGCCGGATCGTCACCCATCCGAGCCGTACCCATAAGATGCCAGCCCGCCACCTTCAACAACCGCGTTCCCAACACTCTGCTGGCACCAGCCTCGTGCAACGCCTTCTCAGCATTCTCAATCGCATCATCCAACTGCCGACGCGAATTCGAGCTCAGCTCGTAAAAAACCTTCGGCGCCGGAATCCCGTTCGAATCCGTCAGCTTCGGATCAAGCTCTACGCGGTTGTGCTCCTCCGGCAAGTCCTCGCCAATAGCGCCCAACACCGTCACATCGCCAAACCGCCGACCGAACTCCGCATGGTGATCAGCACCCCAAGGTACCCGACCGAACATGTCACCACACGCAGTAGATATCGGACCAGAACTTCTCGCGACCTGATACGTATAACCGCGCACGAAATCCTTCTCCGGGTTGGTCTCATAAAACTCCTGGCAAAGAATCATGTTCGCCAGCGCACCCTTGTACGTCTTCAACCCATCGTCGAACAACCCGCCAACCATCGCATACGGGTGAAACATCAAGTTCTTCCCCAACAACCCGCTCGAATTGCATAGACCATCCGGATATGCGTCGGATGTCGAGTTCAACATGATCCGCGGGGAACCAATGCCGTTCATCGCCAGGACCACGGCATTCGCCGGCTGGAAATGAACCTCCCCATCCGCATCGTAGTAACTCGCCCCCGTCGCCTGACCCTCCGCATCAGTTTCGATACGGAAGACCCGAGAATCCGTGCGCAAATCAACCCCATTCGCGATCGCCCCCGGCCAGATCGCAACGTCCGTCTGGCCCTTGGCACCGCGTGAGCAACCCAACCCGGTGTTGCCGCAGTTGTTACACGCCTGACGACCACGGTACGGAACCGAGTTCACGTAGTTGTCAGACGGCCACCAGTGCCAACCGAGACGGTCAAACGCCCGCGCCATCCGTTCGCCGTCAGCACCTATCGGCAACGGCGGCATCCCACGCTCTTTGCGCGGCGGATTCGCCGGATCGCCGTTGATCCCAGAACATCCCATCAAATCGTCGTACGCGTCGTAATACGGCTCGACATCCTCATATGTAATTGGCCAATCATCGGCCACACCGTCCAGAGTCTTGACCCGGAAATCGGAAGGGTGGAAGCGCGGTGTGTGCGCCGTCCAGTGGATCGTGCTTCCCCCAACCGCGTTGAACATCAACGGATCGATCGGAGATTCATCGACGTTTATCGGATAGTCCACATCGAAACCCCGAACGTTCGGATCGACCGCCCAGTTCGTGCGCGCCTGAATCTCAAAGTCGGCGTGCTCGTTCGGATACTCCTCTGGCTTGATCCAACGCCCCTGCTCCAAGCAAACGACGTCGAAATCGGACTGCGAAAGACGCCAAGCAACTGCTGCGCCCGACGCGCCCGAGCCGAGTACCAAGATGTCCGTAGATGGATGTTTAATCGTCAATCTCGCCTGCCTAACCACTCACGAAGAGCAATAAGTAATCGGAAATCATACCACCATTCGAATCTCCGAATTTCAACGCGAATCCCAACCCGAAAATATACTCAGTTAACGGACCGTTGCCCGCGCCACCACCAGCCAGAACGAAAGAACCATGTTTAAGGGTGTACTAACCGCATTCGCCATCATGCTCGTGGCCATCCCCATACCTGCCGTCCACTTCGTCGCTATACCCATCAGCCCCTTCGTCGCAGGCTTCGTCGGTGGCGGCATCGCCAAAGCCGACGAGATGAAAATCGTATGGTTCGGTTTCATCGTCGGAGCACTCATGCTCATTCCCGCCGCCGCAATCATCATCTACTGGCAAATCAGCGACGCCGAACGATTCTTAGGCGCACCAACACTCTTCTGGGCCATCATCGGCTTCGCCATCGCCCCCTACGCCTGGTTCGGAACCACCATAGGAGCATTGATCTCTTACTTGATGCGTTCCCGATCCTCCAACCAATCGTCAACGGGAACCTAATGATCTCCTGACGAGGTCATGTCCGCCACTGCGGCGGTCTCGACGAGTCCCCTCGATCCTCGGTCGTCATAGGCGTACAACGAGGTGATCTGCTGCGCCCAACCACGCCTTTGCGCACGGTTCGAAACCTCAGCATCGAGAATCGACGACGCTTCGTGGAGTGCAAGCCATTCCGTGATCCAGCGCATCAGTTCTTTCTTTCGTCTCGGTATCACTTCCGCCTGAGGCACCGCCAAAACCGGACACGAAACCTCCCGCCTGATATTGTCCGCAACAGAAGGCCAAAAGCTCCTCGTAAATCCGTAG
Organism: Dehalococcoidia bacterium; assembly: GCA_965226685.1. Lineage (GTDB taxonomy): Bacteria > Chloroflexota > Dehalococcoidia > Lucifugimonadales > Lucifugimonadaceae > Bin127. The sequence continues at coordinate 1,524,298 of CBDDDP010000004.1, forward strand.
CGCAATCGCGATCCCATCACGATCCACGAATACGGCGATGACATATGAGCCGCCGACAACGAGTTCGTAATCCCCAGCCGGGAGGCGCGAAACGAATGATTAACCGAGCCGTCTTCCAACTCCTCCGACAAATATTCGCGAGAACGGTCAAACTCGCGCCGATTCCGGCGGTACTCGATGTTGCTCTCGACGATTTGGATCGGAACCCCCGTCTTCTTCGCAATCGATATCGCGTACGGCAAGCAAGCCCTCATCGCGCTCTCGACCCGCAACGGTACGATCACCGATTGTGGCGCAATCGTGATCCTTCGAATATCAACATCCGGATCGTCGTTCACCATGAACACCGGCACCGTGGCAACCGACATCAGCTCCTCCGCCATCTTCTTGCGAACGTAACGCCGAATCCGACTTTGCGGACGCGCATACATCACGATCATCGAATTGCCCGTCTGTTGAGCCTTGTACGAAAGTATGTGAGCCGGACTCCCCGCACTCAAATCGGTGGTGATATCCACACCAACATGTTCCAGACGCCGCGTTAGCTCGTTCAGATAATCGTTGGCGAGAATCTTCCCGAATTCGTGAATCGCTCCGGTGTTCACTATCGACGCGTCGCGATTCCCGGTGTTTCCCGTCGTGTCCAGTGAAAGGTGGGCCCGTTGTCGCCATTCACCGTGGCGCGTCAATGGCGGAACATCCGCCAGCGAAAAGAAAAGATCGAGCGTCGAGCCGAACCATTTGCTTATGAGCAACCCGTAAGATATGGCTCGCTCATGCCATTCCGTGCCATCGAGCGGCACGAACAACGATCCAATCTCAACAGAACCGTCGGATGTCGATTTGGTACTCATCACCGTCGCCTACGTCGCTGTTCGATAACTTGACGAAACACAACAAGAACTTCACAAGACGATTCAATGTTACGCCGATACGATGAAACGGGCATCCGATCGGGGATTATGCCCGTTTAACCGGTGGCGAATCGCCCCGTTCGGGTCACAAGCGCATCATCTGACTCGCGCCAATCAATCGAAATCTTGCATCCGTCCCCAAACATACAAGGTTCAGGATTCAGATCCGGCGCTTCTTTGACTCACTGCGCCGGCATCGGAGCATCGGCGGCTTGTTCCATCGCCATCTGCATCAACCCCGGGATGCATGCAAACATCTCAAACATGAACAAGTCAAACTTGGCCGCATCCTCAGGACTCGCATCATCCCGACTGCCGGTGTAGATCAACGCCGGGTCCACATTGGTCAACGCCTCCGCCAAGCACGCCTCATCTCCCTCTAGCCCATCCACCTCGCTCACCATGCCCAGCAAGCCGCACGTGAACAACCCGCCGTAAAACTCGCCCGTAACTGCAACCTCCTCGGGGCTCGCTCCGGACCTCTCCCCAGAGATGACCCCTTTAACATCCGCCCCCGCAACCAATTCCCTGACGCAGACTTCACCCGCTTCCGTCAGTCCCTCCATCGACGCCAGCATGTTTCCCAGCCAAACCGCCTTCGCAGTCGCCGCATCAACACAATCGATGAATATCACCTGCCAACCTTCCGATTCTTCCTCCGACAAAACCAACCGGTCCAATACCGTATCCAACTGCTCTTCCCCAATCCCGTCGAGAATGCACATCTGCTCCGATTCCGCGAACTGATCGTACAAGTCACGCCAAGTTGTAAACAAGGTCACGTCGAACTCGAGCGCCTCACCAAACTCCGGCTCCGACACCTCGGGCTCAGATGTAGCCGTAGCTGGCACCGCAGCAGCCGGCGGCGGTACTGCCGTCGCAGTCGGAGGCACCGCCGTCGCCGTCGGCTCAGGCTCTTCAGCCGCCAACACCGACTCCAAAGACGGCTCCAATTCAGCTTGCGGAGCGAAATTCTCGAACCGACCAACCACTTCCCCGTCACGGTTCATCACAAACGTCCACTCCTGCGACACGAGACCCCACTCGTCAAGCAATGGCGATAGCTTCGCCCGCGTCAGATCGCCCTGGATCTCCTTCGGATTCGTGAACAAATCGACATGCACAAAGTCGGCCGCAGCGCCATAAGACGCGCTCAAGTTGCTCAGCACCTCCACCTGCGGACCGCAAACCGCATTCGTGCAGAACGCAGGACTCGCGAACACCACAACCGTCGGCTTCCCGTTCTGTAACGCATCGGCAAGCGATATCTGGTACAGACTTTCGTCACGTTGCGATCCCGTCGTCAAATCCGACACATCCGCAACATCCTTCAACGTCAGGCTGTCCACAAGCGGCGGCACCTCACCCAAATCAACCGACATCGTCCGATCATGCACCTCCATCACCACCTCGATCGTCGCCACGCTACCATCCGGCTGCGGAACACTCGCTTCGACGCCCCACAATCCAGATTCGTCAAACGTCAACTCCGTAACGTGTACCCCCCGAGTCCCATACGGGAATTCGAAGTAACGCGCGAGCGCCGTCTCCACCGGACCCTCGCGATCAGAAGCCGCATCCGAACCTTCCGGATACTTGTACGACGAAACCTGCACCACCGGAAACGCCACAATCCCCGATCCGTCAGTCAACACCATCGCGAACCTGCGCGGCCCGGGCGCCAAGTCCGGCGTCGCAAGTATCAGCCGCAACTCATCGCTCTCGGTTCGAGTAACCCACTCCTGCTCCGGCTCCTCCAAACCGCTGCTCGGCAACACCGGAGCGGCTTCAGGAACCGAAGTGTTCGTCGCAACCGGCGCCGCGGTAGCCGCCACCGTCGGCACCGGAGTCGCCGTCGGATCCTCGCTTGAACACGCCACCGCGAACAACGCCAACAGCCCCATGGCTGCCGCCAAAGTAGTCACATAACCCAGACGCATCACATTACTCCCAATCGCGGACCCCGTTATCAGAACCCACTGTCGTAAACCCCGAACGTGAACGCGAAGATCGCAAAGTTAGGCGAATCGCTGCTCAGCTTCAACGTGTCCTCCACGTACTCCGGCGTCTCAACGATCTTGTACAGCCGAGGTTCATCCACGTTGAAATATGACCGACCCTCGTCATCGAACTGAATGTCGCCACCCGCTTCGTTCTCCATCAGCGGCCGACCGTCCAACTCCACATAGACCTTGAACTCCCCCGGCTCCGGCGGATCTATCACCACGTTCGCACTCCGACCATGGAAACGGAACGCGATGTAGTCGCTAAGATCCATCGTCTCGCGAGCATGCACTATCGCCTCCTGCTCGTTGCGCCAGAGACCCTTCAACACGAACTTCTGCGGCGGATAGCTGTTCAGCTCCGCATATATGTCTTCATACTCAACTTCACGGTCCGGCTCAACGTAGTACTCGTCCTGAGCCGCATACAACCCATATACGCTGTAGTTCCGATCGTAACCACCGTAAAGCTCACGCGTCACCGACCTCGCCGCGTCGTCGCGATTAGTGTTCTCTACCTCGCCCACCGGGATGCTGCTTACGTCGTAACCCGAAGCTTCCAGCACTTTACGTATCTCAAGCTCCGTCTCCCGGTACGATCCCTCACCGAAGTGCGAGTAGTGAATCTCACCGTCCGTCCCGACCAGATATTTCGCTGGCCAGTAACGATTGTTGAAACTCCTCCATGTCGACATCTCGTTGTCCAACGCCACCGGCCACGTTACCCCTTCATCATCAACCGCCATCTGAACGTTCTCAAGCTCCTTCTCGAACTCGAACTCCGGAGCATGAACGCCGAGAATCACCAGACCGTTGTCCGAATACTTCTCCTGCCACTCACGCAGGAACGGCAATGTCCGCAGACAGTTCACGCACGTGTATGTCCAAAAGTCCACCAGCACCACCTTGCCCTGACTCGTCAGCTCCGCGATCGAAGTCGGCTCGCTGTTGATCCAAGCATCGATGTCCCGAACATCCTTGTCCAACAACTCGATAGGCTCAGTCCGCGCAACCGGCGCCTGTGTCGGCGCCTCGGTCGGCTCCGCAGTTGGCTCCACAGTCGGTTCCGACGTCGGCTCTTCAGTCGGCTCTTCAGTCGGCTCAGGCGCAGACGTCGCAGTCGGCACCACCGGCTCCGGAGTCGCAGTATCCACCACCTCCGGCTCATCGCTTCCACACGCGCTCAACGTCAGCAACGTCGCCAACGTAAAAATCAATATCCCGATCGATACGGCGCCAAACGCCGATCCTCGTCTGCTTCTACCCAATACTTTCATCTGTTCCTTCCACCCTTTGTTGCGCGCCATTCACCAACACGGCGAGGCGCGAGCTCGATTCCTCGCACAATCGTAATGACATACGAACCCAATCGCCGCGCGGTGCTACGCGTTGACGCTAAGTCTCGTTTTCCACCGGCACTCCAGCATTGTTGCCCCATTCACGCCACGACGCATCGTAGTTCCTAACCCGATCAGCACCAACCAGCTTCAAAACCCAGTACGCCTGGGCAGCCCGGATGCCTCCCTGACAGTACGTAATCACGCTACCGTCCGTCGACACCCCACTATCCGCCAGCAACGCCCGAATCTCTTCAGCCGGCTTCAACGTCGGCACGCCGCCACCCGTATGGAAATTCACCCACTCCAGATGCACGGCGCCCGGAACCCGCCCCCCACGCTTACCCCCGCGCTTGTTCGATCCATCCCACTCGCCATCCGTCCGAACATCCAACAAAATCGTGTCGTCCGACCCAATCGCCGCCAAAACATCATTCATATCCGCATAGATCGACCGATCAACCTCCCGCGGAGTGAAGACTGCCGATCCATCCGATTGATATGCAGCCGTGCTGCTCGCACCACCGTCTGAAACCCACCGCTGATACCCGCCATCCAGCATCTTCACGTTCGTGTGCCGGTAATAGTGCAACCCCCACATCAACCGCAGAGCATAAAGCCCACCAGTCCGGTCATACGCCACCACCAGCGAATCGTCACTGATACCCAACGCGCTCATCGTCGCCGCAAACTGCTCCGGACCCTGAATATGCGTCCGATCATCCATCGACGTCTTGTAATAGTTGTCAGGCGGATTCGACGCCCCCGGAATATGCCCCTTCGCATACTCGCCAGGATCATCCGTATCCACAACAACCACATTCGAATCGCCAATATGCTCGGCCAACCACTCAGCCGTAACCAAGATGCTCGCATCCGCATACCCACGCTCATCCGGCGGAAGAATATCGTTAACCATGTCCATTCATGCCCCTTTGAATCGCTCGCCTAGATTGTACCGCCGCCCCTTACCGCCGCCCCTTTCTGGTAGGGCCAGGTTTCAAACCTGCCCTCAGGGGACTATCCGGTAGCGGCGGGTTTCAAACCCGCCCTCGACAGCAGGGGATGCCCGGCGCTGACGGGCGGAACCTTCGCCCCCTACCACCAAAATCCCCCGAATCCCCGTCAAATCACCAAATGTAGATAATTGGTTCCTAGACCTACCTCCCGTCGCGCTCGCCACTCCTTGAACTTCGTACTCACAGGCCTAAGCCATAAAAACGCGCCGCTCGACGTCCTCGAACGCGTCACCGTATCCGATGACGACCTCCCGTCGCACATCCGCGAGCTCGCCGGTCGCCTCGACCCACACGACTCCGCAACCATCCTCTCTACCTGCAACCGGACCGAGCTCTACGCCGTCACACGAAACGCCGGCGCAACCATGGAGGAGATGATCACATACCTCTCCGTCCTCGGATCCCGCAACAACACCCCTGCTCCCAACGGCGACCGCACCGATCTCGCTCCCTATATCTACACCAAAACCGGATACCCCGCCGTACAACACCTCTTCCGTGTCGTCACCGGTCTCGACTCCCTAGTCCAAGGCGACCACCAAGTCGCCGGACAGGTCTCTCGATCCTTCCAAGCACTCGCAAACGTCGACAAACCCGCCGACCCAGTGCTGTCCCGCATGTTCCACGTCGCATTCCGAACCGGACGTAAAGCCCGCAAAGAATCCGGCCTCGGCTGGTCCCAAGTCTCCATCCCATCCTTCGGCGTCAAACTCCTCGAACGCGAAATCGGCGACCTCACCGGAAAATCCGCCCTCCTCGTCGGAGCCGGAGAAACCGGACGCCTCACCGCAATGTCCCTCATCCGCGCCGGCATCAAAGACATGCACATCGCCTCACGATCCACCGAACGCGCCCACGGACTAGCCACCGACATGGGGGCCGCCACCGTCGTCCTGAACGACGTCCCCACCGAGATGGCAAAGGTCGACATCGTCATCACATGCACCGGCGCAACCAGCCACGTCATCTCAAAATCCGACGTCGCCAGCGCCACTTCGTCCCGAAACTCCCGACTCCGCATCCTAGACCTCGGACTCCCCCGTGACGTCGAGCCTTCAGTAGCCGAAATCCCCAACGTCGACCTCTACACGATCCAAGACCTCCACCAACTAGAAGCCGAACACCGCGCCGAAATCGCCGAAGCCAGCGCAGATGCCGAAGCAATCGTCGCCGAAGCCGCCCAACAGTTCGTCGACGACATCGAGATCCAGCCCGTCCTCAAAGACATCGGCGAATCAGCAGAACGCATCCGCACCGCCGAACTCCAGCGAACCCTCGCCAAATTCGAAAACATCGACCCCGAAACCCGCGACGCCCTAGACGCCATGACCCGCTCAATGGTCAAACGCATCCTAGCCGACCCCATCCAAATCCTCAAACGCCGCAACCGCTGACACCAAACCTCCCCTTCCCGCAGCGAAGGGAACGCGAACGAGCGAAGCGAGACCGCAGGGGATGCCCGGGGAGGATGGGAGGCCGCAACCCCATGCGCTACCATGATTGGTTGCCATGACAACATCGCCCAAATCCCCCGACACCAACAACTCCCAACGCCTATACCAAGCCGCATCGAACCTCATCCCCGGCGGCGTCAACAGCCCCGCCAGAGCATGGGGATCCGTCGGCGGGAACCCCCTCTTCTTCACTTCCGGCAACGGCTCCAAAATCACCGACGCCGATGGCAACCAGTACATCGACTACGTCTGCTCGTGGGGCCCGCTGATCCTCGGCCACGCACACCCCGATGTCGTCCAAGCCGCACAAGACGCCACCGCCCGCGGCGCATCCTTCGGCGCACCAACCGAACTCGAAGTCACCGCCGCTAAACTCATCGTCGACGCCGTCCCATCCATCGAGATGATCCGATTCGTAAACTCCGGAACCGAAGCCTCAATGTCCGCAATGCGACTCGCCAGAGCCGCCACCGGTCGCGACATGATCCTCAAGTTCGACGGTGGATACCACGGTCACGACGACGCTCTTCTCGTCCGCGCCGGCTCCGGACTCGCCACCTCCGGCATCGCCGACTCCGCTGGCGTCAACGCAAAACTCGCCGCCGACACCCTCGTCGCCCCATACAACGACCTCGACGCCGTCCAACGCATCTTCGAAACCCACCCCGAACGCATCGCATGCGTCATCATCGAACCCATCGGCGGAAACATGGGCGTCGTGCCCGCAGACCCCGACTTCCTCCAAGGTCTCCGACGCCTAACCCGCGACGACGGCTGCCTCCTCATCTTCGACGAAGTCATCTCCGGCTTCCGAGTCGCCTACGGCGGAGCCCAGCAGCTCTACGGCATCGACCCCGACATCACCTGCCTCGGCAAAATCATCGGCGGCGGATTCCCCGTCGGAGCATACGGCGCCAGCCGCGAACTAATGTCCCACGTCGCACCACTCGGACCCATGTACCAAGCCGGAACCCTCTCCGGAAACCCCGTAGCCATGGCCGCCGGCGCCACCACCATCCAACTCCTATCCGAACCCGGCACCTACGACAAACTTCAACAGAAAACCGAACACCTGGCCCACGGCCTCGAAGAAGCCCTAGCCGAATCCGAAACCCCCGCCACCATCAACCACACCACCGGCATGCTAACCCTCTTCTTCGGACCTTCCGAAGTCACCGACATGGCCACCGCCTCCACCAACGACCGCCAGCAATTCACCCGCTTCTTCCACAACATGCTCGCAAACGGCATCTATCTACCCCCATCTCCCTTCGAAGCCTGGTTCATCTCCCTAGCCCACACCACACAAGACATCGAAACCACGATCCAAGCCGCTCGCAAAAGCCTCTAGCCCAGCCCGTCCCCTTCGCGCAGCATAAGGGGTCGCGAGCAAGCGCAGCCCAAAAGACCGACGCCAGAGTGGAGGATGCCAGGCTTTAGTGCCATGTACTCTGGTGCTTCTAGCTTCAATCGACAGGGGGCCTAGTGGCGATGTGTGGGCGCTTCGGACTTTTCATTGACTTGTCGGGCCCCATCTTCTCAGGCCGCGGTCATCGTTACTCAAGTAGGGAGCGCATTTTTAGTATATTTATGCTACAATAGGCGCGAGTCGATTCCATGTCTATCGCTTGCGTCAAAGTGCCTCACCTACCGCTTCAGTGCGAAGTGGCCAGATCCCCAGATCTGCGCGCCAAGACCGTGATCATCTATCACGGCGAGGAATCTCGACCAGTCGTCCTGGACGCCTCATCCGACGCCCGACTCCGGCGCGGAATATCGCTGGTCAGAGCGATGTCGCAAAACCAGAAAGCGGCGATTATCCGTGCAGATGAAGCCTTTTACGACGCGCTGTGGCACGAAATCATCGAAAGTTTGCTAAATGTCAGCGACCGGGTAGAAAACGCGGCGAGGGGTAGCGCGTTCGTAGCCATCGACGGTCTTTCCGAGCTTTACGGTGGGCAAGATCGGACTGTAGAGCTGATATCTGAAGCGACGGCTAAACATGGTTTCAACGCTCTGATCGGGGTCGCTCCGGGACGTTTTCACGCGTACTGCGCCGCAATAAGAGCACAACCGTTCCAACCATTACGATTGCCCAACAACCGAGTCGTCGTTAAAGAGTTTCTAGCTCCGATGCCCGTCGATTTGTTGCCGCTGGAACCCCGAGCCATCGAGTTAATGCACGACTTCGCACTTAATACGATGGGCGACTTGGCGGCGCAATCGGTTTCGGCGTTGCAGGCGCAGCTTGGACCCGACGGTCGGCGTGCTTGGGAGCTAGTGAACGGCATCGAACGCACGAGGCTGAGCACCATCGAACGATCACAGAAGATCATCGATTCGCTCCAGTTCCCATGGCCCGCCGCCAGCATGGACGCCCTCTCGTTCGGCATCCGAACGCTCCTCGACCGCGCATTCGCCTCCGTCCAACGCATCGACAAGGCCGCCGGTCGCATGGACCTCATCTGCGAGATGTCCGACTCCGAGCAGTGGAGCTACACACACACCTTCAAAGAGCCGACCAACTCGGCCATGCTCGCACACAGCGTCGTCATGACGCGCATCGAAACGATAGCGCCGAGCGACACATCGCCGTTACGCAGCCCCATCGAACTCATCACCATCGAACTGTCACGCCTAGGTGCCGCAAGAGCCGAACAATCCGGCCTCTGGAACGAACACGAAGTGGGCGACCTCGATACCGCGCTGCGACAGCTCACCGCAAAAATGAACTCGTCACCCATCAAGACTGTAGTGGATGTGGAACCATGGTCACGAATCCCAGAAAGACGACAAGCATTGGCAGAACTTACCAGCCGCTGAACCTGCCTACACCAGTGCAAGTCACCAGCACCCCAGATGGAAATCCCGTCAACGTAGCCGAAAAACGTAATGGGCGTACCATCTCATTTCAGGTCGAGCACATCATCGACCTTTGGGAGCTGGACGACGAGTGGTGGCGCAAAACCGCCATCCGACGTCGCTACTTCCGACTCCTCATGGACACCGGGCGAGTGTTGACCATCTTCAGAGACCTCCGCAGCGGCGAATGGTTCCGACAGGAATACTGAACCGTGTCCAAATACGTCGAACTGCGAGCCATGAGCTGGTACTCGTTCATGGAGGGAGCATCATCCACAGATGAAATGCTCGGACGCGCCAAAGAGTTGGGGTACGACGCGTTCGCCCTCGTTGACCGCAACAACATCACCGGCGCGCTCGAGTTCTCCGAAGCCGCCGATGAACTCGACATCAAACCCATCATCGGCGTCACCCTCATGCTCAGCGACGATGACGAAGATCCGCCTTCGCCCATAACCCTGATCGCCGAGAACCGACGCGGCTACGCCAACATGTGCAACCTCATCACATTCGCACACATCGCCGCCGAACGAACCGATCCCATCCTCTACTCGCGCTACCTGCCTGGACGCACCGACGGCCTCATCGCCCTCGTCGAAGAACCGGGCAGCCGCATCGCAGACGCCGCCACAACAGGCGCAATGACCCGCGCCGACGCCATGATCGAGCGCTTCATCGGATGGTTCGGCAACCAAAACCTCTTCATCGAACTGCAGCGCCACTTCGTGCACGGCGATCTCGAACGAAACCGCGCCCTCGCAACACTCGCACAACGAAACAACGTCGGAGTCGTCGCTACTGGCGGCGCCTCCTACCACGAACGCACCCGCAGCCGCCTGCACGACGTGTTGATCGCCATACAGCACAACCTCACGCTCGAAACATCCCATCGCCAACGCAAAGCAAACTCCCACTACGAACTCAAGTCGCCCGAACGCATGGCCAAACTCTTTCGAGAGTGGCCACAAGCCATCGAAAACACCCGCCACATCGCCGACCGATGCGAATCCTTCAACGCCAAGCAGATCAACTACCGATTCCCACGCGAATCCGTCCCTGACGACTTCTCGAACGAGCAGGAATACCTCGAACACGTCTGCAACGAGGCCGCCAAACGACGCTACGGACACATCACCGAGAAGGTGCAGAATCGTCTCGACCGCGAGTTCAGCCTCATCAAACGCCACGGGCTAGCCGGCTTCTTCCTCCTCTACCGACGCGTCATCTCTCTCGCCCAAGACGTCGCCATAGAGCTCGGACACTCCTCCGCCGAAGTGCCGATAGAGGAGAAGCCACCCGGGCGCGGGCGCGGATCTTCCGTCGCCATGCTTGTCGGAACCCTCATCGGTCTCTCCCACATCGACCCGCTCGAATACGACCTCCCCCTCGAACGATTCATCTCCGAAGACGAACTCCTCAATGTGCCCGATATCGACCTCGACTTCCCGCGCGACATCCGGGAGGCGTTAATACTCCGCGTCTTCGAAGAGTTCGGATGGGACCACGCCGCTCTCACCGCCATGCTTCCCACATACAAGCTGAAGGGCGTCGTCCGCGACGTGGGCAAAGCACTCGGACTCCCCCCGCTCGAACTCGACATACTCGCCAAGCGCGCCGAATCCCACAACGCACGCAACCTCGCATCCGAGATGGAGCGCATCGAAGAACTGAAAGACAAGATCGACCTCCCCGGATGGCGCGATCTCATCGAGATCGGAGCCCAAATGCAAGGCTTCCCCAAGGGACTCGCCCAGCATCCCGGCGGCATGATCATCAGCTCAACGCCACTCATCGACATCACGCCCGTACAACAAAGCGCCATCGACGGCCGATACATCTGCCAGTGGGACAAGCACGGCGCCGACAGTGCCGGATTCCTCAAGATCGACTTCCTAGCACTCGGCGCACTCTCCCAGATGCAGGAGTGCCTCCAACTCATCGAGAAGCGAACCGGATCCCACGTCGACCTCACCCGCATCGACTTCAACGACGAAGCCGTTTACGACGACCTCGGACGTGGCGACACCGTAGGGGTCTTCCAAGTCGAATCTGCCGCGCAGATGCAGACCATCACCCGCATGAAGCCCCGCAACCTCTACGACCTCGCCCTCGAAGTAGCCGCGGTCAGACCCGGCGTCGGCGCCAACGACGGCGTGTCAGAGTTCATACGCAGACGAAACGGCAGCAAGTGGAACTACGACCACCCGCTCGAACGACGTGCACTCGAAAAATCCCTCGGAATCATCCTATTCCAAGACCAAGTCGTTACCCTAGGCATCGACATCGGCGGCTTCACCTCGTCCGAAGCCGATCAGATGCGACGCGCCTTCCAACGCCGCAACAACGAGGCGCTGGTCAATCGCTACTGGGAACGCTTCTGCGACGGTGCCGCCGAACGCGGTGTCTCGGAGAAGATCGCCGAAAAGATATTCCTCAAGTTCAACCCACACTACATGTTCCCCGAAGGCCACGCCCTCGCTTTCGGCGTCACCGCGTACCACATGGCATGGCTCAGACGTCACTATCCCACCGAGTTCTACACCTCCATATTCAACGCCCAGCCCATGGGATTCTGGCCCATTGAAACCCTCAAACAGGACGCCAAGCGCATGGGTGTCACGTTGTACCGCCCCGACGTCAACATCAGCGACACCAAATGCGTCCCAGAAGGGGAGAGCGCATTCCGACTCGGCCTCACATTCGTCCGCGGCCTCAACGCCGAAGCGGCACAGAAAATCATCGACAACCGAGATTGGAACGGCCCATATCGATCGCTCTCCGATCTCGTCTCCCGCTCCGGAGTGCAGCGCCCCGCACTCGAAAACCTCGTCAAAGCCGGTGCCTGCGACGATCTGCCCGGCTTCTCCGACCGACGACAGGCACTCTGGGAAGTCGGACTCCGCTACCAAGCCAGCGGCGCACAAGGACACCTGAAGTTTGAAGTCATCCAAGATATGGCCCAGCTCCGACCCGCTCTCGATCGCGACCGCATGACCTACGAATACGAGACCCTGAGCCTATGGACCGACGGACATGTCATGTCGACCATGCGTGACATGCTGAACGAAAACCAAATCCTGAACAGCACACAACTCGACGACAAGTCAGACGAAGAGCACGTAATCGTAGCCGGCAAAGTCCTGCGTCGCCAACGCCCTCTCGGCAAGATGGTCTTCATGACCCTCGAAGACGAATTCGGCATGATACCCCTAGCCATCCCGCCCCAAACCTGGGCCAACTACCGCGACGAACTGCGAATGCCAATCGTCGTCGCCCAAGGCACCATCTCCCGCAAAAACGACACCATGAACATCATGGTCCACCAAGCATGGCCTCTAACCCCCACATACACCCCAAGAGCCGATGTCCGTGACATCAGCCACAACTTCAGATAACTCGCATCGCTCCATCCTTCTCCTTCACCTCCATAATTCTCAAATTCACCAAAACCAACACCCACACCTCCATCGAATCCGCGCGCATCATCCTCCAGCGGCAATTCGCGGCAACTTCACACCAGCAGAATCAGCCGCGATAACCGTCCACAGCCTCGTACATCAATGCCGTCCCGAAATTCAGAGCATCCACCGGTATGCGCTCGTCCGCACCGTGGAAAAGCCCCATAAAGTCCATATCGGCAGGCAAACGCATAGGCGTGAACCCATATGTGTCGATTCCGAGTTCATGAAACCACTTCGCGTCCGTGCCTCCTGCAACCATGTACGGGATCGCCTTCGAACCCGGATCCGCACGCTCCAAAAGCCCCCCAAGATACGGAATCAGCGACATATCAACCGTCGGCGGCCCTTCTTCGTAACGTTCCACATAAACCTCGGCGTTTTCCCCCACCAACGTCATAACCTCCCGCACAATATCCGGCTGCGTCGACCCCGGCAACAACCGACAATCCAACAAAATCTGCACCTCCGACGGCACCGCATTCTCCTGCACTCCACCCTCGATGATCGTCGGAGAAACCGTGTCTCTGAACAACGGCTCCATCATTCTACCCACTTTTTCGCCCATAAAACCAAGCGCGACCCCAGTTGCCCTCGGATTCAGCGCCAGCATCAACGCTAAAGCCTCGCGCCGCGGCAACACCTCGCTCATCGCCTCAAGCATCGCCCGAGTAGCATCCACCACCTTGAACGGAGGGTGCCGACGCTCCATCCGCCGCAACGCCCGAGCCGCCCGATACATCGCCGTATCCCGATGAATCTGCGAACCATGACCACCCTGACCCACAAATGTGACGCGAATCCGACATATATGCTTCTCAGCCACCATAATCGGGTAAAAACGTTGCCCACGAACGTGCACCGTGAACCCGCCCAACTCACCAAAAGCATGCCTCACACCCGCGAACAACTCCGGATGCTCATGCACCAAAAACGCAGCTCCTTGCCGCCCGCCAAGCTCCTCATCAGCCACTGCAGCTAGGATAATATCCCCTGAAGGCGGGTTTTTCGAGTATTTTGCACGCATTAGTGTGTGGAGCATCATCGTCAAGCCGCCCTTCATATCCACGGCGCCACGCCCCCAGACACACCCATCCGCGATCTCACCACCGAACGGGTCCATGCTCCATCGCTGACCATGCACGCTCACCACATCGGTATGCCCCTGTAGCAACAAAGGCGGAGCATCGCCACGACCCGCCACACGAGCAACAACATTTAACCGATTCGGCAACCCCGGAGCGTGTAACAGACGGTTTTCGACACCATGTTCGTCCAGAAGCGCCTTCAACCAAAGCGCACACTCACGCTCATCACCCGGCGGATTCGAAGTGTCGAACCGAATCAGCCGCTGCAGCAGCTCAATAGCCGGCGGAACCCTGTTTTGGTCCGATCCGGACATCTTTTTAAGGCAGTTGAAGGTTCAACTCCAACTCCGCATTGATCGAGTCGAACCACTCCATCACCTCAGTATGGTACGGAATCCCGTTCGCCGATCGATCTGCCCGCTCCTCGCTCTCGATTAATCCCGGGTACACCACGCGGTCGTGACCCGGCGCCGGCGGCGTCGTCGCAAGACCTTCCAAGAACAGATCCATATCGTCCTTGAACTTGTCAGGGTCCGTGAACGCGTCGATCCGGTACGCCGAGAAGAAGTGTCCGCCGCCCTCAGTCACAAAGCCAGGACCGTTGCCAGATAGCGTGCTCGTCATGATGTCGACGATGCAGGCGATGGCATAGCCCTTGTGCGAACCCATCTCGCGGGTCCCACCGAACGGCAACATGTACCAGTGCCGACGTTCACCTCGGATATCCTCCTCTGGAACCTGCTCCTCCTCCATGATCGGAGAACCGTCGTCTCGCGCCAACCAACCGGGCAAAATCGGAGCATTCATACGCTGCAGAAGACGGATCTTGTTACCCGCAACCTGCGTTGTCGCGGCGTCGAAGATGAAGTAAGGCTGGTTGCGCGCCGGAACAGCCCATGCCAGCGGGTTCGTGCCGAAACGCGGCTCGGCTCCGAACGTCGGCAACATGGCGAATCCGCCGCCGCCGGTCATGCATACGCCGATCATGTCATGGTCGATCGCGCGCACGGCATGATATCCCGCGGCACCGAGGTGTCCAGAGTTCATCAGCGTGGCCGCCGCCATGCCATGCTCCTTCGCCTTATCAATGACGATGTCCATGACCCGTGGCGCTTGGTGTAGGCCCAACCCGCCGTCGCCGTCGAAAGAGGCCGTGACGTTCGATTCTCGAATGATCCGCATCTCGGGATTTGGGTTGATGTTGCCAGCCTGATAGCCCTGAACATACATTCGGAGCATGTTTGACACCCCATGCGTGTCGACGCCGTTCAAATCGGCGTACATCAACACATCGGTCGAAAGTTCGGCATCCGCATCGGACAGCCCCATTGCGCTGAAGATGGTATTAGTCGCATCGCGCATCCGGTCGGGCATTACGCGGACAGCTTCATCTTCCGGAACGTGAAATCTCTCAAGCATGGTTCGGCATCACCTAGGAATTCGATATTCGCTTCTCGCGCCAGCGGAGTTTACCCACCGGTATCGCTGGCGATTGAAGCAATCCTATACCATGCCGAGGAAAGTTTAAGACGATTTGCAACGAACGTCGAGGTCGGAAACATACCTCCTCGCTAGAATCTAAGCCGCTCGAAATCGGTCGGGTCAGGGTCGTTGATTTGGCAACGAGGAAGGGGGTGCTTAAGGAGGCTTAGAAAGCCCCCGTCCTCGCGTTCGGCCTAGGTTCACTGCATCGGAACTCATTCAGGCCGTGTCGACAGCGATGTGTTGGGCGTTCCGTGCCAAATAGTCGCCCAGCCGTCGAAAAATATCCACCGTGCCTTGAATTTAAAGAGTTTACTCGCAATCGCTAACGAATGTATTTCACATTCCCCGTCCAGTTACGAATATGACACTCGCACCGGATGTTTGCCGACGAATCAGCGAACTTTTACCGCATGACCGAAACGTGAACGGCTGCCGTTGCTACCATTCGATGACCCGTTCGTCTTGTATCGGTTCAAGTGATCCAATGCGATGTTCAGCCGACTCGACAGTATCCGGAGCGTGCTGACCAAACGAAGGCGTCGATACTCCGGTATCTCTGCACTCGCCAGTTTCTCCAGACTGCCCGCCAACAGGAACGCGTCCTTCTGCATTCCCTCCAAATCGTTCTCGTAGCGCCCGTTCAGTCTCTCGACATGGATCAGGCTGTGACCGTTCTCAGTCGCTCCGTTCGTTACGGATGCAACGACGCTATCCTCGGCGACCGGTTCGGCGACCACGTATTCGGCGATCAGGTCGGAAGGATCCATCGTCGGGTTGGCCTTAGCTTTGGAGACCAGTTCTTCGACATGAACGCTACTGAGCCTTGAATCGATGAAGGGTTGCGCCAACTCTTCCTGTCGCTGGTGACCGTCGATGTCTGCGATGCATCGCGCCTCTTTGAACGTCAACTCGCCCCGGTCAACGTGTTCTTGCAGTTTCGGTGAAAGCGTCTTGCGAAGGCTCTCGTAATGGTGAACGGTGCCGGCGGTGATACCGGTTCGGCGCGCAAGTTCCTGTTGAGTCACGTGGTACTTTTCGCGGTAGTTGATGAAGGATTCCGCCATTTTGATGGGCGGCAGAAGCGAAGAGAAATATTCGTCTGCCAAGCGGAATTCTTCTCGTTCTTCATCTGAAACTCCTTGGCGAACTACGCACTCGACGATATCCTCGCTGGCACGTTGTGCCGCATCGATTGCGTTGTGACCGCACAGCAGATAGAACTTTCCTTGTTCGGCAAGGACAACCGGCATCCGTCGTTGCCGACGACGCCGCGCCCAAGCTCGATGGGTCCGGTCGTATTCCGGTCGTTCCGGATCGGGGAGAATGTTTTCTATCGCGATCCGCATCTCAAACGGCCCCTTTTTCAGCCTCAAGGCTGCCTGTAACATCGTGATAGGTGAAATTCTGCATTCCAAAAAAGCCTTTGAAAAGAAACTGTCCCTCGCGTGTCCGTTAGAGAAATGGAATATTCCGACATTCAGGTTGCATTTGGAATACGACTGCCATATACTTTCGGCCACCAAGGGTTCAAACCCAGATCCCAGTTTGAAATCATGGCTGCGGAAACAAACACCGTCCCTCCCTACGTCGCCTACCGAACATTCCGAACTTTTCTGGAATCGCTTGCAATCAGCATGCCAGACAGAATCGACCGTTCCGTTTTCGATTCCAAATTTTCAGGAACCGCAACTTCGCAGATAACGAGCGCGTTACGTACTCTAAAACTCATCGATGCAGAAGGACGGCCCAGCGAAACGCTCTACAGCTTAGCCAGAACCGAAGGCGAACAGCATCACAAGGTTCTGGAACAGGTTCTTAAGAACTACTACACCCCCGTATTCCGACTGGATTTGGAACACGCTACCAAAGCGCAATTCCGAGAAGCAATACGGGAATTCGGCTGTACGGAATCGATGTTGATCAAATGCGAGACATTCTTCATCCACGCCGCCAGACACGCCGGCGTTCCACTCTCCCCGTATTTGATATCGAACCGGAAAGCCGGAACCCGTTCGCGTTCGACATCGCGAACCCAACGGCACGGCTCGCGCCCAGCGAATGCGGAAGAGAATAACGAACCTGCACCCACCGCGAACATCGGAATGGACTCTGCCGGTCTGGCGATGCGAGAATTGGCGTTCAAGGTGCTTGACAAATATCCCGATTTCGATCCGACGTGGTCCCAGGAGACCCAGGCCAGTTGGATGGAAGGGATGAACAAGCTGCAAGACACCTTCAACATCCGAAACATTCCCGCCGCAATGCGTTAGAAAGTGGCGCTCGAAAAACAGCGTCAGCAAAGCCCACGCCTTGTCCCAAAACCACCCTCACCAGACAGACCAAACAACGATCCAACCAGAGGGTGAAGACAACCCTTCGGCTTTGGACGGAATCTCGAGAATCCGAACAACGCTGGATGAGCTTGAAGCTCAAATAGCACAGTACCGGAAGTTGTTGGCCGAGGAGGAGGAGGAGGCCAAAGCGCGACAGGAGGCCGAAGCGCCGGTCGTCGAAGTAGTCGATGAGACGCAACTCGGCAACATCGCCGAGGCGATTGCAGCAGAGGCTGCCGCGCTCTACGATTCCCCGCCCGAGCGCGAAGTCGTTGCGACCCAACAAGCCCTGGTCGAGGTCGCACCGCTGGTTGTCGATGTTGAAAAGCAAGGCGAAGCGGTCGTTGCGGTTGACGTTCTGTTAGCTGAGGTCGACGAAGAAGAGGCGATCGATGCGCGCGAGTCGTTGGCGGAGCCGGAGGTCGATCTGCCCGAGCTCTTCGCGGAGCTGCAACTGCAGAAAGAGATGGGATTGCATCGAACCGCGTCGGTTTCAATATTTGTCGATGGCGAGGAGTTGCTTGCTTATCTGAGTTCTGAAACAGGTTCGGGCGTGACGCCGGAACCAGCGCCCCTTTTCCGGGCTTTTTCGTCGGGTAAGGCGATGGCGGCAGCGACGATTTGGCGGCTGTTGGATTCGGGAATATTGGAAATCAACGCCCCAGTCGCGCAGTATTGGCCGGAATTTGCCCAGCGCGGCAAGTCGAGTGTGACGTTGCGACATGTACTCACACATACGGCTGGCCTGCCCCGGGACTTCGGTCGTGGCGATGTCGATTGGGGAGATTGGGGCCGCATGATGGACATTCTCGCCTCGATGCCGCTCGAGTATGAACCGGGTGAGGTCATTCATTACCACTCCATCACTTTCGGGTTGTTAGTCGCCGAGATTGCGAGCCGGGCGATGGGGGAACGGTTCGTCGACTTGTTCGAGAACCAAGTCAGATCGCCTCTCGGGTTGACGGACACATCATTCGTCGTAGATTTTGGCGACCGCGTGACGCTTGAGCGGGTACAGCGTCTCCATACGTCCGCGGACTACTTTGATCGGGAGATGCCGCGGAAGATGGATTGGTTGCTTGAAAACCAGATCCTCTCGCCGGGTGCGTCATGCATTACAACCGCCAGCGATTTGGCGAAGCTGTATGCCACGGTTTGTGGTGGCGGCAGGACTATTGATGATGAAGTGTGGTTAAGCGAGGAAGCGGCGGAGAATGTGTACTCGGTTCATTCTTCGGTCTACGACATTCAGAGCATGATGCCCGCGCGCATCGGCCAAGGCGTCTGGTTATTCGACGATCAACCGAACCGCGTGGCGGCGACAGTCGAATCTCGGACTTTCGGGCACGGCGGAATGGGAACATCGATCGCCTGGGGCGATCCGGATCATAACGTAGGCGTCGCCATAGTCACCGACACGATGCAGTCGGAAGAGTTGAACACGCGGCGATTAAACCGTCTATCTGGGGCTATTCGGAAGGAACTTGATCTTCCGTTCGGGGAATTGGCGGAGTTGTAAACCAGTGCTGCGTCAACTCGGCAACTGAGTCTTCATCCGTCGGGCAATAACCGATAGTGCGACTGAACCATGCCGGAGGCGAACGACTTCGCGTTGACCAACTCAAGATCGATGTCCTCATCGATCTCGCCGAAGAGTGGTATCCCATCGCCAATCAATGTCGGAACCGTTGTGAGAATGATGTCTTCAATCAAACCTAGCTTGATGAACGACTGCACGACTGCACGACCTTGCCGCCATCGATGTACGCCTTGCCCCACCCTTTGGTTGCCAAAGCGTTCATCAGTTCGAGGGGATCGAGGTCGGTTATCGAGACCTTATCGGTTAATTCGGATGGAACTTCGCTTTGTGAACGCGATTTGCTCATTACCACGACCGGCTTGTGGTACGGCCATTCGCCGAAGGTGAGGACCGTTTCGTAGGATTTTCGCCCCATCACGATGCCGTCGACGCCCGCCATGAACTCGTCGTATCCGGCGTCTTCGTCACCGTTCCCGTACTTCATCAACCAATCGATCTTATGGTCGCGGCGGGCGATGAAGCCGTCGAGGCTTGTGGCTATGAAGACGTGGCCGGTTGTCACTCGAGTTCGCCCCAGCGGATGCCGGTCTTGGTGTCGACGAGGAGGGGAACTTCCAGGGACATTGCGGCGGGCATCATGTCGTGGGCTAGGGAAGTGATCTCTTCAAGTTCGCCGGGTGCCACTTCGAAGATGAGTTCGTCGTGGACTTGGGCGGTCATGCGGGACTCGAGACCGCGGCGGTGGAGTTCGTCGGCGATGTTGATCATCGCGATCTTGATGACGTCGGCGGCTGTCCCTTGGATGGGCATGTTCACGGCCACGCGTTCCGCAGCGGCTCGATAACCTTGGTTCGACGAGCGCAGGTCCGGGAGGTATCGACGACGCCCATCCAGAGTTTCGGCGTAGCCTCGCATCTTGGCAACCTGCTTTTGATGCTCAATGAAGTCGCGGATGCCGGGGTATCTCCCGAAGTAGAGGTCGATGAATTCACGACCCTGTTGCTGCGTGAGGTCGGTCTGGCGTGCGACGCCATGGGGTCCGAGGCCATAGATGACGCCGAAGTTGAGGATCTTGGCGATGCGGCGCTGATCGCTGGTGACGTCTTGGACGCCGTACATGGAGCGTGCCGTGGCGTCGTGGATGTCTTCGTTGTTGCGGAAGGCTTCCAAGAGACTGGGTTCACGGGACATGTGAGCGAGGATGCGTAGCTCGATCTGCGAATAGTCTGCGGATAGCAGTTGCCAACCAGAGTCGTAGATGGTGGTAAAAGCGTCGCGGACTCTTCGGCCGAGGGGTGTTCGGACAGGGATGTTCTGGACGTTGGGGTCGTTCGATGCGAGTCGCCCGGTGGCTGATCCGGCTTGGTTGAAGGTGCTGTGGACGCGTCCGGTGGCCGGGTTGACCATCTTGGGCAGCGCGTCGGCGTACGTCGACTTCAACTTGGCGAGTTCCCGGTAGCGGAGGACGGCGTCGATGAGCTCGTAGATACGGTCGTCGAGGCCGTTGGTGTTCCTCATGCGTTCGAGGGCGTCGGCGTTCATCGACCAACCGGTTTTGAGTTTCCGAGTCGTTGGCGCGTTCCACTCGTCGATGAGGATGGCGCTGATCTGCTGGCTGGACGCGATGTTGAACTGACGTCCGCCCACCAAGTTGTTCGCGACCTGTTTGATTTGGGCGATTTCTTCACCGAGCGCAGCTGAGAAATTCTTGAGCATGTCGGTCTCGACGACCATGCCGGTGCGTTGCATCTCGACGATGACTGGCAACAAAGGCATCTCAATCGTTTCGAATACGTCGCGGGCGTTGTGTCCGTCTAGTTCCGCTTCGAAGTGTCGCCAAAGTCTGTGTGTGAAGTCGGCATCCGCGGCGGCGTATGGTCCCGCCAACTCGATATCGACCTCTGACATCGTGATCTGTTTGCGCCCTGTGCCGATGAGGTCGGTTATCGGCGTCATCTCGGCTCGGAAGAGTTCGAGTGCGAGGACTTTGAGCCCGTAACGGTTGTGGCCGCAGAGCGATGCGGCGATCATGGTGTCGAACTTTGCGTTGTTAACCTCGATACCCGCTTGACTGAGGACCATCATGTCGAAGTTGGCGTTGTGCGCCGCTTTGGGCACTTTGGCGTCTGCGAAGAGCGGGGCGACGGTTTCGAGGGCGCGCGTGCGGTCGATTTGTTCACCGGAGCGGTGTCCGATGGGTATGTAGTAGGCTTCGCCTTCGGCGTTTGAGAACGACATTCCGACCATCGCGTCTTGCATGGCGCGAGTGCCGTTGGTCTCCGTGTCGTATGCGAATCCTTCGGCGTTGCCGAGACGGTTGACGAGGTTTTGCAGTTCTTCGTCAGAGGTAACGATCGAGTATTTTCCGAGCGGGCCGTCGGATTTGGTTGCGGGTTTGGCTACGGTCGCGACATTGCCGTTGCTGAAGAAGTTGCCTTGTGCGCGACCGGTAGTTGGTAGCGGGAACACGCCACGTTCCGCATCCTCGGCAGATGGGATGCTACGAACAATCGTCTCGCCGAAACCGAGGTTGGTTAATGCGGTCACAACATCGTTGCGGTCGTAGCCCCCAATGCGACACTCGGTGAAGTTGATGTCGATCGGGACATCGGTGACGATGGTGGTGAGTTTGAGCCCGTCGTATGCGATCTTTTCGCCGTCTCGTAGGCGGGTCATGATGCTCTTGGCGCCGCGGAGTTCCTTGGACGGGATTTCGCCGATTGCGTCGAGGTTGGCGTAGAGGGTGTTGAAGTGGCCGAAGCGGTTCAAGACGGTCCGTGCGGCCTTGGGCCCGATTTTTGCGATGCCGGGGATGTTGTCGGAAGGGTCGCCTTCGAGGGCTTTGATTTCGGCGACAAATTCAGGGCCGAGACCGTCGTAGCGGTCTTTCACACCGTCGATGTCGTAGACCCTGGTGTCTCCAAAGCCTGAGTACATCAGGAGATTGGTCTCGTCATTGACGAGTTGTAGCTGGTCGGCGTCGCCAGTGAGAATCAACGATCTGATCCCGGCCGACTCGGCTTGCTTGACGATGGTGCCGACCACATCGTCAGCCTCGAAACCGTCGATGGCGAAAACCGGGATTTTCATCGCGCCCAAGACATTCTCGACCATCGGAATTTGTTTGTGTAGCTCCGGATCGATCGGCGGGCGATGCGCCTTGTATTCGTCAAAAAGTTCGTCGCGGAAAGTGGGCGCCCGCGTGTCAAAAGTAACCGCGATGTGAGTCGGACTGTACTCACGGATCGTCGCAATTAGGTTCCGCAAGAACCCGTAAGCGCCATGCGTCTGCTCACCGGCGCTGTTGGTCAATCCACCACCTCGCGACAGAGCGAACCACGCACGAAACACCATCGAATGTCCGTCGATGACAAGGATGAGGGGATCGCGATTGGTGGTTTGGGTTTGGGTTGTCATGCGAGGTTGGGTTGAGAGGGGAGAAGTTGGGATCGTAATGGTTGCGATTATATGGAAGGGGGTGATGATGGTGGGTCGGGGGAATTCGTATGGTATGAATAGACGGGACTGGCGAACGGCGTGCTTTGTTTTTCTCTGGGTTCCCGCCTCCGCGGGAATGACGAAAAGACGCGTGAAAAGGCCTGGGCGGTATTTAACCAGGTCTTTTTGCGTGAACGGTCTTGGATTTGCGCCTCTGCCGCGGGGCGGCAGAGGTTAGGTTGACCGTAATAGTAGACAGGTCTGTTACCAACAGACCGTGACCGGTGCACGGATCGCGATGAGATGTGCACCGGGGATTGGCCCCGGAGAGATGGGATTGCTGGACAGCCAGCAAAAATCTTCCGCACGCGTTGTAAGCCGCCAAGACCTACAACATGCCCCTCATCGCGGGTTAATGCGATGGTGACAATCACCGAGTTGGACCCCGGCTCACGCCGTCGTCTCTCCCATGCAACGAAATGGGATTGACATCGTACGCGTCCACGAAGGCTCGACTGGCCCGTTTCGATTCTGGTTGAATCGATTGGCTTGTGTTGCGGAGCCCTCATTGAACTCCGCGACCAGCCTTTGCTGTAACGATCGCTTCCCGCGCGGTCGAAAGATGACGACTCGCTTAGACCGATGGGGTTTGGCGAGTAGAGGGGACGTTGCTTACGCCTTGAGCCAGACGCGATCAATGCCGGCGAGAAGTAGTAGCCCCCGGTGTGGTCATCGATGGATTCGATGACTTTGAAAGTGTCCGTTGATGCCTTCAACGTATTGGTCCTGATTCCTCTCGTCGTCTCTCGACTTGATAAGTGCCCAGATCCGTCGATCCGGGGCCAAAGAGTTAACGGTTCCACTTTATAAGACATAGGTAGTAAATAGCAATTGTGTGTTTGAATTTTAAGGTTTATCGTGGGGATATGAAGGGGAAACGGATGTGCGTGAACGGTGATGTTGGTTGGGGTCTGAACCGCGGATTACGCTGATGGCGCAGATTTTCGCAGATGCCCCGCCCGGTTGTCCCCGGTTGACTTTGACGATGGCCTTCTGGGGTCGAGGGAGAAGGGACGGCGTGCTCTGTTTTTCTCTGGGTTCCCGCCTGCGCGGGAAAGACGGTCGATGTTGGGGTGCGTATTTGTGTGACGATGTCTCGGCTTATAATCCGTTAAATGTCTTGGATAGTGAACGGGGATTAGGTCGTGGATTTCGACCGGGAACATGATGCTGCAGTGAGGAATGCCGCTTTTGGATGGTTGGCGTCGCAGGTTTCGCGTGAGGATGGGGTGGTTTCTCGGGATGTGTTGTTACGTGGGTTCGAGTATGGCGAAATGCGCGTGTCGCTATTGTCGCAACAAGGGATTTTCAAGCCTCGGATCATGGAGCTGCCGCTGTCGATTACGACCTCTCCGAACAGCCCGTACGATGATTCAATGAGTGATGACAAGCTGCTGCGGTACAAGTATCGGGGCACCGATCCATATCACCGGGACAACGTGGGTTTGCGGATCGCGATGCAGAACCGGCTTCCGTTGGTCTATTTCCATGGGTTGGTGCCGAGTAGGTACATGGCGATTTGGCCGGTCTTTGTGGTCGGTGACGCGATGAGTGCTCTGGAGTTTTCGGTGACGTGTGAAGACGCGGGGTTAATTGATTCTGCGTTCTCAATTCAGGATGAGGGTGAACCGTTCGGCGAACTTAAACGGAGTTATGCGGCGACGGAGGTTCAACGTCGGATTCATCAAGGTGCATTTCGTGAACGCGTGCTACTGGCGTATCAGCGTCGGTGCGCATTCTGCAGTTTGCGGCATGAGGAGTTGCTGGATGCGGCGCACATCATCCCCGACAGCGAGTTGCATGGGGAGCCAATTGTGAGCAACGGGATGTCGTTGTGTCGGTTGCACCATGCGGCGTTCGACCGATTGTTGCTCGGGGTGCATCCGGACTACGTGATACATGTGCGGCCAGACATCCTCTACGAAATCGATGGTCCGATGTTGAGGCACGGGCTGCAGGGGTTGCAGGGGCAGCGGATTTTGGTGCCGAGCAGGCGGGTGGATCGGCCGGATGAGGGGCGGTTGGAGGTGAGGTGGGAGCGGTTTTTGGGGGTGGGGTGTTAACTAACGGCGCCGTCGTTCAATTCTCGGAAATGATTGAGCGCCACCAGTCGTACAGAGGATCACGTCTGCTTGGTAGGTAACTCGCGCCGGTTTGTATCGCCCGTAGCGCATCTCGAAGTTCCCAATCCGGGATCGAAACCTCCTCTGCCCAAGCCTTCATCAACTCGCTCGTTGAGAATAGGGGGTTGTGTTCGGCTACTTCAGCGAAAACACGTCGCGCTTTTCGGTCGTCGGTTGCAGTTGCCCAACCGCGGTGCAACGCCATTGCGCACGTCGCCGCCTCCCCATCGTCGACCTGAGCAGCGAAATCGATGAAAGATGTTTGTTCTTCGTCGCTCGCTAAGCCCATGACCTTAATCAAGCCGTCATCAATCAATGGGTTCAGATCGACGCGCACTGGCGCGACCGTTTGGTCGACCATCCGCCATACATACAGAGCTTCTTGTGTGGCAACGTATTCGGCAACCACTAGGCGGTACGGTAATGCTTGCGCGATGTCGTACATGCGCCCAGTCGCATAGAGGTTCAGCAGACAACTGGCGTCGAGGACAATGAACTCAACGGAAAGCATTGTGGAGGGATCAACTGCCGCCGATTGTGCTCGCCAACTCAACTGAAAAGGATGCCAAATCGCCTTCGTCAAGAAGGAATGATGACTGAGTTAGCTCAAACGCGATCCGCCTCGCAGTTACGCGATCTTCACGCAGCAACCGCGCCAACTCGCCTTCAGTGAGTTTTTCTTCTTCGTAAGCTTGGACGGCCAAGAGTTGGTATCTGATAGGAAGTCGCCGATCATCGTGCGGAGGCGGACCCAAACCCAAGCGCTCTTGGGCTTCTCGTACTTTGAAACCCCGATCTCGGAGGCGTTCCCAAGTACCTTTTGGCAAAAGTCGCAACTCCTCGAGCCTAAGCATCATCGCTTCCATTGATACGAAATAGAAGTTTGCGAGTCTGCAAATGTCAGCAGTCGTAACTTTGGCACCCGACGTGCGCTTGGTGTCGTTGAATCTGCGGCGAAGTCCAGGTGCAGGCATCAAAAAGGACCTCGCAAATGCATCGGCAAATCGTTCCGTTGGGGGAACACGTTCGTATCCTCCCAGTTGCGTAATCTCCAAACGATACCGGCTCGTCAAAAAGTGACCATATTCATGGGCCATCGACCACCTCCGACGTTCCTCAGGATGATGCAAGTTGATTGCCATGCACCCACCTAGTTCAACGGAGTAGGCGAACATACCAGCAACACGGGATGGCAAGGTGGTGTAGAAGACGCGTATGCCGACATCGTTCTCAAGAATTTCGCGGAGGTTCAAGATTGGACCATCGCCGAGTCCAAGGCGATTGCGTTCCGCGGTGGCCACATCCTCGGCGGCAGACTCAGGCGTTATTCCGCCGATCTGATACTGGGGTGGGTAGTTTCGTCCGACTGCGACACGAGTCAGTTTTTCAAGGTAGAGATAATCGTCACAAAGGCGTTCGAATTCCTGGGTAGCGTGCTCTAAACCTCCTTGGCCTTTCGTTTCACTAGCGCTGGCAACGGCGGTTCGGAACTGAACGGCAAAATCTGCCATGGGCTCTCGCCGGCCTACGAATTCGTTGATCGACCTACCGTAAAGGCGTGCCATCTGGATTAGTTCTTCGGGGCGCGTGACCCGATCGCCTTTCTCGAGTGCGGTAACGGTAGTCCTTGCAATTGCCAAGGAGTCGGCTACCTGCTGTTGAGTAAGATCGCGTGCTTTTCTGGCATCTTGGAGGCGACTGCCTAAGAGTTTGGGGTCGATGGTTTCAAGAATGTGTTGCTGCATCAGTTTTTCTCGGCAGCGATTCGGATGTTCGCAGGGAACGATTCCCATTCGCGAACGTAAGATCGGAATAATTTTAGGAAGTTATTCACCGCGTCGCCGTGGGCCAACCCCTTGCGGAGCGTGAGTTCAGCACAGGTTACTTCAAGCTTTGGGAACTCGCTGGTCAATGACTTCCAGGGATCATCAGACGCGAGGCATCTCTTAAACTTGTGGGCTTGATACGCGGTTGTCGAAAGTTCGTATATTTGTTTTTGGTTTAGGGTCGGTTCGTTGTTCAACACGTCGTGACGATATCCGTCCGCGAGGTCATATCCACCCAAGTTTGCGGCGTGGATCGACATCCTACGGAGGATGCACGAAGTGCAGTATCCGCATTGAGGTTGACCTGACACGCGTACCGGAAAACTGTCGCAAGACACTGTATCTGCGATGGATTCGACTAGATTTGCGGATTTCAAGTGCTCACACATCTCGGCTTTCGTCTCAAAAAGACAAGGATTTTCGATGTGGATTTTTCGCCCCAAAACTCTTTCAAATAACTGAGACGCCATGTTTAGAGATCGTGGGTGTACGCCTCTGTAGTTATCGACGCCAAGCTGCGTTTCGTTCAGCGGTAGATTAAGCGCTCCGATCCCATTCTCGTATACCCACAGAGTGTCTGCATTCGCCTGGATGGCAGTCGTGGTGCCCAACGCAAGGAAAACCGCCGCTCTCGTTCGCTGGCTTGATTCCTCGCGGGTTTTTGAAGGCTTACGGATCTTGAACGGGACAGCGACGTGACGTATTTCTGGACGCCGAGGAACCAGACGGTGTTCCAAAGCCGTTGTTATCTGTTGTACTTGCAGTCTTTGTAGGTGCCTTAAACGCTCATTGGTATAGCCAGAGACCAAAACACACGAAGCGGTGTTTCCTTGTAACGCGTGCTCGGCCAATCCTGCCAAAGAGTCGAGCCCGCCGCTAAACAATGAAACCGTCACTGGTTTCTTGGGTGGTAGGCGGAAGAGATACGATTCCGATTCTGCTGCCGAAAATCCAGTATTGTGTCTAACGAACTCAAAACTCCAATCGTCACCACTGACCCAATTTAAGAACTCGTGCAGGCTGTTAGTCACCAGATCGTCATTCCAAAGATCGGGTTCGCGCACGCCTACACGAATATGGAATTTGCGTTGCCCGGTAGACGTACTTTTGAAGGAGCGCGGTGACAATCGATCCGCGGTGTATGCCGCCAAGGCGACTTCCACAAGGTCTGCCGACCTCGATGGTAAAGCTTCAAAAACCGCGCGAGAGATGGCCGTTCCGTCTAGCCAATAGCTGTAGTCCAAGTTGACGCGGTCCGTGGAGGCGAAGTCGTATGTGTAAAACGATGGATTCATCGGATTATTGTCACGAAGGAGCGATGCCTATCGATCAATCGAAACTAGGTTCTCCTCCAAAAGTGCGTGTGTTGATTCTGTGTGGGTCAGTCGGTTCGGAGCTCGTATACCTTTTCCGTCTGGTCTTTTTTCAAGCTGTTTCGCTATCTTTTTCATTTGAGGTCGCAACAATCGCATGATGTCCTGACGCCATTGGTCCGCCTCGTCGAAATTGGCAAATTTGCCCTCAGAGACCAAGTGGTTTGAGGCGTTAGCGAAAAAACGATGGTTGACGATGGCTTCACAGATCCGTTCGGAGAAACTCCCATCAAAACCAGCCAAATCACCGGCCGCGATCATCGAAGTCGCCGCATCCGTCGCCAATTTGGTGTGGCGATGACCTCCATACTCGCGGACGATGTGTTCCAAACGGCCCACTGCATCGAGGAGGACCGCTGCGCCTTCATCTTGATCGGTGGCCAGGACTCGTCGCCACGTCTCTTCGTCGATGACATGGCGAATCTCGTGAAAACCTGGCACGCTGTTCAAGTCCCGCAGGTTTTTCGTCAACGTTTTGGTCAGAATGTCGCAGATTTCGGTGGTCAGACCAATATCTTGCCGTGCGCGAATGTATGCGCTACGCCATCCAGCTCGGAATGATCTTTCGAAACGGTCGTTTTCTGCCATGATTGGCCTCTACGCCGTATCGTAGCACGAGATGTTGACATTGTCAATTAATAATGCATTCGCAAGGCGATATATGTCAGATCGGATTGGTGGCCAGTTCTGGCGTGAGACAAAATGTATTTACGTGACGTGCATCCCCCGCTCGCATCGCATCCCCCGCTCGCGCCCCCTTCGCTCCGCGAAAGGGGCGAGCGGTCTAGTCGATTAGGGATTTGTTGGGGCCGGCGGCTATGTAGTCGGGGTTTAGGGTGTGGCGTGGCCGGGTGCGTCGGGGACGTGGTAGAAGCCGTCGTGGACGTCTAGGGCTGGGGTTAGGGCGGCGTTGTAGTAGGGGAGTTCGGAGTGGGCGATTTCTAGTCGGTGGAAGTTTGAGGTGGACATCATGACTTGGGCGCCGACGAGCGTGGTGTTGCGTGAGGTGGTGTCGTGGGGAATCAGTCATAACGTGATTGTGCGGCGTTGGTTCGGTGAAGCACATTGCCGAATGGTCGAGCGGCGTCAGTTAATGGATTGCGGTGTGCCCCCTTCGCACAACTTGCCATGTCGTAGCCGTAGTTACTCTGCGTGGCACATTTCCCCCGTTAACGGGCGTGGCCCCCGGCCGAGCCGAGCCGAGCCCCTCTGGATCCCCGCCTCCGCGGGGATGACGTGTGCTAGAGCGGGGATGACGGCGGGTTTGGGCGTTCCCTGCGAACCTCGTTTCGTTGAGTGCCCCCTTTGTCGTTCCGACATTTCCCCCGTCAACGGGGGCAACCATACAATTTGGGGATGGGTTCTGGGGATAGGTTGAATCGGGATCGGGCACGACGGATGCGTGGGAGTCCGACGGATGCGGAAAGGGTGCTCTGGACGCATTTGAGGAAGGGGCGGTTGGGTGGTTTTCGGTTTCGGCGTCAGCATCCGGTGGGTGGGTTTATTGTGGATTTTGCTTGTCCGCAGTTGTGGTTGGCTATTGAGTTGGATGGGTCGCAACATGACGAGGGCCGGTCTAAGGACGATTGGCGAAGTGAGAAGCTGGCCGAGGAGGAGTTCCGGGTTTTGCGGTTTTGGAATAATGAGGTTTTAGGGAATTTGGATGGTGTTTTGGATGTGATTTATGCGGCGGTGGAGGAGGGAGAGAAGGGTTGGGGGTAGGTCTTGATTGTTTGCTTGGTACGGGCCCCCTTTGTCCTTCGGACATTTCCCCCTTGTTTCGTACGTATTTGGGCGGGGGCAACCCGCCGGCCCTTCCACCCCGTGCATCCCCTGCGAGCGGGGGCGGGTTTGAAACCTGCCCCTACGTCGCGTCCCCTTACGTTGCGCGAAGGGGACGGTGCCCTCCCCCTGCCGGACAGCGGGGTCAAATCTAACCACCCTGCGCGTCTTCGACTACCATTTCTAGGACTTCGTGGGAGGCTATGGAGCCGATGAATTGGTTGGTTTCGGCGTCGGTTACTGGGAGGATGGTGATGGAGTTTTCGGTCATTGCTTGAAGGGCGTCTTCGACGTAGTCTTCGGTGGTGGCGGTGGGGGTGTTGTGGCGGAGGGTTTGGGTGAGGGTGGTGGTGTCCCATTCGTGGCGGGGCAGGTAGCGGAGCATGCTTAGGGAGACTATTCCGCCGAGTTCGCCGTGGTCGACCACCACGTAGTCGTGCTGTTCTGGTATTAGCCAGTGTTCGGCGAAGTTTTTGACTGTGAGGGATTGGTCCGGGAAGGCGCGGGAGCGGTCTAGGATGTCTTTGACTTTTATGCCTTCAAGTGCGAATCGGTATAGGGATGGCGGGATGTCTTCTAGGGATGTTGGGGTTTTGGCGGGTTTGATTCTTTTGATTGCGCTGGCGATGCCTATGGGTGTGATGAGGATGTAGGCGAACATGACGAGAACGAGAAGGGAGAAGATGGATTTGTCGATTGCGCCGGTGTGGAGAAGCAGGAGTAGTAGCGCGATTTCGGCGACGCCTTTTGCCATCAGGCCTGAGGCGGTGGCGAATGGTGCGTCGAGTCGGGTGACGTAGGTGCTGATGACGGAGGCGGCGAATTTGCCGATGAGCGGAACGAAGGTTAGGACGACGATGGTGAGGATGGTGAGTTCGGCGAAATCGAAGCTGAGGTGAAGTCCTGCAGAGGCGAAGAAGAGTGGGACGAAGAAGCCTTCGGCAGTGCCTTTCATGCCTGGCATGATGTCGTGTCGGACTTGGTAAGGGAGTGTCGATAGAGCTGCGCCGAAGAGGAGAGCGCCGATCGAACCGTGAAGTCCGACCTTTTCGGCGCCGAAGACTACCAGGAAGAGTCCGCCTAGGAGTAGTCCGAAGGAGAGTTGTGGCACCTGCAGTACACGGTGGAGGAGCATTATGAGTTTGGGCAGTAATCTGGTTGAGAATATCCAGATGATGATGGCAAATCCTACGATTTGTCCGATGCGGGTAGCGACGTCGAGGAGGTTTAAGGCGTGTGCGTGACCATCGCCGTAAAAGTGTTCGCTGATCGCGAAACCGAATACGAAGAGGGCGATGAGTTCGGCGATGATGACGGCGGTGAAGATATGGACGCCGACGGGTTGTTTGAGTTTGCCCTCGTCGATGAGGACCTTGGCGACTAGTCCGCTGCTGGAGAGAGAGAGTACGCTTGCGATGCCCAAGGCTTGGGTGAAGTTGAGGCCGAGTTTTAGGTCGATGAAGTAGTCGGTGGTGACGGCCAAGGAGACGAGCATCGAGATGACTATTGAGAGCGTGGCGGCTAGGAACAACCTTCCTCGGATGGCGGAGAAGAAGCCTTTGATGTCGATTTCTTCGAGGCCGATGAGGAAGAAGAAGACGAAGATGCCGAGGCCGTAGATGATCTCGGTCTCGATTCCAGTTTCGACGAGTCCGGTTACGGGACCCAGGATGACGCCAGCTGCGGCGTAGGCGATGATGGAGTTGAGTCCGAACCGCTTGAAGATGCCTTCAAGGAGTTTGGCGCCGATGATTAGCAGTCCAATAGAAAACAGCGTCTCGTGGATGTGCAACCGGGCGTATCCTTTCTTGCCGCGTCTTCAGATTGGGTTCGTGAAGGTTGCCGCCGTGATGGCGACCGATCCTAAAAGAATCGGCAAGTTAGGATTTTACGCCAGATACAAGGTATCGGTAAGGGATGACCCGGCGTGGAAAAGCGGGTTTTGGATGATTCCTCAGTGAACGCGGGCAAAATTCGGCGTGTACCGCCCGCACACCGCCCCTCTGGATACCCGCCTTCGCGGGTATGACGGAAATGGAGCGCGGGAATGACGGCGGTTTTGCAATGGCCCCACTTAAGGAAGGCGATATAGTCTATTCGCCTTGGCCGATGGTTTCGGTATGCCGTGACGAGTAGGCATCGGAGAAGGCTTCTTGGAGGTTGACGCTGACGGCGTCTAGACGGGCAATTGCTGCAGGTGGGATATTGCAGTCGACTGCCGATGTGCAGTCTGCGGCGAAGTCTATTTGGATGTTGTGAAGATCGTTGCAGGCGCTGGAGATGGCGTTGGTGTACTTGCCGGCTGGGAACTGGCTGAGGTTGGTTTCGTGGCAGGGGCCGAGTTTGAAGGAGATGCGGCGCCACTCGTACTCGGTTTCGGCGTTCTTCATCAGCGTTATGTTGCGCTGGAGGTAAGGGTAGACGTAGCTGGGTGTTGAGACTTCTAGGAATTGGAGGGCGGGCCCTTGCCGGATGCGGACGATGCCTTGTTTTGCGCCCGAGAAGAAGCCGGGTCCGACAATTGCAATCGGGATCGAGACTGCGACGATTGCCATGATGAAGAAGGTCAGAAGCGACGGGTTTCGGATCTGACGTCGTAGACGTGCGAACCGCCCGCGTGCGTCGCCGTGGTCGATGGCGCCGATGCGAGTCAGCCTGCCTCGCCGTGAAGCGGGCGTTTCGTATTCATGTGGTTCGCGGAAATCCAACGGTAAGTTAGGCGTTCGGAAGATAGGGATGGGCATCGAGTTTGACGCGACCAAGGGAGTGCATCGATTCTACACGCGAGTCGAGTTTGGACTGGACCACCGAATGTGCAGGGATGCCTCCCGGACAGATCAGTTCCGTCCTCTATACTCCCAGTCACGGATCCAATCGGCTGGGATTTCCATGCCGAAACCGGAAGCATCGGACGGGACAATGTAGCCGTCTTTGGCGGTTGCCATACCCGGTATTCTGTTTAGCTCCTCAAGCGGGATCCCGGGCGGCGAGCCGATCCAACATTCAGCGATCGGCGATTCGGGAGCCGCCATGGCGACGTGCTGGCCCCACGGCGAAACCGCTCCACCGTGCGGGATCATGGCGATGCCGGCGGTCTCAGCGATGGCGTAGATCTTCATCGTTTCGGTGACACCACCGCTCCAACCGATGTCAGGTTGCACGATGTCGATTGCGCGACGCTCGATCAGTTGAGCAAACGCGTGACGCCCCCTATGGTCTTCTCCGGTCGCGAGCGGTATCCAAGTGATGGCACGCTTGAGTTCCGCATGGCCCTCGATGTCGTGAGGCGGCAACGGCTCTTCCAGCCAGCGTAGGTTGTACGGACGGAGTCGTTCGGCTAGTCGGAGGGTGAATTCGACGTTGAAAGACATGACTGGGTTAATCATCAGCTCCGCGCGTTCGCCAACGACTTCACGGGACTTCGCCACGTGCTCCTCGATGATGCGCAAACCTTCGTCTCCCTGGGAGTAGTGCGCCGGATTGGTGATCTTGAACCGTGTGAAACCGAGTTCTTGAAACCAGTCGAGGTCGTCGCCGGTTGCGTACAGTGCTATCCGATCCCGAACGGGTCCGCCGAGTAGCTCGTACACAGGCCTATCCAGCAGCTTGCCCTTGAGATCCCAAAGGGCTATATCCACTCCGGCGAGCGCGGTCGAAACTATTCCCGCGAGTCCGTGACGGTGTCCGCCGCGGATCA
This sequence comes from Dehalococcoidia bacterium, assembly GCA_965226685.1. Taxonomy (GTDB): domain Bacteria; phylum Chloroflexota; class Dehalococcoidia; order Lucifugimonadales; family Lucifugimonadaceae; genus Bin127. The sequence goes on from CBDDDP010000004.1 coordinate 1,558,090, forward strand.
CCAGGTCGTTCATGAGCTCGATCGCCATGCAGTTTTGGCCTTCCAGCACCGGGGCGATGACGTGGTCGATATAGGCCGCGACCGGCTGCCCGAATGAGCATTTGCCGAGTCCGAAAGTGCCGTCTTCGGCGATCGCTTGTACCCACACTTCCGACAGGCCAACGTTGCCGGGCATGTCTTGTGGCAGACGGGAGAACTGTGAGTAGAAGTTGATCGGCATCGCCCGCGGCGCGCTCTCCGGCCAGGGAGCACGTCGAGCGGTGGATTTGGGACGCGCCGGGGGTAGGTCGACGTGGACGGCACGGATGGTCTTGAGCTTCATCGATAGGTCCTTTTATTCGTTCTTCTTTATTGGTTCTTCGGGGAGCTGATTTTCTGCCGGTCGCCCCATGATTCACAGGCAATAACATTTTTGGAACTTGTAAACGATTCGGCTTTGGGAAAAGGCTAACTTGTACGGAAATAACCAGATTCGCCAGTTGCCCAAGCCTTGATCAGGTGGTGGGCGATGGCAATCGGTCCAGGAACCCGCAGGAGCTCGCTCTTTTCGGCCAATGCGAGGCGCACTTCTTCGCGGTCCCACCAACGGACATCCGTCATCTCGAAGTCGTCGATGTTGATGTCGGTAGAGAGCGCCTCAGAGTGGCTGCCGATCATCAACGACGACGGGAATGGCCAGGGTTGGGTCGAGTGGTACCGGACGCGTCCGACCTTGATTCCCGCCTCTTCCATCACCTCCCTCCGGACAGCTTCTTCCATCGATTCCCCATGGTCCATGAACCCCGCTAACGCCGAGTACATCTTCATCGCGCTGAGGCGTCCGGCGGACTGTCCGAGAATGCATCGGTCGCCGTTAGTGACTACGGTGATGACAACAGGGTCGGTACGCGGAAAGTGCTCGGCATTGCATCCGGTGCACTTTCGCATAAGTCCCCCGCGACGCATCTCAGTCGGTTCGCCGCAACGGGCGCAGAAGCCGTGGGTACCGTGCCATCCTAGGTTCGCGCGCGCTTGGGCGAGAATGCCAGTCTCGGCAGCCGAGACGAGCATCGCCGATTCGCGAGCGTCGCAGATTGCGAGGTTGCGCTCCACCATCTTCGACTCGGAGATTTGGTCCGAGCCATGACGCGCGCTGCCCTTCATGCTCCACGCAACGAGTGCGTTGCCATCAGGGTTGACGCCGAGGAGTGTTTTGGAGCTCGGATCGGCGGTGATGATTTCCTCGGCAATTTCGTAATTGAGCCAACCAAGTTGCGCAGAGTTACCGCTACCGTTGGAGATCAGCGGGTCAAGCCCGGCGAGTATCAGCACGCGGGCATTCTCGGATCGCATCATGTCACCGATTTCGGATTCGTCGCGCCGCAACACATCTGCCCGATCGATGGGGTTGCCAGCGAATGTGTGTGGCGTCTCTACACGATTCAACTTGATCTCACCGTTATTGATTGTTGTCGATTACCAATCAACACTGTAACCGCGTTCGTATGTGAATACAGCGTCCTCGATAATGGAAACCCATCCAATGATCCGAATCTCACTGCACCACATACTCCGGTCGTCATTTGCCACCGGTGTGATCGCGATCAGCGCGTTGTCGGCAACGGCGTGCTCGTCGGATGCGGAACCGACCGCGACGCCAATGGTCCCGACAGGAGTCCCGACGGATGTCAAGGCGACAACGATTGTCGCCGGGACGCAGGTTCCAACCGCAGCCTCGACCGTCACCCCGATGGCCCCGACCGCCGCCGTGGACACGCCGGTGCCACCTACACCTGCTCCGACAGCAACAGCAGCGGCGGCACCGAGTCCGACTGTTGCGGCGACACCGACGTTGCGACCCGAAACTTCCCTCGTCGATGCCGACGATGTGGGTTCGCTCTCAAGCAGGGCGTACGACTTGACCATCATGTTGGCAGAGGATCTGAGTCCGAGGCAGAGTGCCACGGAAGAGGAACTTCGAGGCGCGATGTTCCTCTCAAACGAGATGACAGATCTCGGATACATGGTCGAGATCCAAGATTTCGAAGTCTTCGACGCGTCGCCCGGCGGATCGCTTGAGGTCCTACCCGGGTCCGACGGCAGCGAACCTGGCGTGACCTTTTCCCGGCGAGATGGCGATACACATCGGATCTTCTTCCTTCCGTTCGAGCCCTTCAAAATCGGTCAGGTACAGGGTGAGATGGTATTCGCCAGCCTTGGCGACGACGACGATTTCGAAGGTGTCGACGTTCACGGCAAGATCGTCGTGGTGGAAAGAAGCACACTGTCGTTCGAGGATAAGGAGACGAACGCCGCCGATAGAGGTGCAATCGGCGTAGTAGTTTTCAACAATGAACCGCGGTTCTACTTCGGCGGAAGATTGGCGCAGGAGCCAGATATCTTCGCTGGCGGTATCCCACAGGCGGACGGCAGGAGACTGCAGCGAGCGCTGAACGACGGTAACGAGGTAGCCGCAGAGCTCTTGGTGTACCCAACCGGTAACGGCCCCTCGCGCAACGTGATCGCGGAGCTGAACAACGAAATCGTCGGCGATCCAGTGGTGGTGATCGGTGCACACTACGACACCACGCCATGGTCGCCGGGAGCGAACGATAACGGCAGCGGCACGGCGACAGCCCTGATCGTCGCGCAAGAACTGGCAGACGAAGAGTTGCCCTTCGATCTGCGCTTCATCTTTTTCGGCTCCGAAGAGACCGGACTACACGGCAGCAACTACTATGCCAACGATCTTTCGACCACCGAGATCGCCCGAATCAAAGCGATGATCAATCTCGATGTCGTCGCGACCGGAAACCTCCACGCGTTCGGGGACGAGCTTCTCACCGACTACGCCAACGACACCGCCGATGATCTAGAAATCGATTTGACAGTCACCGGGCCTTTCGAGTGGGGCGCATCGGACTACGTCGGGTTCGAAGAGCTCGACGTGCCTTTCTTGATGCTCTACGCCCACGATCTGCGGTACATCAACCACCCATCCGACACCATCGAGCACGTCGAGGCGACACCCCTCGGAGGCACCGTCGCAATCGTGCTGGGAATGATCCAGCGCATCGTAGATAGTATCGAGCCATGACCTCTACGCCGTCTGATATCGGACCCGATCGGCTGCTAATCCGCGGCTTGGAGTTGCTGTGCGTCGTTGGCGCAGAGGATTGGGAGCACCTGATGCCGCAGCGGGTCGTCGTCGACATCGAACTGCGTGGCGACTTCTCAGTCGCGGCACAATCCGACAACTTGGTGGACGCCCCAGACTACCGAACCCCATGCATCAAAGCCGCCGAAGCGGCATCCGCAGCCGAATATCGCCTAGTCGAAACCCTCGCGGACCGCATCGCCGAAGCGGTGCTAAACACCCACGCGTGCATCACCTCGGCAACTGTCGCCGTGCACAAACCATTGGCGCTCGTGGGATTTGAGAACGCCAAAGCGACGGTTGAGGTTACGCGTTCGGCGTGAGGTTGTGACGACGTCGTTAGGATGTAGGTATTCGGTTGATAGTTCCTAGCTCTCGGAATTTTCCTTCCGATTGGCTTCAAAACATAGCATAAGCGATATATTATGATTTCTCAGAATTGGACCGTTGAGCCGTTGAATGCGACCGTGCGGAGAGAGATCAGGACGCTGCCAGTCGACATGATTGATGAATTCGTGCGGATCTCTAGGTTGATCGAAGAACACGGGATCGAATTCGTCAGTATGCCGCATGTCAGACACATCCGGGGTCCGCTTTGGGAGATGCGACTGCGGGGCAGAAGCGGGATTTCACGGGCACTCTACATGACAGTTCATGAACGACGGGTCGTCGTACTGAGAGTGTTCACGAAAAAAACGCAGCGAACTCCAAAACGAGAGATCGAGTTGGCAATGCGCCGCGCACAGGAGATTGACAAGTGACCTACATCGACAAACTCCACGAGGAGATGATGAACTCCCCGGGTTATCGTGCAGCACACGAAGAATCCGAGCCAGTTTATGAACTCGCCAGCTCGATGATCGGTGCAAGAGCATACGCTGATCTAACTCAAACCCAAATCGCCGAACTTATGGGCACAACACAATCTGCAGTAGCCCGTTTGGAGGGTGGCCGGTCGAATCCGTCGATGCGGACGCTCGAAAAATACGCCAAAGCTACCGGCACACATTTGAAGATCAGCTTCGAGCCCATCGAGTTAGAAACAGACGAACCCGCACCACCGGAGATTCAACCCGAAGAAAGCGAAATTCGACAACCGGAAACAGAGTACGCCCCAGCAGTGGATTGAGCCGGTGCCTGTTTCGTCCCCCCATCCCCGTATAATCCACCGCAGACACACACCAACCCAACGCGAGGCAACGCCAAGCCATGAAAATCCTCCTAGTCGGCGGCTCCGGACACGTCGGCACCTTCATAACTCCCTATCTCCGCGAAGTCCACGACCTACGAGTGCTAGATCTGGACCCGCCTCGCCACGACGGCATCGAGTTCGTCAAGGGCTCCGTCACCGACACCGGCGCCATCAAAGAGGCGGTTGACGGCATCGACACCTTCATCTGGCTGGTGATGCAGAGTCCGCAGGGCGGTTCGGTTACCGATCAGGACGAGAAGGTGATCCGCGAGAACTACACCGTCAACAACATGGGCCTCCACCTTTTCCTCTGGACCGGCTACAACAACGGCCTGCGCAACGGCGTCTACACCAGCTCGATGAGCGTCCACTTCCGGTACCGCGACTGGTATCAGTCTGAGGACGAGATACCGCTGGATACCCCAAGCGCGTACGGACTGTCAAAAGGGTTCGGCGAACTCATCTGCCGCTACTTCGCCCGGCACTTCGACATGAACCTGGCGGCGTTGCGGATCACCGGACCCCGCACTCGCGAGCAATGGATCGACTACCGAAGCGCGCAGCATGAAGCCGACCCGAGCGGTGCACGACCTCTACTAGTCACCGACGAAGAGGACCTCGCTAATGCCTTCATGGCGGCAGCCGAATTCGTGCAGATCGGCCATGGATCGTTCGAGCCCTTCTTCATCGCCGGCGACGAAGATCAGGTCGAGCACAATCTCACAAAAGCCGAACGCGTATTGGGCTGGAAACCTCGAACGCACCTGAAGATCGAGGTGCCCAAGGTCCATCGGGCCTGACCAGCCGACGGAGGCGGAGGTAGATTTGCGTACGCCCAATGCATACACCAACAGCTCTCGAAGCATCATTCATCTTCTTCCCACAGCCGCAATTGCGCGGCAACCCGTCGCACGTCGGCTTGCGATACGAGGAAGTATGGCTCACGACCGATGACGGAAACCGGACACACGCTTGGTTCATTCAAGGCGAGGAGGGTGAGGACCCGAATCGGAAGCGCATATTGATGCTCATCACCCACGGGAACGGCGGAAACATCAGCGTTCGTCTCGATCAGTACCGGGAATTCGTGACGCGGTTTCGTCACATCGACATATTCGCCCTGGAGTACCGCGGATATGGGTTGAGCGAGGGCAGTCCGAGCGAAGAGGGCATCGCTCTGGACGCGATCGCCGCGCGTCGCTGGATCGACGAGCGCATTCGAGACACGTACCAAGTGAGACCAGCACTCGTCTACTTCGGACGCAGCCTGGGCGGCGCCGTCGCGACGCGATTGGCAGCAACCGAACCCCCGGACGCTCTGATATTGGAGTGCCCGATATCTTCAATACCCGATTTGGCAAAGACGATGACGCCGTGGCGCTACTTGCCGATCGAAAAGCTCATCCACAACCGTTTCGACACGGTGTCTCACGCTCGCGAAATGCGATGCCCCGTGCTAGTAATGCACTCCGAGTTCGACGAAATCGTCCCGATCGAGAGTGGTCGCATGGTATACGACGCGGCCCAAGGCCCGAAACAGTTCTACACAATCAAAGGCGCACCCCACAACGGCGCCGACTACTACGACCCCGAGGGCTACTACTCGGTGATGGGCGAGTTTCTGAGTGCGTTGGGTTGAGGAGCCGGCGAACCAGTCCACGAAATCTGTCTTTCAATCGGCGACGTTCAACCTGAAATCGCCACGGGTTGAAAACTTCGAGGCCCAGGCCTTCGAAATCTCTGACATTGCGCGTGGCAACGGTTAGATCGTGCACCTTGGCGGTGCCCGCTATCAGGAGCATCACCCAGATTCGACAACTCGTCCCGATCGCGGCGGGCTGCTCACTCGCATCCGAGCGGCGTGCACTGCAGCCGCTGATCTGGTCGAACGGCAGGATTCGGTTTACATACGCCAACTCTGACAATTACTGACTGAATCTCGCCGATTGAAGCAGGTCTCGACGACGTCGTCCGGCCGGCAACAACTCTAGGCCGTACTGCGATTTCATGGATCTACCACAGACTGACAACCATAGATTCGGGCTCTGCATCGCTCAGGAATGCAACGACGTCGGGATTTGGCACATCCGGTTTGACAACTTCAGAAACTAACATTCGTGTCTAGCAGATAGCCAGCTCAACGGTCTGCATCTTCATCAATGAACGGGATTGTCGCGGACGCGATCCCCTTTCACGATCGGGGATTTCCAAGTTCGATGCCCCGCGGCATATTCTCAACCAACCACTTACCCAACGGCATCCGAGGCTTTTCCCGAGCCTCCCAATCCTTTTCCGGCACCACCACGAACGTCTTTCGAGTCCCGATCCGCTGCGGACCCTCCTCCTCGGCCAGACGCAAAACCTCCGACAGCCGCGCCTTCGCCTCGGCAACTCGCCAAATGTGAGAATTGTCGGATGTTTGCATCGGTAATTCGCTCAAGGACACTTGATCTAGTCTAGACTAGTATAGTCTGATCGTCAAGCGCCGCGGGATGGTCAACGAGGAGGCAATGGAGGCGTTATTGTCTAAACCGTCTGTGTCAGCTATCTGTCTATGATGCGCAGCAACGCACGCACCGTTGCCTTTCATTTTCGACGACAACCCTCACTCCCACCTAAACGCACGCACCGCAAGTACAAAAGCTATCGCCGCCCATACCGCCAAGCCAATGATCGATCCCCCCTGTACAAACAACGTCTCACCGCTGTTGACCATCCCGCGCATCGCATCCGCCAGGAACGTTAGGGGAAGAAATTGAGCGATGGCGACTACCCAGTCTGGAATGACAGAGTGCGGAATGAAGACGCCGGAGAGGAACATCATCGGCAGCGAAATGATGTTGGCGAGCGGCGCGGCGGTGTTCTCGGTCTTGGCGATGCCGGAGACTGCAAGACCAAGCGAGGCGAAAACAACACCGCCAAGCAGGACCAGCGGGATGACTTCGAGCCAAAACGCGGCGTATCCAGGCGATACCTCGACCCCCGAGACGAAGATGCCGACGAGCAACAGGACGTAGGTCTGCATGATCAGCAGCAGCATTCGGGTGAAAAGCGCGCCCGCCAAGAAGTGCCTGGGACTGATGGGCGTGGCGTGTAATCGCTTGAGAACGCCCTGGTTGCGAAGCCGTACGAGCGTAAAGACGACGCCGAAAAGTGCGCTCTGCATGATGGCAAGTGAGACGATGCCCGGCACCACAAACCCCGTGTACCCCTGCCCGCGTCCAGCGACCTCGGTCAGCGAGATGCTGGCCCAATTCTCGACGCGGAATTCGGTCGGCACCTGCGTCACTTCCTTGAACACATCGTCCAAAACTTGTGTCACGATCGTGCGCGCAACCTCCGCCTCCTGCGCCTTACGCCCATCAAAAGTAATGTCGATCACCGAGGTAGCACTCGCAGAACCGAAGTGCTCCGGAATGACCATCACCGCGGTAATATCGCCAGCCTCAACCTCCGCCCGCAGGGCGTCTTCATCGTCCGATTCAGGCACATTGAAAAGCGGTTCACCGCCATATCCACCAGTTAGAGCCGACACCAGAGACGTCGACGCCTCATTCTTGGCCTTGTCAACAATCCCAACCTCCGGCGGTTCAAAACTGCCAAAATTAAACAGCCCGAACACCACCATCATCACCGTCGGAAACGCCAGCGTCCAGAACAACGCCGCCCGATCCCGGAAGAACATCTTCAACTCTGCAACTATGAAGGCTCGGTAAATTCTCAAAACGATTGCTCCGACGCTCAAGCAGCGAGCGCGTCCCTACCGCAAGTCTCTATTCAACGAGACTTCGTCCCGTAAGGTCAATAAACACGTCTTCCATAGTCAGCACCCCATCCTTCCGCACCGATTCGGCACCCCGCGACTTCAGTTGGTCGACAAGCGCTTGCGGCGTATCGATAGCGACGATATTTCCATGATCGATAACCGCCACCCGGTCGCACAAAATCTCCGCCTCTTCCATGTAATGCGTCGTCAGCATGATCGCCATGCCCTCGGACCGGAGACCGTCGATGAGTTCCCACATGTTTCGACGCGCCTGCGGATCGAGACCTGTCGTAGGCTCGTCGAGAAACATCGCCACCGGATCGTTCACTAGCGCAACCGCGATCGAAAGCCGTTGCTTTTGACCGCCCGACAGGTGCCGGTATTGAGACTTCGCCCGGTCTGCAAGATCAACCTTTTCCAACGCCTCCTCAGGCAACATTTCGGAATCGTAAAGCGTCGCGAACAACTGCAACGTCTCACGCAAGTTCAAATTGTCGAAAAACGCGTTCTGTTGAAGCTGGACTCCAATCATCCCCTTGACGCGCTTCGAATTCTTAGTCACGTCCAACCCGTTTATGTACGCTTCGCCGCTGTCAAGGTCGCGCAAACCCTCGAGAATCTCGACCGTCGTCGTCTTGCCGGCGCCGTTAGGGCCCAACATCCCGAATATCTCACCTTGATGGACCTCGAACGAGATGCCATCAACCGCGACTAAACCGTTGTAGCTTTTTCGGAGGTCCCGAACTTGGATGACGATGTCGTTAGGAAGTGTTTCAGTTTTTGTAACGGTCGACAATCGATCCCTAAATGTCACTATGCTTCGACCTTACGGACGATGTCGCCGACCCGGATCGTGCCGGCTTGGACCACCTTGGCGTTCGCTCCCCGCCTGCGCTGTTGCATCGCCTCCGGCCCACTGACGAATCTCAACGCGTCATGACCGAAACGTGAGGCGAACTTAACGCAACCGGTGTGTGGCGCCGCCGTCAGTTCGACGACAGCCGAACCGATGCTGAGCCGCGCCCCAGGCGGGAGGTTGTTGTGACTCAAGTCGATATCGACAAAAAGCTGATCGCCGGCCAATTGCCAGCGCGTTTCATCCCCGGCCACCGTTTCGATTACGCGAGTATTGATTATCGTCAGTTGTGCTTCCGGGTTGGCCGACCCGTCCGCAGTGCTGCTGCTCCCTCGGTCTAGCCAGTTGTCGCCAACCAGCCCACACTCGGTATCAAGTTCACCAACTTCTACCAACTCTCTTTCCTCGACGCTCGGTCTAGTCGAGATCATCTCTAGACGCCCTTCGTCGGCGGGCGACGCTTTAATGTGTTCGAGCGCTGCTTCCAACTCTCGCAATGTCGGGTGTTTCGTCGTGTGGGTAGTCATGGGCAAAGTGTAAACTCATGTGGTGAAAGTTGGAACCATCCCAGGTTCCGAAAATGGGAGTTGACCAGATCGACTCCGTCGAATTCCAAGGAGTCGAGGTAAATGTCTGCGAAACGGGTTAACAGGGCTGTCGAACTGCTCTCACAAGACCAGCCGATCTACTACACGGGCGGTCACACTGGTGCGATTCTCACGCACGAGCAGGGAATGAAAGATGCTCACACGTGGGCGGACTACATCAACGTCGGCATGGAGCACGGTCCGTTCGACCTCGGCGGATTGCAGAACTACATGGAGGGAATGGTCGCCGGAGGACCGACCAACAGCGGTCACCGCACACCAACGGTCATCGTCGAAGCACCAGTCGACGGTTCAACCGAAGAAACTGTTCGCTACAACGCCTGGCAGTTCCGACAAATCCTCGCTCGGGGCGTTCACGGCATCCTCCTCTGCCAGGCGGAAACCGCCGACGCCGTCCGTGCATTCGTCGAGTCTTGCCGCTACCCACGCGCCGCCAACGGCGTCGGCTACGGTCTCTACCGCGGCACTCGCGGCGTCGGTTCGGAACCGGGCGCGGCGAAGATTTGGGGCCTCGACAATCCGGAATACATCGCCAAAGCCGACCCGTACCCGCTCAATCCCGATGGCGAGTTGATGCTGGGTATCAAAGTCGAATCCGTCCGCGGCGTTTCTAACATCGAGACCATGCTCGCAGTGCCCGGCCTCACCTTCGCCGAGTGCGGTCCCGGTGACCTGCACATGTCCTACGGCGTTGACCGCGGCGGACCTAACATGCCTTTCGACCCGCGTGTCCAAGAAGCCAGCGAGCGCGTCCATAAGGCCTGCGAAGAGAACGGCGTTGCGTTCCTCGGCGGCGGTTCGGCCGAAACAATCGCCGAACGCATCGACAGCGGAATCCGGGTTGTATCCGGAGCCAACCCTGAGATCGCCGCCGTCGGCCGAGCACACTCCAACCGCACGATGCCCGTCTAGCCATGCTCCCGGTAGTCGTCGACACCTTCGCCGAAGCTGTTGCCGACGTGCCTGACGGTGCGACGGTGATGATCGGCGGGTTCGGCGGTTCGGGCGGGCAACCCACCCGCCTGATGCTCGCGCTCGCCGACCACGGACCGCGCGAAATAACCATCATCGGCAACGTCGCCGGCATATCCAAGACCACCGGATACGGCTGGCCCCCGCACCTCGAGCCAATCGACCAAGGCATCTTCTTCGAACTTGGTCTGGCCAACCGCATCATCTGCTCCTTCCCGATACCCGGACAGACCCGCCCGTTGTGCGAGATCGAAAAGGCCTGGCGCGAAGGCCGAGCCGAGGTCATCGTCATCCCGCAAGGCACCTTGGCAGAACGTATCCGCGCCGGCGGCGCCGGCATCCCGGCCTTTTACACCCCCACCGGAGTCGGGACACCCGTTGAAGAAGGCAAAGAGGTCAGAGAGTTCGACGGACGCCCGCACCTCCTCGAACACGCGCTTAGAGCCGATTTCGCCCTCATACGAGCCAAGCGAGCCGACACCTTCGGAAACCTCGAATACGTCGGCACCTCGCGCGCTTTCAACCCCGTAATGGCTCCCGCCGCAGACGTCACAATCGCCGAAGTAGACGAAATCGTGGCACCCGGCAACATCGACCCCGAACGCGTCGGAACCCCGGGCGTCTACGTCAACCGCATCGTCCAACGCGAACCGGGCGACCCGCTGCCATAGCGAAGCAGTTTGTCAATAACTCCATCCTTGTGCATCGAAAAGCTCAATCAAATTTAGGTGCGACACCTCGTAGATATCGCAGATGCTGGGGATTTTCGTCTTTTTGGGATTAAACACCGTCAATTCGCTTGTGAATTGCCAATTGTTCTGTCGTGTGAGACCTGATTTCAGAACTGACAACCGCGCAGCTTAGAGTTTTGGCGGCAGCGATCACGTACGGGTCTGCAACATCATCGTCAGTAACCCAATCTCGGTGAGTGGAGGCTAGTGTTAATCCCAATGTTGCAACGTCGGTTTTCGTTTGGGCGTTAAGATCCTCTGCTTTCGTCACATCGTTGGAATTCCAATCAGACATCTGACGATTGACTTTGGCTGCCTCACTCTGTGATTTCGAATCAGGGCTCGTCGGCTGAACCTCAATTTCCTTGACCACCTTGTCGACCGTTACCAACAGTTGGGACGCAACCAGTTCGTCAATATCACTCCACAATGAACCGAAAATTTGCCTCGGATATCGTCGGCGATAGAGATCGATCACGGCTGAGGTGTCGATCACGTATCGCGGGGTCCACAGCATCAAGGCTTGAATCCGACGTATTCGGCCAGACTAAACACCGACGGCATTCTCATATCCAGCAACGCCGCGGTTTCTTTAATCGAGATTTCATCGGAGTAGTATTCGCCGAGAACCAACCCGATGAATTTCGCTCCCGCGTTTCGGTTTAACGTCGCGTAGTTGTTACCGCCGCCACCACCACTCGTCGAACTTCGGACATTGCCCTCATTCGACTTAAACTGTTCTGTAAATCTCGAAAAGGTTTCACGACTGATTAGTCGCAGATCCTGAGCTCTGACAGCAGCAGCAAGACGACTGACGCCGAAAATCCCGCTGGCGAACTCTATTCTTTCTAAATCAGTCTTGGGCGACGCCGAATCCCACGTCTGCCGAAACATATCCGCTGGCATCAGGGCATTGCCCGCAACTCTGTTGCAATATCGCTCTATCAATTGGTCGACGCTCAACGTCCCGCGGAACTCGATCCCGTCAGAAGCGGAAATGCCAGACGTTCCTAGCCAGAGGTGAGCGAATTCATGAAAAAGAGTGAAGATGCGACCCGCATGGCTATCCTTTGAGTTGAGCACTATGAAGGGTGCATGTTGATCCGCCATCGATAGGCCGCGCATCTCGTCAACCTCGATCGGCATATTGTTGTTGTCGGTTTGAAACACGAAAATCCCAGCCCGTTGCTCAAATCTGCGTATCCATTCCTTTAAAACGTTCTCGATCTCGGCGACCGCATACGGACTATCGCACTCAACCCCCAATAACTCCCGGATTCTGACAGCGAGATCCTCGGGTGTCGTCTCGTCGCGGGTAACACTACCGACCCAACGTTGGTAACTTGACTCGGCTCGTCGGATTGCGTCAACCGCGAATTCCTGCCGCGCCTCCATTTGCCTAATCAGATATCGAAGATTTCGACTCCACGATCCGCGATCCATTCGTTCGCCTTGAGCCAAAGTCCTAAAATCGTGCGTGTCTAGAACCCGAATGAAGCCCGGCAGTTCCTCTAGAAGAAATACTCCGGCCGAATACCGGTACCACTTCGCCAAGTTCTTCGCTTGCGCCAAGGTAGGCAGTTCGTCACGCGTGTCGCTTTCCCAGCGACGGATGGTCTCAGCGTCCTTCCGCACGCGCTTGGCCGCCTCATCCTCAGTACATCCGCTAATCTCACGCACCTTTTTGAGCGTGCTGGGAACAAACAGCATTTTGATTGAGCGTGCCACCGCTTAAACTCAACCTCCAAAATGACGCGTTCGGTTGCGCCGTTGGCACTTAAGTTACCAAAAGTATTGCGTCCAAAACCGCTAATTCGGAGACAACCGCTCATCCTTCCGCCCAACAACAATCAAAAACGTCGGCACGATGCGCGTGTCATCGAGGCCCGGCCACTGCGCGATCGCTTCATCCGACGCGTGAGGTTCAACGAAATCCTCAATGATGAAACCAGCGCGAATGACCCAGCGCATCCAACGTTCCAAGGTGAAGTTGTTGCCCGTAGTCTCGAACTCGTACTTCAAGCGGCCATTCATCCACTTCGTCACGAACGGCGTTTCGTCGAAATAGTCGCCGATCCGCAACGCGATTTTGTCGCCGTTCGGATTGCGTATCCACGATCTGTCCGTTACATCCGTCACCGGATGAGTATTGGTGAAGACCAGCCTACCGCCATCCCGCAGAACCCGATAGGCACCCCGTATCACGCGCTCCGGATCGGGCATATCAACCAATGACACGCAGGCGGTGACGAGATCAAAAGACGCTGCAGGCAGATTTTCAACAATCCCGGCCACATCACCCACGCGGTACTCGATACCCAATCCCTCATCCACTTCGTGACGCCGAGCGTGTCCGATCTGGTTAGGCGAAAGGTCAACACCCACCACGCGTTTCGCCCCGCGCTTCGCCATTTCCCGACTGAAGTAACCCGCACCACATCCAAGATCCAGCACATTAAGACCCGCCACATGTCCGCAAGACTCGACCATGGCCGGACCGAAAAAGTTCAGTCTGTAATAGTCAACCCCGCGATCTTGAGCATCGGCGTAGGCATCTGACGCGTTGTCCCAATCATTCCGAGCCGTATCCAGATCGAAGCGATCCGCAGGTTCTCTCATCATGAATCAATTCTAATGCGACCTTGTCCAAGTTATTCCGTCGGACGCAACGGACGATACGTGTTATCGTTTTTTGTGATACAACATGTCATAACCTCTCTGCAGACATCGGAGAAGCACAATGGACACAACGTTTCACTCGCCGATACTCGCCCCCAAACTGCGTTGGTTTGCGACCGCTCTTATGGTCGCGATAGTTGCAATAGCCGTGGGCTGTTCAGAAACAGCATCCGATCCGACCGCGGCATCGGCAACCGAATCGATATCCATCGTCGCAACCAGCAACATCATCGGCGAATGGGTATCCATCGTCGCCGGCGATCGAGCGGAAGTCTTCAACCTAGTTCCCGCAGGTGTCGACCCACACGCGTTCCGACCCGGCGCCCGCGACATCGCTCAGGTCGCAGAGGCCGATCTAGTATTCGCGGTCGGGATTTCATTGGAGCAGGGCTGGCTTTCCGATCTCGTCGAAAACGCGGCCGCCGACCACGATGCAGCTATCGAACTTGGACAACGTATCGATCCCTTAGAGTTCTCCTTCGAAGCAGCCGATGACCACGACGAAGAAGACGACGAGAACGACGAGGAGGAAGAGGGCGTACAACACAAAGAAGACGATGTCGAAATCCACCATGAGGACGATGGACACGGACACGGCAAGTTCGACCCGCACTTCTGGTTCGACCCCGAGCGCGTCATCGTAGCCGTCAGGCAAATCGCCAAAGAGCTGGCCGCGACCGACCCGGCTTCGGCGGACTACTACAACGCCAATCGAGACACCTACATCGCGCAAATCGAAGAACTAGACACATGGATCGTCGACCAAGTCGCGACTATCGACGACCACGACCGACTACTCGTGACCACCCACGACTCCTTCGGCTACTTCGCAGCACGCTACGGTTTCGACGTCGCTGGCGTGATCATCCCCGGCGGCGGTACCGAACTCGAGCGGTCGCCTCAGGAGTTGGTGGAATTGGTCGAAGAGGTCGAAGAACAGGGAGCCACCGTAGTCTTCGCCGAAGCGCAGTTGAGCGATCGTCTCGCCAACACCTTGGCGCGCGAAGCCGGGATCGAGATAGTCGGCGGACTCTACACTGGTTCGCTCGGCGGAGATGACAGCAATGCCACAACATATATCGACATGATGCGCACCAACGTTGGTATCATCGTCGAAGCGTTGCAGGAATAAACCAACAACGCGGATAACCCGTCCGGGACACCGAAAACATGACTCACACGGCCCCATTACCCGCGGTTGACGCACACAATGCGCGGGTCTCCTACGGTCAGAACGTCGTGCTGAAAGACGTCACGTTTTCGGTGCCATCTGGCGCATTTGTGGGCATCGTCGGTCCAAACGGCGCCGGCAAATCAACACTCCTGAAAACCCTCGTCGGCATTATCCCGCCGACTTCAGGCCAAGTCCACATCTTCGGTATCGACCCGGCGCGGTCCCGCGGACTCGTCGGCTACGTTCCGCAGTCAGAAGATGTGAATTGGCAGTTCCCGGTAACCGTTTGGGACGTTGTGATGATGGGCCGGACGGCAGGGCTGGGCCCCTTCAGATACCAGTCCCGCGCAGATCGCCACGCGGTCAGCGACGCCCTTCACCGAGTAGGCCTGCTGCACCGCAAAGACGAATTGGTGTACTCCCTGTCCGGTGGTCAACGACAACGCGTGTTCGTGGCTCGCGCACTAGCCCAAGACGCTCGGGTCCTTCTTCTCGACGAAGCGTTCAGCGGTGTAGACGTCGGTTCGCAATACGAATTGGTCGCCGTCCTAAGACAACTCTGCGAGGAAGGCCAGACGATACTCCTGTCAACGCACGACCTCGCCAACATGGCGCGCAATATGGACCTGGTCCTGTGTCTCAACGGTCACATCTGCGCTTACGGTCCGCCCGACGAAGCATTCACCCCCGAGGTCTTGCAGGAACTCTACGGGCCTCACGTCACCGCATTCGACAACATCTAGGCGTCCGAAATTCGCAATCCAAACAATCCGAACAATCCGAACATGGACATCATCAACTACGTAATCGAGCCTTTCCAATATGGGTTCCTGTTGCGAGCGCTGGCGATCGCGGTCATCATCAGCATCACATGTCCGTTGGTCGGTGTTTTCGTCATCACTCGCGGATACGGATTCATGGGCGACGCCATGGCGCATTCGATATTTCCGGGGATGGCACTCGCTCTGATAGCGGGTCTCAGCCCATGGTTCGGCATGATCCCCGCCGCGCTCGCTTTCGCGTTCCTCATCGGTTTCGTGATTCGGAAGACCGGCATCCGCGCCGATGCTGCCATCGGCATCCTGTTCGCCAGCCTGTTCGCGCTCGGCATCGTGATGATTTCGATCTGGGGCTCCGAAGTGTCCGTCAACCTGGAGGACATCTTATTGGGTCAGATTTTGGCCGTCACCACAATGGACGTCGTCGTGACACTTGGAGTGACCATACTGACGCTGATCGTCTTCGCCGGTTTCTTCAAAGAACTGGCATTCGTAAGCTTCGACCCGGTCGGCGCGGAAGTCGCCGGAATACGCGTCGCGTTGATGGACTACATTCTGCTGGCACTGATTTCGATAGTCATCGTGGTCACGATTCAGGCAGTTGGCGTGATCCTCGTGCTGGCGATGCTGATCGCGCCCGCCGCGGCGGCATCCTTGGCAGTCCACAAGATATTCCACATCATCGGCTTCGGCATCATCTTCGCACTCATCGCCTCCATCGCCGGCCTCTACGCCTCTTACTACGGCAACCTTCCATCCGGCGCGTCGATCGCACTAGCATCCGGCATCATCTTCGCCGTCGTCGCGATGATCAGACGGCGAATTTCTTAAAGCGTTCCGCCGCTTAGCGAAAACGCGAACGCCTGTAAATCATTGGCAGCGCGGCGCCGGTCATCGCGGTCGCTATTCCGACTAACAGGAGCAGCATTACCAAGTGGACGGTAGGCACTCCGTCACCTGTGTAAGGCAATCTGGTCTGCACCGAAGCCTCGACCATCTCCGGCTCTTCGACTTCCTCGGGGACTGGTAGTACGAGGTCCTCCAAGTTGGGAAGGACATTTTCGAACTCTTCGCGTGCCGGTATCGGATCTAGCGGGTTACCTGACAGGTCGAGCGACACGAGATGGTCGGACATCGGCGCGAAAACCCTCGGATCAATCGCCGTCAGCTGGTTGTCAGACAGGTCGAGGTCGGATAGGAACTCCCAATCCGCGAACCAATCCGCATCAATCCGAGTCAGCTGATTGCCCGACAGATCCAGGTTCACTTCGGCACTCTCACCGAATTTTCTGGCGAGGCTCGGCACAATCGCGTCCGCCGCATCCGAGTTGATCATCGCATTTTCGAGCAACACCACGGTCCAGCGAGAGTTCGGCAATCGTGAGAACGCCGCAGCCAATCGATCCGCCAACTGGGGGTCGCTCCAACTGCTCAGATCGTTGTCGGAGAACGAGAACCTACTGAACTCCGGACTCACACTCTCCAAAATGGTTAGTGCGACGTCACCGTTAATGCCCGTTTCAGCCATGTCCAATGCCTCGAAATCCTCGAAGCGCTGGAACGCGCTGGCGATTGGTTCTGCGTCTTCGGAATTCCAACTGCTGAGATCGTTCGAGTCGACGCCGAGCCCTTGGAGTGCGGTAAACCTCATGTTTGACACCAAGTCGAGCACCGCATCACCGTCGATGCCAGTGTTGCCAATCACCAGACGCTCCATATCGCCAAAGTTGTCTCGGAGCTTCGCCAAGTCACCAGAAGTTAGCGGAATGTCGTGGATATACAGGTCGGTAACGCCCGCCGCGTCTGTGCAACCCGGCCTCGACGATGCCGGCAGCACATCGAGAAGATCGTATTTGGCGGCGCCGATCATCGTTGTCGGAACACCATCGAACGGGTTGTCCCCGACACCGACCGCCTTCAACGAGCACGATGGTGAAGTGAAGAGGTCGTCAGGTAGCGCCGTGAGCTTGTTGCTCTCGGCGTGGAACCACTCCAAGTTCTTCAGGTGTGCGATTTTCAAACTGCTTATATCGGTAAGCTGGTTTTTGTGCAAAAATAGTTCTTCGAGGTTCACCATATCGGAGAAAATGTCGTCCGGAAGTGCCGTCATCTGGTTGCCGTGGAGGTGCAGATCCCTCACGGTATCCAACCCGCTAAAAATTCCCGCCGGCAGCGTCGTAATATCGTTGCCGTGAAGGTAGAGTTGCTGCAGCTTGCCCTGGTTTGCGAACATATCGGCTGGGATAGTGTCGAGCGAGTTGCCGTGGAGGTGAAGCAAGGTCAAATTTTCGAGGCCGCTAAACACTCCTGCGGGTAGCGAACCAATCTCGTTGCCGTTCAAGTGCAAACGACTAAGATTACCCAAGCCCGCGAATGCTCCCGAACCCAACTTTTTGATGCCGCTGCCTTCCAGTATCAGGAGTTCTAACCGAGGCAACCCTCGGAAGACACCCGTTTCCAAGACCTCCGTGTTTTCGTTACGCAGATGAAGCGCTCGCAGATTCGGCAAGTGGCTCAAGACGCCGTTCGTCACCGATTTGACATCCTGCGTTTGGATGTCCAAAACGCGCAATCGATCTAAACCCGAAAATACGCCGATCGGAAGCGATGTGATTCGATCACCGTGAAGCAGCAACCTGCTCAAGTTGTCGAGACCGTCGAACAGGTCCCGAGGTATAGCTCTGATGCTGTCGCCGTGCAGGTGGATGTTGGTGACGCTGTCCAATCCGTTGAACGCGTCGCTGTGGACTGTAGTCAGCTTGTTGTCGTTGATGGTCAGTCGGTCAAGACCGCTCAATCCCTCAAAGGTGTCCGCCAGCAAAACGCTGAGGCTGTCGCCCGCGAACTCAAGGTCGGAGAGGTTGGCAAAGCCGCGGAAATCTCCGGCGCGCAGTTCCGTCGCATCGTTCACCACGAGGCGCGTGATTGCACCCAGCTCCGAATCCGTCACATCGAAGCATGTTGCTGCGGCGCGGGTCTTCTGGACTTCCGTCAAAATAGCCACTTGCACTGCCTCGGTCCGGCCACAAATCCCGGCGGCTTGCGAATGAATCATTCCGGTAGACAACGAAACAACGCTCGTCCCCAACACCGCGAAAAAGCAGCACCGTAAAAACGAACACAATAGCAAAGTAGCGTTTGTGCGAAACAATTCGTGATATTGAAATACCCAATCCCTCGTATTCAGATTTGGATGCCCTGCAGGTCAAATATCCCATGAATCTCAGTCCTTAACGGCTCGGTCGACGGTAAAAAATCTTAATATACCCCGCTCAACCATCGTTCCGTCACCAGACGTTGTCCTTCTCGTCGAAGACTTATTCACGGGATATGACTTTAACGATGTAACAAAAACCTCAATCGACCGCTTGCAACGTATAAACAATTTGGTTGCAATTAGTCAACTCATTGCTTAATCGATCGAACGATCATACGAAAGGGGCGAAAATGGCCGAACACGCACACGAATCTCACGAATGCGACGAGCACGAGCATCACGCTGACGAACACATGCACGACGCGCACGAGTGCGACGACCACGAGCACCACGACGGCGAGCACATGCACGATATGCACGAGTGCGACGACCACGAGCACCACGCATAATTTCGATAAACGTCTGACGACCCGTCGAGGTTGTCGCTCCGGCGGGTCTTCCGAGTCCAACGAAGAGACATTCGCAAGGCACCTAAATGGTGCCTTTTTGTTTGGTCCACGCGCTGCTCTGAGCGCCGCGCGGTCCAACAACCGCCAGGGCGGCGGAGTCCAGAATTAGAACGCCTGCCGCGCTCGAGCCAGCAAGTAGCTGACGAGGTGATTTTCCGTGCAACACGTCCGTGTCCTCTTTGGCCAGGTCAGGGTCGACAAGAACGTGCGCCGTCATCGACTCGTAACCCGAGGCAATCGTCCAAACACGAACGTCATGAACCAGCGTCACGCCTGGCAGATCCTCCAATTCCCCGCACAACTGCTCGACGTTGATGTGTTTCGGAACACCTTCCAACAGCACTACAAACACCTTCTTGGCGACGCCCCATGAGCTCCAAAGGATCAAGACGCCAATCAAGACGCTAAGGATCGGGTCGATCATCTCCCAACCCGTCGTGATGATAACTACTCCCGATATCACGACTCCAACCGAACCCATCAGGTCGCCCATCACGTGCCAGAATGCACCCTCCACGTTCATGCTGTGTTCGGAATTCCGGTGCAATATCCACGCCGCGGCGATGTTGACCACCAGACCCAACGCACCGACGATCAACATCAACGGCCCGTCGATGTTGTTTTCTTCAATCCCCCGGAAACGGTGATACGCCTCGAAGAAGATCCACGAGACGATAACCCACAACGAAAGCGCATTGATCAACGCCGCGAGGACCTCCGCACGTCGGAATCCGTAGGTGCGCGAGGCGTCTTCAACGCGATCACCGATCCACAACGCAAGCAACGCCAGCGCGATCGCCATGGCGTCAGTCACCATGTGACCCGCGTCGGCCAACAGCGCAAGGCTGCCCGACAATAGACCGCCGATCAACTCGGCGATCATGAAGCCGCCGATCAAGAATAGTGAGATCAGTAGGCTGCGCCGACCCGCTTCACGAAAGTCGTGGTCATGATCGTCATCGTTATGGCCATGATCATCGTGGCCTTGATCATGGGAATGGCCCGAATGATCGTGCCGAGCAGAACCCGACTCTTCGCCGGAAGCTCGTCTTTCAGTCATGGAAAATCTCGCTTTACGTGATCCGAGTACGCGGCCATCCCAACCGCTCGAATGAAAGCATTGGATCTCGTTGTCGGAATACAGCAACTACCGAAACCAGTTTCGACAGCATTACAGCGCCTACAGTGAACCATTCATCGTGGTTGTATTTTTGTCCGGAACATTTAACAGCTTTTGCAAGCTGTGCTCAAACCGCGCCACGTAATCCATTCGCAAAAACCGTCAAGAAATCCTCCCAACTGCGTAGTTTCAAATATTCACGCAGAATCGGTCGCAACACACCGCGGACACACGTCGTATACCTCGATACGATGGTCGATGATCTCGCCCATCACCCCTTCCACTGACGAACTCAATGCCTGGATCGCGCGTTCAATCGCTTCGGCGTTGAAATACCGGACGGCTGTGCAGACCGTGCATACTGCGTGATGGTGGTGAGACGGTATATTGTCCGCGCCAGGTTCGTGGTTAAGGTCAGCTGAGACACTGTATGCCATCTCATCGCCGGGCATCACAACCTTGCAGATGATGTCCGCATCCTGCAAAATCTTGAGCGTGCGGTAAACCGTCGCCCGGCCGATTTTCGGCAACTGACCACACACATCCTCGGCCGTGAAGGTCCGCTGCAATCGAGATATGCAGTCGATGATCTCTCGTCGCGGAGCGGTGACTCGGGCATTCCGCTCGAGCAACGCTGTGACGATCGAATCGGGTGTGCGCGGCATGGTTAATCCTCCAACGTGGCGCGCACCGCGTCGACGATCTTTTCCGATGACGGGTATACCAAGCGTTCAAGCACCGGGGTGTACGGGATGTGTACCTGCTCGGCCGCCACCTTCATGATCGGCGCCTGAAGGTCCCAGAATCCCTCTTGCGAAACGATCGATGCGATTTCAGATGCAGCGCTGCAAACTTTGTGCGCCGGATCTGCAACCACCAATCGGCCCGTCTTGGCAACCGATTCCAAGATCGCGGCCTTGTCCAGCGGAACCAAGGTGCGCGGATCTATAACTTCTACCGAAACTCCTTCTTCCTCCAACTCCTCCGCCGCTCGCAACGCCATCGGCACCGCACCCGCAATCGCGACCACCGTAACGTCGGTCCCGGATCGTGGCACATCGGCAACGCCGAACGGCACCAGAGCAGCATCGCCTTCTTCGACTTCCCCTGACAATCCACCTAACGTCCCGTCCTCGAACGAGATGCACGGATCGTTGTCACGGATCGCCGTCTTCAACAGACCCTTCGCGTCGCGCGGAGTTGACGGAACCAGAATCTTGAACCCCGGCATGTTCATGAACATTGGGTACGAACGATCCGAGTGGTGCGCCGCCGAACCTCCGCCATAGAACATCGTGGCCCGGAACACGACCGGCAGCGTTGCCTGCCCACCGAACATGTACCGCATCTTCGCAGCCTGGCTCACCAACTGGTCCATCGCCACCCACATGAAACTGGTAAGCGTCTCCACGATCGGACGCATCCCTACCAGAGAGGATCCGATCGCAGCGCCGAAGAACCCGTTTTCTGACAACGGCGTGTCGAGCACGCGGCGCTCGCCGAACTGATCGAACAGTCCCGCCGTTGCACCATACACCGAGCGACGAATGTCCTCGCCCATGATGAAGACGCTCTCGTCGCGCGCCATCTCCTCGATGATCGCCTGATTTATAGCCTCTATGTAGATCGCGTTGGATGCCATTTTGGGGATGCTTTCGATTTCTTTGGTTTCACTTTTCCTGACAGCAGGAGGGTTACGGAGCCGGAATCGGATCCGCCCACATGTCCTCGAACAGAGCCTCGGGTTCCGGATACGGACTGTTCCGAGCGAACTCCACCGCCTCTTCCACTTCCGCTTTCTTTGCTTCTGATATAGCGTCGCACTCCTCTCGCGAAAGAATGCCCTGCGATGTGAGAGTGCGTTCCAAAACGTCGATCGGGTCGCGCTCCCGCCACTCATTGATCTCTTCCTCCGTGCGATACTCGCCACGTCGCACACGCCCCAACCCCAGCGAGTGCTCCTCATAACGATAGGTCAACGCCTCAATCAGCGTCGGTCCCTCGCCAGCTCTGCCTCGTGCAACCGCCTCACGCGTCGCCTCGTACATCGCGACCGCGTCCTGACCATCTACCAACACGCCCGGCATGTTGTAGGCCGGGGCCCGGTCCGAGATGTGCTCCACCGATACCGAGTCGTGGTACGAAGTCGTGACCGCGAACTGGTTGTTCTCGCACAGGAAGATGACCGGCAGACTCCACAGCGACGCAAGGTTCATCGATTCGTGACACGCGCCTTGGTTCGATGCGCCGTCGCCGAAAAACACCATTGACACAAAGTCTTCTCCCCTGATCTTGGCCGCCAGCGCCGCGCCGGTCGCCACCGGAACAGATGATGCGACGATGCCCGACTCTCCTAAGATGCCGATCGAAAAGTCTGCCAGGTGCATCGATCCGCCCTTGCCCTTGCAGTAGCCATCGACTCGACCGTAAAGCTCCGCCATCGCGCGCTTGACGTCACCACCCTTCGCGAGCGGATGTCCGTGAGATCGGTGATTCCCCGCGATGTAGTCGGTGTCCTTGAGCGCCGCGCAAGCCCCCACAGCCACCGCTTCCTCACCAATATAGGGGTGAGCCGCTCCAGTGAACTCGCCAGCGGAGTGAACTTCCATGACGCGCATCTCGAAATGACGTATCAACCACATCCGCTCCACCATCTGCACCAGTATTTCCTTGCTGACGTTCTCCAACTCTGCTACTCCCATTGTCTCGCTATGTTCCAACGACCCAACACTCGGTTTGGCCCTCAGTTCGGCCTAAGCCGCGTCGCCACTATCTTATTTCAAATCCCCGAACGCGGTTGGAATGGATTAGAGATTGTCTCTCACGTCCCACCATCGCTGAATTCGATCCGTCCCCGTTTGGAATCGCCCCTATAGAATCGCTACATGATCGATGAAGCCACGATTGAAGCGAGAGCCGGCAACGGTGGTAACGGCCTCGTTACGTTCCTCAAGGAGGCGCTGCGACCGCTCGGCGGACCAGCCGGCGGAAACGGCGCCAACGGCGGATCGGTCTTCTTGGTCGCCGACGCTTCATTGAACACCCTGCTGAAGTTCCGATATCGGCGCCACTTCATCGCCAAAAACGGTGGCAAAGGCGCACGAAACAGGCGTCACGGCGCCAACGGTGAAAGCGTCGATGTCACCGTCCCGGTCGGAACCGAGGTGTGGCGCCTCGGCGAACGCCCAGGCGAGCCCGAAGTGTTCCTCGGCGATCTCGTGCATCCCGGACAGCGTCTCGAAGTGGCCAAAGGCGGCCGTGGTGGCCTAGGCAACGCCGCATTCGTCACATCCGTCAATCGCGAACCACTTCTCGCCGAGGCTGGCGAAGCAGGCGAGATCGTCAAGTTGAGATTGAATCTCAAGGTCCTCGCCGACGTCGGCTTGGTCGGAATGCCCAACGCCGGCAAGTCGAGCCTACTGAACGCCATCAGCGCCGCACGCCCGAAGATCGCCGACTACCCCTTCACAACCCTCGAACCCGTCCTCGGCATCGTTGAACACGGCATCGATGCATTCGCCGCGGTCGACATCCCAGGCCTCATCGAAGGTGCATCCGACGGCATCGGCTTAGGCCATGAGTTCCTCAAACACATGCAACGCACTCGCTTGCTGGTACACGTCGTCGACGGCAGCGAGGGCGAACCCGGCGAGCGAATTCGCGCCATCAACCAAGAGCTGGACGCCTTCGACACCACGCTCGCGCAGACGCCACAGATCATCGCCGTCAACAAACTCGACCTCGAAGAAGTCGAACTGCTCCGCGATGAGATCGAAGAAGAGGTACGTAAAACGGTCGGAGAAGACACGCCGGTACATTTCATCTCGGCAGCCACCCGCCGCGGCATCGACGATCTAGTTGCAGCTGTCTCATATCGCCTCACCGACATCAGAAAACAAGACGCAAGCCGAAACGAAGCCACAGAAGCGCCGCCTTTTCCGGGCGACCACGATCCCCTCGACGACGACAACCTACCCGTCTTCCAATCACGCATGTCCGATACGCGAATGGTCGTCCGGACGGATGGCAACTCGTACCGCATCCTGCACGACCGCGCCGTCCGCCTCGCGATTGGTTCGAATCTCGACAACTGGGACGCATTGGTGCAGTATCACCAGCGATTGGAGCGGATGAACGTGACCACCGCTCTCCGTCGCGCCGGAGCCAAGTTCGGCGACGTGATACAGGTTGGCGAATGGGAGTTCGAGTGGCGATGACCGCGCGCCGCGTCGTCGTGTTCGGCGGGACGTTCGATCCGGTCCACAACGGTCACATCGCGATCGCCAAGTGCCTGCGCGACCAACTAGAAGCAGAGTCAGTCGTCATGGTCCCAACCGGACGCCCATGGCTTCGTCCCAACGCACCAATCGCCACACCATCTGATCGACTGCGAATGGTGGAGCTGGCCATCGAAAACGAGAACCGCATCGAAGTCTCACACGTCGACGTCGTCCGGGACAAAACGACCTACTCCATTGACACCATCAACGATCTCCGACCACAATATGGCGTCGACCACGAATTCATCCTAGCCATCGGCACCGACGCCGTCCCTGACCTCCACCGCTGGCACCGCTACGATGAACTCATCGACGAATGCACCCTCGCAGTCGTCGAACGCCCCGGATCGCCGTTAGACGGTACCGTTTCGCTACCCAAAAACACATTGGTGATTCGTGGCCCGATGGTCAACGTCAGCGCTTCAGCGATCCGATCCATGATCGGGCGCGGAGATCTCGCAGACGCCGCGAATGCTTTACCCGAATTAGTACGCAGATTTATCATCGAAAAAGGTCTTTACCGATGAACTACGCTGATGCCATAGCACGTGCCGAACGGCTCATGGCTCGCGCTTTGGAACTCGGGGCGCTGCACTACGGCGACTTCACGCTCGCATCCGGCGCCAAATCTACCTACTACTTCGACGGTCGGTTGCTGACCACCGATGGCGAGAGCGTCGAGATCATCGCATCGATCTTCCTTGAAGTGCTCGCAAACCGCGACATCCACCGGTTCGGTGGCCCCGCCGTAGCCGCAGTCCCCATCATCGGCGGCATCACCCTGATGGCACACACCAACGGATACGACCTCAAAGGCTACTTCGTGCGCTCAGAACAAAAGCAGCACGGCATGGGCAAGCAGATCGAGGGACACATCACCCCCAGCGACCGCGTCGCAATCTGGGACGACACCATCTCGACCGGCGGATCGCTACTCGACGCCGCAGATGCTATCGCTGCGCTACCCACCGACATCGCCTTGGCCCTCTGCGTCTTGGACCGTAACCAAGGCGGCAGCGACAAACTTCGAGACCGCTCGATACCCCTCTTCAACATCTTGACCAGCAACTCCGAAGGCCGCGTCGAAGTCGATTCAGCCGCAATCGGCAAATGGTTCGACTAACCGCATGACGAACCTGATCATCCGCCAATCGACGCCGGGCAGTGGCCGATTGGAAGGCACGATAGGCGGATTCACCCTCATTCTGACTGCCGTCGCCGCCGTCGCCATGGTATGGACGCGCCTCGAAGCCAGCGTAGATCACCCGACCCTCGAAGCAATATTCAGAGCCATCGATGAGAATAGCGCGATGTACAACTGGCACGGTACAGCCCGGCTATGGTTCGGCGGTCTGCTGCTGGCGTCAAGTTACTTCATCGGCCCCACATTAGCCCAAGCTCACGCAATCGGTTTCCAATCATCGAGAATCTTCCTGACCCTCGCAGGCATCGCCATGATCGTCTCCGGCATCCTCACCATCCTCCTCCCAAGCCTCATCGTGTTCGACGACGCCTTTGGAACTGAAACCCCAGAATCCATCTACCACTACCGCGGACTCGCCGGCAACATCGGCAACTCCCTCATCGGACTGGCGATCCTTTCGATGGCACTCACCCAATGGAGATTTGGCGGACTAATGAAGCCAATCGCCGCATTAGGAATCATCCTCGGCCCAACCATGCTCCTCGTCTGGTGGGATGCCGCAACCATCTCACATCGCATCACCGGCACCGGCCTCCTGATCTGGCTCCTCCTCACAGCCACAGCCCTCTTCATCGGACAACGCGATCACAAAAAGTCCGAACAAGAAACCACAGAACCAACCCAACACTTCCAAGTTGAAGACGTCAACTAACTGTCAACATCCTCGCGATCTGCTGACAACTCAACGTCAACTCACTCACAACCAAAATCCCACGATCCATCAACGCGGATCAACGTTCCCGGATCTTGACATCTCATCAACATGATGTTGACAAGATCATCGATTTACGAACGGTATCGATCTTAGTTCAGAGTCCGCCAGATCGGTTGACACGTTGACAGTTTCGACGGCCTTATTGATGTTGTTTAGAAATAGAATTCTGGAGTACTTTTCTAGTACTTCCTAAACATCCAAATTCCGAACCTCAAGCGCATTCGCCCGGATGAAGTCCCGCCGCGGACCTACTTCCTCACCCATCAGAGTGCGGAAAATGTCATCAGCACCAATCGCGTCGTCCGCGGTCACCTGCAACATCAATCGATTCTGTGGATTCATCGTCGTGTCCCACAACTGATCGGGGTTCATCTCACCAAGACCCTTGTAACGCTGGATGTTAATGCCACTCGTGTCCGAGTACTCCTCCAACGCCTCAGGCAAGTCTTGCCAGTTAATGCCATCAAGAACGACCGTATCAACACGCTTGAGCGAGAACGTCTCCGCCGAAACGAAGTCGGCTACACGCGGGTACAGACGCTTCGCACGCCGCATCGCCGGGTTGTTGTAGATGTCCTGGGTCAGCTCGTAATCACGGATCATGTACGTCACCGGCGCGTCCTCTTCCTCTTCTTCCGGTTCCTCATTCACCTCACGAGTGAAAGGAGTCTGCTCATCATCTACGCTGCCGTTGAACAAATCGACCTGGAACGGCCCTCCATCACCCAAGAGATCGTCATCCAAATCTGCGATTATCTCGGACGACCGGTCTCGCGTGAACGTGAGATTTTGCCACTCAGGATCCCGCAACAGGTCGAAAAACGCGTCTTCCGGAACCCCAAGCGCGTCGACGATGCCGAACGCCTCTCGAAACGCCCTCAACTGCGTGACCGTACCGCCCAGTTGCTTGCCCTTCACCACGATATCGATGTCATCATCCTCGGAGACGATAGACAGGTTATTGAAGGCCCGTTCCGCCATCCAGTTGTCGAGATCAGCATCGGCGAACAGCCAGTTGCTACGACGCCCCTTCGACGCCCGGTACAACGGCGGTTGGGCGATATACAGGTAGCCATCGTCGATCAGCTCGCGCATGTGGCGGAAGAAGAACGTCAATAGCAACGTCCGAATGTGCGCACCGTCGATGTCAGCATCCGTCATGATGATGACCCGGTGGTAACGCAGCTTCTCCGCATCGAAATCCTCACCCATACCGGCACCAATCGCCGTGATGAGCGCCGTGATCTCCTCGTGCGCAAACATCCGCTCCGGGCGTGCCTTCTCGACATTCAGAATCTTGCCCTTCAAAGGCAGAATCGCCTGGAACTGACGGTCACGGCCCTGCTTCGCTGATCCACCCGCCGACTCGCCCTCCACGATGTACAACTCGGACCTCGAAGGGTCTTTCTCCGAGCAGTCAGCAAGTTTGCCCGGCAACGACCCACCATCCATCGCATTCTTGCGAATGATCAGGTCACGGGCCTTCTTCGCAGCCTCGCGAGCACGCGCCGCGGTCGACGCCTTGTTGATCATGATGCGCGCTTCGTCCGGGTGGTCTTCAAGGAACAGGGTCAAGTGCCGACCGACAAGCTGCTCAACGGCACTCTTGACTTCCGGGTTGCCCAAACGTCCCTTCGTCTGACCTTCGAACTGCGGGTCCTTCACCTTGATACTGATAACCGACATCAAACCTTCTCGAACGTCCTCGCCCGAAAGGGTCGCCACACCGTCTTTACCGATGTTCAGCATGTGGTTCTTCTTCGCGTAGTCGTTCACCACGCGGGTCAGCGCCGAACGGAAACCGGTAACATGCGTCCCGCCGTCGCCCGTCCGAATCACGTTCGCGAACGACAAGCAGTTTTCAACGAACGACTGGTTGTACTGGAAAGCCACCTCCACCGCCACATCGTCAGTCGTCCCCGCCGCAAAGATTACGCTGTCGTGGATCCCGCCTCGCCGACGGTTGAACGTCCGCACGAAGCTCCGAACGCCGCCATCGAAACGGAACGTAACATCGTTGTGCGGCCAGTGCGTCTCCTCGTGCCAATCGCTGCGAAGACGGATGGCCAGCCCTTGGTTCAGATACGCCATCTCACGCAACCTGGTGGTAATGCCGTCCCAGTCGTACGCAACCTCCGGGAACACATCGCCATCCGGCATCCAAGTAACCTTGGTCCCGGTTCCTTGAAGATCGGACGACGTCTGCATGCGCATCGTCATGTCATTCACCGTCACGCCACGCTCGAACCGCTGCGAATACACATACCCGTTGCGCCGCACCTCGACAACCGTCCACGCCGATAGAGCGTTTACTACCGACGCACCCACGCCGTGCAACCCGCCAGACACCTGGTAGCCCTTACCGCCGAACTTCCCGCCCGCGTGCAAAGTCGTCATCACCGTCTCCAGCGCCGACTTCCCCGTCTTGTCATGCATGTCGACCGGTATGCCACGACCATCGTCATTAACCGTCACCGAACCGTCCGCGTGGATCTGGATATCAACCGTCGTCGCAAACCCCGCCATCGCCTCGTCTACGCTGTTGTCGACGATCTCTCGGACGAGATGGAACACGCCCTCGGGTCCCGTCGTGCCGATGTACATCCCCGGACGTTTGCGGACGGCTTCCAAGCCCTCCATCACCGTGATGTCTTCGGCCGTGTACTCAGCGGACCCGGCGTGTCCGGTCCCGCTTGTTGCGATTGTGGTTTCGGTGGTCATAGGCCTCCAATCAGGCAGCTCAGTCGTCTCGATGCGTCCCATGGCCGCAGTCGGCCGCGGTTTCCGGTAAAAAATGAGGTCCTCTCGGACCCAAACCGGCGACGCTCGGATTCTCGCGCACGCGCGTACACGCGCGCGCAGATTTAAGGTTATAGGTGGTCGATATTTCAATGCTACCAGTTCGAATCGCCCGAGTATCGGATCCCGATGCAATCAAACCGGGTTCGGGCCCGCATTTTCCCAAATTACGGGTTTGAAGGCGGATCTGGTGCCCCCGGTGCGTCCTCACCTTGCGCCGCTTGACGTTGGTCGTCCTCCGCAATCAACTCCCGCAAGATCGCATCCCACGCCTCGGCCTGCTCATATACCGGAAAGTCGCTCATCGCTTCGACCACTGCTTCCACCGCCACCTGCACGGCCTCCTCTTCAGTCACACCCAAATCCGGCGCCACGGCCCGCGCCTGGCCAATCGCGGTTTGAGGTATATCGACATCCGTGTAGCCAGATTCGATCGTCCCCGCGACCGCGCCTCTAACCGCACCGGCCAGCACATCCATCGGATTGCCCGCAACCTCGCTCGTCGCCGTTATCGCCGTCCTGATCGCCGCTTGAACCTGCCTAGTCGTCCCTGTCCCCGCGCCCGCGATCGCTTTCACCGCACCATGCGTCACACCGAACGCAATCTGCGCACCCTGCGTTCTCACATCCCTGGCGCTCCTCGACGCCGACCTCACGGCCACCCTCACATGGCGTCGAACATTCCTCAGCCTCGCACCGCCGCTAATGGTGGCATCGATCAACGACTTCGTCGCCGCGGATATCTCATACGCCGTAACCCCGAACGCAATGTCTAATCCCGAAACCCGAGGCACGTAACGCATGCCCGCAATCGGGAACTGAGCAACGTAGCTCATACCCCGGACCGAGTTCAGCGCCCGCAGATTCTCCCGCGTCTGCGTCCGCAACTCGTCGAGCAGCGTCTCAGTGTCCGTCTCGCCGTCCTCGCGGACCCTCGCCAACAGCGGAATCGTGATGAAACCAAGCAGAAACGCCACCGCGAACAAGAAATCGAAACCCGTCAACGAGAACGCCGGGATATCGACAACCCGAAAAGGATCGATCCATTGGATGGCGATCCTGAAACTCCGTATCTCGAAGAAGTCAGCGAACAACCCGCCGATCAGCGGCGCGATCCCAGCACCAAGGTTCAACGCCAGCGAACCCGCCGCCATATACGACGTCGATTGTTCCACCGGCGACATCTTCAGCCGCAACGAAGTGACCGAGATATTGACCCCCGCAATCGCGACGCCCAGCAGCAGGTGCAACACGATCAAAATCGGTATCGTCCCGCCGTGCCGGTCCGGCAATGTCGTGAACGTCCAAGCGATGATCACCAAAAAGTACAGCGACGAGGAGATCGACAGTATCACCTTGCTACCGAAACGATCTGCCCAATTCCCCCACACCTGGTAGAAGATGATGCTGCTCACCTGACTCAGCACTCCCAAACCGACGACCAGCGAGAGCGGAAACTCCAAACGCTTGAGCATGTACACCGCGAAAAACGGCACCGCAAGGTGAATCACGAAAAACCACACGAACTGGAAGACGATGAACTTCCGGAACTCCAAATCCTTGATCGGTCCCGTCAACGTCCTCAACATCCCACCGACCGAATTCGTACCCAGCGTCCTCATCCGAGGCTCCGGAATTCGAGCCATGAACCCAACCGACCCGAGACCGAGTATCAACGCCCCGAATACGAAAGCTATCGAGTATCCGAACGCCTCCTCGCCAGGAGCGGCGAAACCCTTCCACCAGTCCACGAATATCGCCGCGCCAAGCCCCGTGATGATCGCCGCCACCGTCGCGATCTTCAACCGCCGACCGAAAATCTCGCCCGCATGGTCCACCGGGATGATGTCGCGCAACCAGCCGTTCCAACCCGTAACCACGAACGCCGTTGCAATACCGCGAATCCCTACGAATCCCAACAACAAAATCACCGCGCCCTGATGTGGGACATCGATGAATAGCGGTATCAGAGCGACCGGGACCCAAGTCAAATAAGCGATCGCATACGTCACGATCACGATCAACTTCCGCATCTGCGCCCGCTCGATCACGACGACCGCGACTATCTGCAGAGCCTACGCAGCGAAGGGAATCGCCGTCAGGATGCCGATGTGGAAGTTCGACGCGCCCATCAAAAGCGCGAACGCGGAGATGAAACCGCCCGAAACAAAGCCTTCAGCGCCCGCAGCAGCGAACACTTGCTTGTTCATCGCCGAGTAGCCGCGCTCTCGGTCAGCGTCCGTCAGACTGCTCTGCGGCTTGAGGAAATTCAGCAATGCCTAAAACTCCACCCTAATAACATGAGCAGATGCAATTAACAGATTCTAAAAACTTTGTGCGCATCCACCGTCATTCCCGCGCACGAGTGAACCCAGAAAAGGGTAGTAAACGTCCCCTTCGCAAAGCGAGGGGGACGCGGGAGCGAAGCGACAGCAGGGGGTGCCCGGGGAGGTAGGGCGGTGGGATCGGCCAAGAGCCACCCTACGCCCGACTACTCGAACGCGGCAGGATCTACAGCCGCACCCTTGCCGAGCGCAATGTTGATCAGCTCCACGAGCCGTTGCGCCGACTGAGGCGTCAGCTCCACCGCGATCCTGGGACCGAGCTTCTGCGACGCGTCCACAAAATCGATGTTCAGCGCGTGCTCCAGTGTCATCTCGGATGGATGATCATAGGATACCGTCACCTGATTGACCTGCATCCAACCGGGCGTTCCTTTACCGCAGCCAGTCACCGCGGTCTTCTCGGCAATCATCGTGCACATAATCTGTTCTCCTTGGGAATGTCGGATCGAGCTCTATCCGAGATGTTTGGCCAGAAACGCGAAAATCTTCTGCCAACCGTCAACCGCCTGCTCTTGGCGATACGGTGATCGGTGGTAGTAGAAGAAGCCGTGACCTGCACCCGCATACATGTGGAACTCGTACGACTTCCCATGCTCCTTCAACGCCGCCTCATGGATCGCCACCTGTTCCGGCGACGGACTCTGGTCGTCTTCACCGAACAAACCAAGAACCGGAGACGAAAGATCAGCCGTGTAGTCGATCGGCGCCACCGGATTGTTTTCAGTCAGATCAGAATCGCCCATTACGACTCGACCGCCCCAACAATCAACAACCGCGTCAAAACCCGTCACCCTCGAAGCCGCCAACATCACGTGACGCCCCCCGGAGCACGTCCCGAACGCCCCAACCTTGCCATTCGAATTCGGCAACGACCTCAAATAACGCATCGAAGCCGCAAGATCCCCGACCGCCTGATCGTCAGGAATACCCCCTTCCGAACGCGCATGCGCAGCAACATCCTCCGGTGAAGCATGACCGATACGGTGATACAAATCCGGCGAAATCGTCGCATAACCATGATGCGCAAACTTCCGTGCACACTCCCGATACCACTCGTCCCAACCCGGCATGTGGTGCGCCAGCACCATCCCCGGATGCGGACCCGGCCCCAGCGGACGCGCAAAATACGCGTTTATGGCAGTACCGTCTTCAGCCTGGACAGTGACCGTCTCCGCGATCATGCCCTCATACATATCCGTCGTATACACAACGAACCTCCATTCATTCAACTCAAAAGCAACGCTATCGATATTACGCCACACCCCGTCGTTTGCAGAATCCCCTCTCCCCTCCGTGGGTGCTTTGCACAACTCGATATCGGTGCTGTCACAAGACCAAATAGACGACTTGTCCCCGTTTGCCCCACCCCGCTGGATTCCCGCCTACGCGGGAATGACGTTAGTTGTGCAATGCACCCATCGAGGGAGAGGGGATGTTAATCGGCGTGCTTTGTTTTTCTCTGGGTTCCCGCCCCCGTATCGGGGTACGGGGCAGGCCCCGCGGGAAAGACGGCGTGCTTCCGCGCCCCCTTCGCTTCGCGAAAGGGGTAAATGGTGTGCTTTGTTTTTCTCTGGATTCCCGCCTCCGCGGGAATGACGGGGGGCGCGTAAAAAGGCCGGGGCGGTATTTGGTCCGGTCTTGTCGCGTGAACGGTCTTGGATTTGCGCCTCCGCCGCGAAGCGGCAGAGGCTGTTTTGACCGTGTGATGGATTGAGCCTGTTACCAACAGTCTCAGACCGTGGCGTTTTACGCCGCGGTGATTGGTCCCAGATGGGGCGGATTGCCGGACAGCCAGCAAAAATCTTCCGCACGCGTCGTACGCCGCCAAGACGTAGGACCTGACCCTCGCACCTGGTTAAGGATGCGGTGTCACTCACCGAGTTGGACCCCGGCTCACGCCGTCGTCTCTCCCATGCAACGAGATGGGATTGACATCGTACGCGTCCACGAAAACTCGGTTGGCCCGTTTCGACTCTGGTTGAGTCGATTGGCTTGTGATGCCACGCCTGCAACATGCGTGGCGACCAACCTTTGATGCAGCCTTCGCTTCCCGCGCGATCGAAAAATGGCGACTCGGTTATTCCCATTGGATGGGCCGAGTAGAGGGGACGTTGCTTACGCCTTGAGCTGGACGCGATCAATGTCGGCGAGAAGTAGTAACTCCCGACGTGGTCATCGATGGATTCGATGACTTTGATCTTGTCCGTTGAAGCTTTCAACGTATTGGTCCTGATTCCTCTCACTGTCTTTCGACTTGATAAGTGCCCGGATCCGTCGATCTGGGACCAAAGTGTTTGTTAACAACGTTGATGATAGTACAGATGTAAGGCACTGTCAAGTGGGTGTTGTCTGAACTGGGATTATTGGGATTTGTGAGTAGTTCACCCTCACCCCCGGATCAAGCCCGGGGCAGGCTCTGGGTTCCCGCCTCCGCGGGAATGACGTGGGAGTGCGCGGGAATGACGGTGGGTGCGAGGGAATGACGGGGGGGGGTGCGGTTTCACCCACACCCCCGGTTCAAGCCCGGGGCAGGCTCTGGCCCTCTCCCATCGAGGGACCTTTGCACAACTCGATATCGGTGCTGTCACAATACCAAATAGACGACTTGTCCCCGTTTGCCCCACCCCGCTGGATGGACGTACCGTCCGCTGAAGCGCCCGCCTACGCGGGAATGACGTTAGTTGTGCAAAGGTCCCCTCCGTGGGAGAGGGCTAGGGTGAGGGGGCACGGGATAAACGGGCGGTGCGACATGGCAGCACCACACCAACCATCCACCACCTTCCGGTGTTATATTCGCATCATCATGTCTGAGAACCCATCGCAAAACGGAGCCAACCAAAACGGCACCCGCCAAAAAGGACCGCTCGAAGGCATCAAAGTCATCGAGTTCGGCAACTTCGTCGCCGGCCCTTTCGCCGGTCAGATCCTCGCCGATATGGGCGCCGAAGTCATCAAGGTCGAACCGCCAAACGGCGACCCGTGGCGAGCCACCCAGCCCTTCGCTCCCGGCGAAAGCCGAACCTTCCTCCCTCTCAACCGCGGCGTCAAAAGCGTAACCCTCAACCTCAAAGACGAACGCGGCAAGAACGCACTCGCCAAAATCGTCAAGATGTCCGACGGCGTCATCTCAAACAACCGGCCCGACACCGCCAAAGCCCTCGGCATCGACTACGAATCCCTCTCCGCCATCAACCCCGCCATCATCTACGTCGACATCACCGCATACGGCATGAAAGGCCCCCTCGGCGGAGCGCCCGGCTTCGACCTCGTCATGCAAGGCTTCACCGGCGCCGTCACATCCGAAGGCAAGATAACCCCCGACGGCCAGCCAGAAGTCGTCTGGTCGTCCTCATACATCGACCTCTCCTCCGCCTACTGCGCCGCCGCCGGCATCCTCGCCGGAATCATCGGACGCGGCGACAGCGGCAAAGGACAGAAGGTCGAGACCAGCCTCATGATGAACGCCCTCGCTATGCAGTGCATGAGGCTCATCCACATGCTCGACGCACCAACTCCCGTCCATGACCTGGTACCAGGAGCGATACCCCCAACTCGTCGCCGAAGGCAAAAACTACCAAGAGCTCCAGCACGACTACCAGAGCGTCGTCCGACCTTCCATATACCGCTGCTACTACCGCGCATACCGCACCAAAGACGGCGGTCTATGCCTCGGAACCCTCGACTGGGCCGCACGAGCACGACTCCTCAACCACCTCAACCTCGAAGACCCGCGCGTCACCGACCCCGACTACGACAACAACTCCCCCGAAGCCGACAAGCTCGCCGTCGACATGATCGAAACCTTCGAGCGAATCTTCGATTCCAAGACCACCGCCGAGTGGGTCGAAGAACTCAACGCCAAAGACATCCCCTGCGGCCCCATCCGCTTCAACGAAGACCTCGTCTGGGACGAACAAGCCGTCGCCAACAACTACATCATCGAACTCGAACACCACACCGGCCACCGCTACCGAACCTCCGGCCCCGTCCTAAACTTCACCGCCGGCATGCCCGAGATGAAGGCGTCACCAGCCCTAGGCGAACACAACCACGAAATCCTCAAAGAAGCCGGCCTAACCGACCAAGAAATCGCCGCCACAGTCGGGTGATTCGCTAATCGTTGGAAGCGTCTGCGGAGCGACGAAGAGTTCCGAAGTCAGCACTATCCAATGACGTTTGATCAAGATCAGTTCGAGCGCGTGATTGCCTACTACCGCGACTGCGTCGTTCAAGATGCGGGCCGCTCAATACGGCTTCAATTGAGCGATCAAGGGCGGAAATTCATCCCACTAATGCTCGAGTCTGAATGGACATCGAGCGAAAAAGGCGAATTGAGTGCGAAATTAACCGGCGAAAACGCGCCTTTCGCATCCGAACTCCGCCAACGCCGCGCATCAGCAGAAATCATGTACGGCTATCCGATCTTTATAGACCGGCAACGCGCAAATGTCGTACCAGTGTTTTTGCAACCGGTCGAGCGTACGATCTAGTTGACGACGAGTTGACGGTGAGGTTGACTCACGACTGGCCAGAAATCAACGATGATTTCTCACGATCAATCGGAGTAACAGGGCGTGAAGAGCGCAACCAATTGCTTGACGAACTGGGCATTGCTGAAGACGCTGAACTGCCGCCGGAAGGATTAACATACTTCGCCCGTCGTTTGGCTGAGTTACGACTCTGCAATGAAGTCGAACCATTGGATCCGGAATGCATTCCTACAGTCCCCAGATTAGGGGACATTAAATCTCAAGGGTTGGTTAATCGTCACATTCTTGTAATAACCGATCGTCCATCCTTCACTCGTGGATTAGAAACGGAGTTAAAGCGATTATCAGAAGACCGAAACCGCGATCGCGTGGGAACACCGCGTTGAGCTATTTCTTTGGTTCTAATCCCGAAACGCGACGTGTCGAAAGAGGACCACAGCGAAACCGCTAATCAAATCACTGAGTAGTTCCGTTAAACGAAGAGCAACGATCCGCGGTGAAATCTGCTTTTCGTGATGACCTCACAGTTGTAACTGGTCCACCCGGCACGGGTAAATCTCAAATCGTGACTACCGTGATCGCCAATGCTTGGATGCGCCAGCAGAGCGTATTATTTGCGAGCCACAACCACAAGGCGGTCGACGTTGTTGAAGAGCGCGTCAACGATTTGGCCAGCAAACCGCTCATGATACGAACGGGTCGACGAGCCAGGGACAGAGAACTCAGAAACGAGATTAGTTCTTATTTGGCTAACGTCCTGGCATCAAACGTGACCGAGCAAGACCGACAAGACCTTGATGACGCACGCGCTGGTGTTCGTCGACTCGAGCACGATCGCGATGAAATATGGGTCAAGTTGGAGCAGTTGCGCCACCAACGTAACCGCATTGATCGAATCGATCGCGAAATCACAAGTTTCAGATCCGCACTAGACGACCTTGAGCGTGAGCGCGATGTTGAGCTGTTGAAACTCGAACGGGGTCTGAGCGACATTGAAAAACGCAAGGATGCCGCGAAACGTGCCCGTGAACAAGAAAAAACTTCACTAGACGCCGAAATCGAAAGCATTCAAGGCGACATCGAAACATTGAACCGGGAACGAGATGTTGCCAAACGCAAACGTGACGTAGAAATCGACGCTGTCAATCACGAATTGTCTGCCATGCGGGTATACAGGGATGACTTGCATCGAATTCGTTCTGGCGGCGAAATAACTAATGAGTACTTCGACAACGGTTTTAAGGAAATCGTCAAGCTGAATGACGAACTGGAATCGTTGAAGCGTAAGCGAGAGATCGAGACTCAGTTGCGCAACTCAAACATGGCACCGCTGGGACAGCAGATAGATCGACTTGGCCTAGAGTTCGACCCCAGAATGTGGGAGCGGCAAAACAGACATAACGTGTCCGCCTACAGAAGCGTGATACGGGATGCGCTAAAGATCGCAAAGGCACAGGATATCCGAGCCGGATCCATTTGGGGATTGATTCTGCGACAGTTTACGCGCCCTCGCCATTTCAGGCGCGTGTCTGGATTGGTTCGGACTTGGTTCAATGCGTACGACCTGCTGGGAACGCCGCCCGGAGGCTCGCTTACTGCGCCGACGCTGCACATTTGGATCGACTACCTCACGGATGCTCTGGCCAAATTGTCTGAATGGGAACATCTGAGCGAACGCAACAAAGGGCTCAAGAGTCAGATCGAAGAACTGGAATCCTCACGTGATGAGATTGCGGCCGAATTCGATGACTTGGGCTTTGATCAACGGATCGCCAACCAGCAAAAAGTGATCCATGAACGTGTCACATTGCATATCGAATCTATCGATGACCGCATCGAACGACACCGTCAAATGGTCCGCGATCTAAATGATGCGTTCGATGGGTTGTTGTACGAAGAGCGCATCACCGAACTACATCGGAGCATTCAACGCTTACGGGATGACCACGAGACGAAACACGACGCGCGTATCGTTGAGTTGGAAGAAAGCCGGCAAGCCCGCATTCTGGCATTTGACGACATGGCGTTCGCAAAAAGACTTTCAGAAGTCAATACAGAACTAACGAGCCGATCGTCCGAATTCAACCAAGCGGTCGAATCTCTATCGAACGGATCTACGGTGAATGGCTTGGCTGAAGAATTGAGGGAAGTTGAAAAGTTGGTCTGGGACGCGGGCAAGCATCTTATCGGGGCGTCGGTGCGAGTAATGCCAGACCGTATCGACACTGGGAGGCGCCGATCGATAGGCGACTTCCGCGCGCTGTTTGAGCGGCTACAGAATGATCAGTTGGGCGGTGCAGCGTACGCGGAACTGATGGCCGAGATGGAGGCGTTGTTCCCGAAGGTAATGGCTATGTTGCCTTCATGGTGCGTCACCAACCTCTCCGCAAGGGGCAACATCCCGCTTCACGATGGATTATTCGACCTAGTTGTCATTGACGAGGCAAGTCAATGCGATATCCCATCCGCCCTGCCATTGCTTTACCGTGCTAAACGCGCTTTGATAATCGGTGATCCAAATCAGTTGCGGCACATTACCTCTATAAATGGACGTCGAGATCAGATTTTGCAAGAAAAGCACGGTCTGCATGCTGCCGCAGACGCAACATTAGCGTTCAGCCAAAACTCGTTGTTCGATGCTGCCGAACGCAACGCGTCGCCACGCCAGTTGAATGAACACTTCCGATCGCACGCCGACATAATCGGATTCAGCAATCAGCATTGGTACAACGATCGGTTGTTAGTGTGCACCGACTACAACGACTTGCATATTCCAACAGGGCAGGAACCGGGAATACGTTGGCATAATGTGAATGGACGCGTTGAGCGCTCATCAACACTCAACGGGAATATCAATAGAAGAGAAGCCGAAGAGCTGTCGAAACAGGTCATCGATCTCATAGCGGATCGTGGCTTTCGCGGTAGTGTCGGTATCGTCACGCCCTTCCGGGCCCAAGCGAATCTTATTCGCAGCATCATCAACCAACGTCTCGAACCTTCCGATGTGCAACGTTGCGATTTGATCACAGATACAGCGCACGCGTTCCAAGGCGACGAGAAGGATGTCGTGTTCTTTTCGCCCTGTGTCGAATTTCAAATGCCCAGTGGCGCAGAATGGTTCATCGGCGAAACCGGTAATCTCTTCAACGTCGCGATAACTAGAGCGCGTTCACTGCTAGTGGTCGTCGGAAATCTTGAGGCATGTTTGGCATCAAGAATCACTCACGTGAAAGGATTCGCAGAGTTCTGTGACAAGACGCTTAAGGGAAGGATGCCCCAGCCGATTCATCAGACTTTGTCAACGGCCCAACCGTCGGCCACTGGGAACGCCCCTTCTATGAGGCTCTGCAAGCCGCTGGATTGAAGCCGATGCACCAATACGCAGAGGGTCAATATCGCCTCGATTTCGCATTTGTAGCTGAGAACACGAAACTCAATGTTGAAGTTGACGGAGAGTTGTACCACCGCGAGTGGGATGGAAGTCGCAGTCGCAACGACCTCATGCGGGACCATCGCTTGATCGGCATGGGGTGGAAAGTGAAACGATTTTGGGTCTATCAATTGCGTGACGATATGGACCAATGCGTAGCCGAAGTCAAAGAACTTCTGCTCTAGGATTGTTCCACCATCCCCACCCCCCAAATGCCCCAAATCTACCTAGCAACCCCCATCACCAGCGTTTCCGAACCCCAGCGCCAACTCATCGTCCGCTGGTGCCACTGGTACACCCAAAACAGCCTCCTCGACAAAGACGTCTTCTGCCCCGCAATCGAACTCGAACACCACACCGGCCACCGCTACCGAACCTCCGGCCCTATCCTAAACTTCACCGCCGGAATGCCCGACCTAAAAGCCTCCCCAGCCCTAGGCGAGCACAACCACGAAATCCTAAAAGAAGCCGGCCTAACCGACCAAGAAATAGCCGCCACCGTCGGATGAAACGGAGTCTCGGTACCGCCCACCCTTGCAAAAGGCATCGCTCCGAAAAATACCATCGTAGGTATAAACTACACAGCGAGGCAGGAAGTCGTCGTCTGATGCTGGCTCGCTGAAGGAACCCAAACCTCGGATCTCGTAGTTCAAGGCACAGCGGAAAACCCGACGGGGATAAATCGATAATAATGGCGATCAAGATCCAGGATCTCTATAAAGCCGATGATCCGTCGGAATTGCAGAACGCGCTTGACGATCTAGCAAACGTGAGGGAAGAAGCCCAAATCGAACAATTCCCGATCCCACCACAACTATTAGTCGATGAAGCAGAACGATTAATCCGAAATATGTACTCGTTTTACCCGTCTAGATTCGAGGTTTCCGCCGATCCAGACGGTGCCATTGCCATCGACGTGCGAGATGGTAACGGCCAATGGGTATTACTGCTGTGTGAACCAGACGGTGACGCGCTAGTTTTGACCAATCTCGAAATCGGCGAACGTCAACGCTACCCACTTCAAGACGAGATGCTGAATTGTTTCTTGCGCGATGCTTTGGGTCAGTTGAAGACTGAAACGCCTTGAATTAGATGATCATCCCAAGGGCCGTGGCTGGCCGAGAGCGTGTAGGTCGGCGCGTGTCGTCGGAATCCAATGCTCGGAGAGCGCACCGCGGGAAATACAGTTACAGAGATTTTTTGCCAAGAACGGGCGAACGGTTTATGTCAGTCGATCGGTTGGATTTAGCGTCGATATCTGACATGACGAAAATCGTACGCTCATACGGTCATCCGTTTCGGGGATGGTTGACCAAGACCGCAAATGATATCCGTCATTTAAATTGCGAGGTCCAATCTGATCCGAATCCGGAAAATCCTTACCACGCTCTGATCGTTCTGCCCACAGAAGTCGCCGCCGACAGAGATCGTCAAAAACACAAAGTTCGAGAGTTGGCCGAAGTTTGTGAATGGAACGAACCAGTCGGCGATTAGTTATCGTTTTTCATCCCGGTCGAGAAACCCCGAGCGCGCAAGCCCCATGCCCCATATCTACCTAGCAACCCCAATCACCAGCGTTTCCGAACAGGACCGCCAAATCATCGTCCGCTGGTGCCGCTGGTACATCCAAAACTACCTCCCCGACAAAGACGTCTTCTGCCCCGCCATCGAATACGACCGCGGTCCGGCGCGCGGACCCGCCCAGACCGAAGCCGACCTCATCGCCGTCAGAGACCGCAGCTGGCAAATGTTCGAAATCACCGACGAGCTCCACGTCCTCCACCCCGACCTCTCGACCAACGCCGCCATCGAATTCGGATTCGCAATGGGACAAAACCTCGAAAAAATCGTCGTCATCTCCATCGCCGAGTGGCGCGGAAAATCGCTCAAAGATTACACCCTCAGACTCCTCATGCACAAGCCCGACGTCCGATTTGTCTCACACTCATTGGCCGATTTCGGCGCCGAGTAACACCGGGCGCCGCTAAATCTTCGTAAGGGTTCCTTACGAAGATTTAACCGCTTATCGCTTCCTTAAATTCCCTTGCGAAGATTTAGCGCCTCAAATCTCACCGATAACCCGGTCCTCGACCCCGCTTCCAAGCGTGTGCCCGCGCGACTTCCTCGTCCAATTCAACCCCCCAACCCGGCTTGTCCGGGATGTCCAGAACACCCCCATCGTGGAACTCCAACGGCCCGCCAGTGAGGTCATCCTTCCACGGAACATCATCGATGTCGATCTCGCAGATCCGCACATTCGGCACCGTCGCGCACAGATTAAGTGCCTGCATCGTCGATAAATGGGAGTAATAGTTGTGCGGAGCCACATTTATCTCATGCGATTCCGCCAACATCGCAACATCCCGACCCCGAGCAAAACCCTGCCACGGAACATCGATCATTGCCACATCCATAGCCCGAGCCGCCAGATAAGGCCGGTAGTCCCGGATCGTAAACAAGTTCTCCCCAGACGTAATCGTGCAACTCGTGCTGTCCTTAACCTCCTTCAACCCATCAACCTCATACATATCAATCTCAATCCACATCATGTCGAACTGCTCCAGCACCGCACAAATTTGCTTCGCCGCCTGAGGCTTCACATTGAAGTTCAGATCAAGCGCAATCTCAACATCCGGCCCAACAGCCTCCTTGAAAGTACCGATGTACTTCTCAACATGCCGCAGCAACCCCGGTTTGATCGTCTGATCCGGAGCATCAGTGCCAAAGCCGTATCCATATCCATGGTTGTTGTCATCGAAGAAGATAATGTTCGTCTTGAGCGCCTTGAATCCTCGCTCCTTAACCTCGTGACCCAAGTCGGTCACCGCTTGAAACGAGTCCATCGGCGGCGCACCAATGAGTTCGTGGTTCCGCGATCGCGAAGAACCGCAGTGCGACCAGTAAACCTGTTGACGCTCCCGCGTCGGCCCGCCAAACAAGCTATGGACCGGCACGCCCATCGCCTTGCCCTTGATGTCCCACAAAGCAAGTTCCACGCCAGCGATCGCCCTCGCGGCGATGCCTCCAGGCGCTTGCCGCGACATGCGATACATGTCCCAGTACCGAGCCTCAACCGCCAAGGGATCTTGACCCAGCAGGATCGGCTCGTAATCGGACACCGTGCCGACAACTCCGTAAGGGTTCCGGCCATCCGACATCTCCCCGTAACCGGTTATCCCCTCGTCCGTTCGAACGGCGCAATACTGCCAAGGCCGCCAGCCAGCATCCACCACGAAAGTCTCGATATCAGTGATCTTCACGTTGCAACTCCTCAATCTGCGGGCGACTAAACGGCTTGTCAGTTGACTAGATGGTAGGATACAGCAACCTCTTGGCGACACCTAGAATCGTCGGCGATAATAGTCGTAACAGGGGTTATACCCGTGGCACCTGACATACATAAGGACTCGAGCTTCGTCGTGGCTACCGAAAAATCCACACCCAAAAAACCCTCGTTGGCCCTAACCAACGGGTAC
The DNA here is from genome assembly GCA_965226685.1 of Dehalococcoidia bacterium. Taxonomy (GTDB): domain Bacteria; phylum Chloroflexota; class Dehalococcoidia; order Lucifugimonadales; family Lucifugimonadaceae; genus Bin127. The sequence goes on from CBDDDP010000004.1 coordinate 1,601,508, forward strand.
GAGCCCGGAATGTTCGACGCCGGCGCTACTCTCGACCGCTCGACTAAGGCTCGCATAGCCGATAGCGTGAACCAGATACTCGCGGCGATCGGTCCCGAGAACCTTGACGAGCAGGGCACCGAACGTACGCCGTTAAGGGTCGCCGAGATGTTCGACGAACTACTCAGCGGCTACTCGATCGACCCTCAACAACTGCTAAACGGCGCGCTCTTCGACGTCGAATACGACCAGATGGTCGTCGTCAAGTCGATCGAGTACTACAGCCTCTGCGAGCATCACCTGCTTCCGTTCTACGGCTACGCCCACGTCGGCTATCTTCCCGACAAGAAAGTCGTCGGCCTTTCCAAGATTCCGCGCATTGTTGACATGTTCGCTCGTCGCTTGCAGGTGCAGGAACGCATGACGCAGGAGATCGCGAGCTTCCTCGACGTCTTGATCGAACCCAGGGGCGTTGGAGTGGTGGTCGAAGGAACCCACATGTGCACCGTGATGCGGGGTGTCCGAAAAAAAGACCCCAAGATGATAACCAGCGCCGTTATGGGTTCATTGCGGAACAACCCCGCGACACGCGACGAGTTTATGGAGCACCTCCGCAACTCCTCGATATGACCCTCTTCGAACGCCTTACTGCAAGGGTGAGAAGCTCATCGGAAGCAAGAGCTTGTTTGCCTGCGTGAGCGGAGCGATGCCGCCCGGAGGTGGCCACACACCCTTGGCGCGCGTCTCGGCGCGGATGGCGGCGCGTTGGTCGTAGCTCTCATACGCCCACATATGGATCCAGGTGTTGAGCGCGCCTAGTTCGGAATACCACGCACCCACCAGCGGTGAGTACTTTTCTCGTTCCTCGATGTGCTCGCCCCAGATTTCGATCACTCTCGGTATATCCGGCGGCGCGTAGGTGTAGATGCGCATTTCATATACCGGCCCCAGCTTGGCTTCGCCGCGATTCTTCATGAACGGAGCGGGATGGAATATTTCGGATCGCATCGTGTTTATGAACTCGGCGTTGTCCGGCGGCCACACGCCATCCTCAGCGACCTGCGCGCGAATCTTCCTGCGTTGCTCTAGGTCATCATAGGGCCACACATGGACTACCTCGTTGACCGGCCCAACTTCAGTCGTCCAGAATCCGAAAAGCTGCGAGTAGTTCTGGCGCCCTTCTTTGATCTTCGCCGCTGCCCTCTCTTCGAACATGGGCACGGACCTCGGCTTGAGGTCATAAGTCCTGAATTCGTAGATCATCTTTGGCTCCCTGATCGTCTCAACTCTGATTGCTCGAAGGCTAACATGAAGGCGAGTATGGCGAAGCAACGGCGAGTCTCGGCGCGCAACACCTAGAAGAATCGTGATGAATATCCACGGATCCACAGCACTGGTCACCGGCGCATCACGGCGCATCGGACGGGCGCTGGCCCTGGCGCTCGCGAACAACGGCTGCAACGTCGCGATCCACTATCACCACAGCGAGGCTGAAGCGCTCGAGACTAGAGTCAGAGTGCGAGAACTCGGAGCCAAGGGCGAAGTGGTTCAAGCCGACCTCGCCGCTTCTAATGAATGTGACCGCCTCTGGAAAGCAGCCGTCGATGCCATGGGCGTCGCCCCCAACATCCTTGTCAACAACGCCTCGTTTTTCGGCCGCGCAACCCTCGACGAGATTTCAGCCGACGCGTTCGATCATGCAATGGCCGTCAACGTCCGCGCGCCGATGTTGCTGGCACAAGCAATGAATCGAGGGCGGGCACCGGATGGCGTCGGCAAGATATTCAACATCAACGACCGCCGACAGGTTTACCGTTCCCGGTTCACCTACGCCATTACTAACTCCGCTCTCACGGGAATGACAAAGGCGTTGGCGGTCAGCCTCGCGCCCCGGATCCAAGTCAACGAACTACGGCTCGGCGTGATCCTGCCGCTATCCGACGACGGAACTGACGATGGCCCTTCGTATTCGAGTCGGACCCTTGGGCCAGCCCGGCGGACGGGCACATTGGATGAGGTCTGCCAAGCCGTCATCAGCATCATCGGAAACGACTACATCAACGGCGCCTCGATCAGCGTCGACGGCGGCTTGAGCGCGATCGACTGAGTCGGCATCCGCCTGCTGGTTTCGCAACATGCTTTGCGCAGACGGATGAATGCTTGTATCATTTGCGCACGCGCGGACGGTTTTCTTCACTTTGCCGCTCACCTGTAACGAGCCCACGATCTGATGCGCAAGACGCTAATCACAATCGACGGACACATCGGCTCTGGTGCCTATGACGTCGGAAAAAAGATCGCCCGAATGTTCGGGCTGAGATACTTCGACCGCGCTCGGCTGCGGATGCCAAGCGGTGAGGCAGGCGCATCGGACTTAGTCTTGGCGTCAACTACCCCGGATGGTGAATTTTCTGACCGACTTTGGGCCTGGATCGAACGCGCCGCTTCTTACTTCGCCATCGGTGCCGCGGGCGACGACCCCCTACTGCAAGGTGCCGCCGACATTCACGTGCCACTGACTTGGGACACCAACGGCCCATCGGCGGCTAACTCGCTTGACAAGGCTTACGATCTTGGTCAAGTAGCCAAAGAAGGCAACGCGGTGATCGTGCATCGCGCCGGAGCCCTGGAACTCGCCGACGTCGAACAAGTTTCGCGCGTCGGAATTTTCGCCGAGTGGGACGACAGAGTAAGTCGAGTCATGGCGCGAGAAGGATTGCACGATGCCGCTGTAGCCGAACGCATCATTACCGAGCGTGAAAAGCTGCAAAGAGAATACTTCCACAAAATGCACCGCGCGGATCCCGAAGACCCAGACATCTACGACTTCGTTATCAACACCTCAGACAACAATATCGACGTCGCCACGATCCAAGTTTCGCGCTACGTTAGAGAAGCCCGCGAAGGCGTTCCAGTTTGATCATCGCCTGATCGCGGATTCAACCAGCATCTGACTGGGGCAACAGTCCCTGAGACATCATCTCTTGCGCCTCTCGCAAGTCTTTGTGACTGTCGACTGATATCCAATTCGCACGCGATTTGACAGCCCGAATTCTCCCTTCGCTCACCAACCGAGGAAACGTCGTCGTTTCATGGTCGCCGACATCCGGCAACGCACCTTCAATGCCGCGTTCGAAGATGTAAATGCCTCCATTTATCCAGAACGGCAACTCGGTCTTCTCGGCGAAACTCGTCACCACTCCGTCATCGGATACGAGGACGACGCCGAACGAGCTGACATACGGTATCAACGTTATGGCCGCGGCCGCATTGTGTTCGCGGCGCTGTTCAACGAGCGTTGCCAACGGCTGATCACTCAACACGTCGCCGTTGACCACGATTACGTCCTCGACGTCTTTGGGCACCAATCCCATCCCTTGCTTCACCGCGCCACCCCTGCCAAGCGGTTGATCCTCTGGCGAATAGTGGGCGCGAAATCCAAACCGAGAGCCATCGCCGAAGTGCTCCTCGACCTGCTCCGCCTGGTATCCCGTCAAAAACACGATGTCGGTTACGCCGTTCTCACATAACCAATGCGCCTGATGCTGGAGCAGCGGTGCGCCGTTGACAGGAACCATCGGCTTGCAAATGCTGTCGGTGAGCGGTTGAAGCCGCTCGCCACGACCACCAGCGATCGTCAATGCCCACATATGAGCTACTCCTCAGCTAGCAAACCGCTTCGCGAAAACAGCCGTACCGAAACCGGCTAGAGGCGTTGCCGAAAAGAAGTTCAGTTCGAGTTCAGCCATTCCCAGCAAGCGTCGATCTCTTCTTCAGTCATCGGCTCCTGGACCACTATCGACGGCGATGCGGGTTTGTCGTTCGAACCGTCGCCCATCCACTTCGGCCACACAGCGATGCCAGCGCCCAACTCCTCGCGAGTAATGGCCACGTCAGACGGTCGCCACATTACTTTGCACCGATCCAACCACCCCGTCAGCGTCTCTGGACTCTGATTCGTCCGCCAAGCAATGATGACGGCTCCCAGCGCACACATCTCGCCGTGGATCCAGTACTTGTCGTTCGCAATCTCGACCACGAAACAAAACGCATGGTCGGCACCCGGCGCACGCTCGTCTTTCACCAAGGCATCGTCGCGCGCCTGGACCGCGTTCATGATCTCTTTGACAGACGCCGGCGTGAGCTCACGGTTTTCATCGAGAGTTTTCGGGAAATCAGTCACGATATGGTCGTAAAGCGCCAAAGACCTCTCGGTTTTTGATCCGTCAACCGGATCCGACGTGCCCAGCTCGGCGTTGCGCCGCCACTCCGAAAGTCCCGCATATCCACACAACACATCCCCGAGTCCCGCCGTGTTTAACCGCTCCGGCGCCTTCAGCACCACGTCATAGTCGACCAAAACGTACTCGCAGTTCACTACCGCGAGCTGACCGATAATCTGTCGGCCGTCCCAATCCGCAACGAACCCATGGATGATCGCCCCTGTAGAAACCACCGTAGGCACCTGAACCAGCGGCTTGCCCTTGCGGTGCGCCACCAACTTCGCGTGATCCAACGCGCGCCCAGCGCCGAGACCCACAACCAAATCGATATCGTCAGGCAGCGAGTCCGACACTTCAATCAGATGCGTTCGGTCGAGCCATTCGTTGATACCGATACCTTCCGGTTCATGGTCCAATTCGTCCTTGGTCGCCGCCCACGCCGAAGGTGTCGTGATTACAACGTACCGGCCCCAATTCGCCGAGTCGGATTTGAGCAAACCGTGCCCAAATCGAATGTCATAATCCCGTGCAAGTCTAACTTCAACCATCGCAATCTCTCAATCTCCAGATTCGGTCGCGCGTGAATAAGGTTACTCTAAAGTCCAAAGGACGACACGCAACCAATGAACGAACGAAGCAAACGACATTGGACCAACTGTTGGTTGGCCGGAATGCTCGGATTCTTCCTCGTGTCTGGACGCCGGAACGGTCGAGACCGAATCGACGACGACGACGATAGTGGCGCCCCTAAAACCCAAACGGTTCCAGCAATGGACGCATCCGCGGGCGCGTCACGTAACGTAACGGATACAGTTGCCGCCGAAGAAGTTCCCCTCGGCGATCCGATTCCTCAATTGTCCACTAATACCGACGACGACGTATCTCAGACCGCCACCAATCCGCTGCAGCAGATTACCCGCGGTCAGTGGCTCATCGCCGCCGTCGTGCTCATCGCCGTCCCCATCGTCGCATATCTCGGCACCTTCTATCTCTACCCCTATGTCCAAGACCTGATCGAAGGAGAATCACCCATCGACGCCGTTCTTGCCGATTACGGTGTCGATCAAGATGCCGAGACTCAACTCCTCACCATCAGACGCGGCGATCTCGTCAACTCCGTTTCCGTCAACGGAACCCTAGAATACGCCAACCGCGAACGACTGTCCTTCGGCACTTCCGGCACGATCGATTCGATCGAAGTCGTAGTAGGCGATTTCGTGTTGGAGGACGACATCTTGATGTCCCTCGATGACGAAGCGATTGTCGCTGCAAATGAAAGCCTTCAAAACGCCAGCGTCGCACTCCAAGACGCCGAAGACAAACTCGAAGCGTTGATCAGCCCTGACGACAAGGCGATGAGCGACGCAACGCTAAATATCTTGAACGCGCTCCAAGCGTTGGCCGACGCCGAAGACGCACTAGCAGACACGTTGCAGCCATCTAACGCAGACCTCGTCACCGCTGAACTCGAATTCGCCAAAGCGACGTCCGAATTGGAAACAGCACAGGAGAACCTGTCGACGCTCTTGGAGCCAACAGATGTCGATCTTGCGAACGCGCAGCTCGAAGTCGCCGAAGCTGAAAAGGCGTTGGCTGACCTGATCGACGAATTCGCCGACCTGATCGCACAAGATAGCGCCGCCATCCGCGCCGCCGAACTCGCAGTCACCGAAGCCGACCAATCCCACGACGACGCGGTTAAAGCATTCGAGGAGACACTGAGCGTCGACGAAGTCGCAGTAAATCAAGCCGAGCTCGATCTGGAAAAAGCAAATCTCGCATTGGCTGAAGCGGAACAGGCGATTGTGGACGCTCAAAAGGAGTTGCGTGACACCGAAGACAACGTTGGCAACGATATAACTGCCAAGAAACTGGAAATTGCCCAAGCGGAAGCGGCGGTCGCCACCGCAAAACTAGCCCGTTCCGATGCGCAAGAAGCATTCGCGGCAACCAATGAACCGTTTGACGAGGAAGAAGTAGCAGACCTACGGGAAGAGATCGCCAAAGCCAAAAACGACATCAAAGTCGCGGAAGATCAATTACGCCGAATCGAGATCGAAGTAGGCGCCGACGTTCGCAAACTCGAATTCGATCTTTACGGGGCACGAGACACGTATCAAAACGTGTTCTTCAAGTGGCTGGGAATGGACATCTCTGGGTATCAGTGGATACGGTCCCCGGACGAGATATTCGCCGACATCGGCAAAACGCTGTCAGAGATCATGGACCCCGGCGCCAATCCAGGAGGACCGGGACAGCGAAATTCGGCGTCCGAAAACTGGTTCGTGGACGATCCGACAACTCCTTGGGATGAAGCTGTAGTTTCGACTTGGACCGTGTTCTTTCTGACCGAGCTCAGATTCGACTGCACGGAAAACGGCACCGGTATCACCTCCGAGTGCGTGAACGTCGAATTCGACGACGCATGGGATGACCTCCTCACTAAAACCGAGGCCTACCAGACCGCCAAGCTCGCAAATTCGCAACAGTTCGACAACAACCTAGACGCGCTCGAAAACGCCAAATCTTCCGTGGAAGACCTCGAAGAACAACTCCAAGAGGCTTTGACGCCCGCAACTGAAAACGAAATACTCGATTCATTCGCCAAACAAGAAGTCGCATACTACGAACACGTAGACGCGCAGAACAAATTGGAAACGCTGTTCGAGGAATTAGAGCAGCTCGAACCGGAATTGCAAGCCCACCGCATCGAGGCCAGCATATCGCTTGATGTAACAAATGAAGCGTTCGACGTTGCCCTCGACAATGTGATGAATGCGCGCGAACACCTTGCCGACCTCCAAGCCGGGCCCGACGACCTCGAAATATCCATCGCGTTCTCGAAAGCTCAAAAAGCCGAATCTGATCTAGAACAGGCCATCCAAAATTTAGAAGCTCTCCGAGACCTCGAATCGCCGAGCATCGTAGTCGTCAATCAGCGCATCCAAGTCGCCAGAGCCGATCTCGAGGACAAGATCGAAACGCTTGAAAACCTGATCGAAGCAGACGACGTCGCGATCAACGTCGCCCGAACCGAATACCTCGCCGCACAAGAGGATTTGGCCGACAAGATCAACGCGTTGGATGATCTGGCCTCGCCTGACCCGTCCGACATCGAACGCGCGCGCCAAGAAGCCGCCGTCGCTAAAGCCGATCTAGCCGTCACCGAGACAGAACTCAATGCCCTAATTAATCCCGACCCTGCAACCGTCGCCCTTCGACGCGCCGAGGTCGCAACCGCTCGCGAAGAACTCGCCACCGCCATCGCCGCAACCGAAGGCACCCACATCATCGCCCCGTTCGACGGCGTGATCGCCGACATTCCGGTCGAAGATGGACAAACCGCCAATCCGAACACCGCCGCAATCGTCATCGCAGACCCATCCATCGTCGAAATCTCCGGAACCGTCGACGAGGTCGACGTCCTATTCCTCCAAGTCGGAGACGCCGCCTCTATCGAACTCGAAGCCCTCGGCGACGAAGCCCTGATCGGACGCGTCAGCGACATCGCCGCGTTCGGCGAATCCAACCAGGGCGTCGTCACATACCCCGTGACCATCCAAACCGACCAGCCCGAAAACACTCAACTCCCCGAGGGCCTTAGCGCCGTCGCCGAAGTCGTCATCCGTGAGCAGACCAACAAACTCCTCGTCCCAATCCAAGCCCTGTTCGGTTCGGTAAACCAACCCATCCTCCTCATCTCCAAATCCGACGGCACACTCGAACCTCGCAACGTCACACTCGGCATCTCCGACGACTTCTGGACCGTCATCGAAGACGGCGTCTCGGAGGGCGAGACCATCCTCATGACCGTCGTCGGTGCCGACACCAGCCAATTCGGCGGCTTCGGTGCTGTCAGAGCATTCGCCGGCGGTGGCGGACCAAGACGCTGAGTCGCCACTCGCCGTCCCCAATGAGTCCATGACCAACGCCCTCAACAATCACGAACCCGTAATCCGCATCCGCGATGTCACCAAGATCTATGACATGGGCGCCGGAGTTATCCAAGTCCGAGCCCTAGACGGCGTCTCGATAGACATCCACGACGGCGAATACGTAGCAATAATGGGTGCCTCCGGCTCCGGCAAATCCACCCTCATGAACATCATCGGATGCCTAGACATCCCCACGACCGGCACCTACCACATCGACGGACAAGCCGTCGAAGCAATGTCCAACGACCGTCTAGCCGACATCCGTAGCCGAAAAGTCGGCTTCGTATTCCAGACCCACAACCTCCTTCCACGCCTGACCGCCCTAGCCAACGTCGAACTCCCCATGATGTACGGCCACTGGCCCAACCGACGAGAACGCGCCGAAAACGCCCTGACCCTAGTCGGACTCAGTGACCGAACTCACCACCGACCGACCGAACTCTCAGGCGGACAACAACAAAGAGCCGGCATCGCCCGGGCCCTCGTCAAAGAGCCATCAGTCCTCCTAGCCGACGAGCCGACCGGAAACCTCGACACCTCAAACTCCGCCGAAATCCTGAACATCATCTCCGACCTTAACCACGAAAACGGCATCACCGTCATCGTCGTCACACACGAACACGACGTAGCCGCCCGAGCCGACCGCGTAATCACCCTCAGCGACGGCCGCGTCATCAGCGACGAAACCCGAAACCACGCGCCCGCGGCGTAACCCAACACGACAGTGTCACCCTTAGACATAATCCGCACCGCCATCTACTCCCTGACGGCCAACCGCCTCCGTGCCGCGCTCGCACTTCTCGGCATCGTCCTGGGCGTCTGCTCTGTCATCACCCTCATGTCCATCGGGCGCGGCTCCACCGACCGCATCACCGAACTCATACAAGGCCTAGGAAGCAATCTTCTGACCGTCGTACCAACCGAACAACCACTGACGCTAAACGATGTCGATGCCCTCCGCGACCCGCTCTACACACCTTCCATCAAAGCCGTAGCCCCCCAAATCGGCACCTTCGGAACCATCCACATCAACAACAACACGACCCAAGCATCGATCTCAGGCATCACACCCGAATACCTCAACGTCCGAAACCTTGACATGGCAACCGGCACATTCATCGGGGCACCCCACGTCGAAGCTCGCTCAGAAGTCGTAGTCCTCGGTGCCCAAGTCTCTGAAGACCTCTTCGGAAACCAAGACCCCACAGGCGCGGAGGTCCGCGTCAACGGCCGGCGCTTCCGTGTCGTCGGTGTCCTCGCCAGCCAAAGTGGATTCGGATCGGTAGACAACGAAGCCCTCATACCCATCACCACCGCCTACTACCGCCTCTCCGGACAACGAATACCCGGTGGCGACATCAGCGTCCACCAGATCTCAATTCAGGTCCGAGACGTCGAACTAGTCGACCAAGCCATCGAAGAGATCGAGACCGTCATCCGCTTGAGCCATCGCATCACCGAAGCCGACGACTTCACCGTCTTCAACCAGCAGGAAATCCTCGACACCTTCGACGAAGCCAACCAGACCCTCGTCGTATTCCTCGGCGCCGTCGCCGGAATCTCCCTCCTCGTCGGCGGCATCGGAATCATGAACATCATGCTCGTATCCGTCACCGAGCGCACCCGCGAAATCGGAATCCGACAAGCAATGGGCGCCAAACGTCGCGACATCGTCGCACAATTCGTCACCGAAGCCGTATTCCTAACCTTTGGCGGCGGAATCATCGGCGTCATCGTCGGAATCTCCCTCGCAACCGCCATCGACGGACGATTCCTCATCGGCACCGAGTGGTCCACCCGAGTCACCAGCGACATCCCCATCCTCGCCATGATCGTATCGATAGGTGTTGGTCTCTTCTTCGGCATCTACCCAGCCGTCAGAGCCGCACGCCTTAATCCCATCGAAGCCCTTCGATACGAATAATCGGGCACCTAACTCCCAATGGCGACTTTGAAACGGCGACTATGAAATGAAAAGCAAAAACCCCTTCGCAATCCTCTTAGCCCTCGTCGTGCTCGTCGGTATCATCATCAGTATCGTCGCAATCTTCATCGTGGGGCCACGAGACCCAGACGACGAGACGACACCTATCGCCTCAAGAAGTGAACTACCGACACCAAGCACCCGCACCGCTCCCGAGCGACCAAGAGCCGAAAGCACCGAACCATCCACCGAAGCGCCCGAAGCCTCAACCGACGAGGATCCCGAACCCGACACCAAAAACGAGATCGTCGACGCCGAACCCGCCGAACTTGAAGTCGTTGTCGACGATGCGCCCAGTCAAGGCAGGCAGGGCGGATTCGCCGCCGGCGCAGGCCCCGGTGGCGGAAACTTCCAAGCCATTCAAGAGGCGATGGAAAACAACCCCGAAATCGCTGCTCTGTTGCAAAAAGCCCAATCCGGAAACATCAGCCAAGCCGAACAAGCCCGACTCCGAGAGCTCATGCAAGAAGCCCTAGCCGACGCCGGAATCGAAATCCCGGGCGGCGGACAAGGCGGAGGCTTCGGCACGCCTCCCGTTCAAGGCATCATCACTTACATCTTCGGATCCACCATCACGATACAAGACCTCGAAGACACCGAAAAAACCACCGACGTACAAGTCGGCGAAAACGCCAACATCACCGTAATTGACGCGCTAGAGGTATCCGAACTCGCAACCGGCACCAACGTCAACGGCGTCGTCAGGCGCGGCGATGGCGGCAAGATTTTCATCGTCAGCCTCGACGTAGCTCCGCAAAACACTGGCGGCGGCTTCGGTTTCGGCGGTTTTGCCGCCGCAGGCGGAGACAACTCCGTATCCGCCATCCAAGGCACCATCACCGAAGTTAGCGACGACATGATCCACGTCGAAACGACTCAAGGCACCCTCAGACTAACCGCCAACGAAGATTCCGTAATCGTCTCAACAACATCCGGCACCTTGGGCGACCTCACCGAAGGCATGGGCGCAATAGCGGTCGGCCCCCTCCAAGAAGGCACCATCCAAGCCCGAACCCTCATCGCCGGCTCCCAGGATTTCATCACCCAACAATCCGGCGGCCTCCGCGGCGCAGGACGAACGGGGCAGGGGCAGTAGCGATCTGATTTCGCTAACCAACACTCCACTCTGGCATTTCTCGAGCAAGGCGATGGTGTAGCATTTCAAGCAGAACTAACACGTCAGTATCATCTTTGCCATGACAATTGCGGAACACAAACACGAAGACCTAACCACCAAAGAAGAGGTCGCAGACTTCAAGATTGTCATTGCCGACGCTATCTTGACGCTCACCAACAGCAACCTCGCGGCGAACGCGCGCATGGACAAGTTCGAAACCGAAGTGCATGAGATCAATGCAAACCTTCAAGAACTACTAGAATCCGTCCGCAACCTAATCGAGACAAACCGACGCGCGATTGGTTTCACTTCGGCTGACGATTGAACAGTCGCTGATCCGACCTTCATCCCTCTCTTCAACAGGTTCGTCGCAAAATCACCTCGGTCGGTCACTGAAATTCACACGGGCGAGCGATCCCCATGCCCGAACTACCTGAAGTCGAATCCATCCGACGCTACCTCGTCGCCTCCAATATCCAAGGCGCCACCATCCAACGCGTCGAAATCGGATGGTCTGACAGCATCGCCGCACCCGCCGCCGACATCGAGACCTTCGCCAACAAGGTCTCGAACACTCATATCGGCAACCTAAACCGCCGCGGCAAATACCTAGTATCACCGCTCATCAACGTCAACGAATCCCAGCTTCATCTAGTCCTCCACATGGGAATGACCGGATCCCTCCACATCCGAAACCCCAACGACGACCCCGTCCGATACCGCCGAGCCGCATTCTACCTAGACGACAACCGCCGCATCGAACTCAACGACTCCCGCCGTTGGGCGCGAATGTGGGCCGTGCCAGACCCGTCGATCGCATTTCCGCGTTTGGCGCCAGACCCTTGGGACATCTCCCCGCAAGAGTTCGTTGAACGCATCCGCGCCAAACGATCACGCATCAAACCGACCCTTCTCGACCAGTCACTCATCGCCGGCGTAGGCAACATCTACGCCGACGAATCGCTCCATCGCACCGGCATCTCTCCCCTTCGACGCTGCAACCGAATAAGCACCGCACGCCTCCAACAACTCCACTCCAACATCATCGCCGTCCTAAATCACGCCATCGAATTCATCTCCACGCACCCCAGCGAAGACGGCAGCCCTTACGTAGTAGACGCATACGACGCCCGCATGAGAATCACACGCAACCCAACATCGCAATGCCCCGACTGTCAACAACCCACCACCTCACGACGAATAGCCGGAAGAACCGCATACTACTGCCAAAACTGCCAGCACTAAATCCGCAATACCCGAGAATGCCGTCCCCGTCGCGCAACGCAAGCGCAACTGTAGGGGCGACCCTTGTGGTCGCCCGCCCGCAGGGGACGCCCGATGGCGGGCGCAAAGTATCCCCTCTCCCTCGATGGGAGAGGGTCAGAGCCTGCCCCGGGCTTGAACCGGGGGTGAGGGTGCAAGGGGACAAAAGGGCGGCGGGGCATCACAGCCCATCTGCGCAATCAGCGTAATCTGCGGTTCAGACAACGAACGCGACAAAATTTCCCAAAAATCCGCCAATCCATGCTTGATATATCCGCTACTTATGTATCACAATAACAACCAAGCGCCACCGCCGACGCGCATCGGCACCGGCGCCCAGAAGAATCGCCGCGTCGAGGGTAAGCGCTCCTTTTCGCAAAGATACCGACAACCGAATAATGAAACCCCGGTCTGCGGGAGGGATGACACAGGATCGCGGCAGGGGCAGGTTTCAAACCCGCCCGTGCCTACACGGTCCGCGACGGTGCCCGCCAGAAGTTGAGGATAGGTTAGGACGCAACGCAGATCGACAACCCGGCCACTGTGGGATTGTGGCGCAAGTGCTCGGATGCGGACGCATGACGCCGGCTCCGACAAGCAAGCCAGACGGACACCCTCAAGACGTAGCTAGGGCGACCCTTGTGGTCGCCCTAGCGCCCAGGGGATGACCGTTCAAGGTCCGAGCGAATCCCGTAAACATCCGGCAGACGTCTGACCGCTTCGTCGAGCGGCCGAGGCTACAGCACGACGACAGAGAGGAATTGACTGACTCCGGACGGTTCACCTACCAGTAACCGCCCGGACGACCGATGGTCTGGCGACATCGGCGACGCTGTATTTTGTATGAGAAAAGAATAACCAGTTTCGCCCGCGCGAACCCAATACAACGACGCGGCGATGCTTCGAAACAACCTCCCTTTCGTGAAACGAAGGGGACGCGTGGAAGCGAAGCGACCACGCAGGGGATGCCCGACCAAGAAGGCACACAACACAACACAACAACAATGACCAAAACCTGAACACAAAACCCGACACCAACCACATGAACCCTGCCGACAACATCGACAGGCGTTTAAACGCGTCATACAGAGCATTAGAATCAGAAACATCACCCAGTCCACGCCCACCGGAGGGGTGGCAGAGCGGTTTAATGCGCTGGTTTTGAAAACCAGTGTCACTTCACGGTGACCGCAGGTTCGAATCCTGTCCCCTCCGCCATCAACGCCACGCTTCCAATACCCCCGATCCGCATTCCAATGCAGTCCGACAGACCCAAGTCAGCACTCATCGTCGGCACAAAACGCGTAGGCCAGATCGTCGCCCGCCGCCTTGCCAAAGACGGCATCAACCTAGCCATTGCATACCGAAGCAGCGCCGAGGAAGCCCAACTTCTCGCAGCATCCATTTCGTCCGTCGATACCGCATTGATCCAAACCGACCTAAGCGACGAGCACCAGGTTCGCGGGGCTGTCTTGGAAACCGTCGGCGCCCTCGGGGGACTCGACTACGTAGTAAACCTCGCCTCGGACTATCCGTACGCACCCTTTGACGAGCTCGATGGCGCGGCATGGGACCGTGCAATGGCGACCGCAAAAGGCTCCTACTTGCTAGGCGTGCATGCCGCGCGGCAGATGCGCCGAAATCCCGGTCCCAACCGCGGACACATCATAATGTTCGGAGATTGGGCCGCCGAAGAAACGCCGTACAACGACTACCTCCCGTATCTCACCGCCAAGGCCGCCATCCACTTCATGACCCGATGTCTCGCCGCCGAGGTCGCACCCTTCGGAGTGCGCGTCAACGCCATCGCGCCCGGACCGACCATGCGTCCTCCCGAAATCACTCCGACCGATTGGAATCGCGCCATCGCTGCCAAAGCGCCCCTACAACAAGAATCCTCCGTCGAAGACATCGCCGAAATCATCGCCACTCTCATCCAGACGTCATCCATTACCGGCGAAATCATCAGAGTCGATTCGGGCCGGCACATCAGAGGTGTCTAAACGATGACCTACAAAGTAACGACCTCCATCGACTTCTGCTACGGGCATCGACTCCTAAACTACGAGGGCGAGTGCCGACATCTCCATGGCCACAACGGACGAGTAGAAGTTGACGTCGTGTCCGACGAACCTGACTACCGAGGGATGGTGGTCGACTTCTCCGACATCAAGGCGATCGTCAAAACCTGGATCGACGACAACCTCGACCACCGAATGATCTTGCACCGCGACGATCCGCTCGTCCCAATCCTCTCCGAACTTGGAGAAGCACACTACGTAATCGATCGCAACCCCACGGCCGAAAATCTCGCCGCGCACATCCATGAGATGACATCGTCCGATGAGTCGAACATCGCCGAAATCCGCCTCTGGGAAACCTCAACCTCCTACGCAACCTACCGCCCCAATAACAACGGACGCCAGCAGTGAACCTGCCCACCGCGGTCCTCGCGAGCGGCGGTTTGGACAGCTGCGTCCTGCTCGCCAACATCGCGGAGCAAGGCATTGCCCATCCCATCTACGTCGAGACCGGCATCCCTTGGGAATGGGCCGAAAAGCGAACGTTAAACAGCTTCATCCAAGCCCTCGACAACCCCAACATCAAACCCGTAACCACCCTCGCGCTTCCCGTCAAAGCCCTCTATGGTCAATCCCACTGGACCATGTCCGGCGAAACCGTTCCCGAATACGACGCTCCCGACGAAACCGTTTACATCCCCGGCCGAAACATCATCCTCATCACGCTCGCCTCGATCTGGTGCAGTCTTAACGACGTCCACAGAATCGTCATCGGCTCCCTCGCCGGCAACCCCTTCCCGGACGCAACACCCGAGTTCTTCCAAAGCATCGCCGATTCGAACGGCCTCGGCCTCGACCATCCGATAACCGTCGAAGCACCACTGAGCCACATCCACAAAGAAGAACTCCTCGCCTCAAACCTCGGCTTGCCGCTCCACCTCACGCTTACCTGTTCCAACCCCCAACTCAGTTCCGACAACGCAATCATCCACTGTTCTGAGTGCAACAAATGCCGCGAGCGCCACGAAGCCTACATCGACGCCGGGGTCCAAGACGACACGCGCTACGCGTCGCCGCTAGGCGAAACCAAATGACGAGCGTAGCCGAAACACCCTGGTACGTCCGATTCTTCAAAGGCGACTACCTCCGCGTCTACGGACACACCCTCCAACAGGACCGAACCGACCGCGAAACCCAGTTCGCAATCCACGCCCTAGACATCCAACCCCACCACCGCGTCCTAGACCTCTGTTGCGGACAAGGCAGACACAGCATCGCACTAGCCAAAACGGGACTCGACGTGACAGGCGTCGACCTCAGCGAAGAAATGCTGGCGATCGCCAAACAGAACGCGATAGACGAAAAGGTTTCCCCCGTTGACGGGGGAAATGCCGAAGGCAAAGGGGGCCCAACCCTCCGCCAAGCGGACATGCGTCATCTCCCCGACGACCTCGAAAACCAGTTCGATGCCGCAATAAACATGTTCTCCTCATTCGGATACCTCGAATCCGAAGACGACGACCAGCAAGTCCTCCATCAAATCGCCAAATGCCTCAAACCAGGCGGAAAACTCCTCATGGACCTACTCAACCGAGAGTGGGTAATCATCAACAACGAGGAATACGACTGGCACCAACACGAAGACAGCCGCGTCGTCCTGGAACACCGCCAACTCAACCTCCAAACCAGCACCAACCACCTCACCTACACCGAAATCCTCCCCGACGGCACCCGCAGAGAGATGTCCGACCTCTACATGCGCCTCTACACCCTAACCGAGCTGACCAAAATGCTCGCCGATGCGGGCCTGACCTTCAAGCGCGTCTACGGTGGTTTCCGTGGTGAAGATTACAGCGTCGACACCCGACGCATGATCGTGGTGGCGAACAAATAACTGCACCGACAACTAGCGACGCGAATGCAACAAACGCAATCGGCGAGGAGTTACATCTAACCCCTCGCCGATCTATTAACTGGATTCCTACTTACTTAGCTGACAACGAAGTCGTGATCTTCAGGAATTCCTGCTGCCACGGGTGCAACACGCCGTAGTTGTCGTCCAACGACGGCCAGCCTACCCAGTAGTTCTCGCTACCAAGGTGACGGATGATGAGCTGCGACACGTAGATGTCCGGAAGCTCTTCGTACCAGATCTCCATCGCATCCTCGAACAGCTCCATCGTCTGCGGATCCGTGGCCGGTATCTTCGACATCTCGGTCACGATCTCGTCGAACTCTGAGTTGCGCCAGCGCGCAGTCGCCCACGGGTTAACGGGCGGTTCGCCGATGTCGCGGAACGTTGCTGAGGAGTAGAGCGAGAGCATGTAGTACGGGTCTGCACCCAACACGCCCGACGGACCCTTGCAGCCGAACTGGTAGTCGCGCTCGCCACGACCGAATGCCTCGCCCGTGCCAGGGCTCTGGTCCATCTCAGCCGCAAAGCCAGCGTCTTCCAACTGCTTCACGATGTGGACGCCATAACGCGCGAGCCATGTCGGAAAGCCGATGCTCATCTCGATTATTTCGCCGTCTTTCTCCCAATTGTCGTCGCTGTTCTTGGAATAGCCAGCCGCAGCCATGCGTTCGTCGAGCAGGTCGTAGTGATCTTGATTGTCGAGAGTGTGCTTGTCGTAAATCGGTTGCAACACTTCTTCGAACGGGTCGAACCAAGAATAAGGAGTGACCATGTGGTACGCCACAGTTCCCGCCCCGCGTTCGGCATTGCTGACCAACGTCTCACGGTTAAGCGCGTAGTTGAGCGCCCAGCGGATGTCCTTGCTCTGCGCCACGGGACTGTCGCCAGCATTGTTGACGAACAGGCCGATCGGACACCAGTCGAGATATCCGTAAGGTGGTTCCTGCTTGCTCCAGCTAACCACATCGGGGTTCTGCTCGAAGACGTCAAGCAACGTATCGACTGGCACCATGCTCATGGCGTCGATCTCGTTCCGGATGATCATCTGAGCCCGCGCCGTTTCGTCGCGTTGGGGGATGTAGACGACCTTGTCGATCGCCGGCAGGTCTTTGAAGCCCGCTTCCACTGCCCACCAGTCGTCACGACGCACGAAGACCTTCTGCTCCGGCCCGGCCGACGCAAGCGCGAACGGTCCCGTCGATACTGGCCAGCCCTGGTCTACGTCATAGAACGTGAACTCTTGCGCGTTTTGGCTTTCCCAGATGTGCTTCGGAAGGATGTGCTCTGAAAGTCCATGGTTGCTGGTCAGCGTGTTCACCCACCAACTTGGTGAAGGCTCCTTGAGCGTGAACCTCACCTTGTTGCCGTCGATCACCTCTACCGAATCGAGGAGGTGAATCTCGGCGGTGTGAACCATCGCGTCTTGGTTGTCTTGCACCAACGAGAAGGTGAATGCCACGTCTTCCGCGGTGAAGGGATGTCCGTCGCTCCAGTAGACGCCATTTCGAATCGTCAGCGTGACCTCTCGGAAGTCGTCGCTGATGTCCATCGACTCAGCCAACCACATCTCGTGCTCACCAGTGAGCAGGTTGAACATGATCAGCGGCTCGCTCATCGTCTGCAGTGGACCGGTGTGCCAACCACCTACGCCTCCAGGGACGTAGTTGTTGAAGTTCTCCCAGTCCGGGTATCGACCGTCCTGGCCACCGCTCATGACGATCAACGTCTTTTCACGTGATACCGAATCCGGGTCGATCAACGGCGCCGGCTCCTTCATCATCATCCCGTCGTCGTCCATCGCCGTCTCAGGTGCTTCGGTCGGCTCTGGGGCCGTCGTTGCCGTAGGCGGTACCGACGTGGCGGTCGGTGGGACCGGCGTCGCTGTCGGTTCCTCTTCGCTACACGCGACCGCCGCGATCATTACGGTCGTAACGACCAACGAAAGCGCCAACAAACGGAACAGCCAAGCCGTTCGCGTCGTCGAATTTATACGTCTATACATGACTAGATTTCTTCCTTCTTGTCAATAAGTGAATCCAATGCCTTGCGGTTGTGCTAGTCTGTTGCCAATCCATCGTTCGGTGGTCGCAGAATTGCGGTTCGAGAGGGCTTGGATGCCATTGCTAACGAAATTTAACACATCGTGTGCGCGAGCGGGCGCGATACGACGAATCAACACCTGTGACCGCTGAATACTTGCTAAGACGCATCGGGGTCTTCTTCCTCGTCATCTGGGGCGCTGCATCCTTTAACTTCATCTTGCCACGCATCGCCGATGTCAACCCCATCGAAGAGCGCATGAGCCAGCTCGCGTCGCGCGGCGCGGTATCCAGCGGTAACACCGAGGCGATGATCAAACACTTTGAGAAGCGCTTTGGGTTGGACAAACCGCTCTGGGAACAATACGTTCGCTATATCTGGAACTTCGCGCGCTTCGACTTCGGATTCTCCATCGCGTATTTCCCTACGCAAGTCCGTTCAGTCATCTCCCAAGCATTGCCTTGGACGCTCGTGCTAGTAACCATGTCTTCGCTTATCTATATGTTTCTCGGCATGGCTTTAGGCGCGCTCGTCGCTTGGCCTGGGGCATCCAGAGCGTTCAAACTGCTCTTCCCCCCAATAATGGCTCTATCCGCGATCCCCTACTACCTCGTCGGCATCGCGCTCATCCACTTCTTCGCCTTCCAACTCGAGTGGTTCCCCTTAGGCGGTGGTTACACCGTCGGTTCATCTCCCGGCTGGGACTTCGGTTTCTACCTCGACGCGGCCAAACACGCGATCCTACCCGCGCTATCCATCATCCTCGTAAGCATCGGATTCTCCGCCATCGGTATGCGCGGCATGATGGTGACGACTCAGGGCGAGGACTACATGCTGCTCGCTGAAGCGAAAGGTGCGAAAAGCTGGAGACTCTTCGCCTGGTACGGCGTGCGAAACGCCATGCTGCCACAGGTCACATCCTTCGCTCTCACACTCGGCCACGTCGTCTCCGGCGTCATCCTCGTTGAAGTTGTCTTTGGATACCCCGGCATCGGCACCATGCTCCTGCAATCGATCCGAAACTTCGACTACACCTTGCTCTACGGCATCGTTTACCTCGTGATCCTCTCCATCGCTCTCGCCACATTGATCCTCGACCTGATCTATCCGCGCCTTGACCCGCGTATCACTTACGCGCCGAGAAGCTAAGCACAGTATGACGACCGCGCAACCAGAAACGCAAGGTTTGTTGCCGCTTGACACCACGATCGAGCAGCAGCAGGGGAGCGCGTTCACGCGTGCCCTCACGGCACCGTTCCGCTGGATGCGAGCCTATCCAACGCTATGGGCCGGTCTCTTCCTGCTCGTATTCATGATTCTTTTCGGCATCGTCGGCTCTCAGTTCGTAGATCCGGAGTTGGCGCGTGCCGGCACCGTTGAGATCGATTTGAGCCCGGGTCAGACCGTCGAGTACCGTGTTAAAGGCGAAGATCGAAGCGCGTTCTCAGTGTTAGGGACCGACAGCCAAGGTCGAGACGTGTGGGCCGTAACGATGCTCGGCACGCCGCTGACTATCTACGTCGGATTTCTTGCCGCATTGATCGGGATGACTATTGGCACCGTGCTGGGGTTCATCGGTGGATTTTACGGCGGGATAATTGACAACGTCTTCAAAAGCGTCGCTGACATGCTCATCACAGTGCCCGTATTGATGATTCTCGTCGTTGTCGCCGTGACCCTGAAATCTTCGATCGACGTCACTCAACAAGCCCTCATTATCTCGGCTTTTGTTTGGATGTGGCCCCTCAGAACCATCCGAGCACAGGTTCTGACCATGCGCGAGCGTGCCTATATCTCCGTCGCTCAGATATCGGGTGCCAACACCCTCGAAGTCATCTTCCTCGAGATGCTCCCCAACCTGTTGCCCTTCCTAGCCGCAAGCCTCGCGACCGCCGTGGCCACCGCTATGCTCACTACCATCGGCATGGACGCGCTGGGCCTCGGACCTCAGAACCAACCCACACTCGGCAACACGATCTACTGGGCACTTTTCTACTCCGCACCGTTCCGCGGAATTTGGTGGTGGTGGACACCGCCCGTGATCGCGCTCGCGCTCGTTTTCGGGAGCCTCTACCTGATCACCGCCGGCCTCGACCCGTTGGCGAACCCGCGCCTGCGGAGGCAGGGATGAGTGTCAAAACCTCTACAATCGGCGCCCAAAACGCCGCTCTTGATGTCAAAGACCTAAGTGTCTCTTACTACACATCCAGCGGCGAGATCAAAGCCGCCGACGGAGTTAGTTTCTCTATCATGCCCGGCAAGCGCATGGGACTCGTTGGGGAATCTGGATCGGGCAAGACCACCACTGCCCTCGCGTTGATGCGGTTGATCAAACCACCTGGGCGCATCACCAAAGGTTCTGCGGTAATCGACGGCACCGATTTGCTCTCTCTAAGTGAGGAGGAGATGCGAACCGCAAAACTGTCGACGATAGCTCTCGTTCCACAAGGAGCGATGAATTCCCTCAACCCTGTCGCCAAAGTGAAGAATCAGATCATCGACGGGATAAGGGACCACGACGCTCAATACTCCTCAGCTCAATACCGCGAACTGGTATTCGAACTCCTCAATAAAGTCGGGCTCAACCAACAAGTCGGCGACATGTACCCCCACGAACTTAGCGGCGGTATGAAACAACGCGTCACTATCGCCATCGCCATCTCGATGGGACCCAAAGTCATCGTCGCCGACGAACCGACCTCGGCGCTCGACGTCGTAGTTCAGCGCCAGATCATGGAGACTCTCGCCGAACTCCAAGAAGAACTTGGCGCCGCGATCCTACTCATCGGTCACGACATCGGCTTGATGGCGCAGTTCGTCGACACGCTCGGCGTCATGTACGCGGGAAGGTTAGTGGAGACCGGAACTCTCAGACAGCTCCTTCGCGAGCCGAAACATCCCTACACGCAGATGCTCATTGACAGTCTCCCGTCTCTCGAGCGCAAAGACCGCAAACGCGGCGATCTCCGCGGCATCCCCGGCACCGCGCCTTCGTTATACGCCCTCCCCAGTGGATGTCCGTTCCATCCGAGATGTCCGCAAGCGATGGACATCTGCTCAATGGAAGTACCGGTACTCAAGGTCGTTAACGATGGACAAACTGACAGTCCAACCGACAACTTGGCCGAGCAACACGCGGCCTGTCTACTCTATTGATGCGCCATGCCATCGCTAATCGAACTCAAGAACACGAGCAAAATCTTCGGCACCGGATGGTTCAGCCGCAAGACACTCGCGCTCCGCGACTTTTCGATTTCAGTCGACGAAGACGAACCCGCAATCACCGCGCTGGTAGGGGAAAGTGGGAGCGGAAAGACCACCATCGCCCGCTTGATACTCGGTTTAATTCCGCCAACTTCGGGCGAAGTTCTCTACCGGGACAAACCCGTCAGCGAACTCTCCCGCACGGAACGTCAACAGTTCAGGCGGGATGTCCAAGTCATCTTCCAAGACCCGTTTGAGGTCTATAACCCCTTTTACAAAGTTGACCACGCACTCCACCTGCCCGTCCGTAAAACGGGCCTTGCATCGTCGCGTGACGAAGCCGTCGAGATCATTGAGACTACCCTCCGGCAGGTCGGTCTCAACCCCCGAGACACTCTAGGGCGATATCCGCACCAGCTCAGCGGAGGACAGCGCCAACGTGTCATGGTTGCACGTGCTCTCTTGCTGAATCCCAAACTCATCGTTGCTGACGAACCGGTTTCAATGGTCGACGCTTCCCTGCGGGCCACCATTCTCGAAAACCTCCGACAGCTCACACCGAATTCGGCATCTCCATCATCTACATCACCCATGACCTCACCACCGCATACGAGATAAGCGAGAAGATCGTCGTCCTGTATCGAGGCGTCGTCGCGGAGCAAGGAGACGTGGTTCCGGTTGTCGAAGAACCCCAACACCCGTACACGCAGCTCCTCATCGGCTCCATTCCGATGCCCGACCCTGACCAGAAGTGGCAGCAGGGTCTGGAGGTGGTTTCGCCATCAACCGACGGTGCCGACGACACGATGAAGGCCGATTACGTCGGTTGCCAATTCGCTGCCCGCTGCCCGCATGCGATGGATATCTGCAAAGAAGCGGCGCCGCTCTATCAAACCGCACCCAATCGGGTCGTTTCCTGCCACCTCTACAACCCAACCGCGGTCGTTTAGGTTCCTCTAGACTCCGGGGTGTTGGTGTGTTTGAGTTTCCGCGGGAATGACGGCGATGGGTGGGCATACCCGCGGGCAGGGGCGGGTTTGAAACCCCGCCCCTACGTTGTCGCGCCCGAGTCGGTTTGGTTCGCTTTGCGTGTAGATGCGTTTAATTGGTCTGCCGGACAGTTGGCAGATTTTTGTGTTGATCGGTCAGGGTGTGGCGCCCTCGCTGGGGCGCCTGGGGAG
The DNA here is from genome assembly GCA_965226685.1 of Dehalococcoidia bacterium. GTDB lineage: Bacteria > Chloroflexota > Dehalococcoidia > Lucifugimonadales > Lucifugimonadaceae > Bin127. Next base: position 1,624,370 of record CBDDDP010000004.1, read on the forward strand.
ATTACTTCCCCTTCACCCGAAACCGATTGGCTCCCCGGCTCATTGTGGCCTCCCTGCAGAGGAGGGAACGTGAGGCGGGGCGGACATCGCCGCGTTGAGTTGTGCTTTCCCTGCTAGCTACCCATACCAGTCGCTGCCCGTGTCGCCAGACCACGGGCCCGGACGACGGCGCAAAACTCGGAGTCTCGCCGCCCTCCATCGTGCTGCTTTCCACAGCCTCGCGCTGTAGCCGCGCCCTCGTGGCGAAAGAGGGCCGACGTCTGCCGGATTCACGTGCACCTACCCGATCCTTGGCTTCGCGACGCCCGAAGGGTCGCTCGCTGGCTCGTGTTGCGACGCATGGATGGTGCTGCGCCGCGACCGGGAATTGGTCCGTATCACGTTTCATAACGGACCCAGACAGCTTTACATCCGACTCTCGACCGGACGCGGGGCGTCGCCACGGAACGCTTGGGCGCAAGGCGACGTCGGCGAACTCCATCGCACGGTTATCACGTGCGACGGAGGCGTCGATGCTGCTCTTGTTTTTCATCGCTTTCACGTTCCTAACGCTGATCCCGGCAAGCTGCCTGGGTTGGGGGGCCACACTCGTCAATGCGGCGATGTATCTTAGGAGTTACTCTGATTCCTAGAATAGCATGGATGTTGGGATTATCGAGGGGTTTTTGGAGTTTTGTTCAGAAATAAATTTAGGATGTATGAACTATGATGTGAAAGTTTTGAGAGGGGGTGTTGCGGTGATGAGGGTGTTGGTTGTTGGCGGGCCCCGCCCCTTGGCCGCCCCGTTCCCCCTCACCCTAGCCCTCTCCCACGAGGGGAGAGGGGACGCCCGCCGTACCACACCCGCGCCTCCCTGGGAGGGGAAGGACCTCGGGGGAGAGAGGACGCCTACCACGCGGAGCCTCTCCGGGAGCGGGTGTGCTGGCCGGGTTTTCCTAGGACCCAGACCATGAGTTCGTTTTCGGGTTTTGGTTTTGGGGATGCGAAGGCTAATGCCAGGGCATCGGCTTTGTCGGGGCTTTGTCGTCCGGACGATCGTATCTGGTCTTTTGATTCGATTTGGAGCTGTCCTCGGGAGGTGTATCTGTAGGTCAGGGATGCGAGTTGTGAGATGAGTTCGGCGTCGTCAGGGATGCTGATGTCTCCGTCGATGAAACGTTGTTTGAGTCCTTCGAACATCTGGGCACGGAGGTTGAGGTATCGATCGGGGTCGTCGGATTTGGTGCCGCCGTTGACGCCGTGGGTCTGGATGGTGTTGAGTTCTTTTGCGCGGTCGACGACGGCGCTGCCGAGGCCGACCTCGTCGACGTGCATGGTTTTGACGTCGTGGCTTCGAGCGATGTCGATGACGCGACCGGTGGTCTGCATGAGGTCGGATCTTCGGAATGCGGTCATTTCGACGATTTCGGGCCGCGGCGTACGATGGCGACGGTCTGGTCGTTTCCGAAGCGTGCGACATCGACTCCCATGACGGCTTCGTGATCGTGGGAAGCTGTGAGGTTTCGTTTGACGGCGGCTTCGATGAGTCGTAGAGCGATGAGTGTGTCGTCGGCATCGTCGGGGAACTCGCCGAGGACTCGGACCTGGTACGCGGAGGACTTGGTTCCTCGTTGGTTGGCGAGGTTCTGTGCCCATTTAGGTGTTGCGATGCCGCGGAGGTGGTCGTCGGTCCCTTGGATGAGGTGGTCGGCGCGGTTGGCGAGGAATGCGTTTTCGTTGGAACGGCGTGCTTTGTTTTCTCTGGGTTCCGGCGTCCGCGGGAATGACGTGGGGTTTGCGGGAGAGGGGATTGTCGTTGCGGAGCGGTATCGCCCTCATTGGCTTCGCCATTATCCCCGCTCAGAGCGTGAAAATGCGACTCGATCCAGTTCCGCGGCTTGTTTGAATGCGGGGGTGTCGAATGCGGAGATGTGGATGGTTTTGACGTGTTTTCGGTTTTTGTGGAATGCGTCGTAGAAGGTTCCGGCGAGGCTGGTGGGATTGCCGATCATGAGCATCTTGGAGTTTTCGGAGGTGAGTGATCCGAGGATGGCGTCGAAGATGAACTCTCGGACGCCGGACGCTTCGTCGACGATGACGAGGATGTTCTGGCTGTGGAATCCTTGGAAGCGCTCGGTGGTGTCGGTGGCGAAGCCGTACGCGAAGCGTTTGTTGGAGAGGACGAGTCGTGTCTGTGTGATTTTTCCTCCGATGAGGAGCTTGTTGCGCTGGTAGATGGCGCGGATTTCTCGCCACAGGAGCTCTCTGACCTGTCGTTCGGAGGGAGCGGTGGTAATGACGACGGCTTCGTCGTGGGCCATGAGCCACCACAGAGTTGCGAGAGCTGCGGTGTAGGTTTTGCCGGATCCGTTGCAGGATCGCACGGCGACGAAGTCGTGGTCTCGAATGGCGTTCAGGATGTCGACTTGTTTCTGCCATGGTTTGGCACCGAGGTGGTGTTTTACGAACCAGGCAGGGTTGTTTCGGGCGCGATCGCGTTGCTGTCGGGGTAAGTCGTGTACAGGTAGGGTACGGTTAGCCATTCGGCATCACCTCGTCTTCTTCATCTTCGACGGCTATTTTACAGCACTGTTGTGCTAGTTATTAATGTATATGAGATTTGGGATTTGGTGTTGGATGTTTGAACTATGAATTGAAGGATAGGGAAAGAAGGGAGTGATGGGGCGTAGTTGTTGCGGGGGACGGGGCGCTCGGCAACCGTTGGTCCGCTTTCGCGGGAATGACGTAGGGGACGGGCGCATGATGTCCGCATTCAGATGTCGCCGCCTACTCGATCCAAAAGTGGGGGTTCCACGCGATCTCCCAGAGGTGGCCGTCGGGGTCGGAAAAGTAGCCTGAGTAACCGCCCCAGAAGGTGTCTTCGGCCGGTTTCACCAACTTGGCTCCTGCGGCAACCGCTGTGGCGAGCAATGCGTCCACCTCCTCGCGAGAGTGGACGTTGTGGGCCAATGTCACACCGGAGAAGCCGCTGCCTTCGGTGTCTACGCCAACATCGGCGGCGAGTGCCTCCCTTGGGTACAGCGCCAACCAAGTCCCTTTGTTCTGGAAGAAGGCGATGGATTCGGTGTTTTCGTCGACAAGGGGCAGTCCCAATCCGTCACGGTAGAACTCCACCGATCTCGGCAGGTCGGTAACTCCCAATGTGATGATGCTGATGCGCGGTTCCATGAAGTCCTACGATACTGCTCCAGATGTGCTGGCGTTTCCGGATGGCGTCCTTGGCCGTTCCTGGTTGGTCCGCGCGGAACTGGCGGGCACTCGGTGCTCGTCTAGCACGCCGTTGAGTGTGGCGACCTGCTCATGAGACAACGCATCGGGCACGACGAGGTTGCCGTTTAAGTCGAACAGATATCGTTCTTGGTCGTTCATCGCGAACCTCCTGCTGGCTAGTGGATCGCGGTGAATGGCCACCCGTTCCTCCCGCCCCTTTCCGGGGGGAATAAAAAGGAGGTGACAGCGCCGCGCCAAATTGTAGCCGTTTGCCAGCTGTGGGGTTTCATCCGGAAAGAACCAACGCGCGGGGCAGTATAGGGCAACCATCGTTACTCAAGCAACTTGATGCTCAAGCTGTATTCGCCAGTGGCTACCAACGACGACACCACAATGTAGAAATCCTTCGACGCGGCCGATTGTGCCTTAAGTTGCGAAGAGTCGCTTCCCAACTCCTCTCCATCCGCGTTTAGCAAGCTCAGCCACGGGTATTGAAGCCCGTCGGGAATGAGGTCTATCTGATAGGCCTCGTCCACGGTTGAACTGAACCTGAAGACATCCTGTTCGTTCTCCAATCCGATGACACCCGTCACGGTTTGGCCTACTTCGATCGGTGAAGCGTTAGACAAGTCGTCGCCATGGTCGTTCGTGTAATCGAAACGATCAACCGTCAACTCATAATCTCCGATGCCGAGACCAGAAAGCCGCAGGTAGTGCTTTCCTGAACTCACCGCTTCCCACACGAGCCGAGTTGCGCCAAAGCTTTGGAGGTCCCCTGCCGCGTCGAATAGTTTGATGTCAGACCTGAGCAGACTGCCATGTTCGACTTCGACCGAATAGAGTTGCCCGCGCTCCGCCGCGAAACTGAACACATCGTGGTCGCCATCGGTGTTACCGACAGCATTCCATCCGAAGCCAGCGTCGAGACCGATCACGCCGGACACCGTTTCGCCCAGCGTTATCTGAGTCGCAAATGATTCGTCGTCGCCGTGGTCATCTCGGTAGTCCGAACTGGAAACCGTGAGGGCGTAAGTCCCCTCGCCATACGAACGCAGGTAAACGAAGTAGTCGCCAGATTCCTGCGCTTGCCAAGTGAATCTCTCCTCCTCACTCCGTTTCAGCACCATGCCTTGCGAGTCGTAAATCCAGACAAAGGCGTGGCTTAGGCTCCCGAGTTCAACCGCGATCTCGTAAGCCTGATCCGCCACGCCGACGAACGCGAACGCATGGCGATCCGATGAGTTGAGGATGGATCCTTCGGTCGGTTGGCCGATAAGGACCACCGTTGCCTCGTCGTCGTGGTGACTGTCGTCATATTCGGACGGCTGAAGCGTCAACGCGTACTCGCCAACGTCACCGCCCAAGATTCCAATGAAATATCTGCCAGTTTCGGCTGCTTGCCAAACGTGTCGCGTTGAGGGGGAACCAAGACGGTTATGTTCGGCGTCGAAAACCTGCAGATAGAAGTTTCGATCAACAGCGGTGTCGACACTGATCTCAAAAGCCTGACCGACTTCAGCATCGAAGCCGAAGTAGTCCGAGTCATCGTCGTGACCGATAATCCCCGCGACCGATTCCCCCACGGATACCGGAGTAGCCGAACCGGGATCGTCGCCGTGATCATCGCTGTAACTCGACACATGCACCGAGATCGAGTACGAACCTCTATGGTCGCTGTAAACCCTCAGGAAGTACGCGCCAGACGATGGCGCATCCCATACTCGGCGGTGTTCAATCCGGTCGATATGGTTGCGGTCGCTACCAATTAGCTCTACTCGCAGATCATCGGTGCCGAGGTCCGCCCTATAGTCATCTTCCAGCGACACATCGATCTGATATGTCTCACCGGCTTCCGCCCTGAAACTGAAGTAATCGTTCTCCCTTATCGGACCGATAGTCCCCTCAACCGATCCCCCAATCGGTATCTCCGTTGCCAACCTAAGGTCGTCCCCGAAATCGTCAACATAATCCGAGATCGAGACCTCGAACTCGTACGGCAACGGGCCCGCGCCCGCCACAACCAGGTAATGAACACCGCTGCGCGACGGCTCCCACAGCACCGGCCTAGACGTTATGAACTCCTGTCTGCCGTCAGGACCTACGACTTGGATCGAGAAAAACGCTTGCTCATCTCCTGTGAAGTCGATCGGACCCCAAACGCCGTAATTCAGATCCAATTCATACACAAGCCCGGGTACTGCGATGAATTGGAACACGTCTTGATCGAATATGGTGTTGAACTTCGCATCAAGATTTGCCTCGACGAAACTCCCGATGGCGATCTCCGTCGCGACCTCGATCCCATCGCTGTGATCATCGATTTCGACGACTGACGGTAACGCCCCGACACATAAACCAATCCCTATCAACGCCGCAACGCCGTGGTGGTAATCGTTAAGATCGGCACTCGGCAATCCCGCTTCGATCAGACGAGGGATATCGATGCGGTTAAGCACCCCGTCCAGGCAAACCTCGTTGTCGAGTTCCAACCCCCCGCCGAAATTTCGAGATAGCTGGCGCAAGAACCCGAATGGTGCGACGTCCTTGAAAATATTGGCAGCAGTCTCGCTCCCTAAACATCGCCAAATTGCGCCTTCCCAAGGTTCAGTGTTGCCGTCCAGTACCGCCTCGTCAAGAACTGATTCGTAACGATCTGCCCCGAGTTCACTCCGGATACAGTCCCGCTCTCCCGGCGACACCGCATCGATTGCATCGCGCCAAACTACCTCCGGATTGGGAGCAAAGTTGATCGGTCTCGCCACGTAAACCGGGACGGCGCCAAATGGAATGTGTCTGGTATCTCCCAGTCTCGAGCACCCCCCAAGGCTCGACGACATCAATGATCGGCCGCCATTCGACGTGCCAACAGCCGCCGATTCAATGTGCCGCGCAAAATCGACGTATTGCAGCAGGGAGCGGTGGCACGCGTCAATCTCAGCCAGCTCGTCATTGGTGCGATCACCATCAGGTCTGAACGTGTAAAAGGCAGACAGGTACAGATCAACCGCGTTCTCTTGCGTCAGACAACCCCAAATCTCTAACTCGTACCGGTCTGTCACACGCTGTCCCGACACAACTTTCCGTGCGAGCATCGCGTCGTAATCGTCCTCGTCGAGCGCCGAGCTGATACATGAGACCTCGACTTCATCCAACGTCTCGAAATGCTCACTCCACAGCGTCTCATCGTCAACCGTCAGTTCTTTGTCCACGATCAATATCTCCGCGATCGGAGTTGAAGTGACCGTTGGTTCAGCGGTCGGCGTGGGTGTCGGCTCCGACGTGGGAGTTGGTTCTGGCTCGCTGGTAGCTGTTGGAGACGGAGTCTCGGTGGGTTCTGGCGTATTGGTCGGCGTGTTCGTCGGCAGCGATGTTGGCGCAACGATAGTAAGTGTCGGCGTGTGCGTCGGAACCGTCGTAGCAGTAGTCGTAGCGGTAGGTTCAGGCGTGTTGGTCGGCACGCGCGTCGATGTCGGAGTGGGTTCGGGCGTCCGAGTTTGCGTCGGAGTGCTCGTCGGCTCAGGTGTAGGAGTTTCAGTAGGTTCTGGTGTAGGAGTTTCCGTCGGTTCTGGAGTCGGCTTGACCGCAGGTTCAACCTGGACGATAGGAGCGACTGTCGGCGAAGGCACCGGTGACGGTTCGACAGGTTTCGGCTCCGCACTCTCACATGCCCCGAAGGAAACAACCAAAGCAAAGCCAACCACGATTACGAGCAATCGCGTCAGTTGTGCGACGGATAGAAGATTCATGGGAGCAAGGCGGGCCAAGCGGAAAGCTCACGACTATAACGTCAAGACGTTGAGTGCGAAGGCGCTGGACAGATTTACGCCCAATTCAGGCGCTGAGTCTCACCCGAGGATATTGGCCATCGCCTCGCCGATGTAAGCAGGTGACTCAACCACCGTAGCGCCGGCCGCTTCCAACGCTTTGTTCTTTTCGGAGGCCAGCCCGGCCTTACCGGTGATGATGGCACCGGCATGTCCCATGCGCTTGCCGGGCGGTGCGGTCTGCCCGGCGATGGAGGCGACAACGGGTTTCGTGACGTTTTCCTTGATGTATTGAGCCGCGGCCTGCTCACGTGTCCCGCCGATCTCGCCGATCATGACGATGGCTTCGGTTTCGTCGTCGTCTTGGAATTCGGTCAGGACGTCGATGAAGTTGGTTCCGGGTATTGGGTCACCGCCGATGCCTACACATGTCGATTGGCCCATGCCGACCGCGCCAAGTTGGGCGACGGCTTCGTAGGTCAGGGTTCCGGAGCGTGAGACGACGCCCACGTTGCCCGGGGAGACTGCTGCGCCGGGAATGATGCCGAGTTTGATCCGCTCTCCGGGGTGTATCAGGCCGGGGCAGTTCGGGCCAAGAAGTCGCGAGTTGGTACGGTCGAGATACGCCTTCGCCCTCATCATGTCGTGGACTGGCACGCCTTCGGTTATCGAGACGATGAGTCCAATGCCTGCATCGGCTTGTTCGAGGATGGCATCCATGGCGAATGGCGCGGGGACAAACACGAGGCCGGTGTTGGCGCCGGTTGCTGCAACGGCTTCCCTAGCGGTTTCGAAATAGGGGACTTCGTCCATGAACTTGGTGCCGGCACGGTTCGGATGCACCGCAGCAACCATGTTGGTGCCGTATTCGACGATCCGCTGTGCCTGGAACGAGCCGTCACGACCCAATCCCTGCACCAGCAGACGGCACGGGTCTTCAACTAGGACTGGCATGATTAGTTGCCACCTCCCATGCTGGCGAGTTTCTCGCGTAGTATTTCCGCCGCACTAGCCATATCCGGCGCCGGAGTGATGTCCATATCCGATTCGTCGAGCAGCCGCAACCCCTCCTCTGCGTTCGTGCCCCGCATCGCGGCTACGATCGGTTTTTCGGAGCCGACTTCTTTGGCGGCATTGATTATGCCCGTCGCCACGACGTCGGAACGGGCGATACCGGCGAAGAGATTGACCAGGATGATTTCGACATCGGGATCACTGACGATGATCTTGAAGGCGTGCTCGATGCGGTCGAGGTCGGCAGACCCGCCGATGTCGAGGAAGTTCGCAGGTTCCGCGCCCGCCCACTTCGTGATATCCATCGTCGCCATCGCCAAACCCGCGCCGTTCACCATGCACCCCACGCGCCCGCCTTCGAGCTTCACGTACGCCAGGTCAAACTCCGAAGCCTCGCGTTCAAGCGGGTCCAATTGATCGGGATCATGGAGCTCTCGGAGATCAGGATGGCGGAACAATGCATCGTCCTCAATTCCAACCTTGGCATCCAACGCGATTAACTTGCCGTCTTCGGTCTCGATCAATGGATTGATCTCGACCAGCGAGCAGTCGTTGTCGGTGAAGAGCGCGGTAGGCGTTGGCATATGAGAGCTGCTCGCGGGTCGGATACGAGCGGGGTCGGGAAGCCGAGAGCCAATGCCGCGTCGCGGGCTTTGTACGGGAGGAGGCCGATGCAGCGGGTCGCCGATGATACGAACTATCTTTTCGGGATGCTCCTCGGCTACCTGCTCGATCTCGACACCACCTTCTCGCGTGGCGATGATGGCCGGTGCGCCTTCGTCGCCATCCATCACTATTGACAAGTAATACTCGTGCGCAATATCCGCCGCCGGGGTGATCATCACCTTGTTCACCGGTACACCGCTCGGTCCCGTCTGATGCGTCACCATCCGAGTGCCCAACATCGCCGATGCCGCATCCACCGCATCATCAGCTGACGCCGCGAACTTCACGCCACCGGCCTTGCCTCGACCGCCCGCGTGCACCTGCGCCTTCACGATCACCGGACAACCCAATTCCTCAGTTGCATCCCTAGCATCATCCGCAGATTCCACGATGCGCCATGGCAGCACAGGGATCCCATACTCTTTGAAGATCTGCTTGGCTTGATATTCGTGTAAGTTCATGCGGAGCGGTGCAGTTTCGGGTCGCGACGACTCAACGATTCTAGATGATGGGTTTTTCTGAATTGTTAACCGTAGCTCCGCGCCCCACATGAACGCTCCGCCGCCCGCCTAAACTGACACTCCGTCGCGCGAAAAACCGCATCTTCGAGGTCATTCGGTTTCCCACTAGTCGGCAAGCATTAATAACTCAACTTTTTTGAGTCCGTAGTACTCGCCACCGCGTTCATCAAGGAGTTCGAATGTGAATTGCCACGCTCGGATCTCTTGAGTTTCGGGATGCGCCAATCTAATTCTCAAAACTAGATCATCATTTTGGTCATAAAAGGATGAAGCGTTGGGAGTGTCTGCAAGTCGTCGACCGTTGTTACATATCCACTCTATGAATCCGTTAGCAAAACTGCGCGACGCGATTGGCAACCATTCAGTGAATTCAGACGATTGCAACTGAGCCCAAGAATCGGGCGGAATATTGACGATGGGGGCGAGGGGGACTAACGGATCCCCGTCAATGTCCTTTGAATTCACGAACGTGCCGAATTCACCGTATCCATAGACCACATCTCAACGTCGCTTTTAGGCACCAACCAAGCAGTCTCGTAAGGGATGTCTGTCCGTTCTTGAGCCAAAATCCACCCAAATTCTTCATGGGACATGTCGGATGCTTCTTTCGCGGTCATAGATCGCATCGAGCTCAGCACCTCTTCGACGATTGCTCTCTCGTTGTTGCTGAATAAACTCGAAAGTTCGTCATGATCACCTTTGGGCACCAACCGGTGTTGCGTGTACCTGAAAACCTCGCGCATTTGAATTTCCGCCAACCCTTCGCTAACCCAAGCGGCGCGTTCTTTGAGCATTTCGCGCGGGACCGGTCCTTCAGGGTACTTGACGTACGTGGCCCCGGTAATCGGCTCCGAGAACCGTGCAAAAGCAATAAAGTCGCAATAGTAAAGAATCTTGTTCAGTTTCACTGCCCCGAACCACGTATCCTCGTGGCTTCGATGGGCGATGTGAAGTGTTAACTCTCGGAATTTCTGTCTGTCAAATTTCGGTTCGTACATAGCCCATCGATTCTATTGTAGTACTTTTGGTGCACAGTTGTCGCATATGATACGTGTGATGTTCGCCCGTTATGTGGTCACGAGGTTCCAGGATCGGTTGACCGACACCCATTACGTCAGCAAACCCGTCTCGCGCAGGACCGCTTCGATCGCCGCCTTCGACTCCTCCGAAACCGGCGCAGTCGGCCGACGCGGGTCCCCATACTCCCAACCCAGCATCGACAACGCAGTTTTCGGTGCGCCAATCGTGTTCATCACAGTCACGTTCAACTTCGATGCCACCCGCTGCAACTCAACCGCTGTCGCGTAGTCGCCATGGAACCCCGCGCTAACGGTGTCCATGCAAAGCGCGGGGGCGATGTTGCCAAGCAACATGCACGCGCCATCGCACCCAATCATCGTCCCGAACGCCAGCAACGCACCGCTGCACATCCACTTGCGAACACCATCCGGAATGTTCGGTATCACCTGCTGCTCGAAAATTATGGAGTGGTCGGTGATGTACGCGAACACATTGTCCATCCCGCACAACTCCGCAATCACCGACGGCGGAGCGGCAGGATCGCCCCCACGCGCGAATGTCTGATGGATCACAACCACCGGAACCGGACACCGCGACGTCACTTCGCCGTAGTAGTTCACCAAATCCGACGGCGCCATGCCACGAGGTATCCGCATCCGAATGAAGTCCGCACCCGCCTCGGCATAGTTCTCCGACAATCGCAGAGTCTCGCGCGCCGATCTCTCATCCACACCCGCAATCACGAACTTCTCACCGCCATGCGCCGACGCGACAGTCTTTACCGTCTCCAACCGCTCCGTCTCGCTCAACATCGTCTCCTCGCCGTTGGCCGTCACCACCACGAAACCCGAAAGCGGTGTCTCTAGCCACCTCCCGACGTTACGCTCCAGCGCGCCAAAATCGACAGACTGTTCATCGTCGTCCCGGAACGGCGTCGGCGTCGGTGCTACGACAATTGGCTGGTCGGAAGATGGTATTGTTGACATTAAGAATTACGCCTCGATGCTTGCTTTGCGAGATGTATGCGAGTTTAACGTTGTTCACCAAGCGGCTCACATCCCCACGCACATATCTACTGACTACAGCGGCGATAGTGCTCGCCCTGACAATGATCAGCTGCGGAGCCGAAGAAGGTGACAGCGGAGAGGTCGCGCAAGTGGCCGCAACGTCCGCACCTGAGCCGACCGCAACCATGGCGCCTCCGCCTACCGCGACTCAAGCCCTGCCGACCGCGACTCAAGCGCCGACCGCAACGATCGCGCCAACCGCAACTGAGACCCCGTATTGGGCCAAGCAGATCCTACCCGGAATGGCCATGGAGCAGTATCCCCCGCTCAACACCCGAACCGATTACGAATTGAAGAACACGCAGGAGTGGTTGAACGGAGAGCCGACCACGATTGCCGAGATCCGCGACAGCGGGAGAGTGGTGCTGGTCGATTTCTGGACCTACACTTGATACAACTGTAAGAACACGTGGCCGGCCCTGAGGGCATGGCATGAGAGCTACGCTGACGCCGGGCTCACCATCCTAGGAGTGCACACTCCCGAATTCGATTTCGAGAAGAGCATCGACAACGTGCGTGAAGCCGCCGAAGAGAACGAGCTCGGCTGGCTCATCGTCCAAGACAACGACTACAAGACCTGGCGCTACTTCACCAACCGCTACTGGCCCGCCAAATACATCCTCGACCCCGAAGGCAACCTCCGCTTCCGTCATTTCGGCGAGGGGAAGTATGCGGAGACGGAGCAGGTGATCCGGTTGCTGCTGACCGAGGCGGGGTTCGACGTGACGGGGATAGAGCCGACCTACGCGTTGCAGTGAGTGGGGCCAATAGCTGGTTGGAGTCGAGGTGGCGGTCCCAAACGCGAAGGGTTCAAATGTTGTTGCGCGGCCGACTGTCTTCGATATTCAGAGAAAGTCATTTGTTAGAATGTTGGTAATACTATTAATAGAGATGCGTTGTACTCGCAACGAGCACTATTGACATTCGCCCCGAAGGACGGCGCCATGAACCAGAATACCGCGACGAACGGCTCGAATTCACGAGGGTCCGAGTCAATGAACGCGACCTTGATCAATGAGATCGTTTCGTCGTTACGTGAGCTGGAGGATGGCGATAGCGACTTGACTGAGATTTTGTCTGAGCACATCCTGACGATCTCGCCAGCGCAAGACGCGGTTGAAAATGCTTCAGAAGAAATAGCGCAGCTAGCGGTTGAACGTGCAAAGGAATCCGGCAGTTGACAAATCCGATCACAATCGAATCATTCGAGGTGGCAGGTTTTCGCGCCTACTTGGAACCTCAAACATTCGCGCTTAACACGTCAAAGCGACGCAAGAGTCTCGTAGTCTACGCTCCGAATGCGACAGGCAAATCTAGTTTGGTTGACGCTTTCGAGTTTTATTTCTCGAAGAGAGGGTCTCTTGAAAGATTGGGGCAACGTAAAAGCCAAACACAAGCTGGTCCTACCGCTATGGAGCACGTTGGGGCTAAGTCAAAGGCCATCACCGGGCGCGTCGGTTTCAAGTTCAAACATGGAAGCGACCTGTTCGAGGACGATCGAACGTTGGTCTCACCCGCAGAGCGTCCCGATGCGGCTCAACGGGTAATCGATGCCACCAAAGTTCGGTTTGTGATTCGCGGTTACGATCTGCGGAGGTTCGTCGAGGCGTCAGCGGAGGATCGATACAGCGAGATGGCGCAATGGTTCGCGTTGGACCCGTTAGTGAATATCCAAAAGAACCTCAGATCATTGCAACGGACTGTCAAAACAAAATCCGAATCCGAGGCCCCAATCAATGAACGCCTCCGTGACCTCAAGCGATTGACTGACGATCAGGTCACGGAATGGGACGAAGAGGTCATTTGTCGATGGTTCAATTCGAACGTCCTGAACCAGTTGGACCCATCGCTGACCTTTAACAAACTATCTGAAACCGATCCAGCCTACATTGCTCTCGGCGAAGCGAACCAAAAAGAACAGGAAAGTCTAGGTCTGGCGGCGTTGAACAGGATAATGGCGGACACAGAAGCAATCTTGGGCAATGATGACCAAAACGCTTTGCCGGAGGAATTTGAATCGTCCGTTGCGGAATTCGACACAGCGGTGAAGTTAGAGGTTAAGGAGCGAGACGCCGCAAGTCAGTCGATATTCAACGACATTTGGAAAAGTGCGGGTGCCTTGTTTGGAATCGAAGATCTGCAGTTGGACGCCTGCCCGGTTTGCGAAACCAGATTCGAAGACACGCCCCACGGTTCATGCGGGGCCGTCAAAATCAGAATTCAAACGAGGTTGTCAACGCTTCAAAACTACCACACCGCCCAAAACAATCTCAAAAAAACTACAACCGCCGTCAATCAACGTAAACGCAATTTGATGGACGGCATTGAACGGTTGCAGTTGCGGATGACCGAGGGTGGAATAACTGAAGACTTAGCTTTCACCGAATATTCGGCTAAAGTCAAGGATTGGTCTATCGGCGAAGAGGCACCGATATCAAAAGGATTTGCGAATGCTCTGAATACGAACCATGCGTCGCTTAAGAACGCCAAATCCGAAATCGAACTGAAACAAGGCGACAACACATACGCCAACGCTCACGACACGGCCCGCCGGTTGATTCGTCTGAAGGGGGATGTGGAGATTATATTCCGGGAAAGAGATCATTTGTCCCAATTGCATTCTCAATTAACCGATCAGATCCAGTCGATTGAAGATCGCATTAACGATCACATCAGAAAGTTGGTTGAGGGTCTTCAAGACGAAGTCAACAGGCTTTACAAGAAAATGCAGCATCCTGTCGATCCTGACCCACCTACAGTACGTTTTTGGCTTAGTGCCGATCCCTCCAAGAACCAACAGCAGGTTAGGTTAAGTGTGAATTTCGCTCCTGGTCACACGAATGTCGCGCCGACCGGATACTTGAGCGATTCGCAGATTCATTCTGTGGCGATCGCCCTACGCCTTGTAGCAATCCGAACGTTCAACAAGGGCGCCCCGATTGTCGTTCTAGATGACATCGTCACGTCTTACGATGCGGATCATCGCAAAAGCATCGCTTCAATGATCGCCGAGGACCTTGAAGAATTTCAAGTGATCCTGGTCACCCATGACGAACAATTCTTCCTTCTTTTAAAGGACCACTTACCTGACTCACAATTCGAATTTCGACGCATTACTAAGATCGATTCTGGTTACGGACCAGTATTCTCAAACTATCTAACGCCTGACGCAGTTGTCGGTACCAAACTCGCAGACGGCGACTCGGCGGGTGAGGAAATCCGCAAAGTCGAAGAAGAATGGTTGCTGAAAATCTGCCGTGAATTCGTTGTGGATGTCGCGATCCGGCCTGTTGATCGGCCTTTCCAATACGACCGGAACGAGCTGGCGGCGGCACTACAGAGATTTCTTAAGGACCGTAAACTTTCTCCGCCACAAGTCCCTGGGATCACAAACAAGTTCCTCGTGAGTTTGGGACAAGGTCAAGTTGAAAACCTCGCGAGTCACTTTTCTGACAATCCGAATCAATGGAATTCGTCAGGCGATGAAAGGACGAGATGGGCAGAGTTCAAGTACTTTCGGGACATGTTCGTTTGCTCGGACTGCGGGAAAGATCGGTTCAAACGACCGTATGGAATGGTTTTACCCGTATGCTGGAGTTGCGAAACAACGTTTGACTTCGAAACCAACGAGAATTCTCATCTTGTTGGCGACGCAGCTCAAAACTCGTCTAGCTAGTCACTCGAACACGTTAACCATTCAGTTCCAACCACCCTTGATCTGGTCAATTTGTCGATCTGCTCTGGTTGTGAATCGACGGCGGCGTATGAGAGAGGCATGAGGTTCGTCTTACACTCTCCATACATGACCGTCTACTCCAACGAACGAACCGGCACAATCGCCCAAAACGAACTTCCGCCGTCCGTACCCCGCGACACCCGCGTCGCCATGGACGGCCTCGAGTTTCTCGCCCAACTCCCTGACGCATCTATCGCCGCAACTTTCTTCGACCCCCAATACCGCGGCGTCCTCGACAAACTCGGCTACGGCAACGAAGGCGTCCTCCGTGGCCAGAAACGCTCGGCCCTCCCGCAGATGACATCCGAAATAATCGGAGAATTCATCCGAGCCATCGACCGCGTGCTAGGCCCCAGCGGACACCTCTTCCTCTGGATCGACAAATTCCACCTCTGCTCCGGCATCGACGAGTGGACTGAAGACACCAGCCTCGAAACCGTCGACCTCGTGACCTGGAACAAAGGCCGCATCGGCATGGGCTACCGCACCCGCCGCACCGCCGAATACCTCATCGTCCTCCAAAAATCCCCCAAACGAGCCAAAGGCATCTGGACCCGCCACGACATCCCGGACGTCTGGACAGAAAAGCCCTCATCCAAAGTCACGCACTCCAAGCCGGTAGGCCTCCAACAAGCCCTCATCGAAGCCACGACCGCCCCCAACGACCCAGTTCTAGACCCCGCCGCGGGCAGCTTCAGCGTCCTCGAAGCATGCCAACTAGCAGGGCGGACGTTCGTGGGTTGCGACGTGAATGGGTAAACGCACCGACTAATTTACTTCGACTCAAACTGTAAATCCGTAAGGTCGATCTCCGACGAACGCTGCGAAAGTTGGTGCATCTCAACGCCGACAACCTCGTTCGCCTCGTTGTAGTCGAGTACCACCCCTGGCGACACTTCCTCGGAGTCAACGATCCGCAAGTCGTCAAATCTCAAATAAAGCGCATCCGCCTTCTTGTCCACGTTCAATTTCACAATCGACCTCTCATCCTACGGTCAAGAAATGCGCTCATAACTCGCCATCAAACCAAGTCGTGCAAATGAGGATCGAACACAGATTTGAACTTCAGCAATCGCTCAATCATCCATCCGCGAAGGGTCGCCAGTTCCTGGTCTGTGCCATCGATCGATCCCTCGGTGTATTGGGCAATCCGAGAAGCGCGCCGGTTCTCAAGCCGTTCCCATTCAAGAGCTGCGTCTAATCCGCCTTCGATGTTCACTTTAAGATCGTGGAGCGAGTCAAATAATTGTTTGTTGAACTCGCGATCTCGGTCGATGTAAATTTCAACTCTCGGGCCCAAACTCGATGCGAAAACGGCGCTGTAGCCTATTCCCGTGAAACCCGAAGCGAACGTGTACCAATTTTGTGGTTGGGCGATTTTGGCGTTAGTGAACTGGTGCTTTACTCGTAATTCGTCAATTAAAGCCTGGAAGAACGCGCGGTATCTCTCTTGGCGAGGTGAAACATCGCGATCCGATGCCTTAGTAGCTTTCTGCCAAGTATTCGGGAACGCGACTGGGCGAAATTCCGGTGCCGGAAGCGAATCGCCGATTCTTTTCACGTTTATGATGACGCCGTAGAACGCGAGAGAGTCGTCAGTGCGTTGGTTTAACCAGTCAAGAGCTTGCCGATGCTCATCTCTGAATTCGGTCGTCAACCAGATTATGATGTCAGCGTCTTGGCCGGACGCGTAGGTCAAAAGTTTACCAAGATGGTTGTGGTCTGTTGCGCCTAGTTGATTTTCGATTATCACTCGCGCGTTTTGCCCCGACACCGTTGCGGTTATGTCAACGAAGAAATCACCAACCTTGGTTTCTGTGCCAACCAACTCCAGATCCAATCCGAGTTCCTCGCTCAGCAAGTCAAGATTCTCAGTGAGCCACGGTGTGAAGTCTTGCGCTTCGTCGGCCCAAATCTTGCGCGGATCTACGGACTCGAGTTTGCCGAGTTCGTCGGATGTCATGTATATTCCCCCCTTATTTCACAGTGCCTTAACCAATTGTGCTTCACACGTTGTCATCGTTGTCAATCTCCCAAACCAGCCCATATATCCTTAACGCCGACGAAATACCACAACCCCGATTCACCCCATGACCCTCTTCAACCTCTCCAACAAAGTAGCCTTCGTAACCGGCGGTAACGGCGGCATCGGACTCGGTATCGCGGAAGGCTTCCTCCAGCACGGCGCATCCGTCGCCATCGCCGCTCGAAACGCCGACAAGCTCGAATCCGCAGTCGCATCTCTCACTGCAACCGCTGACGGCGACTCCTCCCGCGTCCTAGCGCTCTCCTGTGACGTCACAGACCGCGCGTCCATCCAAGCGGCGCTAGACGAGACAATGTCCAAGCTCGGCGGATGGGACATCATCGTCAACAACGCCGGCACCAACCGACGTTCCGACGAACCCCAAAACCTCGCCGATGACGATTGGCGCTACGTCATCGACACCAACCTCACGTCCATGCACAACGTCTCATCCCTAACCTTCGACCACATGCGAGATAAAGGCGCCGGAAAATACATCAACATCGGCTCGATGATGTCCATCTTCGGCACTGCTTATGCCTCGGCCTACGCCGCATCGAAGGGCGGAGTCGTCCAGTACTCCAAATCCTGCGCCGTTGCATGGGCCCGACACAACGTTCAGGCCAACGCCATCCTACCCGGCTGGATCATTACCGAGATGACCAACCAGTTCAAGGAACTCTTCCCCGAACGCTACAAAATGGTCCAAGAACGCACCCCCGCCGACCGTTGGGGCATCCCCGCCGACCTCGCCGGGACCGCCGTCTTCCTAGCCTCCAACGCATCCGACTTCGTAACCGGCACCGCCATCGCAGTGGATGGTGGTTATTCGGTCTGGTAGGGCGTCACCCTCACCCTAACCCTCTCCCATCGAGGGAGAGGGGAAGCCAACTTGCGCCCTCGCAATCCTCCGACTAACGCTCGGATGGCTGTGCAAGACCGCTTCAATCAACGGATGCGGCTCGGCATTCGACAAATTCTGCTTCGCCAGCTTTTCCATCGCGCTGATGAATTCGGCGCGCATATCGGTAGTCGCTATCGCGAAATCGTCCGCAGCCGTCTCCCGCCGACGCGAATAAGTGTTCGTAAGCGGGAGTGCCACGATACCCACCACTGTACTCACCAGCGCCAGCAGCGGCAGATTCGCATAGTCGTGCAACATCCCATCCAACCCAAACGAACCCGACCATGCCCCCAAAGCCAGATCAATCACCCACATCGACACGAAAATGATCACCATCTGCACCGCAATCCCCCTCCAGATGTCCCCGTTAACATGATGACCCAGCTCATGAGCAATGATCACTTCGATCTCATCCGGGTCATGACTCTCGATCAATGTGTCCGAAATGATGATCCGCCTAGTCCTACCCCAACCAGCCAGCGCAGCGTTCGCCTTCACTGTCTTATCGCCCAACCTCCAAACGTATGCCCCTTGCACAAACGTCCCTAACTGTTCGGAAAGCCTCATCAACCGATCCTTCAACTCCCCATCCGGTAGCGGCTCAAACTTGAAGAAGATCGGCATCAGTACCGTCGGCGCAATCGCCGCCAAAAACACGGAAATCGCCGAGAACAACAACGACGCCCATATCCACCAGTAATCAGGATCCGCGGTCAGCAGCAAATACAGCAACGCCACGAACACACCTAACAACACCGTCTGCAGTGCCAGACCCTTCAACCAGTCCTTAGACCAGCTAAGCACAGTCTGTCGCGTCAAACCGTAACGCCGCTCGAGAACGTGCCCCGAAAAGTACCCCAATGGCAAAGTCATCACTTCCAGAACGACCGAAGCGAGGACGATGTAGGCGACCGCCCCCAACACAACGATTCAGTGATTTCGTCGGTGCCGTGAGATAACGGTCTCGAATGGCCGCTGATGCGCCGGTGACCAAGATGATCGCAGGCGCAAGGATGTAGACGACGAGATTCGCCAAACCGATGAGCAGCTTAATTCGCTCGTAGCGCTTGGGGTCGCGTGTTGGGTGATCGTTACTCGTTCAACATATTCACTTCGCGTCGCCTGGAGCATCTCAGCGACACGTTCCAGACTTGCAATCAACTTTTCGTCACTCCCGCGCGAAGGGTGCGGCACCAGCGGGGCGCTGATGCCAATCGATTCAAGGGTATCGTGCGCCTTGACCCCTACCGCAATCACGTGCGCGTTGGGAAACATCTCAACAACTCGTACCAACCAATGCGACCCGAACGCTACTTCATCCCTAGCAGGAGCGCGATTGCCCGATTCTTGCCAGATTTACCTACCAACCGAACGGCCAATACGGATAGATGTTCCACGTCAATGGACGATGCGGACCAAAGCCCCTCGAAACAGTCGATGGTGGCAAACATGCCTCAACGCGTTGATGCAGGCGATCAACACGCCTCAAAACCGCACGTTGCCTCCAAAACCGCGTCAGCTGTCCGCTCTCTTTGAGTTGCATCTGCTTTTCCGGGTACCTGATAGCCGGCGTTTGACAATCCCCAATAGTCCACAGATCGCGCCGAAGTCAAAACGTTCGGCGAAACGAACGGAATGCCCGTGATCGCCCCACCGTCCTCGCCCCGGCGCTTCGCCCCAACGAAAAGCGCCGATTGAGACGTATCCTCAAATGTTCTGAACCAACGTATCAGATTGGCGCACCGAACGACATTCTTGTAAATGTTGTAGCTTTGATCATCCGGCGTGTCAGCCTTGGCTAGCGAATCGACGAACTCCCGGATCTCTGCATCCCGAATCACTCCACAACCTCTACCGTCCGCTTCTCAAACTGTTTCCAGTCCCATTCGGCACCCCAACCGGGTGCATCGGGCGGACTCAACTTGCCTTCGATCGGTACAACCGGATTAAGCAGTCCTATCTGCTCACCATCCATATCGAGATGCCCACCCGGAAAGAACTCGTAATACGAGGTGTTCTGTATGCAACACAAAAGATGCGCATGAACCAACCCGTACAACCCACCCGGCCCGTTCAACTCCACATTCGTCCCATGCAACTCGGCCAGATGCGCCAGCTTCATCAAATTTGTCGTCCCATGCCGAGCGTTCTGGCGTATCAGGTCAGTCGCACCCGAAATCAGATACTGCGCACACAGGTCCGTGTCATACATAAACGTCTCGGTCGCCATGATCGGGATGTCGAGCGTCGCCGCTAATCGAACTAGCAGATTGTGGCTACGCTCCGGCAACGGTTCCTCGAACCAGCGATAGTCCAACTCCTCCAACGCACGTCCGACCTTCACCGCCTCCTCAAAGGTGTAGATGGCAACCGGGTCATGCATGCAATCGATCTCATCCCCGACCGCCTCTCGGATCGCCGTCAACCACCGGATGTTCTCATCGACCGGATGGTAGAAGTGGTCCTTGACCGCTATAAACCCTGAATCCACCGCGTATCGCGCATCCTCAACTGCCTCCTCAATCGTCGCCCCGCGCGTGTTGTAATACGCGTGCACTTCGTCACGCACTTTACCGAGCAGAGAGTAGACGGGTAGACCCGCCACCTTGCCTGCGATGTCCCACAGGCAGTTGTCAAAACCGCCGAACCAGCTCGGTGACCGGTACACCCAGCGCGTCCCCTGATGCAGCTTCTGATACAGGTACTCACGTTTCAAAGGGTCTTCGCCCACTACCAACGCCTGCAACTGCGGCACATCCGCCGGATGCAGCCCCGTGTGACCATCCCCGGGCGTGGTGCAAACCCCGACTACGCCTTCATCAGTCTCTACGTGCAACACATACTCATACCGCGGTTTGCTTCGCGCCGGTACCGCGTGATGCAACCAACGCTCGCGCCTTTGTCCTTGCAGCTTGATCAGGTCGAAATACCTATCTTCTCCGTCCATCTCAAGGATCGACATCTTGACATTAGTGATTTTCATAGCGTCAGCGGGTTGTCATGGCGGTTGGCAAAGAGTTTATCGGTTGGGCGATGGTCTTGATTACGCATATCCTTATGTCCAATCCGGCCAATACACTTCCCAAAGAATCCGAGGCGACGACATGGCAAACACGATGAGAGCATCGCTCGATGATGGAACCGGCACCTACAGCACGCAGGATGTTGCGATGCCCGAGATGTTCGAAGGCGCGGCGTTGATCCGCGTTAGACAGACGGGCATCTGCGGCTCTGACCTCCACATGACCGCTCGTCGTGAGGAAGCACAAGACGTACCGTCTGGTCACGAGGTGACAGGAGAGGTTGTTGAGCTGCCGAAAGGCAATCACAACCTGCAAGTCGGCGACCGTGTCGCTATCGACACAGTCTGCTCCGGTCGTGCCTGCTTCGACTGCCGCTACTGCAACTACGGACAGTACCGTCATTGCCTCAACTTCGTCGAAGACTCGGGTGGCGGCTTTGCCGAGTACATGACGCGCCGACCACTCGGCCTTTTCAAACTGGAAGACGACATGGATTGGACCGACGGGGCACTCGTTGAGCCGATGGCGGTTTCGGTGCACGGTCTCCGCTACGCCGGCATGAAGCCAGGCGATGTCGTGGCAGTCGTCGGCTCCGCGCCCATCGGACTCTCCTCAATCGCCAGCGCGCACGCGTTCGGAGCGAGCAAGGTCATCGCATCGGCAAAATACCCGCAACAGGCCGAACTCGCGGCAAAGATGGGTGCTGACGTCGTAACTGGCGCCGAACCCGGCGAGCTGACCGACCGCGTTCGCGAACTAACCGACGGCGTTGGCGCTGACGTCGTCGTCGAATCCGTCGGCGGACACCAGACCGTCTCCTTCCACGAGGCCATCAACGCCACCCGCAACCAAGGCACCATGGTCTACCTCGGCGGCATCAAAGTCCCGATGGAGGTCGACCTCTTCGACCCGATGCTGCGAGAGATCAAGATCATCTCCTCCAACTGCTACGGCATCATCGACGGCGTCCACGACTACGAAGTCGCCATCCGCATCCTATCCTCCGGCAACCACCCCTACCGCGACACGGTGAAGCACCGCTACGGACTAGAAGACATCGCACCAGCCTTCGCCACCGCCTTCGACAAGACTACGGGCGCGGTAAAGGTGCATATTGTTCAGAATTGATGGCC
Organism: Dehalococcoidia bacterium; assembly: GCA_965226685.1. GTDB lineage: Bacteria > Chloroflexota > Dehalococcoidia > Lucifugimonadales > Lucifugimonadaceae > Bin127. The sequence goes on from CBDDDP010000004.1 coordinate 1,646,454, forward strand.
AGCAGAAACACGATCAACGAAAACCAGAGGTCGCTAGAAACAGTCGTTCGCTGAAAAGCGTGACTTGGTTACGCGCGTTGACCACAGCGGCCCTTACCGATTCGACGTCTGGGCCTACAGCCATGAACATGAAGTAGAACTTGTCGACCGGCTCAATCTGGACGCCCAACGCGATCGCTCCCGTATCACCGTCCCAGACGTAAACGTCATCGAACCAAAACTGGTCAGTTGGTTGAACGACCTCGAGCCGTTCGAGTCGAGGGTTGTCGTCAAACGTGCTGACCAATCGTTCGATGTACAGATCTTTTTCCCATTCCGCGACCTGCAAATGTAGCGCTCGTTCATCGGTGTCCTCGAAGAGCATCCCATAGTCACCTCGCAATTCAGGAATAACAGGCTCGATGAGATCTGCTTCGGCATCGGAAAGAGCAGCTAACATCGTTATCCAATCAGACCGACCTACCGTCGAAACGTGACGCAGTTCCCACTCTTCACCAAGCACGTCATCGAGCAAACTGATTTCGTCCCTGACCTCATTGTCGAAATACTTCGATTCGTCGTAGATCTGCTCCGTTGCGAACGGAGGGCGAAGGAACACCTCGTCGATCTTCTGTCTGTCCGTTGCACACGTGAAGCAGTCCGATTGGATCGGAATCTTGAAGACAAAAGCCGTACCAACCAGATAAGTGAAATTGTTGAGTTCGTCGAGATATCTCGTCATCACTGGTTCATCATCGACGCCGGAACCCTCGTCTTCTAGGCTGTCGATGTATTCGTAAATGCGCTCCCAACCGGTTACATCCTCGATGTATGCATACTCGGTATTCGAAGCGTCTCCTTCAATCAACGCCGTTATCGCGCCATAAGCATCCGAATCGCCTTCAAAACACTCTCGCCACGGCACGAAGTCGTACTTCACGTTTTGCACGTGATGCGCATACTCGTGAACGTAGGTCAGCTCGGCACCTACGTCGAACTCATCGAGATCGGCGCGGATGAAAATCTCCCGCTTGATCGGGTTGTACAAACCTATGTAACGATCGCCCTGATACTCCGCCGTGAATTCCGCGTAGTTGCTGTCTGCTGAAAGCAAAGTCAACGTCCGATTGATTTGCTCCCATAAATGGACGGTCGAGTCTTCGTCGTCAGCCCAATCCTTTACAGCGTCTGCACGCCATTCCCTCCAGACCTCTTCGGCTATGAAACTGCGACCGAAATCACCGACCGAATCTTCTCCGACACCGTAAAACTCTCGCACCCAGGCCTCGATCTCGTCCATCTTCGCAACCCATTCGCTCGGCACCTCGTCGTCAGAGATACCAGGCGGAGAAGTCGGAACAACAGTCGGCGTCACATCCGGTTCTGGCGTGGACGTCGGCAACGCGTGCTCCCTGCAATACGCCTCCCGCTCCGGTACCGCGGTAATCGTCGGACCCTGCAACGGTGTCGATGTAGGTTCGGGCGTCGGTTCCTCAGCAACTGGCGTAGCCGAAGATATCTCCGTGGGTGTAGCAGTCGCGGTCAACGTTGGAGTCGCGGTCGGTTGCGGATTTTCCGGAGTCGGCGACGGCGTAGCAGTGGGCACTCGGGTCGCATTCACGAACACGGTGCTAGGCGTCGGAGTGGGCGCAGGTTTAGGCGACGCTTCAATATCTGAACTGCAGGCGAAGGTCGCAAATGCGAGAAGAAGACACAGCGTGGCTGATGCTGCTGGTTCAACAAAGATTCGTATGCGGGCCATTGACGAAATTATCTGACGCGAATCTAAAGCTTGGAGAGTGAACCGCGGCCCGTAACACCGATGAACCAACGATATTTGAGACGTATAGGGTCGTCCCTACATCCCCGCCGCAATCTTCTCCGCGATCATGATCGTCGTCGCATTCGTATTCGCACGAATAACATCCGGCATCACCGACGCATCCACAACCATCAACCCATCGACCGAATGCATCTCGCAACTCGGCGAAACCACTGCCATCGAATCCGACGACGGCCCCATCTTGCACGTCCCAGACGAGTGGTGCTGCGTCCGAACGTTGGACAGCAGCCAATTATCGAGAGCATCGTCATCGGTTAACACATCGTCGGTAGGGTCCACTCGCCGCATCATCGCGGACGCGTACTCCGGCATCTCCGTTAGCTCCGCACTGAGTCGTACAGCGCCCCTCATCCGCTCCATGTCGAGCGGCTCGCTCAGATAGCGATAATCGAGGATCGGTTGGGCGTGTGGATCGGAAGTTGCCAGGCGGAGCTCGCCCTTCCCGACGGCCTTCTGCAACGCGATGCTGAAACCGGTCGGGGTTTTGGCTATCGAAGGGTCGAAGTCGGCCGGAACATGCTCAGTACGTATCGATATCGGCCGCATATGCATGTCGTTGCGGTAACGCGAACCTGGCGTCGTGTAGCGCATCCCGATCTGGAGCGGCGCCGGGCGCTCGGGAACCGGCTCCTCAAGATCGCTCTCATACTTGACGAAAACCGCGATGTGGTCTCGAAGGTTCTGCCCTACGCCCGGAACATCGGCTAGCACCGAGATGCCGTTCTCTGACAAATGGTCACCAGGCCCTACGCCCGAGAGCATCAGCAGTTGCGGCGAGTTGATCGCGCCTCCGCATAAAATCGTCAGGTCGGATTCCACTCGGTAAGTTTCCCCTCCCGATTCAACCTCGACGCCAACAGCCCTCCCGTTCTCGATCAACACTCTGTGAACGAGAACGTCAGATCGCACTGTCAGATTCATGCGGTCACGCGCCATCTGAAGATACGTAACCGCTGTGCTCATGCGTATGTTGTTGATCCGATTGACGACCAGATAACCCACCCCCGTCGAATCCGGGTGGTTGTGATCGTGCGTGTACGGATAACCCGCCGCTTGGCAGGCATCGAGAAACGCCTTTGGGCTGGCGAACAACTCGTCCTCTTTGTAACGACGAACCGGTATCGGGCCATCGGAGCCGTGAAAGTCGTCTCCCGGAAAGTCGAGGTCCGTTTCGATCTTGCGGAAATAAGGGAGAATGTCAATATAACCCCAGCCTTCGTTGCCCAAAGCCGCCCAATCGTCGTAGTCCTCCGGGATGCCGCGGAACCAGATCTGACCGTTGATGGCACTCGAACCGCCCACGACTTTGCCGCGCGGAAGTTTGAACGGTTCCTGCATCGGCGTCGCTAGCGCTTTGTAGCCCCATGTGTGTTCATCGACGTCGTACGACTCGTACCAAGCTTGAACGCCGTACTTGATGTTGTCCGGCATCGAGTTGATATCCGGATAGTCGGGCCCCGCCTCGAGCAGCAACACTGAACGGTTGCGGTCCTCGGTCAGTCGCGATGCCAGCACACAACCGGCTGATCCCGCACCGACAACAATCACGTCATATTTCATGGCAACGAACTTTCATCGATTCCGAAAATCGTTGCCGTGAAGTTTATTCGCGATTCATCCCAATCGCCCAATCGCGATCGCGCGATTGGAACAAAGTCGGCCATGAGCATCACGCGACGGCGCGGTAGTGGTCGTACCAATCGCTGCCGAACGTACGGCTCGGGTCGTACAAACGCTTTTGGGCCAAGAACTCGCCAAACTGCGGATACGCCTGTTTGACCTGTTCTTCCGTCGCGTAGCGATGGTAGGTCAAGAAGAAGCTTCCGCCCAACGATGCCGCGTCGTCGATCAGACCTCTAAACGCGTCCGCAGCGCGGGCTTCACCCGCCTCGGTGTGGTCGACGTGCAGGTTGACAACGATGCAAGCGTAACGGTCCGTTGCCCAGTTCAAGTACGTCTCGTCGTCCTTCTCGATGAGGCGAATCGTTCCGTAGATCACGTTCGCACCCTCGCGTCGCAAGGTCTCACTCGCCTTCGACATGAACTCGGCCAGTTTACCCACCGGCACGTAAAGCTCGGTGATCACCTCCGAACCCGGGCTGTCGGCACCTAATTGACGGTCCAATTCGTTGTGGTAACCATCAACGTAGGTGCTCATCTGAAACTCATCGATGTCGTAGGTCTGACCGTCGGTGCCCAAGTAGAAATTCGCGTAAGCATCAAACGCCGCGGATTTGTCGGTATGACCGAGATAGATGAGCCGCTTCCAGTCGTCCTCGCTGAGCGTTGATCGGGCCGCATCGTCTCCGATCGTCGGTTCATCAACCGGGCGGTAACAAGAAAAAACCCCCGAGCGCATAAATCGATCCGAGTTTTCGTCTGTCATGTACTGAAAATCGCCGTAGAGATACCCGTCACCGATACGTTCTTCGAACGCCGCCGGCAATTGCTCGATGTCGAAAACCTCGACCGACCGAAGCAATCGCGTGGCGCGTTGCAATCGAAGCGTTATTGAGGCGAATACGCCGAATAGCCCATATCCGCCGATGGCAAGCGAGAACAACTCCGGATTTGAGGTTCGACTGCACTCAATAGGTTCGCCGTTGTCGTTAACGATCACGAAAGATTCCACGTCTTGAACGATCGGCTTGAACTTCAGCCCTCGCCCATGCCCATTGGCTGCGAGCGCTCCACCTATGCTCATCCGATCCGCACCAGTCTGCTTTTGGACGATGCTCCATCGATCCGGGCATTCGCCCTGCAACCGTCTGAGTTTCGGTACCAGATCGGACCACAATGCGCCCGCTTCAACTTCTAGCAAACCTCGCTTGTGATCGAGACTCAATATCTGCATCATATTGCGGGTGTCGATAAGCGTGCCGCCATCCAAAAACTGCTGACCGCCCATCGCGTGACGTCCGCCAGCGATCGAAACTCGACCATGCAGTCTCCTAGCCCGCCTTAGAACATCCCGTACTTCCCGGGCGCCAGAAGGCGCCACTACCTCCCGCACCTTCGTCTCATTAAGCCGAGAGTGAACATCGTTAAAACTACTACCCGTCATCAAGATTCCTCCTCCAAATCCGGGTGAACTATGTAATGAAATACGAATTCAGGATTTATAGCGATGCAAAATTATCGGGATGAATCCAGAATAATGATATCTAGTATCACAACTCAAGATCGCCGAAAACTAGACACGTGCGTTCGCGATCGAACGAAATCTGCCATGGCTCCGGTCGTTTTGCGAAGGCGCATTCAACCCATGCGGGTGTTTCTAGGCTCCCGTTACGCCGCGCTCGCGTCTGCCATCTCTGGCATCGAAAACTGACGCCAAGCGTCGAGTTGCTCCACCGGCACCCGTTCACGCAAAGCGCGACCTCGAGTCATCCGTTTTGGACGCTGATCAGTTTCGTCATTCTTCGCTCCGAGCTCGCGTTGGATGATCCGGTACACGGTCCGGTTGCTGATATTGACCTTCAACGCTATCGCGGAAACCTTGAAACCCTCCGCGAACAGCCTCATGATCTCCGTGTCGCGAATAACGGTTCGATCGTGCCGCGCCCCATTCGGGTCGTCGTACTTGCAAAGTGCCAGCGGGCACTCGAGGCAAGATGGCGCCGAATCACAACCAGTGTCTCGATAAACGGTGTGCTCTGGCAATCCCCGTGTCGTGTTGATTGAAGAAAACGGTTGTTCGCGAACGTTTTTCCCGCTCGAGCTTGTTTGATTGGCCCGCAAATGATTCACCGTTAGCATCGCTCAGACTTGCCCTCGAACCTGGCTCTCTTCCCAGGCCCTCTCGAACAGAGATCCCGCAAATCCGGGTTGACCGTAAAACGCAAACGTCAAAGCCTCGTCTTCGCAACGTGGCGCGACGGTCCGATCGAACCATTCGGGATCGATTAGGTGAGCACCCACAACTTCGACCAGCACGTTGGGGAACACCCGTGCCGAATCATCCCTGATCGGGTTATCGACGCTGACAAACACGTGACGCGCAGCTCCAATCGCGACGCTCCGCTCACCAACCGGTTGCCACAGCTCTCCCGCGCCAGCCCCCTCAAGCGCCGAAACCAACGAATCCATCGCCGGCCAGGTGTTCAGGTTCAACGACGGCGAAACCGTAACGCTGATACCGCCGAATCCCGAGGTCAGTGTGAGCAACATGCACCGCATGGGTGTCGCAAAGTCGGTCGCTTGGCTCACCGAACGGCACTTAACCGCGATCGTGTCACGCTCATTCGACATCGCAGACTGCATGATGCGCTGCCCCAATTCACCCCGATCGTCGATGAACTCCGACTTCACCCGCGTGAGCGTGTCCAGCTCTGCATCAATGTTGAAGTCAGTGTGCAGACCGCCTGTGCGTGCAGTTTGAACACGTGCCTTGTGTGCATGACTCCGCGCTCGGCGCTCACCTGGTCGTTCCAAAATTTGGGTGGCCATATCTGGTATCTCCGCATATCATCGAACCCACGTTCTAATTAGAACATATATCCTATCCGTGGTTTTGTCAAGCCATTCGTCGATTTCCCAAAAAATCACATCCAATGCACGATCGATGCGTTCGAGCCGATTCGTGCATAATGGACATCGGCGCAGCACCCATTGTTATCGGCGGAACCTCACAAATGTCAGTAAACGTTGAGATCGTTTCAATCGGCTCCGAACTCTTGCTGGGCCAAATCGTCGATACGAACTCCGCTTGGATTTCCCAACGACTCGCCGAAAACGGCGCCAACGTCTTCTACAAGTCATGCGTCGGCGACAACATCAACCGCATGACCGAAGTCCTCAGCATCGCGCTAAATCGCGCCGATGTCGTAATTACCGGCGGCGGCATTGGCCCGACCCAAGACGATCTGACACGCGAAGCAGTTGCAGAAGTCTTCGGCGTCGACGTCGTGACAGATCCCGACTCCCTCACCGAGCTTCACGAACGATTCCAAAACCGCGGCTTCATCTTCACCAAAAACAATGAACGTCAAGCCCAGATCCCAGCTGGCGCCACTGTCATCCGCAACCCCAACGGAACCGCACCCGCATTCATGGTCGAATCCGATAAAGGCACCATCATCAGCCTCCCCGGTGTGCCCTTCGAGATGAAGTGGCTCATCACCAACGAGATAATTCCCTACCTTCGCCAGAAATACGACCTCGGCGAAACCATCCACTACCGCGTCCTCAAAGTGGCCGATCTCGGCGAAAGCGCCGTTGACCACGAGATCGGACATCTCATTGCCGAATCATCCAACCCGACAGTCGGAGTACTCGCACGTCCTGGCCAAGTCGATGTGCGAATAGCCGCCCGGGCAGCAACCGTCGACGACGCCAACAAGCTCATAGAACCCTTAGAAGCCGAAGTCAGACGGCTCCTCGGAATCCACATCTTCGGTACCGACGACGAAACCATTGAGAGTGTCATCGGCGACATGCTGCGCCAGCGCGATGAAACCGTAGCCGTCTACGAAGACCTCAGCGGCGGCGCGGTTTCCGATTCAATGCGAACCTCCGCCGGTGATCGATTCCTCGAAGCGATCGTCGCAAACACCGACGTTCCACGCGACCGTCTGATTGGCAACGGCAATTCCGAAGAGATGACCGGCGAAGCGCGCGCCAAAGCACTCGCCAACGCCATCCGCCAACATTCCGGCGCAACTCTCGGCATCGCGGTCCACGGCATTCCCGAAGCTGAAGGTAGCGCCGAGAACCTCGCCCGCGGTGACACATACATCGTGATCGCCGACGCCGAGAAAACCGAAATGCGCCACGTCAGATCTGCCGGCAGCGGAGCGCCAGACCGCCGTAGAGCCGCAATGAACGCCTTCGGAGCACTGCGTCAACACCTACTCAAATCGTGATCTTGGAATCTAAACCGGATCGGAAGGAAACGACATGAAGTTGCAACGCGGGAACGCAAAAACACTCTTGATCGCAGCGTTCGTCTGCGCAATGCTCGCAACCTTGATGGTCGCCTGTTCATCGCCCGAACCGACGCCAACACCGGTACCGCCAACTCCGACGCCGGTACCCCCGACGGCCACTCCCGTCCCACCGACTCCGACTCCAATCCCACCAACTCCGACCCCGGTGCCGCCCACAGCGACGCCCGTTCCTCCTACGGCAACGCCCGTTCCTCCAACAGCGACTCCCGAACCAACCGCAGCCCCCCAAGCGCCTGAGGAACCAGCGGCTGGCACGACCGATGAAATCAGTCCCTTCGGATTGTCCGCGCACGACGCCGCCTGCATCGGAGAGCACGCGGACGCGGAGACCGCGGACAAAGTCTTCGCCGCCATCGAGGCGCTCACCACCGGCGAAGACGCCATGCCCGACCACATACTCGACCTGCTCGACGCTGCCGAACCCTTGTCGCATTGCGGAGTCATGCCCGAGCGCTTCGCGCCAATCGTTGCGCAAATCTCGCGAGAGGACGCCGCGTGTGTCATTGAGCAAAGCGGTGTCGAACAACTCATGGCATTCTTCACGATCACTGAAGAACAACAAGCCCAGACACTAAACCTAATGGCGCTTTCACCGCTGCTCGGTGCTCTCCAAGCCTGCGAGGTCACCCTCGACCTCACGGCTGGACAGTAGGACGATATGCTAGTCCCCAAATCGTACGAAACCAACCCGTGCAACCCTGCAAACGCTTATCATTTCCGAGTAGCGAACATGCCTCGGAAACACTGACAACACAACACTTCGCCAGGAGCGCATCGACATGAGAAGCAAGGCAGCAATTCACGTGGAACACGGCAAGCCCTTGGAGGTCGACGATATCGAGATCCCCGACCCCCGTGCCGACCAAGTACACGTCAAGCTACACTCCAGCGGCGTCTGTCACTCGCAGCTCCACCAGATGCACAACCCGCAGACTCCGACACCATCCCTCCTCGGGCACGAAGGCACCGGAACGGTAATGGCCGTCGGCTCCGAAGTCACCCACGTCAAGGAAGGCGACCTCGCTATCGTGACATGGGTTCCCAAAGACCCGATCCGGGGACGATGGACACCCGAACCCAGCGGCGCAACCTACCGAGAAGAACCCCTCAACGGCGCAACCTACACGTGGGGTGAAGACGCTCTCGTATGGGGCGGATACGTAGTACCCATCGCCGACGACAGCCCCAAAGATCTCTCCTCAATCGTCGGTTGCGCGGTACTCACCGGCGCCGGCGCAGTCCTGAACACGGCACGAGTACGACCCGGAGACTCCGTTGCCATCTATGGCGTCGGTGGCGTCGGCACCTCCGCCCTCATCATGGCCAGCATCCTTGAGGCATACCCTCTAATCGCCGTCGACATCGATGACTCCAAGCTCGAATACGCCAAGGAAATGGGTGCGACGCACACCGTCAACGCAATGAAGACAGACCCGATCGAGGCGATCCACGAGATCACCGGCGGCGGTACAGACTACGCGTTCGACGCCATCGGTCTCCAGATAACCAGCGAACAGATCCTCCCGTCCGTCCGAGGTGGTGGCCCCGGCGCCGACAACCACGGCGGAATGGCCGTCCTCATCGGAATGCCGGCACCGCAGATGACCGTCGACCCCGGCCAGTTCATGTACCACCAGAAGCAGTATCGTGGCTCCCTTGGCGCTACCTACCCCCAAAAGGACTTCGATCAGTTCCTACGTTGGCACCAAGAGGGCAAGTTCCCCCTCGACAAGCTAGTCACCCGCCGCTACACACTCGACCAGATCAACGAAGCCTGCAACGACCTCCAAAACGGCGAGATCCTCGGTCGCGCCATCATGGTCTACGACTAGGGCCTGTCTACTATCAAGGGCGGCGGATAGCGGATATAGGTGTGGGAGACACAAATCAACCGTCTGCAATAAAGAAATGCCTCACGGAACATCGCGTGCTGAACCACAAACGCGTAGATTCTTCTATCACAGCTTTCCAAGACGGCGGGAATGCGAGACACGCAGCGAAACGGCTAATCGCGGGTGGGGAATTTTGCAGTCAATCAAAAATCGAGGTTTGATACTCGCGCCGGAAATCGTCGAATGGCACACACCCGTTAGTCTGGGGACTCCGAATCCCATTCAAATCTTGCAACGGCGCATTTGCTTCACTGAGTTGTCTCCCCAAGAACTACCCGAGCATTCTGAGCGGTTCGGCCCCTTCGCTCTTGAATTCGATGCTACTGTGTTAAGGCGCTTCGGCGCGCTGCCTGTTATTTACATGCCACAAGCCTTGTCGGAAAAAGATCAGTTGGCATTGTTGGGTCCGTTCGTTGTAGGGCATCTCGGGCAGATTCAAGGTGCTTTGGAAAGCCTTAATCGGCTTGCTCAGCTTGACGACCCGACATACCTTCAGAGCCTCCGGGCCAAAACTGTCGAAAAAGATTGTGTGGTTACGTTAAACAATGTCGACAAGTCGGGAGGCACTGTCCAAACTTTCAGGGTTCCTTGGAAAGCGATTAAGGATATCTTGCGCTTCATTGGTTTTGAGACAGCGCCATTCAGCGCGATGTTGGGCGTGACCTCTATCGCGCAAGCTCTGTTCTATCCGACAGACGACGAATACCACGACCAGCAACTTGGCTACTACAGGCAACGCGAATGGCGCATCACAGCGGACTACTTTGTAAACGGATCGCCTCGTGGCCGAAATCTTCATGACGACGAGAAAGGATTGCTGCTTAGACTCGACAATTCCTTCTGGGCGAACAGCACCCTACCGGGCGCACCGAATCGTCGCGTAGACGAAGCCGTTGCCCTGGCTCAACCGGAGCCAGAAGCATTCCTTAGCAAGGTCAACCGAATAATTGTCCCGGACGATTTCGCCGATCAGGCGCGGGTAATTTTCGGCGACCGCGTTGCTGCGATGAGTCGATAGGATACCGATGCATAAGCGACGATGCATCTTGAATTAGGGCCCAAATGTCCACAGACACTACCCTAGGCGACGACCTCTGAAGCCAAATTACTGTAATCAGCCGCAAACCTGCGGTTCGACAAAACCATGCACTACCGCACCCTCGGAAAATCCGGCATCCCCATCTCCATCGCATCCTATGGCGGTGGCGGCCCTAGCCAGTTCGGCAAAGCCGCCGGACTCACTGCGAAACAACGCCGAGTCCTCATCGCCCGAGCCCTCGATCTCGGCATCAACATGTTCGACACCGCGGCCAACTACGGCGACAGCGAGGAACAACTCGGCCAAGCCTTAAACGGCGTCCCGCGCGATTCCTTCCTCATCGGCACCAAGTGGACTTGGAAGACTGCCGACGGAAACCTGCCTCACACCGATTCACTTATTTCATCGGTAGAACGGAGCATGAGGCGCTTCAACACCGATGTCATCGACATCATGCAGGTCCACGGCATCCAAAAGTCCAACTACTTTGACATCACCGAGCGATACGCACCTACGCTGCAGAAGCTCAAAGAGCAAGGCAAAGTCCGACTCATCGGCTTTACCGAGATGATGACCGAAGATCCGAAGCACACAGTGCCACAGATCGCCCTTGAAGAGCACCCCGACATCTGGGACACCATCATGCTCAAATACGGGATCCTCAACCAGTACGCCGCCAAAGAAATCTTGCCGCTGGCCCAGAAACACGGCGTCGCTATCCTCAACATGGCTCCCGTACGCTTCACCCTCACCAGGCAACACGAATACGATCAACTGCTCGAACAATGGCGCGCCCAAGGAGAGATCGACGTCGATCATCCAAAGCTCCGCGACGGCCTAGACTGGCTAATCACAGCAGACGCCCCCTCCATCATCGCCGCAGGCTACAAATTCGCCGCCGACCATCCCGGCATCTCAACCGTCATCACCGGCACCTCAAACATCAAACACCTCGAAGACAACGTCGCCGCCTTCGAAAACCCAACGCTCCCAGACGAACACATGGAGCTACTCACAAAACTCCTAGGCAACTCCGCCGCGCCGCGTTAACCAATCCACTACTCCAGCGGAAACAGATCCGACTGATGCTCAACGCGTCGGAATAGCTCTTCCAGTGGCACGATGTCCAGCCTCGGGTAAACTCGCCCATCGATCTCGAACTCGCCAACCGATTCGGCGTCCTTCGAATTCTCCACGCTTGGTTCGTGCGCGGTAATCAGCAATCCCCCCACGACACCATCTTCAGTCTCCCAATCCAAAATTCGCTTTAAATCGGCCAGTATCTGCCCGTCGATCCTACGTCCACCCGCAACCCGCAACACTGCGTGGTTAGTTCCGCCCAAAGCGGCCGCAATCGGAACCACGCCGTCGATTCCCCTATCAACGTCCTGCCAATCACGCCACGGCACGCATTTCGGAATCATGCTCATCACACCTCGTTCGAACCGTCGCGAATCGCTTTCAGCCATCTCAATCCATGCAGCCAAATCGCCAGTGCCCCTCGACGGCAATCCGCTAACCGCAAAATCGTCGGCAAACTTCCCCCGACGGAAACGATCGCGTAGAACGCTCAAAGCCATCGGCTCAATATCGATCCCGATCCAAGACCTCCCCAATACTTCCGCCGCAACCATCGTCGTCCCGCATCCGCAAAACGGATCCATCACCACATCCCCCTCGTTGCTCGACGACCGGATGATCCGCTCCAACAGCTTCACCGGCTTCTGAGTCGGGTAACCCGTCCGCTCCGGCGACCAAGTCTGCAAAGAATTTATGTCCGACCACCAATCCGGCATATGCGCGCCACGCTCGAGGTCACGTTCGCGGCCATCGATGCTGGTTCCGCCACGCGATTCAACCAAGGCTTTCGAGGCATCGGAATACTCCGAGTACTGCGGATTGAACGTGTAGACATCACTCTTCGAATACCGCAATATCACGTCGTGCTTGCGAGCGAAGTCCCGCCGCGGAACACCACCGCCACGGTAGCACCAAACAATCTCGTTCCGAAAGTTCTCACGCCCGAACACCGCGTCCATGATCACCTTGAGATAGTGGCTCGCCGTCGGATCGCAGTGCAGATACACGCTGCCAGTCGGTTTGAGCAGCCGATTTATCTCAACGAGACGAGGTGTCATGTTCACCAGGTACGCCATCAATCGGTCCCGACCAATTGCCTTGAGCAACCCTGAAACAGTCTCGGCGATGGCTTCACCACGATATTCGTGCACCGTTTCGTCAAACAACGCCTCCGATACATCGTCCCAAACCCATACATCCTCAAACGCCGGAAGATGCGCCTCAGGCTTCAACACCGACGGCCCACGAAAAACGATCTTGTAGTTTTTGTTCGAATTGAACGGCGGATCCAAATAGACCAGATCGACCGATCCCGCATCCATCCCCCGCATCACCTCAAGGTTGTCGCCAACATGAAGACGCCTCACCCCGCGTCTCAAACCATCAACTTTAGAAACCGATCCGATCTCTGGTTCGTATTGCGTCATGTCGATTTGTGTGACTCGGCCCCTAAGTTGATGGCCGCAATCTGTCAGAAGACAACCTCGCGGGGTGGGATATTACGATTTGATGCTATATTTGGCGCAGTCTACGATTGAACTAACAGATAACTCAAGGGTCGGATAGAAAAACCAACTTCAAACCCTTCATCGCATCCTCCCGATATCGAAAGGACCCTTAGCTTGACCACATCGTCAACCACCTTCGCCGAATCCACCGTCAACCGAGAACACGCCGACACCATTGACCGAATCGTCGATAACGTCGGACGCGTAATCATCGGCAAAGACGCCGCCGTACGACTGGCAGTAGTAGCGCTATTAAGCCGCGGACACATCCTCGTCGAAGACGTCCCAGGCGTCGGCAAGACCATGCTCGCCCGATCCGTCGCCATCACCACCGGCTGCGACTTCAAACGCGTCCAGTTCACCCCCGACCTCCTGCCCAGCGACATCACTGGCGCTTCCATTTACAACCAGCAGACCGGCCAATTCGAATATCGCCCGGGCCCAGTAATGGCACAGATCGTGCTCGCCGACGAAGTCAACCGTGCCACTCCCAAAACTCAGTCCGCGCTCCTAGAAGCAATGGGAGAGCAACAGGTCACCGTCGAAGGCGTCACCCACATCTTGCCCAACCCATTCATGGTCATCGCAACCCAAAATCCCATCGAATACGAAGGAACCTTCCCACTGCCCGAGGCCCAGCTAGACCGGTTCTTTATGCGAATCTCTCTCGGATATCCCGACCCGCGTGAAGAAGTCGCCATCATGGACGGAAGAGAGGCCACCGACCCCATCGACCTCCTCACCTCCGCCTGCACCGACGACGACATTACCGCCCTCCAGCACTACGCCGAAACCATCTACATCGACGATCTCATCAAGCAGTACATCGTTGAGATCGCAACCGCCACACGCACCCACCCCGACACCACACTCGGCGTCTCGCCACGTGCCAGCATCAACATGATGAAAGGCGCCAAAGCCTACGCCATGCTCCAAGGACGCGACTACGTAATACCCGACGACGTCAAAGCCATCGCCGTCCCCGTAATGTCTCACCGCGTTCTCCTCTCACCTTCCGCGCGCATGAGAGGCATAAACCAGAGCACCATCGTCAACGAAGCGATAGAACAAGCTACCGTCCCCGGCGCCAGCGGAGGACGAATCGCCGCAACCATCACGGCCTAAGACCTCCATCTAATCCAGAGAAAACACAAACTCGTGCAGGGAACACTACCCAAGATCGGACGCCGAATCGTAACGCGCGCCGAACGGCGAAGTTTCATCAGCACGCTTTGGGCGTCCACCGTCCGCCACCGAGTCCTCATCGGCATCATCGCCCTCATCGGAATGATGATCATCAACAGCGTCGCTACCGGATTCGACCTCGCGATGCGCCTCGCATACCTACTAGTGATACTAGTTATCATCTCTTGGGTTTGGTCACACGTCGGCGCCATAAATATGAAAGCCAGCGTCAATCGCCCGACTGGTCCCTTCTCCGTCGGCGACGTCCTCAGTGAACGCATCATCATCCAAAACTCCAACGGCGCTCCCAAAGCATGGGTGGAGGTTGAAGACAAAACCACGCTGCCCGACGTCCATTTCCGAGAAGTCACCAGCTTCGGACTCATGGTCACCTTCAAACGCGTCAACATGGAAGCCGCTCTAACCCAACGCGGCGAATACGACCTCGGACCACTCGTCATCCGCGCTACCGACCCCTTCAACCTATTCCCTCGCGACATCGAGTTCGAAGGCATCGACAAAGTCCTCGTATACCCGCGCGTCCTACCCATACCCGACGTCGCGTCTTCCCGCGTCCTCCTCGCCGATGGTCATTCACGCCGACAGCGAATGCACGTCCTTTCCACCGACGTTTCTTCAGTACGCCAATACGCCGACGGCGACCCCATAGGCCGTATCCACTGGCTCACCACCGCACGTACCGGCGAACTCATGGTCAAACAATTCGATCAAGGCTCCGCCGGCGAGATGTGGGTCATCTTCGACCAGCACATCGACACCCAAGCCGGGTCCGGAAAAGACTCCACCGACGAATACGGCGCAACCATCGCCGCCTCCGTCGTCGACAAATACACCCGAACCTTCACCGAAGTCGGATACGTCGGATACGGCAGCAACGAACTCGTCGCCATGCCCGAACATACCGGCTCTCACCGCGAAAACATCCTCCGACACATCGCCGCAAGCAGACCTACCGGCAACGTCCCCATCATGGAAGCCCTCGCAGTACTCGACCGCGACCTCTTCGTAAGCTCCACCGTCATCGTCATCACCGCCGCAAGCGAAGGACAATGGATCGAAGCCCTCGGCGTCCTGCAACGACGCGGCGTCCACGTCATCTGCATCGTCCTTGACCGCAAATCCTTCGGCGGCGAGTCAAACGAAACAGTGATACCACGTCTCTCAATGTCCGGCGTCACCACCTACCGCATCTACAAAGGTGACGACATCACCGAAGCCCTAGGCGCAACCGCCGACGCCGACGCAACCGCCGCACGCATCTCAGCGCTCTACTACGGCGTCACCGAAACATCCCCCGAACCAACTGAAGCCGACGCCGGAACAAAGGCGGTTGCATCGTGACCACCGCGACGGCAGAACTCTCCGGCATCTTCGGTCGTTCAACCAGATCGGCCCGAAACCGACGCCTGCTCCGACGCAGACTCTTGCGCCGGGCATTCATCGCCGAAATCCCTGTCAGCGATTGGATAGCACTCGGACTCGTCGGCTGGATGCTCGCAATGGTCGGATGGGCAGTTCAACTCGCAAAGTGGGGCGACCTCCCAAACATCGTTCCAACCGCACTCATCGGCGCTCTCGTCGCCTTCTTCATGTCCAGAGTGCAGATCCCCACCCGAAGCGTCCTATCCAGTTGGGGACTCCCATTCAAAATCCTCGCCTTCATTGCCAGCGGAATCGTAATCGTCTTCTGGCAAGGCTCCCTTAACGCCGAAGGAACAAACCCTATCGCAAGATCCGTCGACGCCTGGGACCGCTTCGAAATATGGATCGACATCGCCGTCAACGGCGGCATCAGCGCCGACCAAATCCCATTCGCCATGCTCTTCATGACCGTCACATGGATACTCGCATACGCAACCACAACCCTAACCTTCAAATTCCACAGCCCGTGGATCCCTGCAATCATGCTCGGCCTCGCGCTGCTCACCAATCTCAGCCACCGCATCGGCGAACACGAGCAGACCTTCTACCTCTTCATGGTCGCAGCCGTCGCACAATTCGCACACCTCGTCGCAGTCGGACGCATTAACCAATGGCGAACATCCGGCATTGACGTCCCCAGAGAAGCCCGGTGGATCGCCGCACGAGACGGCCTCATCCTCGCTTTCGCCGTTATGGTCATCGCCGCACTCATGCCACTCTTCCTACCGCGATCTGAAACCCTCAGCGTCAGATGGAACACAGTCTTCCTCGACCCCATAACCCAGTTCCGCGACACCGCCGAACGACTCCTCGCCGGCGTCCCAAGCGGCGACGACGGCCAGATCTACTCCCCGAACAACATCCTGCCATTCCAAGGCGGCATCGAACTCACCGACGACCCAGTCATGTGGATCCGCTCCCGATACGCGAAGGTCCACCCGGCCCGCGTCTATCAGGAATACACGTCGCAGGGCTGGATCACCGCACCCAGCGTCGCCCTACCCGCTAGTGCCGGCTCCAAACTGCTAGCCAGCCCCGACGAAAACGACATTGAAGAACGACACCGCATCGACATCACCGTCGAACTCCTCGGAAAAACCGACCGCGTATTACCAGCCGCAGCCGTTCACACCCTCGATTACCAAGCCGATGTAGAAATCCTCGAACCACTCAGATGGGACGTCCCACTCGCCGGAAGCCCCGCCAAACTAGCAGAACTCCCCGAAGACCTCCGAGAGTTTGCATTCTTGCTCCGTGAACGATTAATGCAGATGGCCGAGGATTCGCCCGTACACTCGCCGCCCGGACGCACCAACGAACGACCGCCGTTCACCCTAAACACACAACCCGCAATGACCGCCGACGAGGTCAACTCCGCAATCCGGAACATGCAGTCCGGCACCCTGCCCATCGTCAATGTTGAAGAACAACTCACGTACTCCATCACGTCCAGCTCGCTCGAAGAACTCAACCTCTCCGATGACGGTGACTTCCAAGACATGACATTCTCAATGTCCTATACTTCTCTCTCCGAGGTCACCACCGATGCCGACAACACCCCTGAAACGCTCGGCATTCGCGTCTCCTCACTCACCCTCAAAGAGCAGGCCGACAAGAACGGTGGAAACGGCCCCGAAAAACTCGAAATCATGCTGAAAGTCGAGGACCTCATTTCCTTGACGCAACCCGACCTCGACCCGCTCGGCTCAACCAACCGACCCGATTCCACCCGATTCAAGATCACCAGGGACGACATCGAGGCCATGGACTTGTCCCGCAGCGGAATCGCTTGGGAAGAGTTCAGCTATCGCGTCTTCGCAGATAACGATGGAAATAACGCAAACTTCTTGCGAGTCGCCCGCAAAGGACCGACCGAGCAGAACACGGTGACCTTCGACGAAATCCTCGAAGAGAACCAGCAATACAGCGTCACAACATACATCTCAACCGCCGAAAACACCGAACTCGCAAACTCCACCGCCGATTACCCCAACTGGGTCGCCGATCGATATCTGCACCTGCCACCAACTCTGCCCAACGAAGTGCGCGACCTCGCCAACCAGATCGTCTCCGACGCCAACGCGGAGACACCTTGGGAAAAGACCACCGCCGTTAAGCGATTCCTCCAGCAACAGATCTACTCCCTAGAGATCGAAGGCCCCGGACCTCGCGACGACGGAATCCATTACTTCCTATTCAAGACCATCAGCGAGCCCTGCCCATCCGAATTCCCGACCTGTGACAAATCCAAACGCAAGGGCTACAGCCAATACTTCGGATCCGCCGCCACCGTCATGCTCAGATCCGTAGGCGTGCCAGCGCGCATGATCGCCGGATGGAGCGCCGGCGAATACGTCCCCGACCAAGGACAGTTCCTCATCCGGGACCGCAACCGCCACGGATGGACACAGATCTTCGCACCGCCATACGGATGGATCGACGTCGAAGTCACTCCCGGAAGACCCGCCGTTCCGCGCAACGTCCTCGTGCCTACCACTCCGACAAACGCCATGCCGTTCGGACTCCCCAGCTCCGCAGAATACGACCCTGACTACCTCGAATATCTCGAAGACTTGGACGAACTCGCCCTGCTTGAGCAACAACTCCGGCTTCGCGGCAACTTCAGACCCGCCGAAACCGACCAAGGCTTGCTGCCTTTCGATATCCCTATCATCCCAACCGCCGCCGCAACGTCCGTCATCCTCATCATCCTGTTCGCAGTCTTCCTATGGCGCTGGAACCTCCGAGGACAACCAGTCCCCATCCGCGCATACTCCCAATTCATACGCGTCGCAGCAATCCTCGGCTACCGAAAACCAGCCCACGTCTCAGCCCGAGAGTTCACCAACGAAATCGGCCAAATGACCATGCGATACGGCGACGCGCGCCGCATCATCGAAGCCTTCGAAAAATGCGTCTACGGCCCCGACGAGACCCCCAACGCCACCGCAGACGAACCCCAGAACGAACCCCTCAACGAAACGTCAACCGAGCCAACCGACATCGCATCGACCGAAGACACCGATGAACCAGACGACGTTCCCGTAACCCAACAGCAAGCACCCGACCTCTCCAATTCCTGGCGAAACCTGGCAAAAGCAATGCTCAAACACCGCGTCATGACACTCTTCGGCATGACCCCCGCCTACATCCCCGACGAAGCCCAAGAACAATACCGCTTCACCACCTAACCCCGCACTCGCAAGGGATGCCCGGGTCGGAGCGGTATGGAATATCCTCTCTCCCACGACGGGTGCTTTGCACAACTAACGTCATTCCCGCGTAGGCGGGAATCCAGCGGGGTGGGGCAAACGGGGACAAGTCGTCTATTTGGTCTTGTGACAGCACCGATATCGAGTTGTGCAAAGAACCCTCGACGGGAGAGGGCCAGAGCCTGCCCCGGGCTTGAACCGGGGGTGAGGGTGCAAGGCGACAAAATGGCGGCGGGGCATCACAGCCCATCTGCGCAATCCGCGCAATCCGCGGTTCAGAAAAAAACGCCCCCTTCCCGCCATCTCCCTCTTGCTCAATCCCTCAATTCCGCATACACTGAAAGAAATAGCAACATAAATGCTAATACTGTTAGGTGGGAGGGGATGTGGATGACGAGACGACAGGTAACGACTCAATTCACTGCTCAGCAACGGACGCTGGCCAGCAAAAACCCAGTTCGGTTTCTCGAACAACGTCTCGGCGTGTCGCCTTGGAAAAAGCAGCGAGAAATCCTCGAGGCACTCGCCGATAACGACTACGTCGCCGTACGATCGTGCAACGGCGCCGGAAAAACCTACACCGCCGCTCTCGCTACCATATGGTGGCTCTTGGCTCACGACAAAGCCATCGTTGTGACCACCGCTCCCACCGATCGGCAAGTCAGAGAACTCCTCTGGCGCGAAATTCGTGCCATCCACCGCGAAAACTCCGAGATCATCGGCGGACGCATCTCGCAGACCAAACTCGAAATCGCCGAACAACACTACGCCTTCGGGTTCTCCACAAACACAGACGTCCGGTTCCAAGGTTTCCACCACGAACACATCCTAATAGTCGTCGACGAAGCCTCGGGCGTCCGACCCGAAATCTTCGAAGCTATACAAGGATCGATGACATCCGGCGACGCCAAAGTCCTCATGATCGGAAACCCAACCTCCCTCGACGGCGTCTTCTACGACGCTTTCCACAAAAACCGCGAAAGATGGACCACCATTCACATCTCCGCTTTCGACACCCCCAATTTCAACAACTCCCCTTCGTCCAACGAAGGGGACGCGGGGAAGCGCAGCGACCACGCAGGGGATGCCCGGGGCGGAGCGGCGGTCGGGTTGCTCACGCTCGCGGGGGAAATGCCGAGCGCAAAAGGGGCGTTGTCCGAAGGTGGCGCAACGACGTCAACCCGCGCCCAAAACTACCTGTTCCCCAGCCTCATCACCCCCGAATGGGCCGAAAACGTCGCTAAAGACTGGGGAACCGAATCTCCGGCATACCAGATCCGAGTCCTCGGAGAGTTCCCATCCAACGCACCAGACACCCTGATACCGCTGGTAAACATCGAAACCGCCGTAAACCGTCAAATCGACGGCATCGATCAACACCCAATCATCATGGGAATCGACATCGCCCGATTCGGTGACGACAAGTCCGTCGCCTGCGTTCGACAAGGACCAACCGTCCTTCACCTCGCCGTCTTACCCAGAGGCGACACCATGCAAACCACCGGACACGCCATCGAAATCGCCAAGCGACACTCAGTTAAAACCATTTACGTCGACGAAATCGGCATCGGCGCCGGCGTCCTCGACCGCATGAGAGAAATCAGAGAAATCCATGCCGAAGGCGTAAACGTCGGACACAAAGCATACAACTCCGAACGCTTCATAAACCGAAGAGCCGAAGCATTCGACGCACTCCGAGACCGATTCAACACAAACGAAATCTCCATCCCCGACGACCCCGAACTCATCAGCCAACTAGCATCACTCAAATACTCGTACACCAGCCGCGGCCAACTACAACTACAAGACAAACAATCACTCCGAAACACAAACCAACCAAGCCCCGACAAAGCCGACGCCCTAATGCTAGCCTTCACACCCCAAGACCCCAACCCCCTAAAAATGTGGATCCTCTAAACCGGTCCCACGAAACGGGCGCCAGCAAGCGAAGCCCGAATGAGCGACAGCAGAGTGGCGTATGCCCGGGGCGGAGCGGTAGGGCAATATCCCCTCTCCCTCGATGGGAGAGGGCTAGAGGCCTGCCCCGGGCTTGAACCGGGGGTGAGGGTGAGTGCCTACGGAGCGTCTTCAAAGAGGTTTAGGAAAAATCCCGCCATCCCGCGCTTGACAAACACATAACGCATGTATCTTAATAACAACCAAGCGCCACCGCCGACGGCCATCGGCACCGGCGCACAGAAGAATCGCCGCGTCAAGGGTAAGCGCTCCTTTTACGAGGGATATCGACAACCGAATAATTAAACCCCGGTCTGCGGGAGGGACGACACAGGACCGCGGCAGGGGCAGGTTTCAAACCCGCCCTCGCCCACACGGTCCGCGACGGTGCCCGCCAGAAGTTGAGGATAGGTTAGGACGCAACGCAGATCGACAACCCGGCCACTGTGGGATTGTGGCGCAAGTGCTCGGATGCGGACGCATGACGCCGGCTCCGACAAGCAAGCCAGACGGACGTACCGTCCCTTTCGCGCAGCGAAGGGGACGCGTGGAAGCGAAGCGACCACGCAGGGGATGACCGTTCAAGGTCCGAGCGAATCCCGTAAACACCCGGCAGACGTCTGGCCGCTTCGTCGAGCGGTCGAGGCTACAGCACGACGATAGAGAGGAATTGACTGACTCCGAACGGTTCACCTACCAGAAACCGCCCGGACGACCGATGGTCTGGCGACATCGGCGACGCTGTATTTTGTATGAGAAAAGAATAACCAGTTTCGCCCGCGCGAACCCAAACAACGACGCGGCGATGCTTCGACAACCAAACGATTGTCCCCTCTCCCCTCCGTGGGAGAGGGCTAGAGCCTGCCCCGGGCTTGAACCGGGGGTGAGGGGGCCCAATAAACCAATGACCAAGACTTGACAACAAAATCAAAGATCAACCGCTCAACCCTGACGACCACCTGGACAGGCGTTTCAACGCGCCTAAAACCTACAATTACCCCATGACATCCCGAGCAACCTCATTCGAAATCTTCGAAACCGCACTCGGATGGATCGCCATCGCCGCGACCGAACGCGGCATCATCCGAACTTCACTACCCGAACCGACACCCGACAACGCACTCGAAGCCATCTCCAACCTCGCGAACGGAACACCGAACACACTAAACCACGCGCCCAACCAAGCGATAAACCACGCCAAACAGCTCCTCACCCTCTACTGCGAAGGCGAATCCGTAAATCTCAACAACATCCCCATCGACGACACCGCCTGGACCCCATACACCCAACGCGCCCGAGACGCATGCCGCACCATTCCCCGAGGCGAATTCAGAACCTACGCATGGCTCGCCGAACAAGCATCTGGTAACCCCAAATCCGCTCGCGCCGCCGGCCGAGCGATGGCCACCAACCCCGTCCCGATCATCATCCCCTGCCACCGAGTAATCGGCACCAGCGGCAACCTCCACGGCTTCGCCGGCACCATCGGAATCCCACTAAAAGCCCGACTCCTCAAAATGGAAGGCGCCACCAACAATCCCCTCTCCCTTGATGGGAGAGGGCTAGGGTGAGGGTGAACGGGCGGCCATGGGTGGGGCTAAATGGCCTCTTCGTACAGCCTTTCAGAGAGAGGTCCCCAGCCTAAGTCCCTGACCGTTTTACGATTGAACGTTGAGGCGCATCGCCCATCCAACCCTTTCAATCAACAACAATCAGGGAACCCACCAACAAATGGCCAGAGACAAGTGCGTGCTTGCTTACAGCGGCGGAATGGACTCAACCATCTCCATCGTCTGGATCCGTGAAAACTATGACCTCGACGTAGTCACTCTCACCGTCGACATCGGCGGCGGACCCGAACTCGAAGGCGTAAGAGAACGAGCCGCATCCGCAGGCGCCGTCGAATCCCTCATCTGGGACGTCAAAGACGAGTTCGCAAGCGACTTCATCGTCCCCGGACTAAAAGCCGGCGCAATGTACGAATCGGCTTACGCTCTCTCAACCGCCTTCGGCCGACCCCTCATGGCCAAGAAACTCGTCGAAGCCGCACGCCATGTCGGTGCCGTCGCCGTCGCACACGGATGCACCGGAAAAGGAAACGACCAAGTCCGATTCGACGCTGGCATCAAAACCCTCGCCGCACACGGTGAACCCCTCCGCATCATCGCACCCGCCCGCGAGTGGGGCATGACCCGCGACGAAGAAAAAGAGTTCGCAGCCCGTGCCGGACTCGAACTACGCGAAGTCGGCGACGACCAGCGCGTCTACTCCATCGACCGCAACATGTGGGGACTCGCCATCGAAGGCGAAGACCTCGAAGACACTTGGTTCGCACCACCCGAAGATGCCTTCTCATGGACGCAAGCCCCCGACCAGACACCCGACGAACCTGAAGAGGTCTCAATATCGTTCGAAGAGGGCGTACCCGTCGCGCTCAACGACGAAAAAATGGACCTCGTCGAGCTCATCGAGCAGCTCAACCTACTCGCCGGATCTCACGGCGTCGGAAGAGTCGACCATCTCGAAAACCGACTCGTCGGCATCAAATCACGCGAAGTCTACGAAACACCCGCCGCAGTCGTCCTTTATCAAGCATTATCAGCCCTCGAAACCGCGACTCTCGCACGAGACCAGCAACGCGTTAAAGCACAACTCGCACCCCTCTACGCCGACCTCGTCTACGACGGACGCTGGTACACCGGACTCCGCGAAAATCTCGACGCATTCGTCAACTCCGTCATGAAATACACCTCCGGCGACGTCCGAATCAAACTCTACAAAGGCTCCTCGACCGTCACCGGAAGACGATCACCTTACTCCCTCTACGACTTCGAGCTGGCAACCTACTCCACCGAAGACGAGTTTGATCACGCCGCCGCAGTCGGTTTCATCGACATCTACAGCCTCCCCGCTCGAACCCAGATGAAGCGCCAAACAATGCGCGACGCCCGCTAACCTACCCGCCGCCAAACGGACAAAACTCAACCGAACATCGCGATGCCATACCATTCGATGGTGTGCAACCCCGCGCCACAACCATCCTCCTAGCTGTAGCCCTTGCCGCGATCATTACCCCCATCGCGCTCGCAAAATCAGCATCTGCCGACACCACCAACGTAACCTTCACCGACGGTACCCACCAAGTCGGCCAAGACATCCCACCCGGAACCTACGTCACCGAAATCGACGAAGGCATCTGCAGAGTCGCCGTCACCTCAACCGACGACGACCAACGCCAACCCACCTTCCTAAGCCGAGCCATCATCACCATCTCCGGCGACGATACCGTAGTCGAAACATCCGGTTGCGGCGATTGGCGACCACACGCGCGATCCCGCCAAAAATCCATCTCTCGACAGTTCAGCGAAGGAACCCACGAAATCGGCGTCGACATGCTACCCGGCATCTACACCGCCGACGGTAACAACGGGCGCTGCCTCTGGTTCACCCTCAACGACTTCTCACATCATCCCGATCCGAACCAACTAATCACCTGGTGGAAAGTAGGCCAACCCGCAGTCGAACTCTCCAAAGACCACGTCGGCTTCTACTCCATCAGATGCGGAACCTGGCACCTCCGGCAACCCGCAAAGAATGATCAACCACTCACAGAGTTCGCCGACGGATCGCACCTAGTCGGCATCGACATCGCGCCAGGAATATACATCGCCGACTCCGATCACGATTTCTGCGACTGGTTCCGAACCGCTCCATTCGGAGGCGCCAACTCCGACAACAGCGGAGGTTACCTTTCGCAAGGACCACAGATAGCCGCAATTCTGCCCACCGACATCGGTTTCCACAGCGAAGGATGCGGAACCTGGAAACCCTTCGCGGACCAAGATCTCGAAGCCGAACCCGCCATCGTAATCGGCCCCGGCACCCACGCCGTCGGCATCGACATCCAACCCGGCGCATACGTGGCCGAGGCGATCGAAGGCCAGCTTTGCCGATGGTTCTTCCTGTCAGGATTCGCAGGCAGGCCGTCAGACATCGAGGCTTCCGACACCGGCGTGTTGCGCGGAATTGTCGAAATCCCTCCTGACGTGGTGGGATTCAGGTCGTTAGGTTGCGGCGAGTGGACGATGGTCCAAAACCCCACGACTAAGGAAACCACCGCTGCGTTCGGCGATGGCGAACATATCGTCAACGTACACGTCAAGCCCGGCATTTACGCATCTCCCGGACCGGAGACCGGTAGGTGCTCTTGGCGCCGAATCACCAGCTACTCGGCCCGACCGTCTGATCATGTAGCGGTCCGCAATCCTGTCGGCAAGAACATCGCCGAAATCACCGATACCGACGCCATCTTCGAAGCATTCGGGTGCGGCGAGTGGCTACCGTTTGAATCGCTCGCCAAAGGAGATCAATTGACCGAATTCGGGCGCGGCACATGGGCGGTCGACGCAGAGATAAGTCCCGGCACATACTCGTCTCACGTGCCCGCCAGTTCAACGTGCTTTTGGAGCCGACTTTCCGCATTCACCGGCGAGCCAAAAGACTTCATCACGACTGATTTGTCTGTCTGGCATTCCGTAATGACTATCCACCATTACGACGTGGGTTTCTATTCAGATGGTTGCGGGACATGGACCGCAATTCCCGATGATTTGAGCCACGATGATCACCAACCGGTTGAAGTGCTGCAAGACGGTGTTTACGTCGTGAATCGAGACATAGTTCCAGGTACCTACGTCGCAGAAGGTCTAGACGGAGACGTCTGCTTCTGGAGTCGGTTGACGTCGTTCGATGGTGACGCGTTCAATCGCATCAATACATATGCGAGTGCCGGGCAGGCGATTGCTACAATCCTCGATTCAGATTCGGGTTTCCGTTCATTCGGATGCGGAACTTGGCATAAAGTTGCCGACCTAAACCAACGATTTGACGATGTCTCACCAATAAATACGGAAGGAAACGATTCATCGGCTAGTGATTCAAACAACACAAACCAAAATCACGGGGACGAAAACGACGTTGTTAACCGCAGATCGATGTCTTCGACATTTTCCGATGGAACCTACGAGGTAGGCGTCGATATCGTGCCAGGAACCTATCTAACTGCGGGCGAGGTTTTAACGACCTGCAAATGGCGGCGCCTCTCGGACTTCACGTGGACCAATGGCATCATCATCGAAGCCGTCGCGTCTGGCATCAAGATCGCTACCGTAACCGAAAGTGACAAAGGTTTCGCATCACTAGGTTGCGGCAAGTGGAAACTGTTGGACATGCAAAACCAGATCGAAAGCGAATCCAAACGTGATCGGTTCGGCGACGGCTCGTACTTGGTGGACGTAAACATCGAACCCGGAACCTATGTTGCAGTGCCGAGGAAAGACGCCGGTTGCAGGTGGAGCCGAGTCGCGGATTTCACTGGCCAACCAGCTGACACAATCACGAGCGGAACCTCCGACGATAGATGGGTAGTCGAAATCGCCCCGAGCGACATCGGTTTCATGTCTCATGGATGCGGCACCTGGCGCAATGTTGACAATGTTCTCCCGCTAGGTCCGTTCCAAGAATTCAGCGATGGAACACACCGAGTCGGTAGAGACGTAGTCTCGAATACGTACGTTGCTAATGTGCCTACACAACCGTTCATAGGTGGTGTTCCAGTGGCGAAGTGCAAATGGCAAAGGATCAGCGGTTTTGGTCACACCGAAGCGGAAATAATCGATTCAGGTAATGGCAAAGGCAAAATCGAGGTAACTATCGTACCGTCGGACGCCGGATTCGTATCTCAGGGCTGCGGCGAATGGAAAATGATCCATAAACGCAGTCAATAGGCTTCGCTAAATGGAATTCTGCTCAGGTTGACGAACAGGTATACCGACCTGTAGCATTAAGGAGTTATGTTCGTAACAGGTGCACGAAGGGATTCGCACATGGACAAGCACCACTTGGAGGAAACTTTCCGGAGAGAAGCCAAGCGTCAACTTTCTGAGTTGGAAACTCAATTGTCCGAGACTGAGGGCAATATCAGAGTTCTCGACGCGGAACGCTCCAAGATAAACGCTGAGGTGATTGCACTTCGCTCTTTGATAGCGATCGATGATGGTCAACCAGTTGACGATCGCGCATCCGCATCCGCGTATGCCGCAGACCCTAGAGATGTGGCCGTTGCTATTTTGCGCGAAAAAAACGGCGAGGATATGCATTACAAGCTATTGGCGCAAGAAGTTGTCGACCGCGGTGGTCACTTGCCGGAAAAATCACCAGCGGCCGCTCTCAACGCAATAATGAACCGCGATCGAAGGTTCGTACGTCCTAATCGCCGCGGCTTCTACGCACTAAGAGAACACCACCCGCGCGTAAAAGAAAATGCCGGTCGTCGACATCCTCGAAACGACTGACCGAAATTTTCCCGTCGCTCCGATTTCTCAGCACTCAAATTAGCGGTCGAATCATACCGCATTTGACAACGCCGACGAGAGTATTTCGACTGCCTCGTCGATCTCCTCCGTGCTGGCGTTCAACGGCGGCATGAACCGCAACATGTTGGGGCGCACCGCGTTCAGCAATAGTCCGTTGTCAAGACAATTGGCGACCAGGCCAGCGGACAACTCCTCGGACATCTCGACGCCGACCAGCATACCCATGCCGCGGACCTCGGTGATGACGGGGTGTTCTTCTCTCAACGCATTGAGCTTGCCCATCAGGTAATCGCCGTTACGCATCGCTTGCCCCGGACCATCTTCGTCGAGCAACGCCTGAGCGCCAGCAGATCCCGCGGCTGTCGTAAGCGCGTTTCCGCCGAACGTCGATCCGTGATCCCCCGGTTCGAGGACAGAGCAGAACTCTTTGCACGCGAACGCTCCTAGCGGCGCACCAGCGCCCACGGCCTTGCCGAGCGTCATCACATCAGGCTCGACGCCTTCGAATCGCTGGTAGCCGAATACAGTCCCCAGCCTGCCCATGCCTGTCTGCACCTCGTCGAGCATGAAGAGGATGTTCTTCTCTTTGCAGAAATCCTGAACGCGCTTCAGGTAACCCTCGGCGGGCACATTCACGCCACCCTCGCCTTGAACGGGCTCAAGCAGAACCGCACAAGTCTTGCCCTCGACGTATGCGCCAGTGATCGCGTCAAAGTCGTCGTAGGGCACGTTGACAAAACCCGGCATCAATGGCGTCCAGTTTTCTTGGTAGTGCGGCTGACCGGTTGCTGCCATCATCGCCTGCGTCCGACCGTGGAACGAGTCCAGAGCGGTGATGATCTCGTACGCGCCGCCCAAATTCTTGCGACCCCACTTACGCGCCAATTTGCAAGCACCTTCGTTGGCCTCTGCACCAGAGTTGCAGAAAAATACACGGTCGACATCCGAGTTCTCGACGATGAATCGCGCCAACGGAAGCTGAGGCGTCGTGTAGAACAGGTTCGACATCTGCATGATCTTGCCGGCCTGTTCACTGACGGCTTTAATCACCGCTGGATGCGAGTGTCCCATGTTGAGTACCGCCCAACCAGCGGTGAAATCTAGATACGATTTGCCATCGTTGTCGAACACCCGAGAGCCTTCGCCCCGCACCAACACCGGTGGCATCCGTCGCACTACCTGCATGTAGTACTTGGCCTCTAAATCCTTGTATTCCTGACTCGTCGTCATCTTTCGGGTCTCCAGACTGTCGTTCGCCGCTACTTGCAACACCAATCCAATATACAACTTGGCGCCTCCTCAATCCGAGGGTTGCAGACGCGAGTCGCTCAGCCCCACTCAGCGCCGATTCCAGACATGTGGTTCGGGTCGTTCGCCACGACGATCTTTCGGAAACTCGACGAGAAGCAAGCGCGCCACCAGCATCGCCATTATCAACACCATCCCGCCGAGAGCCACCCAATTCGGACCCGTCAGAAACGCCGCCACAACCGCCGCTGCCAATGTGACCGCCGCCGCTCTCGGGCCATCCTTGATAAACGGCAAAACGACTAACCCCGCCGCCGCGGCGACCAATCCCCATCCTCCAATCAACGCCACACCTATACCGACTCCTGTCGCCAGTCCCGCGCCGCCCTTGAATCGCATGAAGGCCGGCAACCAGTGGCCCACGATCGCAAACACTGACGCCACTGGCAAGAACAGGGCAGGGCAACCCAGCAGCATCGCCACGACCACCGCGACAGCACCCTTGGCGATGTCCAATCCGAAAACTACCGCACCGTACCGCCGACCCACCTTTCGGAAAACGTTGGAAGCGCCCGGATTACCTGTGCCAACCTTGAAGATGTCGACCCCTGCAAGCTTGGCGACAAACACAGCAAACGGTATAGAACCGAGCAGATACGCCACGATCGCGGATGCGATCACCGCGATGATTTCGTTGGGGATCAAGGATGGGGAAGCTTATCAAGCAAAACTCATGCGTTTGGAGACCACATGATTCATTGATCGCTTGGATTGGTGTAATCCCTCCCGTCCCAATACCGCACATAGCGGACTACAGGATGCGGTATATACCTACCGCTCCATTGCCAGTCGACTGCGACCGATGTTGTTCGGCAATCTCTTTCGACCAACTTCATAAAAGATCGTTTCACTTTAACTCCCCGATTGTTGGTTCCGGTTGAACTTCTCAGAAAACCGGGCATTTTCTTGACCGTTTCTTGCAACACTTCACGAGGCACATAAAAGACACTTTTTTCGTTCTTCTCCCACCAAATGCGAACCAACCATAGATCGAAATTAAAGCTGAATGTACCGATAACTTCCCGAGCAGACGCGGTGTCAGCGGTCCACTTTGCGGTTACCTCACCGTTGCCGGTTACGGTTTTGATTTGCAGGGGAACTCCCGCAACTAGAACGTCGGTTGATGTGTCGTCCGGTTCAGGAAATTTGACCGTGTTTCCCCCCAACTTACTAAGCAAGAACCCAACTATTATGCGCTCCCTGTAGATCCCAACCTCTTGGCGATCCGCTTCCATATCCGCGATTTCGAATGCATAAGGTAATCCAGCTCGGAGATCCTCCAAAGCTTGAGTATCATGCAACAAATTTACGATTATCGGGTTCAAGTGTCGTTAGCCAATGAAACTAGATTAAGACGATTTTCAGCTTCAGCGACGTAGCTTTCTTCGATTTCGTAGCCCAGAAAAGACCTGCCTGTTTCGCGCGCCGCCAGCGCGGTAGCACCGGTCCCCATGAATGGGTCCAGCACTACTTCATCCGAAAACGTGTACAGATCGATTAATCGCTTTGGCAAGTCGACCGGAAACGGTGCTGGATGCTTTGCGCGCTTTGCAGATGCCGGCGCAATAATCCATTGACTTTTCGTGTACTCGAGAAAATCATCCCGCGAAATCGTCGCCACGCGGCCATCCGAGCGTTTCCTACCGAACGGTGGCTTCTGAAACACGAGAATGTACTCGTGCGTATCGCGTAATGTCGGGTTAGATGGCGACATCCAACTACCCCATGCGGTCGATGATCCGCTCATCCTCTTGTCCCAAATGATCTCCCCGCGCATGAAGAATCCAATTTCAGCGGCGATCTGTATGACGTACGCGTGGAGCGGAATGTATGGCTTGCGGCCGATGTTGGCGACATTGACGCACGCCCGACCGCCGTCAACCAAAACCCTGTATGTTTCGCTCATCACCTTGCGAATGAGCCCCAGATACTCATCCATCGATAGATCTGCGTCGTACTCCTTACCGACGTTATAAGGCGGCGATGTAACCATGAGATGCACACACCGGTCAGGAAGGTCGTCCATATTCTCGCTGCTCTTCAAGAAAAAGCGGTTACGTGCGACGGTGGGAATGGGATTCTCAGGTCGAGGTTTCGGGTCGATGTCGGCATTCACTCCAACAGGCATCAATTGGCGCGCGTAATACGCGCTGGCATCGTGGCTCTCGCGTACGCCCGCACCGAACGACCTAGTTTTGGTGCCCCGTCTCCTAGTACTCACAACAACGAGTTAACGCTTCCAATCCCTTCCGTCGCAACGATCTCGGTCCAGTCTCATATTCACCCCGCCAACCCACCAGTGCAACGCATCAATGTCTCTTGCACCAATAATTCGTGCTCAGGGCTGCGGAGTGGTGGCGCGTCGCCGTTGATGGTCTCGACGAACGCGGCAAACGTGTCGACGTAACGCCTTCGATCCTCGAGATCTAGCATCGTCACACCCTCGTCGTAACCGCCTTTTGCTTCGGACAAGCACAACCGGAGTTGTTCGGCAGGTTCGAATGGTTCCATGATCGCCGAGCCTTCGGTGCCATAGACCTCGAACCGCCTCGCCATCGGGCGCGGCTCCATCGCCGCGATGTCCAACGTCACCAGCGCGTTCGAATACTCCAACACCGCCAAGGTGTTGTCCATGAAATCCCGAGTCGACGACGTTGCGCTTTGCAGATACCGGGTCACGCGCTCCGGCCTTCCCATCATCCATACGATCTGGTCGAGCATGTGTCCGCCGAGGTCGTAGAGCACTCCGCCACGGTGGTACGACAACCCTTGTCGGTCGGTGTACTGCCCACTAGTCGACCGCTCAGGCAGCCAAGTGGACATGTGAGCGCGCACTTGGAAAACATGACCTAGAAACCCCGACTTCACCCAGTTCGACATCCGCTCAAAACCATCGTGCTTGCGGAACATGTAGCCGAGCGTCACCTGCAAGTTCTGCGCGCGTGCGTCTTCGATCACACGCATGAAACGATGGAAATCGTCGCCCGCCGGCTTGTCGTAGAAACAGTGCTTGCCCGCGCCGACAATCGCCTCGGTGTGCGCGAGACTCTCTCGATTGGCTCCCTCCGATGCGACCGCGACGATCTCAGGGTTGTCTAGAATTTCGTCGATCGAATCGAACCACGCGGCATCATCCCAATCGCCCGACTCGGCACAAAATGCACGACGTTCAAGATCCGGTTCGTAGCATCCGACCACTTCTACGCCCGGATGTTCCATCATGATTTTGTAAACACCAGCAGCATGACCATGTTTAGTGCCGATTTGAGCTACCTTCAAGACGTCGCCTCCGCGCGCAAACAACCGATTCTCGGATTAGATGCTTCGAAAGTATAGACGGGTTGAAAGGCAATCGCGAATCGACGGCCGACCGCGTGACTAGGCCGATTTCGCGGTCTCGATAAACGCTCGAATCTTGGAGTGGTCCTTGATTCCGTCCGTCTCCACTCCCGAAGACACATCCACGGCCCATGGTTTCAACTGCTGAACAGCGCCGTCAACGTTTTCTCGGGTTCAATCCGCCGGCGAGCAGTACTCCCTCACGTTCCGCGATGCCCTCGGCGATGCTCCAATCAAACGTTTTGCCGCCACCGCCCGGCGTGTGTTCGTTGTAGCGATCAAGCAGTACCATTCGACCGCGCGCGAGATGATGCTCCACCAAATCTCCCAACTCGTCGCGCGACGTGTCTGACTTGATCCACACCTGTCGCAGCACCGGCTTCCACATCGCCCGCATATACGCTTCGTCCTCGTCGCCGCAAAGCTGGACGCAATCGATGTCAACCTGCTGAGCAGCTTTGTTCACCCACCTGGCGTCTTGGTTGCGGAAAAGCCCGACGACCTGGGGCCCCTTCTCCCGGAGCCGGTAGACACGATGATCTCGGGCTCGGATTCGATAGTTCCTAACCACATCCTGCGCCTGAAAACGCGTCAGTTGTCTCCGCACGCCTTCCACGAGGTTGAATCCCAAGTAATCGGCACCTGCGTGCGCAGCTTCGACGGCCGAATCGCCGTCTCGCAACCCGCATATCTTCACCTTCGGAACGTAGCTCATCTCACTCCATCAATCCGTGATTGTCGCCATCTGCGATATCAACTCGCTCGGATCGCCGTCCGCCGTCATCAACGATTCGCCTACCAGCACCGCCTTCGCCCCGGCGTCCGCCATGCGCTTTACATCATCCGCGCTTCGCATCCCGCTCTCGGCCACCTTGATCACATCATCCGGGATCCGCTTCGCCAGTTCTGGGAACACGTCCAACGATGTAGTTAACGTCTTCAGGTTCCGGTTGTTCACACCAACTATCCGCGGGATGGCGTGGGTCAAGGCAATTTCGAGCTCCTGAGCATCGAAGACCTCGACCAGTGGTTCCATGCCGATACCCGTCGTCACGTCATAAAGATCCGCGTATTGCACCGGATCCAATATCGCGATTACCAGTAGAACCGTGTCTGCACCCGCCGCCCGCGCTTGATAAATCTGGTATTCGTCGACCACGAAGTCTTTTTCCAACACCGCGACACCGTGGTCGTGCGCAACGTTGGCAGCCGTCTCGAGGTCTTGGATCGAGCCGCTGAAAATAGTCCTGCTCAGTCAGCACCGAAATCGCAGCCGCGCCCGCTCGGCAGTAGGTTTGCGCACGTTGCGCAGGATCGAGTGACAGATCCATAACGCCGGCTGATGGCGACGACCGCTTCATCTCAGCGATCACTGATATCGACGTAGGTGAACCAATCGCCCGACAGAAATCCAACGGCGCGACGTCGCGATTGGCTTTTTCAGCGGCCCCCAACATCGTCCTCGGAGACACAACCGATTTGTCGGCGGTGATACGTTTCCGTTTAGCCGCGACGATGCGGTCGAGGATTGATTTTTCGCCGTGGTCGTTCGTGGTCATCGCAAGAATCGAAATCGAATAGCGTTGTCATCACAATGTTAAACACGTTATCGGTGACGGATCGAAAAGCGCACGAGATCAACTGAGGGCAACCACCTCAGGTCGCGTTAGGTCGCCCGCGCGGGAACGACGAAAACGCCCCGGTAGATGTCCCTGAGCGTTCCTACCGCCATGCTCGCGACCACCACGACAATGAAGCTCGCTCCCATGACCCAAAGCACGTTTTGGGCACCGTAGACGCCCGCGGCCCATCCGTTGAATAGATTGACGAGCGCCATCGTGCCGCCGATGTTGATGTGTGCGAGACCGGTGATCCTGCCGCGCATTTCGTCCGGCGCGAGTGTTTGAATCATCGCGCCGCCAATCGTCATGAACGCGGCTTGTGCCCCGCCCATAGCGACAGTGCCGAGCATTGCGACTACGATGTTGCTCGACAGCGCCAACACGAGCATAGCAACTCCACTGAGCGCGGCTGTCAAGAGCAGCAAAGCTCCCCGACCTTGGCTGCTCCGAATACCGGCGATTGAGAATACGCCGACAAGAGCACCTGCGCCTACCCCCATCATGAGAAAGTTGGCACTTGTTTCCGCATCGCCGAATACGTCGCGTCCGAGGACCGGCAACATCGACTCGAACGACATCACCATCGCGCAGTGCAAAGCGACGAAAACGAACAGGACCTTCAACTGAGAATCGGCCCACACGTATCGCGTCGCTTCCCAGAGGCTTGCGCCCATACTCGATCCCTTCGTGAGCCCGCCGGTGGACCGCGTTCGCACTGCGAAAACGCCGGCCATGCCAACGACGTAAAGCGCCGTGCAAATCGCGAACGCCTCACCAGGCCCGTAGAGCCACAATGCCGGCGCGATCAAGGCCGGGCCAAACAGACGCGCGCCTTGGAGCGAGACTTGATTCATGGCGATTGCGTTGAGAAGGTGCCGACGGGGAACTAGATTCGGAACGAGGGCTTGAGTCGCGGTCATCTGGAACGTGCGGAAACTGCCGTTTAACACCGACAAGACGATGATGTGCCAAACCTCGAGCACATCCGTCAACGTCAACACCGTCAAAAAGCCGACGTTCAAAAACTGCATCGAGTACGAAGCCGCCAACACGGTCTTGCGGTCGAACCGATCCGCCATGAAGCCGGCGATTGGCGGTATCAAGAAACGTGGAGCCATCGCCGCGAAGGTGGTGACGCCCACCAACCACGAAGACTGGGTCAAGTCCAACACCAGTAAACCGCGCGCCACGACCAGCGCCCAGAACGCCGACTGGCCGCCTAGGCTGCCGAGCCAGATCCAACGAAAATCGCGGTAGTTGAGCGCGGCGCCGTATCGTTGAATCGAAGGCCTGAGGTGTTCGAGATTCATCAGTGTGGCAGGTACGATGCCGGATGAGGAAGTTGAGCCGATACCCGTTGCGGGTTTTCGCCATGTTACATCCAACTCCCAACCCATGTGTCGGGAATGGCATGCCCTGCGAGCGAGGGCGGGTTTGAAACGCGCCCCTACCTTGCCGCGCCCTGTCGTCGGTCTTTTGGGCTGCGCGAAGGGGGGTAAATGGCGTGCTTTGTTTTTCTCTGGGTTCCCGCCTCCGCGGGAATGACGGGATAGTGCGCGGGAATGACGTGGGCGTGTGCGTGGGGCATCCCCCGCGGTCTGTTTGCGGTCGTTTGGGCTTCCGCGCCCCCTTCGCTTCGCGAAAGGGGTATTTGACGCGTGAAAAGGCCGGGGCGGTATTTGGTCCGGTCTTGTCGCGTGAACGGTCTTGGATTTTCGCCTCTGCCGCGAAGCGGCAGAGGCTGTTTTGACCGTGTGATGGATAGAGCCTGTTACCAACAGTCTCAAACCGGGACGCGGTACGCCCCGGTGACTGGTCCCAGATGGGGCGGATTGCCGGACAGCCAGCAAAAATCTTCCGCACGCGTCGTACGCCGCCAAGACGTAGGACCTGACCCTCGCACCTGGTTAAGGATGCGGTGTCACTCACCGAGTTGGACCCCGGCTCACGCCGTCGTCTCTCCCATGCAACGAGATGGGATTGACATCGTACGCGTCCACGAAAACTCGGTTGGCCCGTTTCGACTCTGGTTGAGTCGATTGGCTTGTGATGCCACGCCTGCAACATGCGTGGCGACCAACCTTTGATGCAGCCTTCGCTTCCCGCGCGATCGAAAAATGGCGACTCGGTTATTCCCATTGGATGGGCCGAGTAGAGGGGACGTTGCTTACGCCTTGAGCGAGACGCGATCAATGTCGGCAAGAAGTAGTAACCCCCGACACGGCCATCGATGGATTCGATGACTTTGATTTTGTCCGTTGAAGCCTTCAACGTATTGGTCCTTGTTCCTCTCGCCGAGTTTCGACTTGATAAGTGCCCGGATCCGTCGATCTGGGACCAAAGTGTTTGTTAACAACGTTGATGGTAGTACAGATGTATGGACGTGTCAAGTGGGTATTTGTCGTCTGAACCGCGGATTACGCAGATTTTCGCAGATGAGCTATGATGCCCCGCGCCCTTTTGTCCCCGGGTTCTGGGTTCCCGCCTGCGCGGGAATGACGGGGGAGTGCGCGGGAATGACGGTGGGGGTTTTGATGAACCGCGGATTACGCAGATTTTCGCAGATGGACTGTGATGCGCCGCGCCCTTTTGTCCCCGGGTCCTGGGTTCCCGCCTGCGCGGGAATGACGAGTGGGGGTCTGTTTTGTCTGAACCGCGGATTACGCAGATTTTCGCAGATGGGCTATGATGCCCCGCTCCCATTTGTGCCCGGGTTCTGGGTTCCCGCCTGCGCGGGAATGACGTGGGAGTGCGCGGGAATGACGGGGCTCGCGGTGATGACGGGTGTCGCGGGAATGACGTGGGGGTCGCGGGAGAGGGGGCGGTCGTTGTGGGAGGGGGCGAGGCGATCGGTAGTGGCGGAAGTTTAGTTTAGGCTGCTGCTTACTTTTGCGAGTGCAGCCAACTTCGCTGCGGCGGCTCCGCTGTCGATGCTGTCTTTGGCAATCAAGGCGGCGTCGTTGAAGCTTTGAGCTTTACCGGCTGCGAGTAGTGCTACTGCTGCGTTGATGGCAACTACGTTGTAGCGGGAACGTTCGGGGCTGGGGGGTGCGTTGTGTTCGCCTCCGGTGCCGGCAAAGACGGTTCGGATTATTTCGGCGCTGTGTTCGACGGATTCGGCGACTAGGTGGTCTCGGCTGCCTTCGGGGAGGCCGAAATCGGCTGGGCGGGTGCGGCGGCGTTTGAGGATGTCGGGGGTTACCTGGTACATCAGGGTGTGGTCCTGGATATCGACCTCGTCGGCGCCGGATTCGCCGTGGACGACCAATGCGTAATCGGTGCCTAGCAGTTGGAGGGCTTTGGCGATCTTTTCGGCGGTGGCGCGATCTGCGACGCCGATGACTTGGCGGGTGGCCCCGGCGGGGTTCGTGAGCGGACCGAGGATGTTGAAGACGGTTCGGATGCCGATTTGGGGTCGGAGCGGTCCGGCGAAGCGCATAGCGGGGTGGAAGGCTTGGGCGAACATGAAGCCAATTCCTGCTTCATTGATGCATCTAAAAACGCCTTCAGGTCCGAGCAATATGTTCACGCCCAGAGTTTCCAAAACGTCGGCGCTACCGGTCGTGCCTGACATGGCTCGGTTGCCGTGTTTGGCTACGTGCACCCCGGCGCCAGCCACGACAAACGCAGCGGCGGTCGAGATGTTGAACCATCCCATCGCGTCGCCACCAGTGCCGCAGGTGTCGACGGTCTCGACGCCTGCACTGACGTGGAGCGACACGTCTCGCATCGCGGACGCCATGCCGGCGATCTCTTCGGGCGTCTCGCCCTTCATGCGGAGGGCGGTGACGAAGGAGCCGAACTGGGCTTCGGTGGCTTCGCCGCCCATGATCTGGGCCATGACGTCTGCGGCTTCGGATTGTGAGAGGTCGGTGTTGTCGACGGCGGCTTGGATGCCTTGTTGGATGTTCATGGGTGGGGTTGGGGGGTTGGACTGGTTCGTGTCCGACGATGGTGTACGCGCACAGGATATCGCTTCGGACGTCGCAGACCCTTACTCAGACGGACCTTACAAAGTTTATCTTTGGAATATATCCAAGTCTGTCAATGCGGCGATCGAGGCGATCCGTTCGCATCGCCCGACTAGGATGGATTTATCCACATTCTTACGCGATGGAGGGTTTCCCGTGACAAGCGATGAGGAACTGCTTAACCGAATAACAGTTCGGGCAGACATCTATGGCGGCAAGCCAATCATCCGCGATATGCGAGTGGCCGTGGAGCACGTCTTGGGAATGCTGGCTTCTGGCGACAGCACGGAGACAATTCTGAGAGAGTACCCGTTGCTTGAAGCTGAAGACCATTAGGGCTTGCCTTATTTTTGCGCACCGCTCGATGTCGGGCGAACAGGTTCACGAACGCATACCGGTCAATTAACCATCGTGAAGTTCCTGCTCGACGTATGCGCCGCGTCGCGTAGCATGCACGAAACATTACTCGAACTTGGGCACGATGTCTTGTCTGCCACTGAGGTGGACCCAAGCGCTACGGTGCCGCGCTTCTGCGTTGGCTATCGAACATCGAGCGATGTCATCATCACGGAAGATAAGGATTTCGGCGAGTTGGTACGTTTCTGCACGAGCTTCGTCACCCTTGCATCGTTCGCTTCGTCGATATGCAGGTTTCAGAGAAGGTATCCGCGATGCGTGAATTGATCGACAGTCATGCCGATTCAATGCGTGGTGGCGCGATGATCGTGGTCACTCGGAATCGGATTCGGATACGTTCCGGTGATAACTGACGTGCTACTCGACGGGACTTGTCCATCGATTTTCCCAGTCAGGTGACGTCTCGAGTCGTGGCTATGATGTTCCGTTGACATCGTTCAATTTTGCGACCGAAATGTGATCGCCGCTAATGGTCCCATCTGCAATCCGTGGGCATACATGCTGCCAAGTAATTCGATTCGTGGTTATCAATGGAGTCCAATCCGGCAAGTGTTCGCATCATTCTCGAACATTGGCCAGGAATGACTTTAGGTTATCTCTGTCGACTGACGATTCCGCAACATGCAAAGACGTCTTTGCTTCAGCGAGCTCGTCCTGATCGACCCACGACTTTACCAGAGCATCAACGATCTGCGAACCAACTGTCAAAACGCATTGGAAGTCCCTTCCGCGATTCGTGTGAAGCCTCATAATTCTGACACGGGGTTGAAGTCTCATCTGATGCTTCTGGCGCCGAGCTACCTCAGGGTTGTCAACTGATAACCGAACACCGTTCGCCAGCATTTCGCAAGATGAGACGTCGAGATCGTGGACAACAACTGAACCGCGTCAGGTTACCGTCTTTCAGACAATCTTCTCGTTCCATCGAACTGTTTTTCCCGAGTTGTGATGATCTGCGATTCGCATCAAACCAATGTCACCGCTTCCGGTTTCGAGATCCTGGTCGAATTCATAGGTTCAAAATCTTTTCTACTCGCTTCATTCGTTTGCCTGGGCGAGGTTCGTCTTAAGAAATCTCGAATCCCATTGGCGATGTTGCTGAGTTGGTTGTGCCCACCAAAATTCGAGGGCGAAGTTGCGATCGTTATCGCGTTTCGATCGCGGCACGATGTTTGGCGTGACCAAGTAATCGTTAACCTGATTGAATCGACATGTCTGCTAGTACGGACCCTGATCGCAAAACGTCTTCATAGATTGCGATTCGGTCATCTAACACGATGTTCGATGCGTCACTCCCAATCGCGTCAGCAAGCAGATCAATGAGCGACACGTACGCTCATCACATTATCGGTCAAGTCGTGATCCCACTTTGCAAGTACGCGTAGACTTCGCTTGCAGTATGAGAGATTCCCATCTGAACGCGTCGTAATTCTCCCAAGTGATGGTTCCGTCTTTTGGCACCATCGTTGCGCTGACCGCGCTTCGGCCATCATATGGCGAATTCGCGAAAGTTCGTTGCGAACTCCGGTTATTTTGGTTCGAAATTCGCAATTGGAAGACGTAATCTAACGCTCGGAAATCTTTGTCCCTTCCCGAAACGGCGCGCGCATGGACTGATCCGTTGATCGTCCACCGAACGCGCCTGGACCGAAAATCCCCAAACGCGAACCGGGTTGGTTCCCAACATGTTGTTCTAGATTCGGGGCAGGCCTCGTCGATTTGCCGCAGATGATGTTGAAACACGCGCGTCGTCGGTGTATGTCTTCACTATTGCGTCAGCGAGCATAACATGACACCTCTCGCATCGGACATTCGCTCGGTTCCGGTCAAGCCGATAGATTTCGCCGGTGGAAGCTTGATCGTATTCTGTCGCGGATGCTCGCTTGTAGTCGTCAAAAGCGACGATCAAACGTCGTTCGCGATTCATGCCCAATGCCAAAGATGACGATAAGCAGCAGTTGTGTCGTGGACATCGATCTTCATTAGGTCGTTCTTGA
Source organism: Dehalococcoidia bacterium (assembly GCA_965226685.1). Lineage (GTDB taxonomy): Bacteria > Chloroflexota > Dehalococcoidia > Lucifugimonadales > Lucifugimonadaceae > Bin127. Next base: position 1,686,567 of record CBDDDP010000004.1, read on the forward strand.
CTGAGAAAACTCCGAACGTTGCGTAAGCGTGCGGTGAAGAGTGTTTCAATTGTCTGATTCGACGGGGTTCTACGAGTTCGTAGGCTGAGTGCATTTTTTCCTCAAACAATTGATGCTGGGGTTGGACGACATGGACGTAACTGGACGATCAAGTTAGGCGAATGTTTAAGTTGGACGTTGAAAGCAAAATTCGACTTGCGCAAGCGGACCCTAATCTCGGCTCGCCTAACGTCGATCACGGCTCGGCGTTGGATAACGCTGATTCCGGGGTAATTCGTCGTTTTCTTCGATGTCGTTTTCGATTCTACCCGGACAACCCGCAATCACACGAATGATTGAGAATCCCTTTAGGGAGGAGAATCGCCTTTGATGCCTTCAGCCTGCGGCGTCTGGCTCAAGTGCCGCATCCATCACAGATGGCATTTCCCAGGGCGAAATTCTTCGCAAGATCCAGATGCAATGGACCATGCCAGTCGTCAAACCCACGCTTCAGCGATTATGTCGTCGAAAATCGCTTGATTCAGTCGGTTCGCGGAAGCGCCGACGCGGAAAATCCCACTGCGTCGTGGTACATGCACTGACATTGTCGACGAAATTGTCGGGCCAAAGAGCCCTATTGTCTCGGGATTTCATCAAATGTCAATTGCTTGTCGACCTGTGCATTTAACATCGCCTCTCCGACTAGTCGGAGATCAAGCACCGGCGTGGCATCCTAGGCGACAAGGCTCGCCATTTAACGCCGCCGAACTTCGACCGATCGCCACATGATCCGTTAGCTTGCAAAAAGTTCTGCACGAGGACTTGGCCGTGCGCGTGAGGAATGATTCGGGATGGAACTGTAACGTCTTCGATGGGCAGTTCGTGGTGGCGCGTGCTCATGCGCTTTTCGGCGGAGCGTCGAAACTTTGAAGCTAGCAGGACGGCGCGACTTGCAACCGCCAAGGGAGCCAAGTGGACGGCTTCGAAGGGGTTTGGGAGGTTCAAGACGCTTTGCCGTTGCGCTCGATCACGGAGGTTTTGCCGTGTTTGGGTTCGCCCGTTTGAACCACAAAGCCGGTAAGAATCAAAGCGTGTTTGGCGCTGAAACAGTTCGAGCGTGCGTGAGGTCGGATCTAGTTACGGAGCGCGCCTGCGACGCCAACACGGTGGCTAACGCCACGGTTCCACCGTCAAGCGACATGAATTCCACGACGAATGCCTTTTCGCCTGGGTCGACGTGAACGACGCTTCCGACATCGCCGGGCTTCAATTCTTCGCCCTCGTCGCCGACGGCTTGTTCTGTGAGGACGATCTGGATCATGTTCTCTGAACATGGTTCCTCTCCTCAACTCGCGCCAAGTGATTTCTGTGAACCGAAACCGACAAGGATTTGTCCGACGCGCTAATTGTCTTGCAAAGGTCCCTCCCGGATGACAAGTGTGCCATGGGTGCCCTCTCCAGAAACGGAGTAGTTGGGGAGGTCACTCAACGGCGCATTAGATCTTGGCGAAGGTTGGACGCGGATGCCCACGCAATCGCCGCACCGTTTGCACAGACCTGTTGGAATGTGCTAAACTTCCAACAAAGGTACCTCCTTGATGACAAGAGCCCAAGGGGCTCTCTCCTTAAACGGAGTAGTCGAGGGGGTCATTTTTACATTCAGTAGTAATGTATTGTTCCGGCACGGAAGATATCGAATTCGCTCCTCAATGCGGATTTGATGCTGGAGTAATGGGTTTTTTCACCCTTTTCCCACTTCCTATAAATGGCCCAGCAACAATAGTCCGCAACCTGTAATCCGTGGTGGGACCGGGAATCGTGGTGCACGACCCTATATTTGACGCGATCGGGCAACATAGCACTGAGAAATCCTTTGACTGCCTTTTCGATTGCTCGCCGTTGCCTTTTCAACGGGAGGGTGTCGGTGATTATGAGCACCTCGCGCACGTCTTCATGAAATCGGCTTCCGAGGACGTATTTGAGTAGGTATCCGAGCATCTGCGGGTAGAAACGTGTCTCAACCGTTAAAACCGGATTTGTTTTGCTTTTCTCCACGATCAGACTGTGTATTTCCATGTCCTGCAGCCGAGAACTTATGATCTCGAAAACGCGACCGCGTACATGTGAGTTGTCCTCGGCACAATGAAAATACTGTTGCTCCAGACCGTACTCAATACAGTCGTATTTGTATTCATTCAACGCGTCGTTTACGTGGAATGGACGCCTCATGCTAACGCTCGTCATCACGAAGTAACGCGTACCACTGGAACTGAAATCTAGGTTCCCAGATTCGTCCAGAAACACGTAGAGGCGATCACTCATCGATTAGGTGTTAGATCACACCAACGCAAACAGCGCAAGGCGCAACCCTCAAAGTTCATCGCAACAGCAGATCCTTCCCCGGCCGCGTCAATATCGACTCTGGGTGAAACTGCACTCCCTCAATCGGCAGTTCGGGATGCCGCATGCCCATTATTACGCCGCTTTCGGCCGAGCGGGCGGTTACTTCGAAGCCGGGGGGTACGGCGTTCGGTTGTACTGCCAAAGAGTGGTAGCGGACGGCTTCGAAGGGGTTGGGGAGGTTTTTGAAGACGCCTTTGCCGTCGTGCTCGATCATCGAGGTTTTGCCGTGTTTGAGTTCTCCGGCGTGGTCCACGATGCCGCCGAAGGCTTCTCCGATGGCTTGGTGGCCGAGGCATACGCCGAGAACGGGAACCTTGCCAGCGAAGTATTTGATGGCGTCTATCGAGATTCCTGCGTTCCGAGGGTGAGACGGACCCGGCGAGACGACCAGCCTTTCGGGTTTCATGTCGGCCAGCTCCTGAACCGTCGCCTTGTCGTTGCGGATCACCTTGACGTCGGCGCCTAGTTCCGAGAGGTATTGGAACAGGTTGTAGGTGAAGCTGTCGTAGTTGTCGATCAAAAGGAGCATGATTCATGCCTCCATTACGGACTCGGCATGGTCGATGGCGTGCATGAGCGCGCCCATCTTGTGCAGGGTCTCTTCATACTCGGTTTGCGGATCGGAGTCGGCCACGATTCCGCCGCCGGCTTGGAGGTAGGCGACGCCGTCGCGGAGGGTCATCGTGCGGAGCGAGATCGCGGTGTCCATGTTGCCGGAGTATGAGAAGTAGCCGACCGCACCTGAATACGGGCCTCGCTTTTCGGGTTCATACTCGGCGATTATCTCCATTGCACGGATTTTCGGCGCGCCGGAGACGGTGCCGGCGGGGAACCCTGCGCGCAAGACATCGTAGACATCGTAGCCGTCGTCTAAGGTGCCTTCGACGTGGGAGACGATGTGCATGATGTGCGAGTAGCGCTCGATCTCGAGCTGCTGCGTAACGCGGACGGTGCCGGGCCTACTGATGCGTCCGACGTCGTTGCGCCCGAGGTCGAGAAGCATGACATGCTCGGCGATCTCTTTTTCGTCGGTGAGGAGTTCTGCGGCGAGCGCTTCGTCCTCTTCCGGTGTCCGACCGCGGGGCCGAGAGCCGGCGATCGGGTGTACGGCTACTTCGCCGTCTACCGATTTGACCAGCAACTCGGGCGACGCGCCGATGATTTGGAAGCCGTCGAGATCGAGGTAGAACATGTAAGGCGACGGATTGATGGCTCGCAACGAGCGGTAGAGATCGAACGGCTCAACCGCAGTTCGGCGTGTCAACCGTTGCGAAACGACGACTTGGATGATCTCGCCGTCGTAGATTGCCGTTTTGCAAGCTTCTACCATCTGCCGATAGTTCTCCCGCGACATGTTGGGAACGTAACGATGTCCGATCGCCTCGTCAGACCCGTCCGTGTACCAACCTGCGGGCATTGACGCTGCAGACCCGATAAAGGAGTAGTCGATGTCAGCGTCGTCGGCACGCGATGTTGAATGTGCGGGCCTACCTGCGCGTCGCATCGCCGCATCGGGCAACGGCCCGGACAGGCGATCGATGAGCACTTCGATACGCTGCACAGCACCGTCGTACGCGTCACTAGGATCCGTGTCCGCCGAAATCGCGGCATGAGCAACGACGATGATGCTCTGTCGAACGTGATCGAAAATCAGCATCGAGTCGGTGAGCATGAAGACGGCTTCGGGAACACCCATCCCCGACTCCTCGTCGGCAATTTCGGGCACCCGTGGCTCGAAGTATTTGATGGCGTCGTAAGCGATGTAACCGACAGCGCCGCCGTCGAATTTCGGCAGTCCTTCGACCGAGGGATAGCAGATCGGTTCCAGTCTCTCTTTCAACACATTTAGCGGATCGACATTGCCGTTCGCCGTTCCCGATCCCGTCTTAATCACCTCATCTGGCTCGGTTCCCAGGAAAGAGTATCGGGCGACATGCTCACCGCCCTCTACGCTCTCAAAGAGGAAGGAGTTCGAGCCGCGGGCGATCTTAATGAAGGCCGATACAGGCGTTTCGAGGTCGGCGGATATCTCTCGATATACGGGTATGAGGTTGTAGCCTTCGTTCGCGAGGCGTTCGAAGGTTGGTAAGTCGGGCGTGTATGCGTATTGGTTCGTCATTGGTCGTGTGCCCTCACCCTAACCCTCTCCCAAAATGGGGAGAGGGGATTACATCGTTGGATCGAAATGCGCCGAAACCGCAACAGAACAGCAGTTCCGGCTATGACCATGACGACGTGTAAGAGCTGATGCGCATCGCGTCGCGGACACGTTGCATGGTTTCTGCGGCGATGCTGCGCCCCGCCTCACGCACTCCGTCCATCAACACGTCCTCGACGTACGGCATGTCGTTCTTGTAGTGCTCGCGTCGTTCGCGGATCGGATCCAGGAAGTCATTCAGGGCTTGAGCGAGCGCGACCTTCACCTCGACATCACCGACCTTGCCTTTTCGGTAGCGGTCTTTGAAGTCGTCGATCTGTGCGACGTCAGGATTGAAGGCGTCGTGGTATTCGAAGACAGGGTTGCCTTCGACGCGGCCTGGGATGTCGGCCCGGATGCGATTGGGGTCGGTAAACATGCCACGGACCTTTTGGTTGACGGCATCAGCAGTGTCACTGAGCATGATGGCGTTGCCACGGGATTTGCTCATTTTGGCGTTGCCGTCGGTGCCGACCAATCTGCCGACATCGCCAACGAGGGTGGCAGGTTCCGGGAACACCCGGTCGAACATTCGGTTGAATTTGCGGGCAACTTCGCGGGTCATCTCGACGTGCGGTTCTTGGTCTTCACCGACGGGCACCAAATGGGCACGCGGAAGCAGGATGTCTGCGACTTGGCTCATCGGGTAGTTGTAGAACCCGACCGTTCGGCGTTCGATGGGGAGGCTGTCGATCTCGGACTTCAGCGTCGGGTTACGTTCGAGCATCCCCAACGGCGTCACGAACGACAGGAGCATGGTTAGTTCCGCGTGTTCGGGTACGTAGCTCTGAACCACGAACGATGACTTTTTGGGGTCGAGTCCGACGGCGAGCCAATCCAGGGTGACGTCAAGCACCGACTCGCGGATGAGGTCGATGTCGTGGAAGTGGTCGCCTAAGGCTTGGTAGTCGGCGATCAGGAAGTAGCACTCGTAGGAGTTTTGGAGTTCGAGCCAGTTCTTGAGGGCACCGACGTAATGGCCTAGATGCAGCGCGCCGGTTGGACGGATACCAGTGAGGATTCTCGGCTTGGCCCCGGGCGCGACATCGAAGTGTCTTTGCGTCTCGGATTTCGATTCGGATGCAGTTTGCGTCATGACCTATGTTTGCTCCCCTGTGTTGGTTTCATAGGGACGGATGATCGTCAACAAACGAAAATCCCCATCCCACATGTTTTTGTTTTCATGGGACAGGGACGAGCGTGGCCCGCGGTGCCACCCTGTTTCGGCGCATGGCTTAGGTGCGCCGCAACTCATTTCTAGATCTTTAACGTATCCGACACGTCTTCGGATACTCAGTCATCTGACCGTTCTCCGAAGCGGCTCCCGGGTCCAATTCAGTTTCGTTTCGCCATGCCGGACTTTCAGCGGGTCGTACCGGCTCTCTTGGGATGGCGGAGGACGAACCTACTAATCCCGATCATTGCCTTTGGCAGCTTAGGTGCTTACGCGGTCAAGTGTACGTTTGGTGCCGTAGGGGAGTCAAATGGTTGGATTTAGGAGTCAATTGCGAAGCGCTTGAAACCGACGTTTTTGACGATATTCTCGTGCACGCCGCGCCTATTGAAATGCCGTATCATCTTGCGCATGTCTGACTCGAATATCGCCGTCGAACGCGACCAAGAATGCATTGCCTGCGACGGAACAATCCTGCGTGGCGACGTCTACTACCAACCCGACTCGGGCCCGCAACCCGTCCTAGTCTGCCGAACGCCCTACAACAAGCTCCTGCCCCGGTACCAAGAGCACGCAACCGACATCGCCAATGGTGGCTACACGGTCGTTGTCCAGGACATGCGAGGCCGCTACGCTTCCGATGGCGAATACTTCTGGATGTGGCGCGACAAGCACGAGACCGCGGACGTTCAAGACGGCTATGACACCATCGAATGGGCCGCAAAACTGCCCCAATCCGACGGCCGCGTCGGCACTTGGGGTCACTCCAACGCCTCATGGGCAATCTGGATGGCCCTCCACTCCAACCCGCCGAGTTTAGCCGCTGCCCTCGCGTCGGGCATCTCCATGAACATGCTCGACATCACCTTCGGTGTTTGGGAGACTGGTCGGCGTTTGGAGTGGACATACATGATGGCGGCGGATGTCCGACGTCGCGAGGGGCGCTCCGACGGACCCACCGATGCGGCCGAAGCCACATTCCGATGGAACGCAGTCGAACGTTCCAAATACATCTGGTGGCTTCCCCTCGCCGACATCCCGGAGCACGTCTTTGCAGGCTTGACCGAGCAATATCAGACCTTCCTCCGAAACACCCGACAAGACTTTATGCGCTTCGACGAGGCGCATCCGAAAGTCGAAGTGCCGGTCATGCAGATCACCGGATGGTGGGACCGCCTGATCGGAACTATCGACAATTACGAAGGCGTAATCACCAACGGCGATCAAGGTCTCCGCGATCAGCACCGGCTCATCGTCGGTCCGTGGGGACACGACGCCACCAACTACACCCGTAACGTTGGTCCTATCGACTATGGTCCCGATGCCGAAACCACCTACGCCGACCTGATCGTACGTTGGTACGACTACGCCCTCAAAGGCATCGACAACGGCATTGCCGACGAAAAACCCGTCCAACTCTTCGTCCTCAACCGCAACGAATGGATAGGCGCCGAAGCCTGGCCGTTGCCGGAAACGCAGTACACCGATCTTTATCTCTCGTCTTTTGGAGAGGCCAACACCGTCTACGGTGACGGTATGCTGACCTTCGATCAAAAGCCCGGCGCCATGTCGGACGAGTTCGATTACGACCCCCGCGACCCTGTGATGTCGCTGATGCACCAAAACTCCCAGTCCATCCCCATCGATCAATCCCCCAACGACCACCGACACGACATACTCGTCTACGAGACCGAACCTATGACCGAAGACCTCGATGTCATCGGCCCCGTCCGCCTGAAACTCTGGGCAACCACCGATGCACCTGAGACCGATTTTGCGGTCAAACTAGCCATCGTTCACGAAGGCGGACTGTGCATGAACCTTACCTACGGCATCATCCGCACCACCTACCGCGACGGTTACGACCGCACCGCCTACACGGAAATCGGCGTTCCCTATGAATACGACATCAAATTGAATCCAATTGGTTGCCGGTTCCTAAAGGGGCAAAGGATTCGTCTCTATATTGCGAGCTCAGATTTCCCGAATTTCGATCGCAACCACAACACTGGAAAAGACTACTGGTCGGATACGGAGTTCAAGGTCGCACACCAGACCATTTATCACACCGTTGATATGCCTTCGCGGGTAATTCTCCCAGTAATTCCGAGAGCAAAATAGGCACGGCTGTCTGTGGCCAGAGCAGAATCGCATATTCGCTACGAACCCGATGAGATTCCCCCGCCATTAGTGGCGATCGGTGCAGGCCTACAAGCAGCGGTTTTGATCGTTACGCCGGTGGTGTTGACGGTAGTGATTGTTGCGCGTTTAGCAAAAGCATCCGAAGACTATGTGACGTGGGGCGTATTCGCGGCGTTGGTCATCAGCGGTTTGACCACCATCTTGCAGGTCGTGCGCGTAGGTAGGGTCGGGTCGGGATACGTGCTCATCATGGGCACATCGGCTGCGTTTATTGCGGTTTGCGTGGCGGCGTTGGTGAAAGCGGGCCCTGCGACTATGGCGAGTCTGATCATCGTTTCATCCATATTCCAGTTTTTGCTAGCGGCTCGTCTTTCTTGGTTGAGACGGATCTTCACCCCGGTCGTGGCCGGAACAGTGATCATGTTGATCGCAGCGACGGTGGTTCCGCTGATATTCGACTCCTTTGGTGACGTGCCAGATGGCACGTCCGATGTCGCTGCTCCCCTGACCGTTCTTGCCACGCTGATTGTTGTCGGCGCACTGGTTCTGCGCGGTCCTCCGGGTATAAGGTTGTGGTCGTCAGTCATCGGCGTCGCTGTCGGGTGTCTCGTAGGAGTGCCGTTCGGCCTTTATGACCTGCAACAGGTGGTTGATGCGCAGTGGGTAGGTGTGCCGTTCAGGTCTTGGCCCGGAATCGAATTGACTCCCGGTGTCGAGTTTTGGGCGTTGTTACCTGCGTTCGTCGTGGTAACCATCATTGGTGCGATCGAGACGATCGGCGACGGCGTGGCGATCCAGAAGGTATCGCGGCGAGATCCTCGGGCAACCGATTTCCGGATTGTGCAAGGCGCACTGAATACAGACGGCGTTGGAAATCTATTGTCGGGCATCCTAGGGACGCTGCCCAATACGACCTACTCGACCAGCATCTCGCTCGCCGAAGTGACGGGGGTGGCGGCACGGCGTGTAGGAGTTGTGATTGGTGTCGCTTTCGTGGCTTTGGCTTTCTTCCCGAAAGTTGCGGCGTTGATCATCGCCATACCGGCTCCGGTGGCGGGGGCATACATTTTGGTGCTCATCGCGTTGCTCTTTTTGCAGGGCATGAGGATCGTGATCCAAGATGGATTGGATCACCGAAAAGCGTTGATAGTGGGGTTGTCGTTCTGGGTTGGTGTCGGTTTCCAAAACGGTTGGATCTACCCGGATCTCTTGGGCGATGGATTCTTGGGCGTGCTGTTGGGCAACGGAATGACATCTGGCGCTTTGGTGGCGATCATGGCTATGTTGTTTATGGAGATTACCGCACCGAGGCGGAAGCGATTGAGGTTGTCGCTGGACGCGGATGCCTTGCCGCAATTGAGCGAGTTCCTCCGTGGATTCGCGGCATCATCGGGTTGGCGCGAGACAAGTCAGAATCGAATTGTGCTGGTAGGCGAAGAGACATTGGCGAGCTTGTTGGATGCGAGGGACGATGCTGTTGAAGGGGACGGACCGAGAAGATTGAGTGTGGCGGCGCACGCGGTGGGTCGGGAGATCGAACTGGAGTTTATTGCGTCATCCGAAAGCGAAAACCTCGAAGATCAGTTGTCATATCTAGGTGAGACGCCAGACATCGCAGATGACCGCGAGATTTCGTTCCGACTGTTGCGACATTACGCGTCTTCGGTGCGACATCAGAAGTATCACGGCGTGGACGTCGTGACTGTGAACGTCGAGCGCGCGGTATAGGGGTTGGTTCAGTCGCCTGACGGTAGCCGCGGTGAAATCGCGCGTAGGCGCACGCGGTCGCGTTATCCTTGATTTCACGGCACGAACCGCTCGACCTACGATCAAGGAAACCCCGCAATCATGAAGACCATCGCGCCTTACGGATCTTGGAAATCCCCGATAGCAGCAGAGATGCTAGTCAGCGGCGGTAAACGACGTCTTACCGAAATCAGGTGCGACAGGGAAGACATTTACTGGCTCGATGCACGACCGAGCGAGGGCGGTCGCGTTGTCATAATGCGACTTTCCGCGGACGGCGAGACGAGAGAACTCACACCTGCTCCGTTCAACTCGCGAAACGCGGTGCACGAGTACGGCGGCGGATCGTTCGCGGTCCGAAAGCGGACTCTGTACTTCACCAACTGGTCCGACCAGCGCATCTACGTCCAACACGAAGGTGGCGAACCGCAACCGTTGACCGCCGAACCGGGCATACCACGGGGCTCCCGGTACGCTGACTTGAACCTGACCCCGAACGGCAAGTTCCTCCTCTGTGTCCGAGAAACACATACCGACGATGGCAATGAAGCTACCAACGAAATCGTAGCGATCGATACCACGAGCGGCGAAGCCCAGATCATCGCGAGCGGCCGCGACTTTTACTGTGCGCCGAGAGTTGCCGCGAATCATGACGGCATTGTTTGGACCGAGTGGGATCATCCCAACATGCCGTGGGACGGCAACTACTTGGTGTCCGGTTCATTCGATTCGAACCACGCCACCGTCAGCACCACATCAACGTTGACCGGCGGGCAAGACGAGGCCATCGTGCAACCGTCGTGGAGCCACGACGGAACTCTCAACTTCGTAACGGACCACACTGGGTGGTGGAACGTACACGCATGGCGCGGTGGCGATATGGTCAACCTCCTCGAAGAGGAATCTGACCACGGCAGGCCAGACTGGCAGTTCGGCTTCTCGTCGTACGCACACCTGCCGGACGGGAGGATCGCACTCGGCAAGGGTGGTGTTACGTCTGGTCGCGTCACCGTGATCGATCCCGCGTCGGGCTCTACACGAAGCATCGAGATACCGTACAGCGAAGTTTCGTACATTACCGCCGACAGCCAAGGCGAATCGCTCTACTTCATCGGCTCATCGCCGACCGATGAACCCGCGATCATCAAACTAGAACTCGGAACCGAAACTTGCGAAACCATCTACGCTCCGAGTTCAGTGCACGTCGGACCCGGCTATTTGTCATCTCCGGAATACGTCGTTTTCCCGACCACTGAAAGTGGCGAAGCGCACGCATTCTATTACGAACCAACCAACCAAGATTTCGTGGCGCAAAAGAACGAGCTTCCACCCCTCGTCACGATCTGTCATGGAGGCCCGACGAGCGCATCCGGCACCGGTCTCGACCTCTCGACTCACTACTGGACGAGCCGCGGTTTCGCGGTTGTTGACGTTAATTACCGTGGCTCTTCGGGTTACGGCAAGGCATTCCGAGACGCGTTGAAAGGCAAGTGGGGCATCTACGATACTGACGACTGCATTGCCGCCGCCCAATATCTGATCGATCAAGGACTGGTCGACAAGGATCGAGTGATCATCCGCGGCGGATCAGCGGGCGGCTATACAACCATCAACGCGTTGACGTTCCACAATTTCTTCGCCGCGGGTGCCGCTCTTTACGGTATCGCCGACCTCATGGTCTTCATCGGCGACACTCACAAATTCGAGTCTCGTTACCTCGAATCACTGGTAGGTCCGTATCCGGCGGAGGCGCAACGGTATCATGACCGCTCGGCCATCAACTTCATGGATCAACTCGCCACCCCGATGATCATCTTGCAGGGGTTGGAGGATGAGATCGTCCCGCCATCCCAAGCCGAAATAATGGTCGAAGCCCTCGAATCAAAGGGGCTCCCGTACGCTTACATCGGTTTCCCCGGCGAGCAGCATGGGTTCCGTCAGGCGGCTAACATCATTCGAGCGCAGGAGGCGGAACTGTATTTCTACGGGAAGGTGTTAGGTTTCGAGCCGGCGGACGAGATTGGGCAGGACGTTGTGGAGGTTCGAAATCTCGACTAGGCGCTGGAGCCAACGCGACAAACCGATCATGCGGTCGACAACCCAAATGACGCGGAGGCGATGATTCGGGAAATTGGCTTCGTCCAAATCACCGGTTTCGTATTCACGGTAGGCGTCGCCAGCTGGACGCCGAGCCGAGGCGTCCAGTGGGTGACAATTCGTGGTCGAGTTACCGGGCTATCAACCGGCGGCGATCGCTCCGCCGTGTCCCGGCGCGATCCGCGGCACGCCGCACTCGTTGAGGAAGACTTCCAACTCGTCAAGCAGGTGTTGCGATGCTCGGGTCGAAGGCGGGCGAGGGGGGCCTGCCTTGAGGCCGACAGCCTCCATGGCGGATTTGATGAACGGTCCTTCGCCTCCGGTCGTGGCGCTCACTTTGGCACGCCACTCTGTCCATTTCCACTTGAAGTCGGCGAGCCTCTGTCGCGCCGCTTCGTAATCACGCTGCTCAAGCAGGTTCCAGATTTCTGCGGGGTACTCGGGCCAGAAGCCGCTGAGGTGCGTGATAAAGCCGCGTGCTCCCATGATGTGGCTGAAGATCTGCTGTCCAGAGTTGTCAATGCAGACCAAACGGTCGGCGAGGTCGCTGAGGCCTTGGCGATATAGCGACTCGTTGGGTGCGGACCACTTGAGCGCCCGGACCGTTTCGATGTCGGCAAGGTCACTCAAGAGGCTCAAGCTCATGGTCAGGCCTTCCCACCAAGTGTGGTAGATCACGATCGAGACGTCGGACTCGTTGGATACGAGCTCGAAGAGTCGGTAGACATCGCCCTCTGTCGGTTCGTAGTAGTAGGTGGGTCCGAGTTGGACGCCGCCGAGACCGGTTTCGTGGGCGTGGTTGGCGAGTTCGATGATGACTCGGTAGTCGGTGTGTTGGACGCTGGTTAGGACCGGTGCTTCGCCGTTGGCGGCTTCCATCGCGGCGGTCATTACCGCTTTGCGCTCGTCGAGGTTCATCGTGGGATGCTCGCCGCCGGCGCCGCCTACGAGGAGCGAGCCTTGACCGGTGTGGACGCCATTTTCGACCATGTACCGGATGTTAGTCTGCAGGGCGTCGAGGTCTAAAGAGTAGTCCTCATTGAACGGCGTAGCGACTGCGACCATGGGTCCGCAGAGCCAGTCTCGTATGTTTTCAGCCTTCAATTCTTCGTCCTTTTTTGTGGTTCTGAGTCGCGTTGGCAATTGACTCTATATCAGCCGTCGAGAGCTTTCCACTCGCTCCTTAAAATGCCGTAGTAGTGGTAATCCTGCCGCACTCCTCGATTGGTGCCGTGACTTCGGAAAGTTCCCTCAAGCGTCATCCCGATCTTCTCCATCACTCGCCACGAGCCGACGTTCCCGACGTCTGCCCAAGAGTAGACTTTCGCCAAGTCAAAGTTTTGGAAACCCCAATTGATGACGGCGTTGGCGGCTTCTGACATCAGGCCTTGATTCCAATAGGTCCTTGCAATGGCGTAGTGGAGCGATGCGATGGATTGCTTTGCGTCAACGCTCAATTCGACTGCTCCGGCTACATTGCCGTTGAATTCGATTGCGAAGCTGGGGTGCGTGTCCCAGTTTTGGAGCATGGTTCGGGCGACGAACTCCTCCGCATCGCGAATCGTGTACGGGTTTGGCAGTGGAAGGAAGCGGGAGAATCCAGGGTCCGAAGCGTATGCGAGCACGTCCTCCACGTCGTTGAACGAGAACGGCCTGAGAAGGAGGCGCTCGCTCCGGATGGTTGTGGGCTCGTTCATTGAGCCACTATCCTTCGGACATCCAATCTGGTTCTGCCAAGTTCTTTACCACGGCTTGGAGGAATTCGGCGGCGGGTGCGCCGTCCCATGCTCGGTGATCGAACGTTAGGGAGAAGTATCCGATGGATCGGATTTCGATGTCGCCGGATTTGGTGACGGTGGGTTGTTGGATCACTCGGCCTACTCCGAGGATGCCGACTTCGGGCGGGTTGATGAGGGGTGTGAAGTTTTCGATGTCGTACGAGGAGAGGTTGGTGAGGGAGAAGGTGCTGCCTGATAGTTCGGCTACGCGAAGTTCGTTGGCTTTGGATTTGCGAACCAGGTCGCGGACAACTAGGGCGAGTTCGAGCGGTGTTTTGCTTTCGGCGTCTCGGATGACGGGTACTATGAGTCCGTCGGGGACGGCGAGCGCAAAGCCGAGGTTGATGGTGTCGAAGATCTGTACCTCTTTATCTGTGATGTGGGCGTTCGCGAGGGGGTGATCTTTTAGGGCATTGACGGTAGCTGCTATCGCGAGGTCTTGGTATTGGGGTCGGACACGTGATCGGCGCCACTCTCGGGTGAGTTGGCGTTGGATGGCGATTGTTTCAGTTACGTCGGCGGAGGTGTTGAGGGTCACGAGAGCGGCGGAGGCGCTTTCGGTCATACGGCGTGCGATGACACCGCGGATGCCGGTAAGCGGGATGGTGCGGCTCGGTTCGATGCCGATATCAGAGGTTGGTGTTCCACCTTCTGCTGCGGCTCGGACGTCGTCTTCGCTGATCCGGCCGCTGGGGCCGGTCCCGGCTTCGATGGTGTCGAGGTCGACGTTTAGTTCGCGTGCGAGGCGTCGGGCTCGTGGGGTGACTACGAGATTGCCGCCGGATCGGGCAGTTGCGGGGGCTCGGCGTGAACGGCCGGTTGTGTGTCTTGATCTTTCTCGGGGCTGTTCTGCCACGGGCAGGTCGGTGTCGGATTCGCCGGCCATTAAGAGGAGGCCGAGGATGGTGCCGACGGGGACGGTCTTGCCTTCTTCGACGATGATTCGGCCGAGTGTTCCATCAGCGGTGGCTTCGACTTCTGCGCTGACCTTGGTCGATTCGATCTCGACGAGGGGTTCGCCTTTGATGACGGGATCACCGACGGCTTTGAGCCATTTGATGACCTGCCCTTCGTTCATTCCCATGCCCCATTGCGGAAGAATTATGTTACCTGGCATATCTTGACGTTGTCCCTGATGTGGTCTCGGTTGTGAGGTGAAATCCGAGAAATCATCTTAACAGGGCCCGTTGATTGAACCGCGTTTCACGATTGATTTGTGATGGGTTGTGATTGGGGCGGGTGTGTTCAATTGACCTGCGTGGATGTTCACAGGTTGATGTGATTGCAGAAGGGGTTTTGTTGTTGTCAAGTCTTGGTCATTGGTTTATGGGCGCCCCCTCACCCCCGGTTCAAGCCCGGGGCAGGCTCTAACCCTCTCCCACGGAGGGGAGAGGGGACAATCGTTCGGTTGTCGAAGCATCGCCGCGTCGTTTGGGTTCGCGCGGGCGATAACTGGTTATTCTTTTCTCATACAAAATACAGCGTCGCCGATGTCGCCAGACCATCGGTCGTCCGGGCGGTTTCTGGTAGGTGCACCGCCCGGAGTCAGTCAATTCCTCTCTATCGTCGTGCTGTAGCCTCGGCCGCTCGACGAAGCGGTCAGACGTCTGCCGGATGTTTACGGGATTCGCTCGGACCTTGAACGGGCGTCCCCTGCGTGCGGGCGACCACAAGGGTCGCCCCTACGTCTTGAGGGTGTCCGTCTGGCTTGCTTGTCGGAGCCGGCGTCATGCGTCCGCATCCGAGCACTTGCGCCACAATCCCACAGTGGCCGGGTTGTCGATCTGCGTTGCGTCCTAACCTATCCTCAACTTCTGGCGGGCACCGTCGCGGACCGTGTGGGCACGGGCGGGTTTGAAACCTGCCCCTGCCGCGGTCCTGTGTCATCCCTCCCGCAGACCGGGGTTTCATTATTCGGTTGTCGATATCCCTCGTAAAAGGAGCGCTTACCCTCGACGCGGCGATTCTTCTGTGCGCCGGTGCCGATGGCCGTCGGCGGTGGCGCTTGGTTGTTATTGTGATACATGCGTTATGTGTTTGTCAAGCGCGGGATGGCGGGATTTTTCCTAAACCTCTTTGAAGACGCTCCGTAGGCACTCACCCTCACCCCCGGTTCAAGCCCGGGGCAGGCCTCTAGCCCTCTCCCATCAAGGGAGAGGGGATTAAAACAGTCCCTTCTCCCATCCGTGCTTCACCCTCACCCCCGGTTCAAGCCCGGGGCAGGCTCTAGCCCTCTCCCATCGAGGGAGAGGGGATATTGCCCTACCGCTCCGCCCCGGGCATCCCCTGCGTTCGCTTCGCTCCGCGTCCCCTTCGTTTTGCGAAAGGGACGTGCGACCATGAGGGTCGCTTCTGCGTCTTACGGGGACGGTGTTGCGTGGTTTGGGATTGGGGTGATAATACGGGTAGCGATATTGAATTGGAGGTTCGAATATGTCAGAGACAATGGATCCGATTGGGTTGGCTGAGCGGGTTGATGGTGGTGTTGGTAGTGCTCGGTTGTTGGATGGGGGTGATGTTGTTGCGGGTGAAGTTGGGAGTTGGCGGTTGGTTTTTGTTGTTGGTGCTTGCGGGTTGGCGAGTGGTGGCGTGGTTCGGATCGGGACGGATTCGGATACTGATTGGGAGTTGCCGCAGGTGCACGATCCGGCTGGTGCGGACTATTTGAGTGTCAGCGGGCCTTCTGGCGGGGAGGTGGCTACTCAGGTGGTGGATTTGACGGCGGTGAATTTGGTTAACACGGGTCGGGCGCTGGTCGAGGGTGAGGAGGTTTTGGTTACATGGGGCGACCGTACTGGTGGCGGATCTGGTTCTCGGAGTCAGACGTTTATCGAGCCGCGTCGTTATTTTTGGATCGAGGTTGACGCGGATGGTTCGGGCGACTTTGTGCCGATCGCGGAGCGTCCGGAGTTTTCGGTAATCGGTGGCGATGCGGTGCGGTTGGTGGTGATTGCACCGTCGGATGCGACCGCGGGAGAGGAGTTCCGGGTGAGCGTGAAGGCGGAGGACCGTTGGGGCAACCCTGCGAATCGGTATCGTGGCAACGTTAGGTTGAGCGGTTCTGGAGTTGCGTTGGGCGCGGACGAGGTCGAGTTCGATGAGGAGTGTGGAGGTGTTGTTTGGATTGACGGATGTCGGATCACGGAGACGGGTGAGCACCGAGTGGTGGCGCGTGACGAGGACGCGGAATTGGAGGGTGTGAGCAATCCGATCATCGCGACTGAAACAGAGTCTCAGTTCAAGTTGTACTGGGGCGATCCGCACGGTGGTCAGGTGGTCGATCCGTATAAAATCGGCGACTTTTTCGGTTATGCGCGGGATGTTGCGGGTATACATTTCGCCGGATTTCAGCGGAACGATCCGGCGATTACGACGGGGGCTTACGAGGTGCAGCAGGAGGCGGAGCGTGATAACTACGAGCCGGGGAGGTTTGTGCCGCTTCCGGGGTATGAATGGTCGGCGACGACTGATCGTGGCGGGCACCACAACGTTTATTTCCGCCGGTTCGATCAGGATTTGCGTCGGTCGGCGCATGCGGCTCATCTAGATGCTTGGGATTTGGACACGGATTTGCCGCATGTTCGGGAGATGCATGCGGCGTTTCGCTACTCGGATGTGGTGGTGACGCCGCACGTTGGCGGAATTGCGGCGGATTTGCAGTATCACGAGCCGCAGGTCGAGCCGGCGTTGGAGATCACGTCGACGCATGGGCAGTTCGAATGGTTCTTGCGGGAGTCGATTGAGCGGAACTACAAGATGGGTTTCATTGGCGGTAGCGACTGCTACACGGGTCGGCCTGGCGATGATCAGCCGGGTCATCAGTTGCGGCGTTATCAGAAGGGCGGGTTGACGGGTGTTTATGCGACGGAGTTGACGTTGGACGGGGTTTTGGCGGGCATGAAGGCGCGGCGGGTGTATGCGACTTCAGGCGTTCGGATCGTGGCGGTTGTTTCGGCGGATGGGCACATGATGGGATCGGAGTATTCGACGGGATCATCGCCGGAGATCTCGGTGAAGATCATCGGGGCGGGTCCTTTGGAGCGGGTCGAGTTGTTCCGAGGCTTGGAGTTGCTGCACTGCGAGGAGATGTCGCCGGGGACATCGGAGAATCGGGTCCGGGTTACGTGGGAAGGAGCAAGCCGGCGGACGAGCTACTCTGGCGTGGTTTGGGATGGTTCGGTTACGACGTCGGGAGGGTTTATCAAGAATGTAGAGAAAATCCGGTTCGACAGTCCGAGGTCGGAGGTTACTGAATCGTCCGATTCGAGTGTGAGTTGGTCGTATTGGGGGTGTGGCTATACGAGTGGGTTATTGCTGGATATTGATGGAACGGACGAGACCGGCATCGAGGTTGCGTTGTCGAGTGATGTGATTGCGAGCTCGCAGTATGGCGATCACGGTAACGATGGTGCGCGGCGCATCACGTTTGCGTCGGCAGACCGGGTTCGGATACCGACGACTCTGGGTGCGCTGACCGATGGTCCGAAACGCGTTGACCTGGGTCAACTGGACCGTGCGGTTACGGTGGAGCTGGCGCCGGAACCAGGTCCGGAGCGGGTTGAGTTTTCGGTTGTCGACGATTCGCCGAGACCAGGTATCAATCCGTACTGGGTCCGGGTTACGCAGTCGGATATGGAGAAGGCTTGGACGAGTCCGGTTTTCGTGGACTTTGTGGCGCCAGTGTAGGGGTATTGGCGAAAATGCGGATTTTGTAGAATCGGGCGAACGCACTTCTGCGGCTTGGTACCACTCAACCGCTGCATCATTACGTCCATCGAACCTGAAATCCCGAGCCGTCTTCCATTGTCAAGTGTTGCGCCGTCGCGCCTTTCCGATTCATCATTCAAGTTCCGAAACGGGTTCAATCGTCCACTCAACCTAATAGCACTCTCGGTTGCTTCGATGCTCGCGTTGCTCGTTGTGGCGAGTTGCTCCGGCGATAGCGAGCCGACCGAAGCGCCTACTACTGCACCACCGGCGGCGACTGCTGCGCCGACGCCCGAGCCTACGGATGCCCCTGCTGCGACTGCGACCCCGGGTGTGTCGGGCGAAGCTGCTGGGAACAACGGCGACGAAGTCACGAGCGAGGATGTTCTCGCGACCGTGTTCAAGGATTGGGGCTCGACGTGCCTCAATAACGTCTACCCGTCGAACGCGCCGCAGCTCGACGATGTTGCCGCCGCCGATCTTTCAACCGATCCCAACGGGCTTGAATTTACGACGATCAAAGAGGGTGAGGGTGCAAAGCCGAAACTGGATTGGGAGGTTGACGTCCAGTACACCGGATGGCTAGACGACGGTTGCATATTCGACAGCTCTTACACTCGTTCAGAACCGACGGTGTTCCCGGTCAACGCGGTCATACCGGGTTGGCAGATGGCGATCACGCAGATGAACATCGGGGAGCGGCGACGGGTGGTGATACCTTCGGATCTTGCATACGGAGCTGCTGGTTCGCCGCCGGTGATCCCTGCGAACGCAACGTTGACGTTCGACATCATTCTCATCGGAGCGACCGACCCGAACGCGACGAGCGCGGAGGCAACGCAGACCGCGGAAGATCTGCTGATGCAGGCGACTGCTGAAGCCGCTGATTTCGATGCCGAGGTTGCGATGTTCGAGCCGATCATGGTGGACTACGTCCAGAACGTGGCGGGATTCTTGGAGGCTCTTCCCGCGGGCGAAGTGACTTGTATGACCGCGTATGCGGGAGGCATCGAGCAGGTTGAGCAGATATTCTCGAGCGGGTCCCAGCCGCCAAGCAGTTTGATCGCGCAGTTCGACGAGTGCATGAGCGATGTTTCGACTCGTAACACGGCGGCGGGGAGGATCGCCATCATCGGCCCTAGTCTTTCAGATGACACTGTAGCTTGCATCGGGGAAGCGATCGAACATCCGACGCTGAAGCCGCTTTTCGGCATCTTCGACGAAGCGCAGGTGTCGGCGGAGTGGATTTCAGCGCATTTCTGTTTGACCCCGGATGAGCGATTGGCGTTTGAAGAAGCGTTGTTTGCCAACCAACCCGACCGTCAATCGTCCGGCACCGAAAGCACGTTCATCGATGTTCAAGAGTGCATGGTCGAGGAGCTTGGAGAGGAGAGGTATTTCGAGCCGGTGGTTCAGCCGGATACTTCTGACCGCGTGGCGATGGATGGGTTCTTCACCAACTTCACGGCCTTCCTGATCTCGGATATCCGCTGTCGTCAAGGTGACGAAGGATACGAGCTTAGCGACGGTGCTGTGATGTCGGTCGAAGCGGCGCAGTGTGTTGCCGATTCGCTAGGTCCGATCCGCTTCGGCGGGGTTTTGCTGGACCGGGTTTGGGTGCCGACAGTGGACGAGCATTTAGAGGTTGTGGAGGCGTATTCAGGTTGCGACGTGGAAACCGATTTCCTGGGGCTGCCGGAAGGATTCGGCAATTTAGGATCGAGTGAACTCTCGTGTATGCTTTCCGAACTTTCGAATCACGAAGACCCGCGTCAAACATCCCTCCGCGCGTTCGCCGAGATGGGCGAGCGAACCGAGTTCAAGGCCGGGGATTTGGTCGCGGTGCTGTTTGGGGCCGATAGCTGCGCCATCGAGATTCCTGGTCTGCCAGACGGAGCGGACATTTCCGACACGGCGTTGCTGTGCATAACGGGCAAGATCGACGCTGCGCTTTATCCGCGGGGTCGAGCGGCTGTGATTGCCGGATTCGAGGAAGCGCTGCAAGGCTCTGCGGACTGTTTCGAAGGTCAGTAGGGCTGGTTCGACCGTGGTCGATCGGTTATTTTCTGAGCCCACGCTAGCCGAACTGTACGACGCGTTTTGCGCCGGGAGGCGAGACTTTGGCTTCTATCTGCCGTTGCTAATGTCAGCGAAGAGCGTGCTAGATGTCGGCTGCGGCACGGGCGCGTTGCTGCGGTTGGCTAGGCAGTCCGGTCACACAGGACGGCTTTGCGGTCTCGATCCGGCTGACGCGATGCTTGCGCAGGCACGCATGCAGAAGGATGTGGAGTGGGTTCTTGGCGACCTTTCGTCGGTTGATTGGCAGCGGGAGTTCGATGCGATCGTGATGACTGGGCACGCGTTTCAGGTGTTGGTTGACGATGATGAGATCCGTGCCGCCCTTGTCGCCATTCGGTCCGCGTTGACGTTTAACGGACGCTTCGTGTTTGAGACGCGGAACCCGCATGTGAAGGAATGGGAGGATTGGGTTCCGGAGAATGCCGTGACGGTCGAACATGATGGCAGCATGGTGACGATGGCGCACAAAGTGGAGACTCCGGTTTCGGGAGATGTAGTCTCATTTACTGCTACATTCTCGAGTCCGAGTTGGGACCGGCTACAGGTAAGCAGGAGTACGTTGAGATTTATGGACAACGATTCGCTGACGGGAATCCTCGCTGGCGCTGGTCTGAAGATCGAGGAGCAGTTCGGAGACTGGGACCATCAGCCGATGACGGCGGCAAGTCCGGAGATCATCACGGTTGCTCGTCGGGATTGAACCATCGATCGACGTCAATTCATGCACAGCATCTGCGCCAATGTCGTCAGGTCTGTGATGGTCATGTCGGGCACGGCATTAGTGTGGCGTGTTCCTCCGCCTCGGTTTGGACGATTCACCCAGACGCTCTTGATGCCAAGCTGGTTTGCCGGTCCAATGTCGTGGTACAGGCTCTCGGCCACATGCAGCCAATTGTGATTTTCGACTGCCATGAGGGCTGATGCGAACTCGAAGTTACGGAGGTCAGGCTTGTATCTCTGAACCTGTTGTGCGGTGACGACGAGATCGAAATCGACGTTCAGCGCTTTCGCGGATGACGCGAACAGATCGTCGTCCACGTTGGAGATGACGGCTAGCTTGTATCGGTTTTTGAGTGTGTTAAGTGCTTGCTCGGCATCGGGGAAGACGGGCCAGTTGGACATCGATTCGGGGAGGCTGAATAGTTCTTCATCGGAGAACTGGAGCCGTAACTCTGTTCCGATGTTGACCATCACCCTTCGCAAGACTTCACGGTATGTCAAGTAGCCGGGGGCGCTCTGGATTCGTGGTTCGATGGTTGAGAAGAGAGTTAGTAGCTCTGGGTTTGATTTGTGCACGCCGTGACGTGTTGCGACTTTTGATAGGGCGTCGCAGATTCCTGATTCCCAGTCGACAAGTGTTCCGTAGCAGTCGAACGTGAGCCATTCGAACTGATTTGGATCAAGCACTGGTGTTCTCCTCTAAACAACGCATCTTGAAATTGACGCATCCCCCGATACTTGCCGAAACGGCCGAGACAAGATAAACGTGACATTGGCAGATGTGACCAACTGGGGGCGAATGGGGCTGTTGGCTACTTGAAGAATGTTAAAGCTCTGCGGTGCCAAGTGTTGCTAAACTGTAGCGATGACTAATGATGTATTAGATGTTGGCGATATACGTATCACGTCTTTGAGCGACGGGCGAGTGGTGTTTGATCCTCGGATCACGTTTCCGGAGACGCCGCTTGAACACTGGGAGCAGTATTACGACATCTTCCCGGAGTACTTCTCGAAGCCGTATTTCTTGTTGAATCTGGGTGTGTTTGTGATGCGTTCGAGTGGCAAGACGCTGGTCGCTGATACGGGGTTTGGTCCGCATGGCCAGATGCTGGGTGCGGACACCCCGGCGGATCTGATGAATGACTTCGAGCGCACGGGGATCGGAACGGACGAGGTCGATACGGTCTTCTTGACGCATTTGCATGGTGACCATGTTGGTTGGAACACTCGGCCTGAGGATTTGTCGAAACCAACCTTTGAGAATGCCCGCTACACGGTTCACCGAGCCGATTGGGAGCACTTTACGTCGGAAGAGGTCCTTTCGGACTTTCGGGGTGATGCGGTGAAGCGGAGCGCGATTCCGTTGGATGAGGCGGGTGTGTTGGATCTGATGGAGGGTGAGACGGAACTGGCGCCGGGGATAACTGCGATACATACTCCGGGTCATACTCCGGGTCATATGAGTCTGTTGATCTCGTCAGGGCGCGAGCGTGCGTTGTTGATTGGTGATGTTCTGGGTTCTCCGATGCATGCGACGGATACGGAATTGACCTATTGGCCGGACACGGACAAGCAGCAAGGCGTAGAGACGCGGCACCACCTGCTGGATATGGCGGAGCGCGAGAAGATGATCGTTTTGGGTAGCCACCTCAGTCCTCCGGGCTGGGGGACGATGGTTCGATGGCAAGGGAGACGCTACTGGAAGGGGATGTGACTGATGAGTGCGGAGGTTCTCAACGTCGGCTCAATACGCGTTACCTCGCTTAGCGACGGCACAGTAGTTTTCGATCCGAGGATGATGTTCCCTGAGACGCCGTTGGAGCATTGGTCGCACTACTACGACATCTTCCCTCAGTGTTTCTCAGGTCAGCACTTTCTGATGAACCTCGGCGTGTTTGTGATTACGTCAGGTGGGAAGAATGTGATTGCGGACACGGGATTTGGTCCGCATGGGAAGATGTTGGGTTCGGAGACGTCGGCGGAGTTGATGGAGGATTTCGTACGCAAGGGCGTGAAGACTGACGAGATCGACATCGTTTTCATGTTGCATCTTCATGCGGACCATGTGGGATGGAACATCGATCCGGCGACGAGTGATGTTCCGACGTTTCCGGATGCTCGGTACACGGTTCATCGTGCAGATTGGGATCATTTCACGGTCCCGGACGATGACAGTGAGTTTGGGATGGAGCCGATCGAGCGGAGCGTGATACCGCTGGAACAGATCGGGGTATTGGATCTGATGGATGGCGAGACGGAACTGGCACCGGGGGTGACGGCTATACCGACGCCGGGTCATACGCCGGGGCATATGGCGCTGATGCTGGCATCAGGAAGGGAACGGGCGCTGTTCGTGGGTGACATCTTGATCAACCCGATGCATGCGACGGATACTGACCTGCCGTTCGCGCTAGACACTGATCCGGCGGAGGCGATGAGGATTAGGCATGAGGTCCTCGACAGAGCGGAGAGCGAGGGAATCGCGGTATTGGGTAGCCATTTGAGCGCGCCCGGGTGGGGGACGATGATGAGGTGGGAAGGTAGGAGGTATTGGCGGGGGATGGGGTAGGATGTGATCGATTGACCACTGTTCGATATTGGAAACGGCTGCCAAATTGGGGTAATTGAGAATGAAACGATATGACGTATCAGAAGTTGAAGAGAACTGTTTGGAGATCATTGACGAGATCGAAGAGACCGGCGCAAGCGTGCTGGTAACGAAAGATGGTGAGCCTCATGTCGAGATCAGGCCTTACGTCGAAAAGGCAGAGTAAGCCTCAGACCGGTCCTTGGATTGAGACACGCCGCCGGAGGCACAGTCTCGCGGACACTAAACCGATCCCCGGACGCCACACCTAAGTGCCTAGCTCTCCTCGCTCCGCGGCGATAGCCATTGTGTTCCCTTCCGGGTCGTCAAAGAATGCCATCCACAACTCGTAGTTGTCCGTCGAGTGGATGACGTGGGGTTCGCTGGTAAAATCGACGCCGCGCTCTTTGAGCGTCTCGTAGCCGACTTGAGCGTCGGGAACATTGAAGTAGATCACGCTGTTCCCAGTGGACGCCTCACCCGGAATCGCCGACACCATAAGGTGAACTCCATCGCAATCGAATATGGCCAACCCAGGTGGGAATTTCGCGATGAAGTTAATGCCGAGCTTGTGGCGATAGAATTCGATCGCCCCATCCAGGTCGTCAACGTTAATGCTGATCTGGTAAATCGAGTTGATTCTTAAGTCATCACTCATCGGGGGTTCCTCGCGATTGAATGTTACTTGACAGTGCTAAATATTAGCAATATAAAGTATGTATGTCAACCTTCGACGAAGCTACGCCAACCGCCGCATCGTCTCCCGGAGAGCTAGGGGAGCGACTGATCGCATTGACCGAAGTTCTGCGCCGCAGGGTCCGACCGAGTTACCACTCGACTCGGCTAACCGCTGCGCGGATGTCGGCACTGCGGATCATCATCGAGAATGATGGGTCAACTGGAGGTCAGATCGCACAAGCGGAGCAGGTTACCCAAGCCACGATCACCAGGGTGCTCGACGGTCTCGATGAGAGCGGGTTCATTGAACGCACGCCGTCTCGACACGACCGGCGCATAGTGGATGTTCGGGCCACCGATGAAGGCCGTAAAGCGTTCCATGAGGCCGTCGCTTCGCATATCGAATGCCTTGCCGGCGACCTCACCACGCTCGATACCAACGAACGATCGACGGTGTCAGATGGGTTGCGCCATCTCGAGCGGGTATTTCAGAACAGTTAAGAACGGTTATCTGATGCTCGACACGGGCTTAGTCGAAGAAGTCTTTGTCTTCGTCGGATAGGTATTTCTTGGCGGCTGGGACGTTGAATTCGACGCCTAGGCCGGGGGTGTCCCAGACTTTGATGTGGCTGTTTTCGACGATGGGGTCGGGTAGGCCGTCCATGATGTCGTACCACCATTCAGGTTTGCCGGCGGGGTATTCGAAGGCGATGTAGTTGCGCGGGAGGGTTGCGGCGAGGTGGACGTGAGCGGCGATCCCGATGATGCCGTCGGCGACGCCGTGGGGTGCCATCATGATGCCGTGCATGTCGGCGAATTCTGCGATCCATTTGAGTTCGGCGATGCCTCCAACGTCGAGGGGGTCGGGGCCGATGACTCGGACGGCTTTGGATTCGATGAGGTCTTTGAAGTTTTGTCGGAGGTAGATCTGCTCGCCGGTGTGGATTGGCGTAGAGGTCTGCATTTGCACCTCCCGGAAGAGTTCGGGCAGGACGTAGGGCGTGTAGTCGCCAGTGATTGTATCTTCGAGCCACATGATGTTGAGTGGTTCGAGGGCCTTGGCGAGTCGGAGAGTGTCGTGTACGGTCATTCCGGGGCCGCAGTCGAGGGCTAGTCCGACCTCGTCGCCAAGTACGTCTTTCATGGCTTCGACACACGCGATGGTGTGTTTCAGGCCTTTTTCGGTAAGTGGCCCTCCGACTGGTGGGCGCACGCCGCCTCGTGGCGGACCGTCATATTTGGGTAGTTCGCCATAGAAGTAGTTGGGGACCTCTGCAGCCATTTGAGAGTGGAATGAGATGCCTTGCTTGATGATGGAGAATCCCTCTTTGAACTCCTTCATCTCGGCCATGTTTTCGGCGAAGTGTTCCGGCTCGTTGCCTTTTAACGGCACACGAATGCCGCCGTTGTAGACGCGGACCTTGTCTCGGACTTTGCCTCCTAGGAGTTTGTAGACAGGGACTCCGGCAGCTTTACCGGCGATGTCCCAGAGTGCGACTTCGATGGCGCTGACGGCGGCGCCCCACGGCTTGAAGCTGCCTAGCCTGCGGATTCGGCTGATGACGCGCTCGACGTCGGTAGGGTCTTGGCCAAGGATGGCATCTCGGTAGTAGAGAACGAACGGCTTGAGGTACGGCTTGGTCCATTCGGCTTGGCCGAGGCCTTCAATGCCGGCGTCGGTTGTGATGCGGACGATGGGGTTGTCGCCGATGATGGCGCACTTGAGGTCGGTGATCTTCATTTGGTGGGCTCCTTGGGAGACTCCTCGCATTCCTGAAGGAATGATACGGGAAACGCGGCACGAGCGAACGGGTTTGGTGGGTCCTTTCGCCGTGCGTTGAGGATCAACCGAGCGGTTGGTGGAATTAGTAGCAGAGCCCGTCGGGGGCTACTACGAAGAAGACTTGGAGTTTCTGGCCGTCGCGTTCGTCGACTCGCCAGTTGCCGGTTTCGACGCTGTTGGCTTCGATTTCGTCTTTGGCACGTTGGGCGTCGGCAACTCGGATGGCGGCGCCGTCTTGGTTTGGTCGCCGCCGTTGACTGCGAAGCCGATGCGGGTTCCATCGCGTTCCATGATGACGGTCTTGACGGGGTTGTCGTGACGTTCGACTTCGGTAAGGCCGAATGCGTCGGCGCAGTATTTGGCGGCGGTGTCGATGTTTTTGACGGGCAATGCGAGGACGTCATCGGCGAAGGGGTATGCGGCTTCGAATAGTTTCATGGTGTTAGATCCGACGCACTGTAAAGTCGGGCGCGACGCTACGAATTGTAGTCGTGGGGACTTCGGTAAAGAAGTGGCGACCCCGAGCAGATTTGAACTGCCGATCTCCTCCTTGACAGGGAGGCGTGTTAGACCACTACACCACGGGGCCGCATAATCGGACAGCGGTAAAGCCAAAAAAGGCATCACCGCCAGTCCTTTTAGATTAACTCATATGCGTTTTAGCGTCAATCGAGTTGGTGACCGCAAACCGACAGGCTCAATACTTCTCGAACAACTCCCCCCAAGGGGTTTTTAAGGCGTCGGCGACGCGTTTTCGGCCTACGAATCGGAGCCAGAATTCGTTGTGGTAGAGGTTGGATGCGACGAAGGCCCAAGGGGTTATCGGGGAGCGCAAGAGCATGCCTTCGAGGGGTTTTAGGGGTCCCCAGTAGATCATTTTCTGGCCGCGGGAGGCGAAGGTGTTCTCGTTTGGAGAGAAGTCCCATTTGACATTGGCGATGTCGTCGCCTTTGATTTCGATGTCGCTCGGGTTGCCGATGCCGAGTCCCAATTCGTGGGCGATGCGGATTTTGGGTATCGACATGGGGTCGAAGCCCATTAGTTTTGCCGCTACGGCGTCGATGGCAACTTGATCGGCAGAAGCGAGGATGATGTTTTTGTTGTGGATGCGCATGGCGCGGGGGCCGGGGCCATCGCCGGCGAAGGTACCGTCCATGACGGCGAAGAGACCGCTGTGGATTTCGCGCTGGATCTGTAGGAGGTCGACGAGGGTTTCGTGGATCTGGGCGTGCGTCCAGTGGCGGTAGCGATGCAGCAGACCGCCAAAGGCGTTCTTCATTGCGCCTGTCATCTGCGTGAAGACGTGGGTTTTAACGGTAGGGAGTTGGATGATGTTGGTGCCAAGCATCATCTCAGGGATGTAGATGCCGTCCCTGTATATGTCGTTGAGGACGAGCATCTCGGCTTGAGGCTTGTAACGCACCCACTCCATGTCAGGCGTGTCGAGGATGACGTGCGGGATGTTCAAGCGGTCTTCCACTGCGGCGTGTTTGTTCTTGATGCGGCCTTCGATGGGGTCTACTACTACCGTGCCGTTGTGTGCGGCGGTCAAGTCGTCGAAGCCGTCGGCACGAAGCTTGTTGGCCACGCCTTCGATCTGCCACGGCGCGGTGGAACATGCCGGGTAGTAGTGCTGCCAGGAGATGTTGACCTTGAGCAGTGTCTCGATGTCCGGCGTCAGGGAATCTTGGTAACCGGCCAGGTCCATGAGGTCGGCGTAGTCGGATAGCACCGTTTCGGGTTTGGTATAGAGAACTGCAACGGTTCCGAGTTGCGGTTCGACGTGTGGGATGTCTGGCGCGGTTACCAGACGTTCCTCGGATGTTGTGCTGATTGGGGCTCTCATGTTGTCGCTCACCCTCACCCTGACCCTCTCCCATCGAGGGAGAGGGGATGGTGATGCTAAGCCGCTTCGTAGTGATGCTCGCCGGCGAGGACGAAGCCGTAGGCCGAGAGTGCCGCGATTGCGCCTTGTGAGGCCGCGGTTACTGTCTGCTTGAGTGATGTCCCGTCGGTAAGGTCGCCTGCGGCGTAGATGCCCGGGACGCTGGTACGCTGTCCTCGGTCGACGTGAACCTCTTGGGTCGCGGGGTTGAGGTCTAGGCCGAGCATGTTGGGAATTTCTAGGCGAGGGTCGGCGCCGGCTTCGATGAAGATGCCGTCGAGGTTGATGACGTCTTTCCCGTGATCGCCTTCGCGGGACTTGTTCATCGGTTCGGTCTGCTCGGGGTGGATGTTGATCGTCTCGTTGTCGTCCAACGGGCGGGAGATGCGGATGCCGGTCAGGCCTGCGAGGTCGGTTCCGATGAGTTCGGTGACGTTGGTGTTCAGGAGAACACGGACGTTGGGGATCTGCGACAAGACCTTGAGTTGGATCGGCTCCGGTCGCCAGAGTTCGTCGCCTCGGTAGATGAGATAGACGTGTTTGGCGTAACGGGAGAGGAGGATTGCGCCTTCGGTCGCAGCGTTTCCTCCGCCGACTACTGCTGCGGCTTCTTTGTTGCGGTACAAGGGTGCGTCGCAGGTTGAGCAGTAGGAGACACCCTTGCCGGTCCACTCTGCTTCATTGGGCAGCCCGAGGATTCGGCGTTCGCGTCCTACGCAGAGGACTATGGAGCCGGCGTCGACGATGTCGCCGCCTTCGAGCGTGCAGACGAATCGGCCATCATTCGGCTCGACGGCTTCGAGGTTGCGCGAGATTGTGGGGACTTCGAGCTTGTCGACCTGCTCCTTGAACTTGAGCATGAGGTCGAAGCCGTCGATGTCGGGTGTGCCGGGGTAGTTTTCGATCAATCCGCCGATCGCAGTCTCGCCGCCGAAGGACTCGGAGGCTATGACGGTGCTCAGTTGGTATCTAGCGGCGTAGAGTGCGGCGGCGAAGGCAGCGGCACCTTGACCTGCAACAAGAACATCTGCGTTGTGAGTTTGGAGCATTTCGACGATCCCGACCAGAAAAATACAGTGCCAATTCAGACGATGGCTTCTCTCTTATAAAGTCTATTTTATGGGCAATTCGAGCCTTCGAAGCGTAACCAATCCAAAGCGGGCCGCGCGTTTTGCGTCGGTTGAGATGTGAGCAATGTCTAACGATAAAGATCTGACGATTGTTGAAGGCGGCGGGGTCGCCACGGCACAAGGTTTCCAAGCCGGCGGTGTATTCGCCGGCATCAAGACCCCGGGCGAGGACAAATACGACCTCGGGCTCTTGTATTCGGACCGAGATTGCACGGTGGCGGGGACATTTACTCAGAACAGCATCGTTTCGCCATCTGTCACGGTTTCCAAAGACGTGGTTGCTCGAGGATCGGCACGCGCCGTCATCGCTAACAGTGGTTGCGCTAACTGCTCCGTCGGTGAACAAGGCCTATTGGACGCTCGGGACGTGGCCACGATCGCGGCGGGCCAACTTGGCGTCAATGCTGACGAAGTCCTCGTCGCCTCCACGGGTGTCATCGGGGTCGAACTTCCGATGAATATCATCCGGGACTACACGCCGCGTATCGATGTACGAAATGGCGACGACGCGGGTTTGGAGTTCGCCAAGGCGATCATGACTACTGATACGCACGCTAAGCATATTGCGGTGCGGTATGAGGCTAGCGATGGTTCTGTGGTGACCGTCGGTGGGTGTGCGAAGGGTGCCGGGATGATTCATCCGAATATGGCGACGATGCTTTGCTTTACTACGACGGATGCTGATGTTGAGCAATCGTTTTTGCAGTCGACGCTGTCTAATGCAGTGACGTTGAGCTTCAATCAGATCGATATCGATGGCGACCAGAGCACTAACGACACGGTGGCATTTCTCGCCAACGGAGCGTCTGGCAGTCCTCGGGTTTCTGGAGGAGATGAGAATTCGGCGAAGTTCGCGAGCGCGGTGAAGTTAGTTAATCGCCATCTCGCGATCGAACTGGCACGAGATGGGGAGGGTGCTCGGCACTTGATTACCGCGGTGGTTGAGGGGGCCGAATCTGAAGTAGATGCGCGAATGGCGGCTCGGTCTGTGGTTGCGTCTCTGCTTGTTCGAACTGCGGTTTATGGTCGGGACCCCAACTGGGGCCGCATCATGATGGCCGTGGGCAAGACCGGCATCCCGCTTGTCGAATCTCAGATCGACATCTTTGTCAACGGCATACAGATCGTGGCCGAGGGCAAAGCCATCGCGTACAACCCCCAGAGCGTGATTGCCGCCCTCGACCAACACGAGGTTGAGTTGCGCGTCAATCTCAGCTGTGGTGATGGTTTTGGCGAAGCTTGGGGATGCGATCTGACCGAGGAGTACGTAGTGTTCAACTCGGCGTACACCACGTAATGCCAGACCAAGATTGCATCGTAGTAAAGATCGGTGGTTCGACGCTAGGCGAGGGTGATTCGACGATCGACGACGTTGTCGAGTTGTGGCGCCGCGGAATGCGACCGGTCGTTGTTCACGGCGGGGGCAAGACGATCTCCGAGTGGGTGGCCAAGCAGGGGGTTCGCTCGCAATTCGTGCGGGGTCTGCGTGTCACCGATTCGGCGACGCTGGAGGTTGCGATTGCGGTGTTGACCGGGCTCGTAAATTCCAATCTGGTTGCGGAGATAATGCGCGCCGGGGGGCCAGCGGTGAGTGTGTCAGGTGTTTCCGACGGGATGTTCAACGCAGTGATTCAGGATCCGGAGTTGGGCTATGTGGGCAGGATCGAGAAGACGAACCCGGTTCCGGTGCAGGTGATCGTAGATTCGGGTCGGATTCCGGTGGTTGGCCCGGCGGCCCTCAACCTTGATGCGACCTCGCTCGGCGATCAGATACTCAATATCAACGCGGACACAGCGGCCGGGCATCTTGCGCGTGCGTTACAAGCAAGATCGATGGTTTTTCAGACGGATGTCGAAGGGGTTTTGGATATGCGGGGCAGAATCATTCCGCAGATGACTAAACGTCAGGCTGTCGATCTCATCAACAGCGGCGTTGCCGGCGGCGGGATGATACCGAAGCTGGAGGCGTGCATCGAGTCGTTGGGCGGGACGAAATCGGCGCACATCATTGATGGTCGCGTACGTGGGGCACTGGTGAAGTGTGCGGAGGGTGAGCCGGTCGGGACGCGGATTGTTTAAATTTTTGGTGGCTCTGTTGAGCCTCGAAACCACCTATTTCCATTCCGCGCCGTCTTGCGGTACGTAGCCGACTAGCTTGGTGGTGTGCTCGAGGTCGCGGAAGCGGTTTCGGTTGTCGGAAACGCCGTAGACGATGTCGTATCGGACGTCGGCAGGGGCTTCAACGCATCGCCAGACGATTTGCGCGGCATCTCTATGGCTGAGGTAGACGGCGGTGTTGCGAGGGGAGTCGGGCTTGTTTTCCGCGGTGACTCGGCCTAGCTTTATGCAGATGACGGACATATTGTGTGCTTCGGAGTAATAGCGGCCCATCGCTTCCCCAGCAAGCTTGGCGACACCGTACATACCGTCTGGTCTTGCAGGCGAGTCGTGATAGACGCGTCCCGGAGGGTCAGGTATGTCGTCGTAGCGGGCTTCAACCATTGACAGAACGGGTTCTGCTCGCTCGTAGCCCATCTGAGTGGCGCCAGAACTGCCGAATACGAAGCGCTTTACTCCAGCGTCTTTGGCCGCTTCGAAGACGTTGTAGGTGCCTTCAATGTTGACCGATAGCTGTGCTGCGTCCGAAGGTCCGAGGTAGGCGGCCATGTGGACGACGCAATCGATTCTTTCGAAGGCGGGGCGAATAGCGTCATGATCGGTGATGCTGGCACGCGTCGTCGGTACCCCCGGGACATCTTGGCGGTTCAATGCGGAAATTTCGTAGCCTCGCCGCGCCAATTCTCGTCCGGCCACGCCGCCGATTAAGCCACTCATGCCGGTTACGAGGATTTTGTTGATGGGAATGGTGTTTTGGTTGCTCATGTGCACATGATACGGCTTACGGGTCTTTAGACGGATTGCGAGAATAGCTACAGGTTTATACTTTCAAACTAGGTCATATCCAGTATCGGATTCGGACATGCTAACGGACGCGATGATAACGAACGAAGAGGGGCGCTGATGGCGGGGTCAGCGGACGCATCGACGCAAGAATCGGAGCGTGCGGCAATCGAATCTTTAGCCGCCGCGAAGTCCGAATCCGAGCTTGAAGAATGGCGAATCGAGTATCTCGGACGCCGCGGGTTACTGTCTTCTCGGTTGCGATCGGTGGGCAACCTCCCATCCGAAGAGCGTCGGGAAGCTGGCGCTAACCTCAATCGTTTGAAAATCGAGCTAACCACCAAGTTCGACGCAATGGTGGCTACGGTATCGGTGCAGAAACGCGTAGACACCTCCGCCGATTCGATCGATATCACGTTGCCAGGTCGGCGTCCGAACTTGGGTGGCCTGCACCCGTCAGAGATGATGATGCGCGAAATCCTTGAGGTCTTCAACGACATGGGATTCCAGACCGTCGAAGGGCCGATCGTCGAACTGGAGAAGTACAACTTCGACATGCTCAACGTGCCACCGGATCACCCGGCCCGCGATCTGCAAGATACGCTCTGGGTCGACCGCGAGTCCAAGAACCGGGTGTTGCTCAGAACTCAGACATCGCCGATGCAGATCCGGACGATGGAGAAGCAGAAGCCGCCGGTTCGGATCGTCTCGCCGGGGCTATGTTTTCGTCACGAGGCGACAGATGCCACGCATGAGTGGCAGTTCCACCAAATCGAAGGACTAGCGGTTGATGAAGGCGTGACGATGTCCGATCTTAAGGGCACGCTCTACGAATTCACCCACCGCATATTTGGTACGAAGCGCAAGATTCGTTTTCGTTGCGACTACTTCCCGTTCGTCGAACCGGGCGTCGATGTTTCCGTAGACTGGGATGGTCGTTGGGTCGAGATCATGGGAGCGGGTATGGTGCACCCCAAGGTTTTGGAAGGTGTTGGCTACGACTCGTCGAAATACACAGGTTTCGCCTTCGGCATGGGCCCTGAACGGATCGCGATGTTGCGCTACAACATCGAGGACATCCGTCATTTCTTCTCCAATGATCTGCGCTTCCTCAGCCAGTTCTAACGTTTACCGGATCGGAACCGCCTAATGAAAGTCCCGCTCTCTTGGCTTCGCGAGTACGTCGACGTAAACATTGACGTCGATGAACTGGCACATCGTCTCACAATGGCCGGCAACGAGGTCGATTCGATCGAGCGCTTCGGTCATATCGAGAACGTCGTCGTTGGTGAAGTGTTGCACGTCTCGCAACACCCGAACGCGGATCGGTTGCGGCTAGTCCAAGTCGATGACGGCGACGGAGTGCACGAAGTGGTTTGTGGCGCTCCGAACGTGGCTAAGGGGCAGAAGATCGCGTATGCGTCGATTGGCGCGGAGCTTTTCGATGCCTACAGCGATGAACCCGGCAAAACGCGAAAATTGCGGCGATCGAAGATACGTGGTGTCGAATCGTCTGGCATGGTGTGTTCTGAGAAGGAGCTTGGTATCGGAGACAACCACGACGGCATTTTGGTGTTGCCTGAGAACTCCGCTATCGGTACGCCGATAGGCGACATCCTCGGCGACGCGGTGCTCGATATTGAGTTGACACCCAATCGTCCTGACTGCCTCGGCGTGGTTGGAGTTGCCCGCGACGTCGCGGCGTTGACGGGTGAGAGTCTTCGGATTCCGACTTTGGCATACGAAACGGATGGTCCTGCCGTCGATTCGCTCGCGCAGGTGACGGTTGTGGATGGCGATCTTTGCCCGCGTTACTTGGGCGGAGTGATACGGAACGTCAAGATAGGTCCGTCGCCGTCATGGCTGCAAGAGCGATTGCTCGCAATCGGAGAGCGGCCGATCAACAACGTCGTCGATGCAACCAACTTCGTTATGTTCGAACTCGGCCAGCCGCTCCACGCGTTCGACTACGACAAGGTTGTCGATCACCACGTTATCGTCCGCCGCGCCGTTGAAGGCGAGATTTTGACGACTTTGGATGGCATCGATCGGAAACTCGACGGCGATTCGCTACTCATCGCCGATCCGAACGGAGGGATCGGCCTCGCCGGAATCATGGGAGGAGAGGACACTGAGATCTCAGACGCTACAGTCAACATATTTCTAGAGGCGGCGAACTTCAATCCCCAAAACAACCGTCGAACGGCGGGTACGTTGGGTATGCGCAGCGAAGCTACCTTGCGTTTCGAGAAGGGATTGCGCGCCGGGCTAGCCGAGGCTGGGATTAAGCGATGCCTGCGGATCATTCAACTCGTCGCCGGTGGGAAGATTGCGCCGGGACTGATTGACGAATGGCCGGGTGAGGGAACTGAGCAGGGACACGTTGATTTGACGCGGCGCGACATATCCCGCGTGATGGGGGTCGATTATCCGACCAAATTGGTCGAATCGACTCTTCGATCGCTGAGTTTCGAACTCGAGGCTCTAGATGCGGGTTCATCGGAGAACGGCGACAACGATGGTTGGCGGGTGTCGATACCGTTCTGGCGTTCGGACATCTCAATCCCAGAAGACCTGGTTGAGGAACTTGCGCGGGTGATCGGATATGATGACTTGCCGGCAACCCCGCTTTCAGGCCGCGTGCCGCGCTGGGAACCGGGTGCCAAGCACGTCTTCCGCCGAAAGATAATCGACGCTCTAACGGCGTATGGCATGAAGCAGACGATAACCTACGTCGCAATTTCAGATGAATTGGAGGAAAAAGCGCCTCCTCCTCCTTCAACGTCAAACGGGATCAGGTCGACCGACGGCATAAAGCTGGACAACCCGGTTTCGGGCCAACACGCTACGTTGCGCCGATCTCTACGCGCTCCGACGTTGGAATCGGCAGCGCGAAACACGCGCACTTGGCGCGGACCTGTGGCGCTCTTCGAATCCGGCATTGTTTTTGCCCCTGCCAACGACAACTCGAGCGATCCGTTGCCGTTACAGGTCGAGAGACTCGCTGGCGTGATGACTGGCCCTCGAAGTACATCGCTATGGGGTGGCAACGAAGGCGATTTCGATTTTTACGACGCTAAAGGCGCGGTGGAACACGTCTTGGAGACTCTCGCGATCGATGCCCGATTCATCTCGCTAGAAGATGCGACATACGCGCAGGGTCGGGCCGCAGAAGTGATAGCAAATGACCGCAAAGGCACGGTTCTCGGAACGGTGGGGGTTGTAGACGCGGCGGTTTGGGATCGTTTCGATGCCGAAAGCAGCGGCGCGGTGATGTTCGAACTCGATGTCGAGGTGTTGCGATCCTTGATTGGCGACAAAACGCGAGCCGACGACTACAAGCCGTATCAGAGGTATCCGGATTCGCAACGCGATCTCGCGTTGATAGCTGATAGCGACGTCCGGGTCGGGGACGCGTTGCGTATATGTTTGCAGAACCGTCTGGTGAAATCTGCGTCCGTATTTGATGTCTACGAAGGCGGTGGCGTCGGAGAAGGCAAAAAGTCGCTGGGTATCAGGGTGACGTACCAATCAGATGCGCGAACGCTGACCTCTGAGCAGGTAACGCGAGCCGAAGAGCAGATCGTTGTGCGACTTGAGCGCGAACTCGGCGTAACTTTGCGCAGCCAATCTGCTCCACTCGCTCGGACGACGGGAGAGTGCGGATCGCCGGATTTAGGTGAAAACAGGGTTTAGGCTGCTATTGATGAAAATGCACGAAAATCGTTCCCACGCACAAGATCGACCGCATCGTCATCACTACGATGCAGAGATGCTGTCGGTTGAGGACGCGCGTGACCGGATTCTCTCTTACTTCGGACCGCTAGATTCGGTTGAAGTGCCGTTGCTCGACGCGGTCGGCCTCACGCTCGCGGAAGACCTTACCGCGGAGTTCGACATACCGCCGTTGGCTAACTCTGCGATGGATGGATACGCGGTCAAATCTACGGATGTCTCCTCGGCTTCGAAGTTCAACCCTGTGCTGTTGCCAGTCGATGGTTACATCGCCGCGGGTGAAGTCCCGGAAAAGCCGTTGTCCGAACGGTCGGCGGTCAGGATCATGACCGGAGCACCGGTACCGGAAGGTGCTGACGCTGTAGTGCCGTTCGAAGATACCGATGAAGATGATCGACGGAGCAACGGCAGCGACATTTCCGAGATTGGGATTTGTCTGGGCGCGGAATCGGGCGACAACATCCGTCCGGCGGGCGAGGACGTCCAAGCTGGCCAGACGGTCGTCAAGAGTGGTGCCGACATCACAGCCGGTGTCGTTGGGGTTGCCGCGTCTCTAGGCAAAACATCAGTGCAAGCGATTCGACGACCGGTGATAGCGATCGTTTCGACGGGTGATGAACTGTTGGAACCCGGCGACGAACGGAAGCCCGGCAAGATCTACAACTCCAACGCGTATAGCATCGCTGCGTTGGTGGAGAAATACGGTGGCATCGCTCGCATCATCGGCATCGCCCGCGACAGTATCGAATCACTGGAAGCATTGCTCGAAGAGGCAGTCGAATATGACATGGTCGTGACATCCGCGGGGGTGTCCAAAGGCGACTACGACGTTGTGAAAGACGTTTTGTCGAAGAATGGCGAGGTCGCACTGTGGTCGGTCCGGATGCGGCCGGCGAAGCCTTTGGCGTTCGGCGCGTTGAACGCTGTTGATGGTCGAAAAGTGCCTCACTTAGGGGTGCCCGGCAACCCGGTGAGCGCGATGGTGGCGTTCGAGCAGTTTGGGCGGCCTGCGATCCGCGTGATGCTCGGCAAGGCTCCGCTTCAGAAGCCGACGATCAACGCAACGCTCGACGATCCGGTTTACAACCATGACGGGCGCCGGGTGTATGCTCGCGTCGATGTCTACAAAGACGATGCAGGCAACTACCGCGCTCGTTCTACCGGGAATCAGAGCTCAGGCGCGCTACACTCTATGGCGTTGGCTCGAGGGTTAGCAATCTGTCCAGACGATGTCGTAAGCATTCCGGCCGGCTCCGACGTCGCCGTGGAGATTTTGGAGTGGCCTGATGACGACCTGTTGAGCGGTACGATAGATCATTCGTAACGGGTCGGTAATTTTGATGTGGTTTAGGCGAAATATATAACGGGTGTAAATGCCAAATGTGCTGCGGATGAACAAACGTAAATCAGGACAGAGGGAATGACAACAGGTACCGAGATCACAGAAGGATCTAGTGTCAACGAAACTGATGGTGACACGTTATTCGCGATTAACGAGCGCACGTACGAGGACGCGGGCGAATCGTATCTCTTCAAAGTGTGGCAACGGCTTTGTTGGTCCGGGGAATGCAGGTTGTGTCGACCGAGCCAGGAGGGTAAGCCGATAGTTCCGGGCAGGACGACGGAGCGTAGCATCTACAACGCAACCAAGATCTGCCCAACCAAGGTTCAGTTCATCACGCCGGGAATGTCAT
The DNA here is from genome assembly GCA_965226685.1 of Dehalococcoidia bacterium. Classification (GTDB taxonomy): domain Bacteria; phylum Chloroflexota; class Dehalococcoidia; order Lucifugimonadales; family Lucifugimonadaceae; genus Bin127. The sequence continues at coordinate 1,723,982 of CBDDDP010000004.1, forward strand.
TGTTGGAGGCGATATTCCGCATCTTGATAATCAACGGCAACCAACCGATGAAATTCAACGATATCGTGGCCCATCTCAAGGAGCACTGGGGTGCGGAGTATCCGCAACGCGTCGAGTCGGTTGATTCGCTCTGGAGAATCATGGATGCCGAAAACGAATATCATATCGGTCGTGCAGCAACCGACTAGCTGCTATTCATTTGCTTCGATTCGGTGCCCGGACAAGCAGTTCACGTAACATACGAGGATGCTTGACCTTGCCGGACGAACCGATTTCTGGAACATCGGTTACCCGTTACTTGGTGCGATCGTATACCTAGTTGCGCCGATTTCCGTCGCTTTCATAGCCTACGCGCTCTACCGGCGCGTGCAGTTCTGGCGGGTCGGAGCCGAATACGACGAACTAGGCTCGCACTCCACGCGAATCCGAGAATTCCTGCGCGCTGGCGCGTTCGGTTTTGGCGGCCACGGGAAGTTTCACCCGCACCGCGAACGATACGCCACGGTGATGCATTTCGCGATCTTCTGGGGTTTCGCTGTTTTATTGCTGGCGACCACAGTTGCGGCGATCGAATTCAACTTCGAGGAGTATCTTGGCGTAACTTTCCCGACGGCCTATTTCAGGTTACAGACCAGCTTCGTTTGGGATGTGTTCGGAGGAGTTCTCGCTGCAATCGGAATCGGCATGGCGTATTGGCGTCGGTACGTCGTGAAGCCAGAACGACTGAACTCCTTTGGCGACGATTCGCTGATCCTTGCTTACCTTTTTTTGCTGCTAACGACTGGATTCGCACTAGAAGGACTTCGCATCGGGGCGACCGAATTGAATCCGAACTCCGATCTTTATGCGCCGGCCGACGCTCTGTGGTCGCCTGTCGGTTGGTTAGTCGGCAAGTTGTTCATCGGTGTGGGCATCTCGACCGATGCCATGCTTTTGTTGCACAAGGTGTTGTGGTGGACGCACGCGGCAATCTTCGCCATCGGTTTGGCGTATGCCGCGATCAGCTTCAGCAAGTTGTCGCACATCATCGTCTCCTCGCTCAACATCTATTTCCGACCCTTGCGACCGCGCGGCGCGCTTAAACCAATGGGTGATTTCGAAACCCTAGAGTCGTTCGGCGCGTCCGACCTCAAGGATCTGACTTGGCAACAGATGCTCAGCTACGACGCCTGCACCAACTGCGGTCGATGCCAAGACAACTGTCCGGCGTGGGCTTCCGGCAAACCGCTTTCCCCGCGCAAGGTAATCCAGGACATGCGCGGATACATGGAGCAACGAGCGCCCGAGCTCATCGGCGCGAAGGCTTCTGGAGAAACGGTTCCAGCATCGTCCGTCTCGATGGTGAGCGATGCGGTGGGCGAGGAGGTTCTGTGGGCTTGCACGACTTGCGCGGCATGTGTCGAAGCGTGCCCAGTTGGTATCTCACACATCGACTCGATAGTGGAGATGCGTCGATACCTGATGCTTGAGCAAGCGTCAGCGCCTGATACTGCTTTGACCGCTTTACAGTCGATGGAGCAGCGCGGTCACCCTTGGAGCGGGACGACTTTGACGCGGGATTCTTGGTTGGAAAGCATCGAAGGCGTTCCGACCATTGACGAAAATCCGAAACCTGAGGTTCTGTTCTGGGTCGGTTGTACCGGTGCGTTGGTAGAACGGTGCGTGAGCGTGACGCGGGCGATGGCATCGGTGCTCAAGAAGGCCAATGTGAACTTTGCGGTGTTGGGGGCACAAGAGACGTGCACCGGCGATCCGGCGCGCCGCATGGGCAACGAATACCTATTCCAGATATTGGCGGGCCAGAACATCGAGACGATCAACGGCTATAGCATCAAGACGGTTCTGACCACCTGTCCGCATTGCTTCAACACGATGCGCAACGAATATTCGCAGGTCGCCGAGGGTTTCGATGCTGAATGGGACGTTGAGGTTCTGCACTACACCGAGTATGTAGAGCGCCTTATCGCGGAAGGGCGGCTCTCAATGTCGGAGGTTGATACAGCGTCGCAATCCGATCAAAACGGTTCTAGTGAGATCACGTATCACGACTCTTGCTACCTCGGGAGGCACAACGACATTTACGATCAACCGCGGGCGATAGCGAACGCGGTTCCGGGCGTCGAGGTGCGGGAGATGTCGCAGTGCCGCTCGCGTGGTTTCTGCTGCGGTGCTGGCGGTGGACGGATGTGGATGGAGGAATCTGGTGAACGCGTCAACCACATTCGGACCGAACATTTCTTGGAAACCGATACCGATACCGTCGCGGTTTCTTGTCCCTTCTGCCTCCAGATGTTCGAAGAAGGCATCTCGGCCAAGGGGCAACAGGATAGCAAACGCGCCCGCGACCTCATCGAGATCGTCGACGAGGCGACTTGAAGACGCAGTTCGGCTCCGAGAGGCTGACCAGTCAGGGTAGGGTGCGAATTCGCTTACACTTGATGTAATTGAAACGAACACCGATGGAGAGACAGTCCATGCCATACTTGGTCAACCACATTCACCTGAAGTCATCCGACCCCAAGAAGACCGCCGACTGGTTCGTCGAGGCCTTCAAAGTCCAAATCATGTCCGACACGGTCCGAGACTTCGGTGATCGCTTCATCGTCACCCAGACAGAGGGTGGGCTAGCCATCAACATCTCCAGCGAACGAACTGGCGAGACGCTCGGCCCTGCCGACTCCAATGCTCACTACGGCTTGGAGCACTTCGGCTTCGATACCGCCGACATGGACGCCGACGTAGCTCGCCTCGTCGCATTGGGTGCCGAACTCAAAGAAGGCCCAATCGCTCTTCCCGACGGCAGGAAAATCGGCTTCATCGCCGCCCCAGGCGACATCCGGATCGAGCTGATCCAGCAGGTTAGTTAACGGATCGGCGCGTCTTTCCCCCCTCTCTCCGTGCTGGCAGGGAGAGGAGAGTGTTGGCAACTCGAACGATGCCGTTTGCGATCATATGATGCATTTCAGGCACGTGTTATAAAATCGAGAATCGCTTGCCATATTATTTCGATTGCAATTACATTTGCATTTGCGACGCCAATTCCCGGGATCGCCGAAAACAGCAGCATTAGTATCGTCGGCGCCATTCGTTTCAATGCATGAGCGACTTTAGCTCGCTCAAAAGCCGGGCTGCACTTTGTCCGACGATAATCGCGTTTCATGCGCAGATATCGTCCATCGTCAATTATTTCGATTTCTTCTTCTTTTTGTTCTCTTTCAAACATAATAAATTTCCTTCATAAACATGTTGCGGATTTATCCCGCGAACTTCGTCATCGTGGTTCTTTCTTTTTGATCTTGTCAGTTTTTGTGGGTATTCATGTTACATTTCCGTATCCCTCCTATATAGCGTCATTTCGATTTGCACGTCTACGACCTTCTCCTGTTAATTTCCAAGTTCCGTGAGCGGCTGTACTGTCCAATAACCCTTCTTTGACCATCACCAAACGAGACATTTGAGCTCTGTAGCGCCAACGGATTTCACCTGAATCCTGCTTTTCCAGGTCTTTCCCCTTCAATGAGTCACCCATCAGCGTTTCTACGATCTCCAGTACTTGCCGCGAGGAAGCATGGCCTCCTAGCTGGTCCAAAGCCTGCAGTATCGGTACGTGATACGCATCCATCGCCAAAATCTCGCCGCTTCGAGCTCTGCTCCGCGTACCTCCGGCGACTTTTCGTCCGCGGGCCAACGATTGCACGCGAGGCGAATCTGACCGAGCGTTGTCGTCCATCTGGCTACGCGCCACGTCCGATTGTTCTTCTCGCTCAGCGTCGAGTTTAAGTATCCGCCTAAGAACCGTATTAGGGTTGTCTTCAAAGCTGTGAATATTTCGCAACAGTGCCTCATAGACTGTTGCATCTATTTCTATCGTCTTCATTGATTTCATATCGCACCTGCAAATTGGAATCTCTAATCGTCTATGTTGAGTATAACATGGATAATGAGAGATATCAGCAGGAAGTACGGAAATTGAGAAAAATTACACTCGACCGATGAAACGGCTTCTTAGAGAAACTGTAGGCGCTCTGAAAACGTGTTGGCTGAGTTGAATAATCTGTAAGGGGGTGGATGCAGAAAATAGCGGGGTCCTCAAGCAGCGCGACGCGCAGTGTCCGTGAATGCAATCAAGCGACCGCCAGATGAATTCCCCTACCGCAGTCCCAAGAGTTAAACCGTCTCCAACTCCGCAGTAATCCCAATACTCCCCGAAATACTCCGATAGACCGGGCAGGAATTGTGATGCACCCGCATCACCCGATCGATCGCATCCCGCTTCTCCTCAAGTAACTCCGCATCAATCTTCAGCTTGTACGTGATGTGGATGCGCTTGATGACCAGGACGTTACCTTCCTTCTCAATCTCACCGATGGTGTCAGATTCGAGGTAGCCTTCGCCTGCCGGGATACCGCGCGCCTCAAGGGCGCCGCCAAACGTTCCGGTCATTCAACCGCTTGTGGCGGCCACGATGTAGTCCAACGTCGTGGCGTGCGGTTCGGAAATGTCGGGACTGACTCCGTAGTGTTCAGCGACCTCGGAATGAACGCCGAACTTGACCGGGCCGTCAATCGGCAGGTGCGCGATCCGGAACGGGCCTTTGATCCTCTCCAACTTCACACGGGAACGGTAGGCTACAGCGTCGTTTGTGGACATCCCCAACTCTTTCTGGATACATTCGGGTGGTAGATTCGTTTAGCATACCGCACGACAACAGCCCTATACGACAGGATCAGAATCACCAACCGATGAAACGATTTCTACGATTGCCTCCCGTAATTCCCGCGCTTTGCACCATCATCGCCGGCGTGGTGCACAGCACCATCTGGGCGTTCGAGCCACTGCAAGAACCGTGGAACAACATCAGCGGTGGCATCATCATCGCCATCGCAATTCTCATGTTCACCGTCTCAATCCTCGCCTTCCGTCGTTGGGGCGAAAGCTTTAACGTCGGCAAACCGACCGCGAACCTGATCACAGACGGTATCTACGCTACCTCTCGAAATCCCGCTTACCTCGCGATGCTGATCGCAATATTCGGCATCGGGTGCGCCGCTAACTCGCTAGCGATAATTCTGGCCACAATCCCGTCGTTCGTGGCATTCAACTGGTTCACGATACCGAGAGAAGAGCGTTACCTACTAGGCAAACTCGGCTTCGCTTACGATCAGTACCGCAATCGGGTCAGACGGTGGCTTTGATTCCCGTTTTCAATGAACCTTGGCGGACAACGGATACGAGCCAAGGACCTTTACCATCGGCGCCAACTCCTGCAGTCCCGTCAACGTCTCAGCGATGTCAGGGTCCGTCCGGTGCCCCAGAAAGTCCAACAGGAATACGTAGTTGCCGAGTTCTTCGCCTGTGGGTCGCGATTCGATCTTGGTGAGGTTGATGTTCCGCCGCGCAAATGGTTCTAACGCCATGTAGAGCTGTCCCGGCGTGTCGCGGTTCATGAAACTGAACACGATGCTGGTTTTATCCGCACCAGTTGTCTCATGATCTGATTTACCCAGAATCACGAAGCGCGTAACGTTGTTCTGGCGGTCTTGGATCCCCGACCTGATCACTGGCAACCCGGCTAACTCCGCAGCGCGTCGCGGTCCGATGGCCGATACTTCGTTAGTTCCGGTTTTCACTTTGTAAACCGCCTCAACGGTGCTCGCGGTGCCAACGCGGGCGGCTTCAGGAAGATGGGCATCCATGAACATGCGACATTGCGTCAACGCCTCTGGCTTGGATCTTACGATCTTGATCTCCGACAAATCGACCCCGGGATGGGCGATCAGACACTGTTCGATGCCCAGCAACATCTCGCCTTTGATTTGAACGTTTGGTGTCCCGACGAGGAAGTCCACGATGTCGATGACCGCGCCGCCGACGCTGTTCTCGATCGGCACTATTGCTTCATCGACTTCGCCGTCTACCAGCGCGGCGACCACTTGGTGCATCTCTGGATACCCGACCCGCTCCCAGTCTGCAGGCGCGTAAACATGGCAAGCCTGGTCGGTGAAAGTCCCCTCAGGACCAAGGTGTGAGATGCGTTTAGGCGACAAGCGAAGAGAACCTCTGACCAGTCAATACGTACGCCAGTTCGTCCAAAGCCTCGACCGGACATGATGCGATCACCTCTTCTCCGCCGAGAATAACGGTGTCTTCGGTTGGCACGAACGGCGATCCAACGCTGGACACGATCAGGGCGATGATGATCCCGTAAGGAAGAGCAAGGTCACGGAACCGGTTGCCAACCGACCTGGCGTTGCGAGGAATCTTCATCGATACGAGCTTTTCGTGGCGGTCGTTCAGAGTCATTAATTCGACCATGGGATGTTCAAGCAACGTGCCGGCCAGATTTGCCAAGATGATGTCTGTGCGGCTGATGATGGAATCTACCCCAGCCGTCAAGAACAGATTCGTGTCGGTGCTGTCGTTGACGATCGAGATCACGGTTTCGACGCCGAAGGTGAACTTCGCCAATTGGCAGGATGCGAGGTTGACAGCGTCGTCGCCAGTGGTGGCGATCAACGCGTCGCAGCGATTGATGCCTGCGCTGTGAAGCGTGAACTCCTCGGTGGCATCGCCGAGCAACGCGACGTTGCCCAGATTCTTCTGAACCATGTCGACGCGGTTTTCGTCGGTATCGAGCAACAACACTTCGTGCCCGGCATGCAACTGTGAATATGCGCTGCGCGTGCCTAGTGCTCCGCATCCAACGATGATGACATACATTTCAATCTATCCGTGGTCGAGGCGTCAACTACCGCGTTGGAGTTGCGCCATTCTCCTCAGAGCTTTCCGTACCCATGTTAAGTGTGTCGCGCAAATCCGACAGCGCCAGCGTGTACGGGTTCACGATATGAATGTCGAAACGTTCGTAGATCTTGCCCAACGATTCGTTGGTGACTACTGCGATGACATTTTCTACGTCGTACGTGATCTTCGCTTTAAGGGCCGCGAGTCCGTTCTCGGCAGGAGTTCGCAGGGCCGCGATGAAAAGATCTGTACCGCGGATATCCATGGATATCATTGTTTCGTCCAGCGTCGGTTTGGCTTCAAGCAACGAGACGTTGCTCCTATCTACGAGTTGGCTCGGTAGCGATCGGAGGCGTCTACCCTCGGCCTCTACGATCAAAACATCGTGCCCCGATTCGCTTAGGATGTTGGCCATCACAATGCCCAAGCGATCGTGTCCTGCAATTACGACTCTCATTTCCACTAATTTATCGGAGAATCAGTCGTCGCCAGCAGCGCGCATGAGAATCTTCTGATCAGGTTGCCCGGATGTGGCTTCAAAGCCCTTGGCCGATTCGCGGACCAGCACCACTGCGCACGGCGCGTTCGCCATAAGATACTCCGCATCCGAGTCGAGTATTCTCGCGTTCAACGTCGCCAGAACCTTGACCGAAGCGACAATTGCCTCGGCGCCGTAATCCAATGCCTCTCTAACCAATACCGGCCCGATGGACCGGGATTGCAGTATCGACCCTCGAACTCCCCCGCGTAGCCCGGTCACGAGCTCGGCGTCCCGCAGAACGCGTTCTCCCTCTCGATATCGTGCCGGATTTGGCGCATCTAGGGCGAATCTTCGATCGACGACGATGACGTACACGAACTGAAGGCTTCGGTTGTTGCCCGAAAGCAGGCTGATTGCCGTATCGATGGCCTCGCCGTCGCTGTCGTCGCCGCGGACCAGACACATGACGCTGGAGTACTTCATCCGGTCAACTCGTCAACGAGGTTCTTATGTCCCGCAACTACTATCTCATCGGTCGGACGCGTGCGTTCATCTAGGTCCGGAACCAATCGCGCGTTTTGATCGCGGATCAGAGCCAAGACTGACAGGTGGCTCTGATCTCGGAACTCAGTGAAGCCGGCTTCGCGCAACGTCATGTCCTGGAATCGATCCGGCACTTTCATTCGACTGATGCCTTGAGACCCGCCGAGTGACAAGTAGTCGGTCACGTTGGGTGTGAACAGAGTCTGCGCCAACCGTGTTCCGGCCTCTTCTTCGGCGTTGATGACCCGGTCGCAACCGATGCGTTGCAAAGTTTCCGCGTGGAGCCGGTTTCTGGCTCGTGCAACCACCATAGGTATATTCAACGATCTGAGCAAAACCGCGGTCATGATGCTGGATTCGACGTTTCGTCCGATTGCGACGATTGCGACGTCGAAGTTCTGGACCCCTAGGTCGCGCATCAGGACTTCATCGGTGACATCACCGGCCACGGAGTATGTGACCCGACCGATCAGCTCTTGGATTCTGGCTTGGTCATGATCGATCGCCAACACGTCGTGACCAAGCTGGAACAAACCAGTTGCCACTTGAGCACCGAAACGTCCAATACCGGCTACGACTATGTTTTGGGTTGCCATTTTCGACAGCGGAAATCGCGCAGAGTGAACAGAATGGGTTGGTAGGTCAACCGATTCTAACCTCTTCGGTCGGTAAGGCATATCGTTGCTCGTCATGCCGACCCGCCATTAACAGCGCAAGCGACAAAGGTCCGAATCTGCCCAGGAACATCGCGCAGATTACAAGCACTTGAGTCGGCCCGTTGAGTTGCGACGTGATTCCGGTGTCCAAACCCACTGTTGCAGCTGCGGATATCACTTGGAAGAAGACGTCGCGGAATGGCAGGTCTGATTGGAGTTGCTGCGCCAGATAGGCGAGCAATACGACTATCGCCGCCGAGACTGCACCGAGAACCAAGGCGCGTTGGATAACCGTTGGTCGGATTCGGGCGTTGAAGATGTTCGTGTTATCGCGGCCGGACATGGTCGCGAACGCGGCGATCAGCATGACCATGAAAGTGTTGACCTTGATGCCACCGGCGGTAGTTCCGGATACGCCGCCAATGAACATCAAAACTTCAGTGGCGATGTCCGTAGCGTTGGATGCTTCTCCGTAGTCGATTACCGAAAATCCGGCGGTTCGGGCGGAGAACGAGTGGAAGAAGGCGTCTGCGATCTTTTGCACAACGCTGCTGCTGCCGGAAGTGCCCGGATTGTCCCACTCGCCGATAGCGAACGTGATGAAGCCGGTCAGGAGTAGGCCTGCGGTTCCGATAAGAATCAGCTTGCTTTCCAACCGCAGCATCCTGAAACTCTTTCGCCGCCAAACGTCGCTCCAAAGGATGTACCCAGTTCCTCCGATGAAGATCAGCGATGCGAATATGAACAGGGTGAAGTAATCGGATGCGAAACCCACCATGCTGTCGCCGCCAACCACATCGTTCGGCAACACCTCTATTCCGGCATTGTTGAAGGCCGAAACGCCATGGAAAAACGCGAGCCACACCGTTTGCCAGAGTTCGAAGCCCTCCCAGAGGTTGCGGACGAATGTCCAGTACACCCATAGCACGATGATCGCGATGAACTGGATGGCGACAGCGAAGACTACGATGTTGCGAACCAGTGTCGTGATGTCGCCAAGTTGACCCCAACCGAGTCCTTCGCGCACGATAAGGCGGTTCTGCAATCTGAGTTCCTGACCCACAAGGATGATCAGGAACGCGGCGCCTGTCATGAATCCCAACCCGCCGATGAAGATCAGCGTCAAGATTATCGCCTGACCGAAGAGCGTCCAGTGTTCAAGCGTATCGACCGTCACCAACCCAGTCACGGTGACCGATGTGGTCGCGGTGAAGAGGCAAGTAAGGATGTTAGCCGCGCCCGGTGCCTTGCTCGAAATTGGGAGTAGGAGCAGGAATGTGCCGATCAAGTCGATTATTAAGAACCCGTAAATCAGCGACATCGGCGATGTCAGTCCCCGCACGGATATCGTGCGCGATGCAATCGACACATCTACGGGCGAAGTTGCAGCTTGACGTGGGACACGAACAACTTGGTCCCCGATTCTCGTTGGATTGTCGTGAGGGTCCATGTCGGTATGTTCGCAAGAACAGCAGAAGCAGCGTTCGCCAACATACTAGATTACCTACCCGAATACAGGCGATTCGCGGCGGGTGGCTGGCACTAGCGGAGATTAACCAAGAACCCGAGCGATCTTAAAATCCTGTCCGCAACGCTTTCTCAGCAGCTTGCAGAATCTCTGTGTGGTCGTATTTTGGCATGTCGGCGACGAGGCGCGAATCGTTCACCACGCGGCGCATCTCAGCTGCGCGCTCCACCATTTGAGGCACTGCGCGAACAACGTTGTCGACGATCGTTATAGAAGCATCGCGCGATGTCCGGGAAAGCGGATTGAGGTCAACCGTGATGACCGACTTGCCGGCTGCCCGCAGCGCAGCGCAGCGATCGCCGTCCTCCAGCGGTACGAAGACTACGTCGGCAATTGCAATGCCTTCGGGATTGACGTATCTACGGTCGCTGCTCAACGTCGATATGACCGCGTCTTCGGTCGGTTTTAGGATGTCGGTCCCGCCGAACTTTGCCAGGTGCCGTTCAATCGCCGAGGCTCGTTCTTCGCTGTGGTGAAAAAGATTGATCTCTAAACGTGCGCCTGTAACATCGGAGAGTCTCACCAGATCGCCCGGCACCAATGCCGCAGCGTTGCCGTTTACCGATATGATCGGCCGTTCCGCATCTAAGAGCATCGCAACTGCGGCTCGGATTGCGGTCTCGGCGAAGTCACGCGTCCGCTCGCCAATCAAATAGTCGAACGCTTCACCCCGACCATGTGCGATCAATCCGTGTTCTGAGGTGATTCCTGACCGCACGCCCTCAACCAATCGCTCGCGGATCAGAAGCGATTCCTGTCGTGGGTGCGAAGCTAATGCCGCTTCCGCTTCGTTTCCCTTGTCCTCAGGTTGAGAAACAGGGTGAGGACCCTCGGGCACGGTCAGATTTCTTTCGTGAAGACCTTGAACTGGGCGCTTGAGAAACCATTGCGCTCCAGAAACGAAGCGTCGCGTTCGTCCTCGTCCAGCAGCACCGAAAACATGCTTTTTACGCCGTCGGCTTTGGCCTTTGCCGTGAGCGCCGCCACCAATTTCGACCCGACGCCCTGTCGACGGTATTCGGGATGCACCGCCATCGCGACGATGCGCACGCCCGGCGGCAGACCATAAGAGGAAGACTGCCGCTCGGACATGAGAAAAGCGACGATGTCGCCCCCACGCTCGGTATCGACCGCCACAAAGCATCCCCAAGGGGCGTACTCAAGCGAATCGAGAGCCACGATTTGCAGGACCCTGCCGACGTATTGGTCCCACGTCAATGAACGGTCAGGACCACGGATCTCTTGGTCCAACGCCAACACACTGTCGGCGTCACCCTGTTGCAATTCGCGGATCTCTATCATTGCGACTGCCTCCGGCGGATCAGTTGACTACGTTCTGAGGCGTTCCGTTCAAAAATGCCAGTGAATTTTCCACCACGCCCTGGTTAAGCAGATCTAAACCCTCAGGAGTCATGTCCGCAATGTGCGGCGTGAGTACAACATGCTCGCACCGGGTGATCGGGCTGCCTTCAGGCAAGGGTTCGTCTTCAAACACGTCGAGAGCTGCTCCCGTCAAATGGCCTGCATTTAAGGCTTCGACGAGGGCCCCTTCGTCGACAATCGGCCCACGTGCGACGTTGACGAGTATCGCGGTGGATTTCATCAATGCGATTTCGCGCGCCCCGATCATTTTTGTCGAATCTGGTGTCAGCTTCGTATGGATCGTGATCACGTCCGACGAGGCAAGCAACTCGTCGAGGTCGACGAATCGCACGCCGAGCGCTTCGGCTCGCTCATCCGACGGGTTGAAGGTGTATGCAATAACGTTCATTCCAAACGCGTTGCAGAGCCGTGCCATCTCAGCACCGATGTTGCCGGTTCCGACAATGCCAACGGTCTTGCCGCCGAGGAAAACGCCGTCCTCTTTCACCCACTCGCCCTTGCGAGTCATCTCGGTGTACCAAGCGGCCCGTTTCGCGGCTGCGAACATCAGACCAAAAGCGTGCTCCGCTACTACGGGCGCCGTCTTGCCGGGGATGTTGGAGACCGTGATGCCATGGTCGCGCGCGGCATCCAGATCGATCGAATCTGTGCCGATGCCACAGACCGAGATGAAGCGCAGGTCAGGGAGCAAATCAAAGGCATCCTCCCGCCATTCCAAGTAGCTCCGAGAGTTGATGATGACGGTAGCGCCACGTGCGCGTTCGATTTGCAAGTCGAAACTGTCGGCGCGCGTCGGAAATATCTTGAGGTCCGCCACCGCTTCGAGCTCTGCCATGCGCGGCGAGCCTTGACACTGCGCCGGATCGTCGGATGGAACAACTATGAGCGGTCGATCACCGTTAGACATTACAGGTGAGTCCTGATTCGGTGCGCCAACGGATTCCTGCCGCCACAGTCATCCCGAGGTGACAGGAGTCCGACGCAACGCTTCGAATTCAGTTAGACGCGTTCTTGTTCGTCGACCTGAGGTGCGGTTTCGAACTCGGCCATTACAGGCATCTCATCTTCATCGGCAGACGCGTTTTTGGTCACGCGTTGTCGCAAAGTCGATGCGATCTCGGCGGCCTCGGCACGTATCTCATCAAGACGCTGGCTAGTTGTGTCCAGCAGGTTTTCCATCTGCTCGCGAGCGGTTCCGGTGCGGTTCATGAATTGTTCGCGTGCCGAACCGGTGCGGTCCCAAATCTGCTCACGCGCGCTGTCAGCGCGGTCGAGCAAATCAGCTCGCATCTCGGAACCAGACTTCGGGGCTAGCAGGACGCCGGCTGCGAGCCCTAAGATACCACCGAGGATGACCCCTGCGAGAAAACTGTCTCCACTTCCGTTAGCCATAATTAATCTCCGTTTTTTGTTTTGATTGAGTGCGGAATTGTCCCTCACCCATTCCTTGTTTTGTCGTCTCTCGTACGGCGTTTGAATTGTTGGTTGATCACGTAACCAAGCGGTGTAAGCAACCAGCTAACGACGTTGAATCCGCCATCGGAATTGTCCGTTCCGACGTTGTTTCTGTTTCGGAACCGTTGCCTAAACTCTGTAAGCGAATCGCGAGCCGCGACAATCGTGGCCAACAAGTTGTCAACACGATCCATCGCTTCGTTCAATCGACGCGTCGCCTTCCGCACACCGGACAGGATCAGGAGCACCGCGATTGTCAGCACGATGCAAACGACAACGAATGCGACATCCCGCGCGACCGCGGAGATACCTGTGATGTCGTTCAGATCCAATAATCGAGTTCCGATTCAGTGAGACTTGGCGAGTGAAAAGACGATTTACAAGCCCTTCGTCGCTCTAGGTGAGAGTCTATATAACCCTTATCCCGCGAAAAACGGGAAATGTTTCATTCAAACATCGTGCCAGGTTGGCAGTGGCGACAGAAGTTAGTGTCGCGTTGTCGTGATTTCACTGAACTTATGACAGTGCCGCATTTCGGACAGGGAGCTCCTGATTTGCCGTGCACGCTTAGAAATCTTCGCTCTTTCCGCGGGTGGGCCGCACCAAATATCTCTTGCAACTTCGTCGCTGCTTGAGTCGGCACTCGGTACGTTGCCTCATGTAACCGCAGAACCTCTTCGCATTTCAACCGTGTCACCTTTCTGAAGGGATAGATCCCGGCTTCCCAAAGCACCTCATCAGCGTACGCGTTGCCGATCCCGGCGACCAGTTGCCCACGTGTCAGTACGCCTTTCACTTCGCCACGATACCGTTTCAGTGACACTGTGAAATCTGGGAGAGAGAGCGGTTCGTCGAGCACGTCCGGCCCTTGATCTGCGACGCGCGTGATCTCTCCCAAGCGAGTCGACTCCAGATAATAGATCTGACCCATTCGCTTAGCGTCCGTATAGCGGATTTGCGCGCCATCGCCTAAGTTAATCGTCAAAATCGTCGATTTCAACATCCGCTTGCCGGGGTCCGCCAACGCCAACTCGCCGGTCAACATTGGGCTGACAACCATCGACATTCCGCCGGACAAGGACATGATCAACAGCTTGCCCTTGCGTACCAATTCTTCGATCACTTGTCCCGCCGCGTGTTCGCCCAACGACGAGCCCGCCAAATTCCTGACGACCAATGGCCGTAACTCGCGCACCGAGGTGATTTCCCGTCCCGAAACTCGAGGCGCTAGATACTCTCGCAACACGTGCAGATCTGGTGCTTCTGGCATGTGGTCATTATCCGCGATCGGGAGGCCGACCAGTCCTTAAACGGCCTGACATCGCGCCCAACGATTGCATCGAGAGAGATAGCCTCATGGATTATCGTTGTATCTAGATGTCGCGGATCCTTTTCAACATGCTGGGAGCAATTCCCGTACCCGCCGCAATTCTTGCCGCGCTTGCGTTCTCAGCACTTTTCGCAACACAAACCGCGTCGGCACAACCTCTGACACTGACCTCCGGACCCTACGTAATCGTCGCCGACGAAAGCGCGGGCAACTATCGAGTGATCGTCCACCAATCACCCGGGCGGGTCATCATCGGCACACTAACTTACGCTGTCCAAGTCCACGAACGAGAGACCGATGCCATCGTGCCTGACGCCATCGTCAAGGTCTACGCCACGCCGTCCGAACACGGTGTCCGACAGGTGGCTCCAGCTCTCAATTCCCCAGTCGATCGCGATTACTACGTCGGACGACTCGAGATGGAGGAAAAGGGCGTCTGGGCGATTGACGTCGTCATCGAACACCCGCAACTAGGAGACGCTACGCTGACGCTAGCAACCGAAGTGTTCGAACGCTCACGCGGTGGTGCCAACCTAGTGCTGGGCACCATCCTTTGGGTCTTCGTCTCAATCGCTTTCGTAGGTGTCACCGTTTACTTGGTCAGGAAATCTAAGCGCGCGAAGATTGAGCTGGAGCGGGTACGCGACCGCGCCCAGTGATGGAATGAAGTAACCGAGGGGTTGCAATGACGCAGATATCAAACGTTAGGATCAGGCACGTCTTTGGATCTTTTGAAACCGAGGGCGAGTTCTGGGAAGAACGCCTCGTGATGCCGCTCGACGTGTACGAGGAGTTCCGGGATTCGAAGCGGCGTTCTGGGGTGATGACCGATCAATCGAAGCTCAACCGCATCGAGCACGACGCGTACTTCATACAGATCGAAACCGACGACGGTGCGATCGGCATCGGTGGGCCGGTTGACGAGACCGTTGCATACTTGGTCGACAAGCAACTCACGCCCCTGCTGCTGGACCGTGATCCGATGGCCACGGAGTTCCTGTGGGACGTCATGCACCGCTCACAGGTCCATGGCCGCCACGGACAGGCAATGATGGCGATCTCGGTTGTCGATTGCGCCCTGTGGGACTTAAAGGGCAGAGCCTTAAACGTTCCCGTCTACACCTTGCTTGGAGGCCCCACTAGACAAGCGGTACCGGCGTACGCGTCAATGCTCGGCTTCAACGTGACCGACATGGGCTTGGTTCGCGAACGCGCCGAATGGGCGAAATCTCTCGGCTACACCGCACAGAAGTGGTTCTTCCGTTATGGACCGATGTCTGGCTACGAGGGGTTAAAGGCCAACGTCGCAATGGTCGAAACCCTACGGGACGCAGTCGGCGAAGGCTACGACATCATGCTCGACTGCTGGCAGGCGATGGACGTTAACTACGTCGTCAAACTGGCCGCCGCGATCGAGGATTGTCAACCTCGCTGGCTCGAAGAGGTCGCGATGCCCGACCGCATCGACTCCTATCGAAAGATTCGCGAGAAGACGAACATCCCGATTTCAGGTGCCGAACACGAGTACACCCGATGGGGCTTCAAACGCTTCATCGATGCCGAGGCGTTAGACATCCTCCAGCCCGACATCTACTGGGCCGGCGGCATCTCGGAAACTCTAAAGATCATGGCGCTCGCCACCGCGGCAGACCTGATCACCATCCCGCACGGACACTCATCGCCCGCCGGCATCCACGTCTCCGTAACCCAATCACCGATCCACACCCCGTATCAAGAGTTCCTCATCAAGTGGAACCGCATCCACCAACACTTCCTCGCCGAACCTGTGAACCCGGTCAATGGCATGATCACGATTCCGACCACTCCGGGTGTCGGTATGGATTTGGACGAGGGCAAGATCGAGCGTGAAGAGGTGCCGGGATGGTCATAGCGTAGCGGTTGAGACGCGATTGATCGGCAAAGAAGAAGTGAAGCCTTCGATTGATCCCACTTGTAAAATCAATGGCTACCACAGTGTTGTGGCAGCAGAGATAGTTCAAAGGAGCAATCAATATGGCAAAAGGTGGCAAAGGTGGTGGTGGAGGCAAAGGCGGATGGACCAGCACGACTGGCAACCCATCCAGCGGCGGCCGAGGTAACAACCCGCCTAGTAAGTAACCGCTAAACTCGCCCCGCTTCTAACGTCGAATTGGAAGCGGGGCAGGTAGCAAATCTGACCGTCGGAGCCTTCGGTTACCCGGTAAACCGCTCAATCACCAAGCAGGCGTTCTGACCACCGAAGCCGAAGCTGTTGGATAGGGTTACGTCAACCTTGGTTTCGCGGGCCATCTTCGGGATGTAGTCGAGATCGCAGTCGGGGTCGGGTGTGTCGAGGTTGATCGTGGGATGCAAAACCTGGTCGCGTATGCTGCCGATGCAGGCTAATGCCTCCATCGAGCCTGACGCACCTAGCGCGTGGCCGATCATCGATTTGGTACTGCTGATGGGTACGTTGTAGGCGTGGTCACGGAATGCTCGTTTGATGGCCAACGTCTCGGATTTGTCGTTTAGCGGTGTCGACGTGCCGTGAGCGTTGATGTAGTCGATATCCTCGACGTTCCGCTCTGCGTCGGCCAACGCCAATTTGATGGCGAGAGCGGCGCCTTTGCCCTCGTCGTGTGGCTGCACCAAGTGGAAGGCATCCGATGATACGCCCCAGCCAGTGATCTCAGCCAAGATATTCGCCCCACGCGCCTTCGCATGCGCCAAGCTCTCCATCACGAACATCACCGACCCTTCCGCGGGCACGAAGCCGTCGCGGTCGGCATCGAATGGCCTTGATGCCTCTTCGGGCGGACAATTTCGGGTTGACAAGGCATGAATCGTGGAAAAGCCGCCCATGCCGAGTTCGCAGATGCCGGCTTCCGCGCCACCTGTCATAATCACATCTGCCGCACCTCTACGTATCACCTCCGCCGCTTCGCCAATCGCTTGTGTGCTAGCTGCACATGCGGTTACGCATGTATTCGTGTAACCCAATAATCCGAAAACGCGGCTGACGTTCGCCGAGCACATGTTGACGAGCATTGTCGGGATGTAAAACGGGCTGATCCGCAGCGCGCCACGACGGGCCTTAACCACTGACTGCTCATCCGTCTCTGGCAGTCCTCCCGCTCCGGAACCAATCAACACGCCGACACGTTCTCGATCCTCGGCATCCAGATCCAACCCCGCATCTTTGATCGCCTGATCTGCCGCGTGTAACGCATATTGGGAGAACCGACCCATACGTCTCGCCTCGCGGCGGTGGATCAATCCACTCTCGGAAGGGTCGAAGTCTTGCACTTCGCCCGATACCTTGCATGGGAACTGCGCCGGATCAATGATCGCCATTGGTCGCGCCCCTGAAACGCCGTTCTTCAGGTTGGTCCAAAACTCATCCGGCGATTTCCCCAAGCACGTGATCGCACCCATGCCGGTGATTACTGCTCTGCGTTCTTCCGGGTATTTACTCATCGCTAAGTTCGGGTTGTGTGTTCGTCGGCGGATCCTCTAACAGACGAGTGTCATTTAACCGATTCTACCTTTAGCCGTTTCGGCGTCCTCATACGCCAGCATGTAGGGTCGCGCCAGATCCTCATAAATCTCTGGTTCGATGCCTAGCAAGTATTCACGGGCTTCGGCAGCGACGAAAAGTGAGCCGGCGACGATGATCAACCTGATTTCGGGGTTTGCAAGAACCAATTCGGACGCGGTTTGGAGCGCAATATCGACGCTAGATGTCTCTCGAAATTCCAAGCCGTTGTCGCTGCCAACCTTGGCAACTCGCCGTGCCGGAACGGATTTCGGATGGCGTGACTGCGTCGCAATCGTCGTATGAGCAGATTGCGCGAGTTCAAGCATCATCGCTTCGTGATCGTGCCCTTCGGTCGAGCCTACGATGAAGATGTTCGGAATTCCAGCGGTGTCACCGCGGATTTCTCCGTTGTTGGCGCCCGCAACTCCTCTGAAACAAGCGCCGACAGTTTCTTTCAAGGCCTTTAGTGATGCGTCGTTGTGCGCTCCGTCGAGAATGACTGGCGGCCATCCTTCCACTTCGACGATTTCGGTTCGACACGGCCAAACCGCATCCGACATACCCTCGATGGCCGCGTTCAAATCAAACGTGTGCCCTCGACGGTAGAGCAGATTCAAAACGGTAGCCGCCGTTCTTGCGTTATCGATCTGGTGCGAGCCGAGCAGCGAAGTCCTGATTTGGATGTCCTTTTGCCCGGGGTCTGGATAGGGGAGCAATATCGGTGCTGTTGAAGCAACATCGGATGCTGAGACGTTCGCCTTCGGAGGTCGCCAACGCTTGATGGTGAACTCTTGGCAGAGATCGTCATCGAACCGCGGAGCCGTCGCGGACACCTGTGATGTGCCACAGGCGCTGAAAAGCTCCGACCCAACCTCGGATGCGCGCTCCCGTAGCACGCGCCAAGTCACTGGATGATTCTTGGCGACAACGGTCGGTTTGCCCAGCTTAATGATGCCCGACTTTTCCCGTGCGATCAGCGATATCTTGTCGCCCAGTATTCGCACATGGTCTTTGCTGATCGAAGTAATAACAGCGACTTCTGGGTCGACGACATTGGTGGCGTCCAACCTGCCGCCGAGTCCAGTCTCGATAACGGCGATGTCAGCGTTGTCGCGAAAGTGAACGAACGCCATGGCGGTCAGCAACTCGAACACGCTCACCACGCCGAGGTCGCCGGCGATCTCGATCGCTTCGACGCAAGGCCAAAGCTGGTCGATCAAACCCGCAAACCCGCTTTGCGAGATGTTTCGGCCGTTTACCTGAATCCGCTCTGTGAACGTGTGAAGATGCGGGGAGGTATACAGACCGGTTCGGAATCCCGCCGCCGTCAACCCGGCGGCAATCATCGCACAAGTGCTGCCTTTGCCCTTCGAGCCTGCGACGTGCACCACCGGCGTTGCGAGATGAGGAGCGCCGAGCATCTCCATCAACCGTTCGACTCGCCGCAGGTGCCAATCGGGCGGCTGGTTGGCGCGCGACTTGCGTTCGAAATCTGCCAAAGACAGCAACTGATTTACCGCTGTCATGTATCGATCGCGCTCGTTTGACACCATGGAGTAAGGGTAACGTCTCGGGCTTTCGGCAAAACAAAACGGCTAATCAACGGGGTCGATTGATACGATGAAGATAGATCGCACGACGACGATATCAATCACCTGTCGGACTCCCGGATATGAGCTATCGAACGCAAATTGAAGATGCATTGGTTGGGCACGGTGCCGACTATTGTGAAATTCGCATTGAGGAATCGGACTCGACGCGTTTGACGTATCGCGGTCGGGCGCTTGATGACGTCAATGTGACCAGCGCCAAGGGCGGCGCGGTACGAGTATGCGTGAGCGGGTCTTGGGGTTTCGCAAGCTTCAACGAGCTGTCGGATCTGAAGGGCCGCATAGGCGACGCCGTCGGGCAAGCTCGCAGCTTGGCTGCTGGGAACAAAGGCGAAACGACGATGCTTGCCGAGGTTGAACCGCAGGTCGACATCGTCGAACCTCACATCGTCAAAGACCCCCGCGAAATCCCGCTCCAAGAGAAGATAAGACTCGCCGACCACTACAACGACATCGTTTGGTCCGAACCCGGAATCGTGAGCTCCGACATCATTTATGGCGACAACTCTCGTAAGGTAGCTTTCGGCAACTCCGATGGGACCTACGTCGAGCAAGAGTTGGTTCACGCGATAAGCCGAATATCGGCGCAAGCGCGAGAGGGTTCGGACGTGCAGCAGGCGGGGTTCAGCATCGGCGCTTTAGGCGATTACGGTGTATTCGAAGACCTTGACGACGATGTTGCAGAAGCGGCGAAACGCGCAGTCGGTTTGCTCAAGGCGGAGCCGCTGTCGGGTGGGCAACGCACTGTGATCCTCGACCCGATCCTCGCGGGAGTATTCGTGCACGAAGCGTTCGGTCACCTTTCCGAAGCCGACAACGTCTACGAGAACGAAAAACTCAAGGAACTCATGTACATGGGCCGCAATTTCGGCGGCAAGCATCTCAATTTCACCGACGGCGCCGCTACGTCAGGGATGCGAGGGAGCTACAAGTACGACGACGAAGGAACGGCTGCTACTGTGACGCCTCTTGTCAGAGATGGCGTTCTTGTCGGGCGACTTCATTCACGCGAGACCGCCGCAAAGACGGGCGAAGCACCAACCGGCAACGCCCGCGCCATCAGCTATCGATTTCCGCCAATCGTGCGCATGACCAACACATTCATCGAGAACGGCGAAGCGACTTTCGACGATTTGTTGGAAGGTGTCGACGAGGGCGTTTACGTCAAGAACTGGTACGGAGGGATGACCCAGCACGAAATGTTCACGTTCTCCTCGGGGGAGGCGTACATGATCCGGAACGGCGAGGTTCAGGAAGCAGTTCGCCCGGTGATGTTGTCCGGCAACTTATTCGAAACGCTCGAAAACGTCGACGCGGTTGCCAATGATCGCGAAGTCAATCAAGGCGGCGGTTGCGGCAAGGGTGGACAGAGCCCGCTCCCGGTCGCCAACGGCAGCCCCCATATACGCATCCGAAACTGCTTGATCTCGGGGGCATAACCAAGGGCATCGACGATTGTGCTTGATAATTCGATATCAGCGATCAGCAGCTTGAGGAGCGATTAGTGGACAGTTACGAGAGATTATTGGACCGAGCGAAGGCTGCCCATGGTTCAGCTGAGGTTTTCGGCGTAAAATCCGAACGGCGACACGTCGAATTCGAGGCCAACCGGCCCAAGAACATCGGACAGAGTCAATCGTCAGGCGTGGCGCTGCGCATCATCAATACAAACAGTAGGATAGGCTTCTCATCCACGAGCGATGCCGACAAGATAGACGACCTCGTCGACCGCGTCGGGGCGCTCGCTGAATACGGTGCCGAAGCCTCGTTCGAGTTTCCGAATGCCGCCGATTACTCCTCCGTGGATAGCTTCGATCACGGCGTCGCCGATCTCTCGGACGAAGAGATGCTGGCATTCGGGCGGACGGCTGTCGACGCGATCTTGACCGAATATCCCGAAGCCTTGTGTTCGGTAGATGTAAACAAGTCTTCTGGCGAACAGCGGTTGATTAACTCTGTCGGCGTCGACGTTGGCCACCACCAGACCAACAGCGGATTTTTCATGGACGTTGAGCTGATTCGCGGAACCGACATGCTGAGCATCTGGGACGGAATCGTAACCGCGAAACCGATCAATCAAGACGATGTAGACAACATCGTCGCAAAGATGCTTCGCCGCTTGCACAACTCGCAGAATATTGTCGACTCTCCAAGTGGTAAAGACTTGCCGGTAGTCTTTTCGCCCGGCGGGTTCACGAGCGCGTTCCTCCGGCCTTTGTTGTCGGGTTTCAACGGCAAGAACGTAGCGACCGGTTCGTCGCCACTGATCGACCGGTGGGGCGAGAAGATGCTCGATGAACGCATCACCATTTGTGACGACCCGCTGCATCCCCTGACGCCGCAAGCGCATGCCGTTGACGATGAAGGTATACCTTCTCGTCGCCTTGACTTCGTTCGTGACGGCGTAATCGGAGAGCCATTCCACGATCTGCAGACCGCCGGTGAGACCGGAACAGCGTCCACCGGGTGTGGTCTCCGCGGTGTCGCGACCACGCCATCTCCCGCTACGTCGTACATCATGATGTCCGGCGGCGAAACGCCCAACTCCGAGATCTTCGATGGAGTGAAACAAGGCGTGTTGGTGGAGCAACTGTTAGGTGCTGGACAGGGGAATGAACTCGGCGGCGACTTCAGGGCGAATTTAGCGCTCGGTTTCCTGATCGAAGACGGCGAGATCGTAGGGCGAGTCAAGAACACGATGATTTCCGGGAACGTCTACGAAGCCTTGAACCATGTCGAGGCGATAGGATCGGAGCCGGAACCGGTGTTTGGCACCCGTGTGGTACCTTGGGTTCGAACTCGAGGCGTGGAGGTCGCGACCGCATCCTAACGCGTTTCGACGCAGATATTACTGACCGATGAACACCGACCCTTCAATTAACGCTGAACCCGGACTCGATGCCGGCTCCGGAGTGTCCGACGTGCTCCGGGAACTGTCGGGCATTGACGATGCTCAAGCACGTTTAATCGTCGCAACTTGGAACGAGTGGCAGGTTAAAGACGTAGTGGAAACCGTCGCCGAACTCCGGGAAGTGGTCGAGATTGATCGCTCGTTGGAATTCGACGCCGTCTTCAGGGCTGCGATCACGTTTCCGGAGGCAGAAGTGCGATTGGAATGCGTGCGTGCCTTGTCGAATGGCGGCAGTTTGAGCATCGCTAACGCGCTGGTTAACGTCTTGGAGCGTGACGAATCAACCGAATTGCGTGTCGCCGCCGCGGAAGCGCTCCGCGGTTTTTCCGATCCGACCCAATCAAGAAACGTGTCGCGCACAGCCTTCGCACGCATCGCTAACGCGCTCCGAAACGCGACGGACGTCGACGAGCCTTCGGTGCGGGGAAAGGCGCTCCGGACGTTAGCGGCCATGCGGCACGAAGATTCGCCCGACATCATCGACAGCATGTTCGACGAGGCGATTGACGACCCGGCCCTCATGTCGGATGTCCTATTGGCGATGGGAGAATCCGGAGACCGTTCTTGGCTCCCGACCATCGAGGACGCTTTTTTCAGCAACTACCCGAACGTGCGCATATCGGCGGTGTTGGCATTCGGCAGCATCGCTGGCGATGACGACATACAAAGCCTGTCCGAACCCTTCGACGACCACATCCTTGAAGTCCAGATAGCGACGATCCAAACGCTGGAGCAAATTGGAACGCCGCAAGCGCGGGAGATGCTTTCGCTCGCGGTTTCCAGCAGCGAACCGGACGTGCAACAACTTGCACAAGCCGCATTGGACGCTCTGAAGGCTGAGGACGACCTGATTCACGCCGTATCACCCACTATGGTTGAGCGTGGCCTGTTCGGCGTACCCGCAGCCGCGCGAAATCCATCGCGAGACATGTCGCGATACGACGCCGCGACAGAGGAGGGCTGGGTGAACGTTAACCCAGAGGGACAAGAGGTAGATGTCGCTGAAACCCCCGAGGACATCGGCGAAGACTACGAAGACTACCTCGAATCCGACGAGTTCTTCAGAGAGTCGAACGTCGATTGAACCTCATACCCGCAAAGATATCCGCATCGCTCCTATCTGCCGACTTCGGATACCTCGCCGATTCCATCAAAGCCGCCGAGAACGCAGGCGTTGACGAGTTTCATTTCGATGTCATGGACGGCCACTTCGTTCCCAACCTCACCTTCGGCCCGCCGATCCTGGAAGCCGTCAAGCGCCACGCCACCAAGCCGATCGACGTTCACATGATGGACCGTTCGCCAGAGCATCTCATCCCTCCATTGGCCGAAGCCGGCGGCGACATCATCACCGTGCACATCGAAGGAGTAGCGGATGTTGACCAGACCATCGACATCATCCTCGAAGCCGGTGCTGCACCTGCTGTGGCAATCCGACCGCGCACTCCCGTATCGGCGCTTTGGTCAGTTGCCGACCGTATCAGGCGAGTATTGGTGATGACTGTCGAGCCCGGCCTCGGCGGACAAGAATTCATACCCGACACGCTCCCGAAGATCAGCGAAGCACTCTCGATGATGCAGTCCGTCCACTCCGACAATCGCTTTGAGATCGCCGTCGACGGCGGCATCAAGTCCGGAACCATTGGCTCTACCCGCAACGCCGGAGCCAACACCTTCATCTCCGGATCGAGCATTTTTGCCCACAAAGACGGCATCGACGCGGGAGTGCAAAAGTTGCGAGATCGGCTCAAGAGCGTCAACCGCCAAGAGCGCCAATAACCAGCGGGACGAAACCGCAGAACACGGTTCAGCGCATTCCGCGCATCATGTTTTGAAGCGCCCGTTCTCCGCCGGGCCCGCTGATGCGTTTCATCATCTTCTGCATCTGGCGATACTGACCCAAGAGCTGATTTACCTGCGATGGCGATGTCCCAGAACCGGTTGCAACACGCCGTCGTCGCGAACCGTTGAGCAACCTCGGATTCGAGCGCTCTTGCGGCGTCATCGACAGTATGATCGCCTCCACCTGCGACATGCGCTTCTCGTCGACGTTTTTCATGGCGTTGGAGCCGCGTAGCCCGCCCAGACCCGGGATCATCCCCAACACATCGGATAGCGGACCCATACGCCGTATTGAACGGAACTGCTCCAGCATGTCGTTGAGATCGAACTCGTTACGTCGCAACCGCTGTTCCAACCGCTTGGCTTCGTCTTCGTCGATCTGCTGCTGCGCTCTCTCGATCAGCGTCGTGACATCGCCCATGCCGAGGATGCGTTGTGCGATCCGCTCCGGATGAAACGCTTCAAACTGCTCCGGACGTTCGCCGACGCCGATAAATTTCACTGGCAGCCCGGTGACCGACTTCATCGACAGCGCCGCGCCGCCGCGCGCATCACCATCCATCTTCGTCAACAACATCCCCGAAAGTCCGATACGCCGGTTGAACTCGGATCCGGATCTCACGGCGTCCTGACCGGTCATCGCGTCAACAACCAAGAAAGTCTCTATCGGATCGACCGCCGATTTGATGTCTTCCAGTTCCGACATCAGGTCATCGTCGATGGCCAATCGGCCGGCGGTGTCGATGATCAACCAGTGGGTTCGATCGCGCCGGGCACGGTCCAACGCGTTCTTGGCGACCTTCAACGGCGTGGATTTACGCGCGTTCTCGTTGTACACGGGAACACTGATCTGCTTGCCTAGCGTCAACAACTGCTCCACGGCAGCCGGACGTTGTAGGTCGCAAGCCGCCATCATCACTTCCTGGTTCCACTCACGTCTGATGTGCAGCGCCAGCTTGGCAGCCGCAGTCGTCTTCCCCGCGCCTTGCAGACCGACGAGCATTATTACGCTGGGTGGCGTTTCGCCCCGCTGCAATTGCGCGCTGTCGCCGCCGAGAACTTCGACCAAGTTGTCCTGAACGATCTTGACGACCGTCTGGCCCGGTGTCAGCGATCTGATGACTTCTTCGCCCTGAGCATCCTCCCGTATCTTCGACACGAAGCCGCGAGCGACCTTGAAATCGACATCGGCTTCCAGCAGCGCCATACGGACTTGTCGAAGGGCGGCCTCGATGTCTTTTTCCGACAACCTACCCTTGCCGGTCAAGGTGCCCAGCGCAGATGTCAGTCGTTCAGATAACGTCTCGAACATTGGAACCTACTATGACAAAAACTCGCGATTGATGGTCACCGACACCGGCGTCCTGTCCCAACCGGAGAAGATATCGCTCGCCAACTGCTGCACAACCCGACTGATATTCGAAAATGTAGCAATCCCTACCGGTTTGCCGTTGTCGTCAACCACCGGCAATCGCGAAATCCGACGTTGTGACATGACTCTGGCAGCCTCCACCACATCCGTGTCGGGCTGCGCGGTGTGCACCGGGCTGCTCATATGCAGCAGTATCGGGCATAAGTTCGGATCTTCGCCGGAACCAACGCATCCAACAGCCACATCCCAGCTGGTTATGATGCCTTCGACAACACCTTTACGGACCACCACTAGCGAGCCAACGTCATTCGCTCTCATCTGTTTGGCAGCTTCTGCGACGCTCAATTCCGCCGTTATCGTCAGCACTGGGGCTGTCATTATCTCTTCAAGACGCATCGTAGCGGTTCACGCATCGACTCGGAACAGTTATCATGCAAGATTGGGCATCGCGCAGGACGTTGTATGTCTGGGCGACGCCGCAAGCATCAATTCTAGACCCTGTAACACAGACCAAACTCGCCACATGAAGATAATCCTGATGATCACTCTGTTGTTGCTCTCCGCGGTCGCCATCGGCGTCGCCGTAGCCAACATCGATCCCATCTGATTCGATCCCGGCAACTGATATGCCGAAAATCAACGCCAACATTCAGTTCATGTTCAACGAATATGAGCTGCTCGACCGTTACGATGCAGCGGCGCGAGCCGGATTCGAAGGCGTCGAGATACAAGCTCCATATTCTGAGCCGGTCGAAGCGATCCAAGAGCGGCTTGAGTGCAACAGCTTGAAGCATGTGATCATCAACCTCCCGGTCGCCGATCCTGAAACAGGCCAGGGTAATCTGCCGCTCCAGCCCGACAAGGTCGGGATTTACCAAGAGCGCGTCGCGTTGGGCGTCGAATACGCCGCCGGCCTTGGTTGTATCGGAGTCAACACTGGCATCGGCCCGTTGTCTGATGGCGCCGACTTCGACACCGCCTATCGCACCTACATCGACAACTTGCGACACGCAGCCTCAGAGCTACAAAAAGTCGGCGTTTTCGCACTCGTCGAGCCGATCAACACGAAGGATCAACCAGGCTTTCTCATCCACAACTCCTCCCAAGGGATGAAAGCCATCGCGGACGCCGATCATCCCAACGTCTTCCTCCAGTACGATTTCTACCACATGCAGATCATGGAGGGCCGCCTCAGCGAGACCTTCGCCGAACTCCTCCCCAGCATCAAACACGTCCAATTCGCCGATACGCCAGGCCGCAACGAACCCGGCACCGGCGAAATCAACTACCCGTTCATATTCCGCAAACTCGACGAATTGGGTTACACGGGCTGGGCCGGGGCGGAATACAACCCTTCCGGACGAACCGAAGACTCCCTAGACTGGTTCAAGGCGCTTTAGCGTCAACGGATCGCAGCGCATTCCGGGTTGTACAAACCCGTCGCACCCATCTACGGCCAGCGGAAACGGCAAATACGCGCCAATTTAATTGGTTGCAAAGTAGGATTTACATACGCGGAATAGCATGAACCCTTATGCCTGAATCAATCATCACGTTCGATGATCGAGAGCTTGTTCTCGAGGCCGAGGATACGTGCGTCTTTTACGGCTCTACACTGGCCGTCGAAGACGTGTCGTTGCAGATCCCGCGCAACGCCATCGTTTCATTGATCGGCCCATCTGGATGCGGCAAGAGCACCGTTTTGCGTTGCTTCAACCGCATGAACGACCTGATCCCCGGCACTCGGATCACTGGCAGCATCAAGTATCAGGGCGTCAACGTTTACGACGAAGACGTCGATCCTACGGACATTCGTTTCCGCATCGGAATGGTCTTCCAGCGTCCTAACCCCTTCCCAAAGAGCATCTACGACAACGTCGCCTTTGGACCTCGTGTAAACGGATTGACCGATGACCTCGACCGCGTAGTGGAAGAATCGTTGCGCCGCGCCGCGTTGTGGGACGAAGTGAAAGACCGCTTGGACGACAGCGGGCTCGGCATTTCAGGTGGACAGCAGCAGCGCCTCTGCATCGCCCGCGCACTCGCCGTCGACCCAGACGTCGTACTCATGGACGAGCCGGCATCGGCACTCGACCCTATCTCGACGCAAGCAATCGAAGACTTGATTCGCGAGCTGTCGTCGGAAGTCACGATCATCATTGTCACCCACAACATGCAGCAGGCGACTCGCATCTCCGACTACTCGGCCGTCATGATGGTCGGTGAAGACCGAGTAGGGCACCTCATCGAGTACGGTACCAATGAACAGGTTTTCGGAAATCCCGTTGACCCGCGCACTGAAGCCTATGTAACTGGCCGCATCGGCTGAGAAATCGGGGGCTGCACAGCGTGCCCAATGAACAACTTGACTACCAAATTGCCCACATCGAAGCCGAGCTTGTCCTTCTCGGCGGGTTGGTAGAAACCGCCATCTTCAAATCAGTCCGGGCCCTCAAAAACCGCGACTTGGACATGTCGAAACAGGTCATCGCCGAGGATGACCGCGTTGACGATTTGGAGACGAAAATCCAGAACGACTGCGTTGAGCAGATCCGGCGTCAAGCTCCCCTCGCGGCCGACCTCCGGCGAATCATCGGCATGATGTTCATCGCCAACGAGCTTGAGCGGATGGGCGATTACGCTGAAGGCATCGCCAAAGTCTCCATCAACATGGGGCACGAAGCGCCGCTCAAGGAGCTCGAAGACATCCCGAAGATGTCAGACCTCGCAGTCTCGATGATGAAACGCAGCATCGACGCGATGACCAACGGCGATCGCGCCGAATCGGCTCGCCTAGCGATCGAGATCGAAAACGACGACGATGAGGTCGATCGACTCTACGAGAAGGTTCAAGCAGACATCTTTGCCTTAGTCGAAGATGACCGCGAGCGCGCCGTGCGAGGAACCTACCTGTTGTGGGCGGCCCACAACATCGAACGCGTGGCCGACCGGGCAACCAACATCGCCGAACGCGCAATCTTCATGTCCACAGGCGTAATTGTGAGCGGCAACGCGGAAGCGCAAGCCGCGGTCTCAGGGGAACCGTCGACCGTTACCTAAGGATGCGCCGCCAAAAAGTCGACGGCCACCGTAGCCCAACCGAAATCGGTTCCGCGCATTCCTCGGCCCGTCAGTGGCGAATAGAACTCGCGAAAATCGCGGCTGATCATATCGATCGATTTGGCCTCGATCTCCTCGGCGACGTTTTCAAAACCGTGCCGCCGCAATCCGCGGGCTAGCAACCAGTTGAGGTTCATGCACACCGGACCACGCCAGATCGTCGATTCGCCCTCAGGATCGAACGTAGATTCCGACCTGGCGACGCTGGGAACCGGATAAGGTGTCCAAAACTCATCCTCGTTCGTCAAGTAGCGCTCGACAACCTCCGACACCTTTTCGCGATCCTGACCGTTGATGATGATGGGGAAAATCGAACCCACCGCAAGCGTCTGGTCTGGTACCCTCTCCGCACCTCGCAAGTACATCCACCGGCCAAGCGACGCATCCCAACACTGCTCGTTCAGGGCAAACGTCGTTTGGTCGCGGACCCTGACAGCCGAATCAGCCTCGTCATGCTGGTCGAGCAATCGGTGCATCGTCGCGATCGCGTCCCAACCGTCGGCATACACCGCGTTCATGAACGGCTCGATCAATATGAATCTATTCCGTTCCCGCAAATGCGCATAACTTTGGCCTTTGCCAAATAGCGTATTGTGCCAGTCCAGGAGCCAATTCTTAATGAGCAACTGCCGGCGGTTCGGGTGACTCAGTCCCAACTCAGCGTCATATGCCGGCGAATTGTCTAACCCGCACTCGTACGGAGAAACAACCCCGATTAATCCGTCAGAATCAGGATCCCGTTCTATGCACAACCATTCATAGAAACGTCGAACCTTCGGCAACATTATCTGCAGATACTCCGCATCGCCAGACTCCTCGCATACTCGCAGAAGTGACTGCGCCAACACGGGCGGCTGAATCATCCCCGAGTTGCGACGTCGCCATTCGCCGAAGCTGCTCTGCCCGGCGAATGAGCTGAAAAATGCCCCCCATCGCCCCCAGTACGTGATGTGACCCACGAACCCATTGTCCCGCTGAGGAATCAGCAGCGTCGCCAACTCCCGTTTCGCCAATTCGACATCGAGCGTCGACAAGGCGATGCCGTGAAAGCACGAATCCCAGAACCACTGCCACTCGTAGCGCCCGATCGACGGCATCACATAGGTGAAATGCTGTCGGTAGTAAGGATCGAATCCCGTTCGAACATTTTGCAGCAGTTGGTCGAGCGCCCGCGATCGTAGTTCTTCGATATCCATGTTGATTCAGGTTAAACAACCTGGCGACATCGTGGCTCCCGATACACCAATGTCGCAACAAGCCCCGCGATATAACATCCCTACTTATGATCAAAACGGACAGCAATTCCAACCTGACCGCAGCCGCAGACATTGGCGGCACCCAAATCCGCGCCGCTCTCGTGACGAGAGACGGCCAGATATTGGGCGAAGCCCATGACGTTACGACGCCGGAACGGGGAATCGAAGCCGCTACTGAACGGCTTTCGAATCTAGTTCACCACGTAGCTGGCGATGCCGACGGTGTGGTCGGCTTAACGGTTTCAACCGCCGGCCCGATCAACCCGGCCTCCGGAACATACGACCATCCACCTAACCTCACTGGATGGCACGGCAAATCCATGAAGCCCGGTCTCGAACGCCTGACTTCGTTGCCCGTTGCCATCGGTCACGACGCCACGCTCGCCGCGCTTGCCGAGACTAGGTTCGGACCGTTCAAAGATGCAAAAAACCTCGTATACGTCACTATCAGCACAGGTATAGGTGGCGGCATCGTCGCCAACGGTGAAATGGTTACCGGTTCCACCGGTCAGGCCGGCGAACTTGGGCACATCACTGTTCGTACGGATCCCGACGCCCTCAGCTGCGGAGTTGGCTGCCACGGCTGTTTCGAAGGCAACGCTTCCGGCCCTAACATCGGCAGGATGGGTAGAAACGCCGCAAAACTCGATCCAACTAGCGCGACAAAGTTGATTGAACTCGCAAACGGCGATATCAACAAAATCGATGCTCGTCTAACGTTCGAGGCCGCTGAACTAGGCGACCCAGTAGCCGAACAGGTCGTCCTGCAGGTCATCGAAAACGTTGGTCGCGGCATAGCCAGCATCCTCGCCGTCCTCGACCCCGACGGCGTCATCGTTGGGGGTGGAGTCGTGCACAGTTTGGAAAATCGTTGGCACGAGGTGATCGACGCTGTCAGGACCTACGGACTGCCTCGATACGAAACGCGTGGCGTGCCGGTATCCGTGACCCAACTCGGCGACGACGTCAGCCTCCTGGGGGCGTCCGTCCTAGCGTTCTCACGTTTCGGCTAGCACCAATCGCCGGACGCCGCAGCGAGGTGTGTCAGGCACCGCGTTACGATTGCCGTCACACCCCTCAACATATAATCGAGGGTGGTGTCGGGGAGTGGCGCAGCTTGGTAGCGCGCTTCGTTCGGGACGAAGAGGTCCCGGGTTCAAATCCCGGCTCCCCGACCATTTTTCAATCATCGGGCGCTCAGGACTCGGCCACTCCGGCCGATCAACCGCCTCTCGGCATGTCGTACCGTAGCGTCTCGTAATCGTCCGTGTGATCTTTGGTCGGAGGTTCGTCGTCATCGCCTGACGAATCGTCTGAATCTCCGTCAGATTCGGTTACGTCCGGCGAGTCATCGCCATCGGATTCCGGCGGTGCCATGCGTGAGCGATAGATCATCGCACCAGCGCCTATACCCGCTGCGAGAATGGCCAACACGACGATCGCAACGATCCATCCGGTTGCTGATGAATCTTCTTCATCCTCATCGATCGGAGGCGCAACCGTCGGCACGGGAGTCGGAGTTGCCGTCGGCGTGGCCGACGGCGCGATTGTTGGCACTAATGTCGCGGTGCTGGTCGGCGTTGGCGTGTTCGTCGGTTCTTCAGTCGGTGTCGGCGTTGGCGTGTTCGTCGGTTCCGGGGTGTGAGTCGGCGTGTTCGTCGGCACCGGCGTATCTGTCGGCACCGGCGTAGCCGTCTCGGTCGCCGTCGGCACCGGTGTTGGTGTGTCAGTCGGAACTGGCGTCGGCGTATCAGTTGGCACAGGCGTGTCCGTCGCTGTCGGTACCGGCGTCGGCGTGTCCGTCGGCGTTGGCGTCACGGTCGGCGGGAAGACTACCGCGGTCGGCGCAGGTGGCGGCACGGGCGTGTCGACTGGAGTCGGCACGACGGTCGGCGGAACCTCTACAGGTGTCGGCGTAGGGGTAGGAGTCGTCGGCTCAGGCGTCACCGTCGGCTCAAGCGCCTCAGGTTGCACCAAGAAGATCACTCCATCGAACGTGCCAGCTTTCGCACACACTTGCGCCGGGACGTTGTTGGCGGAATCAGCGGTTTGGCGAGTTGGCGAGTTAAGAAGCTGCTGCACGCCGTTGTCGAGTAAAAGCATGATCTCGGTATCGTCCAACGCCGCCGCGGACGCCTCGGGCACAGGCAGGCAAACTTCGGCCGCCTGAGTGAACGTCAGACCGGTCAAAGGCAAATCGTCTGACGTCACGTAGTCAGCTCCGTACCAGTTGCCGACGGTGTCAAATCTACGCACATCCGATTGCAGCACAGATGCAGACGCGCCTTCAATTAGACGGACGCCGATCCAGTCGCGAACGGGTATCGACAACGGCGGCACGAAGAACGACGCCCCCGCAGTATCCGGAACATCGTACCGTCCGCCGCGTTTGTAGGTCGCGACGCTATAGTCATCCCCCAAATACGAAGTTTGCTCTGGATCCGGTTGGCCACCGGTATAGATCTGAACATCTTGGTCTTCACCAATCACTCTGACCGGTATGCGTACTCGGACCTCAACTGCGCCACTCGGAATCGCTTGCAAGACCGTCGCGTATATCGCGAAATCACCTTCCTGATGCGGTGCCGTGTAGATCGTGGAACGTGCTTCAGGATCTTCAAGACTACCGATCCGCGAAGACCAACGCACGGTGACGTCGTCGCGGTCGAATAGCGAGTTGTCCAGGCCGCCGTCGACGTTGAAAAGATTCACTCCGACGAATACGTCTTGTCCTTTGCGAAGATTGATGTGTTCCTGGTAAGGAAGGGTGTCGCCTAGCAACGCGCCTTCGCGTGGAGATACGACTGGCAGTACGGTCGGTGCCTCGGTCGATGGCGTTATGACCGTTTCCGGCGACCACGAACCGGCTTGCCCAAGCAGGTTGCGAGCGCGAATTCTGAACGCGTATTGCACTCCCGAGTCGTCAATATCGACT
This sequence comes from Dehalococcoidia bacterium, assembly GCA_965226685.1. Classification (GTDB taxonomy): domain Bacteria; phylum Chloroflexota; class Dehalococcoidia; order Lucifugimonadales; family Lucifugimonadaceae; genus Bin127. The sequence continues at coordinate 1,756,665 of CBDDDP010000004.1, forward strand.
ACCCTCGGCGATGACGCATTTGCATCCTTCGGCTCCAGTTCGAACCGCTCGTCGATCCGCCGCCAGTCGAGGTCGTATTTGAAATCGTTGAAGTTGTCCCAGTGAACGACTGCTTGTTCATGACCGACGGCGACCGCAGGTGCGAGCGGAGTGGTCGCTGGAACATCCACCTCGATGGCGTTGGTCACCGAAACCGCGACTTTCGTTCTGGCTTCAAATCCGCAGAGATCTCTGACCGCAGCAGTTAAGCTATAGACTGCAACCGATTCGTAGTCCAGCTGGTCGATGGTGGTAATCAAGCCGCTCGCCTCGTTGATCTCAAACGGCGCGTTCGGCGGGTCGGTCTCTGCGATCGAGTAGGTCAAATACGAATACGGATCAACGTCGGTAGCCAACACAGATCCGACGCGGATCCCCGCGACCTGCTCCTCACGGACTTCGAAACTGTAATCGTCCTGACGGAACGTCGGCGGGTTGTTCGCCCGGCCCGCGTCCGAGGATGGCACGACTACATAGTCTGCAGACCACTTAGATTGTTCCAGAGTTTCCTTGTCCACCGCCCGTATGCGGAAGATCCACTCGGTCCCGTTCGCCAAGTTCTCGACGATGCTCCGATCATTATCGATGCCCCGCAAGTTCCTCGCATCAACCAAGCTGTAGTTGTAGTTGCCGTCAACATACGCTGTCCATTGGACGTCGTAAGTGGCATCGATGGTCTGCCCCCATACCAGGAACGCCCGCGCATTGCCCGCACAGATCTGATTCACAACAGGGATTGCAGGTCCTTCGAGGTCAACCACTTCGATAGCTAACGTGTGACGAATCTGCGCGCCCCCGAGATCCGTTGCCGCAACCTCGATCTCGTACTCCTCGGTCTGCTCAAAATCCAGCCGTTCGTAAACGTAAACATCGCCGGTCTTAGCGTTCATCGCGAACGGGCCACGAACCGGGTTCAATATCTCGTAGTTGACAATGTCGTTGGTGTCGCCCCCGATGGCCTCAAACTTAGCGAATGAACCTATGTATTCACGGTTTTCATCGATGGTGACGCTATCAACGGTTGCGCGCCACGTGGGAGGATCGTTGCTCGAGCCTGCGAGCGCGCGCGGTTCCGCCGACTCAACTGCGGTCCAGTCGCTCCAAATGTTTTGGGAAGCTGTCGACGAATGCTCGGCCATGCCGCGCATTTGAACGTCGTAGTCAGTTCTGTTCGCCAGCCCTGTTATTTCGTACCTGTACTTACCCGGGTCTGACACCTCGTTCCAGCGCGATCCTGCCGCATCGCCGACCCGCCAACGCAACTGGTACGTGTGCCCCGCGTCTGGACGCCAAGAGATGTGCAGCTTGGAGTTTCCGGGTACCACCTCAAAGTGATTCGGCGTCTGAGAATGTTCGGCTCGAACGATTTCGTTGCCATCCGTGGCGAGCCACAGCAACCCGGCGTTGGTCGCCGCGAACAAAACAAAGGCAAACGCCGATAACGCCGACAGTTTCCTTATCTGCGTGCGAGCGCGTGTACGCCAAGATTGGCTGGATACGGTGTATTTCATCGGCGCGATCAGATCAACTGTGACGTGGCGAGTAACTCAATGCCGTAAACATAGCAAAGCGGCAACACAAGAATCAGCGGTTTACAGCGCGCCGAAAATGGCAATTCGCGCAGCTATCGCCTGCCGTATCGCAGCGAGTCGTACCTGCGCTGATCCCCGCCTCCGTTGTCGTCGTCATCCTCCTCCTCGTCCGGATTTTCGGAAGGGGTACCGCCTTCGCTATTGCTGGGCGGAGTCGGCTCGGGATTTCGGACGTTAACCAATCGGCGGTTTGCTCGACTGTTCAACGTGATGAACAGTGCTATCGCGGCACCCAAGATCAAGAACGCGGTCACGGCGAAGATAATCAGTCCAACCGGTATCCCGTCGCCGCTCTCGTCGGAACCAACCGGACCTTCTACGTCTTCGGCGTCATCAACTGGCTGTTCAAGTTCCGCTGTCGGCGACGGAGGCGGTGGCGCCACGGTTGGGACTGACGTGTGGGTAGGTTCAGGCGTTGATGTTGCGACTTCCGTGGGTACGGGTGTCGATGTTGGAGTAGCTGTCCGGGTAGCCGTGGGCTCTGACCTTGCAACTGGAACGGGAGTACCCGTGGGTGGCACCGGAGTGGACGTCGGCGCTTCGGTCGGGACGGCAGTCGCGGTTGGCTCTGGCGTCTGGGTGCTTGTGGGCGTCGCAGTAGGCTCTGGCGTATGCGTCGCGGTTGGTTCCGGTGTTGGAGTGTAGGTCGCGGTGGGTGGAACAGGCGTCGGCGTAGGAGTCGACGTCGATGTGCTGATCGAAACTGCCGTCGACGTATCCGGTGTTGGCGTCGGAGTCGGTGTGTCAGTCGGAACCGCCGTCGGTTCAACGGTCGGAGTTACGGTTGGCGTGTCAGTCGGGACCGGCGTAGGAGTCGACGTTGGCGTGGGAGTAACGATGTTTTCGTTTGCGATGCCTAGGAAAATTTGACCGTCAAAGAGTTCGGAGTGCCCGCATGCCAACGCAGGATCGTTGAAATCTGGGTTCGGTTGGAAGCGCACCGGTAGAGCCATCATTGTCAGCTCACCGCTAGGCGTGATGCGCATAACCAGTATCGATTCCAAGGATGCGTTCCACTCGACCGGCACCGGCAGACACATCGCCGCGCTACTGATGAACGACATGTTGACAATCGGGGCGCCATCCTTGGACACGAACCGCGAGGTGAAGATTTCGCCGATGGTCGTGTATCCATCGAGCTGGCTCTGCAATGTGGATGCCGGCTCGCCCGGTTCGATAAACACGCCGATCCACTCGTAGCTAGGTATCGAACCTTCACGAACCTTGAACAGAGCCTTGGATGCCTCAGGCGGACGATACTCTCTGGCCGCGAAATACGAGATCGCGCCGTAGGTCACACCGTCGACCTCGAAGTTGCTTGGCACCGCGTCGCTGTACTGGAAAGGTTTGATCAATCGGTTCGAACCGACAACGTGGGCCACCGTCTCAAGATTGTGTTGCACGATGCCGCCAGGAACCGATTGCTTAACCAGTATCGATATCTCGTACACCCCTTCTTCTTCTGGAGCCGTGTAAGACACGACGCGACCGCGATCGTCGGAAAGGTCCCCTTTGGTGACGCGCCACAATGCGGTAATGTCGCGGCGATCGATCAACGAGTTGTCGAGACGGCCGTCGATGCCGAACAAGTTGAAACCCAATCGAGCCGTCTGCCCACCCTTGAGCGTGATTCCCGGCACGTAGATCTCAGCGCCGCCCAAGACCTGACCTTGCCGCGGGACTACGACCGACTCGACAGCCGGTGAAGGAACGTTGGGATCAACGAATGTCTCGGGCGACCAATCACCCGGTTCACCGAGTTGGTTGACGCGGCGCAATCGGAAAACGTAGGCGCTGTCAGGATCCGGTAGATCGACTATCCGGGGCATCGTAGCATCGGTGTCTTCCGGCCGCGACCGATAGTCGTCGTTCGCCTTGCGCCAGTCGAGATCGTAAGAGGAGTAGTGGTCCGTCGGCCATATCACGACGACCTGCTCGTGTTTGGCGATGATCGAAGGCGCACTCGGCACCAACGGCGTTGCATCGATGTTCGGGTCGTCGAGAACGGTGATCGTCACGTCCACATAGTCGCTTGCACCGCAAAGGTCCTTCGCACCGACGACCAACGTGTAGCTGGCTCGCGTTTCATAATCCAAACGACCTGTCGTGGTGACGATACCGGTGAAAGGATCGACCGCAAACGGCGCGTCTTCAGGAGTCGACTCGAATATCGCGAACCGCATCGAAGAGAATCTGTCCGGGTCATGCGCCACCGTGAATCCGGCGTGCACCCCCGCAGGTTGCTCTTCGACAACCTCAAACGCGTACGATTCTTTTCTAAACTTCGGCGCGCTGTTCGCCACCCCGCCGACAAAGACCGGCTCTTCTGAAGACCATTTGCTCTGCTCGCCGGTCAACTTGTCTAACGCTCGAACTCTAAACACCCAATCGGTGTTCGCCGGAAGGTTCAACACGGTATCAACTGGTGTATCGATCCACACTGGTCGATCTGCATCTGCCGAACCCGGTCGACGTTGAAGCTCATAGTTGTATTTGCTGTTGTTCCTACCCCACGACACTTCTACCCCGGTGCTCGACGAACACACGCGGCTGAAAATCGGCGACGGCGGACCCTCCGCGTCGATCACATCGATACGGATTTCCCGCTCGATCTCCGCCCCAGCGAGGTCAACGGCCCGAACCTTGAACCGGTATTCTTCGTACTGCTCGTAGTCGAGTTTGCCGTAGAGATATATCTCGCCGTCCCGCGCATTGATCGTAAACGGGAAGATTCTCGGCAGCGGGAACGGCTTGACAATCTCATACCGGATCTCATCACCACGATCCGCATCCGCTGCTTCGATCGTCGCGATCGGATAGTCATAGTTGCGGTTCTCGATTAGCCTGATGCTCCGAGGAACCTCTTTCCAACCGGGCGAGCGATTGGGGGTCAAGCCACGTTGCGGAGTAGCGACGTACCCTCCAGTAGCAGAACTAGGCGCTCCGTCGCGCCTGCTGCGGATCCGAACCTCGTACCGGGTGCCGTTGTCCAGATTCCGTAGCCGGTGACCGTCAACATCAACATTGCGCCAATCACCGGCCGTCGGCCAATTACGATTAGCATCCGGCCGCTCGCGGGAAGCCAATTGATAGTCGTGGTCCGGACACGGCCGCCAAGTCACATACAACTCGGCGTCTCCAGGCACCACCACGAATTCCTTGGGCACGACCGGATCCCCAGCCGGACACACGGAACTCGGAGCGCCACTGACCGGCCTGCTCCAGTCCGTCACGTACGGTTCGCCGTCCGATTTAGTGAATGGCCCCAAACTCCTCGCCGCACCGCGCAACTGAACGTCGTAGTCGGTGCCATTTTCCAAATCCTCGATCTCGTAGGTCGATACGTCGCCCACGTCGACAACATTGGACCATTCGTCGGCGACACCACCGACGACAACTCGCCATTGGATGTGCGTCCTGGAACCGCTACAACGATCCCACGTCACAGTGAGCTTTGAATCGCCCGGCAGAACCCGTAAGTCGGTCGGGATTTCCGGCAAACTGGCGCAATGATTAGGCCGGCCGAAATAATCGTCGCTCCACGAACCCTCGTCGAACCGGTTGTCTTCGTGGTGGGTAGGCCGGAGTTGAACGATGTAGCGCCGATTATTGATCAAGCCCGTTATGTCGAACTCGCCGATGCGACCGGCACCGGTCGATGTGGGCCAGTCAAATGGATTGCCAACCGGTTGCGTTACGTCGCGCCATCGTATGTCGTACGTATGATCCGGGCACACGTCCCACTGCACCAAAATCCCGCCGTCATGCTGCCACATCTCCACGTTGCGCGGCTCCACCGGCGGCTCTTCACACCCTGCCGGCGTCCTCTGCCCCAGCACCTCTTCCCCGTTGTGCGCCGATGTCGCGACAACGCTTAGAGCCATCAATCCCGACGCGATGATAAACGCAGCAGTCGCTCGGATGAAACGCTTGGCGTTCGTCCCTGAATGACTGCCAGAATCGGGTGTCTTAAAGCCGAAATGCATCGAATTTTGGTAGTCGATGGTCCGTGATTGTGATCGCGTCGCGCATCGCCCAGCCCATCGGATTGGCTAGCGTTGCCGTTAACATAACAAAGCAAAACGAACAAAATCTCTGGGTTCAAACGCGATGAAACTGCTAATTATCCGACATGGCAAAGCATTCGATGCCGATCCACGACAGTGGCCCGACGACAGCGACCGACCATTGACTGCCAAAGGCGAACGCCGCTTCGCCAAATCCACACCCGCCATAAAAGCCCTCGTCTCCGGCGAGGTCACCGTCATCTCCAGCCCCTATGCCAGAGCCTTACGAACCGCCGAGATCCTCTGCGAGAAAACCGGTTGGGGCGGACCCGAGATCGACGAACGCCTCTCCGCACACTTTGGCCCCGAAGAGGCAATGCGACTCCTTGAATCGCTAGACGTCGCGGGAAACTACGTCATCGTCGGCCACGACCCCACCTTCTCATTCCTCCCCGGCTACCTCATCGGCGCCAACCGTTTGGGCGCAACCGAACTAAAGACCGGTGCTGTCGCATTAATCGAAACGGGAACAGCACCACTCGTCCAGGGGTCTGGGACGTTAACGGCACTCATCCAGCCCAAAACCCTCGCGCGCTAACTCACAACCCGCCGCATCGGCAATATCAACGCCACCAACGCTCCAGCAGTTGCGATCGCTCCGCAGTAGATAACGATACCCTCGAAATTGTTCGTTTCGAATATCTTGCCCGCAAGGATCGGCGACATCGATCCAACGACCGATCCGCCCGTGAAGATCAACGCCGTTGCCGAGCCCTCCGAACCGCGTTCAACTTGGTCCATCGTCGCCGCGGTGATTATCGGCATCACCGAGAAGAAGAATAGCCCGAGTAATGAAATCAATAAAGTGAACCCGATCCCGTCGCTGATCGGCAGAAACAGAAATATCAACCCCGCCATCGACGCCATCGCCACGAATATCACCGGCTTGCGCCCGATCCTGTCCGACAACCAACCCATCACCGGTGTCGATACGATCCCCGCAAACGTCAGCAGCGAAACATGCCAACCGATCGTGAACGCCGACATCTCCAGCGACTCCTTCATGTAAACCACGATGAACGCTTGGAACGACGTGTGAATCGCCGCCCGGAACGCTCCCAGACTCACAAGCCCAAGAACCCGGGGGTTCGTCAACAACCGCCGAGCCGAAGCCAGATACTCCGTCAGATCTAGGTTGTGATCCGCCTCAACGCCCGCAGTCTTGAAACGCCACAGCACCACAATCGCGGTGAGGAACATCGGCACCGATACACCAACCGCCACCAATCGCCACTCAAACCCGACGAATTCGAAACCTCCGATCGCACCGCCGAGCAGGAATCCGATGATCGCCGGGCTCGCAGTGTTACCTACCTGCGCGCCCGTCAGGTGCGCCGACATCGCAACTCCGCGCCGCTTCGGATAACGTGCCGCCAACGTGCCGAACGCCGGTGCATGCCACATGCTCGTCCCGAAACCCACGACCGCAATCGACAGCGCTATCAACCACACCCACGGGCTGATCCCGATCAATAAGTAACCCGCACCGACCATCAACATACTGATCGTCAGCAACCACGCCACACGCTTCCGATACATGTCCGCCAACATCCCGGCAGGCACATTCGCGATCCCTGACGAGATCGAACTGATCGCGAACAACGTGCCGTACGCGACATCTCCGATTCCGAACGTCGACCGGATGAACGGCATCATCACCAACAACGCACCCTGCCCGAAGTGCTTGATGCCATGACCAGCCGAGAGGCCGACCATCAAACCCAGCGACGGCTCGTCCTCCCTTTGGTCAAGCCCCGATTGCGCGGCGTTACGCCCCGACGATGGGGGTTCGACAGAGTCGGCGCGAGTTGTTGACAACGCTGCGTTCCTTTAAAAACGGGCAATAAGAAATGGGCAATCGCGGCGAACGACCACAATTCATGCCCACGCGATGGGACGCAAGTTTAGCAACAAATATGAAGCCTGACCTTATGGGCCGCTACGTGAACCCGAAGTGGCGACCTCACGCCCACCGAGAGCCTGCAACGGACGGTTGTTGTCGCCTGTGATCGCCTTGAGCGCGTCCACCTGCGCCTGAGAAACCGTGCCGATTTCGAGCATCAAGAACCAGTCAACCGGTTCTGCGCATGGCGGCGTAGTCATCGAACCTTTGTACGAGTAGTAACCAAGATCCTTCGGCATCAATCCACGCGCGTTCAGTACCCCTGTCACCTCCAACGTACTAACCCCCGCGGGCACGTTGTCGATGATCTCTTGGATTACCGGGTTGGATTCACCGATGTCGAACATCATCGACACAACCGCAACGTCGCCGAACACCTGGCTGTGCAGGAGATGTAGCTCCAGCGGATACGACTTGCCATCTATGTGATGTTCGCTCGGAGTGTGTGGATGGACAGTTTCGAGCTGGTACGTCCGCTCGCCAAATCCGAGACGGTTGCCCGTCGGGTAGACCGATTCGACCGTTGTACCCAAGTTCGAAACCGATTCAGCCTCTTTGCGATACGAGAACGACAACGGCGGCGAACTGCCTTGCGAGTACCCGGTGATGTCGATCGGTGATTGCTGTGTGCCACTACCGCAGCTCGCATTCTCCTCAGATAGCGATGCCCAGTTCGCAGGAGCGCCAGCTCCCGAGTATCCCCACTCAACAGTCTCCGCGACTTCCTCCACCACTTCCTCACCACCGCACGCGATCAAGATCAACGGCAACGCCAAGATCGCAACCACCAGCGCACCACCCAACGTGCCACCAAAATATCGTTTTGCCGACCTCAATTTCATTCTTTCCATCCGGTTTTTGCCTTGTCCTGAAAAACGTACGTACGGGATCGCATTCGCGCATACTTGATTGATTCTAGTTAGTCCTCAGGGCATCGGTACTGAGAATCCTCAGAAAGCAAACGCTCGATGCCGAAAAGCGACGTGTCATAGCCAGTTTCCCCCTTCGTCGCCATATCCGCAACGATTTCACCCATCACCGCCGAGAACTTGAAACCGTGACCCGAACACGGACTGCAAATGATCACGTTCTTATGCCCCGGGTGCCAGTCCAAAAGAAAGTGATAGTCCGGAGTGTCCGTGTAGAGACAAACCGCCGACTTCACGATGCGACCGTTCATCTGAGGTACAAGACCCGATATCGCGTTCCGCAGTGAGCGTTCGTCAGACTCGCGCACCGTGCGATCGAGGTCGGCGGGGTCGTCAAACATCTCCCCTTCATGGTGGAACGCCGCCTTGACGCCGCCACCAAAGTCCGGCTGGCAGTAAAAACCCTTGCCCGGCGACCACTCCCAAGAGTGGTTCGGGCTGTTCTCGGGGCGGAACAACTCTCGACTGCCGGCGGGCTCGAACCAAAACAGCACCTGACGCTCCAACCGCAGCGGCAACTTCAGCTTCGACAAAAAGCCGATGTTCCACGCACCAGCCGAGAACACCAACTGATCCGCCGTGTACTCGCCATGGTCGGTGAAAACTCGGACCCCTTCGCCATCAGGACGCCAGCGCCTCACCGGCTCGTTGTAGTGCAAGTCAGCACCTTGCTTCGCGGCTTGATCAAGATGCGACGCAACACACTTCTCCGGGAACAGGACACCTGAGTTCGAATCGTACGCGCCGACCATGTTGTCGCGCGGCTGGAACTGCGGCCAACGCCTACGGATCTCGTCCGGGTCCAGTATCTCGGCTTCCATGCCGTGCTCTTTAGCCGACCGTTTTATCCCCACCACGCTGTCGCTCTCAGCACGCCCAATCGAGACTCCGCCGACAATCCGCAATAGCTCGGTAGCACCACCATTCGAACGGGCATCGTCCGCGATCGCCGCTTCCAATTCACGCCACACCTCATAGCTCCGAACCATCATCGGTACGTAGTCCGGATGCTCCGCGTAGATCTGTCTGATCACACGCGTGTCACCGTGACTCGAACCCAACGTATGAGGCGGCGCAAAGGCGTCGAAACCGATCACCGACACGCCCCGCTTCGCCAGCTGCCAAGCAGCCGCACTACCGTGGGCACCAAGCCCGACAATGATTACATCTGCATGTTTGGCGCCCATCGGATCTCTTTCTATTGGTTTGGCTGACTCGTCAATTCAAGGACAGCGGAGCCACCGCAAACACCACTTGGAACGGTTTGCAGTATATGACCACGCTGTGCTGATCGTCCACATTCACTTCGGGCGGTATCGGGTAGTTCTGGTTACCGATATTACCCTTCAACTTGCCCAGCTCAACATACGTCACATCGTCGGCATGAACATCCCCTCGACCCATCGGATCGGGATGCGTCGTCACCAACACCCGCAGGTCCGGACCGTTGATCACGTTGAAGTCCTCGAAGCGCAACACGTAGCCGTCGGTACCGAGGTTGTAGATAGTCGCCATACCGCTGCCTTGGTGAAAAGCGTCACCTTCACGGAACTGACCGAACTTCACCGCCTCCGGAGCCAGCATCTCACCCATCGCCTCCATCATCTCCTCTGTAACCTCTACCGGAGCCTCCATCGCCGCCTCCATCGTCGCCTGCGCCTCCACCATCTCCATCCCCGCCGGCATCACCGCATTCACCAACGCCGGAAACTCCTCGTCCACCGTCTTATCGATAAACAGCGGCGACCCCAACCACCACGCCAGAGCCGCACCAGGAATGACGATCACAGCAGCGATAATCACCGCCAGCGGCTTATGCGAACCGATCCAATTGGTAATCCTCTTCATCGCAAAAATCCCTTTCTCCAGCTTGGCAAATAAAACCCCTCATTTACCTTGATTCTAGCCCCCAAACCCAAAACCCAACACATAAAAACCACCAACCCCAAAAAGCAAACAACACACCCCTTCCTTACCGGAGGGGGAGGACACCCGACCCTTTCGCAAAGCCTAAGCGCCCGACGGAAGGACGCGGAGCGAAGCGAACGCAGGGGATGCCCGGTGTGGGCCGTCGGCACAGCACCCAAAACACGTCCCCCTTCTTCAGTAGGGGATTAGGGGGAGGCCGCCCATTTCGCGAAGCTCAAGCGCCCGACGGAAGGGCGCGGGAGCGAAGCGACAGCGGGGGATGCCCGGGGGCGGACGGGCGCAACAATCCCCTCTCCCCTCCGTGGGAGAGGGCTACAGCCTGCCCCGGGGTTGAACCGGGGGTGAAGGGGAACCGCAGCCCATGCCACCGCCAGAGCCATCCCCTCTCCCCCACGTGGGAGAGGGCTAGGGTGAGGGGGACACCGCATGGAACTTACCGAGTCGCTAGAAACCCTTTTCGGAAGATCCGTCGACTTGGTCGTCTACTCGAACGTCGTAAACCCGTACTTCCGCGCATCTGTGGACGAGACGAAAGAACCGATCGCAAACTATCGCCCACTTCGCGCAGCCCAAGAGCCCGATGACAGGGGCGCGAAATGGCGCACGCAACGCCACTGAGCGGGGGATGCCCCTGCCCAAGTATTCCCCTCTCCCTCGATGGGTGCTTTGCACAACCAACGTCCCAAGGTGCTTTACACAACCAACGTCATTCCCGCGTAGGCGGGCGCTTCAGCGGACGGTACGTCCATCCAGAATGGTGTGGCAAACGGGGACGCGTCGTCTATTTGGCCTTGTGACAACAACGACATCGAGTTGCGCAATGGTCCCTCGATGGGAGAGGGCTAGGGTGACTGGGCCGGGCGGCGAGGTTGCCCCCGCTCGCGGGGGAAATGCCGAAGGCAAAGGGGGCCGACCCCTCCTAACAACCATCGGCGACACCCCCCATCGGCATCTGCGGCTCCGGACTAATCGACACCCTCGCAGTTTCCGATGGCTACCTGCCACCGAGAACCTACGGCCTCGTCATCGAATGGGCGTCCATCCACGAAAACGAACTCCGCGCCGCATGGAACCGAATCAGCCGCCACGAAACACCCAGCAAGATATCGCCATTGGCGTAACCAACCCCAATTTCCTCGACCATTTTGTCGAGAGGTGCCCTCGCCAGATCCATCCCCTCTCCCCCACGTGGGAGAGGGTTAGGGTGAGGGGGAAACCGGGGGAAAGAGGGGCCAACCGGGGACACAGGTGCGGTGGGCGAGTCCCCTGTAAGGGCAACCGCCGATCCACACCCCTGCGATATCCTACGAATCAACAAACTCCCACACCATGATTCCCCCGATCTCACAACACGCCGTCGACGAATCACGGAAGCAAATCCATGCCCCGTAACTACAAAATGCACGTCTGGGAGGTCCAACAAGCCGCCCAAGCCATCCTGCAGTTCACGACCGCAAAGACTTTCCACGACTACGCCACCGACTGGGTCCTGAGATCCGCAGTCGAACGGCAAATCAACAAAATCGGCGGCGCGTTGGCGAGACTCATCGTCAACGACGACCCTACCGCGCGACGGATAGGCGGCTACGGAGGCATTCTCGGCTGGGGCAAAATGCTTGAACCCTATGATTCCCCGGACGAAGAGCGCGAGGTCTGGGACTTCGTTCAAAACAACCTGCCCTCCCTGCTTGAAGAGACAACCGCAGTACTCGAAAAAGAGCGCGCCGACCAGCCAGCGTACGCGGAAAATCCCAACGACGAAAAATAATCCCGTTAGTAGCCAGACGCACCCCACAAATAAGAAATCTCTGCCGACGCCACCACGTCAAGCGCCTCGACGTCTTCGGATCCGCAGTCAACGGCGACTTCCGCCCCGACGAGAGCGACATCGACTTCCTAGTCGAGTTCGACGACTCCCCCGAAGGCCAACGATTCGAAACCCGCTTCCAACTCACCGAAGAACTCGAAGCCCTCTTCGGACGATCAGTCGACCTAGTCGACGACTCCGCCATCCAAAACCCCTACTTCCGAGACGAGGTGGATCAAACCAGAGAACCCATCTATGAGGCATAACAGTCTTCCTCCCCTTCGCACCACTTTGCGAAGGGGAGGCGAGCAAGCGCAGCGATGCTCGCAGGGGATGCCCGGGGCCGGGCGGAAAGGCGAATCCCCTCTCCCTCGATGGGAGAGGGTTAGGGTGAGGGTGATCGGGGCGGACGGGCGGTCGGGATACCCCCGTTCGCCAGCACCCAATCCCGACATCGCCGACCAACCCCCAGCGCATCGATAACGCCGCCGAAATCACCTTCGGACAATACGAAGAAAACCAGCTGTTGCGCTCCGTGAGTCGAGCGCCAATTCGAAGATCATCGGCGAAGCCAGGGGAAGACTCGCCAACGACGATCAAACCACGCGGATACGGGGAAGCGTCTCGCCGTCCTACTTTCTGCTACCGCTGCTCCAAGCGAGCCACCGTGGCCAATCATCTGGAACAACGTGCCGCAAAGTGTCCGTGCACGCGACTCCGGGGCCGGTGGAACTGGTGCTCTCGGTCGACACGACGATCAAACGACTTTCGATGTGTTCCACAAAATCGTATCTCTGATAGTTCGCGTATACCTCGGGAATCAAGTCGTCTTCCCGTAAGACAACACCATGAGCGCCTCGGGATCGTCCCATTCCCAGCCCGACGGCATCGGCGTGCATATCTCCGACACCTGCAACTTCTCGTTCACGAACGGATTGCCGCGCCCGTCCACGAGTTCTATCGAGTACCACCCTGAAGCTCTCTTGTATGCGTCAGGGACCGTCGCGGCATGGTCGAAGGCGACGCTACGGGTCGCACTGGACGCCCAGCGATTTTGTAGGAAGGGAGTTCGATGAACCCTGCGAAGAGGTACAGTTTCTGAGGCTCGCCGTGAAATTCGTCTCGGTACTTTTGGACCTCTGGGAACTGATAGAAAAAGTCATAACCGCCGCCAACTATACGCGGTCCGTCGGGGTCCCGAACGACCACCGTGAACACGGCCTCGCAATCCAGGTAACAATCTTCAGGACCCGGTGCTTGGTCCGTGACCGTGTACTCCCCTGGGATGTCTGGCGCAGCAACTCGGCGTGCCTGCCGTTCCCTACAAGCGAAATCGTCCGAATCCGCTGTCCACGAGACTGTCACATGCTTCTCCACAAAGTTGACTTTGCTCCAACCAGATTCGAAATCGAAAGAGAGTTGCCAATTGTCGTTCCTGCCTCGACTGCGAAAAACGGTTCCGACTGGGGTCTAACCAATAGCATCGTCGACTTTCCGATTACGGTCACCTCGCCTAGGCGTAATGATCCCGTGGAGGTTGTAAAGTTCGGCGATATGCTCAACGAAAAAGATGTAAAATTCTCCAGTGCCTTGGGTGCGGGAGTACTCGAACCCTTTTTCGTCAAGATGCTCTTGGATGTGCCCCCACGGGCCAGAAGCTTCGTTAGAATATCGCCGTGTCCACAGCATAATCTGCTCCGTTTCAGGGTCAAGTTCCGTTTTAAATCCCTTGTTCAGAGCCCCGCATGCTCTTCGCTTTTCCCATTCGCACAGCCAGCGTTCGATCGCCCTGTCCACGTCCAACTGCTCGGTGCTCAGGTAAGGGCACGGAACAGGGGTGGCGGTCGGCACCTGCATTTTCTGTTGTACAAGTCCTTTGTTTGGTTCGCCGCGGCGGAGTTCGGCGTTGACAGTCGGTTTGGAAGACAGTGGTTCAATGCCGCAAAGTTCTGAAAGACTTCTCAAACCGTCATCGCATTTGTGCTATCACCCGTTCTGCATCGGCTTGCGAATATTCGTCGGTTTCCGTCGTTGTAATCCGCGAGCAACGCGTCGAATTCGTCACGTGCCACCATCGCATCCCGCATCGCTGGCTCGCCGTGCTTTCCTCGCATCCCCAAAGTTCTTCGTCGTTGCCTATGCCCCACAGCAACACATCTCTCGCCCGTTCAAGCAACATCTCCACGGGCGAATCGATCTCTGGGCGAGGGGTCGCGCTCGCCAACCTCTCCGATCGCAGCTCGGCGAAAATCTTCAACGTCCATTCCAATGCCTCGCCAGATGCGTATCTTTCCCCGTACTCGTTGACAGAAGTGTGTCGATTTCTTCATCGCGCTGTCTTAGATCCTCGATGATGGACGCCGACAGATCCTCGTAGATTATGAAGATGCCCGACTCATCGCCGCATCGGTCGTAAACTTCGATGTTCTCACCGATATAAGTCACGTAGAAGTCAGCGAACTCGTCGATGCCGAGATCAGTGTGGGAGTTGACGCATTCGATGAAATTCGATTCAATATCCACATACCTTGGATGGTTTTTGATTTCGCGAGAGACTTTGGTGAACAGCCGCATCAGCGTCTCACCGTCGGATGGATCGTTTGAAGAGCGTGTCGCGGTGGTCGATGGCAACCGGCGATGGCGTCGGCGTCGACAGTTGAACCGCAGCTTTGGTCGCCGAAACACCCTGAGTCGGAGTTTCGATAGCCGTAACGACGAAGCGTCGACAGAGGGGTCATCGGTCACCGTTGGCGGTTCGATTTGAGTGACATTAACCCCGTCTTGGCCACTGTCGCAAGCAACAGGCGAATAGAGCCAACCCGAATTGTGGTACAACCCAAATTGATTTAGCGAGCAGTTGCATTTTCCGCTGTCCAACTTCAAGATTAAGCTTGCGCGGCGGGCCTTCCGCCCGATGTACCTGCAACGTCTCAAAGATGCGTCATCCTCAAGGAATAAAGGATCTTCACCGCACACCCGATCCACCGCCTCAGTATCCCTAATAAGCATAATCTGAGCCGCTCGAAATGCAACTCGAACAGGAGAACCGGCGATTTCGGCCGACAAATCCTTCCATCCTCACATCCCACCAATCACGGTTCATACTGCCCTAACCAACCGCGCCCGCAAATACTCCATCGGACGATTCCCCTTCAGCGAGTTGCAGTGCCCGCACAGCAACTGCAAGTTGTCCAGATGACCAGTCCCGCCCTTCGACCGCGCGATGATGTGGTCCACCGTCAGATGCTGCGGCAAGAAATGCGTCCCACAACCGTTGCAGTTGCCGCCCTGAGTGCCGTAAAGCACCACCTTTGACTCGCTCAGCGGCGGCGCCGGTTCACGATCCGTGCGCATCGGAATGTCTGTTCGAGCGTTGGACTGTATCCCACCCATCAACCCAAGTTCGTTCCGTGCCCGTTGTTCCACCAGTTTCACCGCCAACGCCGACAGATCGATCCCGATCCACTGCCTGTCCAAGCGCTCCGCCGCAATGCAAGTCGTAGCACATCCGCAGAACGGATCAAGCACGACATCACCGGGTTTGGAACTGGCTTCGATTATCCGATCGAGCAGTGCCAAGGGTTTCTGTGTGGGATAACCAGTGCGCTCTTTTGCGCGCGCACCAATCGTTCGAATGTCAGTGATGATGTCTTGGGCTGGAACCCCCGCGCCCATATCCACATACCGCTTTTGACTCGGCACTCTGCCGTTAGGTGGCCAGAAGATCAAGCCTGCCTTATCGAGGAGGTCTAATTTCTGCTGAGTCGTCAATTCACTTAGGTCGTCACGGTGTGGATACGCCTCCTCAATCGCTTGTTTGGGTACAGCCCAATGTCTGCCAGAATCTGTCGGGTTGACTGCGCGCCACTCCAATCCCGAATCGCCGGATCTAGTACCCGAACCCGTCAAAGAAACCAGACGGAACCGCCCGCGTTCGTCCTCGTATCGGTAATAGCTTTCGAGATATCCCGTCGAATAATCCTGGTATACCCGGTTCCATTGGTAATCGTGGGTCATCGAATAGAACAATATGACATCGTGAATCGGACCGAATCGCTTGGCACCGCCGTGCGACCCAGTCCTTTTCCAAATGATTTCGTTTCTGAAGTTGGACTCCCCAAAAACGCTGTCCATTAGCGACTTTAGATAGTGCGAGGCGTTAGGGTCGCAATGAAGATAGACGCTCCCAGTCGGCTTGAGGATGCGCTTCATCTCGAGCAACCGCACCGCCATCATGATCAGGTACGACTTCATGCCGTTCCCGTGGCTGTACTGACTCGCGTCGATGATCTTGTACAGCGCCAGATCAGTCTCCGCGATCTCGTTATGCCAAGCCTCATCCACATCCGTCAAATCCCAAGTGTCCTTAAAAGCCGCCCCGGCGCCTTGCTACCAATCGGCGCCGCATAGTCCCGGTTCGAGTTGAACGGCGGATCAAGATAAATCAAATCCACACACCCATCATTCATCCCCCGCATCACATCGAGATTGTCCCCCTCGAAAATCGTCCGGTTAGGGACGTTACAGACACCCACTTGTGCTCTCGTCGTAGTCATGATGTTCAGTTTACGTCGCGAAAGCCGTCACGCAAAAGACCGCGGCAAACCGTGCGCGCATCGCCCAAGCCTACCCCCTCGTCCGCCCGTTTCCCCCTCACGCTAACCCTCTCCCGCGGAGGGAGAGGTGCCGGGGCCTACATCCCCTCTCCCTTGATGGGAGAGGGTGAGGGTGAGGGTGAACGTCCCTGTTCAGACAACGGCCATCCCAAAAAACCCCAATCCGCGCTTGACATCCCACAACGCATGTACCACAATAACAACCAAGCGCCACCGCCGACGCGCATCGGCACCGGCGCCCAGAAGAATCGCCGCGTCGAGGGTAAGCGCTCCTTTTCGCAAGGATATCGACAACCGAATAATGAAACCCCGGTCTGCGGGAGGGATGACACAGGACCGCGGCAGGGGCAGGTTTCAAACCCGCCCGTGCCCACACGGTCCGCGACGGTGCCCGCCAGAAGTTGAGGATAGGTTAGGACGCAACGCAGATCGACAACCCGGCCACTGTGGGATTGTGGCGCAAGTGCTCGGATGCGGACGCATGACGCCGGCTCCGACAAGCAAGCCAGACGACGGAACTCCCGTCCCCTTCGAACCATTCGGTTTCCACACGTAGGGGCGACCCTTGTGGTCAGGGGGACCCTCCCGCAGGCGATCCGCCGTTCAAGGTCCGAGCGAATCCCGTAAACATCCGGCAGACGTCTGACCGCTTCGTCGAGCGGTCGAGGCTACAGCACGACGATAGAGAGGAATTGACTGACTCCGAACGGTTCACCTACCAGAAACCGCCCGGACGACCGATGGTCTGGCGACATCGGCGACGCTGTATTTTGTATGAGAAAAGAATAACCAGTTATCGCCCGCGCGAACCCAATACAACGACGCGGCGATGCTTCGACAACCGAACGATTGTCCCCTCTCCCCTTCGTGGGAGAGGGTTAGGGTGAGGGGGCACCCATAAACCAATGACCAAAACCTGAACAAACAACTCAACACCAACCACACCAACCCTGCCGACCACCCCGACAGACTATTAAACGCGCGCGCAACCAAATCGCGCCCCACGTTCAACCAGCACATCACTACACCCAAATCGTCGCGGTTAAACTTGCAACATTCTCCTCGATCACGCGACCGCTAGCGACCGTATGTCATCCCCCTTTAACCCCAATCGCCTAGCCCGTCGCGCTCGGGTTGGCGTCCGCCGCCGCCGTGGATTTTACGGATGGAACGTAGTCGGCGCAATGTTCTTCGGCATGCTCCTCGTCATGGGAACTCGCAACGGGTTCGGAGTATTCGTCAGCAACTGGGAAGAAGAGTGGGGCGTCACCACCGGCGACATCTCCATCGCAGCCGCGATCGGCTGGATCGTCAACGGATTTTCACAGCCGATCTTAGGCAAAATCGTCGATCGCTACGGCGGAAAAATCGTCGTCGTCGCCAGCATGGTCGTGCTCGGCATCTCCTACCTGCTCCTCGCATTCATCGACAGCGTCATCATGCTCGCAGTCCTCTTCGGCGGCGTAATCTCATTCTTCGCTGGTGGTATCTCACCGGGAACCGTAGGAGCAGTCGTCACCCGCTGGTTCCAACGCAAACGAGGCAAAGCGATGAGCGTCGTCGCCGCAGGCGGTTCGGTCGGCGGACTGATAATGGTGCCCTTCCTCACCCAGTTGATGCTCGCGACGAATTGGCAGACTGCATGGGTAGTTTCCGGAATCTTGGTCCTCGCGCTCGGCCTGCCGGTTTCCATCCTGATTCTGCGGAACTCACCAGACGATATGGGCCTGTTGCCAGACGGAGAGGTCCGTGCCAAAGGCGACATTGCCATGGCCCAACAGCGATCCAGGTCACAGGCGATGATGCGTGGCGGGCCGTTGGGTTCAGACAGCTGGACCGATTCATTCAAATCTTGGCCAATGTGGCAGCTCTCGATCGGTTACTTCGTCTGCGGAATCACAACCGCAAGCATCTCCACTCACTTCGTCCGATGGGCGATCAGCGAAGACATCTCACAGGCCAACGCCGCTTGGGCATTTGGAATACTGATGGGCATCAACGCCGCTGGCGTAGTTGCGATCGGCATCTTTTCAGACATATTCCAGCGCCACTTCTTGCTCGCCGCCGTGTACCTCGTTCGAGGCATCGCGTTCACCACGCTCGTGATACTCCCGGGCGAAGCCGCAATGTGGACATTCGCTTTGATCGGAGGCGCTTCGTGGCTCGCAACCATTCCATTGACGACCGGATTGACCGCCGACGTTTATGGCGTTCGCAACGTCGGCATGTTAGGCGGCCTCATCAACTTTTCGCACCAGATGGGCGGCGGCGCAGCCGTTCTGATCTTCGGACTGACATTCGACCGGTACGGCACCTACGATCCAGCCTTCATCGGCGGCGCGCTCTCCCTCCTCATCGCCGGCCTCGTCATATTGACCATCAAAGAGAAGAAGTACTCGGTCAGATACGCCCCTGCGAGGGGCACCGCGACCTAGTCACCCGATGCGCACACCTATCTTCGAACCTGATGTTTCGAGTTCGGTGCTCATGCACCATACCGAGTCGGTTGATCCGACGCTGGCTAAGTGGATAAACGATCTGCTGCACGACCTCCTCGGATGGGGACCGTGGACTTTCATCGTGGTGCTCGGCATCGCCATCGTCTTGATACCCATATGGCTCATCTACAACGCCGCAAAACACCCGGCAATCGACAACACATTAGACGACGAGGACTGATACGAATCGTCGGAAATGGTACCCCGTACGGGATTCGAACCCGTGATCTCCGGCTTGAAAGGCCGATGTGCTAGGCCGCTGCACCAACGGGGCGGGGAACACCACAACACCTCATCTCACACCCGCTTAAGAATAACATCGGCCATTGAACGCTCGAACGCGGGCCGACCTTTCACTTCCAATCCTCAGCCCGATCCTGCGGTTCATAACCGATGGTCGCGCGGGCGTAGTCAATGTCCCAAAAGCGCCACCGGTTATTCGAAACCCCGTAGAAAATCTCGTAGCTTATGTCGGCAGTAAGGCACCGGTCGACCAGATGCGCGAGATCGCGATGCGACAACCATGTCGCATCGGCGCGGATATTCGTCGGACGGTTATTTGGCACAACACTGCCAATCCTCAGGCACGCAACCTCGAGCCCGAAATGTTCGTTGTAATACCGACCAGTCGCTTCGCCGAAAACCTTGCTCACCCCATAATCGCTATCCGGCCGGATTGGAACATTGTGGTCTACCTGCACGATATTCGCGGGGTCGTTGTCGATCAGAGAATAGTCGCCTAGCCCGATGCTCTTGTACGGTTCATCCAACTCGAAATTCCCCACCGCGTGGTTGGAACTCGCGAACACGACCCGCTTGACCCCGTGCTCCCGCGCCGCCTCGTAGACATTGTGCGTCGAGGCAATGTTGTTGCGAAGGACATCAGGCCAAGGCGTCTCCACCGGTGCATTCGCAGCAAGGTGTACGACCGCGTCTTGACCCTCAAAAGCGGGAGACATGGCGTCATAGTCGTAGCAATCGGCAAGCGTGAAGCTAGCAAGCGAATCGTCGTCCAACAGTCTCGCATCTACACCTGAAATCGTGTAACGACCAAATTCGCCGAGGTGAGTGCGCAACACACCTCCGATCAGGCCGCTTGTACCAGTTATGAGTATTTTCATGTTGAATTGAGATACCTTTCTGGTTTCCCTTGGGCGTTTCGCCAATCCGTCGTTATCATGTTAAGTCGCATAGACTGCGCAGGTTGTCCTCGTTGCGGATGCGAAGATTATCGATTAGGAAAACGTATTGGAATCGCTAGTTGAGGCGGCAGGAGCCATCGGGGTACAGGTCGATGACGCCACTACCGAGCGCTTCCGGCGTTATCGTGAGTTGCTGATCGAGTGGGGGCGGCGAACTAATCTGACCGGGGTAAAGGACCCCGAAGAGATAGTCGAGCAGCTCTTCATCCGTTCCTTCAGAATCGCGGTTCAGGCAGGCGGAAGCGTGTCGACCGCCGGTTGGTTCGACGGGCGCCGGATCATCGACATCGGTTCGGGTGCCGGTATCCCCGGTCTGCCCTTGAAGCTGATAATGCCCGGAGCCGACGTGACATTGCTCGAAGCGAACGGGAAAAAGTGCGATTTCATCGAGCACGTTGTCGCGGAACTCGGCTTGGACGGCGTAGACGTAATCAACGAGCGAGCCGAAATCGCTGCCCATTGGGATGATCAACGTGAGCGTTACGATCTCGTCACCGCACGCGGCGTAGCCAAGCTCCCCGTGTTGGCTGAATATACCCTTCCATTTCTCAAATCAGGTGGGGTCGCAGTATTGCCGAAAGGCCCGAACTCCGAAGCCGTGCGAGCAGAAACAGACGATGCCGCATACGCCGCGGACGAGATGGGAGCTGCACCCGCGATCATTCAAGCTGTCGCTCACCCGGGCAAATCGCCGACGGACCACATCATTTACTGGCTCAAGATCCGTCCGACCGCCCAGCGATACCCCCGGCGTGCCGGCATCCCGGCTCAAAGCCCGTTGGTGGTTGCTTAAAGGAATTCGTGCGCTTCTTTAACAACAATTCCAACCGCGGCAGCAACGGTCAGGCCTACAGCATCGGCGAGGTCGTGCGACGGGTGTTTTCGCTGCCCACGATGTTGAGCTTGGCATTCGGATTGGCGATTATCAGTTTTCTGCTGTGGCGCGTACTCGATTTCGAATGGGATGAATTCGTCCAGCATCTTACCGGCATAAATTGGTGGCTCTTTGTATTGGCTGGGTTGCTTTATTACGTCAGTTTCTGGTTCCGCGGGTGGCGGTGGCAACTCATATACAACTCGGTCGCCAATCGTTCAGACAATGCCGAAATGAAGCGGTCTCAGGCCCCGAACATACCTACCATGTCGGGATTGATACTGTCCGGTTGGTTCGTCAACTCGGTGATGTTTTTCCGCATCGGCGATGCGTATCGAGGTTGGGCCTTGGCTGATAGAACTTCCACCGACACGCCGACGGCTTTGGGCACAGTGTTCGCCGAACGGGTGCAAGACATGGCAGTTGTTCTCGTGCTCGTCGTTGTATCCGCAATTTGGGCGTTGCTGGTGGACGGTTTTGCCGCGTCTGGCAGGATCGTCGATGTCGCAGTGATCGTCGTAGCTGTAGCGTCTGGACTGGTACTGTTGCTGCTGCTCATCCTCTACCTGATGGGCAAAGCGGGAGGAAAAATCGCCGGTTGGCTGCCAGAGCGGTTCAGCGAGCAGTACCTACACTTCCAAGACGGCACGCTCGACAGCTTCCGAGGCGGTGACATGCCGAAACAGGTCGCGCTTGGTGTGCTGGGTTGGGTGATGGAGGTTTTGAGGTTCTATTTCGTCGCCCAAGCGATGGGCCTCGAGATGGCGATGAGCATCGCAATGTTCGCCGCGCTCGCCAATGCCATCATGACTACCATCCCGGTGCCGGGCGGTTTGGGATTCGTCGAAACGGCGCTGATCACGGTGCTGCTTCTCGTCGGACTTAACCACACCGACGCGTTTACTCTCACTATTTTGGACCGCGCGATATCGTGGCTCAGCATCGTCGGGTTCGGTGGTTTAGCATTTCTTGTGATGACGCTGAAACGCACATCCAACGATCGGTTAACCGTGGCTGAAGAGGTTAGTGCGGGTGGGGGGTGAAATCAGGCCGGAAGGTGGCGCCCCTGACAGGACTCGAACCTGTGGCACACGGTTTAGGAAACCGTTGCTCTATCCTCTGAGCTACAGGGGCTTATGGATTTGATCCGCCACCATCATTTTAAATGTGGCGGTTTTGACTGAGGTGATTAACGAGACTCGATGACAGTAGTGACGCGCCCAAACATCTTGCAAGTCCTACCCAGCAACGATTTTCAGCGCGCCCGACAAAACGGTGAATCCGAGTCACACCTAGTTGCTGTCATCGACGTCGGATCCAACTCGACTCGCATGGAAGTCCTGCAACTGACAACCGACTACGATCTGCGTGTCGTATCGGAAGTCAAAGCGCTGCTGCGATTGGCGAGCCGCAAGTCCAAAGATGGTCGGTTGCTGCCATCCGCTGTTTCTGAACTGTCTCGCCTGATCGACGATTTCGCAACCGTGGCAAGAGCATCGGAAGTCGACGCGATCCGCGCCGTCGCCACCTCTGCCATGCGCGACGCGACTAACGGCGATGAAGTGGTTCAGCGGGTGCTTGACGAAACGGGCATCGAACTCGAGATCATCTCTGGCAGCGATGAAGCAGAGTTCGGATTCCTTGGTGCCGTATTCACGTTGCCGACCCACGACGGAGTGCTGTTCGACATTGGCGGCGGAAGCGTTGAGTTCTCGTTCTTTGAAAATAGATCCTTGCAAAAGGCGTACACCCTAGATCTGGGCGCGCTCCGTGTCAGCAACGATTTCCTCAAGTCGGAACAGCCAGAACGGGAAGCCGTCATGGCTCTGCGGCGACACGTGAAAAACATGCTGCGTGGTTCCGGAATGCCGACGGTCGGCGAAAAAGCACAACTTATCGGTGCCGGAGGAACGATTCGAAACTTGACTAAGATCGATCGTGAGACTCAGGATCATTCGTTCGGGCGTCTGCACGGCTCCGTCGTTCGATACGGCTCAATGAAAAAGATCGTGAACGGGTTGCGCGGCTTGGACCGCGCAAGTTTGGCGTTTATGCCCGGGTTGAATCCGGAACGTGTCGACAGCATCCTAGGCGGCGCAATCGTCGCTTCCGAAATCGCGAAGTTCTTCAACAAAAAGCCGATCCTCGTATCTGGTCGAGGCATACGCGAGGGTCTGGCGATGTCCGGCGTGATCGAGAAATTGCCATCGATCGAAGAGGTCCGGCGACGTTCGGTTTACGCTCTGGGAGCAAGATTCGACACTTGGGATCGGTTGCGTGCCGACAGACGTGCCGCAATCGCCCGAAAAATGGCAGCGTTGATGCTAGACCATTTGGATAATGAGATGACGCAACTGATCCCGCACGTTGCCCGGCTCATCGACACTGGCCGCAGCGTCAACTACTACGACCGCTACGTGCACGCCGCCAACATCATCGAACAAGGCGAAATCGGCGGTTTCTCACACCGTGACATCGGATTGATGTCGGCCGCCCTGCGTTTCGGCGGCAGCTACGCCGCTCCGATGTCCCAGTACCGTCCTGAACTCAAGAAATCTGATCGGACCATAGTCCGCAGAGCGACCAGCATCCTCCGGATATCGGATGAGATGGAGCGCAGGCTCGGCGCGGACCGATATTCGCAGATCGAGATGAACTTGGTCGATGGGAGTTTCGAAGTTCGGGCACCAGAGTTGAACGCTTGGGACCCGAAGCGATTCGCAACCCGCTTCAAACGCACCTTCAAGTTGGATTTCGCGGTGGTTCGTTAGGGATCGGAGCTAGCGCGGCGTCGCCTTTTCCGAACGCCGATCCAAGCGATGCCGGCGATCAACCCCAGCGGCCAAGAAACCATGTGTGCGCGTGCGTTCTCGGCGCCGGCGTTGCAACCACTTCCGATGGTTGCGGGCCTGATGACCCTCTTTTCCGACGGTAATGGCGCACGTCCTTCACCAAGCGCGTCGAGGTCTTCTTGCGCTTCCGCCGTTAGCTTGGTGTGGCTGCAAGCTAGGACTTCCAACGCCCCCTGCTCGCCGTCCGCAAAGACGAGATAATCCAAGTGCATATTGAACCGGTATCCGCAACCCACGGATCTGACCGTAGTCAGGCGCATGTTCTCGGAAACCTCGCCTTTCCACACGGTACGGACAATAAACTCGACCGTCAGCGGTACGTCAGGCGGAACATCCGCCGAGTCAATGCCCAATGGCCAGTCCTTGAAGTGCATCCTAACCACTCTGCCGAGGAATACCGCCGAAGCTTCGCTCAGAGGGGTTCGTCAGGTGGGACATCTGCCGAGTTGATGTCTAACGGCCAGTTCTCGAAGCGCATCCTAACTACTCTGCCGAGGAACACCGCCGAAGCTTCGTTCAGACGATCGTCGGTGGACTTCGACTCATTGCATTCGCACGCCCGTGCTTTCCGCGTTAACCAGAGGCGCCGTAAGTCTTCCTGTGCTTGCGCGAGACTCGAGCGCGAAGGCGAAGGTGCTGACAACCAACATCAGCCCCAATGCATATGTAAATTTGCGCCGCATCTTCAGGTAACCCTGACAACACGGTACTCTGTGTACAGGTTTCGCGCCTCACCTTGGCCAAGAACGAGCTACTATCTGCTACTAATCCGTCTCGAAAAAGCGTGCCAACTCGTCACGTTCGAATGTGGTGATTGGCGTGGGAGAGGAGTCTGCTTCGCTTTGAGCGTAAACCGTAGGTCCAACCTCATCCGCTCCAACGACTTCCACTCGGCCAATGACGTTGGCGTCGATGGCTGCTTCTCGGAGTGCCGCTATAACCGCGTCTTGATGATCTGGCTGAACAGTCGCCAGTAGCGCACCAGACGATATCAAGCCCCATGGATTGATGTCCAACGCATCACAGATTGTCCGGCAGACAGGCAAGACGTTGACGGCCGACTCGCCAAATACGATGTCGACGTTGGAGGCGAACGCCAGCTCTTGCAACGCAGTCGATAATCCGCCTTCGGTAGGGTCGTGCATCGCAGTCACGCCTCCGGCCGCGGCGGCTGTCTGAGCGTCTTTGAGGACCGAGATGCCGGGATTGGTGAGCAACTCGGCGGCGGCATCGATTTCCGATACCGGGACCCCCGCGCTGACGAGTTCGTCGCGGCACTCGTTGGCAAGTATAGAAGCGCCTTCGATGGCGATGCCTTTGGTAAGGATTACAGCGTCGCCGGGTTGTGCGCCGGATGCGGAGACGGTGCTGCCTGTCGGTGCTTCGCCGAGCATGAAGCCACAGATGACCGGCTGAGTTACGGCAGGCGTGATTTCGGTGTGGCCGCCGGCTAGCTGAACGCCGATGTCGTGCGCCGCATCGCCAATCTGACTTGAATACGTCTCGAACTTCGTTCTCGGTCGAACCCGGAGGCATCATCAACGTCGCCAAAAACCACTTAGGCGTGCCGCCTGCGACGGCGATGTCGTTGGCATTGACGTTGACCGCGTACCAGCCGATACGGTCGGTGGCGAAGGTTATCGGGTCCGTCTTGGCGAGGAGGGTGTTCTCGCCCATGAGGATGTGCGCGGCATCTTCACCTAGCCCGGGACCGACCAAAAGCCGACCGTCGCCAGTAGTTTTGGGGATTCCCTCGATGAGGTCTTGCAGTAGTGGCCCCGGGAGCTTCCCCGTCTTCAGTTTACGGTTTCTTGTTGACACGGTAATCCCTCAAACGTTTCGTCATCTGAATTTGAGGAGATGTCATTATCGGGTGCGAACGTCGGAAGTGCCGGTATTGGGTCGAAGGCGAAGAACGGCGACACGGATTCCAATAGAGACTTGGGGATCGCGCCTTGTGTGCAGCCCCAAATTTCTTGGTCGCCACTTACACGGTACCAATCATCTTGACAGAAAAACCTGACAGTTTCGACTCCCCGCAAGACGTAAAAGTCTAACCTGAACGACGTCTCGCAAGTCGAGGCGTTGCCGATGGGTATGGGAGTGTTGAGCGCATCGAGAATTTTCTGAATCAAAGCGCCATCTTTGATGTCTGCGATCGCCTTCTCTTCACTCCCCGCACGACCACGATACAGGACAGCGCGCCGTGCTTCGTGCAATCGTAGTTCGTGGGCAACATTTATCGTTGGTTGAACCCGATTCTCGACATCGGTGCAGTTCGCGATGATGTCCTCTTTAAGGTGCTCGTCAGGATCGCCTTGTTCTTTACTCGCGACGTGGAACGTGTAGACCTTCTCTTCGTTGCCGAGCGTCACAATCCAACCATTGATCGTCCGCGCGGGATTGTCGACTTCTATCGGGCCACATCCAAGCGTCAAATCTGGCCACGTGTGCTCCACTTGGCTCAGTATCTTTATGTTGCTCTGATCGATGCCTTGGTCGATGAGGTTGCCGCGGGCTTTGATCTCAAGTATGGTCGGCACCATTGGGACCGGTGTCGGCGTCATCGTAGGCGTCGCCGTCGGCTGCGGAGTTGGCTCAATTGTCGGCGTATCGGTGGGTTCGGGAAGCGGCGTGTCGGTCGGAACAGCAGTCGGTTCTTCAGTTGGTGGGACCGGCGTATCGGTGGGTTCAGCGGTTGGTGTGTCGATCGTTTCGGGAGTAGGTGCGATCTCGACGACCGGTGTTTCTACGGCGGCTGTCGACGGAATGGCGGTCGGTATCGGGTTGTCATCTGAAGTTTCCGCTGACGAAGTCGGGGCGTCTGTAGGAGGAACTTCCGTAGGTTCTGGGGTAGCGGTATCCGCGACCATCGCCTCAGCCAGTTGAGTCGGCTCCGCAGTCGGGGTAACGGACGCCGCTGTTGATGTCGGACTCGGCCCTTGCGTCGGCCTAGGAGTTGGTTGAACGCCGACTTCGGGTTCGCGGCTGTTCGACCATATAGCTGCAGCCGCGATCGCTGCGACGATGACAGCGAGGACGATACCGACGATCAAGGTTTGCCTGATCCGCGGCCCGTAACCCGAGACGCGGAGGCCAGAATTGTTTTGATCGTCAGGTAGGTTCATATTCCGAGATGATGGGTTGGATTCGAAGCGCCTACCGCACCACTAACTCTCTACGCTACAAAAATGAGATTGGATGTTGCGATGACACGAGACGCGACCTCACGGATGATTTTTTGGAAATTTCTGCAACCGGGTTGCAATTCCTGACTTGATTGGTAATAATTATTTATTGGTGATTCGAGCGGGAAATCCAACCAGACAAATTAGGTGGAAAAACCAAGCGAGGCAAGAACAATGATAGGTCGTCGGGCATCCCGTTCCCGTGCGACCCGGAGCAACGTTTCAAGGTCCAACAGCAGAATCCTGCGCGCTGTGCTGTTGAGTTTCGCGCTGTTGACGGTGTGCGTAGCGTTCATCTCGTGCGGTTCAGGACCCTCTGCTACTCCCGTCGTCGTGGAGGTCGAAAAGATCGTCGAAGTCGAGAAGCCGTTGGCGGAACCCAAAACTCTCACCGTGTACTCCGGACGTAGCAAATCGCTCGTGGGCCCGATATTGGAAGAATTCGAACTGTTGACCGGCATTCCCATCGAGGTTCGCTACGCGAGCACCGGCGAGATGGCAGCGACGCTACTCGAGGAAGGTGATAAGTCGCCTGCCGACGTGTTTTTCGCTCAGGAACCAGGCGGTCTCGGCGCCGTGAAGTCACTGTTCATGACGTTGTCCGACGACATCTTCGACCGTTCCGCGGCGTGGGCGAGCGATCCTGACCAAAAGTGGGTCGGCATCTCCGGTCGCGCCAGAGTGATCGTCTACAGCACCGAAAACATCTCCGAAGACGAACTACCGGAATCCATTTGGGGCTTCACCGATCCCAAGTGGAAAGGCCGAATCGGCCTTCCGCCAACCAACGCTTCGTTCCACGTGATGGTCACCGCCATGAGATTGGACTGGGGCGAAGAGAAGACCCGTCAGTGGCTCGAAGGCATTATGGCCAACGAACCAATCTTCTACGCCAAGAACACGCCAACCGTTGCCGCCGCCGGTGCTGGTGAGATCGACGTGGGATTCGTGAACCACTACTACCTTCACCGCTTCTTGGCGGAAGAGGGTGAAGAATTCACAGCACGCAACTACTACACCCCGTCGAACGATGCCGGTTCACTCTTGATGGCTGCCGGCGCGGGAATCCTAGCATCCACCGATGCACAGGCAGAGGCCGAGCGTCTATTGAAGTTCCTACTCGGTGTAACCGCTCAGCAGTACTTCGCGAATCAGACTCACGAGTATCCTTTCATTTCCGCAGTGCAACAGTCGGAGCATCTCCCTGATCTGGGCGATATCGGCGAACGCTTCGATATCGATCTCGGTCTGCTGGACGACTTGGCTGGCACGCAACAACTACTACAGGAGGTTGGTGCGCTTCCGTGACCCGCTCAACAGCGGAAGTAGCAAGACCTGCGCTGAGACCTCGGCGCGCCGTTCGGCGCGGCGCGCGCAGGGCCCCGGTTTGGGTAGCCATTGCGGCCGGCTCGGTAGTCGTTGCCGCGATGCTACCCGTTGTTTATCTCTTCATCCGCGGCATCGAAGGCGGCGACGTCACTTGGGATTTCCTAACCCGACCGCATTCAATCAGCGTCGTCTGGCGGACCATAACTGTAATATCCACGGTCACTTTGTTTTCGCTCATTGTAGCGATCCCCGCAGCTTGGTTGACCATGCGGACGGACTTGCCTTTCCGCCGAGTTTTTTCAGTGGCATTGGCGCTGCCTCTGGTAGTGCCGAGTTTCGTGATGGCCACAACCCTGATCGAAGCGTTGGGACCCAAAGGCACTTTGCAGGAGTTGCTCGAACCGTTCGGCGTGGAACGATTGCCGTCGATCTACGGTCTTCCCGGCGCCACATTAGTTTTGGTGCTGATGACGTACCCATATGTGTTCCTGACCGTTCGCGCCGCGATCGCCGGATTAAACCCGGAATTGGTCGAAGCATCTCGCAGTATGGGTTACACGGTTCTCGGCGGATTCCGTCGCGTGACATTGCCGTTGTTGATGCCGGCGATCGGATCCGGCGGCATTCTAGCCGCGCTTTACACACTGAGCGATTTCGGCGGTGTGGCCCTGATGAGGCACAACACTCTAACCGTCTCCATCATGACCAACTATCAGACCTCGATCGATCGCACAGCAGGCGCGGCGATGTCAATGATGCTGGTGGCGTTCGCGGTCGCACTCCTGTTGATCGAGTCGACGATCCGCGGCCGTAGGCGCTACGACGACGCTTCTGGAAACGTAGGTCGTACCCAACGCGAAATACGCCTCGGTTGGTGGTCCGCACCGGCACTGATCCATGTGTTGCTACCGATCATTGCTGGTGTAATTGTCCCGGTTGCGGTATTGGTTGATTGGCTGCAGCGGGGGTTCGCTCGGGGCATCGAAGGAGCACCGATTGTCGCTCCGCTTTGGAACTCCTTGCAGGCATCTGGACTAGCGGCGGTGGCAACCGTTGTCATGGCCCTGCCAGTGGCGTTCGTAACCGTGCGATACCGTAACTGGTTCAGCGACCTGTTGGGGAGGTCTGTATACATCGGTTTCGGATTGCCGGGAGTCGTGGTCGCCTTGTCACTCGTTTTCTTCACCGTCAACTTCGCTTTGATCGCGTACCAAACGCTGCTGTTGCTCGTCTTCGCGTACGCGGTTCTGTTCCTCCCGGTTGCACTGGGTTCGTTGAGGTCGGGATTGCTGCAAATCAATCCGCGCCTCGAAGAAGCCGCCCAATCGCTAGGGAAGACGCAATTGCAGTCTTTCATCCGCGTTACGCTGCCGATAATGATGCCCAGCATTTTCGCTAGTGCAGCGATGGTGTTCCTTCTGACGATGAAGGAGCTGCCCGCAACTCTGATATTGGGACCGACCGGTTTCGACACCCTGGCGACGTCAATATGGTCGGCATCTTCCGAAGCATTCTTCACCCAAACCGCCGCATCGTCTCTGATACTCGTGGCCGCTGCCGGCGTTCCGACTGCGTGGCTGGTTTTGCGCGAGCACTCTCGCTCCCGGTGACGCTTGCAAACGTCTCGCCGAAGCCGGTGGCCGCAGTAATAGCATTACCGACAGATGAACCTATTTCGACGTCCCACAAGAATAGAGCGCGCAATGCACCAAGCGCGTATCAACCGCTCGGGTGGAACCGGTGCGATACATCTCGAGCAGGTTCAGACGCGGTATCATCCGGACGAACCGCCGGTGCTCAACGGCTTCAACTTGCAAGTCCAGGACGGCGAAATCGTCTGCCTTCTCGGCCCGAGCGGCGTCGGTAAGACGACGGCCTTACGGGTGATCGCCGGTTTCGAACGGGTGATCAACGGGTATGTGCGACTCGGCGGACGATTGGTGGGATCGCCGTTCATTCATGTGCCGCCGCACGAGCGTGCACTTGGGTTGGTGTTTCAGTCCTATGCTCTGTTTCCTCACCTTACGGTGGCCCAAAACGTTCAGTTTGGGATCAAAAACGTCGGAGAAGCTGACAAACGCCGTCGATCGGTTGAAATATTGGAGATGTGCGGCATCCTGGAATATGCCGATCGCGATGTGCACGAACTGTCCGGAGGCGAACAGCAACGCGTGGCGTTAGCTCGAGCCATCGCCCCAGATTCCGTTGCCGTGCTGCTCGACGAACCGTTCAGCAATCTCGACCCGAGCCTGGTAGTCGAACTTCGGCGTCAAGTTAAAGACATCATCCATGAGGCTTGCAAAACCGCAATCCTTGTGACTCACGATCGCGAGACCGCGTTCCTTACATCAGATCGCGTGGCGGTGATGCGCGGTGGGCGAGTGGAACAAATCGGAACCGCCGAGGAGGTATATGCGCATCCGACGTCTCCACATGTCGCGCGCGTTATCGGACGATCATCGTTCATCAAGGGTACCTTCAGAGGCGGGCGGGTCTATACCGAGGCCGGGGAATTTCCAGCAGTTGCCGCGAACGGTTACAAATTTGCGGACGGCGATGAGGTCTCAACGTTGATGCGCGCCTCGGAACTCCGGTTGCGAAGACACGATACCCAAGGCTCCGAAGAGGACGGTTGGACGCTAGAGCCATTTACGCCGTGCGGCATCGACTGCCGTTGTGTCGCGAGGATCGAATCCCGCGAATTTCACGGAGATTTCACCGATTTCAGCGTGCGCTTACCTTCGGGCGATACGTTCCAGGTTCGAAACCGCTCCTACGCAATGCAGCTACCAGACGGCGCGCCAGTAACCGTAACCGCGGTACGGGGCGCGAATTTGATTGTCTATCCGATAGATACGCGTTGACACTAATTTGATGCATTTATATTGACATTACAAGCGCCATTACATTCATTCGTTTGCTTGAAATAATTATTGCGACGCCAATCGGAATGTCGTCAATTCGATATTGCCGGATAAGGATTTTAGTACCGGGCAATCGCATTGCGATCCGCCTGCTATCCAGAATCTATTGCGGATAAATTGGTGAGTATGAACCGTATCGACGGAATAGTTGCAATGTGGTATAACGTATCACAACGTAATGTCCGTTTCTGCGACAACTGAAGGAGGTGCGCCCAAATGACTTACAAAATACGTATTCTGCTCGCGGTTTTGATGGTTGTCGCCTTTTCAGTCATGGCGTGCGGCGTTATCGGCGATTCAGATGATGACGAACCCTATCGCATCGGCGTCATGGAATCTTTGACCGGCCCCGGCGAGACATACGGAACCGTCGCCAACCAAGCCAAGCAACTCGCGGTGGACGAGATCAACGCCGCCGGCGGTGTGAACGGCCGCATGATCGAACTGGTCGTCGAAGACTCCAAGTGCGGCGCACAAGATGCGATCACCGCGTATAACAAATTGACCGACGTCGATGGTGTCAAGATCATCTTGGGAACGTCCTGTAGCGGCGCGATGCTGGGCGCGGCACCTTTGGCAGAAAGCGACGGCGTCGTGCTGTTCTCCGGCCTAGCGACCAACCCCGATATTGCTACCGCCGGTGATTACATCTTCCGCACGTCGATGAGTGACGCCCAGCTTGGTGTCGACACCGGCAATCTCATGTGGGCCGACGGTATCCGCAATGTCGCGACGATGACCGAATTGACCGACTACGCGGAAGGTGTCAGGCGAACTACAGCCGCGCAGTTCGAAAAGCGCGGCGGGCAGATCATTGGCGAAGAGCGATACGCTTCGGACGTTACCGACTTCCGAACGCAGTTGACCAAGTTGTTGACTGCCGATCCAGACGCTATCCACATCGCCGCACAATCCGAATTCTCCGGTGGAACCGTCGTCAAGCAGCTCCGAGAATTGGGCTACGACGGCCCGGTTTACGGCGAAGTCGTCGTCGTCGGTGCGACTGCGCTCGAGATCGCCGGAGACTCGGCCAACGGCGTCAAGGCGGTTGTTGCCGACCTAGACCCGGGCAACTCCAAAGCCAAACAGGTCATTACCAACTTCAAGGAGAAATACGACTACATAACCTTGGCTTGGTATATCGGATCGGCATACGACGACGTCTACATCACCGCGGAATGTCTCAAGCAGACTGAAGATGATCAAGACGCCGACGGTTTCAGAGACTGCCTCTACGACATAACATGGTCTGGCGCCATCGGTAGCAACTACAGCTTTGACGCGAACGGCGAGGTCATCGGCCTTTCCAACGTCGTCGTAGAAGTACTGCCCACTGGCGAAAGAACCGGCGACAACCAGGGATACGAGGTATTGGGCCCGGCACCGTTGGAATAGCCCATTGGAGAGGTAAGGTAATCGAGCGAATCACATGACTGAAGTTCGTTCACACCTTGCCAACCGCAGCAATCTCCTCGCTGTAGTGCTTGTCGCGCTCGTAGTTGCGTACATCGGTTGGAAGATAACGGAATCGCCCGAGCAGGCTTTGCAGTTCGCCTTTAACGGGATGTCCGTGGGAGCCATCTACGCGCTCGTAGCGATGGGATTCACGATCGTCTACAGCACGGTCTGGTTCTTCGACATGTACTACGGGGCTGCCGCAGCGTTGGGAGCCTATGGGGTCTTTTACCTCCGATCTTCAGAGACCCTCGGCGGGTTGTACGAGATCAACAACCCAGTCGTCAACGGCATCTTCTCGCTCGTCGTGGCCGGTGTGGTCCTATGGGTGTTGCACACCGCCTTCTACTACCGACTTCGAGCGCGCTTCAGCGACAAATTCCTGCGTACCGGCGGTGGAATCCTGGCAATCGGCGCCGGGGCGTATACCGGTGCCGTGCTGACTTTCCCATCGAACCTTCACATCACTCTAGCCCCGGTGATAACGGCAATCGTAGCGCTCGTCATCGTGGGCAGCGGACGCGAGCTCTACACCCGAACATTCGGAACCGGCCGGTTGAAAGTAGTGACTGTCGTAGCGGCGATCATCGGCATTGCGCTGGGTGTTGTTCTCGGCATGTGGCTCGTCGAATCTCCCGGGTCGAAGCTGTATCTCAGCTGGGGTGTTTCCTGCTTCTTGGCCGGAGTAGTTTCTTTGGCGCTTTACCGCGGACTTTATGTCTACATGCGTGGACGAGCACGTTCTCCGCTCGTGATGCTGGTCGCCACGCTGGGCATCTTGCTCGCTTTCAGCGCATTGATAGTGATCGTATTCGGGCCCACCCCGCGCCCGTTGCCCGCGCCATTCGGCAACAATGCCGAGAACATATTGGGAGCCAGCATCAAAGGCTTCAACCTTTTCACGATTGCCGTCGCCATAATCGGTTTCCTCGGGCTGACGTGGTTGCTTAAGATGACTAGATTTGGAAAAAAGGTACGGGCGATCGGAGACGACGAGGAAGTGGCGAAGGTTGTCGGAATCAACACCACAGTCATCGTTGCCATCGTCTTCTTCATCGGCGCCGTGTTCGCCGCTTTGGGCGGGTTGCTCAGCGGTCACGACACCGCGATCCAACCCCGTATGGGCTTGCTTCTGCTTCTCAAAGGTTGGATCGCATCGGTGGTCGGCGGCATCGGCAATCTGCAAGGCGCCATCGTCGGCGGCTTCATCCTCGGCATGCTGGAACAGTTCGGCATATGGGATCTGGCAGGAGAGTGGCAAGACGTCGTCTCGTTCGTCGTCCTGATACTTTTCCTATCGTTCTGGCCCACCGGCATACTACCCCGGAAGTAGGCGCTAACGCATGGACAACAGTCCCACAGCAACCAATCCGTCAATCCTGGAACGGGGATTGAACGGGGTCAGGGAAAAAGGCGACCTCGAACTCTACGCCAACGTGTTCATCATCGGATGGGCCGTCATATTCACACTGTGGCAAGGCGTGGGATTCGCCGTGACACTCGGAACCGTGTTCTGCATCTGGGCCATCCTGTCCGTCAGCCTCAACCTTGTCGTCGGATACACCGGACTGCTTTCCGTGGGTCACATCGGTTTCTTCGGGATTGGTGCGTACGGGATGGCTATCCTGACCTCCGACACTTCCTATGAACTTCTCAGAACCGAAGCGATACCGCAGTTCGGTTGGCCATTCTTCGCAGCCCTGCCCGCTTGCATCGTTGTGGCTGGAGTCGTGGCCCTAGTTGTGGGAGCCGTGTTCAACCGTTTTAGGGACGACATCTACGTTCTGGTATCGTTCGGTTTTGCAATCATCGCGTTCAAAGTGTTCTTGAGCTGGCGCGGTTTGACCAGAGGTGCTTTTGGCATCCATGACGTCCAACGACCGAAAATCGGCGGTTGGGAGTTCAACGGCGAGTTCGAATTCTTGCTCCTGTGCGCCGTGTTCCTGCTGATCGTCGTCGGCATTTCGTGGTTCCTCGTCTCGTCCTCATTCGGACGCGTCTTGAAGGCGATAAGAGAAGACGAGCAGGTCGCTCAAGTGTTCGGGTACCAGACCACCTACTACAAACTCGCCATATGGGTGACCTCGGCGATGATGGCGGGATTGGCGGGCGGACTTTTCGGAAGCTTCACCACCTTCGTCGATCCAAACTCCTTCATTCTTCTCGAATCGATGTTGCTGGTGTCGATAGTGATACTCGGCGGCTTGGCATCGATACGAGGATCCTTGCTCGGCGCTTTAGCGTTCGTGCTGCTCGAAGAAGGAATGCGTTTCCTGCCGTTTCTTCCCGACGAGTTCATCGGACAAGCCCGCCAAGTGGTGTTGGGCGTGCTGCTCGTGTTGCTGATGCTTTTCAGACCGCAGGGATTGGCAGGGAGGTACAGGCTGTGACCACTCAAAACGTCGACCTCAGCGAATTCTACGGGATCGAAACTATCGGCATCACCAAACAATTCGGCGGCGTCAAGGCGCTAGACGACGTTTCCTTGACCATTCCCATATTTGGAATCACGAGCATCGTCGGCCCGAACGGTTCCGGAAAATCAACGTTTGTGAACCTCGTCACCGGAGTACTGCCTTACGACGAAGGCATCGTGAAGATCGAGACCAACGCCTTTAAAGTCATCCACGCTCACAAGACGCCAGATCACGGCATTACTCGTACCTTCCAAGAAGTCCGACTTTTCGATCAGATGACCGTGTGGGACAACATGATGGTCGTCTTGACAAACCGCAAACTGTTTCCATCGATGATCGAGCGTTCCAAATTTGAGCACCGTGACAAGGCGGAAGCGATTCTCAAGCAAGTCGGGATGTGGGAGAAACGCGACTCGATGGCGAGTGAGCTCTCGTACGGCCAGCGAAAACTGTTGGAAATCGGGCGCGCCATGGCGCTCGAAGTGCAGGTATACATCCTCGACGAGCCGTTCGCAGGACTCTTCCCGCAGATGCTCGAACGCGTCAAAGACCTTCTACGCGACCTCCGAGCCAGCGGACGCACCGTCGTATTCATCTCGCACAATATGGACATCGTGAGAGAGCTTTCCGACTACATCATCGTCCTGGAGAGCGGCAAATTCCTAATGTCTGGAAAAGTCGAAGAAGTCCTCACGCAGCCTGAGGTGATACGCGCATACCTCGGAACTTGACCCTCAATAAACACCAACCGAAACAATGATCAGCACAAACAAGCCATCTGCTATGCCCGCGGCAACCGGGGATGACGAGAATTCTCACCTTCTGGAACTCGTCGACATATCGGTCCACTACGGCGCGGTCGTCGGCCTCGATAGGGTATCGCTTGCGGTCGACAGAGGCGAGTTGGTTGCGGTCATGGGTCCCAACGGTGCCGGCAAATCTACGGTTCTCAAAGCCATCATGGGATTGGCGCCAGTGGTTGGCGGCAACGTTTACCTGCGAGGCGACCGCTTGGATGTCGCCACCCACGAGATTGTCAAACAGGGTGTAGCCTTCGTCCCGCAAGGTCGGCGCGTCTTCACCCACCTCACGATTGAAGAGAACTTGCAGATGGGATGCCTCCACGTCGATGATCGAGATGAGCAGGAACGACGCTTAGATTCAGTCTTGGACCTCTTCCCCGTCCTCCGAACCAAACGCCGTGACTACGCGAGCGCGATGTCGGGTGGGCAGCAGCAAATGCTCGCAATCGGCCGCGGACTCATGGCCGGACCAGACGTTTTGCTTCTCGACGAACCGACGCTTGGGTTGGCGCCCATCATCGTCAAGGAAGTGTTCGAGAAAGTCTCCGAGATCAGTCAAGTCTTGAAGACCACCATCATGGTTGTCGAGCACAACATCAAAGGCATCTTGGACATCGCCGACCGAGCCTACGTGCTGAACAACGGCCGCATCGCTCACGACGGCACACCCCAAACCGTTCAGGAGACCGACATCCTGACCGATGTGTTCTTGGGGCGCGTCGCGGATGAGGGTTGACGGAGGTTCCGACGGCGCAACCTCTCCAAGAAAAGAGTTGGGTTTGAATCAGTCAGAACGTCAGTTCGCCGGAATCAGCGAATCAATCATGTTATCGAGGTTTGAACGCTGCCCCAAACCATGAGTACCAACCAGAGAATGCCGGACGGCCCGGACATTAGGAAAGACCACCGTACGCTACGCATCTTGGCACTGGCTATCTTCGCCACAACATGATTCTGGTCGAGTAACTGTTCCTCAATCATGTCGATGCTCATACCTTTAGCTCGAGCGACGTACGTTGCGGCGTCCATAGACGCGATATCTTCGAAGTAGATCAGAGATCTTCCACTACGGGGAATCCTAGGAATGTAAACCCAAGCGGCCATGACAACCGCGGCGATCGAGAAAATCAGGTACGTACCTATGGCCAACCAAAGCAGGACCCTAACAACACATTCGTCGGATGCGAATATCGGTTGCAAATTCTCCAGCCTAGCCGCCATTGTTCCTGCGAGAGCAATTTGAAGCGCCAAAACTGGTGCGGCTTTCCGGTCGGCTGATCGGGTAAAACCAATCGCTCGCGTCAGAGACTCGTAATGCGATTTCGTTCGTTCCTCCATGCTCATTCGGTAGGTCGCTTGCCCGTCACCAGCGTTTCACAAAACTCGGAACCGTGAGTGCTGCACCACGGCGAATTCAGTCGGTGAATTTCATCGAAATCCAATCCGATGCCTTCGGGTACGACCTCATGAACCCAAAGACAGGTTGTCTCGCCTTCATCCGCGTCCAACCCGTCGCCTTCAATGCCAGTGTCGCAACCGCAAGACCATAGAAGGACCCGCTTTCGCAATTTAGAGGCGCTCCTGAATCGGGTGAAGACACGATCCGAAACGACGATTTGGTTATCGATGGCAACGGAGCTAAGCTTCGCCGCCATATTGACAGATTTCCCAGCCCACACTTCGTTTTGCTTGGTTCCTCGGAGCCCTAATCGACGCACCAGCAAAATCCCGCGGTCAACGCCTATGCCGACCTTTGGCACCCAGTCCGTAGAGGTGTCCTCACCAAATTGCGAGGCGACCTCGGTTTCCACCAGCGATCTCATTGTGACCGCAGCTGCGGCTGCTTGAAACTCGGAACCTTCGCTGAAGAGTCCAAAAACTGCGTCACCTTGTATGTCAATATATCCCGCCGAAAAGCGCTCAAGAATGACAGCCATGGCCCTCACAAAGTGGGTGTATGCAAATGCAGATGTTTTGGGCCTTGTTTCGGCGGTGAGTTCCGTCGAGCGCTTAAGGTCTGCGAAAACGGCGGTGACGCCGGGTACTTGAAACCAAACACCTCTGTTGGTCGGCCCTTGTTCGGGCACTTCGTTCTTTCGAGTTATTTGCACCCCAAGAGCAGACTGATCGTCCAGTTGGGACGAAACATCCGCTTGTATATCTTCGAGCAACATTTCTGGTCTCCTGAGACTACTATAGTCACACTAATAGTAACTCGAATGTTTACGATCCGGTTTATACGTGTTTACATGTGATCTCACAGATTGGAATTCCTAAGCGACTTCGGTGCTCCCGGTGGGGACATACAGTACCGACTGGCGTACCATTTCCGCATGAGGTCACAAGATCACACAACTCATGCTTCGTTCTACAACGGTATCCACCGCGCCGCCCAACTCATCGCCGACTCCAACTACGTTGTCGCAATGACCGGTGCCGGTATGTCTGTCGAGAGCGGCATCCCGCCGTTCCGAGGCACAAACGGCCTATGGACCAAATACGGCACTCCGTCAATGGACGGATACCGCCAATTCAAGGCCGATCCCCAAGCCTACTGGGATCGTCAGATAAATGCCCAGATCGACGAGCACATCCTTGAACTGAGGGAATCTTTACGCAACGCCAAACCCCACGCCGGCCACTTCGCATTGGTCGATCTCGTCAACCGTGGCTTCATCAAATCGGTGATAACGCAGAACATCGACGGTTTGGACCTGAAAGCCGGCATGAGCGAAGCGTTGATCGAGATACACGGCAATCGATCACGCCTGCGTTGCATCGGATGTGCCAAACGCACGGATCTCAACGATTTTGTGCCGTTGTTCGTGCCCGACCCGTGCGACGAGTGCGGGGAGCCGGTGAAGTTCGACGCGGTGATGTTCGGGGAGCCGATAGTTCCGGCGGTGATGTCAGCGGCACGGGCAGAGATCGATCGCGCCGACTGCGTGGTGGCGATCGGGACGTCGGCGACGGTTAGGCCCGCGAGCGGGTTGTTGTGGGTGGCGAAGCATCGGTCGAGGGGCGATCATTCGAACGGGGCGGCGGGTGTTGAAGATGCGAACTTGATCGAGATCAATCCGAATCCGACAAAGCTGTCGTCGATCTGCGACGTTGTGGTCAGAAAGAACGCCAAAACGGGAGTTCCGGCGTTGCTGGAATCGCTGGCGCAAACGAGAGTTGCGTCTGGATGGGCGGGCTAGCTCAGGGGGCTAACTCAGGTGAGCGTCGCGTTTGCGGATCAGCATCATGCCGTCGCGTACGGTGAGCATCACGTTGACGACTCTTTCATCGGCCTGAACGATCTCGTTTAGCGTCTTTATCGACTTCGTAGCGCCTTGTTCATCGTCGTCGTCCGGGTTGTCCGGGCCTAAGACACGGCCGCCCCATAGCACGTTGTCGACCACGATCACGCCGCGGGGCGCCAATAGTCCGAGCGCCTTCTCGTAATAGACCGCGTAGTTCACTTTGTCGGCGTCGATGAAGACGACATCGAATGGCGGCGAGAGCATGTCCAAGGTCTCGGTCGCTGGAGCCAAGCGGAGGTCGATTTTCTTGCCGGCGGGGTGCCGAGCCCAATGCTTGCGGGCGATGGAGGTGAACTCTTCGCTGACGTCGCAGGTGATGACCTCACCGTCTTCGGGCAGGGCAGAAGCCATCATCAAAGCGCTGTAACCGACGAAGGTTCCTACTTCCAATACCCGCTTGGCGTTGCTGATGGTGACCAGCGTGTTCAGGAAGTAACCCACGGTGCGTCCCGACATCATGCCGGCGACACCGGTAGATTCCACATCTACGGCGATGTCGTCGAACACGCTGTCTGGCGTTGTCGTATGCGCTGTGGCGTATTCGTCAATTCCATCTGGGAAATCAAGCATCGATTGTGAAATCCTTTCGAACGTTTTTCCGCATTGTTGCTTAGGGGTTTGTTGCTTAGGAAAGGGCGCCGATTACAGCGCCAGAGACGGTGATCAATACGACCGCGTGCGCCGTCTGGATGACGGCGAGGCGGTTCTTCATTGCGAACATGTAGTGCGGGCCGATGGCCATACCGGCGATGCCGATGCCGAGAATCAAACCGACGATCAAGCCGTTGACCACTCCGCCGCCGACGTGGTTCAAGATCAGTGCGATGCTGAAGTTCGAGATGAGGGCCATCACGAACGTCACGATGTACATGACAGGCGAGGAGTTCGCTCGCAATTCCTCCTCATTCAATCCCTCGTCTTTCATCCACATCGTGCCGAAGAGTTTGGGCATGTACCAGACCATCGATAGAACCATGTACAACATTGACCCGATGACAACTCCTGCGAGTTGTAAGCCCTCGATTGCGAATTCAAAATCCATATCTGTCACCTTTGTCTTACGCTTTGGGATCGCTATCTCAGATACCGCGACGATTGCCGCGGGTTTGGACGAACGTATTTTAGCCCATGATCATAACCTCGCCGACCATCGCTCGTAGAACGGGCAAAACTCGGATTTCAGACCGCGCGCGAACGCTCATTAGGGTAAACTGAATCGCACAAATCAGGCTCAAAACACGGCGAATATCGGCAATCAAACGATTGGTGTATTCGTTTTTGGGTTTGACACCCACAAGGTGCTTCGGTAATTTGCAACGCAACGAAGCCGAAACTCCACGAAAGGATGCGTGCGATGAGAACGATATTTCGGCAGGATCTGCGAACGCTGCTGTTGATCCTCGGGAGTACTCTTCTGATACCCCTCGCAGCCTTCGCCGCTATGGCTTGTACGGACGATTCGGGCCCCGCGACGGAAGGCATAGTAACGATAGCGGTTGAGGAGTTGCCGCCGCTAATTCAGGAGCCGCGCCGGGACATTCGAGCGACCGGCGGAATCGGTAAAGACCTGTCGATCTATGAGACGATCGTGCGGGCTCCGCACGTCTCGCCGCCGACACCTCCGCCTCAGGACCACACGGCATATTCTCCGTCGGACCTGGGTGTAGCCGAGTCTTGGGAAGTCGCATCCGACTTCAACAGCATCACGTTCAAGATCCGTCCAGACATCGCGTGGCACAACAACGGCGGAGATTGGGGTGACCTGACCGCTGAAGACGTGGCATGGACCTACAACTCGGCGTTCGCTCCTGACTCCGTCAACAACGGAGCCGAGGAGATCGGACCAGAGATGAAGGTCGGCTTCGACGTGATCGATGAGCTCACGGTGCGACAGAACATCGAGCCGGGAGGCTTCGACCCGACATGGGCATGGCTCCAAGGAAACGCCGGCTTCAACGGCATCGTCATCGTGAGTAAGAAAGCGTTTGACGAGCTTGGCGCAGAAGGCTTCGGTACTACCGCGGTCGGCACCGGCAAATACCAGGCAACCGAATGGGTCGCAGACGACCAAGTGGTGCTGGAATCAGTGCGAGACCACTGGACCGGTATCGAGCCGTCCGTCGGAACCGTGAAATTAGTCCACATACCAGAAGCAGCATCACGTGAGGCTGCTCTGCGCGCCGGCGAGATCGATGTCGGTGCACTCAGCCCGCAAATCATCAACAACGTCGTCGATGCTATCGGCGGGTCCGTCCAAGAAATCGGAATCCCGTCGCCTTCAGGCTTCCAAATGGCAGGCAACTACTGGTCGACCGACTGTTCCGACTGTGAAGGCGGTGCGATGCCTCGTCCGGGCTGGGAAGAAGGCCTGGAGAAAGGCTTTCCTTGGATCGGCGATCCATCAGACGCGACTTCCATGGAGAACGCACGGAAAGTCCGATGGGCAATGGCGATGGCAATCGACCGCGAATCCCTCATTGAAAACGTTCTAGAGGGACTCGGCAGAGTCATCTATGCCTGGCAGAACGTTCTTCCAGGCGAATCAATCCACAAGGACGAGTGGATAATTCCGACCGACGTCGCGATGGCCAAACAGTACATGGCTGAGGCGGGTGTCCCGGACGGTTTCGACATGGAAATATGGGTTCCAAGCACATTCCCACCTGGCGTTATCGCTGCTGCGGAAGCGGTGGCTGAGATGTGGAGAAGCCAGCTCGGTATCGACGTAACCATCGACCGATCCGAGTACGCAGCACGTCGCCCCCAGACCGTTGATAAAACGATCAACGTCCCGTTCACGCACGGCATCAACTGGATACCAGGCGCGACGTCCGCAAGATACATCTGCGCCGCCGCCGGTCACATCGTCGGTTTCACGATGGAGCAACCCGCGTGCGACACCGGTCTCTCCAACGCGACCGAGCAGTCGCTGCAGCAGCGTATTGCAAATAACGTCGAAGTGCAGGACTATCTGTCTCATCAGATGCTCTTCATACCGATGTTCCAGCAGAGCGCCGTCCTATTCGCGGTCTCGTCGAATGTTGCATCATGGGATCCCTACAACTCCCAAGACGTGCTTCCTAACCGACCCGAATCGATAGTGCTAAAAGACTCTGAATGAGTGACCTGTCTGGTCTGTCGCCAACGATTCGGTTAGTTGGCGACGGACCGGATGGAAAACATGCCGTGAACCGACGCGGCGTGGCGTCGCCTTGCAACTAAGAGCGGCGAAGATATTTGCTTAGAAGCAAAACGTGGCTAGATTCCTAATACGACGAACGTTTTACATGATCGCGGTGATGATCGGTATCTCGATGATCGTGTTTGGACTCTCCCGACTTACCGGCGATCCGCGTCTGCTTTACATGACGCAAGGCACTCGTTGGTCGCAAGAGGTGTGGGATGCTAGGGGACGGGAACTAGGACTCGACAAACCGATGGTCGTCCAATACCTCGTGTGGGCAGGTAACGCCGTTCAAGGCGACTTTGGGCAGTCGCTGTGGCACAAACGGAACTCGCTAAAAATCATCATCGAGAAGGTTCCAGCCACGATCCAACTCTCGGGCATCTCCTACGTAATGGCTATCATAATAGGCGTAACACTCGGTACCATATCTGCCATCACCCGAGGGACATTGATTGATATCGGAGTCCGCTCCTTTGCGCTCATAGGCCAAGCAGCGCCGCCATTCTGGCTCGCCTTGGTGATGATCTATGTGTTCGCCGTTTACCTCGATTGGCTACCGACTTCCAGACGGGGTGACTGGACGCATTTCGTTTTGCCGGCAACAACACTGGCTTGGCTCGGTTCTTCGGCATTAACCAGACTGACGCGATCGTCCTTGCTCGAGGTACTTGATAGCGAATACATCAAACTAGCCCGCGCAAAAGGCGTTTCAGCGAGAACAGTGATCCTCAAACACGCTCTCAAGAACGCACTCGTGGCTCCGCTAACTGTCGCTGCTATTTTGCTAGCGAGCTTTCTAGCTGGAACGGTTGTAGTCGAAACCGTTTTCGCTTGGCCAGGTCTAGGAAGGCTCGCCGTAGACGCCACAAAAAATAACGACTTTCCCTTAGTCACGGGTATCACCGTCATATTTGCCGCATTGTTTCTGTTGTCGAGTCTTGTGGCCGATCTACTTTACGCGTATATCGATCCCAGAATCCGCGTTTACTGAGCAAGCCGAGCACAACATCCTAAAAACCTTCCAACCCTGATGGATCCGCCAATCCAAGAGTCCCAGACAGTTGAGCGCCCGCAATCTGGTCCAATGCAAGACGTCGTTCGTCCGGGGTTCTACGCGTTGCAAACGTTGTACCGATTGTTCAGAAGGTACCCGGTCGTGCCTGTCATCATCGTGGTTGGACTTGCCGTTATGGCAATATTCGCGCCCTAC
Source organism: Dehalococcoidia bacterium (assembly GCA_965226685.1). GTDB lineage: Bacteria > Chloroflexota > Dehalococcoidia > Lucifugimonadales > Lucifugimonadaceae > Bin127. The sequence goes on from CBDDDP010000004.1 coordinate 1,800,791, forward strand.
ATCGCTCCCAGTCATCCGCTCGAAAGCGACCTCACCGACATCGCAAGGCCACCGGTTTGGTTGGAAGGTGGTTCGTGGGACTACATTCTGGGCGCCGACAAAATCGGTCGCGACCTGCTGAGCAGGATCATCCACGGATCGCGTATCTCGCTCACTGTCGCCTTTATAGTCATAATTTGCGGCAGCGTCCTTGGTAGCGCTATCGGTATCGCGTCTGGGATGGCGGGAGGACTTTGGGATGAGATCGCGATGCGAGTGGTAGACCTGGTTTATGCAACACCGTTCTTGCTGATCGCATTGGTGGCGGCCGTCGTGTTCGGCACCAGCCTCCAACTCGTGCTGATCCTTTTAACCATCTTCTCCTGGCCCATATTCGCCAGACAGACCCGTGGACTTACGCTACAACTAAAAAACATGGACTATGTCGCCAGCTCAAGGGTCGCCGACGCGTCCCCACTCAGAATCGCATTCCGGCACATTATGCCGGGTGTGTTCAACACTGTAGTGGTCATCGCAACCCTTCAGGTTGGTTCTCTGATTCTGACGGAATCCGTGCTTTCATTCCTAGGTGTAGGGATACCCGCCCCTCAACCTGCATGGGGTAGCATGGTCGCAGACGGAAGAGAGTTCATCTCCACCGCCTGGTGGGTGCCTATAATGCCAGGAATAGCCATCTTCCTAACCGTCTTCGCCTTCAACTTCATCGGCGACTGGCTCCGCGACTACCTCGACCCGCGGCTACGGCAGATTAACTGATTCTGATCAATGGGATGAAGCGGGCGGATGAAGCGGGCGGATTCGAATGAACCGTATCTATTATGCGCGGACTAAACGAGTAAACTACCTCCATCGCCTAGTCCAATCTGAATGTTCAAAGGTCAATCAACCATGAAAATCACAGATGTAAAACCTCACGTGGTCAAAATGCCGGACACTATGCCGTGGGTCTTCGTCAGCGTCGAGACGGACGAGGGGGTGACCGGTTGGGGCGAATGCACCGACTACATCGCCAATCCTCAACTCGTGCGTGGTATCGAAGCGGTGAAACCGTGGGTCATTGGCATCGACGCATCGCACATCGAAGAAATCTGGCAGCGCATATTCCACATGTACTCCGATCTCAACGGGCGTGGTTTCGTATCGCATTTGATAAGCGCAATCGACATCGCCCTTTGGGACATCAAGGGTAAAGTGCTGGATCGCCCAATTTACGACTTGTTGGGAGGTCCAGTCCGGGCGTCAGTCCCGCTTTACACCCACGTCAACGACACATCGCAAGGCGACACTTTCGAAGACCATCTGGCCGGGATGATGGAAGACGCCCGACGCACTAAGGAAATGGGCTTCGAAGCGATCAAAACCGACCCGTTCCCCTCGCGCCGACAGTACGGCAAATTCCGTGGGGCCTTCATGGTCGAACGGCTCGATCCTGCTGCAATTCGCGACGCCGTCCGTTGGATGGATGGACTACGTGAAGCGGTCGGCGATGATTATGAACTTATGGTCGACGCGCACGGACGATTCGATGTCGCATCCGCCATCGAAGCATGCCGAGCGTTGGAGCACATCAACCTGGTGTGGCTCGAAGAACCCATACACGTCGAAAACCACAACGCGCTCAAACACGTCCGCGAAAACGTCAACGTCCCGCTATGCATCGGCGAGCGTCACTTCACCCGCTGGGACTACTGGCAGATTCTCAACGATCGCCTGGTCGACTACATCATGCCGGACGTCGCATGGTGCGGCGGCATCAGCGAGATCCGACGCATCGCCGCGATGGCCGAAGTAGCGTACGTTCGCGTCAGTCCGCACGACGCTCTTGGACCTATCGCCATCGCCGCGAGCTTCCAAACGTGTATGACGATCCCCAACCTCTACCGCGAAGAGTGTGTCCACCACTGGTTCCCGACGTTCGAGAAGCTGATCGACCCCATGTTCGACGTCCGCGATGGATCTATACACCCCAACGGTCGCCCTGGTCTAGGCATCGAACCAAATCCGGACGCTATGGAGGAGTACAGCATCGATGTCGACTCGCCAGAAGCCCAGCGAATTGACTGGTACGGCGGCACGGGAGACGATGACGATGATTAAATTCGAATGCTCCATCGAACACATGTCGTAGGTAAAAGGTTCGCGGAATGAATCTTAGCGGTGGCGAAGCGTTAGTTAAGTCGCTCGTAAATGAAGGTGTCGAGGTCGTCTTCGGAATCCCTGGAATTCAGTTGTACGGCGTAGTAGCCGCGCTGCGGGACGAACCCAGCATCCGCATGATCACAACCCGCCACGAACAAGCGACCACTTACATGGCTGACGGCTATGCCCGCGCCTCCGGCAAACCGAGCGTTGCATTGGTGGTTCCGGGAACCGGCCTCTACAACGCAGCTGCCGGAATGGCTACCGCATACTCGCGCTCCACTCCAGTGCTCGTGATCGCCGGTCAGATCCCGCGCGGACAGATCGACAAAAATATCGGTGGCATCCACGAACTCTTGGACCAGCCAAGTATTGTCCGTCCCGTCACCAAATGACAACGGCGAGTGATGAGGCCGCGAGAGGTGCCAGAAGCAGTGTTTGAAGCCTTCAGGCAGATGCGAACCGGACGTCCCCGGCCCGTAATGATCGAGGTCCCACCTGAGGCCGCGGTGGAACGCGAGGAAGTCGTGCTGCGAAATCCGGCCCGAATCTCACGGACTGTTCCTAGTCCGGAGCAGCTCGACGAGGTTGCGCAAGTCATCGCAAACTCCCGACTTCCCTTGATCTACGCCGGCGGCGGAGTCGCTATCTCCGACGCCGAAGAGGCGCTCGTCAAACTCGCCGAAACGACGAACAGACCTGTGGTCACATCCAACGGCGGTAAAGGAACCATCCCGGATAGCCATCCGCTCTCATACGGCTCATGTTTCAGCCCGCGTGCGGAACGACAAGAGATGAACCAGCTCTTCGAAGTTATGCAATCCGCCGACGTCGTCATCGGCATCGGCGCACGCTTTTCTTTGGGCAATCCCGCTGGCGAAGCGTCCACGTTGATAAACATCAACACCGACGATGCGGAACTAACCAGAATTCAAGCAAACACCATTCCGTTGCACGGCGACGCCAAAGCCACCATCGAAGCCTTGATCCCATATCTCGTCGAAGCCAACGCTGGTGATCGACCATCGCCCGAGCGGCTGTGACGGCCGCACGAAACCTGATCAACTACTACGACATCAACCTCGAGGAACCGGCGTACGCGATTCTTGAAACGATGCAAAACGTCATCCCCGATGACGCATTCATCATCTGGGACGTCACGCAGTTCGCGTACTACGCCAGGACGCACTATCAAATCAATGTACCGAAGACCTACATCGACTCTGGGTATTCTTTCAACCTTGGATACTCGCTGCCAACCGCATTGGGTGCCAAGGTCGCGCAACCGGACCGCCCTGTCATCTGTATGGCTGGGGACGGCGGGTTCATGTTTAATTCCTCAGAGCTATCCACGGTTGTCAAGTACGGGATCAACGTCGTGACCATAGTGTTCAGAAACGACTCGTACGGCAACGTCGCCCGCGATTTGGCCGAACGAGTCGGCGGAACCTATGAGACCGACTTGCACAATCCAGATTTTGTAGATTTCGCCGAATCTTTCGGCGCTGTGGGTATTCGGGTAGAAGATCCGATGGAGTTGGCAACGGCCATTCCGCAGGCATTGGAACTCAACGCTCCGGTGGTTATAGATGTGCCGTTCGGACACGTCACGATACCCGCAGCGCCTTGGTTGCAGGCCATCCCCAATCTACCTTGGACCAGTCCTCAGGAAGGACTCATCGAGGCTTAAATCCGATAGCCTCGCCAAACGCAACCGCAGCAACCGCGCCCGGATCACCATCCCACCGATCCATGTCATTTCGCCACATCTCAAACTGCTCCGCCGTCGCCAACCCGAACTGCGTGGCGGGTCCCGCGACCTCCTCCGACAAGAACCACTGATTCACGAACGCGTGGAAGAACGCTACATCTTCAGGGCTGTCGAAGATGTCGAACGACCCTGAAGCTTGAACGCCGACGAAACCTGCGTTTACGAACACGTTTTTCAGATCCCTACCCATATCAGGATGACCGCCCCGGGCGCTGATCAATTTGCCGAAGGTGGCCCATGCTGAATCGTCTACCGCCTCTTTAGGTCCGACGAACGCCGCCGCAGTAACCATCTCCCGACTCGCCAACACGCCGCCCGGCTTCAACACCCGCATCACCTCGCTCACCGTGCCTTCGGTGTCCGGGATGTGCATCAACACCGCGTGCGTGTTTGCCGCATCGAAGTAGTTGTCTTCGAACGGGAGATCGGTAGCATCGCCGACGTGGAATGTCGCGTTCTTGTGCCCGCCATCGGCAGCCGAGGCCTTGGCGATCATGATCTGCGACTCTTCCATATCGATGCCGTGTAACTCACCGGGCTCGATCACTTTCGCTAAACCGACGGAAATCGTACCAGGTCCGCAGCCAAGGTCGAGCATTCGCGCGCCAGATTTCAAATGCGGCAATAAATGCGCGGCATGAGTTTCAGCGTTGCGGCGGTGCAATATCTGCGTGAACTCATCGCTGTAACCCATCGCGTAGGTAGAGGAATCGGATGACGCTTGTGACAAGGGTTTAATCTCCATTGCGCTTGTGCATTGCAATAAAGATTAAATTAGTGGAAATTCTAAGAGGAGGTACTATTACTGATACAGTGTATCGAAGTTATTTTCTTCGACGATATTCCGTAGTCGCGACCGAGAATCTCTACGGCTTCCAGCCGATCGCCTCGCCAGAGGCTGAGGCCCCGAACGCTCCGGGATGATTGCGCCATTGATCCAATGCGAGCCGCCATTCATCGAACATTTCTGGCGTCGCCAATCCACTGCTGGTCGCCTCCGACATAGTTTCCTCTGAGAAGAACCACCCGCCCAGCATGTCGTACAGCTCCTCGACCTCGCCATCCGTGTCGTGCGAGTCGAACACGACCGTCGCCCGGATGTTTGTGAAACCTGCTTCGACGAAGGCCGCTTTGAGATCACGCCCCATATCGGGATGACCACCCTTGATTCGGATGATGTCTGCAAAGGTGCCCCAGATCGTTCTGCCATTTTCAAACCTCGGCGATATGAACGTCGACGATGCCACCATCTCGCGGCACGCGAATACGCCGTTCGGTTTGAGAACTCGGACGACCTCGCTCAATGCCCGCTTCGTGTCGGGCACATCCATCAGCACTGAATTGCAGAACGCGGCATCGAAGTAGCCGTCTTTGAATGGCAGATCCAACACGTCGGCACGATGAAACGTCGCGTTCTGGCATCCCAACTCGGCAGAGGTCTGAATAGCCAGCCGCACCTGCGACTCTTCAATGTCCACGCCGTCCAACGGTCCCGGATCGACCGCGTTGGCCAACCCAACCGATATCGTCCCGGGTCCGCAACCGAAGTTGAACACTCGAAACCCGGGTTTCAGATGAGGGAGCAGGTGATGGGCGTTGGTTTCAGCGTTGCGCTTGCCGAGCAAACGAAGCATCGCCTCGTGATAACCCATCGAGTATGCATTTTCAGATCGTCTACTCAACAAGCTGTATCTTTCGCTACGTCGTCACTAGAACTGAAAAATGCCTACGCCTTTAATTGAAATACGTTTCGACGCAACTCTCTGATCCACGCCGGGACGAAAATCCCACTGCGATAATGCAAACCGCGACATCGTTTACGCCGTTTATCTCCACAGGTGACGATGTTCGTCACGCTGTGCTTTCAACCTGTTTTGGATACGTTAATGATCAACATGTACCTATCACTTTCACGCAAACAACCCTCCCGACGACTTTCCATCGGGGTCCTACTGCTGTGCGTCGTCGGACTGGCGATCACCGCCGCATGCTCCCAATCAGATCCGACTGCCACACCCGCACCGACCTCGACGCCTCCACCAACCGCGACGCCGACGGTACTACCGACTCCTGCGCCGACCCTGACTCCTACTCCGACGCTTTCGCCGACTCCTACACCGACCGTTACGCCAACAGCGCCACCGACACCTACGCCGACTCCTGCGCCGACCCTGACTCCTACGCCACCACCGACGCCAACCGTCGAACCCACAGTGACACCATCGCCCGAACCGACCCCAACCCCGGACGAAGACGGCATCATCTGGTACGGCCCAGAACCAGCAACGATATCGGTCGAAGGGTCAATCATCTCTTTCGTCGGCAGTATCGAATCAGAGACATATCGTAATTTCTTGTATGCGGTCCGCGGCCAAGAGGACCAAATCACTGCCATTCAGATCAACTCTGGCGGCGGAATTACAGATCAAGGCATGCTCATCGGCGAATGGATCTTCGACCACGAACTCGACGTCATCGTCGACGAGATATGTTTCTCCTCGTGCGCCAACTACATCTTCCCAGCCGGCAAAAACAAGATCATCGAAGAAGACGCCATCGTCGGCTGGCACGGCTCGGAACAGCAAGATCCCTTCATCGCCGCCGGCTACGGTATCACTTTGGAGGAACTATACGGCCGCAACTATGACGAGATGAAGGAAAGGGGCGAAACTCTATACGGCGAAACCAAAGAGGAATTTGTCCGAAGCGTCATGGAGGCCGACGAGTATGACGAGGTCGATGAGCCAGAATACCTAGACAAGATCGGCGTCAACCCGTATCTGATGGTTTACGGTTTCTTGCCGGATCAATTTGACTACTATTTCAGCGACGATACGCATTTCGGTGGCTGGACCTTCTCGATCGAGGACATGGCGAAATTCGGCGTCCACAACGTGACTTATGAAGGAGAAGGGGAATACCCGAGCGAAACAGCCTTAGCGAACTTCCCCGTAGCATTCTTCGACGTCCTGACCGAAACGATCCCCCCTGCCGTGGTCCCGACGCCGATCCCAGCACCCACACCGCCTCCGGGAAGCACACCGACCCCGACGCCAAATCCCGAAGCGGGAACATGGGTCGAACCGTCGCCGGCCCAAATAACCGTTGAAGGCGACACCGTCGTAATCGACGGCTACATCGACTTCGACGCACACTCTCGATTCCGCAGCGCAATCCGTGGCAAGGAAGACCAAATAACCATGCTCAAGATCACCTCTGATGATGGCGTCATCGACCCGGCAACCCTCATCGGACTGTGGGTCCACGATAACGAGATCGACGTCATTGTCGAGAAATCGTGCTTCTATGTGTGCGCCAATTACATCTTCACTGCTGCGAAAAACAAGGTGATCGCAGAATCCGCAATCGTGGCATGGCTGCAATCCCCGCAGTGGGAAGAATACGATGCTCGTACCTCGGGTATAACCATCGAAGAGACAATGAGACGCGATATCGACAACGGATCGATGGGAATCGATCCTTCCCTTGACGAAAAAGGGCAGGAGAAGCACATACGGGAAATAGCGGAATACGTTAGGGAAGCGATCGAACTAGAACGACATTTCCTCGACGTTACTGGCATCAACGAAGACGCCTTGGTTTACGGATATATTGGCGTCGAGTGGGGTGCCGGCTGGCTGCCAATGCATCTGTTCCTCGGCTGGACATTCTCCATCGAGGACATGGCGAAACTCGGCATCGAAAACGTTACCTACAACGGCAGTGGAACCTACCCCGATCTGCGCGCGGCGCAGCAGCGAGAGGTCACGATCTTCAGATTGCCGTGATCGCCCCGCGACATCCCTCCACATGCCCACCTCCAAGCTCATCCTAGTTCGCCATTGCGAGGCGACTGGTCAAGAACCCGAGGCGCCCTTAACCAACGTAGGCGCTCAACAAGCCCAAACACTCGCCGATTTTCTGTTGGGCTATCCGATCGATCGCATCACCACGAGCGAATACCTGCGAGCGCGACAAAGCATGGAACCGTTTGCAAGCATCTCGGATCTGCCGGTCCACACGGACGCTCGCCTCAACGAACGCGTCTTATCGGCCGAGCCGATCAAGAACTGGCAGGACGTGGTGCGTGACTCGTTCGACGACCACGACCTTCGCGCGCCCGGCGGCGAATCGGCGCGTAAAGTATTGGATCGCGCGTGGGCTGCGCTGGATGAAATCTTTGCCGCCGATCACTCGATGCCGTTAGTCGTAACACACGGCAATTTGATAGCGCTGGTCTTGCACTCCCTAGACCCCAACTTCGGCTACGACGGATGGAAGTCGTTAACTAACCCGGACGCCTATATATTGCCAGGCAACGAACCGGGCAAGATGGCTTTCGAGAGAATCTGGGCGAATCCGTAAGCCGTCAGACGGTTTGCAATCTGCCAATTGGTGCTGAAGCCCAGCCACAACGCTCTAAACACACTACATCTTCAAAGCGAAATGACATGAATTTCAAATTGATAAAATTGCTACGACGCAATGGAACGATCAAGCGCGGACCGGAATTCAATCGCAACCGTTTTACGAGTTGGAGTACTGATTTGCTTGTTAGCCCTGGTGCTCGCGGTCGCTTGCACTTCGTCCACACCGACCGTTACGCCTGAGCTTTCTCACTCGCCAACAGCGCAACCCCCACCGACAAGCGTCCCGACTGACACGACAGAGCCCACTCACTCGCCGACTCCTCTGACCATCTCCACGAGCACACCGACTAATACCCCAACGCTTACCCACGAGCCGATACCTCTGCCCACTGCTACGAGCACACCGACCGAGACCCCGACGCCTACTCACACGCCGACACTCGAACCTACAACCACGAGCACTCCGACCGATACACCAGCGCCAACACACACACCGACACCTCAGCCTACTCCAACGAGCACTCCGACCGAGACGCCGGTATCTACCCATACCCCGACTCCTCCGCCTTCGCCCACGAATACTCCGACCGAAACGCCGACACCAACTCACACGCCGACACTCGAACCTACAACCACGAGCACTCCGATCGATACACCGGCGCCAACTCACACACCGACACCTCAGCCTGCTCCAACGAGCACTCCGACCGATACGCCGGTGCCTTCCCATACCCCGACTCCCCCGCCTTCGCCCACGAGCACGGCGACACCCAGCGCCACTCCCACTCCGATTCTAGACTGCGCGGAGGTAGAACACGTAGTTGACATCTCCGTCGTCGGCTCAATTCTGTACTACAGAGGACAATTAAACGAAAAAGCGTATCGTCAATTTCTTTGTGCGATCAAAGGCAACGAAGATAGCGTCACGACAGTTCAAATCGATTCAACCGGTGGGCTGACCGATACGGGCATGAAAATCGGTTCTTGGATTCACGACAACAATGTCGATGTAATCGTAGACAATCTCTGTCAGTCCTCATGCGCGAACTATATTTTCACGGCTGCCACAAACAAAATTATCAAAGCTGGCTCCACAGTAGGTTGGCACGGATCACGACAACAGACCGAACACGTCGTTCAGAGGCTCGGTACCACACTCGATGATTATCTAAGTTGGAGTTACGATCAGTCTGTTGCAAGACGCGGCACAACTCCCTCAGAAGAAGGTCGCAAGGAGTTCATTGAATCAATCAAACGAAGTATTCCAGTAAAGGTGATGGAGGAACAAGCATTCCTTGAGAAAATCGGCGTCCGGGTGGATGTGATGATTTACGGGTTGTTACCCGAAGGATGGAAGATCTTTACCGGCGGAGGTTATTGGGGTTGGACGTTTTCAATCGAAGACATGGCGAAGTTCGGCATCGACAACGTCACTTATGAAGGCGAAGGCGAATATATCAATAAGGAACTCGCGGCGGAGCGTGGCTTATTGCTATTCGATGTGCCTTAGCGTTTCAGAAACCAAGAAACCTCCCTGCCAACCTCTCCACCATCCCCTTAGTCCGAATGGTCATAGGACCTAACAGCCCCTCCACAACCTTCAGATCCAGCTCCGAATCCAAGAAATTCCCCTTCGGCCACCAGTAGAGTTCCCGACCAACCACTTCCAGCATGTCGGCATCGTTGGACAACTCAAGCACCGAAACGCGATCCGATTTGCTCACCTCACCGCGGAGCATCGCCACCTGCATCTTGCCGGTCCGCTCACACGTCACCTCTGCAAACGGCGCATAACCAGCGATCTCCCTCACCTCATCCGCACTTCGCAAGAAAGTCGGGACCTCGTAACCAAGCGAATCCCGCAACCCGCTTTCGATTGCAACGGCTACCGCGTCGGCCTCGGCATCTTCAGCGTCGAATATGACGTTGCCGCTCGCCAAATACGCCGCTACATTAGTGAACCCGATGTCTTCGAACGCGGCGCACAGTTCCGGGTTCTTGATGCGACGGCGACCAAGGTTCATCCCGCGCAGGAATGCTACGTAGCGGATCATATTCGTTTCAAGCACACTAACTCCGATAGATCAGCGTCCGATGTTCCAATTCTTCGTACACGCGATCAGGGTTCCTTATCGCACCTGTTAGGTGAGGAAACGCAAGAATCTTTGCTCCGCATAACTTACCTCTTGTAATTACACCTTCTTTCAGGAAAAGCGTACCAGCCAGTGGCGTCTTTCTGAAATTCGTAATCGTATATCGGTCACGTAGTACGCCCCAAGGCGAAGACAAGCCTTCACCATTGCCATTGCAAATTATCACTCGCGGCTCCAAGTGTTCAATCACTCGAGTGAACCAACCTAAAGCACTTTCCCATGCAAGTTTAGGCAAGTCCTTGAAGCTGGGCGTTCTAAAAGGTGCAACGGGGAAGCAGGGCGTAGCGCGTAGCACATTCTGTCCGTCGCTACCGTACAACGCTCAAAAACCTTCCAAACACGCCGCTGATGTTCCGGACCTCTTGAGCGGGGACCAGACCAATCTTCGTCGAGCCATGCGTTGTAGTCAGGATCAACATATGGCAGTTCTTTGTCTTGTTGCTCGTTTGGTTGGGCCCCGCCTGGGTTGATTGACACGAACACTCGTTCTGCTTTTTGATCGAAAAGTCGTGCCGCGCTGTACCAGCATTTCACACCATAAATTTGATCCTCGAAAGGCTTGGATAGCCGTTCAGCTTCCTTTTGCATTTCGTATGCGAACCCAGCGTGCATATCCAGTTCCTCGCTCTTCGGCTGACTTGCCGGAGAGCCGCAGCTTGAAATCTATCGTCCCAAAAACCTGTCGAGGGTGAAATCTGTTGAGATCGTCGTAACCGGCGTGAAATTCATGGGCAATCGTATCCGTCGGTCCTCGGCGACCTTGTCAATGCGACCTAACCCATACCCGAAACTAGGCTCAACCACGTAAACGTCGACTCCCCAATCCGTCAACTCGTCGAGAAGTTCGACGTATGCGTTGTGGCGACCAATCATTACAAAAATGGTTTCATTCGGTTTCTGACCGCAGTCGCTCTTGGCGTGAGAAACGAGCTCGTTCTCGATATCTTTCGTATGCTCCCAAACATCCCAATCTAGTTCCGCGAGCACCTCGATTGAAGCACGTTGACCAGGCTTAGCAAACACCTTGAACCACTCAAGGTGTGGATTGCCAAACCGCGTTCGTATCTGGTCCGTAATCCAAGCGTCGATCTCCCTAATCTGGTACGGCGAAAAGTTCATACTATTCAGGTCCCACATCGTCGAGACTCGGTCACGTTGTTTCTTTGTCTTGCTTCGCGATTTGCGCGGTTGGAAAAATTCTGCCGTCATTCCATGCTCCTTTGCTAATGAATAGATCGCTGCCAACGAAACAGCATCCGGTGTCGTCGCACCGTTTTCCCATCTAGACAGAGTGTTCGCAGGCACCCCTAGCATCTCCGCCATCTTTTTCTGCTTCAATTTCATTCTTTGCCTAAGATGAACCAGCGATGAAGGGCGGTATTCGTACCTGCCTTGTTTAATCGGTGTCACGTTTAACCTCTATAGGATGCCAGTCGTCTACAGCTACACCATACACTACAGACATGTATTTGTCTACTGTTATGTAGATATGTTGTTGCGCCAGAATCTCAAGGTTTCGAAATTGAGGCGAAAACTGACGAGCCGACCATTCTGAAGAATCCCTGCCCGCACGTCTCAGTTCATGCCGTGTGATCTCAAGGTGAACCCTAGACGAAACGCACAACCGCGCTGATCTACTGCGTCGAAATCGTGACGGTTCCAGAGACGACCGACTTTAGCGGCAACCCTCTCCCGCGGCGCGGGAGAGGGGAATTCAGCATTCAGCTAGGGACGATACTGATCAATCCCTACCGTCGAAACTCCGTCGCCGGTGGGCATCACGCAAGTCTTCGCTCGGTCGGCGCCAACGACCACGATGTGCCAATTTTCGGGACTGTCGACCACCGGCACCTCGATCTCGAGTCGTTCCTTCTCGGTCAAATCTTCGAGCCAGCGCCACATCGGGCTGATGCGTGCCTCGCCCTTGAGCGGGGTGTACTGGATCATCTTGCCCAAGCTGTGGTTGGCGTTGAGGTGGATGAAACCTCTCGCGTCGTCCTTCGAAAAGCCTTGCTGACCCACTGGGCCAGCCACGTCGGGGGGCATCAAAATCAGCCGCTGACCACCACCATGCATTCCGAGGCCGCGAGTTCCGAAGATCGAGCCGTAGGCCAGCGTTTTGAGCAAGTCCTCGGCTTTAGTGTTCCCTTGGTCCTGAACGTCCAACTCACCGTTTGTGATGAATACGCTGACCGTGCTCTCGCTCGTGCGGAAGCCTTGGTTCACATGGAACGGCTCCCACGGGCTCATGTCTTCGTTCTCGGCGATGCAGTGCACGAACTTCCGGGTCGTGCCGATGGTGTCCATGTCCATCTGCCCCGGATACCAGTAGCCGATATTGCGAAGGCAGAGCGAGAACGCTCGACCGATCGTGATGTTGACCTGATTATCGCGACCTGGACCGAGCGCCGAACGCGCATTGATACCGATCTCCTTAGCGATCGGACCATTAACGATCAGCAACGGGGCCTGCGGACTAGTCGACATCAACAATGACGTACCGCCGTGCGAACCCATCTGCGACAGCGCCTTGACTCCGGCGATAATCACCGGCATATGCTCCGGTTTTGCCCCGGCCATCGCCGCATTGATCGCTATCTTTTCAACCGTCGCAAGTCCGAAACCCGGAGGCATGTCGCAGATCAACTCATCTGCATCAAGACCGGTTCCGGCTATCAACTCAATGACCGCGTCCGCTGTCGGAGGATGCAGCACGAACGAGTCGCCCCAGTCGCGCATCAACCACTGCTCATTCATCTTGAGAATGGCATCCCAACGATCTTCACCCTCGAAGCGTTGGATGTCTGCAACGTCATCGCGCTCGCGTCGGCCATGCTGCTGGTCGACCGTCAAAACATCGATGATGTCGTCGATCGCGGCCTCGGTCTGCGAGACACACTCCTCGATGGCAAGATTGCGGTAAATCCGAGGCACGATTACAAACTGTAGATCGGGCATGCCCAGCGCTCTCGAGCTGGCTATCGCATCTTCTTCAAAACGACCTGAGACTATGGGAATAGCGGGCTTCCCCATCTTCTCGATCTGGATCATGTCGTGGACCATCCACGACGCGCAAGTCCCTCAGTCGGCAGTGGCGCCGATTACGACGTCACACTCCTCTCCCGCTTGCTTGACGATCGGCGGCGGCGCCGGATAGTTGCCGCCAGTGTAGAAATTCACCTGCACATTCTTGAAACGCTCTTGGATCATCTCGCCCGCGCGTTTCAACGCTACATCGCCACCGTGCGTCCCACTCCAGATCAGTCCGACCGTGCGGTCATCGAGCGTCTCCGGACGCTCATTTATCTTCAACGAATTCATCAACCCACGCTGCTGGGCTACCGGGTTCAAGACTTCTAGCAAGTGCATAGATTGAGTCTCCTCATGAAAGGCATGTGTTCAGTTGTAGCGATGATATCGCATCGGATGCGAATCGTCGCCGTCTACAAGGCCACTACCCTGAAACCCAAGTTCCCAGTGCTCGAGTCTGACGTGTTCGAAGTCCGAGCGCCGACGCGGTAGCGATTGCAGTAGGAATCGTGACAAAGATAAGAGCCTCCCCGTATCACCTTCGCCGTCCCATTGCGGGGGCCTTTCGGATTATCTCTGGTAACTCGCCTGGCATTGCGATGAAACGTCGACGAAAACCAGTCCGAACACCACTCCCAAACATTGCCCGCCACGTCGTAGAGACCAAAATCGTTCGCCGGATAGCTAGCAACTGGCGAGGTCCCATGCCAGCCATCCTCAAGTGTGTTCGTGTTCGGAAACTCGCCCTGCCAGATGTTGCACATGTGCTCACCATTGGGTTCCAACTCGTCGCCCCATGCGAACCGCGCCTGATCCAACCCGCCACGCGCCGCGTATTCCCACTCCGCCTCCGTTGGCATTCGTCCCCCGATCCAATCGCAATACGCCATCGCATCGGTCCAAGAGACATGCGTGACCGGGTGATCAGCGCGATCATCGACACCCGAACCCGGCCCCTCTGGCATCCGCCAATACGCGCCGTCGACTCGCCACCACCACTCCGAACCTTGCACCACCTGCGTGACCTTTCGCTCGACCTCAACCGCCACGAAATCCTTGAACACGAACGACCAGTCGAATCGCTCGGCATCCGTCACATGCCCCGTCGCAGTCACAAACGCGTCGAACTCAGCATTCGTGGTAGGTCGCGATGAAATCTCGAACCCGTACACAGCGACGTCACGTATTGGTCCCTCCCCATCAGCAGGGAAGCGGAGATCGTCAGTCCCCATCCGGAACTCATTGCCGGGCAGACGGACGGGGTCCTGGGTTGCGCCGCCGTTCAATCCCTCCGTAGCGGGACACGGAATTTGCACGACCGCATCGGATACCGGACCGCCTTCGCGAATAGGAGCGCAGCAGGATTGAGTTGGTTCTGGATCGGAAATCATGCGATTGGGTCGGTCGCTGGTTCGATCTCGACCGCGCCGCCGTGTCGGGCGTCAATTGTCAATACTTTGCCGTTCAAAAACGACATGCCGATCAACGGCATAGTGCCAGTGTTATGCACCTTGACGCGATAGTTTTGTTGACCCCAGATGACATTTACGGCATATACGTCAACGTATTTTTCGGTGTTGTCTGCGAATGTAACTTTGTCGACATCAACAACGTCGAGACCCAAATCGTCGATGTACCGCGTAGGCAGTCCCAACCACTCAGTGAACCCAGTGTCAATCTTTGCTTCGATAACACCCAAATCGCCGCCAGACCGTTCCACAAAGATTGGCGTAATTGCCAGCAAACGTTCGCCCGATAATCTGACCTTCCCTATCCTCACACGCAAAACAGCCTTTCTACAAGCTCAATCGACACTGTCGCCGATAACGCGACTCGAAATCTCAATGCTCACGATTTGAGGAGGTAATCGAAAACGCACGCGACCCAGGCGCTTCGTGATAGATATTCACGATCGTTGCGTCGGGTAACTGAGATCGAAGCCGTTCGATCGATTCCTCGAGATCGCCGATCTCCCACTTGCCACTGCTCACGTCGATCGCGACGTTCTTACCAAAGTCAGCATCGGTTAGGCGTTGGACGATCTTGTCGGAATAGATTTCCCACGCTCGATCCGACATCATTAGCATCTCTTCTTGTGTGGGCAACGCGAGCATGATGTTGTTTCTCCCAAACTTCATCTTTGAAAGTGATTGTATGCGAGCAACTTTGGGTTGCGGCGTTGGTGATGCATGATGCAATCCGCCAACCGACAAGCTAACATTCCATACCAGCAAAGCGACATAAACCAACAAATCCGAGGAACCATGAAAACCGAAGCAGCCGTCTTACGCGTTCAAAAGCAACCTGTCTCCGTCGAGATGCTCGACATTGATCCACCGAAGCGTGGCGAGGTGCTCATCAAGATCGTCGGCGCCGGCGTCTGCCACTCCGACTACCACTACGTAGACGGTCACCTCACGAACTTCCAAGGACCCATGATCCTCGGTCACGAAGGCGCGGGCGTCGTCGCCGAAGTCGGAGAGGGTGTCGATTGGCTCAAAATCGGAGACAAAGTGATTCTGTCGCTCGACTCGATGTGTGGTCGTTGTCGCAACTGCACTGCCGGACATCCATCGCTATGCGAGGTCAACTTCGCGACCGGCGGATCCATGCCTGATGGCACTACGCGTTTCTCCAAGGACGGCGTTGCCATTAGCCACCGAACACCCACCTACACCGAGTACACCATGGCGCCCGAGGACAAATGCGTCCTCGTCCCCGACGACACCAATCTCGAAGCAGCGTGCCTAATATCCTGCGGCGTTATCACCGGCGTCGGCGCGGTCGTCAATCGTGCCAAAGTCCCAACCGGCTCGACAATGGCCGTTTTCGGATGTGGCGGAGTAGGCCTCAGCGTCGTGCAGGGCGGCAAACTCGCCAACGCCGCTCAGATCATTGCGGTAGACACCGTCGACTTCAAACTCGAAAAGGCCGCGGAGATGGGCGCCACCCACTTCGTCAACGCTGCCAAGGAAGATCCGGTAGCTAGGATTCTCGCAATAACAGGAGGAGGTGCCGACTACGCATTTGAGGTCGTCGGCCTCCCGGCGATCGCCAAACAAGCCTTCAACTCCACTCGGCCGCTAGGAACGACGGTCCTTGTGGGCGTATTCCCGACTGGTGCCGAGATGGCCGTCGATGGCTGGGAACTCCTCCGCGGCAGGTCCGTCTTGGGCAACTGGCACGGCGACGGCCGCCCGCGCGTCGATTTCCTTTGGCTGCTCGAGATGGCCAAGCAAGGCAAGCTCAAGCTCGACGAGATGATCACGAGATATCGACCTTTGAGCGAGGTCAACGAAGCGTTCGCAGACATGACTGCTGGCGAAGCGGCACGGACGGTACTTACCTTCGATAACTAGACATACCCATGCCGATAGCGTCGCGTCAAGCGTAGAATCACGGCATCCCGACGTGTAATCCCGACCCAACTCTGCGCCATGTCAATATTCGATCGTATCGGCTTCGACGCCTCCGCCAACCGCCTCGAAGACGCGCTAGATTACGCTGAGGAAAACGGCTTTTACTACGTCGACTTCAACGCCGACACGGGTCCGAACCACATGGAGACATGGTCGGCGGAGCGCATCGCCGCAGTCCGCGACCGCTGCGAGACGACCGGCATCAACATCGGTCTTCACACCTTGAGCGCGGTCAACGTCGCCGAACTTTCGCCGTACGTCTCCCGAGGCGTCGAGAACTACATGCGCGCCTCCGTCGATCTCGCCAACCGTCTCGGCTGCAAGTGGACCGTCGTCCACGCCGGCTACCACTTCACTTCCGATCCCGAAACCCGACTCGCCGCCGCAATCGCCAGACTCGACCGCATCTCGACGTACGCGGCCGACACTGGTCAACGAATACTGCTCGAAAACCTCAACTTCGAACCCGAACACGCCGAGATCCACTACCTCGCCCACACCGTCGAGGAATGCTCGAAGATCTTCGATGCCATACCTGCTAACAGGCTCGGGTGGGCGTTTACAGTCAACCACGCGAACCTCGTGCCGGAAGGTGTTGACGGTTTCCTCGACGCTTACGGCATCGAGCGCATCGGAGAGGTCCGACTCGCCGACAACACCGGCGACTATGAGATCCACATGATCCCCGGAGAAGGCAATATCGACTTCGCTTCGTGCCTAAACCGACTTGAAAGCAGTGGCTACCGCGGCCACTACTCGATGGCATACGGCGCGCACGAAGAAAAGATCGCATCACGCAAACACCTAGCGTCACTTCTCAACTAACATATCCCCTCTCCCCTCCGTGGGAGAGGGTTAGGGTGAGGGGACCCCTCGCCTAGGAGAAACCAATCATGGCATTGGCAGCACAGACCGGCAGCACACCCCATGGCGAATCGACTCGCCCGCCAGCGACTGGCCGACGCGGGATGGTCGCCTCAGCATCACAACACGCGACGATAGCGGGTTTGCTCGCCCTTCAAGCCGGCGGCAATGCTGTCGATGCGGCGGTCGCAGTCGCCGCAGGCCTGAACGTCGCCGAACCATTCATGTCTGGCATGGGCGGTGTAGGCATCGGCCTTGTCTACATGGCTGACGAATGCAAAACGCGAACCATCAACTTCTCTGGTCACGCCCCGAACGACATCGATCCGTCCGGAATGACCCGGGACGACATGGAGTACGGTCCGCTCTCAATGCTCGTCCCCGGCAACATCGCCGGTTGGCTCACGATGCATGACAAATACGGCACGCTGCCTCGCGCCCAAGTTTTCGCGTACGCCATTGATCTAGCCGAAAACGGCGTCCCCATGACGCCGCTGATCGCCACAACCGTCGCTGACAGCAAAGACAAAATCGACGAACTTACCGAGGAAGGCGCAACTCCAGCGCTCGACTATTCAGCAGTCGAAGCCGGCGCGCTTCTACGTCAGCAGCAACTCGCCGAGAGCATGAGCCGGGTCGTCGAAGGTGGCCTGACCGAGTTCTACGAAGGATCGCTCGGCGACGAGATATGCGCCGGGCAAAAGGCATTCAACGGCGTCATCAACCGCGAAGAACTCGCGGAATACCGACCTTATTGGGAAGAGCCGATCTCGACTACATATCGTGACTACGAAGTCCGTGTCCCCAAGCCGAACTCCTCAGCGTTCCAGATGCTCGAGACGCTGAACATTCTCGAAGGTTACGAACTCGAACCGGGCACCGCCTTAACTGAACACCTCCTAGTCGAAGCCGTGCTCAAAGCCGCGGACGACCGCACGCTCTACTCCGGAGACCCGAAGCACGTAGACATCCCGCTCGACCGGCTGATATCGAAGGATTACGCGGAAGAGGTCCGATCGAACATCGCAACCGACAAGTTCAGCGGCTTCCCGCCCGAACGCTGGAACCGGTCCGCCGTCGAAGCCTCGTTGCCGGGCGTTTGGAACCCGCAATCCGCGGCGCAGTCACCGATGACCACTCACTTCGCAACCGCCGACCAGTGGGGCAACGTCGTCACCATTACCCAGACCCTAGGCGGCGGCTTCGGCTCCTGCCTTGCACCCAAAGGCACCGGCGTCTTCATCAACAACATGGGCAAGTGGTTCGACCTCAACCAAGGCAGCCCGAACGACATCAAAGGCGGCCGAGCCGTTGATTTCGTGATCGCCCCCTCGCAGATCTTCTCCGCTGACGACGCCACCTTCGTCGCCTCGATCGGGACGCCCGGTAGCTACGGCATCCTGCACACCACCATCCAGATGATCCACCAGTTCCTAGACTGCGGCAAGAACATCCAAGAGGCCGTCGAAGCTCCCCGCTTCCGGTACTACGACATCGGCGCCCTATTGTTCGAATCCCGCTTCGACGCGGAAATGCTCGAACAACTAGCCGACATCGGATACACCTACGACCTCCTACCACCATTCACCAACGCAGTAGGCGGCGCCCAAGCCATACACCGCACATCGCACGGGACATATCTCGGGGCTGCGGACCCGCGTCGGGATGGGTTTGCGTTGGGGTATTAGGGACGGTGGACCCCTGGCGGCACGTGTGTCAGCCTGACCGAAGCGAGTAGGAAATCGGAGGCTTCGTCGGATTCATGCGCTTGTGTCGCAGTCTTGGTGCATATAGTTCCCAACACCTGCAAACAGTGCTGCGGTCTGAGCTTTGAATTCCGGTCGAATCGTACGTTTTTCGTCAAGAAGCCCCTTCGTTGGCCCTTCCTGTGCGCGTTTTGGTTTCGTACGGACGTCATCAGACGGGATTGCGCCAAAGGTGTACTCGGGAAATTCTTGACGAAGATCGTTGAGGGTGTGCTCTTTGTCTTTATCGACAATTCCCGCAACGCGTCGAAAACCTAAATCGCGCAATAAAGCGATGATCCTATCAAACTTTCCCGCTCCCCCAGCGCCCCAACCAAAGAATCGATCCTTGAGATCGGTAGCAAAATGCTCCGAAAAACATTGGCTAGCCACGAGCTGATCCAAGACACGCGGGTACAACACAACATCTTCTTGTCCTTCCAATAAAACTATCCCGTCCTCTTGGAACAATGCCTCGCGCGCGTTGAGGCCGAGCACGTGCGGGTTATTACTGTCTCTGAAGATTCCGGCCAAATCTTCGGCGGTTTGACGACCAACCTGACTAATAATCGAAGCGCCATCGATCTTGTGAACCCGAGCCACTTCACCGCCGTTGATTATGTGCTCGAAATCGGCAAACAAGGGTGAATGTGTCGCGAAGACAATTTGGCGGTCCTTGGCGTAACTCGCGAAAAGGCGTAAAAGTCGCCGTTGAAATTGTGGATGGAGCGACAGTTCGGGTTCATCTACGACGATTATGTCGCCTGGCTCTGAATCGTAAAGCGCATCGACAAGAAACAATAGGCTTACCACGCCTTCACCTAACCCGTCACTGGAGTGTGATTGCGTACTGGATTTTATCTTCAGGTAGTAACCACCTTGATCCGACAATTCAATGGCCCAATCTGGGATAGGGGTCATTACTTTTGCAAATACTTCGTCAAATTTGCTTCGGTTTTGGTCGACTGCGAACAGTCGCCGAGAGAACTGATCGATAGGTTGGCTCCTGATTTCGCCGAAGCTTTGCGAACCGATGTACCCCGCTCGCGTCTGTTCGCCTGAGCCGAAGTAAGGATTGAAGAATCTCCGAGACGGAAGAAAATAACAGATGTGACTTAGCTGGGCGTTCGACCGCCGAGTTGTTTCACTGCCTCTTGTGTCTCCAGTGACTAATTCATGTGTTTCGCCGTCATCGAACTCGGCTTTAATCGAAACTATTCCATCAGCTCGGGCGTTTCGTTTGCCCTCTGAAAAACTAGGGGTCCCCGCTGAACCCAACAACGCGTTCAGCGATTCCATAACAGTGGATTTTCCACCGTTATTAGGTCCAACTAAGATCGTCAAACCGCTACCAATCTGGCAGGTTGGTTTGGCAAATCGAAGCGTTTGCTTCTCAGCAAACCCTCTAAATCCACAGATTGTTAACGATTTCAAGCTCATCGCTTGCCATTAGGTTGGGGATGTTAACGTGGACACGAATGCGCGGATCCCGCGTCAAGCCGAATACGAAACCGACGGACTACTCGCATCCATCGCGACCTGCGACAATCTTTAACTGCCGGTACCGGTTGCGTTGAAAATCTTGGTCGTCGTATCGGACGGTGGCAAACGATTCGCGAGAACCAATCCCGCAAAATCACTCCGCGAGCAGCATCCGCCCGTGCTTCATAAGCGTGCGGATCTCGCGTGTGGTGAGTTTGATCTTATGCTCTTGGCCGTTGACCAGCACGCGCCGTTTCTGCAGATTCGGCTTGAACTGACGCTTGGTGGCGTTCAGCGCGTGGCTGCGGTTGTGGCCGAACTGCGGCTTCGGACGCGGACCAAGTTTGAGGGCGGCTCGGATCTGCTGTTCGGACATGGACATGGCGCGTCGTTTCGATTTCGTACTGTTTAAGGCTCGGTTTCGATGCTTGACCGTCGGTGTACGGCCAAAATTGGGTGCTTCCAATTAGGATAACATCGCGGTCAGTTCGCAAGCACGAGACGCGGTCTCAACGCCGCCTCTTCCGATAACCATCAGCAAGCAAAGGGTCCTTCTATGACGACGGAGATTACGACTAGAAACGGCTACCTCTTGCGCGATCTCACTCGTGCCGCTCTCGCCGCAGTTTCAACCAATCAAAACCAGCTCAACGCCCTAAACGTCTTCCCCGTGCCCGACGGCGACACCGGCACCAACATGATGCTCACCATGCGCGGAATCGCCTCCGACATGGAGACCTCCGCGACCGAAGACGTGCCTGCGACTGCCGCCGCGATGGCTCGCGCCGCGTTGCTATCATCCCGAGGCAACAGCGGACTCATCATGGCCCAACTCTTCCGCGGCCTCCGCGACGCCATGACCGAAGCCGATGAGGTCAACGGTGAAAACTTCTCCCACGGCCTGACCCTAGCTGCCGAGATGGCCTATGGCGCGGTCCCCAACCCCGTCGAAGGCACGATGCTCACCGTCATTCGAGAAACCGCCGAAGCCGCGGTCAAGGTCGCCGCACAAGGCGCCAACGTAAACGATGTCGTCGAAACCGCCGCGACCCAAGCCATCGACACCACCGAGCGAACACCCGAGATGCTCGCGGTCCTCAAAGAGGCCGGAGTAGTCGACGCCGGCGGTTTCGGACTCTCCATCATGTTCATCGGTATGTCCCAATACCTTCGCGGCGAAGGCGATGGCTCGGTCTCCGTCACCGCACCCGGTATCGAAAACCTCGTCGGAGAGAGCGGCGTCATCGTCGATACATCGTCCCTCGACATCGCCGAAGAAGAAGCCTGGGGCTACTGCACCAACATCGGCATCGAAGGCACAGGCATCGACATCCCGCATCTCCGCGAAGAGTTCGACAAGATAGGACGCTCCACCGTCATCGCTGGCGACGAAACCATCGCCAAGATCCACGTCCACATGGAAGATCCCGGCGAAGCCGTCAGTCTCGCCATCCGTAACGGCGCCCTCACTCTCAACGTGAGCATCCAAAACATGGACGCACAAACCGCCGAGTGGGCCGAGAACCGACGAGCCGACGCCGCCACCGCGGACAAACCCGTAGAACCCGTAGACGTCGCCATCGTCGCAGTTGTAGCCGGAGACGGCATGGCCAACTACTTCCGACAGGCCGGCATGGGCTCCGTTTTCATCGTCGAAGGTGGCGACACACTCAATCCCAGCGTCGCCGATCTCCTAGAGGCCGTCGAAGCCGCACCATCCGACCAAGTCATCCTCCTTCCCAACAACAAGAACATCATCGGCGCCGCCCAACAGGCATCAGAACTCACCGAAAAATCATCCACCGTCATTGAAACACGCTCGATGCAAGAAGGCATCGCCGCTATGACCGCCTTCGACCCTGACGTCGACCTCGACGAAAACGTCGAGGAGATGACCGACATGCTCGAAGGCCTCCACGTCGGTTCCGTCTTCCGAACCTCTCGCGATGCAACCATGGGCGGGGTCCACGTAGACGAAGGTCAATTCATGGTGATAGTCGACGGAGAAACCGTAGCTGCTGGCGACGACGAACTCGCGATGCTCATCTCAGGTGTCAACGCCGTCATGCACCACGGCGCTTTAGTAGCCGTCTACGTAGGCGAGGAGATCGACTCCGACATCGCCCGCGCAGCCGAAACCAGCCTGATCCAAGAGCTGACCGACTACAACCGCGTTGACATCCAGTTCATCCGCGGCAACCAACCCCACTACGCGTATCTCTTCGCGGTGGAGTAGGGCGACTCCTCGCCGATCGCTTTGTCGCTCACTTATGCGACTCAAATCTTCTTGCTGATCACTTTTTGGCAGAAACGATTGTCAATATATTTTGTCGCTCACGCGTGAGCATCAACAGGCATCCGTCCTTCAGCCACATCCAATACATCCTCAAACATCAAGATCGCTGGTCTTCGACCACCGCTGACTCTGAAAATCTTCAACACCTCATGATCTACCAATGCGTTTAAAACGCGCCGTGCCGTGGGGGCAGGGATCTCAGAACCGACCGCAAAACCATTGCTCGAAAATACCGGATTCTGGAAGATCCAATCCAATGCATGGATGGCATAGCGAGATCTTGTCGCTTCCGACACACGCAGTTTCATCGTCTCGTAAAGCTCAAGAATGCCCTTGGCTTTCGCCAAATTGTCCTCGGCCTGCTCACGTACCGCAGTCAAAAAGAAGCGACACCAACCAGTCCAATCATCATCTTTTGAAACCGCCAACAGACCATCGTAATAGGCTTCGCGATTAGCCTCAAAGTAAGCGCTGATGTAGAACATCGGACGACTGATCAAGCCGCGCTGCCACAAGAACAGAGGCACCAACATGCGACCCAGACGACCATTCCCGTCCAAAAAAGGGTGAATGGCCTCGAATTCGGCATGGAGCACGGCCGCTTGCACCAGCAGATCGGGCACATCGTCGTGAATGAAACGCTCCCACCTATTCATCGCACCACCAAGTTGTTCTGCACCAACCGGGACGAACTTCGCTTCTTCGATCGTGCATCCGGGCGGACCGATCCAATTGGCGGTTCGACGGTATTCGCCAGGTGCTTTGTCCCGGCCACGCACTCCGGAAAGCAACACACGATGGGTCTCTCTGACAACTCGAAGCGACAACGGCAGTTCCGTCAACATCTCCTCCGCACGCCGCATTGCCCGACGATAGTTCAGGATCTCATCGATGTCATCACGCCTCTCCTGCGTCGCAGCAGCTTGGCCAGCCTCAAACTGATACACCTCCTCGATCGTCGCCTGCGTTCCTTCGATACGTGCCGACAACACCGCTTCTTGAGTCGTCAACGGCGCCAGCAAAACCTCGGGATTCGGAACGGCCGTAAGTGCACCGTCGTACCGCGCCAAGGCAGCGACGGCTGGCCCGATCAATGGCACCAACGCAGCCCAATCCAACTCCCTCGGCGGGAAATTCCCTTCGTGATAAAGGATTGGCCTTCGGTTAGCTATGGCGACAAGCGACATTTGACGCTCATTTTATCACAAATATGATTGTCAACGCATCTTGTCGCTCACGTATGCGACTCAAACGCGCTTGCCGATCATTTCAATGCGAATATGATCGTCAACGCAACTCGTAGACGCTCAGTCCGCCAAGTGCGCGTTCAAATACTCGCGGTCCAACTCGATGCCGATGCCCGGGCGGTCCGGATCTAGATGAATCTTGTCTCCCCGGATGTCTAGCGGGACATCCATTAGGCAGTCGTACGCATGCAGATCTGCCCGAGATGTCTCGACGCGATAGCAGTTCGGGACCGTGATCATCACCTGCGCGCCGGCGATCACGTTGATCGGGCCACTAGCATCATGCGGCGACACCGGTATGTAGTAAGTCTCCGCCTGCGTGCAGATCTTCTTCAGCTCCGATATCCCACCGGTCCACGTGATGTCCGGCATGATGAAGTCGGCCAATCCCTGTTCCAGGATCGGTACAAACTCCCATCGAGTGTGGATCCGCTCGCCCACGCAGATCGGGACGTTCGTCGCGTCTCGAACTTGCTTCAACGCCGTGTTCGACTCGACACCGACCGGCTCCTCGAACCAGAAGATGTCATACGGTTCCAACGCCTTCGCCAATCGGATTGCCGTCGGAACATCGAAACGAGCATGGTTGTCTATCAGTATCTCGATGTCCGGACCGACCGCATCTCGCATCAACGCGATTCTCTCAACGCCTTGGTTCTCCGCGACATCGCTGAGCCGACCCGACATATACCCATCGATCTCGTCCGGGTGATGCGGGTGCCAAGGGTCGGTCTTGATCGACGTCTGACCAGTTTCGACGATGGCCTTGCAGTGCTGCGCCAGCTCATCCGACGTCACGCCATCCTGCGGATGACAGTAAACATCCACCGCATCTCGCACCGGACCGCCCAGCAGCTCGTAAACCGGCACGCCCAACACTTTCCCGCGGATGTCCCAAAGCGCAATATCGATACCCGAAATCACACTCGTCGTCGCACCTCGCGAACCCATGTATGTGAAGTGCCGGAACACCTTGTGCCAGATCTTCTCGATGTTCTTCGGATCATCACCCTCCAACAACCCCGACACATGCGAGATCAACGAAGCCACACCGCGGTTCGCCTGATCCCGGGTGCACGTAACCTCGCCCCAGCCTGTTACCCCTTCATCCGTGTCCACCGACACAAACAGATATTCACGGTGCCTCATCACCCCGCCGCTGTCAGACGCACTCGGCAGGAACGGTGCCGGAGCCGAAATCAAATAGGGCGTTATCTTCGTTATCTTCACTGCTGGATCTCCCTCAAGATCGCATCGATGATCTGCGACATATTGTCGAAATCCCGTGCGCCTCGGAACTGCAAACGGACTTCCTCGCCATTCTTGTCTACATATGCGAGGAAGATTGTTGGAGTGGATTGTACGCCCATAGCCTCGCCACGCGCCCGATCGATCTGCCAAGTCGCGTTGTGCCGACTCGACGCCAGACACTCGTTCATCGCGACCGTGTCAACGCCCAAACCCGCTGCCAAATCCCCAAGGACCTGCTCCGAAATCTCCGACTGATGCTCGTAAACCGCATCCACATATCCCCAGAAATGCTCCGCACCCTGTTCACCGGCACACTCCGCATACTCCGCGCCGATAGCCGACTCTTGAGACAGTATCGGAAAGTGGAAATATATCGACCTCACCGATCCATCGGCGATATACGTCTCACGTATCTGGGCAACCGTCCCGCGGTGCCAAGTCCCGCAATGCGGTCACAAGAAATCCGAGAAATCGAACATCGTGATCGGTGCATCCGGATCGCCAAACGAGTTGTAGCCCCGATTGGGCACGTTGACCCGAACCTTTTCGACCGCAGTCTCGACCTCCGACTCAGCGGCAACTTCCACCGTTGCTGTAGGGGGAACCGACGTAGCCGTCGGGGGCATCGGGGTCGCCGTCGGAGCCGCTAGCTCCTGCGAAGCTGGCGGCACCACCAACTCCGCCGTCAAGACATTCTCACTAACCGCGCCATCATCGTCACGGATCCCGCAGCCAACAACCGCGAACGCGCTGAACAAAACCAGAGCTGCGAGGGCAAACAAACGGAAATACATTGGATGGATTCTACTTTGCGATGCTATCGATCACTTAGTAGCTGCAACTCGAATCGTTGCAACTTACCGGAACGCGTGCGTATTATCAAACCAGACGCCAAAACCGACCCGTTAATCCGCCCGATCAGACAGCGCGGCGACCACCGAATCGCCATCTAGCGCCGATCGATAGCGACATGCCCGCAGACTTCTCTGACGCAGAAATCGCTCGATTGATCTCCGAGCCCAAGCAACTTCCATCTGATTGGCGAACTCGGCTCAACATGCGTCCCAAGCGCGGACACAAAGAACAGCAGCTAGACCTCGCAGGGGAATCGGGAAGCGAGTTCCGAATCATCCTGCGACAAAACAACGTCAACCCGTTGGACTTTTCAGCGATCTTAGCGGTCAGAATCCCACAATCAAATCGATTCTTCAGATTGCTTCGCTACAACGGCAAAAGCCATCAACACACCAACCAAATCGAGGGCGACACCTTTTACGACTTCCATATCCACGCCGCCACGCAACGATATCAAGACATCGGCGAGCGCGAAGACACATACGCCGAGACCACCGACAGATACAGCAATCTCACGGAAGCAACTAGGATGTATGCAACACGACGTATCCCTGATCACGCCAATTGACGACCAGTTGAACCTTGTCTGAAGGAATTCTCGGTATGAATCCGCCATCCGTAGAGCTAGAATTCCAAAAAAAGGTCTCCGAAAAGATCCGGATCATCCCCGAAGGCATTGACCGGTTCCGCATCTTCACTCCGTTCCGATTCGACGACGGCGACCATCTCGCAATCGTGCTTAAACAGCACAACAACCAATGGATGCTCTCCGACGAAGCTCACACGTTTATGCACCTCACCTACGATATCGATGAACAAGACCTACTTCGCGGAAACCGACAAAAAATCATCTCCGACGCCCTATCTGTGTTCCACGTCGAAGACCGAGACGGCGAACTCATAATCGACATCCCTGATCAAAAATTCGGCGACTCTCTTTACGACTTCGTCCAAGCCCTCCTCAAGATCACTGATGTCTCGTTCCTCACCCGCGAACGCGTCCACAACACGTTCGCCGAAGATTTCCGATCGCTCTTCACCCAGCAAATCCCCGAAGAGCGCCGCGTCTTCGACTGGCACGACACTCAGCACGACCCCGAGGCCAAATATTCGGTCGATTGCCGCATCAACGGTATGCCGCGCCCGATTTTCGTGCACGCGCTGTTGAACGACGACCAAACTCGAGACGCGACGATTACCCTGCACCAATTCGAAAAATGGGAGATGCCCTTCAACTCGCTAGCCATATTCAGCGACCAAGAATCCATCAACCGCAAAGTCCTTGCGCGCTTCAGCGACGTCTGCGACAAGCAGTTCTCCAGCCTCACGAGCAACCAAGACAGAATCGAACGTTTCATCAAAGACGCTATCCTAACGAACGACTGACAATGAACGACCGTCGCTACCGCCCAACTCCGATCCTTGGTCCATAGGCGAGGACCAATGATCAAATTCGGGCTCCGAGAACCAATAAAAGCCGGAGATGTCCGCAAACCTTGGTGTTGCCGCATGGAAAGCTCCAACGACGACACAGCCGACCTCGCCACCTACGGACTCATCGGCGCCGCGTGCAAGCGCCAGATGGAACTAGCCCTACACGTCATTGCCCACCAATACATCGACCGACTAATCTCCAAGTGTGATATTTTATAGTAATTGTGTGCCATCTAATGGACATGCCAATGGAGGTGAGAATGGCGAACAGGCGAAACTCCAGAAACGTTTACAACTACAAGATGTTGAACCGACGTGGCCGCATTGTCAAATACGGCATCACCAATAACCCGATCGAACGCGCATCGGAGAACGTCCAAGACGGGCTGGGCGCTTTCATGGAAGTCACTGGCGGACCAGTGACACGCAAAACCGCACGCCGACGAGAAAGTTCCAAAATCAAATCGTACCGATCCCGATACGGCCGAAGACCACGCGGCAACAAGCAAGGCTAGTTAACTTCCACTTCCGAAAAAAGAAGTGTCATTCGCTTGATTGTTTGTGAAGTATTCCAATCCGCGACGATACCAAGCGTCATACGCAAGGTGTTGCGAAGGAGCATTCCCAAAAAATGTTAACGTTGGCGTCAGCACGATCGAGGAATTCATAGGAACGGTCTGAATCTCGACCATGATGAGGTGCGATCAATAGGTCAACGTCCGTGACTTCGTTTTTGAAATTACCCAAAATGTATTCCCAAGTGTCATCGTGCGAGTCGCCGCCGAAAACGACCTTGCTTCCGTTAGCTTCAACTAGCAAAACATACGAACAGGTATTGTAGTCATTGGTGTCATCGGCTTTTGCGACTAGATCCTTCGTCGGTGCAAGTATGGTGATAGCATCGCCACCTTCGCAATGCCAAAATTGCCCTTCGGCTCCGGCCAACAACGCCAATCGTTTTGGGTTGTCGTCTGGATCAGTATTCCTCAAATTTTTGTAGCATTCCACAATCGTCTTTACTGTAAGGCGACCCGTTCCAAGACGATGTATCGATTTCCTTGTTGTTATCAGTGTCCCAAAAATTCTCCGGAGGGATTTCATCGAATAGGGCTTTGATTCCATCCATGTGGTCCATGTCGGGATGTGTCTGAACATACCGAAAGATGCTTGTCACATCGTGATCCTGAAGATAAGTGATCGGATTGACAGGATATGCCTTCTGGTTAAAGTTCCCTCCAACTGAATCGCTTGCCGACTTGAGCAATAGCCGTTCTTCCTGCGATTCGCTCGATGTACTTGGTTTAGCGTTACAAACGTCAATTACGGTGACCCGGCCAGAAATCGTGCTGGACGATCGAGCAATCACCCTCTTTGACGTTCAAAAAATGGATCGTCGCCATTGTCTACTCCAAATCTCTTGCTGCTTCATAGCAACATTTCTGCGTACCTGTCAGCGGCGCGAATCACTGCCCGTTCGCCGACAAGCGCAAACCAACCAATCGCCCAGACTACTGAGGTCAGCAATACGGCCAATTGTGTTCCGTCGTATGAGGCTGACGAAATCGCCAAACCTATCTGTATCGAAGCTGTAAGCGCTACCGTTAGGGCAACGGCAACGCCGACCGGTCTAAGTCCCAAGAGGTTCCTGCGAAATCCGTAATCGATCAACCTCTTGTGAACCATTGGATAGTTATCCCGTTTCTGCCGAGGTCAGGCGGACGAAGTTCAGATACACACGCTTCGTAATATTCGTCGGCACGTTTCGGATCTGCTCGCTGCTCTTCGAAAGTCGGTACATGCATACCCAATGCCTCAAGCTTTGCATGCGTCTGAAGTCGAGTGAGCCTCATTAGATTCTTGGTTGCGGTGCCGAAGGAATCTTGTAGGTGGGGGACCTCCCCATTTTGCCCACATTTCTGACTCCCTTCGTTTGCCAAAATCGGCTCCGATTTGGCTGACAACAAATGCGAAGTCTGCGCTTCCGATGAACGGTACAACCTTCAGTATCACGCCTTGAGATCGAAAAACCCTCAGGCATGATTGCCGAGATCAGTGCAGCCAATGGCAAAATAGCCAAAAACACAGGCAAAGCCTCCGCTTCACGACATGTATCGATCTAATTTATGAGGCACTATTGCATCCTAACGCGGCACTCGTGCTGGCAAATTGTCCAAGGACCAAAACAGACCGTCGTTAATGGTCATTATATTGATTTATCGCTCAATATTACAAGGTCATCAAATGGTTGTCATTTGACGATTATAGTCGTTTCAAGCCTTCGAAATATGAATCATCGACATTGCATGAACTAATGAACTAGCAAATCCGTCATTTTTCTCTCTAGTTGCGAGTCTTTCTCTCACCACAACATCAAATCCAAATCCAAAAAATCACCACTGAATCCCATCAATCCCAATTCAGACAACCCTGCCGACAAAGAACTTTCACTGATTTTTCGCATCACTCACACCTCTCCCTAACTCTCCCCCGACCCGCGAGTAAAATCAAACCCGTAAACACCATCCACATCTCGGAGCCCCTCACCACATGATGAATCGCAACATGCTCAAGCAAGCTCAACAGATGCAGAAGAAGATCCAAGAGATGCAGGAAGAGATCGCCCAAGCCACTACCGAAGCATCCGTCGGAGGTGTCGCCGTCAAGGCCGTCGTGGTCGGCGGGTCACGCGTCGAAAGCATCGAAATCGACCCCGAAGTCGTCGACCCCGAAGACGTCGAGATGCTCCAAGACCTCGTCGCCGCCGCCGTGAACCAGGCCATTGACCAGTCGCAGGAACTGGCCGCCGAGAAGATGAAGGCTATCACCGGCGGACTGAACATCCCCGGGCTCAGCTTCTAACGCACGCCAACGCACCAACCCATACTCTACGGCGCCACTACACTCCGAAACAGCGCCCAATCTATCTTGGCCCATCCTTCAATCCAGCCCATCCCGGTTCAGACAACAATCACCAATGGCAGCGTTCCGACCCGACCCTCCGCGCCCCGTATCGCCCGTAGCACCTCGCACCGATGCTCCCCGCGGTGTCGCGCACCCGTCGCACGCGTCATCGAGGCCTTCAGACGCCTACCCGGCATCGGACCGAAATCCGCACAGCGTCTCGCCTACCACCTCGTCCGCATGCCCGAAGCTGAAGCCGCCGAACTCTCCGAAGCCATAACGGGCGTCAAGCAGCGCATCAAACTCTGCGAGACCTGCGCCGACATCACCGAAGAACCCACGTGCCACATCTGCGCCGACCCCAACCGCGACCAGTCCACCATCTGCGTTGTCGAAGAACCCCTCGACGTCACCGCCTTCGAACGCACCCGAGCCTACAACGGGCTCTATCACGTCCTCCACGGTGCCATCTCACCCACCAGCGGGATCGCCGCCTCCGACCTCAAGATCAAAGAACTCCTCCAACGCCTCCAAGCCGACAACGCCCGATCAGACAGTGATCCGAAGTCATCGTCGCCACCAACACCAATCTCGACGGCGAAGCCACCGCCATGTACCTCCAAAGGGCCATCGGCCCCGCCGGCATCAAAGTAACCCGCCTAGCCCGCGGCCTACCCTCCGGCACCGACATCGAATACGCCGACGACGCAACGCTAGCCCACTCCCTAGAATCCCCGTTCCGAAATAAGGGACTAACTCCCCTTTCGCACAACGAAGGGGGACGCGGGCGAGCGAAGCGAAGCACGCAGTGGGATGCAAACCGCGGGAGAGGGCATCGCATCTTTCCCTCTCCCCTATGTGGGAGAGGGCTAGGGTGAGGGGGAACGGGGCGGCCAAGGGGCGGGGCCCGCCAACACCCTCATGACCGCAACACCCCCTCTCAAATCCTTCGCATCTTAGTTCATACATTCAACAAAATCTCAGAATATCTTTCGCCAAACCTCTTGACAACAAATACATACGTGCTATTCTAGGAATCAGAGTAACTCCTAGATACATCGCCGCATTGACGAGTGTGGCCCCCCAGCCCAGGCAGCTTGCCGGGAGAAGCGCAGGAACGTGAAAGCGATAACAAACAAGACGACACTGCTCGCAGCCCTCACCGAGGGACGCGGCGGTGCCGCCTTGCGCCCAAGCGTTCCGTGGCGACGCCCCGCGTCCGATCGAGAGTCGGATGTAAAGCTGCCCGGGTCCGTTATGAAACGTGATATGGACCAATTCCCGGTCGCGGCGCAGCACCATCCATGCGCCGCAACACGAGCCAGCGAGCGACCCTTCGGGCGTCGCGAAGCCAAGGATCGGGTAAGTGCACGTGAATCCGGCAGACGTCGGCCCTCATTCGCCACGAGGGCGCGGCTACAGCGCGAGGCTGTGGAGAGCAGCACGATGGAGGGCGGCGAGACTCCGAGTTTTACGCCGTCGTCCGGGCCCGTGGTCTGGCGACACGGGCAGCGACTGGTGTGGGTAGCTAGCAGGGAAAGCACAAATCAACGCGGCGATGTCCGCCCCGCCTCACGTTCCCTCCTCTGCAGGGAGGCCACAATGAGCCCGGGGAGCCAATCGGTTTCGGGTGAAGGGGAAGTAATCTCCCCAGGCGCCCCAGCGAGGGCGCCACACCCTGACCGACAAACATATAAATCTGCCAACACCCGGCAGACCAATTAAACGCGCCCTCCGTCATTCCCGCAAGCCTCACGTCATTCCCGCGACCCTCACGTCATTCCCGCGGACGCGGGAACCCAGAGAAAAACAATGCACGCCGTTTCCTCACTTCACTCACCCATATAATCGCAACGAAGAATATGTCCCCTCTCCCCATTGTGGGAGAGGGTTAGGGTGAGGGCCCGACCCAATGAAAATCGAACAAATAGAAACCTTCCTAATCGACCGCTTCTTAGTCGTCCGCGTCACCACCGACGACGGAACGCAGGGCATCGGCGAATCGTGCTACTGGGCGTACCCCAGAGCGGCCGAGGAGACGGTGAAAGCTCTCGGCGAAGCCATCATCGGCATGGACCCGGGCGACACGAACACATCTTCAACTACATGCACCGCTACAACGGCAGCTTCCGCGGCAACAGCATCGCCGCCGCCATATCCGGCATCGACATGGCCCTCTGGGACATCAAAGGCAAGCGGCTCGACGCCCCAGTCTGGGACCTCCTCGGCGGTCGTGCTCGGCAGAAAATCCGCGGCATCTTCCTCGGCGTCGGAGGCGAAACACCCGACGCAGTGGCCGAACGCGCCAAGATCGCCCTCGACCGCGGCTACTCCGCCCTCAAATTCACGCCGATGCCGCGAGAGTTCCAACTACTCAAATACCCCGTCCTCGTCGACAACGCCATCGACATGCTGGCCGCCGTCCGCGAGACCGTCGGCAACGACTTCGACATCGGCATCGAGATACACCGCAACATGCGACCCTCCGAAGCCGTCGTCTTCTGCGAAAAGGCCATGCCCTTCAACCCCTACTTCATCGAAGATCCGATCGTCCCCGACGGCGTTCTCGCGATGTCCGAAGTCGCTACCAAAATGCGCCTCCCCCTAGCCGTCGGAGAGCGCAACACCGGCATCTACGAGTTCCGCGAATACGCCCAGATGACCAACTGCTCGTTCTTCAAGCCCGACATCGCAGTCGCCGGCGGCATCACCGGCGTAAAGAAGATATCCGCCATCGCCGAATCTCACCACATCCTCATCGCGCCTCACAACTTCCAAGGCCCCATCGCAACCGCCGCCTGCGTCCAACTCGGCATCTCGTCACCCTCTTGGGACGTCCTCGAAGCCGTCGACGAAGACAAGCCGCCGCGCTCCAACATGGTCGAAGCCCCCATAGAAGTAGTCGACGGCTGGTTCACCCTCCCCGAAAAACCCGGCCTCGGCGTAACCTTCAACGAAAACGCCCCCAACCTACACCCCTTCAACCCAGCCAAAATCCCGCCGCCCATCCGCGAAGACGGCAGCGTCGGCCTCCGCTAGCGCGCACGTCCCTTTCGCGAAGCGAAGGGGACGCGAGCGAGCAAAGCGATGCTCGCAGGGGATGCCCCCGCGGACGCCGCAAGAACAAATATCCCCTCTCCCTCGATGGGAGAGGGCTAGAGCCTGCCCCGGGCTTGAACCGGGGGTGAGGGTGAAACTCCATGCCACCTCGACGACGATACTTCAACGCCGAAGGCATCGTCGTCCGCGCCCGTGACCTCGGCGAAGCCGACCGCATCGTCATCCTCTTCACGCCTAACCGCGGCCTCATCTCGTGCGTGGCCCGCGGCGCTCGACGAACCACATCCCGAACCGGCGGACACGTCGACCTGCTCCCGACACATCACCGCTCACATCTCCGAAGGCCGATCCGACCTCCACGTCATCAGCCAAGTCGAAACCGTCAACGCCTACCTCCGACTCCGCAACGACCTCGACCGACTGACACTAGCCTCTCACTTCGCCGAAATCTGCGAACGCTTTGGACTCCAGGACGCCGCCAATCCTAACCTCTTCGCCCTCCTCCGAGACTCCCTGACTCACGCCGAGTCGTGCGACAAGCCTTTGATGCGACTGCTCCGACTGTGGCACGAGATAATGCTGCTGTCGTCAGTCGGCCTCCAACCCCAACTCCACCGCTGCGTCCGCACCAACACCGAAATCCCCCCCGGCGACCACTGGTTCTCTCCAACAGAAGGCGGCCTGATCAAACGCCCCGACCAACTATCCGACAACACCACAACCCCCGACCCAATCGCCTTCCAAACCAACCCCGAAGTTCAAACCGCTGGAGGTCTGAGTGCCCCCCTCATCCCGGCACCCCTAAACACCATCAAACTCCTCCGCCACATATCTCGCACCCCAGATTGGACGCGCCTAGCCAGCCTAAGAGTCGAAAACCACGACGTTGACGCCGGATTACGCCTCACCGGCGCAATGCTCCGCTACCAGCAAGAACGCGGCATCGGCAGAGCGGAGCGGGTGATGGGGGAGGTGGGGTTGTAACAAGACGGATGCAGATTTACTGTCTCCAACGGTCAAACTCGGAGGGAAGTAGGTTGAGGATCTTGCTGTCAGAAATACCATGCAGATCGTATGTAAGGTCCAACTGGTCCATTACATTCAAGAAACGCCGTAAAGTGCCCGGTCTTTGGCGGGTTTGAGCTCCACGTTTTGGTCGACCGGAGTTGGCATCCCAATACAGTTGGTTCGCAGCCGACACCAGCGCCACATTGCTGTACCGGTCTTGTCTTCCCGTGATTTGCTCTTCGAAATCAGAGTGCTGGAAGGCTGGTCCATACAGCAGAATATTAGCGTTCGCCGGATGGCGCCGGAACAGCCAATACGTTCGGGCCGGTCCCGCCACTCGAATAAACCCTGTTCCAATTCGATCCTGCAATGAAGAAGCTGTAGTCTTGCAGCCGTCTGTTAGCGCGCCTTGACCGAATGTGGCCGAAACAGACCGCGGCCAACCAAGTCCAAATTCGTCGCACATGGGGATCTGTGTTTGATGGCAGCGATTTCCAACCCGCTGCGACGAATGCATCACATACCGACTTCGCGAGTTCCTTTTTGTTGGCGAGTGTTGGAATGTCGATCCTGACTTGTGGCGAAACGGATTCTGTAAGCGAATTGTTCAAGGCAATGTCCATTGCCACGTCTTGCGAAACTTCGCCGTTTTGGTATGCATCCAAAAACGCGGTGAAGTGCCGTTCCCCGCGCAACGAAAAACTTCGAACGATCACAAGCCACCTTCCTTAGGAAAAAAGTCGCTTAAACGGGTAGCTAACCTGAGCCGAGTTGATCCGGCGAATTGCTCCACAGCTTCGTCGATCCAACTTTCCTTCGTTTCAACGTCATCAAGATCTTCAAGGCGATCCATCAAACCCCTAAAATCTCGCTGATTTTCCATCCAGCTCGTCCAGTCGTCGAACCAAGTGCCTTCTCGGTCCTCTTCGTTAGTCCATGCTTTGTCATCCAACGCTTTCGTCAGTACGAGACGCAACATCTCAGGCAATGCGGAGGAACGAAATATCGGATGTTGAGCCAATTCATTCCTTCGATCCCAAAATTGTTTCGACCATAACAACACTGGTTTCCCTTCAACGGGGAATTCAATCTTCCAAAGGAGTTGCCCGATGTCCTGCGGTTCAACCGCCAAAAGCCCGTCGGCGTTCTCAATCAAATCCTCGAAGCCAACCCAGCGGATCTGACGACACGATCCCAACAGTCTTCCACCGCCGTCGTTTTCGACAACTTTCAAATTAAATCGCAAATGTTCGGGTTCACTGATTTCGCCCAAAGTGAATCTCTCAGCGGCCATCCTGATCCAAGGTTCATTCAACTTGAACCGTTGCCGTTCACCTGTCGACCCTACATATGCTTCGAGAATCACATCGGCGTTCGGCAACCGCGCGAAACGGTATTTAGATAAATCAATGGAAACTTCGATCTCGACCGGTAAGTGATCCCGTTGGTCTAATCTGACGAGTACATCTCGCCGACCGATCAATTCCCGGCCGGTGTAGTTGAACGGCCGAGGCATCTAATCGGGAATCTTTCTTGATCTGACGGTCACGGCGAGATCTCGACGTTGGTCAAACCCATTGACTTGGAGTTCAAAACCGCGATGGATGTCGAACAACCTGATGTGGTTCGGCTCGACAGCTTCCCATCGACATCCCGCCACTGTGACAGAAATACCTGATCGCGCCGGGTTTGCGAAATCGAAATCCCACTGCGAATGATTATTGATGGCATCACCGGATGTCGAGGCGTAGCCGGCACGGACGTCGACGTATTCCAAACTGTCTTGGTAAATGGGATTGTCGGAGACGTCAAATCCATCTTTGGATTGTCTTAAATCGTACGCTTGGATACGCGCCGGCTGTGGCGGTTGAGGATCTTCGGGCTCGGTGTCGCCTCCGTTGTTTGGCTTGGGCTTCCGCCTGACGACCCGACGCTCGGCCGGTTTCCAGAAGACGTCTGCGAAGAGACCTTGGTCCTCTTCCAAATCTCTCTCGTTGATCAACCTAGCAATGGCTTGGGGCGCTAGCTGCAAAAACCGTATTGTTTGCAGTGTCCCGTGTGGGTAGTCATCGCGCAATGCGTCGGTCATCCCAAAGCTGGTATGAGACGGGTTCTCAGAAGTGCTCAGTAGATTCGCAAGTTCACCCTTTTCGACCACGATCAAACAGACAAAATGAGCCGGATTCGCACGACAAGCATTTGAAACATTGATCCCTTGACGACAAAAATACGAGTTTCTTTGGACGTTGTAACTGACTGGCTTTACATACATGTTCGCGAAATGGATCTGGTTCTTGCCAACGGAGTCCTCGAGCGTCACACCGATTCGAACCGCGAACGGTTCGTGCTGTTCAACGCATTCGACTATTGAATCGAGACCGTTAGATGACCAAGTTGCGTTATCACCAGTTGGCTGCAGGTCCGCTTACAGGTTGGAACACGGTTTCATGTGGCGTCGGATCGCTTGATGCCCATAAACCGAGGCCAATTGTGTCGGAAAGTTCCCGGTCTATGCTTGCGTTGCTGGTTCGCCGGATCTCGGAAATCAGATATTCCCGATCGATGTAGTGTTCGGGATCAGTGGAAACATCTTCTTGGATCTCGACAACCAAATCTCCCTTTAGGATTGGCCAAAAATATTGTTCTGTAACTTCGCGCCGCAGCATTTCGACCGTGAATTCTTGAACGATGTGTGGGATCACGACAGAGAAACCTGATTGCCCAATCTGCCGTTCGATGTGGAAATTGCTTTGGAATTCCCGAATCGTGGCCTCATCGATGATAGGCTGCGGCGTGTTTTCCACCATCGAGCGAAATATCCGTAAGGTTCATACTGGTTGCCGTCCACCTGATGGGACTTGACTACGGACATACCCATCAGATGAGTGTCAGTTTCACCAATTCGATTAGTCAAACCTAGGAACGTGTTGATTCGACTCGACGCAGGATATACAGTCTTTCCAAGTCCCCAAGTTCCGAGTGTGCCTTTCCCTTTGCCCGTCCTCGCTACGTTTCGCCAAAAGTAGTAGAAACGGTTTTCTTCGTCCGTATCCATGTCCGCGACCTGTGCCGTGTCTCCCGTCAACCCATAGGTCCCAAAGTCCTCAATCGCTAAGAATCTCACACCGTCTTCCGGTCCAGGCGGATTATTCAAACCGTTCCCATGGGCATCTAGGTGACGCTTTAGGCCAGAGTACAGCCTGAACGACGGTATTTCAGGAAGCAAACCGAACGTAAACCTAACCTTTACCCGTTCGCCCTCGATCTTTGCGTCTAGCGAATTCTGAATTGATTCGCGTACTAGGTGCCTCGCCGTCCTGCGGTCGGCTTCTTCTTGGAAGAATTCACCCTCAATAGGATCTCGGATCGGTTGACTCGGTTCGTGCTTAGTGAATTGCCACATTCCGTTCAACCTTTGTATTCGTCAGCACCCGTATGAATTGGTTCGCAATTGTTTCGGCAAGCAAGGGAGGCACGGCGTTTCCAATTAATCTGTATTGGTGCGTGCGCGCCACTGGAAATTTGAAACTGTCCGGAAAGGACTGCAATCGCCACCGTCTTCACGGGGAGTGAGCGAACGGACTTGCTCAGGATGTATATACATCAACCCATCTTTGCTCAAGTGCGCAAGAATCGAACGGCTTGGGCGATCCTTCGCTAGACGCGAATACTTGTCGGTGAACACTTCGCGATTATATGGGAATTCCATTTCTACACCGCGATCCAACGCCTGTTTAGAAGTTTCACCTTCTCTGAGTCTTGCAAAGTCCCGAAGATCTCTGGCGCTATGGGGACGCGCGACATGCGCAGTCAGTTTTTCGCAATCTTTGATGTTGGCGCTGAATTCGCTATCCGGATAGGCGCATGATGGTGTTTCCGTATCTCCTCGTCAAACGGCGAAGGGTCATTTCCGTCTCCGGCAGCCAGCGGTGGCAGGTCCCCAATCGCTTCCCACAAAGTAACCGTCTTCGAAGATCGACGCTTGAACGCAAGCCGGATATTATCTCCTTCAAAGTGTTGGTGTGATCCGTTCTAGAGCCGAAGAAAAACAGTCTTCGTCTACTTTGGGGGATCGAAAATTCTGACGCTTGTAGTAAGAGGTCATCCACTTCGTACCCGATTTCGTAACTCATGCGAAGCATGTCCCTGTAGTGCCGCCCCCCTTCGGCACTGCGCATACCCGGTACGTTTTCCATCAAAAATAGCGCAGGGTTAAAATGTTCGACGAACGACAGGAATTCTTGATACAACATCCTTCGATCGTCGTGTATCAGTCGATCACCGTTGTTAGCACCGTCGCGTTGCCTAACGACGCTATAGCCTTGGCAGGGTGGTCCGCCAATGACAACGTCCACTTGAGTGATCCCGGTACGACGCTGAAACTCGGCTGGGTTTAGTTCGGTCAGGTCTGCGCATATTAGGTGTTCGACGTTCGGGAAGTTTGCTTTCAAGACCGCGGTCGCTTTTGGGTCGTTGTCGATTGCACCGAGCGTCTCAAAACCGGCACGTTCAAATCCCGACGACATACCACCACAACCTGAGAACAGGTCAAGGCATGTCGGGCGAGTATCCAAGTATCTAAGCGAATCTGAACAGAGTGATCGAATTGAGTTGAATTATATGATTTACGCCCCTTTGCTCCCATGAAGTTCGTTTTCCCAATCGCCGGATTGGGAAAACACCCGGGCGAGTCTGACGTGGCCGTCTTCGAAAACAACAGCCGACTAGAGTTACCAGTGCAACTCAGAATCGATTTCGAAGACGATCAGCGGTTCGTCGTCAACGATCATGTACCGACCGTCACAAAATTTCCACAACCACCCTTGCAATAACACAACACACGGCTATAATCTGACTCAGATGGTGACCATTGCGTTATCGTGAACCATTCCGCAGGTGTCGGTGATCCTCCGGCGCCTAATGGGTGGGGCGGGGCAGGTGGACGTTTCTACGTTTCAAGCAGCCTACTTTGACCTGTGCCGTCGGAACTACGTGGTGCGCCTCGGAACCTGTCTAGGGATCAAGAACCCAACTCGCCCTCTACAGGAATGTCCGAAGATTGCAGGTACTTGAAAAGGTCGGAGTCGATCTCCAAGACGACCAGCGACTTGCCGTCGAGGATCTTCTCGTAGGCCTCTAACGACCGTCGGAAGCTGTAGAACTCCGGCGCCTTCTCCAACGCTTCGGCCAAGATGGTGATCGCTTCTTGCTCACCCTCACCGCGCAGTCTGGCCGAAGTACCGTTCGCCGTCTCTAAGATGATTTGGACATCGCGGTCGACTTCGGCTCGTATCTCGCGGTCTCTCTGGGTACCTTCTGCACGCAGACCTTCGGCGATGCGGGCACGCTCGGCTCTCATGCGGGCGAATACTGACGCCTCGATCTCGGTCGGGAAATCGGCACGCTTCATGCGGACATCTACGATCTCGATGCCGAGTTCATCGACGAGTGGTCGGAAGTATGAGACTGTGGAGGTACCGATGATCTCGGGGCGTTCCTCACGTCCCAGCGCGTCCCGCTCTTCGTCGGTAGCCCGCCTTGCACGAGTCGTAACACCTTCAACGGTTTCGTCGGTTAGAAAAATCGCCAGCCTCGGTTCGCGCAGATTGTTGTTGAACAAGTCCAATGCTTGCTGACGCGAAATCTCAGACCGGTTGCTGGCTTCTGCGACTCGTCGCATTACCTGTTCGCGGGTCTCCGAGATTACCTCAGACTGCGTGTCCTGAGCAACTTCACGACGGAGCTGCGAGTTAACGATGTCGGAGACGCGGGAGATCGCTTCATTCTCGGTCCGCAGACGTTGGAAGAACTTGAGGGGGTCAATAATTCGGTACCGAGCGTAGGCAT
Organism: Dehalococcoidia bacterium; assembly: GCA_965226685.1. Lineage (GTDB taxonomy): Bacteria > Chloroflexota > Dehalococcoidia > Lucifugimonadales > Lucifugimonadaceae > Bin127. The sequence goes on from CBDDDP010000004.1 coordinate 1,841,663, forward strand.
CGATAACCAGGTTCCGCTTGTCAGACGTCAGCAGCGATGCCGGTTGGGCATCGACACGCAACAATCGGCTGTCCATCTTTACTACCGTCTCGACGAACGGCTGTTTGACGTAAAGTCCGGGACTGCGGTAGTCGCGCTGGAACGCACCGAACCGGGTGACGATCGCCAGCTGCGTCTCGTCGACGGTGAAAAACGCTTGCGGCACAAGAATGAACGCCGCAACGATGACGATGATGATCGTGAGTAATAGCCGAGGCATTACGTTATTCGCCTCCCGCTGAATTGGTCAGCGAACCGCCAGATAGAGTGCTCAAGCTGTCGAGTGGCAAGAGCGGCAACGCGTTCGAGCCGGAGTTGATGACGATCTTGGATGTGCCCGCCAAGATACGCTCGAGCGCTTCTAGGTAAAGCCGCGTGCGGGTGACGTTAGGCGAAATCTCGTAGCTGGACAGGATGGCTTCGAATCCTTCCGCTTCACCACGTGCCCGTTCAATGCGACCACGCTTGAAACCGTCCGCTTCTTCGACGATCTGCGCCGCCGCACCAGTCGCCTGCGGTATCTGCGAGGCCTTGTACGCCTCCGCCAAGTTGATGTCGCGCTCCCGGTCCTCACGCGCCCTGACCACGTCCTCGAACGCGTCCTGGACCTCGGCTGGCGGGTTGACGTTTTGCAGCAGCACCTGGAGTATGTCGATGCCAGTGTTGTAATCGCGGGCCAGCTGTCGCATCTTTTCCAAGACGCTCGCCTGCACCTGCTCCTTTTCGGTCGTCAGCACGTCGTCAATGTTGCGTGCCCCGACCACCTGCCTCACAGCCGTCTCGGCGATGTCGCGCAGTGTCTCACCTTCGGGGAGTCCAGCAGCCACACCTCGATCGGGATCGCCTGGATCATCAACTTCGAAGAGGAAGCTACGCAGATTAGATATTCGATACTGGATAACCGCTTGAACGTCGACGATGTTCTCATCGCCCGTGATCATTTCAGATTCGATCTGGACCGGGGTGGTGCTCGTACCGTTCGCCGCACTGCGGAAACCGAGTTCTAGACGTCTGGTGTTCGTGACTGGCACAATGTTGCGCACGCCGATTGGGCTAGGCCAGTGCCAGTGAAGACCCTGGTCGGCAATCGCTACGAAGCGACCAAATGTCCTCAAAGCACCCTGCTCTTCCGGACCGACCGTGTAGACACCAGTCGCCAGCCACACAACGGCAATTATCGGTATCAATAACAGAACTACCGCGCTTGCCCTGCCAGATCCGCCGCTGCTCTGTTCGGAATCTCGTGAAGGTCCGTCGCCGCCACCGAAGCCAGGGACACCGCCAAGCGCGTCGCGGATGCGTTGCATGATGTCGCCGAACGTGACCTCAGGTTCTTCGTCGCGTTCAGGCGGGCGATACATCAGCGAATCGTCCGAACCTTTGTCGGTGGCTGATGCTTGTGGAGAATTGGACATTTAAGGGGAAATCGCGTATTGGATCACGCCAACAGAGGATAGATACGTGGGATGCGAGGGGAGAGTTTTCGGTCGGAGTTCAGATCCGTATGCGATACGAAAGGAATATGTCCTAAGACGCAATTATACGTGACGGAACCCCGAGAAACGGTCAACGTATTCGGTTGGGGGCCTCGCCATCTTTTCAAAGCTTAATGATTCCTGAATTAAAACTCCCCCGACAGTTCGCCGGGGGAGTATGCCAATCGTAATGTCGGCGGGATGCTACGAACCGTTCGCCGACCCGAGCGCGGCGACGATGCGTCCGGCGTTCATCGGGGTCTCCCGCAACCGGATGCCGATGGCGGCCTTGAGGGCGTTGCCAACTGCCGGGACCGGCGGGACGATCGGGACTTCGCCGACACCTCGGACACCGTACGGGTGAACCGGGTTCGGGACTTCCACGATGACCGTCTCGATGCTCGGAAGGTCGAGCGAGGTCGGCATGCGGTAGTCGAGGTATGACGAGTTCGACATTACGCCGTCGTCGCTCATGTAGTACTCCTCGTTCAACGCCCAGCCGATGCCTTGCGCAACTCCACCTTGCATCTGACCTTCGACGTACGACGGATGGATCGCACGACCAGCGTCTTGCACGATCGTGTAGCGGATGACATCGGTCTTGCCGGTCTCGGGGTCAACCTCGAGGTCGCAGATGTGCGTGCCATATGCTCCACCGGCCGCTTCAAGATCGACGCTGCCGGTCGATGCCACCGGACCGCCAGTGTCGTTGAGCTTGCCGGCGAGGTCTTTGAAGCCGATGTTCAGCTCGGGGTCCGATTTCGACGAGAAAACCCCGTCTTCGAACTGCACCTCATCTTCATCGATGCTCCAAAGCATCGACGCGCGAACCTTGAGCTTGTCGATCATCTCGATCGCGGCGTTGTACGCCGCGTAGCCCGTCGCGTAGGTGACGCGGCTGCCGCCCGTGACGGCGGTGAAGCCGACGGTGTCCGTGTCGACGACGGTCGGATTCACGTCCTCCGCGGATATGCCGAGCGTCTCGGCGGCCTGCATCGCGATCGATGCTCGAGTCCCGCCGATGTCGGTTGAACCCTCAACCAGCTCGACCGTCCCGTCGTTGTTCAAGGCAAGGTTGACAGACGACTGCAAACCGACGTTGAACCAGTAGCCACTTGCGAAGCCGCGGCCACGCAATCGACCCGGAGAAGCCTCGCCGATGTCGGAGTTCCAATGGTCGGTTTCCTTGGCGGCGTCCAATACCTCTTCCATTCCGATGCGCGGGAAGATCGGACCATCGCCGCGGCGGGTGCCTTCTTTGGCGGCGTTGTCACGTCGGAACTGCCACGTGTCGAAACCTGCCCGCTCGCAAAGATCGTCGATCAATGTCTCGATCGCGAACGCGACTTGGGGGGATCCGGGCGCACGGTAGGCCGCGACTTTGGGCTTGTTAACCAAAACGTCGTAACCAACGATGCGCATGTTCGGGATGTTGTAGCAGGAGTAGATGCACATGCCGGATGCACCGACCAGCGAGCCGGGGTACCCGCCCGCTTCCATGCGGAGCACCGAGTCGGCCGCGATGAGCTTGCCGTCCTTAGTGGCGCCAAGCTTCAAAGTGATCTTGCCACCCGCTGCAGGGCCGCTGCCCTCGAACACGGAGCGTCGCTCCATGATCATCTTGACCGGCACATTGCCTGCCTTCTTCGACAGTACCGCCGCTACCGGCTCCAGGTATATCGGGATCTTGCCGCCGAAACCGCCGCCGATCTCCAGCGGGGTCACGCGAATCTTCGACTCGTCCATCTGCATGACGCCCGCAACCTGCTGCCTGACAGTGAACGCGCCCTGCGTGCTGGTCCAGATGCGAAGACGATCGTCCTCGTCCCAGACCACCGTCGCGTTGTGCGGCTCGATGTAGCCTTGGTGCACCATCTGCAGGCTGAATTCGCCCTCGATGACATGGTCGGCCTCCGCGAGCGCGGCATCCGGGTCGCCGAATTCGTGGGTGAACTCCTTGACGTGGTTCGGGTGTCCGCTTTCCTCTGCGCCCGGCGAACCGATGAACTCATCGAGAATCGCAGGCATGTCCGGAGAGATCGTGTCGTCGACGTTGGTCGCCGAAGGCAACACTTCGTACTCGACCTTGATGGCCCTTGCAGCCTCTTCAGCGGTGTAGCGGTCTACCGCGGCGACACCTGCTACGGCGTGTCCGGCGTAGAGCGCCTTGTCGCTGGCGAGGATGTTGTCCACCGCCCACTTGAGGTTGGTGACTCCTTCGCCGAGGTCCACCATCTTGTCGTCAGCATTCGGCAGGTCGGCGTTGGTGACGACTGAGTGCACACCGTCCATCGCCTCGGCAGCCGACGTGTCTATCGACTTGATGCGAGCGTGCGCGTGAGGGCTGCGCAAGACGGCGCCCCAGATCATTCTCGGCAACTTGATGTCCGCACCGTATAACGCCCGTCCGGTCACCTTGTCGAGACCGTCGTGGCGTATCGGGCGTGTGCCGATTACCTTGTATTCGCTCTTGGGTTCAAATGTCGCAACCATGGTCGGATCCCCTTACTTGAGTTGATAATCGCCTGTTTTTTGTTGCCGGTGAATAGCCAGACGACCGACGTGTCGACGTTTGCACGCCTATCGGTCGGTCGTCCTGCATAGCTGTTACGCCATCTCGACGGATGCCTTCTGCACTGCGCGCACGATCTTGTCGTAGCCCGTGCAGCGGCAGAGGTTGCCCGCCAGCCAGTAGCGGATGCGGTGCTCGTCCGGCGCAGGCTCGTTGTCGAGCAAGCCCTTGGCCGCGACCAAGAAACCCGGAGTGCAGATGCCGCATTGTAGCGCGGCCTCTTCCAAGAACGCCTGCTGCAACGGGTGCAATCCGTCAGCTGTCGCCATGCCCTCAACGGTTTCGACCGATTTGCCATTGATCTCGGGACCGAGGACCAAGCACGAGTCGACGATACGACCATCAAGCGAGACGGTGCAAGCGCCGCAGTTGCCGTCCAAGCAACCCTCTTTGGTGCCGGTCAGTCCGACGATTTCACGGAGTGCGTCTAGGAGACTCATGTACGGTGGCACGAGAAACTCGTGCGGTTGACCGTTAATCGTGGTACGAACATGTACCCGAGCTGGTCCTGGAGTTGTTTGTGTTGTCATTTACTTCTTAACCTCTTGCTCGCGCTACGGCTTTGTTAATCATTCGTCGGGTGAGAACCGTGGACAGGTGCTTGCGTTGCGCAATCGTGCCGCGCATGTCGGCGATCGGGGTCGCAGCATCGCCAGCGGCTTGCGCAGCAGCTTCGATCACGTCATCGCTGACAGCGTTGCCAACCAACGCTGCTTCGGCCGCCGGAACCACTAGCGGAACTGGTGCGACCGCAGCCAAGGCAACGCGTGCCGCCTTGAACGTGTTGCCGTCGCTGCTTAGTTTGACCGATACGCCGGCGCCCGCAACCGCGATGTCCATCTCGTTTCGCGGAATGAAGCGCACGTATGCGGCTCCGAAATTGTCGCCCGGTGCAGGAAGCACCATGCTCACCAAGATCTCGCCGCGTCCCAAGACGTTCGAGCCCGGGCCAGTGCAGAAATCTTCGACTGCAACATCGCGATGGTTGTCGTGGCCGCCCGGTCCTGCGATGTGGCAGACCGCGCTGTAGGCGATCAATGGACAGATACCGTCCGCACTCGGCGATGAGTTGCAGAGGTTGCCACCCAATGCCGCCCGGGACTGGATCTGAATTCCGCCGATCATCTCCACCGCATCGATGATGCCGGGGAAGTTGTCTCGGATCTTTTGGTCGCCGTAGATCTGGTAGCACGGAGTTGCCGCACCGATCGAAACACTCCCGTCGGGGTAGTGACTGATCTGTGTCAACTCTGGGATGTTCTTGACATCGACGATCGCGTCGAGGTCCCATCTGTTTGCCCGTGCCTGTACCAGTACGTCCGTCCCGCCTGCGATCGGACGTGCCCGGTCGCCATGCTTATCCAGCAATGCGACGGCGTCATCGATCGATCCGGGAGCCTCATATGCAAAGGGATGCAAAAGCCCGCTCCTTTTAACCTGTTGGTTTGTCAGCGTGGCCCGCCGAGTTCAATACTCAAGCGGAAAAGCGCCGATTTTCTCGAATATGAGTTTAAGTGACAAACCGCCCAACTGCAAAACAGTTTGAGAAAGTCTTACGATGTACCGTCATTCCCGCGCAGGCGGGAATCCAGAGAAGGCAAAGCACGCCACCGATCACAACCGCCGAAGCGCCAGTTTCCAGACCGCCACCGTCACCAGAATCGCAGCAATCCCGGCAATTACGAACGCGAACGGCGCGCCCCACAGTTGAGCCAAGGTGCCCATAACCAGCGCTCCCACCGCCTGCGCGCCCCATGTGAAATTCATCAGGCTCATCACGCGCCCTCTGAAAGCGTCCGATGTCAGCGTCTGAACAACCGTCGTGCTCATCGTGCCTTTGACCACCGATAGTCCACCGATGAACCCGACGATCGCCAACGCGTACGACAAAAGTTCGACCGCGCCGAACGCGATGTAGCAGATGCCGACCGAGACGCCGCCGAGCGCGAGATAGAGCGGTGGTTTCGACCGCGTTCCAATGAAGGTGATGGCAAATGTGCCGACCAACCCGCCGATACCGATGGCCAGGAGGAACCGGCCATAGGTGGCCGTGTCGCCGTTGTAAACCTCTTGAGTCACCACCGGCAACAACGTCTCCAAAGGTGTCGCGACGATACCGATGATCACGCCGTAGCCGATGATGACCGCGATGGCAGATTCGCGCCGCACAAACTTGATGCCCTCGACCATATCGTGTACGCGGGCGCGCACCTTTTTAGTCAAGGGTTCGCCGCCAACCGTTTCCGGTGCCGTTTCCGTTACTGTCACCCGCCCGTCACTCCTGCCGGCGAAGTGCGGCTCATGATCCATCCTCAACAACGTCAACACCGTCAGTACATAAGACGCGGAGACGATGTAAAACAGTCCTTCCATCCCGACCGCGGATACCAGCGGATGGAACAGCAATGGTCCCAAAATCGCGGCGCCGCCGAACACGACCGAATACAGAGCTATTGCGCTTGGCAGCTGCTCTCTAGGTACCAGCGATGCCACCATCGCGCCGCGGGTCGGAATATCGAACGCCAACATGACGCCGGTGACGGCGGAGATAGCCAAGAGATGCCATGCCTCGATTGCGTCGGTTGCTATCATCACCGCAGTGACCAACCCCGCAATCGCGAATAGAAACCGAGTGAAGCGCAGCAGTCTGAGACGGTTGACGGTGTCTGCGACGACACCGCCCCAGACCGAGAAGATCATCACCGGGGCCATCGTCGCCGCCGTGACTGATCCGAGAAGTATCTCCGAATCGGTCAGCGAACGCATCAGCCATAGCCGACCGTAGACGAGCGTCCACATGCCGACATTCGAGAACGCGGCGGCGATCCAGAACAGCCGGTACTCGCGGTAGCCGAAGACTGCGAAACCGGTGCGTCTCAGCACTCGACGATACCCGCAGCTCGATCGATGTCGTCTTGGAAGCCGCTTACCGCGCCCGACAACACGTCGTCGATGCTGACCGCCTGATTGGTCTCGCCCGACTCCATCACGCCGTACGCCAACGCAAGCGCGGCCATGCCTTCGTTGCTGCCGACTTCTGGCGAACCGCCGTCTGCCACTGAGCGCGCCAGATCCATGTACTCGATCGCGATTATCTTGGCATCGATCTTGCGGAAGTCCATCTCGTAGGACGACATCCGGCGTTCGCCGTCCCAGAGCGTGGACGTCACATCGTCGATCTCGAAATCGGGGACCAGATCGAGCAGAGCGTCGCCCTCGACAGATGTTCCGTCTGCTCGGACGATGCGCGGGCCCGTGCCGCGTCGGCTCGGTGGGCGGTAGAGCGTGCCTTCGCTGCCGACGACGACCGAATCGCCGAGGCTGTAACCGTGCGACGCGTCGGTGATGATCAGCTGTCCGGCGGCACCGGATGCGAATCGTATCGTCGCGAACGCGGTGTCGACCGCGTCCTGTTCGATGATGTCGCCGACCCTCACCCTAACCCTCTCCCCGGGGGAGAGGGGATTTGAATCAGGCTCCCTTCGATGGGCGTACATCGCGGCGAGGCCCGGCGCTTGGTCCGACATCGGACGCATGATGCGCTCGGGGTCGTTGACATCGGTTTCGGCGTAGACGCGGACCGCGGGTCCCATTAAATAAAGGAGAAGGTCTGCGTTGTGCACTCCGGCATCGAGTACCACGCCGCCCGCTTGGTCTTTCTTAGCGCGCCACACCGTGCTGTGCATCACGCCGCGATGCGCGCTGCCGATCGAGAAATCGACCGCGAAGTACGGTTGTCCGATCGCACCCGAATCGATCAACGACTTTGCGAGTCGGTTCATCGGATCGCGTCTGAAATTCTCTGAGATGGAGAGCACCTTGCCCGTCTCTTGCTCGACCGACTGCATCATCCGACACGCCGTGAGAGTCAATCCCATCGGCTTCTCCACCATCACGTGAAGTCCAGCGCGCATCGCCTCGATCGCCAAGACGTGATGTGCAGGAGTGCTGGTCACGATATCCACCGCATCCAGCCCAACCGCGTCGACCGCGTCTGCCAGGCTTGCGAAAATTTCGGGCCTCTCGGGCGTCGCGCCAGCAATCACGCTGGCAACCGCCTCCGCCGAATCGACATGCGGGTCGCAAACCGCGACCATCCGCACATCATCGAAGTACTTCCGCAGCTCGATATAGCCAGTCGCGTGCCGCATACCCATGCCACCTGCACCGACCAACGCGATATTCAAAGTCATGGCAACAATGCTACGCGGGATTTCCTGCCGGCCCGTCCGCTTCGCGAAACCCAAGAGAACGACGACGGAACGGGGGATGCCCGGGGCGGGGTAGCGCATGCGCGCCATCTGCGTAATCCGCGGAAATGAGGTGTGCCCCGCGGGAATGACGTGGGAGTGCGCGGGAATGGCGGGCGGTTCGCGCTTTGTTTTTCTCTGGGTTCCCGCCTGCGCGGGAATGACGGGCCTTGCGGGAATGACGGGGGGGGAGCGGTGTCACCCTCACCCTAGCCCTCTCCCGCCGCGCGGGAGAGGGGATCGGTGTTGTGGGAGGGAGAATGGAGATGGAGACGCGTAAAAAGCCCGGGGCGGTATTTAACCCGGTCTTTGCGTGAACGATCTTGGATTTGCGCCTCCGCCGTGAAACGGCGGAGGCAATCTTGATCGTGTAGTGGATAGAGCCTGTTACCAACAGTCTCAAGCCGGGGGTTTCGAATCCCCGGCGACTGGTCCCAGATGGGGCGGATTGCCGGACAGCCGACAAAAATCTTCCGCACGCGTTGTAAGCCGCCAAGACCTACAACATACCCCTCATCGCGGGTTAAAGCGATGGTGATAATCACCGAGTTGGACCCCGGCTCACGCCGTCGTCGCTCCCATGCAATGAAATGGGATTGACATCGTACGCGTCCACGACGGCGCGACTGGCCCGTACCGACTCTGGCTGAGTCGATTGGCTTGTGATGCGAGGGCTGCATAGCACCCCGCGACCAGCCTTTGATGCAACGATCGTTTCCCGCGCAGCCTAAAAATGACGACTCGGAGTTAACCAAGTAGAGGGGACATTGCTTACGCCTTGAGCAAGACTCGATCAATGTCGGCAAGAAGTTGTATCCCCCGACGCGGTCATCGATGGTTTCGATGACTTTGAAAGTGTCCGTTGAAGCTGTCAACGTATTGGTCCTAATCCTCTCGTCGAGTTTCGACTTGATAAGTTGCCCGGATCCGTCGATCTGGGACCAAATGTGTGTACATTTCCCATGATAGTACAACTGCGCGGTACGAGTCAAGGGATTTGGCGCGAAATCTTGGGAAGTATTTTTGGGAAGTACAAACTATCTGCGAAGATGATGGGTTTAAGGGCATCAGTCGCGGAAACGGATGTGGTGGTTGTCTCAGGGAATGGAATTGTCAATGGGGTACTAAGGGGAAATGGGGTGGATGTGCGAATGGTTCACCCTCACCCTGGGACCCCCTCTTAATCTCCCCCTGGGATCGAGGGAGATGGCTCGGGGGATTAATCGGCGTGCTTTGTTTTTCTCTGGGTTCCCGCCTGCGCGGGAATGACGGTGTATCTGCGCCTTTCACCCTCACCCTAGCCCTCTCCCTCTTAATCTCGAGGGAGAGGGGATTTAATCGGCGTGCTTTGTTTTTCTCTGGGTTCCCGCCTACGCGGGAATGACGGTAGTTGTGCAAAGCACCCTCGATGGGAGAGGGCTAGAGCTTGCCCCGGGCTTGAACCGGGGGTGAGGGTGGATAACGGAGCAACATACGCACAATGCCTTTCGCGGCGAAAGGGGCGCGAGCGAAGCGAGCGGGGTATGCGCGGGGAAGGGGGGTGCGCGTCTGTCATGCTGAGGCGGCGTCTGTCATGCTGAGGCGGCGTCTGTCATGCTGAGCGCAGTCGAAGCATCTCCCGGGGAGATTCCTCGGCTACGCTGCGCTTCGCTCGGAATGGGTTCCCGCTCGGAATGACAGTTCGGTGTCGCTTGGAATGACAGGTGTCGCTCGGAATGACAGTTCGTGTCCGCCGGAATGACATCGGATGGCCCAGGTCATGTCATTCTGAACGGAGCGCAGCGGAGTGAAGAATCTGAGGCGGCATCCCGGTGCGAGGCGGTGAGATTCGCTCTGACAGTTCGGCTTCGCTCGGAATGACAGTTCCTGTCGCTCGGAATGAGGGGTCGCTCGGAATGACAGTTCGGGTCGCTTCGGAATGACAGTTCGGTGTCGCTCGGAACGACAGTTCGGGTCCGCTCGGAATGACATCGGATGGCCCAGGTCATGTCATTCTGAACGGAGCGCAGCGGAGTGAAGAATCTGAGGCGGCATCCCGGTGCGAGGCGGTGAGATTCCTCGGCTTCGCTCGGAATGACAGTTCGGCTGTCGCTCGGAATGACAGTCGCTCGGAATGACAGTTCGCTCGGAATGACAGGTCGCTCGGAATGACAGTTCGTGTCCGCTCGGAATGACATCGGATGGCCCAGGTCATGTCATTCTGAACGGAGCGCAGCGGAGTGAAGAATCTGAGGCGGCATCCCGGTGCGAGGCGGTGAGAGTTCGTGTCCGCTCGGAATGACATCGGATGGCCCAGGTTGAAAGAGCGCAGCGGAGTGAAGAATCTCGGTGAGATTCCTCGGCTTCGCTCGGAATGACAGTTCGGTGTCGCTCGGAATGACAGTTCGGTGTCGCTCGGAATGACAGGTCGCTCGGAATGACAGTTCCGCTCGGAATGACATGTCGCGCTCGGACATACCCGCTCTGGTGTCGGTCCTTTGGGCTGCGCTTGCTCGCGCCCCTTTGGTGAACGAAAGGGGCGTGTTGCGGCGATACAATTTCTCGCTATGGTTTCGACATCACCTCCAACCCCCACATCTCGAGTCGTCATCGTCGGTGGCGGGGTCATCGGATGCATGACCGCCTACTATCTGACGCAGGCTGGCGTCTCCGACGTCGTCGTCATTGAGCGTGAAGGGGTGGCTTCCGGTGCCAGCGGGTATTCGGCCGGGATGCTGACGCCTTATTCCGGGTCCAACGATCCGGGGCTTCTCGCACTCTCGGGAGCGTCGCTCAAACTTCACGCCGAACTCGCCGAAGAGTTGCCTAGAATCACCGGCATCGATCATGGCTACGATATGGTGCCGTATCTTCGCTGCGCCTTCGCTGAAACTGGTTTCGACGTTGCCAGACAGTTCATGGAGGATCGCGTCGCGGATGGTCTCGACGCTGAGTGGCTGACGGGTGACGAGGCGCGTGGCGTGTGCGATTGGTTGAGTGACGAGGTCGAGGGGGCATGCCTGACAGCCATCGAACCGTCGGTCGATTCAAGGCTGCTGACTCAGTCTGCGCTGAAGGCGGCTGAGATGGGTGGCGCACGGTTGGTGGATGGTGAGGTGGTGGGGATTCACCCTCACCCCGACCCTCTCCCATCAAGGGAGAGGGGGAATGCAATCCCCACCCCCCATCGTCGGAGAGGGGGAGTGCACCCATCCCCGTTCTGCCCCCATCGTCGGAGAGGGGGAGTGCAAATCCCCTGCCCCTTGATGCTCAAGGGGGAATAATTGAAGGGGGTTTAGATAAGCCGCGCGAGCGTATGAACCCCCTGCGTCACGCTGCGCTCGCCGCGTCCCCCTTTTGCTCACGCAAAAAGGGGAGGTCAGAAGGCGTGACCCTCGCCGATGGCTCGACTATCGAGGCGGACGCGGTGGTACTGGCGATGGGCCCGTGGTCGAAATCTGCCAACGATTGGCTCGGTTTTGAAATCACCGTCGAGCCGCAGAAGGGCGAGCTTCTATATATAGATGAAGCCAAGGCCGGGATGTCCAAACCTCCGGTCACGATGCACAACATGGACGATGGCGGGGTGATCTTCCCGAGGCGCCTATCGCCGACGATTCTCGGTGCGACTAAAGAGGACGGCAGAGGCTTCGACCGCGAGCCGTCGGACTACCCGTGGGAGTTCATTATCCCGCGCGTCCAGCGGTTGTCTGCACGCATAGACAAATCAATGGTCTCGCATCAGACGGCGTGCCTGCGTCCGATGCCCGCCGACGGCAAACCTTTCGTCGGTCTAGCACCCGGTTGGGACAACGTCTACATCGCCTCCGGCCACTGGTCGGAGGGCGTCCACTACGGTCCGTTGACGGGCAAATCGATAGCAGAGTTGATCACGGACGGGGCGACCTCTACCGACATCTCCGCGATCGATGCGGGGAGGCTGTTGGACTAGGATGGGCATGATTTTGAATGATGGCCGGTGAAAAGGTTCGGTTATCGAAGATCGTCCAAGACGACGATAGGCAGGTCTTCAACGCGTCGAAAGTCGTCATCGTTGGTTACAAAAAGGGTGCACTGGGCGAGCAGAGCCGTTGCTGCGTGAATTGCGTCGGGCGTCTTCAAGCCAGTCTCGGCGCGAAGAAGGGCGGCATCTTCCCAAAGAGCGCGTGTCACTGGGATTAAGTTGACCTCAACTGCATCGAACAACGATCTGAAGAGCGTCTCGACAATTAAGTCGCCATCGCGTAGAGGTTTGACTAGGGTCTCCAAAACCGCCAAATCGCTGCTCACGATGGCGAATTGTCCGGCCTGGGCCTGCCGCCACATGGGTTCAAGCAATGCTCGATAAGGTTCAATGCGCTCTACACTGTAGATGAACCCGCTAGTGTCCAGATAGATAGGCCCGCTAGAAGGGAGGATCAACGGTCCCACGTGGCCCGTTCGTCCTTTAGGTGGGAATTCACGTCCTCTGCCGTCTTGAAAAGACGATGCCCCGGTGCTTCGTTCAGAATATCGACCGCGGACCGGCGCCCAGATGCCGAAGAATGACGCACCACCACATCAACCGCTTCTCCCACTCGAAGCTCTTCGTTTACGATCTCGATCTTGCCGCCAGGCAACACCTTCGTCGTGATGTGCAACGTGTTTTGCATGATGCAAGGCTCTTCGTACAGATTACACCAAATCAGCGTACTCTAAACATCCCGCTGACGGGCAAATCGATAGCAGAGTTGATCACGGACGGGGCGACCTCTACCGACATCTCCGCGATTGATGCGGGGAGGCTATTGGACTAGGATGGGCATGATTTTGAATGATGTGAATGGATGTCTGTCATGCTGAGCGGAGCTGAAGGCGCAGCCTGAAGCGCAGTCGAAGCATCTCTCGGGGAGATTCCTCGGCTTCGCTCGGAATGACAGTTCGGCTTCGCTCGGAATTCGGGTTCGCTCGGAATGACAGTTCGGGTCCGCTCGGAATGACAGTTCGGTCGCTCGGAATGACAGTTCGGGTGCCGCTCGGAATGACAGTTCGGCTTCGCTCGGAATCAGTTCGGCTTCGCTCGGAATGACAGTTCGGGTCGCTCGGAATGACAGTTCGCTCGGAATGACGTTCGGCTTCGCTCGGAATGACAGTTCGGGTCCGCTCGGAATGACAGGCTGCCTAGCGCGCATTTCGCATCATGTGTATGGTCAAGGGAGAATTGAAGGGGGCGGGCTTGTAGTACCCTGCTGATCAAATGGGTAGTGTGATTTTCGACACCCACAAAGTCGTCAAGGATCTTCAAGATGCCGGCTTCGAAGAAGCGCAGGCCGAAGCGGTGGTGAATGCGCTCGGCAGCGCCATCGATCGGGATGTTGTCAAGCCTGAGGACCTGAAAGAGTTCGCAACGAAAGCGGACATCGCGGAGTTGCGGCAAGACATGACCCAGGCGATCGGGGAACTGCGCGCCGAGATGAAGGCCCTTGAGTTGCGCATGACCGTGAGACTAACTGGTGTTATGGTCGCTCTGGCCGGACTCACCGTCGCCGCGCTCAAACTCTTCCCGTAAACGCGCGCACACCCAATGTCATTACCGCGCAGGCGATAGTACGCCCCTTTCGCACGGCGAAAGGGGCGCGAGCGAAGCGAGCGGGGTATGCACGGGGAGCGAGAGGATGTGTGTTCCCCCTCTCCCTTGATGGGTGCTTTGCACAACTCGATATCGTAGTGGTCATCAGACAAAATAGACGACGCTCCCCGTTTGCCTCGCCCACTGGATGGACGTTCCGTCCGCTGAAGCGCCCGCCTGCGCGGGAATAATGACGTTAGTTGTGCAAAGGTCCCGAAGGGGAGGTATCCCGCTTTTTGCCGTGCGAAAGGGGCGTGTAGTACCCTGCTGATCAAATGGTTAGTGTGATTTTCGACACCCACAAAGTCGTCAAGGATCTGCAAGATGCCGGCTTCGAAGAAGCGCAGGCCGAAGCTGTGGTGAATGCGCTCGGCAGCGCCATCGATCGGGACGTCGTCAAACCCGAAGACCTGAAAGATTTCGCCACTAAAGCCGACATCTCGGAGTTCCGCGCCGAGATGCGCGCCGAGATGAAGGCCCTTGAGTTGCGCATGACCGTGAGACTAACTGGTGTTATGGTCGCTCTGGCCGGACTCACCGTCGCCGCGCTCAAACTCTTCCCGTAAACGCGCGCACACCCAATGTCATTACCGCGCAGGCGGGAATCCAGCGGGGTGGGGCAAACGGGGACAAGTCGTCTATTTGGTCTTGCGACAGCACCGACATCGAGTTGTGCAAAGGTCCCTTGATGGGAGAGAGCTAGAGCCTGCCCCGGGCTTGAACCGGGGGTGAGGGTGACGCGGTGGAGATGGGGACGGGCATCGTTCCAAGCGGGCTTTAAAGCGTGAGTCAAGCGTGAATCGATTAGAATCTATGGCGAAAGAGGCGTGGTGATGTATTGCGCGCTTTTGTGTACACTGGTATGATGTTGTGCGTAAGTCGAAACGGCACGCGCTTGCTTCGATTCACGCGCGCGCTATGCCGCTAACGACAGACTGACGACAAGTCAAGCTTGTAAAGGAAAAGAGACGTGATGAAATCCCCTACATCACTGATTAGGTTCAGGAACGCGGTGGGCGTGGTGCTGGCATTGTCGGCAGTCTTCGCCGTCGTTATAAGCGCCGTAACGTTTACTCAGGATCGAGCACTCGGCGCGGACTGCCACGGGACCGTGCGACGCCGATACACGATGTGAGGTGTCCATTTTGCTGGGGACGAGCGGTGCGAATGACGCAGACGGTCGAATGGTGGACCGTTACGGTCAACACGGTTGAAGTGACGCTGACGGAACGATGGACCTTAGACGTGATCGATCCCGTTGACGGTGGAGCGGTGGACGACACCGCCGGTGGCGACTGATGACTTACGGTCAAAATGACTACGTATCCATTGATCGTCGAGGCGAACACAATTCACGATTTCGTGACAGCCGCGAGTGCGACACTTTCACAGCGACTGTGCCGTACAATCACTCGCGGAGAACGACGATGTTGCCGAATCATTGGAAACCTTCACCGTGAGTCTTGGGAATTTGTTGCCAACGCGGGCTATGTCGCCGGACACCCCGAACACCGTCACGATCACGATTACCGACGACTGGTGACAACATGACCTGCGAGCGGCGCGTCACGATCACCGTTCCCGACGTCCGATGATGGTGAACCGGACCAGCCACCGGGCGTGGTGGGATGAAGACTCTAACCGCCGACACTTCGCGGTGATTACGGGATGCAGATGATGTTGATGACTGACCGAACCGACGTTGAACATCCGTCGCCGGCGTTCACCTACCGATGGCTTTACGACTCGTGGCAACTTGACAAATGGACGAGGTATACGAGGTCGCGGACGTCGAGTCCACATACACGCCGACGAACCGATGACGTCGGTGCACACGATTGACGGTCAAAGTCTGATGTGGACCGACCAGTACGGCAACGGTGACGATATGCCGGACCCGCCTCGACGGTCGACCCACAACTCCGCGACAGCGACCACTCGCTCCACGAGGCGAAGCCGTTCATCATCGTCGGCGCGGCGACGGCGGCGATATGCGCATCGAACCGGGCGACATTCTCACCCGAGACTCGTCCGGTATGTCCTCAACAATGTATGACGGTCTCGACCAACGAAACCTCTTGATCGGAATGACGGGATGGCCAGATGACTTCATGGTCGATCTCGACGAACCTGATGCGCGACCGACCGACTCGACTTAATGACGGACGATCCGATGACGACCGGTCCTGTTGCCTGACTGGTGAGGTCACCTACACGTGGCACCGAGATGGCGTCAGCGATCATGATAGAGTGCAATCGATGGCGACCGACGACCCAGCAGGATGAAATTCCGATCACCGTCGCGACGTACACGTGTTGACCGACGACGACGTGGCGAAAGCGATCACGGTGGTGGCGACGTACACGTCAGTAAACAAGCGGTAGATCACCGAGACCACGCCCCTGACGCCGATCCTCCAGGACAGTAGCCGCAGTAATGCCGTTACCTACGATCGAAAGCGAACTCGGCATCGGCGATGGTCCAGCCCGTTCAACAAGCGCCGACCGGCCAACCGACCATTAGCGGTGTCGCGCAAGTTGGCGCAACGTTGACCGCCGAGAAGAACGGACATTGATGACGAAGACGGCGATCAAAGTAAACGATGACGACGGCATCACCTACACGTGGTACCAGTGGACGCCGCGATTACAGCGACCCGTTATACACTGGGCTCCGACCTACACTTCCGTTGCCCGCCGACGTCGGAAAGACGATCAAGGTCGAGCACCTTCGTTCGTCGACGAACTCGGATCCCGACACGAGTAGCGGACCAGCAACGCCACCTCGACCATCGCCGGTTCCCCGGGCGAGATCTCTCGCATCGAGCCGGGCATCCGCGGCATCACCGTCTCCGGTGGCGACACGTTACGCTGTCCGTCGACATCTACGGTCTGCAGAACGCAAAGACAACGGATCTCGGCGGTCACCTTCACGTGGACGCATGAAGACGGCGACAACGTCGAAAGACAGAATGATCGCGAGCCAAATTACACCGCTTCGTCTTCGCCGGGCAGGTACACGTCGTTACCGCATCGCTCGGCGGTGGCGACTGCCAGCCTGAGGCGACCGAAGACTGACCGCGTGAAGACGCGTGTTCGGCCGAGTTCGAAGTCACAGTCCGACGCCCGTCGGCAGACGGTCCTGAGCAAGACGCTCCGGCCAACCCGCCGGGTGAGATACCCTGGAATCCTTGCGGACTCCGATGGCAACCAGTACGAAGTGTTCACGCCTGTCGAAGGTGGCACGTTCACTGGCGAAGGCTACTCGTTGAAAGTCGATGCGGGCGCAGTCCCGAACGGCGAGTTCCTCGGTATCCGAATGTCGGACGAAGGCGCAGCATCGAACCTCGGCATGACGCACCAGCGCTACACGCTCGGTGGCAACATGTACGCCATCTCCGCCGTCGACAGTTCTCAGGCAGCTATCAGCTCCTACGTCCTCGACGACCCGGCCTTGGCCTGCGTGCCGCTCCCGGACGAGTTGCGGTCGAACATCTCCGACCTTGCGCTGGTAGCGATCAACAGCGATGGCTCGCTGACGATCCTCGCCGCTCAGGTGCGGATCAGATCCGCCGGCAACATGGTGTGTGGTGCATTGAGCAACCTGCCTGCCTCCGTGGCAGTCGGTAGCTCCGGCGCCCCAGCCGCGATCCCGACCCCAACTCCAGAGCCGACGGCTGTACCGCCGCCAACCGGTGGCACGGCTCCGGCATCGAGCATGGTGGTCCTCTGGTCAATGCTGCTCGGTATCGCAGTGTTCGCACTCGGCAGCGTGCTAGTAATAGCCCGCCGCCGCGAAGGCGCACGCACCCGCTGAGATAGCACAGCAAATTGCTGAAAAGAACGGCGTCCGTAGAAATACGGACGCCGTTCTGATTCTGGGGGGATTCCCCCTCACCCTTCGCCCGGCGACGGAGGCGCGAGCAAGCGAAGCCCAAAGGACCGACAACAGAGCGGGGTATGCCCGGTGTTGGGTTCTGGGGACGTCAGCCGCTTGTGCGCGTCTCCGGCGGCGGCTCCCCCTCCAACCTCCCGTGCATACCCCGCTCGCCTGCGCTCGCGCCCCTTTCGCCCTGCGAAAGGGGCTTACAACTCCTCGTGCGCAACGCTTCCCGGATCGTATAGAGCGCACTTTCGATATTGGTTGCGATTTCGTTGTTCCAGAACCGAATCACTTTGTAGCCGGCGCGGTTGAGTCGTTCAGTTCGCAGCTCGTCGTTACCATCATTGGTCGTGTTGCCCGCCGTCTAGCTCAATGGCTGACTTGGCGTTGGGACAGGCGAAGTAACTACTATCAGACGCTGTCGATCACGGCTGACGGACGAAGCGGTGTCCGTCTAGTCTTCGTAGGCAAGCACCTCGTTCTCAGATGCTGCAAACAAAGGGCGTATTCGGCATCCGTCGGGGTGTTTCGCATGTTGCGGGCAAACTGTTTGAGTTGAGTTGTTCTTGAATGTGGCATGTTGGAAATGATACAGATGTGTTGCGAGTATATTCCTATCGGATGGCGAACTCCGCCCCTTTGTCGCGAAGCTCAAGCCCTCTCCCAAGAGGGAGAGGACTTTCGCTGGGGGATGCCCAGGCGGGAGAGGGTGGACATCACCTGCCGATGGCGGCTCCGCCAGCACCCCCGCCCCGTGCATACCCCGATGGTGCTTCGCTTGCTCCGCCCCTTTCGTCCCTGCGGTTCCCCCTCACGGGTGAAAGGGGCCCTCTCCCACGGGGAGGGGATGAGGGGAAGGTACGGGAAGGACGTCTCTCTAGCCCGTCCCCAGCACCTTCGAAGCGCCGCGCGTCTGGGCGATTTTGGCTAGTTGGGTGCCGTTGATGGTGGCTATGGGTGTTGCGCCTGGGCGGTTGGCTTCTTCGATGGCGCCACGTTGGAAGTCGCTGGTGGTGATGATCAGTCCGTGGTCGCCGAAGCGCATGCCGCCGCGCAGGAGTTGGATGTCGCCGCCATGGACGTCGCGGTGCCAGTTCAGGGCTTGAATGGAGAAATTTATGTCCATCACCTCGGCGATGTCCATGCTGGCGTGGATGTCGAGTTCGCCGGGTCTCAAGCGGTTGATGATTACGACGTCGGTCATGCCGATGCTGGCGAGTAATACGACGATGAAGCGCTCGAAGCGCTGGTTGGAGAGATTACTGATGCGCCGCAACAACGCTTCGTCGGCTTCGTTGGTGTCGTCGCGGTTCCCCCTCACCCTAGCCCTCTCCCACGGAGGGGAGAGGGGATGTGTGTTCTCCCTCTGCCGCTTGATGGGGGAGATTCAGAGGGGGGTGTAGGAGGGTCCTCGATCACCTCCCTGCGTGCTCGCTTCGCTCACGCCCCTTTCGCTCCGCGAAGGGGGCGCGAAAGAGCGCAGCGATTTTCGCGGGGGATGCCCCGCGGCTCTCCCCGTGCATACCCCGCTCGCTCGCGCTCGCGCCCCTTTCGTCCGCGAAAGGGGCGGTGATTGTTGGCAGGGTAGTAGCGAAGGCCGTAGGTGTTGTTTCCGACGCGTACGAAGGTCGATTCGCCGCTGTGCTGGAGCATGTCTTGGATGAGCTGGGTGCGGACCTCCGCCTCGTCCTTCGATCTTGTGCCTTTCAATACCCCTGCCGCCCGAAGCATCGTGGTCATCTCATTGATGCTCAGTGGACGCTTCGCCCGACTCAACACCTCTTTGGTGGCGTCTTGTAGCGACCACACCGCACCGACGTTCGAGCGCGCGATGGCGGAAGCGATGCTGATCGGGTTGATCGTTGACGCCGTCGTAGTCGCGATCGACGTTCCAGTCCTCAGGGTCCGATCCAGCATCGATGGCAGCGTGAACCGACCTGATGGAGTGCGTACAATGCCTAGGGTTTCGGCGCCTTCCTCGGCGACGTGCTCGAGTTCGACCATTACGGATTCATCGTCGATCGGTTCGTTGGTGTCGATCGGGATGCGCGCCGATTTGATCTGCCGCACGATCTCCGCCGGCGACAACGGCTCGCCGGCACGTCTCAAAACATCGAATGCGGCGTCTAGCAACCGCATTGGTCACAACCTCCTAAACTGCTTCGCCAGCCAGCACCCCGGTCAACCTCTCGTGGTCTACAGCAACCCGGCCGTTG
The DNA here is from genome assembly GCA_965226685.1 of Dehalococcoidia bacterium. GTDB lineage: Bacteria > Chloroflexota > Dehalococcoidia > Lucifugimonadales > Lucifugimonadaceae > Bin127. The sequence continues at coordinate 1,861,685 of CBDDDP010000004.1, forward strand.
ACCACGACGAACGGGATTCCCTCGGGGAACTGCTCGGGATCTTCGAACGTGGCACGGTCTGTAATACGTTCGGAGTCGAACACCACGATGTCTGCGAACTTGCCTTTGGCGATCTCGCCGCGGTCCTTCAAACCGAAGCGCAACGCGGCGTTCTGCGACAGTCGCTGAACCATCAGTTCGAGCGCGATATTGTGACGTCGTCGGAGTCGCCCGATCATGCGTGGGAAGCAGCCGTAGGCGCGCGGGTGGACCATGCCGCCGGTCGGAATGGCGTCGGACCCGACCATGTAGTCGGGACGCTGCATCAGCTCCATGATGTCGGCCTCGACTTGCTGCCACTTGCGTACGCTGGCGGGCGGTGCGCCACGGAAACCGCAGTTGAGGTCTTCTTCGAGCATGACGCGGCACATCATCTCTTCAACCGACACGTTCCATTCCGCCGCTACTTCGTCGAAATACATGCCTTCGAGGTGCTTGTTCGCCTCTGAGCCGATATGCGACCACACGTTGCCGGCAGCACTGCCTCGTGAGCCGCTGACGATGCCGGCTATGACCTGCTCGCGGCTCTCACCGTCTGCAAGTAGCTTGAGCATCGATTCGGGTCCGCCTTCGTGGAACCAACTGGGGAAGAAAGACTGCGGAAAGCTGGAGCCGACCGGGTAGGGATAGGTCTCCAACGTCACGTCGACGCCGTCCGATTTGGCGCGTTCGACGGGTTCGAGGATCGATTCGAGGTCACCCGCGGAGTCGGGTTGCGTTCGGTAGTGTTCCAAGTGGATCTGAGCGCCCGTTCGGCGGCCGATTTCCATCGCCTCTTCGACGCCGCCACCGGCGAAACCGCGGTCGGTGTTGTGGTTTCGGAGGTGGATAGACAGCGGACGTCCGTATTCCTTGACGACGTTCATGATGTTGACGAGTTCGTCGGTGTCGGAGAAAGAGTTTGGATAGTACGAAAGACCGGTCGAGAAGCCACAAGCGCCTTGCTCGAAACTGTCGCGGATGATGCGCTCGGCTCTGGTCCATGCGTCGCCGGTCAGGGGTTCGTCGATCATGCCGCCGACCGCTTCTAAGCGGACAGGGCCGTGACCGAGGAACATGGCGACGTTGCAGGAGGTCTTGTTGTGGTAGTTCGACATGGCGGTTGCGTACGTCGACATGTCCAGCTCTTCGGATGCGTAGCCCAAGACGCCGCTGAGGTAGTGCATGTACATGAGGTAGTTGTCGTGAGACAGTGGAGCGAGAGTGAGGCCGTCGGGAGCGATGATCTCGGTGGTGACGCCTTGCCGGATTCCGCAGGCGTGCTGCCCGTCTCTGAGCAACGCGGCATCGGCGTGGGAATGCACGTCGATGAAGCCGGGCGTAACGGCCAGGCCGGTGGCGTCGATGACGCGTGTGGCGTTTGCCGCCGAGAGGTCGCCGATCGCGGACACCCGCTTGCCGTCGATGCCGACATCGGCGGGAATGCCGGGTGCGCCGGTACCGTCGTAAACTGTGCCGTTGATGATTAGCAGGTCGAATTGCATCGGATCTCCGTCCGTTCAAACTAAAGCCACGCGATGTGTGGATAGCAGGATATCGCGAATGTTCAGTGGATGAGTTTACGTTTGATGACGAATCGCGGTGACTCTTCCCCCTCACCCTAACCCTCTCCCACGGAGGGGAGAGGGGATCTGCACTTCGCCGCTGCCACGTCACTCTCGCGCAAATCGTGTCCCCTCTCCCTTGATGGGAGAGGGCTAGGGTGAGGGTGATTAATCTTTGCTGTAGTGATCGCGCTTGGCGAAGGTGTTTGCCCAGGAAGCCGTGCCTTTGAGAGATGCATCGGTGAAGGTAACGGGATGTTGCAGCATCTCCTCTTCCTCGCCGTAGAGTTTGAGGGTGTTGTAGGCGCGTAGGTAGATGCATTCTTTGTCGAGGATTTCGCACTTGCCGGCGCGGGTTCCTCCGCAGGGACCGTTGCGCTGATTCTTGACGCACTGGGACTCGGGGCAGAGTTCGGCGATTTCCGGGAGTGAGCAGTCGCCGCAGTCTCGGCAGCCGTATAGCGGGACCTTCATCATCTGCTCAGCGGCATGCGCCACCTTGGTTGCCGTCTTGCTCTTCTCGATCTGGCGATACACGAACTGACTTGGCTTGAACCCGGGCGCGTCGTGATCGAACATGGCGTGCTTGCCGAAGCGGCCGATGCGATACGCGAAGTCGGGGTGCAGCGCGCGTCTGACGATCGACGCGGGGCGACTTCGTCGCGCATCGTATTCGGGGTTCAATTCGTCAGAAGCGGTGTTGGGTGTATCTCCCGGCTCGAAGAGGTAGAACTCATCGGGTTGGGAGTATCCGATCTCGGCGGCGGCGTCCTTCCAGTCGTCGCCGGTGATGCCTTCGGCGATGTCGAGTATCTGCTCGATGCGGTTGTATGTGAGCCTGCCGGAGAGATAGACGCCGCTGTATCCGGTCCCGCGGAGGACGGCGATCTGCTTGGCCGCGAACTCGTTGAAGAAGGCGCGTCCGCGGTCTTTAGATTTGGCGGCGCGGTTTGCGACGTCGACGAGTTCGGAGTTTACGGCGACGCCGGGGATGCCCCATCGACCGAAGAATCGGGCGGCTGGTGCGCTCAAGACGAAGATCGAACCGAGGACCGGTGGTGCGAGTTCGCCGTGTTTGAAAGTCAGGTAGCGGGTGAGCTCGTGATGTTTTCGGGCGTCGTATCCGATCTGAGATACGAGCCACTCGGCACCGGTTCGGAGCTTGAAGTCCATCTTGTAGAGCTGTGTCAGATACTCGCCCTCATAGAGCTTGAAGGGGTTGACGGCGGCTCCGGGATGGAACGCTGTGTGTCCGAGTTCAGTTTCGGCATTGCGACGTCCGGGTAGCGTCACGCGCAGGCCTTCGTTCATGCGTCGGATGAGCTCAAGGAGGCCTACGGAGTCAGTGTCGAAGACTGGTTGAGCTTGACCCGAGAAACCGTCTACCGGGTAGTCGCCGGAGAGACACAAGACGTTGCGGAATCCGAGGCTGGAGAGCGACCACAGGCGTCCTTCGAGGGCGTTGCGGTTGTAGTCCTTGCATGAGAGGTTGATTACGACCTCGGCATCACCGTCCTGTAGCTCGCGCCCCAGCGTTTCGGGCGTGATGTGTGGATTGCCGCCGGGGTTGTCGGTGAAGCAGACGGCGTCGACTCTTCCGCCTTCCGCCGCCGCTTTTGCGAGGTCTACGGAGTGGCGGGCTCCTGCTTCCATGGCAAGGCCGCGGGAGGTTTCGACCTCGATAGCGACCTTGAAACCGTCGGAGAGGCGGGCGGTTATGCTGATTGAGGAGCGCAAGTCTTCATGGGAGGGCATGAAGGTCAATTATCGGTCCAATGGTGGCATTCGACGCGTCACGTTGCGTCGTCATCCTGCTCTTCTTCCGGATCAAGTTGCGGGAACGCTTCGTGCTGCCTGTGCATCTGGCACGCTTTCAGCGAAAGATCTAACGATGCTGTTCAATCGTGATCTGTCTGGTGTGCGACCTTAGTGTCCCCTATCCGATATGCCAACCACCCATTCCCACGACAGAGGCAACTATCAAAGTCGTCGCTACTCGAGTAACGATCTTCGGGTATCACGCGGTTTTTCCACGAGTCGCACGACAACCATGCGTTGATTTTCCAAGCGCGATCGGTAGTGTGCCGCGATCTCCGTTACGTCCGGCAGCTCGTCTCTTGGCGCCCTTTGATCGCTTGGCGCAACGCGTCTTGGTACTCTCTTTGAATATCGACGTAAGCATCGAAGGCTTGTCGAATCTCCTGTACTCCCAGGAGAGCGTCGGTGTCAATCTCTTTTTCTCTCGTAATGGTGGCCATTTCGGGTTTTCACGCGCTGAGATGCTTTAGCCTGTGCACCTTACAATCTAGCATATTTTGCCGAATCAAACCCGGTAAAGAGCGCTTGCAACCCTCACTGAACATCGACACGCAGCGGCTTAACTCGGAAGTGCCGCCTCAGTCGATCTGGCGAAGTCGAGGGTCTAGGCGGTCGCGGAGCCAGTCGCCGAGGAAGTTGAGGGACATTACGGTGAGGAAGAGGAACAGTCCGGGAACGATTGACATCCACCAGTTGGTGGTGGTCAGGAAGGCGCGTCCTTGAGTAATTAGGAGCCCCCAGCTGGGGACGGATGCGGGTAGGCCGACGCCGAGGAACGAGAGGCCGGATTCGGCTACGATTAGCGCGCCGGTACGCAGGGTGGTCACGACGATGACGATGTGGACTATTTGAGGGAATAGGTGGCGCCACAAAATCCGCAGATCACTCGCTCCCATCGTCCGGGCCGCTATCACGAAGTCGCGATTCTTCAGCGAAAGTATCTCGCCGCGAATGTTTCTAGTACCCGACGACCACGAGAAAATCGACAACAACAAAGTCACGGACCATAGGCTGGGTTGAATGCTGACAGCCCAGATGATGGCGATCATCAACAGCGGCAATGATGACCACAGATCGACCAATCGCATCAGCAATTCGTCCAGAAGTCCTCCGAAGTAGCCTGCCAACATGCCGGTGATGGTGCCGAGGAAGAGGCCGAACAGGACCGCGACGCTGGCGACTACAAGCGATACACGGGCACCTTCCAATACGCGCACCAGCATGTCTTGACCGAGGTTGTTTGTGCCGAGGGGATGTTCGGTGCTGCTTCCCTCGAACCATAGCGGGGGAATGTCACGCGCTCGCAGATTGCCTTTGTCTGGTTCATGCGGACTTATTTGATTCGCGAAGATCGCCCCCGACACTACCATGACCAACATCAGTACCGGTAATATCGGCCAACGTTTCAAGAATCGCCACCAATCGGCTGGCGAGTACCACACGTAACCGCTTGAAACGACTACCGGCGCACTATCCGCCGTGCGAATTTCGCCAGTGGTGTTCATCACGAGTATCGAATCCTAGGATCGATGACCAGGTACAACATATCGGCGACGAAGTTGAGCGCCACGTATCCGCTTCCGAATATCAGAGCTGTCCCGGCGACGATAGGCGCATCGTTGTCGAGCGCTCCCTGAACCGCCAATCTGCCAATCCCTGGCCACGCAAACACCGTCTCCACAAACACGGACCCTGTGATGAACGCGGCCAACACTAGGGCGAGACAGTGATGGGCTGGATCAACGCGTTCCGCAGCGCGTGCCTCATGATCACGGTCCCGCCGGAAGCACCTTTGGCGCGCGCCAACTTCACGTACTCGGAGTCGAGCACTTCAAGCATCGATGAACGCGTGAGCCTCAGATATGTCGCCCAAGGGTCGAAAGCCAACACGAAAGCTGGCATGACGAAATGCTTGGCTTGAGTCAGCAACGGAGTCGTCGCAGGAGCCTTCGTTGCCGAAGGCAGCCACTGCAGATACCCGGCGAACAATAAGATGCACAAAATGGCTAGCCAAAACGCTGGTGTGGCCTGCCCGATGAGAGCGATCGCTCGGCCGAAATAGTCGATAGCGGTGCCCCGCTTAACCGCGGACACTATCCCCAGCAGCACGCCGGGTATGGTTCCCAAAACCCAAGCCACCCCGGCAAGTTGCAGACTGTTTGGCAACGCCTCAGTTATCGTCAGCCATACCGACCGCTGGGTGGCAATGCTCTCTCCCATATCGCCTTGCAAGATGTTGCCGAGCCACACGAAATACTGGATATAGACAGGCTTATCCAGACCCCACTTCGCCTTGAGTTCCGCCACCGTATCTGCGGACAGCCCGTAGGTGTCGTCGCGCACGTAGGCGAGCAATGGATCAGGCCCCAGCCTTGAAAGGCCGAAGACCAGTATCGTCACACCCCACAGTGTCAGGACTGCGAAGAGCATACGACGTGCCAAATACCTACGCATCAGTGAACTCTCGATCTCCTAGTCGGGGATCGCGGCAACGATACATCCTCCCACTCCCGCGGGATGCGCGAGTGGGAGGATACCGACTTGGCCCCTGACCTGTCTCATCGGGACAAATCAGGGGCGCAAGTCTTGTCGATTCCGAGATCGACTACGGGAGCGTGATCTTCTCTGGGGAGTTGATCGCCTGGCGCAATCCAGGTTCCATGTCCCAGGACCCGATTGAGTTCGGGTTGTAAACGATCAAACTCGGCGCTGCAACGACTCCGAAACCAGGTAGCCAGTGCCTGAGGAAGTCTGCGAAGCCTTTGTTCAGCTCTATTCGAGCGGCACGGTCAGGCTCTGCCGATACTGCCTTGTAGTTGGCGGTAACCTCGGGGAATTCGAGGCCGTGGCTCTTGCCGCCACGTGCGATAGCCGACATCTGGATACCGCGCGGGAAGTCCCACGGGGTAGTTGCGAAGTTCTCCAGCGGGCCAGTGTCAGTCCACGCCTGGGTGGCCGACCGACCAACCAGGGTCGGGCGGAAGACCGTGTACTCGTAGTGCAGGACGTCGACGTCTACGCCGATCTTTTCCCAGAATTGAGCGATGGCGTCGCCGATGTCACCGTAGAAGTGACCGACAGGCCACGCGAACATCGCGATCTTGAACCGGTTGCCGTCAGCCCCACGCGGGTATCCGGCCTGGTCGAGCAATGCCTCAGCCATGTCAGGGTCGTATCCCACGCCCCAGCGTTCCTGATCCCAATCGGGGTGGTTGATGTCGAAGTACGGGATCTCCACAGGCCAGCCAACTCCGCCGATTACAGCTTCGTTGATGAGGTCACGGTCGATCGACATTGCGAGTGCGGTGCGTACCAAGCGCGCCTGATCCATGTCGTTCATGCCAGCCGGGTTGTTACCGTCGTCTGGTTTGTGCGGGTTGCCGAGCCACGGGAGGTCGTGTGTGTAGGTCACGATCTCCAACGCGTCGCCGGTTGTCGGGTGGTTGGTCTCCCACAGGTTTCCGGCAAACATCACCGTAACCATGCGAGCCGTGCCCGAACCGTTACGCACCATTCCGAAGCGTTCGACGGTCGGGATGTTGCTGGTGCCGACTTCGGCGATGTCGGCTTCACCGTTCTGGAGCATCACGATGCGGACGCTTTCATCCGGCACGGAGATGCGCGTGATCTTCGCGATCTGGGCTGCTTGGCGCCAGTGCGAAGGCAACGCGGTGTACTCGGTGCGGTCGCCGCGGGTCCAGCTGGTGAATTCGAATGGGCCGGTGCCAACGATGTTGTCGTTGTTCCAGTCCTTGCCCATCTCGGTAAATGCCTTCTTGCTGACGATGCCTGCGCCCAAACCGTCTTGACCATAGAACCAAGTGTCCCATCGTGGGTCCAAAGTTCTCCCAACGGATGCGGACCGTGCTGTCGTCAAGCGCCTCGCTCGGGTTCGACCCTAGGAAACCAGCCCAAGTGCCTGAGCCGTCGGTAACGCTCGTCTGGCCCGAACCTAGCTCGTTCGAGAGGTTGGGGTTGGTGTCGTTGGTTGACCATGCGACGTCTTCGGCGGTCAGCGGTCCGAATCCTTTGTGGAATTCGACGCCTTGTCGCACTTTTACATCGACGTAGGTCAGATCCGAATCGAATTCGAAGCTCTCTGCGAGCAGGTTGTCGGCGATGTTCGTGCCAACAGGTTTGAAGAGAGTTTCGACGACGCTGAGTGCTTTTGCGGCGCAACACAGGTTACCGGCGTTGAATCCGGACCAGTTGCGTTGGCTGTCGGCGATCGCCCATACGAGTTCACCAGCGGCTTGCCGTGATGGCGGCGCGTCGGACGCAGCCGGTACGGGGGTCGCGGTGGGTGGCAGGACCGCGGTGGCGGTCACGACGACCTCTACCTGTACCTCTTTCTCGACCTCGACCTCTTTTACGACCTCAACCGCGACTTCGCGGATGACCTCGATTTCTTTCACGATCTCGACCGGGACTTCCTTCTCGACTTCTCGGATGACTTCCTTCTGGACGTCGACGGGGACCTCGACCTCGACGGTGCGGATGATTTCGGTTTGAACCGTCACTTCGACAATTCGTTCGCCGCCGCACGCCAAAAGCGCGATCGATGCGATCATCGTCAGAGGCAACATAACGCGTAGCCAAAGGCTGCGCGATATCGCTCTGGATTCCGATTAATCTTCATCGGTAACCTCTCAATGATTTCGTATTGCCGCCACAGGCGCGTCCTTCCAACCGCAAGGACTAAGTGGCGGTATGAGGAAATTTACGCGAAATCGTCGAATATGTCAACCGTCGCCGACAAAACCCGCCAACCTACTGCGAGCTGCGGTGCGAAATCGTGCGTACAGCCCAGATCAATTTGTGCAAGGCTACGAGGTCGATCCAAGAGGCGAGATAGGGCTAGTTGACGGGAGAATATGATTGAAGCGCCCAACTCGCCCACTTCGCCGCTACGACACATGACTAAACGCTTCTTGGATTTCGCGTCTCTAGCCCTGGCTACGGGTCTGGGCGTCGCGTATCTGACGCCGTTCGCGAAAGCGACGCTGGCGAGTGCGGTTACCGTCGCGGTTTATGCCGCGTTGACTTGGGGTGACGACGGGTTCAATCCGGTCCTAATTGTGGTGATTGCGGTTGTGTTCTTTGTTGGCGTGGTAGTTTCGGCGCGAGTGAAGTCCGAGGAGGATCCGGATCCAAGCAAGGTGGTGATCGACGAAGTTGCGGGCCAACTAACGGCGTTTCTGATATTGGCCCCAGTCGAATGGTGGTCATTGCTTGCCGCGTTTCTGCTTTTCCGACTGTTCGACATCGTGAAACCGTTCGGCATCAGACGGCTGGAAGCCATCCCGAATGGTTGGGGCATCATGTTGGACGACCTCGCTGCAGGATTGCTCGCAGCGGTGGTTATCAACGTCGCAGTATTGATCGCCAAGGTGGTTGGTTAAGACGCTCGACAAACTGTTCGCAAGGACGGAAACGCGGTCAGATCTTAGCGAACCGCGATCGCCCATTCCCTCTAGATTCCCGCCTGCGCGGGAATGACGGTAGCGGGCGAGCGACTACCTGAACGTGCGGCTGTTGGTCGGGCTGCGGTGTTGCGAGATGTGGTCGCGTTTTCCGAGGGTCCGTTTTGCTAGGACGCCCTCTTTCACTGGCCACGGAAGGGCGCCGGCTCGCTCGGCCCACGCGTCGTATTCGCGGAGCATCTCTTTGGCGCGTTGCGGTTCAGACGCGGCGTGGTCGCGCTGCTCGGTGCGGTCTTCGGGGATGTTGTACAGCTCCCACCGGCCGTCCCACTCGGCGACGAGTTTCCAATCGCCGATACGGATGCCACGGTTGCCTTCGTGCTCTACGGCGACGGGTTTCTCGCGGGACCAATCTTGGCCTTTTAGTATTGGGACGATCGATTCGCCTTCTAGAGGAGTGACCTCGTTTCCGGCGTATTCGGTCGGGTAGACAGCTCCGACAGCGTCGTATATGGTCGCTGAGATGTCGGTGATGTGCATGGGGACGTTGTCGACGATTGCGCTTTCGGTGATCGTTTCGGGCCAGTGGACGATGAATGGCGTTGAGATTCCGCCTTCGTGGATCCACCGCTTGAAGAAGCGGAAGGGGGTGTTCGAGACGTTCGCCCACGGGAGTTCGACGGCTTGGAACGTTGTGTCGGGTCCGGGTCGCAGATCGGGGATGTCGCCGACTCGCACGGGTTGGCCGTCGAGGGTGGGTTCGGATGCCCATTGCGACGGGTCGGGCCAATCGTCGTCCTCTTGGAAGAGCTCGGCGCAACCGCCGTTGTCAGATAGGAACATGATGAGGGTGTTCTCGAACTGTCCGTGACGTTTAAGGGTGTAGATGACACGCCCGACACCGCGATCGACCTGTTCGATCATGGCGCAATAGACGGCCATGCGGATGTCTTCGTACTCCTTGTTCTGCACGTCGGTCCACGGCGGTGCGTCTTCGTCGCGGGCTGAAATCGGCCATTTCGAGTCGACGATGCCGAGCGATTTCTGCTGTTCGTGTCTAGAGCCGCGGATCTCGTCCCATCCGCGCATGTATTTGCCTTCGTATTTGGCGATGTCGTCTTCCCAGGCGTGCAAAGGCCAGTGGGGAGCGGTAAAGGCGATGTATTGGAAGAAGGGTTCGCCGTCGGTCATGGCGTCGTCGATCTGAGAAACGGCGTGATCGGTGATGGCGTCGGTGATGTGGAAATCGTTCGACTCGACTTCGATCAATGTGTCTTGTAGTAGCAGAGCTTTGGGGTTCCAGAAGGAGTCGGCCGCCTCGACTAGCCCGAAGTATTTGTCGAAACCTCGTTGTGTTGGCAGCGGGTGCGTCTCGTCGCCCGGTACCCATTGGTCGCGGAGCCGCCGGTCGTATCCTCCTCCGACGTGCCATTTGCCGGACATGAGGGTTCGGTATCCGGCTGATTTGACGACTTCGGCGATGGTTACGCAGTTGTTGTTCAGGTATCCGTGATATGCGGGGACGCCCAAGTCTCCGGTCATCTGTCCGATGCCAGCTTGGTGGGGATTCAATCCGGTGAGTAGAGCGGCACGCGACGGACAGCAGCGAGCGCCGCTATACATCTGAGTGAAGCGGATGCCGTTGTTTCCGAGGGAGTCGAGGTTAGGGGTGTTGATCTCGCCGCCGTAACAGCCGATGTCGGAGAAGCCGAGGTCATCGACCATTATGACGATGACGTTTGGGCGGGATTGATCGGCTTTAGGTGAGTCTGCCACTTGTTGTGCTCCTGAGGTAGCGAACGATCCCTACGAGAAATTCGGCGCGTCCGTCTATCGATGCTGCTAGATTCTGATCGCAATCTGAACTAGATGGCTGGTTGGGCTTAACCGATTTACCCGAATTTCCATCGAGTACCTTCGAATAGGTACATTCGCTACCGCTTGATTTTTTTCGAATCGGCTGCTGTGACTCTGGCTTCAGTCACTTCTGTCCGGTAACCGGGGGTGTTTTTCTTGCTGCGCTCAACCTCAGTTGAACGCATGTCTTCAAGCATTTCCGACTTTAATGCGTCAACTCTTTGACGCCGTTTAGGCGAGAAATCCTGGGTCAATTCGTCAAACGGACGGTGGCCGCTCATCTTATTAATCCTTCCATGCGCAGTTCGTCTAGATACACATCGTAAAGTCGGTCCGCAATAGGTACGGACTCCTCATAGAACCGATCATTCCCGGTTTTGTCGCCACCAATTAGCAAAATCGCAGTTCGCCTAGGATCAAAAGCGTAAAAAGTACGAATCGGTCTGCCACCGCTTTGAACGCGAAGTTCCCGCATGTGGCCGTGCTGTGAAGTCTTGACGCCGGAAGAATACGGGTACGGCAAATCTGGGCCTTGATCCTTCAGTATTCCGACGATGGCAGAAATGGATTCCTGTTGTTGTTCCGTCAACTCGTCCCACCATTCTTCGAATTGGTCCGTTATTTCAACGTCCCAGGCCATGACGCGATTGTATCGCTAACCCCTTGAGAAGCCCAATGCGACTGTGCATGTGATCTTGAGTTGCCATGCCTTTCAATACTCGGCGTCCAGTTCCATTGGGTAGAGCGGGATGCGGCGGTGGTGGTAAGTGAAGGTGGACATGTCGGCAGTGGTTACGCCGGGGGTGTTGACGAGGATGACTTTTCCGGCGATTGGCTGGTAGGCGGGTCGCGGCGAGACGACTCCTTTGGCGACGACGATTTTGTAGCGTTCGGGGATGATTCCGATGTGATACATCTGCGACCGGACGGTGTTGCCGGCGCGGACTGATGTAAGCAGGAGGGTTTGACCGCCGTCGGTGTCTAGGCGGACGCTAACTCCGGAGTCGTAGAAGCGGAAGCCGCCGTGGGAGGCGCCAAGCTCTTCGTACTGTCCGTCGGTAATGGCTCGGACGGTTCCGGTTACTCGCACTGGTTTGCCGTGCATATCGTCGGTTTTGCCACCAACGTCCAACGTCACGGTACCGCCTACACCTGCTTCGACGCAGGCATCTACGGACTCTGGGTCGTAGAGGGTCTGGAGGAAACCGGAGATGCCTCTTTCGACGACTTGGGCGAGGATGTGGGTCGAATCTGCGGATGATCCGCCGCCGATGTTGTCGCCGACGTCCATGAGGACGATCGGACCTTCTCTGGTGGCTTCAGCGTCGTCGGGCATCGCGAGTGCGGTGCCGTCGGTTGCTACTTCGTCGGCTTCGTTGAGGTCTCGAGGGCCGACGTATTCGGCGAGGGCCGTGTCAAGAGCGTCGGAGATCGAGGCGACTTCGACGTTCAATTCTGCGCGTCGTTCCCAAGCTTTGGCGGCCATTTCTTTAGCGACGGATTGTGCCAATTCGCGATCGCCGTCCGCGATCGCCACCCAAGACATGCCCATTTTTTCGACGTCGGAGTAGGGGTAGCCTTCCGCCACGCTGGTGTCGAGGATGCCGGGCGTTTCGTTAGCTGCGACGCAGTCTGCGACGAAGGATTTCAAGGGGTCTTCGCCGGTGAACTGCTTGACGATGTTGACGTACATCGGGGGCATCTCGATCCATTGGACGGGGTCGATTTCGCCTTTGGCGGCGCTCACGATGAGTTCGGCTGTTTTGCGCCCTCGGACTTTGGGGTCGAGATGGGGGTTGGTGCGCCAGACTATACAGACATCCGTGTGTTCGACGATCGGTTTTGAGACGTTTCCGTGCATGTCGAGGGTGACTCCGACGCGCATGTCGGGCCCGACGATTTCGCGCACGGCGCGGCAGAACTCGCCGTCCATGTCAGGGAATTCTTCGCTGACGGCGGCGCCGTGGTTGGAGATGAGGACGGCGTCCCAAGGTCCGCCGTCGCGGAGCATCTCGAACATCTCTGCGGTGAGTCGGTCGTAAGCGTCTTTGGTGATGGTGCCAATGGGACCGGTTACGGCGTACATCAGCGGCACCAACTCGAAACCGAGTTCTTCCGCGGCCTGCATGTAACCGGAGATTGTGTAGCTGGCATCTCGGAATTTGTCGAAGATTTCCTCGCCTCTCAAAATGCCGGTGGCTTCGAATGCTGCGTAGTCGGCCGGGACGCTGGAGAACGTGTTGGTTTCGTGAGATATGCCTATTAGCGGGATGCGCATCGAATGCTCCTCAATGTGGACGATGGTGGCTTTGTGGCAAAGGTTAATCTATCACCGTCACACATTTCCGGTGCTAGACTTTGAAGCGCATTAAAGTGAACTGAGCCAACCACTGGCGCACACGGAGAAACCGATGAGGATTACCGACATTAAGAACTACCCGGTATGGGTCGGGCAACGCAATCAGATGCTGGTTAAAGTCGAGACGGACGAGGGGATTTACGGCTGGGGAGAATCCGGTTTTTCGGGTCGCGAGCTCTCCGTGAGCGGGATGGTTGACCACTTCCGGGAGTGGCTCATCGGGCAAGACCCTATGCGGCGCGGGCGGATATGGCAGGAGATGTATCGAGGGCAGTACTTCGAAGGTGGTCGTAGCATCACCGGCGCGATGTCTGCAATCGACATCGCTCTCCACGACATCGCAGGCAAGAAACTCGGTGTTCCCGTCTACCAACTCCTCGGCGGCAAGCAACGAGACTGGATCCCCACCTTCGCATCCGGCGGCGGATCGACCGCCGATGAAGTCGCCGCCATGGGCAAGGCCATTTGGGATCAAGGCTTCAAGGCCATGCGCCTAAACCTCCAAACCATCGGCGAAGCTAACGACCCCACACTCTTCGAACCCCGCGAATCCATCGCCCCCACCGCCGAAGCCCTCATCAAAGCCCGCGAACTACTCGGACTCGAACCCGTTGTAGGCATCGACTACCACCACCGTCTCTCGGTCGCCGAAGCCGCATCGTTCCTGCAGATGATGCCCGCTCACACCCTCGACTTCATCGAAGAACCCATCCGAGACGAATCTCCAGAGGCCTACGAGGAGCTGCGCAAACTGACCGTGGTCCCATTCGCCATCGGCGAAGAATTCGCCTCCAAGTGGCAGTTCCTCCCCTACATCGAGAAAGGCCTCACCAACTACGCCCGACTCGACATCTGCAACGTCGGCGGATTCACCGAAGCTATGAAAGTCGCCGGATGGGCCGAAGCCCACTACATCGACATGATGCCCCACAACCCCCTCGGCCCCATCTGCGTCGCCGCAACATCTCACTTCGCAGCCGCCATCCCCAACTTCTCCTGGCTCGAAATCCGTCACTCCGTCGGCGAACCCGACACCAACTTCTACCAGAGCGAAGTCTTTCCGGTCCAACCAACCATCGAACCCGGCCGCATCATCCTCGACGACAACGCCCCCGGCCTAGGCGTCGAAGTCGACGAAGCCAGCCTAACCGAGCCATTCAGGTTCTGGGAAGCTCCGCACCTGCACAGGCGGGATGGGTCGCACACGAACTGGTAGTCCCCCCTTACGTCATTCCTGCGAACGCCGGGATCCAGTACCCATCAACACGGTTCCCTCGATGAAAATCACCGACATCAAGAACTACCCGGTATGGATCGGGCACCGAAACCAGATGCTCGTAAAGGTCGAGACCGACGAAGGCATCCACGGTTGGGGAGAATCCGGCTTCTCCAGCCGCGAACTCGCCGTTAGCGGAATGGTAGACCATTTCCGGGAGTGGCTCATCGGCCAAGACCCGATGCGGCGCGGTCGGATATGGCAGGAGATGTATCGCGGGCAGTACTTCGAGGGTGGCCGCAGCATCACCGGCGCAATCTCCGCCATCGACATCGCCCTCCACGACATCGTCGGCAAGAAACTCGGCGTCCCCGTCTACGAACTCCTCGGCGGAAAGCAACGAGACTGGGTCCCCACCTTCGCATCTGGCAGCGGCTCCACCGCCGAAGAAGTCGCCGAAATGGGCAAAGCAATCTGGGCCGACGGCTTCAAAGCCATGCGCCTGAACCTCCAGACCACCGGCGAGCAGAACGATCCTGACCTCTTCGAACCCCGCGAGTCCATCGCCCCCACCGCCGAAGCCCTCATCAAAGCGCGCGAGGCCCTCGGACTCGAACCCGTCATCGGCATCGACTACCACCACCGCCTCTCAGTCGCCGAGGCCGCATCCTTCTGCCAGATGATGCCCGCCCATACCCTCGATTTCATCGAAGAACCCATTCGAGACGAATCCCCAGAGGCCTATGAAGAGCTCCGCAAAGTCACCGTCGTCCCCTTCGCCATCGGCGAAGAATTCGCCTCCAAATGGCAGTTCCTCCCCTACATCGAGCGCGGCCTGACCAACTACGCCCGACTCGACATCTGCAACGTCGGCGGCTTCACTGAAGCCATGAAGGTCGCCGGATGGGCCGAAGCCCACTACATCGACCTCATGCCTCATAACCCACTCGGCCCCATCTGCGTCGCAGCGACGTCACACTTCGCAGCCGCCATCGCCAACTTCTCCTGGCTCGAAATCCGTCACTCCGTCGGCGAACCCGACCACAACTTCTACGATGACGACGTATTCCCCGTCCAACCAAAACTCGAACCCGGCAAAGTCATCCTCTCCGACGCATCCGGCCTAGGCATCGAAGTCGACGAAGCATCCCTAACCGAACCCTTCAAATACTGGGAACCTTCCCACCTACATCGGCGAGACGGCTCCCACACAAACCGGTAACCCTTAACGTCATTCTGGTGAAGACCGGAATCCAAACAAGAAGAAAACCATGCTAAACATCGGATTCATCGGCGCCGGCAAGATCGCCGACCTCCACGCACCCGGATATCTCAGCAACCCTGACGCTCGCATCTATGCGGTAGCCGATAACGGTCCCGGCACCTCCGAACGTCGCGCAGCGGAATGGGGTGCCGAAAAGGCATACACCGATTACCGAGCGATGCTCGACGATCCCGCCGTCGACGCAGTCGAGGTCCTGACACCCCACTCGCTCCACGCGCAGATGGTAATCGATGCATTGGAAGCCGGGAAGCATGTGAGTCTCCAAAAACCGATGGCATTGACGCTGGCTGAGTGCGATGCCATCGTAGCCTCGGGCGAGAAATCGAACAAGCTTCTCCGGGTGTTTGAAAACTTCGCATACTACGAGCCCATCGCCCGAGCCAAACAGATGCTCGACGACGGCGTCATCGGCGATCCCGTCTCGATGCGCATGAAGACAGTCAACGGACACCGCAAATATGGCTGGGACATCCCCGACGAATCCATCGCGTGGCGCTACAACCAAGCGATCAACGGCGTCGGCAAGGCAATACTCGACTACGGCTACCACATCTTCGCAATGGGCCGGTGGTTCCTCGGCGAGCCCGAACAAGTCTTCGCCTGGATCCGCACCTCCTACACCGACCAAGGCTTCGAAAGCGACTCCCCCCTGATCGTCTCTTGGTCATACGAAGGCGGTATGACCCACGGCTCGTGGGAACTTCAAGCGAGCAACGATATGGTCGTCAGATCCGACTACTATCCCGGCGACGAGTGGTTCGAACTCAGCGGCAGCCGTGGCATCATCTGGGTAAACCGTTGCACCGCCAAGATGCTGTACGACACGCCGCCGTTGGTGGTTTACGCCGATGGCGAGATGCACCGTACCGGCGAGGACGAGATCAACGCCGATTGGGGCGAGTCGTTCAAGCAATGCACGTACGAATTCGTGAGGTGCATCTTGGACGGTGGTCAGCCGAATATGAGTGCGGAGGATTCAAGGGAGACGTACAAGTTTGCACGTGCCAGCCAGCTCGCGGCGCGTGAGAACCGACCGGTCACTCTCAGCGAAGTTCAAGATTGAGGTTTGGTGCTCAAAAACAAATGAAGAAGCCGCCGGTCGGAGGGACACGGCGGCTTCGTTTGGAGAGGTTTGGTAGTCGTTTTATCTAGCGATCGGCAAAACGGTTACGCCTCGTCAATGTTCTCGGAGAACGAACGCTCACCACCATCATCGCCCCCGGACCGCGCGGCGATGCCGGCGAAGACACCAACAACGGCTAGGATCGATACGGCGGTGACGCCTAGGAGAATACCCGAATTCTTTTTCATATGATGAAGTCCTCTTTCCAAAATTTTCTGCTGGTCGGCAATTCGTTCATGATCTTGATTGATCACCAATACTGAGTTGCCCAACGTTTACTAGTTACGTGCGATTTACCCGCGCAGTTTCAACATACGGTACGTTCTGCGCCGCGTATAGTCTTTATCTGAGCAACGAATGACAGTTAGCCCGCCAACATCGCGGGCCCCGAACCCTTTTAGGAGACAGATGGCGGTTTCAATCGACTTTTCCGGCAAACGCGGCGTCGTGTTCGGCGTGGCCAACCAACGCAGCATCGCATGGGCGATTTCGGAACGACTAATCGAGGCTGGAGCCGAACTGGCATTCACCTACCTCAACGATCGCCTGTTGGCCCCCGTCGAGAAAACCGTCTCGGCCCTGGAAGATCCGCTCTTGATCCAGTGCGATGCGACTGACGACGGCGATGTGCAGTCGGTCTACGACCAAGTGGGCGACAAGTGGGGCGGCATCGACTTCGTGGTTCACTCGGTGGCGTACGCCGAGCGTGACGATTTGGGTGGAGATTTTTCGACGACGGGACGGCAAGGCTTTCGCACGGCGATGGAGACGAGCGCCTACACGCTCATGCCTGTGGTATCGCGCGCGGTGCCGTTGATGTCGGATGGCGGCGCGGCTCTCACGATGACGTTCGATGCTTCGCAGCGCGTGTATCCCGGCTACAACATCATGGGGACTGCAAAGGCGGCGTTGGAGAACGAAGTTCGCCAGTTGGCCGCGGAGTTTGGTGATCGGAATGTGCGCGTGAACGCGATTTCTGCTGGACCGTTGCCGACGCTTGCGGCGCGGAGCATCCCGGGTTTCCGTGACATGACGCGGGCGCATCGGGATCGATCGCCGTTGCGACGCAACATCACGCATCGTGAAGTTGGCGACACCGCGCTGTTCCTGCTCAGCGAGATGGCGAGCGGGATTACGGGTGCGGTTATACCGGTGGACGCGGGGTACGGGATTATTGCGCTTTGAAACCTCTTACTCGACCTAGTCTTCTTAAAGATGGGCGAGCAAGATGAACATTCCGGGATGAAATCTGCGATTGCGGAAACCGCTACGCCGATGCTTCCAAAGTCGATCCCAACTTACATCGAACGCCGTATTCGTCAGCACGCTCCAGCCGAATCACAGATCGTCGCGGGTTCCACCCCGGTCGTGGCGTTTGGAGATGCACAAAGAGCCCATGTTGCCACACTCGGATTGAACCCGAGCAAAGCTGAATTTCTCGATCGAAGCGGCAAGGAACTTCGAGGGACCGATCGTCGCCTCGCTACACACTCGTCGCTGGGAACTTCCGACCTCGCCGACGCGCCAACCGACGTAATCGCGCAGGCGTTGAGCGACTGCAATTCGTATTTCAAGCGAAACCCGTACCGCAGATGGTTCGATCAATTGAACCTGATCTTGGGGCATTGCAATGCGTCATATTACGAAGGAACCGCATGTCACTTGGATCTTGTACAGTGGGCGACCGATCCCACTTGGGGCGGCCTGTCCAAAGAGATACGACTCAGACTGATCGAATCGGACATCCCTTTTCTCATGGAACAGTTAGCAAATGAAAATATCGGGATCCTTCTCGTAAATGGCGCTGGCGTTATAGATCAACTGAAGGAATACACGGATGCGAAACTGGATGAGGTCGACAGGATCGTCGGCTATGCCAACGTCGATTCCAGGCTGCTTGTCGGCACGATTCTCGGACGCATCAAAATCGTCGGATCGAGTACCAACATCCAATCTTCATTCGGGGTAACGCGCGAGTTAAGAAATGAAATCGCGTGCCGCGTGGGGTTGCTGGCACATAAAAATTGACGTCCGTGCACAGAGCTAGCTCGGAGTAGGCTAGTGCCGGCTGTAAGGGACGCCTTCTAGTAGTCCAGCGTCGTACATGGCGTTCCATTCGTTGAGGAATGTGGTGTTCCATTCGTCGGTGAATTTGGCTTGGAGCATCTCTTCGAAGATGGGCCAGAAGACGATGATGCCGTCGGCGCCGTCGCGGAATGCGGCTTCTGCGGTGTCTTTGGACCGCACTAATGCGGCGGTGATGTACGGCCGGTTCGCCCAGTCGGCGAAGATGTCTCGGAGGTCGCGAACAAGCGCCGTAGGATCGCCGGAAACGTCGCGGTAGGGTTCGCAGAACGGGAGGACGTGGTCGACACCCGCTTGGGCGACTGCGACTGCTTGGTTGACGGTGAAGACGGTGGTGCAGAAGGTTTCGACGCCAGCATTTTTGAGTTCTGCGAATGCGCCTAGGGCGTTGACGGAGCATGGGATCTTGAGGATGACTTGGTCGGACATCTTGGTGAAGACTTCGCCGACGTCGAGGAGTTCCTGCGTCGAGTGGCCGTCGATCTCGACCGCGACCTTCTTGTCGGTGATGTCGAGATATCGCTGGATGACGTCGGTCATCTGACCGTATTTCTTGACCATGTCGTTCAGGACGATGGTGTTGGTGACGATGCCGGCGGCGGCGCGGCTCATCCACGGCTTGAGGTCTTCCGGGTCACCGGCAAGCCAGACGGCAGGACTCGCTGCTGTTGCCCGGTTCATCTCCGCTGCTCCCATCGGCATGAATGCCGAGTCTGGTACTCCGTTCGTCGAATGTGCTGTCTGTTGCATGTCGCTACTCCATGGGATGACTTCGGATCAAATGGCATGGACGCCTTGATTGCTAGATTGAAGTTTAAATGGAATTTCCGAAGATAGTGTTCCGTCGTAAACTTCGAGACATTCCGAGCGCAATCAACTTGAGGGTTTCCATGAGTAGCGATCCAGCACACGCTAGAAGACTTTACGACGACGCAGTAGTTATCGACGCGCTTAACGTGAGCAACTGGGACAGCGATGCGGTATTCGAAAGTCTCAACGATGGCGGTGTGGCGGCTATCAATGCTACCCAAGCCACATGGGAAGGCTACGAAGAGACGCTCGACCTCATCGCAAAGTGGTATGTTCGATTGCGCGAGAGATCTGACCAGATCCAGTTGGTGGAAACGGTCGACGACATCCACCGCGCGAAGCGTGAAGGAAAGACCGGCATCATCTTCGGGTGGCAGAACACGTCGCCGATCGAGAACGACCTTGACCGACTAGCCCTATTCCACAAACTCGGGGTGCGGATCATGCAGGTCACGTACCACGAGCGCAATCTGCTCGGCGACGGATGCATGGAGCGTCAAGACGGCGGTCTTACCAACTTCGGATTAGATGCCGTAAAAGAGATGAACCGGCTCGGCATTCTGCTAGACCTGTCGCATGTGGGCATCGCGACGACTCAAGAGAGCATCGAGGTTTCTGAGAAGCCGGTGGCGATCACTCACGCCAATGCCAAGAGCTATTTCGATCATCGTCGCAACAAAACGGACGAGGCGATCAAGCTGATGGCAGAAAAAGGCGGCGTGATCGGGGCAACCTGCATTCGGGGCTTTCTCCGCAACTCGCTGACGGCGCAACTCGAAGACTATCTCGATGCCATCGATCACCTAGTCGACATGGTCGGTGTCGACCATGTCGCCTTAGGCACCGACCACACGCAGGATCAGCCGGAAGAGTTCTGGTGCTACATCGGCGGGCAGCAAGGAACGAAGTACCCGTCGACGTTCACGCCCGACAACGGGGGACCGCTACCGTGGTACGATCAATACCCGGACGATCTCAAGACTCCGGATCAGCTGCCGATTATGGCGGAAGCGCTGCTGGATCGGGGCTACTCCGACGAGGACGTGTTGAAGATACTGGGTGGGAACTGGTTACGGTTGTTTGGCGAGGTTTGGGAGGGGTGATGTGCAGATGGACTACTCGGGCAGGACGTAATGGGCGCCTCGGCCTCTCCCTTCGATCTTGACCAGTCCTTCGTCGCGCATTGCGCGCATAGTCATGGCGCGGACAGCATGGTCGGTGATCGACCATGAACGCAAGTGGCGGACTTATCTTTGCCCAATGTCTCGACATCGATGGTGCTTTCAACTTCGCGCCAATCGGCGAACTGCTGGCCTAGACGATACGACGCCCCCTGTCCGCGGCCGCGAACATCCAAGAAACCTCGCGAGTTCAAATCGGTGCTAGCCGATCGGCGGCATCAGCTTCCGCGATTTTCAGCAATGCGGACCATCGATTCAACTCGTCGCGCGTCATCAGACTACGCATCACCATCAAATCGTCAAGCTCAAGTTCCTCGCCGTCGAGGTATCTTTCCGCAACAAAGCGAGCGAATCCTCCGTTTTGGTTGGAAGCGTCAGCTTCACGGTGCCGACGTCCGATTCGTAGCGCGGGAATTCCTTGCCAGTTCTGAGGGTCTCGCGAAATATACGATCGGTTCACGAGACCAATGGCTTGGAACGCGTCCGCCAAGAGATGATTTCGGCGCACGGGAGCGTGTCGCAACACGTTTTCCGGCGAGACGTCACCGACGAAGCCACCCGGGCTAGTCACCTCGACTCGATCGGGTCGGAGGACCTGGATCGATCCGCTGATGAAGTAATCTCGTGGATCAACGCGTTGAGCACCGATTCCCTGATGACGACCCAGCTCATGTCGGGAATTTCGAAGTGGTGGAAGCCGGCGGTTTGGATGGTGGTGATCCGGATGTTGGATTCGATGACCTGCCGAACCGCGTCGATGGTTTTCAGCAGGGGATCGCGGATGTCGCGTCGAAAGTCGTACTCGGTGGGCTCACGGAAACGTGCGATCGTGAGTTCGTGTTGAGGAATGTCAGCACCGATTTGTTTCCTAACAACAGTATTGCGGCGATGTTGACGTGTTGGCCTTCTGCCAGCCCTAATGCGTTGAGCAACTCGGCGTCGCCGAGGCCGTTCAACTCCGGATTGGCGTCCTCGGCGCGAATCATTTCTCTCAATCGGCGAATCTCCGCCGGGTCGATCGGCGACTTTCTCCTTGTGCGATCTGTGCGGTGTGGTCGGTTCCGCTACGGGTTGCGAGAAGATGCGCCAAGTCGGACCCGGTCAAAGATTTCGACTCTTTGCCGACTCGTATCTTCGCGATGCCATCAGTCGTGGTGTGCAACTGGCCACTGCTCGGCACTCTGACGACTAAGAGTCTCTTCTCGAGTTCGACCAGTTCTTCGACGTCTACTGTGATATGAGGGTCGGTGCCGTCGTAGATGCTTCTCTGGAGATCGCTAGGATCTAGGTTTTCGATTCCTTCGATGGCTGCATTGCGACTGCGTGACCTGTCAGCGACACCGATTACGAGCGTCCCGCCTTGTGCGTTGGCAAACGCCACTACAGATTCACGGATCGACTTGGCGTTGACTTTTGAAGACTTGAATTCCAAGACATCCGACTCAAGCGCATCAGCCGGTTCGAGACGTTCAAGCAGCGTGCTGAGATCTTGTGAAGTCAAGGCCGTCATCTCGTTCCATCTAATAATGATTCATCATTCATTCTTTTGATTCTATGAATCATTCTCTGAGGCGATCACTCGTCGGACACCGTCGCGCTTCTCGCCACAGAAATGATTCATCATTCATTCTTTTGATTCTATGTCCTGAGGATTCCAACCAAAAATGATTCATTATTCATTCTTTTGATTCCGAGAATCATTTCTCTCGCTTAGCCAACAAACAAAGACGCCCCGGACAATGTCCGGGGCGTCTGACGATTCTTGAAGCTGAGCATGCGTCGTAGCTGAGGAAGAACTCGTAGGGGTGCGGGCGCAAGCGGACTGCGTCGACTTCGGTCGTTTGAAGTTGATGTGGGCTTCGAGCAGTTCGGGGGTGAAGACTCCGCCTTTGAGCAGGAATTCGTGGTCAGCTTCCAAAGCGTCGAGCGCGTCTGCCAAGCTTCCCGGTACCTGGTTGAGTGTCGCCGGATCGACCTCGTACAAGTCCTCCTGCATCGGCTCTCCGGGGTCTGCTCCGGTATCGATACCGTCGAGACCGGCCATGAGCATCGCCGAGAACGCGAGGTACGGGTTGCAGGTCGCGTCCGGAGGTCGGAACTCGACTCGCTTGGCTTTCGGGGAGTTCGAGTACATGGGAATGCGTGCCGCAGCCGAGCGGTTGCGTGCCGACAAAGCCAGGATCGTCGGTGCCTCGAAACCGGGGACCAAGCGCTTGTACGAGTTGCTGCTTGGTGCGACTAATGCCATCAGCGCCGGACCGTGTTGCAGAAGACCGCCGATATAGGCCATCGCCATCTCGCTCATCCCGACGTATCCGTCGCCGGCGAACACCGGCACGCCGTCTTTCCAGATCGACTGGTGCACGTGCATGCCGGTTCCGTTGTCTTCGAACAGCGGCTTGGGCATGAACGTGGCGGTCTTGCCGTATTTGGTTGCGGTGTTCTTCAGGCAGTACTTGTATGCCATCACAAAGTCGGCCGCTTGTTTCAGAGGTGAAGCCTTCCAGTTGATCTCGCCTTGTCCAGCAGTCGCGACCTCGTGGTGATGCTTTTCGATCTCAATGCCGAACGCCGCCATTGCCTCGCAAGCGTCGTGCCGGATCAGTGTTTGGGTGTCCGAAGGTGGAGCGGGGAAGTAACCGCCCTTGTGCCGGATCTTGTGACCGAGGTTCGGTCCTTCGCCCGACAAATCGGTGGCGTTTCCGGTGTTCCAGACCGCCTCTTCTGAATCGACTTCGTAGTGAGCCGAATTTGACGCACCACCGTACGAGACGCTGTCGAAGATGAAGAACTCAGCTTCGGGTCCCCAGACCGATGTGTCGCCATAACCGGTGGACTTTAGATACGCCTCGGCCTTGGCCGCGACGTGACGAGGGCTGCGGTCGTATGACGCACCCGTGATTGGGTCGCGGATGTCGGCGACGATAGAAAGGGTGTTCGGGATGAACGGGTCAACCGCGACGGTTGAAGCGTCGGGAACCAGCAGCATGTCGGATTCGTCAATGGTCTGGAATCCTCGGATGCTGGAGCCGTCAAATCCGGTGCCTTCGGCGAAGAGGTCTTCAGTGACCTCGTGTTTCGGGAAGGATACGTGTTGCCAAGTGCCCGGGACGTCGGTGAAACGCAGGTCTAACCATTTCGCACCCGTTTCCTCCATCATCTTGATCACATCATCGGCGTTTGCCATTGTCTTCGTCTCTCCTGAACATGATCGGATCTCACAGGCGCGACTAAGCGCCAATTGAATTCAAGGTAATAAATATATGTTTCATATTTGTTTCACCGCGCTACGCGTCTATGGGCGGTAGTTGGCCTTTGCGAATCGATTAACATTTGGCGAGTGTGGTCGTCGACCCGTACCCTTTGAAGCAACCCCTCTGTCAGCGCGGAAAATTGAACCAACAACACCTACAAGCCGTCAAGATGGGCGCTGCCGCCGTAGACGTTTGGCGGGCAGAGAATCCGGCGGATCGCTTAGATCTTTCGGGCGCGGATTTGGCTGGAATGAACTTTGCAGGTTGGAACCTGGCGAGGGTCATCCTGGACAACGCTGACCTTACTGGTGCGTGCTTGCGTGGCGCAGACCTCTCCGAGGGATGGGCTCGGCGCACTAAGTTCGTTGAAGCAGACCTCAGCAACGCCGCGCTGTTTCGCACTAGCTTGGCAGGCGCTGATCTGCGGAACGCCAACTTCAGCAACACGAACATGTACAGGTGCATCATGAGAGACGCGGTGTTGAACGACGGTACATGCTTTGAAGGTGCTTGGACCGCTAAAGTGATTTGGCCTGACACCAATAGATGATTAGAGCAATTCTCTAACTGCAAAAGGAGTAAACACGTGCAGACAGTGGATTTTGGAAAGACGGGCTACACGGTATCTAGATTGGGTGCCGGATTGGCCGAGATCGGATCGGAGCTAGATTTCGATGACGTTGAGCAAGCGGGAAGCGTACTAAACAATGCGCTCGACCTGGGCATCAACTTCTTGGACACCGCGGCGTGCTACGGGATTTCCGAGGAGTTGATTGGACGCACCGTCGCCAACCGAAGAGACGAGTATGTCCTCGTAACCAAAGCTGGTCATGCTCGCGGCGATGGATTGGACGGCAGCGATTGGACGTATGAGACGGTCCGCGACTCGATCGACCGCAGCTTGCGTCGTCTGAACACTGATTATGTCGATTTGGTTCAACTTCACTCTTGCGGCATTCCCGATCTAGAGAAGGGCGACATCATTCGAGCTCTGGAAGATGCACGAGATGCCGGGAAAACTCGACTCATTGGCTACTCCGGCGACAATGAAGCGGCGCACTGGGCGGTAGATTCGGGGGTCTTTGCCACATTGCAGACAAGCTTCAATGTTGTCGAACAGCGCGCTTATACAACGGGTCTGCTGGAGAAGTGCGCCGACAATGGCATTGGCGTGATCGTCAAGCGACCTATTGCCGGTGCGACGTGGGGCATGGCGAAATCCGGGATGTCCAGCTCGCGGCGCGGCTACGACAACACATACCTGCAGCGATGTCAAGCGGTTCAATCGGCGGGTGAAGTGGCCGGCGAGCCGGACGACCCGATAGTGGCGGCGATGGGCTTCACGCTTGCCCATCCAGAGATTCACGTGGCAATCATCGGCACGAAGAACCCGCGGCACATGGCATCGAACATCGAGACGATCGACGATGCACTCAGCATCGATAATGCCTTCGTGGACTCTTTGCATGAACGCTTCGCCGAACTCGACGACGACTGGCGACAGCTGACGTGAAGATCGAACGCATCGAGATCCATCCTCTAGTCGGCAAACTGGACGAGCCGTTCGGGTGGTCGCAGCGGTGGACGGATGAACGCCGTACCACCGTGGTGAAGATCGTTGCGGACGACGGTTCGTATGGATGGGGCGAAACTGGCACGAGCTCTGATGCGCTAGCCGGAGCCGCGTCTCGATTGATCGGCGAAAACCCTGAACGCATCGGTGCGATTTGGCAGTCGATTGTTAATCCCACGTATCAGGGCGTAGGGTTCACCGGCTTCTCGTCGAACGTCGCGAGCGCGATCGACATGGCGTTGCACGATCTGGTGGGGCGTTCTCGAGGTTTGCCGGTTTATGAACTGCTCGGTGGCAAGGAACGTGACCGGATATGTACTTACGCCACAGGTCTCTACTATGTTCCCTCCGATTTGAAGGACCCTACATGGTCAGATTTCCTCGAAGAAGCACAAGGGTATGTCGATCAGGGTTTCTCGGGCATGAAGATGAAGATCGGCGGGTTGAAATTGGGCGACGATATTGATCGCGTTCATGCGCTTCGGCAGCAGGTGGGTGACGGCATTCGGATCATGGTGGATGCCAATGAAGCGTACGATCCGATGACCGCGATTCAGGTGGCTAATCGCATTGCCGACGCGGACGTTACGTGGTTCGAGGAGCCTTGCTCATCGCGGGCGGACGATGACAATTTGCTGGTGACGACGCGCTCGCCGGTTCCGACATCGGGCGGAGAGTCGGCGAGCACGCGACGAGAGGTGGCGAAGCTGCTCAAGAAACGCATCTTCGACATCATTCAGCCGGAGATCGTGAATGTTGGCGGCATAACGGAGTTGAAACTTTCGGCTTCGATGGCCGAGGCGTTCAATGTGCGATTCGTGCCGCATTTCTGGAACACCGCCATCAGCTTTTCAGCCATTCTGCACACGCTCGCCACAGTTTCGCAGTCGCCACCAGCGCACCCGAAAGAGCCTTACGTCAACGAGCCAGTAACAGAGTTCGATCAGACGCCGCATCCGATCCGGTACGCGTTGACCGATCCGGTGTTCAAGCAGACGGATAGTCATGTCGCAGTTCCTGAATCGCCGGGATTGGGCGTTGAGGTTGATGAGGACGCGTTGGCGTATTTCAGGGAAGGCGACGCGGTAGTCGTCATTTAGGGTCTCGCACGTGGTTCAAAGGCGGGTACTCGACGCGTTAGCATTGAGTGCATGTCTGTTTCGACTGCCGCTCCGTCGGATCAAAAACCTATAATCTTGGACTTCTCGCGCTCTGAGTTGGAGCGTGAGTTGGTTGATGTGTTGGGTCAGTCGAAGTTTCGTGCCAAGCAGATCTGGCAGGCTTTGCATCGGGAGTGTATTTCAGATTTCGAGTCGGTGACGACGTTGCCGAAGGGGTTGCGGGAGGAGCTGGCGCGGAGATATACGTGGAACCCGCTTGAGAACGTGATGTATCTTGCATCGGCCGACGGCTCGACTGACAAGGCATTGTTCCGGCTGGACGATGGGGAGTTGGTGGAGACGGTTCTAATGCGCTATTCGGCGGACGGGCATCGTAAGGCGCGCAAGACGGTTTGCGTTTCGACACAGGCTGGTTGCGCTTTGGGTTGCACTTTTTGCGCGACGGGTCAACAGGGTTTCCGTAGGCAGTTGACGACTGGCGAGATCGTGGCTCAGATCATTTTCATGCAGCGAATCGCACTCGCCGAGGATCGTGCTCAAGTGGCAGATGGAGAGCGGGAGCTGGGTAGCGTCCAAGGTGTGACGAACGTTGTCTTTATGGGCATGGGCGAACCGTTGGCTAACTACGAGAACACGATGTCGGCGATCCGATCGATCAACGATGCGAATGGTTTGGCGGTCGGTGCTCGGCACATCACGTTGTCGACGGTGGGGTTGGTTCCTCAGATATTGCGGTTGGCAAATGAAAATATCCAGATCAACTTGGCGGTGTCGCTTCACGCTCCAGATGATGAGACCCGGTCGCAGACGATGCCGATCAACCGCCGCTACCCGTTATCCGTCCTGTTAGACGCTTGTCGTCGGTACGTGGAGATGACGGATCGGCGCATTTTCTTCGAATACGTCCTTTTGCAGGGACAAAATGACTCCACGAGCCACGCTCGCAAGCTAGGTGAATTGGTTACCGGGATGCTCTGCCATGTCAATCTCATTCCTGTAAACCCGACGGCTGATGGTCCGTATCAGCGCACTAGCCGCGAAGCGGCGGACAGGTTCCAGAAAGTGCTACTTCGCTACGGAGTGCCATCGACGGTGCGTATCGAAAAAGGCATCGACATCGATGCTGGCTGCGGGCAGTTGCGGGCGCGGGTGGTTGATGCGGACGCGCTGGGCGTTACTGCGGGGTAGACACCCGAACGCGGTGGTCTGTCAGGTCTGGTGACACGTATTGCGCGTTATGCGCCGTGCGCCGACTAGCGTGACCGAGATTCCCAACAGCATCACGACGATCAACGCGCCGATTGGCAAGTCGCGTCCTCCGGTGTCGGGGTGTGCAGCTTCGTCGGGTTGATCCGGAAGCGGTGTCGGCAACGCATCGGGTGCACCGCGTTTGGCGGCGGTGATATTGGCGGGCAGGACGCTGAGGTTTCCCTACAGGTCGGTAGAGCCGTCAGGGTTGATGCGGACCGTGCTCGACAGAACCGTGAAGCTTTGGGCACCAGATACCATAGCGACGATCGCGACGTCATCGATCCTGCTCCGTAATTCCCCGGGCAATGGTATGCACACCAATGATGGCGCGTTTAGCCGATAGTTGGATATCGGTTCGTTATTGGCGTCGATGGCCGAGATGTTGTACCAGTAGCCGCCGAGTGTGTAGCGTTGGTGCGTTTGGCCGTGATTCGAAGCGGGTTCGCCCTGTTGGATGCTGACGCCGATGAATTCGCCGTTCTGGACCGCGCTGGCCGGTGCGGTGAGGTTGAAGCCATCGCCGATGTATTGTCCGCCGTCGACTGGTGTCAGGACCTCGTACGCGGTTCCGTTGTCGCCCGTGAGGATGGAAGGAATGACGCCTGTGGGGTTGACGGGTTGAACCGAGGCGGTGTCGACACTGGCTTTACGGTTTACCTTCAACTGGAAATGAGCCGTACATTGCTCAAAGTCGCCGAAACATTGCTCGGAGCTGACGCGAGCGATGATGGTGTAGTTGCCGGGCGTTTCGGGCGCGGTGTATTCGACTCGCCGACCTGTACCGGTAAAGGTGCCTCCGACATGTTCGTCGTCCCAGATGATGAAGACCGAATCGGCGAGCGAGTTATCGAGGAGGTCCTGCCTGCCGTAGACATCCACCGCGAGTCTGACGGTGCTGCCGGGGTTAATGGCGATACCCCGGATGGTGGGTTCGAGGCAGCACCCTCGTGGTGCTCTTTGGGATGGTGTAGTTGGATCGTTGGCATCCGCGGAACGCGAAAGTGTGCAGATGAATGTTCGGTAAGACGGCCTCGAATTCGTCTCGGTCCGGTCGCTGGTCAAACGGATTACCTTGCAGAAACAGGGATTCTAGGTGGTCTCTGACGGGCAGGAACCATTCAGGTCTCACGGTCGTCAGTTCGTTGCAAGAAAGGTCGATCACCTCCACGAATTCCCAATTCCTCATCCATCCGGACCCGAAACGCGTCAAGTAGTTGTTGGAAAGGTCCAACGTGACGCCGCGGTGGAACCCGGGTTCGTCCAGTTCCGCGATTACTTCTTTGGGGACCCCTTCATGTGTTCGTTCGATATACGGGACGATGGCGCTGGCCGCTTGAGCGTTGATGGCTGTATCGGACAAGTCGATGAGATCCCATCTATCCAACAATTGGTCCCACGCTGGTGTCAAATCGTGCGCCAAGTCGGGGCGGTTCCAATCCTCAAGATTGTTGCCTGCCAGCGACAGTTCTCTGATGTTGGGGTTGATGTTCTGAACGATAACGAGCGCGGTGTCGCCATCAATGCCCGTGCCGGTTAGGTAGAGCTCCTCCAGATTCACTAATCTGGCGAGAACAACTCCCAAAGCGGCTCGTTGCGCCGGTCCGTTCAATGCGCTGAGATCGTTGTGCGAGAGGTCGAGGCTCTTGAGTGTAATCAGGTCCCGCCCGCGACGGACGTTGATCGCTTGCTCCGCCGTTATGCCGGTGTTCGCGACCGACAACGTCTCCAACGCCTCGTAAGGTTCGATCGAGTCCAAGTCGGCTTGCTTCAACGGAATGTCGTCGAGAATCAAGTGCCGTATACCTTGATCGGGACGGCAACCGTTCACGCCTGGTTGCGGAAGCGTGCTCAGGATGTTGTATCTGACGCCACCGACCACAGCTGTCGGGATCTGCTTGAAACCTCGACCACTGATATCAAAGGTTGATATCCCACAAGGCGGTGAAGCGATAAATCTGGCAGGAAGGCTGGTGAGCGGGTTGCCGCCGAGTTCGATCTCTTCCAACATCGTCAATGGATCGAAAATGTCATCGGGCAGCGAAGTGATTTTGTTGTTGCTCAAGTCCAGTTTGGTCAACATAGTCAACCCTGCAAACGCGGCTCGTTCCACGGTCGTGATATTGCCCGCGTAGTAGAAAAGCAGCTGCTTCAAGGTGCCAAGTCCGTTGAAAAAACCCGCCTTGATGGTGGTCAAGCTCTCGTCCCAGACATCGATGGCTTCCACACCCAGCAACTCGCTCAAGAAACCGGAACCTAAAATCTCTTTTCCGCCGCGGTTCAGACGCAGCGTATTCAAATCCATTGGCAGATCATCGAAGACACCCGACTGAACGGTAGCAATCGCACCGCCGTCCAAGTAGAGCACTTCGAGGTTCGTCAACCCATTGAATACATCGGGTTTAAGCGTGCTCAGCATGTCGCCAGACAGCGCTAAGCGCTCGAGTTTGCCCAAACCGGAAAAAGTGTTGGCTTGCAAAGTTACTAACGAGTCCAACACCACGTAGATGACCCCGAATTGTTCGTCTTCGTCACGTGTTTCGTCATCAACGAGTTCGCCAACACCGCTGAACGCTCCCGTCTCAACCTTCGTTACACTGTCCCCATAGAATCTCAGCTGAGTCAGGTTTCCCAGCCCGTCGAACATGCCGGTTTGGATCGTATCAACCGCGTCGGCATAGATTCTGAGCTAGTCCGAGTTGGTCAGGTCGTCAAACGCGTTCGTGGCAATCGTTGCGATACTGCGTCCAACGATTCTGAGTGAATCCAAACTGGTCAGTCCGTTGAACGCGCCCGGATCTATAGTTATGACCCGAGGACCGTAAAAGGTGAGAACCTGCAATCCAGCCAGGCCTGAGAAACTGTCTACTACTATTTTTGTTGCAGCGCCATCATACACCCACAGGGATTCCAAACTGCTCAGATCTTGGAAATCTGTGGCTGGGAACGGGGTAATATTGCGGCCGAATATACCTAGACTCTTCAAACCGGTTAGGCCATCCAGGTCGCCTGTCGTAAAACCACTGAAGCTAAAGCCGATCCACAAAGATTCGATCGAAGCCAGGTCCGCGCTCGTGACCTCGTCGCATGAGAGGTTGTCCAGTTGCCTGAGGATCGCTCTCTGTACCGTTGAAGATCGTCCGCAAATCCCGGCCGCCTGCGCTTCAACAGATTCGGATCGGTGGGGCGAGACGATTGATCCAAAAACAACTGCGATCAATAGCAGTGCTATTACAGAGAATTTGGTGATCGACGCGCGTGAATGCGTTTGCAATGGCACTGAGTCCTGTTCAACCTTATTTAGTTCGCCACCATCGAGCGACAATTGCGCGCGACGAAATCTGGCGCAATTACCAATCGTAAATTGACACCAAGTCTCAAATCGCGGTGCGAATATGGCTCACTCAAGCATCGCTATCGTGACACCGTTGCCGCCGGCGTTTCGTGGCGCGGGTTGGAAAGTCTCGACATGGGATTCGCGTGACAGGACGTCGCGGACAGCTTGCCTGAGCGCGCCGGTGCCTTCGCCGTGGATGATGCGGACGCTGGTGAGTCCTTGCATGAAGGCTCTGTCAATGAACTGCGGGATCATCGATTCGATCATGTGAACACGGGATCCTCGAACGTCAAGATCGCCCGCGACGTCGGAAACGCGGGTCATCCTCGTCGGTGTTGATTGGTGCGTTGAGGTTTGGGTCGACGCGGACGCGTTGGTGGCAGCCTTGACCAGCGTCATCATATGCGGGCGCGCTTGAAATCGCATCGATCCGGACAAGATGACGGCGCGCCCGTCACGGTCCAGCTCTACGATCTGGCCAGTTACGCCCAGACTCTCGACTTTAACGGTGTCGCCGGTCGAGAACTTCGGCGATTCGTCATGACGGGCAAGACTTGACCGGTCGCTCGAAGTTGCGGGTTGCAGGTCGCCCACCCAGTCTTTACTGCCAACTGATCGTGCTACATCGGCAGCCGACTGTCTCGCTTCGTGCCAAGTCTTGTCGTGCTCCGCTTCGCGCATTAGACGACGCAATTGTCGGCGTACGCGTTGCGCCTCGTGCTTGAGCTGGTCGCGCGCCTCTTCGATCGCTTTGTCGCGTTCGTTCTCGGCGTGTTGCAGATGTGCTGCTGCTTCGACGCGCATTCGCTCCGCATCAGCGCGGTCTTCGGCGGCCTGCTGTTGGACGTCGCTGATCTGGTCTCGTTCGCGTTGCAACGATTTAAGGAGACTCTCGGTCTGCGACCGGAGGGGATCGAGCATCGTTACGGCGTCATCGATGATTTGCTGTCCGAGCCCGAGACGTTGGGCGACTTGCATGGCGTAGCTCTGGCCAGGCAAGCCCATGATGAGGCGATAGTTGGGGAGCATCGTCTCAGGATCGAGCTCGACTGAAGCGTTGGCCAGATGGTCGTGTTTTGCGGCGAATTCGGATACTGGACGATGGTGTGTGGTGATGCAAGTCCAAGCGCCATTTTTGACCAAGCGATCCAAGATGGCGCGGGCGAGGGCGGAACCTTCTTCAGGATCGGTTCCTGTACCAAGTTCATCGAGTAGCACAAGAGATCTATTCGACGCGTGTGCGAGGATTCGTATCACTCGTTCCATGTGGGATGAAAACGTGGAGACGGATCGGTCGATGCTCTGGGCGTCTCCGATATCGGCGTACACACCTTCGAAAACGGGTAATACGGATGCTTCGCGCGCCGGTATCTGCAATCCTGATTGGTGCATCAGGGCCATCAGCCCGAGCGTCTTGAGCGCGATTGTCTTGCCACCGGTGTTGGGTCCGGTGATCACTAATCCGCGTCTCATATAGTCGAGTCGCATAGTGATCGGCACTGCGTGATCGCCGAGAAGGGGGTGGCGCGCTTCGAGCAGAGCCAGTCCGATGGGTTCGTCCGAAGCGAGATTGGAGTTGGTATTAGGGCGAACACCACCTATTTTTAACGACAAACGGCCCCTCGCTACTGCTGCATCGAGGTTGGCGGCGGATTGCAGGGATGCCATCGCATCTTCGCCGTGAACGGCGATCGAGCGCGACAGTTTTCGGAGCACGCGCTCCTCTTCCTTCTCCGCCTCGTATGCGGCTTTACGCCACTCGTTCGCCGCGTCGACCGCCGCGAATGGTTCGATGAAAGCGGTTTGTCCGCTAGAAGAAACGTCGTGGATGATGCCTTGCACGAATCCGCGATGCGAGGACTTGACTTCGAGAACCAAGCGATCACCACGTGAAGCGATCACGTTTGATTGCAACACCGGTTTCAGATCTTCGCGCGACGTCAATCGCTCCATGATTCGCATTGCGCGTTGATATGAGGAACGCGAACGATCGCGCATCTGGCCGAGACGGGGTGTGGCGCTGTCGAGCACATCACCGGAATCGGAGAGGGCTTCTACGATACCCGTTCGCACCTCGCGAAGGTCGCGGATCTGAAACGCCATGTCGGAGAGCAACGGTGCCTCATCTGCGATCATCATCACCGTCGATCTGGCCACCCACATCGATTGGAATATGCCGCAAAGCATCAGCAACTCGGAACCGTTGAGGACACCGCCGAGGATGGCGCGACGCAGTGGCTCCCTCGGGTCTCGCATCCCAGCCAAGCCGATGTCGCCCTTGCCGTTGAGTAGCATGACTGCTTCAGCGGTCTCGTCCTGCAGGCGCGTGACGTCTTTGGGGTGGCGAAGAGGCCGCATTGCACCTATTATTTCGCGCGACATGTAGAACCTTGCTTCGCTGGCGAGCATGTCGCGAACGCGATCGAACTCAAGGAGGGTTTCCGCTTCCCGAAGCATCAGGTCAGCTTCGTCGCCTGAACTGGGTTGCGAATGATCAGATTCAGTTTTCGTATCGGATAATGTCATGCAACCCCAATTTTAGACATGACGCGGTACATGGCAATTTGGGGCAATTCGTCAATAGTTAGGCAGTTGGACCTTGGATATTGCCGCTGAAATGGCCGTTTCGGCAACAGATCAGAGCTTGGAGCGCATTCGCGCGGCAGGCGATCGATTGATGGCGCTCTCGAACTTGCGGTACGAGGGGCGATATATACCGGCGGGTGAGTTCCGCCGCATCCACGTGATGGAGTTTGGGGATGGGCCTCCGGTGTTGTTGATGCACGGAGCCGGGAGTGGCGGGGCTGTTTGGCATAGGCAGATCGCCGCATTGGCCACGGACCATAGAGTGATCGTTCCTGATGTCCCGATGTTCGGGATGTCCGAAATTCCGGATCGCGCGCACGCGCCTAGGACGCAGATTGGAGATGTGATTTTGGGTGTGATGGATACTCTTGGGATCGATGTCGCTGACATTGCAGGTCACTCGATGGGAGCGTTGGGTTCCTTAGGAGCGATGACCCGCGAGCCGGAACGATTCAACAGCGCGGTATTGATGTCGTCGCCAGGATTCGGCCGGGGGTTGAACTGGTTGCTGCGGCTCGCATCGGTCCGCATGGTGCAACGGTTTGTGAGATACGACTCCAGAGGCGACCGTAACATCTTTTTCGATCGGTTCGAAGCGCAACGATCCGGCCCCTCAGTTGAGCGCGAGATGTGGAAAGAGTTGCATTTTCAAGTGGGCAGTCGGAACGGCGCCACTGAATCATTTCGCCAAGGGTTGAGGAGTTTCACCGGATTCGCTGGCCAGCATGACATCTTGTCCGACTCGGAACTCGCAAAGGTTGAGGTGCCGACATTGCTGATCTGGGGAGATTCGGACAGGATTATCCCGACCCGTCACAGCAGACGAGCGGTAGAGTCGTTGCCAAATGTGAGGCTTGAGGTCCTTGATGACTGCGGTCACTTAGTGCAGTTGGAGGCACCGCAACGCGTGACACAACTCATGGTCGATTGGTTTCGAATCAACTGAATCGATCGCCTACCGACAGGCCGCTTTCGTGTGCGGGGGATTTCGGGCCGCGACCGACTCGGACGCGCTTGGTTTTGACGGAACCACCGTCGGTAGAGACAGTCATTCCTGTGGCGTCGATGTCGAGGATTGTTCCTGGCGACGCATCTGCACGATCGGAAATCGCTACGGTACTGCCGAACAATGCGATCTTTTCTTCGTCCAGAGTCGTCCACGCGCTCGGTTGGGGATCAGAGCCGCGGATCAAGTTATGGATGGTGTTGACGTTTTGCGACCAATCGATGTGCGCGTCCTTGGACCCGCACCAACCTTCGTAAGTGGCACCCAACTCGTCTTGGATGATTCGCGGGGCGTTTCCACTCGCTACCAGATCCACCGATTCCGCTAAAGCCTCGACGCCCATCGGGAACAGGTGGTTGAAGTAGAGGGAACCGACGGAGTCGTCGGATGCTATTGCGACGCGTTTCTGCAAGAGAATCGGTCCGGTGTCGAGACCCTCGTCGGGCCAGAAAATCGACAGGCCGGTCTCTGTATCGCCATGGATGATCGCCCAGTTGATCGAGCTTGGTCCTCGGTGCAACGGCAGGAGCGAGGGATGGTATTGAATGGTGCCGCGGCTCGGTGCGTCGATGATTTCATTCGGAACGATGTCGGTGACGTAGGCCATGACGCAGAGGTCGGCATTGAGAGATCGGAACACTTCGATGCATTTTAGGTCTCGCATCCGATTGAACTGCCAGACCGGGATGCCGTGATCCTCGGCGGCGGTTGCGAGTGGCTCTCGTGTACGGCGTGTGTCGGGCGCGGCGAAAACACCGACGATTTCGTGTTCGCCGCGTTCTGCCAAAGCCTCGAGGACCGCTTTTCCAAACGCGGATTGACCGATAAGAGCGATTTTCATTTGACGACGCTTATCCTTGAATGTGTGTCGGCGGCAAAGTGGCAAGCAGTGGCGCTCAGTGTCTGAACCTACCACATCATCAGAATTCTTCGCGCGGGGATTGAAGTCGGCACAGCTCGGGCAACCGGATGCGGCGGCGCGGGATTTTGAAGAGGCGGCGTGGCTAGATCCCGAGAACGCAACGATCCAGTTCAATCTCGGAACGGCGCATTTGAGCATGGGTTTCTTCGAGCAAGCGGTGATAAGTTTCGATCGGGCGTTGGAGTTGGAGCCCGAAAACTCGGATGCATTGGGCAACCGTGCGGTGGCGAGGACGGCGATAGGGCAGGATGAACTCGCGGAAGCGGATATCACTAGGGCGATCAAACTCGGCGCGCCGCCCGACGGTATACATGCGGTTGTCGAGTATGTGAAGCAGCGTCGGAGGCCGTCAGGATAGAATCAGGTTTCAATCCCATCCCAGAATCGTCAAGCACGAGAGAGGCGGAGATAAGCGATGTCTAAGACGCGTGTCGGCATCATCAACGTTACCGGATACGCCGGTTCCGAACTGGCGCGCATCCTGTACCGACATCCAGATGTGACGGTCGAGCAGGTAACCGGTCGAAGCGCGGCTGGCAAACAGCTCAGCGAAGTCTACCCGCATCTTCTCGACGCCGACATGACGATCTCACCGAATCTCGATGCGTCGGTTGATTTCGTGTTCTCAGCGCTCCCCCACGCGGCGAGCGCCGAAGCGTTGAGCCCCTTCATCGAGGCGGATGTCAGATGTGTCGACATTAGCGCAGACTTCAGGTTGAAAGACGTCAACGTCTTTGAGAGCTGGTACAAGACCGAACACCCGTGTCCGCAGCACATTGAGAGCGCGGTCTACGGAATGCCGGAACTGCACCGCGAGGATGTCAAGCGGAGCCGGCTGATCGCTAACCCCGGTTGCTATCCGACTGGAACGATACTCGGACTGGCTCCGGCTTTCGACTCGGACATCATTGAAACCGATGTCATCAGCGACTCGAAATCCGGCGTCTCAGGCGCGGGCCGTAAAGGCGATATCGCGTACAACTTCAACGAGATCAACGACAACATGTCGGCGTATGGTCTGGGCGGCCACCGGCACATGCCCGAGATGTCGCAGGAGCTCAGCGCGCTGTCCAAGCACGGCGAGGTCAAGGTGACGTTCGTCCCGCATCTCGCGCCGATGACGCGCGGCATCCTTGGCACCCACTACGCGACGCTAAAGAGCGAGGTCTCGCAAGCAGACGTGACCGACGTTTACCGCACTTTCTACGCCGACGAGCCGTTTGTGCGGGTGGTTTCGTCCGCGCCGTCCACCAAAGAGACTTGGGGCAGCAACCACGTCCTGATCAACGTGAACGTCAATGCGTACAGTGGCCGATTGATCGTGGTGACCGCGCTAGACAATCTCGTCAAAGGTGCCGCCGGCGCCGGAGTTCAGAACATGAACCTCATGCTGGGGCTACCCGAAACGACGGGGTTGGAAACGCTAGCGATTTATCCGTAGTTCTCTGCTCTGCTCCGATTCGAAGAGTGGGTGGAAGGCGATCATGCATCTCCCTTCCGCCACCTGATTAGCAGATGATGGCCGCCTCGGCGTCGCAGGGCGTTGTTGATGACGGTTATCAGTTGGCGGTCGGTGATGATTCTCGACTTTTGCAG
Source organism: Dehalococcoidia bacterium (assembly GCA_965226685.1). Lineage (GTDB taxonomy): Bacteria > Chloroflexota > Dehalococcoidia > Lucifugimonadales > Lucifugimonadaceae > Bin127. Next base: position 1,899,068 of record CBDDDP010000004.1, read on the forward strand.
CAGGCGTGCTTCTTCTTCTTTGGAGTGGAGGAAGGATTGGGCGAGTTCAGTGACGTCGCGTCGGAGTTCGACCTCAAGTCCGTGCTGGGTCGCGATCTCTTCGGGATCAGGGGCGTCGAGTCGGAACAATGCGCTCAGGAGGAAGCGGCCACCTGGTTTCAGGACCCTTACCACCTCGTCCATGTCGTAGATGTCAGTCGAGACGACCAGGTCGACCGATTCGGTTTCGAGACCCGTGTTTTCTACAGGTGCCACGATGAAGTTGCAGCGATGATCGACGCCTTCGATGCGCGCGAGGTCTGTCGCGGTAGCGATTGCATCCTCGTCGATGTCGTTGCCGTAAACGGTGCAGTCGTAAAGGGATGTGAGCCACCTTGCGTTTCCGCCGACTGCGCAGGCCATGTCGAGGATAATCGTGTTTTCGTCTGGTTCGATGTCGAAGATTCCCACTTTGAGGATGGTCTGGTTAGCTCCGAGGTGCATGAATTCGCCGAACAACAGACTGTCGGCGGTCCCGTTCTCGTCGTACCAGCGTTGAAGGCGTTGAGTTTTGTTCATCATCTCTTGCGTTTCGTCGATAGCGATGTTCGATTTATTTTCGAGTAAGAAGGCTTTGTAATTCGGTCAAACAAGTGATTCGGGGATGTTCGTCGAAGTCGGCGTGATTGTTGTTGCGGTCGAGCAGTACCGGTTGGATCCCCGCTCCGACGGCGCCGTTGATGTCAGATTCGAGTTGGTCGCCGATCATGAGGGCGGCGCTCGGCAGCGTGTCGTTCGCTCGGCGCAACGCCTCTGCAAATATGCGGCGGTCAGGTTTTTCGCATCCGACTTCGCTGCTGGTGACCGCGAAATCGATACTACCTGATAGTCCGAGTTGGTCGGTTAGTTCAGAGCCGCCGCTCGGTACGTTCGACACGATTCCGACGATGTAACCGCTAGCACGGAGCGCGTCGAGGTTGGACAAGACGTCGTCGTAGAGGGCCATTTCATATTCCTGCGTCGCCACCGCTTGCCAAATCTTGTCGGCTAGGTTGAGATCCACTTCGATGCCGCATCCCTGTAAGACCAACTGCTCGAATTTGGCGAAGAATTGATCGCGCTCGGATTTTTTCTTCTCTCGGATGGGCGTTTTGGTGTTTTCGTGGGTCATGTAAGCCTCGGCGACCGCGTAGCCGGCGTCGATGCCCTTTTTGGTTACCTCGATGCCGAACTGCGATGCCGCGCGTGAGTGGATAACGTAACGGTCAGGAGACCAAGTAGCCAACGTGCCGTAGACGTCAAAAAGTATCGCCTTTACGTCTTTCAAAACATTCGTCTTTGTTGTTCGCTGAGTTCTAACCTTCATTATCGAATTCGGCGTCGAGAGTCTCTTTGGCAAAAACGATCGCCGAGACGCGGCGGGCTCCGGCGAGTTTCAACGCGGCGGCACAATTCATGAGCGTGTTACCGGTGGTGCAGACATCGTCAATGAGTAGAACATGCGCGTCGTCGAAGCGGTAGTTGGCTTCGAACGCGCCTCTCAGCGAAAATTCTCGTTGTTGCCTAGTGAGTTCGACCTGTGATGGTGTGGCCCGAGTCTTAGTCAAAGCGTCTTCGATGAACTGCAACTGTAGCTTGTCGGCGATCTGACGCGCCAGGATCGATGCTTGGTTGTAGCCACGCTCTCGCAGACGATCGCGATGCGCGGGCACGGGTGCGACGCAATCCAGGTTCGCTCGGGTTGCGAATTTGTGCGCGGACATGGCATCTGCCATCGCAGGGGCGATTGCCGTTACGTTACGGTATTTGAGCGCGTGGACGACGCTTCGTATCGGACCGCCGTAACGAAATGTCGGGACCAGCCTATCCAACGGCGGCGGAAGAGTGACGCAGTCGCCGCAGAGATTCATGTTCTCTGAAGTTCGCTCTCCGCACTTGATGCATGTGTTGCCGGCAAGTTTGGGGGAGTTCTCGATGCACTGATCGCACCACAAAGATCCCTCGGCGCCGCAGTGAACACATGCAACAGGGACCAAGAAATCGACAACTGCCCTGATCGCTTTAGCCGCGCTTTCGATTGCGGGTGATCGCATCTCTTCAATTCCCGTGATTTCCTTAACCACGATATTCGTATATTGTCACCGGGCCTTCGCTGAACACGGGGTGCAGATTGAGTTCAGCCGAGTTGTTGAATTTTTCGATGCCGCTGGAGGGGTAGGCACCGCGTTCCAGTTCTCCGACGTAGACGTATCGAACATCGAATTCATCCAAGAACTCACGCGCTTCGCCGATGTCTCTGGTGGTGTAGAAGTTGTTGATGGCAGCCCTGCGTCGCTGCACTTCCCAGCGGTACTCGTGTCGTTGTTGCGTCTGGTGCCAATCCCACCCCAAGATGGTTGGTAGCCCGGTGTATATCGAGATACGGTTGGCCCACGTGTACAGGTCCCACTGCGCTTCAACTACCACCGGCGATCCATCCACATTCTCGCGCAACCACTCGATTCCGGGTTTATCCGAAGCGATTTCAATCTCGACGCCCCTCGTGTAGTAGAGCGCTTCGTCCATGTAGGCTTCGCCATCGATTCCCGGTCCGATGATGTTGAAACGGTCGTCCAACCGAACGTCAGTCGCCATGACCGGGTAGATGAATACTCCAACCGCGAGGATAGCGAAAACCGATATCCATAGCGCTTTGACGGAGCTTATGTTGCGTGTGATGAACGCGCCGACGTCCCAGAGTCGCCACAAGGCGTAACTCGCGGCAATCGCTAGCAACCACCACGCTTGGATGTAGAACTTGAAGATCGTGTTCTGGCGTCCGATGTCGTTCTTGACGGTAATGATGTCAACTCCTGCGGCGATCAACATCGCCATCATCGTCAAGGCAACGGTGATGATTATGTAGCGTTGTCCGGGATGTCTTCGCAGATACGCCATGAGCCCCGTCAGAGCCAATATCGCGGCACCTGTAAGAGTGGCAATTACGGTGATGAAGTGCGGATATGAGATGATGACGGCGATCCAGACCACGCCGAACGCGCCTACGATGACCGTGTTCGCCCAATTCGGATAACCGAAATCGTTTTTGAGTATTCCAACGATTGAATCGAAGCGGAACGTTCCACGGCGCCATTCGATGACCAGCCAAGATCCGAGCGCGAAGAGGAATATCGCGTGGATTGCGACATAGCGCCAGAGCGATGTTTGGAACTTGCTGAGCTCAACTCCATTGTTGAAGAGTTCGAAGTTGCTGTGGAACGGGAGATACACGACGTATCCGACGATGCCGACGATCGCAGTCTTGCCGATCGCTTGAGCGGTGCCCTTCAACTTGCCTCGGTGCCCGTAGAGAAACTCGCCGGTGAAGATGAAGCCGGCAGCGAGGAGGAGTTGAGTCGGGTAGTCCCAAGAATTGATGAGGCGCAACGAGCCGACGACGAGGCCTAACAGAACCAACGAACCAAGGGTCTCGAAACGCGACAACCTCTCCATGCCGGCGCGCAGGAAGGCGGATATGGAAAGCCCCAATGCCAAGACGGCGAAGGGGATCGCGATCATATGGGCATGCAAATCTGCGTAGAGGAATGTGAAGAAGGGGAATTCGGTGATCTCGTTGCCGCCGGTGTCTCGTTCGAAAAGTCGCGTGCTGCGCCAGTAATCGAACTGAGGGAACTCATGTCCTTTGAAATAGGAGTCGTAAAGTCCGGCGCCGACTTGGGCTAACCCGTCGATGTTTGCCGCTACGACAGCCAACAATGCAGCGATGATGCCGAACATTATCGGAGCTTTGCCGAGCCGGATCGTGCCGCGTGCCCGCATCGCCATCGCGACCAAGTTGTAAGCGATCGTGTAAACGGTAGTTGCGGACAGGGCGAAAATCAGTGGCACCGCCAAGTTGTATGCGACCGATGGAATGATTCCGGTTATGCGGATCAACGACGCGACGATGAACTGGCCGTAGTAGTAGTAGTTGAGATACCCGCCGGCGAACCACGGATCGTAGGGCGGCATTATGGTTGATCGTGTGATGGCGTTCAGGTAGGCGAAGTCCATCGGCTTTTCACCGCCGCGCCAGGCATGCCAGAGATCCGGGTTGGCGAGTCGGATCGCCAAGAAAGCGAGGAATGCCACGAGGAACACCAACTCGGCGACGGCGATAGTCTTCCAGTTCGCTTTCATGAAGATGACGATCTCGTCTCCGATCTTCCAGAAGATGGCGAAAGAAACGGCTGCGAGCAGAATAATTCCGATTCCGACGGTGATGGCGCTAAAGCCGATTACGCTGAAACTCGCGAACAACCACGCGATGGTTGCGATGATGAGCAGACCTAACGGTTTGCTGAAGAGGTACCCGCGGTCAGCAAACGGACGGAATACGACATATGTCAGCGGCCACGCGGCCAAGGCGATGAACTGAACTGCAAGGAGCCACACCAGCCATGCCAACTCATTCGGCAAATCCTTAAGGAAATAGATGGTGTTCCAACTATCGCCCGAACGTTGAATTCTCGCTTGGTCGTCGTCGTATACCAGCCCTACTCCACCAACGAGAACGCGGCTGAGGTCGTCAGGGGATTGACCGTCGTAAATCCGACTAAGGTACTCGGTCTGCTCGAGTTTTTCGGTGTTCTGGAAAAGGATGGCGTGTGGGTGCTCATAAACCGTGAAGCTCTCATCAGCCCACCCGAACCAATCCCAGTTGTAAAGCGAGCCGCGGGGTTTGGTGTAGCCGTCAGGGACTCCAAACGGGACCCGTTCGTAAGGATCGTCCCAATAGACGACTCCGAAAAGCTCTGGCACTCGCACCGATGAGTAAACGGTTTTGTAGCCCAGTTCACCATTGAACAGCTTTTCGTAGAAACTCGTCGATATCGGATACCGTTCCGGCAATCTAGGGATCGTTGCCGCGAGCCGATTGCTGAAGAGCACCAGGTAGTCTGCGTCTGCTAATAGCCGAGCGACGGTCGAGAACTTAGCGCTACTGTCGGGTTCGTACATGGGCAGTTTTTCGTGCATCCGAAAGCCGATTATGTTGGGTATGCCCTCTTCCCAGTGTTCTTGGATCACGACCGTTCCCGGTTCGGCGTTTTCGCGCAACCACTTTGATACGTCTTGTGCCGGGTGCGCCCCGCTGAAGACGTTGAGGTAGGCGAACGTGTAGTGAGCGAGCAGAAGGAATGCCATGAAGCCTAGGGCGTATGCGCCGAATCTGGCAACCTTGTGCAATTTCGGCAGGAGGTCGGTGTGAACCCACCGGATCGCGGCAGCGGTGAAGACGATCAAGAATGGCGTCGCCGGGAGCATGTAGCGGAGGAACTTGACCTCGAACTGACCGTTGATGAATAGATACGGGATCAAGAACGACAAAACGACGACAAACGCGAGGTCACGCGTGACGAATGTCCGAGCCAAGGCCCAAATCAAGCCGAGCCATACCGCGATGCCCAACGATATGCCCAATCCCCACGTCGAGAGCTGGCGCATCTGATAGAGGAATGCTGGCGTGTCGATATATTGCCGGGTGAATGGAAAATCGATTACCAGTCTAACCATTTCGGATTGTTGGAAGATGTTGGAGAAATACGTCTCCCAGTCGATGACCATGTATGGCTGCGTCACCAGCAGCGCGATAACGGCTGCTGAACCGGCCAAGACAGCGTATCGGAAAACCACTCTGACATCGTCGGGAGTTACGCCGACGGCTCCGCGTGACGCAAGGCTTGGTCCGATCAGAACGAGCAAATGCGCGGTCCCTACGGCGAGCGCTACCGGAGCCGCCGAAACCTTGGTCGCGATCGCCAACCCGAGCATTAAACCCGCAAGCAACGCGTCCGATTGTTTTCGTTCTTGGACTAACCGCGTCGAAAAGTAGACCGTGGCTACGATGAACATCGTCATCGGCGCGTCGACTGCGGTGTAGTGCGCGTTCTGGATGTGGATCACCGCCAACGCGGTTAGCAGTGCCGCCAACAGACCAGCGCGCCGATTCCCGGTTAGGCGCGACGCCAACAGGAACACCAAAAATACGGTGATCGTGTCAGCGACAGCAGCGAAGTTGCGGCCTGGAAATCTAAGGTCGAAAAGGTTCCAATCCTTGTCCGTGAACGGGGCAGCAACCGACTTCCACGCTGCGAGCGCATACAGGGGCAGACTCCCGTAGTTGAACCAATGCGGATTGAGGCGAGATTCGACCGTCAATAATCCCGGTTGGGTCAGTTGCGAAAAATCGAGCCGTTCAGCGCGCCCCAAAAAATCGCGCTCGTCAGGATGGTACAGTCCACCCTGATCCCAGTCCGTACCGAACATGCGCAGAACAAGCGCGAGAACCAAGATGACGCCCAGAACTGCGTCGATCAGGTCCAGGCGGCGTCGGCTCGGCGCGACGTACCCTGGCGCACCGGAACGGTCGTTGGTATCGACAGTCCGGATGCCAGAGTCGACTGACTCAACCGGTAGGTGTCTGCGCCCGCCGATGCGGATATCGATGCTCGGACGCCACTCGGGCGCCGATTCGATGCTCGCGTCGGACCTAGGTTCGCGGGCGAATTCGTCAGCCGCAGACTCAATGGTGCGGAGTCGGTCAGAGTCGGAATTAGTTGGGGTTGGTTGAAGTTCCATACGAACGTTGAGATTCTAATGAACACAACGCGCCCGACTGTCCCGATCCGTCGCGCGGTCTATAACATAACTCTAGACCATCGAATCAATTGAAAGGCTTAACGATATGCTGTCTACTCGTCAAAACGAACGTGTGGCGTACTTCAACGGCGAGATCGTGCCGGAAAGCCAAGCGGTCGTGCCATTCAGGGACCGCGGATTCAAGTACGGCGACGCCGTGTTTGACATGACACGCACATTCGGTCACCGGATCTTCAAGCTCGATGAGCACTTGGACCGGTTCTACAACTCTCTAAAATACGTGAGGATCGACCCCGGCATCACCAAGCAGGAGATGCGGGATGCCACGCTTGAAGTGGTCGAAGAGAACCTGAAGCTTCTCGGCGACCACGATGACTACTGGGTCGGACAACGCGTCTCGCGTGGCGTCGATCTCGTCGGAGGCGATATGTGGTCGACCGACGGCGGGCCCACTGTAATAATCGAGTGCACTCCGTTGCCGCTCGGGCCGCGCGCGCGGCTTTACCGTGACGGTATCGACGTCTGGGTGCCGTCAACGCGCCGGGTCAGCCCCGAGGCGTTGAGTCCGCGTGCCAAATCGCACAACTATCTGAACCTGATCATGGCGGACATGGAGGCCAAGGAGTACGATCCTGAGGCGTGGGCGATACTTCTCGACAATCGGGGTTTCCTGACGGAGGGTATAGGTTCCAACGTCTTCGTGGTCAAGGACGGCGTTGCGTACACGCCTAAAGCCCAGTTCGTGCTTGGCGGCATATCTCGAGAGACGGCGATCGAGCTCGCGGACGTGATCGACTTGGAGGTCGTCGAGACCGATCTCGACATGTTCGACGCAACAACTTCGGACGAGATGTTCCTAACTTCGACCTCGCTCTGCATCTGCCCAGTTCGTAAGGTTCAAGGATCGACGGTGGGTGATGGCAAGGTCCCGGGGCCTGTCACCAAGGCATTGATGGACGCTTACGTTGATCTGGTTGAATTCGATTGGGTCGGTCAGTACTTGAAACGGCTTGAAGACTGACCAAGCCCACCGAATCGAAGGGTCTCGACAATTCTGATCGAGACTCCGCGTCCTCGACGCGTTCTTCAGACGGCAAAATCAGTCGGTTTGACCGCCGTAAACCGTTGACGCTCGGCTCGGGCGGTTTCGCGTTCCTGCTCTCCTCGCTATGGGCCGGATTACCTGTCGCGGTGAAGATAGGGCTAGAAGATTCGCCACCGCTGCGACTCGGGTTTATGAGATTCGTGCTCGGCATGGTCGTTGTCCTCGTGTGGGCGGTCATCTCGCGCCAGAGCCTGAAAATCACCCGTTCGGAGCTGCTGCCGTTAACGCTGCTCGGTCTGCTGTTTTCAGTTCAGACGGCGTTCATGAACCTCGGGCAGTACAACACCACAGCCGGTCACGCCGGTGTCGTCATCACAACATTCCCATTGTGGGCTGGAGTTTTTGCTCATTTCCTGATACCCAGCGACCGATTGTCGCCCCGCCGCGTCGTTGGGGCCGTCATCGCGTACACCGGTGTCGTGGCGCTATTCGTGAGGAGCATCGTCGGCGATGTAGACGCGTTGGGCGCGCCGAATGTTTGGCTGGGCGACCTGCTGATCATGTTCTCGGCTCTACTGCTGGGATTGCGTCAGGTCTACCTGTCACAACTTGGGCAGGGCATATCGACCGTGAAGATGCTTGTCGCGCAAGGGATTTTCGGTTGTGCCACCTTCCTCGTCGGGTCGTTGATTTTTGAGGCTGAACCGGTTCGGATGACATTGTTGCTCGCCACATCGCTTTTCTATCAAGGCATCATCATCGCCGGATTCGCGTTCATCGGCCAGACGTGGCTGTTGAGCAACTACCTCCCTAGCAGAGTGACGCTGATATCGCTGACATCTCCAATCACCACGGCGGTGTTATCTTGGTTGATACTCGGCGAGAGCATCGGGCCTGAACTGTGGGCTGGGGCAATCCTTGTGATGGCAGGATCCTACATCGCCCAAAGAAATCAGACGGACACAAAAAAACGGTCGGACACAAGCTGAATAAATGGGTACCGCTACCAAATGACGAACAATCCGAGCAACTTCGTCGTCGGCTCGACCGCTTCGGTCAGCCGACTGATCACCGACGAGATCGTTCGTGAATTCGCGATTCTAAGCGGAGATACGCAACCGTTGCATTTGGACGATGACTACGCGTCTAAAACCAGGTTCGGTCAGCGGATCGCGCACGGCGCGTTGCTGGTCGGAATGGTGTCGGCAGTACTGGGCGTCAAGATGGCTGGTCAGGAGGCGACGATCGTATTCCTCGGCCTCAGCGTCAACTTCGTCGGCCCGGTCCACATCGGCGACGAGGTTACGGCTCGTTGCGAGGTGGTGAACGTCAGGGATGACAAGCCGATAGTGAAGCTCGCGGTTACCTGCATCAACCAAACCGGCGATGAAGTCATGAACGGTGAAGCGGCGGTCTACATCGATCCGCATCCGATTGACGGTTGAGTGTCAATTATCTTTCGGGCAACTATCGATCGAACTTCCGTAGCACGTTGAGGTAAGTCGACGCGGTGCGTTAAACGTTCATCGCTTTTGCAATGATTCCGTTGCTCTCGTACACTTAGATGCAAGTGTCTCGACAGGTACGGCTCGCGCGCTCGTGGATCGCCATCGTGCCCGTTTGCTCATCGCCGTCATTGAGGAAAGCAACTTGGTATCACAGACCGAATACTCCGCAACCGCTCCCACTTCCGATGATTTCACCGTCCAAGACGCGGTGACGGAGTACGTCATGACAATCGCCGATTCCAAAAAAAGGATGGTTCATCCCGAGCTGACGAAGTTTGCCCGTTGGATCGGTCCCAACAACACACTCGAGGCGTTGCGACCGTCGGATATCAGCCCGTATTCCGAGACCTTCGGCGCCAGCGCTTCGGATACCAACAAACAGCGCGTGACTGCCGTCAAGGACTTCCTCAACTACGTCAAGAAAAAGGGTTACATAGACATCAGCCTCGCTCCGCACATCCGCGTTCGCAAGCCAACGATGAATGCCGCGCGTGGCGGTGCCATGCGGCGGCGCGACACGGAGGTCCAGATCACGCAACAGGGCTACGACGAGATGGTTAACCGCCTCGGACAACTCCGCGTGGAGACGGTCCGGCTAGCCGGGGAGATCGAACGAGCTGCCGCCAGCGGCGATGTCCGAGAAAACTCGCCGCTCGAAGCCGCCAGGGAAAATCAAGGCATGGTTCAAGCCCAGATCAACCGGTTGGAATCGACCCTCAAGGTAGCGACGATAATCGACGAATCTGTGCGACGCGCCAGCGATCACGTGCAGATCGGATCATGGGTGCGATTGACCAAGGGTGGCACCGAAATGACCGTCGATTACCAGATAGTCGCCGCAAACGAGGCAAACCCCTTGCGCAACAAGATCTCAGATATCTCGCCGGTCGGCAGCGCCATTCTCGGCGGCAAGCCAGGTGACGTGGTGACATTCAAGGCGCCGGCAGGAGAACAGAAGTTCACGATCGACTCCATCTTCTGATCTTCACCAACACGCGTTTTTTGACTAAACGCCCTGCCAGATTGAATCCGGACGATTAGGAGAACTTCTGCCGTGGAAGGGTATTTCGACAGTTTCGCAATCCTCGCGGCATTCACCGTCGGCGTCTTCGTTCTACTCCTGATCGACCTTGTCGTCCTGAGCGGCAAGGACCACCACGTCGGTATGCGCGAAGCGACGTTGCTTACGATCTTCTGGACATTGGTCGCTGCCGCCGTCGGAATCTGGATTTTCATCGCCGGCGGAAACGAACTCGGCATCGAGTACGCCACCGCCTACGTCGCAGAACGTGCGCTCAGCATCGACAACCTCTTCGTATTCCTGGTCATCTTCAACTACTTCGCCCTCCCGGACCTCTTCCGATCTCGGGCGTTGCTGTTCGGCATTGTTGGTGCTCTGGTCGCCCGTGCCATATTCATCTTCTTCGCGATCGGCATCATCGACTTATTCGAACCCATCCTCTACCTCCTCGCGGCGATCCTCATCTACACCGCATACAAACTCATCACCGCCCATGACGAAGAAGCCGACCCATCGAAGGGCATCGTGGTGCGCGGCTTCAGGAAACTTTTCCAAGTTAGCGACGACTTCGATGGTCACAAATTCTTCACCGTCAAGAACGGCGTCAGAGCGGCAACTCCGTTCGCGCTCGTCGTCATCGTCCTCGCCACAACCGACGTCGTGTTCGCCATAGATTCGATACCTACGGTAGTTGGCATCAGCAAGAACCAGTTCATAATCTGGTCATCCAACGCCATGGCGGTGCTTGGCATGAGGCCATTATTCTTCCTACTCGAAGGACTCGTCGACCTCTTCCGTTTCCTTTCGTACGGTCTGGCTGCCATCCTCGCCTTCATTGGCGTCAAGATCATCGTCGAAACCGGTTTCCATGATCAGTTCCACGACTTCGTGCACTCGTTGGGCGTCTCCGACGATCAGATAACTGTTACGATCACCCTCGCGTCATTGGCGATCGTCATCGCCGTATTGATATTCAGCGTCATCGCATCTGTTGTGCTACCGCAGTCGGAAGGTGAGGACGCTGGCCACGACGAGGCACCGGCGTGATTGCCGCAAGCGGTTCGACGCGCTCGCAACTCGCTGAAGAGCTCAGTCGAGTAGTCGCCGGCGAGGTGCGTTTCGACCGATTCGCACGGCAAATGTACTCCACCGACGCCTCCATCTACAAGATGACGCCCATCGGCGTCGTGCTCCCTCGGGACGCGGACGATGTGAGCGCTGTGATCGAGACCTGCTCATCGGCAGGCGTTTCAGTCCTGCCCAGAGGAGGCGGCACCGGTTTGTCGGGGCAGACAGTCAACCGCGGCGTTGTTATCGATTTCTCGAAGTACATGCACGACGTCATCGAGATTAACCGCGAAGAAGGATGGGTTCATACTCAACCTGGCATCACCATCGACGAACTGAACCGCCAAGTCGGACACACCGGCAAGTACTTCACTCCGGATCCCAGCACATCGTCGCGAGCCAATATCGGCGGAGCGATGGGCAACAACTCGTGTGGCTCTCATTCCATCATCTACGGCAAGACCGTCGACCAAGTCCAGCAAATGTCCGTCGTTCTTTCTGACGGATCCCGAGCGACGTTCGAGGCGCTTAACGCCGCGCAGTTGGAAGGCAAGATGGCGCTCTCCAACCTAGAAGGGCAGATCTACCGCGGCATCCCAGATGTCGCAGATCGGGCGGCAAACGAAGTCGACCGACGCTTCCCCAAGATTCTGCGCCGGGTTGGCGGATACAACATCGACCGCGTCTACTCTCCGGGCGACGGTCCGATCATCGATCTGACGCAGGTCATGGTTGGGTCCGAAGGCACACTCGCCGCCGTCACCGACGCGCGTTTGAAGCTTTGGGACGTCCCGAAATCCAAAGGCTTGGCAGTCCTTCACTTCCGCACGCTTCGCGACTCAATGGAGGCCACGGTTGCAACCCTTGAGCATGAAGTCAGCGCCGTTGAACACATCGGCGACATTATCATTGCCCAAGCCCGCAAATCGCTCGGATTTTCGCGCGGTCTCGGATTTCTACAAGGCGACCCTTCGGACATTCTCGTCGTTGAGATGACCGGCGAAAACGCATCCGAAGTGCGATCTAAGTTGGAAGCGTTCAGTGCCTCTATCCAACGCGGCGCCGCGACCTACGCGGTAACGCTTTTGCTCGAACCAGGCGAACAACGGCAGGTATGGGCGATGCGTGAGGCGGGTCTCGGATTGATGATGAACGTCGAAGGTGATGCGAAGCCGTTGCCATTCGTCGAAGACACCGCCGTCGCTCCCGAACTGTTGACGGAGTACGTAGAACGTTTCGACGAGATTGTTAAACGGCATGGCACCGAAGCTGGTTATTACGGACACGCTAGCGTGGGATGCCTGCACATCCGGCCGCTCGTAAACCTCAAGAAAACCGCCGGCATCGAACTCATGTACACCATCGCGGACGAGATATCCGATCTCGTCCTCGAGTTCGGTGGCTCCCTCAGCGGCGAACACGGGGACGGCATCGTAAGAGGCGCGTGGGCCGAAAAGATGTTCGGCAAAGAGCTAGTCGGCCATTTCCGCGAGGTCAAGGGGTTGTTCGACCCCGATGGGATCATGAACCCTGGCAAAGTGTTCGATACGCCAGACATGCGTGAAAACCTGCGCTACGGCGCCGACTATTCAGCACAGATACTGCCGACCAAACTCGATTGGAGCGCGGATGGCGGATTCGCTGGAGCGATCGAACGATGCAACGGAGTCGGAGCTTGCAGGAAGGTCAATGCTGGCGCGATGTGCCCCTCTTACATGGCCACACGCGAGGAGGAGCACTCTACGCGCGGCCGGGCCAACGCGCTGCGCGCCGCTTTATCTGGAGCGTTGCCCATCGACGAGATCCAATCCGAGCGGATGTACGAGGTGCTCGATCTTTGTTTGGAATGCAAATCCTGCAAATCCGAGTGCCCGTCGAACGTCGACATGGCGAAGATCAAATACGAATTCCTCGACCTTTACTACCAGACACACAGCATGCCGTTGCGTTCGAGGATCGTCGCCGACATTCATCGCCTCAACGCCCTCGCTGCAGGGCCATTGGCGCCGTTAGCGAATCTGGCGATGGGGAATGCGCCTGCGCGATGGGCATCCGAAAAAGTGTTGGGCATTGACCGACGCCGTAAATTGCCAAAGATCGTCGGCAAGACTTTTGAACAGTGGTTCAAAGTCCATCGACCCAACACTACCGGGTCGCGGGGCGACATCGTGCTTTTCCATGACACGTTCATGAATTTCAACCATCCGGAATCGGGCAGAGCCGCGGTGAAGCTTCTCGAGGCGCTCGGTTACCGGGTGCGTTTGGCGGACCGTGTGTGTTGCGGTCGACCGATGGTGTCTGCCGGAATGCTCGACCGCGCAATCGAGAACGCTCGAAGAAACGTCGCGACGCTAACACCATACGTTGAGGCAGGTGCGAAGATCGTCGGCTGCGAGAGCAGCTGCGTATTGACGTTGAAGGACGAGTACCCGGATCTGCTTGGCTCGGATCCGGCGGCGCGAGCAATAGCGGACGCTTCACTGATGCTCGAAGAACTCTTGGTGGATGCTTACGACGACGGGGAGCAACAAATCGATTGGAGCGATGAATCGGTAGATATCCTGTTGCACGTCCACTGCCACGAACGCGCGTTAATTGGCACTGCGCAAGCCGTCGCCGCGTTGAACCAACCGCCCAACTACAGGGCTGAACTCATCGACGCCGGGTGTTGCGGCATGGCTGGTTCGTTCGGATACGCCAAAGAACACTACGATGTATCGCAACAGGTCGGCGAAGATCGATTGTTCCCAGCGTTGCGCAAAGCAGGCGCTGACACCAAGTTCGCGATTACAGGCGTTTCGTGCAAGCAACAGATCGAAGACGAGTTGCATCGCCCGGCGCACTTTCTCGCCGAGGTGTTGGCTGACGCCGTAGCCGACCGATAACCCTAACCGGCGTGTAACCGCCAAGTCACATTCACCATGTCCACCGTAGGCATAATCGCAAACCCCGCCGCGGGTAAAGACATCCGGCGATTGGTGGCGCAAGGCCGCGTCGTCTCCAACCAGGAAAAATCCAACACCCTGAGGCGAGTTTTCGCGGGCCTCCAATCCCAAGGGGTGACCAAAGTAATCGTCATGCCGGATATGGCTGGACTGGCTCGAAACGCCATGTCCGACACCCGGGATACTCTGCGGTCAGAGTTCATCGATCAGACACCTACCGGAAGTCAGCGCGACTCGACGGTTGCGGCCCAAATCATGCGCGACGCCGGGGTTGACTGCATCGTGACGCTGGGAGGCGACGGAACGAATCGGTTGGTCGCCAAGGGATGCGGCGACGTGCCATTGGCACCTATCTCGACCGGAACCAATAACGTCTTTCCCAAGGAGATCGAAGGCACATTGGCCGGCATCGCAGCCGCGACCGTTGCAAAGAATCCTGATAGTCGGGAGCGCGCTTGTCGTCGATCCAAGAAGATCGAGATCATCGTCAATGGAGAGTTGCGGGACATAGCGCTCGTAGATGCTGCCGTCTCGCGTCAGACCATGGTTGGGGCCCGCGCATTATGGGACGTCGGCACGCTGGAAGCTGTGTTCCTTACTCGTGCTGAAGCATCGTGCATCGGAATCGCATCCATCGGCGCCCGCCTCGCGCTGATCGCCATCGATGAGCCAAGGGGACTTCACATCAGCTTCCCGAAACCCGGCGAATCCTCCGAAAACTCCGTGATGGCGCCGATCGCTCCTGGCATGGTTCGCGACGTGCCGATCGCTGAATGGCATGTCATCGAACCGGGTGAAACAGTTGCGGTTCAAGCATCGAGAGGCACAATCGCCCTTGACGGGGAACGCGAGATAGAGCTGCTCCAAGGTATGCGAGCAGCGGTCCGCATCAGCACCGAAGGTCCGTGGGTCGTAGATTTCGACAGTGCCCTTGAAGCCGCGTGCGCAAACGTCGATTAACCGGTGTAGTTCCAGCATCGATATGCGCAAAACAGCGCATCGTTTTGCGCATGTCGAGCGAATGATTTAAGGAACTGCACATCGTGAGGACGACACGTATAAAAATAACCAAAATTTATGCATGTTGCTCCTGATGCGTCAGGTGGTTGTACGTGTCGGCTGAATAATGTATAATTATTGGCGTTGAATTGTACATATCTTAGCGATTTGCGCGTTCAGTGCCTGATTTCGATCCGAAGGAACCATACAACGACCTTCCGCCGTTGCCACCGTCCACCGAGATAGAGACGATCGGCGTGATGCGATCGCTCAACTTGGCTAGCAGAGCGTTGGCAAACCTGAACGGCACCGCGCTCAGCGTCCCCAATCCGCAGTTGCTTATCGATGCTTTTGCGATCACCGAAGCAGTGGCGAGTTCGGAGATCGAAAACGTCAACACCACCAGCGATGAGTTGTTCAGGTTCATGGCGGTCGGGAATGAGCGAGCCTCTGACGCCACTAAGGAGGCGGCCCGCTATCGTCCGGCACTTTCGATGGGCATCGATCGTCTGCAAAGCAACCCGAGACTGGACACTCAGCTGTTCGTCGACACATGCAGTCAGATATTGGGCACCCCTGTGGGCGTGCGCGACTCAGCCGTGTTCATCGGCAATCCACGCACTCGGTACGTCGTGTACACGCCGCCCCACGGCAAGGCCACGTTGCTCCGTTTTCTGGACGACCTTCTCGATTTCGCCAACGAGACCGCAACCGGATTGGATCCGATCGTCAAGATGGCGATCATGCACTACCAATTCGAGGCGATACACCCGTTCACGGATGGCAATGGAAGGACCGGACGTATCATCAACGTCCTCTATCTGATGCTGAAGGGATTGCTGGATCAACCCGTTCTGTACCTGAGCCGTTACTTCCTGCGTCGCCGACGAGAGTACTACGCGGGCTTGCGCTCTGTCACCGAATCTGGCGCATGGGAGGGATGGATCCGATACATTTTGGCGGGGATCAAAGAGGTGGCTGAGGAAGGTCGGGACGACCTGATCAGGATACGTGAATTGCGCCGGGAGTACGCCGACAGGGCAAGGGTAGATGCGCCAACCGCCTCATCCGAGCAACTCATGGACCTCATATTCTCACGCCCATATACGACCACGAGAATGGTGCAACAGGTTGAGGGTGTTACACGAGCAACGGCGCGTTCTCGTCTGGAGGCACTGACCAGCGCTGGCATGTTGGAGCGTGTGAAATCGGGCAGGCATCAGCTGTTCAGAAATCACCGTCTCATCGACATCCTCGTCGGATTGTCAGACAACATGGAATACGTGGTCCATTTCGGCGGTGATTGACAGCGATATGCACAAAAACACGTCAATGTTGTACATATCGCTGTCAATACGTACAGCCGTTTGATACCTTCGCGGCGACATGTACGATTATCGTCGGCAAATCGTACGATTCGCGGTTCTGCTAACCTCGGATGGCGCAGATCAACGCCACGACATCACGACTTCGCGCCTCAAGCGTCGACCAATCTCCATTCGCGACCACGTCACTGGACACGAGACGCGATCCCATTCCAACGGCGCATACACCGGCTTCGAACCAAGGTCGAAGCGATGCCTCGGTGATGTCGACACCTCCAGTTGGCATGATCGAGGACCACGGCATCGGCGCCAGCACATCTCTGACGAAACCCGGACCCCCGACTGCCGAACCCGGGAATATCTTCACGATGTCCGCGCCCAGCTCCTCGGCGTTTGATATTTCAGAAGCGGTGCCGCAACCGGGTATGTAAGGCACCTTGCGGCGGTTGCATACCTTTGCGACGTCCGGGTTGGTGACGGGTCCAACGATAAAGCTGGCTCCGTTGCCGATGTAAATCGACGCGGTGCCGGCATCGAGCACCGATCCTGCGCCAAGTACGGCGTCGGGCAACTCCGCGGCGCAGAAACGGTCCAAACTCGAGAACACTTCCCAGGCGTGATCGCCACGGTTCGTGAATTCGAGGACGCGGATGCCACCCGCGACGCACGCGCGAGCGATGTTTTGGGCCTTCTCGATGTCGCCGTTGTAGAAGACCGGGACAACCCCTATTTGGTGCATCGCGTTCAGAACTTCTAACTTCGAGTGCCGTGCCATTCTTTATCTCCTGAGACCGTTTCGCGCGTCGATTTCAACGAGTCTATCGCTTGCCTCTACAGTTGACGGGAACCCGTTGTGTTAATCTCATTTCGCGTGTAGTCGTGAGAGGTTTGTGAACATGGATGTCAACCCGGTAAAGGCGAAACTCAACCAAAATTTGCCGTCGCTCGGCACCTGGTCGGCGAGCGGAGACCCGACGGTCATCGAGACTTTGCTGCACACAACCGACTTCGACTGGGTCACGCTTGATTTTGAACACAACGCGATTGATGTCTCCACTGCAGTCCACTGCCTGCGTGCCGGCACCGGTTCCGGCAAACCGATTTTCGCACGCATCCCGAGCAACGATCCGATCTGGGTCAAACGCGTTCTTGACATCGGCTTCACGGGTATCGTTGTTCCAGATGTCAAAAATGAGGAAGAGGCGGAGCGAGCCGTTAAAGCTGCGAAATACCGCCCTCGTGGCCTCCGCGGCATCGGCTCTACTCGCGGGCAACTCGTCTATGGCAGCGACTACTACGAGAAGGCCAACGACATCATCATGGTCGTCTGCATGATCGAGGACTGGCGAGCCGTTGACCGCATCGACAAGATCATGCAGGTGCCGGACCTCGATGTCTGTTTCGTTGGACCCAACGACTTGGCCAGTTCGCTGGGCGTGTCAACTGGGCTCGACAACAAACATCCAGACCATGTGAAAGCCGTGGAGACGGTCGTGGCGGCTGGCAAGAAACACGGTGTCGCCACAGGCATTCACTGCATCGATGGCAACGAAGCCGCCCGTCGCATACAACAAGGCATGACGTGGTTTCCAATCGCCTCTGACGTGCGACTACTCAAATCCGGCGTCGACGCCGAACTCGCAAACGTCGCTTCCGGATCCAGCGAAGAGAGCGACGACGACAACGCCACGTTCTACTAGAAATCAGCAACACCAACCTGAAGGCCAACCTCAAGGAGATTACATCTATGCCATCAGTCGTCACGTTCGGCGAGATCATGTTGCGACTCGCAACGATGCGTCGCGAACGCTTCACGCAAGCGCGCGAATTCGAGGTCACCTACGGCGGTGGCGAGTGTAACGTCGCAGTTTCTCTGGCCAATTTCGGCATTGAGTCGGTTTACGTGACCGCGATACCGGCCAACGACATTGGCCAAGCCTGCATCAACTACGTACGGCAGTGGGGCGTGGACACCTCCGAAATTCTCCGTCAAGGCCAAAGGCTCGGCACCTACTACCTCGAAAATGGCGCCGCCATGCGGGCATCGAAGGTCATTTACGACCGTGCTGCGTCCTCGATCGCCGAACTGCAGGCTGGCGAGATTGATTGGGAACGCATCTTCGACGGCAAAGACTGGTTTCATTTCACTGGTATCACCCCTGCCATCTCGGAATCGGCAGCCCAAGCTTGCGATGAAGCCGCGGCGACCGCTAAATCGATGGGTTTGACCGTGTCCGCAGATATGAACTACCGCAAGAATCTGTGGTCGCCTGCGGAAGCCCAGGCGGTGATGCGGCCCATGATGAAGCACGTGGATGTCGCCATCGGCAACGAAGAAGATGCGGAGATGTCGCTTGGCATCGCTCCCGAAGGTGTCGATGTAGAGAGCGGCGAGATCGACGCCACCGCGTACGAACCGGTCGTCAACCGGTTGGTCGACGAGTTCGACTTCGAACAAGTCGGAATAACGCTCCGCGAATCTCAGTCCGCGGACGATAACGACTGGTCGGCGCTTTATTTCGACGGCTCAGAGATCCTTATGGCATCAAAATACTCGGTCCGCATCGTCGACCGCGTCGGCGGGGGCGACGCGTTTTCGGCTGGCCTCATCTATGGCAACCTGCAGGAAGGCTGGACATCCACACAGACACTGGACTTCGCAGCTGCGGCTTCCGCGCTCGCCCACACCTTCCATGGCGATTTCAACCTTGTGTCCGTCAGCGAAGTGATGAGCGTGGCTGGCGGTAACGTTAGCGGACGAGTTCAGCGATGAGCATGGAAATGCGAGGCCGCGTCGCACTGGTGACCGGCGGCTCTAAGGGTATCGGACGTGCGTGCGCTTACGCGTTCGCTAAAGAAGGTGCCAACGTGGCCGTAACCGGAAGAACTCTTTCCGAACTTGAAGAAACCGTGGAAAACGTCCGTCAGTTGGGTGCCGAAGCGCTCGTCTGTCAGTCCGATTTCACCGACCGCGCACAAGTCGCTGCGATCGCTCCGGCCGTCATGGCCGAATTCGGACGCATCGACATCCTTGTCAACAACGCCGCCATCATCCATCCGCGCATCGACCTTGCTGACCTCGCAGACGCGACTTGGTACGACGTGATCGAGGTCAATCTAAACGCCGCTGCGATGCTTACCAAGTCCGTCATCCCGACGATGATCGAACAGAACAGCGGCACGATTATCAACATCTCCAGCATCGGAGGTCGCAGTGGTGGCAGAGGTCGCAGCGCGTATCGGGTCACCAAAGCCGCGCTCATCAGCCTTACCCAGTCTCTGGCCGCCGAGCTACACGAGCATGGCATCAACGTCAATGCGATATGTCCTGGCGGAACCGACACCGAAGGCTACCGTGAAGCCTTCAACAACCGCGGTCGAGAAGACCTTCCGAACCTGATGCTTCCTTCCGAGATCGCCAACCTCGCAGTGTTCCTCGCATCCGAGAGAGCGTCCGCCGTCACCGGAACCGCCATTGATGCGTTCGGCGGCAACAACCCGCTCTTCGGGTAAAGATGCCCTCAGGTTCACTAATCCTCGCGATCGACCAGGGCACCACATCGACGCGCGCGATCGTTTTTGACGAATCTGCGCGTCCAATCGGATCTGCTCAGCGGGAGCTTCGCCAGATATTCCCGCGTTCGGGATGGGTAGAGCACGATCCGGTCGAGATCGCCGAATCCGCCATCGGAGTCGCACGATTGGCACTTGAAGATGCCAACCTCACTGCCGCTGATGTCGCATCGTTGGGTATCACGAACCAGCGCGAGACCACAGTGATCTGGGAACGCGCGACCGGCCGTCCATTGTCGAACGCCATCGTGTGGCAAGACCACCGCACCGCCGAAATATGCAACGCCATCAGCGATGCGGGATTGGCCGACGACATCTGGTCCCGAACCGGCCTCATCGTCGACCCGTATTTTTCAGCGACGAAGATGCGTTGGATGCTCGACCACCTGCCGATATCCAATCTCCAAGTGCGCGCCGAGATCGGCGATGTGCGCTTCGGCACCGTCGACTCATGGCTCATCGACCAACTCGTCCGCGGTTCTGTCAACACGCCGCAAGACGATGTCCCGCATTTAACCGATGTCACCAACGCCTCGCGCACAATGCTGTTCAACATCCACGACCTCTCGTGGGACCCTGACCTTCTCGAAATATTCAGCATCCCCGAGGCCGCGCTACCGACTCCGCTACCATCTGCCGGAACGTTCGCCACCACACATCCGTCAGTTTTCGGTCGCGAGATCCCGATAACCGGCGTAGCAGGCGACCAACACGCGGCTCTCTACGGCCAAGCGTGTTTTACCCGAGGCGACATGAAGTGCACGTATGGCACCGGCGCGTTCCTGTTGGCTAACAGCGGCGCGAACCTCGATCTCTTCACCGGTGCCGCTGGACCCGGGCAATTGACGGCTGACGATCTGGGCGAGGCGAATGCCGGACTGTTGTTCACGCTCGGCTGGCAAGCCGGCGGATCTAAAACATACGCGCTGGAAGCATCGATCTTCAACACCGGATCGACGATGCAGTGGCTACGCGACGGGCTTGGCATCATCGCCAATGCCGAGGAGTCGTCCGATATCGCCGTGATGCTCGGTGACAACGATGGTGTGTATCTCGTTCCAGCGTTCTCCGGCCTCGGTTCGCCTCACTGGGACCCCCACGCCCGAGCATCGATTACCGGAATCAGTCGAGGCACTAACAAAGACCACATCATTCGGGCCGCGCTCGAATCGACCGCCTATCAGGTCAAAGAGGTGGTCGACATCATGGATTCCCAGCTGCGAATGCCTCGTCGCGGCAATCGCAGGGAACGCGTCTTACGGGTGGACGGAGGACAAACCCGCAACCCGTTTCTGATGCAGTTCCAAGCCGACCTCCTCGACCGGCCGATCGAAGTCTCGGCAGTCGATGAGACCACCGCGCTCGGCGCTGCGTTTCTCGCCGGCCGCGCGGCTGGCGTTTGGCGTACCGACCGAGAGTTGGCCAGCCTATGGTTGTGCGCCCGGCGCTACGAACCAAACATGTCCGAATCTGAGCGAATACGCCTGATGTCGGGATGGAACGAAGCCCTTCGACGCACCAAAACCAGCTTCCGGGAGTGACGTCGGAGCAGGAAGGGAACAACATTTCGCCCGGTCACGTCTTGTTTATACGGACCCCATTCGTATACCCAATTAACAAGGTGACCGAGATGAAACAAAAAGTCACATCATCACTGCTTTTCCACTTCGGAATTCTGACTGTACCGATCGCGGTTCTGACAGCGGTACTAATCGATGCCATCGGGGCGGCGATTGCGTGCGGCGGCGAGCCTGAAACGAGGGAACCCGTCACTTCTGGTGCAAGGCCCCGATCCAGCATCGAAATACCGTCGAACAAGAAACCCGACGCGTCGATCAGCGGCACCGTTACCTACCGTGAGCGGTTGGCTCTATCGCCGGGCGCAAAGCTCATCTTCGAACTGCGCGATGTATCGTATGCCGATGCCGCTGCGCCTCTGATCTCTCGCCAGACCATCATCGACCCTGGTCAGGTGCCCATCAAGTTCAAGGTCGACTACAACCGTCAAGACATCGATGCCCGCAATACATACGCGATCAGCGCAACCATATTCGAGGCCGATGGCCGGATGGCGTTCACCAACGACACCGCCTATGACGTGATCACGCGCGGGAATCCCAAAAACGTTGAAATGCTTCTCGTGCTGGTCCAACCGCCGTCAGGCTCGGTCGACGAAAACGCCCCGGACTGGCGCTCATGGATCGAGGTCCCCGCGCAGATCACCGGCGCTCACTTGATGGAAAATGAGCGTGAGCCCACACTTCGCGTCACTTACTTGCAGTCCACCGTCGAAAACTGCGCGCGACGCGGCAACGAAAGATTCAAGGTGGATGGCAACGACGTTATCGTTACTGTCACCCTAATGCAGCACCCGGAAACGCCGTGGTCGGGCCATTGCGACGACGAGTTGGTAGAACTCGTTACCATCAAACAGATCGGTGACCAGCTGATGCCCGGTCAGACGTATCAAGTGATCGTAAACGAAAGACACATCGCTACAATCACGGCACCCGAATCGAGGATCCACGACGCGACGATCGTTGATGCGGCGGCACGCGGTTAACCGCCGAACCCGTCTCGGTTGAATCCTCCCTTTCGGAGATTAGAATTAAAACCTACGCGGCGTTGCGACAGAATCGGACCACGTAATTCCGGGGAAAACCGGATTCCAAAGGGAACCAGTCGTATCGCCCTTCCCAAAACTGTGGGGCTGTAGCTCAGTTGGGAGAGCGCGTCAATGGCATTGATGAGGTCAGGGGTTCGAATCCCCTCAGCTCCACCAAGTCTGAATTGCTACGAAAATCCGCGGATGTTCCTTGCACTTGCAACCTGCGAATAGGTTGACAGTTCTGGCGATACGACATGCTTCTTGCATCCGATATCAGCAAATCCTATTCAGAGAGGACCCTGTTCAGCGGGCTCACGTTGAGCGTCGCGGGTGGAGATCGGGTTGCGCTGATCGGGTCGAACGGTTCGGGGAAGACGACGCTTTTGGATATTCTGGCTGGCGAAATCGCTCCGGAAAGTGGGAGTGTAACCAGACAGCGCAACGTTGCCATCGGCTATCTGACGCAGGAACCCGAGGCGTTTAGCGATAAACCGCTGCTCCAAGAGGTGCTGGATGCGGGTGTGGAGGTGAATGCTCTGGTGGACGAGATCGCCGCGGCGTGGGAGGCGTTGTCATCGGAGACCGACCCGGACGAACAGAGTCGATTGCTGGACCGCGTTAGCAAGCTCGACGAGGAGTTGGAGGCGGCTGGCGGTGACGACCGCGAGCACGAGGCGAAAGCGATCCTGTCGGGTCTGGGTTTCAAACAGGACGACTTTCTGCGGCCGATGAGCGAGTTCAGCGGCGGATGGGTGATGCGAGCGGGACTCGCCCGGACTCTCTTCCGGAATCCCGATCTGTTGCTCCTTGACGAGCCGACCAACCATCTTGACCTTGACGCAAACGTATGGTTCGAAAAGTATCTGGCTGGGTTTCATGGCGGCGTGATCGTGACGTCTCACGACCGCGAATTTTTGAACCAGGCAGCGACCAAGGTTCTTGCCATTGAGCCGGACGAAGTTGTGCTTTTCCGTGGCAACTATGACGAATATCTTGTTGCACGCGAAAGCGTCCTTGAAATCAAGCGGGCGTCCGCGGCTAGACAACAGCGGCAGATACAGAAACAGATGCGCTTTGTGGAGCGTTTTCGGTCCAAGGCTACGAAGGCGACCCAGGTTCAGAGCCGTTTGAAGCAGCTCGAGAAGATCGAGATCATTGCGTTGCCGAGGGCGACCAAGAAGGTGAGCTACTCGTTCCCGGCGCCACCACGGAGCGGCGCCGAGGTGATATCGCTGACCAACGTGAGCAAGTCTTACGGCGAAAACGTGGTCTACCGAGGCGTTGACCTGACGCTTTCGCGCGGCGACCGTGTGGCGTTGGTCGGTCCGAACGGTGCTGGCAAGACCACGATGCTGAAGATCCTCGCGGGTGTCCTGCCTTTTGATGAGGGCGAGCGAAAGACGGGCTACAACGTAATCACGACGTATTACGCGCAGCACGTGCTGGAACTGCTTAACCCGCGCAACACGATCATCGAGGAGTTGCAGAAGTCGGCGCCGACGGAGTCGGAGCAGAACCTGCGAACGACGCTCGGTGGCTTCCTGTTCAGCGGCGACGATATCCGCAAGCCGATTTCGGTGCTGTCCGGCGGCGAGAAGGCGCGGGTGGCGTTGGCCAAGCTGCTCCTCCAGCCGAGCAACCTGCTCTTCATGGACGAGCCGACGAACCACCTAGACATCGCATCGAGGGAGATTCTTGCGGACGCCCTTGGCGACTATCAGGGCACGATCTGTTTCATTACGCACGACCGGACGCTGATACGGCAGGCCGCAAACAAGATCGTGGAGATCGACGGTGGCAAGCCCGCGGTTTACCCGGGTGACTACGATGGTTATCTCTATCGCAAGCAGCTTGAGTCGGATGCGAGGAGTGCCAGCGCGGCGGTTAACGGAAAGGTCGTCGATGCCTCGGTGTACGACTGGGCCAAGAGCGGCAACAGTCCGCCAGTCAACGCCAAGATCAGCGCTGATGAGCGGCGGCGGCGCTCGCTTAAAGAGGAGGCTCGCCGGCTTGCGAAGCTGGTTGAGGATCTGAGTCGATCTCTGACTGAACGCGAAGCCCGGATATCGGAGTTGGACGAGGCGTTCTCTAGTCCTGAGATGTATGACGATCCGGACCGGATTGCCGCTTCGGGGAAGGAGTATCGGACGTTGAAAGCGGAGGTGGAGTCGCTTTGGGGTGAGTGGGAGAAGTTGTCGGTGGAGGCGGAACGGGTGGACGGGGAGCTGGTGGGGTAGGTCTAGCGTAAGAACGCGAATCAGTCGGGTTTATGCGACGTCCTCCCTTTTACGAGTGCTCGCCCCGAACTTTCTCACTCGTACTAGTATTCGCGTCACGCTCATGCAGATCTAAACCTTCCGAGAGAAGTGTGGTATTTGCCTTAGATACTGCGGCGGATGTGGAAGTCCATAATCGAAGCGTCCGCGGTGAATGCCTTGGCTGATCTCGACCATGGACACTGCTAGAGTATGACTGAGCAACCACTGATGTCCTACCCCGCAGACTGCAAAGATGAACCCGGTCGAACTCGTTAGCGAAGAATCGCGCCTCGCCGAAGTCATCGATCAGATTTCGAGCGCGCAGCGAGTCGCATTCGACATTGAGTCAAACGGGTTCTTCAGATATCACGAGCGCGTCTGCCTCGTGCAGCTCGCGACAGCCGAGGCCGTCTTCCTCGTTGATCCCTTGGCGATAGATGATATCCGACCGCTCGGCGACCTTTTAGGTGACCGATCAGTGGAGAAGGTCTTCCATGCCGCCGACTATGATCTCCGTAGCTTCGATAGGGACTGGAAATTCCGGGTAAACAATTTGTTCGACACCAGCATTGCTGCCGCCCTGGTTGGTACTGAACGTCTGGGCTTGCAGTCCGTAGTGAGGAAGTACGCCGGAGAGGAGTTCGAAAAGAACCGCAAACTCCAGCGGTCAGACTGGACGATGCGGCCGCTAAGCTCTGAGGCGTTGAAGTACGCAGCAAACGACGTCTTACACCTTCTGAAGGTCCGCGAAGCATTGTCAGCGCGGTTGAAGGAGCTCTCGCGGTTCGCGTGGGTCAAGGAGGAGTTTGCGCGTCTTGAGAACGTGCGGCATACTCCTCCGGATCGCGAGTTGGCGTTCCATTCCGTAAAAGGTAGCCGCGATTTGGACGGGAAGGGTTTAGCAGTCCTGTGCGCTCTGTGCCAATTTCGCGAACGGGAGGCAAAGCGTTTCGACCGTCCGTTGTTCAAGGTGATACAGGATTCCGTGTTGGTTCAGTTGTCGTCCGAGCCGGCATCCGACCTCTCGACCGTCAAAGGGCTGGGTCGGTACGGTCGCCGGCCTGCAAACAGGCGCCTAAAAGCCGCGATCCACAAAGGACTCAGGTCACAACCCGTGACTCCGCCGAAGCAGACGCGAAGTGAAGAGAGATGGTGTCCATCGGAGAGAGAAAAGATCAAGAATCGACTTCAGAGTCTCAAGACGTGGCGGAACCAGCTAGGCAGAGAACTACGGTTGGACTCAAGCCTGCTGTGGTCGACCGTGAGTCTGAATCGCTTGGCTCGGAACCCCGGTGACCTGCACTCAGAACTCGTTCGCCCCGAGGTCCGGAGTTGGCAGAAGCGCGAGTTCGGAGCCTCGCTAAAAAGTGTTCTCGCAACTTTGAGGTGAACCTGTTCAATCAGCAAACCCGCTAGGAAGACGTTCATCCCCGCGCCAGCATATAATCCCGTCAGTGGAACGCCATCAAAGAGACGTTTGCATAGCCTCAACGACGATGGATTCGGGAACAGATCGTAGCCATTTCTTAGTTGCCCCTCCCCTCTGGATCCCCGCCTGCGCTGGAATGACGGTCAATGTGCAAACTTCCCCGAAAGGGGGCGAACATGCCTGAGAAATACGACACGATCATCGTCGGCGCAGGTTCGGCCGGGGCAATTCTTGCGACACGCCTGACGGAAGACTCGGACCATTCGGTGCTGCTGATAGAGGCGGGTCCCGACTACCCGGAGTTCGACGACATCCCGGACGAGGTTAAGTACGGTTACGGGCATGCGATTCCGCCGTGGCAGAACGCGGTCAGCGATCATCGCTGGACTTTCGTTGCCCGTTTTACGGACGAGGCGATGCCGGGTCTCGTGCCCAGAGGGAGGGTCGTAGGCGGTTCCAGCGCTGTGAACGGACAGATATTTCTGCGGGGTATGCCGGAGGACTATGACAGCTGGGCTTCGTGGGGCAACGACAAGTGGTGCTTCGAGGAGCTCATGCCGTATTTCCGAATGGTGGAGACGGACACCGACTTCGCCGGCGATTTCCACGGATCCGATGGCCCGATCATCGTACGACGGTTCAAGTCCGATGAGTGGAACCCTGACCAACGGGCCTTCTATGAAGCGGCACGAGCGCACGGCTTCCCGGACTGTCCCGACCACAACGCTCCGGACTCGACCGGGGTAGGTCCCACGCCGCTAAACAATCCCGGGCGGGTACGGTGGAGCACGGCCATCGGCTACCTCAACAGCGCGCGGGAGCGACCCAACCTCACGATCTTGGCAAACTGCCTCGTCCACAAGGTGCGGTTCGAAGGTAATCGCGCTGTCGGTATAACTGCAGAAATCGACTGTATGGTCGAGGACTATGAGGCCGGAAATGTCATCCTGTCGGCGGGCGCGATTGGCTCGCCGCACTTGATGCTTCTATCCGGGATCGGGCCGGCGGAGAGTCTGGATGGCGACGGAATGCCAGTGTTGCACGACCTGCCGGGTGTGGGACAGAACCTCCGTGATCATCCGCATGTCAGGTTGACGTGGCGCACGCGCGACGAATTCGAGCAGCCTATGGACATCCCGGGCATACAGTTCACGCTGCGTTATACCGCCGAAGGCTCGCACCTGACGAACGACATGCTTATCCACCCGGGTTCACGCAGCATCATAGGCCAAAGGGCATACATTCCCGGCTCGAGCGACGAGCGTGGTCTCGCAATGGTCGTTTGCCTAGACCTGGCCGTCGGGTCGGGAAGTCTGCGCCTTCGAACCGGCGACCCTCACATCCAGCCTTTTTTGGACTACAACTACCTGCAGGAAGACTTCGACCAGTCGAGGTTGCGCGAGGGTGTGCGGATCGCGCTCGGCTTCGGAGAGCACGAGAACTGGGCCAGCCTGGTAAAGGAGCGCGTTGAGCCGACGGACGCAGATCTCGAGTCGGACGAGGCGCTGGACGCCTGGATCAAGCGGGTGATAGCGACCAGTCACCACGTCTCAGGCACCTGCAAGATGGGCCCCGACTCGGACCCGATGGCCGTGGTCGATCAGTTCGGCAACGTGCGCGGTCTCGAAAACCTGAAGGTCGCGGACGCATCGATCATGCCCGACTGCATCCGCGCCAACACCAACGTCACTTCGATGGTGATCGGCGAACGCGTGGCCGCGTTCATCGGCGAGGGGCTTTGAGGAGAGGTCGAATTATGTCAAGGCGCCGCCTGCGACCAACAACCGTGCTATATTGTGCTGAGAGTTATGGCAAGAGAAAAGCCACCCAACAATCTGTTCTGACCACCGACAATACCAGTTATCGATCTGGCGCGGTCTCGTCGAACCAAACGTCCTTGAACTTCGATCCGCCGTACTTGGGCCAACTGAAATCGTTAACCCACGCTTGAAACGTGTAGCTTTTCTCTCCCGTGTACCACTGGATGGGGATCATCAGATGCGTGTCTATCAGATGCTGCTCCAACTCTGCGTATTTCTCAAACTGTCTCGCAGCGTCCTGCTCTGAGGTGGCTTCTGAAAGCATCTGCGATACCTGCTCCCACTCTTCCGACACATCGCCTTGTTGGAAAACTTCGGCGAATACTCTGAAGACGGCGTAGGGATCAGGATACGTCGCTTCGACATCGAATCCAATCATCTGCAACGTGCCGTTTTCTTTCTTTCGCAGATATTCTGCGTTGCTCAACGGTTCGTATGTCGCATCGATTCCCAAGGTACTAGACCAAGAATCGATCATCGCTTGGAATTCTTCCACTAGGAAGCCGTCCCAAAGCGGCTCGAACCGTATGGTCTCGCCATCGTAATTCGATGCCTCTAGTTCCCGCACGGCGATTTCCGGATCAGCGTCCGGCACGACTATGTCGTCGCTGTAACCAGGAAATCCAGGTGGAAGCAAACCGTGCGCCGCATAGATGCTGCTGGCGAAATGGTCAAACACGTGGTGGTCAATCGACAGTGCGAGAGCCTTCCTGAAACTGAGATCGTCAAATGGCGGCTGGCTCGCATTGAAGACTATGAATCTGGTTTTCGGCGGTCCGTCGGCGGGAAAGGTCTTCAACTCCACTCCATCTGGATATCCGAAGATCATGTCCACGTCTCCTTCGATGAAATCGGACTCCTCTCTCGCAATCCACTGCTCGAATCCGAGCGTAGTATACTCGGTTACGATAACTATGCTGTCCAGATATGGCTGTCGATCCCAGTAGTGCTCGTTCCGCTCCAAAATCCAAGGACCTTTGCGATAGTCCGCTCGCACCAGTTTGAAGGGTCCGGTTCCGACGGGAAGATCGAACGCAGAAGAAAAAATAGGACGCTCGAACTCGTTAATCACTTCGCCCCAGTCGACTCCCCAGTTCTCAACGTTGCCACGCTTCAGAACGAATGCCACGGGGTCGGCGAGCAGTGCCGTGAAATCGGATCGCGGATTCGAAACGGTAACTTGGAGAATACGGTCATCCACCGCCTTAACGCCTGACAGTTCGTCGGCAGAGCCTTCGGCGATCTCAACCGCACCTTCTATCGATCCGAGAACGTCGAATGCGCGTGGCGAGCCTGTTCTTGGACTAAGGGCACGTTCCCAGCTCCATTTGAAATCCGATGCCGTCACCGGACTGCCGTCGCTGAACTTTAGGTCTTGGCGCAGCATGAACTCGTAGCGGAGTCCCGACGTGTCCACCTCGAAGGACTGAGCGAGATCAGGGACTACGGCGTGGTTCTGGTCTGGAGCCATTCTAGTCAGACCTGAGTAGATTTCGGATACCAGCCAGCTGGAGTCGAGATCGTCTCCTGTTTGGTCGTCTCCTATCGCGGGATCCGGAACAATGCCGTTGCCCGCGACCAGTCGGAACACTCCGCCGACCTTCGCGCCGTCCGGATAGTCGATCGATGCCGAGACCGAAGGTGTGGACTCATCGATCTCGATTCCCGTCTCGGATTCCTCGGTGGGATCGGGCATCGGCGTTGGAGTGTCAGGGTTGTCAACGAGCGTGCATCCGATCATCAACAGAGTCCAGATTCCAATCCACGCCAGACGCTTCACCATTTTCTCCTCCTGTATGTATGTGAAGGTTAATGACAATTAAGAATACGCGGATCGAGGTTTGGGAGTTGCCGCCGGGTGCGAGCGAGGGCAGCCACGTTCACGAAGGCAACGACACGCTCGAGGAGTTCTACTACTTCATTGCGGGCAGGGGACGCAGAAAGACGCCGGCGATGCTGCCGCCGGTGCCCATTTCCACGAACTGGCCAACGACCGCGCCGCCGACGATCCACCAGCCCCGGAAAACGCCGCCGAGACCGCTACCTCTGCGTGTGGGCGACGTCGAGGTCTGGGAGGTTGTGGATCCTCGGTTCATGGAGGCATGGTAGCACCGAAAAGACAGTCGTCCGCATACGCTAAGACCTCGAAAATCACGAGGATCGGATTCAGGCGAGAGATTATGATTACCCAAAATGCGTCGGGCACCGACAGGGTCGGCGCTGATGCGAAACTGAGGCCGTGGTTGACCAACTTGGCCTTCATAAGGGAGGGATAATGACAGCCCATTTCACTCTGAGTGCATTTGGCGATGAGATCGACGCCGACGTTGACGAACAGCTGCGGATTCTGAACGAGCTCGGCATCGGTTACTTGGAGTTGAGGAGTGCATGGGGCACAAACGTCCTCGAACTAAGCGACGACGAAGTGGGTCGCCTGCTCGACCGGTGCGAGGCACACTCGATTCGGCTGAGTTGCATTGGGAGCCCGGTCGGTAAATCTCAAATCAGCCGACCGATTGGGGAGGTTGTCAGCGATTTAGAGCGCATCATCGACATCGCCAAGATGCTGCGCACTGATCGGATCCGTGTGTTCTCCTTCTATCCGGACGCCGATGGTCAACAGGCTGGATGCGTCGACGAGTCGATATCGCGTCTCCGCGCGATGGCCGGGGTGGCGGGCGAACGGGGAGTGGTACTGTGGTTGGAGAACGAGGGCGGTTTGGTTGGCGACATACCCGAACGGTGTCGCGCAATTGTCGAAGGAGTCGGTAGTCCGAACCTTCGGTATGTGTGGGATACCGGGAACTATCCCCAAGCGGGCTTTGAACGTTCCGTCGATCGCGGTTGGCCGCTCCTAGCCGAATACACGGATTGCGTGCAGGTAAAGGACACCCGGATCTCAGACGGCACGATCACCGTTGCGGGCGAGGGTGATGGTCAGGTTCGCGAGTTGCTCAGCAACCTTAGGGAAGCCGGTTACGTTGGATTTTTGGCGCTTGAGCCTCACTTGGCCATCGCCGGACGGCGGGGCGGATTCAGCGGCGCCGAAGGCATGAAGAGGGCGGCGGATGCGCTGCGCGGGTTGATGGCGGAGGTCGGTTGCGTGGAGGTGCGCGGCTAGTCATCTTGTCATTGGATATGAATCGATAGGTCACCATTGCCAATTGAGATACCAACCGGCCCAGGTGGAGCGCGACGGGGCCGTCAGCCATCGCCGGGTGATCCGTGCTTCCTCTGCGAAGTCATCGCGGGTCGCGAGGATAAAGGGATCGTCGAGGAGACTGATCAGACGCTGACCTTCGTGAACTGGAAGCAGTTTGAGTTGGGACAGGTCTACGTCATACCTCGGAGGCATGCCCCTACGCTATTCGATCTGACGGACGGAGAGGCCATTGCGATCACGCGTGCGGTTCGAAGAGTGGCCGAAGCGTTACTCAAGGTTTATGATCCTGACGGTCTGAATCTCATCCAGAACAACGGCATCGTCGCCGGACAAGAAGCGCCGCACTTCCATGTGCATGTAGTGCCACGCCGCAAAGAAGGCTCTCAATGGGGTAACGGACCGCCCCACATCGCGGTTATGGAGGGAAAACAACCTACAAAGCCCAGCAGAGATGTCCTCGTCACCCTCGAGCGAGAATACGAGATCGCCGATGAAATTGAACGACATCTGCCTCAACGGTCTGAATTAGGTCAGGCGTAAGACCGGTGCTACCGTCCGCGAAATACCGCAACAACAAGATGACACGCAATAATCTTCCATGAGTACACCAGACCTCCACCTGCAGACTATGTTTTTGCTCAACGCTGACAGGCGTATCATCGGGACGCGTGAGCCTGAACCCAGGCCGGGGCCGCTGTTGTCGCTTATTCGAGGAAGGGAAACGTGTGTTTGGGCGGTAAGCGCGGACGTGCCCCGAGATGTAGCCAATGAACTCGACAGGTTAGCTCGCCAAGAGCCGCCAGTTTCAGACTTTCAACACGCTCCTCTACACGCTGAACGATACCTTTCTCTGCTTGGAGGCAGTGTCTCCTCTGGGCCAGCATTCGCGTTCCCAGAGGAGATTGAGCCAACTAACGACACGGTTCTCATCGAGGACGTTTCGTTGCTTGATCGCCACTTCTCGGGATGGGACGCAAGCGAGATTCCGTCGAGTGCGCCGATGATCGCGTTGATCGAAGACGGACACGTTGTGAGCGTATGCTTTTGTGCGCGGAAATCCGACGTAGCCGCGGAAGCCGGGCTTGAAACCGCCATCGGGTTTCGTGGGCGCGGGCTCGCCCCTCGAGTTGCCGGTGCATGGGCATTGGCAGTCCGAGCTACGGGCCGCGCTCCGCTGTACAGCACGTCGTGGGCTAACGACGCATCGTTGGCGGTTGCCCGCAAATTGGATTTGCTGGCATATGCCAGTAGCTGGAGCATCTCATAGACAATCCGGAAGCAACAGCCCACATCAACCGGTAAAAGCACGCTAAGCATCTCCGCTTACGGATCGCAGCGTATATCACCCAAAGGTAGCCGGGCTTCTAGGTTCGTAGAATCGTCGGTTGATGCGCAGATTGTTGACGCGGATACTCACCACGACCGTTTGACCGGCGACCGCAATCAACGGCAAAGTGCGCCCAAAAACACCGACGGGGCACTTGGGAAATTACAAAGAGACGAGACATATGGGCGCGAATTTGAAGTTTACGGTTTCTGTTGCTGCCATCGGGCTAATGCTGGTCGCGTTGTTAGCGTGCAGTTCCGAACCGTCACCCACCCCCGTTCCCGAACCCACCGCAACCTCCACATCGGTAGTCAACACTCCAACAGCGGTTCCCGAACCGACGGCCACCCCAGCACCGGCCGCCGATACCCCGACAGCGGTTCCCGAACCGACGACCACCCCAGCGCCGGTAGTCGACACCCCGACGGCGGTTCCAGAACCGACCGCCATCCCAACGCCAGTCGTCGACCTGCCGACGGCAGTCCCAGAACCGACCGCCACGCCAACGCCGGTAGTCGAGGTCCCGACAGCGGTTCCCGAACCCACCACCATCCCAACGCCAGTCGTTGACCTGCCGACGGCAGTTCCTGAGCCAACGGTCGCCGATACGGTCGTATCTCCGGCCGAAGAATCTCTGAGCTTCGATCCATCCGTGGTTCGCGGCACTCTTGCAAACGGCATGACCTACTACGTGAGGCGCAACGTCGAACCACTTAACCGCGCCCAGTTGTCGCTGGTGGTGAAGGCCGGGTCCGTCCACGAAGAGGAGAATCAGCGTGGGCTGGCACACTTCGTAGAGCACATGGCCTTCAATGGAACCGAACGGTTTGAAAAACACCAGATCGTTGATTATCTCGAATCCATCGGGAGCACCTTTGGCGCCGATCTAAACGCGTATACCTCGTTCGATGAAACCGTGTATTGGCTAGAGATTCCCACGGACGACCCCGAAATTCTCGAAACAGCGTTTCATATATTGAGCGATTGGGCATACGCAATTTCCTTCGATCCTGAAGAGGTGGAACTGGAGCGTGACGTGGTCCTTGAGGAGTGGCGTCTAGGGCAAGGGTTTTCCTCGCGCTTTCAAGAAAACTGGTTCCCACCGATCTTCGGCGCCTCGCGCTACACCGACCGGGGCCCGATCGGCCTTACCGAGATCATCGAAACCGCACCCGTCGAGCGGTTGAGGACGTTCTATGAGCGGTGGTACCGGCCTGATCTGATGGCCGTTGTCGCCGTAGGTGACTTCGACACCGACGTGATCGAAGCCAAGGTGAAACAGCACTTTGCATCGCCACCCGAAGGAGAAGCACCGCAGGCCAGCGCAACCGTCGGTTCTCCAACGAGTCGGCCGCGCTTCGATGTCCCGAATCACGATGCGCCGCGAATAAACGTGTTTTCCGATCCCGAGGCACCGGCGACTCAGCTAATCCTGGTGCGCAAGTTTCCTCCCGAAACCGGTCAAGACTTGGGGGCGTTCCGCCGCAACGCAGTCGAATCGCTCGCATTTATGATGTTGAACGCGCGTCTCTTCGAACGTGGCCAAGCCGCAGATCCACCCTATTTGGTGGCAGGCGCCCAACGTGGTGCGTTTGTTCAGCCGGTAGATATCGTGCAGTTCTATGCTTGGGTCGAACAGGACGGCATCGAGACTGGGTTCGCGGCCTTGCTGGAAGAGATGCAACGCGCCCGGCAACATGGCTTCACCGAAAGCGAACTGGCCCGAGAGAAGATCAACCTGTTTAGCTCGGTAGAAAACGCGTACAAGGAGCGGAACCAACGAAAGTCCGGGGCTTTGGCCCAGGCGTACGCGGATCATTTCCTCGGCGGAACCCTTGTTCCCGGCCTCGAGGCCGAGTGGGAACTCTACCAAGGGCTGCTTCCGCAGATCTCCTTGGACGAGGTTGACGACCTTGCGGCAACTTGGGCCCAGACCGACAACACCGTGTTATTGGTGATGCGGCCTGAAGATGCAGACGCGATCGCCGACGATGAACTGGCGACGGTGGTCCAAGCACAACTGGAATCGGCCGACACTCTGCAAGTCGAACCCTACGTAGATTCCTTCGATGATGTTCCGTTGCTAGCGCAAATACCAACCGCCGGAAGCATCACCGAAGAAGAGGTGATCGAGTCGATCGATGCTCAAAAGTGGACGCTTTCCAACGGCATCACCGTGATCGCGAAGCAGACCGATTTCCGAGATGACGAGGTGGTGTTCACCGCGTTGAGTCCGGGCGGGCTTTCGTTGGTAACCGACATGGACTACGTGTCAGCTTTGTATGCAGATCAACTGGTTGCTGGCAGCGGTGTCGGGTTACACGACAATGTGACGCTAGACAGGTTGCTGACGGGCAAGCGGGTTTCAGTGTCCCCGTATATCGGGGATCTGTTCGAGGGATTTAGTGGCAACGCCTCGCCAGATGACCTAGAGACCCTGTTCCAACTGATCACGCTGTACGCGACCGCGCCGCGCCTCGACCCCAACTACTTCTCGAGGTACGAGGCGAGCCTCCGTAGCGCTGCCGAAACGCGCTCGGAACAGCCCGACGCCGTATTTTCCGACGCATTGACCGCGGTGCTGACCCAGAACCATTTCCGTGAACGACCTCTCACTCTAGAAGTGCTGGGCGAACTCAGCATTGAACGCGCACAGGCGGTATACGCTGACCGGTTTGCGGACCTTGGCGACGCAACGTTCGTGTTCGTGGGCGCCTTCGATTGGGAAGATCTACGGTCGCTGGCCACCACGTATCTCGCCAGCCTGCCGACGACAGGTCGCGTCGAGGAGTGGCGCGACGTTGGGATCGACCCTCCGATGGACTTGGTGGATCACATCGTTCGCAGCGGCATCGAACCTCGCAGCATCTCGGCGGTCATCTTCGCTGGAGACGCGGAATGGGACCGTCAGGATGCGTTGACGCTTAGAGCAGCTGGCGAGATGCTCCAGATCCGACTGCGTGAGCGACTTCGAGAGGAGCTAGGCGGCACCTATTTCGTCAGTGTGAACGCAAACCTCCAACTACTGCCCGATCCCGAATACCAGGTCTCCATCTTCTACGGCAGCGACCCGGACCGCGCTGACGAACTCTTGACCGAGGTCTTCGAAGAAATTGACTGGCTCCGCAACGGCGGCGAACAGGAATACCTCGACACCGTTAAAGAACTCCTTCGCACACCGCGAGAAGAGCAACTCCGCGACAACAACTTCTGGGTGAATCAGATACGGGCAAAGACGCAGCGGGGGGAACAATTCTCGGATATTCACCTGTTCGAAGAGTGGTTAGACGCGATCACCCTCGACCAGATCGTGGCCGCTGGCCAGCTTTACCTCACCGACGACCGCTACGTGAGAGTTGTGCTGCTGCCTGAAGAAGGTTAGCCGTCTGCGAAATCCTCACATGGAGATCCGGCTGCGCTACTGGATCATTGCACCATGCTCACCAAGAAGTACGGACCCGCACATCTTTCGCTAAAGCCTGTTCCAGCGTGGTCGTCTGCGCCTTGCGAACCGGTCATTCCGCCGCCACCGCGAATCATGTCTCCTAGTCGCCAGACGACTGTCGGAGACGGTTGCCCGTTAGGCCCGAATAAATCGACGATCAGAACGTTGACCCCCCGCCGTTCAATATTGAAGAGAGATTTCTGCCAGACGAGGGCCCGGCCTTGAGGTTCGGGGTAGTGGTCTGAAGTGACTCGAAGACAGCCGTTTTCTTCGGTAAGGACTCCGGCAAGCTCCGCGGTGAACCTGGTTACTATGACCAAGTTTCGTGGCGTATCGTTTGAACCGCAGGCGGAAGCGATGATCATTAGCAGAGTCGACAGCGAGAGCAAAATCGAAGATTTCAATGTTCACCTGAGGACGATGCCGAAGTCTTGGTGCCAGTGGCTCGGTGGTTCATGGACGCATGGTAGCACCTTGCGAGCTGCGCTCGACCACGTTTGCCTGCCTAGCCGACTTTCAATGCCATTAGATACTCGTCGATGTACTCGCCATCAATGAACACGGCCTGTGGAGCACGTCCGTAGATCTCAAAACCAAAGGACGCGTACAGCGTTTTTGCAGGTTCGTTGGTCGTCGTCACGGAGAGTTGGACGAGTTTGAGTCCATGCATGTGGCGCGCCCGCTCGAGAGCTTGCTTAAGCAGCGTTCGACCGTATCCGTTGCCCTGTTGTTCGGCGGCCACATGCATACCGCCGATCATCCTCAAGTGCGCACACTTGGGTTCTCTTTCTCTGAAAAATCCAATCGTGCCGATGAGTTTCGCATCTGCGAAACAGCCCAAGACGAACGAGTCGCCCGAACCGGGGGTTTCAGACAGTCGTTCTGCGAAGATCTCTAACCGCCAGTCTCGCTGGTCATCGTACGAGGAGCTGAACGCCATCGGATGCTCCTTGAGGGCTCTGAGCCTGAGAGTCCGGTATTCTATGGCGTCAGTCTTGGTTAATTCGCGGATCTGCATATAAGGCTTTAAGAGCATCGCTGGTACGCCATCGCAGAAGGTTACACGCGTGACATCGATCATTTTAGGAAAGCACCTGCGAATGGCGAGCGCTGTTCGCCACGTTTAAGCGAAATCCTTGCTGCTAATCTTCGTATTCACTATTCGACTAGAAAGGAATGTCTATGGATCCGCGCATCAGCATCATCACTTTGGGCGTTACTGACTTGCAACGCTCGGTGAAGTTTTACCGGGACGGATTGGGATTGCCGCTTGTTGATGAAAACACCGAGTCGATAGCTTTCTTCCAGAATCGGGGGACGTGGTTGGCCCTCTACCCGCGGGAAGCCCTTGCGGCCGATGTCGGTATTGCCTCCGAGGGCAGCGGTTTTTCCGGTGTGACGTTAGCTCACAACGTGCGAACGCGCGAGGAGGTCGACTCACTGTTGGACGTTGCCGTTACCGCTGGTGCCACGTTGGTCAAGCCGGCTCAAGATACGTTCTGGGGCGGTTACTCCGGCTACTTCTCCGACCCTGAAGGTTTTCTGTGGGAGATCGCTTGGAATCCGCACCATTGGATCGAGTGACCGGTCCGACCGCCAACCTCTATCCTCTCGGCCTTCCCTTCGACTGCCCCATTAGCCGTTGGATGTAAGATATCTCCAGCCACTAGATAACGTCAGGGGAATCGCAGAGATCATGTCACATCACCAACCACTTGCAGGTCGCGCCGGTATCGTCACCGGTGGGGCGCTCGGCATCGGAGGCGGCACCGCTAGGCGATTGGCCGCGGACGGCGCCAGCATTCTCATCGTCGACATCGTCGAAGATGCCGCTCAACGGAATGCCCAGCGCATCAACGACGCCGGCGGAACCGCAACCTACATGGTCGGCGACGTCGCTCAGGAAGATGTCGCCAAGTCGATGATCGAGCGATGCGTGGACGAGTACGGGCGTCTCGACATATTGATCCAAAACGCGTACGGCGGCGGTGTCGGACGTGACGGCTCAGCGGTCGATGTCGAACCTGATGCGTGGCGATCCGGCATGGATCTACTGGTCGGCGCACAGTTTTTGGGCGCCAAATACGGCGTTCCTGCGATGGAGGCGTCTGGCACGCCGGACACGTTCGAGATTCCCGAATGGAAAGGCGCAGGACGAAGGCATGGCAACCCGCCCAACATGGAAGTCGGCCGCATCGTCAACATCTCATCGGTGCACGGATTGCTGCAGGCACCGAGGGCATTGATCTACGAGGCTGGCAAGGCCGCGGTGGTTGGTTTGACGCGGCAGATGGCCATTGATTTCGGTCCGCTGGGTATCACGGTGAATGCCATCGCGCCGGGGCACATCGTGACCGAGCGCGGCGAGGCGATGTGGGCAGAACTCGGCAACGACGCCGGATTCGGGCTCTTCGAACGGCACTACCCGGTTAGGCGCACTGGTGTGCCTGCTGATATTGCGAACGCCATCGCCTTCCTATGTTCGCCTGACGCTTCGTTCATCACGGGGTTGTGTTGCCGGTCGATGGTGGCATGTCGATACAGCTACAAGAGAACATCGTGATGCACACGAAGGATTACATCGTGGCGAATCCGGATTTGCGAACGCATTTTGATCACGGTCGATTGGGTTAGGGCTGGCATCACGTAATCGTTACTTCGTCGCCTAGGCGGATGGTGCCGGGGTTCTGGGCTTTGCAATGCGAGATGGCGAATTGAGGTTCGTCTTGACCGATGATGCGGGTCAGCGTGCGCATGATATCGATGTCGCGGTCACCCGATGCCGGGTCTACGTGTGTCGCCAAGCATCGGACGACGGTCTTGCGGGCCTTGAACTCTACTTCGCCGATTCGGATTTTCCGCCCGATCCAATCAAACTCCTGCCACGGGGTGCAACCTTCGATGGCGATGTTGGAGCGGAAGCGCAGTTCGGAAATGTCGAACATTCCGGCGGCTTTGGCTAGCTCGGACAAGCTTTCGCGGGAGTGGAGCGTTGTCAAGCCTGCCGATGTGTCGTGGAATCGCCCATCGGTGCCGTTGCCTACGATTCGCAGCGGGAGGTTCCGCCGGCCCATCGCGGATGGTGTGCCATCGAGTCCGGCGTACCAACGGTTGAGGTGATGTTCGAAACGGAGGCGATCGCCCGGTTCGTCGATGGAGCCTTCGACTAATTCGTCGGTGTCGGGGATTTTGATCCATGCCCGACGCGTCGCGGGGTCGTAACCGCAGCGCAGGAGTGCGAGTGCGGGTGAGTGTTGGAGGGATGCGAACCAGGTTTTGCGTCGCCATTTCACGTCGTTTGGCGGTCCGGCATCGTCGAAGCGGAAACCCAACACACGGTCGCCCACTACCCGTCCATCATCGGAGACCTCGAGCGCGTCGCAGGGCTCCGCGGGAAAAGATTTGATGGGATGACGGTATAGAGCGGCGACTCGCATGACGGAAATCCTATCGTGCATTCGCCGTCGCGCTAACCCTCATCTGGCGAAGATGGTGGGATCTCGACGCGCCGGAAAGCGAGCCAGATGGCGAAGTCGTAGGCGATTTTGATGGTTCCGGCTGCGATCCAAGGGGTGATGGTGAGTGCGCCTGCCCATAGCCAACCGGTGACTGTTGCGCTGGGGATGCGGCCTAGTCCTCGGCCCAGGTTTGCGGTTCCGGCCATTATGGCGTGTTCGTCGGTTTCGGTGATGCCCATCATGTAGGCCTGGCGCGTTGGGACGTCCATTTCGTCGAATAGCGATCTTAGGAGCCAGAGGATTATGGCGACGATGACTGTGGGGGCGAACGCGAACAGGATGAGCATGATGTTGCTGGCGACTTGGGTGAAGACGAGGGTGTTGAGGAGACCGACTCGTCGTGCGACCCATGGTGCTAGGACGAGCGAGACCATGTTCAGGGCCTGCGACCCGATGAGGAGTCCGCCGATCGCCGCGGCGGACATTCCGAACTTTGTGAAGAGCCAGAAGCTGAGGAACGATTCGAAGACCATGCCTCCGGCGAAGGAGTCGAAGGCGAAAAGGCTGGAGATGGTGAGGATCGGTCGACGTGCACGCGCCTTGAATGGGTTTACGAAGAGCGAGGGTTTCGCACCGGAGGTTTCATTTTGGTCACCAACCAGAGTGTTTGATTGCGGGTGGGCGGCTTTCGAAAGCACCAAGTAGACGAGCGCGGCAAGTCCGTGCATGCCGACATAGATCCAGAGGATGGCGTGGTAGGCGCTGATCGGCTCCCACTCGAAGGTGTTGATGAGAAGTGTCGAGAGACCTGCGAGGAGCGCGCCGGTTGCGCGGCCTGCGGCGGAGGCTATGGTGAGGTTTGAGAACGCTCGGGTGCGGCGCTCCTGAGGAACAACTGCGGAGATACCGGTCTGTTCGAGCTGCGCCATTGCGCCCAGATGCGCTCCGCTGGCGGCGTAGGAGCCGAAGAAACCACCGATGACCAGGAGCCAGAAGTCGTTCGAGAAGATCAGCAGGACTCCGGCGAGAGCGGTGATCAGCATGTACGCCACTGCCCACGTCCGTGTCGAGACGCCCCGACTGGTGAGCATGACGACGAGGGACATCACAAAACCGCCGGCGAGGCTGAACCCGAAGACGATGCCGACTTGGCTATTGGTGAAGCCGATTTCGGCGAGGTAGATGACCGCCAGGATCGCCATCAACCACCGGGCACCGTCCCTTACGAAGCGTCCGACGAAGAAGAGGTACGGATCGAGTGTCGGCCCGCGACGTTGTAACGGAGATGTCGACGCCATTAGTGGGACGCCATTAGTGGAAGGTATCACAGACTAAGGCGTCCCCAAGTCACGTTCAGTCGTCTTCGATCGCGACGACTCGACCACCGATATTGCGCAGGTTTTGGACCGCGGGATGGGTGGTAATTGCGTCCTCGGTGTTGAAGGCTTGGGGTTGGTCGGATAGCTGGTTAGAAGGTGGTGCGGAGAATTGTGCTGGTGCGGGCGCTGGTCGCGTTTCGGCGTGCTTTGTTTTTCTCTGGGTTCCCGCCCCCGTATCGGGGTACGGGGCAGGCCCCGGGGGAATGACGGGGGAGTGCGCGGGAGTGCGCGCAGGCGCAGGCGAGGGGTTGTTGTTGGGGTTGTTGGTTGTTGGGGCCGGCGCGTTTGGGGAGGGTGCTTGCTGAAGTTGAACTCGGACGTCGTTGCCGTAGACGGATTGGAACGCCGGCCGGAGTTTGGTGCGGATTTCTTGGTTCATCCAGGTGTCGCGGAGGCGTTTTTCGGCGGAGGCGTATTTGGGTTGGATTATGAGGACGCCGTTGTTGGGACCGATGAAGTTGACGGTGGGCGAAGGTGGTGCGGACTTGGGTTCCGGCGGCTTTGCCGATCTCTTCTAAGATGCGAGACGATCCTGAGGCGTCTGCTGGTGCGGGTTGTGAAGTTGCTGGTTCGGTTTGGAGTTCGGTTTGACGGTTGGTCGTTCTTGTGGAGCGCGATTCGGGCACGGGAGCACTGCGGCGGGTTGGTTGGCGTGCGGGTTGGCGTGTTTGTTGGCGAGCGGGTTGGGGTTGCGGGCAGTTGGTTCGGGTTTTGGGGGTTCGGCTACGGCTTGGAGGGCGGCGATTTCGAGGGCGAGCGGTGATGATGCTTCACCGAAGCGTTCGTTGCGTCCGAAGATGGTGATGGCGTGGAGCATCTGTTCGGTTGACGCGTTCATCGCTTCGGGTTCGAGATCGGGCGCGTCGCCGAGTTCGCCGTAGATGCTTGCGATGCCGTGTTTCGCGAGGAGCGCTCCACGGAGAGCGGAGATGGTGCTGTCGCGCAGCCCTCTGAGTTCGGCGCCTCGGGATGCTTCCTCTTCGATGATTTCGAGTGAGCGTTTGGCGTCTTTGCGGAGGATGGAGCTGGCGAGGTTTCGGGCGGAAGATGTGTCGCCGATGCCGAGTAGTTCGCGGGCTTGTTGTTCGGTGATTTCACCCGTGCCGTACGCAACGGCGAGTTGTTCGAGGAGGTTTTCGGCGTCGCGGAGGGAGCCCCACGCGGATCGGGCTACGAGTTCGAGGACGGCGGGTTCGCATTCGATCTCCTCTTCGTCGCAGATGAGGATGAGGCGCCCGATGACGTCGTCGGGAGTGAGCCGCCGGAAGTCGAAGCGCTGGCATCGTGAGATGATGGTCGCCGGAACCCGGTGAATTTCGGTGGTTGCGAGGATCATGACGACCTGAGGCGGCGGCTCTTCGAGCGTCTTCAACAGAGCGTTGAAGGCCTCGGTGGTGAGCATGTGGACTTCGTCGATGATGTAGACCTTGAACTTCCCGAGGGTTGGTCGGAGGAGGACTCGCTCGCGGAGGTCACGGATGTCGCCGACGCCGCGGTTAGAAGCGGCGTCGATCTCGATGAGGTCCATGTACCGCCCCTCGTCGATTGCGATTGCGTTCGGGGTGTCCGGTAACGGGTCGCCGTGTTCGTCAAGTTCGGCGTTCAGTGCTTTTGCGAGAATGCGTGCGGTTGAAGTTTTGCCGACGCCACGCGGTCCGGTGAAGAGGTAGGCGTGGGCGACGCGGTCAGATAATACGGCTCGGCGGAGGGTGTCAGTGACGTGTTGTTGACCGACGACGTCGCTGAAGCGGGTGGGTCGCCACTTTCGGTAGAAGACGGTGCTCATGTTGTGCTGGATGTGGGGTGGGGTTGCGTGTTTATGATACGTGGGCATCCCCCGCTCGGTCGCTTCGCCGGCTCGGTCGCTTGGGCCCTGTCGTCGTTCTCTTGGGCTGCGCGAAGGGGGGTAGTCGGCGTGCTTTGTTTTTCTCTGGGTTCCCGCCTGCGCGGGCATCCCCCGCTCGCGCTCGCGCCCCCTTACGCTTTGGGGAAGGGGGTAAGTGGCGTGCTTTGTTTTTCTCTGGGTTCCCGCCTCGGGAACCCTGGCCCTCTCCCATCGACGGGAGAGGGGCTTGCGGGAACGGCGGGAGACGCGTAAAAAGCCCGGGGCGGTATTTAACCCGGTACTCTTGCGTGAACGATCTTGGATTTGCGCCTCCGCCGTGAAACGGCGGAGGCAATCTTGATCGTGTAGTGGATAGAGCCTGTTACCAACAGTCTCAAACCGGGACGCGGTACGCCCCGGTGACTGGTCCCAGATGGGGCGGATTGCCGGACAGCCGACAAAAATCTTCCGCGTGCGTTGTAACGCCGCCAAGACCTACAACATGCCCCTCAACGCTGGTTAAGGCGTTGGTGACAATCACCGAGTTGGACCCCGGCTCACACCGTCGTCGCTCCCATGCAATGAAATGGGATTGACATCGTACGCGTCCACGACGGCGCGACTGGCCCGTACCGACTCTGGCTGAGTCGATTGGCTTGTGATGCGAGGGCTGCATAGCACCCCGCGACCAGCCTTTGATGCAACGATCGTTTCCCGCGCAGCCTAAAAATGACGACTCGGAGTTAACCAAGTAGAGGGGACATTGCTTACGCCTTGAGCAAGACTCGATCAATGTCGGCAAGAAGTTGTATCCCCCGACGCGGTCATCGATGGTTTCGATGACTTTGAAAGTGTCCGTTGAAGCTGTCAACGTATTGGTCCTAATCCTCTCGTCAAGTGTTGACTTGATAAGTTGCCCGGATCCGTCGATCTGGGACCAAATGTGTGTACATCTCTGATGATAGTACAACCGCGCGGTACATGTCAAGGGATTTCGCGCGAAATTTTGGGATGTACTATTTAGGAAGTACAAACTATCCGCGAAAATGACGGGTTTAAGGGCATCAGTCGCGGAAACGGATGTGGTGGTTGTCTGAATTGGGATGGGCTGGATTGGAGGATGGGCTAGGATGGCCGCCGTGCCGTTTTGTCCTCGGGTTCTGGATTCCGCGATGTGCGAGGCGGAATGGCGACGGTTTTGTCGGGTTGTGGCGCGGAATTGTCTGAACTGGGATGGGCGCGGATTGAAGGATGACTGCCCCGGCCCTATCGTGTCGGGTTTTTGTCCGACGGGAATGATAGGTTGGGCACTTCCCCATTTTTGGTATTTATGAGTTGATTGGGCGGGGTTACTATGGGCGGGAGTTGGAAGGATGGATCGCAGGTGATGCACGAAATCGGAAGACAGCGGCGCGGTTGGTGTCCAGCGTCGGGAAATGGGGGTGCGGGAGGATGTCGATGACGCGGGTTGCTGTTTTGAAGTACTTGTCGGACAAGCCTTGTCGGAGTTGAGAGGCAGTTGAGGATGGCGGCCGATCTCTGAAGAACATCGAATAAACGCGAAAAAGTTTGGGTAGACGTTGGCGTCGGCGTACGGGTTCGACTGTCGTGATCGAACCTTGCGTCGATTGAAGGCGGTTCTTGGCGATGGACACGGGTTGCCGTATTGGACAAGCGAGTGATCAGTTGATGACTTCAGCGATATCGGATCGCGGATGTGAGTCGGCGTCGGCCGCGTGGACGCTGGCGGCAATGCTGAGGAAACCGTGGTGGCGAGTTTTACACGAGGGATTTATCGTGAACCTGCTCCAGATCGCTGGATACCGACCGTGGACGGATTTACGATCGGCGTGTTGCGGGTCGTCGGGGATGTTCGTGCAGTCGGTCAGGTTTATTGAGGAACATGCACTGGCTCGGGAACGGTGGAAGGCTGCGGA
Source organism: Dehalococcoidia bacterium (assembly GCA_965226685.1). Taxonomy (GTDB): domain Bacteria; phylum Chloroflexota; class Dehalococcoidia; order Lucifugimonadales; family Lucifugimonadaceae; genus Bin127. The sequence goes on from CBDDDP010000004.1 coordinate 1,943,819, forward strand.
TTATCGATCTTCGGTTTCGAGTCGTACCGAACGGTTGGTGGCGATGTATCGAGGACAAATCGAGCAATTCCGACACGTTGTTCGGTTGACGCGGACTACCGATATGGCGTTCAACAATCGGATTGGGGCGCGGAGTTGTTGACCGAGTGATCAACGCTGGCGGTTCGGATACGCCGCCTCGGCAATCGCGAACTTCGCGGGGGTCGCCGAGTTCGTCGTAGTGTTCGGGAATTGTGCTTGGGTCGATGCCTTCAAATCAGTCCGAATGAGGGTGAGGATCGAGCGATAGAATGATTTGGTGCTGCAATTGCGTTGCCGGGACAGCTTTTTTCTCGACGCAGATTCCGGATTGTCTTTGGTTCTTGGCGGACCGGCGAGGGGCGTGGCGGATGCACATGAACTGTGCGGGGAGATTTTGTCGCGGAATTGACAGATCGCCTCCGTTGAGTTGACTGACGAGGAATTACTCGTATCAAATACGCGCGCTTGGCAAGGAGATGACCCATTGAGTAGATGGTTGCGACATTCCCGGTTTCTGCAAAAGTGCGACTCGAGATGCGTTGAACACGGGTTTGTACGACCGAGTGATGTCGGAGTTGACGGCGGAGAAGACGATGGTTGAGGATGGCTCGTCGCATTTGCGGGAGAATACTACCGGCGGTTGGATGAAGGAGTTTGGCGAACTTGGCTATGGCTTCTGAAGTACGAATGTCGGTTGTTCGTCACGAACGCTATTTAATCTTGTGATACAGAGTATTGGGATCGTTCATAAATCGTACGAGAGGTTCGCATGGGGATTTCGTCGGCGTCTCTGTTTCGCAGGCTGATTTCGTCCGAATGCGGCGCCGTCGCTGGAAACACGTACGAGGCAAGACTGGAATCGCTGGAAGGACGTTCCCGGAACAGTTCGAGGAGTGGCGGTTTTCCTTGAACCTGGCCCGGACGTTTGAGCCATCGTGGACTATCACTAGAAGGAGGGATTACGACATGTTTAGACGTGCGGCGCATCCGGGCGATTCTGAAAGTTGAACTCGCAGAATTCGGCGTGGGGAGTATCGCCCAGTTTTCGATATGCCGAATCGGTGAGCCAGACCAAATTGCGGGCAGACGTTCGGTGACTGCCGATACGCCTTGGCGAGTTTGGCCACGATGGAGTTCGGCGTCGATGCAGATTCGTTGAATCTTCAGGACGCAGTTCGATCATTCGGTCGTTTGCGCAGAAGAACGGGTGCCGCGGTGAAAGCGAATTGCCTGATCTCTGCGCAGTATGATGATCTAAGAGTGATGAGTTGCCTTGGCGGTATCCGTCGAACGCGGTGGAGTTTGTCGCCGAAAACGATGGTTTGCGAGTTGCCAGCGCGACCGAGGTGAAGCAGCGCGGGACGGAATTGGGACGAGCCTACATTTCGACCCGGCCTATGATCGCAATGGCAAGACGAGTTGCCGCCGTGAAGAAGTGATTTCGGGTCAGAAGCGTCGTTGACTGGATGGCGCGATGGTATTCGGGAACTTGCCTTTGAATTGACTCGGGATCGGATCGAGAGCGCGGATCGATTCCTGCTTGCAACGTACGGATGTTGAACCGTCCAGCACGATCTTGCAATATCGGTCGAACCATCGCTGAGATTCGAGCATCGACGATGTCTCGTAATTCTTTGCACATATCGGAATTTCCGATCGGAATCAGTAGCAACGATCCTCGTGCTTCTAGTTGTTTACCACTTGTTCAGCCGGTGACGCGAACAAATCTCGGAAAATAAGGCGGCGTTTTACAGCCTCAATTCTATCGTTGAGACTTGCTCCGTTGGGGTAGGTTTGGTTTCGGTGGGGACCTGAGACGCTTTCCGACACCGCCGATGTGTAGTTGCGCCCATCGGTGGTGGATCAAGCGAGGTTGATGACGTGGATTCGAATGGACGAATTCGATTTCGGTCGTCGGGCGATCAAGGACTGGTTGCGTGATCGGTAGTTCGGAACGACAGATGCGAGGGTATCGGGAGGATGCGTTCTGCGAGGAGATTTAGGCGATGTTTCCTCTGGTTCACGGCTACGATTACCGGAGGGGTGGAGGGTTCAATCGACGAGGAGATTTACGAGGTCCAGAGTCGTCTGGAGGTATTCGACGCCGCTGTTCGCGGTGTACCTGTTCAAAGTTTCTGGACGAAACAGGGTTGGTCGAAGAGCCGACAGGGCCGCATGGTTGAAAGAATCGGCGGCGTGAAATGACGATCGGACTTTTTCGATTGGACTTTTACGCTGCATCCAAGCTTGAAAGCATCGGAAGTTCCTTTTTTTCGCACTAGAGCAAGATCTTCCGTCTGTAGCCGCTGATCCGCTGCCTGGTTTGAATCGCAACCTCGCAGTTCCGAGTATGAACGAACAGGCGTTACCTATACGTCGTTCGGCAAGTTCACTCAAATCGTCAGCGCCATGTTCGCAATCTTTGACGTGAACTTGAAGCCGAAACGATGGAATTGACCGACCTCGGACGAAATGTTGCCGAAGTTGGGCGAGGGCGATCCCGGACTGGTTACGATTTGGTGACCCAACGAAGGTATGACGTTTTCGAACCTCGGTCCGATGGTCGCTTTGGTGTACGAACTGCAGTAATGAAGAGATTTTTGGAACGCGTTTTGCACGTTGTAATGACAAGCCGTTGAAACCAATTTTGAAGGATCTCGTTGGTACCAGATACTTCTCGTACGCATGAAGACAGTTTCCGCGATGATCATTGATTCAGGTTTTCCGCGACGTTGCTCGATGAATCGCTATTCTTGCGTACAAGAAGTTGCGATCGTCTTCTTGTTGGCGACGCCGGGTTGCAAAGCGGCGAGATTTCGGAGCGTTCGATCCAATCGCCTCGCATATGGCTCGATATGACTGACCCGCTACGATATACCCTGTGAGAAGGCCGAGCCATACTTGCCGTCCAACAACTGAATGACGGATTGAATGGGGCGGCGGAATCACCGATTGACGAGTTTCATCAATCAAGGTAATTCCTAGCGTCCACGAAGTTGCATGGTGGAATCGGTGGGTCGATTGAGCGAACTTGGAAGTGCAGCTTTGAAAAAGACGTGCTGGAGTACATCGGGCGTTGTTGCCTGGACAAACTCAGCGAGCGATCCGAGCAGGGGGTGCGACATTCGTTGTCCTCGGAGGCCAAGAATGTCGACAGGAAGGGTTTATGTTGACGGATCGAGCGTGCGAGTTTCTGTCGGCGCATTTGGCGTCGGGATCTGATCACTGAGGTCGGTTTCGTTGACGACGGGATTGCAAATCGTAGTAGGGGCGGTTCGCGAACTGGCGAGCGTCGCGAGACGCTCGCCAACGAGATGGGGTCCGTGAAGGTGATTGCGGCGGATGTTCAACGCGGGCTTTGGCGAGGATTTGTTGGCGGAAGCATTTGACGTCGTCGTCGAGTATTCGGGACCGTCGTTGACACATGAAGGGGCGGTTCAACCGCGCCTACGGAAGGTTTGGGCGATGCGGGTTTCGATCCTGAGGTGCATCGTCGATCCGGACGACGTGCGTCGCTTTCGGCCGGGGGCGATTTCGTTCGATGGTTGCTCGATCGGGAGGTTTATATGTCGTGGATGGGGATATGCGGTTAAAATGCGGTACGACGAATGGTCAGATGGAGGCTTGGGAGTACTGGCGACGTTGCCTTACGTTGCGCTAGATGCATACGTGGTGATGAATCATTTGCATTCGATCATTGTGTTCGACGGATTGCGTTGGGATGGCGTTGACGGACACGGCGAGTCAGGGGCGATTTTGGCGGTAGGGGCGGTTTTTTGAAGGGGCGGTTCGCGAACCGCCCCTCGGGTGAAGCTTGAGTTCAAAGTTGAACCCGACGGGGAAGAAGACATTGGGCTATGGGCGCGTGAAAGAGGCTTGATGAGTACTAAACGCTCAATACGTGGGTTCCAGCGCGCCGAATATGTTTGGCTCGTAATTATTATGGTAATACGGGGTGTAGGGAATTGCGTCGAGATTTGCAACGAATCCTGCGAAATGGGAATCGACGGATGAGCCAGAATCCCGTTGTAGATGTCGTACAGGTAGGGGCTGTTCGCGAAACGGGTGTGTGGGCAACCGTTGTGTAGGGGCTCGCGAACTACGTGGTGTGGCACATGATGACCACGATTACGGAACGATGTTGACAGCTGGCGTCTGGTTGTCAGAGCTCGATTGGCAAACCGGGGTTGATATCGCGCCCGAATCCTGGCCGTGATGACGGAGTCGTTACCCTCGAACGTCGATTGCGCGATGCGCTCGAGCGGTTGAACCCCGAGATCGATTGGCTCGACGACGCGTATCGCAAGCTGATGTTCAAGTACGCAGTCATTGAGTGGTCAAGAATGAGTCGTTTCACCGATGCTTGTGGATGGTGTTGTCGAGATATCGGCGAACGGGATGGCCGCATTCGTTGGCGCAAGTCGGGTTGATTGATTTCGACGGTCGAGGGCTAACGATTTCTTGGCGGTGAACAGTTTGCGGTGGTTGAAAACGGTCGACGGAATCCGGATGTTGTGTTGTTGTGAATGGGCCCAGACGAGTTGAAGAATCCGACGGATGAGGATGCGACGATTGGTCGGCTTGGCAGCCGCAGACGTATAAGTCGGAGTTGCCGACGCTGTTTTCGATTGCGTTGTCAATTCGGACGGGTTGCTGAGGCGAGGGTTCACGTTGACCGGGTAGGGAGTGGTTCAAGCGGACGATTGCGATGACGTGGTCGATGGATCGGTTCCGCAGTTGGAGGTGGCGATACGCGGGCTGTTGCGAAACCGAGTCGGTTTTTGACGATGGTGCGCGATTTCATCGTGTTTGAGGGTGATGGTGGGGGCGTTCCGGTGAAGAAGATGGCGGGATATCACCAGTTCCAACTGATGCGGTGGATCAAACGGTGAGGGCTTCGCGGTTGACGGCGGGATTTGGCTGATCCGGGCAGCGGGTACGAGACCGGTCATAGACCGGGTGGTGATCCCGGCGATAATATCCATTGGTGTGGTTTGGCATACGCAGGGCGCGGGTAAGAGTTTGACGATGGCGTTCAATGCGGGTCGGATTGTGCGGGAGCCGGCCATGAGCAACCGACGATTGTTGCTGACTGATCGTAATGACTTGGATGATCAGTTGTTCGGGACTTTCTCTAGATGTAGCGATTTTTGCGTCAAGACGCCGACACAGGCGGGGATCGTGAAGGATTTGACGGCAGAAGCTGTCGGTATCGTCTGGCCGTGGTGTTTACGACGATCCAGAAGTTTTTTGATGAAAGTGGGTGACGACCCGATGTTGTCGGACCGGCGGAACATCGTGGTGATAGCGGATGAGCGCGCATCGGAGCCAGTACGACTTCGTGGATGGGTATGCGGCGCACATGCGGGATGCGTTGCCGAATGCGTCATTCATCGGGTTCACGGGGACGCCGATCGAAACTGAAGACAGCATACCCGGTCCGTTTTCGGCGACTACATCAGCGTTCGAGCAATCGACATTCAGCGCTCGGTCGAAGACGGTGCGACGGTGGATTCACTACGAAAGTCGGTTGGCGAAGCTGGAGTTGCCAGTAAGGATGAGATCCCGCAGATAGATGTGGAGTTCGAAGAGGCGACTGAAGGCGAGGAATCGAGCGGAAGGAGAGGCTCAAGACGAAGTGGGCTCAGCTCGAGGCCGTGGTTACTGAAGCGGTTGGAGTTGATAGCGAAGGATATTGTTGACCACTTTGAAGCTCGATTGGAGGCGATGGAGGGTAAGGCGATGGCGTGTGCATGAGCCGTCGGATTTGTGTCAGCCTCTACGAAAGTTGGTGCGAATGCAGGACCTGAGTGGCACGACGGATGATGACAAGGGGCAGATAAAGGTCGTGATGACGGGTTCGGCGTCCGATCCTGTGGGGTGGCAGCAGCATATTCGGTAACAAGACGCGGCGCGAGGGATTGGCCAAACGTGTTCGTGACAGTTCGGATTCGTTCAAGATGGTATTTGGTGCGAGATATGTGGCTGACGGGATTCGATGCGGGAAGTCTGCACACTATGTATGCGGACAAGCCGATGCGGGGTCAAAAACCTCATGCAGCGATCGCGCGGGTGAACCGAGTGTTTCGGGATAAGCCCGGGTTGTTGTTGATTACTTGGGGTTGGCTCCGGCGTTGCAGGTTGCGGTTAAGACGTCCACGGAAAGTGGCGGGACGGGTGACGCGGTCAACGATCTGGATAAGATCAAGCGGTTGCTGTGTTGCGCGAGAAGTATGAAGTGTGTTTGGGGCTTTTCCACGGCTTGACCTGTCAGCATGGTCGACGGTGACGCGGCAGCGCGGTTGAGACTTTTGCCAGCGGCGCAGGAGCATGTCTTGGCTCTGGACGATGGTAGGGAGCGTTGTCTGAAGGCGGTGAGGGAGTTGTCGCAGGCGTTTGCGTTGGCAACGCCCCGTGATGAGGCGTTGGCGATACGCGACGACGTGGGGTTCTTCCAGTCGGTTCGGGCTGCGTTGATGAAGCGGCTTGAACGAACGCCGAGTGAGGAATCAAGCGGTGCGTCAGATCGTTGCGAATGCGGTTTGTTGATGGTGTAATCGACATATTCGAAGCTGCGGGGCTCGAACAACCGGATATGCGATTCTGTCGGAAGAGTTCTTGGCGAAGTCAAGAATATGGACGGAAGAACTTGGCGGTGGAGTTGTTGCAGGAAGTTGCTGCAGGGGGAGATCACGATCGCGTCGCAAGCGAATGTGGTTCAGGCGCGGTCGTTTTCGAAATGTTGGAAGAGGCGTTGCGGAATATCGTAACCGGGCGATTGAAGGCTGCACAGGTGATCGGAGGAGTTGATCGTCTTTGGCATCGTGAGATGCGGGAGGCGAATGATCGTGGGGAGAAATTGGGATTCGGAGGACGAGTTGGCGTTCCGACGCCCTGAGAGCGCGGTGGATGTGATCGATGAGACGCTCAGGCTTCCTTGCGCGCGAGTTGGTGCGGACGGTGCGGGAATGTGACGATCGATTGGACGATCCGGGAGACAACTCGGGCGCGGTTGCGAGTGTTGGTACGGCGGATGCTGCACAAGTATGGTTACCCACCTGATTTGCAGGTGAAGGCGACGCACTGGGTTCCCGCCTACGCGGGAATGACGGGGTAGTGCGCGGGAATGACGTGGGGGTGCGCGGGAATGACGGTTGGGGGTTGTCTGAACCGCTGATTACGCAGATTTTCGCAGATGGGCTATGATGCCCCGCTCCCATTTGTGCCCGGTTTCTGGGTTCCCGCCTGCGCGGGAACGACGGGGGAGTGCGCGGGAATGACGGTGGTGGGTCGGGTTTGAAACGCGCGTCTACGTCGCGTCGGCTTCGCTTTGCGAAAGGGTTGTTGTTGTTTTGCGGCGTAAGATTGTTGGTAGTGCTACGAGTTTAGGAGGGTATGGCGTTGGCGGAGTTGCTGAGAGTTTTCGGTAGTGATGAGTTTGATGCTGGGTCGGTGGAGCAGGCGGTTCGGGATCGGTATACGCGGGTCGCGGAGCGTGGATCGGCGGCGGCTTCGGGCTGTTGCGCCGAGTCTGGGTCGGCTTGTTGCGGCGGCGAAGATGCAAAGATGGCGACTGGTGCCGCTTGTTGCGGGGGTGAGGATGCGGAGATGGCGACTGGGTCGGCGTGTTGCGGGGGTGCCGGTTCGGAGATGTCCGTTGGGTCGGCGTGTTGCGGGGTTGCCGGTTCGGAGATGGCTGCGGTGGCTGATGCGCTCTATGCGTCGGAAGAATTGGATAGTTTGACGCCTGAGGCGATGGCGGCATCGGCCGGTTGTGGCAATCCGCTCGGGTTGTCGGAGGCTAAGTTGGGTGAGACGGTGTTGGATCTTGGCAGCGGCGGCGGGATCGACTGTTTTCTGGCGGCTCAGGAGGTCGGCGAGGCGGGGCAGGTGATCGGGATCGATATGACGCACGCGATGGTCGACTTGGCTCGGCAGAACGCGGCGCAGCTGGGTGCACACAACGTGGTGTTCAAGTTGGGTAAGATCGAGGCGGTACCCCAGCAGGATGTGAGTGTCGATCTGGTGATCTCGAACTGCGTGATTGCGTTGTCGCCGGACAAGGACCGGGTGTTCGACGAGATTTATCGGGTGCTGAAGCCGGGCGGTCGTTTCGTGGTTTCGGACATGGTGGTAACTGAGGAGTTGCCGGACGATGTGCGGTCTTCTGCTGAGGAGTGGGTTTCGTGTGTAGGCGGCGCGGACTTGCTGAGCAGGTATCTGGGACGTATGGAGCGGTCGGGGTTCGCGGATGTTGAGATCATGTCGGACGTTCCGATGCGGTCGCGGTCGGACGGGATGGCGTGGGAGGGATCGGTTCGGAGCGTGACGGTTCGGGGTTGGCGACGCGGCTGAGGCCGGGTGCCGCGTGCATCAGACGGGCGGGTTCGAACTTTAAGAATCGAATTGGGATCGGTTCGGCGTGGCAGACTTTCGGGCGACGGATTAATATTTAGACGTATAAGTATTAATTGAGATTGTCTAAACCGATCCCCTTATTTGATGAAGCGCGAAACTACAGGTTCCTACGTCACGATGACTGCTGGCGGTGAACGTGTAGAGGCGTATGTTCCAAGGCGGTTACCACCTGTTCCCTCGTTGATGTGGGACGGTGAGTTGGCGACGTTGCTGTCGGAGGCATCGTCGTCGGTGGGTAGGCTCGACGGTAGCATGCGGGTGTTGCCGAATCGCGGGCTGTTCATCGATGCGTATGTGAAGAAGGAGGCGGTGCTGTCGTCGCAGATCGAGGGTACGCGTTCATCGTTGTTGGATTTGTACCGGTATGCGCACGACGGTAAGGTCGGGGACGGGTCGGATGTGGTGGAAGTTTCGAATTACGTGGAGGCGATGACGCATGGGCTCGACCGGTTGCGAGGTGGATTTCCGGTGAGCAATCGCTTGATACGTGAGATCCACGAGGTGTTGATGTCTAAGGGTGTGGGCGCGGATAAGGCTCCGGGTGAGTTCAGGCGGTCGCAGGTCTGGATCGAAGGCACGCGTCCCGGTAACGCGGTGTTCGTGCCGTCGCCGCATACGCATGTTGAAGGTTGCATGGGGGATTTGGAGCGTTTTTTGCACGCGGTGGATGATGGGATCCCGCCGTTGGTTCGTGCGGCGTTGGCGCATGTGCAGTTTGAGACGATCCACCCGTTTTTGGATGGCAACGGCCGTGTTGGCCGGTTGCTGATCACGTTTCTGCTGATTAACGCGGGAGTTTTGCAGGAGCCGGTGTTGTATCTGAGCCTGTATCTGAAGGCGAACCGGCAGCGCTATTACGAGTTGCTCGACGAGTCTGGTCATAGGACCGGAGACTGGGAGGCGTGGCTGACGTTTTTCCTGGAGGGGGTTACCGAGACGGCGGATAACGCGTATCAGACGACGGAACGGTTGGGTCGGATGTTCGACGAGGATCGTGCTCGGATCGGGCGTTCGGGTCGGCGTTCGGGTTCGGGGTTGAAGGTTTTCGACGAGTTGATGAAGCGTCCGGAGACGTCGATAACGGAGGCCGCCGCTGCGATTGGGCTTTCGTTCCCTGCTGCTTCCTCGGCGTTGAAGTTGTTGGGAGAACTGGGAATCGTGTGCGAGGTCACCGGCATGTCGGCGGGTCGGTTGTTTCGGTATTCGAGGTACTTGGAGATACTCGAAGAGGGAGCAGAGGCTATTGTTTAGTCGCGACGGCTTGAGATTCAAAAAAAGTTGAATCTGTTTGGCAAAAATTAAGAAATAGGGCTGTAAAGTTTAATTGTTCGGCTAGGGATTCAAAAAAGTTGAATCTTCGCGGCCAAGATAAAAAAAATAGGATCCAAATTTTAATTGTTGAGCTAGAGGTTCAAATAAGTTGAATCTGCATAGCGGGAATTAAGAAATCAGGCACTGAGGTTTAAATTTGGGAATTAGTGACGAAAGTAACCAAGCCGTTGATTTCAATCTCGTCTTACCCAGTCCCGCCTGATTGAGTTCTTACAGACCGGACATGACGGCAATGTCTCGCCTTCGCGCAGATCGATCTCGACGAAGTGGTCGCAACGCGTGCGATACACGCCGGTGATCTTGCACGGGTCGCCGGTCACGCCTGTGTAGTCGAGCATCAATCTAGAGTTTGCGGACATTCAAGAGTTGTGATCTTTCCATGACCAGCGTTCTGATGCGCGGATCGGAGTATCCGCATCGTTTCGTCTTCCGTTATTGTGCAGGGTTCTTTTCTGCTTCTTTACTCGCAAACAACACCGTCGTCGTCACGGTCGGTCATGTATTCGTACGCCGGATGTCCTCGGCGAACTGGCGTAATTCCGTGTTCTCGTGCTTCCGCGCAAGTAATCCGCCCGTTTCCGTTGTCGTCCCACTCTGCCAAGGCATCAATGTTGGGGGAAAGGCTGGGCGTAGGCGGTTCCTGAACGTCAACGGTAGCGATAATCATCTCAAACGATGAGCAACCTGAAAGTATGGTTTCCAAGGCGTTAGCCTTTCGCCGATCCACAGTCAGATGGTACTTTTGACGAACCTGAACTACTCTGTCGGCGAACCAGCACTGGTTCAAATCCGGCGTCCACTCCGATGCATCTTTGGCGACCTTCTGGTGACGGTTGAGACTGGGACTCGCGAGAGTGAGATTTAGAAGGTCAGACGCAAACCGCTTTCGCGTAGCGTGGTCGCTTGCGCACAGTCCACTGTCATGGGCCTCCGACCTTGCCACGATGTGTTCAATGTCAGTCTCGCCCATGCTGGAGAAATACCTGCCAGTGTACGGACTGTAGACTTACCCCTCCCATACCCGCGACAATATTGCCTTCCGCCGTTCCTGAGTAGGAGTAATCGTCCGAGTCGTACGGCGAGCACCGATCTTCGTCGGCAACAACGAGTCCGTTCCATAAAACCGCGTTCCGTGACGGTGTTTGTGTAGATTCTGGCGTCGCCTCGATAGGAATCGAGGTGTTGGTGTGGATGGGTGTGGATGGAACCGTAGTCGGTTGGGTCGTGCAGGCGGCGAACATCGCGATAACCCCATAAACCACGACTGCAACGCCGGTTTTCGCCATCTTTACGAGGCATTTACTCATTTGCTACATTATGACACACATAACCGCGCTTATCCGCCTAAAGCGTCCCGGCCTTTCCTGCTAAAGCGTCCCGCCATTTCCTGCGAGCATCAAGCGAATAGGTGCGATCCGCGCTTTCCGCTGCACGTCGGCTTGACAAATTCCCACACATCCTAGTCGAATGCAGATTCCAGTTTCTCGACCGCAGATGACAGAAGTTGCTCTGCTTCGACTAGGCTTTGAACCCCGTCGGGATGGTTTTCCAACAACCACAGGGCTTTGACCACATCTGGTTTCACGAGATTGATTTGACCTTGCCAGTAACTGGCAACCAACTCGTTCATCAGATTTTCGTCATAGTTTTTGGTCATGGTTGATTCTCCGTCTCGCCTGTGGTGTCGAGCGTGGCGGTTCGCCCTACATGATCCGAAAGAACTTAGCCCAACCGCGACGCGAGTCCTTCATCATCTTTCTCTCGCGCTGAGGTCCTGCATACCCTTTGCGGCGAGACTTCCAGACAGGGTCGTGGAAGAGGTGAATATTTGAAACGAGTTAGCGATTAAAATCGAAGTCATTAAGGCGCAGTTCAGGTTATTGGCCTACCTGACGATCTCAGTGGATCATCAGTGCGAGCTGCGCCTTTCTCTATGGAAATTGTGCAAGCTCTGACTTGCACGACTGAAAGAGAGCACACGATATTAGAGCCTGCACCAAACGCCCCGCCCCCTCCCGAATGGTTGAGAGAACTAATGGTGAATTTCGACCCACGGTCTCAAAACCCAGAGGTCGTGAGAGCACCTATCGTCTATCGAGTACCGGAAGACCCTGAAACCGAATTCAGAATTTTGCTAGCTTTATGGCAACGCAATGATGATGGCTCGATGAAACAGGTGTTTGTGGGTTTGAATCGAAAAGACACAGAAGGGCTTGTTCAAGTTCTCAACTTGTGGTTGGCTCAACCTTAGAGATGATTCTCCAAGACTTGACATCGCCAAATTCGAATGCTGCCAAATAAACAGCTCTGTCTTCGACGATAGCTACGATAGCAGTTTGCTCTTGTATCTGTTGTGTAGTCATCGGTATAGTTCCTTTAAATTTCGGTCTGGTGGCTAAGCGACGGTTGAATCAGGATTTGAGAGATGGATGTGTCGTTGGATGGAGACTGAGGATCGGTCGATTGTGCGGAGGGTCTGTTGGACGGCGTGAATGGGGGTTTTCCCAATCAATTCCCAATGCGTCGTATCGTCGGCTGCAGGGAGCTGGGCCGAAGTTGGCGCACGACGGTGTGGGAGGCGGGTTAGTGTCAGCGAGGTTCGAAGGTGACATTTTGGCTTGTAATTCGGTTCGGACCTGTGCTAGCTAGACGGTCGTATAGTCAAGATGAAAAATCGTTATTAGTGATTTATCAAGAAAAGATCAATTTATGAAATTCCGTCGATGGGATGTTCCATCGAATAAGCAGCATGGTGGTAAAATCCGCGGACGACCAATTCCCAATATCGCTTGAGGAGGCACAATGATGGATGTATTGAGGAGCTACATGGTCCGGCTTGGATCGCTGGAATTAGCGACGGTTATCTTTTGGATGCTGTTCTGGTTAGCCAACGGGCTGGCGAAGCTGATACCTGGGGTCCACATCGGCGTGAAGTTCGCCGAGAAGGGCAACCCGTTCACGGGAGCGTTGGACAAGATGGGTTGGGGCACCGGACTGGGCGATTTCGCCTATTACTTCACGGGTGTGTTCGAGTTGATCGTCGGTTTGATCTTCCTGTGGGGACTGATCCAGTTCATCATGGGCAGCGGTTCGGCAGCGCGGCGGCCTTGGATCCTGCTCGGGTTGTTCATAAGCGCGATCATCTTCACGGTGTTTACGTTCCAGAACGTTGTCACGGCAGCCCGTCCGACACCGTTGGTTTGGCACATGGTGTATTTCGCGGCAGTTGGCGTGTCATGGATCGTGATCGTCGGCCAAGGCGTGTGGGCGCGGGAATCGGGCTCAGACGGCTAGGTATCGCCTAGGTATCGGTGCTTAGGGCTTCGTGCTCTACAGCCACTGCAAGGCGGATTTAATCGAAAATCCCCTCTTCCGGGAGAACCGGAAGAGGGGTGATGCCGGGTGTCGTGCCGGTAGTTAATCTCCCCTTGGCAGGGGAGCGTTGGAGGTTTGACCTCTAGCGCCTGTAGTTGGTTGTGGTGAACTTGGCGGCTTGCATGGCGATGTTGTGGGCGTGTTCTTTCTTTCGCTCTTCCATGCTCTCGTTGACCATGTCGATTCCTTGTCGGACCTGCATGAGGGTGAGAGAGAGTCGCTCTTCGAGCTTCATGAGCATGCGTCGAGAGTATTCGTCGGTCTCGTTGGTCTGTCGGTGAGATCGTTCATCGGCGTTTTCGACGATGGTGTTTGCTTCGCGTTTTGCCCGGATGAGTAGCTTCTCGGATTCTTCATCGGCTTCCGTGATGATGCGCTTTGCTTCTTCCTTGGAGGCGTTGACGACGGAAGTCTGGTCGATGGTCTGCATGGCCTTTTTGCGTGCTTGAGCGATGATGATGTCGCGTTCTTCCTCGGCGCGCTGCCGGAGCTCTTCGGATTCGCGCATCGAGTTGTTGCGTGCGGACTGCATGAAGTCTTCGGCTTCGCTGAGCATCTGGTCGCGCTTGGTGACGATCTGATCGGATAGCGAGGTGACTTTGGGAAGTTCGCGCTTTAGTTCGTCGATCAGCCCGAGGGTTTCGTCGGACCTGACAAGGCTGCGACCGGTGGCGCGCACGCGGTTTTCCTCGACGGAGTTTGCGATGCGTGAGATCAACTCGTAGATCATCGGTTGCACCGAAACGAATTCGCTGCTGTCCGAGTTGTAGCTTACGCGGGTTTCTAGTGTCATTTTGTTCTCCTTGTGCGTCGGTCTTTGGGGACCGTTTGCACTGGTTTTGGTTGCATGTGCTCGATGTTTGATCGCTGGGTTTGCTGGGTTTGCTGGATTTGCTGGGTTTGTTAATCGGGTTGTGGTGTCAACCTTGAAGTTGTGGGCGCCACGACATTGGGAGGTACTAGACCGGAGATGTTTCCGCCGAGTGAGGCGATCTCCTTGACGCGGGATGAGCTTACGTATTGGTTCTCGATGGATGAAAACAGGCAGACGGTCTCGATGTCATCGTCGAGATGCCGGTTCATCATAGCCATGGCACCTTCGTATTCGAAGTCACTAGTGATTCTAAGTCCTCTGACGATTGCTTTCGCGCCGGTGTGGCGAGCGAAATCGACGGTGAGACCGCTGAATGGGATGACTTCGACGTTTGTTGCGCCTTCGATGGCTACTTTGATCATATTTACACGTTCTTGGATGTCGAAGGTTACGAGTTTGAGGTTTCCGTCGTAGACGGCGACGATGAGGGAATCAAACAACGCGGCGGCCCTTCGGACCACGTCGGTGTGTCCGTTGGTCACCGGGTCGAAAGTGCCTGGGTACAAAGCTACGATGTCGCTCATCGATGTGTTTCGGGATCTTCAGGGGTTTCTTTATTGGTCGTCGGAGGTTTGTGGGAACGAGTAGATCGTGATGCTGGTGTCGCCGTATCGTTTTCGGTTTATGGCGGTAAATCCGGAAATAGTGTCTGGCAGCTGGTTTCTAGTGGCGTGCTCTGCGATGATCCAAGCGTCGGGTTCGAGGAGGCTGTGTTTGCGTAGTTCGGTGAATATTTCTTCCCAAGGGTCGATGTCGTATGGCGGGTCTGCGAAGACGATGTTGTAGGTGTTGCCTGCTAGCCGGGACAGGGCTCTGATGGCATCGGATTGGTGGGTTGTAGCCTTGTCGGCCACGTTCCTGGCGACGATTTCTTGTCGTATTTTTGCGGCTCTTGTTCGGTCGATCTCAACGAAGTCGACGTGGGCTGCTCCATGTTCGAGGAGGTCGAACCCGACGGCTCCGGTTCCGGCGTACAGGTCGAGCGCCGTTATGCCGTCCGCGCCACCCGGTCCGAGCATCGAGATGATCGCGGAGCGCGTCCTCGAAGAAGTCGGTCGTAGCTCGTGTCTGGCTCTACGTCTGTTCCTTTCGTCGTGTTTCACTCAGATTTGCATCTTGCCGCGATGTCGCGGTTGCACAACCACAAGATTCGTGAGAGTGTTGACTACGATTATGCGGAATCGGGTGATGCATGTTTCAACGATGCACGATGCGATTTGTGGCGTTTTCTGAGGACGGGTAAGGCGATGGTAGTGGTCTGTAAGATTGATTCAGTTGGTGTGCGCACGGTACTGCGTATGGAAGGTTGAAATTGAGCAAGGTGACAGATAAACCGGACATATCGTCGGAGGCAGACGGTGCTTCCAGGTACTCACGTCTGGAACTTGACCGTTTGCGCAAGGTCGATCAGTTACGGCAAAAGGGCATCGATCCGTTTCCGGCGAGGGTTGATCGGACCCATCAGATCGCAGACGCGATTGAGCTTTTCATGGAGTGCGAGGCGTCGAATGGCGGCGACGATGGCCATGACGGGGTACGGACGGATTCGGTGAAGGTGACGGGACGGGTGATGGCTCGGCGCGGGATGGGCAAGATGTCGTTTTTGGACGTGCGAGACGGGAGTGGTCAGGTTCAGGTGCAGGCGCGGGCGGATGTGTTGGCTGACAAATTCGAGTTGCTTACGATGTTGGACATCGGCGATTTCGTGTCGGTGTCGGGCCCGGTTATGCGCACTCGCCGGGGACAGATCTCAGTTGAGGCTCAAACATTCGGGATAATTTCAAAATCGATGCGTCCGCTGCCTGAGAAGTGGCATGGGCTGCAAGACGCGGAGACGCGGGTGCGGCAGCGATACCTGGATTTGCTGGCGAATGAACGGGTGATGCAGAACGCGCGGTCGCGGTCGCAGGTCGCTTCGGCGGTGCGCCGGTTTATGGAGGCGCGTGGGTTTATGGAGGTTGAGACGCCGATACTCGTGCCGGTTGCAGCAGGCGGATTTGCGGAGCCGTTTGAGACGTATCACAACGCGCTCGGACGTGGGTTGTTTCTGAGAATCGCCACGGAACTGTATCTGAAGCAGTTGATCGTGGGCGGAATGGACAAGGTTTTCGAGATCGGCAAGATATTCCGCAACGAGGGGATCGACGCCCATCACAATCCTGAGTTCACGACGATGGAGAGTTACGAGGCGTATGCGGACTACAACGACGTGATGCGGATGACGGAGGATTTGGTGGCGTTTGTTGCGATGGATGTGAATGGGTCTACTGTGGTGCCGGTGCCGGATGGTGCGGAAGGCGAGACGGTAGATCTGGCGCCGCCTTGGCCGCGGTTGGATTTTCGACAGGCGATCATCGACGCGTCGGGCATTGATTTTCGGGAGTGTCCATCACGGGAGGCGTTGGCCGCGGCGATGGATGAGCGAGGGATGCATGTGGAGCCGAATTCGACGTGGCAGCAGTTGTTGGACAAGGTGATTTCGGCATCGGTGGAGCCGAGGTTGGTCGCACCTACGTTCCTGGTCGATTACCCGTTGGCGATGTCGCCGTTGGCGAAGAAGAAGCCGGGCTACGACGATGTCGTGGAGCGCTTCGAGGCGTTCGTGTTGGGGCGTGAGTTGGCGAATGCTTTTTCGGAGCTCAACGACCCGGTGGATCAGCGCGAGCGGTTCGAGCAGCAGGAGCGGCAGCGGGAAGAGTTTGATGATGTTGAGGCGGATCGGTTGGACGAGTCGTTTTTGCTGGCGGTTGAGCATGGGATGCCGCCGACGGGAGGATTGGGGATCGGGATCGATCGATTGGCGATGCTTGTGACCGGAGAGAGTTCGATTCGAGAAGTAACGTTGTTCCCGCAATTGAGATCTTGAGGACCTGAAGCGATGTTGGATCTACACCGGATAGTCAACCACACGGATGCGGTGCGAGCCGGTCTCGCGAAGCGTGGCGAAGATGATGCGCCGATCGACGAGGTCATCGCGTTGGATGTGCGCCGACGGTCGCTGATTCAGCAGACGGATTCGGCTCGTCATTTTCGGAACGAAGTTTCTCGGACGATAGGCGCAGAAAAGCGTCGTCCGACGGACGATGAGATTCAGCAGATGCGGGCGACGGGCGACCGTATTTCCGCGCTTGAGGAAGAAGCTCGCTCCGTAGCGACTGAGTTGAGGGATTTGATGCTGGGCTTGCCAAACGTCCCGCTTGGCGACGTGCCGGAAGGGCTCGACGAGAGCCTAAACGTGGTTGTCCGCGAATCAGAACCGCCACCCGCGCGGGAGTGGGACACGCCGCACTGGGATATCGGTGAGAGTTTGGGCATCATCGACATGGAGAGTGCGGCGAACATTTCGGGCAGCCGATTTTACATGTTGCGAGGTCAGGGAGCGCGACTGCATCGTGCGATCGTCGGGTGGTTGCTGGATACGTTGGTCGATGAGTTTGGGTATGAGGAGACGAACCCGCCGTTTCTGGTGCGCGAGGAGGCGCTCGTTGGGTCTGGGAACTTGCCGAAGTTTGCGGATGATCTATACCGGGACGATGATGCCGATTTGTGGATGATACCGACGTCGGAGGTATCGCTGAACGCGATCCATCAGGGCAGCATCATCGACGGTGAGTTGCCTTTGAAGTACTGCGCGCACACTCCTTGTTTCAGGAAAGAGCATGCGGCGGCAGGTCGTGACGTCCGCGGTATGAAGCGGGTGAAGCAGTTCGAGAAGGTGGAGATGTTCCGGTTTGTGGAACCGGACGATTCGGAAGAGGCGTTGGAGGAGATGATCGAGATAGCGCTGGAGCTTTGTCGTCGGCTGGGGTTTACGACTCGGTTGTTGAAGTTGTGTGCTGGTGATATCGCTTTTCAATCGGCGAAGACATTTGACATCGAAGTGTGGTCACCGGGGGCTCAGGAGTGGCTCGAGATTAGTTCGCTGTCTACGTGTACGGATTTCCAGACGCGACGGAACAATACGCGTTATCGACCGAAGCGTGGAGGTGGTACTCGTTTCCCGCATACATTGAACGGGTCGGCGTTGGGGATGCCGCGGACGTTCATCGCGGTTTTGGAGAACGGGTTGCAGGCGGATGGGAGCGTTGTGTTGCCGGAGGTGCTTTGGGAGCGGATGGGGGTGGAGAGGGTTGGGGTTGGGTAGCGGTTGGTGTCGTCGATTTGGGGGATGTTATGAGTTATTTTGTGAACGAGTTCAATGCGAAGGAGATTGATGCTGCGGGGCGGGTGTTGGCGAAAGTGCCGGGTGAGGGGGAAGACGACAGTGAATGGGTTGCAGCTTTCGAGATGGTGAGCCAATGGCGTGGCACCCATGCGGGTCCATTGTGGCACCCATGCGGGTCCATTAAGGACGTTTCGTGGAAACCTAGGACGACGCGTCGGCCGTACCGGCATCGTCGCTCAACGCTTGAAGCGGATGCCAACGATAATCTCGAAGCTCGAAAGACTGCCTTGGTTGAAGTTGTCGCGGATGCAGGACATTGGTGGTTGTCGGGCAATCGTTCCGACGAACAGCGATGCGTTTGTTCACGCTACAAACTTACTGGACAGCAGGATCCGGCACAGATTGATCGGGTATAAGGATTTCATTACATACCCACGTTCATCCGGATATCGTGGATTACACCTCGTTTACTCCTATAACAGCGAAAGGACCGATCATTGGCAAGGGTTAAAGATCGAAATCCAAATCCGCTCTCTCCTACAACATCAGTGGGCCACGGCGGTTGAGATCGTGGGTACTTTCACCAATAATGACCTCAAATCGAGCGCTGGTGACGAGGCGTGGCTACGTTTCTTTGCATTGATGAGTAACGTGATAGCGGAACGGGAAAACTCGCCGGCCGTACCAGACACACCGACGAACATGACAGATTTGGTGAACGAGTTAAAAGGGCAGGAAGCTGCGCTCGAGGCGTCACGGCGCCTCATTGTGTTCCAAGCGATCACTCACGAACTGAGATTTTACAGAGATTACAAAAATCCGTGGATAGTGTTGGAATTGGATGTGGAAAAGCAGAGGATCAGGAGTCGGCCTTTCAAATCTACTGACCAAGACTATGCCACCGCATGGTATGCAAAAAGGGAGCTCGAAAGCCGAAAAAACCCGTATACGCGCGTTGTTATGGTTTCTGCCAGATCGGTCAATGAACTGAAGCGTGCTTACCCGAATTATTTCACCGATCTGTCGGATTTCCGCGCTCTAGTGCGAGAAACTATCGAGTAGCGTTGGCAGCCGATTCACGCTGACGTACCGCGCGACGTTCGTCAGCGCGGCGTTGTCGAGCCATGACTTTCTCGGCAATTCGTTCGAACCGCTGAGATGGGGATTCTTCGGAACGGATTTTCTTCGTCTTGGTAGCCATGTTCAACTTCCATGCTTATACCACTGAGGTATGAGTTGAACTACATTATCGCATGCTCCACCCTGAAGCCCAGATCGGCTTCGCTTCTTCCCATGGGCTTTCAATACCTCTGTCGCAGCGGCTAACCCGAATTGAACTCGTTCATGGCTTCTTCTACGCCTTGGGTGATGATGGCTTGGGCGGCTTGGGTGGCGCGGTTGATGGCGGTTCTGATGGCGGTCAGGTCTTCGTCGGAGGGTTGTCCTAGGACGTGGTCGATTTGGGTGTCGCCGTTGGTGGGTTTGCCTACGCCGATGCGGATGCGGGGGAATGCGGTGTCGTGAAGTGTGTCGATGATGGATTTGAGGCCGTTGTGTCCGCCGTCGCCGCCGCCGCGTCGGACCCGGATGCGGCCGGGCTTGATGTTGATGTCGTCGGTGATGACGATCAGGCGGTTAATGTCGATTTCGTATTGTCGGACGAGCACTCGTGCGGCGGTGCCGGAGCGGTTCACGTAGGTTTTGGGGTAAGCGATGATTGCGGGTTGGTTTTCGATCTTGACGTGGGCGATGCGTGACGGGCCTTCGTCCATGAGGCGGGCGTTGTGGCGTTCTCGGAGGTTGTCTGCGGCCCACCATCCGACGTTGTGGCGGGTTTCGGCGTACTCAGGTCCGGGGTTGCCGATGGCGAAGACGATCCAGGGGTTGGTGAGTTTCTGCGTCGGCTTATTGTCGATTTGGCGTGCGCGGGATTTCGGATCGGCGAAGAGGCGCGTGAAGCGTTCGAAGGGGCTGGGCTTGCGAGTCATAGGAGCTGCGCCGGTGCTTCTGCGGTTGTCTCGGCAGGGTCCGGTAGCTTGCCGTTCAGTATGTCTTTGAATTGGTATTCGTTCAGGACGGGGACGTTGAGTCGGACAGCTGTTTCGAGTTTGGATCCGGCGTCGGTGCCGGCTACTAGGTAGTCGGTCTTTTTAGAGACACTGCCGGAGGATTTGGCACCGAGGGCTTTGACGGCGTTGGCGGCTTCGGTTCGGGAGAAGTTGTCGAGTTTGCCGGTGATGACGAAGGTGAGGCCTTTGACGGGGTGGTCGGCGGCGGGTTCGGGGGTGTCGTCTACGGGTTCGACTCCCAAGTCTTTCAGACGATGGACGAGTGCGATGTTAGACCCGTTTCGCGTCCATTCGCGAATGGATTTCGCGAGGGTGTCTCCGACACGTTCGACATCCTTGAGTTTTTCTACATCTGCTCGGAGAAGATTGTCGATGTTATGGAATTTGCGGGCGAGCGATTCTGCAATTTCGGAACCCACACCGACTATGCCGAGGCCGAAGATGAGACGGGAAAGGGGTTTGGTTTTGGAGCGTTCGATGGCGTTGAGGAGGTTTTGGACGCGTTTCTTGCCCATCAATTCCAATGATTGCAGAACGTCCGTATGATTTTTTAAGTCATAGATCTCGGCAATGTTCGCAACGCGGTCATGCCCTGCGAGCTCTTTTGCTAGTTTTTCACCAAGACCTTCGATATCCATCGCTCCACGTGAAGCGAAGTGCTCGAGAAGCCTTTCGAACTGTGCAGGACAAGCCGAGTTGATGCATCTGATGTCAGAGGTTTCTTCTGGACTCGCAACAGGTTCGTCGCAAACTGGACATTCACGATCTATAACGTAAGGCTTTGAATCTGGTTTTCGTTGGTTGCGAGGTGCCGGCCCGATAACTTGGGGTATGACATCCCCAGCGCGCTCAACGATGACGCGGTCGCGGCGTCGAATGTCCTTGCGAACGATATCTTCTTCGCTATGGAGCGTGGCGCTTGAAACGGTAACGCCACCGACGAATACTGGCTCCAAAACCGCATAGGGGTTAATGGCACCAGTGCGACCGACTTGGGTGAGAATTTTACGGAGTTGGGTGGTAGCTTGTTCAGCCGGGAATTTATAAGCGGTTGCCCACCGGGGATCGCGCCCCACGAAACCGAGCCGATCTTGAAGATTCGTGTCGTCGATTTTGATGACTACGCCGTCGATAGCGTATTCAAGTCCGGCGCGGGCGTTAGCGACTTTGTCGACGTAATCAAGAGCCTTTCGAGGCGTTTCAACGCGTCTTGTCCGGTCGTTAATTTTGCATCCCCATCGCTTCATGGCTTGGAGGCAGTCGAATTGTGAACTGGGTAGTTCACCGTTTCGCGCGTAGCCGATCGAGTAGAAGAAAATATCGAGCGGTCGTTTGGCCGTTTCGGAAGAGTCGAGTTGTCGGAGGGAGCCAGATGCGGAGTTCCGAGGATTTACATATCGCGGTAGGCCGGCATCTTCGCGCTCTTCGTTGAGGCGGTCAAACGCGGAGATCGGGTAGTAGACTTCACCTCGAAGTTCGACGGTGCCAGGGACATCGTCGCCTTTGAGCTTGAGGGGAACGGATCTGATCGTGCGAACGTTGTTGGTGATATTTTCGCCTTGGGTGCCGTCGCCGCGGGTCGCGGCTCGGGTCAGTACACCGTCGACGTAAGTGATCGCGACCGCGAGACCGTCGATTTTGAGTTCGAGGGTTAGGTCTGCGGAGTCGATTTCGAGGTACCTGAGTGCACGTTGGTACCATGCGATGAAGGATTCCTCGCTGGTTGTGTTGCCCAAACTGAGCATCGGCACTGGATGTTGAACCGGTTCGAATTGTTGCGAAGGGGGTGCGCCGACGCGTAGGGTTGGGGAATCTAGGGTTTTGAGGTTGGGATGATTTTCTTCGATCTGTTGGAGCTCTCGAAGTAGGGCGTCGTATTCAGAGTCAGTGAGAGAGGGTTGGCTGAGCACGTAATACTCATGATTGGCACGGTTGAGTGTTGCACGCAGTTCGGCTGCGCGCGACGCGGCTTGATTGAGAAAAATCGATTGAGGGTGCAATTTTCGTGAGGGATTCGGTTTAGGGGTTAATGCCGAGATTTTAGCAACGAGGAGGATTGAATGTCGGCTGATGGCAAACTAGATGTGGTTCTAGGTCCAACGCGGGACGTAGGGCAACCACTTGGATCAATCGGCAAGCCGATCAAAAACGCACAAGTCATGATGTGAAATGCCTTTGGTGAAAGGACTTAGAATCCAGATGACCGTTGACGCGACCGATGATTTAGGCACTACAGACGATGATACTCAAATGCGACGAACCGATAAGCAACTCACAACTACGCGACGACGACTGCATCGAAGCGTGTACGTGCGGAGAATCTACCGTGGTGTTGATCAAACCAGATGGGTTGAGCTTTGTGGTTGCGTGTGCCGCGAAGACTGAGGCA
Organism: Dehalococcoidia bacterium; assembly: GCA_965226685.1. GTDB lineage: Bacteria > Chloroflexota > Dehalococcoidia > Lucifugimonadales > Lucifugimonadaceae > Bin127. The sequence continues at coordinate 1,966,462 of CBDDDP010000004.1, forward strand.
GCCAAAAAGTCAAGGATGAGCTTGTATCGTGCAGGATTCGCACGCCCCGGAGACTACGCCAACAGACTGGAAAAAACTCACCGCAGAGTCGGCGGTTGTGGATACTCGCAGAACCCTGATGCAGAGCTAGCTGAATATCCATCTGACATCACCTGTAGGCTAAGCGGATGCACCAAAGGATCGAGGGTGCATTTGCAGCTGGACGGTGAACGGATGTGCAAAGATACGCGCGCATTGTGGAGGAATGATCTTTATGTGGATGAAATCGAACGGTTCGTATGGGTGACGCATGCAGATTGTCTCAAGGCTTTCGGCATCGAAGTTAAGCGACTGCTGATCGAACGCCCGTCTCACCGCGAGTCCAGTACGGATCGATCAATCCGACAACACAAGGCTAGTACGGCGTCGGTTGCATCGGAATAGGCTCATCGGACAGTGCCCGCGTCATCGTGGCGTCGGAGCGTCGCAGTTGCGTCAAATACGGTCTGTTTATACTTGCGATGTGGTGCGGGTTGGCGCGCTTGAACAGTTTGGAGATCGAAGGCAAAAGACCGGGTAACTGATGGCTGAGGTTCGTGCATTTCGGGGAATCCGGTTCAGCGCCGCGTCGCATGGGCGGGACTTGGGAGACTATCTTTCGCCGCCGTTCGACATGATTACGTCAGCGGTTGAGAGGGAGTTGCTGGAGCGGTCAGAGCACAACATCGTGCGGTTGGAGTTGGCGCCGCGGGAGGGTGCGGATCGTTACGGATATGTTGCGGATACTCAGCGGCGATGGGAGGCTGAAGGGATACTGATGCGGGATGAGGAGCCTTCGATATACGTCACTGAGGAGTCGTTCGAGTATGGTGGCGTGACGCAGACGCGGCGTGGGTGTATCGCTGCTGTGCGGCTGGAGGAGTATGACAGAGGGATCGTTTTTCCGCATGAACAGACTCGGGGGCCGTGGGTAGAGGACCGGGTGAAGATGATGCGGGCGACGCGGTCGGCGTTGAGTCCGTTGCTGGTGGTGTTCCAGGACGACATCCGGCATTCGGTAGGCGGGATAATACGTGCGGTTACGGGCGGGCCGCCGTTGGAGGTGGCGACGATGGCGGGCGGTTACTCGTTGCGGTTGTGGCAGTTGAAGGATCCGGGGACGTTGGAAGTTTTGCGCGGTTTAATGCGTGATTCGGCGATTTTCATTGCGGATGGGCATCACCGATACGAGGCTGCGATGCGGTATCGGAGCGCGATCAGGGCGGAGCGCGAGATCGAGTCGGAGGAGGCAGTGAACTACCGGATGATGCACATCGTATCGATCGATGAGCCGGGGTTGATTACGCGTGGGTATCACCGCGTGATACACAGCGCGACCCCCGCGGAGTTGGCGCGGCTGGTGGATCGTATCGAAACGGTTTGCGAGGTTGAGTCTGTCTCGCTAACCGATCGAGTGCAGATGGGTTGGCGGTATGGAGATTTGCTGAAGACGGTCGGCGAGCGTAAGGACGACGATTTTGTATTCGGTGTGTACGGGCTGCCGGGCGGTTTCAAGATTGCTCGGATGCGGAACGCGGGATCGAGTCTGCCGCTTGTGTCAGATGCCGCGGAACGGTCTGATTACCGTCGGTTGCATCGTGGGATTCTTGACTACGCGTTTAACGGCGATCGGATCGACGCGACCGTCGATTTTGAGTATGAAGTGAAGAACGTGGTTGAGCGGGTCGATACGGGCGATGCTCAGTTTGGGATCATCATGCGGTCGATCCCGATGCCGGAGTTCGTGGACATCGTGACGCGGGGAGATAGGTTGCCGCCTAAGGCGACGAATTTCTACCCGAAGCCGCCTGCGGGAGCGGTCATACAGTCGTTGGAGGGCAGTCTTTGAGGCGGCCCGTTAGTCGTTGAGCTTTTGGAGTTTGACCAGCAGGATGGCGGTGTCGGGGCGGTCGGCGATGTCTTTGCCGATGTATTCGTAGACGATTTTTCCGTCTTTGTCGATGATGAAGACAGAAGGTGCTGCAACGCCGTCGTTGTGGAGGTCGTAGACCTCGTAGTCGCTGGGAATTTCATGGTTCTTGGTGGTGTACAGGACGGGGAATGTTGCGCCCGAGTTGGCGATCATGGTGCCTGCGCCTTGAAAGTCGTCCATGCTGACGGCCAGTATCTCGGCGTTCTGTTGCTGGATGCGGGGGTAGTAGCTCTGCAACTCGACGAGTTGCCCGAGGCAGATCCCTCAGAAGAAGCCTCGGTAGAATACGAGGACGACGTTTTGGTCGCCACGGAAGTCGGACAGAGTGATGTTGGGTATCCGGTTGGCGACGGGGAGCGTGAAATCAGGTGCAATGTCAACGCTTCCGGACGACGTCGATCCGCAGGCAACCACCACGCTACCGATGAGCGCGGTTGCGAAAGCAATCAGAAACCTTCTCGTCGAAAAACCTTGGAGGATGCGATCGACTGGAATACGCATTCAGGTTTAGAGGCCAGCTAAGGCTTCTAGAACTTCTTCGCCGGAGACTTGATGGGCTGGAGAATCGCCGATGCTCTCCCACGCGATGTTGCCGTCGGTGTCGATGACGAAAACGGAAGCGGACGCGAGCCCGTCACCGTGGAGGTCGAAGACGCTGTAATTGATGGGGACATCGTTGTTTTTGCTGGAGTAGAGGATGGGGAATTCCGGCCGGGCTTTGGAGACTATCGATTCGGCTCCGCGGAGGTTGTCGGTGCTGATAGCGAGGATCTCGGCTCCGGCGTCTGTGATCTTGTCGTAGTGTTTTTGCAACTCACCTAGTTGCCTCGTGCAGGACGGTCACCAGTAAGCCCTGTAGAAGACGAGGACTACAGGTTTGTCGCCTTGGAATTGGGAGAGTGAAATCTCGGTACCATCTCGGTTGACAGCAGGGAGAGTGAATTCGGGCGCTTGAGGGAGGTTTGACACTTCGGCGACTGGCGCCGCGGGCTCGTCGGTTGATCCGTTCGCGCCGGTGTTTTCAACGGTTTCAGTGTCATTGCCGCAAGCGGTGAAGGCAACTAACGCTGTCGCAAGTAGCGCGGAAATGAGTAGGTTACGGAGTCTGAGTGAAGTGATCATGGCAGGTTCGCAATTACGGTGTTCGCGGAGACTTGGTGGGTGTAGTTCGACCCGATGTTTTCGTATGCTATCTCACCGTTTTTGTTAATAATGAAGACGGATGCGGATGCTAGGCCGTCGTTGAACAGGTTGAAGACGTTGTAGGCCTTGGGTACATCGTTGTTCTTGGACGTGTAGAGGACGGGGAATTTGATGCCGACTCGTTGGGCAATGTCGTCGGCGCCGGTGAGATCGTCGGTACTGATTGCGAGTACCTCAGCACCAGCTTGTTTGATTTCGTCGTAGTGTCGTTGCAGCTCACCTAGCTGCTTTGTGCAGGACGGTCACCAGAACGCGCGGTAGAAGACGAGGACGACATTCTTGTCGCCTTTGAATTGGGAGAGCGAGTAGTTACCGTCCGTCGTGATGGACGGCAGAAAGAATTCTGGCGCCAGTGGGCCGACTGCGACGGGTTCTGGTTCGGGAGTGAAGGTGGGAGTTGGTTCAGGGGTAAATGTGGGCGTCGGTGGGACAGGGGTGAATGTCGGTGTGGGTTCTGGTGTGAACGTCGGAGTCGGTGGGATCGGAGTGTTTGTAGGCGTTGGTTCGGGCGTGTCCGTAGGCGGGATTGGAGTGTCAGTTGGATCGGGTTCAGGCGTTTCCGCCGATGGGACGATTGTGGGGTTTTCGGATGGTTGCGGGACGCTCGTCGCGGTTGGTGTATCGGCCGGCGGCACCAGCGTGTCGGTCGGTTCTGGCGTTGGTGTATCGGTTGGCGGGACTGGAGTATCGGCAGGCGGTACTGGCGTATTCGTTGACGTTGCGGCCTGAGGCGCCGAGGTCGGCTCTGGTTTCGGTGTGTTCGTCGGTTCGGGTTTCGGAGTTGCAGTTGGATCGGGCTCGACCGCCTTTACCGCTGGAGCAGGCGTGTTGGTCGGCTCCGGCGCGGTTCTAGCGGTTGGAGCCGGGCCGACTTTCGGAGGAGGGGACGTCGGGGCCGACGTCGGCGCGTCCCGTTCCGACTCGCAAGCGAACACCAGAAACATCGTTAACAGCGCGGCAATAGCAACGCTGGCGATGTTTCTTGAGAGGGTGTTGCGGATTGGCAGTTTCGTGATGTTCATCGGGCTCTTTCCCCGATGGGTTGTATCAGGCGGTCATTGCCTTGAGCGTCGCTTCGGCGGCTGACAGCGCTTCGTCGATGTGGGTTTTTTCGACCCATCCCATATGACCTATACGGAAGATCTTACCGGTGAGTTCTCCTTGCCCGCCACCGAGAACGACGTTGTGATCGTTCAAGACCTTCGATACGAAGGCTTTGCCGTCGAGGCCTTCAGGGAGTTTGATTGCTGTCAGTGTATCCGAAGCGAATCTTCGTTCGGGGAGGATTTCGAGTCCGAGCTTCTCGGCACCGGTGCGGGTGTGCTCGGCGATCTCGTGATGCCGACCGAAGACGTTTTCGATTCCTTCATCAACCATCGACTGAAGTCCGACCTCGAGGGCGAACATGGCGGGCTCGCACGGGGTGAACGGCGGTTGGCCTAGTTGGAGGAAGTCCTCGTACTGCTGGATGTCGTAGTAGTAACGAGGTGTGGTACAGGTTTCGTATGCTTGCCATGCCTTCTGATTGAAGGCGATCATGGCGATGCCGGGAGGTGCGACCCACGACTTCTGCGATGCGGTTGCGAGAGCGTCGATTCCCCACGCGTCAACGGCGATGGGCATGCCACCGGCGGAGGATACAGCATCGACAAGGATGAGAGCATCGGATTCGTCGTGGATGGTTTTGCAGATCTCCTGGAGCGGGTTGGATACGGCGCTGGAGGATTCGTTGTGAGTGAGGATTACGGCTTTGTAGTCGGGTTCGGCGCGTAGGGCGTCGCGGAGGACGTCGACGTCGGCGGCTTGTCCGAGCGGAAACTCGAGTTTGGTCACATCAGCCCCGACGGCCTCGGCGATCTCAGCGAATCGGATGCCGAAGAATCCGATGATGATAGCGAGCACCTTGTCTCCGGGGGAAACGGTGTTGAATACCGCGGTCTCCATGGCGCCGGTGCCGGACGACGTGATGAAGTAGACGTCGTTCTTGGTCATCAGGACGGTGCGGAGGTTAGCGCTCATGCGCTCGAGCATGTCGGCATATTCCGGCCCGCGATGGTTGATCATCTGCTTGGCAGAGATCTGCAGCACCTCTTTGGGTAGCGGCACGGGTCCGGGAATGCGGAGATTTGGTTCGGAGTTTTGCGTCATTTCTCTTCGCGGGTTGTTGAATTGATGCGGATGGGAGTTGGTTCCAATTTTAGATTGCGAGGTCTCAGAGGACGCGGACAAGGCGGTGGTCACGGCGGCCTCGCCGGAGGACGATGAGGTTTCCGTGAAGAAGGTCTCCGGGGGTGATGGTCCTCGCGGGGTCTTGGACGCGTTCCGAGTTGAGGTACATCCCGCCTTGTTGGACGGTACGGCGCGCCTCGCCCAACGATTTGGTAAGGGATGTCGTAACCGCGAGTTGCTCGAACGAGATGGATCGGGATTCGATATCTGACTTAGGTAGTTCGGTGGAGCTGGAACCGGAGAAGACGTCGGCGAGTTCGCCGGCGGATAGCGTGTCGAATTCGCCGCGGAAGAAGGCGCGGGTGACGCGTCTTGCTTGTTCGAGGCCGGATTGGCCGTGGACGATCTGCGTAACTTGTTCAGCGAGGGTTTGTTGGGCTTCGCGTCTGCCCGGGCGTTCACGGACGGCTTCTTCGAGCGGTTCGATTTCTTCGGGGCCGAGCCAGGTGAAGAGTTTGATGTAGCGGATCACGTCTGCATCGTCGGTGTTGAAGAAGAACTGGTACAGGCGGTACGGGGAGAACTTGTTTGGGTCCAAGGCTGGTGCTCCACCGATGGATTTGCCGAGTTTGTCGCCTTTGGAGTCTGTGATCAACGGAAACACGATGCCGTGGGCGAGCGATTGACCGTTCTTGTCGGCACCGTGTTTGCGACGAATGAGGTCGACGCCGTCGAGGATGTTGCCCCATTGGTCGGTGCCACCGGACTGGAAGGTGCAACCTTCGCGCTCGTAGAGCACCAGGAAGTCGTAAGCCTGCAGCAGGGCGTAAGAAAACTCGGTGTAGGAGATGCCGCCGCCACGCTCCATGCGTGATCGAACCGATTCGCGACGGATCATGGTATTCACGGGGAAGTGTTTGCCGACGTCGCGGAGGAAGTCGATCATGTTGACGGATCGGAGCCAATCTGCGTTGTTGATCAGACTGGCGGGGTTGGTCTTGGTTTCGAAGTCTAGGAACTGCTCGAGTTGGACGCGGATCTTCTCGCCGTTGGCGTCGATCTCCTCGATAGTCAGAAGGCTACGCTCGTCGGCGCGACCGCTGGGGTCGCCGATCATGCCAGTGCCTCCGCCGAGGATGGCGATTGGCGAGTGGCCGTAGCGCTGCAAGCGTGCGAGACACATCAACGGCAGCAGGTTGCCGATGTGGAGGGAGTCGGAGGTGGGATCGAAGCCGTTGTAGCAGGTGATCTTGTCGTTCGTCAGCAGTTCGGCTGCGCCCGGCGTGGCGTCAGAGAGTGCTCCACGCCACTGTAGATCTTCGATGACGTTGGTGAATTTCGGGATTGTCATTGTCTGGATGGGAATTCAGGATGGTTACGATGTGCGCTCTGTTAGCGAATCGAAAATGGCGTTGATTTCTTGCACGTCTTTTTGGATCTGGACTTCCAGCTCTTCGACGGTGTCGAACGCGTCGTCGGTGCGGATGGATTCGATGAATTCGACGCTGACGTATTGACCATAGAGATCCTCGTCGAAGTCGCTGATGTGGACTTCGAACGAGAATTTACCTCCGTCGAAGGTGGGGTTGTTGCCGATGTATGTTCCGGACGGCAGCACTCGGCCGTCGGATAGTTTTGCCCACGTGGCGTAGATGCCGTTTGCTGGCATGACGAGATCGGGCGACGACTTCATGTTTGCGGTTGGGACGCCCATCTCTCTCGCCCGTGCAGCGCCGTGGGTTACGTTACCGCCTCGTTCGTAGAGGCGTCCGAGCATCTCGGCGGCGCTCTTGACGTCGCCGCGGGCAAGCGCGGAGCGGATCAGAGAGCTCGAGACGACGAGGTCTTTTCGGTGGATGGGTGGCACGACGTGAAGCTCGAAGCCGTTGCGGCGGGCGATCAAGGCTATCTGTTCGACGTTCAAGAGGTCGTGTCCGAGCAGGGCACGTTCGCCGATTACCAGGTGCTTCATGCCGAGCGACTTTTGAAGCGTTGTCAGGAACTGATCGGCGGACATGACGCGGATTTCGTCGTCGAAATCGATCAGTCCGACGGTGTCGATGCCAAGTTCTCGGATGAGCGCGACGCGTTTTTCGACGTTGTAAAGGTGGGGCGTCTTGCGCGAGGGATCGATGATGGAGCGTGGCGGTTGCCTGAAGCTAAGCGCCACGCTCCGGGAGTCGTGTTTCCGCGCGACGGATACGAGCCGCTGCAAGAGCGATTGGTGACCCATGTGTACGCCGTCGAACGTGCCTACGGTTACGCAGGATTCGCTACCCGGTTCTTGAATGGGTGCGATCTGTTGGTGCAACCCCATGTCGTCGTGTTATCGAGCGGTTCTTCGGCTCGGTCAGGCGACTGCGACTGCCGTTTCGGCTATAACCTCGGCGGTTTCACGCAGGAGCACTTCGGTGGTCTGCCAATCGATGCACGGGTCGGTGATCGAGACGCCGTACTTCAGCGTCGAGCGGTCGCCGTTAAGCGACTGGTTGCCCGCGTTGAGGTGACTCTCGAGCATGAGCCCGACGATGCCTCGGTTGCCGGCGGTCCGCTGTCGGATCACGTCACGGTAGGCAACTGGTTGCAACGCGTGGTCCTTGTTGCAGTTTGCATGGGAGCAGTCGATCACCAAGTTCGGTTCCATACCGCTGTCCATCAGCGCCTTCTGGGCGATTGCGACGTGCTTGGCGTCGTAATTGGGGCCGTCGGAGCCGCCGCGCAGGACGATGTGGCACGACTCGTTGCCGGAGGTCTGTACGACGGCTGCGGCGCCGGCGTCGTCGATGCCGAGGAAGGCATGGCTCGCGCTGGCGGCGATCATGCCGTCGACGGCGAGCTGTATGCTTCCACCGGTTCCGTTCTTGAATCCGATGGGCATGGAGAGGCCGCTTGCGAGTTGGCGATGGGTCTGGCTCTCGGCGGTTCTGGCACCGATGGCGCCCCACGAGACGAGGTCGGAGATGTATTGCGGCGTGAACGGGTCGAGGAACTCGGTGGCGGTCGGGAGACCGATCTCACCGACATCCATGAGGAACTGACGTGCGCGTCGGAGGCCTTCTGCCATATTGCAGGAGCCATCGAGGTTCGGGTCGTTAATCAGGCCCTTCCATCCGACGGTTGTTCGGGGTTTTTCGAAGTAGACGCGCATGACGACCATGACGTTTTCGCTGACTTCGTCGGCGAGTTTGACGAGTCGTTCGGCGTATTCGCGTCCCGCGGCTTCGTCGTGGATGGAGCATGGTCCGGTGATGACGAGCAACCGGTCGTCTTTACCGGCGATGATGTCGGCTACCTCTTGGCGAGATCGAAAGACGAGGTCTTCGACAACTTTTGATATCGGGATCTCGGCGAGGTATTCAGAAGGCGGGTCGAGGGGGCTGATGGAAGCCACGTTGAGGTTTTTGATTCGTGAGGACATTGGTTCTCCGTCTTTGGTGAGGTGTTGGTCTTTGTTTGGGGTTTTTGTTTTGGGTTATTTGGGGGCGCGCGGAACTTTTCGGCACTGAGTTTGGGTTATCTGATTGCTCCGCGCAGATCGCAAATTTGCGGTGTCTCGACGTCGCGCGGGCAGCGTGCCAATGCTTCTAAGCGCGGCGCCGGCAGATATAGGCCCAGCGATAATTTTCGCCGGCAACAGAGAAGGATGCGTCGGAGTTGAGGGTGTCGAGGCGCGCGACTACAGCACATACAGAGGTTGTGTTAGCGCGCTGCTTTGTTCGATTACTGTGCATCAGTGATGTCGGCTCTCAACACGACGGCATCTCTCAAGTATATGTGTCGGATGTCTTCTTGCGATTTCGATGTGTTCAAGAAGAGCATGATCCGGATGCACTTGCGCATCGAACTGGGTCGGTCGATTTCGATAGAGTTGATTAGCGGCACGAGCCGCCAGCCGAGTCGTTCGCGTGCTGCGACGGCAGGAAATTCGGCGTTGAGGTCGACGGTGAGAGTGAAGTAGACCGCGCCGATGTCCTCGGAGGTGATGTCGTTTGCGGCGACCATTTGGTTGAGGAGCTCTTCGGTAGCGTCCATGATGTCGTCGCGCGAGTTTTCGGGAACGGTGGTGGCGCCTCGGACGCCGCGTACTGCAGTCATGATTACCTATGCGTTCGAATTGGTTTCTGGTGGCTACGCGGTGATTTTAACGTCCGTCACAAGTTCTTGGTAGAGTATTCACGGTTTGATCGAGCGCAGGAAAGATGCCGCCATCTCTGGCGCGTGTGCGTGAGGGTTGTCCTGCATGAGGTTGATGAGGGCGCTGCCGATCACGGCTCCGTCGGCGTATTTTCCGACTTCACGGACGTGTTCGGCGTTGGAGATGCCGAAACCGACGGCGACTGGCAGGTCGGTGTGCGTTTTGACTTGGTTGACTAACGTTTCGACGCGGTGGGAGACGGCGGTGCGTGCTCCGGTTACGCCGAGGAGGGAGATGCAGTAGACGAAGCCGGAGGCTTGTTTGCAAGCGTGGGCGATAGTCTCTTCGGTGGATGTGAGGGCCAATAAGGGGATGAGGGAGATGTCGGCCTTTGCGCAAGCTTCAAGCAGGGGACCGGCTTCGGTGGCTGGCAGATCGGCGGCTATGATGCCATCGACACCCGCGTCTCTTGTGCGCGAGCAGAACTCGTTGAGACCGATCTGGTAGATCGGGTTGTAGTAGCCCATAAAGATCAACGGAGTCGTGACGCCGCGTCTGCGGACCTCGGTTGCGTTTTGGAAGCAGGATTCTGGAGTGATGCCGTTCTCAAGAGCTCGGAAGCTGGATTTCTGGATGACCGGGCCTTCGGCGAGCGGATCGCTGAACGGGATGCCGAGTTCGATGACGTCGGCACCGGCCGTGGAGAGAGCTTCGACGACGGGAGGTGTACTGTCGCGCAGGGGATGACCGACAGTGACGAAAGGCACGATTGCGGTGCGTCCGACGTCCGCGGCTCGGATGAATGCTTGCTGTATGGGATTAGACACGTTGCTTGCTCGCAAGCACTCAATGTTACTTTTTCGGAATCTGTTAAACGGAGGCGATCTCGTAGATGGCGAACGTGTTGTTGACTGAGTGGACAAGCGCGGCCGGCCATATCGACTTCGTAGTTGCGGAGGCGGTAGCGAGCAAGATGCCCATGCCGAAGACGTAGACACTCGAGTGGAGGTTAACGAAGCTTGGGTCGATGTGCAGGAGAGTGAACAGGGATGCGGAGACAACGATCGCGACTACGACGTGAGAGATTCTTCGAAGGATCGGAACCATAAATCCGCGGAACAGTGTCTCTTCGCCTAGGGGTACGACGATTGACAGGACAGCCAATGCGACGATCGGATTGCTGCCTAGAGCTGCGAACTTTTCGACGACGTGAACTTGCGAATGCACGTCGACACCCGAAGCAATGAAGATCTGCGATATGACGTAGTTGAATGCAACCCATCCGACCAGAGGCAACGCGAAAGATATGACGTTTCGCCGGGGCATGCGCAATCTGAGTTGATCTGCGATTTGCGTCGGCAGTTTGTTGGCGAATATCAGTGCGACGGCGATCAGTGAGAACGATCTGACAAAGATCAAGATGGCGTTCTTGGTTCCGATGATCCAATCTGGATCGTGGAAAAGATTGGCGATCAATGGCGCCAAAAACAGGAGAACGGTACAAGTTGCGACGGAGGCGGCGAAATAGGTGGCGTATTTAAGTTTGATGAAGTATACGATGGCGATCGACATCAAACCGAAGCAGAGGCCGATAACGAGGTCGGCGAGGCTGATGAAGTGAGGATCCGCCTCGTGGTGGAAATCACCGAAGAGGAAATCGAGCCAGATTTCCATGCACAGCCAAGTGACGATTCCACCCGCGAGGAGGATCGCCAACTCGCGTTTTGATGGATCAGCGAACGAGGCGAACCGCTTGGTTTCGGCGGGCCGCGCTAACTCATTGCCACGCGACATCGCCGAAGAGTCCGGGGTCACGCGGTTTGGCGGCGAAAACGGCGTACTCTTCCACGGATTGTTCGATGGTGGTGAAATCGCCGTGGCCGGGCATCACTACGGTGTTGGCCGGTAGATTGTGCAATCGGCTTGTGATGCTGGCGATGATCTGGTTCAAGGCGTCAGGATCGCTGGTGCGTCCGGGTCCACCGGGGAACAAGGTATCGCCGGTAAAAACGTGGGGCGAGGAGCCGGGATTGTCGCCTGGCAGGAGGTAGCAGGTAGAGCCGGGGGTGTGGCCTGGCGTTTCGATGCAACGGATCGTGATATCCCCGACTTGAAGGATATTGTTTTGGGAAACATCGATCGGATCGCGGTATCCATCGCGGTCGGCGACTGCGTGAGCGTCGTTGGCGCCGATGCCGACAGGGGTCTTGAAGCGATCAGTGACGACGTCGAATCCTTCGAGATGGTCCCAGTGGTTGTGGGTGATGAGAATCGCCTGAACGTCGGTTTCGGCGGCGGCGGCGATCAACTCGTCGGGCTTGTCAGGAGTGTCGATGATGACACTTTTGTTAGTGGAGTTGCAGGTCACCAAGTAAGCGTTGTTGTAGAAGCCGGAGACCCACCTGCCGATGGTCCAGAGGTCTCCTCGGTATTCGATTGTCATGCCGTAAGTTTAGTTGCCCGCGTTTTAGTCTAAGCCGATTTTAGCGGAAACTTTTCACCGCATCGTCGTATGAATCGACAATCTCCACGACTTGGTCGCAAGCGGTCAGGCTGAAGAGGGTCGAGATGTTAGTGCCGAGACCGCAGATGACGAGTTTGCCTTGCTTAATCACCAAACGAGCGGCGATTGAGAGCAGAGAATGGATCCCGGCGGCATCGATGGCCTCGACATCGCCGAAATCGATGATGATTTTCGAATCGCCGTCGCGGATGCGCTCTTGGATGGGTTTTTCGAACTCCTCGATGTCGGGAGTTTCGATACGCCCTTTGGGTCGTAAGACGAGGATGACCCCGTCGCGCCTTTGTGTGGCTTCGATTGTCAAGTCGGGTTCCGCGACCAGCGGACGTCAATTCGATGAGATAGTGATCAGCATGAATGAAACGTTGCTGACCAACTTGATATTATATGCCAAAAAATTGACAATTCGTGCAAAAACAACTCGGATGGAGGCGCCGAGAGGTAGGACCCGGCCAATCTCGCGGTCGATGTTCGCCTCTTTCTTCCAACTGTGGTCGCCCTCTTCGAAGATCTAGGTTCCGATGCGAGCGGCATGTTAAAAATCGTGCAACGCTCCAGTAGTGATCTGCACCGGCGGCGCGCCAGACTATACTACTGACGAACCGACTGAAGCGCTGACGCACTAAGAGACTGACCATGAGCTACGAAGACATTGTTGTGTCCAAAGATGACGGAGTGGGCATCATTCGTCTGAACCGACCGAAGGTGCTGAATGCGCTGAGCAAGAGGTTGTCCCGTGAGGTTGATGCGGCGATCAACGACATGGAGGCGGATGCCAGTGTCAAGGCTGTGATATTCACCGGGACGGGCGAGCGCGCCTTCTCGGCGGGCGCGGATATCCACGAGCAGGTGCGCGATGCGGGGAATCCGCCGCCACCGGAACCGCACCGCGCAGAGTACTCGTGGCATGTCGCCGCATGCACAAAGCCAACCATCGGCGCGCTCAATGGGCTTGCGTACGGCGGTGGTGCTGTGATGGCGTCTAGTTTCGACATTCGCGTGGGTTGCGAGCGTTCGAGGTTCCGCTTCCTTGCCGCGTCTTATGGCCGGGTGAACGCCACTTGGAGCCTGCCGATGCAGGTCGGCTGGCCCAAAGCCAAAGAGCTGCTGTTCAGCGCGCGCGTGGTCGAGGCGGAAGAGGCGTATCGGATCGGGCTGCTGAACCACCTCGTGAGCGCGGACGCGCTCATGCCCAAGGCGATGGAGATCGCGCGGCAGATTGCCGCCAACGACCCTCGCATGGTGCAGGGCATCAAGGAGTTGATGATGGAAGATGTGGGTGAAGGCTGGCGCTGGATGTACGAAAACGAAGCGGCGGCGCAAAAGGGCAAGCTCAGACCCACGCCCGTCGAACAGGGTTTCGCAGAGTTTATCGCGCGCAAAGGAACAAAGGATGCCTAGCGGCTGACGAATGTTGGCACCTGCATTTGGGCCACGGTAATTGGTTGATACGCAAGACAAGTAGGACAAAATACGGAGTTATGGAAGAACTGCGAGAGGACTTACGCGGATGACATCTGGAAATGGCAAATTGAAGACGCCGCTTGAAGGCATACGGGTGCTGGACTTGGGGCGCTACCAGGCAGGACCGCGTTGCGCGCTGATGTTTGCGCGTATGGGCGCCGAGGTGATCAAGGTTGAGTCGGTGCGCGGGGACGAGAGCCGCGCGAACGGGCCGCGGGTGCGGGGACAGTCCGCGTACTGGGTGCAGTACAACAGCGGCAAGAAGAGCCTTGCCATAAATCTCCGCACCGACAAGGGAAAGGAAGTGCTGCGCGACCTTGTGAAAGTGTCCGACATCTTCCTGCAGAATTTCCGTCCCGGGACTATCGACATAATGGGTTTCGGATACGAGAAGCTCAAAGAGTTGAACCCTGAAATAATAATGATCAATGTCTCGGCATATGGGCAGTACGGTCCGAACCGGGACAAGGTCGGGTTCGACCCGATCGGACAGGCGATGGGCGGTCTGATGTCTTTAACTGGCTACGGCGACCTGCCGCCGATCAAGACGTACTTCCCGTTGATCGACCGGATCACGGCTCTGCACGCCTGCATCGGCGCGCTTTCAGCGCTGCGCGAGCGTGAAATCTCGGGTGAGGGTCAAGCGCTGGAGGTGTGCCTCGCGGACACAGGTTTCACGGTCAATGAAATCCCGATATCCGCGTATCTCGGCGGCGGCGTGGAAACGACGCGCCCGGATTTCGCGGTGGGCGGAGGCGGCACGCCGTTCGGCGGGATGTATGAAACGGCGGACGGATTCGTCATTCTGGCTGCGGGCAACGACAGCATGTGGCACCGGGTGTGTGAGGCCCTCGGGCACCAGGAATGGCTCGAAGATCCGCGTTTCGCCACGCGGGACGAGCGGACCGAGCATGTGGATATTTTGGAACAGGGAATCGGCGAGTGGTTGAAGGAGCGGAGCACGAAGCAGGCGGTGGACGACTTGTCGGCGCACAGCATACCGTGCGCTCCTGTCAACACGACGGAACAGGCAGCCAACGAACCGCAGCTCCACGAGCGCGAGATAATGATGGAGGTGCCGGACCCGGTGGCGGGAACGATGTGGGTCAGCGGCAAGTCCATAAAGTTCAGCCGCACCCCTATGGTCGTCGGCTCTGCGCCCACGGTCGGGCAGCACACGCGCGAGGTGCTCACCGAGCTGTTGGGCTACTCGGACGAGGAGGCGCAAGCCCTGGTCGATGAGGAAGTGGTCGGGGTTGACGAATAGTACCGACTTAGCTGACGGGATGTAAGACCGTTGCGAGACGTTCGCGGTTCGCGGATGCGGGTAGTTGCGACGATCCGGCGGAAGATTGGGAGTTGGGAAGGATTCAGCCCGCCGGAGACGGGTCTACGGCCGATGATGACCCTTCGGTTTGGCCGACGGGTTCGAGGTCATCAGCGACGTTGCCGCCGTCACCAGATTGGGGAGCTTCGGCGCGTGCCACCGAGGGGTCTCGCCCTTCCATGATGGCTTCGAACTGATCGGCGTCGATGGTCTCGTTTTCGAGCAGGAAGTCGGATATCGCTTCGAGCCGATCTTCGTGCTCGGTCAATATCCTCTTTGCCGTTGCGACGCCTTCGCGGAGGAGCCGGTCGATCTCGCGGTCGATAATTGCTTCGGTCTTCAGGCTGTAGTCGCGTTCTTCAGATATTTCGCGTCCGAGGAAAATGGCTTCTTGACGCTTCCCGAATGACCGGTAGGTGAGTTCGTCGCTCATGCCGTAGCGCATGATCATCTCGCGTGCGATGTGGGTGGCCTGCACGAAATCTTGCGACGCACCGGTGGTGATTTTCCCCAATTTGAGTTCTTCGGCAGCGCGTCCGCCCATCGCTCCGGCGATGCGCGAAATCAGGTACGGCTTGGTCAGGTAGGACTTGTCCTCCTGTTCCCAACGGGTGAAACCGCCAGCGTGCCCACGTGCAATGATTGAAATCTTGCCGATGCGGTCACCTTCCTCCATGAAGTACGGCACCACGGCGTGTCCGGCTTCGTGGTACGCGGTGAGGCGACGCTCGTCTTCGGTGATGACCTTGCTCTTGCGAGCCGGGCCGATGGAGACGCGGTCGATCGATTCGAGCAGTTCATCGAGGCCGATCGACTTCTTGTTCTTGCGGGCGGCTAGCAACGCGGCTTCGTTGATGAGGTTGGCGAGGTCGGCGCCGGAGAAGCCGGGCGTCTGCCTGGCGACGGACTGCATCTCGACGCCTTTGTCAAACGGTTTGCCTTTGGCATGGACGTCGAGGATGGCGGTGCGGCCGCGGATGTCTGGCTTGTCCAGGGTGACGCGGCGGTCAAAACGGCCGGGCCGGAGCAGCGCAGGGTCGAGGATGTCGGGTCGGTTGGTCGCGGCGATGACGATTACTGATGAGTGGGTTTCGAATCCGTCCATCTCAACCAGGATCTGGTTAAGGGTCTGCTCGCGCTCATCGTGACCACCGCCGAGTCCAGCGCCGCGGTGGCGGCCGACGGCATCGATTTCGTCGACGAATATGATGCAGGGAGCATGTCGCTTGGCCTGCTGGAAAAGGTCCCGGACGCGCGAAGCGCCGACTCCGACGAACATTTCGACGAATTCAGAACCGGAGATCGAGAAGAAAGGCACCCCGGCTTCGCCGGCGACGGCGCGGGCGAGGAGCGTCTTGCCGGTGCCGGGCGGGCCGACGAGCAGGACACCGCTTGGGATGCGAGCGCCGAGCGCTTGGAAGCGTTCGGGGAACTTGAGGAACTCGACGACCTCTTCGAGCTCTTCCTTTGCTTCGGGCACGCCAGCCACGTCGAAGAAGGTGACGGTGGCCTTGGCGCCGACGAACATGCGGGCGCGGGTGCGTCCGAAGTTCATCGTCTGGCTGTTGCCGGCCTGCGCCTGCCGCAACATGAAGATCAACAGCCCGGCGAATAGGATCAGCGGCAGGAATCCGATCAAGGCTTGCAGCAGCGTGGCGAGGCCGCTCTGGCCGCGCACGTCGAGGCGGTAGTTGTTCAGGTCGGCATCAGCGTTGGAGAGCGCCTCGAAGACACTTGTCGAGGTCTCTTTTCGCGATGTGAAGACTTGAGTGCCGTTGTCGATCTTGACGGTGTCGCCGTTGACTTCGATGTTCAGCGCCGGTCCGGTGTTGTCACGCGCCATTTCGATGACGCGGTTGAAGGGGATGGTCTGCGATTCGTCGCCCTGTCTAAACAACAGCAGTATCAACGCGATCGCGGCGACCGCGATCAAAACATAGATCAATGAGTTGCGCATCTTCACGGTCTGGATTCTAAATCACCCTCTAATCGTTTTTTTGCCGCGTAGTCATGTAATCGATACGCTTGCAAGTGTCGTTTCGGTTTCCCAAACGCGGTCAAGGAGATCGGGCGTTTCGTTCATCCGTTAGGGGTTGAAGGTTTTGGCGGAGTGCTCTTGGCAGAACTCCCGCGCCTGCCCGAACATGAACTCGCGGACGCCGATGGAGAACGTGGTTGCGCCGATGGACTTGCCGGCGGCTAGGGCGCGCCGTTCGATGTCGGCAGTGGCCGCGATGCGGTCCGGATGTTGGGGCTGCCCGGCGAGTCCCATGCTAGCGGCGAAATCGTTGGGCCCTCCAGCCACGCCGGTGAGCCCGGGCACGGCGAGTATATCGTCGAGGTTGTCGTGCGCCTTCTTCGATTCGATCTGCGCCATGACGATCATGTTGTCGTTGGCCCATTTCATGAATGCGCGCTGTCCGCCGTATTCGGCGATCTTCTCGGGGTCGTTGAACTCGGTGCCGCGTCCGCCGCCCCAGGATCGCCAGCCGGCTTCAGGGAACAGGCACGCATCTGCCAAGGCCTGCGCCTCGGCGCCGGTCTCGACATGGGGTCCGGTAACGCCTTGGATTCCGCGATCGAGATACAGGTTGATCTCGTATGAGGCGATGTTGGGGACTCTGGCGACGACGGACATTCTGCAGGCGTTGGAGAGGCGGCAAATGTTGTCGACGCTCTCGGTGGAGTATGCCCCGTGCTCGCCGTCGATGGTGATCGCGTCGAAACCGACGTGGGCGGCCAGTTCGATCAAATCATACGACGGGAACGGTAGCGCGAAGACGAGGGCGTAACGGCCTTCGCGATTGGCTTTGAGGATGGTGTTTTCGATCATCTCGTTCTCTTTTCAGGAGCTGTCGCTCCGTTTCCTATGGTTGGTTGCATTCTAGCAAGACTCTCGTCGGCGCCGAAAAGAAGGGTCGCCAGGCGACTCAGATGCGGCGATTGGTTCCGTCGCGGGAGGTTGGTCGTTTGAACGGCGGGTGCGCGGCGATCTCGTCGAGGTCGAGTTCGATGCCGAGTCCGGGCGCGTCGCTGAGCGTCACATAACCGTCCTGCTGCCTGGGCAGACCGGGGCAAACGGTGAAGTACCAGGGCGAGTAAAACTCGGCGTGGTACTCCTGGATCTCGAAGTTGACGATCGAGGCGTCGAGATGCATCTCGGCGATGGCTCCGACGGGCGAACACACGTTGTGCGGCGCCATGGTTATGTGTTTGGCCTCGGCCATGACGGCGATCTTCTTCAACTCGGTGATGCCGCCGGCGTTGGCGATGTCGGGCTGGAGCACGTCGACGGCGTGGGCGTCGATGATGTCGGCGAACGGGAACTTGGTGTAGAGGCGTTCGCCGGTGGCGATCGGAATGCCGACTTTTCGTCGCACCTCCAAAAGCTCGCAGACGCGTTCTTCGGATACCGGCTCTTCGTAGAAGAGGGGGCGGTACTTTTCGAGGCGATTGCCGAGTTTGATGGCGTTCATCACGTCGAACTTGGCGTGCGCCTCGACGAGGATGTCGACTTCGGGACCTACGGCCTCGCGCACGGCCGCGACGCGGGCTTCGGCGGTGGCCGCTTCGCGTTCGGAGATTTTGTAGTAGTTGATCTGCGCAAACGGGTCGAATTTCATCGCGGTGTAACCCATGTCCACGACGACCTTCGACTCTTCGGCGTTCTGCTCGGGCGAACCGGGGTTGGCGTACCATCCGTTGGCGTAGACGCGTATTTTTTCGCGTTGCGCGCCGCCCAGGAGCTGGTAGACGGGACGGTCGAGGATCTTGCCCTTCAGGTCCCACAGCGCGATGTCGATCCCGCTGATCGCAGTCATCGCGAGCCGCCCGCGTTTGCCTGGAGCATTGTGGTACATGTCCGTCCAGATCGCTTCGGTGTCGAGCGGATCTCGGCCCACGACCCATTTTTCCACGAGGTGGGTGGCTAGTAGCTTGACGGCATCGTCGGCTTCCATGGGGCTCGCGTCGCCGAGCCCGAAGAGTCCGGGTTGGTCGGTATTGAGTTGCACCAACAACCAGTTGCGATCGGCATTATGGTGCTTGGCGGAAAACTGGTGGAACTCGATGCTGGTTACGGCAGGCATTCTCTACTCCGGCGGTTAAGCTCACTTCGAAACATCAAGGCGGACACCTGCCAAGGATACTAGCCGTTGACAGGACCAACCGCCGAAAATCGCCTGTGGCGATTACGATAAACTTTGCGGATTATGGGGGTACGCGTTCCAGAGACGATGCTGCACGAGGCGTGGCGCCGCGCTGACGGCAGCCGGACACAGGTGAGTACAAAGGGCGGCGAAAATTACCGGGTGCTTTATTCGGGCATGCCTGGCGGATCGTACGGCCCTGATTTTCGGGATGCTGTGTTGGAAAGAGGTGATGGCTCGGAGGTGGTTGGCGATGTTGAAATTCATCGAGACCTCTCCGATTGGTACGCTCATGGGCACGATTCTGATCCGAAATACGGAAGCGTGGCTTTTCACGCCGTCGGTGAACGGCTGTCAAAATTGGTCGACAAATCTTACGCGTTGAACCATCTGGGGTTTGAAGTGCCGGAGATCGGCATCGAGTCGTTGATCGACGATGTCGGCGATCCGGTGTTCACGAGAGGCGGTGCCGCCCAAAAAACGATCGCCGACGGGATGACCGAAGGGTCGGTTGGCGATTGGTTGGACGCGATGGGTGACGAGCGATTCGCGCTGAAGATCAGCAGCATGCGCATCGATGTCGAGCGGTTCGGACCGGATCTGGCGTTGCAGATGGCGATTTTCGAGTGCTTGGGCTACCCGCGCAACCGGGTAGCGTTCCGGCAATTGGCGAAGCGACTGCCGTGGGCTTTCATGGCCGGGTTCGCAGGCCGAAACTCCGGCGTCAACAGTGAAAGCGGCGATGCTTGCCGTCAAGTCGCACGAGCGACAGCGCTGCTTTTCTGGGGCGCCGGGTTAGGTCGACGGCCGTCTTGGTCCCCTGTTCAACGCTTGGTCGGAGATGACCCCGTCTGGACGATTGCGGCTGGGAGACCGTCCAATCGTCCGGAGGCACGCATCGCGGCGGCGGCACATCTTGTCGTCGAGTGGTGGCGAAGCGGAGGTCCGTTCAGGCATGCGGCAATCGCATTGGGCAAAGCTGACCGTAGCGCGTCGTTGCGAAATGCGTATCGAGTCCGGGGCGGGTTCTTGGGTTCGGGTCGCGCCGGTGAGATCGTCGTGAATGCGGTTCTGCCGTTGTTGGCGGCTTGGGCGGATGCCGGGCGCGACGGTGCGCTCTACTCGAAATCGATGCGGGTTTATGGCGAGCATCCGTCGCTGCCTTCGAATTCGGTTTACGAGGAAGCCAAACGCGTTTTGGGACGTCGCGGGTTTCGGGTAGGACGACTGCTTGGCGCACGTCAGCAGCAAGGCGCGATTCATATCTACAAATCGATGCTGATGAGGCCGCGCGCGTCTCGGCAGATGCGCTTGGGCCGCCCGGGTCTTTCGTCGTGACGACTACCGCAGCCAGAAGACACTACTGCTCGTGCTCGGATCTGCCGCGGCATCTTCAAGGAGTTTCGTTGGAGCTTGCGACTCATGTAGCCGCGGACGATCCTGTCCGCCGAAAAGGGTCGGAAGGCGTGGCAGCACGCTTTTGCACTTGCTCCAAGATGCCTGTGCGCCGCGTCGATGGAGCGGACGTTGAACTAGAGGTTGGCGACGAAGCAGAGCAGCAGAATCTTGCGACCAGCGAAGTCGCGGAGCGAATGAATGTTGCGAGTCCGGCGCCCCAGGCCGTGACACCCAACGCCGATGAAACATCAAGTCTGCCCAACGCGGGTGATGTGCAGGCGACCGGTGCAGAACCAGCGTTGAAGAGCGTGTCGGACCTGTTTCCGGGTGAGTCGACGGTCGATTCTGTTTCCACTCATGGCAAAGGCGGTTCCGAGGTTGTTTTGACGAACCGGAGAGTATTGCTGCGCGGCGCGCCGGAAGCCAAAGTTTTGCACGCATCAATGCCATTGGCCGAAATCGATTCGTTGGCGATTTCACGAGCCCGCCCGAGCAAACGCTCGTTGGCGTGGGGATTGATCGGGATCGGCGCTTCGATCGGGATGTGGCAGGCGTTGGACGGGGTCGGAAATATGCGATTGATCATCGGCGCGGTTGTGGTTTTGATGAGCGGGTTGCTGCTGGCGGACTATTTTTTGAGGCCGCCCGACCTGCAAGTGGTTTTTCGATCGCATTCAGGAGCGGAGATGATCGTCGAGTTTGGTCAGTCCCACGCCGATGAGGCGGATCGTTTCGCCGCGCAAGTCTTGGCGAAGCTTGAGAATTCGCACACGCATTGAGCGATTTCAGCCGGCAAGAGTGAAACGCGGCAGGGCTGCATTCAGCCGATTCTTAGGGACGGGGTGACGTCCAACTCGAATCCGTCGCGGGCTCCGCTGAGAAACCGGTCCAATCCGGCGCGGGCGATCATCGCTCCGTTGTCCGTGCAGAGCGGGATGGGTGGAGTGACGACGGGCAGCGGCGAGGTCCGGCTCATCGTTTCCCGCAGCGGCCGGTTCGCGGCGACGCCGCCGACCAGGACGATGGCGGAGCAGCCGAACTCTTCGGCAGCCCGGATCGTTTTGGTGACGAGAACGTCGATGACCGAATCTTGGAACGCTTTGGCGATGTTCGCAATCGTTGTCGGGTCAGGTTCGGGATCGGTCAGGATTCGCGGATATATACCCTCACGCCGCGCTCGATTGAGCACGGCCGTCTTCAATCCACTGAAGGAGAATTCATGCGAACCGCGCAGCCATGCACGCGGCAAGGGCTCGACATCAGCGTCAGAAGCCGATTCGGCGGCGTTCTGTATCGCGGGTCCGCCGGGGTACGGCAGTCCGATCGACCGCGCCGCTTTGTCGAACGCTTCGCCCGCGGCGTCGTCGCGAGTCTCCCCGACGAGTTTGAACTTCAACGTGATACCGTCTGACTCGGCGAGCACGAGTTCGGTGTGACCGCCGGAGACGATGAGGCACATCGCCCGCGAATCGCCGAGGTCAGCCAATGCGCCAGCAACCGGAGAGTGTGTTTCCGCGGTCTGATTGTCCGCCGCGCGAGTGTTTCCGACATGTTCGGTCGGCAGCCTGATGAACGCGGCCATGACGTGACCAGCGAGGTGGTTTACGCCGATGAGCGGTTTTTCGGCGGATGCCGACGCACCTTTGGCGTAGTTGACACCGACCATCAGCGAGCCGGCGAGTCCGGGCCCGTTGGTGACTGCGACGGCGTCGATCTGCGACCATTGGAGATCGGCATGTTCAAGTGCAGCCTCGACGACCGCCGACACGTCTCTGACGTGTTGCCTGGACGCCACTTCAGGGACGATGCCGCCGTACCGTGCGTGTATGTCGGCCTGACTCGCGACGATGTTGGCCAACAACCTGCCGTCGGCGTCGACGATGCCGGCAGCGGTCTCATCGCAGGAGGTTTCGATTCCGAGAATCACAGTCGTCACATGTTGCGAGCGAGGATTTGGCGTTCCGCTCGGCTGCTTGGAATTTGGTTGGCAATGTTTCGGTGCGGTCTAAGAACCGCGCTGATGATTCAAGCGTATCGAAGATAAGTCACCTGGCAACCCTGTGCGAATTGCAAATCGCGCTGGTTCGGAGCAATCGCACGATAACCGCGACGCTGAGTTATTGCGCGGCGTCTCTGGAAGGTGGTACACTAACGGAAAACTGTAATCCGGTTTAGGATACCTCGACTAGAAGTATCTGTGGGCCTGTGCGACGGGGTGAGGAAACGCCTTTCGCCGGGTGATGTTGAGAAGCCGAAGCAGCGTCGGCGGAGGTAGGACGTTGGAAGCGATGAGTTCTTGGCCAGAGTGTCTGGCGTGCGAGCAGGGCGTACTGGTACCGTTGTCAGATTTCGGTGGTCAAGGTGCGTCGGTACACTATAAAGCGTGGGTATGCACAAGCCCGAGTTGCGACTACAACATTAAGATTCGCAATGGCGATATACACGTTAACGAACCGATTTTCGAGGGGCCCAGAACCCGCTGAAGCGAAGTTTCGTCGCTCGGCGGTAAGGTTCCGGACTCCGTTGGTGGTGACGAAATGATCCGAATGTCGAGATTGGCGAGGCCGATGGGCTTCGTCATGGCGTTTACCGGTGTCGCGATGGTCGCGATCTCCGGTTATTACCTGCTCGCGTACATGCGATCAGGTTCGGATGCCGAAGCGTTCAATGTCGACGCGGCTGCACCCGAAGAACAACTCGCCTTGCTAGGGCAGAGCATCCCGAAACCCCAATCGCGTAACGCGGTGGCGCAGGGTTCGATCGAGGTTGAACCCGCAACCGACGTGTCCGAAAGTGTCGTCGAGTCGTCGGACGCTTCGCAGCGAACGACGGAGATTGATAGCGCCGAGACCGTATCAATCACATCGGTCATGCCTGGGGGTGTATTCGGAGCGCCAGAACGGCGAACTGGACCAGCAACGTCGAAAGCGGTCGGTGAATTCGATGGGTCCGCTGGACCCGGTCAAATACCATCCCTGATGTTGACAGCAGACATCGGCGATACGTCACGGTCCGATGTTGAAGCCGCACCCGTTGTGCCTACGGCGGTGCTGTTGGACACGTTCGCTTCGATCTATCCGGGTGGGAGCATGAACCCGCGTTACTGGTCCGAGCCGCACTGGGCGGGTAATCTGCCCTTCGGCGGTCCGACGATCCCCGAAGGATTCCTGCCGGTTGATGCTTCGGACATAACACAACTTCCGGAAGTCCCGGAGCGTGGATTGCGGATGCGGATTCCAGCTATCGATTTGGATGCCACGGTGTCGGAACTGGAAATCCGTGACCTCGGTGACTCGCGGGCTTGGAGCACACCGGACAAGGTCGTCGGACACATTCCCACCACAGCGAAACCCGGAGAAGCGGCCAACGGATGGTACTTCGGTCATCTGGACAACTTCATAAGCAACGAGGGTGACATCTTCCGCCGCTTGCCGGAAATAGCGAAGATGATCGACAACGATCCGGTCGATATCTTCATCACGACTTCGGACGCCGAATACATGTACCGGGTCACCCGCTCGCGGCAGCTCCATCGCGACGAGCTGCGCCTGGCGGAGACCAACAACTCTCAAATCTCCCTTGTGACTTGCTGGCCGTTCCGAGTGTACGACCACCGCATCGTGGTATCCGCGGTTTTGATCGCGGTTAAACCGCTACAAGAGGCGTAAACGCCCCGGTTGTCTCGAATTGAACTAGAGCCGCTGAGATTGCCGGGTCGGCGAGTACGCCGATTCAGTGTCACGCGCCAACATCGATGAAAACGCGTACTGACCGGAACGAACACGGCGGACGCATCTGGGCCGACCGTGTGTTGCTTGTTCTGCTCGCGGCATCGTTGATCGGCGCGCTCATTCAGATAACGATGGGGGGCGCGGTGCGCGTCACGGGCTCGGGCGACGGGTGTCCCGATTGGCCGACCTGTTTCGGGAACTGGATCCCGCCGTTCGAGTATCACGCGTTGATGGAGTACACCCACCGAACCATCGGCGTGTTGGTTGGTTTGACGATAATCGCAGCAGTTTTGCGGGTTTGGGCCAGGCACCGCGGTGAGACTTCGGTCGTGACTTCTGCGACAGCTGGCCTGGTCGCGGTATCGATCACTGGCGGCATCGGCGGCGCTGTCGTGCTGAGTGAATTAAACCCGGCCCTGCGGACGTTGCACTTGATGTTGGCGGAATCCGTTTTACTTCTGATGGCCCACGCGCTCGTGGCGACGGTTTATCTGCGTTCCAATGGCGGCGGCGCTGGATTGCCGCGCGGGCTGGTAATGCTGGCACTTGCGGGATCTGCTATGACGCTGATCGCGTTGCTCTCCGGGTCCTACGCGGTCTGGCGAGGCGCAGGCGCGGTGTGTCCTTCGTGGCCGCTGTGCGGCGGTTCGATAATCCCGCAGTACGAATTGGTTTGGATCCACGTCACGCATCGAGTGCTGGCGTTGATCTCCGTTGTGCCGGCGATGGGAGCGGCTCACATGGCGATGAAGATGAAGGGCGGGTCTGATTCGTCGGTTCGCACGTTGCGCCTTTTGGGGATCGCGATTTCTGCGATCATCGTGACACAGGTGCTTCTAGGTGCAGCCAACCCTTGGACGGGTTTCGCGCAGTGGGCACGCGTTTCGCATCTGACCTTTGCGTCGCTGCAGTGGGTGGCTATGTGTCTGATGACGCTGCTGATCCTGTTGCCGGTCGCGCGGCGAAGTTCGGCCAATGCTTCTGGAGCCGACGCGGTTACGAGGACATCGGTTTCTGGGGTGGTCGCCTGATGGCTGCGACGGTCGAAAACCGACAACGGATGCGGACGGTTTCCAAGACATTGCTCGACTACGTGGCTTTGACAAAGCCGCGTGTCATGTCGCTGCTTCTTTTCACGGCAGTAGGAGGTTCGTTCCTTGCTGCGCGCGGGGTGCCCCCTTGGCAGTACATCGTGGTGGTGCTGATTGGTGGTGCATTGGCGTCGGGCGGCGCCAGCGCTCTGAACATGTGGTACGAGGAGGACATTGATCGCGAGATGCACCGGACCGATAATCGGCCGGTTGCGGGTGGTCGAATTCGGCCGATGAATGCGTTGATCTTCGGCATCGGCTTGAACATCGCTTCTTTCGCCGTTTTCTATTTCTTCACCAACGTGCTGGCTGCATCGCTGGCGCTCGCTGGCTCCGCGTTTTACGTGGTGCTATACACAGCGATCTTGAAACGGACGACGACGCAGAATATCGTGATCGGAGGAGCGGCGGGGGCAATTCCGCCATTGGTTGGTTATGCGGCGGTGCTCGGAACCTTAGAACTTGAAGCGTGGTACCTGTTCGCGATCGTGTTTTTCTGGACCCCGCCGCACTTCTGGGCGCTGTCGTTGCTGATCAAAGATGACTATGCGCGTGCGGGGGTGCCGATGATGCCAGTGGTGGCGGGAGAATCGGCGACTCGGTTGCAGATACTCCTTTACACCGTGTTGATGTTGCCGCTGACGGTGTTGTTTTATTTTGCGACTTCGAAACTCGGGTGGTTATACCTGGTAACGACGTTGATTTTGGGCTTAGCGTTCTTTGCATTGGCGTTCAAATCGTGGCGATCCGCGGAGCGGCGTGACACGGCGAACCTTTACAAGTTCTCGTTGTTGTATCTGTTCCTGCTCTTCGTCGCGGTAATGGTCGACGCGGTGGCGGTTTGAGCTTGGTCACGATGCGATTTACGGAGGTTGATTGATGAGCTGGATAAATCGAGCTGCGATCGTAGCGGGCGCGATGACGTCGGCGTACCTGGGCGCATCGGCAGCTCTCGCTTTGCGGATGTCGCGCCGATCGCGAAGGATGCCGCTCCACGATGACCCTTCTTCCGTCGGGCTTCCATTTATGGAAGTTTCGTTCAACAGTCGCAGGGATTTAGCGGACCCTGAGCATCTCCTGAAGGGTTGGCTGGTGCTTCCTAAGGGTGTGGAGGTAACGCCAGTGGCGCGCGACACGCGTTGGCTGGTTATCGTCCATGGCGACGGTGCTAACCGAGCCGATCCACAGGCCGGTGCGATGGGATTGGCTAAGGCGATGTGGGAGTCGGGTTACGGCGCATTGATGTTCGACCTGCGCGGTTGCGGAGAATCGGATGACGGTGATTTCACTGGGGGGTGGACTGAGAGATTGGATGTGCTCGGCGCGTTGGACCACCTGGTTTGGCTCGGAGCAGATCGGTCGCGCATCGGGGTGCTGGGGTTCTCGTTGGGCGGAGTAGCGGCGACGCTGGCGTGCTCGAACCCGGGCGTTGCGGGTGCGGTAATTTCTGACAGTGCGTTCAGCGATTTATGGTCGATCGTCAAGGTGCGGACGGGGATGCGTGACGCGGTTGCGGAGTTGATGCGTCCGGGGTTGGATCTGATGCTTCAGATGTTGGTGGGCTACCGGTTGGGCGAGGTTTCGCCTGAGCAGCACGTTTCTGAGTGCGACACGCCGGTGTTGGTGATCCACGGTGCGCGGGACAATCTGGTTCCGGTGACTCACGCTCGGCGGTTGGCGCGGGCGCGGGGGTTGAGCCAATCAGAAATCGACGGTGGCGATTGCGAGGAGCTTTGGATAGCTCCTGAAGCGGGTCACGCGCAGGCTTTCAGAACGTACCCGGTTGAGTACGTGGACCGTGTGGCGGCGTTCTTGGACCGCCATTTGGCGCGATAGCCGACTAGCCGTTGCGTCCTAGAGGTTTTCTTTGGCGGTCTCGACGACCTTCGCGAATGCGGATGGTTGGCGGATGGCCAATTCGGCGAGGGATTTCCGGTCGAGGGTGATCTCGGATTTGTTCAGGGCGTTGATGAGGTTCGAGTATGAAATACCGTGTTCTCGGGCGGCGGCGTTGATGCGGGTGATTGCCAGGGCTCGGTGCTGGCGCTTCTTGAGCTTTCGGTGCCGTGTGGCGTAGTCGAGCGCGTGGATCATCGACTCTTTAGCGACGCGGTAACGTCGGCTACGTGCGGCGCGATGGCCTTTGGTGGTTGCGAGAATGGCCTTGTGGCGCCGTCGTCGCGTGGTTCCTGCTTTTACTCTGGGCACTTTGAACCTCTAAACGTTATCGGGAAGAACCCACGAGGGCTTGTTTGATCCCCTTGGCCATTGGTTGGGATCCGATGCCGACTTTTCCGCCGAGCATTCGCTTCATTCGATTGGATTTGCGCCTTCGGAAATGGCTCTTGGGACCCTTGGTTCGGAGGACCTTTCCCTTGGCGGAAATATGAAAGCGCTTTTTTGCGCCTTTGTGGGTTTTCAATTTCGGCATTGTTCAATTATGCAATACGCGCCCGTGGGAGTTTAGCACGGGCGCGTCTATTCAATGTTGGCCAGATGATTTCGGAGTGGAATGCTCTGAAATCAGACGGTTTGTGCGACCGGTTCTTGTTCGCGCGCGTCGACGAGGGTGGGTGCCTCAACGGCTGCGCCGTTTTCTTCGTTCCGGCGCTGGCGTCGGACAGGGGGTTTCCCGTTTTTCGACGGTTTGGGAGGTGGTTGCCCGATTCTCGGTGCGAGCATCATGCTCAGCATCCGACCTTCCATTACGGGTTTCTGCTCCAATCGAGCGTGCTCTGCGACACCTGTTGCGACGCGCCGCAACACGTCCATTGCGATCTCGGGATGCGCTTGTTCGCGTCCGCGGAAGCGGACGAATACTTGGACCTTTGCGCCATCCTGCAAGAATCCGAGGACGCGCTTGGTCTTTTGCGTGACGTCGTTTTCGGCGATTTTCGCGCTCAGCCTAACCTTTTTGAGTTGGCTGGTGGCTCGTGAGGCTTTGCGTGCCTCCTTCGCCCGCTTGGATTGGTCAAATTTGAACTTGCCGTAGTCCATCACTCGGACGACAGGCGGGTTCTGGTCAGGGCCGACCTCAACTAGATCGAGTCCCATTTCCTGTGCAAGGTTCAGGGCGTCGTTGCGCCTCATCACATCTGAGGAGGCAGCACCATCGTTCGAGCGCTGCACCAAAAGCACTTCGGGTGCGCGGATTCGATGGTTGATGCGATAGTTCCGTGGTATGTCAATTTCCTCTCTTGAAGGTTGGTGTATTTACGGGCTCGAAGTTTGTGTTCAATCCTAGGGGGTTCAATCCCGGGGGTTCAATCCCGTGTGATGCAAATATATCAAATCTGGGCTGCGCGTACGAGTTTGGTTTCAGATGCGTTTGAAGAACTCATTGATCGATCACTGAACCGTCGAAGTGAAGCCGAGTTTCGACCTCTCGCGGAGTTGGCGGACACTTTTCGACGGCGTCTGGTTTGAGGTCGATGCCGATGCCGGGTCGATCGGAGATCATGAGGTATCCGTTGCCGTCGTGTTGCGGAGTGTTGTCCACCATGTCGGATTTCGGCGGGACGTCTTCACCGATGGGGTATTCCTGAAGTGCGAAGTTGGGAGCGGTGGCTGCGATCTGTAGGCATGCGGCGGTGCTGACAGGGGAGAGGGGGTTGTGAGGCACGACGCCGACGTGCCTGGCTTCTGCCAAAGCGGCGATTTTTTTGGCACCGGTAATGCCGCCGACTAGACATACGTCGGGGCGCACGTATTGGACTGCGGAGCGGGAGAGGGCCATCTCGAATTCCCATAGGGATGTGTATCGCTCGCCGGTAGCGATGGGGATGTTTATCTTGTCGGCGACGTATGCCATTTCGTCGAAGTTGTCGGGGGTTATGGGGTCTTCGTAGAAGTAGGGGTGGAACTCTTCTATACCGAGCCCGAGTTGGACGGCTTCGGCGGGGGTGAGGCGGCGGTGGATCTCGATGCATAGGTCGACGGAGTCTCCGACGGTTTCGCGGTATCGGCGGACGGTATCGATGGCGTCGCGTATTTTTTGGACGTGGGTTTTGAAATATGGCACGTCGCGCTGCTCGTCGAGGAATGGAGTGAGATGTCCGACGGCGGTGAAGCCCATATCTTTGGCTTGGGCGATGCCGCGGACGAGGGTTTCGGTGGTGTCACCGAAGACGTGGTAGTAGACGCGGGCCCGGTCGCGTACTTTTCCGCCGAGGAGCTGATGGACTGGGGTGTTGAAGTGCTTGCCCATGATGTCCCAGAGTGCGATGTCGATGGCGCTGAGGGCGCCCATAACAGCGGAGCCACGGAAGTGTGAGAAGCGGTACATGTATTGCCAGTGGTGCTCAATGCGGAGCGGGTCTTGGCCGACGAGATATCGCCCGAACTTTTCGATGGCGGCTTCGGAGGCTTCGAGGAAGCCCCAAGCGCCGGATTCGCCAATGCCTGAGATGTCGGCGTCGGTGTCGACCTTTACGAGCAGGTAGCGGTCGAGCATGAGGGGGGTTACTTTGGTGATTTTCATGGTGCGGGTTGTTGTATTGGTGAATGGGCGTTTCGGCTAGGAGATGATTATGGATGAAGTTTCAGGCGTCGCGGTTGTGTTTGGGGGGGCGTTTTGCCTGACCCGCGGATTTCGCGGATGGCGCCGGGGCATGGGCGGCGTGGTGGCTGCGCTTCGACGCGTCCGCTTTTTTGTGTCCCAATTTTTGGGCGAAGGGGGGGGCAATCGGCGTGCTTTGTTTTTCTCTGGGTTCCGGCCTTCGCGAAAGGGGTAAATGGCGTGCTTTGTTTTTCTCTGGGTTCCCGCCTCCGCGGGAACGACGGGGGGCATCCCCCGCGGTCGCTGCGCTTTTATCGGTCGCTTGGGCCCCCTTCGCTTCGCGAAAGGGGCGGTGTGTGTGGGGGGGATTGGCGGCATGCTTTGTTTTTCCCTGGGTTCACGCCTTCGCGAAAGGGGTAAATGGTGTGCTTTGTTTTTCGCTGGGTTCCCGCCTGCGCGGGAATGACGAGGGAGTGCGCGGGGGCATCCCCCGCGGTCGCTGCGCTTCCGCGCCCCCTTCGCTTCGCGAAAGGGGCATTTGACGCGTAAAAAGCCCGGGGCGGTATATGGTCCGGTCTTGTCGCGTGAACGGTCTTGGATTTGCGCCTCTGCTGCGGAGCAGCAGAGGCAATCTTGACCGTGTAGTGGATAGAGCCTGTTACCAACAGTCTCAAACCGGGACGCGGTACGCCCCGGTGACTGGTCCCAGATGGGGCGGATTGCCGGACAGCCGACAAAAATCTTCCGCGTGCGTAGTACGCCGCCAAGACGTAAAACATGCCCCTCAACACTGGTTAAGGTGTTGGTGACAATCACCGAGTTGGACCCCGGCTCACACCGTCGTCGCTCCCCTGCAATGAAAAGGGATTGACATCGTACGCGTCCACGAGAACTCGACTGGCCCGTACCGATTCTGGTTGAATCGTTTGGCTTGTGTTGCGGAGCCCTCATCGAACTCGGCGACCAGTCTTTACTGTAGCACTCGCTTCCCGCGCAGCCTAAAAGTGACGACTCGGAGTTAACCGAGTAGAGGGGACATTGCTTACGCCTTGAGCGGGACGCGATCAAAGTCGGCAAGAAGTTGTATCTCCCGACGCGGTCATCGATGGTTTCGATGACTTTGAAAGTGTCCGTTGAAGCTGTCAACGTATTGGTCCTTGTTCCTCTCGCCAAGTGTTGGCTTGATAAGTTGCCCGGATCCGTCGATCTGGGACCAAATGTGTGTACAACGTTTATGCTAGTACAACCGCGCGGTACATGTCAAGGATTTTCGCGCGAAATGTTGGGAAGTACGGAGATGAAGCTGAAGAGGGGGCATTTTGAAATTGGGGTACTTTGGGAAACACCTGAACTAGGATGCGAAAGATTGGAAATGATGGGAAGGATGGGGTGTGATTGTTAAGGGTGTTTTCGGTGAAGAAAAGGGTTGGTTGTTTGGGTGGCGGCCCGCTGCGCTACGGGCCCTCACCCTGGGACCCCCTCTTAATCTCCCCCTCGGGAGGGGGAGGGGAATGGCTCGCGGGAGAGGGGGGATGTCCATAGTGGCTGACGGTTATGGCCGGAGAACAGGCGGCGATTTGGCATGGTGGTTTTCGTGCTGGGTTGGCGTTTGTCGACGGTTTCCCGCCTCGTTGGTACTCCAAACATACATGGGGTGGGGTTCCCCTCTTCCGTCAAAATTGAGACGCTTAAAAGCGCGATGATTTACATCACACCCCTATTTATTCCGGTAGGCGATAGCGGTGAACGGGACGAAACATCGTTTAGCAAGTGAAGCGTGGCTGAAATCTACACGCCTGTTCGGTCAGGAGGCAACTAAACATGAACGACCCACATGTCGTTGCATTGATATACGTGGTGGAGCACGAGGAATCGGTTGACTACGGTTCGGCGGAGACTGTCGAGGAGGAACGAAGCACGTTTCGCCTCACTCTCCAAGACGGTGAAGCCCGTTTTGAACTCAAGGAAGATTATGCCAGTCCCCAACAAGCTCGAAAGGCTATTCAACCATTTATAGAGCAGTGGGAATTGAGGACCTCGCTTGCTTCCGGACCCGGCAATTTCGCCTTGAGGTTCAAATGTCCTGAAATGATTGATCGCGATCCCCAACCGGGCGTAAATTCGGTGTCCGCGGATCCGGTCCATTTCATTTTTACTACCAGCACCCCAAGCGTAACGGTATCCAGGCAATACCCGCGGCCTCCGGTCGAAAGTCGTATGAAAATTGACTGCCCCGAGGTTCAGATCATGCGAAACAGATTCATGGACTATCGGCAAGATCCCGATAAGCTCGTTTCGATGGCGTATTTTTGCTTCCACGTGTTTACCACCAAGCTTGGATGCGATTTAAAGGACAGTGCAAAAAAGCACAAAATAAGTCGCAACTTGCTTAAAAGAGTACGCACGTTGGCGTCGAGAAAGGGTGGAGAGCAAGCTAGGAAGGCGGACGGAATCGGTGATCCTCTAACCCAGGAAGAAGGCCATTTTCTTGAGAAGGCGGTGACTGCGATGATATTGCGAGCGGCTATCGTAGCGGCAGATCCAGATCAATCTATGGAGCTGATACATTCCGGCAATCTACTAGAGATTTCGCCGTGAACGACAAGAGACCTTCGATGGTGATGGATAGCGCTTGGTTTGAAGCGGAAGTTGCTGAGCGTTTGGACGTGGTTGGCTTGTGGGTGGGCCAGACGTGCAATTTAGATGAGGTTTCACACAGATTGTTGCATATTCCACAAAACGATCGTTGCGGCTTGATTGAAGCCCTGCGATCAGCGTCTCGGCCCTGATATCCGCAAAAAAGATGGGTTGCGTTGTTTGCGTTTTTGGGCGTTGGTTAGCGTTTTTGGGTGGTGGGTGATCGACGGGTGCCCGCCTCGGCGTGTTGTCTGAACCGCGGGTTACGCGGATTATTGGATTGCGCGGATTTTGTTGGTGGTTGTTTGGGGTTTTGGTTTTCGTGTTGGGGTGGTAGGTAATCGACGGGTACCCGCCTCGGCGGGCATCCCCCGCGCATTCCGCTGCGCTCCATGCGCGCCCCCTTCGTTCCGCTTCGCTCCACGAAAGGGGCTGGTCGCCCGGGCCCTCACCCTGGGAATCCCTCTGTATCTCTCCCATTTGGAAAGGGGAAGGATGGAGTGATGCGCACGCGTTTAGTCGCGAAGGATGCGGAGGTTGGTTAGGAGCGTCTTAGGCCTGGGGCGAGGAGCATGGCTAGGAGGACTAGGGGTGTGCCGCCGATTGCGCTGATTATTAGGGTCATTTCGTTGCCGATTAGAGCGGAGAGGGTGCCTCCGAAGGTCCAGCCTAAGGGGAATAGGCCCATGCCGATGGCGTATAGGGACATTACTCGGCCTCGCATCTCGCCTTTGGCTTCGCGTTGGAAGAGGTGGGTGATGGCGTTTACCCAGAACATGCCGGCGATGCCCATGAGGAACAGCAACGCGAGCGTGAGGGGATAGAAGCGGGAGAAGCCGAAGCCGATCATTGCGAAGTCCCAGACGAAGCTGGAGACGATGATGATCCAGATGATGCGTCGGGGTAGTCCGAAGATCGCGATGATTATGCTGCCGATGGCGAGTCCCAAGCCGAGAACGGTGGACATGACGCCGAAACCGACGGCTCCGACGTCGAGAATCTTGGTGGCGTATTCAGGCATGAGGGGGAAGATCGCGACGCCGAAGATGTTGATGGAGGCGTTCATAACGAACAACCAAGGAAGGACGGGAGATCTGCGGGCGTAGGCGATGCCCTGTTTGAGGCTCTCGTAGTATGGGGGTCTGTCTTCGGAATCGGAAGCGGCGAACCTGCCTTTGGGTGCGTTGAGGATGAAGATTGCACCGAGGAGGTATACGGCGGCGATTATTGCGTATGCCAAGTCGGCACCGGCGGATGCGATGATCCATCCGACGATTACGGGTCCGGTCATCTCGCCGGCGTTTTGTCCCATCATGACGAGCGCGGTGGCCCTTGACAGTGAACGTGCGGGTATGAGATCGGCGAGGTAGGCCCAGAATGCGGGCATTGCGAATGAGACGACGGTCCCGGCGGCGAGTGCGAGTGCGAGCATGTGCCAGGGCTCGATGATGTCGAGGGCGATGAGAATGGCCTGGACGATGGAGACGATGGCCAGGCCGACGCGAACGAATGCGAGGAGTTTGCGCTTGTCGAGGCGGTCGACGACTGCTCCGGCGAAGATGGGGAGGATGAGGATGGGTATGGAGCGCATGCCGGAGACGACCCCGACCCAGAGGTTGGAGTCGGTGAGGGCGTACATGACCCACGATTGGGCTGCGGTTCGGGCGACGGCTCCGATGTCGAAGAGGGCTTCGGATGCTAGGAGGCGCGTGAAGCCGGGGATTGCGAGGACGCGGAGGACGCGCGGGCGGCGGCGGGGGCGAACAGATCGGCGCGGCGCTGGTTTGGTGGTCACGAAGGGGGAGTTTCGATAGGGAGGGGTGTTCTGGTTGATTATCGAAACTGGGCGTGCGTCTTAACACGGCATTCTTCGCGGTCTCAGTTCGTTCGCTTGCATCCGTCTGTTTACTTTTGACACCTTTAGGACGGGCCAAATGGGACGATGTTGTTAAGGAGGCGGTTTTGGATGTTAGGGTGACCCCGCGCATATGTCCGCCCCGAATCCCCGGCCTCTGATCCTGTCCTTCGATGGAAACCTTTGCACATCTACCGGGCCTTTGATTGGATCGCCCGGAAGTTGGCGTTGCCTACGTTGATCGGACGCGGCGACGGCTATGAAATAATCCCCGTGGGGTACGATCGATATGTCAACGGCGAATAGGTGGAAAGGGTGGATGGGATCACGGACTTAGAGGACCGCGAGCAATTGCACGAGGCGTGATCGTTGCCATTAGAGTTTAAGAATGGTGACGCGAAATCCTGTTTGTTGCACAGGGGGACGAGTTGGTGTCGGATGAGGTCCACGTGGCTACTGTCTAGGAAGGATTGAGATCGATGGTTCACGGATCAGATCGCGAAGGTGACGAAACGCCAATCGACGCAGGCGATGCGATCGCTGAAATCGCGACGGATTTGATAGGTGAGGTGGCATTCCCCGGAGTCCCTGCTCCTGTCAAGCGGAATTTATTGAAGGCTACAGGCCAATTGCTTACCGCAGCAGTCGAGGTGCCAGCAGCATATCTTACCGGAAAAGCGGACGAACAGCGCGCCATGACCGCGGCCCGGGTCAAACTGATTCAAACGTTTGCCGAACAAACAGCCGAGAGCATGGAAACCGATCCTGAATACGCTCAAGTTGCCGTCCAGAAATTCGGACAACGTGTGCTACGGGAACAGGTCAATTTGGACCAAGTCGGCCGACACGCGCTAAACGAAGTCGTGAAAAACAGTGATCCGAACTACCAACCGGAAGGCGACGAACCGGATGACGACGGGTCAGACGGTACTATCGACGATGATTGGCTCAACGCATTTGAAACCGAGGCCAGACTAAAGAGCTCGGAAGAAATGCAAATGTATTTTGGCAAAGTATTGGCTGGAGAAATAATGGAACCAGGCAGGTTTTCGAAGCTCAGCGTGAAAACCTTGGCCAGTATTGATAAGGATGCAGCTGAGAAATTCGTGTTACTTTGCTCAATGAGCTTTTCGTTTGCGGGGTTTTTGAGGGTATCCTCTTTGGGCGGCCACGCGGGTACCAATGCCCTTGAAGATTACGGACTGAACTTCGAAGCGTTAAATCTTTTGAACGAACACGGCCTCGTGATTGCTGATTTCAATTCACGGCAGAATATTATGCCGTGTTTGCGTGTTCCCGGCAGCACTCAGCAGATCGTGTGTGTGCCGTTAAGTTATCAAGGAAAACACTGGATTTTGATTCCGCAGTCCGACGACAAGATCGGTAACATGTTGAGGATTGATGGCGTCAACGTCACTCAAGTTGGCCGGGAATTGGCCACAATCGTGACAATTGATGCGGTAGGCGATTACTCGAGTAAACTGATCGGTTTTTTCGCGACAAAAGGATATCGTATGGTGGAGAACGTTGACGGGAGTCCTCGTGTTTTGACCCCAGATGCGAACGGGAGTTTTGACCATTATTGATTCTTTGATCAGTGGTTTGGCGTGTGGTTGTTTGGGGAAACCCGACCCTTTGTCCGCCCTGTTCCCCCTCGCCCTCGCCCGCTCCCTCGATGGGGACTGTTGCGAAACTCTTTAAAACTTGAAATGCCGGAATGTTGTGGTGTTGGTTTTTTGGGTTGGTGGCAATTTGCCGTACCCCGCCCCTTTGTTAGCCCCGGTCCCCCCTCACCCTGGCCCTCTCCCCCGGCGGGGAGAGGGGAATCCTCCCACCGCCGCCCACCTTCGCGTAGGTGGTTTAGCGCAATGGTCTCCCGATTGGGAGCGAGGAATCCGCCCCACCCTGGCCCCACCGTCGGGTGTCGTATCGCTTTGCGAGGGGCCTTATGCTCTGCGAAATGCGGGTGATGCGATGTAGGCGATGGTCGGTACGATGACGCTGGCGATGGCGGAGGTGATTAGGGCGGTTTCGTTGGTGGTGAAGATGGGCAGGATGAGGATTGGGAGCGGTTCGGATGTCGGAGGACCAATCCGACCCATAGGTTTGAGCCAGTGAGGTCGTACATCACCCACGATTGGGCGGCGGTACGGGCGACTGCGCCGATGTCGAAGAGGGCTTGGGAAGCTAGTAGGCGCGTGAAGCCGGGGATGGCGAGAACGCGGACGACTTGGGGAGGGCGGCGGCGACGGGAGGGTCGGCCCGGCGTATGCGCGGGTTGCGCCGTGTTTTGATCGGAGGACATCGAGCTTCGGATGTTACGTGCACTTGTCAAACCAAGTCGAGCGCGTACGGAGAAAGAGTGCGATAGGCACCTCCTCACCTAGAATTTGAGGCCATTGCAACGCCTCGAATTCGAGGACTTCAGGTCAGGGACGCAAGAACCTCCCCGTTGCCCTGCCGTTCTGGATTCCCGCCTGCGCGGGAATGACGGTGGTTTTGCGGGAATGACGGTGGTTTTGCAAAGGTCTCGTTGGGCGGTGGGGTTGAATGTGTGCAAACGAGAGATGCGAACGAGGTGCCAAGAATTCTATTTCGCCAACCGGTGACGGAGTTTTTTCAAGAGCCGTTTGGTCGAGACAAAATCTTCGACAATGTCACATGTTTTGTCAACAGATACGCGCCGATTTCCGGGATGATTTAAACTGATAATTCATCGATTCGGTGCCGAATGAACTTTGACAATGTCATTGACAATGTCAAAGCAGTTGGGACTTGCTGTTGCCGCGTTGGGACATAAACTTCGACTTGACGATCAACCGCGACCATCGTGAGTTGATTCAAGACTTGGCTCTGATCAAGTCATTATCTCGCACGATTCGAGAGATACCAGTTCCTCCGTCGGTCCAAGAACGGCTTCATACGCTGAACATCGTCCGAGCGGTTCGCGGCACAACCGGTATCGAAGGCACCGAGTTGACCGAAGAAGAGGTATCGAATGTCTTGAAGTCCGATGTCGCTTCACGGGTTTTACCCGCAACGAGACAGAGGGAAGAGCGTGAGGTCAGAAACGCCAACAATTTGATGCGTTTCGTTGAGCAGGTTCTGCGAACCGATCCAAATCTTCGTCTAACCGAGCGATTGATTTGCAGGTTTCACGAGATATTGACAACGGGCATCGACTACGAACATAACGAGCCGGGAAGGTATCGCCGACTGGACGTGCATGTGGCGAGTTACCAACCACCGCAATACGAAGAAATCCCAGGATTGATGTCAGAATTCGTTAGATGGATGAACGATCAACGGGGCAGATCGCTAGATCCAGTTGTCCGAGCGGTCGTTGCGCATTTCCTGCTTGCCAGCATCCACCCGTTCGGCGACGGAAACGGCAGGTCGTCGAGAGCGGTTGAGAGCTTTCTGCTCTACAAAGCCGGAGTGAACGTTCGCGGATTTTACTCGCTTGCAAATTACTACTACGAACATCGAAGCGAGTACGTGAGATTTTTGGATGAAGTACGGTTCCGATCTGATCCAGACATTACGCCGTTCGTTGTGTTTGCCATGAACGGGCTCACTTCGGAACTAGAGCAGGTTCACGCGGAACTGCTGTCGCAGCTGACGATCGTATCGTTCAGAGACTACGCATTTGAAAAGATGTCGATGAGTGGCCGGCTCAGAACGAGAGCTGGTTTGCGACAGTTCATGTTTTTGCTGGAACTTGGGGACCAGCGGGTTGCTTTAGATTCGCTAATGACCGGAAGTCACCCCTTAGCAGCTCTCTATTCAGACGTCGGGCGACGCACTGTTTACAGAGACGTGAATTTGCTTGTTGGATTGGACTTGATCGTTGTTGAAGACGGTGTGGTCCGAGCGAAAACGGAAGTGACGGGTGAATTCACAGGGACGCAGCGTTGAGGGAACGTTGTTTTACGTCCTCCGGAACGCCGGCGACGCGATGTAGGCGAAGATCGGTACGGTGATGCTGGCGATGGCGGAGGTGATTAAGGCGGTTTCGTTTGTGGTGAAGTGGGCGATGGCTCCGCCGACTGCCCAACCGATGGGGATCAGGGCCATTGCAATGGTGTAGATGTTGATGACCCTTGTACGGGACCTGTATGGCGTGTGGGTATGGATCAGATTCAGGATGGCGTTGCCCCAGATTACGCTTGCGGTGCCCATCAGGATGAGGATGAGGACTCCAATGGGGAGCGAAGGCGAATATGCGAATGCGACCGAGCCTGCGCTCCAGATGAGGATTGCGGGAATGGCGATGAGGGATATTCGTCGGGGCGTGTGGAAGAACGTGATGATGGCGCTGCCGATTGCGAATCCGCCCCCGATGGCTCCGGTCATGATGCCAAAGCCGAGACCGCCGCTTTCGAAGACTTTGATTGCGTATTCGGGAATTAGCGGAAATACGGCGACGCCGAAGAGGTTTGCCACGACGAGCATCGCAAGGAGCCAGGGGATCGGTTGATGGCGGCGGGCGTGACGGAGGCCGATTCTGAGGAGGGTGAGGTACGGGAAGTGGGCGTATTTGACGTCGGAATTCATTTCCGGCATGGGGACGATGAGGATGAAGTAAGCGCCAGCGAAGTACAGGACGGCGATGACCGCGAAGGCCCAATCGGCGCCGGCCATTGCGATGATGACGCCGACGATTAGGGGTCCGATCATTTCTCCGGAGTTGTGAGCGAATGTGATTACGGAGCTGGCGCGAGTCGCTAAACGGGGTTGGAGTTCGTCGCGTAGGAAAACCATGAACGCGGGCCCGGCGGTGGCGATGGCGAGTCCGGTGAGAAGTGTGAGGACCATCTGGTGCCATGGCCGCATCTCGCCGGTGCCGATGTTTCAGGGCTAGGACGTCGGCGAGGACGCCGATGAAGGCTCTCATGGCTGCGATTAGCAGGCGATGGTCGACGTGGTTTGCGATGAATGCGGTGAATGCAGGGCTGATGAAGGACGGAACGGCTCGGACTGCGGCGACCGATCCTACCCATAGGCTGGAACCGGTGAGGTCGTATGCCACCCATGATTGAGCTGCGACTCGGGCGCGCCAACCCGATGTCGACGAAGGCTTCAGATGCGACGAGTCGAGTGAAGCCGTGTTGGAGC
This sequence comes from Dehalococcoidia bacterium, assembly GCA_965226685.1. Classification (GTDB taxonomy): domain Bacteria; phylum Chloroflexota; class Dehalococcoidia; order Lucifugimonadales; family Lucifugimonadaceae; genus Bin127. The sequence goes on from CBDDDP010000004.1 coordinate 2,005,708, forward strand.
GTTTGGTCGAGAATTACGCTGCGGCGCCGGAACTGTCGGTAGTTCGACGCGCCGAACCTTCGCCATGACGCCGATCGTGTTCAAGTGGGTCAACGGATCACTCGGTGGTATTTTTGAAAGAGTGCTGGCATCACGTCAGACGTTAACGTTCGACTGTTTAAAGATTGCAATAAGCGCGGACTTGAATTCCTGCTTGTCGCGTGCAATGCGCGCGGTTCTCAAGTGCTGATTTCAGCGACGTACGATGTAGGGTTCGATGCCGTTTTCGTCGATCGACACGCCTAGACCGGGGCGATCTGGCAATAGAAATTCGCCGTGTTTGAGTCGCCATGCGGTGTCAGATGCTTGTTGGAGGAGGTTTGAGAGTCCGCCTTGGAACTCTTGGAGGATTTCGGGGGATGATACGGCGGCGCACTGGAGAGTAGCGGCTTGGAAGACGGAGACGCCGTTGCCCATGTGTGGAGTCGTAGGGACGTTGGCGCTCGTTGCGAGGTGGCGTTGTCGGATGAAGTCGCTGATGCTGGTGCGCCCGATGTCTGGCTGGTAGACGTCGAAAACGGGTTCTGGGGTTAACCAATCGTTGAGTTGGTAGGTTGTGCGGAAGTGTTCGCCGATTGCGATGGGTGAGCCGTCGGCGCGATGCAGTGAGCGATGTCCGGCGAGGTCTTCGGGTTGCAGGGGACATTCGAAGAAGCGGAGGTTGCGAAGTCCGAACTCGTGTCTGGCGGAGATGGCGTCGTCGAGGTTGCACATCCACAACGTGTCGACCATCCATTGTTCGATGTCGGGTGCTCCGTGGATCAGGGCGTCAAGTTCCTGGAGTGCGGCGGGAATGTCGCCGGATTGGAAGATTTTCGCGCCGCGGATTCCTTGGTCTGCGAGGGATTTTGCTTGTGTGACGCGCTCGTCGAGCGTGGCGCGTCGGAGGCCGGAGAGGTAGACGGGGATGTTGGTTCTGGGTTGAGAGTCGAGGAGTGCGGCTACTGGCAGGTGGTTGCGTTTGCCTAGGGCGTCCCAGACGGCGATGTCGATTGCGGCGAGTGCGTCCATCCAGTATCCGGAGTTAATGCCGCGGCCGCGTTGGGAGTCGTAGACGAAGTCCCAAAGTGCGGTTGGGTTTTCGAACTCGCGGTTGACAACCATCTCGGCGATGGCGGAGTCGATGATGACGCAGACGATTTCAGGCGCGATGGGGGTGTTGGATTCGCCCCAACCGGTGTACAGATCGGCGAGTTCGACGCGGACGAGTGGCGTCTCGACCATGGTGGCGTAGACGGTCTGCCATCCAGGTTTGAACTCGTAGCGGGCGAGAGACGGCGTTTTCGAACCTGCTTCGTTTTGGCGGCGGTATTGCTCCCAATAGCCCGGAGTGTCGGGGAATGCGAGATGGGCGGTGCGGATCTGGCGGATGGTGAATGAGAGGTCGGGGTGTGTCATTGGGAATCCAGGTGGTCTTTGAGGAGTGTTTTGATTGCGTTGAGGATGTCGTTGTCTAGGTTTCCCTTTTCGTCTGCGATGTGGAGTTGGGCGAGGGCTAGTGCGGCGTATGCGCGGGAGGTATCGGGATTGAGTTGTGCGGTGGTTTGGAGATGTTTGCGGATGGTTTCGAGATCGCCGCGGACGTAGGGTCCGGAGATTGCGCCGGGTAGTCCGTCTTCGGCGATGGCTTCGACGGTTGATTGGAGCATCGGGGATAGCATCTTGAGTGCGCGTTGGCGGTCGATGCCAGCGTGTTGCCATAGTTCGGCGGAGATGCCGACGAGTCCGGCGACGAGTCCACATGCTAGGACGGCTGATGCGTGGTAGGCGGCGTGAGCGGTTTCGCCTTCGATTCGGAAGGTGTTGCTGTTGTGAGTGCGGGCGAAGGATTGGAGCCACGCCGTGAGGGCTTCGTCATGGCAGTCGATGGCGTAGGCGATGTTGGAGAGGCGCTCGGGGTTGGCGTAGGCGGGGAAGGTTTGCAGGGGATGGAAACCGGCTACGGCCGCACCGGCGTTTGCGGCTGAATCGAGCACTGAAAGGGTGAGGGCGCCGGAGCAGTGGATGACGTGATGATGGGGTTGCCACTGGATGCTGTCGCAGACGGGCTTGATTGCGGCGTCGCTGGTGGTGATGAAGATGAGGTCGGCGAGTTTTGCTACTTTGGATGCGTTGTCGACGATCGCAATGTTGGGTAGGCGTTTGGACAGCCAGTCGCGGTGTTCAGGACGGCGAGATGATGCTGCGACGATTTCGCCGTTGGGATAGGTGGCGGAAGCGAAAGAAGATCCGACGCGGCCGGCGCCGATGATGCCGATCTTGGGGTTGGTTATCGCCATTTTTGGCTAGCGGGATCGGGGGATGTCAGTGCGCGTAGGCGTTGAATATCTGCGATAATAATGTGAATCAAGTATCGCATTAGATTTGGATCGCTTCGGTCATACTCGGTTCGTCAGGCGTTCATGGACGCCTTCGGTATTGGGCGCGCGGAGCGAGTTGGGGGAGTCGGGGTTTTGGGACGGTGAGGGCATGGTTGTGCGATCAGGCCACCAGCATAGGAGTCTCTGACAATATGGAGCTACCCATCGGAATGCAAACCCTCCCGCCTGCGTATGGCTACGATGATGTAGCGATCGTGCCGGGAGATGAGACGATCAACCCGGACATGACGGATGTGTCGACGAGCTTCGACGGATTCGGGATCGACATTCCGTTCATGGCTTCGGCGATGGACAGCGTGGTTGACCCTAATTTTGCGGTCAAGATGTCGGATGCTGGCGGGGTTGGGGTCTTGAACATGGATGGTTTGCATACTCGGTATGAGGACACCGAGGAGATCTATGCGGATATTGCTGCGGCGCCGAAGGACGAGGCGACGGGGCTATTGCAGAAGCTCTATTCGAAGCCGGTTGATCCTCGGTTGGTCGGTCAGCGAGTGGTCGAGATCAAAGAGGGTGGCGGGAAAGCTGCGGTGTCGTTTGTTCCGCAGACGGCGAAGCGTCATGCACCGATGGCGGCGGATGCTGGGGCCGACATGATCGTGGTGCAGGGGACGGTGATCACGCGACGGCACCGTTCTAAGAACAGTCCGATAGGCTTGATGCTCTCCGATTTGGTCAAGGACGTCGGAGTGCCGGTGGTTGTAGGCAATACGGTGAGTTACTCGGTGACGAAGGAGCTGATGGAAGAGGGTGTGCACGGGATTTTGGTTGGGGTAGGTCCCGGCTCGGCTTGTACGAGTCGAGAGGTGTTAGGTATCGGCGTGCCGCAGGTTACGGCGACGATGGAGTGTGTTGCGGCGAGGAACGAATACTTCAAGGAGACGGGTCGCTACGTATCGATAGTGACGGACGGCGGGTTACGGACCGGTGGTGATGTGTGTAAATCGGTTGCTTGTGGTGCGGATGCGGTGATGATTGGGAGTCCGTTTGCGAAGACTGAGGAAGCGCCGGCGAAGGGGATGCACTGGGGGATGGCGACGTGGCACGATTCGCTGCCGCGGGGTACGCGGATCGATCTTGGAGTGCGATACACGCTTGACGAGTTGCTGTTCGGACCGTCGTCGACATCTGACGGGACATTGAACCTTGTGGGAGCGTTGCAGGTGTGCATGGGATACGTTGGTGCTGAGACGATCAGAGATATGCATGGGGCGCGAATGGTTTATGCGCCGGCGATCAAGACAGAGGGCAAGATCTACCAGATGTCTGGCGCGTAGTCTGGGCGGTTTGGTAAAGGGTCGGATCGGATCATCTGGGGGAAAATGTCGCGATGGAATTGCCGGACGCGGGTTTGTTGCCGTCGCCGTTAGAGGGCATCAAGGTACTGGACTGTTCGCAGATCTTGGCGGGTCCGTATTGTTCGATGCTGTTGGCGGACATGGGCGCGGATGTGGTGAAGATCGAGAAGCCGGGAGGTGGAGATGACACGCGGCGGATGGGACCGCCATTCTTAGAAGGCGAGTCGGCAGCGTTCCTGGCGATGAACCGGAATAAGCGCAGCGTGGTTTTGGACTTCAAGAATCCCGATGGTGTGGCGGCGATGCGGCGGATGCTGGCGGATGCGGATGTGATTATCGAGAACTACCGCGCGGGAGTGATGGGGCGTTTGGGGTTGGACTACGATGCGGTTAGTGAGTTGAATCCGGGCATCATCTACTGCTCGATATCTGGTTTTGGTCGGACTGGGCCGTATGCTGAGCGTGCGGGTTTTGATTTGATTGCGCAAGGGATGAGCGGGGTGATGAGTTTCACTGGCATTCCGGGTTCGCCGCCGGTCAAGGTTGGCGTGCCGATGGCGGATTTGAATGCGGGGTTGTATTCGGCGTACGGGATTTTGTCGGCTTACATCCATAAGTTGAAGTCGGGCGAGGGGCAGTATCTGGAAGTGAGCATCATGGAGGCGGCACTGGCGTACACGGTGTGGGAGTCTGCGAGTTATTTTGCTACCGGAAACGTCCCGCCGCCGTTGGGATCGGCACACCGGTTGTCGGCTCCGTATCAGGCGTTGCGAACGGCGGACGGGCACATCACGATTGGCGCTCCGAATCAATCGAACTGGGAGCGATTGTGCCAAGCGATTGGGAGGGTGGATCTGCTTGAGGTTGCCCAATACTCAGATAACGCTGGTCGATTGATCAACCGGGAATCGTTGGAGAGGGATCTGGAGAAGACGTTCGGGACGCGGACGACGACGGAATGGTGCGAGGTTTTGGATGCGGCCGGAGTGCCGGCGGGTCCGATCTACAACATGGAGCAGGTCTGGGCGGATGAGCAGGTTCAGGCGCGCGAGATGGACGTTACTCTGGAGCATCCGAAGGTCGGTTCAATCCGGAATATCGGTTTGGCGGCGAAGTTATATGGATCGCCGGGGAAGATTCACAGTCCGGCCCCGCTGATGGGTCAGCACACGCGGGAAGTGTTGGCCGAGGCGGGATTCAGCGACGCGGAGATCGAGGATTTGATCGCTTCGGGAGCCGCAGATGCGGTTTGACGGCTGGGCCGTTTACTCGGAAATTGTGCGGATGTAATTGACGAGGTGCCAGATTTCGTCGGTGGTGAGGTTGCCTAGCTGGGCGACCATTGGGGTTCCTTCGATGCCGTCTGCTATGAAACCGTAGAGTTCGTTGTCGGCGTGGAGGGGCACGTGGACGGCAAGGTCGGCTGGTGGAGGGTTGAGGGCTAGGCCGGCGGGGCCGTCGCCTTTGCCGGTGTCACCGTGGCAAGTTGCGCAATTCGTTGTATAGGTTGCGAGGCCGATTTGGACGGATTCTTGGGAGAGAGGGAAGGGATTGCCTTTGCTTTCGTCCGGGATACCAATCCCTGTGGTGAAGGCGTTGAGGATGGCGGCCAATCCGATGGTGATGACAACGGCGGAGATGCTGTAGTGCGGATGAATGTTGACGCGAATGGGTTTGGCGACGATCGCTGTGGCGACGTGGTAGGCGAGTCCCGCGATGGCGATTAGGACGCCGAATGCGATCATGGCGGTTTTGGCGGATGGTCGGATGAGGTCTGCGGCGAGGGTGTTGGATGATGCGGAGAATCTGGTGGAGACGTGAGAGTCGAAGGAGTCGGAGCGGACTACGGTGACGTCGAGTTGGTATGCTCCTGCGACGCCTATAGTGATATCGTCGAGGCGCCAATTGCCGGGCGACTCGTTTGTGAGCGGGGTGAAGTTCTCGCCAAAATCGTCGTCTAGGTATTTGACGCGGGCGCGGACGTCGGTTGCGGACGGGAATGGTGCGCCGTCGTCGGTTATGTTGACGGTGAGGTTATTGATGCCGGTATCGCCAGGGTCGAGTTTTGCGTCGATCGTTGCACCAGCGACGGTCTCTTTTGTGTTGACGTAGTCAGCGGTCCCGATGCCTTTGCGTTCGGCATATTGGCGAGCTGGTTCCATGCTAGCGAGGCTGGCAGTGGCGAGAAGGACAGCGAAGGCGACAGCGAGTTCGAGTGTGATGTAGCGCCGGAGCGCGCGAGTGGACGCAATGCCGGATCTGGTGGTTTTGGCGACTGAGCGGTTGTTCCGGATAGCCAAGGTGATGAGGATTACGAGGAGGATGATTTTGGCTACGAGGACGCGTCCGTAAGGCGTGTTAAGTGCTTCGGGGATTGTGACTTGCATCAGGGAAGAGACGATGCCTGAGGCGACGAGGATGGTTGTGGTGAAGATGGCGAGCGGGGCGAATCGGGTTGCGTATTGAAGGAGAGCGGTCCGAGATGGCTGGTCGTCGGAGCGGATGGCGTGTACGGATGCGACCAGCAGGTAGGCGACTCCGCCGACCCAGGTTGTCGCGGCGACGACGTGGACGATGTCGTTGGTGATGGCGAACCATCGAATGTCGGCTGGTGTCGCGGCGTTGTGGCTGGTGAGGGAGATGAGAAGGAGGTAAATGCCGCCTAAGATGATGGCGACGATGCCGAAAGGTGTTTCGGTAGTGAGTGAGTTTTCTTCAAGTTCGTCTGGGCCGAGGATTTTGCGCTTCTGCCGAGTGGATTGAAGGGCGGCGAATACGGCTAGTGCGGCGAGTATGGCGGCGGTGAAGCGCCAAGACCAGAAGCGGCCCCAATCGCTTTGAGTTACGAGGTCAATGAGTTGGTTTGGCCTGATGGCGACAACTGTGACATCGAAGGCGATGGTGGTTTGGAGAATGAGTTGGGCGATCTGTGCGAGGATGACGACGATGATTGCGATCAGGGCGATGGATGTGAAGCGGTTGCTGGCGATGAGGGCGAAAGAGAGAGATTGATGATCGTCTTCAGCGCGGGCAACGCGTGTGGCGATGAGGAGTTCGAATAGGAGTCCGCCTGTGAAGACTGCGATGCCGATGTAGATGATCCATCGAACTGCTGGATCGGCGGGTGATTGGATAATTGGTTGTTCGGTGACATCGGTTTGCGTCGCAGCCCCAACCGGCTCGCCGACCGCGAAAAGGAACGAACCGGTGGCTTTGTGACCGTCAACGGAAGACACGTTTCGCCAAACGACGGTGTAAGTGCCGCTTTCGAGAGGGTCGAGGGGTACCCAGATGGCGGTGGGTTCTGTGGGATCGAACTGGGTTTCGCTGGCGGTGACGGTGGCACCGGCGGGGTTTACGACCGTGATGGCGCTGAACGCGGGTTCTACGGGCTCGGTAAACCAGATGATCACACGATCAGGCGGGGCGTCGAGTACTTGTGAGGGTTCGGGTGACGCCTTGAGAAGGTTGGCATGTGCGGACGCCGAGTGGCTGACGAGAATGGTTGCGAGGCAGGCGAGTAACGCGAAGACTAAGGTTGGTTTGTGGATCGCTCGCGTCCGCGAAGTCATGAGGTGATGGTCATTCCTCGGGGTTTGCGTGGTTCATGTCATCGGCCTGTTGCTGTCGCAGGCGACGGAGGCGTCTTTCGCGTTGTGCGATTCGGCGTTTATTGCCACTGGACCAAGCTAAGAAACTCGTGAGAACGACGAATGAGACGATGGCGATTACGGTGCCGATCTCGTCCCAATAGCCGACGGAACCGTGAAGCAGGATTGTGGTCATAAAGTTTTGGTGCCGATGCGGGTCAAATCAGTTGCGTCTTCTGGCAATCGTAATGGCGAATACGCTGAACCCAGTTGCGATGGCTCCGAACACGATGCCGATGACCATGCCGGTTGAAGCGGTCGATGAGGTCGCTTCGAGATCGGTTTCGAGCTCTTGGACGGCGTCGAGAGCACCCCGAGTTGCGTTTTGGATTTCGCGGTTGCTCTCTAGGACAACAGGGAACTGGATAGCGTCGGACGCGATCACGGTGTCAAAGGTGTCGGGGCCGGAGTCGAAGGTTTCGTCGATGGCGTTACCTTCGATGGAGCCGAAGAAGCGCACTCGGTAGTCGGCGGGGGCTGTTGGGACGAACTCGGCGACGTAATGTCCGGGATCGTCGATGAGTTCGGTCAGGGGAAAGGCGCGGGAGATGTTGGTGGAGACGTGGATGATTTCGACGTGGAGGTTAGATGCGAGGCCGCTGACGCGGTCGCTCGCCGCCGCGGGTTCGTCGGCGACGTTCAGGGGATCGTCAACCATCTTCGTAGTCATGTCGGTAGTCACAGGCGACAATGTTCCGCTCATGACAACGGCGCTGTGGGATTCTTGGTTCACCCATACGACGGTGTCGCCGATGTTCACTTCGAGCCGATCTGGCACGACGTGGTCGTCCATGATCTCGATGGATTGGTCATCTCCGTGATCCGCTTTCTCTGAGGAGACGACGATGACGCCTTCTTGGTCGCCGGGGTGGACGTGGTAAGGGATTTCGCCTCCGCCCAGCTCATCGGAGATTTTGAGCTCGAAGATTTCGTTCAATCCGATCTGCGGAGACGTGAAGATCGCGCCGTGGACCGTCACGTCGACCGCCTCAGCGTTCGTCGTGTTGTCCGAATGGTGGTCGTCATCCGCGGGTGCTTCAGTGGGCGGTTTGGTTACTACTAGGGAAACAGCGTTTAATTGCCCTTCGTATGCGGGTTCTCGTAGGAAACCAACGACTAGGTTGTAGTCGCCGACTTCGCGACCCTCGTGCGCGAAGGCGATGGGCGCAAAGGTTGCGGTGAGGATGCCGACGAAGGCGATCAAGAGGATCGCGACGGGTTTGATCCGCGTCCGTAGGTGGCTTCTGGTGGGCATGTTCATTTTCGCGTTCCGGCGTGTCCGTCTGTAGATACGAATCTCAACTGGCCGCGGTTTACGGATGCCTGCGAGCGATTCAGTCTGTCCAGATCGCCGTTGACCTGTGGGCGGGATCAAGCCCTAGCGTAGTCGGGACGGTATGCGGTCTGCAGCGTGCGGAGGTCGAAACCTACAGGTTGTTCGCCGACTGCGAAGTCGTACAGAGCCGCTTTGAAGATGCCTTCAAGTGCCTGCACGGTTGCGAACGCGAGTCCTACGAGCAATATACCGACGATGATGCCGACTACTGGAACGATCAGGAAGAGCAGTATCGCAGGAATGGCGGCGGCTACGACTGCCAAGATGTAAACGAGCATGAAACCGAAGGATGCGGTGATCTGGCGTCCCCAGGTCTCTCGGATGATGCTGGCGGACCGTTTGATGGACGATATGGGGCCTTCATTCTCAGAGACCATAACTGGGATTACGAAGAAAGTCATGAATTCCCAAACCCCTTCGATCATGCTGTAGATCATGCGAACGAAGAAGTTGTCGGTCTGGGATCGGAGCACCCGGAATAGGGTTCCGACAATTGCGGAGATGACGGACCAAAGGAAGATGTGATGGATGTGTTTCGACGCGTGGCTCAGGCCTGACATGACGTTGGGGTCGCCGCCACGCAATCTTTCGAGTGCGGCGGAGACGAGTGCGGCGTTGAAGAAGGTGGTGATGAAGTATGCGATGAGGATCATCACCAGGAAGGCGATGAGGTTTCCTGATTCGGCGACGCCGGCCGCCAATCCAGCGAACCCGAGAATAAGGAGACCGAGGCCGGAAAGGATTGGGAAGAGGATTAGCTCACGGTCCATCATCAGGACGTTCCAGCTCATCTTCATCAGTTCGAAGGTGTGACCGATAGTCGCGAACATTAGCCTGATCTGCTCCTAGTCGTCCGGGATGAATCGCCCGTTAGGGGTTGGGGACAAGTACATTGGAAATGGTACTACATGCCGACAATTGAACTTGGAGCGGACATGGGACGCGATCCATACGGTGCATATATGGAGGCCGCGGTAACGGCGGCTGGCGCGGCGAGCGATGTCTTGATGGCGCGATTTGCGGATGGCGTTCAGAAGTTGTCGAGTTGGGAAAAGTCGCCAGGAGCTTTGGTTACCGAGGCGGACATCGAATCGGACGAGGTTATCGCAAAGGCTTTGAAGGAGTCAGGTTGTGGCGGCGTGATGATATCGGAGGAGAGCAACGTCGATTTGGGAGGTGACGGAATCGATCCCGACTGCAAGATCGAGTGGTTGGTTGATCCGTTGTGCGGCACGGTCCCGTTCAGCACGGGGATGAATCATTGGGGTGTGAACATCGCGATGCGTGCTGACGGCGAGTTGGTTGTCGGTGCGCTCGCCACGCCGACTTGGGGGACGCTGTTGACGTCTGAGGTTGGTTCCGGTGTGAAATTGAATGGTGAAAGACTAAGCGTCGCGGAGTCGGATCGGGATTTGGGCGAGGTCACGGTTGGTTTGGAGATTGATGGTCAGGATGTCTGGCGATCGTTGTTGGGTTCAGGTGGACTGGACTGGGTGACGCGTGTGCTTCAATCGAACAGTTTCGCATCGGCTGCGTATCCATTGATGCTTGTTGCTACGGGTCGGATGTCGGCGGTTGTGTTTTACCGGATCGATCCGATGCACGTTGCGGCAGGTGCGTTGGCGGCGATGCTGTTGGGAGGACGTGCGACTGATGGCAACGGCGATGCGATTGATTGGTCGCGTGACGATGAATTGCCGATGGTCGTCGTCGGCTGGCCGCGGGTGCACGATCAGCTGATTGAGGCGATCGGGCAGTCGGGTTAGTCTTCGATCAGATGTGCAGCGGTGCCGGACAGCATGGTTTCGGTGCATCCGGGGAACGGTGCGGTGCTGAAGACGGCGTTTCCCAACATGATCATGGTTGCGACTCCGCCGTTTGCATTTGCTTGCGCGATGGAGTTCTTGACGCGGTCGTCCATCAACAATCCGCTGGACTGAGCAAAATCCAGTGCCAGAGCGATCAACTCTTCGAAGGCAATATTTGTGTTGGTTTGGATGGCGTTCTCGATAGTGGTGAGTGCTTCGTCGGCGGCTCGGTTGATTCGTGCGTGACGTTCGTGGTCTGCAAGAATTTCGCTGGTCCGGATTTTGCTGAAGTAACGCCAGTAGACGGGCGTCGGCGGCATGTTGAACGTCGTCGCTGCCAATGGATGGCCGACGGTGGTTTTGACCAAGCAACCACCGTTGTACTGCGAGCAGACGTCTCCGAGACCAGTGAGATTTTTGACTTCGGCGACGTGTGCGATCATTGCGAGTTCGTTGCGGGATTTGCCGAGGTCGAGCAAACTGTCGGCAGCGATTAATGCGGCAAAAGTTGCGGCACCGCTCAGTCCGAACCCGCTGGACAATGGCAGATTTGACGCTATATCTACGTTGAGGTTTACGTCAGTTAAGTCGTGAAGCGCGCTGGAGACTGTAGGGAAATCGATCGGTCCATCGTTGAAGGTGACCTGGGTCGAGTTGGATGTCGACCGTGTCAGTTTGACGTTCACTCCGTCGCTTACGGTGAATCCCCATCCGAGCGAGTGCATCTTCGCGGGATCATCGTGGGCGATGATTTTGAAGAGTCCGGATATGTTTCCGGGCGCGAACGCGTTGGCAACGTCGCGCGTTGATGAATCTGCCGCCATCGAATACCGGTGAGTGAAGAGTGTAGTCGGATTGCGCAGGGTTAGGCGGTGAATACTATCCCACGCAAAGCGTTGGCTTCGTCGCTCGCCATGAAGGCGACGATCTCGGCCACGTCTCTGGGATTAGTCAGTGACGAGACGGCTTGTTCAACTTGTTCGACGGGTTGCTCGGTGATGGCGCCGGTGGATCGCAGCTGAGCGACCTTTAGCGGCGTGTCGACAGATCCGGGCGCGAAGTCATTGACGCGAATGCCTTGGGCTTCAAGGTATTGCTGCATGACCATGGTGAAGCCGTGCACCCCGCCTTTGCTTGCGCCGTATGCGTAAGACGAAGAACCTCCTTTGACCCCGGCGCCGGATGCGGTGAGGATGATTGTTCCGCGGTGAGGTCCGGTTTTTTTGAGCATCTCGATCACGACGTATTTGGCCATCAGGTAGGTGCCTCGGAGGTTGATGTCGAGGACGGTATCCCAGGTTCTTTCGGGGAAGTCGTCGAGCGGGATCGACGCACCGTGTAGGACGCCGGCGAAGTGGCAGAGCACATCGATGTCGCCAAGCCAGGCTTTGGCGGCGATGACGGTGCCTGAAACGTTGGCTTCGTCGCGGACGTCGACACTCCAGAATCGGCAGTTGCCGCCGTTGTCATTGATCTCGATAGCGTTGTTGTTGCCGTCTTCGTTGTTGTTGTCGAAAATTGCGACTTGAGCGCCTAGTTCGGATAGACGGACTGCGGATGCACGACCGATACCGGTTGCGCCGCCGGTAACGATACATCTCTTGTTGGACAGGTCTGCGGGCATCTTCTCTCTCTCTGCTGAATGACTATTACCGATTCTAGTCGCGAGTGGTTCAGTCCCAAACCACGCCGGCAATTTTCGCGGCCTTGCGAATCCCTGCCGCCGCGGCCGGGATCTTTTCGTCTGGATAGTGTTCAACGGTGACGACGATGTCAGGCGCGACTTCCTGCAACCTGGTGAGAAGTGTCACGTTGTCGAGCAAAGCGTTGGGCGCACCGATGATCTCCTCCTCGAAGTGGGGGAGCAGCGCGTCGACGATGGTGAAATCTTTAGCGTCGCATCCAACGATTTCTGGACTCATAAGGTCGATGCACTCGTTGATCAGCGATGTCGTGTCATAGGCGATGTCGAGGGACCCGACTAGATTGACGGGGTCCATGTTGTAACCGAGGGCAGGCATGCTGACGGCGTCGAAAAAGTCGCGTACGCGTCGCGGTGAGTACACGGGGCAGACGACTCCAGATTCGACGACGAGTTTGACGCCCTCGGAATCGGCGACTGCGCAGACCTGTTTCGCGCTTTTGACGAGGCGGTCGAATGTGGCGTCGGACCGGTTCTCGGCATGTGGCAACCATGCGCCGTCAGGGTTGAGGCTGCCGGGCCGGAAGTAGGTGGTCGGGCAACCCATCTTGGCAGACAACCGGATCGTGTCCTCCAAGAAGTTGACTGACCAAGCTCGTTGATCTTCGTCATCGCTGCACAACCCACCGCCATAGGCGCCGCGCGTCATCGGCATGATGAGACCGTTGCTGGCATAAAGCGATTTGATATTCGCGATGTCGGCTTGGCTGCCCGCGGATGGGTCAGAGATGGTGAGCAGCGCGGATACGAAGCCGTGATCAGCAACCTTTTTGACGTCTTCGGGTTTGACATTGAGCCAGTCACCTTTGACGAAACCGGCAACACCTAGAAGCATGGAATATGGCCTTTCGCTGCTCGCCGCGGTCGCTTTTTGAGCCGCGCCTATCTATCCATCTTATCCCCGCCTATGGTTCGACTAGGGATGGTTCGCCAAGTATTGAATCGGCAGATGCGACATGGCTACGATTTGATATAGCGTCGCAAAATTTGGCTGCGAGGTCGCTTGAAGTTGCGTGTGCCGATGTTGTCGGAGCGTGATAGTTACGAGCCGCGACCAATAAGGCAATCGGGAACATACATTGGCATCCAGAATTCCAGAACCTTGGGAACTGGGTGACGTTCTCTCCGAGGTAAGCGATCTACTGGAAGTGGGTGGCGTTTCGGTGGCGATCAAGCGACTATCACCTCTTCGCCCCGCGGACATGGCTGCAGTGGTTTCTGAGTTGTCGGAAGATCACCTGCGGCAACTCTTGGGGCGGATGGCGAACGATGCGATAGCGGAGATTCTGGACTATCTGGATGTTGATCGCGGATCGCGCGTGTTTGATGCGATTCCAGAGACGCGTCGTCCAGCAGTTTTGGACGAGACTTCACCGGAAGTTGCCACCGACTTATTGCATCGGATCGCTTGGGACGATGCGGCGCAGACGCTGGTGAGGATGCGGAATCTGAACATCATTGGTGATCTGTTGATCCACGATGACGATGACGCTGGCGGTCTGATGTCGCCGACGTTCGCGAAGCTACGTGAATATTGGACGGTGCGTCACGCGCTACGGGTGGTGCGGCAAATGGATCTCGACCCGGAGATGCTGCGAGAACTTTTCGCCGTAGATGCCCACGACACGTTGGTGGGCAGGATGGAGTTGTCGGAGCTGGTCTTCGCGCCGCCGACCGCGACGATCGGCGAAGTGATGAATCGCGATGTGATCTCGGTATCGGTTGCAGAGGACCAAGAGAGCGCGGTTCGGTTGATGCAACGCTACCGTCTGCCAAGCATCCCGGTGACGAACGGACGCCGTCAGCTCCAAGGAGTAATCACCTCGAACAGCCTGGTCGAGGTGGCGGAGCAAGAAGCGACGGAGGACATGTTCCGGCTTTTCGGTGTCGGCGGAAACCTTGCCACGGGTTATGACGTTCGCGAGGCGATTCGGAACCGGCTGCCATGGCTCGTATTGAATCTGTTCACGGTTATGTCGGCGGGATACGTTCTGAGTTTGTTCCAACCGACGCTGGACGCCATGGTCCTGTTGGCGGCGTTCTTGCCGGTAGTGATGGGTCAGGCTGGGATAGCGGGCACTCAAACGGTTACGATCATCGTCCGATCGATGGCGCTCGGTGAGCGTTCGATTTCAAACGTGTGGCAGCTATTGTTGTTTGAGTTAGTTCTGTCTCTCGCACAAGCGATAACTGTAGGCGGAATACTCGGTGTAGTCGTTCACCTTTGGAAAGATGACTGGGCGTTGACGCTGTTGGTGACCGGCTCGTTGGTGCTGAACTTGATGCTGGCTGCGCTGGCCGGCGTTATGGTTCCGATGTTTATGCGGTTGGTGCGGATCGACCCGGCGATGGCGTCGGCGGTGATTGTGACGACAGCGACCGATATTTTCGGCATCGTGATGTACCTGGGTTTGGCCAGCATTTTCCTAACGCTGCTGGTCAAATGATTGCGATCACTCGCTGTTTACGAAAGCGGCTGAGACGTGGCGACGCTGGATTTTCCCGGTTGCGGTTCGAGGCAGTTCGTCAGCAAAGTAGATAACGTCAGGGACTTTGAAATCGGCCAAACGTTCGCGGCAGAAGTCCTGAATGTCTTTTTGCTCGCAAACGGCTTTGAGGACAACCGCGGCTTGGACACATTCGCCGTACATTTCGTCGGGAGCGGCGAAGCAAACTGCTTCGGCGACAGCGGGGTGTTCGAGCAGCGTGGCATCGACCTCCAGCGGTGAGATTTTTTCTCCGCCTCGGTTGATGAGTTCTTTCAGACGGCCGGTAAGCGTTAAGTAGCCGTTGTCATCGAGGATGCCTTGGTCGCCAGTGCGGAACCATCCGTTTACGAAGGAATCCGCGTTGGCTTCTTCGTTGTTGTGGTAGCCCCACATGACGTTTTCGCCTTTGATGACGACCTCGCCACGGTCACCGACAGTTGCCAACTCGCCAGTGTTTTCGTCCGCCATTATTGCAACTTCAACGCCAGTTGCTTGTCCGACCGTGCCCGGAATGCGCGCTCCGGGTGGCAACGGGCTGCTGGACATCTGGTGCGAGGCTTCGGTCATGCCGTAGGCCTCGAGAACTGGTGCGCCGAAACGGTTTTCGAGGGCGTCGAATACGGTGGGAGCGAGAGCGGCAGAGCAGGAGCGGATGATGCGGAAAGATTCGTGCGGCGCATCGTCGTCATCGGCGCGCGCCAGGAGTATTTGGTGGATGGTTGGTACTGCGGAGTACCATGTCGAGTTGGTTTCTGACTGCTGTTGCCAGAAGGCACTCGCCGAAAACCTCGACGGAACGACTACAGTACCGCCAGAGTTGAGAGTCGAGAGACACGCACCGATTAGGCCATGCACGTGGAATAAGGGCATCACGATAAGCGAGGTGTCGTCTGACGTCAAAGCGTAGGTGTTTTTGATGTTGTCGATGGACTTCATCAGGTTTAGATGTCGAAGGGGTACGCCTTTGGGTCGGCTGGTGGTGCCTGATGTGTGGAGGAAGAGCGCGATGTCGGGCCCGCTTGGTGCGTGAGCGTCGACCGTTGAAGTCAGTTCGCTTCCGCTAGACGACAGCTTGACTCCGAGGTGACCGTTGGAGGAGTTGAGGTCTGCTTCGATGGTTTTGATGCCGAGGTTTGCGGCTGCTTCGCGTGCGGGATGGGGTCCATTGGGGAGAATGGCGACGCGTGCGCCGGCGTCTTCCATGAAGAAGGTGAATTCGTCGGTCGTGTACGCTGGGTTGAGTGGTGCGGCGATCGCACCGGCGCGGGCTACGGCGAGGAAAGTTGCGACGAATTCGTATCCGTTTATGAGGACGATCGATACGGGGACGCCTGGCTCGACGCCGTTCGCAGCCAGGATGTCGGCGAGACGGTCGACTTCGGCATCGAGTTGATCGTAGGACCATGATCCGATGTCTGGTGCAATGACGGCTAGGTCGGATCCGGAGGAGGGTTGAAGAAGTGAGTTGAGCGTGTTGGTGTCGGACACTGTGTGCTCCGATGGTTCGGTCGATGTTGGGTTCGTGAAATTCTAACGTTTTGGTGTGTCAGGCGCGGAGGACAACGAGGAAGCGCTCCAAACCGGCGTAGTCGCGGTGAATCGTTACCTCAGCGTCGGGCAGTGTTTCGCGAGCGACGGTGAGGCAGGATGCGGCCACGGGGGGGTCGATTTCTATGAACGCGGCGGTCGGGCAGTCGTTACATAACAGATCGGGAAGCGAGCGAATTAGTGGACGCAAGATGTTCATGCCGTCAGGCCCGCCATCTAATGCTTGTCGCGGTTCCCAATCTCGGACTTCCGGTTGGAGGTCGTCAAGCGCGTGCGTTTGGATGTACGGGGGATTGGAGACGATGATGTCGAAGTTGCCGCGTGCCCCGCGTCGTGTTGCATCTTCGACGGCGAAATGGATGTCGGTGCCGTGATGCGTTGCGTTTGTCTCGGCAAGCTCAAGTGCGTCGGCGTTGATATCGGTGGCGGTGATGTAGGCGTTTGGAAGTTGCTTGGCTAACGTAATGGCGACAATGCCGGAACCGGTGCCGATGTCGCAGATGTTGGGTTGTGTGATGTGGTTTTGTTCGACGAAATGGGTGCAGAGGTCGATTAGGAGTTCGGTTTCGGGTCGAGGTATCAGTACACGCTGATCGACTTTGAAGGCTCTACCGTAGAACTCTTTTTCGCCGAGGATGTAGGCGAGCGGTTCGCGGGTCGCGCGGCGTGTCAGGAGGTGATTAAGCTCTTGTGCGGCGGGTCCCGGCAGTTGATCCGAGTGACCGGATAGAAGTTGCTCTTGGGTTAAGCCGCAAGCGTGTCGAAGCATTACCCGAGCTTCGATAGGGGCTTCGTCGGGTGGGATTCCGGCGCTGATCAGCTCTGATGTGGTTGCGCGGATCGCTTCCGTTATTGTCGGCAACGGGATTGCGGAGTTATGTCGCGGAGGCGGCTTGGATTTTGCGAGTCTGCTCGACCTGTTGAAGCGCATCTACGAACTCGTCGATCTCACCGTCGAGGATTTTCGGGAGATTGTGGCTGGTGAGGTTTATGCGGTGGTCGGTTACTCGGGATTGCGGGAAGTTGTAGGTTCGGATTTTCTCGGAGCGGTCGCCGGAGCCGACTTGCGCTTTGCGATTTGCAGCTTGTTCGGATGCCCTGCGTCGAAGTTCCCTATCCCATAGGCGAGCGCGAAGGATATCCATTGCCTGCATCTTGTTTTGGAGTTGAGAACGCTCGTTCTGGCATTGGGCCACGATGCCGGTCGGTTCATGGGTGATGCGGACGGCGGTGGCGACTTTGTTGACGTTTTGACCGCCATGGCCACCAGCGTGGAAGATGTCGATCTTGATGTCCTTGTCGTCGATCTCGACGTCGAGGTCTTCGGCTTTAGGTAGAACAGCGACTGTTGCGGCAGAGGTGTGGATTCGTCCTTGAGAATCGGTTTGCGGGACGCGTTGCACACGGTGGGTGCCGCTTTCGTGTTTAAGGCGAGGGTAAGCGCCTACGCCTTCGATCTCGAAGACCACTTCTTTTATGCCGCCGATGCCAGTGTCGTTCATGGAGAGTACTGAAGTTCGCCAGCCGTGATTTTCGGCGAATCGCTGGTACATGCGGTAGAGCTCGTTTGCGAAGAGACCCGCTTCTTCGCCGCCTGTACCGGCGCGGATTTCCAAAACAGCGTCGGCGTCGTCGGTTTCGTCGCGCGGGATGAGCGCGATTTGGATTTCTTTGAGGAGTTCTTCGTGACGTGCTTGTTGATCGCGAGTGATGTCGCGCGCCATCTCGATCATGTCGTCGTCGGTCTCTTCGGCGAGGATGGTTTGGGCGTCGGCGATTTCTTCGAGGACGGCGTCGAACTCGTCGCGGAGACGGACGAGTGCGGAGATGCGCGCGTATTCTCTACCGAGGCGTTGCATCTTGAGACGATCGGAGACGACGTCCGGTTGCGACATCTGGGTCTCAAGCACAGTTTGTCGTTCGGCCGCGGCTTGTAAGCTGGCTCGGAGTCGATCTTCGACGGTTACGTTTTCGGGCATTACGAGGTTGCACCGTTTGAACTGCCAATGGAGTTGGCGATGGATGAGGCGTCTAGCGAGATCATGTTTTGTTCGCCGTCGGACTGTAGCGGTTTGACGGCGGCGACGTTTTGTTCGATTTCGCGGTTGCCGATGATTATGGCGTATTTTGCATTGGCGCGGTTTGCGTATCGCATTTGCGCACGCATCGACTTGCCGGCAGGGGCCATCAAGACTGAAAGTCCACGACTTCGTAGTTCGGCGGCTAGGGATGCTGCGCGATTGGTTGCGGTTTCGCCAACGTGGACCACCACGGCGTTGAGCGGTGATTCGTCAACGTTGAGCGATTCTTGGCGTTGGATTTCGAGGATGATGCGTTCAATGCCGGAGCCAAAACCGACACCTGAGGTCGGGTTGCCGCCTAGGATGCCGATCAGTGGATCGTATCTTCCACCGCCGAAGAGCGATGTTTGGCTGCCTTCGGTGGAGGGTTCGAACTCGAAGACGGTTCGGTTGTAGTAGTCCAAACCGCGGACTAAGGTGTGGTCGATGCGGTAATTGAAGCTTGGGTAAGCAGTCTTGAGGCCATCGAGGAGTGTCAGCAGGGATTCCCAGTGGTTTTTGGCTTCGTCGGAGAGATAGTCGAGCGACTTCGGCGCGTCGGCGCTGAGTTTTCGGGTAGGAGGTTCTTTTGAGTCGAGCAGGCGAAGCGGAGCGCGTTCGAGGCGGTCGCGGTCGACTTTGGGCAGATCGTTGGCGTATTTCGCGTAGTGGTCTCGGAGATCGTCGGTGTAGCTGGTCCGAGTTTCTGGATCACCGATGGAGTTAATTCGGACCGTGACGTCCGATAAACCGAGCGCGGTGATGTATCGGAGCCCGATCTCGATGATTTCGGCGTCGATGGTTGGCGAAGGATCACCGATGGCCTCACACCCGAATTGGTGGTGTTGGCGATATCGGCCGGCTTGCGGTCGGTCGTATCGGAACATGGGAGCGAGATAGAAGAGGCGGACCGGCTGCGGAAGGTTGTGCATGCCGTGCTCGATGTAGGAGCGGCAGACGGGCGCGGTGCCTTCGGGTCGGAGCGTCAGGGATTCGCCACCGAGGTCGTCAAAGGAGTACATCTCTTTCTGGACGATGTCGGTTTCGTCGCCCACGCCGCGTCGAAACAGACCGGTATGCTCGAAGACGGGGGTGTCGATCTGCTGGTATCCGAACTGGCGCGCGGTGCGGATTGCAGTTGTTCTGACGGTGTTCCAGAGGGTTTGGTCGTCGGGAAGGATGTCGGCGACGCCGCGCGGTGCGCGGTAGTTTCGTTGTTCAGCCATTTCTCAACGATTCTATGTTCCCCGATTGTCGGAACGATGGATTGAGATGCGGGATATGGCGCTTTGATAGACTTTCGGATACGGAATCGGGGCATGGCGCAGTCTGGCAGCGCACTTGACTGGGGGTCAAGAGGTCACAGGTTCAAATCCTGTTGCCCCGACCATTGTGTTACGGGCTGTTTGTACAGTAGCGACCTCTGTCTTTTTTAACTAGGATTTGAAGGATGGTGGTTGTGTCCCACTTTGTTCTTCGGACATTTCTGCCGCGAGGGGAGGAAAGCTTGGGGTTTTTGTCCGTGCGGTTGGGCGCGTTTAAGAGCCTGTCGGGGGTTTTGCGGCAGGCTTTTGGGACGGTGGGCTTGAGTGCTTTGCGTCGGGGTTGAATTCTTGTTCGGTTCGGGTTGGGTTTTTCAGATTTGTCGTTGGGAGTTGTTTTTGTTCGAATCATCGCCGCGTTTCAGGTTCGCGTGCGACGTTTTTGCTCTTCGCAGGGTCCAGCATCGGGGGCGGCTCCAGCGTCCGCTCGACCTACCGTGTTCTCGGCTTTACGCCGGTTGTCCGGTCGCCGCCTCTTCCGACTGAGGCGTTCGTTGCTGTGGCCGTGCAGCCCGCCGAGGCTTACGGCTTGGGGCGCGGGGAGATCTTCGTATCGGCACTCGAACCTTGCGTCTTCCCGCCGGAAGGGATGCGGATCGGTGATCCGCTCCGTTTCGGCGGCGACATCCTCGATCATTGCCGGAGCGAGGATGGTCGGAGCAGTTCGAGTGGCAGTGAGGGCGCATGCGCGCGTTCGGTCCGCGCGTTTGCATGCATCTGCGACGGTGCTCCCGTTGCCCGGTGTTTGTTTACGGTCGTCGATCGTCCCTTGACGGAGGGCACGTGCGGGCACCGGCGCGGTTGGCATCGAGCATGCGCCGTGGCTCGTCGCCGTCGGTGCTGACATATGCTTTTTGCCCACCATGTGTTTCTCCCGCCTCGCAGACCACTAAGGTAGAAATCGATGGCGCCGAACAGGTTGTGCACGTTTACGTTCGACGCGGCGATGTTCTTTTCGCCCGTCCGGACCGCTGTCTGTCGGGGCGTATGATTACGTTTGTACTACAACAGATGTTGGGAGTCAAGGTGTTTGGGCGGGTTTTTGATGAGCCGCGGGAATCGCGGTGCGAGTGTATGAACCCCCTGCGTCTCGCTTCGCTGGCCGCGTCCCCCTTTTGCTGGCGCAAAAAGGGGAGGTGAGGGTGGTGTCCCGGTTCCCGGGCTCGTCTGGATGGATGATGCGTCCGCTGGGTTCCCGCCTGCGCGGGAATGACGGTGGTTTTGCGAGGATTAGGCGAGCGACGGGTATGTTGTTGCTAGTGTATGGCCCCCCTGCGTCTCGCTTCGCTGGCCGCGTCCCCCTTTTGCTGGCGCAAAAAGGGGAGGTGAGGGTGGTGTCCCGGTTACCGGGGCTCATCTGGATGGACGATGCGTCCGCTGGGTTCCCGCCTGCGCGGGAATGGCGGGGGTGGTGGTGTTGCGAGTGTATGTACCCCCTGCGTCTCGCTTCGCTGACCGCGTCCCCCTTTTGCGGGCGCAAAAAGGGGAGGGGAGGTTTTTCAAGAGTAACGATCTTCAATAGGGGTCAGACCGCCGGACGTGCTCGTTTGACCGCCGATTGCAGGATGAGGAAGACGCCAGCGGCTATGAACATCAGGACGGTTCCGGTGATCAGCACTGGTTGGTAGGTTCCGAGGCGGTCGAAGGTGTATCCGGCGGCTACGGGTGCCACGATGAGCGCCATGTTGTAGATGGGTGCCATCATTCCTCTGATGGTGGCGTAGCGGGCGCGTCCGAACAGGTCTCCGACAATTGCCCAGTTGAGTGAGCTTCCGGCTTCGGACCCGGTGAATAGGAGCATGGCGAGGAAGATGGGCCAGGTGCCTTCGACGAGGGTTAGTAGGAGCAGGCTTACGGCGGAGGCGCTGTAGAGAAATGTGAGCATTAAAGGACGTCCGACGCGGTCGCTGATGTATCCAGTGAAGAGAATGACGGGTACTGCGGACAGGGAGATAAGGCCGACTAGGTTTGCGGATGTCTGTTGGGTTTCGCCGCGCCAAACGAGGATGGGAATGAAATGGAGGAAAATCGTGCCGTGGACAGACATTCGTAGAGTGGTCGCTGTCACTAGGATCCAGAATGACGGGGTTCTCAGTGCCTGTCTTGTGGTGAAATCGCCGCTGGAGCTTTCGCTCGAATCAGTTGTTTGAGATCGGTCGGATTGTCCGGTTGCGTATTGGGAGGTGGAAGTAGCTTGGCGTTCGCGAATGCGTCGTCGCATGTGGGAATAAGAGACGCCGCCGTCGGGTTTGAGCCCCATGCTTTCGGGGGATCGACGGAATAGGAATGCTAATGGTGCGATGAAGATGATCAATGCGGCACCGATGATCCAAGAGGTTGTTTGCCAACCGAGATTGATGACGCCAACGGAGATCAGCGGGATCATGATTGCGCCGCCGAGCCGGAATGCGGCGCTGTTGATGGACATCACTAGTCCGCGGTAGCGAATGAACCACGTGTTGAGGGCCGCGGTCGTAGCCTGCATGAACGACGTCGATGATCCGATGGAAATCACGAAGAGGTACACAAGCATGAACGCGATGTAGGTGTCCGTCCTCGACAAGACGATGTAACCGATGCCGGTGATGAGCGTGCCACCCAGGATGAGCGGCATGTAGCCGAATCTGTCGAGTGCCCATCCGGTGATAGGGCCGAGGACTCCGTTTTCGGCCCGAGCGAGCGCGAAGGCAAGAGAGGTCTGCCAATACGTGATCCCGAGCGATTCGGAAACGGGGATGAAGAAGACGGCGAATCCTTGCCATACGATGGTGCCGCCGAAGGCGTTCATCAAGGATGCGCCGGCGAGCATGTACCAGCCGTAGTAGACGCCCTGCATGCGCGAACGGCGTGGTGAACGACGGGGGATCACTAGCTGGGCTCTGATTCGATGTCTGCGGTCGCTTGGTCGATTCGTACGAGCCTAGATTGAAGTTTTGGCCAAGATTTCGCCAGCCGGTCGTACATGACGATGTTGACGGTCATTCCAAGGTTCAGGGACGCCATCGTGGGGATCATGACCTTGTGTGTGCATCGTTCGAGGATTTCTGCGGAGAGCGAGCCGTTTTCGGGACCGAAGATGTAGCAAGCGCGTTCAGGGTGTTTGAAGTCCATCAGCGTCGTTGCGTCGTCACAGAGTTCGATGCCGATAATCGTGGTGCCCTCGGGGACTGCATCGAGCAGGTTTTTCGATTTGATGACCGGGACGTGTCGGAAGGATCGCATCGGATCGGTGTTTAGTTTGGAAAGCCGGATACTAGGCGTGTCCCCTCCGATGATCACCAATCTTGCATCGAAGCAGAACGCGGCGCGGAGCGCGTGGCCGACGTTTACGGGGTCGGTCGGCCGGTCGAGTCCGATGCACGCGAAGCCGCGCTCAGCCCGCATCGAAGGTCGATCCACGTATCGGTCGTGTCGCGAGCGCGTTTTGCGGTGCGCATGTTGGCTTTCGGCGTGCACTTTGAGCTCTCGGCCATTCCTTGTTCTTCCGAAATGGAATTGGCTTGGCGTTGCTAAGCGGCAATCGGAGGTCTGCGTTGGTGCCAACCGGCTAGTTCTTCGTAAGCGTGACCGACCCGGAGAATGGTTGTTTCGTCGAACGCGTGACCGGTGATCATCAGGCCGATCGGCATATTCGACGAGTCGAATCCGCAAGGCACAGACAAGGAAGGCTCGCCGGTGACGTCGAAGATAGAAGTGAAAAGCGGGATTTCGGCGCCTTTTTCAGCGAGGATTTCACCTGTGGCAGGGGTGCATTCAGCGATGGTGTGTGTGCGGACCGGAACTGACGGGGTCGCGATGACGTCTACATCTTTGGTTGCCTCCGCCATTTTGACGGAGAAGGCTTGGCGTGCGCGTTGCGCGCGAATGTAGTCCACGGCGGGCATCGCAAGGGCGGATTGAATGCGGCTTCTAACGGCGGGGGTGTATTCGTCCGCGTGCTCGGCGAGCATCTTTTCGTGGACCGCGGTGGCTTCTGCGAGGGTGATGATGATGTTTATCGACCTGCCTTGGGAAACCCAGTCCATCGGAATGGAGACGATTTCGGCGCCGTTGTTCGCTAGGAGTTCAATGGCGGTGTTTACGGCAGAATCGACTTCGGAGTCAACAATGTCGGGGTCGAAAAAGAAGTGTTCAGGGACGCCGATGCGCAATCCGTCTACCCCTTTGTCGAGATCGGCGGCGAAGTCGGGAACCGGGCGACTAGACGACGCAATGTCGAGTGGATCGTGCCCAGCGATGACGTTGAGCATGTGTGCGCAGTCGGCGGTCCGGCGCGTCATGGGTCCGACGTGGTCGCAGCTCCAGCATAGGTCGAGGACGCCGGTGCGCGGAACGCGGCCGTAAGTAGGTTTAATGCCGGCGATCCCGCACAGTGAAGCTGGCATTCGGATACTGCCGCCGGTATCGGAACCGAGCGCACCGTAGACCATGCCTGCGGCTACGGCAGCTCCGGAGCCGCTGCTCGATCCGCCAGTGATTTTGTCGGTGTCCCACGGGTTGTGTGCGTCACCGGTGTACGGGTTGACACCGGCAGCACCGAACGCGAATTCGACGAGGTTTGTCTTGCCGATGGTGATCGCACCGGCTCGGTTCAGACGATCGGTGACGGTTGCGTCTTTTGCCGCGACGTTGTTTTGGAGAACTTTTGAACCGCCGGTTGTCACTTTTCCAGCGACGTCGACGAGGTCCTTGAGTCCGATCGGGATGCCATGCATCGGCCCTAGATATTGCCGGTTTTCGATATTTCTCTCGGCTACAGTTGCCGCGGCGATAGCTTCGTCGTGCCAAACATCGAGAAATGCGTTTAGATCAGGATTGAGACTCGCGGTGCGTTCGAGCGCAATTTCGGTTAATTGGACGGGTGAAACCGAGCCGTCTTTGATTTTCGGGGCGAGTTCGTGGATCGAATCAAACGCCAAATCTTCGCGTTGGGTGTTCATCGGCTGGGCCCTCCGTCGGAACCATCGTCAGCGACGACAGGGTTGAATACATTGGATGGTTCGTGCGATTGGTAGTCGATGGCGCGGACGACATCGAAAGCGGAGTAGAGCGAATCGCCCCATTTCGCGGCGAGTCGGGCGTGGTCTCCGGATATTTGGATGCCGACGCGTTGGCCTGCATTGGCGATGTCTTCGGCTCGTTGAGTTTCTTCGGTGTTTGGCATGGCGGTTGTACGTGGGTTTAGCAATCGTGCTACGATTGCGATTTCTTATCCTTATATATACGTGAAGTGGTGTGATAGCAGGATACATGCGCATTGGGAAGTCCAGTCGCGCGTATTTCGTGAATGAGATGGGGTTAAGATGCACCCGCAAAAACAGATAGCAGAGATGGTCGTTTCGGCTCTCCAGTCGGCGATCGCATCGAATTCATTGCCTGAGATCGGCGAAGTGACGCCGACGGTCGAGCGTCCGAAACACGCGGAGCACGGCGACTACAGCACGAGCGTGGCGATGGCTTTGGCGTCGAGCATGCGAATGGCTCCTAGGGCGATCGCAACTGAGATCGTCAACAGTGTTGCACCGACTGCGATGGTTGAGGATGTGAGCATCGCCGGTCCCGGGTTTATCAATTTCAAGTTGGATGATGAATGGCTACGTTCCCAGATTCATGTGATTCGGGAATCCGACATTAGTTTTGCGCATCTGGATGTTGGAGCGGGACAACGCGTTCAGGTGGAGTTTGTGAGCGTGAATCCGACTGGTCCGTTGCACATCGGGCACGTGCGCGGTGCGGTCATCGGCAATGGGTTGGCGAATATCTTGGGTGCCGCTGGTTACGACGTGCAGCGTGAGTACTACGTGAACGATGCTGGCAATCAGATGCGCATTTTCGCGGAATCTGCGTACGTGCGTTTTTTGCAGGCGGCAGGTAAGGACGTTGAACTAGGTGCGGAGTCTTATCCAGGTGAATATGTCGCTGAATTGGGTGCCGAGTTGCACTCCGAGTTAGGTGATTCCGTGGTCGCTTTGGAGCCAGACGCTGCTATGGCAGTTATCGCGGAACCGGCTTTGGATCGTACATTGGCGAACATTCGCCGCACGTTGAGTCGGATGGGAATCGAGTACGACGAGTGGTTCAGCGAGCAGTCATTGATCGATGGTGAAGATTTCAAGGAATCGCTTAAGTTGCTGCAGGAGCGCGGCTACATCTCGGAACGCGAGGGCGCGTTATGGTTCCTAGGCACCAAGATGGGTCTCGAGAGCGACAGCGTGATCATTCGGAGCATGGAGCGCGGGCCGTCTTACTTCGGAACTGATATCGCATATCACTACAACAAGTTCGTGAAGCGCGGATTCGACCGGGTGATAAATGTCTGGGGTGCTGACCACCATGGGCACGTGGCGCGGATGAAGGCGGTTGTGAATTCGCTCGGTGTCGACCCGGAGAAATTGACGATCATCATCAATCAGATCGTGAACTTTAAAGAAGGCGACGAGACGGTGCGGTTCAGCAAGCGTCATGACAACTTCATCGCCGCGGACGAGCTCCTGGACGCGGTTGGTCCGGACGCATGTCACTACATCTTTTTGGAACGAACCCCTGGAACACACATGGAGTTCGATCTGGAGTTGGCGAAAGCTGAGACTTCGGAAAACCCGGTGTTCTACGTGCAGTACGCCCATGCGCGGCTTTGCGCGGTGTTGCGCGCGGCATCGGAGCGCGGCATCGAATTTGAGGATGGCGAAGTTTCGTTGCTGACTACGGCTCAGGAGTTGGCGTTGATGCGGCGGTTGAACGAACTTCCCGATGTGATCGCGCGATCGGCGGAGATGCTGGAGCCGCACCACATGCCGCACTTCGCGTACGAGGTGGCGCGTGAGTTGCAGCGGTTCTACGAAGTGTGCAGAGTGATATCGAGCGATCCAGCAGACGCAGAGATGACTAAAGCGCGGTTGCTGCTCGTCGACGCAGCGCGTATCGTCTTGGCCGGGACGCTGAAAATCATGGGGATGAACGCGCCGGAGCGAATGTAGCCGGAATGCTAGAGCGGGTTGTCCGCGGTCGATGCCTGCTTGTAACGCTCGATGCGCCGGACGTAGCTCAGAGCGGCGCGTCTCTGAAGTTCTTGGTGCCGGGCGCGCAATCTGCCGATTGCTTTGCCCGGGACACCGCGGACGAGTTGGTTGTCTTCGAACACAGCGTTTTCCGGGATAACGGAGCCAGCTGCGACGAGGCACCCGTTTCCCAATATCACGCCGTCGTTGAGCACTGAGCCGTTTCCGAGGAGGCAACCATCGCCGATCGTCTTGGCGTGACAGACGACACCGTGCCCGATGGTGACGCCGTCGCCGATCGATGCGTCATCGTCGGCGTGAATGACGGAGTTGTCTTGGACGTTCGATCCTCGACCGATCGAGATCGTGCCGCTGTCTGCTCGGATGACAACGCCAGGCCAGACGCTGGATTGCGGGCCAACGCGCACATCGCCGATCAGAGTCGCATTCGCGCTGACGAACGCAGTCGCATCAACTTGAGGACTGATGCCATCGAGTTCGAGGAGCATTACGGCAGATCGTTCGGCGACTTTGGGAAATTCAGTTCCATCTCAATTTCGTGGAATGTTCCCTTGTCTTCGTATTCGACGATTTCTTCTGACATGACGGCTCCGATTTCTGGGTCGCCTAGGCAAAACACGAACGGTACATCGCGATCCAACTCGCTGACTGGCCCGTGGATGATGTTTCGGAACTTGCCGTCCTCAAGGATCTCAACTTCGCGGGATCTTGATGTCGTGAGCTTCACGTAGAGCAGTTCGCCTGCCGGTGCGGGTTCGCCATCAACATACGCGGTGCCGGTAAATATGTACGGCATTCCCGGCGGCGGACCCAAGGGCGTGTCTCCAACCTTTGGTTGTTCGACGAGGTCTGGGCATTCCAAATCTTGCGTGCTGACCACTGGTTCGGGCTCAGCGGTGGGTGTATCTTCCGACGTATCCGATGTGCAAGCGAATACGGTTGCGAGCGCAATGACTGTAGTCGCGGCAATGGTCTTGAAGATCGATGTTTTGAGATCGGTTAGTCGGTACATGGTTCTGGTGGTGTCAGGTTCCAGTTTGCCGATTGCTCGTAAGCATGCGCGACCTGCAACGCTGTGCGGTCTCCCAACTGGGGTGCGATCATCTGCAAACCAACGGGCAAGCCCTCGGATAACCCGCACGGCACCGAAATTCCGGGTAGACCTGCGATGTTGACTGGGATGGTGCAAACGTCGCTGAGATACATCTGGAACGGATCCTGCGTTTTTTCACCGAGTTCAAAGGCCACTGTCGGCGATGTGGGTGTTGCGATTACGTCGAACTTTTGGAACGCGTCATGGAACTCTCGCCGGATGAGAGTCCTGACTTGCTGTGCTTTCTTGTAGTAGGCGTCGTAGTATCCGGCTGAGAGTGCATACGTTCCGATGAGTATGCGCCGTTTCACTTCTGGACCAAATCCTCTGCCTCTCGTCGCTTCTATCGATTCGCGGGCGTTCGGCTCTCCATCAACCGACATACCGTACTTGACGCCGTCGAATCGGGAAAGGTTTGCGGATGCTTCGGACGGGGCGATGATGTAGTAAACAGCGAGTGCGTGGTCGGTCAGCGGAAGGCTGGTTTCTTCGACAATCGCACCAAGTCCCTCGAGGACGGTCAAAGATTTTTCGAACGCGGCGCGGACACCGGGTTCGATGCCGTCAACGATGTACTCGCGCGGCACGCCGATGCGCATTCCGTTAATGTCTTGGCCCAAGTACTCGGCGAAATCGAGTGAGATGTTTAGCGAAGTCGAATCTAGCGGGTCGAGACCTGAGATCGTGTTGACGGTGTCGGCGCAGTCGGCAACGGTGCGGGCGATTGGGCCGATCTGGTCGAGCGATGACCCAAAGGCGATGAGTCCGAAACGACTGACGGTGCCGTATGTAGGTTTGAATCCGACGACACCGCATAGCGAAGCAGGCTGTCGAATGCTTCCGCCAGTATCTGAACCCAGAGCGATGGCGGCTTCGCCGGCGGCCACGGCTGCTGCCGCGCCTCCACTCGAGCCGCCGGGTACGCGATTTTTGCCCCAAGGGTTGACGACGGGTTCGAAAGCCGAGTTTTCGTTCGACGAACCCATTGCGAACTCGTCGAGATTGCCCTTGCCGAGGATGATAGCCCCGGCATCCTTGAGTCGGGAAACGACGGTCGCGTCGAAGGGCGGGACATAGCCGTCGAGGATGCGCGACGCGGCTGTGGTTCGGATGCCTTCGGTAGAGATGTTGTCTTTGATCAGGAACGGGATGCCGGTCAGTGGAGTCGCATTTCCGTTTTTGAGATGTTCGTCCGCCTTTTGTGCTTGGGCGATCACTTCGCTTTCACCCAGAACGGTGAGGAATGCGTTTGTCAGAGGTTCGACTTCCGCGATGCGTTGGAGGTGAGCGAGTGCGACTTCGCGGGCGGTGGTTTCACCGCTTTCGTACTTGGCGCGCAGGTCGCGAGCTGAAGTTTGTGTTTCGGGTACTGTACTCATTCGATGACTGGCCTCACGCGTACAAATTCGCCGTCAACGAATGGTGCGTTTGCGAGTGTCCGATCGCGTTCTAACGCCGGCATCTCTTCGTCGTCACGCATCACCGAGTGCGCGTCGGTGGTATGCCCCGTGGGTGGTACCCCCTCGGTGTCGAGTTCAGCCAATGTTTGGAAATGGGCGAGGATGTCTGACAACTGACGCCGCATTGTTTGCACTTCGTCATCGTCGATGCGAAGCGCGGCGAGGCGGGCGATGTGTTTGACGTCTTCGACGGACAGGATTTCGGAGTTCATATGGCTTGGTTGCGAGGGTTTGATTGCAACCTGAGATTCTATATCTGGGTGAATCGAAAGAGTTCGCCGAAAAAAGGCTGCCGAAACGTGAGAAATTTGGCATACACTTTTTATGTGCCGAACTCATCAGACATGCGCCCCAATCACGTTGAGTAAGCGCCGTCGATACATCTTCGTCACGGGCGGCGTGACAAGCTCTCTAGGTAAGGGCATCGCCTGCGCATCTATCGGCCGAATGTTGAAGAATCGCGGCCTTAAGGTCACGATTCTCAAACTCGACCCTTATCTCAACGTTGATCCCGGCACGATGTCGCCGTTGGAGCACGGCGAGGTGTTTGTGACCATGGATGGGAGTGAAACGGACCTCGACTTGGGTCACTACGAGCGTTTCTTGAACCAGGACTTTACGATCCTGTCGAACGTGACCGCCGGTCAGATTTACAACGAACTGCTGGACGTAGAGCGATTAGGTTCGGAGTTCTTGGGGCAGACGGTTCAGGTGGTGCCGCATCTGGTGAGCGCGGTCGCCAAACGAATCAAGAAACTCGGAGAAGCGGAAGATGCAGATGTGGTCATCGTTGAGGTCGGTGGCACAGTCGGCGATATGGAGGCGGAAGCGTTCATCGAAGCGGTTCGGTGGATGCGGGATATGGAAGGCCGACAGAACTCGTTTTCGATTCACCTCACGTTCGTACCGTTGCTGAAACCGACGAACGAGCTCAAGACGAAACCGACCCAGCACAGTGTCCGAGCGTTGCGCTCTCTTGGTATACAACCAGACGCGATTCTGTGCAGGTTGAACGATCCAACCGATTCGGATGAAGAGACTTCAAGTCTGAAAGACAAGATCAGTTTGCATTGCGGCGTGCCGCGCGATGCGATCATCTATTTGCCGACGCTGGGAAACGTCTATGCGGTTCCTGATTGGTTGGAACGGCAAGGATTGGCGGAAGTGATTATGGATCGCCTGGAAATTGAGCGGAGGAAACCAACCGTGCCAAAGGTGTGGAAGGCGTTGACCGATGATACGAACGTCGTCAACAACGGTACGGATCATTCTGACGACGATTTGGCACGAGTTTCCATATCCATTGTGGGAAAGTACACGAGCCTTCACGATTCATATCTCTCCGTAGTCGAAGCGATGCGTCATGCCGAGTTGAATCAAGGCGTTCGCATCGACATCGGTTGGACCCCCTCAGAGATGATCGAACAGCATGGCGCCGAAAGGTATCTTTCGAAGGCGCAAGGGATCGTTGTGCCTGGAGGATTCGACAAGCGAGGTACGGAAGGAATGATCCGCGCGGCTCAGTACGCTCGCGAGCGTGGGATACCGTATCTGGGTTTGTGTCTGGGGTTGCAGATGATGATCATCGAGTTCGCGCGCCACGTTGCGGGAATCGAAGATGCTGATTCGACTGAGTTCGATCCCGCTGCATCGGAACCAGTAATCGCGCTGATGGAAGATCAGGAGAGCGTTAAGGAGATCGGCGGGACGATGCGGCTCGGAGCTTACAACTGTGTACTGGCGCGCGGCACGCGCGCGCACGAGGCGTACGCGATGGCCGACGTGGGCGAAGAGTTGGCTGACGGTGACCTCCGGATCAAGGAACGTCATCGTCATCGTTACGAGTACAACAACGCGTATCGAGGTCGATTGGAAAGGATGGGCCTCGTTAGCAGCGGTTTGAACCCCGAGCTTTCGCTGGTCGAAATCGCTGAAATCGCCGATCACCCGTTCATGCTCGGAAGTCAGTTCCATCCCGAGTTTCGCTCGCGTCCGGAACAGCCGCATCCGCTGTTCGACCTATTTGTAAGGTACGCGCGGCAACACCGCCCTGAGGGTACACAGCAGCCGTTGTTTGTCAGAGCGGGGTCGAATTGAAGTGAGCTGGAGGGGTTTTCCAAAACTTGGCCGCAACGCAAGGTAGCGAAATCCCGCCAACGATGAACGTAACGCGTGAATGAATTTGACTCAATGTCACAGATTTATATAAACTTTGTCCGCAGACACGCGGGTAGCCGTGCACGGTGGCGTTGAGATTAGATTTGTAGATGTGGACGTTCGGCGGGCATGCTACCGCTTCACTCGGAGATAGATCGCAAAGTAGCGATACCTCACCTCGGTAATTCACCAAGCCTTAACGCGAAGGTGCTTCATGACACGTACGCCAATTGATTCGGCGATTGCGATTGAACAGAATGGGCAGCGGCGACAGGTCGCAGTTGGCCCAAGACAATCCCACCAACAACCCGAACGTGTGAGCCCGGATGCTCTTGGCAATCTGGGCGGAATGACGAACGCGGAGTTGATGGTCGAAGCCAGGAAAATCGGCCTTACGGATA
This sequence comes from Dehalococcoidia bacterium, assembly GCA_965226685.1. Classification (GTDB taxonomy): domain Bacteria; phylum Chloroflexota; class Dehalococcoidia; order Lucifugimonadales; family Lucifugimonadaceae; genus Bin127. Next base: position 2,037,471 of record CBDDDP010000004.1, read on the forward strand.
TCCCCGAACGTCGCACTGAGTTGGCGTTGCAGGTGCTCCTCGATAAGTCGCAGACGACTGGCATCGCAATCGGTGCAGGTATTCTGGATGTTCACGACAAGGGCTATGGATTTTTGCGCCCGCCCGGCGGCGGCGACGGCGACGACGACGACATCTACGTCCCGAATGGGTTGATCAGAAAGAGCGGGTTACGTCAGGGCGACTTCATCGCAGGTCCGGTGCGGTCGCAAGGTGAACGGACCCGAGGTCGCGGCAACAATCCATTGCTGTGGCCGGAGCTGGTCAACGGCCGCGACGGTGCGTTCGCGGAGCGCAGACCGCGGTTCGAGCAGCTGACATCGGTCTATCCGGACAGTCAACTGACGCTCGAGACGACACCCAAGAAGATGAACACTCGAATCGTCGACATCATCGCTCCGATCGGCAAGGGCCAGCGTGCACTTATCGTGGCTCCGCCCAAGGCCGGCAAGACGGTGATTCTGAAAGACATCGCACACGCCGTCGCTGAGAACTATCCGGCGATTCACATCATCGTCGCGCTGATCGGCGAGCGTCCTGAAGAAGTCACGGACATGCGTCGGACCGTCAAAGGCGAGGTTTACTCCTCGACATTCGACGAGCAGGTCGAGCATCAATGCGAGACTTCGGATCGGGCTCTTTACCGGGCGAAGCGATTGGTGGAGTCTGGCGAAGACGTACTTTTGGTACTCGACAGCCTGACCCGCCTCGCACGAGCCTTCAACGTGAAGCTTCCGAGCAGCGGAAAGACGTTGTCGGGTGGTATGGATCCGTTGGCGCTATATCCGCCGAAGCAGTTCTTCGGCGCGGCTCGTAACTGCGAAGAGGGTGGAAGCCTTACGATCGTGGCGACCGCACTGGTCGAAACCGGCAGCCGCTTGGACGACTTGATCTACGAGGAGTTCAAAGGCACCGGCAACATGGAACTCCACCTAGACCGCACGATGTCGGATCGCAGGATCTACCCGGCTGTCTCCATGGAACGCAGCGGCACACGACACGAAGAGCTGTTGCAGAGCCCGGAGACATTGCGCCAAGTCTGGCTGTTGCGCCGGATGCTCTCGTTGCTACAACAGCAGTCTTCGAATGGGAACCCGACCGAGGCTACAGAGCGGATCATCGAACGAATGTCACGCTCGAAGGACAACGATTCGTTCCTGCGGAGCATCACCGAGAAATAGGGGTTCGTTCCCTAGTTTCTTCTCGGACCGCCCCGGCCGATCAATCGTGTTTCTGGGGAGGTTTCGTTAGTCTTTCTCGTCGTTTCCGCGTTTTCCTTTATCAGGTGGAACAAAAACGCTCGACCGAGCGTTTTACATGTACAGGTAGCCTTAGGTTTCGAGCGGGTGTTTATGATATTCGTTCGTTGAGTAGGGTTCTGTATTTGTGGACTATCGAGTTAGTTTCCGATGCGAAAAAATGGATATAAGAGTTGGAGAGCAATAAGCTTTCTGGCGATTGGCGCGATATTGGGCGTACTGCTCGTCGTGCACATTGCGGGAGACGACGTCGAACGTGCGGATGCGGCTACGGGTGTTATCGACGCGTTGAATGTGGGGACGTGTCTGGCCACCGATGACGCCGTCTTCGAGGACGAGCCTTGTCATCTGTCCGACAGATCCGGCGATTGGGAAATCCGTGATGAAGTGGAAGAGGTTTCAACCCTGTACGCGACCTATGCCCATGATCCGAAGACGGGCTGGGATGAACCTAGGGCGATACTGCAAGACTCAGATCTGTTGAAGATCAGCATGGCCGACCCAGGGCGCGACAAGCGCTCGGCGGTGCTCATTCGAGGTGAGGGACACAACGAGATTATCGGCGGTCTGGCCGAGATAAAAAGTCTTCTTGTCAATCGCGACTTAATCGATAGCGACGACAGCGTCGATTTTGAGACGGAAGCGCGTTTGACAGTAAGAAGATCTGCTGGGCTGGCTCTGATCGACGCTTCTGGTAGCCACACATTGAACATGGACGGTGCCAGTTCGTATCACCCAATGGATGTTGACGGCAATATTCGATTCTTCGGTTGCATAACGAGTTCCGGGAATTGCGCTCTGGACAGCGGAAGCGACGATGAACTGACGGACGTATCTTCATCGTTGCAGGTTGACGAGGACAGGATCTCGGGGAGCACCAGTCCGTCGATCGCGCCGTGGTTGGCGGTGAATGCTAGTGTGCCGGCAGGCAAGAGTGTGCTGATCTATGGCATGTACTACGAAACCAGTGGGCTTGAGGAAATCGCTGGTGGGAGGTCGTACTACCACTGCGGCGGATCTTCGACCGAACCGGACCGGGAAAGGAATGACGTTTGGCGATGCGGCAGCGGCGAGGCGGATGAACGAAGCGGCAATGGGGATGTCGTTTATACCCGGGACGAGATCGACGGCAATGACGAGTTGCTGCTCCGCGTGAGGTCGGATGGAGATGAGCCGTATGTGAATCTCTATTTGTCTGAGACCGGTCGTTTCACGGGGCGGTACGAAGGGTACATAAGGTTGACGGATGCCAATGGTGACGGGACGGATCTGGGTCGGCCTGGTCCGAGCACGGATTGGGGAGCCAAGGTACGGCACGGCGGAACGGGCAGTAGGGAATCGGACGCGGCGGTGATAGGTGTTGCGAGCGGACCGGTGACCATCGAGTACCGCGACTCAGGAGGTCGGAGACGAACGCTGCGAATCGCGATCGACTACGAACCGCCCCGGATAACTATCGATGCTCCGCGGCATCGTTCGTCGAGCGATGATCACTCGCCGGATTTCATCGGTTCTTTTGAAGACCACGGTTCGGGACTTGCTTATGATTCATTCCGGTTGGTGGTTGACAACGATGCGGACTCATCGCGAAATTCGGATTTTGCATTGGACGGCGTCGCGCCGCTTGCTGATGTGCGTGGGAGCGGCGACCGAGGGAGTGCTTCGCGCCGGGCGGACTATGTCGGGTACAGCACTTCTGGTGACGATCCGTTCGGTGTGATCGATCCGGGGCGTTTGTTCGACCTTGGCGATGATTCGTGCGGAAGTCGGGATGTTTGCCATATCCGGGCGGACAATTTCAGCGACGGTGCTTCGTCGGGACGATTTGACGATTCGTTGAGGTTGCGTTTGGACGGAGACGAATTGGAATACGGGGTCGATTTCCAAGCGTTCGTGGTTGACAGGGCCGGGAATGTTGGATTTTCCGATTCTGATGCTGACAACCCGTACTTTGTTAATGACTTGGGTGTCGAAGATCCGAATGAGCGGTACGCGCCTAACGTATTGGGGTATTACTCCGCGCACATCGTCGGGTTGGACGAGAAGGACCCAGAAATTTCTACTACTCGCTCGGCGACGGGATACTACGGCGTGGACGTCGACAAAAGACCGATTGCGGATCGCAGAGGTGTGATGTTGGTGTTCGATGGGCCGATTTCGGCTTCGTCGATCTCGCTCGATACTTTCTTCGTGGAGCTTGATGACGGGTCGGAGGCGGAGATTGTGGATGTGACGGTGTATGACCAGTACGTGTTCCTGAAGTTGAGGCACGAGTTGGCGTCGGATGCGACTCCGTTCGTTGGAATCGCGGCTGGCGAGAGTGTTCGAGACAATGCGGGCAACATAACTTCGGGTCGGGAGTTGCGGCGTTTCGAGGCGAATGATGGGATATCGCCGAACCTGACGGTTACGTTGACCGGCGGTTCTGGTCGGGGCGAGGGATCTGAAGGTCCGAGCCAATTGACCAACGGCATCATTAATATCCGCGTCGAATCGGATGAGGCTTTGCAGGGTGCGCCACGAATCATCGTGGTTTGTGAGGATCTGAGTTGGGAGGAGACGATTCGCGGGCGGAAGATCGAGTATGACGTTGATGACTTCATTGCGAATCGCCACGGTGCGTTCAATGGTCAGCCGCGGGAGGATTCGGGTACGCGGTACATGTGCGGGTCCGGTGACGACGCTGAGCCGTTCTTGTTCCAAGAGGTGCAGGGGAATGCGCGTCCTGGTGAGGCATGGGAGTTTGAATGGCGAAATTCTCGGAGTGGCAGCAGTCGGTTGGACGACGGTCGGGTCGCGGTCGTAGCTTTTGCACGTGATCGTTCGCGGCATGTTCGTGATGGTCAGTTCGTGCAGAGCTGGGGAGCGGGATCGTCGACGTTCAGGCTCGATACGACGTTCGAGTCGCCGTTGGGAGCGCGCGGTGGTGAGGTTCAACCGAGGGACGGCGCTGAGGTTAGCGAGCCGCGGCCGTTCATATTTATTGATTTCGCAGAATCGACTACCGTGACGTTGGACTCGGTGACGTTGGATGGTGTGGAGATTGCGGAAGATTTCCAGAATCCGGATGTGAATCGTTTCGTGTATTGGCCTCTGAGCATGGCGAGGGGCGAGCACGAGATCGAGATTGAGGCGTCGGACGCGGCGGGTAACCCGGTCGAGTTTGACTTCGAGTTCGAGTCGATCCAACGGGGTGACTTCGTGCTGAACCTGGCAACCGGATGGAATGCGATATCGCTGCCGGCGGATCCGATAGACACGCGGATCGATGCGGTGTTCACGGATCTGGCGATTCAGGCGGTTATCGGTTGGGACACGGATGGATGGCGTGTTGCGGTGCGTCGCGATGGCGTTTGGGAATCGAATCAGACTTTCGGTACGTTGCCATCGGTTAGGGCGCGCTACGGATATTGGGTGAAGTCATCTTCGTTCGTTCTGCAACGCGTGGCTCTGCGAGGTCCGGTCTACCGTGCGGAAGGCGCGGTGCCGCGCTTGACGGACATTCCGACAGAGACTGGTTGGAACTTTGTCGGGGTCATTGACGTTGACGGCGATCAGACGGAAGACCATTTCGGAGTAAACCTGCGGGACAGCCAAGACGTGCCAGTTGTTGCGAGAGAGTATTTGGGTGCGAACTTCATCCGTGCGTACACATGGGATGCGACATTCAACCGGTTCGACATCCTGCGTCCGGACGATCCGATGACGATCGGAGATGGGATTTGGGTCTACTTCAGCGACGGGTCGGGCATCGCGCCTTAGTTGACGCGTTGAAACGCCTGACGTAGGGGGCGTCAGGGTTGGGTGGTTGGTGTTGGTTGATGTTGTCAAGTCTTGGTCATTGATTTATGGGGCCCCCTCACCCCCGGTTCAAGCCCGGGGCAGGCTCTAGCCCTCTCCCACGGAGGGGAGAGGGGACGTGTCTCACCCTGACCCTCTCCCCCAAGGGACCTGTGCGCAACGCTGGACGATTTTCGATACCGGCCGGTTGCGGGCGTTTTTTCGCTCCGAACCCGCCGGACAATGAGTTTTCGGACGCTTCCGGGCGTGTCTTCCTGCGGTCGCGGCGAAAAACCGCGCGCGGAACCGATGCGGGCCTAGCCCCGCGCCGGGGCTCTCCTCATGTTCAGCGATCTCACGACGTTGTAGATCAGGCTCTTGAGCAGCAGCTCCGCCTCGCCTTTGACCAGCCCCATGTACCGGACCTTCCGGTAGCCCAGCGTGCGTTTCATGTATCCGAAGACGCCTTCGGCAGGCATTCGAAGCCTGGATATCTCGGCGTTTCTCGCCTTTTCGTCCTCCGGCATGGGATGATGCTTGTTGCCGCGGCGCATCAGCGCGTTGCCCTTGCCCATCTTCTCCAGCAGGTCCCGGTGCTTCACGCTCTCGTACGCCGCATCGCCGTACAACACCTCCTCGTCCCCTTGGATCAGCGCCTCGAACATGTCGATGTCGCCGACGTTGGCAGGCGTCACCAGCGCGTCCCGCACGAGCCACGAACCGTGGTCGATGGCGAGATGCCCCTTGTATCCGTAGCTCCCGCCGCGGCCCCAGTCGGCGTCGGGGTCGATCGGGTTCGGGACACGGCTCCCGTCATCGTCCTTCCGGTACCGGGGACGGCGCGCCTGCGCCTGGACCAGCGTCGCGTCCACCACCGTGCCGCCTCGCACGAACATCCCCTTCTCGTCCAGCTGGGCGTTCACCGCGTCGAACACCCGGCGCATAAGCCCCTTCTCCACCATCAGGCTGCGGAACCGGCTGATCGTCGCGTGGTCCGGCGTCCCGTCGGTCAGCCCCAGACCCACGAAGCGGCGCCACGAAAGATCGTTGCTCAGCCTCTCCTCGAGCTTGGGATCGCTCGCGTCGTGCAAGTGCTGGAGCAGCAGCGCCTTGAACATCAGAAGCGGCGGATACGCCTTCCGGCCTTCCCGCGACGAGTGCAGATCGGCGACGATCGCGGCGATCCGCTCCCAGTCCAGCGCCGCGTGGATCCGCTCCAGACGCTCGTTGCGACCCAGATCGTCGCCCACGACCTCGTCCGCGAATGTCCTCGTCCCGGTCTCACGATGCATGTCCAGACTCCCGATGCTCTTCAAACGATCAGCGATGCAAACATTGAATCACAAGTCGCGCGGTTGTGCAAAGGTCTCTCGATGGGAGAGGGCTAGAGCCTGCCCCGGGATTGAACCGGGGGTGAGGGTGAACACTTCCCAACAAATCACTTGCAAATCACTTGACAGTACCTCACATCTGTACTAGCATCAACCTTGTACACACATTTGGTCCCAGATCGACGGATCCGGGCAACTATCAAGTCGAGACTTGACGAGAGGACTCAGGACCAATACGTTGAAGGCGTTTAAGGACAAAATCAAAGTCAACGAAACCATCGTTGACCGCGTCGGGAGTTACTACTTCTTGCCGACATTGATCGCGTCTCGCTCAAGGCGTAAGCAATGTCCCCTCCACTCGGTTAACTCCGAAGTCGTCACTTTTAGGCTGCGCGGGAAGCGAAGGCTGTATGACAGGTTGGTCGCCACGCACGTTGCGGGCGTCGCATCACAAGCCAATCGACTCAACCAGAGTCGAAACGGGCCAACCGAGTTTTCGTGGACGCGTACGATGTCAATCCCCTTTCATTGCAGGGGAGCGACGACGGTGTGAGCCGGGGTCCAACTCGGTGATTGTCACCGCACCTTTTACCGGGTGCGAGGGGCATGTTTTACGTCTTGGCGGCGTACTACGCACGCGGAAGATTTTTGTCGGCTGTCCGGCAATCCGCCCCATCTGGGACCAGTCGCCGGGGATTCGAAACCCCCGGCTTGAGACTGTTGGTAACAGGCTCTATCCAATACACGATCAAGATTGCCTCCGCCGTTTCACGGCGGAGGCGCAAATCCAAGATCGTTCACGCAAGAGTACCGGGTTAAATACCGCCCCGGGCTTTTTACGCGTCTCCCGTCATTCCCGCACACTCCCCCGTCATTCCCGCGGAGGCGGGAACCCAGAGAAAAACAAAGCACGCCATTTACCATCCCGTCATTCCCGCGCAGCCTGCCCCGTACCCCGATACGGGGGCGGGCGCTTCAGCGGGCGGAGCGCCCATCCAGAGGGGTGGGGCAAACAGGCACGCGTCGTCTATTTGGCCTTGTGACAACAACATCGAATTGTGCAAAGGTCCCATCAAGGGGGAGGGGAGATGGGCTGCATTCCGGGCCGATTTCAGAGAACATTGGCGTGAAATCGGGATTTAAACGCGTTGTGGTGCATTGAATCGATTTCGTGTGGGTTCGTATATTCGGGAACATGAACGCCACTCGGCGCGTTTTATTGCATGTAGGCGTGTATTCGCTTGGATGTATGAGGCGAGCGAGAGGCAAGGTTCAATCGATTAATTCGGTGACCCACGAGTGAGTGAGATCCGCATGAGAGAGAGAATAAGCATGAAATCGAAGATGCTGGGTGCGCTGGCACTCTTTACGCTAATCGGCGCGCTGTTCGTGATGCAGTCGGCAGCGAGCAGCCCGCCAACGGCCGATGCCGCGACCGGCACCATCCACGCGCTGAACGTGGGGACATGCCTGACCACGGACTTGGCTACATTCGAAGACGAGATGTGCAAGCTGTCGGCGAGTGAAGGTATGACTGGGACCGGCGTGGCTTGGGAAGTCCGCGAGGAGGTCGAGGAGGTCTCGACGCTGTACGCCACCTACGCGTACGATCCGAAGACTGCATCGGACGAACCGCGGGTGATCATGCAGGACGCCGACCTGATCAAGATCAGCATTTCCGACTCCGGCCGCGACAAGCGGACGGGGGTTTTGATTCGGGGGGCGTCGAAAGCGACGATCGACGATCGGCGATGACGATACCGCCGACACGTTGGGCGCTGTGATCAGAGCAGACCTAGTTGATGACGACTTGGGTTTCCCGACTGATGCAGACGCGGACGTTGACGACGGCGACGACATCGCGTTTTCAGTTCGGAAAGGGTCGACTACGACGGTATTGAGATGTCCTAGGCGGTGGCCAAAACAAGACAGTTCGGAGATCGATCGACGATCCAACAGTGGCAACCACACGCTGAATTTTTCGCGAACGGGTAGACCTGACGATCAAATGATATTCGACGACGCATGGCAATTCGATCCCGGGATTTTGACGTCGATAACGGCGCCGTGGTCAGGTTCTACGGTTGTGTCGTCACAACGATGGCGCTGCTTGTGAGTTGCAGTAATGACGATGACATCAAGCTTGACCGATCTGAAGTTGACGAAGATGCGTCGAACGGCGAGAGCGACGGGAACACGGCTCCATGGTTGGCGGTCAACGCGAGCGTTCCGCCGGTAAAGAAGTCGTGATCTGGCGATCTACTACCGGACGAGTGACGTGAGAACCTGATCGGTGGTCAAACCTACCGCACTTGCGGATAACACTTCGCCTTGAAGACGACGATGGGTGGTCTTGCGCTCGGTACGGCACGCTGAGCACGCAACGACGGCCCTGAGCACCCCGGAGACGTTGTCTACACCGAAGACGAGATCGATGACAACGACGCTTTGGTCGTTCGAGCCAAGTCAGATGGCGACCAGCAATCGGTCAACCTTTACTTGCGAGAGACGGGTCGGTTCGCCGGCCAGTACGAAGGCTTTGTCAGATTGACGGACGCTAACGGTGATGGGAAGGATCCTGATGGCAGTCCGCCAATAATCTCGCGCCATGACTGGGGTCACGTAATCGGCGATGGTACCGGGCACGCCGACGATGAACCTGACCAATGAAGACATCGCGCAGTGCTTGGTGTTGAGAGTGGTCCGGTGACTATTGAGTACAAGGACACCGACGGCCGAACGCGGACGTTGCGGATCGAGATCGACCGGCAGCCGCCGGCGATCAGCATCACGAGCCCGGTGCACGGCACGTCGAGCGACGACCACACACCTGACTACAACGGTTCGATCGAGGACACCGATTCTGGTATCGTCGCGGACTCGTTCCGGTTGGTGATCGACAACGAAATTGACGCCACGGATGACGGCGCCAAGAACGCTGACTTCGCATTGGACCGAGGCGTGCTGCGCGGAATCAACGTAGTGCCTGAATCACTGGCAAAACGTATCGTGTCACATGCTGGCGAGTACAGCGGATACGGGACCAGCGCGCCGCGATCGGCGCGGCGTGGCCGGATGCGTTGTACGACCTCGGTCGAGAATCGTGCGGACCAGGACCTTTGCCACATCAAGGCTGACCGTCACGACGACGGTTCCAACACTGCGACGTTCTCGGACTCGATCCGCTTGAACTTGCAGGACGGCAACGAGCAAGCCCCGACGCGAGACCGCGAGTACCAGGTCGACTTCCAGGCGTTTGCGATGGACCGAGCCGGTAACATCGGTTTCTCGGACTCCGATCCTTCGAACCCGCGCTTCATCAACGACTTGGGCGAACCCGCGGGCGAGCGTAATCCGGGCAACGTGTTCGGTTACTACTCGGCGCACATCATCACGTTGGACGAGAAAGATCCTGAGGTCAAGCCAGATCGCTCGGCGACCGGTTTCTACGGAACTAACTCGGACGGCAACATGATCGTGGACCGCTCGGGTGTGATGGTTGTGTTCGACGGTCCGATCGACGCATCGTCGGTGACTACCGACACATTTGCGGTCGATTTGGACGAGGACACAGCGGCAACCGTAACCGACGTCGACGTTGAGAAGAACTACGTGTTCCTCAAGCTCGCCGACATGCTGGATTCCGACGCCACACCAATGGTTGAGATTGCGGTTGGCGGCAAGGTCGAGGACATGGCTGGCAACGAGACGTTTGCCAACGAGTTCGACCAGTTCGCGGTCAAAGACGGCATCACGCCGCGGTTGACGGTAACGCTTAGCGGCGGATCCGGCACTGGCACCGGCAGCGAGAGCGCCGAGAAGCTGACGAAGGACCGGATTACGGTCCACGTGGAATCGGACGAGCTGTTGCAAGGATCGCCACGGATAATCGTTGCGTGCAGCGGCATTTCGTGGAACACCGATGTCGGGCGACACGAAGGTCAGCAATGACATTGACGACTTGGTTGCGAACCGCAGCGGAGCGTTCAGCGATCGACCGTCGGAGACTCCGGAGAGGGAAATGCCCCGGCATCCAAAGCTGATGCCTTTGCGGCTAGCGCGTACTACGACTACACGTGCGGCTACGACGTTAACGAAGACAAATTCGACGACGACTACGCGATCGATGACGTTTCTTCGCTGAACCGGTCTGGAACGACTTGGGAGTTCACTTGGCAGAACCCGTCAGGTGATGCGCGCAAGCTGCAAGATGCTTCGCTGACCGCGGTAGCGTTCGCACGCGACCGTTCGCGGTACTACGACAAAGATGGCGGCGACCTGGAGAACTGGGGATCGACATCGGCTGAGTTCACGCTGGACACTGCGTTGAACTCACCAGCGGCGGACGGCGGCGGCGACCTGCAGCCGGATGACGGCGACATGGTCAAGGAATCGCGGCCGTTCGTGTTGATCGAGTTTCGGAATCGACGACGGTGACGCTGGAATCGGTCGAGCTTGACGACGTCGAGATCAAAGACGATTTCGAGCGGCCGCAGGACAACCGGTTCGTCTACTGGCCCGCGAGCATCGCTCAAGGCGACCACGAGGTCGAGGTTGAAGCGACTGACGGGGCAGGTAACGAAGTGTTCTTCGAGTACGGCTTCGAGGTTTCGGATCGCGGCGACTTCCTGATCAACCTGTTGGCGGGTTGGAACGCGATCTCGGTGCCTGCGGACCCGGTGGACACGGCGATCGGCGCGGTCTTCACGGACCCGTCGGTTGACACGGTGATCGGTTGGGATACTCAGGGCTGGCGCATCGCAGTGCGGCGTGACGGCGTCTGGGAATCGAACCAGAGGTATGCCGCGTTGAACGAGATTCGAGCCCGTTACGGCTACTGGGTGAAGTCGCGCAACTTCGTGCGGCAACCAGTCCAACTCCGTGGTCCGGTCTCCCGTACCGACGGTGGCAACCCCGGGCTGATCTCCATCCAGACGGTGCCAGGTTGGAACTTCGTCGGCGTGATCGACCAGGACGGCGATCAGACCGAGGACGACTTCAGCAACTCGTTGCAAGGCAGCGATGGCCAGCTGGTCACGGCTAACGAATACCTGGGCCAGAACTACGTGCGAGCGTACACGTGGGATGCGACGTTCAGCCGCTTCGACGTGGTGCGACCGATTGACGCGATGAAGATCGGCGCAGGCGTCTGGGTCTACTACGAAGGTGGTATCGCACCATAGGGTAAAGCGATCACCCTCACCCCGACCCTCTCCCCGCCGTGGGAGAGGGCTAGGGTGAGGGGGAAGGTATAGGAGAGCCCCTCTTCCGTTCAGCGGGAGAGGGGCTTTCTTTTTGGAGTGACGGGTATAAGGTGCTAGGTAGGGAGTGGTGTTTGAATGTTGCGCGATGAATCGGCAAAATCGGCGAATCGATTGTTTGGGGGTTTACGCGCGCAGAGAGAATTGGGTATCATATACTTCTCATGGCACGTCGCGCGCGTTGGCGCGTTGGCGCGCTTGCAAGCATTATGCAAACATCGCACAGATCCGGACAGAGGGCGTTGCGGACTTCGCTTGACTTAAAGGTTGAGCAGGGCCGTGCACGATCGTGCCGGGAAAGTAAGCAGGAGGACTGAAGCGTGCAGCTTTCAGCGAGAATCTTGACAGCACTGGCCGTGCTCGCATTTACTGTCGCCGTAGTGGCTGGCAGTGGTGTGACCAATGAAGTCAGCGCAGCTACCGGAACGATCGATGCATTGAACGTGGGTGCGTGCACGACGACGAACTCCGATGTCCTCGACAAGGAGCGACTGCACGGGGTTTGACGACAGGGGCTGTTGACGATGAGACGGGAGTGGCAACACGTTTGCGTTCTTTGAACGGGACGAGTTGAGCGCGGCCATTGAGGTCGACGAGCTTTACGCCACTTACGCTCACGACCCGAAGACGGCTGCAGAAAACCCCGACGGCATAATCGCCAACGGCGACCTCATCAAGATCAGCATCAAGGACCAGGACCGCGACCGCAGGGATCCGGTTTTGATTGCGATCACTGGCGGGAACACTTTACCGGCGCTTCGCAACGTGGTGATACCGGACACTGATCCCCTAGTATTTGAAACGCCAACATTGGCAACGATGACCAGACCCCCCCGTATGGTCGCTTGGAAAGTGATTACGACGGGAATGACAGCACCGTCGACGGCGGTTCCCTGGAGATTGTTGCGGATGCGGTTGGAGTGGAACCAGCGATTTGGCCGGTGTTGACCTTGAGGTTCCGTTTTTGAAGGACCGCGACGCAAGACAACGTAACTGCGTACACGGCTTCCGGCACGTACACGATTGTGTTTGATCGGCGCTGATGCAGATTCCACCGCAGAATACAAGCCCATCGCGGCGCAGAAGGACCGAGGGGTTGTGAAGTTCTTCGGGACGGTGACGGACGGCGGCGTAGCCGTAGAAAACGAAGGCCCGTTCGGCGAGCTCAAGGGTTATGTACGCTTGACGAAGACGTTGTGTCGGGCGGCCCTGATATTCAGCCAGCGATGGTTATTCGAGTCAACGTTCCGGCTGGCGAAGCAGTGAGAGTGCAGGTCATTTACTACCAGACCAGCGACACGGAGAATTTGGTCGGCGGGATCGCCTACTGTGCGACTGCCGCAGGACGGTAATGCCGAAAATGGCGTTGACCCTGACGGTAAATGTCAGGACGACGGCGCGGAGGCGCGCGGAGACCCCAACGATGTTCTCTACACGAGTGACGAGAAGAGCAAGAACAGCGCACTGCTGGTGCGAGCCTCGTCGGATGGTAACGATTCCGACGCCAACCTGTATCTGACGGAGACTGGCCGCTTTGACGGGACCTACCAGGGATACCTGAGGTTGACGGACGCCGATGGTGATGGCACCAACGGCGAAGGCGAGCTCAACTGGGGTGAAGATATCGATGGTTCAGGAAACGCGACTGGCTCAACGCCGGATGCCGCGGCGATGCTGGGTGTTGGCGACGGTCCTGTGACGATCACCTATCGAGACTCGAACGACAGATCACAGAGCTTCGTGATCCAGATCGACATTGAGCCACCGATGATCACGATTGAATCGCCGGTTCACAACAGCCGAAGCGATGACGAGAAGCCGTCGTTTGTCGGCACGATCAACGATGGCGATGCTGGTTTGGCGGCCGACAGCTTCCAGCTGTACGTCGACAACGACCCAACCGCGGGCAATGAGCATCGCGTACTTAGCATCTCTCAAGCGGTTGACGGCGAACCGCCGTTGCCAATCGAGCGACGGTTGGAATACACCGGTTACGAATCCCGTTCCCGAAGTATGGTGTCATCGGAGCTAACGAATGGATGGACGCTAGCGACACTACTCCGGCGGAGTACCACTCGGTAGAGGCTGACAACTACGTAGATGGTGCGGCGGATGGCGAGTTTGCCGACGAGGTCGAAATCGATTTCGATGAGGCAGATACCAACTTCGAAGCGTTCAACCACGAGATCGAATTCCAAGCGCTAGTTAGAGACCTTGCGGGCAACGTAGGTTTCTCCGACAGCGACCCGGCGAAGCCGCGGTTCATCAACGCTTTGGGCGACAAAGACGATGATGGTTCGAAGCACAACGCATTGGGTGTGTTCTCACGCCATTCGGTTTGGCTCGACGAAGTTGATCCGTACATCATCAGCGACAAGACGGCGACCGGCTTCTACGGTCTAGACGACGACGAACCGGTTAGGAACCGTTCTGCGGTGATGGTTGTGTTTGACAACAAGGTCAACGGCGAATTGATCGATGCCGGTACCTTTGCGCTGGAAGACGAAGACGGATCTGAGATCGCCATCGCTGACGTCAGTGTTGATGATCAACTGGTGTTCTTGATGCTCGACGGGGAGTTGGCATCGGACGCTACACCTACCTTGAGCCTTGCGGATGGCGAGGAGATTGAAGACCTGGCTGGCAATATTTTGGGCAGCGAGGAGCATCTTCTCCATCCAGATGATACGAACGGGAAGGTTAGCGCTTTCACGGTGAACGACGGGATCCTTCCGATCTTCACGGTGACGCTGAGCGGAGGGTCCGGTACCGGTGTCGGTAGGGAAGGGCCAACGCAGTTGACCAATGAAGCGATTGACGTTGCAATTGAGTCGGACGAGACGATCAGAGGCGCTCCGAGAGTGGCCGTCGTATGCTCCAACGTCAAATTCAACGAGACGAAGTCGACTTCGGACTCGACTCTGGTTGCAGATTCGGACGACAAAGTGGTGTCCTACGGCTTGAGCGAATTCGAGGGTAACCGAATGGGATACGACGCGAAGGACGCTGCGCTCGACGTCGAGACCAACCTGGAGTGTGGCGACAATGATTACGTCAAGTTGCAATCGTCGTCGCTGTCACGACCTGGAAACAATTGGGTCTACGCATGGCGCAACCGCGCCGCGAGTGACGCTGGCACTTTGGGCGATGGTTCGTTGACCGTGGTTGTATGGGGTCACGACGACTCCAAATTCGATCACTTGACGAGCACAACCGCGAAGCCGTACGAGGTTGAGAACTGGGGTGCTGAGACAGCCAAATTCACCTTGGACAGCAGATTCCAGTCGCCGTTGGCTCCGGATGGCTCCGGCGGCAACGTGCAACCAACAGGTAACGACGTGTCCGAGCCACGACCGTTTGTATTCCTTGACTTTGCCGGTGAAAACACGACCGTCGCCGTGACCTCCTTGAAGGTCGACGGAGAAGACGTCTTGAGTTCGCTAGAGCAAACCGGTTCAAACCGCTTCCTGTACTGGCCCGCGGCGTTGGAGTATGGCGAACACACGGTTGAGTTTGAAGCGCGAGATGCTGCGGACAACGAACCTAGCCCACCGACCAAATGGTCGTTCACGGTCACTGCACGAGATGCATTCGTGCTCGACCTTGCGGCTGGTTGGAACGCGATTTCGTTCCCGGCCGATCCTATCGATAGCGCCGTAGACGCGGTGTTCACCGAGGAATCGATCGACCGCGTTGTGGGTTGGAACCCGGCGAGCGCTAACGGCCCATGGAGCATCGCTTCGAGAGTCGACGGTGTTTGGACAACTAGCGCGGCCTCATTCCCATTGACGGACGTGGTTGCACGTTACGGTTACTGGTTGCACTCGATGGCATTCGTGAAGCAGAGCGTCGACCTCCAAGGACCGATTGACCGCGAGACTGGCGACCGGCCGATGGCTAGGGCCATCCCGACTGTGGCGGGTTGGAACTTCGTCGGTGTCGTCGACCAGGACGGTGATCAGACGGAAGGCCACTGGAAGGAGCCGCTGAGGGACAGCGAGGGTGAAGAAGTTACCGCTGATCTCTACATGCCAGGCTTCGTTCGAGCCTACACGTGGCATGCAATCGGCCATGGATACTTGGCCCTCGACGGTGGCGACGCGATGGAAATTGGCCAAGGCATCTGGGTCTACTTCGGTAAAGACGCACTTGCGCCGTAACCAGTAGAGCAAGGCAAACGCCTAAAAGGAGACGCCCCTGTGAATGCAGGGGCGTCTCTGCTTGGGTGTGAAACAGGCTAGCGCGGGATGATGTTTGGGATTAGGGTAGATATGCGGCAACTGATCGAGCTTGACGGATAGCGGGGATCTAGTTGTTGGTGTTTGGGATTGATGCATCGGCGTGATGATTAGGTTCCCAGCCATAGGCGAACAGTGTGGTGATGCGGGAAACCGAATGGTGGGTTTATAGGCCAAGTGAACCCGATGAAGGCGATTGCTCAGTTGGCGATGCGGCGGTTAGAAGAAGTGTTTGGGAGAATTTGATTGACAGGACGCGCGCGGTGGCATATATTCGGTATCATATAGATTTCAGGGCGTGCCTGCGGGCGTGGTTCGTTGCGCGTCTTGAGAGTGCTATGGAAACATCCGGGCAAGACCGCTTTGGCGCCGACGCTTTTAGTGTCGGAGTTATTGTGTCGGGTATCGAACCGGTAGAGAGATAGATACAGGAGGACTGCAGCTGTGCAGCTTTCATCGAGAATCTTGACGGCTCTGGCCGTGCTGATACTGGCCGTTGCGGTTGTGGCGGTGCGAACCGGCTCACCGGGTACGGTAGAAGCGGCTACCGGTACGATCGACGTGTTGAACGTCGGCACGTGTTACACGACGAGCACCGATGTGTTCGGCGTCGGCGCTTGTGATGACGGAGATGGTAACGTGGGTGACTTCGCGGGTTACGACCTCGTGCTGGAGGACAACGAACCAGGAGCAATTTCGGTAGTTGGAACGGTCAACGCGACCTACTCGTTCGACCCCCTGACGGGTGCAGACAGCCCTCGTGGAATCCTGAAGAATGCGGACCTGATCAAGGTCAGCATCGAGGACACAGGACGTGACAAGCGGACGCCTGTTCTGTTGCCGGTCGGAGATGCGCCATTGGCCCATCAGCGCCGGTGATTACGAAGAGATCACGAAGACGTTCAAGAACATTGCCACAAAGGCGGACAAAATACGTCGCGCGGCTGACACAGCTGATGATGGACCAAGGATGATTGGTGGATCACCGGTTACGGCAGACATCGTGGTCACTACGACGAATACGAAGGGATCGTGACTTACAACGTGGCCGACGACATGTACTGGGGTGCCGCTGACGGGTCATGGACAGAGCGAACAGATGGCACCTGAATTTCGACTTCGACGCGGGCGACTGATCGTGAGCCCAGGTGTTGAGGGGCTTAAGGTTGAGATCGATCCAGCAATTGTTGGGGTACAGACGGCGGTTCAATATCTGCCGATGCACGCGGGTGACGGTGCCGTGTTCAAGTTCTACGGCTATATCGAATCGGACGGCGACGCTGGCTTGACTGGAACCGAAAAGTTCCAGGATTTGGGTTCGGCGTATGTCCCTGACGAAGACCGAGGGTCTGGTCGAGCATATGGCGAACCTGGTGGAGCAGTTGCTCCTTGGCTCAACGTGCAGGTTCACAACGGCGCTGCAGTGTTGCAGTACGTGGTTTACCACACGAGTGAACGCGAGGTTCTTGCCGGTGGTCGAAAGGCCAACGAGTACGGTGGGACGAACGACCCGACGGCGGATCAACAACCCGCGTACACGAAGGACGAAGGTTCGGACACGCCGGGCCAGAATGATGATGTGGCTTTGGCTGTTCGGGCGAAATCAGATGGCAACGCCGATTTCCAGGACCTCTGGCTGTTAGAGACCGGTCGATTCACGGGACGGTATGAGGGATATGTTCGCTTGACGGACCCGGACGGTGATGGTGGTGTTGCCGACGCCCAGAACGACTGGGGTTTGGAACTTCGGAATGCCGGCCCTGTCGGTGAAGGCGATGACCAAGCTGGACACTTGATCAAAGGAGCCGCAGTGCTAGGCGTTGAGAGCGGTCCAGTACTGATTGAGTACCGAGATACCGACAACAAGATACGAACGCGCTCAATTGCGATCGACACGGTGCCACCGGCGATCCAAATTGACGTCCCGGCCCACGAGTCGCGTGGTCGTAACACAACGCCTCTGTTTGCTGGCGCCTACTCAGACGCCGACTCAGGGTTGAGAGAAGAGTCATTCCGGTTGTACGTTGACAACTCGAACGACCCCGATGAGGGTGGTGGACACGACGTTAACAATGTCCTGGCGTTGGATCTTACCGTCGATAAAGCCACTGATCTGTCTGGTTATGTGGCAGACACACCGAAGCCGATTCGCTCGGTTGATGAATACAGCGGATTCGTAGATGGTCCCGACCAGTTCGGCGTGCTCGAACACACTGTCATCTTCGACCTCGAAAATAAAATAGATATCGAGCACATTGAAGGTGACCGGCACGACGATGGAGCGGCGACGGGGAGTTTCAGCGATTCGATTCGCATCCGTTTGGAAGATGACGATGGAGAAATCGATGAGTACAACAACACGATCGACTTCCATGCACTGGTGGTTGACCTTGCCGGTAACGTCGGCTTCTCGGACAGCGACGACACTGGACCGCGGTTGATCAACGACTATGGTAAGCCCGACACGGGCGACGATAAACGGAAGCCTGGCAAGTACAACGTGCTTGGTTGGTACGCGCGTCACATCTTCTTCCTCGACGAGAAGGAGCCGGTGGTCGAAAACACGCAGACCGTTACCGGTTTCTACGGGATCAACGACTCCAAGAAGCCGGTGGTTAACCGGTCTGGCATCTTGGTAGCATTCGACGCGGCGGTTGATGCGGACACTGTCGGTAATGACACGTTCGAGGTCACACTTGATCCGGCGACCGGACAGAGTTCGGGTTCGCAGGCCAACGTTGTCGACGCGACGGTGAACGGTCGATCGGTGTACCTGCTGTTGGGCGAAGAGCTCGCCTCTAATGCGACACCGAGCCTGCAGATCGCTTCTGGCAAGTCGATTTCGGACCCGGCGGGTAACCAGCTGTTTAGCGGCGGCGATCTGACCGGCGACGGAGACACTTCGATCGAAATCAACGACGGTATTGCGCCTAAGCTCAGCGTTACGCTGAGCGGTGGCTCGGGTACCGGCGAGGGCAACGAAGGTCCAGACCAGCTGACGAACAAGGCGATGACGATCAACATCGAGTCTGACGAAGAGATTCACACAACGCCAGCGATAACAGCTGTGTGTTCGAACATCGCGTGGACAGTCACGGATGCGGACGGCGATTCTGAGACGAAAGGCCTCTCTGACTTCACTGGCGCCCGCAGTGGTGCGAGTGATGCGGACACGGCGACGTTTGATCAATCGCAGTTCCGTTGCGGTGACGGTGCCGTGACTGCTGAAATCATTCAGCAGCAACAGGTCAAGTCGTTCTCGAGGCCGGGATTGGATTGGGAGTTTGAATGGCAGAACTTCGATGCTCCCAAGTTGTTGCCCGATGGCAAGGTCGCCGTGGTTGCATACGGCCGCGACAGGCGTTCGTACGTCAACTTGGACGGGGAGAAGACCTACAGCTGGGGTGTTGCCACCGGTGAGTTCAACTTCGACACCACTGAGCCGGCTTTGGATCCGACTCCGGGTGATGACGAGACGATCACAGAGACACGCCCGTTCATCCTCTTGGATTACGATGACAAGTCGACGGTTTCGATCGAATCGTTCGAGCTCGACGGTACCGCGCAGGAAGTTTCGACGCTCGGAACGAAGCGCTTCCTGTACTGGCCAGAATCGATGAGTATCGGCAGTCACGACGTCTCGGTAGAGGCAATTGACGCGGCTGGTAACAAGACTGGCGCTGACGAGTACAGCTTCAAGGTGGCCGCACGCAAGGAATTCGATCTGAAACTGATCGCAGGCTGGAACGCGGTCTCAGTGCCGGCGAACCCGCTCGATCCGACGATTGACGCGGTCTTCACGGAAGGCGCGATCGACATGGTCGCGGCATGGGACGCCTCTGACGCCGAGAAACCGTGGAGCATCGCGACGCGGATGGAAGGCGAATGGTCGACGCATAGCGACTTTGCGACGCTGACGAAGATAACGGCTAAGTACGGTTACTGGGTCCACGCGCAAGGCTTTGTGACGCAGCGCGTCGCATTGATCGGCAAGAGGAACCGCGAGTCGGCAGACTTGGTACCGCCGGATCTAGTTGAGATCCCGACCTTGGCGGGTTGGAACTTCGTGGGTGTGATCGACCAAGAAGGCGATCAGACGCAAGACAACTTCGGCGATGACCTTGAGACCGGTGACGGTAAGGTTGCGGCAAGCAGCTACCTCGGTAAGCACGCGGTCAGGTCTTACACCTGGGATGCGATCCGCAGTCGGTTCGACCTCCTCGAAGACGATGAGATCGTTACGGTCGGCCAGGGCATCTGGGTCTACTTCGGCGACGGGATCGCACCGTAAGGCTCGAACGCAAACCCTGACTCCCGCCCAACGGGAGGAGAAGGCAAGGCAAAACGCCCCCGTGGAGACGCGGGGGCGTTTTCTTTAAACCATGACGTTGACCCCGCTGCCCCCCCGTCATTCCCGCGCAGGCGGGACCGGGTACATCCCCTCTCCCTTGATGGGAGAGGGTTAGGGTGAGGGTGAACAAAGCCCGTCCTTCCCGCCAACCCCCGTCATTCCCGCGGAGGCGGGAACCCAGAGAAAAGCAAAGCACGCCGCTCCCATCCTTCAGATCGCAGTTAAATCCCCTCTCCCTCGAGCCATCTCCCTCCCCCTCCCAGGGGGAGATTAAGAGGGGGTCCGAGGGTGAGGGTGAACAGCCCGTCATTCCCGCGCCAACCCTCCGTCATTCCCGCGCAGCCCCTCCGTCATTCCCTCCCCCGTCATTCCGTCCTTCCCGCGTCCTCCCCCGTCATTCCCGCGGAGGCGGGAACCCAGAGAAAAGCAAAGCACGCCGCTCCCATCCTTCAGATCGCAGTTAAATCCCCTCTCCCTCGATGGGAGAGGGTCCGAGGGTGAGGGTGAACAGCCCGTCATTCCCGCGCCCCCACCGTCATTCCCGCGGGGCCTGCCCCGTACTCCCGATACGGGGGCGGGAACCCAGAGAAAAGCAAAGCACGCCCCTACTACAATCCTTCACACCCTAGTTCAAACACCCGTTTCCCATTGATATCCCTACGATCAACCTAACAAATCAAACACATAATTGCTAAATACAACCCATGTCGTATATAATGAAACCGTTAACTCTTTGGTCCCAGATCGACGGATCCGGGCAACTATCAAGTCGAGACTTGGCGAGAGGAATCAGGAACAATACGTTGAAGGCATCAACGGACACTTTCAAAGTCAACGAAACCATCGTTGACCGCGTCGGGGGATACAACTTCTCGCCGACATTGATCGCGTCTGGCTCAAGGCGTAAGCAATGTCCCCTCTACTCGGCCCATCCGATGGGAATAACCGAGTCGTCACTTTTAGGCTGCGCGGGAAGCGATCGCTACAGCAAAGACTGGTCGCCGAGTTCTTTGAGGGCTCGGCAACACAAGCCAAACGACTCCGCCAGAGTCGGTACGGGCCAGTCGAGTTTTCGTGGACGCGTACGATGTCAATCCCTTTTCATTGCAGGGGAGCGACGACGGTGTGAGCCGGGGTCCAACTCGGTGATTGTCACCGCATCTTTTACCGGATGCGAGGGGCATGTTTTAGGTCTTGGCGGCTTACAACGCACGCGGAAGATTTTTGTCGGCTGTCCGGCAATCCGCCCCTTCTGGGACCAGTCACCGGGGATTCGAAACCCCCGGTTTGAGACTGTTGGTAACAGGCTCCATCCATTACACGATCAAGATTGCCTCTGCTGCTCCGCAGCAGAGGCCACTTTGCTAGATCGTTCACGCAACAAGACCTGGTTAAATACCGCCCGGGCCTTTTCACGCGTCAACAACCACTCGTCATCCCATCTTTCACCCTCATTCGCATCATAGTTCGAGAATTTGATTGACAGGGCGCGCGCGGTGGCATATATTCGGTATCATATAGATTTCAGGGCGTGCCTGCGGGCGTGGTTCGTTGCGCGTCTTGAGAGTGCTATGGAAACATCCGGGCAAGACAGCTTTGGCGCCGACGCTTTTAGTGTCGGAGTTATTGTGTCGGGTATCGAACCGGTAGAGAGATAGATACAGGAGGACTGCAGCTGTGCAGCTTTCATCGAGAATCTTGACGGCTCTGGCCGTGCTGATACTGGCCGTTGCGGTTGTGGCGGTGCGAGCCGGCTCACCGGGAACGGTAGAAGCGGCTACCGGTACGATCGACGTGGTGAACGTCGGAACGTGCTACACGACTAACGACGATGCGTTCAACGTAGGCGACTGTCTGGACGGTGATGACCCTGCGGAAGATGCGGCTTATCTCGTAGGAGATGGGAAGACGATCACCGAAGTCGACTCGGTTTACGCGACATACGCGATTGACCCGAAGACCTCGGGTGACGCACCTCGCGGCATCTTGAAATACGCAGACCTGATCAAGATCAGCATCGACGACAAGGGCCGCGACAAGCGGAGTGGTGTGTTGTTCCGAGTTGGAACCGCTGCCGCAAACCCCGCTGTTGATATCCGTGCGACGATCAGGACGGAGCTTGGAACGCTGTCAGCGGATTTGCTGGTAGAGCCGATGCTGATGACAACACCTTAACCGTGCGATGTGCTCCAGCTCCAATTGACCAGTGAGATCCGAGCACGGTTGCGGCTAACGTAATTTTTTCTGGCACCGCAATTGGTAGCTCCGGTACGGCCGAATTCTTGCTGGGCGGAGACGGGAGCAACGACTTCCCGATGGCTCCGGAGAACGACGGTGAAGTGTTCTGGTTTGGCCAGGTACACGCCGCCGGTTTCATAAACCTAGAGGACTACGTCGAATTGGACGAAGACCTAAGCACTGGTGAGGCTGACGATCTCGCACCTTGGATGCGCGTGACGGCTTCGGTGCCAGAAGGCACTGGAAACGGAGTTGATATTCAGTACATCTACTACCAAACCAGCCAACAAGAAGAGATCGTCGGTGGCAAGACCAACGCCGACTACACAGGCGTTGTGATGGCAATCCTGCCGCAGAACTTGCGCCGAAATTCTACGACGCTGAACGCCGAGATACTAATCCGGCCGCGCTCGTGTTGTCAGCAAGCGCTGACGGTGATGATGCGAGCCAGAACCTCTGGTTGAAAGAGACCAGCCGATTCTCGGGTGTTTACGAAGGTTACCTGCGGTTGACGGACGCCAACGGCGACGGTGGTGAAGAAGACTGGGGTCGGGAAACAGGAAACTCGACGGGTCATGGTTACCAGGATGATGACGGTGACGCCGCCCAAGCCGCAGTGCTGGGTGTTGAAAGCGGTCCAGTGAAGGTTTCGTACAAGAACTCGAACGGCGTTAATCGTTCGATCGAGATCCAGATCGACACGGTTCCGCCGGTAGTCGAATTGGACGATCCGGTAAATGGCGTCAGCAGTAAAGACGCTGCGCCGGATGTGTTCGGCCGCTTCACTGACGGCGGCTCTGGCCTGCGCGCAGATTCGTTCAAGATCTACGCTGACAACCGTAACGACAACAATGACAACGACCCGATATGGGAGTTCTACGTAAACGAACTGGCCAAGGACACCAGCGGCGCTGTCGTCGATGGAGACCGTGGTTACGTGTGTGTAGACGCGAGAAGGCGAAAATGGTGAAGGCGTATTGGACGCATCGACAGGATGTGAAACCAATGCGACTGCCGCGTTGCGCGGTCACTACTCTGGATTCCAACAGGGGACTGGCACGTTCGGCATCATCACGAGCAGTGACGTCTACCGCGATCCCCGAGGAGACATCCGACCGATGGTGACGAGCGGCAAAGAATTCAAGGTCGCGGGCGCCGAGGATTACCTCGACGGCGCCGATATCGGCGAGTTTGACTCGGTCGTGCGTATCGACTTCCCAGTTGAAGGCAACGACTACAACCACACCATCGACATTCAGGCCGTGGTGCTAGACCGCGCGGGCAACTACGGTTTCTCGGACAGCGAAAACAGCGCCCCGACGTTCATCCATGACTTCGGCACCGTGAAGAAGGATCGTGACGACGATGACAAGCACAACGTTCTTGGCTGGTACTCGCGACACGTTTACCGTCTTGACGACGTTGATCCCGCGTTCTCGGCTAAGCAGTCTGCGACCGGTTTCTTCACAGACGAAGACGGCGACCAGGCGGCCAACCAATCTGGTGTGATGGTGGTCTTCGACGGTGACATCGCGGAAGCGTCTGTCGGTCAGGAAACCTTCACAGTGCAGTTGGACAGCGGCTCCGATGGGACGATCATCGGCGTCGACGTAGATGGCGAGAAGGCGTATCTGTTGCTTGAAGAGACGTTGGGTCCTAATGAAACGCCATTCGTTGAACTTGCGACCGGTAAATCGGTCGTTGACCTGGCGGGCAATGAGTCAACAGCGCGACGTCTAGAAGGCTTCACGTTGAATGACGGTATCCTGCCTACGTTCACGGTTACGCTGAGCGGCGGATCGGGTAAGAACGAGGACATCGACGGCGAAGGCCCGTCTGAGCTGACTAAGAACCGGATGATGATCTCGATCACATCGGACGAGGACATCCAAGGTGCTCCGAAGTTCGCGGTTGTGTGTTCGGCTCTCACCTGGGGCGAGCTCTCAGCCGAGAACGACGTTGCAAAGTTCGCAAAGAACCGCAAGGGACCGATTGTTCGAGGGGACATCGATAAAGAAGTTCAGCCATTAGACGATCAGCCGAATCCCGATCCGGGTAAAGCTGAACTCAGGACAACGTGCAACCCCGAAGATCCTGAAGTCGAAGACAGCGTGCGAAAGTACTTTGACGTCGATCTGACTTCGGCGCACTCTCGCCGTGGCAACCTCTGGCAGTTCGAGTGGTCCAACCTTTCGGGTGCGGATCAGAAGCTCGACGATGGCAAATTCGCAGTGGTCGTTTGGGGTCGCGATATCGGATCGTACGAGAATGCCGAAGGTAAAACCTTGCACAACTTCTCGTCCTCGACGGTTAACTTCAACTACGACACGGATTTGAAAGCTGCATGGGAGACCGGGGACAAGAGCGAACTGGTACCTTCTCCTAACGATGATGTTTTCGAACCTCGACCGTTCGTGTTGCTCGCCTTCGGTAACGAAAATACGACGGTTAACGTAACGAGTTTCGAGATCGACGGCGTTGACCACACGGCTGACGTGCAGATTCTCGAGGACAACGAATTCGTATGGTGGCCAGAACCGTTGCCGTTCGGAACCTACGACGTCTACGTCGAAGCAAATGACGCAGCTGACAACCAAGACGACTACACGTACTCGTTCGCGGTGAAAGAACGGGCTCCGTTCGTGGTCGACCTGCTCGCAGGTTGGAACTCGATCTCGCTCCCGGCTAACCCGATCGACCGTGCGTTGCACGCCGTGTTCACGAACACGGCGATCGACCGAGTGGTCGGTTGGAACGTTACCGAGCCGGTAAGCCCGTGGCGCTTGGCGACACGTGTTGACGGTGTGTGGACGACGGACGAAGAGTTCGCGACGTTGAACGACGTCGAAGCTCGCTACGGTTACTGGGTACACTCGACCGGATTCATCACGCAGGCAGTGGACCTTGCCGGCAAGGGTGACCGTGCGACGGATGGTCAGCCGAACCCGTCTGACATTCCGACTGACGAGGGCTGGAACTTCGTTGGCGTCGTGGACGTTGACGGTGACCAGACGCAGGACGATGCGGGTGAGACGTTGCGCAACAGCAACAACGACCCGATCACGGCGGCTGAATACCTCGGCAACTACACTCGTGCCTACACGTGGGACCACATCAACAACACGTGGGACGTCGTGAAGAAAAACGAGGGCATCACCATCGGAACCGGTGTCTGGGTCTACTACACTAGCGACCACGACATCGCACCATAAAGGTTGCAGAAGTCGCAAGACGGTTAAGCATGCGCCCCTTGGGAAACCAAGGGGCGCATCTGTTTGGGCGGCTTTACCGATCTACCCATTCATATACTTGAATGCTGTGATGGATCCTCAACTTCAAACCGATGCTAAAGAGTTGCGCGGACGGATCGCGCAGATCGTGGGGCATCTTTGACTTACCCGAAAAACGGTTGAAGATTGCCGAGTTGGAGCAGCAAACGCTGGATCAGGGGTTTTGGTCGGATCACAATCGGGCGCAATCGCACATGCAGCATCTAAATGCGCTCAAGAGTGATGTTTCTATTTGGGACGGGTTGGTTCGACGGTCCGAAGAATTGGTCGAGTTCGTGGAGCTGGCGGGTGATGAATCGGATGACGGAATGCTGGATCAGTTGGTGTTGGACGCAACAGCTTTGCGTTCCGACTTGGAGGACCACGAATTCAGGCTCCAACTCAACGGCGAACACGATGATCGGACGGCGATACTGTCCGTGAAACAAGGCGCCGGTGGAGTTGACGCCCAAGACTGGTCGGAGATGTTGTTGAGGATGTACTCGCGATGGGGCGAACAAGCGGGATATGACACCGAAGTACTCGATTTCACGCCCGGTGAGGAAGCTGGCATCAAAGCCGCGGCGTTGCGCGTGACCGGGGACCACGCTTACGGATTTCTGAAGTCTGAACGTGGAGTGCATCGATTGGTGCGGTTGTCACCATTTGACTCTGGTCACCGGCGACATACCAGTTTTTCGTTGGTGGAGGTTTATCCGGAGCCCGATCATGCGGATGAGGTTGAGATCGATCCGTCTGAAGTTCGCATGGAGGCGTTTCGAGCTAGTGGACACGGCGGGCAGAGTGTGCAGAAGAACTCAACCGCGGTCCGATTGACGCACGAGCCCAGCGGCATCGTGGTTTCGGTGCAAAACGAGCGCTCGCAGGCGCAGAACCGGCAGGTGGCGATGAAGATATTGCTTGCTCGTTTGACGGATGTAGAGAACCAACGTCGCGTTGCGGAAAAGGCGAGACTCAAGGGTGATCATATCTCGGCGGAGTTCGGAAGACAGGTCCGGAGCTACGTATTGCACCCGTATCAGATGGTGAAGGACCACCGCACCGATCACGAGGTGTCTGACGCACGCGGCGTGCTAGAAGGTGATTTGGACGGTTTCCTTAAGGCGTTTCTTCAGTCATCGATTGGTGATTGAAGGCGACGGTGGATTCGTCCTAGAGGTGAGTGATTGGATGTCGACTAGGGTATGGCTCTAATGCTGGATTTGACGATGCCGCTGAGTGAAAGCGTTCGCCACTGTGATACTCCGTCGCAAATGCGCAATCCGCGAAGCATGGCAACTACGTAACAAATATCAGGCACCAAACAAAACTTGAGATTACTGGAGATAGATGATGACGAAGGTACGTTTCCTAGGAATATCGTTGCTCGCCGCGTTGGCTATGTTTGCCGTGGCGTGCACGAGCGAAGAGGAACCTACGTCCACCCCGATCCTTGAACCGACGGCTACGGCTACGCAAGTACCGACGGTGGTTTCGACACCCCCTCCGGCACGATCTGAGCGACCGACTCCAAGTTCTGGACAAGCAAAGATTGCACCGGAACTGTTGCAGACGCCTGAGCGCGTGGGCGACGACAAACCGACTGGTGGGGTTTTCAGAAGGTTGTGGGCGGATCCGCCTACTCTAGACCCGGCGTTGGTGACTGATGGGACGTCCTACGCGATTGTGATTGAACTGTTTAGCGGTCTCGTCAAGTTGACCGGGGAATCTGACGATCCGATAGCGATGGATTTGGCAGAGAGCTACTCCGTCAGCAACGGAGGGAAGACATACAAGTTCGTTCTCCGGGACGATTCGAAATTCAGCGATGGTTCCCCGGTGACGGCGACTGATTTCAAGTGGTCGTGGGAACGGGCGGCGTTGCCTGAAACGGAATCGCCTATCGTGGATGAGTTCCTCGGCGACATTATTGGAGTGCAGGCGATCATCGATGGCGAGGCGACGACCGCCGAAGGCATTGAGGTCATTGACGACCTTACGTTGCAAGTCACGATTGATGCGCCGAAGCCGTACTTCATCGCAAAGCTGACGTATCCGATTGCATTTGTGGTTAACGCCGACAATGTGACAGCGAGTGGCGAGAATTGGACCGACGACCCGGTTGGCACGGGGCCATTTGTACTCAAGAGCTACAGCA
The DNA here is from genome assembly GCA_965226685.1 of Dehalococcoidia bacterium. Classification (GTDB taxonomy): domain Bacteria; phylum Chloroflexota; class Dehalococcoidia; order Lucifugimonadales; family Lucifugimonadaceae; genus Bin127. The sequence goes on from CBDDDP010000004.1 coordinate 2,065,374, forward strand.
TCGGTGAACGGATGATCTTGTCCAAGAATCCGAACTATTGGGGCGACCCTGCCTACTTGGATGAGGTGCAATTGTTGTTGGCGGGTGGATCAGCGATGGCGATGTACGAGAATGACGAGATCGATATCACCGGTATCGGCCTTGCGGACCTCGAACGCGTCACCGATCCAGAGGAAGAGCTGTCGAAGGATGTCATTGAGGTCCCGCCATCGTTCAGCACCAGTTACATCGGGTTCAATGTTGAGGAAGCGCCATTTGACGATGTGCATTTCCGCAGGGCGCTCAATTTCGCCGTTGACAAGCAACTAGTGGCCAATGCGGTGTTCTCCGATCTTGTGAGACCTGCGACGGGTGTGATCCCACCTGGCTTTGTTGGTTTCAACCCTGATCTGGAAGGATTGGCTTTCGACGAGGACAGAGCAAAGGAAGAGCTGGCGAAGTCGAAGTATGCAGATCCTGAAACGCGGCCCCGGATTGTGATTACGTTGCCGGGAACGGGCGGGTCTCCTAGTTTGACGACTGAAGTAGTAGCTGACATGTGGCGACGCACTCTCGAGGTTGATGTGGAGATTCAACAGGTGGAGTGGGCAACGTTCCTGCAGGACTTGCACCGCAACCGCTTGCAGGCATTCTCGTTGGCGTGGCAGGCGGACTATCCGGACCCGCACACGTTCGTGGATGTCCTCTTTAGGACTGGTAGTTCGATCAACAATACCAACTACTCAAACCCTGAAGTTGACGCCTTGCTCGAACAGGCAAACGTTGAGGCGGACCCGGTGCGTCGGATCAAGCTGTATCAAGAGGCCGAAGAGATGATTGTGGAAGATGCGGCTTGGTTGCCGCTATGGTGGGGTGTGGAGGGAAAGGTGCTGGTGAAGCAGCGGATCGGGGGCATGACGTTCCCGCCGTTGTCGGTTCCGATTTATCAATACGTCTACATAGACGGCTGAGTTAGGTCGGAAGCGGTTTCTCAGCGATTGTCGGGTAGGTGGATTGTTGACCACCTATCCGACATGAGAGCCGTTCGTGTTTTCCCAGATTCAGCAGTGAATTTGATACTTGGTATCTAGAATGCGGCATATTGAACCCTGAGTTCCAAAAGTGAGAAGTGAGATGAGAATCCTCCCTAGAATGTTGATATCCGGGGTTGCCCTCGCGGTGATATTCGCGGTCGGATGTAGCTCTGAAGAGCCCACACCGACTCCGGTTCCTCCGACGGCGACCGCGGTACCGCAGCCTACCGCGACAGCTGTGCCTACAAAGGTCCCAGCAGCTGAAACTATCTCTAGCGTGGCACCCACGGCGACTGCGATTGCGGTGGCAACGTCTACCGCCGTGGCTGAGGCGACCGCGGAAGCAAAGGCTGCTATGGCGGCTGAAGAGACCGCGACCGCTGAGATGAAAGAAGCGGAGGAATCCGAGGAGGAGGAGTTCGATCCCCGACGAGGCGGAGTCTTCAATTTGTTGGGTTCCGACCCAACCACGCTGGATCCAGCGTTGACGACAGACAGTACTTCATACGACATCGTGACCGAGGTGTTCGGTGGTTTGATGCGGTTGACTGATAACCCAAACGAACCCGTGGTGCTCGATTTGGCGGAGAGTTTCACCGTCAGCTCTGAGGGTACGGTTTACCGGTTTAAGTTGCGCGAAGATGCCGTGTTCAGCGATGGCAGCCCAGTTACGGCGACCGACTTCAAATGGTCATGGGAGCGTGCGGCTTTGCCTGAAACTGGTTCGCCGATTGTGAAGGAGTTCCTGGGCGATATTATCGGGATCAACGACATCGTCGATGGGAACGCGACATCGGCATCAGGCATAACCGTTGTGGATGACCACACGCTAGAGGTGGAGATCGACGCACCGAAACCGTATTTCATTGCGAAGCTGACGTACCCGGTGACTTACGTTGTCAATAGGGAAAATGTCGAATCGGGCGGTGATCGATGGACCGATGATCCTATCGGGACTGGGCCGTTCGTGTTGAAGTCGTATGAAATCGGTGTGGAAATGGTACTGGCACGCAACGAAAACTACGCGGGGACGTCCGCATTCTTGGATGAGGTGCGATTCAATCTCGCCGGCGGTTCGGCGATGGCGATGTACGAGAATGATGAGATCGACATTTCGGGTATATCGCAAGCTGCATATGAGCGAGTCACTGATCCAAACGAACCGCTATCAAGACAGGTCGTTGACGTTCCGCCGGAGTTCTTTACCTCCTACATCGGCTTTAACACCGAGTTGCCGCCGTTCGATGACGTACATTTCCGCCGGGCGTTGAATCACGCGGTCGACAAGGAGTTGATTGCGGAGGCGGTCCTAGGTGGACGGGCAAAACCCGCGTACGGCCCTACACCGCCCGGGTTTATAGGATTCAATCCGGACTTGGCGACCTTGGGTTTCGATCCTGAACAAGCGGTCGAAGAACTGAACATGTCAAAGTACGCGGATCCTGAGACGCGTCCGCGGATCGTGTTGACTACTTCTGGCACTGGCGGTTCGCCACCCCCTTGGCTCGTTGCGGTCGGTGACATGTGGGCGAGGAATCTCGGCGTAGATGTTGAGTTCCAGGAAGTAGAGTGGGCAACGTTCCTGCAAGAGATCGACAACTATCGATTGCAGGTCTTTTCGCTGGCTTGGAGCCCGGACTATCCTGACCCTCACACCTTTATTGATGTGTTGTTCCGCAGTGACAGCACGATCAACCAGACGCAATATTCGAATGCTGATGTCGATGCATTGCTGGAAGAGGCGACGACAGAACAAGATCCAGCGCGCCGCATCCAGCTCTACCAGCAGGCCGAACAGATAATTGTTGATGAGGCTGCTTGGGTGCCGATGTGGTGGGGTAGCAGTGGGAAGATCTTGGTGAAGCCGTGGATCAAAGACTTCAACTTATCGCCCCTCGGCGGCTTCTTCTTGAAGGAGGTCTGGATCGACGAGATTGATTTCTAGGGCGATCCGAACCGATTGAATGCGGGCGTCCAACGCTCTGGTTGTGAGATGATGCGTCGAATGCTAGGATTTGTAGCGCGATGCTGATTTATGTCTCCCGACGATTGCTTTGGACGCCCGTTTTGCTATTCGTCGCGGGATTGTTTATCTTCGCGCTGGGTTCAGTAGCACCAGGCGATCCCGCCGAGTTGATGGCGGGGCAACGGGCCGATCCCGAGGCCATAGAGCGTATTCGTGAACGTCTCGGCCTTAATGACCCATTCCTCGTGCAGTACACGCGCTACATAGCAGGCGCGTTGAAAGGCGATTTCGGTGAGAGCTACCGGTACCGAGGGCGCGACGTTTTCGAGTTGCTGGGTCCGAAGTTGAAGGTGTCATTGGAGCTCAACATCGTGTCGTACGTCGTTACGCTGGTGATCGGGGTGCCGCTAGGATTTTGGGCAGCGATGCGGCAGGGGACGTGGAAGGATCCGACGATGACTACGTTCATGTTGCTCGTTTACGCGTTGCCTGTGTTCTTCACAGCGCCATTCTTGATACTGGTATTCGCGTTGTGGTTGGACTGGATACCGGTTTCAGGGTGGTCAGGCATGTTTTCGACGCATGCGATATTGCCGGCGTTCACGATTGGCGTGCCCGGTGCGTTCGTATTCATGCGTTACATGAGGGCATCGACACTCGACGTGTTGGGACAGGAATATGTTCGGACGGCTCACGGCAAGGGCATGGGACACATGACGGTGAACCGGAGACACATCGCCCGGAATGCGATGTTGCCGATAATCACGATACTGGGGTTTTCTCTTGCCGGTTTGTTTGGAGGCTCGTTGATCGTCGAGTTGATTTATGGGATCCCAGGGGTGTCGCGGTTGGCATTGGAAGCGGTTTTCCAGCGCGACTTTCCAGTATTGACGGCTTTGACGTTGCTTGGGTCTTCCATGCTTGCGATTGCGAATTTGGTGGCTGACATCATGTACTCGGTGATAGATCCGAGGATCAGGTTGAGGGCGTGAAATGAATCGGTCCGGATCCGCTGCGACAGCCCAAGTTGAAGCGTCGGAGTTGCTTGAGGTCGATGCGCCAGACAGCTTCTTCCGCCATGCTTGGAACGAGTTGCGAAAGCGCAAGCTGGCGTTGTTCGCAGTTTGCGTCCTCTTGTTCCTGTACACGCTCGGCATCTTTGCACCGGTGGTCGCGACGCACGATTATTCCGAGACGAATCTGGTTAAAACGCAAGCGGGGCCAGACGCTGAAAACTGGTTGGGCACTGATCGGTTGGGTCGGGACATCTTCTCGCGCGTGGTTTGGGGGATTCAGACGACGATCATACTCACGGTGATCACGATCCTGACGGCGAGTGTTTTCCTCGGGTTGGCACTAGGCATGGCGTCAGGATACCTGCGGGGCGTCGTGGACATCGTCACTATGAGAGTGGGCGAGGTTGTCGCTGTTGTGCCTGACTTCCTCTTGGTGCTGATCATCGCTGCGACGGTGCGACCAAGAATCAAAGAGTTCGGATATTGGATAGAAGACAACACGTTTATATCCGGCGTCAATTCGTCCGGAGCCGTCGATTACATCGTGTTAGGTCTGGCATTTCTGCCGTTGTCTTGGTTCGGTGCGATGCGTCTGATCCGGGGGCAGACCTTGTCGATTCGGGATGCTCCTTACGTCGATGCGGCACGTTCGATGGGTGTTGGTACGCCGACGATACTTTTGCGCCACGTGCTGCCGAATGTCATCACGCCGTTGATCGTAAGCGTCAGTTTTGGTATGGGGGCTGTTGCGCTTGGCGAGGTGGTGGCGAGTTTCTTCGGCATCGGAGTTCAACCTCCGCGTCCGAGTCTAGGAGTGATGATCGGCGACGTAACGGCGCGCACCGGCAGCGCGGCGGTTGAGACGTTGCGCAGTCATCCTGAGCAGCTGCTATCGCCGATTGTGGTCGTTTGGCTGATGATATTCTGCTGGAACATACTCGGCGACGCGCTGAACGACATTCTTAATCCGCGCGCACGCTAGTCGGAGGTCTGTCTCATGAGCGGCAAATTGAAGGTCGGATTGGCGTGCAACGCGCGCTATGTTAAGCGAGGCATCAAGGATCACGAAGTTAAGCGTCTGAAGGAATTTGCGACGTTCGAGATACGGGAATTCAATGAAACGACCGACTGGTATTCGGCACCGGATTCTTCGCCCGAGGTAATCGCAGATTTCATCGATTTCGCGTCGGGTGTTGACGCCATGATTGTTTGCCACGGTTCACCGCGCGTCACGGGTGAAATTCTGGACGCCGCGCCATCGATGCGGTTGGTCGGCGAGCTTGAAGGGGATCGGTTTGCGCAGCGGATAGACGTGGCGGCGTGCGTTGACCGGAGCGTTAAGGCGGTCGACACTACTCACGCGTCGAGTTTGCCGGTGTCGGAGTGGGCGTTGGCGATGATGATGATGGGGTTGAAGAAGGTCGGGGCACACTATCGGCGTCTGATTACCGACCAAGAGTGGGGGACCGGGTATCAGCGCGCACATGAGCCCGATTTCCATATGATGGGCGACTTGACCGGTCGAACAGTTGGCTTGATCGGAGGTGGCAACATCGCTCGTCGTTTGATCGAGCTTTTGGTGCCGTTCCGCGTGGATATCTTGTTGCACGACCCTTATTTGCCTCGGGAATTGGCTGCGGCGATGAACTTCACGATGACGTCGCTCGAGAACGTGATGAGCATGCCGGACGTTGTTGTGTGTCTGGTACCCCACACGCCGGCGACCGAGGGAATGTTGGGGGCTAAGGAACTTGGTTGGATACGGCCGGGTGCGGTTTTCGTGAATGTGTCGCGCGGGCAGGTGGTTCAGTCGGACGCGCTGATCGAGCGGTTGCGCGAGAACGACATCTACGCGTGCTTGGACGTGTTCGATCCTGAACCGGTGCCGACCGATTCGCCGATCCGAGATCTGTGGAACGTTTTTCTGACGCCGCACATCGCCAGCACGACAGACGGCACAGGCATATCGTTCTTCGGCGAGATGATCGATGAGCTTCGGCGATTCCACCTGGGTCACGACACGAAGCATGACCTGATGCCGCGGACGTTGGCCAATCGCAGAGGCGAAGAGCCGGGCGACTTGGACGCGGTTCGCTGATCGGACCCAGTCCGAACCTCCTCGTCGAGCAGTTCGTGGAGTGGGCTGCCGTTGGCTGGGTTAAACGCGCGTTCGAGTAGTGGTTGCTAATATATAACGCGTATCCAATCAGGAAAACCATCTGCAGGTGACTCTCGTGTCAAAGATCGATCCCTACTCCTCAACGTATTTTCAGTCTCGTCGATCTGCGGTGATGGCCCGCAACGGTGCTGTGGCGACGAGCCAGCCTTTGGCAGCGCAGGCCGGATTGCGGATGCTGCTCGATGGAGGCAACGCTGTTGATGCCGCGGTGGCGATGGCGGCCGCATTGAACGTCGTGGAACCTGGATCTACGGGCATCGGTGGCGACATGTTCGCGCTCATCTGGAACAAGGATGAGCGAAAGGTTGTCGCTCTCAATGGGAGTGGGCGGTCCGGAGCGTCGGCGAATGTTGACGATGTTCGGAAGGCCGGGTTCGACTCGATCCCGAACGAGTTAGATGGTTGCGCTTTCTCAGTGAGTGTTCCGGGGACGGTTCATGGTTGGGAGACGGCGTTGGAGCACTATGGTCGGATGACGCTTGCAGAGGTGTTGAGGCCGGCGATCGACTACGCGATGAACGGGTATCCGGTTTCTGAGGTGATTGCGCGCGGTTGGGAAGGGTGCGAGACGAAGTTGCGGCATCGCCCTTCGGGTTCGCAGATGCTGCCGATCAACGGTCGGGCACCGAAGTGCGGAGAGGTGGCGGTATTGCCGGAGCTTGGGGGATCTTTGCAGGTGATCGCTGAGGGTGGCAGCGAAGCGTATTACAAGGGCGATATCGGCAAGAAGATTGCGGCGTACGTGCAGCAGGAGGGCGGATGGCTGACCGAAGACGACTTGACATCGCACCATTCTGATTGGGACGAGGCGATACACGTCAACTATCGTGGTGTCGAGGTTTGGGAGTGCCCGCCTAATGGTCAAGGGATAGCGGCGCTCATGGCGTTGAACATTGCCGAGGGGTTTGACATCGGCGATATGGAGAGCCAATCCACTGACGCTTATCACCACTTGATCGAATCGATGCGGCTGGGTTACGCGGATGCTTTGCAGTATGTGGCGGATCCACGGGTTGCAGAGGTGCCGATTGGCCCGTTGCTTTCGAAAGAGTATGGTGACCGCCGTCGGTCGAGTATCGACTCGATGATGGCGCACCCGAACGTTTCGTATGGCGACCCGATGGGTGGCGGCGACACGATCTACTGCACGGCAGTTGACGGCGACGGTAATGCGTGTTCGTTGATCAACAGCTTGTTCGCCGGGTTCGGTTCGGGATTGGTGGTTCCAGGGACTGGCATTGCGTTGCAGAACCGGGGTTCGCTATTCTCGTTCGACCCTGATCACCCGAACTACTTGCAGGGTCGGAAACGTCCGTATCAGACGATCATTCCGGCGATGGCTACGCGGGATGATGAGATGTGGTTGTCGTTCGGCGTGATGGGCGGGTTCCAGCAACCTCAAGGGCATTTGCAGGTAATCTCGAACATGGTCGATTTCGGCATGGATTCGCAGAAGGCGCTGGATGCGCTGCGTTTCAGCATCGATGTGCAGGGTGACAAGAGCGTGAGGGTCGAAGAAGACCTCGACGATGCCGTCATCTCAAAGTTGCGGAAGCGCGGCCACGATGTGGTGGTTCAACGAGCTTATGATCGCACCGGATTTGGCGGCGGTCAGGTCGTGTCGAGGGATGCCGAAACAGGCGTGTTGTGCGCTGGGACGGAGCCGCGCAAAGATGGTTCGGCGCTCGGTTGGTAGTCCTGTTACCTGCGGATACGACGGGCGAGGAATAGTGCCGCCAATAGTGCCGTAATCAAGAACGGCGATGCCTCTAACGGGCCAGTGCCGTTTGAGTTGCAGAGACCGCCGGAACTGGTTGGTTCCTCGTCGGGGGTTTCGGCTTCCTGCGCTGGTTCTGAAGGAGGTTCTTCAGTAGCGGTCGGTTTGACCATGACCTCGGGTTCGGCAGTTGGTTCGACGGTTGGAGTAGGAACCGGAGTGTTGGTGGGTTCGGGGGTTGGTTCCGCTCCGGTTTCTCCGACTGCGATGCCGCCTTCAACAGGGGTCAAGGTGAGGAGTTTGTATCCTCCCGATGTTTCAGTGGCCTCAGCTTCGGGCGTTGGCGTTGGAGTCGGTTGAACGAATGGGTCGGCGCCGATGTGGGACCGCCATTCGTTGTCGAGTTGCTGCAAGGTTTTGCCGTATACGTTGCGGATGGCGATGTCGCCGCTGCGTCCTTCCCCGATGGAGGAGAGTGTTTCGGCGATCATGTCGGCTCCGTAGGTCTCGATGAGGTATTCGACGAAGTTGCGGCTTTGGCCGTAAGAGACGATGACCAAGTTGGGGTCGCCGGGGAATGACTGTAGGCGCGTGAAGGGGATGAGCCGGTTGGTGTCGACGGCCCAGTCCAAGAAGTAGACGTACGAGAGACCTTTGTCGAGGTTGCCAAATTCTGCGAGGCCTTCGTTGAGCCATAGGGGTACGAGCGCGTTGCTGCCTCCGGCGGCTCGTCCGACCAAGATGTGGGTGAGTTCGTGCGTGAGGGTTCCGATGTCTCGGTTTCCTGAGAGGACGAGGACGACGCTGTGGTCGAAGAATGCCTGGCCTTCGGTTATGAGTTCGCGGCTGATGGTTGCGCTGCGAGCGCTGACGGCGCCGATCATTTCGGCGTTGTTGTTGTAGAGGGTGACTACGATGGGGGTTTCGGTCTCGCTCCCGATGATGGGACCCATGAGTTCCATCGATTCTTTAGCTGCTTCGGCGAGACGTTCGGCGCGGACTTGGACGGGGCCGTGGTAGTAGACGTAGATCGGACCGCGGGTTACAACATCCCATTCGTACCGGGCGTCAAGGACGATCTGGCTGTATTGCTCCGAAAGATATTCATTGCCCTCTTCATCGATGGCTTCGAAGACGAAGTCGACTGTGGTTCCGGGTGGGAGGTATCGAGCGGAGGTGTTAACGCGCCAGATGAGTTCGCCGTCGATGAGCGACTCGGAGCGTTCGGTGAGGTCGAGGTAGTCGTATTGACCAGTGGTGATCGGGCCGGTATTAAAGCGGACTCGCACGTCGTCGATTTCGACATCGGATTCGAACGAGGTGTAGAAGCGGATGTCTTCGGGGAAGTTGCTTTCAAGACCTCCGTCGAGGAAACGAACGGGCGATTCTTGCGCGGTTGCCGATTGATCGTAGGCGAACGTGGTTAGTGCCGCGAAGAGTGCGACCACGATGGCGGCGATGGTTAGTTGGACAGCCTTATTCATTGATCGGTTCATTGATTGCGAACGACGTTGCTTTTAGGAATTACGCCGTTGCGATGTGGTTGGACGTATCTATATAAGGGTAAGTCAGTCGGCGTTTCGCCATTCGGACCAGAAGCGGTAGAAGGCGCTGAGGGGAGTTCCAACGGCGAGGATCCAGAGTCCCCATATCGGTTGGCCGATGATGAGTGCGACGGTCATGATGACGACTCGTTCGGGTCGCGTGAGGAATCCGGATGTTCCTTTGTAGCCTAGACCTTCGGCTCGGGCTCGGATGTAGCTGACCATTATCGAGCCTACGAATGCGACGAACGCTAGGATGATGGCATCTTGCCGAAACGCGTCGGTCGATGAGTAGTAGATGAGCAGTCCGAGTAGGAGGGCGGCTTCGGAGAGGCGGTCGAAGGTTGAGTCGAGGAGCGCGCCTTTGTCGGAGACTTTGCCGGTGCGCCGTGCGATTGCGCCGTCGATCATGTCGAAGAGTGCGGCTGGAATGCTGACGAGGCCGGCGATGAGAAACTCTCCGATGGCGGCGAATCCGGCGGCGACGACAGCGAGGAGGAATCCGGTGATGGTTGCGGCGTTGGCGTTGAAGCCGATGGTTACGAGTGCCGCGGCGATCGGTTCTTCGAACCATCGCGCGATCGCGGCGCGGGCGGATTTTCGGAGCTTCTGGAGTCCGCTCTCCGAATCAACCACTGCTGGTTCGCTGTTGCTTGGTCACGAATGGCAATGGTGCGCGGGCAGTGACCTCGTGGTAGAAGTCGATGACGTCGTCGGCGACTTTTGCCCATCCGAAGCGTTGCACTTTTTCGCGTCCGTTGCGGACGAGGTTGTTGCGGAGTTCGGGTTCTTCGATGAGACGTTGGATGGCGTTGGCGATGGCGTATTCGTCGCCGACATCAACTAGAAGTGCGTCGTGCTCGTGATCCGCGACGCCTTCGAAGCCGAGGATGCGACTGGCGACGATGGGAGCGCCGGATGCCATGGCTTCGACGAGGACGAGGCCGAAGCTTTCCTGCCCGGTGTTGGGAGCGCAGAATACGTCGGCGTGCTGGTAGTAGGCTGGCAGTTCTTCGTCGGTTACGGGGCCGGCGAAGATGACGTCGTCGATGCCTCGTTCTCCCATCATTCGATACGATTCGCGGTCAGGGACGCCGGCGCCGACGACGATAAGGCGGAGGTTGGGGTAGCGCCATTTCAAAGTGCTGTATGCACCGAGGAGGAAGCGAAGGCCCTTGCGTTTTTCGCCGACGCGACCGACGAAGACGAGGTTAATGGCGTCGTCTCTGAATTCGCTGGGCTTGGGTCGGGGTTTTTCAAATCTTGGGACGTCGATGCCATTCGGGATGATGGTGTAGTGGTTGGGGAAGTATCGATCGGCGTATGATTTGGCGGCATTGGAGACTGCGATTCGACCGTCGAGTTTGTCGGCTACGAGGGTGAACAGGGGCTTGAATCCGAGGAATCCGGGGTGGATGTTCTCGCTGTAGGCGTGGAAGGTTCCGACGGTGGGCCAAGGGGAGCACCAGGTGGCAGTGGTTCCGAGGAACGGCATTAGGGGTTCATGGATGTGGACGACGTCGAAGCGTTCGGAGTTGAGGATGCGTCGCATCTGCCTGGCGGCTTTCATGCTCATGGAGATGCGGGATACGGAACCGCTGGCGGTGAATGGGACGCTGCCGCCGAGGGGGACGACTTCGAGGCCGCTGACGTCGGGAGCGGTCTGCGGTCTTGCGCATGGTGCGAAGAGGACTACTTCATGGCCGCGGTGGGAGAGTTCCCTGCTCAGGCTTGCCATGTGGGCAACTACGCCGCCGTGGTAGGAGAGATCGTATGGTGATACCTGAGCGATGCGCATGGGAGGGTTCGCTACCGGGAAAGTTAACGGCGTATTGCAGAAAACGCTGTCGTTACATCATACTAATTTTGCTGGCTTTGGTAGTAGATCTGGGTTCAGGAAATGGGCGGTCGGTGGTGTATCCATGGGTAAGCGTTTTCGAAGGCGGCGGAGGCTGCCAGGACCGTTTCTTCGTCGTATTTTCGACCGATGATTTGGAGGCCGACTGGCAGGGTTTGTCGTGTGGGTTTTGGGGGAGTGAAGCCTGCGGGTATGGACGCAGCAGGGCATCCGGTGGCGTTGGCGTGCATGGTGAATGCGCCGTTCCAGAACTGTTCGGGGTAGGAGGATGTTCCGGTGACGGATCCGGGGAATGGTTCGTTGATGAAGGCGGGAAATCGGGCTACGGGGGCGAGGACTAAGTCGTATGTTGCGAAGACGTCGTCGAAGGTTGCTTTCAGCTCGTCGATTCGGCCGAGAGCGGCGGCGTAGTCGGCGGTTGTGACTTGGGAGCCTCTTTCCATCCAGTACTGGCCGTATGCGGTCATCTGGTCGCCGTATCGGGGGAGATGTTTGGCGATGTTGTTGTAGGCGGTGGCGGCTTGGATGGGACCGAAGGAGTCGTAGGGTTCGAGGAGGGTGATGTCGATCTCTTCGACGGTGCATCCGAGGTCTTGGAAAGCGAGTGCGGCGTGTTTGGTGATTCGGGCGACGTCGGCGTCGACATCGGCGAACCCGAAATCGGGGCTCCATGCGATTCGGAGGCCGTCGATGGGGCGTTCGGTAGCGGCTAGGAAGTCCGGGGGTGCGGATCGGATTGAGCCAGGGTCCCGGCGGTCGAAGCCGGCCATGGTTTGGAGGACGAGTGCGGCGTCTTTGACGGTTCGTGTGATGGGACCTGGTTGTCCGAAGAAGTTGGGCGCTGGCGGTCCGGGAACGCCGGAGTATCCGGATACGCGTCCGAGGGTTGGTTTGATGGTGTATGTTCCGCAGAAGTTTGATGGGATTCGGAGGGATCCTCCGCCGTCGCCTCCAGTGGCGACGGGAGCGAGGAATGCGGCGACGGCTGCTGCTGCGCCACCACTGGAGCCGCCGGGTGTGCGGGTTGTGTCCCAGGGGTTTTTGCCGGTGATGCCTAGGGAGTTTTCACAGGTACCGACGAAGCCGAGTTCGGAGCAGTTTGTTTTTCCGAGGATGATTCCTCCAGCTTGGAGGATGCGGTCGAGGAATGCGGCGTTGTTTTGTGGGATGTGGTCTTTGAAGATGATGGATCCGCTGGTGGTGCGGATGCCGGCGGTCATTTGGTTGTCTTTGATGGGGATGGGTAGGCCGTGGAGTGGGCCGAGGTTGTCGCCGTTCATGATGGCGGCTTCGGCGGCTTTTGCCTGTTCGATGGCGATGTCGTGGGTTACGAGGAGGAATCCGTTGAGTTGGTGGTCGATGTCTTCGATGCGTTGGATGAAGAGTTCGGTCAGCTCGACGGGTGAGACCTGTTTGGATTTGATTAGGTCTAGGAGGTCGGTTGCGGATCGGTATGCGAGTTGTTGGTCGAGCATGGCGTTGGAGTTAGGGGATGGGGGTGAGGGAGATGTTAATCGGCGTGCTTTGTTTTTCTCTGGGTTCCCGCCTTCGCGAAAGGGGTAAATGGGTGCTTTGTTTTTCTCTGGGTTCCCGCCTGCGCGGGAATGACGAGGGAGTTCGCGGGGGTTCCCTCGCCTTCGCGAAAGGGGTAAATGGTGTGCTTTGTTTTTCTCTGGGTTCCCGCCTGCGCGGGAAAGACGGCGGGAGACGCGTAAAAAGGCCGGGGCGGTATTTGGTCCGGTCTTTGAGCGTGAACGGTCTTGAATTTGCGCCTCCGCCGCGTAGCGGCAGAGGCGAATTTGACCGTGTAGTGGATAGAGCCTGTTACCAACAGTCTCAAACCGAGACGAAGTACGCCCCGGTGACTGGTCCCAGAAGGGGCGGATTGCCGGACAGCCGACAAAAATCTTCCGCGTGCGTCGTACGCCGCCAAGACGTAGGACATGCCCCTCGCACCCGGTAAAAGGTGCGGTGACAATCACCGAGTTGGACCCCGGCTCACACCGTCGTCGCTCCCCTGCAATGAAAAGGGATTGACATCGTACGCGTCCACGAAAACTCGGTTGGCCCGTACCGACTCTGGTTGAGTCGATTGGCTTGTGATGCCTCGCCTGCAACGTGCGTGGCGACCAACCTGTCATACAGCCTTCGCTTCCCGCGCAGCCTAAAAGTGACGACTCGGTTTGCCCCATTGGATGGGCCGAGTAGAGGGGACATTGCTTACGCCTTGAGCGAGACGAGATCAATGTCGGCGAGAAGTTGTAACCCCCGACGCGATCACCGATGGATTCGGTGATTTTGATGTTGTCCGTTGAAGCTGTCAACGTATTGGTCCTAATCCTCTCGCCAAGTGTTGGCTTGATAGTTGCCCGGATCCGTCGATCTGGGACCAAGTGTGTGTACAACGTTGATGGTAGTACAGATGTATGGACTTGTCAAGTGATTTCTTGGGAAGTACTTTTGGGAAGAAAAAATCCGCGAAAATGATGGAATTACGGGCATTAGTCGCGCAAACGGATGTGGTGGTTATCTGAATTGGGATGGGCTGGATTGCCGGCTTGGCCTTTTGTCAGAACCGCAGATTACGCTGATTGCGCTGATGGGCTATGATGCCCCGCGCCGTTTTGTCTCCATCGTTGTCTGAACGGGGGAGGATGAGGGAGTGCATCCGTTGTTGCTTAAGGCGAAGAAGGACGCCGTGCGAAGTCAGCTCGTTGATCTTGAGGGGGAGTTGAGGGATTACGAGCGTTTGAAGTCTGGCGATTTTGAGTTTGGTCAGCTTGATGCGGTGGCTGAGGTGCCGCGGCTGTTGATGTGGGCGAGGATTGCGCGGGGCTGAGTCAGAAGTCGTTGGCGGATCGATTGGGGTTGAAGGAGCAGCAGATGCTGAGGCACGGGCTGCAGGGGTTGGGGGGCAGCGGATATTGATGCCGAGCAGACGGGTGGATCGGCCGGATGTGGAGAGGTTGGGGGAGAGGTGAGGAGGTTTGTGTGCGTTGCTGCTCCGGTCGTGTAATGGTGAACACGATGGGAGCAACATAACTCGTATGCCTGCGCCGTCTGTCAAAACTCGTTTACATTAAGAACTGATATGCCATTACCCGGTGGAGCAAGCGCCAAAGATGGTCTGAGGTACGAGATGCTTTGGGCCGCATACTGCTTGACGAAGGTGATGTCGGGAGAATACGAATCGATACGCTTTGAACCACCAGGTCCCGAAGGCGAAGGGATCGAGTTTTTAGCCCGGACGCGATCAGGTACCGAGTACCACCAAGTAAAACGCCAACAGACTGGCAAGGGTTTTTGGTCCTTGTCAGACTTGGGATCTTTGGGCGTTTTGTCTCATTTCTACGGGAAGTTGGACAGCGCTTCTAATCGTTGCGTCTTCGTGTCCACCGAAAAAGCTGCCCATCTGGAAGAACTAAGCGACAGGGCACGTAGATCGAATTCGTGGTTCGAATTCAAGGCTCATTTTGCGAATCGCGATCGTTGGTCGCAATGGTTCATGGAATTGAATTCACGTTGGGGGGCTTCAAGCGAGGAAGACACTTACGACCACCTCCAACGGATCGAGGTCAGAACTTGGGATGAAAGGTCGCTTAGTGAATCAGTTGAAGCGATACTTGGTGCTTCGTTAAGTGGCGACCTCAAAGCCGCAACTGACGTGCTGTCGATGTTGAGTTTGCACCGAATTCACGATGAATTGAACTCCGATGAGATCTGGAACCATCTTAGGTTATACGGATTTTCAAAACGGACATGGTCTCAAGATACAAGCGTGATCAAAGAAATGCGCCAGTTGAGAGACCTTTACGTCGCTGGAATAGAACACTCGGCTATCGGTGACGAATTCGTTGACAGGCGTCAAGTCCAAGAAGTCTTGAATGTATTTGATAAAGCAGAGAGCGGCAACATCGTTTTGCTCAGTGGGAAGGCCGGTGTCGGCAAGAGCTCGGTTCTGTTTCAAACTCTCATGGAGATCGAGCATCGCGATTGGCCGGTTGTTTGCTTGCGCGTGGACAGATTGGAACCATGTCAAACTCCGAGCTTGATTGGCGATCAACTCGATTTGCCCGATTCACCGGTGAGGGTTTTGGCGTCTTTCGCCGAAGGGCGTGATTGCCTTTTGATATTGGACCAACTGGACGCTGTGAGCCTCGCGTCGGGCCGTAATTCCGAATTCTTCGACTGTATCGCAGCGATGATCACGGAGGCAGAGCATCACCCCAACATGAGAGTCCTCGCCGCATGCCGAGAATTTGACATCGACAACGACAACAGAATCCGAGACTTAACAGGTGAAAAAGGCGTGGCGAAACGAGTTATGGTCGATGAATTCGATCATGACACGGTGTCGCGAATAGTGGGCGAACTAGGTTTTGATGCGGCCAAGCTAAACGCGAAGCAAATGACACTTTTTTCCCTGCCGATACACCTGAAACTGTTATCTGAGGTGGCAAAGCTCGATAAATCACAGGATGAAATTCAAACACCCAAGGATCTGTTTGAACGTTTCTGGGATCACAAACTTGATGAGCTGCAAACGCGGGGTGTTGATGCAGGGATCGTGCATGAGATTACGAACATTATGGTCGAAAACATGAACAGACGCGAACTTCTGTTTGTGTCGGCCCACTTGCTGCAAAACTATCGCGAAACCGTGACCATTTTGGCATCCGAGAATATCTTGTATAAAGACGGACCTAGGTTGGCGTTTTTCCACGAAAGTTTTTTCGATTTCATGTTCGCACGTACAACGACTGACGTGGATTTTGACCTGCTCAAATACTTGCGGAGTAGCGACCAAAGTCTATTCCTTCGGTCGCAGGTTCGCCAGATCCTCGTTCACCAGCGTGACTTTTATCAACCCATGGCGGAAAAGAATCTGGAATTGATCCTCCTAAGCGGCGACATCCGGCCCCATTTGAAATGCCACGTGTTGTCATTGGTCGGTTCGTTCGACAATCCTACGTCAACGGAATGGAAGATCGTTGAGGGCTTACTCACGTCCGATCTAGCTCCTCGTGTTAGGTCTGCGATTTATGGATCAGTCCCTTGGTTCGATCTGTTGGATTCACAAGGAATGATTGCGCAGTGGTTGACGAGTAGTGAGGAGGAACATGTCAATCGAGGCTTTTGGATGCTTGTCGCGGTTCACAGGGACCGGCCGGATCGATGCGCAGAATTATTGACACCTTTCGTCGGGTTGTCCAACGCTTGGGATCGACGGCTTCGCCAGTTTTTGATGTCGTCTGAACTTTCAAGCAATCGGAACCTTTTCGAACTCGCCCTTAAAGTTGCAGATTCGGGAGTTCTTGACGTTGCAATCATCGATTCACGGCAGAATGGATACGATTGGCACTTTATCGAAAGATTGTCCGAAGTTCGAGCCGACTGGGCGTGTGAGCTACTTGAACGGTTTTTCATAAGACTATCTATCGTTGCCGAGCAAAACGGTTCGCACGATCCATTTTCGGCATTTGACGGTCGGGACGATTACTCTGGCGACGTAGTAAAGAAAGTCGCCAAAAACGTACCGTCCCAGTTCGTGGATCGATTTACGCCGTTCCTTTTCAATGTATTGAAGAAATGCTCAGTAATCGATGAACCACAACCTTGGCGAGATGAAGTTTGGGGATACCAGCTTGTGCACGATGCCTACGATCTGGAAGGCAAGTTTCTTGAGGCGTTGGAATGCGCCATGTGCTCAATAGCGGCGACCCGACCCGACGACATCCGCGCCTACGCCGCCGCGTGGCCTTATGACCAGTATCAGACGTCTCAACGACTGATACTTAGGTCTTATTCAGCGAACGGCCAGTACTTCGCCGACGATGCGGTTGAGCACATCGTATCTGACCCTGCCAGCCTCGCGACAGGTTACGCGGGTTCCTCACGCTGGATAACCCGAGAAGTAATTTCTGCTTCTACGCCGAATTGTTCTGCCGACAATCTCGCACGTTTAGAGCGCATCCTGTTGGATTACTATCCGCCGTATGAACGCACATATCAAGGATTGAGGTCAAGCGGTCACGCCCAATTGACGCTTTTGGAAGGGATCGATGTAGCGCGCCTTTCCGATGCTGCGTCGCGTCGATTAAAGGAATTGCGCCGAAAATTCGGCGAAGATTTGCCGTCAGAACCGCAACCAGTCACCGGTGGATGGGTGGGTCCGCCGTTACCTGAATCTGCCACTAACAGAATGGGCGACGAAAATTGGTTGAGCGCAATGGGAACTTACGCATCCAATCGAAATCAGATCGATCCGATGAAGGGTGGTGCAGTCGAACTGTCTCGCGTTTTGGAGAACCTGACCAAAGAAGATCCATCTAGGTTTGCCAGACTTGCGTTACGCATGCCGACGAATACCAATCCACTATATTTTGAAGCTATTTTGAGCGGGATAACTAGTGCCAACTTAGATTTTGACACAGTCGTTACCGTTTGTGAACGACTGCACAATATCCCGGGTCGCCCTCTTGGGCGAAACGTTACTCGCCCGTTGGAACAATGGTCTCAATCACCGCTACCTGAAAAAACACTGGAGATGGTTGCTTGGTACGCCACAGAGGCAACTGGGCCCGATACTCAAATTCACGACGACGATTTGCTCACCGTCGGTATCAATACGGTTCGAGGTACTGTTGCACGATCGATGGCGCGATTGATTTTCGAGCGATCGGAGAATTTGGCTTTCTTTCGTCCTTACCTGGAAAAGATGGTGAACGATGAATCCCTTGGCGTGCGAGCTTGCGTGGCCGACACGGTTTTGGTTGCGTTAAGACATGATCGGTGTTTGGCCGTCAATCTTTTCCTTGAACTTGTAGAAACGGACGACAGGTTGTTGTCCACGCATTTCGTCGAACTGTTCATCAAATACGCCGCGCAAACTCACTACGAACAACTCGAGCCGGTTCTCCAGCGAATGATCGCTTCCGAGGACGAAGAAGTAGCCAACGCAGGGGCTCGCCAGACCTGTCTAGCGTCTCTCAATGTCGAAAAAGCCCTACCGTTGGCAAAACGATGTGTCGATGGCGAGGATCCCTTACGAATTGGTGCCGCAGAAGTGTACGCCGCAAATCTGAAAAACGCGACGCACAGGACATCGTGCAAAGAAGCCTTGGGCGAGTTCTTCAAAGACTCGCATCGCCAGGTCCGATCTTCGGCGATAGCATGTTTTGACCGGCTAGGCGGAATGGAATTCCGAGAATACCAAGACTTGATCCATCGATTCTTAGAGAGTTCGCCTCGACAAAATGAATTCAGGCCAGTGTTTCGGGCCCTGAGAGAATCTATCTGCGACGATCCAATGCTGCTGTTGACCGTCTGTGTGCGTTATCTCCAACTAGTCGGAATGGACATTGCGAACATCGAAACTTCGGCATCTGTTCATGGACGAGACGTGACTAGCTTGATTCTGAGGGCTTACCGTCAGTCCGTCGATCCAGAGGTGAAAGGTGTTTGTCTCGATGCTGTCGATGTGTTGTCATTACGGAGTATTTTCGAGCTCGACGATGCGTTGAACGAATTTGAGCGATGAACCCAACGTGATCCACAGTCGTTGAACCCTTTGATCGACACGGGTGGGTGCGTCACGAAAATCGATTTCCTTCGGTTTAGCCGGGCTACGCAAAGGGGAGCGCACCGTTGTCCGTCGGACATTTCCCCCTTTGTTTCGTACGTAGTTGGGCGGGAGCAACCCTGCCCGCCCCTCTGGATGGACGTGCCCTCCGCTGAAGCGCCCGCGTTCGCGGGAATGACGGGGGATGCGCGGAAATGACGGGGGATTAATCGGCGTGCTTTGTTTTTCTCTGGGTTCCCGCCTGCGCGGGAAAGACGTGGATTAGTCACGCCATCGGGGGTCGTGGCGTTGGTGATACCGGAGGTTTCTGAGGGTTTTTTCGGTGTAGAAACGGATGCTTGGTCGGGGCCGTGTTTTGATCTCGCTGGTGAACGCCAGGGCGATGGCGTCGGCTTTGTCGGGACTTTGTCGCCCGACGGAACGTATTTGATCTTTGGATTCGAGTTGTAGTTGGCCTCGTGCGTTGTATTTGTATGTAAGCGATGCCAACTGCGAGATCAATTCGGGATCGTTGGGCAGCGAGATATCGCCGTCGGCGAAACGTTGTCGTAACCCGTCGAATACTTCGGCGCGAAGGTTTAGGTACTTTTCGTTATTTGAGGGACTGTTAGAGCCGTTGAGTCCTTGTGCGTTGAATCGTCTATCGGCTTTGAGGTTGTCGAGAACCCCGGCTCCGACTCCGATCTCGTCGATGATTATGTCTTTGACTTTGTATCGTAGAGCGGCGGTTACGACTGCGCCGGTGGTGTTGACGATATCGGATTTGCGTAGTTCGTCGATGTAGATGACCCTTGGTCCTTGTCGGATGATGATTACGGTTTTGTCGTTACCGAACCTAGCGACATCGACTCCCATGACGGGTTTGGTGTCGGGTGGATCGGGGAGTTGGCGTTTAACGGCGGCTTCGACGTCACGTAGAGGAATGAGAGTATCGTCGGCTTCTTCGGGGAATTGCCCTAAAACGCGGGTTTGATAAACGGATGATTGGGGCCCTTGTCTGTTGAACAGATCAAGCGCCCATTGAGGCGATGACAGACCGATTAGTGAATCGGCGTAGTTTATGTTTCCCTGGGTTCCCGCCTCCGCGGGAAAGACGGTATTGCGCGCGGGAAAGACGGTATTACCCGCGGGAATGACGTCGGTGTCGTCGGTGATGGGGTCGGGGTATTCGACGTCTTTGATGTTTTCCTCGGTGATGCCTTGGTCTTTGAAAGCGGGTAGATCGAAAGCGGAGATGTGGATGGTTTCGAACTGTTTACGGTCTTTGTGGAAAGCGTCGTAAAACGTGCCGGCGTATCCGTGCGGGTTTCCGATAAGCAACAACTTGGAATTTCTGGAAGTTGTGACGCCGGAGATTGCGTTGTAGATGAACTCGTCGACGCCTGATGCTTCATCGACGATGACGAGTATGTTATCGGAGTGGAAACCTTGGAATCGGTCTTCGGTGTTGGTGGAGAATCCGTAGGCGTATCTTTTGGGCGAGAATTCGAGTCGGGTGCGGGTGAGTTTCCCGCCGATGATGTCGCGCACGGGGATGTACAGGTTACGGAGTTCACGCCAGAGGATTTCGCGTACTTGGCGCTCGCTGGGAGCGGTTGTGATGACGATGGCGTTGTCGTACGACATCAACCACCAGAGAATGACGACCGCGGCGGTGAATGTTTTGCCTGCGCCGTTGCAGGATCGGACGGCAACGAACCGTTTGTTGGCGATTGCGTTGAGGATTTGCTTTTGCTTACCCCAGGGAGTAACACCGAGGACGTTGGCGGCGAAATGGACGGGCCTTTCGCGGATCATGCGTTGGTTGTGGATAGCATCTTTGGCTGGCGGCACTGGCTTGCGTGCCGCGAGTGATCGAATGATGCTCTTGGGCTTCGGCTCAGGTTTCGCGGGCTTGTCGGGAATGAACAAGTACGGATTCTGCGTGCTTTGTTTTCCGTGGGTCCCCGCCCCCGTATCGGGGTACGGGGCAGGCCCCGCGGGGATGACGTGGGGCGAGCGTTTACGTTTACGTTCCGGGTCTGATTTCCGCGGACGTCGGTTGTATGGATGTTTTTTAGGCGCAGTCATTGTTTTTGGTGCGCCTGGGTACTGAGAGTGCCAGTAATGGTATCAGTGATGCGGATGTTAGGAGTAGTACGTAAATTCGGATATTTGTAGAAATCACTAAATAGATCGATGTAAGTGAATTGGGAAATAAGGATGGGAAACGGTCAAATTGGCTAAAACGAGGGTTTTAAGTAGTCAGGATATTGTTTCTGTGTTAGGAGGTGTAAAACGGGTATTTTGAAATAAAAGAGAAAGGTGTGATGTTGCGTATAGGTGTGGAATGTGAAAGAATATTAGCTGGTGGTTGGGAGAGCTTGCATGATTGGTTGTGGACAAACTAACGGTAGAGGTAAATCGTGCTTGGAGCACTGAGAGTTCAATCGGCAGTAGATGAAGTGGATTGCGCGTGATTGTCTGAACCGCGGATTACGCAGATTTTCGCAGATGGGCTGTGATGCCCCGCGCCCTTTTGTCCCGATCGTTGTCTGTATCGGGGATTGCGGGTGTTGTCTGAACTGGGATGGGCGGGATTGAAGGATGGGCGGGAAGGATTAGGGGCGGTTCGCGAACCGCCCCTACTCTTTCGCCTCGCGAGAGGGGTGGTGGGTGGTTTGTCTGGACCGCAGATTACGCAGATTTTCGCAGATGGGCTGTGATGCGCCGCGCCCTTTTGTGCCCAGGTTCTGGATGGACGTTCCGTCCGCTGAAGCGCCCGCCCCCGTATCGGGGTACGGGGCAGGCCCCGCGAGAATGACGGTGGGGGTTTGCGGGATTGGAGGATGCGCTAGGATTGCCGCCCCACACGTCCTCGACTGCCAACCAACCACGTCATCTTCGCGGACTGCACGTCTTCGCCATGCAACAATTAACTTAAGCACTCCCCTCTGCTAATCTGACCAAGACCAACTTAATCACGCACTTAAAACCTCAACCGATGCCAATTAACGAAACCCAACTCAACGGCCGCATCGCCACCCTGTTGGACCGCATGAACGCGCGCTGGAGCGCGTATGGCGAAACCCACGGCGCCTTCGAAGGCAATCAGCGACAACCAGACATCCTCGTCCACCAGCAAGGCGGACACCCGGTCATCATCGAAAACGAATACCTCCCTGCGCACACTGTAGAACCAGAAGCGATCTCAAGGTTGGGCGAAAATCTCGACACCGACATCGTCGACACCTCCGGCAAGATCAACGCCGTAGTCGCCCTTCGCTCCCCCCTCGACCTCCACAACTGCCGCAGCCACGACCAAGTCGACAACCTCCTGAGCGGCGACATCCAACTCGAATACGCCCTCTACACCGGCACATCACACGACGAATACAACCGCTTCCCTCAACAAGGTTTCATCCCCGGGAACCTCAAAGACCTCGCAGCATTCATCAGCTACGCCGCCGTCCCCGAAGACGCCATACAGACCGCTATCGCCACCCTCATTAGAGGCATCGGCGCATCCGCTTCCATCCTCCGCGAAGCGTGCGAAGTGAGCGAAAGCACCAAAGAAGCCATCACCGACATCCTCAAACAGGACTACAGCGACCAGACCTTGCGGATGACCGCGACGATTATGATTAATGCGCTCGTGTATCAACTTAGTTTGTCTGGCAGACCCGGAATCCCCAATTACAACGATGCGATATACCTAGGTTCACCCATTTCTCCGGAATTCCAGAGACAGTGGTACAAGATTTTGGAAATCAACTACTGGCCGATCTTCAAAATCGCAGTCGATTTGCTGCACGGTGTCGCTTCGATCACCCATGCAAACAAAGCCCTGAAAGTCATGTTGTGGACGGCGGAAAGGCTCCATACCTCAGGCGTCGCCCAATCGCAAGACCTAATGGGCACGGTATTCCAACGACTAATCGCAGACCGAAAATTCCTAGCAACCTTCTACACCCGACCCGAATCCGCCGCTCTTCTAGCCCACCTTGCGATCCCTGACGACGGCAATTGGGACGACCCCGAACGCGTCAAAAACTACCGCGTAGCCGATTACGCATGCGGCACCGGCACCCTGATCCACGCCGCATACCGACGGATAAACCAGCTCCACCTCCTCTCCGGTGGAAAACCCGAAAACCTCCACGCTCACATGATGCAGGAAGCACTGACCGCTTGCGACGTCCTCCCATCATCCGTCCACCTGACCGCTTCCATGCTCTCGTCATCCCATCCCACCGAGAGGTACGATGGCACACGCACCATCGTCGCCCGATACGGCAAAACCGAAGACGGCGGCATCTCCATCGGCTCCCTAGACCTCCTAGCATCTAACGGCGAAGTCCGCCCCCTCATCGCTCTCCACAGCGGGTCCGCGGTAACCG
Organism: Dehalococcoidia bacterium; assembly: GCA_965226685.1. Lineage (GTDB taxonomy): Bacteria > Chloroflexota > Dehalococcoidia > Lucifugimonadales > Lucifugimonadaceae > Bin127. The sequence goes on from CBDDDP010000004.1 coordinate 2,088,628, forward strand.
GTACCGGCGAGCAAAGCGCCGAAGCGACTGTCGAAATGCCGCAGTTCAGCCAAGACCTCGTCATCATGAACCCACCGTTCACGCGTTCGGGTTCAGATTGGGAAGGCGATGCAAGAGACACCGACTACATCAAACCGTTCCGCGGTCTAGGAAACGACCTCGAAACGCAAAAGCGAATGTCCGCTCTGGTCAAGAGCAAGTATGGACAGGACACGTGCGCACACGGTTACGCTGGTATTGCCTCATGGTTCGTAGCCTTGGCAGACCGCATGGTAAAGCGGGGCGGCACGATCGCCTTTGTCCTTCCCTTGACTTCTCTCCAAGGCACCAGTTGGCAAAAGACGCGGCAACTGATATCGGAGGAATATAGCGACGTCATCATAATGACCATCGCTGTTGCCGGCCAGCACGAACAAGCGTTTTCGGCCGACACAGGGATCGCTGAAACCTTGGTTGTGTGCCGTAAATCTGATGAATCCACAATCGGACGCGGCATGTTCGTTTCGTTACAGCGACGGCCCCGTAGCGAGATGGAGGCAATGGAGTTAGCCAGAGCCATCTGTGGTATCGTTCGCGATGCTCAATTCAGGACGTTGGAAGATGGACCGTTCGGCGGCAACGAACTCCGGATCGGCGGTGAGCAACTTGGCGAGGTCATAGACGCGCCATTGAATCCCGAATTGCCTTGGTCAGCCGCAGGAATTTCGGACTTTTCGGTAGTGCAGGCCGTCTATCAGACATCGCAAGGATATCTTTGGCTGCCTCAAATGGCCGACAAATCCCCGTTACCTGTGCGATCGGTCGACCAGATTGCCGATGTCGGTTTTCACGATATGAATGTTGCGGGTCCCAGCGCTCAAGCAGGATTCGACCGTTCCGATTTATCAGGGTTGGCACCAACGTATCCGATGCTCTGGGGCCACGATGCCCAGCTGGAAAAAAGCTTGATCGTCGCCCCTGACAGCGAAGGCAGAGTAAGACGGGGCAAGGAATCCCGAGCCGCACAAATCTGGGAAACTCGAAGCCATGCGCATCACAATCGCGACTTCAGGTTCAACTCCCAACCCCTTGCCGTTGCATTCACGCAAGACCGCACAATCGGCGGCCGCGCATGGCCCAACGTGAAGTTCAATCGAAGAGAACACGAAATCGCCCACTCTCTGTGGGGCAACTCAACCTTGGGCCTCGTCACATACTGGTGGCACTCCAGCCGGCAACAAGCAGGTCGAGGCAGCATGCCCATCACTGCAATCCGCACCATGCCAACGCTTGACGTCACCCAACTCTCCGATGACCAACTCCAAACCGCCGAAACCATCTTCGAAGAAATCAAACACCTCGACTTCCTCCCCGCAAACGAGGCCTACCGCGACGATACCCGCAAACTACTAGACCGTCGAGTCCTCATCGACCTCCTAAACCTCTCCGAATCCATCCTCGAACCCCTAGACCTCCTCCGCCTCAAATGGTGCTCCGAACCAAGTGTGCATGGGGGGAAGGGGACAGCGCCGGACGGTGTCTAAGTGTGTTCCGCCTGGTTCTAGTGCAAAATCCGTGACGCTCGACAATCATCCTTTCAGAGCCAGATGGAACTAGCCCTACGCGCGGAATCGGAGCGGATTTTCGAGGAGTTCAGGTACAAGGATTTCAAGCCGACATATATAGCGGATGCCGATCCTAATCGGGCATTGCTTGACCGGCGTGTGATCTGCGATCTGCTCGGGTTCGACTTGGACGTTTACGAAAGTGTGCGACGTCTGGCTGGCAAGTGGTGTGCGGAGCCATCGGTGCATGGCGGGAAGCGTCGGCCGAGAAATGCTAGGCTCGTGATCGACGTCGGTGTGTAGGGCGCTGATAACCCCCTGCGTCTCGCTGCGCTTGACGCGTCCCCCTTTTGCTGACGCAAAAAGGGGAGGTATCGCAGCTTCTCAATCGAGCCCCATTTCGAAGTCCATCTGCTTTGGTTTGCCTTTTAGAAGATCGGCTAGGGACTTCTCGTATTTGGCTTTTCTGCGGGCGGCGTCAACCCTGCGCTCTGCTACTCGTCTGGTGATTTCTTCTTCGCAGTCGGAGCACAGGTCGACGGCAATCGATGAGATGATGTTGCCTTCGTCGTCAACTTGACGGATCGCTGCGCTGGTAGGTATCTCGGCTCCGCAGCGGTGGCATGGCGCGATGATGGGGGTGCCGTCGGTGTCGGGGGTTTTGGACTCTGTTGCCATTGGGTCTAAGGATAGTATCGCGTTTCATGTTTGGGTAGTGTCGGGTTTCCTTTGTCGGGGTCTTCCTTTGTCGGGCTTCCTTTGTCGGGCTTCCTTTGTCGGGCTTCATGGGGCGCTCGGTCATGTTGCAGACGTTCGTTTATATGATTCTGTAGTGGGCCTGATCCTTCAACGGAGCAGCGGGGCCCAAGTTCGATTTCGAAGGCGATTTTTGGAAAAACTTCAAGCAGTCAAGGCTCCTAAACAGTCGAAGTCCCCTGCGTATCTGGTGAACGCGGTGCGCAAGCCGATCCAGGACTTCATCCACACCCAACAGATCGGCGCGATCATCCTGTTGTTGGGAGCGGTAGCAGCTCTCGGTTGGGTTAACTCGCCGTGGGCGCACACCTACGAAGATTTTTGGCACACGCACGTCGCATTTGATATCCACATCTTTGCGATCTCGGAGGATCTTAAACATCTGGTCAACGACGGGTTGATGGCGGTGTTCTTCTTCCTGGTGGGTCTGGAGATCCGGCGTGAACTCAGGGACGGGGAGCTGTCGACGTTCAGGAAGGCCGCACTGCCTGCGTTTGCAGCGGTCGGCGGCATGGTGGTGCCGGCGGCGGTGTATCTGCTGTTCAACGCGTCGGGAGAGGGGGCCGTTGGCTGGGGAATCCCGATGGCGACCGACATTGCGTTTGCGCTCGGGGTGCTGGCGCTGGTGGGCAAGCATATACCTGCTGAGTTGCGGGTGTTTCTTCTCGGTTTAGCGGTCGTTGATGACTTGGGCGCCATCGCCGTGATCGCCACGTTCTACACCGAGACGATCGACTGGGTGCATCTTGGTCTTGCGGTCGGGATGTTCGTCGTGATTTGGGGATTCATTCGCTTAGGTATCCGTTCGCTGGGTTTCTACATCATCCTGTGCGTGCTGATGTGGCAGTTCCTGCTCGAATCGGGAATACATGCGACGCTTGCGGGCGTGGCGGTGGCGGCGATCGTGCCTTGCGAACCGGACCTGCAGCGCAAGGACTACCGAAAAGCGGTGGAGCCCCTGTTGCACGATTTCGAGCTGGCGATGGAGCGGGGCGACATGGAGAAGGCGCAGTCGATCACGGAGCAGATCGAGAAGCTGAGCCGGGGCACCGAAGGGCCGTTGGTCCGGCTCGAGCACAAGGTGCACCCGTGGGTGAGTTTCGTGATCCTGCCGCTCTTCGCGCTCGCCAACGCGGGTATCGTTTTCACCTCCGACACGCTGTCCGAAGCGGTCAACAGTGATGTGGCGATTGGGGTTGTGTCGGGGCTGCTGGTCGGGAAGGTGTTTGGGATATTCGGCTTTTCGTGGCTGGCGGTCCGGTTGGGGCTGGGGCAGTTGCCCTCGACGGTGCGCTGGGGGCACGTTCTCGGTATCGCGTTGCTTGCTGGCATCGGATTCACGGTCGCCATCTTCGTGTCGGGAATTGCGTTCGATGATCGCGCTTTGATCGACCAGAGCAAGATGGGGATATTTGGGGCTTCGCTCGTCGCGGGTGTTGTGGGTTATCTTTTCCTGCGATTTGTGTCGCCGCGGTTGTCTCAGCAGCGCGCGTGAGGGCGTTTTGTTGAGTTGTTGGGAGGGGGCAGAATTGTTGAGATTGTTAGGTTTGTAAGAAAGGGTGCTGGCGATGAGGGCTGCTAATGATCCGGGGGTTGATTATCGGGAGTTGGTGCGGCGGAATGTGCCGGATGGGGAGTTTGTTTGTTCGGATGTGATGTCGGTGGATTTCGAGGCGGGCGGGTTCGATGGGGTGGTTGCGCTGTATTCGATATTCCATCATCCTCGGGAAGAGCACGGGGATCTTTTTCGGAGGATCTGGGGTTGGTTGAGTCCGGGCGGGTTGTTGCTGTGCACGCTGAGTCATCGGAGTAATGAGGCATATACGGAGGATGATTTTTCGGGGTGACGATGTATTGGAGCACCTACGGATTGTCGGAGAGTCTTGAGACGCTGTCGGAAGTCGGCTTTGAGATTTTGAAGGTGTCGTCGATATCTGCGGGATGGGCGGACGAGGTTGAGGCGGCGAAGGAGGACCATCCGCTGGTTTTGGCGCGGAGGGTTGGTGGCGAGGGGTAGAGGAGGGGGCGGGATGGGCATCCCCCGCTATGAACCCCCTGCGTCGCTGCGCTCCGCGTCCCCCTTTTGCTCCGCAAAAAGGGGAGGAATTGTCCTACCCCTCCGCTTCCTCGGGCATACTCCGCGAGCGGGCGGGTTTGAAAACGGCGTGCGGCGACGGATTCGTTGAATTCGGCCAGTTGACGCAGCGGTTTCCCCCTCACCCCCGGATCGAGTCCGGGGCAAGCTCTAACCCTCTGCCATCGAGGGTTCTTTGCACAACTCGATATCGGTGCTGTCGCAAGACCAAATAGACGATGTGTCCCCGTTTGCCTCACCCCTCTGGATTCCCGCCTACGCGAGAACGACGTTAGTTGTGCAAAACACCCATCGAGGGAGAGGGGACGACTCCGGCGCGGGCATCCCGCCCGCTCATCTGTCCTGTCCCCCTCACCCTAACCCTCTCCCGCGTGGGGGAGAGGGGATTCCTCCATCGCCCCGCCGCCTTGGGCATCCCCTGCGGTCGCTTCGCTGCGCGAAGGGGGGACATATATTTGCACTTTTGGGTTGTTTATTAGAAAATAGTGGAAGTTGATGGAAATGAGTGGAACTTGCGGGATGTGTCTGGCGAGTAAGGAGCTTTGAGCATGGCCAATTTGAAGGTGCGTGATGTTGCTGAACGTTTGGATGTCAGCAGCAAGACGGTCTACAAGTGGCTGCGTGAGGGGCTGATACCGGCGAGTCGGTTGGGTAAGAGTTGGATCATATCGGAGGAGGCGCTGCAGGCGGCGTTGGCTCCGGGTTCGAATCGTCCTCTGGCGAGTGCGGTGGTAGGTCAAGCCGCTGATGCATCGACGTCTAGTTCTGCTGGTAGTCCAGTTGAAAGTTCTGGGCAAGGATCACGATCTCGTTCTTCGGAGCCGATGGTTCCGGCGAGACCGGTTGAAAGGAGAACCCCTGTGGGTCGTATCAATGTTGCAGTTATCGGTTTGGGCAACTGTTCCTCATCGCTGATTCAGGGCATCCACAAGTATGGCGAGGTTGATGACAATTCGCTGGCGATACCGGGTGTGATGCACAACGTTCTTGGTGGTTACACGATTGGCGATGTGAATGTTGTCGCGGCGTTCGACATCGACAAGGAGAAGGTCGGGGTTGACATCAACGAAGCGATCTTTGCGAAGACGAACAATGCATTACAGTTCCACGACGTTCCTCGTGCTGGTATCACAGTGGATCGTGGGATGACGCACGACGGTATCGGGCAGTATCTTGAGGACGTGATTGAGAAGGCCCCGGGCTCGACTGCGGACATCGTGGGGATTCTGCGCGACCGTGAAGTGGATGTTGTGATCAACTATCTTCCGGTGGGATCGGAACAGGCGACGAAGTGGTATGTGGAGCAGGTTTTGGCGGCGGGTTGTGCGTTCGTGAACTGCATTCCGGTGTTTATCGCGAGCCAGCCGTATTGGCAGAAGCGTTTCGAGGACAAGGGAGTGCCGATCGTTGGCGACGACATCAAGTCGCAGGTCGGTGCGACGATCATCCACCGCGTGCTGGCAAGGCTGTTCGAGGACCGCGGGGTTCGACTGGACCGCACGTATCAGCTGAATTTCGGCGGGAACACAGACTTTTACAACATGTTGGAGCGTTCTCGGTTGGTGTCTAAGAAGATCTCGAAGACGCAGTCGGTGCAGTCGCAGCTCGAGAAGGAGTTGCCGACGGACGACGTTCACATCGGCCCGAGCGACCACGTTCCGTGGTTGGAGGATCGGAAGTGGGCGTACATCCGGCTGGAGGGCACGTCATGGGGCGACGTGCCGTTGAATGTGGAGTTGAAGCTGGAGGTTGAGGACAGTCCGAACTCAGCGGGAGTTGCGATCGATGCGATTCGATCGGCGAAGGTTGCGATGGACAAGGGAGTGAGTGGCGCGGTGGTGCCGGCGTCGGCGTACTTCATGAAGTCGCCGCCGGTGCAGATGCGCGATGACGACGCGCGGCGTGCGGTGATTGAGTTTGCGGAGAATGGTGTGGTTAGCTAGGTGGCGAAGGATTTCGACAGATAGGCTAAGATCTGAAGAACTGGGAGACGCTGTCTGGGCCTGAAGAGAGCGTAGGGAGCAAACGAGATGAAAGCAAGGATTCCTCTGGTTCTAACCCCTCAACCTGAAGGGGGTTACACGGTTACGTCTCCGTTGCTAGAGGAGCTGGTCACCGAGGGTGACACCGTGTCGGAGGCGCTGGCGAATGCGGAGGACGCATTCGCGGCAGTTGTTGAGATCTATGAGGAGAGCGGGCGTCCGCTGCCATCCAGCATCTACATAGACGATGCGAACGGTCCGCTATCCGTTGACGCCGTCATCTCCGTTTGATGAGGTACAGAGACGCCGCTAGAAAACTGTCAGAGCTCGGATGCCACGAGGTTCCAAGGCGGGGCGGGGGTTCACTCCGGAAGTGGTTCAATCCCTAAACGCAGAAGTATTCGGTGCTTCCGGACTGGGGCAGTCGCGACCTCAAGATCGGTACGTTGCGATCAGCCGTGAGGCAATTGGGCTTGGATTGGCGGGAGTTTAACGACGCGTAGCCTCTCATTGACATTTTTGATGAAACCAGTACAGATGCGGGATGACGACGCGAGGCGGTTGGTGGGTGAGATTGCGGAGAATGGTGTGGTTAGCTAGGTGGCGAAGGATTTCGCAGGATAGGCAAAGATCTGAAGAACTGGGAGACGCTGTCTGGGGATACCCCCTTGTCCACTCCGTCACCCTCACCCCGACCCTCTCCCATCAAGGGAAGGGGAACCGTTGCTGGCTGAGGTGATAACCGAGGGAATACCGTGTCGGAGGCGCTGGCTAATGCGGAGGACGCATTCGCGGCAGTTGTTGAGATCTATGAGGAGAGAGTCGGCGGTTGTTTAGAATCGCATTCACATAGCGTTTAGAGAGGGTCCGAACATGGGTACATTCAACTGGCTATTGCGGATTTCCAGTATGGATGGTGAACAATCCCGGGAGATTGAGGCGACGGTTGACACCGGTGCCGCGTATACCACGTTGCCAGCTAGCCTGTTACATGAGATAGGCGTTGAGCCGAGGGGAAAGCGCAGGTTTTTGTTGGCTGACGGGCGCAGGATCGAGATGGACTACGGTGAAGCGAGGGCGAGCATTAACGGAGAGAGCGTGACGACCTTGGTGGTATTTGGGCGAGATGAAGCCCCAGCTTTGCTAGGCGCCTACACTCTGGAAGGACTTGCCTTGGCGGTGGATCCGGTGGAGCAGCGGTTGGTTCCGACCCACCTCATCATGTATTAGCCAACGAATCACTTGAAAGGTTCGTTGTAGCGTGGCCGAAGTTGGAAGGGTTAGCCGCTGGGCGCGGTGTGTGGATGCCGCACTCTTTGGCGTCGGGGTCGGATTCCCACCACCAGCGTCCGGAGCGTTCGTCTTCGCCGGGTTTGACGGCGCGGGTGCAGGGGGCGCAGCCGATTGAGGGGAAGCCTTTGTCGTGGAGGATGTTGTAGGGGACTTTGTTGTCGATGGCGTATTGTCGGATCTGCTCGGCGGTCCAGTTCGCAACGGGGTTGATCTTGTAGGCGTCGTGAGCGAGGTCTTTCTCGACGATTTGGATCTCGGAGCGTTTCATGCCTTGGTCGCGGCGGAGTCCGGTGATCCATGCGTCGGCTTCGGAGAGGGCTTTGTTAAGCGGGTTGACCTTGCGTATCTCGCAGCATAGTTTGCGGTTGTTGACGCCTTTGTAGAAGAGGTTCATGCCGTGCTGGCGGATCATTCGTCCGACTTCACGCACGTCGGGGTAGTGGACCTCGACCTCGGTGTTGTAACGGCGGGCGATGCGATCCATGAGATCGTATGTCTCTTCGAAGAGGCGCATGGTGTCGAGGGTTGCGAGGCGGGCTTTGGGGTTTACGTTCCAGTACATGTCGAAGATGGCCATGCCGTCGATGGCGAATGATGACATTTGGATGCAGCGGTCGCCAAAGGTGTCGTCTGCCCAGCGGAGAATCTCGGACGGGTGGGCATCCTCGAGTTCGCGGTTTATCGCCGCGAGTTCATCATCGGAGAACCTGTCGAGGACACGCGGCTCGATAATTTCGGGATCGACGTGCTCAAAGGTCAAGTTCTCTGTTTTGAGGATCGTCAATTGGGTATTCTCCGCCGGAGGATGAATTAGTCGCCTGTTTTCGGGTTGGTATCGCGGGTTTGTCGGGACAAAAAAAGACCCCTGCTGTTCGATTTGCAGGGGTATGGGAGCCGAATCGCGTTGTTCGGTGCGTCCGGCCGTGAAATTGAACGTGCAACTAACCCCTGCTAGGGGCTGCTACAAGAACATTCGACGGTTCGAGACCGCCCGGCCAGGGAAGACATTTCACACGCCATTATATCTTGCGGGAATGTTGTGCGTATTCGTGTTGAGCGCGGTTCGGGATTAGAATGGTCTTAACCTGAGTTTAGGTTTGCCCCATGGTCGAATATGGGCCGAATTTGGAGGATCTCGTCGATGGCAACGATGACGGAAGCAACGATAACCGGTGAGCGAATGGAGGAGTTGCAGAGCATTGCGAGCGAGCATCTGTTCATGCACGCGCAGCAGGTTGAGGACTGGCGGGGGCAGCTCAAGATTTTCGTTAAAGGCGAGGGCGCGTGGGTAGAGGACATCGAGGGGAATCGATTGCTGGACGCGTTAGGTGGTCTTTGGTACAAGGCAGCAGGGTATGGCAGGCGACAGATCGCGGATGCGATGTACGAGCAGTTGATGGGTATCGAGACGCCGCCGGCGAACTCGGCGACGCCATCGCAGATCGAGTTGGCGGGTCGGATCGCGTCGTTGTATCACGACAAGGATGCGCGGACGTTTTTCTTATCGGGCGGTTCTGAGGCGGTGGAGACGGCGGTCAAGATGGCGAAGAAGTACCAGGCGCTGACAGGCAAGGCTGGGGCGTTCAAGGTCATCTCGCGCAGGTATTCGTACCATGGTGCGACGGCGATGTCGGTGAGTTTGGGACGGAGTCCGTCGGCTGACCCGTGCGGGCCTGAGATGCCGGGCGCGATTCATGTGACGAATTGGGATTCGTATCGTTTGCCGTTCGACGGAGACCCGGTGGATGTGGCGATTCGGTGCGCGAACGAGTTCGAGGTCGCGATCAAACACAATGGTCCGGAGTCGGTGGCGGCGATGATTGCCGAGCCGATCTCAGCGGCGGCGGGCATCCATGTTCCACCGGCGGAGTATTGGCAACGTTTGCGGGAGATTGCGGATCAGTACGATGTGGTGCTGATAGCAGATGAGGTGATCACGGGATTCGGGCGGACTGGGGAGTATTTCGCGCCGATGAATTGGGATGTGAAGCCGGATATCACGACGGTGGCGAAGTCGCTGACTAGTGGTTACTCGCCGTTGGGCGCAGCGATCGCGTCGAAAAAGATTGCGGACGCGTTCCTAGGCGGTCCGGAGAAGACGTTTAGGCATCTGGTGACGTTTGGCGGGCATCCGGTGAGTTCGGCGGCGGCGTTGGCGAATTTGGACATCTTTGAGCAGGAAGACTTAGTCGGCAACAGTCGTCGGATGGGTGATTATCTATATGACGAGCTGCAGCGGTTGCGGGATCATGAGATCGTGGGTGATGTGCGAGGCGGTCTGGGGCTTCTAGCGGCCGTTGAGTTGGTGCAGGATCGGGAGTACAAGACGCCGTTCCCGGCGAGTGCGGGTTTGGCCAAGCGACTACCGCCGTTGCTATTCGAGAATGGCTTGGTCACGTTCCGGGCTGGTGATGTGATCTCGCTGTGTCCGCCGCTGATGGTCGATAAGGACGAGGTCGATTTCATCGTGGATGCGATTGACAGGTCGCTGACGACGCTTAGTGCAGACTTGGGGATGGTTTGAACGGGGCGTCGTTGGAATCTCGTTGGAGGTTTTGCGCCAGCGGTTAATATCTGATATTGTGCATACACACGCGTCGCGCTACTCATAGGTGCGCGTACGTCTTGTCGTTTGAAAACGGTAAGAACGAGACACCAGAAACTTCCACGTCCCGACGAGCATTTAAAAGAAGCTTGGGAGAGGTATCGATATGGCAGAAATGACAACGGCTGCAGCCCAAGAGCGCGAGCACATGCTTGAAGACGCCGCGGAGGTGGATATTGACGGGTTCGGGCCGTCGGCAGCGACGTCTGAAATCATATTGGATGTAAACAACTTGCAGACCCACTTCGCGACGCGTTGGGGCACGGTTAAAGCGGTTGATGGCGTCACGTACAGCGTTCGACGGGGTGAGACGTTGGGTGTGGTCGGCGAATCTGGATCTGGCAAATCGGTTACCGCTCTGTCGATCATGCGCTTGGTTCCTTCGCCTCCGGGCCACATTGTCGGTGGCGAGGTGATATTGAATGGTCGCAACCTGTTGGAGTTGTCGGAACGGCAGATGACGGAGATACGCGGCGGTGAAGTTTCGATGATTTTGCAGGACCCGATGACTGCTTTGAATCCGGTTTTCACGGTTGAGAACCAGGTCGGCGAAGCGATTCGGATCCACCAGAAGTTGCGTGGCAAGGACCTTTGGGACTCGATAGTCGATGCTCTTCGGAAGGTTCGAATTCCGGCGCCGGAGACGCGCGCGAAAGACTACCCGCACCAGTTGTCTGGTGGCATGCGGCAGCGTGTGGTCGGTGCTATCGGGATTTCGACCAACCCGGACGTGATCATCGCTGACGAGCCGACGACATCGCTCGACGTGACGATTCAGGCGGCGTATCTGCGTCTGCTGCGCCAGATTCAGCGGGAAGCTGGAGTTGGCATTATCTTCATCACGCACGACTTCGGAATTGTGGCGAAGATGTGTGACCGAGTTGCGGTGATGTACGCGGGCCGTATCGTCGAGACGGCTGATGTTCGGACGATCTTCAACGAGCCGTTGCACGAGTACACGAAAGCGTTGATCACCTCAGTGCCGAAGCTTGAGGAGAAGACGGGTCGGTTGCCACAGATTGACGGTCAACCGCCGTTGCTTTACAACCTTCCGGAGGGCGACGCATTCGCTCCGCGGTCGCCGTTGGAGTTCAACGAGGAGGACGCGTTGGTTCGGCCGGAGTTGGTAGAAGTTTCGCCGGGTCACCAGGTGCAGATGTCGCGGGCATCAGTCGCAGATTTTGATAAGTACAAGCATTTGGTTTCGTACGGATGATCCTGCCGGAACGTACGATCGAACACAACGGTTGAAGAGGAACTTCACAAATGGCAAGTAACACAATGACCCGAACGGTGATCCCGAATGCTCCGGGCGCATCGAGTCCGTCTGACGCGATATTGCAGGTCCGTGGCCTGCGGAAGTGGTTTGACGTTGGGGGACGCTTCCTCGGCCTTGGTCAGCGAAGCTGGCTAAAGGCGATCGATGACGTCAATTTCGACGTCCGAGCGCGCAGGACGTTCGGCTTGGTAGGCGAGTCGGGTTGTGGCAAGACCACGACGCTGAAGGTGATTTTGGGTTTGGAAGTGCCAACTGAGGGGAACATCTACTGGGAGGGCGACGATGTTACGACGATGACGCGTGCTGCAAAGCGGGAATTCCGACGTTCGGTGCAGGCCGTGTTCCAAGACCCTTGGTCTTCGTTGAATCCTCGGATGAGGGTGCAGGCGATTGTCGGCGAACCGCTCGAGATCGCGACCACGATGACACGTGGTGAGATCCGAGACCGAGTAGGCGATCTGCTGGTTGAGGTGGGGTTGAACCCGTATCAGATGAACCTTTATCCGCACGAGTTCTCGGGTGGTCAGAGGCAACGCATCGGAATTGCGCGCGCGCTGGCGTTGAACCCCAAGCTCATCTGCTTGGACGAGCCGGTATCAGCGCTCGACGTTTCGATTCGTGCGCAGATAATGAACCTGCTGGTTGACCTGCAGAACGAGCACGGTTTGGCATATCTGCTGGTGGCCCACAACTTGGCGACGGTGCGGTACATGTGCCACGAGATGGCGGTGATGTATCTCGGCGTCGTGCAGGAGATGGGTGACACTGAGGCGATCTTCAGCAACCCGCTACACCTCTACACGAATGCTTTGATATCCGCCGCGCTTCCGTCGCACCCGGACATCACACGGGACGAAATCATCCTTCCTGGCGAGGTGGTATCGCCGATCGACCCGCCGCCGGGTGATGTGTTTATGACTCGTACGCCGATCGAGGTGGATCATTCGCATCGATGGGCGACCGAGAGGCCCCCGTTGGTTGAGAGGGAACCCGACCACTGGGTGGTGGACACGCCTTGGAGCTTGGCGACTGCCGAGGCGTTGCAGGCTTCGATCTACGACGAAGAGGCGGAGATTCTCAAGAGCGAAGCGGAACGACACCGGTTGGCGGCCGAGAACTGAACGCCGACACCGACGCGGTAGAAGCGAAAAAGGGGCGTGTGCTGCAACTGGCACACGCCCCTTTTTATTTGAATCGATAGATCGCAGATTCGGGTTGGAATTTCGTTGGCTCCCAGGCCAGACAACTTCGACTCGATTCACACGATCTCATGCCACGCATCTTGAAAACCATTTGACAAGTCTCGCGAGTGAGCGCTCGTGTACGGTTCAGATCTGGATCATAGTTCGAATCCAGTTGAGTGGGCCAGAGTGTACTGTACTGCGAACTTTCCGGTGGGAGGTCCCAATATAAGGAGTCTGGCTCGGTGGGCCTAAGGGGGCTGTAGAGCGAGCTCTTGAGTTGGTACTGTCGATGTAAGTCCAGTAGGGATGTCGCTGAGGTTCCCTAACGGCGTGGTTCCCACCGGAAGAAGCGGACGCCAACGAGTAGCCCAGCCACCAGCCACCCGGCCATCACCAGCAGGTGCCCCCACTCGAAGCCTGTGCCCGTCTCAGCCAGGATCGCACCAATGGCATCGGCTCGTTCCGGGTAAACCTCAAGCGCGGATGCAACAGTGCGCATCACCAGATGTCAGCCAAGCATCTTCACCGACACGCCGGCGTATCACTGCGAGCCCAAGGCTCCGCCGCCATCCTGGAATCGCTCGACGCCTGGCAGATGTCGAACATCTACGAGTAGGCGTGCGGAAATACCATTGAGAGAGCGGGGGAGTGGCGGAATGGTAGACGCGCATGCCTTAGGAGCATGTGGCTTAGGCCGTGCGGGTTCGAATCCCGCCTCCCACACCAGGGTTCCCTCGGTTCCAGCCTGTTCGAGAATCGGTGAGCGTGTGAATGGTAAAACCACATGATACGGCGGACCGGAGTTGGCAAGGTAAGGGTAATCTCGCGAACCTACAACTGAGGATTTCGTCGACCAAGGGCCAAGCCGGCGATGGATCGACGAGCATGGAAGCGCATTTTACGACATAGTGTTTAATTTGATGAGTTGAACGGCGCTCGTTCGGTTTCGATGGGATGAAACCATTTAGCCAAGGTTAAAGATTGAGCAACATTAGCGGGAGAATAACATCAACCAGACTGGCGCGACGATAAAAGATACGCTCGATGAAATGCATCGAACGATTTGGTGTTACCGGCGATTCAGCGAGAATTTGTGTGGCGGCCAGGGCAGATTGCCGCTTTTCGACAGATGCAAGGGTATCCTTTTGGCACTTTCCTCTTCTGGCGGGTTAATCCAGAAAACAGCGGCAATTTCAAGTCTTCGATTTCGTCCGCGATTACCACCAAAGAGATAACCCAGTGTCCGCCATTGCCCGACATGCCCAATAGGCAGGTTACCGCGGTTTTGGACGGTCAACAGCGTTTGACGGCGTTGAACGTCGGCCTATACGGCAGCATATCTCGGAAACTGCCTCACAGATGGTCGAGCCCGGACGCTTTCCCAAAACGAAGACTGTACCTCGACTTGCTTTCGAAGGCCACCGATGAAGACGAAGACGGGATGAAGTACCAGTTCGAATTCCTTACTGGGCCGTGCGAAATCCAATCAAGATGGCGAGTGTTGGTTCCCGGTGGGCGAGGTGCTTGCCAATGCAAAATCCGGGCCTGCCATGGCGACGATGGTTGAACGAACGATTGCCACAGAACCAAGTCGATCAGGCCTACGATGTGCTTTTTAAGCTGTATCAGGTTGTTCACTCTGAGCCCATGATCGCGTATTACCGAAAAGGGTCAGGAGCTTGACAAGGCGCTTCAAATCTTCATACGCATGAACGATGGCAAACGCCGCTGTCACATTCGGATCTCCTGTTGTCAATCGCGGTGGAAACAATGGACGGATCATGATGCGCGACAGGAGATTCATGGTTTGGTGGGCGAACGAACAGAATCGGCGCCGGGTTCTCGTTCACCAAAACATTGTCCTCAAAGCGGCATTGATGCTGAGTGACATCGGGAGCGTGGGTTTCAAAGTTGACAACGATCAATCGCGTTAACATGGACACGTTTGAACAGAAATGGGACGACATAAGACGCGCGTTGACGCTTACCGTCGCAGTTAGTTGAAGTTTCGGCTTCAATGGCCAAAACCTGAGGCCACCAACGCAATACTCCCATATCGCGAACCGCCGTACCAACCGAGGCGAATCTTGCGGTTTATCCAACGCAAAGTTTCACCAAGACAGGGAGACGATCCGCGAATGGTTGATCAGAAGCTTATTGAAAAGCGGCATTTGGGGCAGGGCCTCGATACGCTTTTGACTGATCTAAGGCGCGCAATCACTCACGGGCGAAGCGATATATCCGGTTACACACATTGCGAAGCATGGCGCGTCGAGGAAGGGACTTGGATTTCGGGGTGAAGAGATTGAGGAACTGGCGGACATGCGGTATGGCGACAGGTTAACGTTTGCCTTGCTTTCGCTGCTTTTCCCGTTCGTTGACTTGTCAAATCAATTCCGTGTCGATCACATATTCCCGACAGCGATTTTACTGGGCGGCCTTGTAAACGTCGGCATAACTCAGTGGAGGTCTCAGTTTCGGAACTTGAAAGATGGGCTCGCCATTAGCAGGCTAGGAGGTCCGCAGAACCACAAAGGTGCCAAATTGCCGGCGATCCGTAACGTTTCCGGTTCTGACGATCCTAATGGAACGGCGAGCATGCTGTCTACCGAGACGGATCGATTTCGATTGGCCTTCTACGGCAGAAGAAGCTCCCTAGCGCGTTCATGCGAATTACTTGGTACGTACGGGTGAAGGAGTTTCGAAGTGCCGATTCCATCATGCGCTAGTTGCATGGATCGAATGAGGATAGACGAAAATTCGACGAACTCCATGAAGGTAAAGAGCCAGAACCTTGTACTTGACAGTGGCCGACATATTGGGATTCTCCCGCTTGTCGCAACCTGCAGCGGAGTGAACAACGGCACAGGGTTGAGCGAATCAGTTGGTTAGGTTCGTCTCTGAGGCGAAAATCGCCGGTTGATCTCAGATACGTTGTTTGTCAAGGAACCAGGATTCCATCGCGGGCCTACGATCGAGGTTGACGTTGGCGAATTTTGCTGCAATTGGTAAACGCAGGAATTCGCCAATGTGAGGTGCAATCGTGCACGGTGATGCGGCTTGGGGCGAATTGCCCTATGCAAGCGGATGTGATACCATTGAACAATCGTTGGATTGGATTGGCGTGGCGTAAATTCCGGATCTTTATGGCTAGCGAAACCTAACAGTTGGGAATTGCGTCGCCGTTTATCCAGTACTGCCCAAAAATCGGGTGTCACTAGACTTCAACCAGCCATCGCGTGGACAGTGCCTGAGAGTTCAGATTTACTTCGCAAAGTAGGTTGACATTCGAGGAATGTTGAAGGAAGGTGACGCGTATGAATGGGATGTAACCAAGGTCAGAACGATTGCTCAGTCTGGGATTTACCATCGGCATAGACATCGCCTTCGAAGTAAATCCGAGTCGGTTCGGATTCATTGCCCGATGGACGCGACGAACGATTTATGCGGCAGGTTTCTCCACTGGACCGTAATCGCCTTAGAAAATCTGAAAGCCGGATTCCACGGCGCTTTTGAAGTTGCATGTAGCTATGGCCGAATTGGCCGAGATCCGCGGTTTCATCGGGAGTGCCTTGAGCCGAGGTGGTCAGGAGTGAATTGGATGGGGTCGCCGATATCAAGGCGACGAAGCACCTCAGCGGTTTGGGACGCCAGTGGGACGTAAGACTGCCTGACTTACCATCCTGGTCCGACAACGATATGCCAGCGCTTTCTACGACCGATCTCCCAGGTCACAACCACCCAATCACCCCGCATACCGTAGGGGGTGTCCGCCAACCGCCACTGGCCTGACAGCTTGCCTCCGTCGATCACCAGCTCGGTTCCGGTCATGAAACTTGATTCGTCTGAAGCCAGAAATACCACGCCGTAGGCGATCTCTTCCGGGGTGCCCATTCGACCCATGGGCCTGTTGAACGCTTCGGAGTCGCCTATCAGTTCGGAACCTGCGGCGAGCATACGGGTGTCGATGGCGCCGGGATGAACCGAGTTGGCCCTGATGCCGTCTCGGGCGTATTGTATTGCGGTCGATTTGGCCAGCAGGTGGACTGCGGCCTTGGAGGCGTTGTACGCGGCGGCCCATGATTGTCCGACCAGTCCGGCGCCGGACGATATGTTGATGATGGAGCCGACGCCGTCCCGCCCATGTTTGCGAGCCGGTCCGGGACGAAAGCCTCGTCAACCGTGCTTTCGAAGCGCGCCGCCGGGATCGGATGTCGCACCACATCAACATCATCGCCGCGAATGACGGAACGCAATAGTGATAAACAAACCTACCACTCGGCGTTATTAAAGCTAAATTAGGGGATTTCATGGCTCCCAGGCCAGGATTCGAACCTGGATTAGAGGATTCAAAGTCCCCGGTCCTACCATTAGACGACCTGGGAAGGAGCCCAGATTCAAGGATATATTCCGGCTTGGTGTGGGCAGGCCGGAATGA
This sequence comes from Dehalococcoidia bacterium, assembly GCA_965226685.1. Classification (GTDB taxonomy): domain Bacteria; phylum Chloroflexota; class Dehalococcoidia; order Lucifugimonadales; family Lucifugimonadaceae; genus Bin127. Next base: position 2,105,804 of record CBDDDP010000004.1, read on the forward strand.
ATTGGACGTCTTGCTCAATCAGCGATCTTGCTCGCCAGTTCCGCGGTGGTGGCGAGAATCTGCGCGTATTCGGCGGGGGTTGAACGAGGGCGGTCGCCAGCAGGGTTGGTGCTGATCAGGAGCTTCGTGTTCGGGAGTGCGGTTCGCAGGTCTGCGGCGAATTTGGCGGGTTGGTTGCGGTTGATTGAGACGAGGGTTGTGTCGCCGATTCTGGCGGCTGTCACGTCGCCGTTGTTGGATGACGCGGTTTTCACCAGTGCGTTTCGGCGGGTGATGATGTTAGGGGCTGCTCGGATGGTTTGCGTGGCTAGCAAGATGGCGAAGGCTTGGGCGTCTGACCATTGACGGTCGGCGTGGGATATGCCGGGGTTGTCGTCCGACCAGTCGAATGGGCGGATGTCGTATGCGGCGCCTTGGATGAAGATTGCGGCGTCGGCTCCGGCTTCTTCGAGGGCTGATGACGCGATGCCGGGGAAGTCGGCGGTCCACGCGGTGGTGTTGCCGACGATCGTTGCTGGACAAGCGAAGTTGTAGAGCAGGCAGGCGGTCCGACCTTCGGCGGTTTGGATGGCGGTCAGTTGCAACATCTCTCGTTCAGTTTCGAGAGCTTCGTCGTCGGGCGACGCGGCGAAGCAGCTGAGGTTGGGCAGTGCTGCCGTCACGGTGCCAACAGCAGCCGGTTCGAGCGACGTTGCGGCGTCGAGGGCGGTTCCAGCGACGATGTCGGGGAGATATGCGGCGTAGTTGCGGTATTGGTGGGGCAGTTCGACTTCGTCGCGCCAGAGAGGCGGCGATGTCCCGTTGCCGGTCGTGAGGACGATGATGTTTCGGCGCGGGATGCCGGTGGATGCTGTGACCGCTTTAGCGATGAACCCTTTGAGCCAATCGGCGATGCCGTACGCGTCGAGGGAAACGATTGCGGCGGTTTCGCCGTATGACTTAAGGACGACGCACCTGACGGCGAGATCGTCGTCGATCGAGCGTGCGGCCGATCCGGGAACTCCGGACCGGAGATGGTGAATCCTATCGGGGGCGTGATAGGCGCTTGCGAGACGCCGACGTGAAGCAGGTTATCGACGGTTGAGAGGATCAATTTCGATGTTGGTCGGCGTGAAGTAGGCAAATGGTATCACTGGTTTTGTGCTTCCCCGTCCCCATTGATCATCAAGGGGAATTGATGGGGGTAGATCCGCCGTCGGGCACCCCCTGCATGCTCGCTTCGCGAAGGGGTGCTTTGCACAACTACCGTCATTCCCGCGTAGGCGGGAATCCAGCGGGTGGGTGGGGCAAACGGGGACGCGTCGTCTATTTGGTCTTGCGACAGCACCGACATCGAGTTGTGCAAAGAACCCACGGAGGGGAGGAGAGTTGCGGCGCTTGGGTAAGATTGCATGTATCGTGCGCCGATGAGGTGCGTTTAGATCACTTGAAAGATTGATAGGACCGTGTCTATGGCCTTAGCAGGGGCGTCCCGACATCTGTTGGAGGTGAGGAACCTCGAGACAGTGTTTCACACCAATTACGGCGTCGTGCGCGCGGTCGACGGGGTAGATCTGCACATTGACGAGGGTGAGACAGTCGGGCTGGTTGGTGAGTCGGGATGCGGCAAGAGTGTGGCAGCGCTGTCGATCGTTCGATTGGTGCCCGACCCGCCTGGGCGCATCGTTGGCGGGCAAGTCATCTTTGAAGGGACGGACTTGTTGCGTCTCGACCTCAAAGAGATGCGTCATGTCCGCGGGCCTGGGATCGGCATCATCTTCCAAGAGCCGCTTTCATCTCTGAATCCGGTGTTGTCGATTGAGCGTCAGATCGTGGAGCCGTTGCAGGAGCATCTCGGAATGACGCGTCGACAAGCGGCGTCTCGGGCAACTGAGCTTCTCGACTTGGTGGGCATACCGGACGCGTCGGCACGCATACGCGACTTCCCGCACATGATGAGCGGCGGACAGCGTCAGCGGATCATGATCGCGATTGCGCTTAGCTGCAACCCGCGATTGCTGATCGCGGACGAGGCGACGACGGCGTTGGACGTGACGATTCAGGCTCAGATATTGGAGTTGATGGAGGATCTAACGAAACGGTTCGGCACGGCACTGCTGATGATTACGCACAACCTAGGAGTAGTTGCGAGATACGCGGACCGGGTGTGCGTCATGTACGCCGGGAAGATACGGGAGATGGCACCTTCAGAAGAGTTGTATGGCAACCCGAAGCATCCTTACACCTTGGGCCTATTGGGTTCGGTTCCGCGATTGGATGCGCGTCGTGATACGGGTAAGCTAACGCAGATACCGGGTGACGTGCCGGATCCAACTAGGATGCCGACGGGATGCGCGTTCCATCCGCGGTGCGATTACGCCGTGGAAAGGTGTTCGGCGGAGGATCCGTGGATGGAGGAAGTGGGCACGGGGCACGTTGCGGCGTGCTGGGAGAGGGAGAGGGTGGGGAAGGTTGTATCCCCAACTTCATAGGTGTGTTTACAATCCAACTCAAGCTTGTAACTGGCACGAACGGACGCGAAATCAATGGCACTAGATGATTTAGCTGCGACTATCGAGACGATCAAAGAACGAATCGTTGGCCACCGAACATCACTTGCCGCGAACGAAACTAGGACACGTCAGGTTCTGATTGACCCTCTTTTAAAAGGGAATTATAGACCCTGTTAACCAAAATCCCTTGAAACCACGTTTAGATCCAAGGCTTCGGTTCGAGGTCCCCCGGCAGAAACAACGGATGTGACGGTTCGCCCGTTTCGTTGAATTTCAAGTAATGGAATCGCCCGGCGTATCTCGCTGCGATCACGGACGACCTATCCTTGTAACTCCCATCGTTCCCCCATGCCGCCACAATTTTCGGAACTCTGGAAAACAAGGCGTCGATTGCTGCGTCGTTGCCCGCGCCAACCGGATCACACACACGCCTGATTTCGGATTTGTCTTTTGCCCGCCAAGCAAATAAGTTGCAGACCTCGATTCCGCCGTAACCCCATGATTTGGCGTATCTGATGCACTTCTTGATGGTGGCATCGTTACAGGTTGCGTCGGCTGTAGCCGGGTTGAGCATTACAAATCCGACGGCTGGTTTCGTTGTGTCCCAATATCGCCATAGTCGGTAGCGATGGTTTCCACAACCACAAATGTCTGCGCCGCTAATCAAGCCCCGTGACCCGTTTCATCCGGCTCACGATATTCCTTCAGGAACTTCCATTCCTCATCCTTGCGGGCGGTCGAGTTCGCCAGCACGTCAATGACGTTCTCGAACGTGTCCGGTATCGGCTCCGGCCACACCCTGTCGGACTTGGGGCGACGTTTGCGTTTGGGGTTGTCAGTCATGGCATTATTCCTCAACCGCTAACGCCGTTGATCAGCGACCGGAGGTTAATGGCAAGTGAATCTGCATCGAACCAATTAGTCCCATCTTCCATCTTGATTAACGGGTTGCGAGGTATAACGCCATCGGTATTCGCAATGCTGAAAGGCAGGCACAATCGCCAGTCGTCATAAGCCTTTCGGAATAGGGTTATCTCGTCATTCGCCCCGTAAAAGTCCATCAACCACTCAACCGCTTCAGGATCGTTGATGATATGCATTCCGGGTTCGAATCCCGCCTGGGGCTAATGATATCTCGTTTGCGACCGGTTGGTCATGCCGACAAATGAACGACGCGGATGACAAGGAATACTTGAAGGGCAAAATTCGCGGACTGGAAATGGTCCGTGACGTGCTAATCGACGCCCTCGTCGGCAACATGCCCGACATCACCGCTGACATAGAGCTCCGCGTCTTGCTGCGAGACAGTTTCACTCGAATCGCTACGGACGACCTCACGTTTAGGGTTGTAGAAACCCCGTTCGGCAAGGGCGTCCAAGACGCGCTTGCGGAAAGTGGGCTCAAATTCCTCGATGAATAATCTAGGATCCATCAAAGCATCACCTCAATCTGTCTATGACTCATTGAGTCAAATGTTACTCGCCCACAGGTCATCCGCCGCAGCGCGTTGTCCATTCTTCCACTGCCTCCAGAAACGTGTCCAAATGGACACCGGCTTGATCGATCAGCTTTTCCGCCAGCGACAAATCGTCCGCATTGAGATCACGCACGCTTGACCGCATTAACGGAATAGCCATGTTGGTCTGCGACGCGGCGTAACGGAGACTTTGGTTGGCGTCTCGCATCAGCGACGGCGCTTCAATCACCACTAACAGCCCCACTGTATGTTCAATGTTCGTCAATTCGGTTTCGACCATTTGCATAAATGCCGGATCGGACAACAAGATCGATTCCACGGCGATGTCTGACGAAAACAACCTGCTGAGTTCCAACATTGAAGCACTGTATTCGCCGAGCGGACCGGCAATTGCGACGAAGTAAGAACTTACCCCGGCCCGGTCGCATTCATCGTCACGCCGTACGTCCTCGGTTGCGAGGACGGGCACAGGGGTAACGGTCGGAACTACGGTCGGCGATGTTGGAACCACCTGCAGCTTCATGATGGTCGTTGGCTCGTCAACCTGCGCGACCAGATATCCGACGACGATCCCACAACAGCCGGCCACGGCCGCCACCCCGACGACGATGATCAGCAACGCCCAATTCTTGATAGTCGCGTTCCTAGTCATTGCCCAACCCCGTGATCCGCGACGATCATGAACGGGCACACAACCTCCGACATGCCAATGCCCCCTTGCGCGACGAACGGAGTCTTTGTCACTGGCCTCTGCCAGATCGCTCAGGGGGCGCGAACGCCCCACCTTCGTCGTGACTGGAAGAATCAGGCAATGACAAAAAGGCTAGTGACAAACAGAAGGCTACAAGCTGTTCCGCACAGCGTCAACCCTGATATATTATGCCAATTCGCAAGGCATCGGGTACATGGTTGTCTGCAATGGTTCCGAGTGGAGGATGTACGACGTGTTCCGACAGGCTCAACTAAGCGAACGTCTAGTAATGGAGTTGAAGATCGAAACGCTTCCTTCGCACGTAAACGCTCTTCAGTCTCTTTCGATGTGGCGCACCAATTTGGGTTCAGGTTCGGAGCCCACGGCGGCTAACGAACCGATTCTCATTTCAACGATGACTCTTGGAGGAAAGAAAGTCGCTCAAACTGCGAGTCAACCCGTAGTCGAGCAGGACATAAGTCTACAGAGTCCAAAACCAGAAATCGGTAATACTGAATACGTTGATGACGGATGGCTCTTTATTGCGAAGCGATCAAAGCGATCTTGGACCGCCACTCACCGGAAACTATCACAAATAAAGATTGATGGGGAGGTTCAAAAAAGGTCGGATGAGACGTATAAGGGATGGGATTGGGCGGACTTCGATCAATTGATCGGAAAATGGTTAGTGAATAAGGGTAAGCTGCAACAACGTGACTGCCCGGTTTTTGTGACTAACTCAACGAAAAGATGCTTGATCAACGACCAACCAGCGCACCCGGACGGCACACCATTCATAGACCATTCGCGTCGAACATTACCCCACGACATGTGGATCGAAACTAATCACGGCGCGGAAGAACACGTTGATTATGCTGCCCAACTGTTGGAAGAATTTGGAGTAGACCCCGCTACTGTGATGGTCAAGCTCGTATCAGTTTTGTAAGACCGGCATGTGAGTGTGGCCTTGCCGAATCGTCGCCAGTGGTGATGCACAGCAATGTGATCGCAATGGCGTGAGACCATATACGAATATTAGTAGAAACTAGGAATCCAACTCGAGTTGGCAACTGACCAGACTACGATCATAACCAAAGGGACACTAGAATCTTGGCAACGATAGCGTTCGATGCGCAAAATGCGGTGAAAGACCTCAAAGCGGCCGGCGCCAACGAGGACTTGGCTAGGGCTGTTGTCCGGATCATCGGCGAATCCACGGCGAAAGACGCGATACCGAGAGATAAAACCTTCGAATCAGCCAAATTGAAGCTCGCGCTCGGCGACCTCGAGGTTCGCATCACCAACCGATTTGCGTGGATATCTTTGGGAGTGTTGGGAGTCTCCATATTCTCCTCGTTAATGTTGAGTATCTCGTTGCTTGCTAGTTAGATTTTCACCTCTTTCAGCGTTGCCTCAACCATCTCGAATTCGGTCTTTGCCGTAATGGAGAGTAAGAGTCGAACAGCGTACGCTAGAGGAATGACTGCTAACTTGCAAAGTCCAAACACATCCCGCGCCACCGCGGTCGCCTCGCCGCGCGACGCGGTTAGGGCTATGGCGTCCATCGGCGAAATAGCGGCGGTCAACCTCAGTGCGGTGCCGTTGCTTTCGGTGCGGGATTTGAATGTGCATTTCCCGATAACTCGGGGGTTCATTCTGCAGAAGACTGTAGGGCATATTCGGGCGGTGAATGGGGTGTCGTTTCATGTGAATCCGGGTGAGACGTTGGGGATCGTGGGGGAGAGCGGTTCGGGGAAGACTACGGTGGTGCGGGCTGTGATCCAGTTGCAAACGCCGACTTCGGGGAGTGTGGTATTTCAAGGGGATGAGCTTGTGGGGGCGTCTTCGGAGGTATTGCGGGGAGCGCGGCGGAATATGAGCTTGGTGTTTCAGGACCCATATGGGTCGCTCAATCCAAGGATGCGTGCGGGGAATATCGTCGGTGAGCCGTTGCGAGCCCATCACGTTTTCGAGTCGAAGAACGAGTACCTGGACCGGGTGGCGGAGTTGTTTCAGATGGTGGGGTTGCATCCGGGCGTGGCGAGCCGGTATCCGCATCAGTTTTCGGGCGGTCAACGTCAGCGGATAGCCATCGCGCGGTCTTTGGCGGCGAATCCGCGGCTGATTTTGCTCGATGAGCCAGTGTCGGCGCTGGACGTTTCGATTCAGGCGCAGGTGATCAACCTGCTCGAGGATTTGCAGGATGAGCAAGACTTGGCGTACGTGTTCGTGGCGCATGATCTGTCGGTAGTGCGGCACACCGCGCATCGGACCGCGGTGATGTATCTGGGCAAGATCGTGGAGATCGCGGATGGTGACGAGATCTACGACAACCCGTTGCATCCGTATACCCAAGCGTTGCTGTCGGCGGCTCCGATGCCCGATCCGGTGTTGGAGACGGAAACGGGAGCGTATCGTCTTGACGGGTGATATACCGAGCCCGGCGAATCCACCATCAGGGTGTGTGTTTAGAACTAGGTGTCCGATCGCGATCGATGATTGTGCGGAGATTGTCCCGCAAATGCGGAGCACGGGTTCGTTGACACGGCGGCACGAAGTGGCGTGCATCCGGGCTGAGTTTTAATTCCCGCAACCCCCACCGTCTTTCCCGCGTAGGCGGGAACCCAGAGAAAAACAAAGCACGCCGCTTAAACCCCCTCTCCCTCGATGGGAGAGGGCTGGGGTGAGGGTGAAGGTGTCCCTCCTCCCTCGCACCCCCACCGTCATTCCCGCGCAGCCTCTCCCGTCATTCCCGCGCAGGCGGGGGAACCCAGAGAAAAGCAAAGCACGCCGATTAAATCCCCTCTCCCTCGACGGGACGTGTGCGAAACCGCTTTCGATCGGAGGTTTCGACGGCGTTCGGGCGCGTCGGTGCTCGGATCTGCTCGATTCAGGGGCGGCGAGGGCGGTTTCAGGCGTGTCTTCCTGCGGTCGGACGCCCGAAAAGGCGCGCGCGTCCGATGCGGGCCTACGCCCGCGCCGGGCGGTCCGACAGCCCGACCGAGCGGACGATGTTGTACGCCATGCTTTTGAGCAGCAGCTCCGTCTCTCCCTTGGCCAGCCCCGTGTAGCGAACCTTGCGGTAGCCCAGCGTGCGCTTGAAGTAGCCGAACACGCCCTCCGCCGGCATCCGCTTCTTCGAGATCTCCGCGTTCCTCGCCCGCTTGTCATCGGCGAGAACCGGATGATGCTTGTTGGCGCGGTGCATCACCGCGTTCCCGATCCCCATCTCCTCCAGACGCCGCGTGCGCTTACGGCTCTCGTACGCCGCGTCGGCGTACATGACGTCCTCGTCCCCCTGGACCAGCGCGTCGAACATGTCCGTGTCGCCGACGTTCGCCGGCGTCACCAGCGCGTCGCGGACCAGCCAGGACCCGCGGTCGATCGCCAGGTGCCCCTTGTAGCCGAACGTGCTCCGGCCCCAGTCGGCGTCCGGGTCCGTCGGGCTGCTCGACCTCCTCGACTTCGCCTCATCGCCCTCGTCGTCGTACCGCGGACGCCTCGCCTGCGCCTGCACCAGCGTCGCGTCCACCACCGTCCCCCGACGCAGGATCATCCCCTTCTCGTCCAGCTGCGCGTTCACCGCCTCGAAGATCCGCCGCATCAGCCCCCTCTCGACCAGCAGGCTCCGGAAACGGCTGATCGTCGTGTGGTCCGGCGTCCCGTCGGTAAAGCCCAGACCCACGAAGCGACGCCACGAAAGGTCGTTGTTCAGCCGCTCCTCCAGCTTCGGATCGCCGAGATCGTGCAGGTGCTGCAGAAGCATCGCCTTCAGCATCACCAGCGGCGGATACGCCCGCCGGCCCTCGCGGGAGGAGTGCAGCTCCCCGACGATCGCCCCGATCCGGTCCCAGTCGATCGCCGCGTGGATCCTCTCGAGGCGCGCGTTGCGCCCCAGATCGTCGCCCACGACCTCGTCCGCGAATGTCCTCGCGCCCGTCTCAAGATGCATGGATGCTCCTCCTCGAATGCTTCGACCGATCAGCTACGAGAACATTGAATCACAAGTCGCGCGGTTGTGCAAACGTCCCTCGACGGGAGAGGGCTAGGGTGAGGGTGAAAGGCGCAGATACACCATCTTTCCCGCGAACCCCACCGTCATTCCCGCGCAGGCGGGAACCCAGAGAAAAGCAAAGCACGCCGCTTAAACCCCCTCTCCCTCGATGGGAGAGGGCTGGGGTGAGGGTGAAGGCGTCCCTCCTCCCTCGCACCCCCACCGTCATTCCCGCGACCCACCCGTCATTCCCGCGCAGGCGGGAACCCAGAACCCGGGACAAATGGGAGCGGGGCATCATAGCCCATCTGCGAAAATCTGCGTAATCTGCGGTTCAGACGACAAATCACTTGACACGTACCGCGCTGTTGTACTACCATCAACCTTGTACACATTTGGTCCCAGGTCGACGGATCCGGGCAACTTATCAAGTCGAGACTTGGCGAGAGGAATCAGGAACAATACGTTGACAGCAATCAACGGACACTTTCAAAGTCATCGAAACCATCGATGACCACGTCGGGGGATACAACTTTTCGCCGACATTGATTTTGTTCGGTCTCAAAGCGTAGGCAATGTCCCCTCCACTTGGCCCATCCGATGGGAATAACCAAGTCGTCATTTTTAGGCTGCGCGGGAAGCGAAGGCTACGTAGCATTAGACTGGTCGCTGCGTATGTTTCAATGAGGGCTCCGCAACACGAAGCCAAACGATTCAACCAGAATCGGTGACGGGCCAGTCGGACGTTTTCGTGGACGCGCAACGATGTCAATCCCCTTTCATTGCAGGGGAGCGACGACGGTGTGAGCCGGGGTCCAAGCTCGGTGATTGTCACCGCACGCTTTTACCAGGGTTGAGGGGCATGTCCCAAGTCGTGGTGACAAGGGACGCAGGCGGAAAATATTTGTCGGCTGTCCGGCATTCCTATCCTTCTGGGACCAATCACCGAGGCGTGACGCGTCTCGGTCGGAGACTGTTGGTAACAGGCTCTATCCACTACACGGTCAAATTAGCCTCTGCCGCTTCGCGGCGGAGGCGCAAATCCAAGACCGTTCACGCGACAAAGACCGGACCAAATACCGCCCCGGCCTTTTCACGCGTCTTCCCGTCATTCCCGCAAGGCCCGTCATTCCCGCGGAGGCGGGAACCCATAAAAAACAAAGCACGCCATCATCCCCTCTCCCTCGATGGGAGAGGGCTAGGGTGAGGGCTAGGGTGAGGGTGACACCGCTGATGCCCCCGTCATTCCCGCGGAGGCGGGAACCCAGAAAAAACAAAGCACGCCATCATCCCCTCTCCCGCTCGGCGGGAGAGGGCTAGGGTGAGGGTGACACCGAAAGGCGGGAACCCAGAGAAAACAAAGCACGCCGCCCCGCGCCCCCTGCGCGCAGCCCAGAGGGAGGCTCCCCAAACAACAGAACCCAATCCCAAATATCCCCGCAATCCCACAAATCCCAATTCAGACAGATGCTACCCTAACCTAATCAAAACCCCATCAACCACCAAAAAGACAACATGCCGAACCAAAAAGCACTCATCACCGACTACGTCTGGCCAAACATCGACGTCGAAAGCGAAGTACTGAGAGCCGCCGGCGTCGAACCCGTCGTCGCTCCAGACACCTCAGAATCCACCCTTTCCGAGCTCGCAGCCGACGCCGACATCATCATGTTCTGCTTCGCCCAGGTCACAGGCAACGTCCTGCAAATCCGCCGATAAGTGCATGGTCGCTTCCCGATACGGCATCGGCGTCGACAACATCGACATCCCAACCGCTACCGAGCTCGGCATCGTCGTCACCAACGTGCCCGACTACTGCATGGACGAAGTCACCGACCACGCCATCGGAATGATCCTCGCCCTCAACCGCCGCCTCGGCCAGCACGACGCCCAAGTCAAAGCCGGCGGCTGGGCGCAAGTAGCCCTCGACCAACCCATGCACCGAACCCGCGGCGCAACCCTCGGCATCCTCGGATACGGCCGCATCGGTCGCTCCATCGCCGACAAAGCCATCGGCTTCGGCATGAACATCATCGCCTACGACCCCCTCATCGAACCCGGCCAAACCATCCCAATCGACGCCAACAATAAAACCGAAATCACAACCTTCGAAGACGTCCTGAAACGCTCCCACTTCATCACCGTCCACACGCCGCTAACGCCCGAGACCGAAGGCATGATCGGCGCCGACCAGCTCGCATCCATGATGCCCGGATCGATCATCGTCAACTGCGCCCGCGGCGGCATCATCCAAGAACAAGCCCTCGCCGACGCCCTCCACAGCGGCCACCTAGCAGGTGCCGGCCTCGACGTCGTCGAACCCGCTCCCCCGCCCGACGACCATCCGCTCCTACACGCCCCCAACATCATCATCACCCCCCACACCGCCTTCTTCTCCCAAGCCTCCACCATCGAACTAGAACGCCGCACCGCCCAAGAAGCCCTCCGCGTCCTGAACGGCGAACCCACCACAAAACCTCATCAACCCCCAAGTCCTAGGAAAGAGCCGCGTAGGAATCTAAACCACGAACCCGTAGGGGCAAACCCTTGTGGTTGCCCGCACAACACGTAGGGGCGGTTCGCGAACCGCCCCTACAACGACCACCAAAAATCATGAAAATCACCTCCGTCAAAGCCATCACCGCCTCCGCCGCCCCTCGCGGCGCAGCGCGAAACTACGTCTTCGTCAAGATCGAAACTGACGAAGGCATCACCGGTTGGGGTGAAGCCACCGCCGGTCCGCTAGCCGTCGCCACCATGGTCGACGAGTTCGGCGAACTGCTCCTAGGCAAAGACCCCGGGCGCATCGAACAGCACTGGCAGACGCTCTACCACCACTTCCACGTGCGCGGCGGCGTGGTCCAGCTCTCCGCCATCTCCGGCATCGAAATCGCGCTCTGGGACATCAAAGGCCAAGCCCTCGGCGTCCCCATCTACGAACTGCTCGGCGGCAAGATGCGCGAGAGGATCTGGTGCTACGGACGTTGGGACGGCCTGACCCCCGAACTCGCCGTCGAAAACGCGCTTCGTCACACTGAAGAGGGATTAACCGCGCTCAAGGGCGACCCATTCGACCACCGCGGGCTCTTCATTCCCATCCAAGCCGAACGTGTCGCCATCCAGAAACTCGCCGCGGTCCGTGAAGCCGTCGGCGACGACGTGGAGCTGCTCGTCGAAGTGCACGGACGTCTCGCGCCCGCCGACGCCATCCGCATCGGCAACGCCATGGAGCCATACCGTCCGTTCGTCTATGAAGAGCCGGTCCCGCCGCAGAACCTCGACGCTCTGGCCCGCGTCGCCGAAGCCGTCAACATCCCGCTAGCCACCGGCGAACGTCACCTCACCAAGTGGGACTACACCGACCTTCTGTCGCGTCAGATCGTGAAGATGATCCAGCCCGACATCGTCCAGAGCGGCGGCATCCTCGAACTCAAGAAGATCGCCGCCATGGCCGAGGCGCACTACGTCGGCTTCCAACCGCACAACCCATACGGCCCCTTCTGCACCATCGCCTCGCTGCACGTCGACGCCTGCACGCCCAACTTCATGATCCAAGAAGGCGGCATCCACCCCTGGTTCCAAGACGCCACCATCGGCGACTTCCCGCAGCAGAAAGACGGCTTCCTATCCCTGCCAACAGCCCCCGGCCTAGGCGTAGCCATGAACGAAGAGTGGCTAGCCGCCAACCCCTGGCGCACCGACGCCGCCCCCTGGCGCGCCCCCGACGGAACGGTCGCGTCGTTGCAGGAGACCAACTGGTCGTAAACCCCTCCCCTTCGCCCCGCGAAGGGGACGCGAAGGGGAACCATGTCATTCGACGGAGCGCAGCGGAACCATGTCATTCTGAACGGAGCGCAGCGGAGTGAAGAATCTACGATGGTAGCCTCAGCGCAAGGTGCTTAGATTCCTCGCTGCGCTCGGAATGACACGGCGGTGGCGCGTGTGACACCTCGGCAGTGCAGGGGTTTAATGTGCATCACGCGTCTCCAGGTGGGAGTCAAGTGAGGCACAACCACTCTCGCATCAATTACGACATACAATGATGCATATATAGATGCGTCTCCGAGGAGGGTTTGACATGAGGACAACCGTAAACGTCGATGAACAACTGGTCGAAGAAGCGCGCCGACTCACTGGCATTGACGGTCGATCGGCGTTGTTGAAGGAAGGATTGGTAGCGCTGATTGAACGCGAATCGGCTCGTCGATTGGTAGCCCTGGGAGGCAGTGAACCACATTTGAGAGACATACCCCGTCGCCGATTTAACGCGGACGTTGTCGAGTGATGGTTCTGGTCGATACATCAGTCTGGGTCGACCACCTGCGAAGCAGGGAACCTGAAATAGCCTTCCTAGTTGACAGACGCCAAATCGTCATCCATCCGATGGTGATCGGGGAGTTGGCGTGTGGTAATTTGAGCAATAGAAACGAAGTGTTGAGATATCTCGCGAGATTGCCTCGAATGCCGGTGGCGACGGATGAGGAAGTGTTGTTCTTTATCGAACATCATCGACTCATGGGTAGCGGGATCGGCTATGTCGACGCTCATCTGCTCGTTGCGAGCGTTTTGCATAGCACGACGCGACTGTGGACGCGCGATCGACGCCTGATGTCGATCGCGGATGAACTGGATATCAGGTTCGTTCCGAACGGATGATCCTGCGATATTGCGCTACGGAAATCGCGCCGTTGAATGCTGAAAGCGAAGCGAACCTACGAAGTGACCGACAATGGATCAAAATCTCGTGGGGCCGATTCAAAACGTTCCGCGACCCTCTCAGCGCACAGGTAGTGCCAATTTCTATCTTTAACTACCGGGTCGAAAGGCACGAAGTAGAACCCCGCGCGTTTAAGCTCCTTCTTCGATTTGAAGTAGACAATCCTGCGACCGCTGTAGTCGTCCGTCAACTCATAGAAGAGACTCAAGTAGCCCTGACCGCCGAAAAAGAGCAAGTCATCATCCGTGTGCTTTTCAAGATCGTTCAGATCATCGTAACCGTCGCGTTTGCCTCTTCGCTTGCATCGGTCGGCTTGGGAACTGAACGTTATGTCGTATTTCGGTAACAGGAACGACGCTTTTACCAAGCCCCAACCAGCGGACAGAATGTAGACGTTTTCGATACCGAACACGTCGACCAAACGTCGGTAAACAACAGGTTTGTAAAGCTTGTACGCGGGGACGAGTCCGCAAGGGTTGGTTTGTTGACGAGACGCGTTGTATTCAAGGAGCTCATCCCGCCAAGTAACACCGTCGTGGGCGATGTCATCGGGACGTGCGTAAAAGATATCTTTATCTCGGTTAGCCACCTTGCTCGGGCGAGCAACAAACTCTATGGGGTTTCCATCTGGGGTACGCAAGGCGCCAGCATCCTCGGTTTTGGATCCGGCGCAAGCGATAACAACCTTCACGTCATGGGTTCCATTTCGTTACTAATTCATCGAGCTTGTCAAGGAAGTCCGGGTTGGGCCTCTCATCAACATGTCGCTGGTTCCAGAGACCCGATCCAATCACCTTTACGTTCGCATTTCCTTTGGTATCAGTGCATTGATTTCCGAGCCATTCATCTGATGGGGGATCGATCGGGATATTGCCAAAATCGCTCAACAATCGAATGGAGTTTCTTTCAATGAATTTCCGTAGCTCAACACCAGAAGTCACGTCGTCTGCGACATCAACCTCCATCCAAAGAAACGGCATTTGACGAACCACGGTGCTGATCTCGGATTCTGAGGCTCGATGTGTGGTCCGACCGCAATTAAAAAGTGCCCTACCGATCAGGTTGCGAAATATCGACCCGCTAACGCGTCCCGATCTGTGTTGACTCAACCTATTCCAGAGAGTCGTACGCGAGCCGCCTCTTTTCGTTGAATGTGAACCGACCCTCACGATCCGCAATCCGTGACCGCTTTCAAATCGTTCTTCACCATGCTCCATGAAAAAGTAAACGCCTCGCGTCGGCCAACCCGACAGTTTGGAGCACTCTCCTAGCACCCGTTGACCGCCTACTTTTCGTTCTAACTCGCCGAGTATGTTGTAGAAACGTAGGGCGTCGTGAAGCCTCGATTCGCGCGAACGCGGCGCGTTCATCCCCACCCCCAAACCCGAGCCGCCGTCTTACCCATGACCCACTCGAGATCACCCTCATCCGCAAACGCGGGATGTTCCATTACACCGTTGAGTGCGTTGGCGTATCCTTCGCGGCCGGCGGCGGGTGGGAAGTCGCTGCCCCACATCATTCGGTTGGCTCCGAATGCGTCTTTGGCCATCTCGAAAAGGGGCGGGATGTCGTCGAATCTGAACTTGGGTGACAGGCGAGGTGGGCGTTTGCAGATTTCGCCTAGGCCTGGGACTTTGATGCTGGTGTTTTCGCGTTCGGCGTGCTTCAATGCGTCTTCGTAGCCGTCGAACGGGGGGGCGACTACTGTGACGCCTGCCAAGTGTTCGATGACGACGTGTGTGTCTGGGCATGCATCCAAGACACGCGCGAATGCATTGGTCGCAAACCTCGGCGGGTTTCCCTGACACGTGACCACCAACCCTAGCTCTCCGGTACGTTTCCACATGTCGTAGGGTCCTGCATTGGCGAATTCAGCGTCGGGTGCCAGCCGTATACCTGCTGCGCCCCGCTCTGCCGACCGCTCGAGGTCCCCGAGCGGGTCATCCGACTCGGGATCGACCATCGCTGCCACCTTGAAACGGTCGCCACGCTTCGCCGCCTCGTCGAATAGGTACGTGTTGTCATACGTTCCGCCGTGTTGCACGAGGAGCGCTTTGTCGACGCCGTTGCGATCCATCTGGAACTCCAGCACCTCGATCGGCTCGAACCAGTTGTTTCCAGCGTGGCAGTGTGTATCGATGATTAGCATTTCGATTTGTCCCTTTCCCATTCGCCATATCTATGAATAAGTTGACGAATACTGGACCCATTTGCTGTCGCCGCGGTGCGGATCGACTTTCGCCACCGGTTCGTATTTCTATATTGAGACCGCAGTAAAAATTCCGTTTTTACTAGAACCGACCGTATGCAATTCTCATTCTCAACCCGGATAGTCATTCTGCAAGTTGAACTGAGTGCCCAATGGTGTTAAATCCATGGATCATATCGGTCTTTTCGGCCTATTTCGCCACCATCATCGGCATCGCGTTGCATCGAGCCCACAAGATGCGCGACATGTCCGACTTCGTTCTCGGAGGTCGACGAGTCTCAAGCGTCACGACTGGGTTGAGTGCGGGATCGTCCATGACAAGTGCTTGGACAATGCTTGTTCTGCCCGCCCTCGCGTTCCGGCACGGCATGGCGACAGCGTGGATAATCCTAGCGATCGTCATTCAGTAGTGGATTGCCTGGTTAGTACTCGCCAAACGGCTCCGCCGCTTTACGGTTGCCGCCAACGATGCGCTGACCACACCAGATTTCCTCGAATAGAGATTCGGTGACCACTCAGGCACTTTGCGGACCGTCACCGCGCTAGTCCTGATCCTGTTCATCGTCATCTATGTCAGTTCAGCGCTCGTCGCGGGATCCAAACTCGTAGCGATGTCGTTCGGGCTGCAATATGAAATCGGCGTGATCGTCGCACTCATCGCAATCGCATCCTATACCTTCATCGGTGGTTTCATCGCAGTGTCGCGCACGGACGTATTCCAAGCCCTGTTCATGCTGGCAGGACTACTGATCTTGACCGTCACTTTGCTGTTTCAATCTCAAGGAATTCTCGCCCAAACCAATGTCGATCTCCACGGACTGTGGAGACCCTTTGACATGGAAAACGCCAGTTCATCGGCTCCCGTCTTCTTCCTGTCGATCCTAGGATGGGGCATCGGCGTGTTCGGATCGCAGCGCGTTATTCAGAGAATCATCGCTATCGGCAGTACAGCCCGAATCGATTTCAGCCGGAAAATCGGCGTATCGTGGGTCGCGATTATCTACGTCTTGAGCATGGCGGTAGGCCTGTTGGCACTACCCGCCTTGCTCAATACCGGGATTTTGGATCAGGTTCTGGAAGACCCGGAACGTATATATATCGTGCTGACCAACACTTTGTTCCATCCGATCATCATCGGCATGCTTTTGGTAGCGGTAATCGCGGCGATTATGAGCACCGCCGATTCGCAGCTGTTGCTCGCCTCAGCTGTTGCAACTGACGACCTCTCTGTCATCCGGCGTTTCACGAACGACCTCGAAAATGGTGGCAGGGTGTGGTCGGGACGGTTCCTGTTAGTGATCATCGGTGGCGCTGCGGCTGTGTTCTCGATCTTTCATCCGGAATCTGTCCTCGAACTGGTTGCTTTCGCATGGGGCGGAATGGGTGCCGCTTTCGGCCCAGTAACGATACTCGCCCTTTATTGGCGCCGGTTCAACGTCTGGGGAGCGCTGGCATCGATTGTGTTAGGCACGGTGATCGCGTCGATCTGGGGAATCTTAACCGGAGGTCCGTTCCAGATTTGGGACATCCATTTGGCCACACCTGGTTTCCTCTTGACCTTTCCGATAGCGATCGCGACGACATTGTTGACGGCGAAACCGACGGAGGAAGTCACCGATCTCTTCGACAACGTGAACTCCCCGAACCCGCTCGTCACGGAGGGTGTTGAAGTTGCGGTGACCGAACCCAGATTTACGTGACGCCAGTTACGTTGCGATCGCCAAACGTTTGAGGTCCACTATCGGATCATCCGACTCCGGATCGACCAATACCGCGACCTTGAAGCGATCGCCACGCTAGGCCGGGTGCGTTTTGACGTGGAAAAGGAGTACAGTCAAAATTTAAAATCGAAACGCAGGGGATTCCGCGCTTCTCGTCGAACTGGCCACTAGCTCAAAACTCTCACAGCCAACGAACATACCTCTGTCCCCATGCTCGACCCCTGGATACTCTCCGTTCTGCTCGCCTACTTTGCCGTGGTGATCGGCATCGCCCTGTACCGTTCGCGGCAGATGCAAGACATGGCCGACTACGTTCTAGGCGGGCGACGCGTCTCGAGCATCACATCTGCGCTCAGCGCCGGGTCCTCAACTACCAGCGCCCAAAATTCGGACGGCCCGAATTCTTCGAAAACCGTTTGGACGATGCTGGTCCTCCCCGCGCTGGCCTTCCAGCGCGGCCTCGACACAATCTGGATCGCGATCATGATCGTCGCCATCTTCATCACCACGGATGACCCTTTCAACCGGGACGGCGCGCCGGCTCCCGGATTTTGGAACCCGTTCACCGACTCAGACAGCAACCCGCTAACTGTCAAGTTCCTACTCTCTGTCATGGGATGGGGAATCGGAGTATTCGGAGCCCAACGGATCCTTCAGCGCTTCATGGCCATCGAGAGTGAAGACCAAATGTACAGGAGCCGGAACATCCGCGTCTTCTGGCTCGCCGCCACTTACGGAGCCAGCATCGTCTTCGGACTCCTGGCGTTACCGGTTTTGATCCATCTCGGAGTTCTAGATCAAATCGTCGCCGATCCGGAACGCCTCTACTTGGTAGTCGCCGAAACCCTGTTCCACCCATTAATCGTCGGCGTCCTCCTCGTCGCGGTAATCGCCGCGGTGATGAGCACTGCAGACTCTCAACTCCTGTTGGCCTCCGCAATCGCCACCGACGATCTGCCGATAATTCGGAAATTCACCTACTCGATCTCCACCCACTCTCGGGTTTGGCTCGGGCGACTGCTCCTGTTGGTCATCGGGATCGGAGCCGCAGCGTTCTCGATCTATCACCCCGATTCGGTCCTTGACCTCGTCGCCTACGCTTGGGGCGGAATGGGAGCCGCGTTCGGCCCGGTCACGATACTGACCCTCTTCTGGCGACGCTTCAATTTCTGGGGAGCTCTGACCGCGATGATCTCAGGCACTGCCATCGCATCGATTTGGGGCACGCTGTCAGGCGGTCCCGGCGGGATTTTCGACATCCACCTGGCCACGCCTGGCTTTTTCTTGGCTTTCCCGTTCGCGATAGCCGCGACCTATCTCACCGCCAAACCCACGCGCCTGGTTACGCGGATGTTCGACCAAGTAAACGTTGCCGACCGACGCCGATCACGTTACTTTGTTATGCCCAGGCGGCCCTTCAGAGCGCAGATCGGTTAAGTTGCGATCGCCATATCGGGCGTGCCGACACCCGCGCCTTCAGCCATAACCAAGTCGTCGATCTGCTGCTTGATCTCCGCCGGCATCTCCCAGTCGCCGCCGATGTTGTCGTCAACCTCTGAGTCTTTCACCATGCCGCACAGTGCGACGGTTACGGTGAGGTTCGCCAACACCCAAGCGATCGCCAGTTGAGCGACCGTCTTTCCGTGATCCGCGGCGATGATTTTGAGTTGGGCGACTACTGCAACGTTCCTGGCAAGGTTTTCGGGACCGAACGAAGCCAGTCCGAAGTTGGCGCCGTTGGCCCGCCAATCGTCTGCTCCGAATGCGTGATCCGATGACCATGCGCCTGTCAACAGCCCGTGCGCCAGCGTGCCGTACGCCATAACGCCCATGCCGTTCTCTTCGACGAACGGCATCACGCCAGACTCTGGTCGGCGGTCGAAGATGTGATATCCGATCTGGTTGGTGACGATCGGGCTGTGTTCTCGACACTGCGCCATCATCTCGGGGTTGAAGTTAGAGACGCCTGTATGCCGCAGCTTGCCCGCGGTTTTCGCATCCTCCAACGCCCGCATCGGCTCTTCGAACGAGCGAGTGTGGTCGGGCCAGTGGATCAAGAACAGGTCGATGTAGTCGGTGTCTAGACGCTCGAGGCTCTCATCGATGCTTCGGAGCAGCGTTGTTCGGTCGCTGATCGAGACGGTCGCCGCGGTCCGGTCCGGGTTGTCGCGCACCCACTCCCGGCCTCCCTTGGTGACCAGCACGATGTCGTTGCGGAAGGGTGCGACTGCTTTGCCCATCAACTTCTCACCGTAACCCCAGCCGTAGACGGCGGCGGTGTCGAAAAGGCTTATGCCCGAATCGTAGGACTTCCGAGCCGCAGCGATCGCTTCGTCGTCGTCGAAATCGCCGTACTGTCCCCTGCCCATCGGCCAGCCACCGTAACCGATGACCGATGATGCTAGCCCTGAGTCGCCAAACGTTCTACGTCGCATGATTTCCTCGCACAATCTCTCGCGTGATGTCGTGTTTCCGACTAATGATATTGGTTTCTCTCATCGCTGCCGAGAGTGGGCTCATTGATAAGAAGTGAATTCTGCATTTTCGCCATCGGAACTCGACCAACCATTACATACGTTGTATATTACGAGTCGAGCGCGACGACGTGCTTGCCTTGATCAGATTTCAGAGCCATATCGATGTCCGAGATTCAGACCCAGCCGGCACAACCGAGGGAAGCGTTGTGGACTTTCCCGAGGGAATGGCGTGTCATGTATTTCGGGGTCTTCATCCTCCTATGTTTCGGCTTCACTGTTCTCGGGGCAGTCGAATATCGTGGCATCGAACACTGGATCGAGTCGCCGTTCACCTCGCTGACGACTATCGTCATCGGATCCGGGACGGCTGCGGCTCTGATATCTTTGTTCCTAACTGAAATATGGAGGTTGATCGTGACTTTCTCAACATGGGTAGAAGAAAAACTCCAGGAAAACCTAAAGCGTAGCCGCGCTCGTCATCTCCAAGAAGAAGAAGAACGAAAACGACGAAGGCGAGAAGTAGAGGAAAGGGTAATTGCCAGAGCCCGGGCACAAGCCCTGGCGGAAGGTTTGGCGGAAGGCTTGGCACAAGGCCGTGTTACGGGGTACGAAGAGGGTCGCGAGGCGGGGCTGTTGGAAGCCCAAGGGAAACTGCCACCGCCGCCGCGGGATGAAAACGGTAAGGATAGCGACTAGTGGACTGGTGGACTGGTGGCGTGTCCGCCTGATCGTCGTTCGCGAACGTGATCACCTCAATCCAACTTCACCATCTGAAGAAACACCGAAAACGTCGCCTTCGCCGACGAACGCCGACGCGGTGATCTCCACCGTCAGCCTCTCACCCGTATTTAACGGACGCGACGTGCCGTTCTCCATAGAGTGCTTCAGACCTCGGTTGTCCCAGCTCGTGCATGGTTCCAATCCGACGTTGTAGCAACGGCCGTACCAGGGGTAGCCCCATCCTCCACCAAGGTTGCGCCAGTACCACAGGTATTTGAAAACGTCGGTCGGGAACGTCACCGCGAATCCGACGTTGGACTCTTTGTTGTGGACGGCGTACCAGCCCTCGTCCATCTCGGTCATGTATGCCATGTCGAGCGAGCGGTCTTCTTTGCCCGGGATTTCCCGGAAGTCGATCTCGCCACCGTCGACCGACGGGACCATCGGCCAGTCGCCTTCCCACCCGAGTGGCAGCTTCTGGGTTTCGACGAACGCCTCGGGATGTGTCAACACCTTGCATTCGGGGACGTAGAGGCGGCATTTGTCCGATAAGAATGGCGGGCCGATCGCGATGTGCTCGAGCCACACGATATCGACCGGTTCCTCGCCCTCGTTGATCGCGGTCTTCGACAGTTTGAGCGTCGACGATCCTGCCTCCAACGACATCGTCATGTCGACTGCGACAGGCATCCGCACGCCCTTGGTCTTGAAGTTGACGGCGACGCGTTCGGCGGTATCCTCAACGATCGTCGCGTCCCAGGGCAGGTTGTTGAGTTCAGCGTGCAGTCCGAATTCTGCGCCGTAGACCTCGTCTGGATAGCCGCCGTGCGGTAACGCGGTTTGCCATCCGCCTTCGTAGTAGTCGAGCCACATTCCTTGGGTGGAGCCGGTTGACGGCACGAACTTGCGCGGATCTCGTACGCCCCACGGGGAACGCCACATGAACTCGGTGTCGGTTGGTTTGTGGACGAACGAATATACGTCGGCGCCCTTGTCGGCGAGGATCATCACTCTCACCAACGAGTTCTCCATCACGACGGTTTTGAGACCTCTGTAGGTCCATGAATCGGAAATCCGGCATCCGTGTGTACGTTCGTCGGCGTAGTGCATTACGAGCAACCTCGGCTTAGTGTTTGGGCTGAATCGACGGTTAGTAGATTATCGCAGAAGCGCCCTGCTTCCCTTCGGGAATATACACCGAGATCTCGCCGCTAATGAACCGATCGGGGGTTGAAACATGGTCACACGGTGGCGTTGGATATTGGTAGCGTGGTTGGCAACTATTTCATTGGCGAGTGCGTGTGGCTCGGATGACGGATCAGACACTAGTTCCGTTGCGGAATCTGCCGATCCTTCTGCCGATCCTTCTGCCGATCCTTTAGGGCGTGGAGAGTGGATTTTCGGAACGTATTGCGCTTCGTGCCACGGCGAATCGGGCGAGGGTCAACCCCATTGGAACATCACGAAAAGCGATGGGACTCTACCACCGCCGCCGTTGAACGGAAGCGGTCACACTTGGCACCACGGCGATGGAACGCTTTACAAGCAGGTCAAACTCGGCGGCGATTATCTGGACCTGCCGGGATTCAAATCTGGCATGCCCGCGTTCGGCGATCAACTGTCGCATCAAGAAATCGTCGACGTGTTGGCTTACGTTAAGAGCCTATGGACCGACCTGAGTATTAGAGGTATGTCGATACCGGAGGCTCAGGCCGAAGTCAGCAAGAACGATCCTTTTCCGTTGGCGTCCGCCGAAGCTCAAACAGAACGATAATCCGAAGTAACCATTATCCGGAACACGTCCTTCTCGGGTTGCCGCATCCTCTCGAAACCGTCCTCCATTACGCGATCCAGTGGGATCACCGCCGATACGAGATCCTCGAGGAGGATTTTGCCGTGGGCAATGAGTTCGATCCCTTTCTCCATGTCTCCCGGTGACGCGGCGACTGACCCGATTACCGTTCTCTCGGTCCCCACGATCTCGTTGAAATCGAAGTTGGCTGCACCTGAGTGGATCCCGACTAGTACTGTAGTCCCGCCGGGTCGCGTCCAATTGATCGCGATACGCGGCGTCACGATCGCGCCTGCGGTTTCAAAGACGATGTCCGCGCCGACGCCATCGGTCAAATCCATTACCTGCTCAAGCGCGTCTTCATCACCGGTGTTGATCGCGGCGTCCGCCCCCAGTTTCAACGCAAGTTCGAGAGATTGCGCTCGTAGATCACCGGCGATAACGCGAGCACCAGCGGCGCGCAGAACCTGCATCGTCAACATTCCGACTGTGCCGCACCCGATGACCGCCACAGTGTCGCCTACCTTTACGCCGGATCTACGCGTGGCATGTATAGCTACCGATGTCGGCTCGATTAGGGGAGTTTGCACGTCAGGGATGCTGTCGGGCAAATTGATGAGATGACTTTCCGGCCAGATCATGTATTCTGCCAGACCGCCATCCAAGGCGAACCCGGCGGTTTTCGCGTTTGCACAGCTCGACTGCGAGCCTAGGATGCACCAGTGGCATTCGCCGCAGGGTCGGATGTTGTTCACCATTACCCGGTCGCCAACAGACAAGCCGCGAACATCGGTTCCTATCGCTTCGACTCGCCCTGACGTTTCGTGGCCTACTGTCTTGGGCTCCGTCCGCCATCTACGCATGGTTGGGCCGTGCCACCACCGTTCGACGTCGGTCTGGCAGATCGATGCGTAGGAGATGCGCAGGCGCGCCTCGTTGTCCACCGGTTCGGGAACCGGCACATCTTCTAATCGCATGTCCCTGCGACCGTAGTAACGTAACGCTTTCATGCTGTCTGACATCTTTTCTCCCGTTATGAACGATACTGTGGTCCGCGCGGACTTCTGAGGAATTGACTAACATGCATAGTACTCTGACCACGATACGGAGGTCACTCAACCATGGACTATGAGCTCATCAATATATCCGCTTGGTGCGACGCAGGTACGGAGAGTCTGCCGGGTGAGAATCCAATCCTCGGTGAGCAGACCATGCGGGGCCTCCCGTTCACCGTCGGCTCGGCTGACGGCGAACCATCCGCGAAATGCTACGTCTCGCTAGCGGCCAGCGAGGATTCGATAACTGTGCCGATCGGTAAAACCGCGCACAACGTGGTGTTCGCTCACCGGCAGTTGGAGACCGAACAGGCTGCCAACGGCCCGATCGGGGCGCATGTCGCAGACTACGTGATCAGGTTTGAAGACTCCGAGACTGTCACAGTCCCTATTCGCGAGCGTTACGAGATCAGTGCCGTGGGTGATCGGCAGGGAATATCACGATACGGCGTAGGTCACCCGTATCTCGCCGTGACCGACCAAGGAGATATGCTCATTCCCCGCTACGAAGGACGTTTCGACGCGACTGGAAGGCGTCAAACCGAAGTCGTGCAAGCACAACCGGCGTGGTACTGGCTATGGGCTTGGCGCAACCCGACACCTGATCGCGTCATCGAGTCGGTCGAGTTCGTGCCTAGGGGACCGCGTTTCATTGTCGCCGGTTTGACTCTTGGACACGTCGACGAGCACCCGTTCTCTCGCGCTGCCCGACGACCGGTCCGAGTCGATCTCAAAGACTCCGAGCAAGCCGAAAAGCCATTCGATCTGGATGTCACGATCGATCGCGGCGAGCGCACCTACACGCATCCGTTACCTGAGCAATCGGCCGACGAATTTCTGAACGATGCTTACAAAGGCTTTGGCGAACCTCAGAACCCCAAATCCAACCCGGCGTACGTCGAGCTGTCTGGAGTCCCGTCCGCGACGGTTGACGTGTCCCAAGGAGGCGAAAAGATCGACAGCGTGAAGTGGGGAGAGGTTGAGAGCCAAGGTTCTGTCGACACCGATAAGATCCACATTTCACTTACCGAACCGGGCAAGAATTGGGTGAAGGTGCGAGTAGTCGACGATGAGACCGGGCAGACCGTCCCGTGCCGCATCCACTTCAGGTCTCCCGACGGTGTCCCGTACCAACCGCACGGCCACCACAACCAAGTCAACTCCAACCTCGACACGTGGCACATCGATGTCGGTGGCGACACGCGGCTTGGTCAGATCAGCTATGCCTACATCGATGGTACGGCGCAGGGCTGGCTCCCGCGAGGTGAGGTGATCGTTGATGCCGCTCGCGGCTACGAATACGAGCCGCTCCGTACCAAGATCGAGATCGCTCCCGGACAGCAGGAGCTTGAGTTGCGTCTCAAGCGCTGGATCAACATGAACGAACGCGGGTGGTACTCCGGCGACTCGCACGTCCACTTCCTCTCAACGCAAGGCAGCCACTTCGAATCGCAGGCCGAAGATCTGAACGTTGTCAACCTGCTCCAGTCCCAGTGGGGCAGCCTGTTCACCAATGTCGAGGAATTCACTGGTCATCCCAGTGTGACCCGTGAGGGCAACAACATCGTCTACACGTCGCAGGAAAACCGACAGCACTTCATGGGGCACATGATCTTGTGGGGGTTGAAGCAGCCGGTGATGCCCTTCTGCTCCGACGGCCCGGGCGAGGCCGAGATCGGCGGTCCGATGGAGACAACATTGAGCCACTGGGCGGACGAGGCACATGCTCAGGACGGGTTCGTCATCAACCCGCACTTTCCGTTCCCTAACGGCGAACCGGCGGCATTGGTCGCGACCGGACGACTCGATGCGATTGAGATGATCCAGCAACAGGAGTTCATGCACAACGAGTGGTACCGGTATCTGAACTGTGGCTATCGTCTACCCCTAGTCGGTGGTACCGACAAGATGTCGAGCGATGTCCCCGTAGGGATGTACCGGACCTACGTGCGGATCCCCGACGACGAGGAGTTCACCTATGAAAGCTGGTGCCGCAACGTCGCGAAGGGCCGAACTGTCCTGAGCGGTGGTCCAATCATCCATCTGACCGTTGATGGATACGAGGTGGGCGACACCGTTGAGCTTTCGAGCCCCGGTACTGTCGAGGTCTCCGCATGGGCGGAGAGCGTCGTGCCGATGTCGAAGTTGGAGATCATCCAAGAGGGCAAGGTCGTCGCTTCCTCGGAGTCGGATTCGCCGACGCGCAAGCTGAGCCTCAATGAAACAATCAAGATCGACGGCAACTCGTGGTTGGCCGCGAGAGCCGGAGGTCCGGGTTACTACGCGGGATACCGGTACTACGACGTCTGGGAGCGCGGCATCTTCTCGCATACCTCGCCGGTCTATGTGTCGGTGGGTGGTCCGTGGAGCATGTTCGACGTTGCGACGGCTAAGTACATGCTCACGTTGATGCACGGCTCGTTGACCTACATCGACAACAGTTCACGCCAACACTCGCACGGACATGTCACGCACCATCACGGCGAGGACGACCACATCGGCTATCTGAAACGTCCCTTCAACGAGGCGATCGACGCCGTTCACAAGCGGTTACATGAGCGCGGTTAGGCGTTTGGGGCTAGGCGTTTGGTGACACTAGTATCCTGAACACGTTCTTTTCCGGGCTGAGCATGCGTTCGAAACCGTCCTCGATCACTCGATCGAGTGGGACAACCGCGGAGATCAATGGTTTCACCGACAACTTGCCGTCGGCGAGGAGCTGGACCGTTGCCGCCATATCGCCGGGAGATGCGGCGACGGATCCGATGACGGTCTTTTCGGGTCCCACGATGTTGTTGAAGTCGAACTTGGGGGTCGCGGAGTAAATCCCGACGAGCACGGTCTTGCCGCCTGGCCGCGTCCATTGGATAGCCATATTCGGCGTCTCGGCAGCACCCGCGGTTTCAGCCACGATGTCGGGACCGATGCCGCCGGTCAACTCCAGTAGCTGTTCGTGCGCCTGCGAATCGGACGCGTTGATGGTCTCGTCAGCTCCGAGCTCTTTGGCCAGCGATATGCTCTGTTCTCGAACATCAACGGCGATCACCCGCGCTCCAGCGGCGCGAAACGCTTGCATCGTGAGCGATCCAACCGTCCCGCATCCGATCACCGCAACGTTTTCGCCGACCTTGACGCCGGACCGTCGCACCGCGTGGACCGCCACCGTAGCGGGTTCGATCAAAGGCGCTTCTCGATCCGACACGTTGTCTGGCAAACTTGATGAGGTGGACTCGCTGGCCATGTCATGTATTCGGCGAGACCGCCATCGGCGGATAGACCCGCGACGCAAATGCTGTTGCAGGTGGCTTGGGATCCTCGCTTGACACCAAAAGCATGTGCCGCAAGTTCTGACGTTGTTGACGACTGCCCGGTCTCCAACGGACAATCCGGTGGCGCCTTCTCCCAACTCTTCGACATGACCGGAGATTTCGTGGCCAAGAATGAGCGGCATCTCCTGTCCGCTGATCGGGTTCGGGCCGCCGTGCTGCGTCCAGAGCGGTCCGTATTGCCACTCCTCGATGTCGGTAGCACAGATCGAGGTGTAGGTGATTCCGTAGTTTCGTCTCACCGACGCCTGGGACCGGTTCCGGAAGGTCTTCCAAGCGGATGTCTTTATTGCCGTGAATTCTCAGTGCTTTCATAGTGCGGCAATTGTCGCATATGGAATCATCAACGGCAAACGCCTCTAGTCTCGGATTCTCAAGAGGATTGCGTGTAGCCGTCGGATACGCGATATTTCTTCACATCTGCGTCTTTTTGGATAAGGTTGTACTCGCAAATGACTCCGAGCCGCGCAAAGACATGCATTGTTTGAACATATCCAACATACGAAGAATCGAATTATTTTCATCGAATTTGGTGAACGCGGCAAAAAGAAAGCGTATATATGTGCAATACGATTTAAATACTAAATTCGGATTTACGAAGTTCGATATTGACTTTCTTTATTTCGAATCATTGATTAGGAAAATTGACCTAAGCGCATGACGATTTGTCAGCGTTTTGGATACCCATTTCAATGCTCTGAATCGCAACCGTGAACAGAGGCTGTGCGAAGCCGTCAAGTCCACTTCGGCGTACGGCTCTCATGCGTAGAATTACCCCTGTAGAAACCCGATGCCTTCAAGGAGCAAGAGGCCGTGAGACCTGCCGCAAAGATAACCCGAATCGAAGTCACCACCTTCGCGCACGAAGTCGAGAACGTGAGCAAGGACTACAACACCTTCAACATGGTGTACGAGAAGGACGCCTCGTTGCAAGCTGGCGGCGGGATCCTGTCGATCTATACCGATCAAGGCGTGGTCGGCGAATATCCCGGTGCACGGGGCAACGCTCTGGCCGACATCGAGACTGTCGCAGCCTACCTGATCGGAAAAGACGCGATGCAACGGGAGGTGCACTACAACGCGATGAAGCGCGGGTTGCGCCACACCGCCGCGCTCGGACTGGGTATCGTCGACATCTGCCTTTGGGACATCGCTGGGAAGATTTACGAAGAGCCGTTGTTCCAACTTCTGGGCGGCGAACGGAAGCCGTTGCCGGCTTACGCCTCGACGTTGCACGGCGACGAAAACGGAGGTCTGTCCACGCCACAGGATTTCGCCGATTTTGCCGTGACGTGCAAGGAGATGGGCTATCCGGCGTTCAAGATCCATGGATGGGGACTCGCCGGCCAAAACATCAAGCGGGAGGTCGCTAACGTGTTGGCCGTTCGGGATGCCGTTGGGCCAGACATGGATCTCATGATCGATCCGGCGAACGAGGTCAAAAACTTTGGCGACGCTCTCAAGCTCGGCAAAGCATGTGATGAAGCCGGATTCTTCTGGTGGGAAGACGTCTTCATGGACGGGGGCGTCTCCACGTTCGCGCACCGCAAATTGCGCCAGATGATCAAGACGCCTCTGCTGCAGACGGAGCACATTCGCCTACCCGAGCAGCACATGAACTTCGTCATCGCCGATGGCACCGACTACGTCAGAGTCGGCGCGCACGAGGACGGCGGTATCACCGGCGCGATGAAGATTTTCCACGCCTGCGAAAGCGTCGGGTTGGACGTTGAGACGCACGGTCCCGATCCTGCACACCGACATCTCATGTCGGCAGTCCGCAACACCAACTACTACGAGCTCGGGCTAGTGCATCCCAAAGTGAGATCGACCAAACCACCGATTTGGGTCAACTACTCCGACGACCTCGACACGGTCGACGAAAACGGTTGCGTCTTTGCGCCTACCGGACACGGCATCGGCGTCCCCTTGGACTGGGACTGGATCAACGCGCACAAGACGGGGACGCGGGTGCTTGCCGAAGCTTGAAACGCTCGATCTTGAGTCGGCGAAGAAACCAGAGTAAATCAGTTATGTCATTCCGAACGCAGTGAGGAATCTAAAGCCGGTGCCTGCAAGACAAGACCACCAATACTACGTGTACATCTTGACCAACAGGTCGGGAACGCTCTACGTCGGCGTAACTAACGATCTCGAAAGAAGAGTGTACGAACACAAAAACAAACTCGTGCCCGGCTTTACAAGCTACAACGTCACCCAGCTCGCAAATAGCAGACCTCGGATGTTGAGTCCGCAATAGCGCGGGAGAAACAGATCAAGGGCTGGCGCCGAGCGAAGAAGGTGGCGCTAATCGAGTCATCAAACCCGCAATGGAAGGATCTATCGTTGGAATGGTACGCCAGTCCTGTGCAGGAGCTTTAGATTCCTACTGCGTTCGGAATGACATAACTGCGGAAGGGATGCCGATGTTGTGGAAGGGATGCTGTTACGGGCAATTCTCCCTAACCCCGCAAATTCACCTTTCCATCTTCACTGATACTGGTGACTCCGGTGCTGGATTCGTAGATAACGGCACGGACCGTGGAACTGCGCGACTCGCCGGGTTCGAACATCATTGATGTCGATTCGTCGCTGCCCGGTTCAGCCATGCCGCTCGGAAGGCTGGTAAATGGCTCGAGACCGACGTTGTAGGTGCGCTTGTACCACGGGTAGCCGCTGTGGCCGCCGAAGACTTGCCAGTACCAGAGGTACTTGAAGACTTCGCTGTCCCATTGGAGACCGATGCCCACGCCGCGATCCGGGTTTGTTACGGCGTACCATCCATCGACGAGGTTGTTGAACGAAAGGTAGTCGACCAATCGGTCGGACTTCGGCGGGAACACCGTCAGATCGACCTCCGACCCGTCGGGCGCTTCAGCAACCGGCCACGAACCGGTGCGATCGGGCATCAATCGAGAGCCCGGTGGAACGGTAGCCGTCGGGCGACTGGGGCACGATGAAGTCGCCGCCAGCGAAGTCGAGGATGCAGTTGGGCGTAAGGAAGGGATCGCCCAATGCGACGTGCTGACCCCACTGGGCAGGTGCTGGTTCTTCGGCCTCGTTGATCAACGTGTCTGTGACCGTAACTACCGGCGACTGAGATTCTAGCGAGACGGTTTTTTCGATCCAGAACGGCGTGCGAACGGCGCGTACGGAGAATTTAACCGAGACTCGCTCTGGCGTATCCTCGACGACCTGCGCGTCCCACGGCATCATGTTGGTCTCGTTGTGCTGCCCTATCTCGGCGCCCATGTAGTCTTGCTGGAACCCGCCTGTGGGGGCTATCGTGTTCCAACCTCCGATATAAAGGTCGTGGAATATCCCTTCGCCCCATCCGGTAGATGGCACCCACAGCGCCTGATTGCGAACGCTCCACGGGGTGCGCCACATGAAATCGGTGTCGCTTGGCTTGTGGACCAACTCGAACATGTCGGCGCCTTTGTCCGCGATTAGGCTCAGACGGAGCAGTTCGTTTTCCATCACTACCGTCTTGAGGCCGCGATAGGTCCAAGCGTCGGATATTCTGCATCCGTGCGTCCGTTCGTCTTGATAATGCATCTGTTTCGGCTCCGGGTTATTGGTTGGGTTCATTCATCGACGCGCATTGTAGTCTATCGCCAACCAAATGCCATCGTAGCGTCGTGCGCACTCAGCTTCTCCTTCCGTGACCCCATTAGCCATTTTGCTCGTCGTTTCATCGGCGTTCGCTCACGCGTCGTGGAATCTGATGGTTCGACGTGCGACCCGACCCGCGGTCACGACGGGTCTGATGGCCGTCACGTCGGCGATGCTCGTCCTTCCGCTCGCGATCTACCTGCTCATCGTTGACTTTCCGAGCGGAACCGGGTGGTGGTTCATCTTGGCGACCATTTTGCTGCACATCTGGTACTTCGCCACTCTGGGTTACGCGTACAACACAGGCGAACTCTCAATCGTTTACCCAGTTGCGAGAGGCTTGGGTTTGGCAATAATCCCGTTTCTTGGCGTATTCGTAGTCGGAGAATCGATGTCATTGGGAGCCGTGGCCGGCGCGTTGTCCATCGTGACTGGATTGGTGCTGATCACGATTTCGGACATCGAGGCCGCCACAATCAAACGGTTCGCTCGTTCGATGTTGAGTTTGGTGCGCTTCGGGAACTCAGGCGCAGACGGACGACCGAGGATTCGACCGGCTTGGTTGCTGGCGCTATCGACTGGCGTGGTCATTGGCATCTACTCCGTCGTCGACGCGCAAGGAGTAAAGCACGTCCAACCGGCGCTCTACATGTTCTTCCTGCAACTTGGCGGCGGGTTAGGGATGATGACCATTCAGTCGCGTCTCGAGACGCGAGCAGCATTCATTGACGAGGCTCGGCGCCATTGGAGGATCTTAGTAGTCGGCGGCCTGCTGCAGTTTGCGGCGTACACCCTTGTGTTGACCGCCCTAACGTTTTCACCCGTCAGCTACGTCGGACCGTTCAGGGAAATCTCCATCTTGGTGGCGGTTGCATACGGAGCGGTCGTGCTGAAAGAAGGAGTGACGCCTGTGCGCGCTTTAGGTGCGATCTGCATCGCAGGGGGCGCAGCGGCGATCGCGTTTGCGCCGTGAAACCGCCAAGCGAGTTTCTAACCCAGCGCGGAGGGAGACTGGGCGCGTAATCGTCGCCTCAATTCCGGGTGATCCGGCAGCACTCGCGCGACGACGCCCCAAAATCCGGGAGAGTGGTTCAGTTCGACGAGGTGCGCGAGTTCGTGAACCACGACGTAGTCGATCAACCGATCGTCGAGCATTATGAGGCGCCAGTTGAGATTGATCGATCGTTTTCCGCTGCAACTTCCCCACCTCTTCTTGGCGTTGCTCAGTTTCAGCTGGCTCGGTTTGACGCCCATGACGTTTCCATACTCGGCGACTCTAGATTTGAGGTAGTCCCAAGATTCCTGTCGATACCATTCCATCAACCATTGCTTCACGACCTTCGATTTATCCTCTTGAGGCATGTCGGGTGGGATTATCACAGTGACCTTCTCGCCTTCCAATGACTTCACAACGGTCGGCGGCAGATCGCGCCCGACGTCGTTCACGTCTCGTTCTTGGACTACGACCTGAATTGGATTGCCTCGCAGCTGCATCAATCCGCCCTCGGCCCAATCGAATCGGCCTTCGGCGACTTCCACGTCGGTGCGATGCTTGAGGATCCAATCGGAGCGTTTCAGCAGGAAATCCTCGATCTCGCTGTCGGTCAACGTGTGAGGAACCAAGACCTTTAGCCCGGATTCGGGATCGAGCTGGATCTGTATGGTCCGACGGCGACGGGTGCTGCGTTGCAGCGTGTAGGAGATTTGCTCGCCGCTGATGTTGATGGTGCGCTTTTCGCGGGAGATTGGGGTTCGCTTCGGGAGGCGAATGCGCATCGAGAGTTGGTTCTCGTTCGCGGCGGATGATTCGCTCGCGGCGTATCTGCCGCGAGCGCCACTTGCTGGTGGAGACGGGGGAGGGTCGAACTCCCCGTCCAGAAAGTTTCCCGTCAAAGCTTCTACGTGTGTAGCCGTTGGTTGTTTATACCGCTTCCGGACGATGCCAACGGCGTCCGCCACAGGTCACGGTTGCCGGTTGCCTTTGGACGTACTACCGGCGTTGCACATCCGCACCTCAGATATTCGGCGCCCGACAAGTGCCTCTGAGAACAACTCCTGCCGGACGTCGCTACTGTTTAAGCAGTAGCGAGGGCGACTTCTCGTTCGCCATTTGTTTTTTTGCCCGTTTTATCGTGGTCAGGCGCCACGACACGCGACCTTGCGGTACGCTCCCTGTCGAATCCACTCGTCCCCTTACATCTAATCAGTATATCTTGCTTTGAAATCGATGTTTTAGACTTACCGCTTCACGTTCAGCCGTGCCGCCATATCCGATCCGAACAGCGCAATAAGTGATCAATTCGTGGACGAACGCATCGAAATAAACCGTCGCAATTGGAACGAACGGACTCCCATCCACGCCACTTCGGACATGTACAACGTCGAGGGGTTCAAAGCAGGTCGCATCACACTCAACGACATCGAAATCGAAGAGATCGGTGCGGTGGAAGGCAAGTCGTTATTGCACCTACAGTGCCACTTCGGCATGGACACGATGTCGTGGGCGCGTCTCGGCGCCGAGGCAACTGGCGTGGACCTGTCGGACGCGTCGATTGATCTGGCGAATGAATTGAACGCCGAACTCGGTTTGGGGACACGCTTCATTCGATCCAATGTGTACGATCTGCCCGACGTTTTGGACGGTGAATTTGACATCGTCTACACGTCTCTCGGAGCGTTGTGTTGGTTGCCAGACTTGACGCGCTGGGGTCAGGTCATAGCGCGGTTCTTGAAGCCAGGCGGCACCTTCTACGTGCGCGATGAACACCCAGCCGGTCGCATTTTCGACGCTGTAACGAGAGCCGACGGGACCGACGATTTGGAACTTCGTCACGCCTACTTCCCCGATCCGAAAGGCTTGCTTGATGAGGGCGAACGGAATACCTACACTGGTTCAGGTACGATTGCGACGCCGGTCTACGAATGGCAACACAGCATGTCGGAAATCGTCAACGCGCTCATTGGCGCAGGGTTGAAGATCCAGTTCATGCGCGAGTTCCCCTTCTCGTTTTTCCAAGCGTTGCCTCAGATGGAGCGCCGTGAAGGTTGGTGGAGGCTCCGAAATTACGATGGCAACATACCGTTCATGCTCTCGATCAAGGCCACGAAGTGATCTCGCCATGAACGACAAAATGGAGATAATCCGTCAGAACTGGGACGAACGAACGCCGATTCACGCCGTTTCCGATTTCTACGATGTCGATGGCTTCAAATCGGGCAGAATCACGTTGACCAAAACCGAGATTGAGGAGTTGGGCTCAGTCGCAGGCAAATCGCTGCTGCACCTGCAATGTCACTTCGGGATGGACACGATGTCGTGGTCGAGGTTGGGGGCGATTGCGACTGGTGTAGATATTTCGGACACCGCGATCGAATTGGCGCGGGAACTGAACGATGAGTTGGCATTAGAGACGCGTTTCATCCGCTCCAACGTCTACGATCTGCCTGACGTTTTGGATGAGCAGTTCGACATCGTGTACACCGCAATTGGAGCGTTGTGCTGGTTGCCGGACATGACTGGATGGGCGGAGGTCGTCGCTCGCTACCTGAAACCCGGCGGCACTTTCTACATCCTTGACGGGCATCCGGTCTCCCACATTTTCGAGCCCGTCGAGTTACCGAACGGTGGCCACGATCTGAAACCGTGTCACTCCTACTTCCCGGACCCTGAAGGCATTTCCTACGAAGGCGGCGCACACACGTACACCGGTTCAGAAATCCTCGAAACGCCTTCGCACGAATGGCAACACAGCATGTCGGAGATCGTGAACGCCATCATCGACGCTGGCCTTCAAATCGAATTCCTGAACGAATTCGCGGTCTCAGAGTACCGCGCTTTCCCGCCGATGAGTCGCCACGAGGATGGTTGGAGGCTGGACGAGCATCACGGCTCGGTACCGTTCCTCTTTTCGATCAAGGCGACTAAGTGACGTCCGTCAACGGGAAAGCAACTCGTAATACGCGTACTCAGACATTCTTGCCGCGTCGTACACCACGTTGCTGGTGACCCACCACGATATCGCGATTGCGACCAACAATCCTACGGCCGCGGCCAACAGGATATTCGAACGTGACGCTCTGGCGAACCGAGTTCGGACGATCGGAGCGCCAAAGAGCATAAAGTCGTCTTCGATGTCGACTACTCTCTTAGGGCTAACCAGGAACGCCATCGCGGCGCCGGCGATCAATCCGCCGATGTGCGCGCCTTGATCGATCCCTGACGCATACCACCCGAACACGATGTTGATGCCGAGGATGAAAATCAGGTTGAGGATCACGCGGTTCACCTGTCCGCCGAACTCTCTCCGGTTGCGAACCAGGAATATCCCGTACGCCCCGACCATTCCGAACACCGCGCCGCTGGCGCCGACGCTCAATGTCGGGGAAACCAAGTAGCTCGCGGCGACGCCGCAAACCCCGGCCACGATGTAGGTTGCGACGAAAGCCAGCGCACCGAACTCCTGCTCCAGGCGTGGACCAAAGATGACCAATGCGAACGTGTTGGCTGCGATGTGGAAAAGGCCGGCGTGTAGGAACACCGGCGAGATTAATCGATACCAGTCCCCGGCTTGTATCGCAGGTCCGAACTTGGCGCCCCACCGGTATAGGTTGATTGAATCGTCGGCTCCGCCAGTCACCGACAAGAGTACGAACATAGCAACATTGATGGCTACAATGAGAGCGGTGACTCGACTTTTGTCGACCATCGCCCAAATCGTGTTAAATTGTTGATTTCTTCGCAGTTCGCGCCTCATGATCAGACTTCAAGTGTTTGGTACTGTGCAACGTTTCTCAAGTCGTTAGGCGATGATCATACTTACGATTCTATCTTTTCGTTATCGCGAATTGCTCGTTTCGGCCTCTCAATTGATACAACGTCTAGATTTACAGGGCAATCATGCTTTGCGAAGAATCACTCGTAAAATTGATGACTCGCTTGGCAACGAGTTAGAACATTTGCTTACAGGTTGTAAGATTAAGGTTACAAGTCGATATCGACATTCATGATACGAAGAAGTTATTTGGAGAGTTTTATCGAAGCGCCGATTGAGCGTGACCGGTTGTAAGACCGAAAGTTTTCACGGAGACATGCCAATGCCAATAGAGATAGTCGAAGTTGATCTCGCCGAAATGCAGCGCACGGCCCTTCTCAACAGAGCCAAGAGCCCGCAAGTGCGTGCCATTTACGACGCGATGTTTTCATTGCAAACCGGAGAAGCGAAGGCTGTGATCGCAGAGGACGGTGAAGAGCTATCCCAAATCAGAAACTTGATCACTCAATGCGCAACTCGCGCCAACATGGATCTGCAAATCGTCGTCGACAGAGTGGCTGGTAGAGTGCTTTTCACTCAAAAGCCGACTCAAGACAACCAGGAAGAAACGCCCGTTCCAGCTACGTCCGCACGTTCGCCCGATGAACAAGCCGCTCTGGTCGACCGGCGGGAGAGAATTCGTGAAGCCGCACTGGCCCTTGGTCGAGAACGCCCTCAGATCAGCGCGCAAGAGGTAGTCGACTTCTTGCGAGACGGCGGCGACGCGATCGATCTGTCGAGACCAACGACCGCAGTAAGTGCCGTTATGCGAAACATGCCCGAGTTCGAACACGTTGACCGAGGTCGATTCACCTATCGAGGTTCGTAGGCTGGGTCGATTGACCTTGGGAGACGGTCAATTAAATCTGAATTGCTCTTGCTTCAGTTCGATTGAAGCACGTCCAACGGCGGGACTTGGTCGATAATTCCCCGGTGCGCCGCCATCCCGAATAGCTGTTGAAGCGCCGCGCGTCCTTCTTCGCCCATGTCGAGCGTGTCGGAGTTCACGTACATCCGAACGAATCGTCGCCCGTATTCGCGTTCTATGCCGCGACCGTAGCCGAGAGCGTAGTCGAGAGCCGCGTCTTCGTTGGCGTGGGCGTATTCGATCGACGATTTGAGCGCGTCGGTCACTTGTTGACACATCTCGTCGCCGAGACTGCGGTTCACGACATCCAACCCGAGCGGGATCGGCAGTCCAGTCTCGTCAAACCATTTTTTGCCCAGATCAAGCAGCGACCTGAAGCCCCGCTGTTCGAACAGAATCTGTCCCTCGTGCAGCAATATCCCGGCCTCCGCCCTGCCCGACTTCACGGCGTCCTCCACATCGTCGAAATCTAGGAAAAGCGGAGTGAAATCGTCCGGGCCGAATATCTGGAACAGCATCCAAGAAGTTGTGAACTCGCCGGGCACCGCGATCGTGCAGCCTTCCAAACTGTCGAAGTCCAGATCATCACGAGTCGTAACGACTACCGGACCGTAGTTGCGTCCGACAGATGCGCCGCAGGACATGATCCGATACTTGTCGGCGATTTTTGGATATTGCGCGGCCGAAATTGCGGTTACTGGCAACTCGCCGGTTTCCGCCAATACGTTGAGCGATTGAATGTCGGCCATGTGATGGCCTATTTCGCAGCCGTCAATCTCGACGACGCCCTTCGCCAAGCCGAAGAACATGAATGCGTCATCCGCGTCCGGGCTGTGGCCGAATACGATCGTTTTTTTGTCAGACATTCCCGCTCCTGCTTTCGGCGTTGAAATCAAACGATTTCAGCATGTATTGGCATCTTTCGCTCCAGAATTGCGTCTCGCCATTCGCCATCGCGACCATTCCCGAAAGCGTGAAGGTCGGAACTCGAGCCTGCTCGAATCTCATTCGCTCGTAGAGGCTGATCGCCCGACGATTATCGACTCCGACTGAGAGGGATATCGAAAGGTAGCCGTGAGATATCGCCAACATCGTCATCTCAACCAAAATGAGCGCACCGATGCCGCGTGACCGAATATCACTGCGCACCCAAAGGTCCTCGACGTATGGACTCGGGGTTTCGATGTGTTGCTTCGGCGTCCCTGTCGGCCCATCCCATAGCAACATTCCGTGCCCAACTGGCATCTCATCGATCCAAGCGATGAGGTATAACAGCATCCCGTCGTCTTGCAACTTGAGTCTGGCTTCGTGCGTGGCGGCGTTCCTTGCAGGATTCAGGCTTCCGGCGACAAAGTCGATTTCGGACCTGCGAAGCGGTCGCACATCGACTAGATGCGAGACGTCTCCGGCACCTCCGAGATTCGAAGCCATTTTGTCGACCAATCGTCCGATAGCTCTTGTGCCGGCCCGGATCATGCGCTGGCGGCCAACGGCACCGAGACTTCGCGCTCGAATTCTCGTACGATCTCGTAGTTGGTCAATCGTTGAGCAGGCCGATAGCCGGCATCCGATATCAACGCCCGCACTTCGTCTTCCGTGGTCCGGTTGTAGAACCCCGCGGCCAGCATCACGTTTTCGTCAAACAACGTCCCGCCGAAGTCGTCGGCACCGAAGTGCAACGCCACTTGACCGGTCTTGCGGCCCTCCGAGAACCAAGAGGCCTGAATGTGCGGCACGTTGTCCAAGAAGATGCGGCTCAACGCGATGATACGCAGATACTGATTCGGTCCCGCCTCTTGCGCTACTTGCTTGCCGAGCGCGGTGTTTTCTCGCTTGTAGGACCATGGGATAAAGGCAGTGAAACCGCCGTCGTTGGTGGGATTGGCGTCGGCCAGGTCTTGCACATCGCGTATGTGTTGCAACGTCTCGACGATCTCTTCATCGGTCTCGACGTGGCCGTACATCATCGTCGCGGTGGTCTTGAATCCGACCTCGTGAGCCGCCTCGTGGATCTCGTTCCATTGGGCCCAGGTGTCTTTCGGTGCAAAACGGGAGACGATCTGCTTGACGCGATTGTTGAGGATCTCAGATCCGCCTCCGGGCATGGTTCGCTGTCCGACATCCCAAAGGTCCTGCATGACCTCGAGGGGCGATTTGCCCGACACATCGCACATCTGCCATATCTCCGGCGCCGACCAATAGTGCGGCATCACGGACGGATATCGTCGGACGGTTTCCCGGACCATGTCCAGGTAGTACTCGTACGGGAGATCGTCGTTCAATCCGCCTTGCATCAAGACGGTCGTGACACCCTTTTCGGCCGAGCGTCCGACCTTGTCCATGATCTGCTCAACGGAGTAGGTGTAGGCGGATGGGTCCGACGGATCAGTGCGATAAAACGCGCAGAATGAACAGTACGCGTCGCAGAGATTCGTGTAGTTAAGGTTCGTGTCGATGACATAGGTGACGCGATCAGGGACGTTGTGCAGGTTCTTGACGTGCGTGGCGAGTGGCGCCAGATCTAACAGGTCGGCATCTCGCAGCAGGTACAGCCCCTCGTCGGCATCGATGCGTTCGTTTGCGAACACTTTGGCTCGGATGTCTGTGATCATCAGGTATACCCTCCAACCGATTATTCGCCAACCACGTAAGGCACTAGGTTGGGCCGCCAGTCCGGCAGCGCGGACAATCTCGACTGAAACTCTTCGATCGCTGCATATTCGGTATCGCCCAACTCGTAAGTGAAGCTGCGGATGTAAGTCTTCACGTCTTCAGGCTGCATTCCCGGTATCCGTGTTCGCGCCGCTATCTCGTTAACGTTCGACATGCCGAACGAAAATGATCCGTGTAAAGCCTCGGCAAATCTGCCTAGTTCAGGCATCGTTGCGTCGCCTCTGGCGACCCAACGCGCGAACACGAACGGCAAACCCGTCAACCGTTTCCACTCAAATGATAAATCGTAGACAAATCGCGGTTTTTCGTCGCCATAGACCTTCGTCAACGCGGCGTCT
Source organism: Dehalococcoidia bacterium (assembly GCA_965226685.1). Taxonomy (GTDB): domain Bacteria; phylum Chloroflexota; class Dehalococcoidia; order Lucifugimonadales; family Lucifugimonadaceae; genus Bin127. The sequence goes on from CBDDDP010000004.1 coordinate 2,144,780, forward strand.
CCGATCAACAGCTCAGCGACGCAATTTTCATCTGGTCCCAAGAGTTCTACATCGGAAACTCCCCAGTGGGCGGCGAACAGGATCCGCAGTAGTTGGACCGAGGTCGAGGTATGACCGGTCACCGCGACCGATGCGCCGGACAGCTCCTCAGCAGGCACATCAGTGAACAGAAGCACGCTCCGTGCCGGACCATCGGACGCCACGCCCAAAGTTCCTGTTACGATGTCGCCCTGCATCCTCAACACTTCCGCGATCGGCAATGGACCGGCGTCCAATTCGCCCTTCCTCATCGCATCCGCCATATTCCTTGGCGGCAACTCGACCAGATCGAACCAATCGCCTTCGAGCTTTTCGTAGAAGACTGCGGAGTTCAGGTACGGCATGTGCCCGATACGCCAACGTGTTGAGAGATCACTGGGCATTGCCGAGAGGTCGATCAGTTGTAGATCGTGATCTCGTTGTAAAGGGCGTCTCGTTCTACGGGGACGCGGCCGGCGTCTCTGATCGACGCAACCATGTTGCGGCGCGCGATGCCTGCCGGTGAGTCGGCGAGCGCGGCGTGGGCGATGCGCTCCTTGCCGATGGTGCCGTCGAGGTCGTTGGCGCCAAAGTTGAGGCCCATGCCTGCCGTCGCTTCTCCGAGCATCACCCAGTAGGCCTTGATGGCCAACACGTTGTCGAGTATCAGACGCGACGCCGCGAGCATCTTGAGGTCGTCCATCGGCGGCGTGTGGCGCGGTCTTAACTTCGTGTAGCCGACTTGGTATTCAAGGGGAATCAACGCCAAGAACCCGTCGGTTTCATCCTGGAGTTCACGTAGCAATATGAGGTGATCGATCCGTTCTCGGAACGTTTCGACGTGGCCGTAAAGGATCGTGCAGTTGCTCTTGATGCCCATGCCGTGGGCGATGCGGTGGATTTCGAGCCAGCGATCGGCCTTCGCCTTGCCGGGCAGCAGTAGTTTATGGATCCGGTCCGAGAAGACCTCCGCGCCGCCGCCGGGCATCGACGACAGTCCCGCTTCCTTGAAGATGGCGAGCGACTCTTCAGGCGGAACTTTCCACCGCCTCCAGAAGTAATCGATCTCCGACGCCGTGAACGCCTTGATCTGAACATCCGGTCGAGCGTTGTGGAGCTCGCGAATCATGTCGACGTAGAACTCGAAGGGCCAGGTCGGATGGTGCCCACCGACGACGTGCAGTTCGCGGATGTCGCCGTCGAGATGGTCAAGCATCTGCTCCATCGTCATCTCGTACGCGCCCTCGGCTCCCGGCTTCTTGGCGTAGTCGCAGAATTTGCACGACAACACGCAGATATTCGTCGGGTTGAGGTGGCGATTCAGGACGAAGTAAACCTTGTCGCCTGAGAACTGACGCTTCTTGTAGTCGGCCATCAATCCGACAGCCGAAAAATCGTCGGTCTCTAGGATTTCCACACCGTCTTCGGCCGACAACCTCTCGCCGTGCTTCACCTTTTCCCAGATCGACTCGAGTACGGGGTCGGAGATCAAGATATCCGGGGTTTCAACGTGGCCGTTGCTTCCAACGCCCACCGCTGAGTGTGTCGCCGCCACGTCTGCGACTGTGGTTGCCATCGCCATATGCGGACCGCTTTCTTGAATGACGGTGATTGCGATTTATCGCTACATCTATTCTCTATCATCGCGCCAAACTTGGCTCTACGCGGGGTCAACGCCCCGCGACAAGTTGTCGTCGCTCGGATTTGCCAAATGTCTAGAAGGATTGATACACATTCGTTACCATCAGAATCAGACCCCCGAAATGTCTGCCAAAACAAGGCGTTTCGAACCCGTTGAACAGTCAATGGGTGGAACTGAAAACGAACCCGGTCTGGCCGACGAGCATCTTCGAGGAATCCGGCGAATGCCTGAAACACCACCAAGCACACAGAAACGAATCGACGAGTTGGTCGCCGAGTTGGAGGGTCTCTCGATCAATCAGCTCGGGTACCCGACGAACCAATGTTTCGACTATTCGCCGCTGTTCCGGTTCTTGGAACTCAGCGTCAACAACGTCGGCGATCCGTTTCACGACAGCAACTTTCGCATCAACACGCACGAAATCGAACGTGAGGTGATAGCCAAGTTCGCGGACCTAATGCGTCTGGCTCCCGAGGAGACTTGGGGTTACGTAACCTCGGGTGGCACCGAGGGCAACATGTATGGCCTCTACATGGCTCGCGAGATGTTCCCGAACGGCATCGTCTACTTCTCGCAGGACACTCACTACAGCGTCTTGAAGAATCTGCGCGTCCTCAACTACCGCAACATCATGATCAAGAGCCAACCGAACGGTGAGATCGACTATGACGACCTGCGCGAAACCATTCGCATCAACCGCGACGTCCCGGTCGTCGTCTTTGCGAACATCGGAACTACGATGAAGGGCGCGGTCGACAATCTGGATAAAATCCGCCAGATTTTGGAAGACTTCGCCATTCCGCACAGCTACATCCACGCCGACGCCGCGCTGAGCGGCATGATCCTGCCTTTCGTCGACGATCCGCAACCTTTCGGTTTCGACTCAGGAATCGACAGCGTATCCGTCAGCGGCCACAAAGTCATCGGCTCACCGATACCTTCGGGAATCGTCCTGACCAAGAGCGAATACGTCGCCCGAGTGGCGCGGTCAATCGAGTACGTCGGAGCTATGGACACCACGCTCTCAGGTTCACGCAACGCCATCACGCCGCTGATGCTCTGGTACGCGTTCGAGCACTATGGCATGGAAGGTTTTCGTGGCCTGGTCGCGGATATGCTCGAGACGGCCCAGTACGCCGTCGACAGATTCAACGAGTTTGGGATCCCGGCGTGGCGAAACAAGAATTCCATCACGGTGGTATTTCCTCGGCCAGCTGACGAGATCATTAGAAAATGGCAGATGGCACCGTACGAAGATTTTGCGCACATCATTACAGTCACCAACGTAACCCGAGAAAAAATCGATGCCGCGATCGCCGACTGCCTCGCGCATCCACGGAACTGAACAGGACCCAAGACTCGCCAATGCAGAGAATCATCATCAACGTCAAGAACGAGGTCGGCGTCATCGCCGATCTCACGACCCTGCTCGCAGACCAGGGCATCAACATCATCGGGATCGACACCGAGGGCTCCGACGAGTCCGGAGTAGTCGTGATATCGACCGAGGACGCCGACCACCACCAAGCCTTGCTAGTTATCGCCAACGCCGGGTACAAAGCGATTTCGGACGAATCGTTAGTCATCAGGTTGCGCGACGAACCGGGCGCGTTGGCAAAGATCGCGGAGCGGTTCCGCCGGCACAACATCAACATCCTGAGTCTTCACATCGTCAACCGCACCGAAGGATTCACGACGGTATCGGTCAGCGCCGACGACTTTGAAACCGCTCGGCAGCTTGTCAAGGATCATCTGGTCACCACGTCAGATCATTAGCGGCAATTACTCCCTTGACACACCAAATTAAGGGGCTCTGCTCCCCTATTGCCAGAAACGCATAGCCGCTACGATGATGCCGGTGGCGATACCGACAACGGTGATGTTGATCAGCAGAAGCTGGATTTTCAAGCGATCGAGGTTAGCCTTGGTCGCCAAGTGCTTGAGTTCTGTGCGAAATTCCGTCACAAGGATGGTCATCCGCGTATCTACATCGGTCTTTGTCGCCACGACCATTCCAGTCTCGTTAGCCAATCTCTTGCCCTTGATCATAGAAAACATCCGAATATCTGTATGCTATGACGTTTTCGGTTGCAGACGGGTGCAAGGTTTGTTGCCGTCACTCCCCGGAGATTAAGACCGCTGTTGGATGGCATCGCCATTGGCGTGCATTCACCTTCGTCGCCTCACCGGGGAACCGTCTTCTGCGGTCAAAAAGGTTGTTGCCCTAGTCGCAAGGGAGGTGTCAAGTGCGGTGGGCTGTTCTCGTTACTCTCTGTGCAGTGTTCGCGTCATCCGGATGCGCCTCCAGGGATTCCAGCCGCGGAACAGCAGAGGCAATCGGCAATCGAGCAGCCACGAGTTTCGCCTATACCGACAACTTCATCGCCCTAAAGAACAGAATAGTCCTGCGCTGTAGGTCTGCTGCGTTTTGGGAGTATCAAGACTCGATCCGCTTGGTCGACTTGATGGAAGATCTGCTCAGGAATCCGACGATGCGAAGCGAGAGCACCGATTTCAGAGACTCCGTCTACCGCATCAAGAGCAAGTTGCGTAAGGACGCGGAGTTGCACCCCACTAAACGGATCGATACACGCCCCCACTGCTTCGAGTTTAACGCCGCCATTGATCATGATCGCCGGAAACCGGACAACCCGAATTGGTGAGGATTGAAAGTGAACAACAATAGCGTTAGCACAATTCGCGTAAATAAGAACGTCAGCTCTAAGACGATATAGGTGTTTCGATGCCCCGCTCTACACGACGCACGCCGATTGTGGCGGCTTTTCTCAATGATGATCCGCAGAATCCCACGCTCTGGTATGCCTCACGCGAGCCCAATGCTATTGAGTCGGCCCCGCTTCGTCGCGAAGCGCGAAATACAATCAAAGATAGTGAAGCTAGTCGATGGATGCACCATGTCTTGGTTGAGCTGCCGCCACTCCCTGCGTTGTCAAATACTGGATGACGAAGCGCTTTAAGATCGACATGCCCATTGAAGACGCGGTGCGCCGCGTCGCCAGACGCAGAGCTTCTCGGCGTGCGGCATCCGGTAGTACTAGAGCAGACAACCGGCTGTTTGCGTCATCAATGCGCAGAACCGCTCAGCATCGCTCACCGGGTAATGCGAAGCATTGAAGTCGAATTCGTACGGATACATCGGTGCGCCACTAGCCGTACTGCCGCCCCGCTTCAAGCCCAGTAGCGATCCCATTTTTCGTCGACCAATCGCACGATGTCCGGGTCCATCTCCAACGGCTTCTGATAACCCGGCTTCCACGTCGCATCGATCCCCATAACTCCGCTGTAAACAGGTGTGATCCCGACGAACTGTTGCTCGGTGAAGACCACATCCAACGCGCAATCGAACCGCGTGAAGATTCCCCAGATCAACTCGACATCATCCTCGATATCGACGTCCTCCGAAACCAGCACTACCGCCTTCAGCGACCTTGCCCGCGGATCGTTGACCGCACGGGCGACCAACTCCTTGGTTTCTGTGTAGCCGCCTCGGACCTGTAAAACCAGGATGTTGTCGCAGATCAGCCGGTGCTTCACGATCGCTGAAGACAGTGTCGTCGGATCGAAGCGCAGCTGCAGGCCGTCTAAACGATCCGGTTCGTGCCCGTATCCTGTCGCGTCGAGCACCATCTTGGAACCATGTTGGAACGCGTCGCCCGTGAAGTCCAACGTGTCCTGCGCCGTCCGCGCGAGCAGCCGGAAGTCGGTCTCGACGCGGAAATTGCGCGATATCGCCCGGGCAACTGATTTGATGTCGGACGGATCGGTTTGCGCATCGACCAACACCAACACCTTCGTCAGCGACAATTGACCCTCGCCCAATATGCCAAACGCCGTCTTCATCTGCTCCCGCGAATAACGACTGTCGACCGACACCACGAGCAGGTTGTGGAAACCGGACTCGTAGTAGGACCACATGTCGCGTACTTCTTTGCGCATCAGCCGGATCAGGGGTTTCGTCGCCAGCTGAGCCGCGTCGCCTAACGCTCGATCTTCTTGCGGCGGTTTGCCGACCACCGTCGCCGGGTACACCGGACTACGCTTGCGAGTGATCGCCTTCACGCGGAAGACCGGAAAATCTGCGGCGCCAGAGTAGTGCCCGAAGTGGTCACCGAACGGGCCCTCCAAACGTCGCTCGCCGGGTTGTAGCTGGCCCTCGATGACAAACTCGGCGTGGGCTGGAACTCGGACATCCACGGTCTTGGCTTTGGTCATCGGTGTCGCCCGTCCGCGCATCACGCCCGCGAAACCGGCTTCGTCGATCCCTTCCGGCAACGGGATGATCGCCGACAGAATCAACGCCGGGTCGCCACCGAGCGCCACCGCGATGTCCAATGGTTTCGACTCGCGTTCGGCATCGACGTGATGGAACGCGCCACCCTTCTGTATCTGCATGTGCATGCCGGTGGTGGATTTGTCGTACACCTGCATCCGATACATGCCCATGTTGTGCGCACCAGTCGCAGGGTCTCGCGTCCTGACCAACGGCAAAGTGATGAAGCGGCCGCCATCCTCTGGCCAGCACTTCAGTATCGGCATCTGCGACAGATCGGGCGATTCATCGGTCACCTGTTGCGCCCGGGCACTCAAGGCGAGTCCGGGACGAACGTTCAACAGGTTGAGAGCCGATCCGCGATTTCGCCATATCGACGACACTGATGGGGGATTCACATCTTCCAAGAACGTGATAAGTCCCTCGCCGATCTCTTCGGGGTGCCGCCCCAGTCCGATCTCGATCCGCTCCATCGTTCCCAGCAGATTCACGACCAACGGATACGAAGCCCCCTCGACGTTATCGAACAGGACCGCCGGACCACCCTCGCGCACCAGCCGCGTAGCGATCTCCGTCACCTCTAACTCCGCGTCGACAGGCACGGTTACGCGCTTCAGCAGACCGCGCGCCTCGAGAACGCGCATGAAAGACTGCATGTCGGTGAATGCCATGACGCTAGTCGCTAACGTCCTTCCCAGACCTGGAGCAGATCGCTCCCCAGACCCAAGTGATACAAGATGCGGCCAGCGATCATATCGACCAAGTCGTCGATGGTCGCGGGATTGTGGTAGAAGCCCGGAGATGCCGGCAGGACGATGGCCCCGGCTTCGGTGGCGGCCACCATGTTGCGCAGATGCACCAGACTCAACGGCGTCTCACGCGTCATCAGTATCAACCGCCGCCGTTCCTTCAACGTCACATCCGCAGCGCGCTCCAAAAGACTCTGCGACATCCCGTTCGCGATGCGTGCCAACGTCCCTCCGCTACAAGGCGCGACGAGCATTCCGTCGACGTGACATGATCCGCTAGCGATGTCAGCTGCGACGTTGGCCGCGCGGTGCCACTGGAAGCCGTCACGACTCGCCATGTCGCAACCGAGCCATCGGGACAGTTCGTCGAAATCAGCCCCAACATCGCCCGACAGTTTCACTCCCTCTTCAACCTCCAGGACCTTGGCTCCCGACTGAGTCACCACCAAGTCCAACTGATGGTCACTGTTGGCGAGCACCTGCAACACGCGGCGCACGTACGGTGCGCCACTTGCGCCGGAGATGCCTACGATGTAGCGTGCCATGCGGTCAACCGATCAGCAGTTCGTCAAGAACGATGAAAATCGCAAACACGACGGCGATCATGCCGTTCATCGTAAAGAACGCCATGTTCAGCTTCGACAGGTCGTTCTCCTTCACAAGCGAATGTTCGTACGCGAACAACATCCCCACACCAACGATTCCAAACGCTGCCCATAACCCGCCACCTCCTGCCAAAACCGAAATCGCCAGGAAAAGCAGCGTGACGAGGTGCAACGCCTTGGCGATGACCAGCGATCTCTTGATCCCGAAGCGCGCCGGTATCGAGTGGAGTCCGCTGGCACGGTCGAAGTCGATATCGGCAATCGCATACAGCACGTCGAATCCGGAAACCCAAAACAGCGCCCCGATCCCGAGCATCACAAATTCGGTCGGCATCGTTCCGGTCATCGCGATTGACACTGCGGGCGGAACGATCACGTAAACGGCTCCGATGCCGAAGTGTGCCAACCATGTGAATCGCTTCAGATACGGATACGTGAACGCGACCGCAATCGGTATGGGTGAGAGAACCAGCGCCAACGGGTCGAGTTGCCACGCGGCGACCACGAACACCACCGCCGACACCGCCATGTAACCGATCACTTCAGGCGTGCCGATGATGCCTGTCGCGAGCGCACGATCGGCGGTGCGCGGATTGCGTCGATCGATCTCGGCGTCCACGAGCCGGTTCGCCGCCATCGCGAACGTCCGCAACGTCACCATCGCCACGATCACCCAACCGAACTGCATCCAATTCGGCCAACCATCCGCGACCATGAAAGCCGCCGCCACTGCGAACGGCAGCGCGAAGATCGAGTGTTCGAACTTGATGGTGTCGAGGAATATCTGAAGACGACGGAGCGGGTTCAACCCCGCATCAGAACCGCCGCCGCGATTGGCGTCGATGCTCAACGAATGCCTAACGAGAATGGTGTGCGACTGTACTTGCAACCGATTCTAACGGTTCACCCACATTCGCTTACTTGCGGCGTCCGAACTCGCGCTCCAACGCTTCGCCGGTGAGCAGCAGCATCGTGGGCCTTCCGTGCGGGCATGACTGCGGATGCTCGCAATCTTGGAGCAATCGCACGATCTCCTCGCAGCTCTCCAGCGTCAAGCTGTCTCCCGCCCTTACCGCGGCATGGCACGCCATCGTGGCCAGCAACCTCTCCGACCACGGCATCGTATCAGCATCTGAACGTCGCGAATCATTCTGCGACATGTCGTCCAACACTCGGACGAGCGCTGTCTCCGCGGCGTTGGCACTCGTCGCCGCTCGCTCGGCAAGCACTTGAGGCACCGCGCGAATCAGCACCGATCCGCCGCCGAACGGTTCGATATCCCATCCCGAATCTGCGAACCACTGAGCGCCTTCGCTGTAGACGACCTGACGTTGTGGGGTCAGGTCGACCATTTGAGGCGATAGCAACGGCTGAGATTCGCTGGCCTGGCGCATCCGTTTCGCCTGTATCTCCTCGAACTTCACTCGCTCGTGAGCCGCGTGCTGGTCGATGAGAAATACGCCGCTCGCATCCTCGGCAACGATGTAGGTCGATTGGGCCTGTCCGAGCACGCGCAGTCCCGGCAATACATCGCGATGTCTCGACATGCTTGGAGTTTCTGGTGAGGAACGCTTTTTCGACCTCGACTGTTCCCTCGGTTGCGGTTTGGCTGTGCTTACCGGGGTTTGATCGCCATTTACATTGGTCGGTTGCGCTTCGGGATCGTTCGACGTCGGCGCTTCGGTCGCGGGTTCGATACCCGAACTGCGACGCATCGCGAACGCCCCCTCCAAAGATGTGGTCAATGAAGACGCGATCCGCGTATCCGAGAACTGTCGGACCGCCGCCCGTTTGCCCAACGCGTCTTTAACCGCGTTCTCGACGATCGAGAAGATCAGACCTTCGCGCCGAAACCTCACCTCGGTCTTCTGCGGGTGCACGTTGACATCAATGTCTTCAAGTGGCGCGATGACCTTGATCAAAGCCATCGGAAATCTTCGGTCGGGCAAAAATCCCTGATACCCGCGTTCCACCGCGTAGGTGAGCCGATAGGTCTGCACTAACCGACCGTTGACCGCGATCGTGATGTGCGTCCGCCGCCCGAAGTGCAGGTTCGGCATCGCCAGCGCTCCGCCCACGCTGAACGCGGCATCGAGATCGGGGCATATGTTGACCAGTGCCGACTGATCTTTGACGCGGTAAACAGCCGCCAACGCTGCCGCGTCGTCAAAGTCGCCCGGCGCGTTGACCCGCGAAACCCCGTCGACGGTCAATCGAAACCGGACATCGCTACGAATCAGCGCCATCTGCCCTACCAGCGTCGCTACTCGAGCCGACTCTGCCGACGGGCTGCTCAAGAACTTCAACCTGGCGGGTACGTTACGGAACAGTTGACGCACCGTCACCGATGTCCCGACTGGAGCGCCAGCGACCAGCACCTGCGGTTCAGACCCGAACGTCACATTGCACTCCGCGCCGCTTTCAGCTTCGACATGTCGGGAGATCGCGGTCACATCTGCCACTGCCGCGATCGACGGCAATGCCTCGCCACGGAAACCGAGCGTCGGAATGGCAACCAAATCGCTGTTCTCATCGACCTTGTTCGTCGCGAAACGTTCGAACGCGACAGCCAGTTCGTCCGCCGCGATGCCATGACCGTCGTCGGCGACCCGAATCAAACTCTGGCCGCCGCCTTGTAGCTCGATATCGATTCGGCTGGCACCCGCGTCAAGCGAGTTTTCGATCAACTCCTTGACCACCGACGCGGGACGTTCGACGACCTCGCCTGCCGCGACACGCGACGCGAGGGCCTCTGGCATGACTTTTATGGGCATGAGACTTCGGTACCGGTAATTTACCAGCGAATTCGTCCAACACTTTTAGGTTAATCCCCGACGCGGATCAGCTCCGGTGTTACAACCGTCGAATCCGCGGTGCCAGAATCCAAACCAGAATCACGCTGACCAGCAACACCGTGCCCGCGACCGCGAACGATGTCTGTAAACTTGTCCGCTCGGCTAAGTAGCCTAACGGAATCGCGCCGGCAGGACGCAATCCGAAGTTCAGCATATAGATTCCCATCACGCGCCCTCGGTGCTCATCGTCCGTCTGCCCCATGATCAACGCCGAATTTAAGGCTCGCCGGCCGGAGTCACCGATCCCCAAAATCAACATCGCAAAGATGCCGATCAAAAACACCGACACGTAGGTCGAAACGAGTATCGCCACCGCCGACAACACTCCCGCCAACAACAGCACGACGCCGCGTTTAACGTTCTCGGTCAGGCCGGCAATGAACAACGACCCGATCAACGCGCCCACCCCGATCGTGCTCATCAAGATCCCGAGCTCCCTCGATCCACCACCGAATACCAGGTCGACCTGCGCTGGCATCAAACTCCGGAACGACTGCGAGGTCATCGTCGTCGCCAGCGTCAACAGCAACAGAACCATTATCGTCTTGTTGCGCGCCGAATAGCGGATACCGTCCCAAACCGAGTTGAACACGTTCTCTGTTTGACGTCGACCACCGGCATCAGGGCGCGCCACCTTGACCCTCGTCATCATCAAAAAGGCGACGAACATCAGCCCTGACATCAAGAAATATGTGGCTTGCGGACCGATCCACCAATACACCAATCCGCCTATCCCGGGCCCCGAAAGCGTCATCAACGCCATGCCCGACGCGTTCAACGCCACCGCGTTCGTCAACTCGCCGTCCGGAACGAGCTGCGGGATGATAGCTTGGCGTGCCGGCATCATGAACGACCAGCACAGGCCCTGCGTAAGCGCCCCGCCGAACAGCACCCAGATCGACACGAAATCCATCACTATCGAGATCGCAACCACGAGCGCCACCAAACTCACGATCAGTTGGGCGTACTGGATCATCCTTCGGCGGTTCCATCGGTCGGCGAGTGAACCTCCGAACAACCCGAAGATCAAGATCGGCGGCGCGAAGCCCGCACCGACCAACGCGACCAAGAACGCATCGTGCGTCAAATCCCATGCCAGCTGACCACGCGCCAGATGCTGCATGTTGATGCCGGCCATCAGGAAGATCAGGCTGATCCAAAACCTGCGATAGTTCGGATCGCGGAGCGAACGGAACGTCCGGTTAGCGTAGCTACGGCCGTATCCTACTGCTCCGCCAACTCCAACCGTCAAACTACAGCCGCCTGATTCGCGGCGTCAGAACCCACGTCAGAATGACCGAAGCCGCCAGTATGCAACCCGCCACCGCGAACGACACTCGTATGTCGGTCGCCTCCGCCAAAATCCCTAACGGTATCGCTCCGATCGGGGTTAATCCGAAGTTCAACATGTAGATGCCCATCACCCGACCGCGATGCTCCTCATCCGCCTGTTCCATAAGCAACGACGCGTTCAACGATCGACGCCCGGCGTCTCCCAGTCCCAAAACCATCATCGCGACCATGGCAACGAAGAATATGGTCACGAAGCTCGACACCAAGATCGCCATCGCTGATAGACCAGTCGCCGCCAATAGGATGACTCCGCGGCGTACGTTTGCCGTCAAACCGGCGACGAACAGTGAACCGAACAGTGCGCCGACTCCGATCATGCTCATCAATATGCCGAGTTCGGGCGGCCCGCCGCCGAATATCAAGCCGACCTGTGCTGGCATCAACGAGCGGAACGACATCGAGGTCATGGTCGTCGACAGCAGCAAAATGAACAGTACCAGGATCGTCTTGTTGCGCGCCGAGTATCGCAGTCCGTCCCAGACTGCGCTCAGGACTTTCACCTCACGATTCTTCTTCGATGACGCTTCTCCTGTTATCTTCACGCCGCCCATCAACAAGAACGCAATGAACATCAGCCCAGCGATCACAAAGTAAGTGTTCGCCGGCCCAATCCAGGCATAGGCCAATCCGCCTATTCCCGGTCCCGACAACGTCATCAACGCCATGCCAGAGGCGCTCAACGCAATAGCGTTCGTAATCTCGCTCTTGCTCACCAACTGCGGAATTATCGACTGACGCGCGGGCATCATGAACGACCAGCAAACACCTTGGCCGAACCCGGCCACCATTAGAATCCAGATCGATATCCAGCCCTGCCAAATCGCAACTCCCACTGAGCCAGCGACGATGCAGATCGCGAATTGGCTGTACTGGATCATCTTCTTGCGGTCCCAGCGGTCCGCGAAAGTGCCGCCGAAAACCGAAAAGAGCAATATCGGTGGCGCGAATGCCGATCCCACCAACGCCACCAAGAACGTGTCGTGGGTCAGGTCCCAAGCCAACTGCCCACGCGCCAACATCTGCATGTTCACGCCGGCCATCAAGATGATCAGGCTGAACCAGAATCGGCGATACGCAGAGTTTCCGAGAGAATGGAATGTCCGCCTCGCGACGCTACGACCGCTAACTCGCATGCGGGTTGAAACTGCGTGGGGTCTTAAATGACGAGTTGCAGGCTTATTAGCTTTTAATGCCATGTAGAACTTCGACGAACATCAAGCGAAGTTTACACCAACACGACACACCAAATTTTCAGCCGAAAATGCGCCGAGCAAGCTACCCCTCCGCGCTAAAGTGGCCGGTGGAGCTCACGCACATCCAAAAAGCTACACTGCCGTAGTTCGCCTCAGATTTCGGAAACGCCCTATCGTAGATATGGAGCGCAAGTCGCCCAACGAACCGGGGTCCAGCACCACAGCTGGGGTTAAACGGCTCCCTAACGCAAATTCCTGACCGAAGAGCTCACGATTATAAAAGCCACTCCCGCCGTGAATAGGGCTACCGACATCCCAATAATCGTCGGTATAACCCCGACATTGTCCACAAACCAACCAATCGGAAATGCCGCGAGCGGGATTAATCCATAGGTCATCATCGTCAAGCTAGTCATACGGGCTCGATATCGAGGATTGGCGTGTTCAACAACCAGCGCTTGACCCAATGCGAAACGAATCGTTTCACCGAATCCCACGCCTACAAACACGATCATGCCAACCCAGTACCACGGCAGCATTCCAATCAAAAATATGGAAATCGCTGAGATTATCGGTGATGCAAGAATGACCAATCCTCGTCGTTGCCCGGAACGAAGGCTGGCAACGCCGATCGATGCGGCGATGCCGCCGATACCCGCCATCGTCGCTAACCACCCGACCTCGCTCGGCACCGATCCGTAGAGTTCCTTCGCAAACACTGGAAGCAACATTCGGAACGGCATCGAAAGCATCGCTATCACCACCGATTGGATCAAGAGCGCCCGAACTAGGCGGTTCCTAGCCGCGTAGCGGATTCCGCGTTTGATGTTGACGATTGGCGATTCTTTGGACCCCGATTGATTCTGATCCGGATACATCTTTGGCAAAAAGGTCGTGAACACCATCGCCAAGACCATCATCACCGTAACCACGAAGTAGACGCCGTGCGGTTCGATTAGTTGGTAAAGCAACCCGCCAACCGCAGGAGCAGCGATGCTCATCAACGTCATCGCCACCGAGTTGAGCGCCAGCGCGTTGCCGATCAGATTCTTCGGAACAAGCTGCGACATCGCCGCCGTACGCGCCGGAATCTGCAACGCAAATGTGCATCCCTGCAACGACGAAACGACCATCAAATGCCACCACTCGATCAATCCCGTCATGATCAATACGCCGACCGACACGGCCAAGACCGCGTTCGCGAATTGCGCTAACTGGATCAACATCCGACGCTCTACACGATCACCCAACACACCGCCCCATAGCGACATGATCAGTATCCCGGGAGCCCAACCGATTGATACCAGCGCAGTTCTCTGAGCGTCGCCAGTTATCTCGTAGACCAAGATGCCCCGCACCAGCATCAGCATGTTGAACCCACCCATCGACAAGAACATGCTCATCCACATCAGTCGATAGTCGCGTTGCCTCATCGACTCAAACGTTCGGGATGCCCAACTAACCTTGACCGCTGGGGTTCGGGCGCTGACAGCGCCAGGTGGTTTTGTGGTCTCGGCGCTAGGAGGCGTTAGCCTAGTCGTACCGTCGGTGGTATCCGGGGTGGCCAACTGTTATTGCTTTGAAATTAGTGCCGAAATAAACGATGCGGCAGCTGCAACTCAGTATATTTCAACGCACTTTAGAATCGAACCAAACAACTGTGCAATTCTACCGGGAGTAGAGATGTCTCTAAGCACGCTGCCTGAACCCACAATCTCCGATGTCTACGATGCGCGCCGCGCCATCGCCGCACACGTTCACCGCACACCGTTACGACGCGTGCCCGGCCTATGCGAATCGCTAGATGCCGACGTCTGGGTCAAGCACGAGAACTTGCAGATTCTCGGTGCCTTCAAGGTGCGTGGCGGCGTCAACCTCGTGTCACGTACGTCACAAGAAGAGCGTCGTCGAGGGTTTGTGACCGCCAGCACCGGTAATCACGGACAGTCGATCGCCTTTGCCGCGCAACAGTTCGGCGCCAAGTGCACAATCGTCGTCCCGAAAGGCGCGAACCCGGTCAAAATCGCATCGATGCGGAGCCTAGGCGCGGTTGTCGTCGAACACGGTCCCACTTTCGACCAAGCGCGCACCTATTCCGAGAACCTGGCCCGCGAGGAAGGCATGAGATTCGTCCATCCAGCCAACGAACCGATGCTCGTCGCTGGCGTGGGCACATACACCCTCGAGATCTACGAAGACCTCAGCGACATCGATTACATCATCGTCCCGGTCGGAGCCGGTAGCGGCGCGTGTGGCGCGAGTGTCGTGACTAACTACCTCTCGCCGAGCACCAAAATCGTCGGTGTCCAAGCTGAAGCCGCTCCTTCGGTGTATCTGTCTTGGAAAAAGATGGAAGGCCCGACCGTGGGTGCCAAAATGGAAACCCTCGCCGAAGGCCTCGCCACCGGCTCGTCCTACGACTACCCGGTCGGTATCCTGCGAAAGTACCTCCACGACTTCGTCCTAGTGACTGAAGAAGCGATTCAACGAGCCATCGTCACCATCATTGCCACCACCCGCACGCTGGTCGAACACGCAGGAGCCACATCGCTCGCCGGGGCAGAATCGATCCGCGATCAAATTCGAGGCAAAAGGGTCGTGTTGATAGCCAGCGGCGCCAACATCACGGTCGAGCAGCTGAAGACCGTGATCGGAGATTAGCCGCGTAATCCGGCTATCCAGCGGAATCGATGCCCGCGATGTCCTCGTCGATCTTCTTCAAACGCAGGTAGTCTTCGCGGTAGAGGCAGTAGGCGCGCTCGACGTAAAGCCGGGCCAGCTCCGAAGCGCGTGGCGAGTTCGACGTCGCCGCGGCTACTATCTTCGAGATTTCGCGATTCGCCGGGAGGTAGCGGCCAATCGCCTTAATCTTCGCCTCGGTCTCCAACGCCGTTTCGCGGTCGCCGGATTCGAACGAGTAACGCATTCGCCCCATCTGCTGCGAAAGCTCAGTCAAAAGCTCCGCCTCATCCAGCCAGCCGTACATCAGGTCGTAGCCAGGTTCGTCGAAGTCATCGTCTTCGCCGAGCGCGTCGATCGCCATGTCAAGATCGTCGCCCTCGCCATGCGCGTCGGTGTAGAGCCGACCGTACTCCGCGCTTGCATCGTTCACGCGCTCCATCATCCCGAACGCATCGCTGAACGAAATCGTGCCCGCAAACACCAGATCGTCCCCTCTAATCGAGGCTATCCGTTGGGCTTCGTCGACGCTCTTGAACAGCTCTGGCGCGGGAGGAAATGCGAATGAGGAGATGACGTTGGCCGACATCTCGGCGACCTGCCCGGCGAGGAACGGCGGCATGTACTTGCCGATGTCCAGCGGCACCGGGAGAATCACGATGTACGTGACACCGATCGCTTCGTTGTCGTTCGAGTCGCGGAAATATACGAGCGCGTGCCCGCTCGGGCGTTCGCGATCGCCTCTTTCGAATTCGAGTTCCATCGGTTTGGCGCTCTATAAACTCTCTCAGGTTCACCGAACAGGCATCGGCGAAATGCATCGGGCAGAAATTCAACAGCCTCGCGGCACAGATATGAGAAAATGATAACCGCGACGCAACGTTTCGATTCTACGTTGCCGCACTTCAATCCCTGAACGACATACGAAAACACGTGTACAAACGATTGGTACGACCGCTCCTCTTCTCTCTTGACGAAGAGCAAAGCCACACGCTGTCCGAGTACGCGTTGCAGGTTCCGCTCATCTGGAAGGCGCTTGGCATTCAAGCCAGGCGCGGCGACCTTGCTCTGAAGACAAACGTCGCAGGTGTCGAGTTGCCTTCGCCGATAGGATTGGCAGCTGGCTACGACAAGAACTGCCGGGTGCTGAAGTCGTTGATCGATCTCGGATTCGGATTCGTCTGCGGCGGCACCGTAACCTTGGCTGAGCGCGCAGGCAACCCACGTAAACGGATGGTTCGGTTGCCAGAATCCTCCGCCCTACTCAACTCTCTCGGGTTCCCCGGCGAAGGCCTATTTCGCGTCAGACCGCGTCTGGCACGGCTGGGGAGATATCGCTCGCAGACCTTCGCCAGCATCTCCGGGTCGATCGAGGAACAGATCGCCGAGTGCTACCGCTCCATTGCACCGCTTGTAGCGGGCATCGAACTCAACATATCTAGCCCCAACACAATCGGATTGCGCGTTTTCCACGATCCGGCAAGACTCGGTGACCTCGTCGAACTGCTACGAAGGTCGGGTACTCGTTCGACACCCCTGCTAGTCAAAATGCCGCCATGGACGAACGAACCAGACGATCGCCGCACTGCCTTGGCCCTAGCTGAAACCGCGATTAACTCGGGAGCCGACGGCCTAGTGATCGCGAACACAGTCCCGGTTGAAGATGGCCGACTCGCCGTTGGCAAAGGCGGCCTGAGCGGCGCTCCGCTACTCGACAACACCGAACGCATGACCGCCGAGGTCGCGGCCTTGCTCGGTAAACACGCCAGCATCGTTTCCTGCGGCGGCATCTCCGAGCCTGAACACGTTTGGCGCATGTTCGCCGCCGGCGCATCTGCGGTACAGCTCTACACCGGCATGGTCTACGAAGGACCCGTCCTGCCTGGTCGATTGAATCGAGGACTGCTGAAACTGATAGAGACCGCGGGCATCAAATCCCTCGCCGATATCTCCGGCCCGCCGCCGTATTGAGCGCCCCGGATTCAGGACGCAGAAGCCACCATCGCCAATACCTCATCTCGGTAAGGCATCGCCGACTGAGTTCCAGGCCTAGACACGCACAGTGCGCCAGCCGCCATCGCCAGCCGGATAGCGTCCTGCAAGTCGTTACCTTCGCACAGCGCACGTCCCAACACCCCTGCGAACGCATCTCCAGCGGCAACCGTAGCGACCGCATCCACCTCGAACGGCGGAATATGTCCGCGCAATCCATCGGACGACACAAACACCCCTTCACCCGCCAACGTGACGATGACACACTCGCAACCGTGCAACTCGCGGATACGGTCGGCGGCGCGTTCCGCTGAACCTACATCGGTGATCGCCACGCCGGACAAAGCCTCCGCTTCTATCGCGTTGGGCGTCAAGATATCCGCCGACGCGTAAAAACCGTCCGGTACCCCGTCGATCGAAATTGCCGGCGCAGGGTCCAACACGACCGTCACCCCACGTTCACGTGCCGCGATCATCGCTCGCAAGCTACATTCCAGCGGGACCTCCTGTTGAACCAGCAGCACTCCGGCATTAGACATCGCGTCGATCGTGGCATCCGCCTCGACATCTCCACACTTCCCGTTCCCGCCGTAGATGGCATGAACAAAATTCTCACCCGTCGGGTCGATGAAGATGATCGCAACGCCCGTCTCGATCTCCGCATCGGTCGTCACGGTGCTCATGTCAACGCCCTGATCGGTCATAAACCCCCGCAGCTCATTGCCGAAAGCATCGTCACCGACTCGACCGAACATCTTTACCGCACCACCTTCGCCGCCCGCGAACCGAGCCGCGGCAACCGACTGATTGCCCGCCTTGCCGCCTCCAGACGTATAGAGCCGGTCACACACGAACGTCTCGCCAGCCCGCGCCAAACGCTCCGTCTCAACCAGCAAATCCATGTTGATCGCGCCCAGCAGCAACGTCGTCTTCGAATCTGCGGTTTGTATGCTTTTATCGGTCATGTTCTCAGATATCGGCATCGGCGATTGGATATTAGTGTTCGTGCGCTACGCCCATGGTATCGCTGCAATCTCATGGGTCGGCGGCAGCATATTTCTACGCCCTCATACTCCGGCCGCTGACCGTCGCGGATCCTGAAAAGATGGCCCCCGCCATGTCGCTGATAGCCCCGGTCTATCGCGAGATCATCGACATCGCCGTCGTCACCCTCATCGTCACCGGCATCATCCTGATGTTTTCACGCATCCAAGGGAGCGAAGCCACGGTGTCGTGGGCAATCGTGCTCGGCATCAAGATCACATTAGCGCTATGGATGTTCTACATCGTCTGGCGTCGCCGACGCATGTCGGCCGCGGAGTCAATTCGGGAAGGCACAGTGTCGAAACTCCTCGGCTACAACGCCATACTCGTCCTAGGTCTGATCGTCTTCCTACTCGCCAACGTGCTGCGTGAGCTGGTGGAGGTTTCGCTGAAGTGACCGGCGGCAAAACGACCGCTTAGCGACACATCGTTTTATCAATCAAAACGGTTTGGGAGACGGCGATGGCCACAGCGGCGACGGAACTGACGGCGACGAACATGCCGACAATCATTCCGAACATTCGCCACGTGAGTTGCGTCATCAACTCCTCTTTCATCTCAGTCATCGCGACTTTGATCTCGGCCACATCGGCTCTAGTTGCCACATGCTCCATGTATGTCTCGACCGATGCCAAACGCTCTTCGACAGTTGCCATGTCGTCCTGCGAACTGTTCGTTAGTACTTACGGTCATGTTACAACATTAGTTGCTATATTAACAACACCTGTGTCAAAGATGTTTCACAACTTTCTGGAACTTCCTGACTCGCTGTCCCATCTCCGGCGTGCCGATCTCGGCAACGTAGATGCTGCCCTCAGAGTCGGTCCAGATGCCGTGCGCGGCACCGAGAATCTTGGCTTCGTCGTCGCCATGCCAGCGCGTCACAAGATCGCCGTCCAACGTCCAGATCGACACTGCTCGATTGTTGCCCTGCTCCGCGACGTACGCCAGTCCATCACGGAAGTGGATATCGCCCGGCGCGGACATGTCCGTCCACTCGGTTATGAAGTTCCCGTCTCCGTCGAAAATCTGTATCCGATTGTTCTCCCGGTCGCAGCCGTATACTCGACCGTTTTCGTCGACGCCGACGTTGTGGACTAGGGCGAACTCGCCCGGACCGTCACCAGGAACTCCCCAATTCATTTCAAGTTCGCCGTCGGCAGAGAAGCGGTGAATGCGTCGGTTGCCGTATCCGTCCGACACGTATATCTTCCCGCTCGATCCGATTGCGATGCCGGTAGGCGAGTTGAACGGTTCACCGTGCCGTCCGTCCCAAGTGTTGGTGACCGCCGCCCAGTCTCGGTTGCCAAGCTCCATCAGGATTTCGCCCGATTGGTTGTGCTTAGTAACGATGTGACGCTGCTTCTCCGACAACCAGATGTTGTCGTCTGAATCGATGAAGATGCCGTGCGGCTCACGGAAGAAGAACTCCGGTGCAATGCCGAGCGTCAGGCCGTAACCCCAGCTGCCAACCAGCTCGCCGTCAGTGGTCCACCAAGAAACCGGATGCTGCTCGCGAGCAAACACCCAAACCCGATCTTTTGAGTCGACCGCCACATCCGACGCCATCCCGAACTTCCAACTCTCCGGCATTTTCTTCGGCCACTCCGGCAGCACCTCGTACCTGTAATCTCCATCGCCGACGATCGTCATGACATCTCTCCTCGCCCGCAGGCGCCAAGTCCATTAGCTATGCCATGCATGTTAAGGCATCTGGGGTGTGAGCGCCGCATAGTAGATTGACGCGTTTAATTGGTCTGCCGGGTGTTGGCAGATTTATATGTTTGTTCGGTTAGGGTGTGGCGCCCTCGCTGGGGCGCCTGGGGAGATTACTTCCCCTTCACCCGTGACCGATTGGCTCCCCGGCTCATTGTGGCCTCCCTGCAGAGGAGGGAACGTGAGGCGGGGCGGACATCGCCGCTTTGATTCGTGCTTTCCCTGCTAGCTACCCACACCAGTCGCTGCCCGTGTCGCCAGACCACGGGCCCGGACGACGGCGTAAAACTCGGAGTCTCGCCGCCCTCCATCGTGCTGCTCTCCACAGCCTCGCGCTGTAGCCGCGCCCTCGTGGCGAATGAGGGCCGACGTCTGCCGGATTCACGTGCACTTACCCGATCCTTGGCTTCGCGACGCCCGAAGGGTCGCTCGCTGGCTCGTGTTGCGACGCATGGATGGTGCTGCGCCGCGACCGGGAATTGGTCCATATCACGTTTCATAACGGACCCGGACAGCTTTACATCCGACTCTCGATCGGACGCGGGGCGTCGCCACGGAACGCTTGGGCGCAAGGCGGCACCGCCGCTTTCCATCGCACCGTATGAAGGTGCGACGGAAGCGGAAATGCTGCTCTTGTTTGTTATCGCTTTCACGTTCCGACGCTTCTCCCGGCAAGCTGCCTGGGCTGGGGGGCCACACTCGTCAATGCGGCGATGTATCTAGGAGTTACTCTGATTCCTAGAATAGCACGGATGTATTTGTTGTCAAGAGGTTTGGCGAAAGATATTCTGAGGTTTTGTTGAATGTATGATGGGGGTGTTGGTTGTTGGCAGATGCGAATGATCGGCGAATGATGGGGGTGTTTTGTTGGCGGTCCCGCGCCCCTTGGCTGCCCCGATACCCTTCACCTTAGCCTTCTCCCACGAGGTGAGAGGGGACGCCTCACCACCCCGCGCCTCCCATGAAGGGAGAGGGGACGGCACCGCCCGCGCCTCTGGATGGAGGTTCCCCGCCCGCTGAAGCGCCGGCTTTCGCTGGAATGACGGAAGGCGGCCCCGGAAATGACGGAGGGCGTCCGCTACCTCGACCTCCCAATCTCGGCGTGTCAGAGCATATTGGTGCTTAACCGCCGTTGTCGAACATGTAGTCGATCTCGATCCAACACGACTGGATCCGGTCTGGGTGGAACATGTCTGAACCGTCGAATCCGTCGAAATCATCGCTTTCGTAACCCTTGGTTAGGAAAAATGGACAATCCTCGACACTGCCGAATTCACCTTTTACATATACGGGAGTTCTGCGGGTTGTCCCTCCGTACGAGTACGAGTAGCGAATCTCGTCTTTAGTCAGATCGTTGTTTTCGATCTCCGCAAATGTCCCGTCTTGCATCTCGTTGTCGTTTTCCAAATAGAGGCGGATCCACGAATCTCCAACCCGGACCCCCAAGGGGTCCCGTTGCGGCGGATCGTACTCGACAGTTTCATTGGGAACATCACACAACATCAACGCATCTTCCTCGTCGGAATAAACCAGCAGAGTTGCTCGATCGTCCGAAGCGCCAGTCTGTGAATCCGATCCAACCGGCCTACAACCGTCGGCACGGTCGACTAGATTCCCATACAGAACCGCACCCATGATCAGCGCGCCAAGGATCGCGAACGACATGACCGGGATCGCAATGGATTTCACATTGCCATTGTTCAAAATTCGTCTTAGCATTACACGTCTACCTATGAATTTCGAGTGAAAACGCAGTACTCATGCGAGTTGTGCTTAGATTACCATCGATTCACGCCGCATCAGCTCTAATCCATGCCCGAACCAGACGCAAACACCACCAAACGACTCGTCATCCTAGCCATCGATGACGCGTGGCGACGCTTGCGCGCATCTTTCAACGAGCTCCGAAGCGAAGACGCCGACGAATCCGGTGCTTGTGGCGAGTGGTCAGTAAACCAAGTCCTATGGCACATCGGCGCTTGGGATCGGCTCCTGATAACTGCCCTCAAGACTCCCGACGACGGCTACGACTACCCCGAGCCAGATGCAGACAAGTTCAATGCCGATGCCGTCTCGACGATGGCCGACGCCTCGCCCCGCGAAGTCATCGAACGACTGGAGACAACACACCGCCGTCTCCGCGACGCCCTAGCCAACACACCCGCCAGCCATTTCAACCAAGACCACCCCAGACGTCGCCTAATCGACGAGTGGTCATTGCTCCACTACGAAGAGCACGCCGCCCAAATCGCCGCGTGGCGAGCTGAACGCTTATTAAGCAGTGCGCCGCGTTAGACCGGCGCCCACTTCCGCAAGCTAGTCACTTCGCGCGGCGGGTTGAGGTTCGAACCCGTATTCGTGTACGACACTTCGGCGATGTAGATCGCACCAGTTGAATCCGTCGCGATGCCGTGCGACGCGATGAATTGGTCGTGGCCTTCGCCGGCGAGGCCTGCGCCGAAAGAGTCAACTTCGTTCAGGTCGGTATCGAGAATGACGACGCGTTGGCCGAGGTTGCGAACGCCTGCTTGGACGGGCGGAGCGCCGGCTTCTGCTACGTAAATCCGGTCATCGCCCGCTCGGCCGTTGGAACATGCGATGGGACGATGCATGTGCTTCTGTCCCAAATACTCGCCATCCAGGCTGAACACTTGAATCCTGAAGTTCTCGCGGTCTGCGACGACGAGCTTGTCGTTGCCGAGCAGGCAGATGTTGTGCGGCAGACTGAACTGCCCGTCCAACGCGCCCGGCGAACCCCACGACTTGATGTGGTTGCCATCGGAGTCGTACTTGTGCACCCTCGAGTTCCCGTAGCCGTCCGTGATGAATATATCTCGCGACTCTGGGTGCACCAAGATATCTGTCGGTCGATTGAACGGATCACCCTCCTGCCAAGCCGCCGGTTTCCCACGCTCGCCAAGGCGGAAGATTATCTCCCCCGAAGGAGTCCGCTTCTCGACGACGTGGTCATCATCATCGGCGAGGTACAGATTGTCGTCGCCGTCGATGAAGATGCCGTGCGGACGGTTGAACTCGCCCGCTCCCCACGTCTCGAGGAAGTTGCCTTCGGCATCGAAGATCATCATCGGCCAGTTGCCGCGGTTGAAGATGTAGACACGGTCCTGCGAATCGACCGCCACCGACGTCGCCTCTTTAAACGACATCGGATGCGGCAGCTTCGCCCAGTACGGTACAGGTTGGTATGGCATGGTTGTTAGGTTCTCCCAGTAGTTTCGGATGCGGGGGACTCCGCGTGCCGGTTAGTCGTTGGTTTCAGATTTTTCTGCGGATTCATGACGCTGGATGGTCGCTCGGTCCAAGTCCCGCAAGTACCTTCGAATGCGAACAATCTCATCGATAGGTGCTTCGGGAAGACCGCTCACAATGAACTTCGACTGATCTAAAGACCGCGTTTCAGGGTGCTTCGTCGACTTGTCACGCTTCAGTTTCATACCTTTTGCTCCCTAAGATGCGGTGGTAACGACTCGCGATGCGATCTCCGACGGCCTGCAGATCATCGTTTTCATGTCCGTTTCCCGCTTGAATCGTCAAACACGTGACGCCGGAAATCGAACACACGATCCTCATTCCGAATTCGTGATTCCGGAAATAATGATCCAACAGTTTGTGGTCGCAATAGCACGGCTCGACCATCAAACGATCGGCCTCCAAGTCGCGGTTCGACGAGACGAACGTCATCACTTCTCGGATGCGAGATTGAACTGCGTGAGTTCGATACGCAATCAGCAACCGACGAAAAGGCAACATCCTCAACAGCGGTATTGCAGTCAGCCATTCCCACATGACTCGGGATGTTTCTCCAATCGTCGGTGATCTTAGCGGGCCGTCCTGTAGTCGAGGATCGGTAATCGCACGCTATATGTATATCATACATACGTATCACAACACGTAGCGCCTGTCAACCGTCCTCATCTCTTCAACAAGGCTTCCACTTCCGCAGGCTGACGATTTCGCCTTTCGGCGGTTCGTCCATGCCGCAGTTCTCGGGGCTGGAGTAGTAGTTCGTGTACGCAACCTCGGCGACGTAGACATTGCCTTGCGAGTCGGTCGACACGCCATGCGGTGCGGTGAACTGGTCGACGCCCATGCCCGGCTGCGGGTTGCCCAATCGCTCGATCAACTGACCATCCGCCGTCAAGACAGACACCCGAGCGCCGAGGTCGGGAACGCCGCGCTGAACCGCTGGTTGGATCATGTCGCCGATGTAGATCTTGTCGTCGTCGCCCTTGCCCTGGGTCACAGACATCGGGTGGTGGATGTGCCACTGATCCACGTATTCGCCGTCGAGCGTGAATATCTGCACCCGGAAGTTCTCGCGGTCGGCTACGATGACCTTGTCTTCGCCGAGCATCGAGATGTTGTGCGGCAGGCTGAACTGCCCATCGTATGTGCCGGGTTTGCCCCACGAGAGCATGTGTTTGCCGTCGGGGTCAAAGCGGTGGACGCGGGAGTTGCCGTATCCGTCGGAGACGAAGAGTTCACCAGTTTCGGGATGGATTGCGATGTCCGTCGGCCGGTTGAAGTAACCTCCGCCCTGCCATTCGCACGGCTCGCCCTGCACGCCGATCGTCATCTGCTCGACGCCTTCTTGATCGAACTTCCGGACGTAGTGCCCGTCGTCATCGACGACGTAGATGTTGTCGTCGCCATCGATCTCGATGCCGTGCGGACGCGTCACGGTATCGTGCAACATCGTGCGGAGAAGATCACCCTCCGGACTGAACACGCAGACCGGATCGGTCCCGCGGTTAAATACATAGACGTTGTCCTGCGAATCGACGGCTACCGAGGTCGCATCGCCATAGAACGATACCCCCATGGGCAGCTTGGGCCAGTGCGGCACCGGCTCCCACTTGAGTCCGTCTGGGTTGCAGATTGATGTTGACGAAGCCATGACGATTGCGATCTCCTTGTATTCCACCGCTTCTTCGGATTGCTCAATAGGATACGTCATCACGGCGGTCGCACAACCTTGTCATTTCATTCCCGCGCACGCGGGCGCTTCAGCGGGCGGAACGCCCATCCAGAGGAGCTAAGAAATCGTGCTAAACGCGCCGCGGAGCGACTGATCGAAAGTCATCACTTCCGAAACCCCGCGCCGACGGCACGACGCCAAGTGACAAAGGTCTCTTGAGCTCAGTGTTGGGTGCTGGTCGGCCAACCGCGTTGCCAAGGTCACGTCCTCTTCTTCCAGTGGCCAAACCTCGATCATTGCTTCATTAACCAACGCCATCGCGGCGTGAAGCCGTCGAAACCTGGCAACCGAAAGGTATGCGTGGAGCAGTTCCTGCAGAACCTCAGCGGAGGTTGCGAGTTGGGCGTTTGTTCTTTGGGCGTTTACGAAAAACTCGATGGCAGATTGTCGGAGGGGGTGAGGTGTCCCAACGGCGTACATGAAAACGTTGGTATCGACGAACATCAAGGTTTGGGTAGTCCTTTGAGCTTCGATTCGTTAATTACTGCCAAGTGTTCCTCCCAATCGGGTTCACGCTCGGGTTCATTTTCGGAACCGTCAAGTGTTGCGCACCATTCGAAGAACTCTCTCACTTCTTCGACCGACTGGAATTTCTTAAGTTCTTCACCCTGTTCCAAGCGATCACGCGCCGCCGCCCGCAACCACGCGCTGAATGACATCCCTTCGCGTCGCGCCTGATGCACGAAACGATCCTTATCCGCGTCCGGTATTACCAACTGAACTCTTGCCATGACATTCGCCTCATCAAAGTTGTGCATGTGTAAGTTTATTACACACTATACCCGCTCTCAATTGCGAGCTCAATCGTTGAGCGATCCTTCTGGAGTTTCGCAGACACGATGCCGCCTTCACTCACCTAATAGAATCGCCCCATGCCAACCTATCCCCACATAGAGAGCTACTACACCGAACTCGAACGATCTCATCCAATTCGGCGGGTCCGACAACGAATCAGCATCCGCAAAGCGTTCCAAGACTGCCTGTCCGAATACTGCTCCAACCACCGCGAAAACCTCAGACTCATACCCGAGCTAGCGGCCCAAGGCGGCATACCCGACGGCACCGTCAAAGACTCCCTCCGCATGGCTCGCGGCTACTGGGAAGCCAAAGACACCCACGACGACCTCGACGCCGAAATCCAAGCCAAATTCAACCGCGGCTACCCACGCGACAACATCCTCTTCGAAGACTCCCAAACCGCCGTTCTATTCCAGAACCGTGAAGAAGCCATGCGGGTCGACATGCGCGAACCCGCCGACCTCAACCGCCTCATACTCCGCTTCCTCAACTACGAACTGCCTCAAATCGAGGAGTTCCGACATGCCCAGCAACTGTTCAAAACAGACCTGCCCACCGTCCTCGAAAATCTGCGGCAATCTGTGGAAGACGCCGAGGCAAACAACCCCGAGTACCAGCAACACGCCGCCGAATTCCTCGAACAGTGCCGACAGAGCATCAGCCCGGCCGTCTCCGAAGCCGACGTGCGGGAGATGCTCATCCAACACATCCTCACGCAAGACATCTTTCTACGCGTCTTCGCCGAGGACCAGTTCCACCGCGAGAACAACATCGCTCTCCATCTCACCGCGCTGGAAAACACGTTCTTCACCGGCGACGTCCGACGCCAAGCCATCGACCGACTGCGCGCCTACTACGGCGCCATCGGCCGAGCCGCTGACGAAATCGCCGACTACTCCGAGAAGCAGCAGTTCCTCAAAGCCATCTACGAGGACTTCTACAAGACCTACAACCCCGCCGCCGCCGATCGCCTTGGCGTCGTCTACACCCCCAACGAGATCGTCGACTTCATCATTCGCGGCACCGACCACCTGCTCCAAAAACACTTCGGACGAACCCTAGCCGACGATAACGTCCAGATCCTCGACCCGGCAACCGGCACCGGCACCTTCATCACCAGTCTCATCGACTACCTGCCCGCCGACCGCCTCGAATACAAATACCTCAACGAAATCCACGCCAACGAAGTCGCCATCCTCCCCTACTACATCGCCAACCTAAACATCGAATACAGCTACCGCGAGAAAACAGGCAAATACCTCGAATTCCCCAACCTCTGCTTCGTAGACACGCTCGACAACATGGACTGGCAGCAAACCGGAAGCACCGGCGGCGCAGTCACCGACAAAGCGCCTTCAACCTCGGCGGCCTCTCAGTCGACAACTGGATGCGCATCCAAGAACAGAACGAAAAACCCATCAGCGTAATCATCGGCAACCCGCCGTATAACGCAGCAGCAAACGAATTGGAACGACAACAATCGAAACCGGGAATACCCGGAAATTGACCGTCGCATCGAGAAACCTACATCAACGCCAGCACCGCCCAAAAGACCAACAGTACGACATGTACAAGCGATTCATTCGCTGGGCTTCGGACCGCCTCGGACGATGGGATTATCGCTTTCGTCACCAACCGCGCTTACCTTGGACTGCCCGGCAAGATGACGGATTTCGCAAGGTGGTCGCACGAGAATTTACGAGCTATTTGGGTGCTCGATCTCAAAGGTTCAGACGTACGTCGCAACCCGAGAATCGCCGGAACCAGGCGGCAACGTCTTTGGAAGACAAACCGGTGTCGCGATCGGTTTCTTTGTCCGGACAAAGGCGGCAAACCCCGCAAATGGTTTCAAGGCATTTTTACGCCGTCGCGAGGACGCCGAACTTGCCGGTTGACAAAGCTTCGTATTTGCGCATTGCCAACCTTGACGAAGTTGTGTTCGAAGAAATAACACCAGATGCCAAAACAATTGGCTCAACCAGTCCAACAGCGATTTCGACGAACTCATGCCGCTTGCTAACCGAAAAACCAAGTACGCCAAGAGCCGACGAACGCTCAACACGCCGTCTTTGGTTTGTATTCAATGGGTATAGCAACTAATCGAGACGAATGGGTATTATGACTTGATGCGGTCTTACTCGCACGCAAGGGCGAAGTTTCTTTTTCGCCATATGAAGAAATCCGAGCGGAAGACTTGCCGTTGAAGCGCCAGATCTGAATTCGATAGGCGAATTGGGTTGACAGGAGCATCAAATGGACGAGCGAGTTAGAGGGTCACCTTGTCAACGGATGATCCGCTGGCGTTTCAATTCGAAAAACATCGTCACCACTATGTTCGACCGTTCGTCTCGAAATATTCTGTATTACGCGTGAATTTCACTCACCGCAGGTATCAACAAACTCAGATTCACCCCGAAGGAAAGGAAGGTCAGAATGAGGTCATTTGCTTTTGCGTCAACCGCAAGAGTTTCTACGTTCTAGCCATCTGATAAGCTCGTTGACCTGCATTTCACCGGCGACACCCAATGCTTGCCCCTCTACCGATACACACCCGAAGGCGAGCGGGTCAGCAACATCACCGAGTGGGGTTTACGACAATTCCGCGAGCACTACGAAGAGGATGACATCACCGCCGAGGACATCTTCGCCTACACCTACGCGGTGCTCCACGATCCGAAATACCGCAACGCGTACGAGGTCGACCTCAAACAGGAGTTCCCGCGCCTGCCCCTCCATCACGACTTCCACGAATGGACGAGGCTGGGACGTGAACTCCTAGACCTGCACATCGGATTCGAGTCGGCCAGTCTATACGACCTCGACGAGTCGACGTGGATGCACCCTGCAGGCAAGCCAGTGCTCCGCGCCGACAAGGATCGCGGAACCATCGTTCTAGACCGCCAAACCACCCTAACCGGCATCCCCGACTCAGCCTGGCAATACCGCCTCGGCAGCCGCTCCGCCCTCGAATGGGTCCTCGACCAATACAAAGAGCGCAAACCCAGAGACCCGACCATCCGCGAACGCTTCAACACCTACCGATTCGCCGACCACAAAGAACGCGTCATCGACCTCCTCCAACGCGTCTGCACCGTAAGCGTCGAGACGGTCCGCATCGTCGACCAACTCGCCGATCTAAGCGAAATCGAGCCGGTAGCGTCCTAAACGAGACTTCGCAACGGAAATCGCTAACCCTTCGCCGATGCGAGCCAATCCGCCCAGATTCCGGGCAACCACTGCACCAAGTTGATCCCGGATTCAACGTCTTCGGTCAGGAGTTTGCCCGCCGCATGCGTCGCTTCTCGGACCCTATCTTCCGCCGCGCGCACCTCAGGATGGTTCGGATAGCCCGGATAGCCCATCGACTGCGCCAGGTCATTGGAGCCGAACGCGATCAGGTCGATGCCCTCGACCTTCAAGATGTCGTCGATCGTCTCGACCGCGTTCGCCGTCTCGATCTGCGCCGCCACCGTCACCTGCTCGTTGAAACCCGCCATGTAGTCCGGTGATTCATGTCCGGCCATCCCGTACTCCCTGCCGCGCGACGTGCCGAAACTGCGCTCGCCGACCGGTCCGAACCGCGCCGCTTTCGCGATCCGATCCGCCTGTTCAGCGTCGTCGACGTGCGGACACAGTATCCCCATCAGCCCGCGGTCGAACGCCCGCAAGATCGTGTCGGTCTCCGTGTTCGGTATCCGAGCCGTACACGTCATGCCATGCAGCTCGCCCGCACGGCACATCGCCTCCACATCGTTCCAATCAAAAACCCCGTGCTCCATGTCCAGATGCAACACATCGAATCCCGCATAACCCGCCATCTCCGCCATTGATGGTGCCGGAAACGTAAACGTTATGCCGTAAACCTTCGAATTACTTTCAATCGCCGCCCTGATCTTGCTCATGCGCATGATGAATCGACCCCGTTTTTCTCGTTAGTTTTCGTGAGTTACCAAAGTTTACACCCGTCGATTTCAACCGCAGCCACAGTTCATGCCAAGCTGAAACACGCCGCGACGGATTGGCACCTGGCGAACACTTTGCATTCGAGATCGATCGTCAGTGGCCCGACGACACGGAAAATCCCGTCCTCGCCTTCACCTTGGAACCCGACGGGGATGTCGAAGAGTTGCTGGAAGACAACAACTCCGTCACCGATTGGATTAAGGGATACACACTCGGCATCTATTTCAACCAAGGTGCATACCATTCTCTCACCTTCTCCAACAAGCCCGGTCGGACCATCCAATCCCCTGAACATTGGGTGCACGACAATGTCGTCAGGTTGAACGAGCTGTTCGTAGAAGCCGGTCTCGAGGATCGAATTCGGGTCGAAGTGTTTCTAATCGTCGAACGACGGAACCGGAAGGAGAGTGGCGGAACGCGATCCAGAATTCACCGTAGTCACCGATGAATCCGGATCGGTCCAACTACCGAATCGCGGCGGCACCGGAGTACGCACCAGCACCGGCCATCTTCTCAGACCAAACCCCTTCGGCTTGATCGACCTCGTCGGAATCAACGGCATCTTCATTATCGAAATGGTCAGCGACGAGTGCGCAAACTACGAGTGGCTCACCGTCGTCGATCTAAACCTCGCCTACTGGGAAGGCCAGTCCGAACAAGCCGAATTCACCAAAATCCTCCGCTGCCCACCTCCGTGATTCGACACCGATCAACGTCCAATCACCTATCCTTGTCTCACACTTCTCAGACCCCGAACCGAGCCACGCATTGAATCTCCCGTCCATAGCCAAACCGCACACTCGTGCCATTTTTCCGATAGTTTTCCTTCGTGGGTGACCAAAGTTCACATCCCTCCCTTCCAACCGCAATCGCAACTCTCTCAGCCTTGAAATGGGCAATTGTTGCAGTAGCAATCGCTGCCGCGTTTATGGCCGCGTGCACGTCCGTGGAGCTACCCACACTCACGGCGACGCTCGCGCCGGAGCCCACGCCGTCGCCGACCTCGGCACCTGTCCCGACGACAACCTCACTACCAACGCCAACCGCAACGCCTGTCCCGACCGAGACGCCGACGAACACGCCCGCTCCCACCGCGACCGAAACCCCGACTTCAACTCCAACCGACACGCCAACCGCAACGGCTACAACTACACCAACGGCGACACCAACTCATACTCCGACTCACACTCCTACCGCGACGAACACGCCAACTCCAACGCCGACGGATACGCCAACTCCAACACCGACCCAAACGCCGACGAATACTCCTACATCCACACCAACTCCGACCGCTACGAACACTCCTACTCCCACGGCCACGTCCACTCCGACGCAAACACCGACCCCTACCTTCACACCGACGCCCGTACCAACCCCGCCGCCTGAGGAACTCCGGTACTACGCGCTCATCTACCTCGAAAAGGAACCATTTCCCTTAATCGAGATCGAGCTCTTTTACGACCAAGTCCCCAACACTGTCCGAAACTTCGTCAAAATCGTCCGCGACGGTTTCTACGACGGGCAGACATTCCACAAAGTTTCGCCGGGAGAACTGATTCAAACCGGCGACCCGACCGCCACCGGAATCGGCGGTCCGGATTACGACCTAGATCACGAATTCCATCCCGACCTCCGCCACGATTCACCTGGCATCGTTGCGATGGCAAACGTTGGAGCCGAAATCGGCAAAGCTAACGGCAGCCAGTTCTACGTTGCTCTGTCACCCCTTCCAGATCGCGACGGCGTCAACGCCGACGGTTCACCCAAATCCTGTCAAGACGCAGACTCCAGTTGCCACACCGTGTTTGGCAAGGTGATCAAAGGCATGCGCTTCCTAGACGCTGACCATGAATACGCGATCCACACCACCGTCCAACAAGGCGACACGATCCGCAAAATCGAGATCGTCACCCAACCTCGCGAAAACACCTATTGGGCTTCGAAGGAACCCGATTGTGCAAACCGAATCGCGGTTCCAAATCCCGACTTGAACCTCAGATTAGTCGGCGAATGTGAAATCCTGCTCAACCTGAAGCAATCCCTGGCCGGCGATGCAAAGCTCAACTGGAGCGAATTAATTCCGTTATCCGAATGGCACGGCATAAAAGTCAACGAACAACGCGGCTATGTCTTTGAAGTCGTCCTTCTACAACGAGGATTGACAGGCAACTTCACGCCTGAACTGACCAATCTGACCGGCCTTGACGTTTTGGATCTAGGCCTTAACCACGTGACCGGACAGATACCCGATGGGATCGGCGATCTGCGAAATCTATCGAGGTTGTACCTGGATAACAACTCTTTGACCGGAGAAATCCCAGAAGGATTGTGGGATTTGAAAAGAATGGAATACCTTTGGCTCGACGGAAACGAAATCAGTGGCCAAATGTCTCCTGCAGTCGGCAATCTCAGCAGGTTGAAAGAACTGTCCTTTCCGGCCAACCAACTAACTGGCACGATTCCGATTGAGGTGTCACGTTTGGCAGAGCTTGAACGGCTCGTGTTGGCGGACAACCAATTGAGCGGACCGATCCCAAGCGGGATCGGAAGCCTTCGTCGGTTAAAGACGCTCATTCTCGCCGAAAACCAACTCCAAGGCGAAATCCCTGCGGAGTTGGGAAACCTGGCAGCGCTTGAGGAACTCTGGTTGCTCAACAACCGGTTGACCGGCGAATTCCCGGCCGAACTTGGTCAACTGACCAAGTTGAAACATTTCAACATCGGCGGCAATTTCATCGTCGGTACCATCCCTTCAGACTTCGGACTGAACAATGATTTTGAAGTGGTCGGAATTTTCCCCAACCTGTTTGGCGGTTGTATTCCTGACCAATTGAAGCCAGCCCTTCAAGAGATACCACAGTTGGCCTATTGCAGCGACCCACCCATCGCATGGCCACCGCAACCAGTATTCAACGGCGGAATCGACCTCGTCGTGAGGTACATCGAACGTTTACCACGGTATCCGGTCTACAAGGTCAGCTTTCTGGCTGATCAGTTCTGGTGCCCGTATCCCTTCGAAGAACCGAGGGGACCAGTCCTGTGTCAAGACGATCGAAGCATCAAGAGAAATCCGGCACCCGGCGACACCGTGCAGTTCATCGCACACGTCAGCAACTTCGGCGACACCGACAGCGAGCAATTCGATTACTCATGGCGTTTCGACGGAGAAGTCGTTGAAACCGGAATACATGAAGGAATTGCGGCCGGATCCAGCGCCGAATTCACCATCGACTATGTGTGGCCCGACGAAATCAGCAACCCCGTCGTCATCTTCGAGGTAGATGTCGAAAACCAGATCAACGAAATCTTCGAGGTCAACAACGAAATTAACGATTGGATAAAAGGCCACACCCTCGGCATCTACTTCAGCGAAGAAGCTTACGAGACCCTGAAACTCTCGGCCGAGGTGGAAGGCGAAATCCAGTCTCCCGAGCACTGGTTCCACAACAACATCGATCGCCTCAATGAGTTGCTGATCGACGCCGGCGTCAATGACCGTGTCCGAACCGAGCTGTACCTCGTTGCGTCAGAAAGAACTCTCGAATTCAAACACGAACTCAAATGGTCGATGGACGGATGGTGGGGAATCTGGCACGAAGGCGGCGCGTACTCGTTGGACGACGACTGGGCCCGAATGGAAATCGACCTCGGCCTGCTCCACGAGATGCTGCATCAACTCGGTGTAATTGACATCTATCAGATGGACCTCGGCGTCGATGAAGTCCGACTTCCGGACGCCAATCGGCCGATGCAGCCAGCCGGTTGCGGTTTCGACTATTGGTCCTCCGAATGGGCCTGTTTCCGTTTTCCAACCGACATCCACGACATTATGGCCGAACTCGTTCCCTACGTCGGAATCTACACCGCCGGCGCTCTCAATGAAAATTACGGCCATCGCCGAGGTTTCTACGGCGAATACCTCTTCGACACACCAACCAACACCAACCTCAAAATCGTCGACAAAAACGGCAATGCCCTCAACGAAGTAGAACTTCACTTTTACCAAAAAGAAGGCCATGAAGTCGGTGAGGAATACCTGTTCTTCGTCGACGATGTTGTCGAGTTCACTGTCACCCCCGACGACGACGGAATCGCGATTCTGCCCAACCGAGGCATCACCGGAATTGAAACCGTCACCGGTCATCAGTTGCAACCCAACCCATTCGGAATCATCGACGTCGTCGGCCGAAACGGCATCTTCATCATCGAAATGGTCAGCGACGAGTGCACCAACTACGAGTGGCTAACCGTCGTCGATCTAAACCTCGCCTACTGGGACGGCCAAACCGAACAAGCCGAATTCACCAAAATCCTCCGCTGCCCACCACCGCGCTAATTGATTCCATCGTCCCGAAACTCCGCTCAACAACACATACAAAACCGAGTCACCTTTGCAACCCTCATTCCCAACCGCACTCGCAACTCTTACCGCCGCGAAACGCGTAACGATCGGAATTGCCATCGCTACCGTCCTGATTGCCGCTTGCACGTCGGCTGAACCACCCACGACCACGACCGAAGTCCAACCGCAACCCACGTCGCCTCCAACTTCAACACCGGACCCGACACCAACTCCGCCACCAACGCCAATCCCGACACCAACGCCCTCACCAACTCCCACTCTCGCCAACACGCCGACACCGACATCGACCGAGACGGCAACCTCAACCCCCACGGACACGCCAACCGCGACTTCTACCTCGACGCCCACCGCGACACCAACGTCGTCACCGACCTTGACCCCAAGCCCAACTCCATCCCCAACTCTCACTTCAACGCCGACTCATACGCCCACCGAAACACCAACGGCCACGCCGACATTCACGAGCACACCAACCGCCACATCCACGTCAACCGATACTCCCGTACCGACCCCGACGCACACGCCAACGGAAACACCAACTCCGGTGCCTACTCCCACTCCAACCGTCACTCCAACGCCGACTCAAACGCCAACTGAAACACCAACTCCGACACCCACCCCTTCCTCCACTTCCACACCGGATCACGCGGTGGCGCGGGCTGAAGCCGAGAAGGTGTTCGACAGTCTTATCCCTGATTTGATGGAGAAGTGGGACATACCTGGTGGTGCCATTGCCATAGTTGAGGATGGAAGACTGGTACTGACCAAAGGGTATGGCTTTGCTGACGTTGATAACGAAGAAGCAGTTGAACCAGATTCCTTGTTTCGCATTGCCAGCATCTCCAAACCAGTTACCGCTGTCGCGATTCTCACATTGGTTGAAGACGGACAATTGGGACTAGAAGACCGCGTGTTTCGAATATTGGACGAATATGAGGCCCCGGTAGGAATTGCTGCGGACCAAAGAATCGACGAGATTACAATCAGACATCTGCTACAACATTCGGGAGGATGGGACAGTAACAGGAGCTTCGACCCGATGTGGGTTGCTGGACGGATTGAAGACGAACTTGGAGTCTCAAAGCCAGTTTCCTGCGAGGATACTATCCGGTTCATGTTGGGACAGCCCCTGGATTTTGACCCCGGCACCCAATACGCATATTCCAATTTCGGATACTGCATTCTAGGGCGCATCATCGAAAAGACAACGGGGAAACGCTACGAGGAGTACGTGATGAGCCGTTTACTGAAACCGGTTGGTATCACGCGGATGCGTATTGGGGGAACTTTGGCCAAGGATAAGTCAGACGGAGAAGTGACCTATTACGGATTCCTCGGCCAGACGTTAGCGCATTCCGTCCTGCCCGGTACGCCGGACCGCGTTGCGTGGCAATACGGCGGCTTTCATCTCGATACCATGGACTCGCACGGTGGTTGGATCGCCTCGGCCATCGACCTAGTGCGGTTTTCCACATCAGTTGACGGAAGCAGGCTCCCGCAAGCACTTAATCCCGAAACTGTGGAGTTGATGGTGTCTCCACCCAATCCGCGTCTCATGCCGGGTTCGCCAATCCACTACGGTATGGGATGGCTGATAAGACCGGTGAGAGACGACGCGAATTGGTGGCACGACGGTAGTCTGCCCGGAACCAGTTCCATACTGGTCAGGACTCACCACGGTATGACATGGGCCGCGCTTTTCAATTCGCGGCCTAAGGAATGGGGACAATTCACAGGAGAAATTGACTGGCTAATGTGGCAGGGAGTTGGTGAAATTGCCCGTTGGCCTTCCGATGACCTTTTCAATCAATACGGATACAAGTAGGCGCACACACTGCGCAGTTAGACCGTATTCTCGAACGCCTCAGTAACCGGCAACGCTATTCTCGCCAGTGAGCGGCGATGACGGTGACGTGGAAAACGGCGTGGTTCCACCAGCCTGACCCGACTACGATCAGCGTCCAATCACATATCCTTATCTGACAATTCTTCTCCTCCTCACCGAGCCACGCATTGAATCTCCCGTCTCTAGCCGCGAGGCCGATCCGCGCACCCGACGCGTTTACCGCGGCTACGTGGTAGCCCTCCTCGTCTTCCTCTCAACTGGGCTATCCATCGGCATGACCCAGTACTCGTTCGGCGAGTTCGCAGGACCGCTGCAAGAGCGCTACGGATGGAACCAGACCCAACTCAACCTCTCCCTAACCTTCGCCTTCATCTCCGGAATCCTCGCACCGCTAATCGGAATCTGGACCGACCGATTCGGCGTCCGACCAGTGATGTTCGTATCGCTCATCCTCATCGCCATCGGATTCAGCCTCCGACCGTTCATTACCGAACTGTGGCACTGGTACACGCTCTCCGCACTCGTCTATGCAGGCTTCCCCGGCGCAACCGTACTGCCCGCCGGCAAGATGGTCGGACTCTGGTTCCCGAACTCGATGGGACGCATGACCGGCGTCGTCGTTTCCGGCAACAACTTCGGCGGCATGACCATGCCCCCGCTCGCCGCAGCCATCATCGCCGTCTTCAGTTGGCAAACGGCATACATCACCTTTAGCGTCATAATGGTCGGACTCGCCGTTGCCGTCATGATCTTCATGCGCGAGAAACCCCACGACGTCGAAGTCGAGATGCGCCGCACCGGCCGACCTCGACCGTCCGCCAGTGCCGCCGCAGCCCGTGCCGGAATGTCCGTCAAACAAGCCGTCAAGACCTGGGCCTTCTGGCTAACCCTCATCGGACTCGTCGCCGCAACCTTCACCTACCAAGGCGTCCTCACTCAACTCCGACAACACTTTGGCGAAAACGGCTTCGCTCCTGCCGCCGCGACCTCCGCCGTCACCTTCATCGCCACGATGGGCATCGCATCCAAACTCGCCTTCGGACGCGCCAGCGAACGCTTCAGCGCCCGCAAGATGACCGTCTTGAGCACCGCATTCCAAGCCGTCGGCGTCGCACTCATGATCCTCCCGTTCGGCGGCATCCCTCTCATCGTCGTCGGCATCGTCGTCTACAGCCTCGGCTTCGGCGGCCTCGGAGCACTCATCGTCCTCGTCGTCCAACAGACATTCGGACTCCGCGAATATGCCAGCCTCATGGGCCTCTACCAGTTCGCCCAGATCGTCTCCATCGCCGGCGGACCCGTCCTAGCCGGAACAGTCCACGACGACACCGGATCCTTCGACATCGCCTTCGCCACCATCGTCGGCATCTTCCTCCTCCATGATCACCCTCTTCCTCGCCCGGCCTAAGTGGGAGTGATCAACCCGCCTCAGTAAACCGAATAATCAACGGCACCACGTTCGCAGTCATCACGAAGATAGTATCCGTCCGACTGCTCTCCCCCAACTCCCTAACAATATGCTCATGGACCTGACCTGGCATTCCGTTTCCTACGTCCTTCAAGGCAACGGCAACTCCCGCTTCGGAGCAGTCTCATCGAGCCAAACCTTGTGGAACATGCTACCGGGGTATTTCGGCGGTTTTAGGTCGTGGACCCATGGGTGGTAGCGAAACTCGGTCGGTGACCCCACCACTGCAATCGGGATCACCAATGCCTGTTCAGCCACGTACTCCTCAATCGCCAGATACTTCTCGTGCCGTTTCACTGCATCTCTCTCCGTAGCCGCATCCGCCAACATCGCGTCCAACTCGACGAACTCTGGTGCGCGGTTTATCTTGCCGAACGGCGCCGCTAACGCGCGCAACACTGCCACAGGATCGGGATACACCGGAGAAACGGCGAACATTCGCATGTGGTAATCGTTATTCTTCCGCCCGCCAAATTCATCCAAGGTCTGCACACCGTATGGATCATCCTCCAACACGAGGTTCAGCTCCTGGCCCACGTGCGGAACGATGGTTCGCCGGGATCAGTAAACCTTGGTCCAAACTGATAAATGATGCCCACTTCCCAAGGTTTTTCTTCGCCTGATTGTTTGGACGCCGTCAACTCCGACTGTGCGTACTCCAGGTCGTGACGGATGAACTCAGCGTTCGGTTCAAGCGTCGTCAACTCGCCTGTGATCAATCGTGCCTCATCGTCGGCATGCCCGCCGAACGTCGTCAGTTGCACGATGGACGCAGCAGCCCTCCTGAAATGGATGTCATCGAACGGCGGTGCAGCCGCATTCAAAACCGCAAAAATAAACGTCGGCGCAACATCCGCAAAATCTTCGATCGCTCCCTCAACCTCAATCACGTCCGGTCGACTAACGACCTCATCCGTTTCTTCGTCATCTGAAACTTCCAAATCCTCGATAACTTCGACGACGTAGTAGTGATACAACTCTTCGAAATCGGTCTCTTCATGGACAAAAGTCATCGGATCAATTGGCAATGTGCTCCAACCACCCTCGTCCGCACTTTCCCATTCAGTCAAGTCGACCCTGAACCAAACTCCATCTAGGTATGCCGGTTCTCCCCAGTAGTATGGATTCCTCGTGATCGGGCAACGCGCCCCAGAAATTTCATCCCAATAGGCCACTAACCTGAACGGGCCGGCGCCTACGGGCATGTTCCACTCACTGAAGGGAACTGTCAAACTTGACATTCCAGAATTCGACCACTCGATGCCCCAACTCAAAGCGTTGTCCTTCTTCAGAACGGAAGCGACCGTGTCAGCTAGCAACGCGGGAAAATCTGCCCGGGGATTCGTCAATCGTACGCGCAACGTCCGATCGTCAATTACCACGACCCCGGTAAGATCCTCGCTCTCGCGTAAAATCACCGCGTCCGCTCCTTCAACCAAACCAAACATGTCCCGCGCTCTGCCTCCCGCGTCGGATTTCTTCAGAGCCCGTTCCCAGCTCCACTTGAATTCGCCAGCCGTCAACGGGCTTCCATCGCTGAACCTCAAATCGTTTCGCAACACGAACTCATACTCCAGACCGTCCGCGCTCATGTTGTAAGAGTCCGCCAATTCCAACGCATAGGGCGACGTCGAATCGTTCACGATCCGTGTCAATCCTGCGTGAATCTCCGTCACCAACGATGGTGAACTGAAATCGAACCGAACTGAAGCGGTATCAATCGCCGGATCCGGCGGCGGACAATTAATCATCGGTGCCGCCAATACACCGCCACGTGTCGGCCCTGTTGGGTTGAGCGGCTCGACAATCGTAACCCCCTCCGCCGTCGGCGGCGCAGACTTGACGACCTCAATCCCCTCCATCACCGACGAAACCGTGGGATCGGGCTCGACAGTATCCGCAGTTTCTGATGTCGCCGGCGATTCAGACGGCGACCCTTCATTGCTACACGCCGCCAGGACGAGCGCCAACCCGAAAACTGACAGCACTAAAAACGCTATTCTCATCCTTCGAAACGCGCTACTGATACGTCTTGCGAAACTCCGTGGTTTTACCTGTCAACGCATTCGGCTAACCTCAACCAAACTTCCATACAACCCTCGCCTCAGACCTTCGCCGTCAAACTCATCTCGATAGCGCAACATATCTCCCAAGAGACTCAAGTTGTTATCATGACATCATGACATCACTGCATCCTTCCGGAGCAACCGCAATGAAACGCACCCAAATCCAACTGGATGACGCTACCTACAATTTTCTGAAGAAC
Source organism: Dehalococcoidia bacterium (assembly GCA_965226685.1). Classification (GTDB taxonomy): domain Bacteria; phylum Chloroflexota; class Dehalococcoidia; order Lucifugimonadales; family Lucifugimonadaceae; genus Bin127. Next base: position 2,184,617 of record CBDDDP010000004.1, read on the forward strand.
CGAGCGCATTCAGAGAACAGGTCAATGGCGGCGTTGATCCGTGACGCCGTTCGAGCATACCTTTTCACTCCCAAAAACCGCGCCAAGTCAATTTCCGAACTCAAATTCGTTGCCTCAGGAAGATCTTCCGCAGATGACCCTCGCTCCGGATCCGTACATCACGACGATATCTTTGCCGAGGCGGCTTCAGAGTGATCCTCTTGGATACTTCGGCAATCGTCGCCATCGCGGACGTACGCGACGAGTTTCACGAACGGGCGATCCGCACGATGGAAAGACTATCTTCCGACGACGCTCCGCTCTTGACCCATAGCTACGTCGTCCTAGAGACCGCCGCCGTAATGCAACGAAAAATAGGCATGCAACCGGCGCTCGACTTTCTCACGGAAATCGAAGACATAGCAACTATCCACTGGGTCAACCAAGAAGACCACGAACGCGCTGTTCATCGATTCGGGCAACGGCATCGACGAAATCTCAGCCTGGTTGACTGCATGAGTTTCGTCGTCATGGAACGGTACGATTGCACAACCGCCTTCGCATACGACTCCGATTTCGAATCCGAAGGTTTCCAACTAATCGGCTAGGCCATCATTGGTGTGATCAAGGCCCTTCGCCGTTTTTCAATCCCTTTACAAACTCAGCGAAGAATTCGTCATCCGGTACCCTCTGGGGAATCGGGAACCTGTCCTCCAACAGTCGGCTAAGCCGAGTCGAGGCATTGTTGGTCCCACTACGGGTTCGCCTCATTCCTTTGTAAAAGAATGAAACTTGTGCGCCCCCAGTTGGCATCACTACACAAGTGCGATCGTTGCTGGTGGTTTGCCAACCAGCCCCAATACCCAAGCTGTCCCAAGACATCTTTCCGCACTCTGTCAGCTCATAGAACACACCGATCGCGTCTTTGAATTCTGTCATCTCTTTTGTTGCCTTTTCTCGAGCAGTATGCCCGGCTCATTCATCTTGATGTTGCGGAACACGGCGCGACGGACGGTCCGGAGGTGGGCACGGCTGCGAAACACCGCAACCAAATCCTCAGTCCCGTCCGGGACCATGTCCCTTTGGATAAATGAATAGAACCCCTCATTCGCGACGGAGAAGACGCGGGTTCATACCCCGTCGGAGGTGCAGTCTTTGAAATTGCAACCCAATCAATTTGTCCGTAGGATACATGAAATCGAGACATTGTTGCAGAACGGTGCTAATCAACGTTTATCGATACGATATTTTCTTTAAACGTTTTCCTCATAATATCTGTTCTCATGTAATATACGTGCTTGACGCAATATACGGTAGTTACTCCAATCCCAACCCTCGACCCCTACACATCTCCTAGCTGAAATAGCGCACCACCGCTAACCGGTCACCGCTTCGATCCAACCTCTGCACCGCATCAACCGCCACCGCACTCAGAGACTACCCGCTGATACAAGCCAATCCAAACCCAGACAATGCGAACCCGTAAATCATAATGAAGTTCACGATTTCAATTCGATCAAACATTATGGCTCCGGCAACTCCCGCTTCGGCGCCGTCTCGTCCAGCCAAACCTTATGGAAAATGCTACCCGGATTCTTAGGCGGGTTCAGATCTTGGACCCAGGGATAGTAGCGATACTCGGTGGGTGACGACATAATCGCGATCGGTATCACTAGTGCTTGTTCAGCCACATACTCCTCAATCGCCAGATCACCTCGGGCTCCTCTCCCGGACTCGAGAAAGCGATATTATCGTCACAAAACGGATCAACGACGCCAACGTCGTGTCCGCACGTATCGGATTAACAGGAGACAACCGCGATGAGCGCGGACGACGCAAATACGCCGGGGATGCTGGACGTCGGGAAGCTGCGGTCGGCGGTCGAAGCTGGCTCGATCGACACCGTGATTCTGGCGTTCCCAGACCTCTACGGACGTTTGTTGGGCAAACGGCTCGACGCTTCCTTCTTCCTTAGCGACGTCGCGGGCGGGACCCACGCCTGCGACTATCTCTTCACCGTGGACATGGAGATGGAGCCGGTTCCGGGTTACGAGTATTCGAACTGGGACAGCGGTTACGGCGACATGCTTCTGGCCCCGGATCTAGCGACGATGCGGAAGCTCGCATGGCTCGACCGGACGGCAATGGTGATCTGCGATGCCGAAACCGAGCCAGGTCACCGGCCCGTAGAAGTGGCACCGCGCTCCATGCTGCGCAATCAGGTGGAGCGGCTGGCCGCGCTGGGTTTCGAGGCCATGGCCGGTTCCGAGCTGGAGTACTACCAGTTTCGGACTACGTACCCGGAGGCGGCGCGGAACGGGTATCGCGATCTGCGCGAAAGCGGGTGGTACATCGAGGACTATCACCTTCTCCAGGGGTCGCGGACGGAGGACTTGAACGGGGCGTATCGCCGCCATCTCGCAGCGTCTGGCGTGCCCGTGGAATCTACAAAAGGCGAGTTCGGCCGAGGCCAGCACGAGCTCAACATCCGCTACGCAACCGTGCTTGAGATGGCGGACCGGCACGTTCTGTTGAAGCAGGCGGTCAAGGAGATTTCCGACCAGCTCGGATCGAGCGTCACGTTCATGGCGAAACCGGACGCGGAACAAGCCGGCTCGAGCTCCCACCTGCACGTGAGTCTGTGGACGGACAAGGACGGTGAGCCGACCAACGCGTTCGCAGGTGACAATGATCTGGCCGGGATCGCCTGCTCGGACGAGTTTCGCTGGTTCCTGGGCGGGTGGATACGGCACGCGTCGGATCTCATGGTTTTCTACGCTCCGACGGTCAATTCATACAAGCGGTTCGCGTCGAGGAGCTGGGCACCGACCGCCCTGGCGTGGTCGCCGGACAACCGAACGGCCGGGTTTCGGATCGTGGGAAACGGGCCGACTCTGCGGATCGAGTGTCGCATCCCGGGCGCGGACGTTAACCCCTATCTCGCCTACTCGGCGGTACTCGCGTCCGGGCTAGCGGGCATCGAGGAACGGATCGAACCTCCACCGGCATTCCGCGGAGATGCCTACTCCGGTCGCCACGAGGCGTTGCTGCCCGGCAGTCTGGAGGAGGCGGTCGAGAGTTTCGAGAAAAGCGAGCTGGCGCGTTCGGCGTTCGGAACGGATGTGGTGAGGCATTACGCGCACTTCTTCTCCACGGAGGCGGACGCTTATCGGCGAGCCGTAACCGATTGGGAACGTGTCCGCTACTTCGAGCGGATCTAGCGAACCGGATCCAGACGCGCGACGCTGGTCATCCCGTCTCCCTTCAAACCCCCAACTCCCGCCGAGCCTCATCAACCGTCATGATCCCCGCGCCGACCAGCGTCGCCAACCGTTCCGCCCGGTCTGTGTGCGACTCCTGGACCGCTTCGACGTCCGAGAGGTTGAAGCGCACTGTCAATTCATTCGGGAAGCGCGCGAAATGTGGCGCCAAGCGGTGATTGATGCCAATTTAAGAAGTAAAGCCCCTTTCGCAGCGCGAAAGGGGCGCGAGCGCAGCGAGCGGGGTATGCCCTTACCTCCCATGTCATTCCGAACCTGTCCCGTCATTCCTAACCGTCATTCCCACAAAGCACCGTCATTCCCACAAAGCACCGTCATTCCCGCGAACGCGGGAATCCAGCGCGGACGGGGGGCGAAGTGGTGTCCCCTCTCCCTCGCCACCCTTGCCTCCCCTTTTAAAGGGGGAGATTAAGAGGGGGTATCAGGGTGAGGGTGAACGACCGGAACGGCGGCCCGGTTCCCCCACTCGTGGGGGAAATGTCCGAAGGACAAAGGGGGCGCGAATCAATCCCCTGCGCTATCCTCAAAATCATCACAATCCACCACCAAACGATCCCCCTGGTCTCGCAACATTCCGGCAAACACGCCGCCCCATACTTCCACGCAACGTTAGCCGATACCGTGGACACCACCCATGCCCCGTAACTACAAAATGCACGTTTGGGACGTCCAACAAGCCGCCCAAGCCATTCTGCAGTTCACCGCCGGAAAGACTTTACACGACTACGCCACCGATTGGGTCCTGAAGTCCGCAGTCGAACGGCAAATCACGAAATTCGGTGGCGCGGCGGCGAGGCTCATCGTCAATATCGACCCAAACGCGCAACGGATAGGTAGTTCCGCGGGCACCTTAGGTTTCGGCAACAAACAACACCACAGTTGGCCCGACTTCGAACCGCACGAGATATGGGAGTTCATCCAAAAAACTCTCCCGTCTCTGCTCAAAGACACAACCGCAATCCTAGAAGATGAGCCCGTTGATCAGCCAGTACGCGAAAAGTCCCGACGACGAAAAATCATCCCACTAGTAGCCAGCCGCAAACCACAAATCAGAAATCTCTGCCGACGCCACCACGTCAAGCGACTCGACGTTTTCGGATCCGCAGTCAACGGCGACTTCCGCCCCGACGAGAGCGACATCGACTTCCTAGTCGAGTTCGAAGGTACCGCCGAAGGCCGACGATTCGAAACCCGCTTCCAACTCACCGAAGAACTCGAAGCACTCTTCGGACGCTCAGTCGACCTAGTCGACAACTCCGCCATCCAAACCCTTACTTCCGAGACGAGGTGGATCAAACAAGAGAACCCATCTATGATGCCTAACAGTCTTCGTCCCCTTCGCACCACTTTTCCCTCCCCCTGCTAGGGGGAGATTCAGAGGGGGTTCCGAGCAAGCGCAGCGGTGCTCGCAGGGGATGCCCGAACGCGATTATCTGCCACATTCGAGCAGCGGCAAAACTGATACTCGCTAACACTACTGAAATCGCCCTCGTACGACACCCGTCATTCCCGCAAAACCACCGTCATTCCCGCGCAGGCGGGCGCTTCAGCGGACGGTACGTCCATCCAGAGGGGCCGACGAGGGGCCAACCTCCCCACCATTCCCCGCATCATCGGCCTCAGAAACCGAATAATCCACGAATGCGACAACATAACCAACGGCACCGTTTGGGAAATCATCCAAAACAACCTCCCAACCTCGATCCACGAAGTAACCGAACCAAAACCTCGCCCTAACCCAGTCCACCGCTATCTGTAACGCTCCTATTCGCCGCGGGAGCGGGCTCGGTTGAGAGGCATCGAAAGAACTGTTCATGCGATCATGGCGCGCCTCACACCTCCGCAACGCAGAAGCCAACGCCACTAATCCCTCAACCACTCCCACCTTCGCGTCACGAACCCGCACATTACAACTAACATGATTGGTTGGCGCGCGTCAATTACGCGCCAGTACGTATGCGACGAGATGCAAAAGTTCAAGACAGGTAACGCGGCAATCCTATCGGGATTTTTATTCGCCTTTGTCGCGCTCCTAATCGTCGCCTGTTCTCAACCTCCGCCATCAGAACCCACCTCAGACATTGGCGCAACTGTCCAAGCCGCAGTCGAAAAAGCTCTACCAACCGCTACTTTCACACCTGAACCGGACCTCCAAGCCACAGTCCACGCCGGCATCGCTGGAACTATGGAGGTATTGGCATCGACACCAAGTCCGACGCCGGTTCCAGAACCTATCGCCACGCCAACACCGTTGCCGACTCAGACGCCCATACCAACTCCCACGCCTGCCCCAACGCCAACGGATACTGCGACTCCCATTCCGACCAACACACCTACGCCCACTCATACGCCCATACCTACCCCGACCGACACGCCAACCCCGATCCCGACTCCCACACCAGTTCCGACCGACACACCGACACCAGAGCCGACAGCCACTCCCACATCCCTACCAATCGATACGCCTACTCCGCTCCCCACGGACACTGCAACTCCACAACCAACCGACACACCGACGCCACTACCGACGCCCACGCCGATCCCTACCGACACACCGGAACCGACGGCGACCTCTTTGCCCGATACAACGCTTGCCCTCGCTGATGTCGTCGAACGGGCCAGGGCAGGTGTCGTCCGTATCGAAGGCACAACTGGATCCGGATCGGGATTTGTAGTCGATGCCGCCGGTTTCATCCTCACCAACGAACATGTGATCAAGGGACAGTCGCGTCTGACTGCGGTATTCGACAACGGTGCGCGCCTTACAGCGACGGTCATCGCATCCGACGCAACCCGCGATATCGCATTGCTTAAAGTCACCGCTGCGGGCACACTGACCGTTCTTCCGTTCGCAACCGAAGTACGAGAGGGGGACGAGGTGATTGCCCTCGGCTATCCGTTAGGCGATTACAGTTACCTGCGGGGAAGCATGACCGTCACCAGAGGTATCGTATCTGCGTTCCGCATGACTGGCGGGGTTTCTTACGTCCAGACCGATGCCGCCATCAATCCCGGCAACAGCGGAGGTCCTCTCCTGGATGCCAATGGTCGAGTCATTGGTATGAACTCGTCGGTATACAGCGGAGATGTAGCCCAGGGCATCGGTTTCGCGATCAGGTTCGACGTTTTGGTCGAAATATTGCCGTCATTGATGATTGAACAGCCATCAACACCGACCACAGGACAACTGCTGGAGTGCACCACCGGTTCTCTTGGCGGCACCATTGACCACACCCCTGACGACGGACTGATTGACGGTTGTTTTGCCGACATTCACGTTGCCGATGCGTTCATCGAAGCGTCATTCGTTAACCCGTATTCGCGAAGCGAAGGGTCGTGGAGTCACGGTTTCATATTTCGGAGCCCAGACGTACATACCCGACATGCCGTAGTCGTCACCAGTTCTGGTAACTGGGAACACCACCTAAAACAATCCGCGCAGATGGATTGGGAATTCATAGATCGAGGTAACAATGGTCACGTCAGATTAGGAGATGGCGCGAGCAACAGCATCAACGTCATCGCCCTCGGCGGATTTGGTCTGCTCTTTATCAACGGCGAATTCGCATCCATCCTCGATTTGTCAGACTTGGTTGATCCGGGTTACGTCCTCGGCGTCTCAGCTTTCTACAACGAGGACGGGATTGCCGACAGTACCACTAGATACAACAACTTCGCTGTTCGGCCGGTCCAGTACGTTTACGGCGAAGACAGCGCGACGATCCCGCACACCGAAGACCGTATTGGATTTCACGACACCAACATCACGCTCAAGGATGGGGTGCTAGGGGCGGTCTTCCATAATCCGTTCGATCAACGATTGGGCGATTGGAGTTACGGTTTTGTTTTCCGTGACGATTATGCAGGAACCTTTCACGTGGTTGGAATTCGAAGCGACGGCATTTGGTTCCATAATCTTCGCGGTGGTGCCCCAGACAACGAAGACGTACTGGCGACCGGCTCTTCCTCAGCCATAGATACATCACCGAATGGCACGAACGCCATTCTGGTGATCGCAACAGGCGATGATGGTTGGTTGTTGCTGAACGGAGAGTTCGTTTCACACCTAGACCTCAGTGGGGAAACGTCAGCTGGATGGGTTTCAGCGATAGCCAACTATTACACCGAAGATGGCCTCTCAGGCCATTCCACCAGCTTCGAAAACTTCACCATCTGGTCGGCGGATTGAACTATGAACGGCGCACAAAATCTGACCCCAGAATTGCACATGAAGGTAGAAACCGCGTTGCGCGAGTTCTTCTGTAAGGACATTGATTTGCTCTGCCTAGACGCGCACGAGAGGTCAATCACGCATAAGCTGGCAGAACATTTGCAGCGCCAATTCTCAAATCTCAAAGTGGACTGCGAGTACAACCGGCATTTTGATCATCCCAAACAACTTTACTGTAACTGTGATCCGAAGACCAGTCGATGTCATCCGAACACTACCAATACAGCCTGCTTGCGTGCCCATACAATTTACCCGGACATAGTTGTTCATGACCGAGGAGTCGACGATAGCAACGCGTTGGTGATCGAAGTGAAGAAATCGAACGTCGATGATGCAGACCACGACAAATACAAGTTAAGCCAGCTCGCTGAGCCTCTAAACAAGAATGAACCTGAGCGTATATTTAAGTACGGATACAATTTGGTTGGTTTTTAGTGTTCGACGTTGACAACAAAGTGCTAGAGCGTGTCGAATGTTTCCAATCCGGAAAGAAGATCAAACCATGCTGTTGTTGCGGGAGTTTAGTCGAGAAATTCGGGTCTTCACGGTAACCGACTGCTTACTGGCGATGGCATCGCCGGCTACTCTACCAGCTTCGAAGACTTCACCATCTGGTCAGCGGAGGAGAGACGACGATGAACGCGGGCTTAGGAATATCTGATTTCGACTGGTCACACGTAGATATCGCGAGACAGGCGATGGTCTCAATGCTCGACCAAATCAAGACACACGAGAGCCAATATGACGTAACGCCATTGCCTGATTCGCAAGCTTCACGAGAAATGATCTTAATCCCTCAGGTAGAAAAGGCGTACGATCGAGCTGGAACATTGATGATGAATGCATTCGATCATGCCTATGCGTTGGACACATTGCTCGCACCTAGAAATCATGTGTTTGCGCCTTGGACCTGTAGTCGTGTGATCCTCGAAGCATGCGCGTTGGCTTCGTGGTTGTTAGACGAAGAAATCGTTTGTCGCCAGCGCGTCTTGCGCTGTACCAAACTTCGCCTTAAAGACATCCGAGATCAACGATTGCATTACGAGAACAATTTAGATCGGATCATAATGTCGGAACTTGCTCCAGACTTTGAACATGAGCAAGATGACTTGCGACATGAGCTAAATCGACTTTTAGAGATGGCGTGTGAATTAGAACTGCCGATCGAAGAGAGGGATTTTGAACCAAGCAGATTTGCTAATCTAGGCGGGTCAGTGAAGACGACAGAACTTGTGTCACGATATTTCGGAGACGATTCGGAGTGGTATCAAACCCTGTCTGGCGTGGCACACGGCAATGAGTGGGCCATGTACAACTATGGGATGCGTCTAGTGCGCCAAGGGACGTTGGAGGTGGTGCCGGCACTTGTACCCTTCAGAGCGATGCACTTGGTTATAAAAAGCACACGATGGATAGGCGCTACAACTTTGAAAAAGTTCAATCTACTCGGCATGCGTACCGACGCGCTCAGTTCGATCTTGGAGAGACACCGGCCCGAAGCATGGGTATCCAGCGCCATGTCCGCATCGCGTGAGTAGTTCCAGAGGCAACCCTGCACACATCGCCAATCATTAAATGTTCGCTCGTTTCTGGGACGAACCACCTAATGCAGAGAAGATGGGAGGGTAATTAATGTCAGAATCCAACTTCAACCAACACTGCGAAACGTTGCTTGCCGAATACAAGCGCAGGAACGCGGAAGCTGTGGCAAAGCGTCTTGAGAAAATTTGTGGGCTTCTCAGAAACGATGGCTACAATACGGTGCAAACCTTGTTGGGCGGTTCGGTCAAGAAAGGCACATTCGTATCCGGCCTCAGTGATGTTGATGTGCTTCTGATCGTGAACAAAACCCCTTTCGTAAATCAACCACCAGCGACGGTCTTAAAGCATGTGCAGAAAATTGTCAAAGGTCGGTTTCCCGAAAATCTCGTAAGTGCAGGCAAGTTGGCAGTCACGGTCAACTACGCCGACGGGATGGAGATACAACTACTGCCGGCCATCCGGACTAAATCCGACGGCGTTCGGATCGCCGAACACGGTAGTTCGAAGTGGAGCAATATCGTGATACCCAATAACTTCACCGAAAAATTGACCGAAATCAACAACGCCAACGGTGGCAGAGTAGTACCCGTGATCAAGCTAGCCAAGGCAATGGCTGACTGTTTCATCACCAGTCAGAGCAACAAAATCTCCGGTTACCACATGGAGTCTCTCGCAGTTGATGCCTTCAGCGACTATAAAGGGTCAACCGATACGAAATCCATGCTCATTCACTTCTTGGGATACTCTATGAGTGCCGTGCTGAGTCCAACACCTGATACCACAGGCCAAACAGCGCATGTAGATGAATACCTCGGCGATGCTCGTTCCGGAACTCGCGAACGAACCAGAACATACTTTGGACAGATGCGCGGTAACGTAAAACGCTGCGAAACGCGCGCTGAGTTCAACGAACTGTTCTGCCTGGACAATTGAAGCTGTGAATCATTTACGAGAGGCATCTCCGAGTTCCAGTTCGACGCTCACGCGTATGTTGCGACCGACCACATTTCCGCCCGTGGGTACCAGAACTGATGAATACGTGCCAACCTCCCGTACGGTCTAGTCCTGTCTCGTAGACCCTTTTCCCGCAACCGCCTCCTATTATCCGCAAACAAATCAAGGCGGTCATCCGGCCCCGGCGACTTTTTCCGCCTCAGAAACCCCGAGTGATTCGGCAACACCTTTCGCAGACACCGCATGCAGGCCAGTCATAAACGACAGCGAAAGGATTGTCACCTTAGAAGTTGCGCGCCAATCTCTGGGGTATCAAACGAGAATCATGGTCGTTCGGTTTTTTCCGGTAATCAGGGCGAGTCACCAACACCAAATCCCAAAAAACATCTACTCCAGCGGACGCAACGTCCATCCCCCACCAAATCCCACCCATCCCAATTCAGACAACACTCCATACGCCTTACGCCTTCACAAAACACCCGTTTCCCAATCATTTCCCAACGATAAAACTGTTCTATCAAATCTATATTTGCTTTTTATAACGAATGTCTTGTATAGTTGAACCGTTAACAACACAAGGTCCCAGATCGACGGATCCGGGCATTTCTATAAAGTCGAGACACCTCGAGGAGAACAGGGTTACTACGTTGACGGCATCATTGGGCAACATCAAAACCGCCGCAACCAGCGGCGGTCGTGCCGGGGGCATCTGCCGCCCAGCATTGGTCGCGTCCAGCTCAAGGCGTAGGCAACGACCCCTCCACACCCCCAAACGGTACATCGTAAACGGGGTTCGCTTTGTCTCGACCGCGCAGGGAAGCGGTCAATACAGAAACTACCGGTCGCGGCGGCCAGTGTGGTCGCCGCAGTACGAGCCAGTCGACTCAACCAGGTCGGCAAGGACCGGTGACTCGCCGTGGACGCGCAACGTCAATCCCATTTCGTTACATGGGAGAAACTACGGCGTGAGCTGGGGTCCAACTCAGTGATTGACACCGTGACACATACCGGTCGCGAGGGTCATGTCCTACGTTCTGGCAACAAGGGACGCGCGCGGAAATTGATTGCCGGTTGTCCGGCATTCCGAAACCTCTGGGACCTTACCCCGGTGCATACTCTTTCCGGAACTTTGCACCGCTTGCAGTCTGCTGGAAACAGGCTTGTCAAAATTAACGGTCAACCGGGCCTCTGCCGCGCAATGCCGGCAGAGGCGCAAACCCAAGACCGTCCACGCGTAAAGACCTGGCAAAATACCGCCCAGACGTCCGAACACGCATCCGTCATTCACAACCTAGACGGAAAACCACGACGCCCCGACCATCCCTTCCCATACGTCGTAAGTTACTCGCCGTATGTGGCAGCAAAGCTACTGCGAGGGACCGGGGCGACAGGTTCACACCACTCGCCTCGGAACGCGCCACCCAAAGAACACCGCTTTCACGGCGCAAACCCACCGTCAAACCAACGCGCCCACCACTGTCATTCCCGCTGTCATTCCCGCGCACGCGGGAACCCAGAATCAACAAATCACGCCGTTTATGACCCCGTCACTCCTGCAAAACCACCATCACCCCCGCGAAACCACCGTCAATCCCGCGAAACCACCGTCATTCCCGCGAACGCGGGAACCCAGAGAGCAAGAGCAACGGGAGCTGCACCAGAATCTCCTCATCCACCGCCAACCCATCCCGGATGTGCAAACCTCCCCTTCGCGAAGCATTGGGGAAGCGCTAAACGTCCCCCTCGCGGAGCGAGAAACGTCCCCTTCGCGAAGCCCAAGCACCCAAAGGCAGGACGCGGGAAGCGAAGCGACCCGCAGGGGGTGACCGCGCGCCGCTGAGAAGTGCCGCAATGCGCAAAAAACACCGTCGGGGCAGCAGGGTTGCCCCCGCTCGCGGGGGAAATGTCCGAAGGACAAAGGGGGCACAAGGCGATCTCAACGGATGTGCAAACCTCCCTTCGCGAAGCCCAAGCACCCAAAGGCAGGACGCGGGAAGCGAAGCGACCCGCAGGGGGTGCCCGCGCGCCGCTGAGAAGTGCCGCAATGCGCAAAAAACACCGTCGGGGCAGCAGGGTTGCCCCCGCTCGCGGGGGAAATGTCCGAAGGACAAAGGGGGCACAAGGCGATCTCAACGACGTACAACCCCTCTCCCTCGATGGGAGAGGGTCAGGGTGAGGGTGATACCGCAACGTTCGCCAACCAGCGCCGATCAATTGCCGGTCAAACCGTACACTGTTACAAAACGACGATCATGACCTCGCAAAAAACAAAACCCAACGTCTGTAACGTCCCCAACCGCGACAACACCCCCCGCAACAACCTCGACGACCTGCGCGGCAAACCGTTAACCAACACACCGCAGTCCCGATCAGATCGTGCTGCGGCATCCAACTTCACGCCCAGCCCATCCTATCCCGCAAATCACAACCGATGACCGCCAATAAGCCGAATTAAAAGCGGCACTTCCCCGCGTCCTCAAAACAGCATACCGAGCCGTCCGCCAACGGTTTTGGGTTCTCGCTGTCACCATCCTTGGCGTCTGCGCGCCCGTCTACGCGATTGCGTGGTTTCTCGACGTCTTCGACAACACCGCCTCCAGCATCGGATTGACCATTCTCGTTTCAAGTTTGCCTGCGATCGAGTTAATTACCCCGCCGAAACACTCGACAACCAAAAACTACATCGGTTGGTTTTCTGGCTTCATATTGATTGCATTGACGCTGTTTGCGGGAGAAAAATTTGATATTCAGTTCCTGTCGTTCAGTGCGGTGTTCCTGACCGCTATGTTGCCGTGGGGTTGGATATTCTGGCAAATTGTTCGTCACGAATTGATCCTGATCCCTGGTTTTGTGCTCTGCGCTGATTGCGATATTGATTCTACTGGGCCGGTGCGTTGGTAAAAGACGAACTCACGTTCGATCTACTACTGCTACCGCTGCCGTTGATCCTCGTCGCCGCAGTAGTTTTGGGCACCATTGCGTCGTGGACCTTGAAATTCGCTCGGCAAAGCAAATCGACAGGATTCGCGGTCCAGCAAAAGCATTCTTAGCAATGGGCGGTAGAAATGGAGGGCTAGCGCAACGCGATGTGAACCCCCAAACCTCCTCTCATGCGGATCGACTTTTTGCCAGCTGCCCTCGTCTCCTTCACCATTCCAAGACGTGCTCGAACTAAGCGATCCATGGTCGGCCGCTTGCGTAACCATAGTCGGCGTCATCCTCGGTGCAGTGATCTCAGAACCGTTGCGACTCGGTGACATTTCTTGTGACTGAATGGGAACCTGTCTAGGGACCATCGATTCAAACTAATGTTGAAATCAACCAAACCAACCGCCGCTAACCCCCTTTCCCCACTTCGCATCCTAGTTCACCCCCCCTAGTGCGTTAACATCATCAAAGCTAATAACTACCGCACACCCATCGAAAGGCTCCAACTCCATGGCAGATCGATCCTTCACCCCCGTCGATGTCTCCGACGACATCCTTGACCGCTTCCGCAAGCTACCCATCGCCACCACCTGGGCCGCCGTCGCAAACATCGCCGGCGTATCCCTCCCCTTCATGGAAGGCGTCCGAAACTTCACCCCCGGCAAGCGCCTCGCCGCACGCGCCCGCACCCTCCGCTTCCTGCCGCCCCGTCCAGACCTCGACGTCGAAGTCAAGATCGGCGAAGAATCTCCCGAATATCGAGCCATGGCGCGCTGCGGACCCGGCGACGCCCTAGTCGCCGACCTCATGGGCAAGCAGTGGGCAGCCGTCGCCGGTGACGTCAAACTCCTCCAACTCAAGATGAACAAAGCCGACGGACTAGTCACCGACGGCGCCATCCGCGACCTCGGCGTCCTCGAAGACGAAGACTACGGCTTCGCAGTCTACGCCCAAGAGCGATCCCCCTACGGCGGACGCCCGTGGGCCGATCCCGCCTACGAGAACTGCGACATCCAGTGCGGCGGCGCGCTCGTCCGCCCCGGCGACGTGATCGTCGGCGACGACGACGGCTGCGTGGTGGTTCCGTCATGGTTCGCCGAAGAAGCCGTCGAGTGGGTCGAAGAACACGAAGGCGTCGAAGGCTACGTCAAAGAGAAGATCCTCGCCGAAAACGTCCGCCCCGGGAAGTATTACCCGCCGACCGCCGCGACGATGCAGGAATATCTCGATAGCTTGAAGTGAGCAAACATGAATCCGGTGCAAAGACTTCGCAAAACCGGCAACGGCACACCGCCCAACCTCGAACGTCTGATTACTGACTTTGTACGATGGGCGGCCGCTGAAACCGATGCCAAAACCATCGGCGAAGCAATCGCCCGAGCAAATTCCGATGGCGGGCCACTTGAACCATGGGAGCACCTCGCGTCGTTTGAAATTGGCGAAGCAACCGACGACCTGCAACACCCATACGCCATCATTGCTGATTGGCGAGCACAACTCGACGAACGCGAAATCAAAATTTTCGACTCGCGGATAGCGGCCGAACCTGCCACCGCGACATTGCAGGAAGTCGGCGACGAGTTCGGGCTCACTCGTGAACGGATCCGCCAAATCGAACGTGGGGTCAAAGAGCAACTCGCATCCCTGGTTCGAAGCCAAACCGGGGCGCCCATAAGGTGGCGCATTGAAACGCTGAAAAAGGAGACCCGGAGTGCAGCTCCTCTAAACCTCGTCAAAACGCTGCTAGCACGCGAACGCAAACGCAATTCCCCAGACTATCGAAATCTGCTCTTGAAAGTCGCCGGCCCATACGATCTTGTCAACCGTTGGATCGTTCTCCGCGAACGGCGCGGAACCGATCCTACCGAAATGATCGTTGCGTCGACCGACGAGTTCAACTGCATAGACATGGACTTCGCCACCGATGAACTCAATGCGTGGGGTCTGCGACCCGAACTGCACACTGAATGGTTGCAACGGGATGGCAGAATAGTGCGCATCAACGACCACTTAGTGCGATGGGACACTCGCGTCGAGGACAAATTAGTGTTTGCCCTTTTCGACATCGGCGAACCTAGCACGCTCGATGAACTGATCAACCACATCAACTGGGTCGGCGCGCGCGCAACGTGCCTGAACGCCGCTTCAAGGGATGAACGTATCGTCCGTTCGAGTCAGCGTCAACTCGGATTGAAGTCGTGGGGAGGTGACGAATACGTCAGTATCCCCGAAACCATGCGCCGCGTCTTGGCCGCCGAAAACCAACCGATGCGCGTTAGTGAACTAGCGCGGAAATTGAAATCTGAACGCGGATTCAATGAGAGGTCTGTGTTCGCATTCTCTTACGCGCCAATGTTTATTCAGCGAGGCGGTTGGGTACGCGTCAGAGGCGAAGATGAACCTTACGACTACGAAGGCGTTTCGATAAACGATGCATCCGGAGTCTTTTACTTGGGACGGGGACGTACATCGCTGCTATTCAAGATCGACGGGAATGCGACGCGCGGTAGCGGGAGACCTTTGACATACGCGGTCGGAAAAATCTTGAAAATTGAAGTTGACGGCGACTATGAATTTCAAACAACGGGCGGCGCAAGTTTGAGAATCACGTTCCCTCGTTCCTCGTCAATGGGGCCTACCCTAGGTTCGACGCGCGAAATCCTTGAGGCTGTCCAAGCTAAACACGGCGATTGGATTACGTTGCTTTTCGACAAAACTGAGATGTCCGTTGAAGCTCGGATCACGGACGTTTCGTCATCGGCACCGAGTTGGGAACTGGTCGCTCGTTTGACGGGTATAAACCCCAAACGCGGATCGACCGAATTAGCGATGGCTTTGGGATGCGACCCAGACGACATTCGTCCTACATTGTTGCATCGAAACGACCTAGTCGTCGCGAACGCATTGCCTTGACTTCATCGAATACTCCCCCCCAACCGCCGCCACCATGCAGGAGTACCTCAACAGCCTGAAGTAAACCGCACCGCACAGACTTCCCCAGAAGCTCTCCCAGGTCGCCCTTCGTTCGGGTTGCACCTGGAAGAGCTTCACTTTTTGTGGATATCCGAAACTACACTAACTATCTAACATGGCTGACCGCTGGCAATACGCGCAAGAGAAGCATCCCGCATACTGCACCTGCGTCACGTGCAGAACCACTACACGCGCAACACAGTCGCCCCGGCCTCGACCCCCTCGAGATCCGATCCGGCAAGTGCGACCTGTCTGGACTGAACCGCGCACACGCCGGTTCTCGTGGACTTACGCGGCTCTCGCACTGACCATCGTCATCGTCGTTTACCTCATCCTCACCATCACATCGCCTTCATTCGTCGACTCCGCAATGGACTCTTGGGCGCAACTGTTCGACGGTGCCCTCCCCAGATAGGACATTCTCGCACTACGTCCGAACTCGATGAAGGCTTACGGTTTCTACCCCTGATTTATGAAAAGACTCACCCAACTTCTCGCAGTCTTCATCGTCCTTTACCTCATCGTCAGCGCTGTTCGACCAGACATCTCCCAAAACTGGCGTGACGATTGGCGCGCTCTTTTCCAGAGTGATTCGCCAAGCACAGCCCTCGTCTCAACGCCAGTTCCGCCAACTAACGCGCCCGAACCAACAGCGCCGCCTACGCCGAGCATCGAGCCAACGCCTGAACCTACTCTCGCACCAACGGTACCCACACCAACATCAGAGACATTGTCAGCAACCGCGACCCCTCAGCCAACGGACCCAATCAAAGCAGTCGACGATCCTGCCGCAACGTCCAAACCGACCGCTACCGCACTGCCGACAGCGACTTTCACGCCAACACCAACCCAGACGCCAATTGCGGTCCCAACAACAACGCCAATACCCAACACTCCGACCGTCACGCCGATTCCAACCGCCACCAATACCCCAACCGTTACCCCCACACCAACACCGACCGCCGCATCCGGCCTAACCCAATCCGAACTCACCGAAGCCCGCGATTACGCCTTAAAACTCATCAACGATGCCCGAACCGCAGCAGGCCTAAACGAAGTAACCCTCGACGACAACACCGCCGCCCAATCCCACGCCGAAGACATGCGTGCAAACTGCTTCTCGGCTCACTGGGGTTCCGACGGTTTTAAACCCTACATGCGCTACACGCTCGCGGGAGGCCAACAATACTCCGCCGAAAACATCTCCGGACTCGATTATTGCGTTACGAAATCAGACGGTTACAGGGCCAACATCAGCGTCACGCAAGATATTCGCGAGTCAATGACTGGCCTGATGGAGAGTCCCGGACATCGCCGCAACATCCTCAATCCCTACCATCGCAAAGTCAATATCGGTTTGGCGTGGGACGATTACAACTTCAATATCGTTCAACTCTTCGTAGGAGACTACGTCGAATACCATGCAACCCCGCATATCGAAAACGGCATTTTAACGCTCAGCGGAAAGGTCAACGAAACGGTCAGAATCAATGACGAAAACGCTCTCGAAGCGCAGATCTACTACGATCCGCTTCCCTTCGCCCTCACAAGAGGTCAGCTATCGCGTACATATTGTGTAACTGGCGGACGAAAAGTGGCAGCCTTGAGACCGCCGCTTGAACCAAACTGGCACTACAACAGCGATTCCTTCGAAACCGTGCAGTCCGTATGTCCCGATCCTTACGACGTTCCCGCGGATGCACCGGCACCGACATCGGCTGATGAAGCACATGCGTTTTGGCAGCAAGCCTACGATGCCAGCCAATCGAACCGTGAAATCACCGTCGCCGCCGCGTGGATAACCGCCACGAACTGGTCCGCACAAGACCGAGAATTCGCCGTCTCCGCCGACATCTCCGACCTACTCCAGCAGTACGGCGATGGCGTATACAGCATTCTCTTGTGGGGCGAAATCAACGGCGAAGATGTCCCCATCTCCGAATACTCGATCTTCGTCCCGCCCAATGATTCCTCCCAAACAACAGTACTAGCTAATATTACCGCGATACATACCGTCACCCCCACGCCAACACCTACTCCAATTCCAACTATCACCCCCACACCAACCGTAACCAACACCCCGACCGTCACCCCCACCTCAATTCCGACCACCCCCTCCGGCCGAAACCAATCCGACCTATCCGACGCCCGACAATACACCCTCGATCTCATCAACCAAACCCGAACCGCAGCCGGCCTAAACGCATTAACCCTCGACGACAACACCGCCGCTCAGTCCCACGCCGAAGACATGCGCACCAACTGCACCTTCAGCCATTGGGGAACCGACGGTCTCAAACCCTACATACGCTACACCCTCGCCGGTGGCCACCACTATTCCGACGAAAATATCGTCGGCTACGGCTACTGCCCTCCCGACCCACACCGATACATCACCAAAACAATCCGAGCTCAAATCGACGAAGCGATGGAAGGACTTCTAAACAGTCCCGGGCACAGCCGAAACATCCTCAACCCGCACCACCGCAAAGTCAACATCGGCATCTCATACCAACGCCCCAACCTGTGGTTAGTCCAGCATTTCGTCGGAGACTACTTGGATTACACAACCCAACCCGCGATTGACGATGGTGTATTGAACTTCAGCGGCCAAATCAAGAATGGCGCCACCTTGACCGGAAATGCCTTTGGAGTTCAGATCTACTACGACCAACCTCCCCACAATTTGACCCGAGGTCAATTGCACCTCACGTACTGCTATGCGCTTGGGGCCATCATAGCGGGACTCCGTAGTCCACCTGGTCCCAACGCGTATTACCCAACAGATGTCTACACCATTTCCGGGACGGGCTGCAACGACCCTTACGATGTTCCGATCGATGCGCCACCCGCAACTTCCTACTTCGATATAAGACCCAACGATGCTGTCCCGTACCAACACCACGCGGTCTGGATCACCGCCAACGATTGGTCCGTTACCAGCGATTCCTTCGCCGTCTCCGCCGACATCTCCGACCTCCTAATCCAATACGGCGACGGCGTCTACACCATCCTCCTCTGGGCAAAGATCAACGGCGAAGACGTCCCCATCTCCGAATACTCCATCTTCGTTCCCCCGCTGCCTTAAGCCGACGCCACGCCACAATTCGTAAAACTGTGCCAACCTCACTCGAATAATCTCACGCATGTATCATAACATGGTTTCATGCGCGATGACGACAACAAACCGCGACACGCTGAATCGTCGATCCCGTCTCCAGATATCCGACTCTCCATCTGGACCATCAGAGCGAAATGGATCGGTTGGTTCTACTTGCTGTTCACGCTACACGCTGTGCCACTTATTTACGCGCTTTGGTGGTCGGAGAACTACAGCGGCGCGCACGGTAACATAGCGAGTACGATAACCGCAGTATTCGGTGGCTCCGCTTCGCTCATCTTCGTAGCCGCCACTGCAAGCGTCGTCGAATTGGAGGTCATCATGGTACTCAAACATCTACTCGAAAAACGCGAAGCCGAGAAAATCGAGCAACGTATCCGTGAGGCATACGAAAAAGGCCGCCAAGATGAACGGGAAGCGCAAAACACCGCTCGCCGCAAATCTTCCGATCGAAACGGGGCTGAGGAATAGTCGCGAGGATGTTGACTGACTAAACGATCCTTGATCTACCCCACCAACAACCGCCCCTTAACCACATCCATGTCCAATTCCACCCCAAGCCCCGGCCCCGTCGGCGGGATGTAATAGCCATCCTCGAAAACCAGCGGCTCCTTGAAGATTGTCTTGTGCAACGGACCCTGGTTCGCTTCGGCGATCATGAAGTTCGGCGAGCACGTGTCTAGCTGAATCGCCGCCGCCGCCGCTATCGGACCGCAATACATGTGCGGCGCTATCACCGCATAGTGCGCCTCCGCTATCGCCGCAATCTTCTTCGACTCCATAATCCCGCCGCACTGACCCAGGTCCAGCTGGATGATCTGCGCCGCCTGCTTCTCCAGCAGGTTCGAGAACTCCCACTTCGTCACCAGACGCTCCCCCGTCGCAATCGGTATCGACGTGTGCGCCGCGACCCGCGCCATCTCCTCGATGTTCTCCGGCGGCACCGGCTCCTCGAACCAGAACGGGTGATACTCCTCCAAGAAGTCCGCGACCCGGATCGCGCTGTACGTCGTCAGCTGCCCGTGCGTCCCGATCCCGACCTCCAGATCGTTACCGACCGCATCCCGTATCGCCTTCCAAATCTTCGCCGCCTGCGTTATCTCCGGCAGTCCGACATCCCGCGGCCCCGGGAACAGCGGAGTGAACGGATCGATCTTGCACGCCGTGTTCCCCTCCTCCAGCAGCTTCTCCGCCGCCGGACCCGCCGCCTCCGGATCCGCCATGAACCCGCCCGGCGGTTGCGGCATATACGCATACGCCCGCAACTTCTCATGGAACTTCCCGCCCAGCAAGTTGTAGATCGGCTGACCCGTCGCCTTGCCCACGATGTCCCACAACGCCATCTCCAACGCGCTGATCGCCGGCGTCGAGTGCAGACTCGGATGCCGGAAATCGTGCCGGCTCCCATACATCCTCTGCCACAGCAACTCGATGTTGAACGGATTCTCCCCGATCAGCACATACCGACCATACTCCTCCAGCAGCGAAATCATCGACTGCAAATCGATCACGTTCCCTGAATACCCGCTACCCGTAACCCGCTCGCCGAGACCCACAATCCCCTCATCGGTAACCACCTGCACAAACAGCAAATGCTGCCCCCCGATATAAGGCGGATCATTCTGAACCACCATCGGCCTAACATCAACGATCTTCATCACGCAGTCCTCTCAACAATTAGCAACTGCGGCAATTCTAGCAACTATTCCACGTAGAGCCACAATCCTCTCTACCCTCCGCGGTAGAGGGCTAGGGTGAGGCGGATCCGGCGACAAAGGGGCGGAGCGCACTACCCGCCCCCTTCTCGCAGCGTAAAGGGACGCGGAGCGAAACGAACGCAGTGGACGCCCGACGGAATTCCTCCTCCATCAGGAGCGGGTTAGGGGAGGCCACAACGCGAACCGTCCCCAACGCGCAGCGCAAGGAGACGCGGGCCCTCTCCGCTCCCCCTTTCAGGGGGAGATTCAGAGAGGGTTCGCAGGGGGGGTGCCCAGGGCCGACAGGAGGCAGGAATACCTCGACCTCTGATGCGGGGAACGAGATCAGGGTTATTTCGACCGACTAATCTTCGTCGTCCCCTTCGTACTCGACAACGGTCGAAAGCGTGGGGTTAAGGAGATGCCAGCGTTGACCATGTCGTTCCAAGTCACCGATGACCGTGACGATTGCTTTTTTCTCGTGGGCGCGAACCGCTTGCTCGTAATCAAATTGATTTAATACGGCGGATACGGATCTGGTAGCGCGGTCGATAGATGTTTGCAACGTAATCGTACCGTCGCTCTCCGATTCGTCTCGCTTCAGTCGCCCGACAAACCCGCTCAGAGTGACATCTTGTCGCGGTTCTCGCTCTCGGAAAACCTTCGCTGCGTGGCTCAAAATCGAGACGTTATCGTTCGGAAATCTTATGCTCCAGCTTGGTTGATCCATCTTTCGAGTTAGAGCCCAAGACAATTTGACCTCAATAATAGGAAAAGGATTTATCAGTTTGGCCAACGCCTCGCATAGGTTGGCACTCGCTCCATTCGGGACAGCTGCAATGAAAGCATCACTTTCCCCTAAAACAGTCATTTCAGTCGCTTGACTAGTCACTGACAGCGCCTCGACTAAGCGTTTGGTAACTTTCCGTTCAATCGGGTCGTCGACGAAACCATCACCGTCAATCAATGGCGGTTGCATCGGTGGCGAAATTTTCGGCGTCAACAGCGTCGCGACGAAACTGCCCTGTTCCGTTTGTCCCCAACGCATGTTTTCTACAAATTCGGTGGCTTCTTTGTTGCTCCCGGTTCGATACAACGGACGCGGATCATTGAGTGAGCATACCGTAGCCAACAGCATGTCACGTGTGCCTTCCATCATGGCAATGCCGTGATTCACTGGCACGGCGCCGCCGTCGGATTCTTCGGTGCGAATGCGGATGACGTCACGATCGGCCGTTACCAAATCGCGATAGAGTGCCAACTCATCGATTTGCGCCACGTTTGAAAATATCTCGATCAGCCGCCCGACGACTCTCGCATAGTCAGCAATCACCGAGGTCCTTGGGAGAATGATCTCGGGTATTTGGTTCCCAGCGTATACGTCGGAGTTGTCGCCAAAAGAATCAGACTTGGACCACCCCGCAGCGCGTGCGTATGCCGCCAATGCAGAAGGAGAAACGGCGCAGAGCGCCTCGTTGTCTTTGATGTCAACCTTCATCCAATGATCCGGCCTCGTCGGGATTGGTCCATCAACCGACGCAATGTCTCGACATCGAAAACGTTTTTCTCGGGTATCGAAACAGTAATCGAATCTTTGTTCGTCGTCTCCGGTCGACCGTGGAGGTTCAACCAATATGCGCATCGCCTGAGAACGAGTTTTTCGGTTGAAACAGTCAACCATTCTCGTTTTTTCCTCGGCAACGCCAAGACCACAAGCAACCGAGGCGTTTGCACCGGCGGGATAAGCTTCTTGTAATTGGTTACGTTGAGTTCATATCTAAATTCGCCATTAGAAGGATTTCCAAGGTTGATCGTCGCCTTGAGCTGCAGACCCAACGCTGGCGACATTTTACCCCCGGCCTGGATTTCGATGTCCACGCCGTCTCGATCTTTATTACTGACCGCAGTTGTATAACCCGCTCTAGCGGCGACGGCCCCAACGTAAGCGAGGGAAAGTTCCTCCTCGATATCGGGTACGCTGAGCAACGAATCAACCATGGTACGACCGATGCTCTCGACGCTGACGCATTCTAATCATTTGGCAACAAGGTATATGAAACGAGATGAACATCTCAAGACATTTGCATACTACCTCAACCGCACAAACGGCAATCGCCTCAACTCCTGATTCCGCGGATCAATCTCGATCCCCGCCGACGCCAATGCCGTCGTTCCCATAACTGGGTCCGTATCCTCATCAGCCATCAAAATCGTCGCACCAACAACTTCACCCATCAAATCTAGCCGACCCGTCGTCACCGACATCCGATGCTCGCTGCCGTCGGCCAAGCTGTAGATCCGCTCGCCCTTCGCCTCGAGCCCGATCGCCTCCAAATGCTGCCGCGGCACCAGACAATCCGTAGCCCCGGTATCAACGAGGAACAACCCTTCCCAAAACAGTTCCGGCTCCGCAGGATTCCGGACCGTCGCCGTCACGTGTGTAACACCCATCACATCCCCTTTCCGATGTAGCATCAACTTTGAATTCAGTTCATGCGTTCTATCTTACATCCACATGACCACACCCAACGCACCGATGTCACAAAACGACGATGGGGACCCTCCCCTTTCGTCCTGCGAAAGGGGCGCGAGCCAGCGAAGCCCAAATGACCGACAACAGAGCGGGGGCATGCCCGAGGTGGGTGGGTGGGAGCTCCGTCCCCTCTCCCTCGATGGGAGAGGGCTAGGGTGAGGGTGAAAGGGAAAAAGGGGCCCGGGGCATCGTAGCCCATCTGCGCAATCAGCGTAATCTGCGGTTCAGACAACACCCGTCAAAAACATCCCCAAAAATTTCCCGCCAATCCGCGCTTGACAATACCGTAATGCATGTACCACAATAACAACCAAGCGCCAACGCCGACGCGCATCGGCACCGGCGCACAGAAGTATCGCCGCGTCGAGGGCAAGCGCACCTTTTACGAGGGATATCGACAATCGAATAATGAAACCCCGGTCTGCGGGAGGGATGACACAGGATCGCGGCAGGGGCAGGTTTCAAACCCGCCCGTGCCTACACGATCCGCGACGGTGCCCGCCAGAAGTTGAGGATAGGTTAGGACGCAACGCAGATCGACAACCCGGCCACTATGGGATTGTGGCGCAAGTGCTCGGATGCGGACGCATGACGCCGGCTCCGACTAGCAAGCCAGACGGACACCCTCAAGACGTAGGGGCGACCCTTGTGGTCGCCCATACGCAGGGGATGCCCGTTCAAGGTCCGAGCGAATCCCGTAAACATCCGGCAGACGTCTGACCGCTTCGTCGAGCGGTCGAGGCTACAGCACGACGATAGAGAGGAATTGACTGACTCCGAACGGTTCACCTACCAGAAACCGCCCGGACGACCGATGGTCTGGCGACATCGGCGACGCTGTATTTTAAATAAGAAGTTACCAACCAGTTTCGCCCGCGCGAACCCAAACAACGACGCGGCGATGCTTCGACAACCGAACGATTGTCCCCTCTCCCCTCCGTGGGAGAGGGTTAGGGTGAGGGGGCGCCCATAAATCAATGACCAAAACCTGAACACATCAACCAAGACCAATCACTCAACGCTGACGACTCGTTCGGCCGCCTATTCAACGCGCCCAGCAACAACGCCGCAACCCGCGCTTCAAACCTGAACCACCTAATTTAGAATCAAACCGATGCAAACCTCGCGAATGCAACCTCGTGGTGGGCGTAGTGTAGCGGTTAACACGTCAGGTTGTGGCCCTGAAGATCGAGGGTTCAACTCCCTCCGTCCACCCCACCCCAATTTGCATAGTCGCGAGTAAACGTGCGCCCGTAGCTCAGGGGACAGAGCATCTGGCTTCGAACCAGAGGGTCGGGGGTTCGAATCCCTCCGGGCGTGCCATCCCTCTTTAAGCCAACTTTCCAATCCGTGCTGACTCGCCCAATCCGTGCTGACTCGCGATTCGTATTTAATAGCAGAACGTTACACCAAACTCATATGGACATCCACTCCGGCATACTCGCTGTCCTCGCTTTCGGTTTCCTGCTCGGCCTGAAACACGCCACTG
The DNA here is from genome assembly GCA_965226685.1 of Dehalococcoidia bacterium. Classification (GTDB taxonomy): domain Bacteria; phylum Chloroflexota; class Dehalococcoidia; order Lucifugimonadales; family Lucifugimonadaceae; genus Bin127. The sequence goes on from CBDDDP010000004.1 coordinate 2,209,345, forward strand.
ATGCCGACCACGTAGTCGCCGTCGCCAACATCGTCGGGAAAGAGCGGAACATCTGGCAGAGCATCTGGATCGGCGCATCCTGGGGCGCCGGACATTCGGTACCGCTCCTCATCCTCGGCATCGTCATTCTGATTACCAAAGACGTCGCCCTGCACCGCTACGAAGCCGTCGCCCCCTACCTCGAACTCGGCGTCGGCATCATGCTCATCTACCTCGGCATCAGCGCCGCATGGAACGTCTTGCGCGGCCGACTGCACACGCATCAACACGGCCACGGCGCCGGTCAGCACATCCACGTCCACGCCTCACACGCACCTCAAGAATCGCACCGACGTGCCAATCCGCTTCACAACAGCTTCTTCATCCTCGGCAAACCCGTCTTCCGTATCAGATCCTTCGCCATCGGCATCGTTCACGGACTCGCCGGCAGCGCCGCCGTCATGGTCGCGCTCCTACCCACCATCGAATCCACCCTGACCGGCCTCGGCTACATCGCCCTCTTCAGCGTCGGCACCATGCTCTCAATGTCCGCCCTCACAATCATGCTCGCACTGCCCTTCAAAATCACCACCGCACGCCAAACCCTCCACCGAGCCGTAACCCTAACCGCCGGCACACTGAGCATCGCCATCGGCACCATCCTCATCACTGAAATCCTCCTCGACGTCACCATAATGCCGTTCTAGTACGATGATCGTCGATGTTTACTGGTTCGGGTCGTCGACGGCCAGATCGGTGGTGACGACAGCGAAGACGCCCTCTGCGTCGCGCAGCGGCACGGAGCGGGTGATCATCCAGACTTCGCCGCCGCCCGCGTCGAAGTAGGGTTCTGTCCACACACCAGCGTCTGCCGCGAGCGGACCTACGAACCAGTCCTTTTCCTCGATTGCTGTAGGAGGGCGCGGCGAGGTCTGCCACGCCGTAGCCGTCGGCCGTGCGATAGACGTAGGGGCTGGCGATGACTTCACCAGAGGGATCCAGCAGCGCGGCGGCGCTACCGAAGAACGTCGGATGCGCCTCCAAGTAGACCTGCAAGCGTTCCGCATACGCGTCGGCGTCGGCCAGTCGATCCCACGCCAGATCCTCGGCGAGGGCGTCGAGGGCGTCGACCACGACGGGCTTCATATCCTCTTTGTCGGCGGCATCGCTGCAGGCCACGCTGGCGACTATCAACAGGGATATCAACATCCCCGACAAGATACCGGCGATACGTACCTTGTAATTGGCTTCCAGTGACATGGCGGCATCCCTTCTCAGGTGCAGAATCGCAGCGAAGTGAAATGCTATCCGAAGTGCCAAGTCAGTCGACACGTTCCGAGAACTGCGCCGAATTCAAAGTGCCCTCGCCGGCACGTCAAACCCTCAGCCGAGCCATCACCCTAACCGCCGGCGCCCTGAGCATAGCGATCGGCGCCATCCTGATTACCGAAACCCTTCTCGACACCACCATAATGCCTTTCTGACGTCGGACTGGCATCGGACTACCCATTGCGATCACTCGAGATCCAAGAAGATCGATTCTGAAATCTTTTTCGAAACCGCGCTTGTATTGATACATTTGTATGATACAAACTAAGAGCAGCAATTGGTAAGGACTGCGATTGAGGTAACATGACAACAAGCCTTTGGCCCGTCCGGTATAGGGACACTCGATGACGACGTTGGAACAGATCGACAAACGCGTAGCGGTAATCGAAACCCAGATCAATCACCTCGCGACCAAAGAAGACTTGGCGATCGTAAGAACCGAGATTGCCAACGTCAAGTTCGACCTCCTAAAGTGGCTCGTACCGATCATTCTGGGACAGACCGCCGTCGTCTTTGCCGCCGCCAGGTTCTGGGGCTGATACCAATCGGCAGAAGTTCATCGGCTCATCTGCGAGAGCCGCCCCTAACTCGCAACCGCGCCTTCGACGATGTTGTCGCACCACTCGCGGACTCCCCAGAAGTCGCGGCGCGGCCATCTCGGGCTATCCAACTCCAACATCCACAGCATGTCCATGAAATTCGTAGCGATTCGATACGCCAACGGTGCATCGGGACTCGCGTAGAACGTTACGCAGGATTCCAAGAGGTCGACCATCAAGTCAGACGCCATGGCTGCTCGCCTACCATCGGGAGCCTTTAACGGAAATTCCGACACCGAGGCCGAACCCTCACACACCGCTGCCAGATCGGCTCCCTCAATCACACCAATCGAATCGGCTATCGGCGAATTGATCACCTCGGCGAGCGAGGATCTGAGTGCCGCCTCTGTGTTCGGCGACGGGTCGTCCGCATACCAAGCGCAGTTGCCCCACATCCTGATGCCGATCAACGAATACTCGATCTCTTCCAGAGCCTTCTTATCGATCGGGTTCCACCAACCCTGCGGCAGTTCGACCGCTGTCGGAGTGACAACCGCGAAATCTGTCGATGCGACTTTTTTGGCCCGAACCTCCGGTTTCGTGACAAGATCGCCATCGTCGACGTTTCCGCACGCGTACGCGCCGAGTACCAGCAACGAAACGAGTAGCGTGCCGAGGATCGAGCTTAGGCGCAACTTTTTCAACTTAACTAGCTAGTGTAACGACCAGATTCGCCAACGTCCGAGTCGGTGCACCGGTCGCTCCGGCCGTCTTGAACATCCCAACGCTCCCGGTGACCATCGAAACGGCCGCGATGTCGATGTGGACCCACGGCGTGTCCTCCGCAAATTCCGATATGAAGTGCGCCGCCGTTATCGACCCCGCGGGCGCGCCTCCACTATTCTTTACGTCGGCGATGCTCGAACGGTTCAATCGCTTCGACGTCGCATCCAACGGCAAGCGCCACATCCCGTCGCCCGACGCCTCGGCCGCATCCATCACCGACTTCATCAAGCCGTCATCGTTACCGAACACCGCCGCGTTCCCCGTTCCCAGCGCCACACGCGCTGCACCAGTCAAAGTGGCGATGTCGATGATCCGCGCCGCGCCGTTCGCCCGCGCGTAACCCAACCCGTCGGCCAATGTCAGACGCCCCTCGGCGTCGGTGTTGTCTATCTCTATGTACTTGCCGTTCATCGCCTGAACCACATCGCCCGGTCGCTGAGCGCCACCGCCCGGCATGTTCTCCGTGATCGGCAGCACCGCATGGACGTTTATCCGCGGTTGGAGTCGGCCAATGATCTTCATCGCGCCCAGAACCGCAGCGCCGCCTCCCATGTCGCCCTTCATCGTAACCATGCCCCGTGACGGCTTCAGCGACAATCCGCCTGAGTCGAACGTGATGCTCTTGCCTACGAGCCAAACGTTGTTGGTCGCGTTCGCCGGATCGCCTTCGTAACTCAGATGCACAAACTGCGCAGGACGCTGCGACCCTTGCGCCACGCCGCCAAACGCGTTCATACCCATCGCCAAGCATTCGTCCATCCCCAATATCTGAATTGACAATCCGAACTCGTCGGCCACTCCTCGCGCATAATCGGCCATCGCCGCTGGCGACAACACGTTCGCCGGCTCATTGACCAAGTCTCGAGAGAAATTCTGCGCCTCGCCTGCACTCACTCCCAAACCAACGCCCGACCTCACGTCAGGGATTTTTGCGTCATCGAACTCGACGACGTTGAGAGTCTCGAGTCGTTGCTCTGAAGTTTTTGAACTTGTTTTGTATTTATCGAAAGAATAGGATCCGACCACCGCCCCTTCGGCGATCGCCCGTGCGGATTCTTGGGTGTCCAACCCGCCGACGCCGGCTCCGTGGATTATCGTGGTCGCTGTTTCGGCGATGCCGCTCAGGCGCTGCACTGCGGCGGCCGACACTTCGCGTACATCGTCGATGGCAAATCCGTTGCTCTTGCCCAGACCCATTACCAAGACCCGTTTCGGAGCGAATCCGTCGTAGCGGTCGGTCGGCGTATGTATAAGGATGTTGCTGCCGCGCTTGCCGGTGATTTCGCCGTCGGCGATCAACTCGCTGATGAGGCCGCCGAGCGCCCGATCCACCGCTCCGGTCGCGCCTCCCGGCTTGGTGACGCCTTCAAAAAGGTTGACAATCGCGGCATCTGACGCGATTTGCGCAATGTCGCCTAGCATCGCTTGCAATCGCAGTGCCATTTCTATCGAATCTCCTCTGAATCCCCGAAATTCGGGAATGTGCCTTGATTCTAGCGAATCGTCCGTTTAGCCGCTTAAGTCTGTTTCCCACATCGTTTCGCGTGCACAACTACAGTCATGCTCGGGTTTGGGTGTTGAAGACATGGGTTTTGAACTTGTTTAAACTGCGTATCAGGATATTGACGCATTTTATAACTAATTCAATCTTAATCTTGTCTTTCTATTGACGTAGTCCATGCATCGGTCTAGACTAAAGTCACCAAGCGGTGGAATCAGCCTCAAGACAGCCGAACACATTGAGACTACCTCTCACCGTTAGTCCGAATAGGAGGCATCCGATGCTTAGGCAAGGTGACACATTCCGGCAGGCGAGTGAATACGTGAGCAGCGAAAACGCAGCAACTCAGCATCGTATCCAACTCGCTAAATCCGTCCTTCTTATAACTCTTCCCGAGATCGCCGGGGGACGAAACACGATGACGGTCATCAACACGGGGACTCACCCCATGGAGCCCGTCTTCACCCGCGAAGTCGCTTGAGGGCTTGGCAACTAGGTCCGATCCGGCTCTAGCCATCCGGCCGAAAGCCGCATCTCACCTCTTAACTAGCCCTCGGAATTCCGACGCAAGGCGCGCATTATTCGCCCCTCCGACTCCGCGTCCCTTCCGTCGTCAGTGATTGGTATCGCTTACCTCGATACAGGCCCTTCAATTAACAGTTGGGAGAACACCATGCCCCGAGTACAGATCAAACCGATTGACACTAGCAACATCAAACTCGACGTAACCTACGCCTACAACGTTGAAAAAGCGATTTGGCGCAACTTCAACCTGAACGACGGGAAGAGTCCGACCGACCGTCAGAACCGCGTCACGATGGCCAACTACGCCGTCCAGATCAACGTCCCGGGCATGGAAGACGGCGAATACGACATCAGCCTTATCGGCACCGGTATCGGAATGCGCGACCCCATCTTCACCCGAGAGGTTCTGGGTGCGAAATCCAACCAGCTGATGCGGACGCTCCAACCGAAATTGGTCACGCGAGTAATTCTTCCGAGTCTGCACTTCCTCCACGCCGGCAACTTGATCACTTACAACAACCGTGGCGACGCCGAGCCGATCTGTCCCAACGCGGAGTTCATCATCCCCCGCGAAGAGTGGGACACCGCAATGAGCAACCACCCTTTCGACGCCGCTGCTTATCGCGACGTGCGAGCGGACCTCAAAATGCTCGAAAGACTGGGAGCAGACGTGACGCTCGTCGACGATGAGGAAGTGGATGTCGGACCCGGCATCAAGATGGAGCGCTCCGGCGGCGTGACACCCGCGAATTCGACAGTCATAATCTCGTGCGGATCAGAGAAATTGATGGTCTCGCCGCTTCTCTTCCCAACCCCCTTCCACATCGACCCGAGCGTTCAGTTCGGCTTCAGCATGGCGCAACGCGAAGCCTACAACGAAAAAACTCGTCTCCTCGAAAAGGCCGAGCAAGAACGCCAGTGCATCTTCTTCCCGATGGACCCTCTCCGCCGAGCCGTCTACATTGACCGCGACCGCACCGGCAACTTCGTTGGCCAAGAATGCGACATTTTGTCGCAGTTGGACCCGCTGCTGCAGTAGTCGCTAGAGACACCCTGACAGAATCAGGCCCCGGACAAAGTTCGGGGCCTGTTTTGTTTGGGGGATCAGAGATTATTTGCCAATACACGACATTAATGTACACTTGTAGCATAATAGTTCGCGCGGTACCGATCAACATACTCCGATGTCCGCCTCACATACGACACCTTCCGAAAAATCTGAACGGACCAGGTTGATCAACCGCGCCCGTCGGCTCTTCGAAAACGAGCTCCGCGACCAACTCCTCAAAGACCATTACGGAAGCGCCGTCCTCATCCACGGCCGCAGCGGCGACTACGAAGTCCAAACTAGGTATGAACCCCGCCACTTAACTGGCCAGCGATTGCTTCAACGACGGCCCGACGCCGTAGTCCACATCGAACACATCGTCCCCGAAGACTACGTCTACTACATCCCCGCTTCGGTGCTGCGAGACGAAGGCACACCGCCCGAGAGCCTCAGCGGTGATAGTAGGTGAGGTCAATCTGAATCTCCAACCGATCGTCACCTTGGAGATCCAGCAGGCGAGCAGCGATTTTCTCGGTTTCGAGGCGAAACTCGACACCGGGTTCAACGGTGACATCGCCTTGCCTCACGAGATGTTTGAGGCGTTGCGAATTGAAGCGACACCACCGAGATTCATCTCGTTGGCTACCGGTCAGATGAAATCTGTGCGAACGTGCTCTTCCAAGCTTCGCATCGCGGAAAGGGAAGCATCGCGGAAATGGAAGAAGACGCGGTGGTCCTCAACGTCGAAGATGCGCTGATGCCGCTCATAGACATGGTGACATTTCTCGGTTTTGATATCTGTCTAGATATGCGGCCGGGTGGTCCGATAAGGGTAGTCAGCGTCGAGTGACAGGACCTGCGATAACCGAAAACCGCTCAGTTCACTACCCCAACCAACACCATCCCATCGCCCTCAACGCTCCGCAACACCACATCTTCAATCAATCCGTCGTCTCCGCGTTTCACCTCATAATCATCCATCCGAACCTTGATGTAGTTGTCGGTGAGGCCCGATTTGCCGCGGTGCCCTTCCCATAGGACGGGTCGGACTTGGCCTAGCATCGAGGTTTTGAATTCAGCGGAACTCGCGGCGGCGATTGAGCGGAGCTCTTTGGCTCGCTCCGACTTTATCGACGGTTCTAGGTGGTCGTCGAAGTGATATGCGCTGGTTCCGGGTCTCGAAGAGTAAGGGAAGATGTGGGCGTCTGAGAAGTCGGCGGTTCGCATCGCAGACGCCGATGCTTCGTGATCCTCGTCCGTCTCGCCCGGGAAACCGGCGATGACATCGGTGGTTACGCCGCACCCTGGGAGTCGGCTTCTGACCAGGTCGACCTTCTGGAGGAATTCGTCGGAGGTGTAGGTCCGCCGCATCTGCCGCAGTATGTTGTCGCTGCCGCTTTGCAGCGGCATGTGGAAATGCGGACACAAGCGCACCTCGCCCTCGTTGGACCACACGTCCAACAAGCTGTCGTCGATCTCTGGTGGTTGCACCGACGAGACTCGGATGCGCGGGATTTCGGTTCTCGCCAAGACCTCCGTCAGCATGTACATAAGATCGACGCCGGAGTCGAGATCGAACCCGTAGTGTCCTAACTGTGTGCCAGTGAACACGACTTCGCGGCAACCGGCACGTTCTAGCTGCAAGACGCGGTTCACGATCTCGTCGATCGGAACGCTTCTCTCGCGTCCTCTCACCTTGGGTACGATGCAGTAGGCGCACACCTGATCACAACCTTCTTGGATCTTCACAGATGCGCGCGTTCTTCCCAACAGCGCCTCGCTGGGAATGACGTCCCGCCCGTCTGCGCACGGCGTGAGATCGATCTTCAACCGGTCAGCGATCGTCTCGACAAGTTGCGGTTTTGCTCGGTTTCCAAGTACCAGATCGACGCTGTGTAGGCTCGCCGTCTCGTCAGCGGCTCGTTCCGGATAGCACCCGGTCATCACTGTCAATGCATTCGGATAACGCCGTTTGGCGGCGGATATCGCTTGTCGGGCCTTCTTGTCGGCGACGTGTGTGACGGTGCACGAGTTGAGAATGAAGACGTCGGGCGGACTTCCGTTGTCCCGGCTTCGGACCTCGAATCCGGCGCGCAGGAACTCCGCCGCCATCTGCTGCGAATCGGCGGTGTTCAGCTTGCAACCGTGCGTCTCAATTTCAACCGTGGCCATACTCCATACGATTCTACGAATTGCGACGGGCGCCGATTCATGACGAGGATTTTGAACCAAGATGAGAATGATTTTGAATGATAGGAAGGATGGATGGTACATGGTACTAACCCACTCTGAAGACAGATGATGCAAATTAGGTTGTGTTGACATTCGAGCGGATCCCACAATCCGACAGGCTTCCCCAAGTCATGTCATTCTGAACGGAGCGCAACGAAGAGAAGGATCTGACATGGCAGCCCCGGTGCGAAGCGCTTAGATTCCTCGCTGCGCTCGGAATGACATATCGGCGGCGCCAGGGGCTAATGTGCATCATGCGTTGAAGTAGGGGGAAGATGCCACGGATATATACTTCTTTCAGCATATTTGCAACGTTCCAACATCGACGGGAAGACGAAAAGCATGAACGACCGGGTAGTGGTCACTGGGATAGGGTTGGTTACGCCCTTGGGCACCGACCGCGCAACGACTTGGAAGAACCTCGTCAACGGGGAATCGGGTATCGACTACATCGGCGCGTTCGACCCTGAAGGTTTCGAGTCCCGGATCGCCGGCGAAGTAAGAGACTTCGATGCGGCGGGAGTGCTCGGCAGACGTCAGGCCAAGCGCATGGACCGTTTCGCTCAGTTCGCGTGCGTGGCCAGCTTGGAGGCGCTCGATCACGCGGACATCGAGATGGAAGACGAGGATTCTAATCGCGTAGCCGTCCTCATCGGCAGTGGCGTTGGTGGGATCATCACGATCTCCGAACAGCTCGAAGTCCTCAACGAAAAAGGTCCTCGCCGCGTCAACCCGTTTCTCATACCGATGATGTTGGGAGACATGGCTAGCGGCCAAGTGTCGATGACGATTGGCGCCAAGGGACCCAACTTCTCCGTGGTTTCTGCTTGCGCAACCGGGACGGATTCGATTGGCGAAGCGGCGGAGATGATCCGGCGCGGCGTCGTGGATGTCGCGATTGCGGGCGGTTCGGAAGCCGCCATATGCCCGATCGGAGTGTCAGGTTTCAACGCCTGCAAAGCGCTCTCCACTCGCAACGAAGACCCGCAAGGGGCGTCGCGACCGTTCGATGCTGAGCGCGACGGCTTTGTCCTCGGTGAAGGAGCGGGGGTAATTGTCATCGAATCGTTGGAACACGCCGAGAAGCGCGGCGCAGATGTACTTTGCGAACTCGTCGGATACGGCGCGACGAGCGATGCTCACCACGTCACTCAGCCACATCCCGAGGGTGAAGGTGCGGCGGAAGCGATGAAGATCGCGATGGAGCAGGCGGCGATCGAGCCGGAAGAGGTTGCATACATAAATGCGCACGGAACGTCGACACCTTTGAACGACAAGTTCGAGACGATTGCGATGAAAAAGGCTTTGGGCGATCACGCGCACAAAGTCTGCATCAGTAGCACGAAGTCGATGACGGGTCACCTGTTGGGTGCGGCCGGCGGCATCGAAGCCGCGTTCGCGGTTCTCGCAATCACCGAATCGGTAGTACCGCCGACCATAAATCTTGAGAACCCAGACCCTGACTGCGACCTAGACTACGTTCCGAATTTGGCGAAGCGAGGGCGCGTGCCGGTTGCGATGTCGAACTCGCTCGGTTTCGGCGGGCACAACGCCTCGGTGTTGTTCAAGGAATTCGAGAATTGATGGGGCGGCAACGAGCCGCGTCCTTCAATTCGCAACGCGTCGTCGAAACGCCCGCATCGCTTCAACCAATTTCCTCGCGCTGGCGCGTCGCGAAACCGCCACCTGACGGCTTCCATCTCTCGCTGAGCAATCAGGCGCCGGCAGGTTCGCTTGCGATCGCATCTTCGCTGCTTTACAACCGCGGTGTTCGCACCGACTCGGACGCGCAGTCGTTCCTGAACGATGGCCTCGACGCGATGGATCCGCCGAGCGTCTTGCCGGGTATTTCGCAAGCGGTAGATGTGATTCTCGGCGCGGTGCGCGATGGCGAAGGTATCGGCATCCTCGGCGATTTCGATGCCGATGGGATTACGGCGACCGCGATCATCGTGCTAACGCTCCGCAAACTCGGCGTCGAACCTATGCATCACCTGCCTCACCGCGAGATCGAAGGGCATGGCATTTCGCTTGAGGCCTTGGAGTCGTTCAAGGAAAAAGGCGTCAGCGTCGTCATCACCGTCGACACCGGAATCACCGCGTTCAAAGAGGTCGACTACGCCAAGATGCTCGGCATGCGCGTCGTGATAACTGACCACCACATCCCGCAAGGCGAAGAGTTGCCGAACGCCGCGGCGATCGTGAATCGTCACCTGTCGGAAGACATTGAACTGACCGACTACTGCGGTGCGGCGACGGCGTTCAAGTTGGCGATGGCCCTGCTTACAGAAGCGGGTCACGATCCTGCACCCGAGCTGCTGCCGCTTGCGGCGGTTGGCACATTGGCTGACCAGACCGATCTACACGGCGACAACCGCATCATCGTACGACAAGGTCTCAAGCAACTCGACAACGCGGCTCCGCCTGGACTCATCGAACTCACGCGTTTGATCAACGGCAAGATCCGTCACAACGGACCGTACGATGCGGAGTTCGTCACTTTTCAGTTAGCACCGCGGTTGAACGCGCCCGGTCGCATCGATTCTGCCGATCCGAGCTTACGGCTTCTTATCTCGACTGACATCTATCAAGCGATGCAGCTTGCCAACTATCTTGACGATGCGAACCAGAAGCGTCGGAGCATCGCCGATAAAGCGTGGCGGGTGGCGCAACCTCAGATCGATGAGATGGTGAGCGCCGGTCGGAACGTGATGGCGATCGAAGTTGACCCGACGTTTCCGATGGGCGTTCTGGGTCCGCTTGCGGGTCATGCATCGGAATACTCCGCGTCTCCGGCGTTTGCGTATCAAGTGATCGATGGCGCCGCGCGGGCGAGCGCGCGGAGCGTTCCGGGTTTCGATATACACCGTGCATTGGAGGCGGTCTCGAACAAGCTGGATCGTTTCGGTGGGCACGCCGCGGCGGCCGGATTCGCAGCGGATGCCGGACTCATCCCTGAGATTGCGGCACACCTAGAAACCCAGATGTCATGGTCGGAACTCAGCGCGGAGGTCGACGAACGAGTCATACGAACGGTCGACATCGAACTTGATCTGCACCAACTCGGCCATTCGCTCTGGGACTTCGTTGATTTGATGTCGCCTTTCGGCAACGGTAACCGCGAACCGCTCTTCCTGGTACGGAACGCGGTCAGCGCGGACATCAACTACATGGGGCGCACCCAAGATCATGTTCGGCTGGTGCTACGGGACGACACGGGCAGATCGTTCCGTGCCGTTGGCTTCGGCATGGCGGACAGCTTGCCTCCAACTCGCGCGGTAGATGTCGTTGTGAGCCTAAAGACCGACTACTACCGAGGCAACCGGCGGAGGGAGCTTCGGATGCACGATATTGCGGCGAGCACCGGTTGATATTCAGCGATTCAATGGCGCGACTTTACCGGATGTTCGGTTTCTAACGGCTCGCTCCCACGCCGCCAAGATTTCTTGGTTGCGCTCAACCGCCCATTCGCGCACTTTCCTCACCTACCGTGACGGAAAGCGCCCCACGAAGATATCCGGATCAGCAATTTCGAATTTCGCGCCGCAGAACGTTCGAGGATCAGGATCCGTTTCGCGCTTTACCTCGCCAGCTCCCGCTGCCGTTGTCGGCGGGCGCGGCCGGCACTGGCGCGGTCGGCCGTTGACGTGCTTACGCGATTGCCGCCTCGTGGGCGTCGGATGCGGTCGATGAGTCGGACTTTCCAGATGATCCACGGGATCGTCACGAGCCACACGATGATCGCGATGAGGTGCGCCTCTTGGAGGCCCCAGAACTTGACGTCGTCAAGTCTGATGAATTGGATGCCAAAACGGGCGGTGGCGTAAAGAGCAAGGTAGATCATGAAGATACTGCCGACCGGTCTGACGCGACCGCGCAGCAAGAATATGACGCCTAGGATAATGATGTTGGTGATCATCTCGTACACGACGGCGGGATGCACAGGTCTGTCGACGTCGGTTCCGAATATTTCGGAAAAATGGTCGATGACCGAGCGAGCCGGGCTGTCGATGTCGGTGAAGTACCAGCCCCAGAACAGGTCGAGCGGACGGGACCAGTGCTCGCCGTTGATGATGTCGCCGATACGGCCGATGGTTTGTCCAACGAGCAACGGCGCGGCGGCGATGTCCATGAACCTGCCGATTGGCGCTTTGGCGAAGTATGCGTAGAGCGAACCCGCGATCCAGCCGCCCAGTATGCCGCCCCAGAGTCCGATACCGCCGTTCCAGACCGCGAAGATCGACAATGGATCATCGCCGTATATGTGCCAATTGTCCAAAACGTGGACGATGCGCGCTCCGAAGATTCCGCCGAGCACGCCCCATAGCGCGGTGTTATAGATCTGTTCCTGGTCGAGCTTACCCCTGAGTGCTGCCCTGCCAGCCATCCAGATCGCGGTGCCGACCGCGATGAAGGTGAGGAACCCGTGCCATGAAAAGGCGGTGGACGTGCCGCCGAATATGTACGGGTCGAACGGTATGTTGATCGCTTCGAACACCTAGTATCAGTTCTCCGCTGTAGCAGTTGGCGAGATTGAATCGATTCTATCGCGCCATGCTCAATACCCGAAGCCGCGAATAGGTCGCATCCGTCAATATAGCCGCCCAATGTATTCAAGAGATGCACGTTCAACATCCTTTTGCGCGCCCCCGTTTTTCTACGATTCCACGTATGGACCGCAACATCACAGCGTTTTTGGAACATCTTGCGGGTGAGCGTGGCCTTTCTGAAAACACCATCGGCGCATACCGCAACGACCTCTCGGGCTTGACGACGTTCATCGAAGAAGCGGGTCATTCCGATCCTGAAGACGTCGATTGGGACCAGTTCGACGAGGTTAAAGTCGCCGAGTTCGTGCAGCATCTGGATGAACGCGGTTACGCCAATGCCACTCGTTCTCGCAAGATTGCATCGTTGCGATCGTTCATGCGCTTCTTGCGCGAAGAAGGAGTCACCAGTGATCTTCCTACTCGGCGATTGAAGGCACCCCGGGGCGGCAAGCCGCTTCCCAAAGCGCTGACCATCGACGAGGTTGCAGGCCTTCTCGACGAGGTGACAAAGGCATCGACTCCTGCAGAGCTGCGGGACCGTGCCGTTGTGGAACTGCTCTACGCCGGCGGCCTGCGAGTGTCGGAAGTAACATCGCTAGACGTTGACCACGTGAACTTCGACAACTTCACCATCCGCGTTTTTGGCAAAGGCTCGAAGGAGCGCATCGTTCCCATCTACGACGCGGCGATGGAGGCTCTGGCCGATTACTACGCGCTGGGTCGCCCAAAGTTGGGCAGATATCAAGACCCCGATGCGATGTTTCTGAACGCGCGCGGAACGCGCATCACTCGTCAAGGGTTGTGGCTGCGACTAAAGCAGATCGCATTCGATGCCGGCATCACACGCAAGATCACGCCACACATGCTTCGGCACAGCTTTGCCTCGCATTTGCTCAACGGCGGCGCGTCGTTACGCCACGTCCAAGAGCTTCTCGGCCACGAAAACATCGCCACCACCCAGATCTACACGCACCTAACTTCAGAACACGTCAGACGAGAGTATGACGCTGCGCATCCGAGAGCGTGACCGCATTCGAACCTAGTTAGGCTCTCATATCTCCAACGTCGCAAACCCGATCGCGATCATGATGTACTGCGCCAGTGCGAATCCCAACGCCGTGGCGCCCAAACGCTGCAACCAATTGGAATCGTACTGCCAAAGCGACGCCAATCCGAACAGCAGCATCGGCGCTGGTGCGAGAACCCACGCCCAATCCCCCGAGTATTCCTTCAAAACCACCGCCGCCGTCAACGTAATCTGCAGCAGCAGCGCACCGACGGCAAATCCACCGACAGCCAAGATCAGAAGGATCGCGTACGACGTCCGCTCCTCATCGTCCAGATCCTCGGAGACGTTTCTGAAGAAGACGTCCTCCTCTTCATCGTCTAAATCGTCGTCGATCGCAGACGATTCGGCGTCTTGGCTGTCAGTTTCTCTCATATTTGCTCAACTATCCCGCAGGTCAGTCCTCGAACTCGGCCCAGATCGATTTCGCGTAGTCGAGCGAAATACCATCCTTGTGCCACTGATCGCCGTTCTGCGTACCCTCGATTGCCATGTATCCGCTGTAACCCGCGTTCGCCATCGCCGATATCGCATACCGGTAATCGACCTCACCGTCCTGCAACGGGACGCGGATGAAAACGGTTCGCTGGTTTTCGGGATGGTAGACGCGGTGCAGGTTCTTGCTGTGCCAATACTTCGAGATCGGCGCCAGTGCATCAATCGCCGCGTCGTAGTCCTCCTCAGGCACATCGTAGGTCCAGACGATGTTGCCGATGTCGGGGTTTATGCCGAAGTTCTCTCGGTCGATCATGTCGTTGATCATCACCGCCGACCAAGAGTTGTCAACTGGTGAGTTCTGGTGAACTTCGATGGTTACATCCACATCGTCTGTCGCATCGCACACCTCTTGGAACGCCGAAGCGACAGCGTCGAAGACCCACATTTCCGAGTCTCTGCTGGCGTCTTGTGACTTGGGCCAACCGCTGACGCTGCCGGGAATCGATCCGGGCGGGTGTCCGGGGTATCGCGCGGGTGCACTCAACGCACCATTGACCACTTCCGCGCCGACATGCTCGGCGTACTCGACGGCGCGCATCAGCTTTTCGCGATTCTGCGGACCGTGCCTCGCCTCCGTCAGCGTGCCACCAGAACGGATGGCACCGACCTTGAGACCGTGCGACCGGACTCGTTCGCCGAACTCGGCTATCGACTTGGCGTCGCCCAGCTTGTCCAGGACCTCGAAGCCGCACTCAATGGCGTCGAAGCCGGTGTCGCGTGTGCGGTCCAAAAATTCTGGTGTGTAGTTGTCCGGGTGCACATCCCACGTGTCGACAGACTGTGGGTATAGCGTGAATCGTCGGTGGGCGTAGCAGAATCGCATGACGTGCGGTTGTCCTCTATTGCGTTACATGTCGCATCGCCATCGACGACGCATCTCAATCCATGCGTTCGCAGTTTAACACCGCGACGCGGTGCTGGACACAGCATTGCCTTACGATGATCACACTCGGAACATCAAGCCGCTTCAATCACATCCGCACGCGCTTCTTCATCCACCCGAGGAGCGACCTCATTGACAATCTTTTGCCCCAAATCTCTTTCGGCCACCTTCAACGAATAGGCGGTCTGCAAATTCATCCACATGCGAGCCCCGGAACCAAAGTAGCGTTCCAACCGCAACGCAAATTCGGCATCGACATCGAACTCGCCAGCCAAGATGGCTTTCATGTGCTCTAAAGGAATTCCGAGTTTTTCCGCAAATGTCTCAGGGATGAGTCCCATGTCCTCCAGATCTTCGTTCAATATCTCGCCGGGATGAACCGGCGGCATGCCGTTTTTCGGTTTCATTGCCGTACTCGCCCTCGAACTCTCAGTGGTAGTCTACGATTTCGACATCGTAGGGTCCCTCATCGCCCCAATAAAAACATATCCGCCACTGGCGATTAATCCGGATCGAATACTGCCCCGCACGGTCGCCGCGCAAACGTTCAAGCCGATTGCCTGGATACTCGGCCAACGCA
This sequence comes from Dehalococcoidia bacterium, assembly GCA_965226685.1. Classification (GTDB taxonomy): domain Bacteria; phylum Chloroflexota; class Dehalococcoidia; order Lucifugimonadales; family Lucifugimonadaceae; genus Bin127. The sequence goes on from CBDDDP010000004.1 coordinate 2,224,861, forward strand.
GTTAGGCCATTTGCCTCGTCCAACAACATTAATCGGTAACGAGCTTGACGTTCGAATCCTTGGAAATCTGGTACGAAACCTCCTTCAAAAAACCGCGCGCTCCTTCGGTTGCGAAATCCTTGTATCGCCATCCAATACCTTTCTCAATATAACATCTGTTCGCTTTTCTACTTCTTCACCAACCCGACACAATGTGTAACATGAACCCGTCGACTCATTCGAAACAAACGGCAATCCGTCCACTATCACCCACGAGGGTTCCAAAATGAAAATCACCGACCTCCGCGCGTACGTCGTCCGAGCCCAAGAAGCACGACCTTGGATGTTCGTCGAGATCGACACCGACGAAGGCATCACTGGTTACGGCGAATCGACCAACGTGGGCGGCGGCGGTGCCATCGTCATCGCACAGACCTATGCCCTGCTGAAACACGACCTCGTAGGCCAAGATTTCTCCGACGGCTTGATCGGTCAAGACCCGAACCACATCGACCGCATCTGGCACCAGATATACCGTCGCTTCGGAACGCTCGGCTCCCGAGGCTTCGCCACAACGCTCGCCAGCGGCGTCGACATGGCGTTGTGGGACATCAAAGGCAAAGCCCTCGGCAGACCCGTCTACGACCTGCTCGGTGGCCCGATGCGAGATTCGGTCCCGCTCTACTCCCACTGCGGACCAGCCGACGACATCGACGCCTGCGTCGCTGACGCCAAAGCGCAAGTGGCGCTCGGATACCAAGCGTTGAAGCTCGACCCGTTCTCACCCGAGATGGGGGCCAAGCACCGTCGCTACATCGACGGCAAGATCTCTGCCGCCGGGGCAGCTCATGCTGAAGACTTGATGGCTGCGTTACGTGAAAGTCTCGGTCCGGATATTGAGTTGATGATCGACGCGCACGGCAACTTCGATGTCTCGACTGCTACCGATCTCTGCAACCGCATGATGCCGTACAACCTGACGTGGTTCGAGGAGCCGTTGCAACCGGAGAGCTTGGAGGCGCACCGCCAGCTTCGTCGCAACACCGACATCAACCTCTGCATCGGCGAACGCAAGTTCACTCGCTGGGATTTCCTGCCGTACCTGACCGAAGGGTTGGTCAACTACATCATGCCGGACATCTGTTGGACGGGCGGCATCTCCGAGATGAAGAAGATCGCGCATCTCGCCGAGACGTTCTACATCCCTATTTCGCCGCACGACGCATCAGGCTCTTTCAACGTCATCTCGGGTGCTCACGTCCTGATGAACGTGCCTAACATCTACCGTTTAGAGATGAGTCACCACTCCGTCCCTGCGTACAACGCCTGTTTGACGGAACCGCTAGACATCCGGGACGGACACCTCCACTTGGCAGAAAAACCCGGGCTCGGATACGAACTCGACCGCGACTTCATCGAGTCGCATCTCGACACTCAGTGGGCGGCGCTAATTTCGTAGTTCCGGCGGCGGCGCAGTAAGGCTCCAGAACACTCGTCGCTCGTAGATTACGTCAATCCACGAGCGCGGATTGACGGCGGATGGCGGCGGGGATTTCAAACTCTCCGCCATATTCGCTGCCGATTGCTTCAACTTGATAGGAGTCGCAGACGCCCTCCTCGGTCGGTTCGAAACTCCAATCCAGTTTGTAACTAGAGATCTCGTAACTTTCCGTGTCGATCTCCAACTCGACGTCCAGTTGCTTGCTAGTGCTCCAAGGGGTTCGGACGTCGGCCCCGCCAAGTGATACCTGCAATGTCGTGCGACTCCCATCCTCCGACGCTACGTTTAACCCCGTGCCATCGTCGTAAATGTTGATGCTGGCCAACATGCTTAGCGGGTTGGAGAACGAATCTCTGAAGCCCAAGATGCGTTGCGCGGTGGGGGTGGAGACTTGAACCCAGGTACCTCTCGCCTTTAGCCAAAACTCGATCTGCTGGACGGGCGATGTTGCTCTGATGATGAAAAGATCGAAGATATCGTTGCTCATATGGACCCAGAGCGAAGCCCTAGGGCGCAGTCCACCGATTGAATACTGGCTCGAACCGAATGTGCGGCCGCAACCGGGCCAGCCGCCAGAAATCTCGAACTTTACGGATTCGGCATCCATCAGGTTCGCATGGACCTTGCGCAGCACGCCCTTCAACGTCGCGTCTTCGGGAACGGGAGGATCGACCAACTCGTCGGTGAAAACAACCAGTTCCCGTATCTCGCCGAAGCGCATCCCGGGTGCGACAAGCGGATGCGACGCGATGCGCAGCAAGGCTTCGTCTTGTTCGCCGAGCGTCAGGTAGTCGAGCGAGTCGTAGCTCATGACGCTGGTCCGGTCGTGATGACGGTGCAACATGCCGGCAAGCAGGTGTACGAGTTCGTGAAGCGCGATGCTGTAAACCATGTGGTCACGTGCGATTTTGTCACTGGTCACCGTCGGTGGCCACACCACCATCATCGCGCCGGTGATCGAACCGTCCGACGCGATGTCGAACTGTGCGCAACCCGCGGCGCGGTTGCACCGGAGCCCGTCAAGACGCGTCTCCTCGCGTGGCAATCCGAGATAAACGACTAAGTCAGATCTCGACTTTGTGGCAGCCGTCTCAAACTCCAGGTTAAGGACGGGGCGGATATCTTCGAGGACTTGGTCGAATATCTCCTTGTACTCGTCGTCGCCTGACTTCCATACCTTGACTGGTTCACCGACGGGCCACTTTAAGATGTAGTCCTTTCGCCAACCAGCGCATCCTACTCCGACGTCGTCCGGTGCGTCTTTGCGTAGGTTGGAAGTATCTGCAAAGCATTCCCAAATGTCGCGGTCAACTCCCAATATTCGCTCTGGCACTCTCGCCGTCGTCGTGACGGGAGGTTCGCGGCCGTATGAGAAGGTCAGCGCGGTTCTACCTTGAGGAATCTTGACTGTGTGCCGCGTCGCGTTAGGGTGTTCTGAGGGATCCAGCTCGACCGTGTAATCGCCGCCGCAGTCCTCCAAAACCTCGTCAGATTGTGTGCACTCCACCGATATGAGCACATCGCCCGCAACGAGGTCGCTTCCGGTGTTCACCATCGTCGTTTCGAAGACTGCGTTGGCCGACCCGTCGCTCCAGTATCGGAAGTCTTGCGCATCGGAGACTGTTGACAACGACCATTCCAGCGGCGGCGGGTCAGGCACTCGTATCGTGGCCTCAATAACGTTCTCTGCGCCCCATCGAAAACCGTGTTCATTTTCGCCGACGTAGAGCGTTGCGGTAATTTCGCCGACGGGCAACCAAGCCTCGAACTCGCGAGTGCCGGTTTCGCCGGTCGCTATCGAATTCATCAACTTGCTCGCCGAACATGCCTCGTCTGAGCACGCGATGCCGACCGTTACGACGCCGCTATCGTTGACGCCTTGATTGGTGACCGCGACCGAGACCTTGATCAGTCCTCGGCCTTCGGTGTGCCACCGGATCGCCTCCGTCGACGACAACTCCAGTTTGAGATCGACGAAATCTACTTCGTACTCGATCGTTTCTGCGTTGTTCTCGAAGCCAGATTCCACCGTTGGGGTGTTGACCATGAGGTGGAAGCGGTACGATCCCGGAGCGACGTTGAACTGGGCGTAGCCGACCTCGCTGTCACCACTGGCGAGCGTGTCGGACAGCGTGCCAAAATCGACATCGCCGGTGTTCCCATCGTCTAGGTTCTCCCATCGGCCTTGCAAACCAACCGCCTCGGCGTCTCGATCGCCGCTGTTGGCGAGGTTATAGTCGATTTCGACGATGCCACCGCGCTTCACTCGCTGTCCAGTCACCGTCAAATCCAGATCAGATGCGGTTACGCGGATATCGGTCGTATGCGTCTCGTCTCCGAGTAGTATGTCCAGTTGTCTTTCGCCGGGTTCAACCTCGAATCTGAACTTGAATCGGGCGACATCGTCGGCCTCGAGTTGGTGCACGACGTATACGAGACTCAATTCGCCGTAATCGACTCGATAGTCAACCCTTGCGCTTTCGTGAAATTCGGCTTCGCCGGCGTTTTCGATTTCGACTAGCGCTTCGTATTTGACAGTCGATTGGGTCTGACCAACTTCGCTCACCTCTACGCTGGCGATGCGAAGGACCGAGCGGGGTTGCTGAGCGGATGCGCTTGTGACGATCCCGAATGAACCTAGCCCGGATGAAATGAGCAGCGCCACAACCGTCAACGCGATGATCCGTATCCGCATACGGTTCATGCTAATTCCGAGGTTTGCGAACGATCAGTCGGTTCTATTCGACCACGCGTGATCCGCTACGAACCTCTGACGGTATGGCGAGGCTGGCGCCGTATTCGATCAGCTTCGCTTCAACGTCGTACTCGTCGCAAGTCAACCCGCGCACTTCGAACTGCCAATTCATCGAGAAGTTGACGATCTCGTACGTTTCCGGGTCGATCTTCAGCGTCGCAGACACGACCGCTTCGTCCGTCCATTCCGGCGCTACGTAACCGCGAGAGCGTTCGATTCGATATTCGATGCCGTCTTCGTCGCGATCAACCTCGGTCAACAATTCTTCTCCGAACTGCAGGATCGAAACCAGCAACACCATCGGGTCGGAGAACTGCGGGCTCCACGCCGTCTCACTGATCAGTTCTTGTTCGTCCGCGACGGAGAAACGTCGCCAAGTCCTCGTGCCGCCGTCCCAATATTCAGCTCTCCCGTTCTCGGAGCGCCAGAACGCGTAGAACCTTTCGGACGCATCCGTCAGGCGGTACTTCAGACCCCGGTGTGAGCTGAACTCCGCGACTGTAACCTGCGACGGACCGAACGAGTCGATGCACGTCCCGCCCGACCATTCGCCGCGCATGTTGAACAGGGCCGATCTCTCTTCATGCAACTTCAATCGGGCCCGCTCAATGATGTCGAAACTGGTCAAAGGAGCGGGTTCTTGAACATCCAAGACCTCGTCGGAGAATACGATCAAGCCTTCGATATCCGCAGTCGTGTCGCCTGTTTCGACCAGCGGGTTAGTCAATATCCGCACGATTTCGCGGTCGGACGCGCTCATCGTCGGGAATCGCAGACCGGTATCGATGCTCATCACGCTGTCCGGCACGTCGCGGTAGCCCATTGGCACCATCACCTGCATCATGCCATGCATCATCGCGTATTCGATCGATTCGTTGATCACCCCTAGCTGCCGCAAGCCAAGATCGTTGACCTGGAAAATCACGATCTCGCCTGAAACCACCTCGCCGGTCTCATCAATCTCGATATTCGTGCAACCCCAGAACCCGTCGCAATTGTTGAAACCGAGCAACCGGGCATCCTCGTCGGAGATCCCGACGTACGCTGCGATGTCTGCCCTGCGCTCGTCGGGCACCAGCTGATAGGTGAAGTTCAACGGCGGCGCCAGTTCTTGCAGCGTGTCTTGGAACTGTTCGGAGTACGCCGACAGTCCGTTGATCCAGATCGTGACCGGCTCATCTTGCGACCATTTGCTGACCACGTCGCCGTTGCGTCCGCTGCAGCTGCCGCGCGGGAAATCATCACGCTGGTTCGTCTCCGAGAAGCAACGCCACAGATCGCGGTCGACGCCGACAATTCGTTCCGGAACGTTGATATCAATTTCCGTCCCGATCATCGCGTCGATGCCCATAATCTCGCCGCCGTCAACATCCAATTTGATCTCGCCGGGAGGCGAACGCAACATCACAGATCCGCTTGCAGGTCCGTAGCCATCCGTCAGTTCAAGCGTCAAGAATCCATTACAGGGAGAAACAATGTCCGCGCCTTTGAAACATGTGATCGCCAACGGGAAGTCGCCCGGAATCGGTTCCGCACCATCGTTTCGCAACGACGCGGTCACATTGATCGCGGCATCACCGTTGGAGTAATAACCCACCAGCTCAGCCTCGGCCGCGAACACCGGGTCGATGTCCGGTTGCAACGGCACGTCCACGGTGATCGGGATCGTGTTGGAGTCGCCCCATCGATAACCGTATTCGAGGTCCCCGGCAAAGAGCACGATACCGGTGATGCCCTGTGGCACCACGGCATCGATCACGCCCGAAAAGGTACCGCCCGGGGCCAGTGATTCAACGCGCGTCTCGCCCACACACGTCGCGTTCGGTATCTCAGGACACGCGACCGCGACCAAGAAGTCGCCGCTCGGTGCAACGCCAACGTTCGAGACGCTGAAATCGATCAATATGTTCGCCGTTCCGCCGCGAATGAATCCCTGCGCCTGAGCGGACCCAGCACGCAGCGACAACGCCACGTAGTCAACATCGATCTCGAACGTTGCCACGTTGTTAGACAGCTTGGCTTCGCGTTCGTCCGCCGATGCTGTCACCTCGACCTGATGAGATCCCGTCAGCAGTGGCAGGTAGAATCCGACGAGCTCTGATTCGCCCGGTTCGATCGGTTGAACCGTTGCCACGAGGTTGTTGTAGGTGATCAACTGTACCGGGTGCGTGACCAACGTGCCGTTGTTCGTCAACTCCACATTTATCAGAACCAGGCCGTCAGAGATCAGTTGATACGAGATCGGTGCGATCGACACGTCAGATGCGAGCAGGTCCAACGCGACCAAAGACACGGCGTTCTCGACCTGCAACTTCAATAGTTGCGGCCCAGTGTCGAATCTGATGTCGAACAGCAACGTCGTGCCTTCGCCACCACTCAACGGGGGGATTGTAGCGACCCAGGACTCTTCACCCTCATTCACGATCCCAAGGACCGGTGTATCGACATCACGTGCCGCCTCGCCTGAGTTGACGACCTTCATCGTGAAACGGACGGATAATTTGTCCCCTTGCGGGCCTTGAATGTCCCAATCCAGAGAATCGACGCGATAGGCGGCCGGTATCGGTGTCGACGTAGGCGTAGGCGGAATCGGCGTTGCCGTTGGAGGTACCGGAGTAGCAGTTGGCACCGCAGTCGGCGGCACCGGCGTTAACGTCGGCGGAACCGGCGTCGGTGTTGGCGGAATCGGAGTAGCTGTCGGCGGAACCGGAGTGTTGGTTGCGGTCGGAGACGGCTTAGGAATATCCAACGGCGGCAAAGGAGTCGGGATCGGAGTGTTGGTCGGCGGGACAGCCGTCGCCGTCGGCTCCGGAGTCGGCGGGACCGGCGTAGGTGTTCGCGTCTCAAACGGTTCGGTCGTCGGCTCCTCTTCGGAAGAACACGCCGCGAAGGCCGACAGGGTGAGCATCAAACCCAAAACAACCGCCAAAGCTCCAATTCGGGAAGCTGTCACGGTCCTGAAACGTAAATCTGTCATGGTCGAATTCAACTGTCAAACGTCGGCGCGCGTGCTCGACATTACGAGTCTAGACAACCGCCATCGAACTAATCCATGAACCGTTACGCGATTGAAATCGATCTCAGAAGAGACCCCACTGGGCGGCAACGAACCGAAAATAGCCGATTCCTTCTCGAAAATCCCGATTCCCAACTTCCCAACGCTACACAACGCGTCATGGCGGTCCAGAGCCGGATCGGAGTGTTTCCAGGCTCACGGATCAGTTGCGCGCGATCACTGATTCATACAGTTCCGCTTGCCGCTCGACCGCTTGCGCGTAGGTGGAACGGTGCTCATCCCGGGGCTCGTAGACCGAAGCGATCTCCGGCATCACGTCGTCGAAACCTTCCCAGACGCCGAGCGCGTTCAGCGCCAGTATGGCCGCGCCACGGCTGGTCGCCTGCTCGTGTGCAGGCACGTGCACCTCGCCCTGCAACACATCCGCCATCGTCTGCAACCACCAAGGCGAGTTCGTCACGGCTCCACCGCCGGCGATGAAGACGCGGTCAGCGTCCATCTCGTCGCGCAAAAGATCAGCGACGAGCGAGAAGCGATACGCCACCGACTCCATCAACGCCTGCAAGATGTCCAATCCGGATGTCGAGACACGGACTCCGTTGATCACTCCGCTCGCGTTCGTCGACCAACCGACCGCGCGCTCACCGGCGATGAACGGCAGCACCGTCAACCCGTGAGCATCTGGAATGGTGACAGTCAACGCATCATTCAACTCTCCAAGACTCGGCAGATTCAGACTGTTCAACGCCCATTCGACCACATTGCCTCCTTCGCTGAAAGCTCCGCCCAGCAGCGTCCGATCGCCTCGCAAGATGTAGCCCCACAGGCCTTTCGGAACAACAGGCGGCGGCTCATCGTCCGGATGATCGACCACCAATCGCATCGCCGCGGTGGTTCCTACCGTCAAGGCGATGTTCCGACGATCCGTGCATCCCGATCCGATGTTCACCGCCGCGCCATCACCGACCGCCAAGTAAAACGGCACATCGACCAGCTGCGGCCATCTCATCGAGTAGATCGGACACAATCCGCTTTGCGCCTCGGAGTACGGCGTTAACCTCGGCAGGTTCGACGGCTCCAACCCAACGGCATCTAACAGACCCGCGTCCCAAGCCAACTCGTGGCGATTCAACAAACCGCTCCACGCCGAAACGCTGTAGCTCGCCGGCACGTTCGTCGACCCGAACCATCGAGTGAAGATAAAGGTCGAGATATCCGTCCACTTCGTTATCCGCGCGAACGCCTGCGGATCGGTGCGCCGCATCCAGTTAACGCGACCCGGAACATAAGACGTGTGCTGCATCACGCCGGTCCGCTGATACGCGTCGTCCACGTCGATGCTTGCCTGCATCGCGTCTACATCTGGAGCCGTGCGGGTATCGGCGTAGGTGAAAACCGGCGTCACGGGGTCATGGCGAACATCCACACCGAGAATCGTGCTCGCCATCGCATCCAATGCGACCGCGGCGATGTGATCGGCATCACCGCCCGCGGCGTCCAATGCTGCGTCAATCGCCGACTCCGTAGCCCGTTGGATCTCCTCAGCGTCCTCCTCGTGAGTCCCATCCGCGGCGGTCCGCTGCTGATGCGAAACCGAAACCAGAGTGTGAGCCAACGCGTTGGCCTCCGCGTCGTACAACCCAGCCTTAACTGCTGAACTGCCAATGTCAACAGCCAAAATGTAAGGTAATGGACGCGATGCCAAGTCTCAATTCCTATCCATTAATGCCATTACGCCCAAGTCCCCTCTCCCCAAGGTGGGAGAGGGTTAGGGTGAGGGGGAATCGGCAAGACGAAGGCGGCACTCTCAACTCCGGGGAAACGCGTACCGATCCAACGCCGACTCATCCACCTCGACGCCCAGTCCAGGTCGATCGGTCACTTTGTAGTATCCGTTCTCTGGTTCGAACGGCTCCTTGAGGATGAGGCTCTTCACGCGGTTCGCGTGGTGGCCATGCTCCATGATCATGAAGTTCGGACACGATGCCGACCACTCGACGGTCGCAGCGACTGAGAGTATGCCGCCACCACCGACGTGTGGCGCTACCGGAATGTTGTAGGTGTCCGCCAGCGTGGCGATCCGATGGCCCTCAGTGATACCGGTGCGACCGATGTCATGCATCAATATGTCGTAGGCTCGCCGCTCCATCTGCTCCCGCATCTCGTAACGCGTCCGCGTCCACTCCCCTATCGCCACCGCCATGTCCAGCGCCCGGGTTATCTCCGCCTGACCCGGGATGTCGTCCGGCACCGTCGGCGACTCCAGCCACGTGAACCCGAGCTTCTCAAGCTCCCGACCGAGCAGTATCGAGTTCGAAACCGTCTGCCGCATATGCGTGTCCACCATCAGCATGATCCCTGGGCCCACACGTTTCCGCACCTCCCGACAGATCTCAGTCACGCCCTCGACATCCAACAGCAGATGCAGCTTAAACGCCTTATAGCCGTATTCGAGATGCTCCTCGGCGGCATCGGCAACCTTCACCGGGTCGGTGCCCCCTAGCCCGTTGTAGAGAAGAATCTCATCGCGATACCTGCCTCCCGCGATCTTGTGGACCGGCTTGCCAATAGCCTTGCCCACAATGTCGTAAAGCGCAATATCGGTCCCCCCGATAGCGTCGATATAAAACCCCGTAGGATGCCCCCGCTCCCGCATCGCACCATAGTTGCGCGTCCAGATCGCCTCGATATCGAACGGATCGCGCCCCATTACAAGTGGCCGAACGATTTCGTGAACAATCGTGGCGGTGGTGTTCGGCGAGATCGGCGATTGAGCTTCACCCCAACCCACAATCCCAGTGTCCGTTTCGACCCGGACCACCGTCGTCTCGTGGTGATGCGAGTAGATCGACGTGAACGCCGAACGATCGACATAGTAATCGCCATACTCAATCGTCGGCGGCCGCGACTCATTTTCCGCCTTCTCGTCCGCCCGCTCGCTGATACGCAGCGGAAACGCCCTGACATCCACGATCTTCATCGCTCAACTCCCGAAACTGGGTCTTCAAATCTCATTGCATGGTAGCCCATCTCGCCATCCTCGCGGACGCGGGAATCCAGCGACCGCACACCTATCCAGGGGGCCGTCACCTTCGCTCCGATTCACCGCACCCTTTCAGGGGGAGATTAAGAGCGTGCCACAAGCGATACGGAGACCTGCATCACTTGACTATCTGAATGGCGCTATTCCCGCTTGTCCCTTCAATCCTCGAACACAGGGCATTCATCTGCATTCGCAGTTGCGTTGACGACGGACGCGCCAAAGATATCCGAAAGACGCTCGCAACAACAGCATGGTCTTATCTTCTCTCCGTATTGGAAACATTGGGCACGGTTTATCGCTTTTTTGCCAACATCAAACTCCAAAAACAAACCCAACTCGTATCGATACTCGCCATTTGGGGCAGTGAATTTGCGCAACTTGTTCTTGTCGTGGCTTGCTTTTCCACCATTCGATTTCTTCACTTCGACCACCAGTTTGTTGCTGCTGTCACATCCTCGTTTGTGAACAATGATGTCCGGGTAAACCGTTTTGGCGTGTAAGCAATCTGTTCGGGTGGGCTCCGGCGCAACGGGAAGCCTCTTGACATCATCGCCATACCGGTTGTATTCGCAGTCCACGTTGAGACCATCGAACTGGCGCTGCAAATGCTCGGCGATTTTATGCGTGATGGACCTTTCGTTCACGTTGAGGCAAAGCAAATCCTTGTCTTCACGGAAGAATTCGCGCAACGCCTTTTCTACCTTCATGTGCAATTCTGGAGTCAAAATTTGCGTTACGTCCATGGGTCAATCCGCCGACCAGATCGTGAAATCCTCGAAACGGGTGGCGTAGCCTGTGATGCCATCCCCGGTGAAGTAGTTAGTTATGGCGGACACCCCTCCAGGCGAAGTCAATCCGCTCAGATCGAGTGTGTCAACATAAGTGTCATTGATGAAAAGCCAGCCTTCGTCGCCGAACGCGATGACACGGACGTGATTGCTGTCCGATATCGCAGTGGAGATACCGTAGAAATACTGCTCGGCCAAATCTTGGGTCGAGTCGGCAACGCCTAGGCGCAAATCGTGGTGCCATCTCCAATCCTCTTGGATCACGACGGCGTGAAATCTTCCGCCGCCACTATCACGGAACATAAATCCGTTGGTCCAATCTCCTTGCGATGATGTGAATGGGTTGAAGAATCGTGCCTCAAAGATGCCGTCAGTTAGCGAGGCATTTGTCTCGTGATCGTCAATGAATCCAGAGTCTGGATCGTGTTTTATGTTGCCGTCTGTTGGTCCGAAAACCTTCCTCAACGATCTGATCGTGAAATCTTCGAACCGCGTCGATTTTCCGGCAATTCCGTCGCTTTGGTAATAAGAACCGACAGCTGAGACGCTTCCGGCGCCCGACAGACCGCTTAAATCTAGGTTGGCCACGTACGCGCCATTAATGAACAGCCATCCTTCGGAACCGTTTGCGATGACGCGTATGTGATTGCTACGGGAGGTTGTTGTGACGATATGGCTAGAATATTCAGCAGCCAGGCTCCGATCGTCATTACTCGCGTCGGAACGCAAATAGTGATACCAGCTACCGTTACTGTGAAGCACGACTACATGGAATTCGCCTCCGGAGTTGCTGCGGAAAATAAAGCCATTACTCCAAGAGCCTACTTGTGGTGAGAATGGATTGAAGAAACGCGCCTCGATAATTCCGTCTGTCACTGAGGTTTTTGACTGGTGCTGCGCGATGAAATTTGGGTTGTATTCGATTGATCCGCTCTCAGGCCCAAAAACGTAACTCGGCGTCTGCGTTACTACCACCCCCGGCGTTGACATAGGCGTCGGTGGTGAGGATTCGCCGGCTTTCATGGCAGTCATACGAGTTGAGAGAACGTCGAACTTGATGGCGAAGCCGATACCTTGTGCGTAGTAGTCCTCACCTTGTATGTCGCGCTGGACTGAGGTATTCATTCCGACGATTTCGCCTTTGAAGTTCAACAAAGGTCCGCCACTGTTACCGGGGTTTATGGCGGCATCGGTCTGGATGTGAACAATGCCGCGGATGGTGCGGAATGCCGACGCGATGCCTCTGGTGACGGTCATGCTCTCGCCGAGGTCGAGCGGATGGCCGAGGGCGACCACATCGTCTCCCTCACGCACCGATGTTGCGAACGGAAGCACGGTCAAGGTGCCCGTCGCTTTGACCTTTAGCAATGCGATGTCTCGGGTTGCGTCGGATGCGATGACCGTCGCTGTAAGTCGCGCACCGTTGTCGAATACGACGGTAAGGCGCGATTGCCCTTTGATCACATGTTCGTTGGTGAGGATGTAACCGGCGGCATCGACCACAAATCCCGATCCGGATCCAGTCGTGCCTTCGATTCGCACCACACCTGTCCTGGCCTGTTCGACAACATCGGCAAGGGTTAGAGTTGTATCGGCCAGAGAGGTCGCTGTCGGTTCAGGTGTGTCGGTAGGGATCGTTGTGGGAGTCGGCGGTGGCGTCGGTGTGTCGGAGGGTGATGGAGCTGGCGTCTGTGTTGGCGTGGGACTAGCCGCATTGTCAGTCGTCGTCGGAACGATCTCAACTAGAGTCGGTGTTGACGCAAGCTGGTTGCTCGTATCGCTTGACGAGGTTTGATTTAATGGCGTCGTGTCAAGTTTCAGCGCACCCCAGCAAATCACGCTGCCGTCCTGTCGCAGACCGCACGTATGATTGCGTCCACCACTGATTGATGTGAACGTTTCGTCATTTGGCGGCGACGCCTGTCCGTAATTCTCGCGGCTTTTGTTTGCGCCCCAGCAAACTGGTGTACCGTCGACGCGTAGAGCGCAAGTGTGGAAACGGCCGCTGCTGATGGAAGTAAATCTCTCGTCAACAGGTGGGGATGCTTGACCATGATTGTCCTGGAAAACGATCTTATCAGTGCCCCAACATACCGCTGATCCGCCGTCGCGCAAACCGCAGGTGTGTGACCAACCGCTACTAATTGCCGTGAACTTTTCGTTAACAGGTGGTGATGCTTGGCCGAAATTTAGTGGATGATCTTTTGCTACTCCCCAGCACTCGGGGGCGCCATTGCTACGGATGGCGCAAGTGTGGGAGAACCCGCTGCTCACGGACAGGAAACCAGATCCCTCCGGGGGTGATGCCTGCCCGTAGGCATAAAGACCATGGATCGAACCCCAACACACAATCGTTCCATCACCGCGCAAACCACAGGTGTGTAAGGCAGATACGCCGCTAGCAGCGGACACAAACACCTCATTTTTCGGCACTTTTAATTGGCCTTGGTTGTCGCTCCCCCAACACTCGGTAGTGCCGTTTTCGCGAAGGGCGCAGGAGTGGTAACGGCCGCTTGTGATTGAGACAAAACCGCCGTTTATTGGGGGCGTCGTTTGACCGCGATCTGGATTATGGTCGTCAGCCTTGGATGGCCAACAATCTATCTCTCCATCCTCTCGCAGCGCGCAAATGTGCCACGAACCACTACTTATGGCGACGTACTTGGTCGGTTTGGGTGTCGGGGTCTCCGTGGGTGTTGGTGTAAACGTAGGAATGGGGGTCGGAGACGGAGTCGGTGTATCCGTCGGCGTAGGAACGATTACTGGAATTACAGTAGATTCGGGTGTGTTAGTGGAAGTTGGCGTTAACGTGTAAGTTGCGGTCGGGGTCGGTGTAGGAGTCGGCGTGGATGTATAAGTTGTAGTCGGAGTTCGGGTCGATGTCACGGTTGCCGTAGGTGTAAGCGTTTGAGTTGCTGTAGACGTAGATGTGGGAGTAGATGTCGGTAGAGGTGTCGGAGTGAAGGGGAGAACCGTGAATGGAATCGATTTTTCTGCCACTATCGTAGCGGAATCGTACAACGCAACATTGAATTGATGAGTACCCGGCACACAGGAAGCAGCTATGTTAACCGACCGAGATGCGCTGCTTTCTTGGACGCTCCCAATGGTGTTAAAGTTGCTCATTCCTGGCCCATCGCAAAGGTAATCTGAACTGGAAGCAACGAAAGAATACTGAGCACTGTCCTGCGCCAAATCGTCGAACCGAATAGTCACTACTCTCTCGGTTCCTTGGAGGATGATTGGTGGCACGACAATCGTTATCGTTGGGTTCCTATGTTGCTCGGGAATAGGCGCTGGAAGTGGGGTGGGCGTTGGCTGTGGTTTTGGGGCATCTAGTTCGTCTGGTTCAAAAACGAATATCAAGAAAGCGACAAGGACAAAGAACGCGGCAAGGACAATAATTATCGACAGCGTCAATAACACCAACGGTTTTGATGTATGCCATTTGTTCCAACCATTGGCGGTGCCGACTGGCCGTTTTGGTGGGGCCTTATCTGATCCGTTGGTTTGATTTTCGGGTTTTCTGTTTTGTTGGTCGCGTCGCCTTTCAGTTTCCCGTTGTTCCCGCTCACGACGCTGGCGTTCCTCACGCGTGCGATGACGTTGCGCTTCAGCACGTGTTCTTTCCCGATCACGATGCTCGATTTCTTCTTGTATGCGCCGTTCCTCCGCAATGCGTCTCGCCCTATCTTGGAACCGCGCTTCGTCTTCGCGTCGTTGCCTTTCTTCGGCTTGCTGTTGCTCTCGACCACGTCGCTCCTCTTCCTCACGGATCCGTTGCTCTTCAACCCGCCGACGTTCCTTCTCGCGTCGTTCGTGTTCCTCGCGTACGCGTCGTTCCCTAGCTTCGCGCTCTTGTTGCGCCCGTCGCTCGGCTTCCTCTCTTTGGCGGCGGATTTCAGCCTCACACCGCGCTTGTTCTCGCTGTCTTTCCTGTTCTCGTCGTTCGCGCTCCTGCCTCTCTTCCTCGTGTGCTTGACGTGCGGCTTCGGCGATTATTGATCGAATCAGGAAGTAGTCCCGGTCGTATTGGGCTCGCCGTTCTTGATTGCCCAAAACTTCCCAAGCGTCGTTGACGAGACGCATCATCCGCGGTGCGTTGGGGTCTCCATTGCGATCGGGATGCCATTCCATCGCCATGCGACGATAGGCACTTCGAATTTCCTCGCGAGATGCGTCGAATGAAACACCGAGGATTTGGTAATAATCGGGAGGCTGGTTCTGGTTCGGCATTCGCTTTTAGATTCAAAACCCAAATGTTATTCCAATCGGAATGCTGCGAAATTCAATGTGCCAAAATCGATAGGTAATTGCCTTCTCGTGGCTTCTCATTCGGTTGCCTGTTCCCCCTCTCCCTAACCCTCTTCCACGGCGGGGAGAGGGGATTTGCACCTCCGCCTTCCCCCACAACCTGTTGCATACTTGACACATGGAGTTCATGCAACGAGCGCTCGACCTCGCAGAACGCGCGGCCGGAGGGCTAGCACCAAGACCGGCTGTAGGCGCTGTTATCGTTGCTCGCGACGGTGAAACTATCGTCGGCGAAGGCGCCACTCAACCCAATCCGGGACCCCACGCCGAAGCCGTAGCCCTAAACATCGCCCAAAGCATCGCAAAGGGCGATTCTGAAGGCGGAACCATCTACTGCACCCTTGAGCCGCATCAGAATTGGTCGACGACTCCGCCTTGCACACAAGCGATAATCGACGCCGGAATCAGCACCGTAGTTTGCCCGACAGTCGATCCCAATCCGCTCGTCGCAGGGCGCGGTTTCGAGCACCTCAAATCCGCCGGGATCCAGATCATCAACGACGTCGACAACGTGTCGCAACGTCGTGCGAACGAACTCATCGAGGGTTTCGCCAAGCACATCAACACCGGTCTACCCTTCGTGACCGTCAAATGGGCGATTTCTCTGGACGGCAAGATCGCCACTCGCAACGGCGATTCGAAGTGGATCACCGGGCCCGCCGCCCGAGCTCACGCCCACTCCCTCCGCTACCGCGCAGACGCCGTGATGACAGGCATCGGCACCGTTCTCGCCGACAACCCACGCCTAACCGCCCGCCACCCGATCTCCGGGAAACGCATGTGTGGTCGCCCCTACATCCGCGTCGTAATCGACAGCAACGCCAATATGCCACATGATGCCGCAATCCTCGAAGAAGAAGGCGAAGTGATCCACGCCGTCGCCACCAACAACGCGCCCAACAGCCGTTGCAATGTAATACGGGCACCCAGCAAAACGAACGACGCTGTCGACCTATCGGATGTCGTGCGCCAACTCGGCGAGCGCGGCTGCATCAACGTTTTGGTCGAGGCCGGCGGGCGATTGACGGGCGGACTTTTCGACCGGGATTTGGTCGACAAGGTGGTCGTCTATATATCGACAACCAAGATCATCGGCGGATCCAACGCCCTTTCGCCGGTCGGAGGTTGCGGACCATCGGTGATGCGCGATGTCTCACGGTTGCGCAACACGCGTATCGAACGATTTGACGACGATATTGCCATCATTGGCTACGTCGAATGAACAGCGGAGAATGAGAGATGTTTAGCGGGATAGTTGAAGAGGTCGGGAGAATTGAATCGTTCGACCCGTCGAGCGGTCACCTAGATATCCATGCCGAACGGGTGCAGATGGGCGAATACGGATTGCAGGTTTCCGACAGCGTATCGGTTAGCGGCGCTTGTCTGACGGTCACTGACTTCGAATCCAACGCATTTTGCGTCGAAGTAACTCCCGAAACCCAACGCAACACTTGGTTTTCGCAACTCAAAAAAGGCACCCATGTCAACCTCGAACGCGCACTGCGGTTCGGGTCGGTTGTCGGCGGCCACCTCGTGCAGGGCCATGTCGAAGGTCTCGGTCACATAACTGACATCCGCTACGATGGCGACGCCAAAATGGTTACCATCGAGTGCGATGCCCCGATCATGCGCTACATCATCGAAAAAGGATTTGTCGCCGTAGAAGGCGTGAGTCTGACGGCCTTCAACTGGACCCCGAACAGCTTCACGTTCACTTTGATCCCATTCACCGCAATCCACACCACTTTGGGCGTATTGAAGGTCGACGATGCAGTTAACATCGAAACTGATCAGACTGGCAAATACATCGAACGGTTCGTCACGAGCTAGGAACATTGAATCCGATGACACCTGAAGCGCGGGAGATGGGGCCCGAGACCGCGGAGTCGGTTGAGCGCGCAATCGAGCGCGTGCGATCGGGCGGGATGGTGATAATGGTCGACGACGAGGACCGCGAGAACGAGGGCGACTTCGTGATGGCGGCTCAGGACGCCACCGCGGCTCAGATCAACTTCATGGCCGTCCAAGGCCGCGGCCTGATCTGCGCACCGATGGAAGGTGACGACCTCGATCGTCTCGACATGCCGATGATGGTGCGCAACAACACCTCGCTGCACTCCACCGCGATGACCGTCGCCGTCGATGCGGCGTACGGCATCACTACCGGCATCTCATCCGCCGACCGCGCCCACACCATCCGACTGCTGTCCGAACCCGAGGCGACGTCCGAGAATTTCGTACAGCCCGGGCACGTCTTCCCGCTTCGATACCAAGAAGGCGGAGTTCTAGTGCGTGCCGGTCACACCGAGGGCTCTATCGACCTGATCCGCTCCGCCGGAAAACGTCCCGCCGCGGTGGTCTGCGAGATCATGAACGACGACGGCACCATGGCCCGCCGCCCCGAACTAGAGGCGATGGCCGCAGAGCACGACATCCCGATCGTGTCTATCGCCGACATCATCGCCTACCGTCTCAGCCGGGAGTCGTTCGTGCAGCGCGTGACGGAGACGACGCTCCCGACCCGTTGGGGTGAGTTCAAGTGCGTGGCGTACCGGAGCAACGTCGACCCGGCAGAGCACATCGCGCTCGTAATGGGCGATATCAAACCCGACAATCCGGCTCTCGTGCGCGTCCACTCGGAATGTCTGACCGGCGACATCTTCGGCAGCCAGCGATGCGACTGCGGAGAGCAGCTGGACGCCGCCATGTCGCAGATCGCCGCAGACGGCGTCGGCGCTCTCGTGTACATGCGACAAGAAGGTCGCGGCATCGGCCTGATCAACAAGCTCAAGGCCTACCGCCTCCAAGACAATGGTCTGGACACCGTCGAAGCCAACAACCGCCTCGGTTTCCAGACCGACCTCCGACACTACGGTGTAGGCGCCCAAATCCTCCTCGACCTCGGCATCCGCAAATTCAAGTTCCTGACGAACAACCCCAAGAAGGTTGCCGGACTTGAAGGCTTCGGCCTCGAGATGGTTGAGCAGATACCGCTCGTCTTGGGGCCCAACGATCACAATCGCAAATACCTCGAGACGAAGCGCGACCGCATGATGCACCAGATCGAAATCGGTGATGAAGACGCCGACAGCTCGGTCGCCGAATCAGGCCGCCCCCGCAGACAATTCCAACCACCGGCCCATCGATCAGCCTAGCGGTCAAATGACGCAAACTCCGGAAAAAAACGCAGGCCAATCGCCGCCCGAACTCCTCGACGGGTCTGGCATCCGCATCGGCATCGCGGTTGCGCGCTTCAACTCCGACATCACATTCAAGATGCGCGACATCTGCCTGGCGCGGTTGACCGAGTTGGGAGTCGAGATCAACAAAGATCACATCTTCGAGACACCCGGTTCGTTCGAACTCCCGTTAGCCGCACGAACATTACTCGATCCTCCGATTGCATCGGACGCAGTGATCGCCCTCGGCGCCGTAATCCGAGGCGAAACCGCCCACTTCGAACACGTCGCAAACGCAGCATCCCAAGGGTTGTTGCGGACGTCGGAAGACTCGCTGAAGCCAGTTATTTTCGGTGTGCTGACTACCGATACTGTCGAACAGGCCGAAGCTCGCATCGAGCACGCGTCGGGATACGCGGATTCGGCAGTCGAGATGGTCAATCGCCTAAAGCAGTTGCGAGAGAGGCGCCGAGGAATCGGACTCTACTAAAGCGGCGTCCGCACCATCTCGATGGTGACCGACGTTGTGAACGAAATTACGCCAGTTGAAACGCCTCTTGCGAAACTTCTTGTGACACCCCTTGTGAAACCTCTACTGAGATAGGGATCTCCTCGCCGTCTTCGATCATTGAACGGAGGTGCAATTGGGCAGCCTTGCGGATACGACGCATGAGTTCTTCACGCGTTGGTGCCACCGCAAAACAACCCGGGAGTTCTACAACTTGCGCCCCAAAAGACGTAGGGCCCTCTTCAATCTTCACGTTGTATGTTACGAATCTTTGGGTTGTCATCATCTAAGTCCTAGTTGCTTCAAGATGCTGTTCCATGTTTTCGGTGGGATGTCGTCTTTCGGGTGACCGCTGATCGTAAGCTTGCCAGGTTTTTCAAGATGTTTGAGTTGACGGTGACTGCTCCCTGAGCCTTTTGTTTCATACCACCCCTCGTCGCGTGCCAACCTCAACGCGTCCCTGACCGTGTTCGGCATTTCGCGGTTTTCTTCCTGTCCCAGCAGTCATTATCCAGCACTAGGTTCTAAATTCGATTCTAACACCGCGAATTATATCAATTGTTGGTCTCGGTGCGCAGAACACATCGGGGTCCGTGCTGGCATTCAACTCGCCACGGTTCAGTAATTCTCTACGGGTCTAAGTTCTCGTGGGCATGGGATCTCCGCGCCCCCTGAGCAGACTCCGCAGTAGAAATGGTCAACCGCCTAAAACAGCTACGCGACAAACGCCGAGGAATCGGACTCTTCTGAAACGTCCCATTCGCGCAACCTAAGCGCCCGACGGCCGGACGCGACGTAGGGGCGGGTTTCAAACCCGTCCGCGACAGCAGCGGGTGCCCGACCTATCTCTTGACGGGTTCGACGACCTCAGGAAGTTCCATCGCTACTTCGCGCTGGATCTCGATCATCCGCCTTGTGGGAAACATTACCGCGTGGTCCCAGATTTTTAAGAACATCCCGGCTTTCTCCTGGATCGCAGCCTCATTCGACGGTACCGCGGATTCCTCGCCGTTCAGGTACTTCGACCTCTCACGCTCGACCGCCAAACGTGCGAATTTAACTCCGCCTGCGCCAACCTGCAGATCGACGCTGCTCTCAGTGAGTTCCACCACCTCCAACGCCTCAGTGCGATTGAGACCGCTCTCGACGTATCGAAGTCTGATTGCGTGTCGATAATCATCTTCGTTCAGGTTCATCCTGTGCTCTCCCCGCCGCTTGGCATCGGATTGGGTTTCGCTATCACGGATACGTTAGTAATTCGTATTGATTTGCCTAATGCTTGCTAGCTTGCGACGAAGATTCTCAACTGATTTAAGTATATAAATCCGCTTTGCGAAACCACCGTCGTTCCGGCGAACCAACGTCCCCTTCGCGAAGCGAGGGGGACGCGGAAGCGAAGCGACAGCAGGGGGTGCCCACGGCGGCAGAAGACAAAGTTGCACCGTCTCTCACTCGATAGGACCTCTGCAAAACCACCATAGTCCCCGTTCAGATACGACGCGTCCGCTTTCGCAGTCCTGTCGGTTTTCATTACCGGATTATTCGTCTTAATCGACATAATCGACCTATGAGTGATACGCTGTATCAAACAGTAACAGCACGTGGTCATGAACCGCGTGGCCAACGTCGTACTTAGTTCCCCAACCTTGCGAGTTGGTTCCCGTGGTATCGAATGCCGTACCTAAGAAGGAATGATGATACCTACAGGAACAGAACGACTGAGAACGTAATTGACGATGCGCATCGGTCTGATGACCATCGGGGTTTTTGGCTGTTTGATTCTCGCGGCGTGTGAGGCCGAAGGTCCCCCGTTACCAACCCCGACACCAGTGCTACAGGTCGAGGCACCGCATCTGTGGGATGTGCGCGAGTTCAACGCGACAAAGTTCGACGAAAATTTCAGAGGCCGCTGGATTCACGTCTCTGGCACCGTGAGAGAAATCGAGGGTGGCGAAGTCCGCTTATATGCGGAAAATCCCGGTTGGATTGACTGGTTTACGAAGATGATCGTGTTGCACGATCTGCCTAGGCAACACCAAGCAACCGCTGTCAAAGAGCAACATTTCTCTGCTACATGCAAAGTCGGGAATAAGTTTTGGAACAGAATCAACCTCAGAGAATGCACCGTAGAAAACTGACACCCCGCTAAAATTCACCATCATCCCATTCGCGCAGCGTAATGGGAAGCGACAGCAGGGGGTGACCGCGGCGGCAGAAGACAAAGTCGTATCCCCTCGCACTCGACGGGACCTCTGCAAAACCACCGTTACCCCCGTTAGAACACCGTCATTCCGGCTAAAGCCGGAATCCAGAGTAGGCGGGCACGGGCGGCGCAACCCAGCCACCGTCCGGACGCAATCCAAAAAAGCGAACCGTCAGGGCAAGAACTTCAACACACCGATCACCAACGTCGCTTGCGCCAACAAACCCATCAACAACAGCTTCGTCAAATCCGAGCGAACTGCTTGGAAACCCGCCTTCAGTTCGCCCCTCAACGCCTCAGTGTCGGCCTTCTTAGCAACGTGCTCGTATCCACCCTCAAGCCGTGAGAACCTGTTTTCGACCGATGAATTCATCTCGTCCACATCGGCCAACAAGCCAATTGTCAAGGAAGTATTTACCGCGACTATACAACGTCGGAGGCCGACATAAACGGTAGCAGTAGAGGTTACGCGGGATTGATTGGTGATGAGGGGAGAAGTAGGTCGTCGTCTGTATTCCTAGCCATCATGAACGGAATTACGCACTCTAAGATTAGGAAACATGGATTTTAGCGAGTCTGACGCGACTCCGGTCGCTCTAACCCCGATGTCTAACCCAAGAAAATTCGCCACGTCCAAAGAAACGCCTTGCGGATGAACATTTCTTGATCTCATATGCGCCCACCACGATTTCAAGTAATCCTCAAACGTTTCGTCGTGAGTCGTATCCCATTGATTCAAGTGGGCGCAATCCCGCCAAAGCTGAGGAAAGCAAAAAAAATTGGGCAGTAGTATGACCGATATCACCGCGTTCAATTTCCGATCGTAAGGATTTACCGTCAATGAACCTTCGTTCGCTTGGAACCAATTCGGTAAATCATCGGGAAGCGGCAAGGCCTTCGCGGCGTCGTTTTGCCAATAGATTTGGTGCTGCACCGCGTACCGTTTGGTACCGTCAAAACTCGCTAATCCGTCGACGGGTTCGCGTTGCCACGACTCGGCAAACCTGGATAGCACGGAATACGACGCCATTTCGCAAATCGCCTCTTCAAACCATTTGTGTCGGTATTCGCTCGTTCGCCATCGCGTTTCCCATGACATATCTCGTATCAGCGCGTGGGTTACTTCGTGGGCAGCTTGGTAGACAAATTGACTCCATAGATTACCGTTCGCGTGCAAGTAAATCTCTGTCCGATCCGAGTAACTGCGGGTCTCAGGCTTTTTGTCATGCCAGGAAAGAAATATTGGCACAGGCACCGAAGTATGGAACGCTTGACTTAGCTCCGTGTAAACGGCGACAAAGAGAGCGCGTACCCCGTCCTCATTGGCGTTAGGCCAACCAGAGAGGTTTAAACGCAGATCGACGTACGAATCGCTTGGCAATTGAGACCGCCTAGTCGCTTACCTAGACGAACGTCATCGGATGGCTTGAACCTACCCCGCCCCCGCCATAACATCCACCAGCTCCTGCACTGCATCCGCCGAAGCCTTCAACGCCGAACTCTCGGCATCCGTCAACTCAACCTCGATGATCTCCTCAACGCCACCCGAGCCAAGCTTCACCGGAACCCCGACATACAAACCGGAGATCCCGTACTCCCCGTCCAGCATGGCCGCGCACGGCAGAATCTCTTTGCGGTCGAGCAAGATCGCCTCGACCATCTGCGCAGCCGCTGCCGACGGCGCATAATACGCCGACCCGGTCTTCAACAACGCCACGATCTCAGCACCGCCGTCGCGGGTGCGCTGCACTATCTCTTCCAACCGGTCGGCTTCTATCAGTTCGGAAACCGGGACGCCGCCAACCGTCGTCGCCTTGATCAGCGGGACCATCGTGTCTCCGTGCCCGCCGAGGACGTATGCCTGGACGTTGGTTACGGAGATGTTAAGCTCTTGCGCGAGGAAGGTGCGGAAGCGTGCGGTGTCGAGGATGCCAGCCATGCCGACGACGCGGTTCTTGGGGAAGCCGCTGACTTTCTGGGCGAGTTGGACCATGGCGTCGAGAGGGTTGGAGACGACGACGATGATGGAGTTGGGTGAGTGCTTCACAACCTGCTCCGTGACGGACTGCATGATGCGCATGTTGGTCAGCAGCAGGTCGTCGCGGGACATGCCGGGTCGTCGAGCGATGCCAGCGGTGATCACCACGACATCGGAGTCGGCGGTCGGCTCGTAGCTGTTGGCACCCGTAATCTGAGCGTCAGTGCCCAGCACCGGTCCAGACTCCAAGAGGTCGAGAGCCTTGCCCTGCGGCATGTCTTCAATCACATCCACCAGCACCACATCGGCGTAGCCCCGCTCGTAAATCCGCTGTGCCGTCGTCGCGCCGACATTGCCGGCTCCTACTACCGTTACCTTGAATCGCATATCTGTTTGGTTTCCTCTTGAGTTTTATTCGTTTGATCGATGTTTGTCGGTTCACCCTCACCCTAGCCCTCTCCCATCAAGGGATAGGGGAAACAAGCTTCTACGCCTGCCATGGCAGAGGAAGATTTATGAGGCGTCGACGTAGCCTTGCCACTTGGCTTCAAGATCAGGATCATTCACCGCATCCGCAACGTACGCCCCGTACTCATCGCCGGTCGCGCCGGTGTCGCGTCCCGTCGTAACAATCTTCCGTTCGTACTGACCGCAGACCTCCAGCGCCATGTCGAGGCGTCGTCCCAGATCGGCGTATCCGATGTGCTGCAACAGCATCGCCGAGGCCTTGAGCATCGACGATGGATCCGCATACTGCGCCCGACCTTCGGTCACCATTCGCGGTGCCGAACCGTGAATCGCTTCAAACATCGCGTAGCGAGTGCCAATATTTGCGGCTCCCGCTGTTCCGACGCCGCCTTGGATCTCAGCGGCCTCGTCAGTCAGAATATCGCCATAGAGATTCGGCATCACTAAAACCTCGAAATCCGTACGCCGAGCGCGATCCAACAACTTCGCCGTCATGATGTCGATGTACCAGCTGTCCCACTCGATGGTCGGATACTCTTTGGCAACGCGTTCGGCGACCTGCAAGAAGCGGCCATCGCTCAACTTCACGATGTTCGCCTTCGTTACCACCGTCACCCGCTTCCGACCATTCTGCCTCGCGTACTCGAACGCCGCCCGGATGATCCGCTCCGATCCCGGCTCGGATATCAACCGGAAGTCGATCGTGAAATCGTCCGTAACATCGATCCCGTCAGAACCCAACGCGTAAAGATCCTCGGTGTTCTCCCGGAAGAACATCCAGTCGATACCCTCCGACGGCACCCTCACCGGGCGAACATTCGCAAACAGGTCCAACTCCTTCCGCATTCCGACATTCGCCGACTCCAGATTTGGCCAGCCGTCGCCCTTCTCCGGAGTCGTCGTCGGTCCCTTGAGGGTGACGTCACACTCTTTGATCTCGGCGAGCACATCGTCCGGAATCGACTGCAAATGCGCCGCCCGATTCTCAATCGTCAACCCCTCGATGTTTCGGAACTCCACCCGACCGCTCGCCACCGCGTCACCAAGCAATCGCTCCAAAACGCCACGCGCCGACTCAGTTATCGCAGGCCCGATGCCGTCGCCGCCGATTAGGCCGATCTTGATGGTATCGAGAGCGTTGTAGTCGACGAAGCCAGACGATTCCTTCATCGCTTCGACTCGTAAAATCTGCTTCTCGAGCAGTTCGCCAAAGTGGTCCTTGGCGCGCTCGATTGCGGCGTTTGGGGCTGCGTTTTGCATTCAGATTTCCTCTGGGATGATGGGATCATTCCCACTTGTGTGGTTTACCTTCTTTGGGCAGCAACTTGCCGGTGTCCTGCCGTATCGCGTGGGTTTGCGCGGTTTTGTTTGCGTTTTTGGTGGTGACGTATCGGACGCCGTCGAGGCCTTGGGTGCCGAGGGCTTCTATGTGGCCGATGGCCACGAAGAGGACGTCGGCTGCTTCGTTGCAGACCGCGGTAGTGTCGTCGTCGTCAACGGCTTCGGCGAGTTCGCGGACCTCTTCGGCGAGGATTGGGTTGCGGCGGTCGATGATGTTCGCGGGATTCGCATCTTCGAAATGTCCGGAGCCGAAACCCCAGCGGTTATGAAAATCCCAGACCTCCCGCGCCATGTCGGAAACTGCCTGCACGAACTCCTCTTCTCCAACGGTGTTCGGCGCGTAACGTGGTTGATCGGCGACGCTCACAGGGGGATGTTCCCGTGTTTTTTGGCTGGCATGTCGTCGACTTTGTTGGCGAGCATTTCGAGCGCGTTGATGACCCGTGCGCGAGTGTCGCGCGGATCGATCACATCGTCGACGTACCCGCGGTTCGCCGCGATGTATGGGTTGGCGAAACGT
This sequence comes from Dehalococcoidia bacterium, assembly GCA_965226685.1. Taxonomy (GTDB): domain Bacteria; phylum Chloroflexota; class Dehalococcoidia; order Lucifugimonadales; family Lucifugimonadaceae; genus Bin127. Next base: position 2,250,454 of record CBDDDP010000004.1, read on the forward strand.
TCGCGGTAGTCGGCGACGAGTTCTTGACGCTTCGCGTCGGGGTCGTCGGCCGCGGCGATGTCGCGGCGAGCGATGACGTTCACTGCGCCATCAGGCCCCATTACCGCGATCTCGGCTGTGGGCCATGCAAGGTTAACGTCGCAGCGGAGTTCTTTACTGCCCATGACGATGTACGCGCCGCCGTAGGCTTTTCGGAGTATGACGGTGATCTTCGGCACGGTGGCCTCGGTGTATGCGTAGAGCATCTTCGCGCCGTGGCGGATGATGCCGCCTTGCTCTTGCGCAGTGCCGGGCATGAAACCGGGGACGTCCACCAGCGTAATTATCGGGATGTTAAAGGCGTCGCAGAAGCGGACGAAACGTGCGCCTTTGTCAGAGGCGTCGATGTCTAGGACACCGGCGATCTCGTTCGGTTGGTTTGCTACGATCCCGACCGTCGAGCCAGCCATGCGGCCAAAGCCGACGACGATGTTACGCGCGTACTCGGCGTGGACCTGCATGAAGTCGCCATCGTCGACGAGTTCTTCAACAACGTCTAGGACGTCGTACGGCATGTTCGGGTCGTCGGGGATGACGGACGCGAGTTTTTCTGGTCGGCGGTCCGTCGGGTCTTCGCAAGGTGACGCAGGCGTCGATGAGGCGTTGTTGGACGGCAGAAAATTTAGCAGCCGTCGAACCTCCGCGTAACAGGTATCTTCGTCGGGTGCGGCAAAATGTGCGACGCCGGACGTGGTTGCGTGCATGGCCGCGCCGCCGAGGTCTTCGTGCGTCACGTTCTCTCCGGTGACGGATCGGACGACGTCGGGGCCAGTGATATACATCTGCCCTATCGACTCGACCATGAAGATGAAGTCGGTCATTGCGGGCGAGTAGACGGCACCGCCTGCCGAAGGGCCGGCGATGACGGTGATTTGTGGGATGACGCCCGATGCCAGCGTGTTGCGTCGGAATATCTCGCCGTAGCCCGCCAACGAGTCGATGCCTTCTTGTATGCGCGCTCCGCCAGAGTCGTTGATGCCCACAACCGGAGCACCGACTTTGATGGCGTGATCCATCACTTTGGAGATTTTTTGGGCGGCGATTTGGGAGAGCGAGCCACCGAGCACCGTGAAGTCTTGCGCGTAGCCGAATACGGTACGTCCTTCGACTTTGCCCCAAGCGGTTACTACGGAGTCGCCTTCGAATCGTTGTTTGTCAAGCCCGAGGTCGGTCGAACGATGCGTATTGAAGGTGTCGATCTCGGTGAAGTTGCCGTTGTCGAAGAGCTTTGCCAGCCGTTCGCGGGCAGTGAGTTTGCCGCGTTTCTGCTGCGTTTCGATGCGTCGTTCGCCGCCGCCGAGTTTAGCCGTCGAGCGACGCGATTCCAATGCTGTGAGACGGTTTTCGAAACCGTTGGTTGAAGACGTTTTTTCTTGTCGCTGAGTTATCTCTCTTCGCCCCTGTCGAGCCGGAAATCGCGTGCGCTTCGAATGTTCGATTTATCGCAGTTGCCAACTTAGAATCCTAACTTACGACGCAACCGCGCGATGTAACACTCCCCCCCTCCACCGCAACTTCAATTGCCGCTGAATAAAGACAACACCACGCATAGGTCGCCGCTGAAAATCGGCAGTCGCATCTTCGATTGGGGTTCCCGCACGTACATCATGGGAATCCTGAACGTTACTCCCGATTCCTTTTCGGGCGACGGCACGATACGTAAGGGACTGGATTGGGTAACCGCATCCATCGATGCGGCGCTACGGATGGAGGATGACGGCGCGGACATCATCGACATCGGCGGGGAGTCGACTCGACCCGCGTCGGTTTATCCCGATGCGCGGCCCATTCCGGCTGAGGAAGAACTTGAGCGCGTTCTGCCCGTGATAGCCGCGTTGAGCGCTCGCTGCGACGTTCCGATCAGCATCGATACTCGTAAGTCCGAGGTCGCGGATGTTGCGTTGTCGGAAGGAGCGGCAATGGCCAATGATGTTTCGATGCTTTCAGATCCGCTCACAGCGTCGGTGATCGCGAAGCATGACGCGCCGATCGTGATGAGTCACATCAGACCGAAGGCCCAATACGACAACGTTGTCGCCAACATCAGCGCGGAGCTTGGCGACGCGGTTTCGAGCGCGTTGGGCGACGGGGTTGCAGAATCTCGGATCATCGTTGATCCAGGCATAGGTTTTGCTAAGAATGCTTCTCACAGCCTGGAAGCGTTGCGACATCTCGATTCGATCAAGACCAATCTCGGCAATCACCCCATGTTGATAGGTGCCTCACGAAAATCTTTCATCGGCGCAATTCTTGACGCGGAGCCGGACGACCGGGTCGAGGGCAATGCCGCCTCGACCGCGCTCGCCGTCGCTATGGGTGTCGATATCGTGCGGGTCCATGAAGTTCGCGAAATGGCTCGCGTCGCAAAGGTAGCTGATGCGATTGTCAGAGGCTGGGAACCCGATCGCCAAGCATCGGAAAGCGAGCGTGTGCGTCGCGCGGTTGAAAGGGAAACCTGATTGGCCGCGGATCTCAAACCAACCGTCGCATATATTGGTCTGGGGAGCAATCTAGGCGACCGGGTCGCGCATCTGCGATCCGCCGTCAACGCGATTCAACATCTCGGTGATTCAATAGCGGTGTCGTCGGTGTATGAATCCGAGCCGTTTGGCGTCGGCGACGACGAGCAACCGATGTATCTCAACATGGTGGTGTCGATACAGACGAAACTGGAGCCGGAAAAATTGCTGTCGGAACTCATGGGTATTGAACGAGCCAACGGACGCGTCCGGATCCGAAGAAACGAGTCGCGGACGTTGGATCTCGACGTGTTGACGTTCGGTGAGGAACTGATCGAGACTTCAGTGTTAACCGTGCCCCATCCACGAATGCACGAGCGGGCGTTCGTTATGCTGCCACTCGCCGAGATCGCTCCGCATTCGGTGCATCCCGCGTTGCAGCGCACGATGTCGGAGATTGCGGCGGAGCTGCCCAACCGAGACGTGCGGCGGGTCGGCAGGATCGATGCTGCGTTGGCGCAGACGTCCTTTATGAATCCTGCCTGAGTGCTTGGATGAAGATGTACGCCGCGATTGCGAGGAAGACCGCCCAAATGAAGATTCGAGGATTGATCTTTTTGAACACTGCATATTCCGACCGACTAAGATGGCGCGAACGATGAGCGACGGGCCGTATTCAGCAATCGTATCCGACATCGACGGGACGTTGCTGTCGCGGATCAACGGCAACATCTCTCCGCGCCTCAAGGCGGCGGTCGCTGAGGTGACTGGCCGAGGGATTCCGTTCTCGATATCCACGGGCAGGATGCGCCGGTCTGCGTGGCACGTCCATCAAGAGATCGGTGCCAACGCGACGATGATCTGCTACCAAGGCGCGATGGTTGTCGATGCCGAGACGAATACGCTGTTAAGGCACGAAAGGCTCGATGAAGCGACAGCGGCGGCGGCGATCAAGTTTTTCAAGGGTCGAGGGTTGGATATACGCGTTTATGTGGACGACGACGTGTTTGTTTCTCACCAGAATGAGGAAGATTTCGACTATGCGCAACGGAATCGGGCTGAGTTGGTTAAGGTCGACGACCTGTTTCCGCTCGCGAAGCGCGAGCCTACTGTGGTACTTGGGATATCGCCGCCGAGTGAGATGGGGGAGCATGTTGACGATATCGCTGGGTTGCTCGGATCATCGGCTGAGGTGACGCACTCGTTGCCTCATTTCTGCGAGGTAGGATCGCCCCGCGCCGGCAAAGTCCGCGCCTTGCGCTGGCTCGCTGACCGACACAATTTGGAACCTTCCGACTACATCACATTCGGCGACGGACTAGGCGATCTCGAGATGATCCGCTGGGCAGGACGCGGATACGCGGTCGGCAATGCCCACCCGATGGTGATCGATGCTGCGAAGGAACATATCCCGGGTCCGGACAGCGAGGGCGTGGCGATCGAGTTGGAGCGGTTGAGTGGCAATGGTTTGTTGAGGGTATCAAAAGAGGGTAACTATATCTAATGGTCTCGAGGACTGGTTTGGCAGACCATATTCGACTTTTTGGCTGATCCAGCACGCGTTCTATTACGAGCGCTGACAACCGAGCTCATATACTGATCTTCGGGTTGGTGTCGTTGCATCTCATCGTCGTCGCTCCACGTTCGGTGCCAATGTGCTTCATCGTCGCCAAGTTAGCACCGCAAACCGTTCCAACAATTGACCGCCGTTCCCGAGAGATGGAGTTGTTTCGAGCATGAGGTTAAAAGATTTTCCCGAATTTGACTATGCGGCTACTTCTCATGCTTGTCTTAGACCAGATGAACGGAGCCTAGATGACGGGATAATCTCAACAGCGTGGAACGCTGGAACGCTTCATGTTCAATATGTTGGTCTTGACAGGGTTGACCAATACAACATTGATCTCATCGGTGACACTATGTGGAATTTCGCCACTGAATGTCAGATGATGATCGTTCTATACGCCGGAATACTGCTGAATCAGAGCGTGATGCAGGAAGCGTTGCGCGGCGAAAACAAGCAAGACGACACGCTGACTTTTGTGCATAAAAGAAGCGGCAACAGTCCCATCTGGGCGCGCGTCCCAAAGAAAAAGGTGATTGATGCGTTCTCGGTCGATGGAGTATTCGAGAAGTTGTATGCCAAAGCATTCATAATTTTCACCTATCAGTTATGGGAAGAGTTTGCTCGTCCGAAAATCGCAACTGCCTTGAATGTCAATCAAGAATATGTGAAATCCGATCTAATGGGTGAGTGGAGACACTTACGGAATCTGCTTGTGCATCCTAGCGAAGAGAATGAACGAACCTTCGTCAACAACTCGGAAATCTTGACAAGTTTGGGAGTTCTAAACGATGAGACACGAGAGATCAACGCGAGAACAGTTTTTCTCATGATGGCACACCTGACTACCCTTCAAGTGATCGTAAATCCAAAGGGTCTTGATCCAGCAATGGAGATCGCGACAATCGGCGCCGAAACGATCAAACAGATCTCGGATTCCGAAACCGAACCCGGTGTGACTGTGAAACCGATTTGGAGAAACCCGCCCGCTGTCTCCTGATCAACCGTACGAAAAGACTGACTTCCGGCAGATCGATATGAGTTCTAGTCTCTCCCGACGACACTAGAATTAGGGCGAATAGGAGACACGCAATGAACGTCGACAGCACTGCGGGTATCCGCGATCAGATTTGGTTTTTGACGAAGGACGCTGAAACGCATCACATCTACTACCGCGTCGAGGCGAACAAGCATAAGCGAAATTCACGAATGATCAACTTTATGTTGCTTGGGTTGTCGCTGGCGGCGGCGGCAGGGTTGCTTGGCTCTCTGCAAATCGAAGTTTCTTGGGCTTGGCTGTTGACCGCCATGTCATCCGTGATCCTGTTTTTTGCGATTGCGTTTTTGACCATCGTCGAGGTTGTGTTCGAGAACTCTCGAAACAGTGGGGTGGCGGAAGTCGTCAGCTACCAGTGCCAGGAGATCGCGTCCGAAGCGAGGAAACTTCAACGCAAGATTCAAGAGCCGCGTGATACCGGCGAAGTGGCGGACCGAGCGGACATGTTGCGCAACCTGTTGGATTCTGTCACACGATCGGGGTTGGAGCACGATGAGGAACTCTACGAAGAATCGAGCAGCGATGCCGAAAAACGACTCGCATCCGAATTCCCGCGATGGCGATCCGACATGGATTCGCAAGGGAATGGCTAGGAGTTCTGCCGCTCGTATTCCGCCATGTCCTTGCGGTATTGAGCCATCTTGCGCTCGTGTCCCTCGTATTGCTGGTCAAGGTAGGCGTTAACCTGATCCCGGTCAACTAGAGCGTTCATGAAACGTCGGGCGATGTCTTCCGTTCCTACGGCTCCACTAAAACCTCGGCGTCGTAGCGCGCCCGTAGCCAGATGTCGCCGTTGATGGCGTCGATGCCGACTACGCCGTAACCATGGTCCACTCGATATGGATCGGGGTCGTTAGGGAAGGTTCCGCCGATTTGGATCGCCCAGATTTGCCGAAGCATCCGCGGGGAATCTGGTGAGTAAAGTTCTGAATTAGTTAGCTCTTGTAGGTATCGGAGCCGCATCGCGCCTACGCGTATGCGGACCTGTTCGTAACCCGCGAATTCGATGTCCTCGATCACCTCGGCCAGTGAAGCTTTCGCAATTTCTACCGCTTCGGCTTGTGACAACGGAGGATCGAGAGTGAGCGTTGGAGCTACCTCTTCGGGATCGCTGCAAGCGATGACGAACGCCGCAGCGGCAACCAGCAGGACTGTCCACCAATGGATCGAGGCACGGCTGTCGGCTCGGTTTACCGTCAAAGCCGACTTTGCAGCCTTCATCAGCTGGTTACCGAAATCGATTCGACCTTGCGGACGATGTCTCGAGTGTTCACGAGATGCTTGCCGAGTCCGAGCGTCTTGGAATCGATCCCCATCGCCAAACCGAGAAGCTGTGGGAGGTGAATAATCGGCAGGTCTGCCTTGCCGCGGTTGTTCTGTCGGCGAGCTTTGGGTTGGTAGCCGTCGAGGTTCAGGTGGCAGAGCGGGCATGGCGTAACCATCGCGTCAGCTCCGAGCTCGCTCGCCGTTCCCGTGTGGTTGGCGACCATCCGCAGCGAATTGCGTTGATTGATCAGCAAGATCGGGAAGCCGCAACATGCAGTCTTGCCGGGGAAGTCGATGACGTTGCCGCCGACCGCTTCGATAACCGTTTCGAGTGAGGTTTGCCGCTCAGGATTTTCATCGAAACCGAGAGCGTCTGAGGGCCGTACGATGTAGCAGCCATAGAACGGCGCGAGGTTAACGCCCGACAGTTCCTTGACGAACGTCTTCTTCAGCGTCTCGACGCCGATGTCCTCGACGAGTACCCACAAAAGGTGCTTAACGGTGGTGTTGCCGCTGTACGACAAGCCCTCTTCGGCGAGGTAGCCGTTAATCTCTTCCAGATAGTCGGCATCACGTCGCACTCTGCGGTCCGCCTGGGCCATCACGCCTTGGCATGTCGAGCAGATCGTCATGACCGGCAGTCCAAGTTGCTCAGCCATCGCCAACGTGCGGATATTGAGGATGTCGCCGAGTTTCTGGTCTTTTTCCTGCAGGACGCCTGCGCCGGTGCAAGATGCGCCCGTCAACTCGACCCATTCGATGCCGAGTTTTTCCATCACCGCGACGGCCGAAGCGAATAGCTCAGGGCCAGCGCCACGCGCAACACAACCTGGATAGAAGGCGAATTTCATGAGTTTCGCTCGCTCTCTACTCTGTCAAAGATTCGGGTTATCTTTTCGCTCTCATCGGCTTTGTGCGGCACTAGCGGCGGCATCTTGCCTTTCAGCACCGATTTGACGCCGATCTCGGCGAGGTCGATGAGTCGCGGAACGTTCGTGTAGCCAGCTGATTCGATCGCCAGGCGTGCTTCGTCGACACGACCGTGCTTCTTTACCGACTTGTTAAACGATTCGGTGTGCCGATAGCCCGAGGTGTTGGTATTGCCCGCCTCGATGGCCATTTCGCGCATCTCCATGATGCGGTCCATCGGCGCAACGTCTTTCGGGCATACTTCGACGCACTTGAAGCAACGTGTGCAGTCCCAAATTCCGCCCTCGACGTCGTTGAGTTCTTCCAGTCGCGCGTCACGTTGGCCGTCACGTGGATCTTCTACGAACCTCCACGCCTTGGCCAAAGCGGCGGGACCGATGAAGGCTTCGTCGACCTCCAAGACAGTGCAGTCCGAGACGCACGCGCCGCACATGATGCAGTTCATTGCGGTCAGCAGATTGACCATCGAGTCGTTGCTGGCGACGAATTCGCCTTGTTCGGGTACCGCATCGGGTTGGAGATACGGATCGACTTGTCGAACTTTTTCGAAGAACGAGTCGAGTGAGACCACTAAGTCCTTGATGACCGGTTGGTTGCCCATCGGCTCGACGATTATCGCCGCGCCTTCTTCTCCGACATCTTCGATGCGTGTCTTGCATACGAGCTTGGCGTCGCCGTTAACGCGCATCCCGCAGGAGCCGCAGATTGATGCCCGACACGCGCAACGGAGCGCCAGAGTGCCGTCTACCTCTTCCCGAATATGAATAAGAGCGTCGAGCACAGTCGCGCTCGGGTGCAGATCCAGTTCGAACTCGTCCCAATGCCGCTGGCCCGCGCCCATGGTCTCGGGATCGAATCTACTGACCTTTAGTTTCGAAATCATCAGTAGACCCTCTTGACTGGTTCCCACTTGGTAATTGTGACTGGCGATGTCTCAACTCGAACGCCGTCCTCGTTGTCGGGATCGTGATAAGCAAGAGTGTGCTTCAGCCAGTTCTCGTCATCGCGCTCGGCGATGTCGGTTCGGAAATGCGCTCCCCTGCTCTCCTTGCGCGTCAACGCGCTGTGCACGATCCCGCGCGCCACATCCGCCATGAACTCCATTTCAAGCGTGAAGATGAGGTCGGTGTTGAACACCTTGCCCTTGTTTTGCACTGACATTTTCGGCACACGAGCGGTGACGTCGTCGATAGCCGCCTTGGCGCCCTCCATCGAGGCTTGATCGCGGAACACGCCGATGCCCTTCGTCATCTCGTTCGCCATGTAGTTGCGGATCGAAGCCCAGTTCTCGTTCGGCTCGCGGTCGAATATCGATTGCAACCGCGCCTTGGTGGCATTCAGATGTTCGTCCGAACCGGAACCGGCATCGACCGATTTGATGTATTCGGATGCGTTAACCGCTGATCGACGACCAAACACAACAGTGTCTAGCAACGAGTTCGCTCCCAATCGGTTGGCGCCGTGAACACTCACGTTGGCGCATTCGCCCGCCGCGTAGAGACCGGGGACTACGGTCGTGCCGTTGACATCGGTCTTGACACCGCCCATGATGTAATGCACGCCGGGTCGAACCGGTATCGGTTGTTCGGCGAGGTCGATTCCTACGAACTCAACCGCCACTTCTTGCAAGTATCCGAGCCGATCTTCGATGAACTCGCGTCCGAGATGCCGGAGGTCAAGCAGGACGTTTCCATCTATTCCCCGCCCTTCGTTTATCTCGGTCTGCTCGGAGCGTGAAACGACGTCTCTCGACGCCAGCTCCTCATACTGCGGCGCGTACTTCAGCATGAAGCGCTCGCCTTCGGAGTTCAGCAGATGTGCGCCTTCGCCACGCGCAGCTTCCGACATCAGGATCCCGGTGCGTGCCAAGGTCGTCGGATGGTACTGCACCATCTCCATGTCCATCATCGGAACACCTGCGCGCCAAGCGAGCGCCAGACCGTCGCCGGTGCAGATGATGGCGTTGGTCGATGGCTCGAAAACGCGTCCCGCGCCTCCTGCCGCCATGATCACGGACTTGGCCCAGATCGAGTGCAAATCGCCGGTCTTGATGTCCAATGCGACGACGCCGACGCAACGACCGTCTTCGATGATCAGATCGGTGACGAACCACTCTTCATAGGTGTTGAGGCCGTACTTGAGTGCCTGCTCGTAGAGGACATGCAGGATGGCCGATCCCGTGATCGCGCCGACGAAGAATGTGCGGGCTACTAACTGACCGCCAAACCTTCGAGTGCCAAGCCTCCCGTCGTCGCCGCGGCTGAAGATGACGCCCATCCGCTCGAGTTCGATGACCGCGTCGCCCGCCTCGGTCGACATGATTTCGACGGCGTCTTGGTCGGCGAGGTAGTCGCTTCCCTTGATCGTGTCGAGGGCGTGGCCTTCCCAATCGTCGCCACGGTCGGTCAGGGGTGCGTTGATGCCGCCTTGGGCGGCGTTGGAGTGGCTCCGGACGGGGTGGACCTTGCTGATGGCGGCAACGTTCAATCCGAGACGAGTGGATTCTACTGCCGCTCGCAGTCCTGCTAGACCCGCTCCGATAATCAGGACATCATGCTTAAACATCCGCTCTCCTAGCTTCGTCGAGAAACGCGGAGGCACGGGTGACCGCCGCTATTGTCAGCGCATCATCGATATCGCCATTCATGCACATTCGCCGCAACTCGTCGACGGTCGTTTCGACAACCATGATGTCTTCAAGTTTATCTTGCGGCAAAGGGTCCAATTCCAGACCCGTGGCCACGTAGCCGTGGCAATACTCCTCGCTGTAGCCCGACACCGGGTAGAAGCCGCCGATCGAGGCGAAATCCGACGCGCGGTAACCCGTCTCCTCCCGCAACTCGCGGTCCGCGGTGACTTCGGGCGGTTCATCACATTCACGTGTGCCAGAGGGCAACTCCAAGGTGTAGCAACCCTGCGCCGTGCGCCACTGTTTGACCAGCAACACCGTCCCGCGATCCGTAATCGGTAACATCACGGACGAACCGGCGTGCTCAATGATCTCCTTGGTGGCCGGCGGACGATCGCCCATCTTGAGCGTGTCCACTCGCAGGGTCAGCTTTTCGCCGCGGAATATCGTCTTGGAGTCGAGCCTCTCCGTCTTTAACGGCAGCTTGTGAGGTGCGGGATTGTTCAACTGCCCGATTCCTCGCCGCGACGAACTGCCCCGATACGCATGCCCAATCGATGCGATAACCCTTCCCAGAACCCGCTCTTCGGGCTACCGCGCAAAAACCTCGCGCAACGCTCGCTACGCGATATCAAAACCGCATCGCCCTCATGCATTTTTCGGCTGATGTACCCATCAATCGTCAATGTCGCATTGGTAGTCGAGTCCAGCGTCAGTTCCAGAACACTGTTCGAATCTAGTACCACTCCCCCGATCTGACTCATGTGGGCCGCGATTGGTTTGAGCAAGAACACTGACGCGTTGGGATCAATCACCGGACCGCCGAGTTGCAACGTATAGCCGGTCGATCCGGTTGAAGTTGCGACGATCAATCCATCGCCTCGGTAAGTAGATAGCTCGACATCGTCGATAACCGCCTTAACCTCGATTATCCGCAGCTCCGCGCCGCGGTGCACCGTAACATCGTTCAACGCATGAAGAATTTCGCCGTTTTCGCCGCTAAGTGTCGCCTTCAGCATGGCGCGTTCGTCGATACGACCATTCCCCTCGAGGTACCACTCAATTTCCTCCAGAGCGTCGCGCGAATCGATCTCGCTCATGAACCCGACACGGCCCATGTTTACGCCGAGGACGGGAATGCCGTGGAGGGATGCGGCGTGCATGCCGCGCAAGATCGTCCCGTCACCGCCGACGGTGATTATGAGGTCGGTGTCACGTAACCGGTCGTCGGCTTCTTCGCGAGCCAGCGTGCCCTCGTTGGCGCTCCACCATCGACAACGGTCTCGGTATCTGTCGACGATGAGTTCGGCTAACTCGGCAGCCTGCGGCAACAGGCTGTGATGGGCTATGCAGACTGCTTCGAAGCTGCTCACGTTACGCCATCCATCTGACGTGTGTTCGAGGTGGCGTGCGTTCGACGCCGAATCACGGACACGCCGATCACACGATAGTCAGAGATTTGTCGACCAGTTCCAGTATGAACCATGGCACGACGCCAAATAGCAGCGCTCCGGCAATTCCGATGCTGACCGCAGCCAGTTCCCCGGCCCCAGGTTTGATCGGATCGGCGTCATCCGGCTGGCCGAACATGATCACCCCAACGACTCGCAAGTAATAGTACGCCGCTACGACCGTATTAATAACCGCCACAACAGCCAACCAAATCAACCCTTGGTCGACTGCGGTGCTGAATATCACCGCTTTGGCCATGAACCCGACCGTCGGCGGCACTCCCAACAACGACAACAAGCCTATGACCATGAGGATCGCGAGAACGGGTGACCGTTTCAGCAATCCGCTCAAGCCGGAAATGGTATCGTCGCCCGTGCGGTGCACAATCGCGGCGAAGGCGAGGAACACCGCAAGGTTGGTGAACGCGTACCCGGCGAGGTAGTACATGATGCTCTGCGGTCCAGCCGCGGTGCTGCCGCTCGATGATGCCACAGACACCGCGGCGAAACCGACCATGATGTACCCCGCTTGTGCGATCGTCGAATACGCCAACAATCGTTTGACGTTGGTCTGCGACAACGCCATCAAGTTGCCGACCGTCATGCTCGCAGTCGCTATCAGAGCGAACAGTATCTGCCAGTCCTTCGCTATCGGCTCGAATCCCGCAAACGAGTACAGGAGTCGCATCAACACCGCGAACGCGGCGGCTTTCGATGCGACCGACAGGAACGCCGCGACTGGTGTCGGAGACCCCTGGTAGACGTCCGGTACCCACATGTGCCAAGGGACGATCGCCATCTTGAAACCGAAACCGGCGACGATCAGAAGAACCGCCATCATCACCGCGAGAGAACCGAACGGCACTCCCGATTCGAACGGCAACGCGGCCATTCTCGCAACTATCTCGTCGATCCGCGTCGCACCGGTATAGCCGTAGAGGAACACGAGACCGAACAGCAGCAACGCCGTAGATAACGCCGAAAGTATCAGGAACTTCGCGCCCGCCTCGATCGAGAACCCGTCGCGTCGCAACGCCGCCAACGCGACCGCCGGCAACGCGGTGGTTTCGAGCGCGACGTAAATAGTAATCAACTCGCTGGCGCCGACCAGCAACATCATCCCGGCCGCGGCAATCAACAGCAACGTATAGAACTCGCCCAGCGAATCCTTGAACTGCTGCAGATATGGCACCGATGCCAATAACACAATGGCTGTCGCGCCGATGATCAGAAACTGGAAGAACAGCGCAAATCTATCGGCGGTGAATGTGCCGTAAACGACTGCTTCGGAGGTCGAAGTGCCGAACCACTCAAACCAAAGGTTTAGAGCGAAGAACGCGGGTACTGCGAGACCGATGACAGCGATCCAAGACAGCGCGCGCTTGCTGCCGTAGCGCCTGCCTCCGAACATTCGCTCCGCCAAGAGCGCGTCCGCAGACAGCAGCACCAGCGCCAGTGCTGCCATCGCGATGACGGGCGATAACGCCCAGTAGTCCTGAGCAGTCACTAGCGCAGTATCCCTTCAATGCCGATTTTGAACACATCGACGACGACTTTCGGCCAGATGCCAATCACGATTATCGGTATCGTCAAAGCCAGAATCGGTATCAAGTCCAACGGCTCGGCGTCGGTCAACTCTTCATATTTGTCGTCGGGTATCCCACCCTCTGGCGGTCGCGAGCCGAAGAAGGTGCGCTGAATCATCCACAACACATAACCCGCCGCGAGCACAACTCCGAACGCGGCAAAACTCGCCGCCCACGGCCACACCGGGAACGAATTGAGGAAAACCATAATCTCGGAGACGAAGCCAGACAACGCCGGCAATCCAAGCGAAGCGAATCCCGCGATGAAGAAGAAGATACCGATCACTGGCATTCGTCGCCACAGTCCACCTAGATGCGGGATATGCCGCGTGTGCGTCCGGTCGTATGTGAGTCCGACCATAAGGAACGCCAATCCCGTGATGGTGCCATGCGTAAACATCTGCAACGCCGCACCGTTGACACCGCCCGCCTGAATCGCAGCATTGCTGCCACCAATCGCGGTTAAGCCAAGCAGTACGAAGCCCATGTGGCTCACCGATGAGTAGGCTATCAATCGCTTCATGTCGGTCTGACGTATCGTCACCACCGCGCCGTATACGACGCTTACTGCGGCAACGACTGCAAGGATGCCCGCGGCATCGTGCACCGTGAAACCGTTGGTCTCTTGGAAAAAACCAATGTTGATCCGGATCATGCCGTAACCGGCCATCTTCAGCAAGACGCCGGCAAGCATCACACTGACGGCGGTCGGCGCATCTGTGTGCGCGTCGGGCAACCAGTTATGCAGCGGCCAGACGGGCAATTTGACAGCGAACGCGACAAGGAAGAACGCGAATATCAACGACGCCGGAGCGATCAGATCAACGCCCGCTATCTGATCCGCGATTCCGACGATCCCGAGCTGGGGAACCGCAACCATCGTCAGCGTGTCCACCGCGCCGGTGAGATAGACGGCGAATATACCGACGAACATGAAGGCGCCGCCGGTGAGAGTGTAGAGAACGAACTTCATCGCCGAGTAACGCGGGCGTCCCGAACCCCAAAGCGATATCAGCATGAACATCGGGATCACTTCGAACTCGAAGAAGACGAAGAACAGCAGCAGATCGAGGCTGACGAACACTCCCATGACCGCCGTCTCCAGCAGCAAAAGCCAAATGAAGTACTCGGACACCCGCAGCCCGATGTTTCGAGACGCGAACGCCGCGGCCAAGCCCAACAGTCCCGTCAACAACACCAACGGCGCGCTCAGTCCGTCGACGCCTAAGAGGTACGACGACTTTATCGTCTCGGCAGAAAGCCAACTGAGGTGGTCGATGAACTGCACGCCGCCAATCACGCGGTCGTAGGACAAGAACACGATCAGCGACAAAACGAATGTCGCGACGGTGGTGAGGATGGCGAACCAACGAATGATCCGATCCTCAAGCTGCAATGGCTTGGCCAGCAGAATGACCAGACCCGCCAACGCGGGCAGGAACACTGTCAGGGTCAGTATGCCGTTGAATTCGCTCATGATTTAATCGTCATCCGTCGACATGCGCCACCACCACAAAGATCACAATCGCCAATATCAACCCGACCAACGAGACGATGCCGTAGGTCTGGACTTGTCCGTCCTGCACCTTCGCTATCGCCCGACCAGCGCGATCCGTCCAGCGATAGAGCTGGACATTCACGTTGTCGAGTCCGGACATGTCCAGTCTGTCAACCATCTTCGCAAAGTAGCGGTAGAACACCTTCGAGACGATCAGATCCTCGTATAGTTCGTCGAAGAAGTATTTGCGTCTGAAAAGCGTCTGTATCGGATTGGTAAACTGTCCGAACCACATCGGCACAAGGCTTGGATTGGTCACGAACCGCCAAGCGAGCGCGATGCCGCCAACGGCCAATAACGTCGACAGCGCTGCAATCAAGAAATCGAACTTCGGCTCAGAACCCGCGTGCACCTGCGCCTCGTGATCGTGGAACACATCCACATTGCGTTCAACCACAAACGTCGCGAACGCGTGCTTATTGACGACGCCCAGATCAAACACCGGGTTCGTAAAGAAACCAATCACAACCGCCAAGAACGCCAGTATCCCGATCGGCACAATCATCGTGAGCGGCGATTCGCCTAGGTGTACATGCTCCAAACCATCCGGAGCGACCTTATCCGACGCCTCGATGTCCTCACGCTCCTTGTCTCCGCCGCCTCTGAACTCACCATGGAACGTCATGATGACTGCTCGGAACATGTAGAACGCCGTCATCAACGCTGCCAACAAACCCATCGCCAGAGCGAATATGGCGACCAACGAATCGCCGTGGAAAGCGTGCGCCAAAATCTCGTCTTTCGACCAGAAGCCTGACAGCGGGATGATGCCCGCCAACGACAAGCTGGCAATCACAATCGCCCAGTAAGTGACCTTCATGTGATCTTTGAGGCCGCCGAGGTATTTCATGTTGAAAGTCCCGCCAGCGTGGTGCACGGATCCCGCTGCGAGGAAGAGGCACGCCTTGAAGAAAGCGTGCGTGAAAAGATGGAACACCGCCGCGCCGTACGCGCCGACGCCAAGCGCAAACATCATGTATCCGAGCTGGCTCACAGTCGAGTAAGCCAACACCCGCTTGATGTCGTCCGCCACCAATGCCATCGTCGCCGCGAACACCGCCGTTATCGCGCCTATCAGCGTCACCAGGAACATGATGTCGCTGTGCTCGAACAGCGGGAAGAATCGAGCCACCAGAAAAACGCCGGCAGTAACCATCGTCGCCGAGTGGATCAACGCCGATACCGATGTCGGACCTTCCATCGCATCCGGAAGCCAAGAATGGAACGGGAACTGCGCCGACTTGCCGATGGCGCCCAAGAAGAAACCGAGCGCGATCCAAGATGCAACCGACACCGCCATCATTCCGCCGGCGATGGCGTGGTACATCTCCTGGATGTCGAGCCACGACGGGTCGTTCGAGTACAGGTACAAAATCGCGAGCAGGAACCCGAAGTCGCCGAAGCGCGTCATCAGGAACGCCTTTTTGGCTGCGGCCGCAGCGGAGGGACGGTTCATCCAAAAGCCGATGAGAAGATACGACGAGATGCCGACCAGTTCCCAGAAAACGAAGAGTTGGATGACGCTGCGCGCGGTCACCAACCCAAGCATCGACGCCGTGAACATCGCCATGTATGCGAAGTAGCGCGTGTAGCCGTCGTCGCCGTGCATGTATCCAATGCCGTAGACCTGCACGAGGAAGCTCACGCCGCTGACGACCACCAACATGATCGCCGTCAACTGATCGAGCATGATGCCGAACGTGATGTCGATGCCACCAACTGCGATCCAGCTGTGCATTTCGAACTGTTGCGCGCCGTCCGACACTACCTTGATCAGCGCCAAGAAGGACAGAACGAAAGATACGCCAACAGCACCTGCCGTCAACCAGCCCGCCAGATCCGACTTTTTGCCGGTCAATCGATACGGACCTACGACCACCTCGGGGATCCAACGCAACACGACGCCGTTCAAGACGAACGCGAACACAGGCAA
This sequence comes from Dehalococcoidia bacterium, assembly GCA_965226685.1. GTDB lineage: Bacteria > Chloroflexota > Dehalococcoidia > Lucifugimonadales > Lucifugimonadaceae > Bin127. The sequence continues at coordinate 2,266,926 of CBDDDP010000004.1, forward strand.
CAGGATAATCAGCCAAATTGTCAGTTCTGATGCCAAAGCGAGCTTAGCCTAGAGTTTCCTGATGATCTCATCAGCCACATGTTCCCTGCCCTTGGGAACCATGACCATGAACGGCACGTCTTCGGCCCAATCCAAGATGTCGCCGACCGGCAGTATCATGGCTGGCAAACCCTCGCCGTCGAGCAGGTTCTTCCAACTCTCGGCGACCTTCAAAGTTTTAGTCCTCTTGTATTCGACCCACATCTTCAGTTCTTCATTTCCGACGCGTCAGTTATCTCAACCGACTGCTTCACCCGGTAGAACGCGAACACCAGCGCGAGCGCCAAAGCGGTCTCGGCCGCGGCGATAGAAATTACGAATACGGCAAACGCGTGTCCAGTAAGCGACGACCTCACGGCGCTTTCGGTGATGTCGCCACTCGCCCCGACAAGTGCCGCGGGGACTGTGAACCTCGAAAACCCTATCGCGGCCACCAACACGCCGTTGAACATGAGCTCAAGCGACATGATGACGGCGATGATGTTGCGTCGTGCCAATACTCCGAAGAGTCCGATAGAAAACAGCGCGCCGGCGACGACTAGGACGATCTCAAGCGTCATGCCGCGTCGTCCTCCCGCCGGCCGCGAATGACGACCAGCGCACCGATCAATGCAGCGATCAATAACAATCCAAGTGTTTCGAACGGTAAGATCAACTCGCGGATTAGAAACGGTCCGATATGCGACGAACCGTCGACCAATGCGCCCCCGCGCGCGTCTTCAGCACCCGAATCAGCGGCGCGAATCACCGCATCGTCGGCATCTGACGACGTCGTCACGTACTGACCTGCTAGACCAGCGACCGCATCTGGGTCGGTCACATCGTCTATCTCAGTCCAATCGGTGTTGTACGTCACAAAGATGACTGATGCGAGCAACAACACCGCGGCGACCGCCGAAACCAATCGGTTTTGCGACAACGTGCCGGCGTTTGCAAGATCGCCGATGAACATCACTGCAAATGCAATGAGGATCGAGATCGCGCCGACGTACACGAGGATTTGCACGACTCCGATGAACTCGGCGCTCAAGATGAAATAGATCGCCGCGACGCCGATGAACGACATCGCCAACGCCACGACCGCTCTCACGAGGTCGCGCTGCGTCACGACGATAATCGCCGATGCGATTGTCAAAGCCGATGCGACGTAAAACGCGATCGTCGCAAATACGCCCGAATCGAAAGCCCCGCTCATCGTTCCTCGACCCAACGCTGGTCCAGCGTCTCATCACTCGGCTTCTCGTGACGGCCGGTCCGATAGTGATCGTCCTCCGGGCCGTCGCGGAACGGATCGTAGTCCCGCTCCTCGAACTGCGGCCTGAACCACGAACTCGGCTGCTTCAACGCCTGCCGCAACTCGTCGACCGAGATCACTAACGCGTCGCGCTCATACATGCTCCGCTCGAAACGGCTTCCCATGTGCAGCGCATCGAAGGGGCATGCCTCAACGCATAGACCGCAGAACATGCAACGCCCGATGTCGATGTCGAACACATCGATCGCGTAGCTCTCACCCTCCTGCACGTCGAAACCGCCGGGGCTCGTGACAATCTTGATGATTCCGAGCGGGCAGTACTTCGCACATGACGCGCAGCCCGTGCATCGATCCTCGTACCACGAGAACTCATTGCCGCGGAAGCGTCGGTTCTGTGGGACGTTGACCGGCACCGAATACATGCTCATCGCCGCCTTAGCAGCCGTCACGGGTTGAGTAGCCATCAATCCGATGGCCGATTTGCCTTCGTTCTTAGCTGCACCTGAGATACCCACCTTTCGGTCGGGATACTGAATCGTGAAAGGAGTCTTGAGCGCGTTCCTGAGCGTTACGCGCATCGCTTTCAGTAGTCCGAGGCCGATCATCGTGTCTTACCTCCCGTGTAAGCAACTTCGTCGGGCAACTCGTCCGTCGCCACCGGGTACGCCGGACGGTCAACCTGCGGTGCAGGCTCCGTGTAATCAGATGTTCGGAGCAACTTGCTGATCGCCCATATCGAAATGAAGAACACAACCCAGTTGATCGCCGACATTATCAGAAGCTCGCCGATACCCGGGTCTGGCCAAATCGCGATCAAGATCGCCGTCACGAAGATGTTGATCAGTGTGAGCTCAAACAATCCCTTCCATGCCAGAGTGAGTATCTGGTCAATCCTCAGTCGTGGCCACGAGAAACGCATCCACATGATGAACACAAGCACCAGAACGGTCTTACCGGCAAACCAGATCTGCGACGGTATCGGCTCCCATCCGCGCCAACCACCTAGGAACAGCGTCACGATAAGCATCGAAGCCACGATCGTCGCCAAGAACTCTGCCAAGAAGAAGATGCCGAACTTCATGCTGCTGTAGTCGTTCAGATAACCAGCCGCAAGCTCCGATTCCGCCTCTATCAAATCAAACGGCGTTCGGCTCGTCTCAGCCTGCACCGCGATCAAGAACACGAACAGCCCAAGCGGCTGAACCAGAATGAATGGGATGTCCTGTGCATCCACGATCTTGCCCAATGACATCGAACCGGCGAGCATCAAGACACCGATCAGCGACAGCGCCATCGGTATCTCGTAGCTGATCAACATCGCGACCGAGCGCATTCCGGCGAAGATCGCGACTCTGTTTCCAGAGGCCCACGACGCCAAAACCACGGAAATTCCAGACATCGAGGTGATCGCGATCACGAACAATATCCCGACATTCAAATCGACCACAAACGTCCCGACGCCAAATGGAATCACCGCAAGAACCATCAGCACCGGGACCACCATCAATATCGGCGCCAGGTTGAACAACCAGCGGTCGGCTTCGTCGGGCACGATGTCTTCTTTGAAGAGAGTCTTGATAGCGTCGGCAACCGATGTCAGCGTGCCGAACGGTCCCCAACGGTTCGGGCCGGTGCGGTTCTGTATTCGACCAAGTATCCGCCGCTCGCCCCAGATGTAGACGATCACCGCGCCCAATCCGGCGTTGATCACGATATTGATGATGATGAACGCCGTCAGCGCGAACGCAAACCATTCGAATCCGGTCGGCAGAATCGCGGTGTCGTAGCCACGAGCCGCACAGTCATCGCTTCCGCTCGCTAGGTAGCAGTAGATGTTGCGGAACAGAGAGTTGTCCAAGAATGGCGAGTTCAACGGTCGACCTCGCCCATGTTGATGTCCACGCTGCCGAAGCTTACGAACATGTCAGCCAGCAATTCGCCGACCAACATATCGCGCAGCAACGTCAAGTTGATCAGTGACGGCGCCCGGACGTGGCAGCGATACGGCGATATCGACCCATCGCTGACGAGGTAGAACCCTAGTTCGCCCTTCGAGTGCTCGATCGCCGCGTAGGCGTCACCTATTGGCGGCCGTAACAGCCAAGGCACATCGTCGTGTTCCGGCCGAACCGGTCCAGGCTCGATCATCTTCTCGCACTGCCGGACGATCTTGATGCTCTCACGCATCTCCTGAACACGTACCCAGTACCGTGCGAAGTTGTCGCCAGCAGTGTGCAACGGACGCTCGAACGTCACCTGATCGTAGTAGTCGTAAGGATCGCGATGCCTCAAATCCCAGTCCACTCCCGCAGCACGCAGCATCGGCCCGGTTATCGACGCATCCAGCATCTGCTCCGGTGTCAACACCGACACGCCCTTAGTGCGCGAAAAGATGATGTCGTTGTCGGTCAGCAAGTCGTCCAGATCATCGATGCGGGGCGGCAACTCGTCCAACACCGCGTTCATCGCCGGCCAGAACTCTTCCGGCGCATCCATGAAGACGCCACCCGGTCGCAGATACGAGCTAGTGATCCGCGCTCCGCACAGCATCTCGAACAAGTCGAGAATCTTCTCTCGTTCCCGCATCGTGTAGATGAGCGGGGTGCCCCAGGCACCGAGGTCTTGTATCAGGAATCCAACCGCTACCAAATGGCTCGCGATGCGCTGCAACTCGGACGCAATCATCCGTAGCCAAACACCTCGAGGCGTAGGCTCAACACCAGCCAGCTTCTCAACCGCTAGCATGTACGCCTGATTGTTCAGCATCGACCCGACGTAGTCCATACGGTCGGTCAACGTCACAACCTGTACGTAGGTGCGCTCCTCGGCGAGCTTCTCCGAACCGCGGTGGAGATATCCGAAAATCGGCTCGACATCGATGATCTCTTCGCCATCGAAGGTGACGCGCATCCGGAACACGCCGTGTGTAGACGGGTGCTGTGGGCCGAGGTTTACGGTTATCGGCTCGGTCCGGACCTCCGTCGTCAATTGCCCTGCCCGCCTTCCATCTCGTCGGCCAACGCCGCCGGTATACGCAATTCACTTTCCGGAACGATCGACTGCTCGTAAGTTGCGAAATCCTTGCGCAACGGGTGACCCGGGAAACCTTCCCAGAGCATTATGCGCTTATGGTTCGGATGACCGTCGAAGATGATCCCCATTAAATCCCACACCTCGCGCTCCTGCAGATCGGCGCCGCGCCAGATATCGACCACACTCGGTATCCGTGCCTCTTCGCGCCCGAATCCGACCTTGGATTTCACCACCGCAGTTGCGTTTCGGGTCAGCGATGTCAGGTGGTAAACAACCTCGAAATAGGAAATGTAGTCGACTGCCGTTACGCTGCTGAGCAGTTCGAAACGGAACTCCGCATCATCTCGCAGCAACCGCATCACTTCGGTAACGGAATCCGGTTTGATCCAGACATCGGTTCTGGCCGCATCGACTACCGCGTCAGGCAACGATACGCGGATCGAGTCTGCTAACTTGGCGCCGTCCCAAGCTTTGCTCATGAGCCACCTGCGGAGTCGCTGATCCCCCCGGCGGGGTTGTCAAGCAACGAGTAGCGTCGAATCTTGTCGTGAAGTTGCATGATCCCGTAGAGCAACGCGTCCGGCCTTGGCGGACACCCCGGCACATACACATCCACGGGAACGATGTGGTTAACTCCTGGAACCACGGAGTAAGACTGGTAATACGGCCCGCCGCTCGTCGCACACACGCCCATCGAAATGACCCACTTCGGCTCCGCCATCTGCTCATACAACCGACGCAACGGCACCGCCATCTTCCACGTAACCGTCCCAGCAACGATCATCAAATCCGCCTGACGCGGCGTAGCTCGGAACGCTTCCATCCCGAATCGGGAAATGTCAAACCGGCCCATCGCCGACGCGATCATCTCGAACGCGCAACAAGCCAGACCGAACTGAAGCGGGAAAAGCGACGATTTACGCGCCCAGTTCAACAGGTAGTCAACCGACGTGACAATGACGTTTCGCGAGTGGTCGTCTTCCATGTGGATGATCGGCTCAGGCAACGGAGACAGGCGCGTGGCCTTCATGAGATTGACTTCGTCGCCCTCGTCGCGGTCCATGTCCCACGTCACGTCGAACAATGGATTCCGCGGGTCGTGACCCATAGGTACCCCCGTGGGTACGCCCGAAGGTATGCCATAGGCGTTTTCGATGTCGGAGGTCAATTGTTGGTGCTCCGAGTCCATTCGAGCGCGCCCTTTCGCCATGCGTATAGATAGCCCAAAGTGACCACAACCAAGAATACCAGCACCGCGAAGAACGCGATCACGCCGAACTGCTTCGACAGAACTCCGTACTTGATCGCCCACGGAAACAGCAGCACCGTCTCAACGTCGAACACGACAAAGAGTATGGCGTAGTAGTAGTAGCGGATGTTGAAGAGACGAGGCTTCGGGCTAAAAGGCCGCAAACCGCTCTCGTACGAGGTCCGCTTGACCTTGGAGGTCTGGCTAGGTCGAACCCGAACGAACTGCGCTCCGTAAGACAACAACAACATGCCAATCGGGACACCAACCGCAACCATCAGGAACATCACGAGTATCCCGTACTGGCGAAAGTAGTCTTCTAGCATCTGGGATGTCGTTAACTCGGTTGAGGTGGTTCGCCACGGCGCGCAAGTAACCGCGCGACGTCCTAGTTTCGTTAGTTGATTTTACCCTGTCGGCTTCCCGATTGGCATCATGTTCGGGATGCGGCTTACAAATCCGGTTTCTCAGTTGACGCCTTCAAACACGATGACGCCACGCCCGTCAGCACCTCGTTCGAGATCATCGTACGCCTCGTTTATCTCGTCGAGCGAGTAGGTTCGGAGCGCCAATCCGCCGATTTCGAGTTTCCCAGACTGATAGAAGTCGATCAGAGTCCTGAAGGTCTCGTGCGGAGACGCCGATCCGTAGTAACTGCCGACTATCGTTTTCTGGTTGCGAACGATCTCTACCATCGGTATTTCAGCTTCCGAACCATCCGGCGCGATGCCGATAACTACGCACGTGCCGCCCTTCCGCGTGGCGTCGAACGCCGACCGCGTCGTCATCGCGTGACCGAACGCGTCGAACGCCATGTCAACACCACCGTCCGTCAGCTCCATGATCTTTTCGACGGCATCCTCGGCCCGAGAGTTAATCACATCCGTCGCGCCGAAACGATACGCGAACTCGAGCTTGTTGTCCAAAATATCTACCGCGATGATTTTCGAGGCGCTGAGCAATCTCGCGCCTTGCAGCACGTTCAGCCCGACGCCACCGACACCGAAGACCGCGACCGTCATGCCTGCCTTCGCGTTCGGCTGGTTGATAACGCCGCCGACACCGGTCGTGACTGAGCATCCGATAAGCGCCGCCACATCCATCGGCACATCGTCCGGAATGAGATAGACAGCTTGCTGCGGACAGATGATGCTCTCGGCAAATACACCCAACTTGGCGAACTGGTGAACCTCTACACCTTCGTCGTCAAAGAAGCGGAACGTGTTGTCGTACTGCTTTGTACCCGTCAACCGGTTCGTGTCGCAAATGTTTTGTAGCCCCGTCCGGCATGACCGGCAGTGGCCGCAACTCGGTACAAACGACAATATGCAGCGGTCGCCAGGCTTGATGCCAGTGACACCGTCCCCGACCTCGTCGATGACACCCGCGCCCTCGTGTCCCAACACAATCGGCATCGGGAAGTTCGTCTGACCCTTCATCACGTGATGATCAGACGCGCAGATGCCAGCCGCACCGATCTTCACCCGCACCTCGCCGTTACGAGGCGGCAACTGCTCCAAATCCTTGATCGGCATCGGCTCGTTGGCCGCATACAAAACCGCTGCTCTAACCATCTCTTGCCTTTAATTTGCTCGTCACGAACGACATCCCGCACACTCTCTCGATCCCAAAAGACCTACGCCCCAGAGACGTGTTCAATCACACACCTCTGAGACGATCATTGGGGTCGCCCGACCCCTGGATTGCTCCGGGGGCGAAGGCACCCAATCAGTTCATCTGGATCATTGCGCCAGACTGAATCATGTTGGCGACTTTGGCTTTGAGTTCCTTGACCTGCATGATTTCAGGCGACTTGCCTTGGACCTGCTTGTCCCAGAGAACCTCACCGTCGACGGTGACCTTGAAGGCGCCGGAGTGACCCGGAGTCAGACTGATCGCCAGCGCGGGGCCGGCAGCCTGGAAAAGCTCGGCGGCCATGTAGGCGGCCAAGTTGGCGTAACCGCAAGGCACGCAGTATTCGATGTCTGCTTCCATCTTCCAGTGGTCGGACATATTTAATGTCTCCTTTGAAGTTTTTGGCGCCTACGCTTCGTAGGTCGCAACTTCAAACTCTATCAATGGCGCGTAAATTCCGCAAAACACGCCACGTGCGATAATGAAATCAAGCATTCGAGGCGGAATATTGCTTCCGCCGAACTCTACTATTGACCTCTATTCAAGGAGAACTCTCAATATGCCATCAAGATGTGAACTCCGCCCAGTCGCCAGAGAAGACGTGCAACGAATCGCCGACTGGCTCAAGGATGAGGATGTTTCAGAAAGCTGGTTCGGACGCTACACCTACGGAGATCCCGCGCACCTCGGATACGAGCCCGAGGTGATGCTCAACGCCACTCAGGAACAGTGGGACGAGGTCTTCCACGACCCGCACCACGAACCTCACCGCGACATCTTTTCCATCTACTCCGAAGAAGGCGAACACATCGGTGAAGGCCAACTCTCCATCGACGAGCCGCTCGGAGACGCCCAGATATCCGTCTTAATCGGGGACAAAACCAAGTGGCATTCGGGATACGGCACCGCCGCCGCGCTCGCCATGCTCGAACACATCTTCGACCACCTAGGCCTATACCGCGGCTGGGTCGACGTGCCAACCTATAACGAAGCCGCACGCGCCATGTTCGAACACATCGGCTTCGTCCACGAAGGCACCCTACGAAGCAGCCGACCCCACGCTGGCGCGCGCCACGACTCCGCCATCCTCGGCATGTTGGTAGACGAATATCACCAACGCTTCCCCAACGGCGTCAGCAGCCACGTCATCGGTTGGGGGGAGAATGTTTAAACTCCTTTTATGTTTTTACAGATAATCGCATAAACGCGTGTTAACATTCTTCGCACGGTATTTAATCGTTTACGGAAATCTCCATTGTCAGAAAAACAACGTAAACGTAACTGTCCACCGTTGCGATCTTCCGGTTCATGGATCGCTCTGGCTTCTGCATTGTCGATCGCGGCTGTCATAGCCCTGGTTCTTAGTCCTATCGCCCCCGAGTCCACCGTCTCAAGATCCAACGCCCAAAGCGATTCGGCGACCTCAACTCCCACGCCATCCCCGGATCCAAATATTCCCCCGGACATCGACGGTCCAGCCGGCCAGAGCAGCAGCATCGGATCGTTCACCGCAACTGGCAGTTTCCTATACCTAACTGAAGGGCCTTACAGATTCCAATGGCAACACAACATGAACTGGACGGAACCCTCCTGCGACGGTTGCACGATTCGGGGATACAGGACCCGGTTTTATCTCCCGTCAGGTTGGAGGTACTACTCGGTTTGGGTCGATGACAGCGAATTGACCGATGTCGGTTACCTAGACGACAATTACGTCGCAGAAGTTGGGACCGGCCGATACTCGTCGTACATCCGGGCCTACGCCGACAACGGTGAATATCGCGATAGCAACGTCGTGTACTTCGACGTCATCCATATCCCGGCAACCTTCACACCTACCTCCACTCCCACGCCCGCCGGAACTTTCGAGCCAGTTGCAACTGCCACCAGCACTCCCACTGCGACGCCTTGTCCTCCACGGTCGAGCGGCGCATCTGGCGCATCGCAGGGCTCGTACGACGACGGCGAGGACACGATCCCGTCGCCTTCCGACGCAACCGGACAGACCGGCGCACCAACCAACCTTCAAGTCCAACTTACCCCCCTCGGATGCGACTACTACCGCGCCGCATTCTCATGGACACCAGACCTCTGCTCTTCTTGCAGCGACGACTATCACCGCGTCTACCTGAGCCCCGTCGGTTTCCTCTCCGCACGGCTTTACAACGACGTCTCGTACTACGTCGACGATCGGATATACCTTGCGCCGAGCGAACACACCTGGGCCGTTACGTATCGCGACCGGCTCACCGCGGACGGCGGGCGGCAGTACACGTCTAGATACACCGACTTCATCGTCGCCGGACCTACACATACGCCGACACCGACATCCACTCCGACACTGGCGCTGAATGCCACCGCGACGCCGACGCCAACCGCTACTTCTACACCAACACCAGCCCCTGCCGCCACGCCCACACCCACCCGTACACCAACGCCAACACCTGTATCCGCCGCACCACCTGCGAGACCGAACGAGCCTCAAGGCCATCTGACATCGGCCAACTCGGTATCGCTGGACTGGAACGACGTCAACGGCGCAGCATCGTATGAAATCGAAGCATATTACAACGGCGATTTCTTCACACTGCCGACGAACGATGTCACTGTCAGCTTCTCAGGCTCAAGCGCACAAGTGTCCGGACTGCCAACTGCAGAGTTCTACCTCTTTTCGGTCCGCGCCGCAAACTCCCACGGGACATCCGATTGGGCCAATTACCTCTTCATCAATTACGACCCGGCAAACATCGCCACCGCAACGCACACGCCAACCGCGACGCCGGCCGGGACAGCGACACCCACGGCTACCGCGACGAACACGCCGACGGCTACGGCCACGCGGACCGCTACCCCCACGCCGACCATGATGCCCATTTCCGCTTGTTTGCCGCCAGCGCCAGCTCAGCCAGCCGGAGGAGCGTCGGGAGCCGTGCACCGCGTCTATCCGAAACTGCGCGGTTTTGTGGCGGATGTGGTCAGGGGTTATGAAGAAGCAAGCACGCAAGGTGCAACCGGGCAGAGGGGCGACGAAATGCTTTACGTCGAAATACGTATGCACGGGCTCTACTGGGATGTTGTGGTCGCATTTCTGGCCGAAAACGGGGTAGATGTAGAACCGTGGCTCGGCGAATGGTACCGGAGTCAAATTTACGTGGTAGCGGGTTTGCCAGTCCGCGTGTTGGGACCGCTTTCGGAACTGCCGCAGGTCCGGGAAGTGGGCTACGTTGAGCTAGGTGATCCGGACGGAACTTTGGTTTCTTTTTCGGACAGTCGCGATATCGCATCTGCAGCGGTTATCGGTTCTTCGTCGTCTCCGACACCGACGCCGACGCCCGCCGCACCAATTTGGCACGGTGCAAAGAACTGGCACGAGGCAAGTACCCCAATTAGGGGTGCACTTGTGAAAGTAGGCGTAATCGATGTCGGTTTTCAAACAATCGTGGACTTCAAAGCGCGGAAACGGAGAGAAGGATTGCTAAGCAACTTCGAATTTTGGTGCTCACCGGACCGTCAAAACGACCGCATCGAGAATTGCGATACTTATCGCGCACATGGAACTGCGGTCGTAGAGGCACTTTTAAATGTCGCACCCGAAGTTGACTTATACATCGCGAGGCCAGTTGGACGTAAGCAACTGTACGACGCGGTTGAATGGATGGTCCGTCAAAAGAACGTAGACATAATCAGCTATTCGGTAAGTCAACGATTCGATGGATCAGGCGACGGCACGACATGGCACCCAGATCCAGCAAGTTTTCCGACCGAGACTCCGCTGCCGGATTTCGTTTACAGCCCGTCGCACGCCTTGAAGCTCGCCGTCGACGCTGGGGTTGTTTGGGTCAACTCAGCAGGAAACAGGGGGCACCGGATGACCTATTTCGGAGATTACACCAGCGAAAATCGTGATAAATGGGACAACGATATGGACCGATGGATGGATTTTGTAGTCCCAACACCAACGATCGATGCTTCAAATCCCAACGCGCCAACACCCACGCCCGTGGACACCACTCGTGTCTTTGTCGACGCAACCAAATCGGTTTCTTTCGATTTACGTTGGGATAACGGCAGCGATGGGGAAGATGCGGACTTGGATTTGTATCTTTGCAGAGATGAGGTTTGTAGCCATGGCAACATCATTGCAACAAGCACTAGCCCCGACGGTCTGGAAACGCGCCCGATCGATTATTTGACAGTATTGAATACCGGTGTCACGAATACGAACCCTGAGGGTCTCGGTCCAGCATACCTGCGAGTGTGCCACCAATCCGGCGATCAACCTGAGAGCGTGCATTTGCGAGTATTCGCCGCTCGGACTGCGAAAAACATGAGCTGGGGCCAATCGTTCTACAGCATCGGGGTCCCTGCTGAAAGCAACAACCAAGGCATGCTCGCGGTCGGAGCCGCCACAGTAAAAGGTGATAGTGATAACCCCAATTACACTCTCGCAGATTACAGTGGCCGAGGACCAACGCTCGATGGCAGAACAAAACCGGAAATTATTGGTACAACCAGAGATTACTCTGCCGTCGACCAGCGAGGATATTTCAACGGGACTAGCGCAGCCGCCCCACACGTCGCAGGATTGGTTGCGTTGATCATTCAACGCTTTCCGCACTATTCGCCCGCGCAGGTCGTACAGTACTTGAAAGACCACGCGGTATCTCAACCGCATGAAACTGGCGACCCGCGGTTCACCGCCGACCCACTCGCTGATGACCCTCCCAACAACAGCTGGGGATGGGGCTTCGCCAAACTCCCGCCGTTGACGACACCAACTCCTACGCCGACTCCGACTGCAACCGCGACCCCTAAGCCGACGCCCACACCATCCCCAACTGCCACCGCCACTCCAACCGCGACGGCTACTTCCACACCGACACCTACTGCGACGCCAACGGCAACTTCAACCGCTACACCATCTCCAACACCGACCCCAACAGTCGAAGCTCTGCCCACCGGCACACTCACTTTGTCGCGCTCCACGATCTACGAAGCAGAGCCGTTCGAAATCACTGCGTCCGTAGTTCCTGCCGACACTCGCATTCGCTTCGTAACGACCCACCATCTGAGCCTGGGCCAATGCTTCGCCGGTCCCTCAGGTCAAGCGCATCGAACTACTGATGAGATGCCTGGAAACACCACTCTGACCTTCCACGGATGCCCCAGCGGTCAAGTTAACGTCTGGTTGCGACGCGCCAGCGACGACGCACCCATCACGTCGAAGACCTTCAATATCGCGACGCGCCCCGATCTCTCCGCGGACCTTCTGGTTCCGGGAGGGACATTCGAAGAAGACGGAACGCTGATCATCCAAGTGGGAGCTTCGTTCACCGTGAACGCGACGAACGTCGACCCGGAATACACTCTCGTCAAGTTCCGAATCACCAGCCCGTTGAGCGGCGTCGCATGTTCCTCAGGGACATCAGGGCAGGACGACGCGTCCGGCCAAACCGGAGGGCCCACCCAGGGCGAATTAGCGCCGACAAGCCGCACACTCTACGGGTGTTCAGCAGGGCAAGGCACGGTCAAACTCCTGGCATCGTACGACGACACCGTGATCGCCACGCTCAACGTCAAGGTCGTCCCGCCTCCGCCAACAAATCTCCAGTACAACGCCGGAACCTCGTGGATCAACTTCTACTGGGACGCGCCCGAAGGCTACGACACCTTCCAGTACAGCTTCGACGGGGGAAGCGAGGTGGAGATCACGGCGACGAACAAGCTGATCTTCGGGCTCGTCATCGGAACGGCTCACCGATTCAGTGTGTGGACCTATGAGAACGGCGTAAGTAGCGGCAACCTGTCAATCACCGGCGAAACCACCTGCAGCAACCCTGATTCGGCGTGTTCGAATGCCGGAGACGGCATACTTTTGCACCAGTTCGGCGACGGCATCTACCGCGTCCACGCAAAACTCGTACCCGGAACATACACCATCGGAACCCCTGAAGAACCCTCCTCCTGCGAATGGGAGCGTCTCGGCAACCTCCAAACCGCCGCTGATCAGGTCGTCGAGAGCGGAAATTGGAGCGACGGTCTCCGAGTGACCATCGCTTCCAGCGACGTCGCCTTCTACACCTCTGGCTGCGGGACCTGGACACTGGAATAGGCGACCGGACCATGACGAATCGTTAACAAGCGGCTCCGCGAACTTCCCGCGGAATTGGGATGACGCCGAGACGAGTTCAGCCGACGCGAAACCCCAGCGCTTTGGCCACATTCCGCTGTCGCATGTCAAGTGTTAGAAACTCGACCTCGCTCGGATCCGACGCATAGTAGAGGGCGGTGGCTACATGCCAAAGGTCAGCACCGGTCAAGTAACCTACCGCCAACACATTCGAGATTTCAGGTGACAACGCGCGATTGGGCAAAATCCAATCGATGTTTGAGAAGAACGTCGGGTCCAGCGTTGCTCGTTCGCGGAAACACGCTGACTTGACTTCGGCTTCAACCAAATCTGAACACATTAACCCATCAAATCCGGCAAGCCAAGCGTGAAGCGTTTCGCTACCATCTTCTTCAAACACGATAGCAGCAAGAATTGAACTATCGACGTACGCGAAACTCAACGGTGGCGCTCATCCAAAAAACGTTTCAATGCTCCTGGACGGCGTGCCGAAGATTTGAAGCCAGTACGCGGTCCGCTTGATCGAATCAATACGCCCCGGCGTTCGAGCTCCGCATTCCGCTCTTCTTGGGACGTTTTCGCAGGCACGATTGGTTTGATCTCAGCAACCGGATCGCCTCGGTACGAAACGATGACGGTTTCTCCTTCGCGGACGCGTCGGATCACTTCGGAGAATTTGGCTTTCGCATCGTATGTTGAATATGTAGTGACCATGCATCGATTATAACTAGTCAGACTAGTCAATCGCGTTGCGGAAGCATCGAATCCGTGATCCCCGATGACCCTTACCCATGCACGTGTCCTACGCCGACCCCATCCCCGCCGGCAGCATATCCAAATACTTGTGTGCGTTCCCGGTAACAAGCAACACCACGCGTTCATTTTTAGAAATTAAACCCCCGACGATCAACTTTCGCATCGCCGCCAGCGTCGCACCACCCTCAGGCGCCGCGAACACTCCCTCGGTCCGAGCCATCTCGACCATCCCTATTACCATCTCCTCATCCGACACCGTAACGGCCGTTCCACCGCTCTCCCGAACCGCACGGAGCACCAAAAAATCGCCAATCGCCGCCGGAACGCGCAGACCAGCAGCCAACGTTTGGGGATTCGGAAACGGCTCTGCGAACTCCTCACCCTTCTCATGCGCGGCTACCAATGGCGCGCAACCCTCAGCCTGAACACAAACCATCCGTGGACGCTCCGAACCGATCCAACCCAGCTCCTCCATCTCGTCCAACGCCTTCCATATGCCCACTATCCCGGTTCCGCCGCCAGTTGGATAAACGATCACATCCGGCACCTCGAAGCCCATCTGCTCGACGATCTCATAGCCCATCGTCTTCTTCCCCTCCGCGCGATACGGCTCTCGCAACGTCGAAACGTCGAACAATCCCAACTCCTCCGCGGCCCGTTGCGACATCTGCCCGGCGTCGGTGATGAAGCCGTCAACCAGCGTCAACTTAGCGCCGTAAAACTCGCACTCCACCTTGTTTGCGATCGGCGCATCCTTTGGCATGAAGACGTGCGCCTCCATGCCACCCGCCGCCGCATACGCCGACATCGCACCAGCTGCGTTGCCCGCGGATGGCATCGTCAACCGCATTTGACCTAACTCTTTCGCTTTCGATACCGCCGCGCCAAGCCCCCGTGCCTTGAACGAACCTGTAGGGTTTACGCCTTCATCCTTGATGTAGACGGTGTCCATCCCAGTGGCCGCTGCTAGTCGATCTGCCTTCAGCAACGGAGTCCCGCCCTCGCCCAGCGTGATGATGTTGGCATCGTCGATTACCGGCATCACCTCGCGATACCGCCACATGTTCGTGGGCCGGTCCGCCAACGATTCTTTGGTCAGAGTGGCCTTTGCCTTGTCGAGGTCATAGCGAGCGAAAAGTGGCTTGCCATTCGCCGGGTTGGTGCGGTGCGGATGCGACGCGTCGAAACGCTCACCTGTCAACGTGCATTCAAGATGCGTAATCGCCGATTGATATTTCATCCCTCAGTCCCGTCGAGAACTGTCACCTTCAATATCCGATGTGGTTCAACCGACTGCGACAATCTGTCGATCTCCTCGAAACCCATCAATACATCCAAGCCCTCAATCACGCGCCCAAAGACCGCATAGCAAACCTCATCCCGTGCAGCACAATCCTTCTGCTCACCATTCATGTACGCGTCCCACTCCGTCTTCGGCTCGAGCGTGATCACGAACTCGCTGGACCCGCCGTTCACCACATTCGAAACCATCGATATCGTGCCTGCGATATCGTGGCTAGCTTCCGGATGATACTCCGACGGAATGTAGTAGCCAGCTGTGCCGCCGAACGCGTCTATCTTCGATCCGGTGAATACCGCAGAGCCGGGCTCGACCGTATGAAACGCCAACCCATCGTAGTAGCCGACCTTAGCCAGATTCATGAAATTGTCAACAGTTACCGGAGCCAGATGGTTGTAAAGGTCGATCCTTACCTCGCCCCGATCAGTCTCCATCAACACCTGGTACGGTCCCGCGGTTCCATCGCTCGATGCTTCTATTCGTTCCAAGACGATATCGCCATTGGGTACGACCATACCCGGTGTGCCCAGCACACGATCAACCGGCGTTGGCAACTCTAAAGGCTGCGGTCGCCAAGCCATAACCGTCGTCTGGAACTGACCTCCCAATGCCTGACGCCTGCCTGTGCCATCGATATCCATCAACCACAACGCCCCTTCATCCTCCTCGACAAACGAAATCTCAGAGCCATCCGGCGATATCGCAGCAATCCCGATCTGCAACCCGCCAGCATCGATCCCCTCGATTTCGCCGGTAAACAGGTTGGCAAGCACCAACGAGTCTCGCCGTTCGTCGTCCACATACTCCCGCGTCGCTATCAAGATGCGATCCCCGTCCGGGTGCCACGCCAAACCGCTAACATCGTGCGCCTGCGTCATTGTCTCACCCCAAGTTGTGCCTTCAATGTCGCCCACGCTACTAATCGTCGCCCGAAAACGACCATCACCCGGCGTCGAGGTGTACATGATCAATGCTCCGTCCGGAGACCAATAAGGGAAAAGATGCTTAAGCCCGTCCTCGGTCGAGAGCTTTGCGGCGGCGTCCAGCGTGGTGGCGCCAACAACATCGCCATTTTCGTCTAACTCCAAATCGCCGACGTAAACGTGTGATTCGTCCTCCAAGAGTTCGACAAACGCGATTCGGGTTCCGTCGGGTGAAATTGTTGGCATCACCAAATCGGCATCGCCTGTCACCAAAAGTCGCACATCGCCGGTGAACGGGTCGATGTCGAAAATCTCCCGCTTGCCATTCACGTCGCTGGAATACGCAATCCGCGAGCCGTCAGGCCACCACGAAGGTGTCTCCTCTTCAAATTCGTTCAATTCCGCATCCGCTGACAGCGGCACCAAATCACCGGTCACTAGGTTGATCAAATAGACAACCGCGCCGCGCGGCCCGACAATATCTACCGCCAGGAAATCCGAACTCCGCTGCCGGACTTCGATGTCCATTGTCGTTTCGATCTGCACCGAGTTCTCAGAACCGTCCTCAAGGATCCTCGCAACTATGGCATCTTCGTACACACCCGTCTCGAACCCGGCTTTAAACGCGAAATTTTGATTCAAAGTGCCTCCGGCAGTTACCTCCAGATACACATCCACGTCATCGATCGCGTTGCCGTTCTCATCCAACACGTTCAAATCAACGGGCGAACTCGACCCGGCAGGAACCGAATCGAAATCATTCTCAAACTCGATCGCCACTGCCGTCGACGGAAGTATCGACAAAGGAACATCCGCGAATGACTGCACGCCGTCCTTGATCCCCCGAACGCGGACGGTGTTCTCAGGGAATGTCCCCGACTTCGCGCCTGCGGTGAACACGCCTTCTTCGTTGAAGCTGCCGATCTCCGGATCTCCGACCTCCCACTTGACCTCGTCCAACTCCAACTCGTGACCGAAGCGGTCGAAACCGAAAGCCGACATCTGCACCTCATCGCTCGGTTTCAACTCCAGCAACGATCCCTCGGCCTCGACACGATCCAATATCCCCGGCTTCACAAACCCCTTGATAATCCGTTCCAATGTGACGTCGCCAGCCGTAGCAGTCACCAGAACCAACGATGCATCCTCCGCCGAAATCGTCTCGTTCGGCGTGTAGTACCCCGTCTGGTCAATCTCATCTCCGGGACGCAGCACCTCCCAAGTGATCTCCGCATCCTCGAGAACGTGACCAACGTGGTCCAGCACTTCGGCTTGCATATCCACTTCCCACGTCACCCGCGTGTCCACCACATCAGGAGTAACCGCCAATGTCGTTGCAGGGCCGTGCACGACTGATACTGGCACGACGTAGTTGGCCGTGAAGTTTCCACGTGTGAATTCCACCCTGACGCCTTCCGATGCGAACCCGATATTCGTACCCGCCGTGTAGAGCCCACCCTGATCTACGCTCCCAGTCGCTGGGTCCACGTGCCATACCAGATCCGGCTCCGCAACCAGGTTCCCAAGATGGTCAAACGCCTCAACCTCGAACTGGAACGTCTCCACTCCCGCAACCGTAAGCTCTTGAGCGTTCAAAATCAGCCACCCCGCATCGCCCGGCTGGACTGTGATCGTCGACTCCGATATCTCGGTCTCGTCGCCCCGCGACGCCGTTAACTTCACGGTGAACGTCCCGGAATCCAGATAAGTGTGCCGTGCAATCGTTCCCGCGGACGTGTTGCCATCGCCGAAATCCCAGAAATACGACGCCCCGTCGGTGAAGTTTGCAGCTTCGAAATCGATGTTCACCGGAGCCATCACGGTGCTCGCCGTCATTCCGATATCGACGACGATCGGTGGCAGCGGCACCGGCGTCGCAGTCGGCAACTCTTCCTCAGCACACGCGATCGATGCCAGCGCGACCGTCAGCATCAAAACGGCGGCCGTTATTACACGAGATTTCAGAGTCGAGAATTTCATGGTTTGTTATACGGAAACTGGCACCTGCACGGATTGAATATCCGTCAAAGATGATGACGATATCCAATCGATATCGAAGTACAAGATATCCGCGAACAACTCCGCCCATGACCGCGCAACCGCTTCCGTGTCGACCGTTTTCCCGGTCTCCAGAAATATCGACGTCACATCCAACCCCGGCATCCCGCACGGCACAATGTGCGAGTAGTAATCAAGGTCGGTGCTCACATTCAACGCCATGCCATGCATCGCAACACCGCCACTGATCCGCACCCCGATAGCCGCGATCTTTCGCCCCGCCGGGTTCGCGCCGTCAGTCGGCTTGCTTCCGGGCTCACCACCAACCCAAACACCCGTCTTGCCGACTACTCGGTGCCCACGAATCCCATACTCCGCCAACATTTGAATAATCGTCTCCTCCAGCAACCGCACGTACGCAACCGGTCCCAGCTTCAACTCGCGGATGCTGATGATCGGATACGCCACCAATTGGCCGGGGCCGTGATACGTCGCTTCACCACCTCGATCCGTCTCGACAACCTCCGCACGATCCGCCTCGATCACACCCTCGCTCGTAACCAAATGCGTTTCATCCGCACGACGCCCTAGCGTGTAGACATGCTCGTGCTCCAGCAGCAACAGCGTGTCCGGGATCTCATCCGCTTTCCGCTGCTCCATCAACACGCGCTGCAACTCGTACGTCGGCCGATACCGTACGCGCCCCAACCACGATGCGCGCATGAGAGAACGCCCCGAACTCATCGGGTCTCGTCGCCCTGCGACATCGATTCCAAGCGCCCCTTGGCATCGTTCATGAACGCCAACGCCTCCGCGCCATCGATGATCCGGTGGTCGAACGACAAGCACATATTCATCATCGAACGGACCGCAATCTCTTCACCGCCTTCAGGCGTCATAACCACAACCGGACGCTTCACGATCGACTCCGTAGTCAAAATCGCCGCCTGCGGGTAGTTGATGATCGCACCACCTAGGACCGAACCGAGCGCACCCGTGTTGTTCAACGTGAAGGTCCCACCCTGAACATCCTCCAACTGCAACTTCCCTGCCCGCGCACCTTCCACAATCCGCGCAATTCAGACACCGTATCCTCGAGCGACAGTCCATCCGCGCCGCGCACCACCGGGACGACAAGTCCGTGCTCCGATGCGACCGCAACACCCACGTTAACTGCCCCCTTCAACACAACTTTCCCATCGACCCAACTCGAATTCAGCAGTCGGTGCTCCCTCAACGCCCGCGCGACGTGATGCAACACGATCGGCAGATACGTAAGCCGCTGACCTGTGCTCTCCTGCACCCGCTCCAAATTCGCATTCCGATATGCCACCATTCCCGAAACGTCGACTTCGATCGCACCCCAAGCGTGCGGTATCTCACGGAAGCTGCGCGACATGTTCTCGGCGATCATCCGACGAATCGGCGACGGCTTCACGACCTCGTCTGCTCGCTCCGTCGGCGCAGTCCCAACCTCCATCGCTTCCAAATACGCCTCGACATCCCGCTTCGTAACTCGACCGCCAGTCCCGCTGCCCGTCAATTGGCTCACATCGATCCCGTGCCGCTCGGCAAGACGCCGCACCACCGGCGATATCCGCGCGCCAGTATCGGCTCGCCCTCGTCGACCACTACGACTCTCAGCTGACGACGCTCTCGATTCTGTCGCTTCCGCGACCGTCGATTCGGTTTGCAAACTTGTGTCCGTAAATTCGCCACCAGTCGGACCCACATTCGCTCCCACAATCATCGAACCAACACGACTAGCCGCCTGCACCGATGGCCCGTCCGAGACCGGATCCGCAACCGGTATCTGCTCCGGTTCCGCGCCTTCGACCTCCATCTCCGCAATCGCCGCACCCATCTCCACCGTGTCACCCTCGCTCACCAACAACCCGACTATCGTCCCGTCCCGCGGTGCCGGAACCTCCATATTTACCTTGTCTGTGACGACCTCAACGAGCGGATCGTACCGGCGGATCGTATCCCCGGGCGACACCAACCACTTTCCGATGACCGCCTCAGTCACCGACTCGCCGACATGCGGCATATCTATCGTGAACTTCGCCATTTATTAGATTTCAGTCAACCGACGGATCGCCGCGGCGATCTTCTCCGGCGAAGGCATGTACTCGGCCTCCTGCAACGGACTGAACGGCATCGGAGGAATCTCCGGCGGCGTCACACGCATCACCGGAGCATCGAGATCGAAAAACCCTTCTTGTGCAATGATGGCCGACACCTCAGACGAGACGCTCACCGCGCCCGTATCCTCCTGCACGATCATCGCTCGCCCCGTCCGCGAAACCGAATCCAGTATCGTCTCACTATCTATCGGGCGCAGTGTTCGCAGGTCAACCACTTCGGCCTCGATCCCGTCCGACTGCGAAACCATCTCCGCCGCCTGCAGCGAGTGGTGCAGCATCAAGCCATAGGTGACCAGCGTCACATCGCTCCCAGCGCGCTTGATATCCGCCTTCCCGATCGGCTCCGTGTACTCCTCGTCAGGCGCCTCACCGCGCACCAACCGGTACGTCCGTTTGTGCTCCAAGAACACCGTCGGATCGTTAGACCGAATCGCTGACCGTAGCAACCCGCGCGCATCATACGGCGTCGCCGGCGCGACGACCTGCAAGCCCGGCGTATGCGCAAACAGCACCTCGATGCTCTGCGAATGGTACAGACCGCCACGCACTCCCCCGCCATAAGGCACTCGCACCGTCATCGGCGCTGTCTTCCCGCCGTTCGTTCCGTACCTGACCCGCGCAGCCTCTCCGACCAGTTGATTGATCGCAGGCCAAACAAAGTCCGCAAACTGTATCTCCGCCACCGGACGCATTCCGTTCACCGCCGCGCCGAGTGCGATCCCGATGATCGACGACTCCGCCAACGGCGTGTTCATCACCCGGTCCTCACCGAACTCCTCGATAAATCCCTCTGTAGCAAGAAACACTCCACCTCGAAGCCCGATGTCCTCACCCATCATGAAGATGTCCGGATCGCGGTGCATCTCCGACCGTAGCGTCTCCCTCACCGCCTCTATCAGCGTCATCTCAGGCATGAGAGTTGCCTCCCATTACTGATTCCAAAACTCCCGAGTACATCTCTCCGACCGCCGGGAAAGGCATCGCCTCAGCCTCATCGGTCGCGTCATCGACCGCCCGCCGCGCCGACTCCTTGAACTCGGCATCCGTCGCATCGTCCAATATCCCGTGCCGCCTCAACATCTGCTCAGTTATCGGCAACGGATCCATGTCCTTCATCCGTTCGATATCCGCTTCCGAGCGATACCGCGTATGGTCGTCGTCCGTAGTGTGTGGCAACAATCGCTCGACCCTAAGCTCGACCAAACTGGCACCGCCTCCCGACCGAGCACGGTCGACAGCTTCTTTCACCGCTTCATACGACGCAACGAGGTCCGTACCATCGACTTCAACGCCAGGTATTCCGTACGCGAAAGCCCGAGACGCTATCGACTCCACTGCCATCTGTTGATTCAACGGCACCGAGATCGCATAGCGGTTGTTCTCGCACAAAAACACCACCGGAACCTTGTGAATCCCGGCGAAATTCATCGCCTCGTGGCAATCGCCTTGACTCGCCGCTCCATCGCCGAAAAACGAGATCGTAACCGCGTCCCTACCCTTCATCTTGTCGGCGAGCGCCACGCCTACCGCCTGCGGCAGCTGCGTTCCAACCACATTGGAAAACGAGAACAGATCGACCCGCGGATGCGCCCCATGCAACGGGAACTGCCGCCCCGCACTCAGAATCTCCCCCTCCCGCGCCAAGAACTGCATCAGCATCTCAGTCGGTGTCGTCCCCAGCGTCAGCATCGCCGTCAACTGTCGGTAGTAGGTCAGATAGTGGTCGCGCGTCGGGTCTGTCGCCATCACCGTAGCAACCTGCGCCGCCTCATGCCCCTGCGCCGACGCCGCGATCGCCGCCTTCCCTTGCCGGTTCAGTGTCCATATCCGAACGTCCAACGCCCGGCTCAAGCACATCATCCTGTAGGCCTCAAGCAGGCGTTCCCGCGACAGCCCGGACGGCAAGCGAAGATCGGTTTCGGCGGCAATTCCAGTCGGCGATTGACTCATAACGCGGATTATAGTTTGCGTTCACCCTCACCCTAGCCCTCTCCCATCGAGAGAGAGGGGATTTTGCGCAGCGAGACGCAGGGGGTTCATACCCAACAATCTCGCGGATATACTCGATTAGCGAGAAACAGAACAAAGTTCTGCGGTCGGTTCCCAAGGTTTCGCAATAGGTTCCGCAGTAGGTTCCCAACCCGCAGTTCCAGTTGACGGAGGACACGTTACGCATGACGAACATATTGAAGGCTACGGCGTTGATCGCAAGCGCTACCTCGGTCGCACTATTCGGAGCCTGCACTAGCAGCGACGGCGGAGGCGGTGGTTCATACGACCCTAACGCCTCATACTCCGTCACCATCAATACCAACAAAGGCGATATTGAGGCCGACCTCTACAACGACATCGCCAGCGTCTACGTCGAAAACTTCGTCAACCTCGCCAACGACGGCTTCTACACCGACTCGCCGTGGCACCGCGTCATCCAAGGCTTCGTCATCCAAGGCGGACAAAACGCCGACGGCAAACAAGCCGCCGAATTCGCCGACGTTTTCCACCCCGACATGAAGCACGACTCCCCCGGCATTCTATCGATGGCGAACCGCGGCTTCAACACCAACACCTCGCAGTTCTTCGTGACCCACGCAGAAACTCCCCACCTCGACCCATACGTCGACGGTCAGCTGAAACCCTGCCAAGTCCAAGGCACCTCCTGCCACGCCGTCTTCGGGAAGGTCACCGATGGCATGGACGTAGTTCTAGCCATCGAGCAAGGCGACGTGATGGAATCCGTCGATATCCATAAGAAGTAAACCGGTCGCGACAAATCGTTCCGCCCGGTTCGTCCGATCGAACCGCGAGTTGGGCGGAAGATAATTTACTCACTACGGTTTTTCCTCTACTAGCAATATATGCGACTAGACTTCTCGTCTGCACCACATTGGCCAGAGGCACCCGCAACCTCACACGAGTTGCCACCGCAGCGCTGGTGCAATCCAAGACAGCATCGCTCGTCGGCGCCTTGTTGCTCAACTTCGCCGTTCCCGACGCCGTGTTTCTACTTCGACGCGCGGCCGCGCTTCTAGCACCCGGGCGAAACTGGTCACCGATGCGAAGGCGTAAACCTGTGCTAATGTCGAATTACGTGACATCGGTGAGTATAAGACGTGAGCGGGTGCGGCGCCGATGGATAGAGACCAGCAGGGAGATGATGCGATGTTCAATTTCGGAAAAACACTGTCTGACGAAGCGTTGAGATTGCTGGCTGTGGCTGCTTCGACTTTGCCGATGGCATTGATTGCCACGTACATCCTCGACATTCTTATCGGCACGCTTGGCGGAGAAATCAGCGATGGGGTTCTAACCCAAGCGGCCTTCTGGATGTGGGCGTCGATGGTGATTCTGGGGATGGTGCCCGGGTCTATGAAAGAATCGATGGGACGGGTCTGCCTGCTTGTAGTATGGTTCGGACTCCTCGTGCCGATGCCGGCCTATTTATCGGCGCTGGGTGGAGACCCGCCCGGTATGATTGGCTCGGTTTGGATATGTTTCTACCTGTACTTGATTTTCGGCGTGATGGTCGTGTTTGGTGGGATTGCCGGATACCTGTATTTCACGAAACCCGAAGTTTTTTTCCATGCTTTGGCTCCGGCGTCACAAGCGTCCAGCGCAGACACGCCGCAGGACCCCTCCTCGCCGACGGATGGTGCCGCGACGTGATGGAATCCGTCGAAATCCACAAGAAGTAGGCTGGATTCCCTGGTCTCGACCAACCGTTCCACCCGATCGAACAGCGAGTTGGGCGGAAGATAATCTATCTGATCCAATTATTCCACTACGACAAATATACGCGTGTAGACTCACCGTCTATGCGCATCATATTGCCCAACGTTTTTCGAAACTTCATTCGAATTCCTGTCTCGACAACGACCCCGTCCAAGACTGCTTCCCTAGTCGGCATCCTTCTGCTCAGCCTCGCGCTCGCCGTCGCACTTCTCGCCTGCGAACAGGCAGAACCCACCCCGACGCCGACAATCCAGCTGGCTCCAACCGCCACCCCTACGGTGCCGCCACGACCGACCTACACTGAAACTCCCGTTCCGATTGGCATTCCGACACGGCCGTTCCCGACTCAGACTCCACTACCGACCTACACGCCGTTCCCAACATTCACGCCAACGTCCACCTACACCGCGACTGCGACCATTACGCCGACAACCACGCCCACATCGACGCCGACAGCGACAGTCCAACCGACCGTTACATCCGCCGACTCGACGCAGCGCTCTACTTCCGCCTGCAGCTACCCGAAGCTGGGAGTAGGGCTGGAGTGGAGGGTCTGCGATTACGAAGCGTCACTCAACGGAACAGATGGTCGGGGTGCGAAATCGCAGCCCGACCTTGCCGTCGAACGGATACCGGTCTTCATATTTCCGACCGAAGATGTAGAGCCTACAGGAATATCCGAATGGATAGCTGAGCGTGAAACTGGAGTTCGCTACGTCGTGCCACCCTACGACGTTTATAGTCAATGGCTTGTTATTTGGGACGCGCCGATATCGTTGCTCGGGCCGTTGTCCAGACGTTCGGACGTAGCAGCGATCGAATTGGTTCCCCAACCCCTTCGCGATGCGCAATCTTCATCCAACTCCGGGTGGGTGCCGACGAACGCGCCGTTTGTTCATGGCGCTGAACTTTGGCTGAATAACACGCCGGCAGTGGATGGCGACCGGGTAAAAGTGGGAATAATCGACTCTGGTTTCGACGGCATCCTGGATCTGTTGAGTTCCCGTGGCATCATTGGTGAATCTTGCTATCTCTACATTAGTACGACGGTGAATGTCCGCACGTCATGACGACACTCACTGTGTAGTCAGCCACCTATTGGTTGATGACGCGGATGGGCGATCCCGTGGATGTGGTCAACGTGTCGCTGGGGTATGACTTCGACAGCGGGACAGTCGGCGAGCCCGACAACGGAGAGAGCGTGTTGGCATAACGCGGATTCTCCTCTGCGGGGCGAGGATGTTCAAATCAATGCGATAGATTCAAGCAGCAACGGTATTGGAAGTTTGCCGGGTGACGACAAAGACTTGCCTGAGATTGTAGTGGCTTTATAATCCGAACATTACTCGCTAGACGCAACCCTTATTACGCTCCCGATCCCCTTCCACTGTGTCGAAACGACCTACATTTATCGCCGTCACTTCGACGCTCTTATCGGCCCTGTTCCTCGCCGTCGCACTTCTCGCCTGCGAACAAGCCGAACCAACCCCGACTCCGACGGTCCAACCGACTTCAACCGGCACTCCGTATCCCACCTACACGCCGTTCCCGACGCCTACGCCTTTGCCATCTCAGACTCCCCAGCCCACCAATACGCCGTTCCCGACTCAAACTCCGCTAGCAACCTACACGCCGTTCCCAACATTCACGCCAACTGCTACCTTCACGCCGACCGCGACACCAACACCAACATCAACGCCTACCGCCACTCCCACGTACTCCCCGACGCCCACCGATACGCCGACGCCTACCCCAACTCCAACTCCAACCTTCACCCCGACCAACACGCCCACACCAACGCCGACGACTGTCGGCGGTCCCGGTACCAGAGACACTGCGAGATTGACCGACGATATCGACTGTTCGTTTCCGAAGATCAAAGGCTACTTGGGCGACGAGATCAGAGATTCGTGCAAGACAACTGCGCGGATGCTGACCGAGGGCGCTCGATCGTCCGACCAAAACGTCTGGGAACCGAAATACACCGTGCACATCAAAATCGTAGATGGAGGAAACTCGGCAAGCCTAATCCATTTCCTAACCGGCATCGGATTGGAATTCTACGAGTCTCAGTCTCAACGTGTTCATTGGGTGAGTGCTTACCGGGTTCCTAGATCACAGATCGGACCGCTTTCGGAACTGCCTGATGTCGAACTAGTCAGGCGGCCCAGTCCCGCGAATCTCCCAGGAACGTCGATTACTCCACGACTGCCATCCAATGCCGAAGCAGAGAATCAAGAAACGATTTCGCAGACTCTCACAGATGCGCCTGTTTGGCACGGCGCGAAGTCTTGGCACGACGCGGATCCTCCTCTGAATGGTGACGGCGTCAGGATCGGAGTGATCGACATCGGGTTCAACGGATTCAAGCAGCTCCAAATGTCAGGCGACGTGCCGTCTTCGGCAAAGTTACCAGCGGTATGGACGTAGTCCTCGCCATCCAGCAAGGCGACGTGATGGAATCCGTCGACATCCACAAGAAGTAAACCGGTCTCGACAAATCGTTCCGCCCGGCTCCCCCAATTCGCCCGATCGAAACGCGAGTTGGGCGCAAGATAATCTATCTGATCGGATTATTCCACTCCGACAAACATACGCGTGTAGACTCCCCGTCTATGCGCATCACATTGCCCTACGTTTTTCGAATCTTCACTCGAATTCCTATCTCGACAACGACCCCGTCCAAGACCGCTTCCCTAGTCGGCGCCTTGGTGCTCAGCCTCGTCGTCGCCGTCGCGTTTCTCGCTTGCGAACAGGCTGAACCAACCCCGACGCCGACTGCTTCAACCGCCACCGCTACGCCGCCGCCACGACCGACCTACACCGAAACTCCCGTTCCGCACTCCGACGCCCGGGCCAACCGGCACTCCGTACACCTACACGCCGTTCCCGACGCCTGCGCCGTTGCCAACGCAAACTCCCCAGCCCACGTACACGCCGTTCCCGACTCAGACTCCGCTAGCAACCTACACGCCGTTCCCGACCTTCACGCCAACCGCTACTTACACGGCTACCGCGACACCAACATCAACATCGACGCCGACAGCTACCCCCACGTACTCGCCGACGCCTACCGAAACGCCGACGCCTATCCGACCCCAACTCCAACACCAACCTTCACCCCAACTCCAACATTCACTCCAACTCCGACTCACACAGCCACCCCAACCAACACGCCGACGCCGACGCCTTTCCCAGACCGGGCCGCACTAACCGCCTTCTACCACTCCACAGACGGCGACAAATGGGTCAACAACACCAACTGGCTCAGCGACAAACCGCTGCGCGAATGGCACGGTGTCCACGCCGATGACAACGATCGCGTTGGAGTGCTGGAACTGAACGAAAACAACCTGAACGGTCCTATTCCCGGCGACATCGGCCAACTTGCAGAACTCAAACATGTCTTCGTACGCCGCAACTCCCTGACCGGCGCGATCCCTGCCGAAATCGGCGATTTGCAGAACCTCATAGATCTTCACGTCGGTGGAAATCAGCTTTCCGGCGCGATACCGGCGCGTCTCGGCGATCTTGAGAATTTGAAATCGTTGAGGTTGTCAGATAATCAGTTGTCCGGAACGATTCCACATGAGCTAGGCAACCTCACAAACCTTCGCGAACTAATGCTCAGTTCTAATCGGCTGAACGGTTCTATTCCACACGAGCTGGGCAACCTGACGCAGCTGACTTGGCTCGGATTAAGCAGAAACCAACTCACCGGCGCGCTACCTTCTCAACTGGGCAATCTGTCTTCGCTGGAATTCTTCCTGTTATCCGAAAACCAATTCAGCGGACCCATTCCGCCTGAGTTGGGTATGCTGCAAACCGCGACGCAGATTTCCATCAGCAACAATCAACTGTCCGGCAAGATACCCCCAGAACTTGGTGACCCCCAAAATCTCCTAGATCTTTGGTTGGGATTCAACCAACTGTCGGGCAGTATCCCTCCAGAGTTAGGCGACTTGCCTAAACTCCAAACGTTGGACCTAATTCACAACAACCTAACCGGTGCAATTCCGCCCGAGTTGGGCAACCTTCACACTCTCAACTCGCTGACGCTCCAAGACAACAAACTGCGCGGCGAAATTCCTGTTGAACTCGCAAACCTAACCGGGTTGAGCAGTATTTCGATCGGCAACAATCAATTCGTCGGATGCGTCTCACAAAGATTGCGACAGATTCTGAGACCAGGCGTGGTCACCCCGTTCGGGCTCAAATTCTGCCGAGTGGAACCCAGACACGTGCCCGACAAGGCGGCCTTGATCGCTATCTACAACGCCACAGATGGGGCCAATTGGAAAAACGAAACCAATTGGTTAACCACCAAACCCATAGACCGATGGCACGGTGTCACAACTGACCGAAACGGCCGCGTCGTCGAACTGAATCTCTCGAGCAACAACCTAACAGGCAATATCCCGGCCAAAATCGGAGAGTTGAGCCGATTGCGGACCCTCGATCTCTTTTCAAACTCCGTGGCCGGCGCGATCCCCCCAGAACTCGGTAACTTGACTCAGTTGACCAAGTTGCAATTGAGCAGAAACAACTTTGGCGGAGAGATCCCGCACGAAATTGGCATGCTGAGGAATCTCAAGGAATTCGAAGTAGCCCAAAACAACCTGACCGGCGAAATCCCGAACACACTTTGGCGACTCCAAAAGCTCCAGACGCTGACCCTTCGCCGGAACGATTTGACCGGTCACATCTCCCCCGAAATTGGAAATCTCAGGGCATTGGTGCGTTTGGATTTCTACGACAACGGTTTGACAGGACCAATTCCGCCAGAATTCGGTCGATTGACCAACTTGGAACGTCTCAGCTTAATCGGCAACCAGTTGTCCGGGACGATTCCGCCACAGCTAGGCGAAATGCGACGTTTGATATATCTCAACGTCGCTGGCAACCAGATTTCCGGAAGCATTCCAGCCGAACTCGCTCAGATCGCTACTCTGGAGCGCCTCGCGGCTAGCAATAACCAACTCGAAGGCATCATTCCGCCAGAAATAGGTGAACTCACCGAGCTACGAGCGCTCAGTTTGAGCGGCAACATGTTGACCGGCCCAATCCCCGCTTCACTTGGCAATCTAAAAGAACTTGTATTCTTCAGCATGTCAGAAAACAATCTTTCGGGTGACATACCTGCATCGCTCGGCAAACTGCGCAATCTAGACACCTTCAACATAAGGAACAACGAACTCCTCACTGGCTGCATTCCCGCCTATCTTGCAAGTGTGCCGTTCACCGACTTTTCTAGCGTCGATCTGCCATTCTGCGCAACAACCGAAGTCGTGCCGACACCGGTATCGCTCGTTACCTACTACGCAACTATCAGCACCAACAAAGGCAGTTTCGTCGTCGAGTTGTTGGACGACATCGCCGGGGTATACGTCGATAACTTCCTTAGGCTCGTCCGCACCGACTTTTACAACGGCTCTGAATGGCACCGCGTCATTCCCGGATTTGTGATTCAAACAGGCATCAATGCCGAAGGCAGGACCGCAGATCGCTTCGACGACGAATTCCATCCAGACATGAAACACGACGCCGCAGGGATCGTCTCGATGGCCAACGCCGGGTTGAACACCAACACTTCGCAGTTCTTCATCACCCTCGCCGCCGCCCCGCACCTCGATCCATACGTCGACGGCGAGCCAAAACCCTGCGAAAATTCCGAGGTATCGTGCCACGCAGTCTTTGGAAAAGTAATCAAAGGAATGAATGTCGTATTCGCGATCGAGCAAGGCGACACAATCGAATCTATCGATGTCATCGGGGCGATCGAGATCCCCGTTCGGTAACCCCTCATGCGGGATCTGGACGAAGCAGTAGCACATGGCAATTGAGGCACAAGAGCGGTCAAGCGATGGTGTTCTTGCGCCTCCTCGCGCAACGCCTCCTCGCGCCCGATTGCTCGCATGGCTTATCGATCTGCGACGAGCGGTGGCGTGCCCGGTTGTCGTTACCCGAAATGGAACAGCTGGTGTTAAAATCACGAGCGCCTAGGCCCGGTCTGCCCGCGCTTTTGCCGATCGCATTGAATTGAACATCGAAACGCACCTAGGAGAAGAAGTCCAGGATCTGGCGGCGCCTTCGACCTGCCGGCGGATCGGCGCTGCCCTGGTCGATTTCGCTTTATTGCCCGCATTGGCCTGTACCGCATTGGTGTTGTTGCGGTGGACGCTGTATGCCAATTACGATCATCCGCATTACGCTGTACCGCCTTTGGTTCCAGACATCGTTGGTTGGGCGACTATCGCCTTCGTCCCCCTCGGCATAGAATTACCGACCACGGCGTACTTCGGAACGTCCATCGGCAAGTGCGTTTTCGGGATCAAGGTCGTCGGACAGCACACGGATTCAAGGTTCAAATTGCGCGCGTTGTTCCGTACTTTGTTCAAATGGTGCTATTTTTACAGCGGCATATGTTTGCCGTATCTCCTGACAACGAGTGCCAAATATATAGGACCAGGACAATTCTCCTATGATCACTGGTTTATTCCCGAGGGATGGAACCCATCCCTCGGGGATATCTTTTTCACCTTGGAATTCGATATCGCGATTATTATCTTCAACATTGTTGTGCTGTTTCTGATTTTGGGATTGCATCGGAAGGACCGTCTCGGAGTCTACGATCAGATCGTCGGCACGCGGCTCGTCCGATCTGATTGTTGAAAACACGCTGAGTTCAGCTGAATTGCTCGGCGCGGTGACGGACTGCGATATCGAGTACTTGCGGAGCACGCCTTCGACGTTCCCGGAGAAGATCGGCGACGGCATCCACCGCGTCGGAGGCGACATCGCCGCAGGCGTCTACAGGATGGGCGAGGGAACCGAGGAATGCATATGGGCCCGCGTCGATGACAGCGGGACGGTGTACGAGCAGATCATCGAGGAGGGGGCCTGAACGCGGATCGCACCGTCCACATCCGAGAAACCGATCACGGCTTCGCGACATACGGATGCGGAATCTGGACGAAGCAGTAGCACATGGCATTTGAGGCGCAAGAGCAGTCAAGCGATGGTGTTCTTGCGCCTCCTCGCGCCCGATTGTTCGCATGGATGATCGATCTGCGACGAGGGGGCGTTCCCCAGTTGTCGTTTCCTGACATGGAACAGCCAGCGTTATCATAACGGGCGCCTAGGCCCGGTTTGCCCGCGCTTTTGCCGATCGCTTTCAATTGAACATCGAAACGCACCAAGGAGAAGAAGTCCAGGATCTGGCGGCGCCGTCGACCTGCCGGCGGATCGGCGCTGCCTTGATCGATTTCGCTATATTGTTCGTAATAATTTGTACTGCAGCTGTGGTTTTTGCGGGCGCGGAAACCCCGGATCCCCAGCGTTACCATACCGTCACCGTCAACCTTTTTCCGGCTTGGGTTCACCGTTTACCGCCTTCGGTTGGAACGGTGTTCAGTTTTTTCGTTACCGCCTTCGTGCCGTTCAGCATCGAATTTGGACCAACGGCGTTTTTCGGCAGGACATTCGGCAAATGCGTTTTCGGGATCCAGGTCGTCAGACGGGGCGCGGATTCGGTGTTCAAAACGCGTGTGTTGTTCAGGGCGCTGATCAAATGGTCTTACTTGTTCGGCGGCATATGTTTGCCGTTTCTCCTGACAACGAATGCCAACAAAGGACCTGTACAAAGAGTTTATGAGATCTGGTTTATTCCCGATAGGTGGGCGCCATCCGTCGCGAATATCGTTTTCACCTCCCAGTTTCAGATCGCGATTATTATCTTCAACATCGTTATGCTGGTTTTGATTCTGGGATTGCATCGGAAGGACCGTCTGGGAGTCTACGATCAGATCGTCGGCACGCGGCTCGTCCGATCCGATTGCTGAAAACACGCTGATTTCAGCTGAATCGCTCAGCGTGGTGACGGACTGCGACATCGAATGCTTGCGGAGCCCGCCTTCGACGTTCCCGGACAAGATCGGCGACGGCATCCACCGCGTCGGAGGCGACATCGCCGCAGGCGTCTACAACATGGGCAATGGAACCGAGGAGTGCATATGGGGCCGCGTCGATGACAGCGGGGCGGTGTACGAGCAGATCATCGAGGAGGGCGGCCTGAACGCGGATCGCACCGTCCACATCCGAGAAACCGATCACGGCTTCTACACGTTCGGATGCGGAATCTGGACGAAACAATAGGCCGTGATGCGGGTAAAGTACTTGAACCATGACACAACCCAAAAGATCGCGACATGTGTTGGCACCTTGGGTCCTTGCTTCAATCGCTGTGCTGTTCGTTCTCGTAGTTACGCCCGCAATCGCAAAGGCCGAAGGTGACGATGAAGCGCAGTGCCTGAAGCCCGAACCACCACCGACACAGGAAAAACCGCCTACACAGGAAGGCCTCCCACGTCCTCTTCCGGCGCTTATATTTAACGGCGATGTGACGATCGGCGGCAACGCGCCCAGCAGACAGGGCTACACAATTACAGCAAGAATTGGCGAGAACTGGGAATCAGCCGCAGTGCCCGTCGGCGTTGGAAACGGCTGCGGGAACATGCGCTACGCGCATTTGATCGTTGCTCCTCCAGAGGAGCTTGATTTGTTCGGGAGCCAAATCCAGTTTTGGTTAAACGGGCAAGTGCGGTCCGAAGTTTATGATTGGTATAGCCAATACGACTTCAGATATTTACAAGAGTTACCTGCCGTCGACCCGCAATGGATCTTCCCGATCCTCCGCCACGTCGACCTTGAGTTCCCCGCGCTCCCCGACGATTACCGACCGGACGGCTCTCTCCCAGCAACGGGCGGTACGTCGCCGAGCAAGCCCATGCTTGCTGCGTTTCTGCTGCTCGGCCTGCTCGCGACGCTCAGCGGATTGATCGCCGCACGTCGGTGCCAGCAGGAGACCACGTCTTCTTCACTTTAGGCTACGGGTCGAACCAAGACAGAATCCACCACGACCCAGCGAAACGCAATCGCACGGTTGAACCCTCAATGATTACGCCGCGTGGGCCGCGCGCTAGAAGGCGCGTCCCACGTCATCGGGTCCAACGCGAAATTGTCCAGCTCCGGGTTCCGCGTCGTCTGGGTCGTCGTCCTCTGGGGCGTTTGAAGTCGGTCCGACACGGTGACATCATCGCCGATTGTCGCCCGGTCAAACACGAAGCTGTCCGGTCCGATGTTGAACTCTTCCCCATCCACGATATCGGTGTACCCGGCCTGCAACGCTTCGCCGCGCACCATCATCCTCAACAGCCCGTCGGAGTCGGGACGATACCGGAACGCTAAACGTCGGCCCGAGAACACAAACCTGCCTCCCAGCAACGGGAGGCCCGGCAGCGCCGCGGCAGGGACTATCGGCTTATTCATCAATGCGTCCCACGGCGAGCGACGGTACGCTCCGAAATCGACTACCAACTCCCGTTCCCCTTGACCACCCACACGATACAGATACCCGTGCGGCCTCACCTGCATCAACGATCGCGAGATAAGCAAAAGCAACAGCAGTCCTACGAACGCTCCGACGCCAATGGCGGAGTAGGTCAAAATCGGTACGGGAGTTGCGATCTCGATGTTCGTTGATTTCTTCCCGGCAACCGCCTCGAATTCACGATCCAAGTGCGTGCTGTTCAACGTTGCGCTGAATTCGTATTCCGCCGCCGTCACCAGCGATCCAAAAACCTTCAGCTGGTAGACCTTGCCATCCACGACCTCCGTCGGCTCGAATTCTAGATCGACAGTCGAACCGTCTTCCAAATTCACCATCGACACCGTTATTCCGTCCTGCTCAGCCAGGAACGAAAATTCACCGTCTTCCAAATCAACCGTCGCCAACTGCGTACGCGTCGTCTCTGCAACCGATTCGTCCGTCACTGCCAACGTGATCTCGATCGTTGGGAACGGCTCGACCGCGATTACTCCTGCCCCAACGATCGTCGCGTCGATATCGGGCCAGCGCATACTCAATCGAACATCACCTATCCAAGCCTCTTCTTGCGCGGGAACCGTCGCGGAAAACACCCCGTCCTCAGCAAATACGTCGCCATCCTCGCCGATGTCGTTCAAACCAAACGTCAGTTCAGTTCCGTCAGGCCCGACGATAAACGCTTCGACGATGGCAGAGGTGTCGATAAGCGGCAACTCGCCGATCCGCGCTTCAGCGACGATCACAAACGGCTCTCCGGTGGGAAACGGCGCCTGAGGTGGCATTGCAACGCTGAGATCGTTCAGCACGTCGCTGAATATCGTCAAAGAGCCCGAACTGCCAGAACTTCGCAGAGACCACGTGCCCGCCTGCGGATTCCGAACCGTGAAAAACTTGATGCCGGCAATCGACAGCGCGCTCACAGACCCGACGGATCCAGTTATCTCTTGTCCGTTCGGTTCAACGATTACGTGATCGCTCTCAGGGTCGTCGTATATGAAACCAGCCACCAGATACGACGTGTGAGGAGGCACCTCGAGATCGATAGTTTCGACCCCAGACGCTAGATCGTCGGTCTGCACCGATGCCGTTAATTGCACACTCAATTCGTTGTTGACAAACTCCAATACGCCATCCGAAAACCCAAGGTCGTACGGGATGCCCGCACCCGCGGAGCTGATCGCTCCGAGAACATCACGATCAACCGCCGGCGTTGTCGCCAACGAGATCGTGCTCACCTCGACGCCCTGAGCTGCCAGCTCTGCCGCCACACTCGACAGCCCGTCAACGCCCACCGATTCGTGATACGTGAACCCACCTGCCGAGAGGATCACAAGCCGCCCGTTAACCTGGTCGCCAAGACCTTGTATGAACAGCGCGTACGTCTCGAACATTTCGGAAAGATCCGCCGGCAACGATTCCCCTCCGGCATTCGACTTCAACTCATCCGTGACCTCGTTCACCACCGCCTTGGCCTGATCGGCGGTAGCGAAGATCTGAGGATCTTCCGCGTGATCGAAGTATTTCCCAACAATGATCAACCCCTCGCCAGCGTTCGACAGCACGATGTTCGCCGCCAACTGAGCAGCCTCGATATCCTCGATCTGCGTCAGCGTCGCATCAAAGGCCACCAAGGTGAACCCGGCATCGGCCGATCCGCCGTCCTGCGCCTCGACTTTTTCGCCGTTCCCAAACGGCACCGACGCAACAACGACCAGCAACATCGCCACCACCAACGGCAACGCGAATTTCAGTCTTTGCAACAGGGGATACATAGTGTCAATCGGTGTTGCCAAAGCAACCCGACACCTCAGTTTCTTGAGTGGTAACGATTCTATACGGATGTACGTATCTCACCCATTTAACGACACTCCCTATACCCGATACGAACGCGCAACGTCTTTGGTTGACACCTTTTCCCAAATCTTGTGCAAGAATGAACGCTGACAACCCGACACACGACGACCGCAACACGCAGGCCATTGCCTACACGTCGAGAGCAAAATCCGTCGAGAGCCAATTCCGAAAGGTCGACATGAAGATCACCGGCGTATCCTCTACGCTCTACCAATTCACTATGTCCCGTCGCATGGGCGATGCCAACTCACCCATGGGCCGTGCCCGCGGCAGCGGATGCGTCGTCGAACTCCATACCGACACCGAACTCACCGGTATCATCACCGGCGGTGGTGCGGCTCTCCCGATCATCGAATCCCTCGTCGAAGGCGTCCTCATCGGGCAAGACCCCAGACACGTCACCAGCCTCTGGCAGCGCATGGTCAACAAGCACTTCAAAGGCGGGCACGACGGCATCGCCAACGACGCCATCTCAGCGCTTGACATCGCACTCTGGGACCTCAAAGCCAAAGCCAACGACGAACCCCTCTGGAAAACCCTCGGCGGCGTCAAACAACCCATCAACGCCTACGCCAGCGGACTCGACATGCCTCTCTCCGACCAGGAGATATTCGACTTCTACCGCTCGGCCGCCGAAAAATACGGCTTCACCGACGGCAAGCTCAAGATCGGCCTAGACCAAGACCGCGACCTCCGCCGCATCGGTCTCATGAACGACGCCCTCAGCATCAACACCGACGAACCCGGCCTGATGGTCGACGCCAACGAATACTGGTCGCCCAAACAAGCCATTCGAAAAGTCCGCGAGATGGAAGAGCAGTTCGACCTCATGTGGATCGAAGAACCCGCCCGACGCTGGGACTTCCTCGGACTCCGACGCATCTGCGACGCCGTCAAAACTCCCGTCTGCGCCGGCGAAAACCTCGACACCCTCGGCGACTTCCTCCCCTACTTCCACAACCGTTCCGCCGACATCATCCAAGTCGGCTCCGGAATGACCGGCATCACCTGTGCACTCCAACTCGCCGACGCCGCATACGGCTTCAACCTCCCCGTAACCCTCGGCGGCTCGGCAGGACACCATCACGCACACCTCGCAACCGTCATCCCCAACTACATCACCATCGAGGTCGGCAACCCCGAACCCGACGACGGCGTCACAACCCACGACGTCACATTCGAAAACGGCAAAGCGATCCTCGGTGACAAACCCGGTCTCGGCATCGAAATCAACCGCGAAGCCCTCGAAGAAGCCAGCGTAACCAAGATCCCACCCGGCAGCGGCCCCAGCCCCTTCGGACGCCGACCCGGCGCCGGCCTCTACGAAGTCCCGCCAACCCCCGAAGAGATCGCCGAATCCACACGCGGCATCACCGGACAATCCGAAGGCCAACACGCCTACTAATACCGATAACGTCCCCTTCATGAAACGAGGGGGACGCGCGTAGGGGCGATCCCTTGTGGTCGCCCGCTCGCTCGGGATGCCCGACAAACCAATCCACAAAAAGAAAAGCCCCTGGGGGCAATCATGAAAATCACCGGATACCGCGTAGAACAATACGAGATGAAGATGGACCGTCCTATCGGCGACGCCAACGGCGTGGTCGGCGAGGACATCTCCGGCGGCTCTGTCCTATGGATCGAGACCGACGAAGGCATCACCGGCGTCGCACCCGGCGGAAATCCAGCAGTCGGACGACTCTTCCACCTCATCGAAGGCGAAGACCCCCGCTCCGTCGTCGGACTATGGATGCGACTCGTCGACTTCGTATTCAAAGGCGGAAACGAAGGCGAGATGAACGCCGCCATAAACGCCATCGACACCGCCCTCTGGGACCTCAAAGCAAAGATCGCCGACGAACCACTCTGGCAGACTTTCGGCGCTCGCGAAGGCCGGACCAAAGCCTACGCCAGCGGCATCGACCTCTGCCTCGACGACGACGCCATCTTCGCCTTCTACCGACGAATGGCCGAGCGTGGCGTCGACGGTGGCAAGCTCAAAATCGGACTCGACATGAAGACCGACCTCCGACGCATCGGCATCATGCAGGAAGCCCTCAGCATCGCATCCGACCGACCCCGACTCCTCATCGACAGCAACGAATACTGGTCCGCCAAAGAAGCAATTATCCGCATCCAGCGCATCGAAGAAGACTTCGACATCACCTGGGCCGAAGAACCCGCACGACGCTGGGACTTCGACGGCCTCAGACAAGTGTCACGCAACATCTCAGCGGCAGTAGCCTCCGGCGAAAACCTCAACCACATCGGCGACTTCTACCCCCTCGTCTCACAGCAAGCCGTCGACGTCGTAAACATCAGCGCCAGTCACAGCGGCTTCACTGGCTGCAAGCAGGTCGCCAACCTCTGCTACGCCTACGAACTACCCGTAACCATGATGAACTGCCAAGCCAACTACGCAGCCCACCTCGCAGCCGCCCTCCCCAATCACATGATGATGGAAGTCGTAGACCCCGGTCGCGAACAGTGCATCAACTTCAACCACACCATCGAAGACGGCTTCATCCAACTCTCCAACGAACCCGGCCTAGGCATCACCATCGACGAAGAAGCCCTAACCAACCTCCAACAAAACCCACCCGAACCAAACCGCCGCCGCCGCAACCCCTTCCCCCGCCGCGAAGGAGCCGGCCGCTTCATCGTCTCGCCTAGCAAGGAAGAGGCGCCCTGGTTGGTGGAGTGAGGGGCGTGCGACACGTTCCATCCCGGTCGAATTAAACCCACCTCTCTTGGCAAATCGCCGCCATTCCGATCAAATACGACTTTGCCGTGAGGCAGCAAAACCAAGGAACATGACATCGTGAGATTCGTGTTAACCGTAGTAGAGCAGTTGGATCGTGCCGCCTCCGAACTCGAGACTGACCATCCGATCAACAATCGATTAGCTTTGATATTGATCGACAACGCAGCCGAACTCTTGATTCACCGTCAATGCGTGGGCCATCTGCAAACCGATAGGTTCTACTCACGTCTATGGTCGGCACATGAATCCATTTCGAGACTAAATCCCGAAGCGGAACTCTCAGGGACCTCGACGGATCTTCAATCTTCCTTATTGACAGCGAAACAACGAACGGGCGCAAGTGGAATCTACTTCGACCCAAAACTCAAAGTTTTGAGCCAAAAGCAAGATCTCTCACTTTCTGAAAGGCGATTCATTTCGATTGCCCACGGTTACCGAAACGAGCTGTACCATGTGGGTTTGTCTCACGACGATGTGATTCGAGCAATAGCTGGAACCTATTTCCTACTCACATGCGATCTATTCGTTCGTTTAGGGGGCGCTGGCTTTTTTGGGCCTACATTTTCATCAAGCGATGTATATTCCGAGGTAGCCCAACGATATCTTCAGATGCGCAAAGGGCGCATAGATGCCTTCAGTTTTGACAAGGAAGAAGTTGCCGGCAAAATTCGTTCCGCACTTCCCTGGGGACTTCCTGATTTGGCTACGACTCTTGCTTGTAGCGTCCGAAACTCCATCCAAGAGATCGGAGATGACTTGGAGTTTTTGATTCGCGACAATCCCGCCGGTTTCGACAAAGCGAAAATATTGGAAGTGGCGCAATGGCAAAAGGATCTGTCCGACGAACTCGAACAGCAAAACGTCGATGGCCTGTGGGTGGAT
The DNA here is from genome assembly GCA_965226685.1 of Dehalococcoidia bacterium. Classification (GTDB taxonomy): domain Bacteria; phylum Chloroflexota; class Dehalococcoidia; order Lucifugimonadales; family Lucifugimonadaceae; genus Bin127. The sequence goes on from CBDDDP010000004.1 coordinate 2,306,005, forward strand.
CCCAGCTATCTCGAACGTTACGACGAAATTGCGTCAACCTTGGCAGAGAACTGGCAACCACAACATCGATCTTTACCAGACCGGAGATGGTTGGTCCGGGCCAATGCCATAAATGTGGAATCTGACCCTTTGGTCGCTCTTGAAAAATACGAGTCTCTACGGAAAGACATGTCCTATCTCAAACAAGCGATTCGGTCCGCGGCGGAAGGACTCGACGAAGCGATACAAAGGGAGGTCGACAGACTACGCGGGAAATGAAGGTTTCCCACCAATCATCGAATCTCGCATCGCTATCCAGGTGTAGCGCGAAACGTTTCGCCGCAAATGGCGACTGTATCCCTACTCCGCCCAAGGCCCCCTCAACAAATACCCCCCGGTAGCCCCCGAAACCACGATGATCATGATGTCCACCACCACCCAGACCACGTCGTGCATCACCTCTTCCCCGACCGACGACGCGCCGTTGACCAACAGGTTCAACCAGTTGAACAGGAACAACGCCGCCAACACCATCGTCGCGAAATACATCACGTTCGACTCTAGATACTCACGCGTAATCCCTCCATCGCCGCTCGCATCGCTCCTGCGCTTCCGCTCCAAGTTGAAGTAGAACGCCAGCGCGATCGCCACCAACATCACGTAATCCACGATCGCCCAGACTTCGCCCGAGTCGTACAACCGCCACATAATGAACTGCACGGCAACCACCAACGACACCAATATCTGCGCCGCACCAATTATCCGCCTTATTCCTGCCATCTTGTCAGCCCTCCTTTGGACTTTTCAGTTGGATTTCGACATCCGCCGCACCTACGACGTCGACGCCGTACGCAACAGGTATCGCCCCACAAACAGGTTCACTAAAACGAACAGAACTTCGATCCCGTACCACATCAACCGACTGAACTCCAACGCTGGCGTCTCTGCCGATCCGAACACATACGAAGCGAACCACAAGCGGAAGAACAGCAGGAATAACGTCAACGAGGCGATCAACATCAACGTCGAGCCCCAATCGGACGAATCGCCGACCTCCCGCATCCGCATTACGGCAAACACCAGCGCCGCCACCGCACCGATCGCCATCAAGATACTCACCGCGTCCCACACCGTCCCGTTCAGATCCCCGCCATACATCGGCGACACCAAGAACTGAATCGCCACAATCAACGCCATGCCGCAGTGGACGTAACCGAATATGGTCTTGATCGCTGTCACAACTCGGTGTTGGTCCCCTTAATCTCTGGAAGCCCCGGGTTTGAAACCGACGCTCCTCAACAAGTAGCTCCCAACAATTATGTTCACTATCGGGAACATCACATCGACAGCTATCCAAATAATCGAGCGGAACTCGCCCAATTCGTCATCCGCATCCTTGAACACCTCCCACGCGAACCACTGCTCAAAATACATCAAAAACAGAACCGACGACGCGATCAGCATCGCACTCGATGCAATCCACTCCTGCAAATCTGACTTGTCGGCATCCCTCGCCCTCAGATAACTGAATATCAACGCCGCGATCGCACCTACCGCCATAAAGTAGTTCAACGTCTCCCAGACATCACCCGCCGCATCATCGCTGTAGACCTCGTTCAAAACGAACTGCGCCGCAACCACCAATCCCAAGATCAGGTGAACGTAGCCGAACACCCTCTTTATCCAATCCATCCCGGTTCCTCCAGACCTGCCTACACGTCGCGTTTTCCCGACGCGTAGACACCGTATCAACTAGCCATGCCGTTCGTTTCTAAGTTATACGCGTGATTTTCAAAACGCGCTTGCAAAACCCATTGGAACCAATCCCGCCATCAACCCCCAAATTCCCCTCCCATCAACCCTCAGAACGTGCGAACATGGTAAAACCATCTTGAGCATCACAACGGGCGACAACCCTTTTCGCCGACGCAGCAGAAACAGGAACATCCAATGAAGGTAACCGCAGTTAAGAACCTACCCGTCCGAGACGATAACGGCCGCGTTTCCCTCTTCGTACGAATCGAAACCGATGCCGGAATCCACGGCCTCGGCGAAGTCGGGACATCCAGCATGGGACGCGCCATCATGGAGGCCATCGATCACCTCGCAGAGGTCGTCGTCGGCTCCGACCCTTGGGAAACCGAACGCCTCTGGCAGCTCATGTTCCGAGGCAACTTCTTCCCCGCAGACCGCGTCTACGGTTGCGCCATCAGTGCCATCGACATCGCGCTTTGGGATATCAAAGGCAAGTCCGTCGACATGCCCGTCTACAAACTCCTCGGCGGACCCGTCCGTAACAAGGTCGTCTGCTACCCCCACACTCAAGGCGCAACCACCGAAGATCTCGTCCAGAACTGTCTCGACCGCGTCGAAGAAGGCTGGAAGTTCGTCCGCTGGGGACAACCCGAAACCTCCGGTCGCTTCGAAGACAGCGGCACCTCCTTACTCGAACCCGTCGAGTCGATGCGACTAGCCGTCGATCAGATGTCAAAAGTCCGCGAAGCCGTCGGACCCGAAATTCAAATCCTCCTCGACGTCCACACCCGACTCGACACCGCACACGTCGTCCAGATGTGCAAAGACCTCGAAGAGTTCAAGCCCTACTTCATCGAAGACCCGCTCCGCTCTGAAAACCCCGGCTCCTACCGCAACCTACGCAATCAACTCAACCTCCCCATCGCAGCCGGCGAACAGTGGGTGTCCAAATGGCCCTTCCGTCAAGTGATCGAAGAAGAACTCATCGACTACGCCCGCATCGACCTCTGCATCGTCGGAGGCATCACCGAAGCCGCCAAGATAACCCACTGGGCCGAAACGCACTACATCGACATCGTCCCGCACAACCCGCTCGGACCAGTATCGGCGGCCGCCTGCGTCTCTCTATGCATGGCATCCACAAACGTCGGTGTGCAAGAAATGCCACGCCAACCCGGAACCATCATGACCGACCTCTTCCCCGTCCAAATCGGTTGGGAAGACGGCTACGCATTCTGCCACGACGCACCCGGCATCGGCATCGAAATGGATATGGACGTCGCAGAAGCCCGCGCTGGCGACCCCCACGGCTGGACACCCCAACTCCGCCGCAACGACGGCGCATTCACCAACTGGTAAAAAACTATTCCCTTCCCCGTTCAGGGGAAGGGCGATGGGGGTATCCCCTCTCCCCCGATGGGAGAGGGCTAGGGTGAGGGTGAACCGCCCCGAACTAGCAAAAACCAAAATGGAAACTTCCGTCAATAGAAATCCTCCGAAATGAAGGTCACCCAAATCCGATCCCTCCCGGTCCGCGACGATACCGGACGCGTCTACTTCTTCGTTCGCGTCGACACCGACGCCGGCATTTACGGTCTGGGCGAGGTCGGAACATTGGGGCAGGGTCGGGCCATCGTGGAGGCCATCGACCACCTCTCGGAAGTCGTTATCGGATCCGACCCGTGGGAGACCGAACGCCTCTGGCAATTGATGTTCCGTGGCAATTTCTTCCCTGCCGATCGCACCTACGGATGCGCAATCAGCGCCATCGACATTGCCCTCTGGGACATCAAAGGCAAGTCCGTAGGGATGCCCGTCTACAAACTCATGGGCGGACCCACACGTGACAAGATCGTCTGCTACGCACACACCCAAGGCGACACCATCCAAGCCCTCGTCGACAACTGCCTTCAGCGCGTGGACGAAGGTTGGAAATTCGTCCGATGGCACCAACCCGAGACCTCCGATACCGACCAAATCGAAGGCACCGGGCGCCTCGAACCTGTCGAATCGATGCGAATCGCAGTCGAAGGGATGGCGAGGGTGCGCGAGGCCGTCGGACCCGATATACAGATCTGCCTCGATGTCCACACCCGCCTCGACCCCACTCACGTCGTCCAGATGTGCAAGGATCTTGAAGAGTTCAAACCTTATTTCATCGAAGACCCCATCCGATCCGAAAACCCCGGCTCCTACCGCAACCTCCGCAACCAAATACGCTTACCCATCGCCGCAGGAGAGCAATGGGTTTCCAAGTGGTCCTTCCGCCAAGTCATCGAAGAGGAATTAATCGACTACGCCCGCATCGATCTCTGCATTGTCGGCGGCCTGACCGAAACCCTCAAAATCACCCACTGGGCCGAAACTCACTACATCGACCTCGCCCCACATAACCCGCTCGGACCCGTATCCACCGCGGCCTGCGTCGCCCTTTGCATGGCGTCCACCAACGTCGGCGTCCAGGAGATGCCCAGCGAACCGGGCACTTACCTCACCGACCTCTTCCCCGTCCAAGCCGGATTTGCAGACGGATACGCCTTCTGCAACGACGCCCCAGGCCTCGGCATCGAAATCGACATGGATGTCGCCGAAGCCCGCGCCGCCGATCCCCACGGTTGGCTGCCCCAACTCAAACGCAACGACGGTGCATTCACCAACTGGTAATCAACCCTCCGAAATAACCGAGCCTCGTTACGATTGGTGAACCTCGTCATTCGTCCGGAAGGTTGTGCGCAATTGGTCGTTCGGAAACACCGAATCGCCAATAATCCACGATCGTGTATCGGATTCGAGGCTATAAATTATGATTCGGGCTGCACGACGACGACCAGTGTACTGACAATAATGCTTAGCGGCGGAACGAATGCGTTTAGTCGCATCACTAAATGACGATGACCTCCGGGTCATCGTCATTTTTTTGCCGCAAATCAGCGGCACTCTCGAGCAACCAAAATGAGTAAGAAGAAACCCTTTGACAACGCACATCAAGTTAAAGTTCACAAAATTCAATAAATCGGAAGGATTTGTGAAGAATGAATTGGTCATTTCAGAAGATTACACCGCGAATCTCCAACACAATCAAGATCAACTACCCGAAACTCACGGCTCTTCAAAATTCATAATACCGATATATCTAGGTAAATTCGGATCAGAAGAAGCTATCACTTTCTTGCACAATTCATGGGAACAAATCCAAGGATTAATTGGATGATATTCATCCAATTGTCTATCCAACCAAACTTCGAACTGCAAGTTAGGCTACGATAGAAAGGAATATGTGAAGACATTATGATAGTTAAATTCCGCAATCAGACGTTGAGAAAAAGTTATGAGGACGCAAACACGGCATCGCGAGAGTGGGGACCCCAAGTTGCACGCCGATACATCCAAAGGATCGAACAGATCGAAGCGATGCCAAATTTCCACAGTCTGTTCTCGATACAGAGCTTAAGGCTGCATCCACTCAAAGGAAGTCGCCGAGGGCAATACGCGCTCACGTTGGTCGGCCGTTATCGAACAGGACGACGCATCTGACACTGTGTTAGTGTCGGAAGTATCAAACCACTATGACAACTGAAGAAAAACTCGTTTGGTCAAACTTGGCCATCCACCCAGGAGAATCCCTAGCCGAAGAGTTGGAATTCCGAGGCACATCCGTCGACGAACTTGCCGCACAGTCCGGACTGTCAGCACAGCTGCTAGACAAGATCGTCAGAGGTGAAAAGCCGATCACGGCTACCGTTGCGCGCACCCTAGCCGCACCCCTCGAAATTCCCGCGCAGTTCTGGTTGAACCTCCAGACCAAATATGACCTGACCGTATCCCGAAACAAGCGCACAGGCTCTTCGGCCAGCACCTCCGACGATCGGCAGCAACAGGACGTCAATTCTCACATTCAAGCGAGCCTCTTACGAGACCCCGGTTCCGAATGGGCCGAGTGACGTCGACCCGGGTCACGCAACTCAACGACCGTCTGCCCGCGATCCACGCGGTTTAGCTGTCGCGATCGCCAACTACGACGCGAATCGTCTACCCACAGAACCCCACTTCGTGCGAACATGTTATTGGCAACCTCAGCATCAGCCTTGACCAACATAAATTCATCCGCACCAGCGTAAACAGCAATCCACACATGAAAGTCACACAAATCCGATCCTTCCCCGTCCGAGACGACTCCGGGCGACTCTACTTCATCGTCCGCGTCGACACCGACGCCGGCATCTATGGCCTCGGTGAAGTAGGAGTCGCCCGACTCGGACGCTCCATAGCGATCGCCATTGACCACCTCTCCGAAATCGTCATCGGCTCCGACCCGTGGGAAACCGAACGCCTCTGGCAGCAAATGTTCCGCGGCCTCTTCTTCCCCGCCGAACGCGTCTACGCCTGCGCCATCAGCGGCATCGACATCGCCCTGTGGGACATCAAAGCCAAATCCGTCGGAATGCCCCTATATAAGATCTTGGGCGGACCGACACGCGACAAGGTCCTCTGCTACCCTCACGTCGGAGGCGAGACAACCCAGGAGATCGTCGACGACGCAAAGAAACACGTCGACGAAGGATGGAAGTTCGTCCGCACCGGGCAACCGACAACCACTCCCCTAGTCGGCGAATATGGTGGACGCCACGCCGCGACCGCAGAACTCGACCCGCTCAAGTCGATGCGCATGGCCGTCGAACAGTTCGGCGCCCTCCGCGAAGCCGTCGGACCAGACATCCAGATCTGCACCGACTTCCACACCCGACTCGATCCGACGCACTCCATCACCTTGTGCCGAGAACTCGAAGAGTTCAAACCCTTCTTCGTCGAAGACGCCGTGCGCTCCGAAAACCCCGCCTCATACCGAAACGTCCGACGCCAGACCAACGTCCCACTCGCCGCCGGAGAACACTGGTGGTCGAAGTGGCCCTTCCGAGAAGTCATCGAAGACGAGAGCATCGACTACTGCCGCATCGACCTCTGCATCGTAGGCGGCATCACCGAAACCCTCAAAATCACCCACTGGGCCGAAGCCCACTACATCGACATCGTCCCACACAACCCCCTCGGACCCGTCTCCGCCGCCGCCTGCGTCTCTGTCTGCATGGCATCCACCAACGTCGGCGTCCAAGAGATGCCCCGCCAACCCGGCACCTTCGCCACCGACCTCTTCCCCCAGCAGATCGAATGGGAAGACGGCTACGCCTGGTGCCCCGACACCCCCGGCATGGGCGTCGACTTCGACATCGAAGTAGCCGAACAAAGCATCTCCGACCCCCGAGGCTGGTCCCCCAGACTGCACCGCCCGGATGGCGCGTTTACGAATAACTAAACGTAGTAGAAGGAAGAACCGTGTTCCACATCAACGTAGACAAACCAACACAACGAGTCAGAATCCACAAATCAAGCTGCAAATCCATCCCAACCAGGGTCAAAGACAAGAAAAACGGCCATTGGACTGCATACGATGACGTTACCGAAGCCTTCAACTACGCCAAGGAATACGCGCGCCCAAATTGGGACGTCGCACCCTGCGCCATCTGCGAACCATCGCAACCGCCCAACGACATATTCGCCCAGCTCACTAAGATAATCACGACCAGAGAACCGATCGACCTACCTTAGCTTCTGATCCAAGATTCGCTTCGTCCGTTTGAAACTGAGCAGATGGTCTTCGAGCGTTTCAGGATTGATTTCGCCCAACAGGCCAAATAACTCTTCGGCTCGCACGTTACGGCCTGGTATCGCTCGGTCCAAGCGTGACTGTACATCTTGTCGACTTCGGTTCTCAAGATCATCCAGCGGCGGAAGCGCGTTTTCGTTCAACCTTTGCCCATATCGGCCACGCAGTGCGTCTCGATCAGTCGCAATCCACGTTTCCATACAAGTAGTCATAAACATGACTTGGTCGTCATCTGCATCGTTGGGCTTGCACCATCCGTCGCGTTGCGACAAATGATCCCAAGTCCGCTCCACATTGGACACCGGGTCTTCGCTATCTATAAGCATCGCCACATAGTCGGTTCCAGCCGTATCGTCGTGTTCGGTTTTGAAACGATCGAACGTATCGTTTCTGCTACCTACTGCGTAAATTCGCGGCATCCTGCCTTGAAAACCACATTTCCGTAGTAGTTTAGTGAAGGCCTCGCGGCAACGGTTTCTCAACTGCGCCGTATTCCCACCACCCTCGATGAAAATCCGAACGCTCACCAGCGCACGCCACCCAATTGACCGCTTGTCCAGAGGTCGCCAAGCCGGTACTTCTCTAGCCAAATAGCCAACTTCGAAGCGTCAAGCCGTTCCATTGTTGTCTGTCCGTCGTGTTTCTCGCACACAACGACTGCCTCTGGCCGATCGTGGAGCGCGTCAACGAGTATCTCCGAATGGGTCGTAACTACCAGCTGTGTCCGAGTCGATGCATCAACCAAAAGGTCCGCAATCTTGTGTATCAAGTCAGGATGTATCCCCAACTCCGGCTCTTCGATAGCGATAAACGCCGGCGGTTCAGGATCCAACAGTATCGCGAGTAGACATAGGTATCGCAGACTCCCGTCAGACAACCGACTCGCCGGAATCGTGTAGCGTCCCTCGGTCAAATACACCTGCACGGTCGAACCGATTATGTCAAAATCAAAGTCGGTTACGCCTTCGTAAATATCAGCGATTTTCTCTATTATTTGAGCTTTCGTTTCAGGACGTTTCCTCAATCTGTTCATGAATATCCAAGCGTTCGAAAAATCCTCGGCCATTGGACGCGAAATCACGTCTGTCGATTGCGCGCGGGTGAAGACGGAACCGCGGCCAAAGGGCCAAGTCCGATACATCCTTATCTCGTTGTACGCCGAGTTCAAGCGGTCGAATTCAGGAAACTGAAACGGGTCTTTACGTTGAGAAAGGATCGATTGGTCTCGCGCCAATTCCGGTGAAGTCATACTATTTACCGCTTTAGGGGGTTGGAAAATCTCCCTGGGTACCTTGGCATCCAGCAAATACGCGGATTGAGCCGTGCTTTCACTCAGCATTCGCAGGATACGTTCGTCTAGAAGTCGAAATGTGTTGCTGGCTTCAAAAAAAGCGATTTCATGGCGTATAGCCTTTGGAACTTGCCGCTGTTCAGTTGCATACTGCTCCGCAACATCGACTGACAAAACGGCCACGCTTTCCGGATCGCCTCTCCAAATCCAATCTTGGACACCCCCACTTTTCCTCACAGGCGCAGCAAGTTCCCTAGGCGCCGCCTGAAACAAGCTGAACACATCCAACAAATTCGACTTCCCCGACCCGTTCGGCCCAATCAGCACATTGAGCGGCCCCAACTCCAAATCAATCCCATCCGGCCCGAACGATAGCAGGTTCTGAGCCTTAATCCGTTGGAACAGATTCGGTTTAGCGCGCTTTTCGACGATGGCCGTCGACGCTGTGGCAGACATATCTAGCCTCGAATTATCGCGCAACCAGTGCGACCAAACCTGGATGATCGATGCATCCTACCCAATACTCAGCCCACCATCAACAATCACGTGCGCCCCTGTCATATAAGAAGCATCGTCCGAAGCCAAAAACGCCACGACCGAAGCGATCTCTTTCGGCTCGCCCATCCGCTTCATCAGCGCACTTTGCCCGAAGTCGATGTAAGACTGCTCGCGGTCGAGCCCTAGCGAGTCGATGTGCATATCCGTCGCCCTAGTCTTGATCGATCCGGGACAGACGGCGTTGACGCGGATGTTGTCAGGCGCCAGATCCATCGCCAAGCATCGCGTCAACTGTGAAACGGCACCCTTCGACGCGTTGTAAGGGATGAATTCGGGTTGGGCGATGAATGCGCTGACCGACGCGATGTTCACAACCGCTCCGCCGCCAGCCTTGCGGAATGTGGGCAAGACTTCACGCACACAGTTGGCATACCCGATCACATTCACTCCGAACACTCTCGCCCAGTCGGCATCCGTAACCTCCTCGACCTTTCCGAACACGAACGTGGCGGCGTTGTTGACGAGAATATCGACTGTCCCGAACTTATCCACCGCACACGCGATCATCGAACGCACCGAATCCGAGTTCGAAGTGTCCGTCTCGCAGAACATCGCAGTTCCGCCGTTGCCCCCGTGGTTGCCATTAATATCCGCCGCTGTCCCTTTGCCGTTATCAGCCTCCAACTCGGCGATCACGACGTTCGCACCGTCGTCCGCGAACCGATGACAGATCGCCTCGCCGATGCCGGTGCCACCGCCGGTTACTATCACGGTCTTGCCTTCAAATCGCTTCATCGCGCTCTACCTTTCTATTTCGGACGCCGCCAACGTGAGTAGAACGGCGAAACCATTTCAATTGCTCGCTGCGTATAACATTATGCGCAGTTTTTGCGGCATGGGAACAGTTGAGAGCATGGGAGTGCATCAATGGGAATAATCACCAGAGGCTTCTTCGGTCGACGACGGCAGGAAGAGGAAGATGAGACCGCGGGACGCGTCCCGCCGGGGCAGTATGTGGATCGCGGATTCCCTGTTCTTTCCGCTGGCCCAACGCCGAGAGTCGACACTGCGACTTGGACCTTCCGCATGGACTACAACGGCGAAGATCTCGGCGTCTGGGACTGGGATCAGATGATGGCTCTCCCGCAGACCGACATCCACACCGATATCCACTGCGTCACCAAGTGGAGCAAGCTCGACACCGACTGGCGTGGCGTCCTCATCGACGACTTCTTGGCCGACGCCGGAATCGACGACCCGCCCGAGTTCATGATGGTCTACAGCGACGGCGGCTATACCACCAACCTACCGACCGCTGACGTAATCGACGGCAAAGGCTTCCTCGGCCACACCTTCGACGACGCCCCCCTCGAACCCGCCCACGGCGGCCCCGTCCGCATGGTCGTCCCCCACCTCTACTTCTGGAAATCAGCCAAATGGGTCCGCGGCATCCGCTTCATGGACTCCGACGCCCCCGGCTTCTGGGAAGCCTACGGCTACCACATGTACGGCGACCCCTGGCGGGAACAGCGGTATCACTACGATTAGCAAGTTCATGTTCCACCAGTGTGGGACAACCCGGAAGACCACCCTAGATCGTGGGTTAGGCTGAGGAGCCGCGTCGCACTAACCGTTCAATCGGCAACGGCCTCGTAAACCCTGACGATCAACTCGTCGCCGATTCGCCATGGTGGATCTTTCGCGTCCCATTTGAATAAGTAACCGCCTTTGTCGGGTGTTGTTGACGCATCTTTGGACCTGTAAAGGCGTCCGACTGCGGATTGTTGTTCGAATATAGCTAAGTTGACGTTTTCACCTAGTGCGTCGCTTTCGATCCTCAGGGTAACGCTGTCATTGCGAGGCCGCCACATCAACTCTTTCACGTTAACGTCCGCATCTTCGTTGTCCAGGTTTGGCGTCAACTCGCCAGCGTAGCCAGCATCGAATCCCCACCCGTATCCGCCTACGTCTACGGGCAGGAACGAATACTCATTTGTAACTGCCTTGGAATCATAGATCGACACTATCCACTTGACTTCGGAAGCTTCGTCGTTGTAATCGCAGGGTTGAAAGATCGATTCTTGCTGGTGAAAAGTGAACTCATAATCGCCGGGTGGAATTATCTCCCCAGCTTTGACTTCAATGTCATATTCCACCCAAGTTCCTGATCCGCGTACGTCCTTTGTAGTAAAAACATCAAAATGATGCGCATCAGGTCCAGACAACCAGAATTTCATCTCGTAACCATCTATTACCTCCTCCTGATGCCGGTCGGTCATCCAATTACCTGCCAAGTTTTCGCCCGCAACGGCGTGGGAACCCACGCTTAGGTGCAACGGTAGGCGAGGGACTCTGTAGATGTCCCAATGGGACGCGAACTCACCGCCTCGGGCGATCGTCGCTTGGTTAAATCGTTCAATCGAGTACATCGCGCCAAGGCATTCTTCATATCCGGCGATTCCTTTCGCGGTTGCTACTTCGATCGCTTTTTCATGTCGCGCGATCGTTAAGCGGATCTTGTCGACATGCTCGGTTTCGTGCTCGGTAGGCTTTTCTTCATCGGCCGGTTTAGACAACAAGAACTGTTCCTTTGGACTTGAAAGGGAGCCATCGGTGGCTGGCAACCACGCTCTGTTGTACGGACTTTCGAGGCGATATTCGCCGAGTGATCCCGCCAAAGCGAAACCATACGATTGCGACTCTTCTGACAAACGCCAATTGCAGCCACTCTTGTTGGACCGAATCTCTTTCAGGAATAGAATGGCTTCACGTTCATCCCAATGGTCTTTTCTCATCTTGATATCGTATTCCGCATTGGCAACGGCGTCCGATTCTGATTCGTAAAGATCATATTCGTATTCATCTTGGAATGAGTAGTCTAGTGGCTCTTCAACGAAGTATGAGGCTTGGGCTTGACCTTTGAGAACTGCAAGCGGTCGAAATTCGTACTCAATATTCGAATTCCAAAACGACTCGATGTTTGAGTTCTGGGGCGGAGTTTCACGGCAATTTATGCGAGCCGTTCCGTTGATCGCCTTCAGCTTGGCACGCACCACCACGTCCGAGTGGAGAACTCGTTCTTCAATGCTCGTCAATCCGTAGTGGAAGGGACCGACGTCAGTGATACTCACTCGATAAATCGGTTCGGGCAACTTATCGTCACCTGATTTCACACTCTGGTTCTGAACGGTCTCGGACTCGAGTACGGACGCCGTGGGCGAAGGTTGCGACGGAATCGTCGCTATCGCGGTTGGCGGTACCTCCGACCTGTCACGAGAGCTAGTTGTCGGAGTTGTCTGAATCGTTGACTCGGCAGGCGTGCACGCCAATGCGAGCAACACCGCAATGACCACAACGACGCGTTTCAACCTCGATCTCAAAACGTCAAAGCAACCTTAACCACCCCATCCCCGCGCGATCCCGACAACTCGAACGCTTCGGTAACCTGCTCGATCGGCATCAGGTGCGTGACGATGGGTGCCATGTCGATCTCGCCTTCGACGATCCACGACAGCGCTCGCCTGAATGTCTTCAGCCCCGGCTCCTCTTGAGCCCCCAGTATCGAGTAAGCGTTCGCGCGCTTCTTGAACATCTCGGTGTAGTCGAAGGGAACCGGATCGTTGCTATCCGGCAGACCGAACAGGACGCAAAGACCTTCATCCGCGACTATGTGGAACGCGTTGCTGAGTGTCGGCGCAGAACCAACCGCCTCGATCACGATGTCCGCACCCTTGCCTCCAGTCAGATCGTAAACCGCATCCCGGACACCTGCTCCAGTCACATCCACCGTCTCGTCAGCCCCGTACTTAGTCGAAAGGCTACGACGACTATCAACCGGTTCAATGGCGATGATGCGTGATGCTCCGCGCCGCTTGAGGACGGTGTCCCAGAACAGTCCAGCGCTTCCCTGTCCGAGCACTGCGCACGTCAAACCCTCCAGCGACTCTGGCAACCGTTGAGTGGCAAAGATGACCGTGCCCAGTTGCTGCGTCATAAGCAGATGTTCCACAGGCGGCCCCGCAGGCAATTTAAGCATGTGCGCGGCGTCTATCGCTTGGTATTCGGCAAAGCACTTGGCGTACCAAATGTGTGGAACCGTCAAAACGAGATCGCCCGGTTCTAGGATGTCGATGCCCTCGCCTTCGGGATAGTGCTGCGGAGGTTCTTCGACGATGCCGACACCTTCGTGTCCGGGATGCCCGGGCGGCGCCGGATACTCCGGCATCTGCCAACCCTTGCCGACCATGTGCAGATCGGATCCGCACAACGACGCCATCTCCGTCTTTACGATGGCATCGGTCTCAAGCGGTTCGGGATCGGGAGCATCGGCGACATATCGAATGTCGTCAACACCGAACGATTGGGCTGCTCTCATCAACGCTTCCTTCTGTGATTAATGAGCGAATGCGTGGGTACGAGGTCTAGTTGTATTCCGCCAACTCGTCGCCGTGTGCTTCCCACATCTCATCGAACATCGATCGGATTTGTTCGAGCGAAAGGATCGCACCAGTCAACGGATCTAACGCGACGGCATGGAACGCGGCCTCTCGCGATCGCTCCAACACTGCGATCACACCCATCTCTTGCACCGCCACGTTCGCTCGCGAAAGCGATGCGCACTGCGGCGGAAGCTCTCCAACCGGCATCGGGTGGAATCCGAGTTCGTCGATAAGGATCGGGACTTCCACGCAAGAGCCGTATGGCAGGTTGTCGATCAGACCATCGTTCGGCACGTTGCCATTGATGACGATCTTGTCACCCGTCTCCATCGCCTCCATGATGCGGCACGCGTATTCGTCTGAGCGGATCGGCCCGATCGGCACATCAGAGTACGCGTCGTTTTCAAGCTGCGTCAAGTGGTCATCGACCCGCGTCACGCGCCGCTGAAGGTCCTGCCGTATCTCGTTCAATCTGAACTCGTCCATCACTTCATCGTCGGTCCTGAAATATGGAACATATTCGGACATATGCCGCGTCGATTCGGTCACAAAATACCCGAAATGCTTCATCACCTCGAAGCGCACGGTGTCGAGCGCGAAAATCTCAGGGTTGTTCATCGCCTGCCGCAACGCCGGGTACGCGTCCTCGCCCTGCTGTTCGAAGCGCATGAACCAAGCGAGGTGGTTAATGCCAGCGACCCATGCCGACACCTCGCCCTGCGGCGCGCCGATGTAATCCGCCAAATCTTGAGTCGTGCGCTGAACGCTGTGGCAAAGCCCGATCGTCGGCACATCGGCTTCCGTCGTAATCCCCCAACACGCCATCGCCATCGGATTCGTGTAGTTCAACAGCGTCGCGTTCGGCGCGACGTCGTCGATATCGCGCGCGATGTCGATCAAGACCGGCACCGTCCTCAACGCCTTGAACACGCCACCCGGGCCAACCGTATCGCCGACGGCCTGATCGATCCCGTACTTGCGAGGTATATCGATATCGCGTTCAAACTTGTCGCCAACCCGTATCGTTGTCAGCACGTAATCGGCATCCGAGAGCGAATTGCGACGATCAGTCGTAGTCTCGATCTGAGCCTCAGAACCAACTTCGGCGAACAGCTTCTTGGCGAAGTCACCGATGACTTGCAAACGTTCCTCATCGATATCCATCAACGAGATTCGGGAATCTTTCAGCGACGGCGTGCAAGCGACATCTTGCAAGAGGCGGCGCGCGAAGACGACACTCCCCGCTCCGATCAACGATATTTTGGGCGGCATGATTGGATGGTTCTTCGGGTATCAAACGCCCGCGATTCGAGCGTCGAAGCAATAGTAACGTATGACACCTAAAGTTGATCGAACGGCGTAATCTCGATCACCCCTGCATCCTCAACCATCATCCGCAACTCGCTACCCTGGAGGAGGCCCATGCCGATGAGGGGATGTCCGTTTAGACTAGCAACCTCCACGATTCGTAGATGACCTTGCCAATGCACTTGGACGCGATACATGTCACAGATGGTGCTCCGGCCATCCGCGAGATATGCCGTTTCCGACCTGGTTCGTCGCAACTGCAAGGCATCAACTAAGTCCGGTTTCAGAGACAAATGCCCAGCGAAACCGGAATCTACCATGGCTTCTACCCGCGCTGGCACGCCATTCTCTCCAACCACATCAATGACGCAGGTGCCTATAAATTGATCGTCGAATTGGCGAACTCGCCCGCGCTCAATCATTGTTTAAAGTACGGCGACATACCTATCGTCAGAGTTGGCATCCTGCCATGTCGCATCACGTAGACATCTGCGTTGGCAACCCGTGCGTGAATGGCATCGGTAACCGCCATGGACGTGTCACCTACCTCGTACTCGCCAGTCTTCGTATCGATCGCCAAGAACTTCCCCAGTTGATCGTCGTTCAACTGATCTTTGATGACAGCATCATAGATCGCTTCACCGCTCTCAACTGTTGCGCGGATTTCTGATTGAGACCTGACCATAATCCTTACTCCGAACCATAACCGAACCATAAGCAATCAACAATCTGCTTCTTTGAATAGTACTTCCTACCTGGAAGGGTAGTTCCACACCGAATGTCTAGGTGGTCGATCTTAGCGAAGCAAGGCGCAACGATCGTCAAGTTGCGCCTCGATTTGTGATCGCGTAGTGCGGCAACCCGCCTTAATGGAAAATCACCATTTTCAGTTCGGTCATCTCGTGAATCGCGTATGGCGGGCCTTCTTTGCCGAAACCGCTGTCCTTCAATCCGCCGTACGGCATCATGTCGGCTCGGAACTGCGTGCCGGAGTTGATGTTCAGGTTGCCGGCCTCGGCTTCGAGAGCGAACCGCATCGCGTGATCAACGTTCTGCGTAAAGATCGCTGCGGCGAGACCAAAGTTGCTGTCGTTTGCCAACTCGATAGCCTGGTCGATGTCCGCGGCCGGTGTGATCGCCACCGCCGGACCGAACACCTCTTCCCTAGAAATACGCATGTCCGGATCGACGTCCGCAAGGATCGTCGGTGTCATCATCGCACCGTTGCGCGTGCCACCGGAAACAAGACTTGCGCCGCCCGCAACCGCTTCGTTGACCCAATTCTCGACTCTAGCCGCATCTGTTTCGCGTACCAACGGCCCCATGTTCATTGCGTCCTGCTTAGGGTCGCCGTACGATAACGCCTCTACCTTCGGCTTCAACGCGTCGATGTAGTCGCCATACGCAGACTCTTGGACGATCACTCGCTGCGTCGAGATGCAGACCTGCCCGGCGTTCGCGTATCCGCTCTGCGCGGTCGCCGCTGCCACTTTATCCATGTCCGCATCTGGCATTACGATCAACGGCGAGTTCGAACCCAGCTCCATCGTCACCTTCTTCAGTCCCGCCATCTTAGTGATCCGTTCACCGATCTCACGCGACCCAGTGAACGTCACCTTGCGAATGTTCGGTTGCGACACAAGCGCGTCGCCGATAGTCCGGCCTGAACCTGTGATGCATTGGATGGCCATATCGGGCACACCAGCCTCAAGCAGAATCTCGGTCAGCTTCAATGCCGAGAGCGGAGTATCCGACGCCGGTTTGATGATCACCGCGTTCCCAGCGGCGATCGCGGGCCCGACCTTATGCGCCACAAGGTTGAGCGGAAAGTTAAATGGCGCGATGGCGGCAACAATGCCCACCGGGACGCGTACCGTGAACCCGAACTTGCCAGCGTTGCCCGGTGATGCGTCGAGCGGGATCGTCTCGCCGCGCAATCGCTTCGCTTCTTCCGCCGACCACGTCATCGTCTGCACCGCACGATCGACCTCCAACCGTCCCTCCGAGATGACCTTGCCTTCTTCGCGGGTGATTGTCTGGCCGAGTTCCTCTTTGCGCGACTCGATGATCGCGACGGCGCGGGTAAGTATCTCGTAACGATCCATGCCAGTCAGTCTGGCCATCTGAGCTTTACCCTCTTCAGCCGCCTTTGCTGCCAATACGACATCTTCAATTGATGCTGCCGGTACCGTGTCGAACCCCTCCCCTGAAAAGGGATCGATAACATCCATCCGGTGGTCGCGTTCCACCCATTCGCCAGCTAAATACATCTTCATTTTGGGACCTCTGTTTGACTGGATTAGGTTCACTGCTTCTAAGCGTGCAGGTTAACACTCGCGGGGAGAAACCAAAAATCAAATCATGCGCCGAAGCGTACGATAAACTTCGCACAGCGCTTAATCAGGTGGCACCAATTCATGTCGCGAATGATCATGTCGCAATTGATCAGGTCATGCACACAAGGGAGTTGGTTCGGATGTCGGGCCCCTTCGAAATCTACACAGACGAGTTCAGTCAAATACTCGGAAATTCTCCCGAGTTAATGCTCCTTTCGAGCGATCTCGTATTCGCCGAAGGCGTCTGTTGGCTGCCGTCTCGAAACTACGTAATCGTCAGCGACTTCCCGAACAACCGGATCATGAAGTGGGACGAGACATCCGGCATGGGCATCTTCCGCCAACCGTCGGACTGCGCTAATGGCAACGCCGTCGATGCCGAAGGACGCGTTCTCTCGTGCTTGACCCGCGGCCGCACCGTAGTCCGTCTCGAACACGACGGATCACTCGCACCGGTCGCTGAACGATACATGGGCGGCAAGCTCACATCGCCAAACGACGTCGTAGTCAAATCAGACGGTTCGATCTGGTTCACCGATCCGGACTACGGCTTTCTTCACCCCGAGTTCGGCCACGGCGACAAACTGGAACAAGATCGCAACCGCGTCTACCGCGTCGACGGTAACACCTTGGCGATCACAGCCGTCTCCGAAGACTTCGACAAGCCGAACGGCATCGCGTTCTCGCCAGACGAATCGGTACTCTACGTCGGAGAAACGGGTCGAACACACGGCGAGTTCCGCAACCACCGGATCATGCGCTTCGATGTAACCCCCGGCGGCGAATCCCTCGTCAATCCAACCGTCTTTGCCGATATTGAACCCGGCGTGCCCGACGGATTCCGTTGCGACACCGACGGCAACTTGTACGTCTCCGCCGGCGATGGCATCCAAGTCTTTAACCCGGTCGGCGACATGATCGGCAAGATCCTCACCCCCGAAGTCGCTGCGAACTGCTCCTTCGGTATGTCGGACAGGCAACGGCTATTCATCGGCGCGACCTCCTCGTTGTGGTCAATCGACCTCAACGCGCAGGGGGTGTAGCTGCACCCTTCCTCACCTTCGCGAAGCGAGGGGGACGCGTGCAAGCGAAGCGGGCACGCAGGGGGTGCACGACGGCGGATCTAATCTAAATCCCCCCTTGGACATCAAGGGGGAGGGTTTTGCAAAGGTCACTCCAAGAGCGCGCGGGATGAAAATCGCTGCCGTATATTGTTGAGACGATGAAACAGATCAAAGCGATCGTGTTCGACTTCGACGGCCTGATACTCGATACCGAAACGTTCGACTACAAATCTTGGCAAGCCATATATCGAGATCACGGCGTCGATCTTCCCTTATCGACGTGGTTGCCGCTCGTTGGCGACGCAAACCAAAACTTCGACATCGACCTGCGCATCGCCGAACTGACGGGCAAACCAGTGGATCGTGCCGAGTTACGCAAACGCCACCGATCGATCTACCTCGAAATGCTCGAAGGCATCACTCCCATGCCCGGAGTTAAAGATTATCTTTGTGCCGCGAAGCGGTTAGGCATTCGTTTGGGCATCGCTTCAGGTTCTAGGCGATCATGGGTTCTCGACAGACTCGAACAGATCGGTCCCGTTGATCACTTCGATACCATCGTCTGTCGCGACGACGTCGGGAGCGCCAAACCCGATCCGGCTTCGTACCTGACCGCCGTCTCGAACCTCGGCGTCACGGTGGATCAGGCATTCGCACTTGAAGATCCCCTTACGGGGGTCGCGGCCGCGAAGAGTGCCGGACTTTTTTGCGTCGCTGTTCCCGGACCGATGACCAAGAATCTGTCGTTTCACAACGCCGACATGCGGCTGGAGTCCCTTGTTGACATGCCTTTGACGGAACTCTTGGCAGCGCTAGCGACAACCTAAACGCGGCGGATTAGGCAATGTTGAAATTTGTGTCATTCCGAGGACCGAGACGTCATTCCGAGCGCTGATATGTCATTCCGAGCAAGGCGAGGAATCTATGCGTCTCAAACCATGGCTGCAATCTTAGATTCTTCACTCCGCTGCGCTCCGTTCAGAATGACATGGCTGGGTGCTGCGCTCCGCTCAGAATGACATGACCCCGAAGCCGCTGATTGTCAATGCCTTAATGGCCGTGGATTAAGGTAATGTGGATCGACATCAGAACGAACAACTAACGATAGAACTCACATGTCTCCCGCACCCAACAAAACTTGGCCAAATCGCAACCAATTCCGACCCGAAGGCGAACTGCGTTCCGGGGCCGTTGTCGTCAATCCCGTATTCCGCGACCTGATCGGCGGCGATGACGTCGAGGTTCGCAAGCACTATACCGGCGCCGAATGGGCCGAAGGGCCTGCATTCGTTCCGAGTCGCGGCGGATCAGAGGGCTTCGTAGTCTTCTCCGACGTCCCCAACAACCGGATGCTCAAATACGACCCCGGCAGCGGCGAGACCACAACGTTCCGCGAACCCAGCCACTTCAGCAATGGGAACACCGTTGACGGTGAAGGCAGATTGGTAACCTGCGAACACCTCAGACACGCGATCAGCAGGTTGGAGCACAACGGAGAACTGCGAGTCCTCGTCGATAGCTTCGAAGGCAAGAAGCTCAACTCTCCCAACGACCTCGTCGTCAAATCCGACGGCTCCATCTGGTTTACAGACCCGCCATACGGCATCTTGAGCGGACGTGAAGGCAACGCTCGCGAGTCGGAACTCGACGGCAATTACGTCTATCGACTCGAACCCAAATCCGGCGAAATCTCGATAGTGGTAAACGAACTTGACCGTCCCAACGGTCTCGCTTTCTCTCCCGACGAATCGATCCTCTACGTAGCCGACACTGGCGAACCGCGAAACGTAGCCGCATTTGATGTCAACTCCGACGGCGAATCGCTGAGCAACTTCCGTATATTCGCAGTCGTCAGGCCCGGCATCGCTGACGGCTTCCGATGCGACGAACTCGGCAACATCTGGACCAGCGCGCATGACGGTGTCCACTGCTACGACGCCAAAGGCGAACTCCTTGGCAAAGTTCTCGTACCTGAACAACGAACCGCCAACTGCACCTTCGGCGACGAAGACCGCAAGACCCTTTACATCTGCGGCGATGTATCGCTCTACTCGGTCCGTCTAAATGTCGCGGGCGCATAACTCCGTTGCGAAGCAACGAACCTAATACAATCGGTTAGGTTGCCGATTTCGTTATTCGGCGCGTCAGAATCACGAAACATCCATACCTGAGGCCTATCTCAATCTAGCCGTGTCACAAGTCCAAACTGTTTCCGAAGCCGCCATCGGCAGCGATGTCGCGTGGCGGTCGATAAATGCCATTCGCTTCCTCTCCATCGACGCCGTCGAGAAGGCCAACAGCGGACACCCCGGCGCACCCATGGGGCTGGCTCCAACCGCATACGCCTTGTGGCAACATGCCCTGAAGCACGCTCCCGGGACGCCCGATTGGGCCGACAGGGACCGCGTCGTGCTCTCCGCCGGCCACGCTTCGATGCTCCTTTACTCGATGCTCCACTTGACCGGTTACGGTCTGTCGATCGACGAGATCAAGGACTTCCGCCAGTGGGACAGCAAAACCCCGGGGCATCCGGAATACGGTCTGACCGCTGGAGTTGAGGCCACAACCGGTCCGCTGGGCCAAGGTCTGGGCAACGCGGTCGGCTTCGCACTCGCCGAAAAGATTCTCGCCAACACGTTCAACCGGCCCGGTCACGAGATCGTCGACCACCGCACTTACGCCATCTGCTCCGACGGCGACATGATGGAGGGCGTCGCATCAGAAGCGGCATCGTTGGCTGGCACGCTCCAGCTAGGCAAGCTCATCGTCATTTACGACGACAACCAGATATCTATCGAGGGCGACACGGACAAAGCATTCCGAGAGGACGTCGCCGCAAGATACGAGGCCTACGGCTTCCACATTATCGATCCCGTCGACGGCAACGATCTGGCTGGCATCGTAACCGCGCTCAAAGCCGCCGACGCCGAACCCGACAAACCCAAACTCGTCACCGTCCGGTCGGTCATCGGATACGGCAGCCCCAATCTAGCCGGCACTGGCGCGGTTCACGGCAAAGCAATGGGCGGAGACGAAGTAGCTCTGACCCGATCTCAACTCGGTTGGGACTACGAACCGTTCGAGATTCCCGCCGATGTCTACGACCACATGCAGTCCGGCGTCGAAAGCGGTCAAACCCTCTCTGACGAATGGCACACGAAGTTCGAGGCCTACAAGTCCGAATACCCTGAACTCGCAGACCGTTTCCTGCTAGACCTGCTGGGTATGCTCCCCGAAAATTGGGACGACGGCTTGAACCGATTAGTCGGCTCCGTTGATTCGCCAGTGGCGACACGTGCGATCTCTGGTCAGGCATTGCACGCCATCACCCCGGCACTTCCGCGCCTAATCGGTGGCTCTGCCGATTTGGCCGAATCGAACAACACCGAGGTCGATGGCCGCGGTTCATTGTCGCCCGAAATGCCGGACGGACGGAACCTCCACTTCGGCGTACGAGAGCACGGCATGGGTGCCATCTCAAACGGCATGGCGTTGCATGGAGGTGTCATACCCTACGCCGCTACGTTCCTCATCTTCTCCGACTACTTGCGCCCGGCGATCCGCGTCGGCGCCCTCTCGCACGCTCCGTGCGTTTGGATCTTCACCCACGACTCCATAGGTCTCGGCGAAGACGGCCCGACGCACCAGCCGATCTCGCAGCTGATGGGTCTGCGGATGTTACCCAACCTGACCGTCATCAGGCCAGCCGACGCCGACGAGACCTTTGAGGCGTGGCGCATTGCGATCGAAAACCGACAAGGTCCGACGGCGCTGATATTGACCCGTCAGAATCTCCCTCAGCTATCCGCCATTGGCGGTCAGGGTTTTGCTCGCGGGTATGTCCAACGTGGCGCGTACGTGATTGCCGATTCCGATTCCGAACCGGAGGTGATCATCATCGGAACTGGCTCAGAGACCCAGTTAGCCCTCGGAGCCGCTTTGAAGTTGCAGGAAGAAGGCATCGCTGCCCGTGCGGTTTCAATGCCATCGTGGGAACTCTTCCAATCGCAGCCCAAAGATTACCGAGAATCGGTCCTACCGTGGTCGGTTCGCGCCCGAGTCTCAGTGGAAGCAGGCACGACAATCGGCTGGGACCGGTACACCGGCTTCGACGGCGCAACCATCGGAATAGACCGCTACGGGGCATCTGCTCCAGGTGACATCGTCATGGCGAACTTGGGATTCACGGTTGAGAACGTCGTCGAAACCGCGCGTTCACTGCTCTAAACTTCACATTCGCGAATTGGTGGGCCTACAAAGGAATGGCAGCCTGGCCAAGCCGTATCAAGTCCGCCAGGTTCGCAGGATCGTTTTAGGCAGTGTTGACATTTATGTCATTCCGAGTGCAGATGTGTCATTCCGAACGCAGATAGGAATCCAGAATCCTTACGCTATGGTTGGCGCATCAGATTCTTCACTCCGCTGCGCTCCGTTCAGAACGACATGACCGGGAGCCGCTGATTATCAACACGCCATAATTGCAGTCTCGAGTAGGCAAGGTATGCACAAGTTTGAGGTCATCATCCATTGGAGCAACGATGATCAGGTTTTCGTTGCTGAGGTACCAGAGTTGCCTGGTTGCAGTGCTCATGGAGAGTCGCACGATGTTGCATTGGATAACGTCAACGAGGCCATGAAATTTTGGATCGAAATGGCGCGTTAGTTCGGCGATCCGATACCGGAGCCTAAAGGCGAAAGGCTGATGTTGGCCTGAAAATGGTGTGGTCGGTGCCAACAGGGTTGGATTGATGACTACGGCGCCTCTGCTCCAGGCGACATCGTGATGGCGAACCTCGGCTTCACCGTTGAGAATGTCGTCGATACCGCGCGTTCACTGCTGGACTGATTCGCCGCGCTTGCTCGCCTTGCAGGGAGGTATGCGAAATCCTCCCTCTTTTCGCGCGGCGACAAGGGGGAATTAAAGGGGGTTCAGACTGGTGACGCTATGAACCCCCTGCGTCTCGCTGCGCCGGACCCCCTCTTAATCTCCCCCTTTTGAGGGGGAGGAGGTGGGTTGCTACGCAAAAAGGGGAGGAATCGCGGTTGTGCAACGCTCTGGTAATTTGGGTTCGGCGTTGAATTTTCGCCGTTGATTGGGAGTTGTTTAGACCGTCCTTGGTGCCGTTGCTGATCGCAGCGGACTTTTTCTGATTTTTGCACGCACCTGCGAGCCGGGTTCCAGACGTTGTGAGTGTCTGTCTCCCGGCCCGCAGATACGGTTCCTACCGCGGTAGTCTCGACCTGGCCTCCGCCAGTCGTAAGGACGATGGCGCGTAGGACACAAGTCACTGTGCCCTATCACACGTGGCGGCCTGACTGAGGTTCGCCCGTTCCGCGTCATCGACCTCGCATCCACACAGGTCGAGGTTCTGAATCCTGTCAAACGCACGCAACGCACGTCGAATTCCGAGATTGGTTCAACGAGGTGAACTGTCAGAGGACGTCGTGCCTCCACTCATCTGCACCGCACACCAGGGCCCGGGGAAATCGCCGGACCCTTCGGAATTGTTCGCGCTCACGCAGCATTACACTCGTGCGCGACGTTTGCCTTATGAGTCAGATTATTACATATGTAGTGCAAGAATGCAAGTGATTGGCAGGGATTTTGGACAGAGCGGAGCAACCGGTCATGTCATTTTGAACGGAGCGCAGCGCCCTGCCATGTCATTCTGAGCGGAGCGAAGAATCTGAGATGGCAGCACCAGTGCGAAGTGCGCAGATTCCTCGCTGCGCTCGGAATGACAGTTGGTGCTTGGAACGCTTTCTGGACGTTTGGAAAGGTATGTCGATGTCGAAAATCGGCGGTTGTATCATTACTGCGTAGTTGGCACCTTAGATACGTGTGTCTCAACGCAATCGTGACGCAAACGGGGATTTGGACTATCGATGCGAGTAGCAGTTGGCGCTGATCACGCTGGTTTCAACCTGCGCGAAACCGTAATTTCCACCATCGAGGCTGCTGGACATCAGGTCATCGATCTCGGCGCTCATTGCTACGACGCCGAAGACGACTATCCCGATCGCGCCGCGCCGGTCGCCGAAGCTGTGATGTCCGGCGATGCGGATCGCGGGATCATCGTGTGCGGCAGCGGCATCGGCGCCGCGGTTACCGCTAACAAGTTCCGAGGCGTCCGGGCTTCGATCTGTCACGATACCTATTCCGCCGCGCAGGGCGTAGAACATGATGACATGAACGTGTTGTGCATCGGCGGAAGAGTAGTTGGTGAAGCGATCGCGATCGCGTTAGTGCAGGCGTTCCTGTCGGCAACGATGGGCGATGAGGTCCGCTTTCAGCGTCGCCTCGACAAGCTCAACGCCATCGAAGCGTCCAACTTCGCATCGGAATGACGCAATCCGTAGATACACCATTCAGCAATATCGACTTGGACGAGGCAAACACAAACAATGGATAACGGAAAAGACAACAACATCAACCGTGCGGCAAAGCTTGGCCAGGCAGTTTGGCTTGACCAGATCAGCCGCGACATGATCGACGGCGGCGAGATCCAAGCGTTGGTAGACGCCGGCTTGCGTGGCATCACGACCAACCCGACGATCTTTGACGGAGCGATCGCCGGCAGCGATGTCTACGACGACCGTCTCGCCGAATACGCCAAGGATGGCAGTCCTGCAGAGGTCGTGTTCGAACGCATCGCAGTCGAAGACGTCCGCGATGCCGCCGACATCCTGCTGCTAACGTACGAAGCATTAAACTACCGCGACGGCTTCGTCTCGATCGAGGTCAACCCTCACTTGGCTCACGACACCGATCGCACGATCGCCGAGGCGCGACGACTATGGTCAGCAGTCGACCGACCCAACGTGATGATCAAGGTCCCTGGAACGCCGGAAGGTGCGCCTGCCATCACGACCTTGATTGGGGAGGGCATCAACGTAAACGTCACGCTGCTCTTCTCGCTCGACGCCTACATGACCGCGGCCAACGCCTATCTCGACGGCGTGACCAAGTTCGCAAGTTCCGGCAACGGATCACCCGCCCGTATCGCCTCAGTTGCATCGTTCTTCGTAAGCCGGGTTGACACCCTCGCCGATGAGAAGCTGCCAGACGACAGCGATTTGGTGGGCAAGATCGGTATCGCCAATGCCAAAATCGCCTACCGCGAATTCCAGAAGATTTTCGCCAGCGACCTGAACCACAACACCCGCTTCTTCTCGCTAAACACGATAGGCGCGCAACCTCAGCGTCCACTCTGGGCTTCCACGAGCGTGAAGAATCCCGAATACCCGCCCACGCTCTACTTCGACAGCCTGCTCGGACCCGAAACCGTCAACACCCTTCCCCTGCCAACTATCGACGACGTACTCGCCACCGGCACGATTAAAGAGACTCTCACCGTCGGAGTCGACGAGGCCGAAGCTCAACTCGCTCAACTCGCCGCCGAAGGTGTCTCCTACGAAGAAGTCACAGCCCAACTCTTGGTCGAAGGTGTCGGAAAATTCGCCGACTCGTGGGACAGCTTGATGGCCCGCATCGACGCGAAAATCTCGGCATTGACGAGTGTCGGATAGACAACCCGCACGGAGCTTCGCTTGAAAACCGCGAGCAGCATACGGAGTAAATCCCGATCCGGCATCGCGGATATCGTGCGCCGAATATGGGCACGCGACTACTCGCTGTGGGCTGAGCCGTCGCCCGGTGGCGGTGGAGATTGGATGGGGTGGCTGAACCTTCCCGGATCAATGCGCTTCGGCATCGCAAATCAGATTCAACTCGACGTGCTCGGCGGCATCACATCACTGAACGTTCTCGGCATGGGCGGAAGCAGCCTGACCCCAGAGGTCTTAAGCAACCTATTCCCGGACACCGCGCCCGCGCTCAACGTGTTCGACACCGTCAATCCCTCAACCATCGCCGAATCCTTGGATTCGATGGAACTATC
Organism: Dehalococcoidia bacterium; assembly: GCA_965226685.1. Taxonomy (GTDB): domain Bacteria; phylum Chloroflexota; class Dehalococcoidia; order Lucifugimonadales; family Lucifugimonadaceae; genus Bin127. Next base: position 2,332,238 of record CBDDDP010000004.1, read on the forward strand.
CACCGCCGCGTTCGCGGTGGCCAGCAAATCTGGCACAACCGTAGAACCGCTGTCCCTTGAGAGCGTATTCCGGCAAGCCATCAAAGATGCCGGTGTCAAAAACGCTGCCCAACACTTCGTCGCGATATCCGATCCGGGCACCCAACTGGCGAACCGCGCCGAAAACGGCGAATTCGCCATCCACGTCGAAAGCCCCGCAAACGTCGGCGGCAGATTCTCGGCCCTAACGGCGTTCGGCATGTTCCCCGCGTCGATCTGCGACATGCCTACCGACGAAATGACAGCGAGCGCGATGGCCATGGCGGATCGATGTCGTGCCGAGGATGAAACCAACCCGGGCGTCGAACTCGGTCTCTTCATGGCCCGAAACGCCCTGAGGGGACGCAACAAGGTGACGTTCGTAATGTCGCCGAGCCTAGAGCGATTCGGGCTTTGGTTGGAGCAGTTGTTGGCGGAATCGACCGGCAAAAACGGCAGAGGTCTGATACCGATGGCCGGCGAACCGATGCTACCCGCCGAAGCGTATGGCGAAGACCGTCAGTTCATTCGCATTTCCTTATTCGGCGAAGATACCGCTGAGTCCCCCGCATTCGACAGTCATCCGACCTGCTGCATTGAACTGCCAAACCGTGCCGCAATTGCCGGCGAGTTCTTCCGTTGGGAATTCGCCACCTCGGTCGCCGCCAGCGGCATCGGCGTCTACCCGTTCGACCAACCGGACGTGGAATCGGCCAAGCTGTTCGCTCGCGCCGCGCTCGAGGCCGGGACTAGTGGAACCGGCAATGTGCAAACCCTCCGCGATGCGATCCGTATAACCTTGTCAAACGGTACCGCGGGCGACTACGTCGCCATCGCCGCGTTCCTCCCAGAATCCGACACGTTGACAAACGCCGTCTCCGGTCTCCGTGCCGCTATCGGCGAAGCGAGTGGAATGGCTACGACCTTCGGATACGGCCCACGCTACCTCCACTCAACCGGACAGCTGCACAAAGGCGGTCCAAACTCAGTCATTTTGCTGGCGTTGACCCAAGACTCAACCGTCGATATCGATGTTCCCGGGCAGACCTACTCTTTGGGCGATCTGCTCGCCGCGCAGGCCGCAGGCGACGTTCAGGCGTGTCGCGACAAAGGACGGCGCGCTGCGTTGATCAAGATCGAAAGCGACGCGATAAACGAGATCGAATCCGCCACCGCGATGATCCGTCAAGAAGCGTGAAAGCGTTGAAGGTGCGAACATGAAGCCCGAATTCATACTCAACGCAACCGAAGTCGAACGCGGACTTCGATTGGATCGGTCCGATCCAGAAGATCGAGCGCGGATCGTTGGCGTAATCGATATCTTGGTCGGCGCGCTCGAAATCGCTTTCGACGGCGGCGTGGAGCGAGACGACGTGCTGCTTTGGCTCGACGCTGATATTGGCGAAGGCTCCCTGTACCGGGCCATCTCGTCGAAAATCCCGACGATGCTGACCTACGATTTCGACGTTCGCGACTATCTCGAAGAAGCGATCGACGAGATGAGCGAAATCACCACCATGTTCAAACCCCAAGTTCTAGTGCTGCCGGTCAGAAACGCGGCGACCGATATGGGTCAGATCAGTGCTCCGTCAAAATCACCTAAGTTTTCGCGCTCAATGTCGCCGATCGACAAACATATCGGTGTCTTCGACTTTGCATCGACGTTCAGCGTCGACATCGCGTGGGATATTCGAAAACCGCGAGGCGAATGGCCCGACCCGATGTTGCAGTCGGAGAACGGGCTTCGAACCATCACTAAGTTCCAAGATGCCGGTCTCGATCCCTCAATGTGGATCATGAACCTGCCGTCCGTCAGGATCGTCGCCGAGACCTTGAGTGCGAGGACTCACATCGACGATCGAAACGATATCGTGGCATGTTTCGCTCTCGACACTATCTTTTGGACGGCGTATCGAACCCAAAACGATGATCTGGACGCGTTACCCGCGGCGGTGTCAGCAGCGATCGATGTGATCGATACGATGCCCGGCAACGCTCGAACAATCATCGGCGCCGAAACGTATGCGGCATGTCTGAATGAGTTTGCTCAGAACTCTAGAACCGCTTCCGACGTAGCCGCAGCTTTGGCCGCCCGTTTCATCGCAATTTCCGAAGCTCTAAACGTAGAAAAAATCTCGGTTTAAGGAGAAGCACGATGCAGATTGGGATAGTGGGGCTCGGCCGCATGGGCGGCAACATGGCGACTCGCCTCCTGCGCGACGGCCACGAAGTCTTCGGCTTCGACCCGAGCTCAGACGCGCTTGCCGAGTTGGAATCGCACGGCGGTTCAGGCAAATCTGCACTGGCGGATCTCGTCAACGTGCTCGACACCCCGCGCACCGTGTGGGTCATGGTGCCGGCCGGCGACATTACGCAAACAACCGTCGACGAACTATCCGAGCACATGTCTTCCGGCGACACGTTGATCGACGGCGGCAACTCCAACTACAAAGAATCGATCCGTCGTGCGAATGAGCTGGCCGAAAAAGGCATCGACATGCTCGACAGCGGCACTAGCGGCGGAATCTGGGGACTCGAAAACGGCTACTGCCTAACCATCGGCGGCAACCACGAGGCGTACGAGCGCAACTGGCCGATATTCAAAACCCTCGCGCCGCCAGAATCCGACGGCAATCTATACGTCGGCCCCAGCGGTTCCGGCCACTATGTGAAGATGATCCACAACGGCATCGAGTACGGAATGATGCAGGCCTTCGCTGAAGGACTCGAACTCCTCGAAGCAAAGTCCGACTTCAACTTGGACCTCGCCGCGATCTGCGAAAACTGGCGCTATGGCAGCGTCATCCGTTCGTGGCTCCTAGACCTAACCGCTGAAGAGCTCAAAGAAGATCCGGGACTGGACCGGTTGTCGTCTTACGTCGAAGACTCGGGAGAGGGACGTTGGACCGTCGACGCCTCGATCGAGTTGGCGGTGCCTGCACCGGTGATCACGGCTGCTCTGCAAATGCGCTTCCGGTCACGGCAAGAGAACCCATTTGGAGGCCGCGCCTTGGCCGCGATGCGCAACGCGTTCGGCGGTCACAGCGTCAGACGTTCGGATGGCGGATAACGAAACGCGACAGTTCACCATCGTCATCTTCGGCGCGTCCGGTGATCTAACCCAACGCAAACTCGCCCCGGCGCTGTTTCATCTGCACGCCATCGGTGCATTGCCGGATCGTTGCCGCTTCATTGCAGTTGCACGCTCCGATTACACCGACGAAACATATCGCCAACTCCTCTTCGACGTAGCCTCGGACAGCTACGCCTCGGATGCTCGACATTGGGTCGAATTCGCGAAGCAAATCAATTATGTCCGAGGCTCGTCCAACGATGTCGAGTCCCTGAAACGTCTCGACGACTTCATTCGCGCCGACTCCAACGGCGAAGCAAAAGACGACCGTCTCTACTATTTGGCCCTCGCTCCCACTCTCTACGAAAGCACCGTTAACGCACTCGGCGATGCCGGCATGCTCGATGAATCTCACGGTGTTCGACGTTTGGTCGTCGAAAAACCCTTCGGCACCGACCTCGAATCGGCACGCCTGCTGAACGACTCGATCCACACCCGCGCCGCCGAGCACCAGCTCTTCCGTATCGACCACTACCTAGGTAAAGACACCGTCCAAAACCTCATCGTCTTCCGGTTCGGCAACACCATCTTCGAACCGCTCTGGAACCGGAACTATATCGACCACGTCCAGATCTCCGTCCTCGAAGACCTCGACGTCGGCGATCGCGCGGCTTATTACGAACACTCCGGCGTGCTCCGCGATATGTTCCAAAGCCATATCCTCCAACTGCTCGCGTTGGCGGCGATGGAGCCGCCCGCGACCAACCACGCCGATTCACTCCGCAACGAAAAGGCGAAAGTGCTCAGCGCCATCCGCAAACCGAACCCGCAGCAGGCCGCCACCAACTCGGTCCGTGGACAATACCGCGGCTACCGACAGCTCGACGGCGTATCTCCTGCTTCCGCGACCGCAACCTATGGCGCACTACGTCTCTTCATCGACAACTGGCGTTGGCAAGGTGTTCCTTTTTACCTCCGCTCCGGCAAAACCCTGCGACAGAAATACACCGAAGTTGCCATCCAGTTCCGCCGGCCGCCGCATATCATTTTCGACGACGAAGACGCCTCTGGTCTTGTGCCCAACGTCCTCCGCATCGTCATCCAACCCGACGAAGCCATACGCTTGACGATCGACAACAAGAAGCCCGGCGCCCGTCTCCAAGCCGAAGCGCAAGAACTCGAATACAAGTTTCCGATGGGCATGCGCGACGCCTACGAACGCCTCTTGCTCGACGCCGTCGCCGGCGACGCCTCACTCTTCACCCGCTCCGACGAGATCGAACTCTCATGGGCCGTCGTCGACCCCTACATCGAAGCCTGGGAAACCGAATTGGCCGCCCAGCTCTACCCCTACGAACGCAACACCTGGGGGCCCAACGCCGCCGACCAATTCATCTCGCCAGACCGCTTTTGGTCGAATCCGGTGGGGTAGGATCAAAATTCATTCAAGAACATTCAACGACGCATAATCAGTTCATTGTATGGTTAAAATAACTGGTTAGAGGAGTCATCATGCTCGAAGTCCAAGCCACCGAAGCCAAAGCCCGATTAGCGGAACTCCTACGCACCGTCGAGCGCGGCGAAACCGTAGTCATTACCCGGCACGGCAAGAAAATCGCACACCTAGTCCCCGCGCCGGATCAAGAACGCGCCGAACGCAAGGCGGCAGTCGAACGCTTCCTGAAACGGCGTGCAACGTGGGCACCGACTGGGATGACAAGGGAGGAGATACTCGCGCTGCGACATGAAGGGCATCGGTATTGACAGCGATTGTAGTAGATGCCTCGGTTGCTGTCGCATGGCTCCTAGAAGATGAGGATGAACCAGATACCGTCGCTCCACTTCGTGCACTCAGGGCGAGAGAGACGTTTGTTCCGCAACTATGGCACGTTGAGATTCGCAATGCTTTGCTGTCCGCAGAGCGACGGGGGCGCATAACCCCTGATCAAGTGGCAGAACGTTTAGCCGATCTGAAGACTCTGTCAATCCGCACTGATCAAGAACCCGATTTCGACGCAACGTTGGAACTCGCGAGAGACCACCGCCTCACGTTCTACGACGCGCTTTACCTCGAACTCGCGATTAGGCGCGACGCAAGTTTGGCGACACTCGACAATGCATTGGCAAAAGCAGCGTCAGACGAAGATTTACTGTGGTCCGAATGACGACTATTGAATAACTCCGGTGCCCGAATTCGGTAGCGAGAGCCCAAGAACTCAAATGCAAGTTCCCGATGGGCATGCGCGACGCATACGAACGCCTCCTGCTCCGACGAGATCGAACTCTCATGGGCCGTCGTCGACCCCTACATCGAAGCCAGGGAGACCGAATTAGCCGCACAGCGCTACCCCTACGAACGCAACACCTGGGGCCCCAACTCCGCCGACCAACTCATCTCGCCCAATCGGTTTTGGTCGAATCCGGTGGGGTAAACCACAGCCACACAACATCGTCGGTCCCTCAAAAAGGGGGTTTACGATTGATTTATGTCCAAAGAAAATCCATCGAAGCCTGGGAAACGCGACCCGCACATTAGCGAAAAAGAACATCGCAAACGCCGTGAAGCCCTACAGCGGTTCTGGGATGGCGCAAAGGATCCGGCGTTATCAACATGAGCAAGTAAGAAATCTTCGGAATAATCCGTCAAGGATGTCGCCCTTGATATAGCACAACCGTACAGATAACATACTTGCGTTAACCAGACCTGCAAATTCACTCCGTTACATTGTCGATCCAATCTCCCCAAAAACCGGGAACCCGTGCTGCGAACCAAAACAAGCTTCGTGCAGAAGATCGCCCCGTGCACGACTGGTACCGTTTCGTGCTGTCGTTTCCGCCCCACCTCGTGCGCGAATATCTCAGCAAACTGGACGTCGGGCCTTCCGACTCTGTCCTAGACCCGTTTTGCGGAACGGGTACGACACTAGTCGAGTGCAAAAAGCAGGGCATCGCCAGCTTTGGGATCGAATCGAATCCCATGGCCTTCTTTGCAAGCAGCGTTAAGGTTGATTGGTCGGTCTCTCCGAGCGGGCTAAACAGCTACGCCGAAGATGTCGCTGAGACGGCGGCGAAGATGCTCGTTAGCTCTGGCTTAGATGAATGGAGCGGTCTCCCCTTTTCGCGACCAACCAAAAACGGAGATACCCGGACGCGAGGGCTTGACTCAGAGCAAACGAAGCTGCTTTTGAAAGATTCGATAAGTCCAATCCCATTGCACAAATCTTTGGTGCTGTTGGATGAAATCGATCGTCACGGCGACCCGGATATGCGTCGCTACGGACGACTCGCGCTAGCCAAGGCACTAATCTCCCACGCTAGCAATTTGAAGTTCGGTCCTGAAGTGGGGCTTGGCCGGATTAAGCATGACGCACCAGTCATAGAACACTGGCTAGAGGCCATCAAAACGATAGTCAACGACATCGAACTCTGCGCAAAGCTGCCCCACGCCCGATCCGAGGTGATCAAAGGCGACGCCCGGCAAGTTCACCAAGTTTTGGGTCCAAACACAGTCGATGCAGTGATCACGTCCCCTCCTTATCCGAACGAAAAAGACTACACTCGCACCACGCGGTTAGAATCCGTCATTCTCGGTTTGATACGAGATCGACGTGAGTTACGATCCCTCAAACAAGATCTGATTAGATCGAACACTCGGGGCGTGTACAAGAGCGACACTGACGATCTGGAAGTTGCGGACCACGAGGTCATTCAGGGTATCGCAAGTGCCATCGAAAAACGCCGAATCGAACTGGGCAAAACATCAGGTTTCGAACGCTTGTATCATCGCGTGACCTTGCTATATTTCGGCGGCATGGCGAAACATTTGGCGTCCCTGCGAACTGTCCTCCGACCTGGTGCAAAACTGGCGTACGTGGTTGGCGATCAAGCTTCGTACTTGAGAGTGATGATTCGGACCGGGCAAATAACCGCAGATCTAGCCGCCTCGCTCGGTTACCGGGTAGTCGATTTGGACCTCTTTCGGACACGACTTTCGACCGTCACGGGCGAACAGCTTCGCGAAGAGGTGGTTTTGCTCGAGTGGCCCGGCGATTGACCGGGACAAGGACAATCCAATTCCCTCCCCCAACCGATATACGCAAATCATAGAGGCGATTTTTCGCGCCCATTTCGAGCCCGGCGATCGCGTCTTCGATTTCGGACGAGAGGAAATTGCCGCGGTTGCGTCGTGCCTGGGTTTCGATCCCCCAAGGAATCTCGGGGATGTGATCTATACCTTTAGGTACAGAGCCGACCTTCCGGCCAGCGTCCTCGAACATGCCCCTGCTGGCGAAACGTGGATCATAAGACCCGCTGGGTCGGGCAGATACAGGTTCGTTCTTGTCACCGACGCGCCGCTGGTCCCAAATCCGAACCTCGCGGTCACGAAAATCCCCGATGCTACTCCCGGCATAATCTCGAAGTACGCGTTTAGCGACGAGCAAGCCCTGTTGGCACGCGTCCGGTACAACCGATTGATCGACGTGTTCCTAGGTATCACCTGCTACTCCCTGCAGAACCATTTGCGAACCACTGTTACTAACATGGGTCAGGTCGAAACAGATGAGATCTACATCGGCGTAAACAAACACGGGTCCCACTTTGCTGTCCCTGTCCGAGCCAAAGGTGGAACCGACCGTCTGAATCGAGTCCAGATCGAGCAAGACATCGCCATCTGTGCCGAAAAACTCCCGCAACTCATCTGTCGACCAGTAGGCGCGCAGTTTTTTGATGACGAAATGATCGCTCTCTTCGAGTTTGAGCAACAAGGCGACGACATTAAGGTGTCATCCGAGAAACACTACCAACTCGTAACTCCAGACGCTGTAACCGACCAAGATTTGCTCGCTTATCGCCAACGATTGGCTGACAACCCCTAACTGCGGACCGGACCTCGATTATCTTTCAATCCGGCCGTCGTCCCGCCAAGTTCGTAGCACCTTGATATCGGATACGTGTAACTGTTAACCATTTGGCGCCGGTTACCCGCGAACCCTGTAAACTTCCATCCCAACCATTACCCCTCTCCTCAGACTCTCCTTCACATCCCATGCCCGCCACCTCAGCCCCCGACTACACTCTCCTAACCGCCGATCGCGTGATCGATGCCAAAGGCGGGCCACCGATCCAGAACGGCGCGGTCCTCACTCGTGGCTCCGAAATCGTATCGGTTGGGCCTACTCACGAAGTACGCGCCCCGGACGGTGCATCGGTCGTCCATCATCACTATCCCGGAGCGACTATCCTGCCCGGCATGGTCGACTGCCATACGCACAACAATGGCTTCGGCGATGGTCGCAATGGTGAAGATCTTGCAGCTTTGGAAGACGAAATTCTGACCGTTCAAGCGGCCGGCAATGCGCGTCGCAGCCTCTTCTCGGGGGTGACCACGATCAGGGAGAACGGTCCGAAGAACATGACGATGTTCCGTCTCCGGGATGCCATCAACGAAGGCCTCGCGATCGGCCCTCGCATGATGCTCTGCGGCCGACCAGTCTCGATTATCGGTGGGCACATGGGTTACTTCGGCGGCGAAGTCACTGGCGTAGTCGATAGCCGTGCCCTCACTCGGCAGCTGATCAAGGAAGGCGCCGACTACATCAAAATCACCGCCACCGGCGGCAGCACGCCATCGTCTTTCCCCCTGCGCCCGGCTTTCAACGTCGACGAGTTGCAAGCCGTCACCGACGAGGCGCACAAGTTCGGCATGTTGACCGCTACTCACAGCACCTCAACGCAAGGCGTCATAAACTCGCTCGATGCGGACGTGGACATGATCATCCACTGCACCTACAACGAACCCGACGGCGAGGTCAATTTCCGCGAGGACGTCGCCGAACGCATCAGCGAACAAGGAGCATACGTCAATCCCACCCTGCAAGTCGGCCGAGCGCGCGTTTGGTCGCTCATCCAGCAGGGACGAGAGACCGGCCTCACCGATGAAGCGCGAATCGACTTGGATGGGGCGAAACGCGAGTTAGATACTCGTTTGGACCACAACCGCCGAATGATCGAGATGGGTATTAAGGTCATCACCGGCTCCGACTCGTCGTGGGGCGACTACCAACTCGGCAACACCGTCTACGAAACCGAGCTTCTAGTCCACGCCGGGTACTCCCACATGCAAGGCCTGATGTCCGTAACCAGCCGAGCCGCGGAAGCGCTCGGCGTCGACGACATCGTCGGCACACTCGAACCCGGCAAACAAGCCGACATCCTAGTCGTGGACGGCGATCCCTCAAAAAACGTCAACGACCTCTGGAACGTCGCGGATGTCTTTTTCAAAGGCGAGAAGATTGAGCGTGGTTCAGAAGAATCGCTCGCCGCCGTGCGTCAAACGCCCCAAGAGATTTAACCTGTTTAAGGATTAAATCGACGGAGGTCGAATATGAGTGAAGTCAACCCCCAATTCACGCTATTGACGGCTGCAAGATTGGTCGACGGCAACGGCGGTCCGGTCGCCGAGCAAGCCGCGGTTCTGCTGGAAGGCGACACGATCAAGCAGATCGGAACGAGAGAGACAGTACAAGCGCCAGAAGGCGCGTCAGTTCTCGAGATCGATTACGGCGACGCGACGATCCTGCCCGGTTTGGTCGATTGCCACGTCCATCTGATCGGCATCGGCGACGGCCGCGCCGGGGACGAGCTCGTGACGCTGCCCGACGAAGTCCTCACCGTCCAAGCCGCCCAGAACGTCAGGAAGCACCTCTACTCCGGCGTGACAACCGTCAGAGATTGCGGAGCCAAGAACCGCACGACTTTCCTGCTCAGAGAAGCCGTCGAGATGGGGATCATCCCATCCCCGCGGCTGATCCTCGCCGGAAGACCGATCGCGATCATCGGCGGGCATCTATCATATTTTGGCACCCAAGCCACCGGGCCGACCGAATGTCGAGCCGCTGTCCGACAGCTCATCAAGGAGGGCGCCGACTTCATCAAGGTAACGGCGACGGGCGGCAGCACGCGTACCAGTCACCCGTCCAGACCATCGTTCAACGTCGATGAATTCTCGGCGATAACCGACGAAGCCCACAAATTCGGCAAGCACGTATGCGCGCATTGCACCTCCTCTGGCGGTATGGAGAACGCCCTCGAAGCGGGCATCGACACGATGATTCACGGCGTACACCGCGACGCCAATGGCGCTGACAACTACCGATCGGACATCGCTGTTCGAATCGCTCAGCAAGGTGTGTTCGTAAACCCGACACTCGGGCAGGGCTTGGCTCGGATTCGCCAACTCGAGAACAACCCCGAACTAGCCGCGGAAACCGAAGATATCGGTGTCATGCGTCGCGGTTTGGAAGGTCGGATGGATCACGTTGCGAGGATGCGAGACGCGGGCGTCGTTATGGTGGCAGGGTCGGACTCCGCTTGGGCGAACTACCCGATGGGAGACTTCCAAACCGAGATCGAATCCCACGTCTTGGCTGGCATGTCGAACATGGAGGCAATCGTTTCAGCGACCCGCGACTCCGCGATGTCATGCCATGTCAACGACACCGTAGGCACCCTCGAAGTTGGCAAGCAAGCCGACGTGTTGGTTGTTGATGGCGATCCCACGCGCGACATTGCCGATCTCCGACAAGTCAGGGACGTGTTCTTGGCTGGTTCCAAGGTCGACCGCCACAACTTCGTCTGACCCGTTGAGCTTGCAAAACGCTGGCATAATGAAAACATGACCGTCAAGATAACAATCCGAAACGTCCCCGACGAAGTCCGCGACAAACTCGCAGTGCGCGCCGAGATCAGGCATCAGTCGATGCAATCCTATCTACTAAGCGAACTCGAATTGATTGCCGCAAAACCTCGGAACGAACTCGTGTACGAACTGGTAACCGAGAGGCTTGAGCAGATCGAATCACGCGTCGATTCTGACAAGATCGTTAGCTCGATCAAAGACGGACGCGAATGGTGATTGTGGTCGATTCGTCCGCCCTAGTTTCCTCTTTGGTTGACTTGGAAGATGGCAAGTGGGTGCGTGGGTATACGTCCGGAGGCGCAACTATCAATTGCCCTTCGATCATCCAGGTCGAATGCGCGAGCAGTTTGCGTAGATTGGAACGGATTGGCGCCGTGTCAAGCGCGATGGCAGCATTCGCCCTCAATCACATGCTCGGACTCGACGTTAGATTGTTCCCCTTCGCGCCATTCGCCGCTCGGATTTGGGAGTTACGACATAACCTAACGAGTTATGATGCCTGGTACGTAGCATTGGCGGAATCGCTTGGTCGCCCTCTGGTAACCCTCGACCGCCGAATCAGCCGAGCCGGCGGCGTTCGGTGCGAGGTCGTCACACCGCCGATCACAACCCAAGGCTGAGATATTCAGATCACGGAAGGCGGACGTACGTCCGACGCCTACGACTGTTTCTTGAGACGGCGAAACCAACGCCGATCATCGCGATACCGACCACCGACAACACCATCAGTGTCGAGTGCGTCGGCGCAACGCCACCTGTATCCAGAAGTTGTTCTTCCTCGACTAACTCGAGAGGTGCCCCGATCGATCCGACCGCAACCATCGCCGGCACGCGCGATGTAGTGCCGCAAACGCGAATTCCTCCCGTCCCTATCTTCACACTCGTCGAAAGTACCGTGAGTTCCTGATCGTCGTTGATCACTACCAAAACCACCTTGGCTATCTCGCTTCGCAACTCTTCCGGTAGCCGAACGCATACGGTCGCAGCCTCATTCAGCGTGTAGCTGGGGATCGCCTCACCGTCGGCGTCCGCGACATTGATCGAATACTTGGTGCCAATCAACGTGTATCGTTGCCAAGTCTTACCCGCGTTCGAAGCGACACCGGTCGGTGAAATGCGCATGCCGATGTATTCGTCGTTGTTAACTGCGCCCGGATCAGCCGTCAACGAGAACCCATTACCGAGGAAAGAGCCGCCCTGTTCAGGTGTGAAAACGTTGAATTCAATCCCATCCGAATCGGTAATCACTTCGGGAATCACGCCGCTAGGGTTGATTGGCGGCTCGGCGAACAACTTGATATCGCTTGGGCGGCGTACTTTGACGGCGAACTTCGCGCTGCAACGAGCTAATGCATCCTCAGCTGTTTCGTCGCCGATCGCGGGCTGGCAATCTCCGGGATTGGCCAAGACCGTTTGTATCTCGTATGTGCCCGGATCGCTCGACGCGATGAAGATGACTTCACGATCGTCAGCCACCGCGTTGCGCCAATCCGACTGCAATTTGATTTCGTCGAATGAGCCACGCCCACCTCCGGTCCACGTGAACTTCGGTCGCCCGTTTGTCGGCGCACGATCTGCCAGCGAGTTGTCAAGAATGTCTTGACGCCCGTATACATCCACCGAGAGCACAAACCTGTCCTCGGGGTTGACTGTTATATTGGCGATCGCCGGCTCAATCCTGAGAATACGAGCGAAGGATCCCGCGCCTCTGATCCCAGAAGTCGATCCCATGCCCGTTGTGAAAAACGCCCTTACCGTCGACCCCGTCGGAGAGAAACCCGGACCCAGCGACACTTCAACCTCATAGTCCGTTTCGGGTTGCAGATCCGTGACATCGAACGTCACCGTGGTCTCCCCTTGCCTCGTCGTCTCGCTCCGGGTGCCACTCCAAGGCCCCGGTGCGGTAGTATGATGCCTCAGTAAACCCTTGTCCCCGTAGGTGCATCCTTGACCGTCACATGAACCGGAACGCTGTGAGCGAGCGGGTTGCCGAACCTGACTTCGAGCAAGCACGCGCCAGGTCTGGGCGTGGAGGTGAGTTCGTTTGACCACAGTTCTTGGCTGTCGACGTCGGCGGCGTCACCGTTGATGTTTGCAGGAAGTATCCTGACCGTGTATGCGGTGCCGTTGGTCAACCCCGACAGAGTGAAAAACGGCGTCGCCGAATTGTGTATCATTTGCCGAGTGTTCTCGTCGTAATCGGTGTCCGAGGCTGTTTTCCACTGGACTCTGTACGAAATGATCGGACTACCGCCATCGTTGGTCGGTGGACGCCAGCTCAGGCGCAGCGATTGGTCGCAGGTGGAAGCCAACAATCCGGTCGCAGCAGAAAGCGGCACGGTGCTCGGAGTGCCAGTTACTTCAACGGCTGGACCGTCGCCGATCGAGTTGGTCGCGAATACCCGAACCTTGTATTCTCTGCCGTTAATCAAGCCAGTGATGTCTACGGCTGTCGTGTTCGCATCGGTTTGCAGTTGCCGTGTAGTTGAATACGAGTCACTGCCCGATTTCCATTGCACAGAGTAACCGGTGATCGGTTCGCCTCCGTCGTTCGACGGCGCGACCCAACTGATGCTTAGTTCGGAGTCGGCATGTGTCAACACGACGGTTTCGGGCGCGTGCGGTGCAGATTTTGCTGTAGAAAGTTCTCGTAGGACGCTGTCTGCGAAATCGCCGCCAAGAGAAGCTTCCACTTCATAAGTTGTGTTTCCGGTCAATCCGGTCATCGAAAAGCTGGCGGTGGTTCCGGAAACGTTTCTGGGCGCGGTGGTGCTCCACTCGGTTGTCCCTTTCACCCGGTGCCGAAGATGCACAGTTAAAGTTTCTGTGGCGAGTTGGGTGTTAATCACTGAAACAGTTGCCGTCGCGGACGTTCGATTGATGCTGGTGAACGTGATGTCGTCAATGGATGGACCTGAAGCTGGGCTGCGAGTAACATCGGCTGACGTGACAGAGCCATAGTTGGTCGTCACCGTGACGCGGACGGTGTACTCGGTATCGTTGGTAAGGTTTTCAATGGTGTGGCTTCGTGCGTCGTTTGCGGGGGTTGCGCTACCCGTAAAGTTGGTTAAAGTCGTCACTTTCCATTCGACGCTTTGTGATGTGACGCTGCCGCCGTTTAAGCTGACCGACCAACTCAGCTTCAACTGTTGATTCGCGGGCGCAACACGGAGTCTGAGGTTTGTTGGCGGGCCGTGTGTAGTGAAGCTGGCCGAGCGAACCCCGGTTTGGAAGTTGCTGTCCAGTGATGCTTGGACCTCATAGTTCGAGTTCGCCATCAGAGGGCCGAGCGTGAATTCTCTGGATGTAGTCGTAGTTGGCAACGGACTGACAACCTCCCAGGTTCCGGCCCCTCGAGGCGTACGGTACCGGAGGTTGACGGTCTGGTTTGTAGATTCGGGGTTGGTGAGTGTCGCGACGATCGTCGCTGTGCTGTCGGTGACGGAGGTGGTTTCGACACGCGTGACAATCGGTCCCGCTATCGGTGTGCCGGGCACGTCACTCGACCATGTACCACCAGCGCTGTTTTCGGCCCGGACGCGAATCTGGTGGGGTTGGCCCCCGGTCAGGTTCGTAATCGTGTAGGTTGTAGCAGCGTTTGTGCTGGCTTGTCTGGAGGTAGAGTAGCTTCGGCCGCCCGCCTTCCATTGAACGACGTAGTTGGTGGGTGCGTTGTTGGTACCGAGGGTTGGCGGATCCCAATCTACCTGGAGCTGGTTTATCCCGGGGGTGACTGCGATGTTTTGTGGGGCTCCTGGCGCTGACAAACTCGGGGGTTGGATAGGCCTTACAACGGTGGCATCTCCACCAACGATTACCGAGATCCATCCAGTATCGTCGACATCGCCCCCGATGCCAATGTCGGCTTCGTAGTGCGCCCATATTTTGATTTGATATTCGACACCGTTGCAGAGAGGACGGAGAACGTTAAGATCGACAGCTTGACCATCGCATTGAAATCCCGTTGTTTTGTGCTTGTATTGGGTGTAGGTAAACGTCCTGGGATCATCTGCGGCGTGATCTTCGAACCGATCACGGTGTTCCGTGCCGATCCGTAACCCGTGGCTGTATCCTGTCAGTCGGTATCCGTCAGGGTGAGGAGGGGGTGGATCCCAAGTCACGGTGATCGATTGGTATCCGGGAGTCACGACGACGTTGGTCGGGCTGTTGCTGTTGTCGATTTGAGCGTGGGTCTCAAATGTGAATAAGCTGATCGAACTGAAAGCCACGAAAAATATCGCCGCGATTGTTATTCCAACTGTCAAGAAGGATTTAAGACGTAAGACGGGATATTTCAACGTCAAGTGTCGGTGCATGTGAGATAACTCCATGCGAAAATCGATGTAAGCCTCGTGGCTGGCGACCGACGCGATCAAGTGCGTTCAGTTGCCGTCATCTTCATTCTGGAATCTGGACATTCGAAGTTCCCGCAGTTTCGGCGCGATCAAACCGTAATTACGGTCTAGTCCGAGTTGATAGTTGTCAACGGCGGCACCGCAACTTCACCCGAATACGTGCGTCTGTGTCAGAACTTCAACGCGCGGATATGATGGATACGAATCGCAACTGAGCAAGTACTGCAAGAACCACCGATCGTGCCGATCTCCCAGCTACCTGACATCGTCGAAGCCGACTATTCCGCGATGAACGCCAAGGAGCTCCGTTTGGCGCAGGAGGAGATTTGGGCTTGGATCTCCGTTGCCGAATCTGCCTCGTTCGACGACGCGCCGGACGACGAGTTGTTGGATGCCGCCCGCGAGGCCTTGAACGAAATCATCGCCGAGCGCCGGGCACTGCATGGCGAAGAAACCGCGCCGCGTGGCGGTTGATCACTCCGACCACGTCAACGCTAGTCGCGCCGTGAACGAGACGCCATTCGCCGTACACGGATCGACCACAGCAAGGCAAAATTACCCAACCCCGCCGACCAGTGCGCCCAACAGCAACACGGAAAGCGCCGCGCTAAGCTCCACGCCGAAACCACCCGTCGCGGGCAACGCTTCGTCCGACTGATCCGACGACGTCTCTGCCAAATCCGGCGGCGCTCCCTCAACCCCGACCGCAACGGTCGCGGGCGCCGACGACACCGTTCCGCAGACGACGATCCCTCTCGCTACCAGCCGTACGTGACTCGACAGAACGATCAACTCTCCATCACCACCCAACGCGATCAACTTGACCTTTGAAAGGTCCGAGCGCATCAAATCCGGCAGCGGTGAGCAGACGATGATCGGCTTGACAAATCTATAGTCCGGTATCTCGCGACCATCAGCATCAACCACCTTGATAGCGAACGCTATGCCGCCCAGCGTGAATCGTTGCCAAGTCTTGTCCGCGTTCGACGCCTCACGCATCGGCATCATCGCCACCCCGACGTACTCCCCGTTCGTTACAGCACCAGGCCCCGCTGAAAGCGAATAACCCTCACCTATCAACTCTCCACCATCCTCAGGCGTCAACACAACGTACGTCTTCCCATCATCTCCGACAAGCGACTCGGATATGTAACCCGGCGGATTCTCAGGTTCGACTCTCGCACGAACGCTCTCGGTAACCCGCCTAACCAATACATTGAACTTCGCGCTACACCTCTCCGACCATTCTTTCTCCGTTTCACCACTCATCCATGGCTGACAATCGGCCGGATCCCGTAACACGGCGGTGAGTATGAGCCTTCCCCCGGTTTCAGGAGCGACAAACATCATCTCCGGATCGTCAGGTCCGGAGTTACGCCACTCAGCCTCAACGCGGATCTCTTTGAACTTCCCGCCACCAGTTTGCGTCCATTCGAACATTGGCCGCCGGTCCTCCGGTGATCGGTCCGCCAATCCGTTGTCCAAGATGTCCTGCCGCCCGTACACGTCCACCGACACGATGATCTTGTCGTCACTATTGATTGTGAACGATGAAACCACCGGTTCGATACGTTTTATGCGTGCGACCCGCGATACGAAACCGCCCGAAGCATCCCACTGCGAATCATCAGTCGGCGTCGACGTCTCCGGCGATGTTTCGGTGACAAACGATCCGCGCACCGTTGAATCGGTGTCAAATCTTCGGTCAACGGATGCTTCTACCTCGTACTCGGTTGAATGCGACAATCCGCTGATACCGAAAACCGTCAACGTTTCGCCAGCTTGCACGATGTTACGGCGCTGTGCGCCCCAAACTCTGCCGTTGCGAGACCGGTACCGCAAGTAAATCTCTGAACCACCTTCAGCATCTGAAATTCTCACGACTACCCGGACACTGCTCTGCGTGACGTCTTCGAAGCTCAACCCGGAAACACAAACACCGACTCGTGGGGTTCCCGTCACTTCATTCGACCATTTCGCATCGGTAAATCCCGGTGCATATTCATTTTCATTTGAAGCCAGATCCCTGAATGTATATTCCGTGCCGTTCGTCAATTGAGTCAACCGGTAAATCAACGTCGTCGCATCCACAACAACTTGCCGGTCAGCAAAGTAATAATCGCCGTCAGGTTCAGATTTCCACTGGATCGTGTATGAAGTTATAGGACTACCTCCATCGTCGATAGGTGGTTGCCAACTGACAACTAACGAACCGTCACATGACGAACCAATCGTTCCCGAAGGTGGACTAGCAGGCACTGTGCTCTGTATAGCATTCGCTTCAGCAGGCAACCCGTTTCCGTATGCGTTGACGGCAATTACTCGGATCGTGTACTGAACGCCGTTCGTGAGATCGAAGATCTCGGTCGTGGACGTGCCGACATCCAACGACATCCTCCGAGACGACGAATAACCTTGATCCCCAGATTTCCATTCGACCACGTAACCCGTGATCGGCGCCCCGCCATCGTTCCCAGGAGATGACCATCCCACTGACAACTCACGATCACCATGCGTTACGAGAAGATTCCTCGGCGAGCTCGGCGGGCCAGCCGACGTCATGAACGAACCAGACACGTACTCCCCAGTCGGGAATGTAGCGAATAACGAAACCTGAACGTCGTAAGCGGTGTGACTATAAAGGTCCTGCAACTCGAAACGGACTCGGGCGGCTGACGAGATGAATCGAAGCGTATCTTCCCAACCTCCTCCCGGCCAATTCGCGCGACTCTCCATCTTATACCGCAAATGAATCGCCCTGACGTCCGACGTCGTACCGGCGACCGATACGAATACATCGGCGGAATTCGCCGTGACATTGCTGATGGATAATCCAGACAGTGAGCCCGTCGCTCCCGGAACAACTCTGAACTCGGCGGTTTGCGATCCCATGTTGTCTGAGTTGTACGAGAAGACCTTCACGAAATACTCAGCACCGTTCTGGATCGGTTAGTCGTAATAACGGGTAATCACGTGTGCTCGTTCATCGGATGGAGTGAAATATTCCTTATCCAGACGTTCGGTAGGATTCCTACGCCATGCCACCATGTACAGCGAGATCCCGGTCCCCGTGCCGCCGTCGAAAGTTGGAGGGTTCCAAGTCACGATTATCTGGCTATCCCCACCCACGACGTTGACGTTCGTAGCAAGACCGGGAATACGATTGCCCTGACCGGCAACGTGCTAAATGACCAATGTGGACGTTGCAATCGAGACGAAGCCGACGAATACCAGGGAAACGATCCCAACCGAAACTGTCATCAGCCTCGCGATGGCATCGCCGCGCTCACCAGTGATACCACTTTCGTTCAGAGGCACTCCGAACCTTATTTGATAAACTGACGACTAGAATCCATGCGCTGTTCCCACCGTGCGCCAAATATGGAGGTTCGCACCATGACAAAAACATCCAACGCCGTAACCAAAGAACAGGTCTACGAAGCCCTCAAAGACGTCTACGACCCGGAGATACCGGTCAACGTCGTCGATCTCGGACTCATCTACGATGTCGACGTGGAAGAAAACGAAGTGTTTGTGGAGATGACGCTCACCGCGCAGGGCTGCGGCATGGGGCCATACATCGCGCAGCAAGCCGAGTGGCGCATCGCCGAGATCGAACACGTCGAAGATGTGGAAGTCGATCTCGTATTCGACCCGCCTTGGAGCCCCGACATGATCACCGAAGACGGCAAACGCCTCCTCGGCATCGATTAGGCTCCGGCGTCCGTTTTCTACGCCAAACCAGTTTTGACTACCCCGCGCAAAACTACTCCTGCAGAGGAAGCGCGCTTGGCGCAAGCCCGGCGGCAGTTCCAAGAACGAAAACGCATCGCTGATTCGCTCAAATCCATCGGTAAACGCATCGGAGTATACAGCGGGAAAGGCGGCGTCGGAAAGACGACCGTAGCCGTCAACCTTGCCGCCACTCTTGCAAAACAAGATCTCGACGTCGCACTATTCGACTGCGACATCGACTGTCCCAACGTCACGCGGGTCCTCCGCATCTCCGAAGGCCCAGTCGAACGAGACGGGCGCATGGTCCCGTCCCAACGCTTCGGCGTCAAAGTGATGTCGATGGCCTTTTTCCAGCAGAACGAAGAAGAGGCCATCATCTGGCGCGGCCCGATGATCCACAACGCCATCAATCAGTTTCTTCAGATGACCGATTGGGGCGAGCCAGATTACATGATCGTCGACCTCCCGCCCGGCACCTCCGACGCACCGCTCACGGTGATGCAGACGCTGAACCTTGACGGCTTCGTCATCGTCAGCACGCCACAGGAACTCGCCGCCCTCGACGCCAAGCGGTCCATTAACATGATTCGCAAAATGAACCTCGACGTTCTCGGCGTCGTCGAGAACATGTCCGGCGGCATATTCGGCCAAGGCGCCGCCGAAGAACTCGCCTACGAAATGGGCATCCCCTTCCTAGGCACTGTCACCCTCCGGCCTGACTACCTCGACGCCCAACAACCACCCGTCCTCACCAACGAAGACGTCGCAGCTGAGTTCGACTACATCGCGCTTGGCGTTACACGGCAGTTGGCGCCCGTCAGTTAGCCTATGGCGTAAGCGGGACACCCGCGTTGCCTCGCCAAATCTGGAGAAGTGACATGATCACTTCGGTTCGACTCACCAACTTCAAAAATTTTGCCAACGAGACACTCAAACTCGGCCCGTTCACGGTGATTGTGGGTGCGAACGCTAGCGGGAAGAGCAACATCCGTGACGCGTTTAGGTTTTTGCATGGGATTGGGAGGGGTTACTCGCTCGCTGAGATCATCGGCGGCAAAATCGGCGTAGGCGGACAGCTGGAGTGGGAGCCCATCCGCGGCGCGATGAATGAAATCATCCGCCTATCAAACCACGGCCCGTTCGGCATCGAAACGTTTTCCATCATCGTCAACGCCGAAATTGCAGACCAAGCCGCATCCTATTGGATCCAACTTCTCCTCAACCACGGCACCAACGACGGCTTCAAGATCGCCACGGAGAATCTGACCATCCGAGGAAGAACGATTCTCAATACTGACGGGCCGGAACCGACCACCAATATTCTCAACGACGACGGTGTTGAAGCGAAAATATATCCGCCGTCGCATAGATTTCAACCGACTCTTACCGAGTTCCAGCAATTCGCAAACGTTCCTGGCGAAATTCACGATTTCTACGCTCTACTCGGTCGCATGAGGTTTTACGACTTCGACCTCGAGCAGTTGCGCCAACCAACCGTGCCCTCCCTCTTGGGAATCGGCGACCGCGGTCAGAACTTATCCTCAGCACTTGAGAAGATTTACGACGACGACGAAAAACGCACGGCTATGATTTCGTGGTTGGAAGAGTTGACACCGATGGACATTCGAGGATTGGAGTTCCCTCGTGACCCCAGCGGGCGAATCCACCTCCACATACTGGACGGAAACAACCGCAAAATCTCCGCCTACAGCGCATCCGATGGAACTCTCAGATTTCTGGCGCTGTTGGCAGCCATTCTTGGTGCCGAGCAACCCGGTCTGTACTTCTTCGAGGAGATCGACAACGGAATCCATCCAGCCCGGTTATGGCACCTGATCGATCTGATCGAAAATCAAGATGCGACGCGCGGACTGCAAATCGTTGCCACAACCCATTCGCCGAGCCTGCTCAGTTGGATTAGCGACGAATCCTTCGAGCATGTCTCCGTCGTCTACCGCGACGAAAATGCCGACCACAGCGTCATACGATCAGTCGCGGAGCTGCCTCACGCCCGCAAGCTCCGCAAGACGCAAGGGCTGCACACCCTCCACGCCAATGGTTGGATGGAAGACGTGCTCTCAATGGTTTAGTCAAACTCGATCATGAATGTCGTAGTCATACCGGAGGACTATCCCAACGACCGGCACATCCTACGACCCATTTTCGACCGCCTCTTCACCGCCATCGGCCGCGCCAATACTAGCGTCATTATCTCCAGTTTCCGTTTGCGAGGCGTCAGCAACGCTTTGAGATCCGAAACCCTTGCGAGAGTAATCGCACGTTATCCGATGGCTGACCTATTCATTCTTTGTGTCGACCGCGACTGCAACGTTAATCCTCGCGACCGTTTGGACCAAATCGAAGAGGAATTCGGCGCAATGTTCATGGCCGTCAATGCCTGGGAAGAGATCGAAACTTGGGTGTTAGCTGGATTGGACACACCGAGCGATTGGCGTTGGACCGACGTACGTTCGGAATGCGACGTCAAGGAAAGCTATTTCATACCGTTGGCGCACCAACGAGGTTTGACTCGTACAGCAGGAAGAGGCAGAAAAATTCTCGGCGAAGAAGCGTCCCGCAACATTCGCGCCATCCGCCAAAAATGCCCGGAAGATTTCGATGCGCTAGCCTGGCGGCTCGAAAACCTTACTTAATCTTCTGTCTCCACCAACAACTCCAACGTCTCACGCAACGTCCGCGAGTTGTCCACCGTCTCCGGCCTCTCGTGGCCGATCGGCGATGAATTCACGAGCCTGAAGATGTCGGCGGCGCCTTTGTGCATGTAAGGGGTCGCCCCGGCGGCGCCGAACGTCGCTGATATCTGCTCCATCTCGTCGATCCAGCGGAACGCTTTCGCACCCAGACTTTTGACGCCCTGCATATTGCTGAGCACGCCTTGCTGGCTCGACTCCATCTCGGTGATGAACTCGTCGTAAATTCCCAGATTCATTGCGGAAATCAGAGCCGAAGCGTTCAATGCCGCTGCGCCTTTACTCAGCGAGGCGTAGCACATCTTGATCGCCGACGCACGTCCGACTTCGCCACCCATCAACGGCACCGATATGCCGCGCCCGTCCAACTGACCCATTATCGCCTCGTGAGGACCCGATGCGTAGAAGCGTGGCGGCTCTCCCCTGCCCGGCGGACTCCCGATGATGCCGCCGTCGATGTACCGTCCTCCTGCACTGTCGATGATGTCGGCCATTTCTCGAGCCACTGCCGGTGCGACGGGATTGCAGTCGGCGAACGGTAGGGGTTTACCTGTCTCAGCGATGACCGCCGCAACTTGCCGCGCTACATCAACTGCGCGTTCTGGAACGAGAACAGACAACACGATGTTGGCGCGATCGACCATCTCCGCGAAGTCGGGCACGTCGACAATCCCGGCGATTTCGGACAACTCGCGGGTTCGGGCGCTGCGCTCGGTCAAGCAGGTGATTACTTCTAGGCCGTTCTCTCGCAATGCCCGACCAACGTTCGACCCCATATCCCCTGGGCTCAGTATCGCAACAGTTTTCACGGTTTCCATCGAATCAGTACTCCCCGCTTTCGTGCCTAAATCGTGTCGCGTCAACTCCATGCAAGCCGACAAAACTGCGCGGAATCAATGCTTTGCCCCTCTCCCGACGAGCGGGAGAGAGACATTTGGGTCTGTAGTTAACCTCGAACCGCGGCGGCAATCGACTCGCCGACGATGCTCGCTTCACCCGGGTTGAGTCCAAAGACGTGGATCATCAACGGAGCGTTGTCCGTCGTGCGCGTCCAGACCGGAGGATCCCCGTCCTTGAGCTTGATCACGAGGTCTTCGTTGTTGAAACCGACCACGTCTTCATCGACGCTGATCGTCACACCGAACGGCTGATGCGCGATGATGTTGTCGATCAGCGTAGTAGTAACACCGGGGATGCCGCGCAGTGGCTTGATGATCTCCAAGCTCTCCTGTTCAGCTGCCGCCAATCGGCTCTCGTGGTCCAATTTGAACCAGCGTTGAACCGCTGCTATGCAACCCATCATTTCTTGGCGGTCAACCTTGTGCGGTCGACCAATGCCTCGGATACGCCGCGATTCGTAGCCTACAAACGAATGACGACTGATTGCGTCGATGATCTCTTCGGTACCCATTGCCAATCCGGTCGAGTGCGGCGCTCCCATGTACTTAGCAGCGATGCACTGGAAATCGGCTCCCATCCGAACGTACTTACCGAAGTTCTCGAGCGGGAAGATTTGTCCGGCCGCATCGACCGACATATACACGCCGGCATCCTTAGCGATCTCGATGACCTTGTCTAGCGGAACGACATTCGGGTCTTTTGGCGCCTGCTCTACAACAGGAACGTGAACCGCACACGTCTTGTCGGTGATTGCCGCGCGAATGTCATCCTCGTTCGTGCCGTTTTCATCGCCGGCGAAAATCAGCTTCGCACCGGCAAGTTGCAAGCAGCGATCGTACCAGTACTGCTCGCGGTGCTGCATCACGATCTCGTCTTTCAACCCCGTCGTATCCGGCAGCTGTTGGATCAGATCATCGTCGCCGCCCGCCATGTACGCCGCGGTTGCCAAGGTCAGCGCGGAACCTGCCCCCGACGTGATGTATGCAGCCGGAACACCTGCCAACCTCGCGATTTCGTCGCCTGCCACCTTTTCCAGTTCGATAAGCGGTATGAAAGCGCTGTCGGCGCGATCCATGGCCTCTTTAACTTCCTGTACAGGCGTCGAGCCTCCCAGCAGAGTTACGCTGCCAGTCGCGTTGATGACGGGCTGAGCTCCGAGCTCCTTGTAGATCGCTCCCCACTCCGATGTAACCATTTTCAACCTCCAGGTCGGGTCATAATCGCAAACCACAAAGTGCGTCGTTCTCAAGTGGCTTGTCGGTTTTGTATTCTAACGTTGATTCGTCGATCGCACCGCGCTTACGCACGGTGCGATCGACGAATCAAGGTGAATATCGCAAACCTTCGAGGTAGACACGCAAATGCTGACCGACACATCTGAGATAACCCTCGTGACCGAGGCGAAAGTAGATGCCAAGCACTGGGGGCCCGGATTCGAAAACGGCGCTCAGCGCAACGCCCCGACGCTGTTGGTTTCAAACGAAGCGGATGCTTCTCAATGGTCGCAGTTTGCGGAAATCACGTCGGGATGGGGCGACGTGTACGCCATTTGGGACGTCTCACCGTACACCCTGGTACAGACAATCTGGGCGATCGGCGAACCAACTTCGGTCATTGCGCATGGCAAAAACGCCGGGGAAGTCGCGCTACAGGCTGCAAAGATGGCCAAAGGTGCGGTTCGAGCCCTTGCCCTCGTTGATTACGGACTTGACTCCGGCGAGGCGCCGCCGTTTGACAACACGACTTGCTCGTTGGTGTTGGTCAGCGGCCGACAGAGCGAAATCGCCGACCACCAGCAAGTTGTTACCGCCAGGTCCGCCCTCGGGAGCAAGTGCCGGCTAGTCGAACTCGAGAACTGCGGCAGCCGCGCCGCCGAGTCGTGCCCGCAAGATTTCGCCGCAACAGTCGAATGGTTCTTGCGCGCCGACTCGGACTAACGCTTATCAAGCGGCTTATTTGATCCGAACCGCCTCACGACGACGAATCGCGCTCCGCGCGATCCAACCACCCGCCAACATCAACATCACACCCCCAAGCATCGCGGCGTAGACCCAACTCGAAGCGAATGCGAACCCGCCAGTCTCAGGGTCTTTTATCGGATCCTCGGGAGTCTTCTCGGGCTTTGGAGTCTCGCCTGGTTCAGGAGTTTCGGCAGGTTCGGGCGTCTCGACCGGATCAGGTCGTGGCGCTTCTTCAACCGCCGCGTGCAGCGTCAGAACCGCGGTTTTGTCCTCCGTCCATCCGTGGGTCGCGGGCACCAAATCGCCGTCGCCAGAAATTCCGGGGTGAATTCGTCGCCCATTTTCGCCGTTTCCTTCTGATAAAGCCGCTGCTTCGCCACCCAAACACGGTACCGTGTCTGTGGTCTCATCATTGTTCTCGGCACCAGAGTCGAAAACCATCGCGACCGACGACGTGCGCGCGACATTGACCGACGAGCCTTCGACCTCTGCGGAAGCCACGATATACCCGTCATTGGTGCACGCGAACATGCCCAACACGGTCACCTTGTTTCCGACGAAGGCGCGTGCGTTGCCGCTGAAAGAACCGCCCGGCGCGATCGGCCCATCAGTCCACCATTGCCGAACAGACACGACACCCGGCACTTCGGACAACGTCTCCAAGAGTTGTGCTCCCTCAC
This sequence comes from Dehalococcoidia bacterium, assembly GCA_965226685.1. GTDB lineage: Bacteria > Chloroflexota > Dehalococcoidia > Lucifugimonadales > Lucifugimonadaceae > Bin127. The sequence continues at coordinate 2,357,370 of CBDDDP010000004.1, forward strand.
CGCTTTCCGACAGCTTGTCGATGCCTGTCAATTCCCTTGGCCGCGTGTATTCGATCACGTCCACATTTTTGTCGTGAACGACCACCACCGGCGGCGTGATGGGTTGACCGGTGGATCGATTTTCGAGGGTAGCACCGACTTCAAATGCGCGTGACGGTCGCGCGCCACGGGCATCCAACACGATCTCCGTAACGGTGCGATCCCAAGCAAATATCCCACCCAGATCGACATCACCTGAGATACCCGGATGACGTTTGATCCGACCCTCACCATCAGCGGAATTGAGGTAGGAAGCTCCTTCTCCGTCCAAACATGGCACCGTTGAACGCGATTCGTCGTTGTTCTCGGTCCCCGCGTCCCACACGGCTCCCGATCCGAATGCGGGAGAGCCGTCGTCGGACACGATGACGGTGCCCAACGTGATCGCGTCGTTCGTGCACTGAAGCATTCCCAACACACTGACGTGGTCTCCCGGCTCAGCAGGAACTCGAAGCAGCGTCTGCTGGCTGTTTGGCGCGAGCACCCCGCCAAACCTCAACACGTTCTTGACACCGGTGCGTCCCCTGAGCGATTCCATCAACTCGGGTTGGGATCCCGATTCGGCGAACGTTTCCAATCCAGGAAGTCGTTCGGCGGTGGTTCGCGGCAATATGACAGCATTGCTATTGTGAACCACAACAATTGGCGGTGAAATCGGTTGCCGTGCGGTTATGTTCCGCACCGTCAATTGGAAATCTTTCTGTTGAGCCTCAGCCGGCTGCGACTGCGAAGAAAAAACCGCTAAAGTCAAAACCGCAACAAGCGTGGCGCTCAATATCACGCGTCTCAAGGATGCACCCCTTTGTTGGCGTTCCGGAAATATTCGGGAAGTATCCCTTATCTATCAAAATACGAACCAATCGCATGAAACGTTCTGCGATCAGACACCAAACAAGGCTACAACACCACGAGATTCTGACTATCGTTCGACTGGATGCAAGACCGATCCCGATTGCCCCCTTGAGCGACCGGGACTCGTGTCATGTTGTCAAGTTCGATAAAGGGTGTCCAGCTGTACTTCGGCTGTACACAAGTGCAGGGACGGGTTTTGAACCCGTCCCTGCAGGATCCACTGATCCAAAGGATTCAGTCAGACCGAAACTTTCGGTTTCAGCGTCGGCGTCGCGCCACCAGGGCCATTCTCGCACCAGTGAACACGATCAGCGATCCGGCAATGCCGAACAGCAGTATCCAAGTCGAGCTTGGAGCCGTTCCACCTGTCCGCGGCAACACTGTAGCCACTCGCCCGATTTGGTCTTCGTCGAATGCCCCGCTAACCGTCAGCTCGGCTGTCGTGTCAGCACGCCATGCGTGAATTGCAGGGTTCAAGTCGCCGTCGCCAGTGATACCCGGGTGTTCCATGCGCTCATTTTCGCCTTCGCCTTCAGACAAGGCAGCGTCGCCACCACCCAGACACGGCACCGTTGCGGTGGTCTCGTCGTTGTTCTCCGCACCAGAGTCGAAGACCGACGCTACCGACGTGTTCTCATGCACGGAACCGCCGTAAGCCATGACGCGGCTCGTCACGACGATGTAGGCGTCGTTTGTGCAGGCAAACATTCCTACCACGGTGATCGCCGTGCCGGCGAGCGCGCTCACGTTGCCACAGTGTCCGACGCGAGGCGGGATGGGCCCGCCGGTGTCCCATTGAGTCACCGACACGATTCCAACCGCACCGTACAGTGTGTTGATCAAGTCGCCGTTGACTCCGCCCTCGGACAAGTCATCGATACCTTCAAGTTCAGATGGACGGGTGTACGTGATCGGGTTGACGTTCGGATCATGCACGATGACGACTGGAGGCGTAATAGGCTGACCGTTCGTCTTGTTTTGGAGCGTTATGCCTACGTCCATCGGCGAACGTGGGAGATTTCCGGGTTCGTCAAGGGTTGACCTCGCTTTGATGTGTTCAAGCCGTTGCACGAAGTGAACCGGATCGAATTAGATGCTCCGATGTATCGCCTATTAACGACCCGTTTTACTTCAAGGCTGCCAAAACTCTAGAACATAATCACGGATCGGGCGACTTCTCCTGCCTTCATCGCGCGGAACGCCTCGTTAATGTCTGAAAGTTCAAGGCGTCTCGTCACCATCTCGTCCAGTAGCAACCTGCCCTGTCGATAGAACTCAACGTATTTCGGCATGTCGATCTTGAAACGGTTGGAGCCCATGCTGCACCCTTGGATCTTGCGCTCGCGCATTCCGCTCGCCGGAATCTCGATCTTGGTGCCCTCAGGAATCATCCCGATCAACGTCGCGGTTCCGCCGGTCCCTAACGAGTCCCAACAAGCCTCGGCGGTATCTTTCAGACCGATCGCCTCAAACGTGTAATCAGCGCCCCCATCGGTGATGTTGATGATGGCTTCGACGGGATCGCTGTCCGAGGCGTCGACGATGTCGGTCGCGCCCAGATCCATGGCCGTCTTGAGTTTGTTCTCGGAAATGTCGACAGCAATGATTCTCAGCGCCCCAGCTATGCGGGCTCCCTGAATCACTCCGAGGCCAACACCGCCTGCACCGAAAACGGCGACCGTTGAACCGGCCTCGACCTGCGCGGTGTTTAGAGCCGCGCCAACTCCTGTTGTTACGCCACACCCGATGAGAGCAGCTCCTTCAAACGGCATGTCTTCTCGAATCTTGACGACGCTGTTCTCGTGCACCAGCATCTTGTCCGCATACGTCGCAAGATTCGCCATCTGAACGAGCGGCTGCCCGTCCCACGAAATCCTTGGCGTTTCGTCGGGTCCGCGCATGGGTTTGGTCTGACACCGAGCCGGGTGGCCGGTGATGCAGTGTTTGCACCTTCCGCAGTAGACGGAGAGGCATAGGATCACGTGGTCGCCGGGTTCGACATCGAGGACTCGATCACCGACCTTTTCGACGATGCCCGCTCCCTCATGTCCCATCACCGCCGGAGTCTCAATCGAGTAGAGACCTTCGACGAAGTGCAGATCGGAGTGACACACCCCGGTGGCCATCGTCTTGACCAAGACTTCATACGGCTGCGGATCATCGACCGCGATGTCTTCGATCGTCAGCGGTTCGTTGACTGTTTGGAAAACTGCTGCGTGGGCCATCTCTGCCTGCCTTTCGAGTGCGGCGCAGTCTTGCGCCAATTTGTCGGTTAGTCGTCTTCGAGTGTGGAAGTGTCGCCTTCTGGCAGCCCTAGTTCGCGCGCCTTGAGTAAGCGACGCATGATCTTGCCGGAGCGCGTCTTGGGCATGATATCGATGAAATCGATTTCGCGAGGAGCGACGCCTGCAGACAACCGGTCTCGAGCGAAACGCATCAACTCCCGGCGGAGCTGGGTACCCGCTTCGTATCCCGGATTCAGCGTGACAAAGGCTTTTACAACCTCCATCGCTATCGGATCGGGTTTGCCGATGACACCCGCTTCCGCGACGGCTTCATGCTCGATCAGCGCCGATTCGACCTCGAACGGGCCGACAAGATGTCCGGCGGTGTTTATCACGTCATCCGCCCTGCCTTGGAACCAGAAATAACCGTCCTCGTCGATGCTCGCTTGGTCACCGGTGATGTACCAACCCTTTTTGAAGCGAGAGTTGTACATCTCGTCCTGCTGCCAGTAGGTGTACATCATTGAAGGCCAACCGGGGCGGACAGCCAAGATGCCGGGTTCGCCCGGTCCCATCTCCTGGTACTGGTCGTCCAACACCCCCATCGTGATGCCGGGGAACGGCCTGCCCATCGAACCGGGTCGCACCGGCATTGACGGGAAGTTGGCGCACATGATCGCGCCCGTCTCCGTCTGCCACCAGTTGTCGTGGATCGGCATATCGAAAAACCGGTTGCCCCAGACCACGGCTTCGGGATTGAGAGGCTCGCCGACTGATCCGATGAATCTCAGCGACGACATGTCGTACTGTTTAACCACGTCGCCGCCAGCGCGCATCAACAGCCGCACCGCCGTCGGCGCGGTGTACAACACGGTGACGTTGTAGTCCTGGATCACTCGATACCAGCCGGACGCGCTGAAGCCGCCTTCATAGATGACCTGCGTAACGCCGTTTGTCCACGGCGCCATCATCCCATACGACGTGCCGGTGACCCATCCCGGGTCGGCGGTGCAGAAATAGACGTCATCGTGTTTGAAATCAAGTGCCCAATGCCCGGTTATCCACTGCTGGATCACCGCTTGGTGGCGATGCAACACGCCCTTGGGCTTGCCAGTCGACCCCGATGTGTAGTGCATGATCGCGAAGTCGTACTGCGTCGTATCCGCCATCGTGAACTCGTCAGCATCAGCCGCTGCCATCAACTCGTAATAGTCGAGGTCCCCATCGGCGAGAGGCTCGCCGAAACGACCGTCTTTGTCGACGCTGATCACGTTCTTCAGGGTTGCAATGTCGGGCAGTATCTCCGAAATCTTGCCGCGCAGGTCTGGGCTGGTAACTAGGTACTTCGCGCCCGCGTCGAGCATCCGATCACGAACCGGGTCGGGGCCGAACGCGGAGAACAGCGGCGCGATGACGCCTCCCGCCTTCAGGATGCCCATGGCCGCTATGTACAGCTCCGGCAATCGGTCCATGAAGATGAAGACGCGGTCGCCCAGCTCGATGCCCAAGTTGTTCATCACCGCGCCGAACCGGTCGGATTCGCGTTTGAATTCGGCGTATGTGTAACGCTCCTCCTCGCCGTTTTTCCCGATCCAGATCATGGCGAGTTTGTCGCCGTGACCATGCGCGACGTGTCGGTCGACGGCTTCGTATGCGTTGTTCAGACCGCCACTCGGCAGCCAGTCCATCTTCTCGAACGCGTCGTGCCACCAATCGAAGTCGGCGCGTGTCGCGGTGTAGTCTCCAAGGTTTGGTTGCTTCGCGGGATCAGTGACTGCCGCCTTATCGATCTGTTCGAAATCCAACTCGCTTGCTCCCTGTTTTTGCGTTCGGGCGTGTCTTTAGGTGTTGAGCATAAATCGGCTATGCGGGTATGTTACCGCGTGCAGTTCATCTTCGCATGTTTCCCGTTGATCGACCGTGCATTCTCGGGTTGTAGAATCGTAGGGAAGCAAGCAAAGTAAGTGCGTAAAACCGGTAACTGCGGTCGCACCACACCTAACAGAGATAACTAAACCATGAAAGTCCTGTTCCTCGAAGATGAGCTCCCGACCGCGCGAGCCGGCGACATCCGCGACGTTAAGAACGGATTCGCCCGCAACTACCTGATCCCCCGAGGCATCGCCGTACTCGCAACTGAGCATCAACTGCGACGTGCGGAAAAACTCCGGGCTGAGGCTGAGGAACGCCGGTTGCGCGAACTGCAGGAATGGCGCGACATTGCGAAGGAACTCACCGAAAAACCGGTCGATCTAACCGTCAGAACCGGACCTACCGGCCGGCTCTACGGCTCCGTCACCAACACCATGATCGCGGCCCGTTTGTCTGAACTCACCGGACGAACGATCGAACGCAAACGAATCCGAATGCAGGAGCAGATCCGGCTCGTTGGAATTTACCGCCTCCCCATCCGCTTCATGGAAGACTTTGACGCCACTATCACTCTGAACGTCGTATCCGAGGACATCATCGAGATGGATGACGAGGAAACGACCACCGACCCGTACGCCATCACCGATGAGATTTTGGCCAGCGGCGAGATCGACATGCACGGCTGGGAAGAGCCGCAAGCGGTCGATTCGTTGGGGCTCATCGCCGGGCGCATTTTGGCACGCAACATTGCGCAATTCAGGGTCATCCACGGCAAAGGCGAAGGCACGCTCCGCCAAGGCGTACGAAACCGGCTCGACCGAATGAAGATCGAAGGCACCGTCATCATATGGGGTCCAGGCAGAACTAACGGCGATACCGACGCCGACAGCCTTGAAGCCGTTTCCTGGTTCACCGTCAGCTGACAAAACCGCTTCGTTCGGGCACCTCGATAAAGTGTCCGTTTCCCAGTTCTTTGGCGCGCGCATTTCGACCGTGTTCGGGATAGGATTCGATATATCCCGGTTCAACACGCCGAGAATTTCTACAAGATTCCTGCCCCTTACCGACCCAAATGCAAGAACCGACCACCCTCCGATCAGACGGTAGTCCCCCGTCAAATCTCGACGCCGAAGTTTCGATCATCGGATCACTCTTGATCGACGGCGACGCGATTCTGCGGATCGAACCATTCCTCAGACCCGAACACTTCTACGGGGAGCAGCACGCCGAGATTTACACGGCGTGCCGCGAACTCTTCATGGAGTCAGTCGGCATCGACCAGGAGACCGTTCGCGACCGGTTGATCGCCAAAGACATCCTTGAAGACGTCGGCGGTGACGCCTACCTCAGCGCCGCGGTTGCCGCCACGCCACACGCCGTCCACATCGTCGACTACGCCCGCGTCGTCCACAACGCCTACGTCATCCGGCAACTTGGGCTGGCTGGCGTCCAAATAAACGAAATCGGCTCCGACTACTCGAACACCCGCGACGTCGATCGCGCCGTCAAGGCTGCAGAAGAGATCGTCTTCAAGATCGGTCAGACCTACGAATCCGCCGATTTCGTGCCGTTAAGAGACGCTCGTTCCATCGCCGAATTCTTCGACCCGCCAGCGATTGATGACGCCGACTCATCTAATCAGCCAATCGCGACCGGTTTCGAATCGCTGGACCGCCTGCTCGGGGGATTCCATCGTTCCGACATGATCGTGTTGGCTGCCAGACCCGGTTTTGGCAAATCCACTCTCGCCCTCAACGTCGGGCTCAACGCGGCGAAAAACGGTAAGACGGTAGGCATTTTCAGCTTGGAAATGGGTATCGACCAAGTCGCGCACCGAATGGCGGCGGCCCACGCACGCATCAACATCCAAAACATCCGCAACGATCATGTGACTCCCGCCGAACGCGACCGCTTGAGCGACGCCTATGGGTATCTGAGCGACATGCGCATCTATGTGGACGATGCGGCGTTGCAGACCGCTAGCACTCTGAGCGCGAAGGCGCGGCGGTTGAAGTTGCAATCCGGTCTCGATTTCCTCATCGTCGACTACATGCAGCTGATCAGCGGCTCATCGTCCGGCCGAGAAGCCAACCGCGTGCAAGAGGTCAGCGAGATATCCCGCTACTTGAAGGCGATAGCCCGTGACCTCAACATTCCCGTGCTCGCATGTTCGCAGTTGAACCGAGCCGTCGAGCAACGCAAGTCGCACGAGCCTCGCCTCGCCGACCTGAGAGAGTCGGGCTCGATCGAACAAGACGCCGACGTCGTGATGTTCATCCATCGAGACGATAAGAACATGTCGGAAGAAGAGTGGAACCGGCGCAACCCGACGCAGGTCTATCCCCGCGGCCTGACCCAGATCATCATCGCCAAACATCGTCACGGACCCACCGCCAACATCGAGATGTCCGTACGCGACGAATGGGGCCTCTTCTCATCGGTCAGCGAACCGGGCATGGATTGAGGGGCGCACCATGCCACCTCAGCCCATCAAAGGCTTCCCCCTGTCGGACGACTTCGCGGCTACGCGGATCCCGAACGCGGTGCTCGGCCGCGTCTTGGCCAGCATCGACGACGCCGACGAAATCAAGTTGATACTCCGAGCCATCTGGCTCCTGGAGCACCAACGCGGATATCCGCGCTACATCACTCGTGACGACTTGCGGCGCGACCGCGTGCTTTCCGTGGCCATTGCTGACCGATCCGATTTTGATCGCATCTTGAAGTCGGCGATCGAACGTGGCGTTTTTGTCGAAGTATCAATAAATAACAACATTTATTTAATGTTCAACACTGAGTCGGCGCGGCGCGCCACGATTGAGGTTGCGCCACCGACTGATATTTTGAACAACGATGATAATAGTTGGGAAACCCCGGCCGTCAGCACGACGACCACCGACGCGTTTCGGGCGTATGAAGAGAACATAGGCCTCCTTTCGCCGATGATTCGCCAGAGCATCTTGGCGGCTTTGGAAGATTTCACCGATGAGGACATAAGTCGCGCCGTTAGAATCGCCGTTGAGAACGAGAGCCGAAGTTGGTCTTTCGTCGCCGGCATCTTGAGGCGCTGGGCAAGAGATGGAATTCCCCATGAGCGAACAGACGGAAAATCTGGGAGAGGATCCGACCAAGGACGCGTTCCGGAAGCTGAGCTCCGCAAACTCCTGGCGGAGCAACGGAAACGGGATCGCGCGGGCTAACGGAAGCGCCGCTTCGCCACGCGCCGAAATCGCGCCAGATTGCAGCCGGTGCAACGATTCGCTGTGGGTATTGGCATCTGGCATCGGTTCAGAAGGCAATTTGGTAGTAGTTCCGTGCAGTTGTCAGGCCACGGTCGACAATACGCGGTCGCAACTAAAGACTTATTCCCAACTTGGGCATCTTGAACGAATGACCTTCGACGCCGTGATCCCAGAAGGTCGGGCAGGCCGCGCCGACGAGACACTGTTCCGCTCCGCTACCAAGACCACGACGGAGTTCGCAGCAGATCCGGATGGATGGTTGGTTCTAGCGGGTTCCACTGGGTCTGGCAAAACGCACCTCGCCGCGTCCATCGTCAACGCGATCATCGACCGTGGGGAACCTGCCAAATATGTTTCCGCTCTGGACATCCCGGATCTGCTTCGAAACGAACGCTTCGAAGACGATGGTGCGACGGGCGGTACTTTTGAAGCGTTGCTCGAAGCACCGATGTTGGTGATCGACGATTTGGGTGCGCAGCAGGCCACGAATTGGGTCGATTCCAAGATCGATCAACTGTTGACGTATCGGTTTAACGGACGGCTTCCAACGGTGCTCGTTCTTGCCAAACCGGTTTCCGAGATGCCGGAACGGATTGCACTCAAACTTGACGACCCTGGCTTGTCAAAGATCGCCGAACTGACGGGTAGTCGAGTCTCCGGCCGGGATCGGCGCGTCAATATCGCCAATTCGATGCTTGAGCGTATGAAATTCACGACATTCGATCGCGACGGTTCGCCATCAACCAATCAGACCGAACGCGAAATACTGCAAGTTGCTTACGCTGATGCGCTTGATTTTGCGGAAAAACCTGAGAAGTGGTTGTGTTTGCACGGTCCTACCGGTGTTGGCAAGACGCATATCGCTGTCGCTATCGCGAACGTTCAAGTGGAAAAAGGCGCATCGGTAACGTTTTGGTCCATGTCTGATCTTCTGGACAAACTGAGGCAAGCGTATTCCAATCCGAACGAAAGCGGTTTTTACGCATTGCTCGAATCAGTGCGAAATAGCGAATTGCTGATCTTGGACGATTTTAGCCCGGAGCAGATGACCGATTGGGCGTTGGAAAAGCTGTACCAGATAATCAGCCATCGACATGATCGGCTAATGCCAACGGTAATCATCAGTCAAGACAACTTTTGGGGAAGAGTCGACAATAGGAATTGGGATCGTGTGCGCGGTAAGCACCAGTGGGAATCAATACGATCGCGAATTAACGACACCTCAGTAGTTACTGCAAGGGCGATGGCCGCTCCAGACTACCGCAATCGTGGTGGGTGATTCTTGAGCAGGCACGATCACCATCCGGTCACCATCCCCCTAGCGCCCTCCGATCAAGGGAGAGGGATTAGGCAGTGTTGACATTTATGTCATTCCGAACGCAACACATGTCATTCCGAACGCAGAGAGGAATCCAGAAACCTTGCGCTATGGCTGCCGAATCAGATTCTTCACTCCGCTGCGCTACGTTCAGAAAGACAGGACGCCGATGCGCCACGCTCAGAATGACAGGACGCCGCCGCGCTTTGGCTGGCGAATTAGATTCTTCGTTACGTTCAGAATGACATGAGGTAGATCAATCAATGAACAGAGGTTGGCAGTTGGCACCGGTGAAAGCGATCAAGCACGAGACCGGCGATGTCAAGACGTTCATGCTTGAGCCTGGTGATGGGTTTCGCTTTGTCGCTGGTCAACACATCGACGTGCGCTTGACCGCGCCTGATGGATATCAAGCCCAACGTTCGTACTCGATAGCGTCCGCGCCTGAGCGGGCGTCGTGCGTCGACATCACCGTCGAGCTGCTGGAAGACGGCGAGGTGTCGCCGTATTTCCATTACGTGGTAGAGCCTGACGATCAGATCGAGATGCGCGGTCCTATCGGTGGGCCCTTTACTTGGCGGGCCAAACCAGACACGAAGCTGTTGCTGGTCGGCGGAGGGTCTGGCGTCGTGCCGCTGATGTCGATGCTTCGTCATCGTGCGGCGTCAGGGATGGCGGCGGATGTGCCGGCCTTGCTTCTCTATTCGTCTCGAACTGAGCAACACATCATCTATCGTGGCGAGTTGGGCGACATGGATGCGGCCGACGATAACTTGGCTGTTCTACACACGCTGACGCGGCATCAACCGCCCGGATGGACCGGAAGACGCCGACGAGTGGACATCGAATTGATGCGCGACGCCGTTGCGATCCTTGAAGGTCTGAATCCCGACGCGCACGGCGATGTCTTGTGCTACATCTGCGGACCGAGCGATTTCGTGGAAAACGTGGCTAATTATGCGGTTGAACTTGGGATATCACCTGAAAACGTTCGAACGGAACGCTTCGGACCGACTGGAACTTAACTACTAGGGGAGTGGGAACGCGCATGGGTAAACCGAATTTCGTTCTGATCATGGCCGACGACATGGGGTACGGCGATTTCGGCGTCTTCAGCGAAGGGAGAGTGCGAACTCCGTTCCTCGACTCGCTGATCGACGAGAGTGTCTGCCTGTCTCAGAACTACACCGGGAGCCCGGTGTGCTCGCCGTCCCGTGCGGCGATGCTGACTGGCAGGTATCCGATCAGGACCGGCGCCGTCACCCCGCAGGAGACTTTGGGGTACGACCGCATCGCCCTCAGAGAGACGACGCTTGGCGATGTCTTCAAAGCCAACGGCTATGCTACTGGCCTCGTCGGCAAGTGGCACAACGGTGCGCTCGATCCTCGGTACCATCCGAATGCTCGAGGGTTCGACGAGTTCGCGGGGTTCCGCGGTGGTTGGGCCGACTACTGGTACTACAATCTCGACCGCAACGGATCGATGGTGCCGTCTGACGGGACGTACATGACGGATGTCTTGACCAATGAAGCCGTGCAGTTCATCGATCGACACTCGTCGGAACCGTTCTTCCTGAGCGTGATGTACAACGCGCCGCACACGCCGCTCCACGCGCCTCAGGACTTCGTGACGCCGTACATCGAAGCTGGCTTCAACGTGGATGTCGCCATCGTATACGCCATGATCGAGGTGATGGACCGGGGCGTCGAACAGATATCGCAAGCGCTTCGCCGGAACGGTTTGTACGAGGACACTGTGTTTATGTTCACTTGCGACAACGGCCCGGCGTTCGGTGTCCGTTTTGACCATGTACCGCCTGGAGGTACCGGCGATACGACGCGTTTCAACTGCGGCCTCAACGGCGCCAAAGGCTCGGTGCTCGAAGGCGGTGTGAGAGTGCCGATGATTCTCCGGTGGCCTAATGGATTGGAGAGCGGAACCGAAAATCACCAACTCGTGCAGTTCATTGACTGGCTGCCGACATTCATGGATATGGCAGACGCGGACCCGGTAGATGGGATGCGACCGCTTGACGGCGATTCGGTGCTGCGGCAGTTGAGGGGCGAGGTTCCTCCTACTGCGCCGAAACGTTTCTGGCAATTCAGCGGATACTCGCCGATCGGAATCAGCAACGCAGCCGTCCGAGATGGCGATTGGAAACTGGTACGCCCTGCTCTCCCGTTGCGACCCGCGACGCTAGAAGATCAGAGATTGGCTGACGAGTACGTGTTGATGGACATCTTGTACAAGTACGAACCGGACCGAGTGCCGCGTATATTCGACTGGCCGGAACCGAATCGTGTCATCGATGAGCCGCGGCGTCCGGAGCTGTACAACATCGCTGATGATCCGCTGGAAGGGCACGATCTATGGGACGAACATCCGCAGCGCGGGGCCAAGCTGCTCAACGATATCGAGACTTGGTTCGATGAGGTCGAGGCGGAGCGACGAACGATCCCAGACGACGAACGGATCGGGGTTTAGCGGAGCGCCTGAATTAACATTGAATCTGCGAAGTGCCGATGCTCCGCGCCCTCATTGTTGCCAACGTAGCTCAGTGGTAGAGCAGCAGTTTCGTAAACTGCAGGTCGTGGGTTCGATCCCCACCGTTGGCTCCACTGCTTCCTAAAGAAATGTGCAACAGTTGGCTTACCGGACGGCAATTGTTAATTCAAATCCGGCGAATGCTAGACTCGCACCAACTTTGAAGCCGCAATCCTCACTCAACTCGATGGAGCGAACATTTTGAGCGACCAGTTGTTGATCGCTGAGCAGCCCGACCTGAACAACGCGCTGATGATCGCTGCGTGGTCTGGCTGGTCGGATGCTGGGGAATCGGCTACACGTGCCCTCCATCATCTCACGCAGGAGCTTGATACCAAAAAGTTCGCTGAAATCGACGCCGAAGAGTTCTACATCTTCACTGAAGAGCGGCCGGTCGTCGAGAACGCAACCGATGGTGGCCGGCGTTTGATTTGGCCCAAGAACGAGTTCTTCTATTTGAAATCTGACGGCGACGATTTGCCAGATGTGGTTTTCTTCATCGGGACAGAACCTCATCTCAAGTGGCGGACGTACACGTCGCTCGTCGCTGACGTCGCAAATGCGATGAACGTGGAAATGCTGGTTACCGTGGGGGCCCTGTTGGACGAAGTGCCCCATACTCGCTCGGCGGTGGTTATGAGCACGACGGTTCACGACAATCTCGGGCCTCGTTATGAACATGTCGACTATGCCCGCCCAAACTACGAAGGACCTTCGGGCATGACCTCCGCCACCATGGACGCGTTCGCCCGGCACGGCATAGTGTCGGCCTCCATCTGGGGGCATGCCCCGCGTTACCTCCAAGGGGCGCAGAACCCGGCTATCACACTGGCGATCGTGGAAGAGATCCAACGGTTCGCCAACTTGCCTGTCGGGACTTCGGATCTCGAGCGAGAGGCTGAGGATTTCACGACGCGGGTCGATTACGCCCTGCGAAACACGCCGAAGGCTGTCGAATACGTTCAGACGCTTGAGGAGCGGTACGACTCTGAGTTAGAAGTCGCTGACGACCCAGAGCCGACGGCGTTGATCGACGAACTCGATGAGTTTCTGCGAACCCGGAATTCGGACGAAGATGACGAGTTGCGGAATTAAGGTTGAAATCACGAACTAGAAAGCGCAATCAAAGATGCGCTCCAATGCGATAGGCTGAAAGACGATCATGAAACAGGTAACCCTACTCGGCGTCGGACAGATCGGCGCGTCCATCGGTCTCGGCTTGCGCACCGAGCACGCCAAGAAATATCGTGTCGTTGGGTACGATCCGGATCAGGACATCCACGCACGTGCGGAGAAGATCGGCGCGGTCGACAGCGCGGAATGGAACCTCGACGTTGCCGTTCGCGATGCCGACGTGGTGATTATCTCGCTGCCGGTGACGCGTGCCTACGAGATCTTGGAAAACATCGCGCCATACATCTCCGACAATGTAACGATTACGGACACGTGCAGCACGAAGCGTTCGATACTCAAGTGGGCAGAGGACATACTGCCGCAGCATGCGTCGTTCGTAGGTGGTCACCCTTTGGTGAAGGCGGACGCCACGGGACGCGACGAGCCTTCCCCGTATCTATTCACTCATGCTCCGTATGCGATCATCCCGCATCCTAGGAGCCGACCTTCGGCGGTCCGTGATGTCCAAGCGATCTGTACCGATCTCGGTGCGCGGCCGCTGTTCATGGACGCTGAGGAGCATGACAGTTTCGCAGCCGCGGTCGAGGGTGTTCCTGCGTTCGTCGCCGCCGCCGCCCTTAACGCCGCCGCCGATTCTCCCTCATGGCACGAAATCAGCAAGTTCGTCGGCAAAGACTTCGTGTCGCTGAGCCAACCGATGGCCAACGATCCGGCTTGGGTCAACGGCATGGCGTCGACCAACCGCGACATGCTGATCTACTGGCTCGATCAGATCAATCTGAAGATTGCCGGCATCAAACGCGTGCTGGAAAACGATGAAGAGGTTGAAGACCCGAATGGCCCGCTGGCAGACATGCTGGTCAACGCTTGGGAGAATCGACTGCGTTTGGACCTCGGCATTCAACCGTCGCCGCCAACGAGCCATCAAGAAGCTGAGCGGCTGCCAAGCAGCGGAGAGGCAACTGCTTCGATGCTGATGGGTGGTTTCATAATGAAGGCATTCCGCGGGTCTCGTGACAAGGACGACCCGACCAAGTACGACCGTCGCAAACTGTGACGATTAACTGCATGGGAATGTGCAGAAGGCTGTTTGAACATGGATTTAACGGTTAGTCGGCCTCGCAGGTTGGCCGGAGAGATCGTTGCGCCCGGCGACAAATCGGTATCTCATCGAGCGGTGATGCTGAACTCTATCGCCGGCGGGCAAGCGACAATCCAGAATTTCTCACCGGGTGACGACTGCACCTCGACGATGGGGATCATGCGCGCGTTGGGCGTCAACATCGAACGCGCCGCGGCGTCAGACGGTTGGGGCGACACGTTAGTTGTATATGGCGCGGGGACGAACGGATTGCGCGAAGCCGAAGACGTCTTGGATGCTAGGAACAGCGGCACAACGATGCGCTTGATGTCGGGCATCCTCGCGGGCCGCGAATTCAAGGCGACGATGACCGGCGATAGCTCGTTGCAGTCGAGGCCGATGGGACGCATCATCAAACCGCTCTCGATGATGGGCGCGGTGATCCGAGGCCGCGAAAACAACACGTTAGCGCCGCTCGAGTTTGACGGCGGGAATCTGAGTGGCATCAAATACGATCTGCCGGTTGCCAGTGCTCAACTCAAATCGGCGATCTTGCTCGCCGGGTTGCGCGCTGAAGGGAAGACCACCATTTCGCAACCTGCTGCTTCGCGCGACCACACGGAACGAATGTTGTCAGCCATGGGAGCGGACATCAACGTCGATGGTTTAGATGTCGCTGTCGGCCGATCCGATATCAATTGCGTCGATGTCGACGTTCCCGGGGACATTTCTAGCGCAGCCTTCTGGATCGTCGCCGGATTGATCCATCCGAACTCGGAAGTCGTGATCAAAAACGTGGGCATCAACCCGACTCGTGCGGGGGTGATCACGGCGTTGCAAGACATGGGCGGGAACATTGAGCTCGTCAACGAGCGCGACGTCGCCGGCGAGCCTGTTGCGGACATCGTAGCAACTTCGAGCAACTTGCGCGGTACGGAGTTGGCGGGCAGCATCATGCCACTGCTGATGGACGAGGTCCCGATCATTGCAGTCGCGGCCGCGATGGCGGAGGAAGAGACCGTAATCCGTGACGCTGCCGAATTGCGGGTCAAGGAGACAGACCGCATCAGCGCGACGGTGGATTGGCTGGTTGCGGCTGGCGTCGAAGCGGAAGCGCGCGACGATGGCATGGCGATCGTGGGTTCAGGCCGGATCGCGGGCGGCACGTTCCAGAGTCAGGACGACCACCGGATAGCGATGGCTTTGGGGATCGCGGGAATGGTGGCCGACGACCCGATCACTATTGTGGACGCGGACTGTGCGAGCATCTCGTATCCCGAGTTCTGGGACGAACTCCGATCTTTGGGCGGCATCGTTGACTGACAGGGGTCGGTCGGCGAAATCTGACGATTTCAATCCGCTCGTAATCGTCATATCCGGCCCTTCCGGCGTCGGCAAGGATGTGTTGATCGAAGGCATGGCTGGTCGCGGACTCGACTACCACTTCACCGTGACTGCGACTACGCGTGACCCGCGGCCGGGAGAACGAGAAGGTATAAACCACCACTTCTTGTCGGTTGCCGAATTCCAGCAAGCGATTGAGGATGATGAGTTGTTGGAATGGGCGCGGGTCTTCGGCAACTACTACGGAGTTCCGAAGCGGCAGGTGCGTGATGCATTGTCGCAGGGTAAGCACGTGATCATCCGGGTCGATGTTCAAGGGGCGTTGAGGATCAAAGAGCTCGCGCCCGAAGCGTTCATGATTTTTGTCCACCCGCCGAACTTGGATGTGTTGCAACGGAGGCTCGAACGGCGCGGTGTCAACAGCGAAACGGACATCGTCACTCGGCTTGCCGCGGCGACTGACGAGATTGGCCAGTCCGAAGCATTTGATCGACAGGTGGTGAATCATGAAGGCGAGCTAGAAGCGGCAGTCGACGAGGTCATCGAAATCGTCTACCAAGAATCGCACCGCGTACCGCCGCGGATCGTCAGTATCTGACAAGCAGAGGATCGGTCAAGACACACATGAAGATCGTAATCGCACCTCAGGAGTTCAAAGAGAGCCTGCGAGGAATTGAGATCGCGCAAGCGATGCGGGAAGGCGTGTCGCGGGTCTGGCCCGACGCGGAGACGTTGCTGGTGCCTGTCGCTGATGGCGGTGATGGCACGTTGCAATCGCTGGTCGACGCATCTGATGGCAAGGTGATGACGGCCACCGTCGACGATCCGTTGGGGCGGCCTATCGAAGCCGTTTGGGGAGCGTTGGGAGATGGTCGGACTGCGGTAATCGAGATGGCACGATCGTCAGGACTCGCGCTCTTGAAGCCCGAAGAACGGGACCCTCTGGTCACCACGACGTGCGGTGTTGGTCAGCTGATGTCGCTCGCGCTAGATGCGGGCTACCGGCATCTGATAATCGGCATCGGCGGCAGCGCGACGAATGATGGCGGCGCGGGCATGGCGCAGGCCTTGGGAGCCAATCTGTTGGACGCGGACGGCACCGAACTTGTCAGAGGCGGTGGAGCACTCGCGAACTTGGGGCGCATCGATGTCTCGGGATTGGACTCGCGCCTCGCGGACACGAAGATAGATGTTGCGTGCGACGTGAATAACCAGTTGTGCGGCGAAACTGGTGCGTCGGAGATCTTCGGCCCGCAGAAGGGTGCGGATGCTGAAACTGTCGCGTACCTCGATGACGCGTTGCACCACTACGGCAAACTTTTGCAACGCGACCTAGGTCGGGATGTGATGGAGGTGCCGGGCGCGGGCGCTGCTGGCGGTCTCGGTGCTGGCTTGATGGCATTCACCGGCGCTCAACTGCGTCCCGGGGCGGACATCGTGATTGATGCGTTGGATCTTGATGCCAGACTCGAAGGCGCGTCGCTGGTGATCGTCGGCGAAGGACAGACAGACCGCTCAACCGTATTCAATAAAGCACCGGTGGCGGTCGCGCAACGCGCCAAGGCGCGCGGCATCCCGACCGTGGCGATATCAGGCAGTCTGGGCGACGGTTTCGAGCAGATTCACGATCATGGCATCGACGCCGCGTTCAGCATCTTGGATCACTGCATGACGCTCGAAGATGCGATGTCGGGAACCGCGGAGTTGGTGGCCGACGCGACTGAGCAAGTCTGTCGGGCGTTGAGCGTAAACGTCCGAGAGTAACTCGTCTAACCGACCAAAACGACGTGTGTCTCGACCGGGCCGTGGATGCCGTGCACGATTGTGGCTTCGATGTCGCCGGTGCGCGATGGACCAGATATGAGGTTCATGGCCGCGTGCCGTTCGCCGCTGTTGAGATCGACGTGTTCGAGGAGGAATAGCTCATCCAGTGATGGCAACACTTGTCCGCGCTTGATCACTGCGATGTGGACTGGTGGTGCAAGCGAGGTGAGCCTCGACACGCCCTTCTTCGGATGGATGACTAATGTCCCCGTTTCGGCGATGACGTAATCTCCGCCGGTGATGCCCACATTGGTTCGGAACACTTCCTCGCGGTGAGCCGACCTTGATGCGTCGCGTTCTTCATCTGACATCTCGTCGTTGAGCGTCATATCACGGAGTTCGACGCCTGCTCGTTTCAAAGCGGGATCGATAAGGGCTTCGTCCAACACCTCGTGACCCGAGCGTAATGCCTGTTCGGCACCGATGTCGCGGCAGATCCCGGCGATCATGTCGCCGACGTCCTCGATAGTCTCTGCACGATGCACGTTCCATCCCGCGGTCGCCAACGCTACAGCTGCTTCGTCGAGTAGCTCGGTGGATCGTGCGGCGACATCATTACGCGTCTGTTCTGCGGCAATCTGAGCCTCTGACAGATCAGGGTAGCGCACGGGCGACGTGCCGACGTCGGTTGGTGGCCGCGTGCGGCCTAATGCGGCGCTGACGTTTGATAAGAATTCGTGGCGGTCCATGGTCGAATTACTGCTCTGGATTCACTTTGAACCAAGGTACTGAATTACCTGACGAGTATGGAATCCCGAGATGATCAATTGGATCACGCCGAGGACCGTGACGAGGATCCTCAACCAGGTCGGTTCTGTGAGGAAGAATGCTCCGAGAAGCAAAGAGACGACCCCAACGAATATGCCGATGATGTACCTGGGGATGCTGGGTACTTGTTCAGTGAACTCGGCCGAATTGTCTTCTTTCATGTCTTCCTCTCGATTGCTAGACTGACGATCTCATCGTCCGTTTTTGGCCCGGATGCGTTCAGCGAACATCTTTCCGAACGTCTTGGCAGGGGGCGCCGGGAAGTCCCTGCTGTCGGTCCAACCGGAAATTGGCGGCGGCACCTTCTTGAGCCAACCGTCCCGCTTAAACGGTGCGGTAATCATCTTGCCGACGCTCGATCCGGCTTCGAACCGTGATCGGCTCATCATACCTTGGCGCCACGCCTTCCACGTTATGCGCTCACCGATTCCTGACGCCCGTTGCTGCGGGTCAGGTTCACCCTGCGCGGTCTGAGAACGGAGTTCGAGCAACATGCGCGGGATGTTTATCTTGACGGGGCAAACTTCGTGGCACGCGCCGCATAGCGACGAAGCCGCGGGTAGTTTGGCACCATCTTTCAACCCGGTCAGCACTGGCGACACGATCGATCCGATGGGCCCCGGGTACACCCATCCGTACGAGTGTCCGCCCACCTTTCGATACACGGGGCATGAGTTCATGCAGGCACCACAACGGATGCAGTTCAGGGATTCTCGCAGCGTCTCATCACGTAACAACCGGTCTCGGCCGTTGTTCATGATCACCAAATGAAACTCTTCAGGACCGTCCTCTTCGTCATCTGCACGTGGCCCGTTGACCATCGTGACGTACGAGGTGATGCGTTGACCAGTCGCGGATCGGATGAGTATCCTCAACATCGCGCTGAGGTCGGCGGCGGATGGCACTAGCTTTTCCATGCCCATCACTGCGACGTGAATGCGTGGCATCGATGTTGCCATCCGTCCGTTGCCTTCGTTGGTAACGAGAACGATTGAACCCGTTTCGGCGACGGCGAAGTTGGCGCCGGTGACTGACATGTCAGCACGTTGGAACACTTCACGCAACATCTCTCGCGCCTGACGAGTCAGCTGCTCGGCGGTTTCCCGACGTTCCGATTTCGACTCTTCAGCCAAGAGGTCGGCGACCTGAGCCTTCGTCTTGTGTATGGCCGGAGCGATGATGTGGTACGGCACTTCGCCTGCCAACTGGACGATGTACTCGCCCAAGTCGGTCTCGACCACTTCGATTCCATCGGCTTCCAGGACATGGTTTAGTCCCATCTCTTCGGAGACCATAGACTTGCTTTTGATCACCGTCGAGACGTTGTTCTTAGCCGCTATTCCGCGAACGTATGCGTTCGCATCGGCGGCATCGCTCGCGAAATAGACGTGACCGCCGTTCTTTTCCACGTTGGTGGCGAGCATGTCGAGGTAGTAGTCGAGATTGGCGATCGTGTGGTCTTTGATGGCCTTGCCGAGGGTGCGTTGCGCTTCCCAATGCTCGGTATCGCCAGCGGCTGAAAGTCGTGCCTTATGGAAGCCGTTGTAGACGACTTCGTGCGCCTGTTGGAGCCTGACATCTGCCAGCGCCCGGGAAGCCGCACTCCTGAAATCTTTCGTGGTCGATTTCACGACTTCGCGGCTCGATTCAACTCTGAGCCAGCGTCAAGCAATTCGGCGATGTGAACGACTTGAATATCCTCGCCGCGTCTTCG
The DNA here is from genome assembly GCA_965226685.1 of Dehalococcoidia bacterium. GTDB lineage: Bacteria > Chloroflexota > Dehalococcoidia > Lucifugimonadales > Lucifugimonadaceae > Bin127. The sequence goes on from CBDDDP010000004.1 coordinate 2,377,328, forward strand.
CAGTCCGCCCTGCATGTGCATGATGCAGCCGGTGTCGCCCGCGATCAGAGTCGATGCACCTGTCGCGACGACGTTGTCCAGCTTTTCGTTCAGCATCGCGGTGGAGACGTCGGACATCTTTACCGAGAATGCGCCGCCAAAACCGCAGCACACCTCGTCGCGCTCCATCGGTTTCAGCGTCAATCCATCGACGTTCTCCAAAAGCGAAACAGGCTGCTTGTCGACGTGGATTTCTCGCATCAAATGGCAACAACGGTGGTACGTGGCATCGATATCGGAGTGTACGTCCAAATCTTCGATACCCAACACGTCGACGATGAACTCCGTGAATTCGTAGATCCGCTCGGATAATCGCTCCGCGCGAGCCAACTCATTTGGATGTCCACGGAAGAGGTCCTGGTAGAAGTTCCTGACCATCGCCACGCACGAGCCCGACGGGCAAACGATCGGCCCTTCGGTTTCCTCGAAGATGTCCAAGAACCGCGACGCCACCGGCCGGGCGTCGTTTCGGAACCCGCTGTTGAACGCTGGTTGACCGCAACACGTCTGGTCGGGAGGGAAGTGGACCTCGATACTGCGCGCTTCCAAGATGTTGACCACACTCATGCCGACGTTCGGGGCGAATTGATCGACGAGGCAGGTGACGAACAGGTTTACCTTGGGGGGTGATTCATCGGCGATTCGCTGGCGTTTGGGGTTGGCGTTTCCTAGGTTGGCGTTTTGTTTGGCCATGACCTATTCAGCATAAAACGCGGAAGCGAGAAGGCGGCGCTTCGCCCACTGCTAAAATCGGGATAATGTTACGGCGCGTTGACATTCGAATTTGCGTTCGATTTGGCATGTCGCGGACGGCGCCGTCAATGTCCTATAGCGAGGCGTGACAATTGAGAAACGGTCGGCAAGATGTAACCGTGGTCGGGGCGGGGCTAATCGGGTTGTCAACGGCGATGGAGTTGCTGCAGCGCCGACCAGGATTGAAGCTGACGATTGTCGAAAAGGCCGACGCGCCAGCTTCTCAGCAGTCCGGCCACAACAGCGGCGTCATCCACTCTGGGATCTACTACAAACCAGGATCGTTCAAGGCACAGTTCTGCGTCGAGGGTCGCGCGACGATGACCGAGTTCTGCCTCGATAACGAGATTCCCGTCTGGACGTGCGGCAAGCTGATCGTGGCGACCAATCCCGCTGAGGAAGCGCGGCTCGACGACCTATTCGAGCGCGGCACCAACAACGCGGTCGAAGGACTCCGGCTCGTCGACCGCGAAGAGATGGGCGAGATCGAGCCGTTCGTCGAAGGCACCAAGGCGCTGTACGCGCCCAAGACGGGGATCGTCGACTACCGGAAAGTGGCCGATGTTTATCGCGAAAAAGTTCAGTCGCTAGGCGGCGAAATCAGGTTCAATTCGGAAGTCAAGAACATCAGCAACGGCGTCCAGAGATCGGATGGGACCAACTACACCCTGGAGACGACGTCCGGGGAGATCGAAACCAAGTTCCTGGTGAACTGCGCGGGTCTGCACTCGGATCTCATAGCGGCGATGAGCGGAGTGAACCCGGGTCTTCGCATCATTCCGTTCCGAGGCGAGTACTACACGCTGGCGAAATCTAGCGAACACATGGTTAAGGGTTTGATATATCCAGTGCCGGACCCGGCGTTTCCGTTCCTCGGTGTGCATCTGACGCAGACGATGAAGGGCTGGGTCGAAGCGGGGCCCAACGCGGTGTTGGCGCTCAAGCGAGAGGGTTATCGCAAACGCGACTTTTCGTTCTCGGATTTCGGACGAACCGTTGCCTTCCCGGGTTTCTGGAAGATGTCGATGCAGAGCTGGAAGGTCGGCCTCTGGGAGATGAACCGCTCGCTGCGCAAAGGTGTGTTCCTCAAGAGCCTGCAGAAGTTGATGCCTTCATTGAAGAAGTCGGACTTGGCGCCCGGAGGTTCGGGTGTGAGGGCGCAGGCGGTCCACAGCGACGGCACGCTGCTGGACGATTTCCGCATCGACGAGAGCGCGACCGCCGTCCACGTTCTAAACGCTCCGTCTCCCGGCGCGACGTCGTCGCTGGTCATCGGCAACTACATCGCGGATAAGGCGGAGGCCAACTTCAGCTTCTAAGACGGCTAATTCTAGGGCAGCTGATCAGTTGGCGAGCATGAGAAGCTCTGCCGATTCGAGCGATTCCTTGATGCGCATCAGGAATTGCACGGCGGGAGCGCCTTCGACAACGCGGTGGTCATACGTCACCGCGAGGTACATCATCGGGCGTATCGTTACTTCGCCATTGACTACGACTGCGCGGTCGACGATGTTGTGCATCCCCAAGATGCCGACTTGCGGCGGGTTCAGTATCGGGGTTGACATCATCGATCCGAACACGCCACCGTTGGTGATGGTGAACGTGCCGCCAACCAGATCTTCCAAGGCAAATGATCCGGTGCGGGCTTTGTCGGTAAAACCGCGGATTTCGGTCTCGATCTCTGCGAATGATTTGTTGTCCGCGGCTCGGATCACGGGCACGACTAAGCCGTGGTCGCTGGCAACTGCGACGCCGATTTCGTAATACTCCTTGTAGACGAGTTCATTGCCGTCCAACTCGGAGTTCAATATCGGGAACGCTTTCAAACCGTTAAGTACACCTTTGACGAAAAACGACATGAAGCCGAGTTTCACGCCATTCGTCTCCAAGAACTGAGGGCCGAAGTCGCGCCGGATGCGGATCACCTCGTGCATGTCGACCTCGTTGTAGGTGGTCGTCATCACCGCTTCGGCTTGCACTTGCGACATACGACGAGCCGTCGTCAGTCGTCGTCGAGACAGCCGTTCGCGTCGCACCGGTTTGTCGTCGACGATCTGACGCAACTCGGCGATTTGGGAATCGACTTCAGACTGATCCGCTGCCGCTCTTTCCCTTTCGGCAGCCACTTGGGCTTCCATCTGAATATCGGTCGTTAGGGACGGTTCTGATTGAAGCGGCTCTTCCGCTTCGGTTGGCTCCGGCGTCGACGGCATCTCGACAAACGGTCCGAACTGGATCTCTACATATCCGTTGTCGTCTTCGTCGGCATCATCTGAAACGACTTCGGCGTCTGGCGCGTCATCCGCAACAGGCTCGTCTGCCACGTCAATCTCAGTTATCACAACCTCTTGCGTCGCAACTTCGTCGACAGGTTCTTCGTCCAAAGCTGCCGATGGTTGTGAACCTGTCGATTGGAATTCGCACAAGGCATCGCCTGGTCGGACTACGTCATCGACTTGCTTCAGCAGTGTTCCGATGACACCGCTCTGCACCGCGTTTAATTCTTGAACGGCTTTGTCGGTGTGTAGCTCAACGATCGGTTCTCCGACCTCGACTGTGTCGCCGGTGGATTTGAACCATTGGCCGACCGAGGCTTCGAAGACCGATTCGCCAAAATCGGGTGCGACTATTTCTTCCATCTACTGGTCCGTCCTATTTGACTTGCCGTGTCGAATTCGCTTCTTCATCGATGAGGTCATACTGCTTCAATCGTCGTGGTCCAGCTTGAGTGCGATGTGGATCAACCGATCTTGTTGCCGACGATGGAGCCAGTTCGATCCCGACGCTGGGCTCGGGCTGCGAGGTCGTCCAATATACCTTATGCCCGATCTCACGATCGAGGTGACCGGTGTTCTGACGAAATCCCATGCTCCGCGGTTTCGAGGTTCTTCTTGCAGCCACACGACATCCTCGTAGTTGGAAAACGATTCGAAGGCATCTGAGATGAGTTCCTCTGGGAAGGGGTACAGCTCCTCGATCACGATCAAACCGATGTCGTCCACGGTGCTGATCTTCGGGTGGGTCGCCAAATCAACGAAGACCTTGCCGCTGCATAGGACAACTCTTTTCACCTTGTCCGGGCCGGACTTCGATAGTGAGAACTTGCGGATCGGTCGGAACTTGCCGGAGGTGAATTCGTTTATCGAACTTGCCGCCAATGGATGTCGCAGAAGGCTCTTCGGCGTCATGACGACCAACGGTCTCGACCTTTCCGGTTCGCTCAGCGATGCGGCTTGTGTTCGCAGGAGGTGGAAGTACTGTGCGGCGGTGGTTGGATTTGCGATTCGCATGTTTCCGCTTGACGCGAGGTCCAAGAAACGTTCAAGGTGCGCGTGGGAGTGGTTCGGGCCTTGACCTTCGTAACCGTGCGGCAACAGCAGGACGAGGTTGGAGTCTTGGCCCCACTTCTCTTTCGCCGAGACGATCATCTCGTCGATCACGGCTTGTGCGTTGTTGACGAAGTCGCCGAACTGTGCTTCCCATAGCACGAAGCTCGCTTCGGAAAAGACACTGTAGCCATGCTCGAATCCGACTGGCCCGGCTTCCGACAAGGGGCTGTTGAATATCGAGAACTTGGCGCCTTCGACTCGCTTCAATGGCGAGTGTTGACGCCCGGTGTTTTGGTCCCAAATGACTGCATGTCGCTGGCTGAACGTGCCGCGTGCGCAGTCTTGTCCGGTGAGTCGCACGGCGATGCCGTCTTGCAGCACCGATCCGAGTGCCAACGCCTCGGCGTGAGCCCAATCGACGTTGTGCCCCTCGTCATCCATCGCTTGGGCTCTTCGGCCAAACGATCTTGCGACGGTGGGATGCACCTTGAAATCGACCGGTAGCGAGGTGATCTGGACATTCAGCTTGATGAGACGTTGTTCATCTATGGATGTCTCGGGGTACTCCATCCCTTGCATCGGTTCGGGGGTCAGACCCAGATCTGCGGGTTCTTGGCGTTTGGATCCTCGACCGGACCCATCTACGGCCTTCATGGCGGCGCTCAACGCATCGAACGTGGCTGCAACCAATTCGTCGACTTCCTGCTGAGAAACGACTTCTTCCGCGACCAATCGACTCGCCCACTTCTCACGCAATGTCGGATGCTGCTCGAGCTTGCCGTAGGTGATCGGTTGCGTGAATCGCGGCTCATCGTTCTCGTTGTGACCGTGACGACGGTAGCCGATCAGATCGATGACGAACTCTTTGCGGAACTTCAACCGGTAAGAAACCGCCATCTTGGCGACGAGGGAGCATGCTTCAAGGTCATCCGCGTTGACATGAACGACCGGGATCTCGTATCCGCGTGCGATGTCGGAGCAGTATTGTCCCGAATATCCTTCGTTCGGTTCGGTCGTGAATCCCAACTGGTTGTTGGCGATCACGTGGATTGCGCCACCAACCGAATATCCTTCGAGGTTCACCAAGTTCAGGGATTCTGCGACAACGCCTTGGCCTGCAAATGCAGCGTCGCCGTGGATGAGCAATGCCATCGCTTCGAGATGCGGATCGGCACCGTCAGCTGCTTCGTCTTGCGTGGCTCTGACCGCGCCCAACACAACCGAGTCGACCATCTCCAAATGGCTGGGGTTCGGAAGCAGACGCAGCATGATGTCGGTTGATCCGTCGTGATCCACATCGACGTCGGCTCGGTAACCGAGGTGGTACTTGACATCGGTCATCCAACCGGCGGCTTCCATCGCCGCCAGGTGAGCGAACCGACCTTCCAAGAATGCCGTCAGCAACGATTCGTAGGGCTGTTCAAGTAGATGCGCCAACGTGTTTAATCGACCGCGGTGCGGCATGCCCATCACGATTTGCTTGACGTTGAAGGCCGACTGCAGGATTATCTGATCTATGAGTGGGATTAACGCGTCTAGACCCTCTAATCCGTACCATCGTTTTCCGGGGAATGTGGCGTGGAGGTATTTTTCGAAGCCCTCGACCTTGGTCAAAAGTTCAAGTAGATGCCGTTTTTGCGCGTCGGTCATGAACTGCATGGCCGATTGGTTTTCGACCTGGTCCTGCAGCCAGGTTCGCTCTTCGACGCTGTGGATATGGTCGAACTCGTACCCGATGGTGTCGCAGTAGTAGGACTTCAACTCTGCAATGGCATCACCTATCGTCGGTTTCGCGAGCCACGGTCGCATCTCGTCGTGGGCTTCGGCTAGAAGGTGTGTCGATGCTGTGAGGGTCTCCGGCAGCACTCCGAAGCGTTCAGGGCTCAGATGCTCCTCGGTCCTCGGTAGCATCTTCAGCGGGTCGATGTCGGCGGCTTGGTGGCCGTCTTCACCGATAGCGCTGATCAGGCGCTCGACGCGAACGATCTGGTCGATCGAAACCTCTGCCGTTGGGGCGACAATTATCACCCCATTCGTCGAAACTGGTTGATCCGCGGTTTCTGTTGACCCTTCCTCCGTTTCGGTTGGCGCTGCGGGTCGGCCGTTGGTGATGACGATCTCCCGATCCAAGAAATCGGGATCCATCAAAAGACCGTCGTATTCGAGGTCGGACCCGAACCCGTCCGATCCGTTCGACGCGATCGCCACGGAATCACCATCCAAAATGCTGGCGGCATACCCTTCGTTTATGCCGCCGAACACCTCGAACAGGGCATCCGACGTGCCGTTCTCAGGTGTCGTTCGAGTTTTATCGATCATTCGGTTTTTTCGGGTGGAACGGACAGATGGAAATCGGTCTAGTACGACTGCATCAATCCCTACTAATACATTGTGGCAGTTTACGGACGTAAATATCCACTTCGAACCAGCGCCGATGGTTGGCGGAGTTGGGTCGCTGGACGTTGAATTGGAAACGCGTCATCAGCGCATTCGCCCTGGCGACTGCCAGAAGTCCGCGTTTTCACCTAGGATCTGCTTGAGTTCATCCGTTGCGTCGGACAGCGTGTCGGCAACATCGGAAGGCAAGTCGTAATCGAACGTCGGTGCGTTGAGCGCCACTTCATCGGGATTGCGCGCCCCGACCAATAGGCTCGTGACACCCTTTTGGGCCAACAGCCAAGCCAACGAAATCTTCGCCGGGTGCTCGCCGACCTCCTCGGCGATTTTCACTACCGAAGCGATCGTCGCAAACGTCTCTTCTTCACAACCCTCTTCCCCGTGATTCGCCTGCTCGCGGTTCTTGTTGAAGTGACGGGACCGCGACAAACCTGGCGGCACATCATCCGCTGAAGCGTAGCGCCCTGTCAACATACCTTGCTGCAAGGGGCTGTAGCAGATGACCCCTACGTTGTTGGCGACGCATGCCGGTTTGATTGCGAACTCCAATGCCCGCCATAGCAGGTTGTATGGAAGCTGGTTGGTGACAATGGCGCCGCAATCGAGAATGTCAGTGAGGTCGCGGACAGCGAAGTTGCAGACACCTAGTGCTCGCACCTTGCCGCTGTCTTGAAGCTTGAGCAGCTCGGCCATCGTGTCCTCGATCGGAACGTCGTGGTTCGGCCAGTGAATCTGGTAGAGGTCGATGTAGTCGGTCTGTAGACGATCGAGGCTGGCTTCGCAGTGTTCGGCGACGAAGGACGGGTGGAGGTTCGTATTGCCGATCTTGGTAGCGATCACCGCGTCGCCGCGCCGCCCTACAAGAGCGCGCCCGAGGACCTCTTCAGAGTTGGAATCGTCGGAATAACCCTCAGCCGTGTCGAAGAAGTTGACTCCGGCGTCGAGGGACGCGTGCACCGCGGCGATCGAGTCGTTGTCGTCTTGCGGACCCCACACTCTTCCGCCTGCGAACGGCCAGCATCCGAGTGCCATTCGGGACACTTCGATTCCGGTATCCCCTAGCGTTGCATATCGCATTTTTCGCTCCTCAATTCGCCGACAACTTCCGCTACGGGCTTTGGTTCCGAGTCGCAGCGCCAAAACCGAACATTGCGTGGCGGGAGTGCAAGGGAGTCGAACCCTCCGCGCACATCGAAGGATGCACGCCAGCGGATTTGAAGTCCGTGAAGCCCACCGGGACCCATCCACTCCCACGCGGTTGTCTTATCACGATACTAAAGCGAAGAAGTTTCGAAATCGTGTACTCGAGCCTCATAACAAACGAAAAGGACGGTTCATTGAACCGTCCTTTCGGAAAGCAGATGCTTTGGGATGCGAAAGATCAAGCAGTCATTTGCAGTACGCCTTGAAGCTTGTCTTTCAAGACGCTCTCAGGCACTGCGCCGACTATCTGCTCCACTGGATTGCCACCTCTGAAGATCAACAGCGTCGGGATGCTTCGCACTCCGTACGTGCCTGACAATCCGGGGTTTTGGTCGACGTCAACCTTCGCGAACTTGACGACACCTTCATAATCGTTTGCCAGCTGTTCGACGACCGGCGCGACCATCTTGCACGGTCCGCACCATTCGGCCCAAAAGTCCACAAGTACTGGGATATCGGAAGATAGCACTTCAGATTGGAAATCGGCTTCGTTGACATCAATGGGATGTGCCATTATTGAACTCCGTTTGTACGTTAATTCGTTGCCCGCCGCAACTCCGCGCAACCGCTGTGAACGGATGGTCGCATTAATGAGATTCTAATACCTTTGTTAGACAATTCAACCTTTCACAGCGATTGCCGGCAAAGGTGTCAGACGTGCGCCAACTCTGGTGCCGCCGCTTTAGCTACGACCTCAACTGTAACTGATCGAACGTCGAGACCGGGGACCGTTGGCGAAGGATCCGGATGTTCGCAATCTTCCATGTACGTCGCCAATTCTGCAAACAGCGTCGTGCTGCTCACGATGCCGCGCATTGTCTCGGTGATGTTTGCAACGCCTTGGGCAACGGTCTGGCCGTTGTAGTCCTTGATCAGCAACGAATCGCCGTCCGTAACGCCGAGCGATGCGGCGTCATCTTCATGTATTTCGATCACCTCGACGCGATCGATTACGTTCAAGTAGTTGCGTTCCGACAATGTAGTCTCGCGGTCGGGTTGGTGTAGTACACGTCCCGGCGCGTAGTACATGCCGTTAGCGGCGTAAGCGGTGAAATCAGGTTTGTTGATCTCAAATGTTGGTTCAACGGAGCCGGCATCTGGTGAGCTCGCGATCTTGCCGCTATGGGCTAATGCATCGTGGCTCAGACCTGAATACTCAGGAATCGTGGCGCATACCGCGTCGAAAACTTCACTTGCCGAGGCGTAATCGAAACCGGATGCCCCGATCGCTTTCGCCAGCCCGACGAAGAATTCCCAACCCGCGATCTCTTCGAATCGAGGTTCACTTGCCTGACGGACGAGTTGGACCCGTGACTCCAGATTCGTCACCGTAGATGTCTGCTCCGAGAACGGCGCGGCTGGGAACACGATATCGGCTTTTGCGGTTATCTCGTTGTCGAACACGGAGGAGACTACTAGAGTTTCGAGCGCTCCTAAAGCTGCTTGTACGTCTCCCAACTGCCGGGCGGTGTGATTCAGACCATCGGCCACCACGATCGCGGCTTTGATCTTGCCGTTGCGCATCTCTTCGAATATTTCACGAACGCCTTTGGGTTCCGCATCCGGGAATTTCACGCCCCATGCTTCACTCAAGGTGCGTGCCAGATGCGACTTTCCGGATAGCGGTCTGCATCCAACTTGTTCAGACCCGCGCGTGTTTGCTCCGAAATAGAGCGGGTAAACGCCTTGTCCGGGACCATCCGCAGTGCCGTTGAGCAAGCGCAGATTCATGACCGCGTCGACCAGCGCGTCGTATCTAATCCTCGGCACCGTGTCGGCGCCGAGCAACACGGCCATCTCCCGGTGGCTCGCGAGTGCAGAAGCGGCTTCCGCAAAGTCTTCAACGGGAATGTCGCAGTAACGGGCTATCCGACCCAGATCGTAATCCCAGAGCGAAGATTTGAAATCCTCGCTGTTCTTGACGTTTTCACGAATGAAGTCGACCTGTTCCAAAGTTGCATCGAAGACGGATCGAACGATACCCATAACGGCCATGTGTGCCGTGCCGATCCTCGGTCGGAGCCACACGTCGGCGTACCGCGTGAGCTCGGTCTCCCGTTGATCGATGACTACGATCTTGGCGCCACGCTTGGCGGCTCGTTTCACCGGCACCGCAAGCACGTTCTGGTCCTCGGTCGGGTTTCCAGACACGACCATGACCGAATTGGCGTTTTCGATGTCCCATATCGACCGCTTCGTGTGTTCGATGTCCCAACGCTCAGCGATGTGCTTCGTCAAATCATCGATGAAGTTGTGCGCGCTGTCGACGTTGTTGGTCTTCAAAACGGTTCGCGCAAATTTTTGGGCGATGAAGTTATCTTCGTTGCTTCCGCGCGGTGAGGCGATGACCGCGATTTCGTCGGGGGAATATTTGGACAATGCGGCAGCGGCGGCGGCAAATGCATCTTCGGTCGTGGCGTTGGTCAGAATCCCGCCCTTTCTGAAGTACGGGCGCTTTAACCGAGACCGATGGTTCGGGTAGTCGTAACCGAACTTGCCTTTGAAGCAGGCCTGGCCGAGGTTGGGGGCACCGTTGACATCGCCGCGGAACCGGATCACCTTGTCGAAGCGGTTGACCTCCGCGATCATCTGACAACCGACAGCACAGTTGGTGCAGGTCGTAGTGACTTGTCGGCTGGCCTTCTCCCATTTGTATTCGCGCTCCACCAGCGCTCCGGTGGGACAGACATCGATGCACGCGCCGCAGAATTCGCAGCCCGACTCCATGAGCGAAGTGCCGTGCGAGGTGCCCACGAGCGACACGCCGGAGCGCGACACTAGCGTCAACGCTGAGTCGCCCCGAACCTCTTCGCAAACGCGCACGCACCGGGCGCATACGATGCAGAGGTTGTAATCGCGGTCGTAAAGCGGGTCGTCGGCGTGGATCGGGAGGTTGCGGTGGTTGTAATTGAGGGGCGTCCGCAAGTCGAGTTCGACGGATCGGACGGTGTCCTTCAGCTCGCACCGCTCGTTTTTCGGACAGATAGTGCACCGGTCGGTGACATCGACGTGCCTCTGGCAGACGTCTTGCGGTCCGCACAACTCGATCCGGTGACACGTGAGACAACCGTGTGGGTGTTCCGACATCAAGAGTTCGATAATGCCGCGTCGCAGTTCGCTGACCGACTCGTTCTTCGTCTCCACCACCATGTCTGGCATCGGTGAGGCGGTACATGACGCCAACGTCATCTTGCGCCCATTCGCCTCGGTATCGACGACGCAGGTGCGGCAAGCACCGTACGGTTTCATGTTCGGGAAGTAGCAGAGATAAGGGATGTAGATACCGGCTTCCAGCGCCGCTTGGAGGATGGTTTGGCCGGGAGCAGCCTCGACTTGCTGACCGTCGATAATGAACTTGATGGGTTCAGGCATGGTGTATCTCGCCGTCAGTCATGTAAATCGATCTCATGGACGCGTGCGGCTCGGCAGGATCATTGAACCATCGCCGAACGGTCCGGACTTCTCCAACTCGCCGTTGAATCGTTTCTCGAACTCTTCGCCGAAGTAGTTGATCGCTGATGAGATCGGGTTGTATCCGAGTTGACCGTGTCCGCAGAGCGAACCGATCTTCATGTTATTGCCGACCGTCTCCAGCAACTGCATGTCGCCGGGTTTGGCTTCGTTTTTGCACATCCGATCGAGCACGTCCAGCATGTGTGTGTTGCCCAATCTGCACGGGAAACACTTGCCGCACGATTCGAACTGGTTGAAAGCCACGAGGTTGCGTATCAAGTCGACAACATCGGTTGTTTCGTCGCCGATGATGATGCCACCAGAGCCGAGTATCGCGCCGGATTTGGCCATGGCGTCGAAATCGATCTCGGTATCAAACGCCTCTTCTCCCATCACGCCGCCGAGTGGGCCGCCGGTTTGAAGAACCTTGATGCGTTCAGAGCCGTCAGCGACCCCGCCGCCAATGTCGTCCAAAACTTGCCGAATCGTGACTCCCATCTCGACTTCATACATTCCCGGACGTTTGATGTGGCCCGTGAGACAAACCAGTGCGGTCCCGGATGACGACCCGGTTCCGGTGTTCTTGAACTCATCGCCGCCGAACTGAACGATGCCCGGCACGTAGGCGAGGGTTTTGACATTGTTGATATTCGTAGGTTTCTGGTACAGTCCGGCTTGTGCTGGGAATGGCGGTTTGTATCTGGGCGTCGAACGTTTTCCTTCGATGGCCTCCATCATGGCGGTCTCTTCGCCGGCGACGTATGAGTCTCCGGTCAACGAAACTTCCATTTCGAACGAGAAGTCTGATCCGAGGATGTTTTGTCCGAGCAACCCATTCTCATACGACTGATCGATCGCTCGTCGCGTGGCTTCGATCGGTATTTCGTGCCCCTGCCGGATAAACACGACGCCGTGGGTGGAGTTTGTCGCGTAGCCGTTGAGTATTAATCCCTCGATCAATCGGTGCGGGTCGCTCTCGAGGATGCCTTTGTCGTTAAACGCGCCTGGGTCGCCCTCTTCGCAGTTGCAGAGCACATACTTCACGGGCGCTTTGCTAGGTGCGAGGAAAGACCACTTCAGGCCGGTCGGGAACGCTGCTCCCCCGCGCCCTCGCAGGCCAGATGTCTTGACCTCTTCCAAAACCTCGTCCGGGGTCATCGACAGCACCGCTTTGTTCAGGGCCGAATATCCATCTTGGGCGATGTATTGGAAGATATCGTGCGGATCGATGTTGCCGAAATTTGCGGTGAGTATCTTCGTCTGGTTCGCGTTCGCGGGTAATTTTTCCCAATTGGGCAGGTGCGAAGTGTATCCGTCGCTGTGTCGCGAATACGCGTATGCCGAATCGTGCAACGGGTTTAAATCTCGGCCGTCGACGTAGTGCGCGACAATTTGCGGCACCATCTCGGGAGTGACGTTTGCGTGGATCACCCGGTTAGCATTCGGCACCACCACATCCACGATCGGCTCGAGGTACATCAACCCGTGAGCGCCGACCATCGATAGATTGATCTGGTCGGTCCCCTCTGGACCATAAGGTTTGAAGGCATCGAAAACGGCTTGCGCTCCGACGGCCTGACCTGATGCGCCGAACCCGATCCGCGCCCAAGGTTTGTCACCCGCAACCAGTTGGTCGAAGTGCTGGCGCGCCCGCGCCCGCAGCATCGCGTACTGAGTCTGTTGACTCATAACCACGGCGTACGTGTCGATCGGCGCTTCAGTGCGCGATACCATTCTCAAGTTCCTGTTGAAGGTCAGTTATGTATTGGCGGGCCGAGCCGGGGTTTGCGCGCCCTTGAAGAATGTGGTCGCGCGCGATTACCGGCGCCTGAGCACACGCTCCGAGACAGGTGCTGTAACGTAACGTGATTTTGCCGTCGGCGCTAGTTTCTTCGGAATCCACGCCCAATTCTTCTTGCACGGCCTCCAACACCTTCTGCGCGCCCATCAAGTGGCAAGTCGGCCCCCAACAAACGTCGACCGTGGTCCTGCCCGGCGGGGTGAACCGGAAGTTGGTGTAGAAAGACGCAACGCTCCAAACATCGTTAATGGTGGCGTTGCAGAAAATCGCGGTTTCTTCGATCGCTTCGTCGGGGATGTAGTGCAGATCGTCTTGGACCGCGAGGAGCGAAGACAGTACCGTTATGCTCGGCACCCTCTCCTTGTCGGCGCGCTGGGATTCGAGAGCTCCGCGGATTTGCTCGCGCAATTCCGGTCGGCTCATTTGCTGCCTTGTCGTCAATCTATCTCCAGCGTGATCAAGGTTGTCCGTTCAATAGTGCAACGCAATGCCTGACCGCTTGAATCGTCTAGTTGGAATCGTAACAGAGCAACTTCAATCGGCGCGCCGGATCGAACTCTGTAACGTCATCGATCCGAGCCTTCGGTCTCTGCCGCCACCATGTCACGCGATGTGTCCCGACGCATCGTTGGCATCATCACGACCTGTTCGACGATTGTCCGTTGCGGCATCGCGGCGCACAGGAATATGGCCTGCGCGATATCCTCCGGCATCATCATCGTCGAACGATCGTCCGCATCCGGCGGGCGCGGACGATTCTCCAGAATTGGGGTATCGACTTCGCCGGGCATGATGGCGCAGGCGCGTACCCCGAGTTTCGCGAGCTCGGTGTTCATTCCTCGGATCATGTTCAGGGATGCCGCTTTCGCCGCGCTGTATGGCGCCCCACCCAATAGACCGGGTGTCAACGCGGCCATCGACGACACCGTGATGACGGTGCCGGACCCGCGATCGATCATGTTTGCCAAAACGGATTGAGTCAACCTGTAGACACCCTCGACGTTCACTTTGAACACCGATTCCCACTCCTCAGGGCCCACATATCGAAGCGATCTGACACGGCTGCTGTGCCCGGCGTTGTTGACGAGGATGTCGACTTTCCCGAAGCGTTCCAAGCTCCACTTTCCCAAATCCGCCGCTGCGTCGCCGTCTTCCAGGTCCGTCGGCCTGACCTCGACCTCCACTCCGTGCTCCCGCGCGAGGTCGGCGACCTCGTCGAGCGGAGCTTGGCGTCTCCCTGCGAGAACCAGGTTTGAGCCGGCTTCGGCGAACATGACTGCGGCAATCTTGCCGATGCCGGTGCCCGCGCCGGTGATGATTGATACTTTGCCGTCCATGACGCCCATGCGTTTAGTCTCCTGATTGGCTCAACTCTGGTTCACGTTCAAACACGCATATAGGTTAACTCAGAGCGTTCTCTTCAAAGCCGGACAGCGACGATTAGTTGGACCGCCAATCCGACCACCCATTGGCAGCGTCTGACAGCATCATATTCGCCACGTCCCGCCCCATCCGGATCGAGTAGTTCGTGCCGCGATCTTCCGGATAGATCTGCGTCGTGTTCGCCAGATAGATGCGTTCGAACGGTGTGCGGTGGGCTGGCTTCTTGACGCTGTACTCGGTGCCGATTATCGGCTGTGCGGCACTGACCGCGTTGTAGTGGACCTGCTTGACCCAAGATCGGTTGAAGCTGGGGTTGAACTTGTGCAGGTGATCGAAATAGACGTCCGTCAACTCATCGGGCGACAAGCTGAACAGCTCATCCCGCCGGTGCAGATAGTTGGTGAGATACACGACGTGGCGATCGTTGTACCACTCCTTCGGTAACATGTTCGTGTGCTCGATGATGCCTAGGAACGGCACATCATCCGAAGCGATGTTCATCCAGTAGTAGTCGGTCAGCTTCCGGTCCATCTCAAGTATCACGACTACCGCAGCAAGATACTGCACACCATCTAAGCGCGAGAGGTATCCGGATGGGATCGAATCCATCAGGCTCGGCATTGAGAACGATGGAACCGTCGAAAGAACGCAGTCGAACAAATCCGCATTCTCTCGTCCTTCATATACAGATTCGATGCCGATCTTGCCAGATTCGTTCCGCGGAACGATCTTTGTCACGGGATTCTCGATACGTAGCTGGCCGCCGGTTTCCCTGATCTTGTCCGCCAACGTATCGAAGACCACGTCAAAACTGCCGGTCGGATATCCGAGAACTTCTTTCGCCAGCAACCCTTCGCGCGAAGCGAACCTCGTTTGTATCTTCGACCAAAACCATGGCATCCCGACATCGCCGTAAAATCGTCCGAACTTTCCGCGCAGCAAAGGATTCCAAAGAACGTCGTAGGCTTTGCCACCGAGTTTCTCGCTCAGCCATTGGTCCGCGGTGTACGGCTCGAGGCTTTGCCAGTCCTTGATGCGTTGGACGCGCAGCGTGAACAATCCCATGCGGATGCGCTCGAACATCGGTATGGCGCTGAAACGCAAGAGATCGAACGCCGTCGTCGTGCGGTGCAAACCTCCGTCAACATACGTGCCGACGTTCGACGGGTACCACTCCATCGCGTTGCCGATGCCCAACTCGTCCATCAGATCCAAGATCGTGCGATCGTTGGTGAAAAGGTGGTGATAGCCGCGTTCGAGGGGGTGTCCGCCTACAGGTATAGTCGACGCTTGACCACCGATGAAGTGTGCCGACTCGTAAACGACGACATCGTGTCCGGCTTGACCGAGGTCGTATGCGGCTGCCAAACCCGCCGCGCCGGCTCCAACTATCCCGACCTTCATGGGTTCGACTCCGCATGTTGCTGCTCGCCACCGTTGGCATCCACATCAGATGACGCAATCCGACGTCTAACGGAGCGCGCTCCCCGCGCGAGGTTCCCCATAGATGTCTTGTCGGCGAGGAGGATCAAAGCGCCTGCGACGGTGACTGGCCCCCACAGAACTATATGAACGGTTAGCGCGTACGCGAGCGCGATCTCCCCGGATACCCCCAAAGCCGTCAAAGCCGCCGCGCCGAAGAAATCAAACGCGCCCAAACTGCCTGAAGTGGATGGCATGACCCCCGCCAAGTTCGCAGCTGCCCCAAAAGCCACGATGGCGGCAATGAACTCCAATTGGCTGCCGAATACAGATCGAATATCAAACCCCAACGCGATCAGGTAGTACATCACTATCTCCGCGATCCATACCGGCAGCGAAAGAAGAATAACCCTGACCAATCCCCGCCAAGTTCGGACCACGGTCAAACCTGAGATCAGATTCATCGCGATGCCAACGATTTGTACGCGTAATCTAACCGGTACGAAAAATAGCATCCCCGCAGTTAACCTCCTAACCTTTTCGGGTGAAACGATGACCACATAGGCAACAATCGCGAACACGCCGATGAATGGCAATAATGCGGCGAGCACCAGCACCGGTACTCCGCCCGGTACGTCCTGGGCGATCGTTCCCACCGTCGACTGCAGGCCAATTGCTCCAAAAATCGCCGCGATTGCGACGAGGAGCAGGAGCGCGATTACGTCGGACGCACGTTCCAGCGCCACGGTACCGAACGTTGCCATCGTGCTAACGCCCTCGCGTAACGTTAGATAGTACGCACGCATCAATTCTCCGATACGCATCGGGATCAGGTTGTTTGCCATGTAGCCGACCACAACCACTGGGAACAAACCGCGCTTCGTTGTCCCTCCGGTAACCGGATCCAAAAGGAAACGCCACCTAACAGTGCGGAACCACAACGCGAGCGTGTAAAACGCTAGTGAGGGAGCGGCGTAGGCAAAATTCGCGTCCGCAAACGCATCGCGGAGTTTGTCGAAGTCGTCAACAAGGAACACCGCCATGATGCCCAAGAATGCGGCGCTTCCGAGCAGGCCTATCCAGAATGCGCGGCTCTTGATCACTGTGCGATAGCCATGACTAATATTCGAGCCGCGCAGTTTCAACCGCGGTCATCGGAGAGGCGCAGATGGCGTATCGTCCCTGTAATAGACGTACGAATCGATGTATCCGATATCTGTCGGCAGTTTGCGATGGAACCAAAAGTCTGCAATTGGTCGCAACAACTCTCGGTTGGCCAAACCGCTCCACACATCGCCAGGCTTTTTGTTTTTGTAGACCTCTGGGAACCACCATCGATGAATCATGTGTCTGCCCTCACCGAAACGTTCTGGCAGCGATTCTTTGATCTTGTCGTGGTTGCGGGCGTTGATCACTGCAATCGTGCGAGTGTCGCCAACCGCCACGTCCTCGCCTTCAAGGTCGATGTACCCGACGCCCTCGTGGTTGCGCAGGTACCAGCTCCAAGGCCAAGCGAATCCGTCCCGGGTATCAATCGCCACACTGAACTCACTCTTGTTCCACGCGAGATCGCGTGCTAGATCGATCTCCTTCGCCGTTTGGTGCAGGTCTTGCGTCGTCTGCGTGTAGACGAGCATCTCTTTAGGGATGTCTCCGTGCTTGTAAACGGCGTTGAACGAGGCGCGCATAGTAAACGCGAACATCAGAACCACGAGAGCAACGGCGACGACGCTGAGAACGTGTCGGAATCCTTGAGACAACCCGCTCTGGATCAACAGCAACAGCCCGACCCCACAGAACGCGATCAAGGCCCATAACTCGAAGAATTGGCTCAGATCGCGTGAGTTCGAAATGTCGAAGTTGTCGTAGAACTGGAAAAACACCAATCGGTAAATCGCGACCAGCACGAGAGGCACCAGCGCGAACGCGATCCATCCTCTCCGCCTCCAAACATAGCGCCAATCGATGTAGTTGGCCAGTATGCCCAATCCGTGACCTGCTACGAAAATGAAAGGAATCGTCAACTGGGCCAAAAGCCATGGCATCTTCTCGCCCGCCGCCGACAACGCCAAAAAGGTCGCGAACGCCCAGAAAAGCAGGAATCGCATGAACCTCGACGTGTTCAACGTTAACGGCACGAATAGCAATGTGACGTATGCCAACGCCAAGAAAGGCAGGATCAGTATTTCTGAGGGTGGATCGGGTTTTTGGTAGTACTGCGTGTAGAGCAGCGTCATCGATATCGCGAAGCTGATCAGAGTTATTGCGATCATGCCGATCGATCGCCATCCGGTGCGAATCGCGTAGTACAGCGCGACTCCCATCGCCGTCAGCATCGGCAGGAACTCGTAGACCGAGCCCATGATGAAGTAGTAGTACCAAGGCTGATCGCCGCGACGAACATCTTGTTGCGCGAGCCAATATCCGAGCGACTGCCATACGCCCGTGATTACACCTGGGTAGTGGCTGCCGAAGTTGGTCATGATGACGGCGTAGATCGCCCAGAAAATCGCTAACGCAACCCAGAAACGCCGCCAGTTCCACCATGCCCCTATCGCGACGCCGACGCCGAATACGCCCAGCGTCAACACCGCCGCGACCGCCGTCGCAGTCGAACCGTCGGGGGCGCCGGTTACTACGCCGGGGGTGCCTTCGACAGCCGCCAGCGTCAATCCGAACAGGTCTTGGAACAACGCGATTCCCGCAACATAGAACGGTGCGGTCAACCCGACGAGCAACACCAAGATGTGACCTTGCGGGCTAATCTCACTCAGCTTCATGTTGCCTAGCAGAATGTCACGAATCTCGTAGCGCGTCGCCCATGCGAAGTAGGCGGCGAAGATGACGACGAAGATGTAGGCCGACTCTTTGGTGGCCATCGAAAATCCGAGCACCGCAGCTGTGATGTAGAGCCATCGGTGTCGCTGCTCTTCGACGTATCGCCACATCGCCACCACCAGTACCGCGATGAAGAATGCCATGAGAATGTCGTTGCGGGCGAACCTCGAAAAGTAGAAGAGCGCGGGCGAGAAGGTCAGCATCACGGACGTGAGCAGTGCTCCGACATCGCCCAACTGCTTTCGCAGCAACAGCGGCACAAATATTAGCGCGGAACCGAACAGCACCATCCCCAGCCGTAGAGTGAACTCCGAATCGCCGAACAGGAAGAACATCGCGGCGATCAGTTCAAACAAGAACATGCCATGGGTCAGCGGCGAGTGTTCGTACTCGTTGCCGATCGCGATTTGGTAACCGAAATAACCGTGCAGGCTCTCGTCGTGGTGCACCGCTTGGTCGCCCAACCGCACCAACCGCATACCCAAGCCGATGAGGAAGAGGGTGGCGTAAATGGCGTACTGAACACGTGGGGATATCGAGAGTTCGGTCGCCTTATCGACTACCGATGCGCTCGTGCGCGTGACGGCGGTCCACGCCCCGTCGACCCATCCCGCGCGCATGCCGCTAGAGGGGATCGACGATTCGGGAGCGCCATCTTCCGATCGAGTTTGTGCGGTGTCCAAGCCTATTCTCCCAAGGCGTAAATGATCACTTGTTCGTTCTCAAATACGCGGCGCCCGATGCGATCGAATTTCGAAACATCTAATCCAGTATATTTTTGACGTTCATTCGGACTGACGACCAGATAATCGGCGCTGTAACGCTCGATCATCGCCAGAGTCTCAACATCATCAGCGCTGTTGTAGATACGCTCAACATCGCTATTCCGATCTATCCACCACTCATCACCGCCTCGCCATTGGCTTTGGTGTTCGGTCCAACCTAAGATTGCCGGCCTTCCGGTCCATCCCGAGAATCGACCATGTTGCGTATAGCTGTTTCCCGGCGCCTCTATCAACACTTCGTCGTTGTCGACGTTCTCGCGAATCCAATCCATCGCTTCCGGGACTGCTGAGCCGTTATTTTCCAAGAACCTAAGCCCGTCGAGGGTGAGCTCGGTTCCAGATTCCGATGATTTGCCTGCAGTGGCTGCGAAGGGATAGTACAGAGACACGGCAATCAGCAACGCTGCGACTACAACTGCCGCGACACTCAGGTACCTGATTCGGCCTATGAACGAAGGATGCCGGCGGATCCAGAAATAGATGCTGTAACCCCCGCCGACCGCGAAGAAGATCCATACCTGGTAATAGAACTTGAACACGGTGTTGTGGCGACCGCCGAACATGTCGTGCAATCGGAACAGCTCCGCCCAGAACAGGATTAGTGCCGAGATCGCCAGCAGTATTAAAGCCACCTGCGCTCCGTCATCCGCACCTCGCATCCCACGCCGATATGTGGTCACAAACAGCGCCACGAAAACCGCCCCGAGCAATCCGGTTAGCGGCAATCGAGTGATCAAGTCGGTACCTGCCGCGGTGTCGTTGAAGCTGTAATGGGCAATAATCCAAGCCAAGTACGTGAAAGCTACGAATCCGATCGAGACGATCCACGGGAATTTCTCATATAAACCGGTGTTGAATCCGAGCGCGGTGGCGCCTCGTCTCAACATCGCGAGTTCGCGCGACACCGTTGGCACCACGATTCCGCTCGCGAACACCAGCAGTACCGCAAGCAATCCACCCCAGACAGTGAAGAAGTGAATCGGGCGAGTCGCATATTTCGTCGGGATCGTCGGCGGAAACTGTATCTGGCTCTGCATCGTTACAAAGTAGTAATTCGCAAAGAACGCCGCGCCGACGAAACCGACAACTACCAATGCAGGCACTGCGGCGCGGATCGCTTGCAGATGCATCCTACCGTTCTCTCGGTACGACTTGAAGTAAATCGTTCCGCCCAGCGCTAGCATCATCCACAACATATCCCAAGTGTTGATGAAACCTGCCGACCCAACCACCAGCACTAGGACGACAGCGGAGATCGGATTTCTGCGCAACCAACCGATGCCCCACTTGACACGCGAGAACAACAGGTTTGCGATCACCGACACTGCGGTCAGCACGAAGGGTATCGACATTACGTGCGGGTGCAAATCACCCAGCATGAAGCTGAAAAATGGGAACTCTTGGATCGTGAAATCGAGTTCCGTGCCATCGGGCAAGAAGCGGTTGATCACCCTTGACGATGCCCACCACCACCACCAACCTTCGGGCCGCCAACCGGTGCTCGTATCGGTCAAGTCGACGCCCTTAATGCCGAGCCAATCGTAGAAACCCTCCGACCCGATGCCAGCCAACGACAGCAGTTCCCAGAAACCGTTGAGATTCGAAATGACCAATAACAACACGGCTGCGATCAAACCGCCGGCCAACATCTGAGTCGTTGTCGCACCATCGCGGCGAACGAGATTCGACACTAACGAGAAAATCGCCGCCGCTGACATCGCGGCAACAGTAGCCAAAGCCAAGTTGTAGGCGATGCTCGCTTGTACGCCCGACATCTGTGCGATGCCGCCGAGCATCCAGTATCCGAGGTAGTAGTACGCGATCGGATACCCACTGAGCCACAGATCGGTCGGAGGCGCATGTTGCGCGCTGACAACCGCGTTCAACATCGTCAGATCCATCGGCTTCTCGGTGTGCGAAATATCCGGGTCCAGCGCCTTCACGAACGCGAAAACGCAGAAAAACGCCAGGAACACAGCTTCGGTCAAAATCAGCTGCAACCACCTACGACGTACGAAGCTGAAGAATTCAGTTCGCTTTTTAGCGGCGATCCAAGTCCAGCCCGCGGCAGCCACCAATAGCGTAATCATCCACCACGACCACGATGCGTTCGGAAGGATCTTTATAAGACTCAAAATCCAGACCACAGACCCGAACATCAACATGCCTAACGGACGCACTAACCCGAACCCGCGATCCATCAAATTTGGTAACGCGAGATAAGCAATCGGGATCGCTGCTAACCCGACCACGTACGTGGTCAGAAGCCAAAAGACCAAATCAGTCATCGATTAAACAATATTCCGCCGGGGTGTACTCAACTCAACGCGACACTCGCATGCGCAAAAGATCGATCACGCGGCGGGCAAAATCGTCTCCGCGAATGCGCGGGGATCGAACGGTGCAATATCGTCGATGCCTTCGCCGGTGCCGATATATCTGACCGGCAGTCCCATCTCACCGCGGATCGCCAATATCACGCCGCCTTTAGCGGTGCTGTCCAGCTTGGTTAGGATGACTCCGTCGCAACCGACCGCCTCCGTGAACACCTTGGCCTGCATGACGCCGTTCTGGCCAGTATTGCCGTCGATCACTAGTAAGACGCGAGGCGTGAAATCACTCGAATGCCGATCGAGAATCCGTCGCATTTTCTTGAGCTCTTCCATCAGATTGTGCGCTGTGTGCAACCTGCCCGCGGTATCGATTACGACGAAATCAGCCCCGCGGGATTTAGCCGCGGTCAACGCGTCGTAGACAACGGAACCCGGGTCTGCTCCGGCGGAGGACGAAACAAACATCGTGTCGGTTCTGCGTGCCCAAGTTTCGAGTTGGGATATGGCGCCAGCGCGGAAAGTGTCGGCCGCGACAATCAGCGGCACACGCCCATCGGACTTCGCAGCCTGGGCCATCTTGCCGATGGTTGTCGTCTTGCCTGATCCGTTGACGCCGACGACCATGACCGCAACTGGTCCATCGTCTGCGAAAACTGCGGCCCCCTCATCATCAGTCAGCATCTCGGATATCTCGGTCCGCAACAACTCGTAGATCGCGTCAGGAGTTCGAGCTCCGCGCCACCTAGACTCTTCCCGGATCTTCTCAACCAGTTGCAACGCCGTTTCGACGCCGACGTCAGCAACTATCAGAGCTTCTTCGAGGTCTTCCCAAAACTCGTCATCCACCTTTGTTCGACGAAACACCCCACCGACAAGATTTGTCCAAGATCGGCGAGTTTCCGCGGACGATTCGGACGTCTTGTCGCGTCTTCCAAGCAGTCTGAGCATTCAACAACCGATGGCTGCGCTACTCGGAGCGCTTGTAAATCAACTGTCGGCTGGGCGACGAGTTGTCCTTGCGTTGCAACACATTGCCAAACCAGCTCCCAACGCGCCTGAAGCCAACAAAAGTCGATCTCGGTGCGCGAACAGCCGTGGACGAGATCGAATTTCGACTACTCGCGGAGACAGCTTTCCTATGCTTCGTCGCCATTCTGACGAACTTCGCCGGTATGCCGTCGGCAAATATCGATTGAGCATTCTCCGCGGCGCTCTTCTGTGCCTTTGACTTGCTATTCCCGAAACCCGATGCGACGACACGTCCGCCTACAGAGACGCTCGCGACGTATTGCTGCTGACCGCCTGAACCGGTCCCTGATGGATCCGTCAGGTAACGCGGCGTCTTCAGTCCGACGCCTTGCACCAGCTCTTGAAACGCAGATTTGGGATCCTTGTCCACGCCGTGTTCGGCAACCTGTTCAATCTGTTTACCTAGATGCCGGATGACGAAGCGGCGCGCCGCTTCGTAGCCCTGATCCTCGTGGACCGCCCCAATGATCGCCTCAAAAGAATCCTCTAGAACGGAGTCTCGAACGTTTGGGCTGTACGCCGTCTCACCCTTGCCTCGCAGAACGTGGTCGCCGAGGTTCAGGCGTTGCGCGGCGTGAGCGAGCGAATCCCTACAAACGATGTTCGCTCTACCCATCGACATCTCGCCTTCAGTCGCCGTCATCGATCGCTCGAACAGCGCGTTGGCAACCGTGTAGTTCAACACTGCATCGCCGAGATACTCTAGGCGTTCATACGACTGCACGCCTTCCACAGAGCCGTCGACCCCCCACTCGTTGACGAACGACTCGTGTGTCAACGCTTGGCGCAACAGGTTCCGATTTGAGAAATTGACTCCGAGCTTGACCTCAAGCTCGTCTATTTCCGATTCCGGGGTGATTTCAGGAGCCAACGACTCAGACCCCGACACCCTGAGGCCAAGGCGGTTGCGGTCGCTTCAACTCGCCGAAATACGGACGGTTGCGCGCCATCAATACCATGTTCTCGAACGCTGCCAACGACTCTCCCTCGGGAGGAGTGAACGTCTTGAGGAACGCCGCCGAGCCATCTTCAAAAATGAACGTCGGGGTCCCGAATATCCCTTTTGACACCGCCTCTTCGTGATCCCGTCCGATCTCCGCAAGTCGCTCAGGCGAATCGAGGTCGGCTACAAATTTGTCCATGTCGAGCCCGGCCCGCTGCGCCGCGTCAACTATCGGCTCCCGGTCCCGGATGTCGCCGCGTTCCACAAACTTGAAATGCTGCAACTCCAGCATCCACTTGTCGTGCGCGTCCCATCCTTGCATCCGCGCTGCGATTCCGCCTCGCAACGACCACAGGCCCCGGCTCTCATAGTCCGAGCCTTGCTCCCACGCCTTCCAATCTGG
The DNA here is from genome assembly GCA_965226685.1 of Dehalococcoidia bacterium. Classification (GTDB taxonomy): domain Bacteria; phylum Chloroflexota; class Dehalococcoidia; order Lucifugimonadales; family Lucifugimonadaceae; genus Bin127. The sequence continues at coordinate 2,401,439 of CBDDDP010000004.1, forward strand.
ACCTTCTTTGGAATTCACCTGCTCCAGCGCGAAACTGCGGTAATTCAACTCGATATCGTCGCCCAACTCATTCTTCACCCGGGATAACCAGATCCCAGCTTGGCGCACCCAGGGTCAGGTGTAGTCGATGAACACATCGATTTTCATCGGTAGGTCGTTAATCATGGTCGGCCGACCTTTCTTCACGTGGACGACTCGGTGTCGCAGGTATCCTAACGACACGCGTCCAAACAGATTGCGGGTTTCTTGAACTTGTAGAAATTCTACCAGTGAACCGAACACCGCATCGATCAATAATCGCGCGACCGTAGGTTTAAAATATCTGCCCGTTGCTCCACGAGACGAACGAAAACTCCACACCGAAGGTCGCTTCGCTGACGCTTGAAAACTGCGCGTTAGAGGATGCAGTTGTTCATGCCGTCGAAACGATAGCATGTGCCGCCTCGAAACACGCCTTAGAAGCCTACTTGGTCGGTGGCATGGTTCGTGACATCGTTGCGGGATTCCCAAGCATCACCACCTCGCCAGACGTAACGGTCATCGGCGATGCCGCAATGTTCGCCCAAGCAATGACCGTCGAAAACGCCGATTGTTCGTTGATTTCCCCGTCGCAACACCATACAGCCAAGGTTGAGATCGGGAGCGTGACTGTCGATATCGCTTCCGCGCGTTCGGACATTTACAAACCTTGGGGCTCGCTGCCCCAGATAACGCTAGTGAAAGACATCGAATCCGATCTGCAGAGGCGAGACTTCACCGCCAACGCAATGGCGATCCATTTGACGCCATGCGGCCTCGGGGACCTGATCGACCCTCACGATGGTTGCACCGATGTGGCCAACAGGATCATGCGCGTGATCCGCGAAGATTCCTTCGCCGAAGACCCGTTGCGCATATTGCGCGGCGTCCGCCTCGCCGCACGTTACGGCTACATCTTCGACGATGACACGGCGAATTCGATTCGCGGCTCATTGGATCACCTCAGCAAAATGTGCGATGCGTCGCCACAGCGTGTCTTTAACGAGTTCCGGCTCTGGTTCCGACCTCACGAAGACTTGGACGCGCTGACAGTGATGGCCGCCCAAAACGGGATGTTGAACATCCTTGTGCCCGACGCTAACTTTCGAGATGGAGCATTCCGACAATCTCCTCCCGTCGCTACCGAATTAGAGCGTTTCGCCGCGTTTGCGTATCTTGCGCAAATGGATGTGATGACCGATCTCGCCATGAGATTGAGAACGCCGTCGGATTGGCGCGCGATCGTTAGCGATACCGACATCGCCCGTGAAGTCGCAGAAAGATGCCGCTCGGAACTCGTCACCGACGTCGAACTCAGGCGTTCGCTCGTCAACGTCCGCGACGAAGTAATCCGAGCCGTCATCTGCGTCGAAACCGATCGCGACATCTCGAAACGCTTCATCGACTTCAGGGACCGGCTCGGCACCATGCGAACCACCCTGAACGGCGACGATCTGATCGTTCTCGGCGTCGCGCAAGGGCCGATGATCGGCGATCTGTTGGAAGAATTACTCGTGTTGCGGATCGAGGGCGCGATTGCGACTGCTGACGAGGAACGCGCCTACGTTATCCGCCGTTTAGCCGACGGTTGATCTCGTCCCGGAACATGTAGAGTTGCGCCCACGCCGCGTATTCGCCGAAACGATCTCGAGCCCACTCCCCCACCGCGTCGTTCTTAACATCGTCATCCAACCCGTAGAGCCGAATCGCGGCGCGCCGAACATGGACATCAACGGGAAACGCTTCGCCCTTGTCCAATGAGTAAGCCAGCACACAATCCGCTACCTTAGGCCCGACGCCCGGCAACTCCATCAACGCTTCTTTCGCGTCGTAGTACGAAGCGTCCCTCAACTCACCGAGATTCGAAGAATTCGCCAAAATTTCGGCAGTCAACGCCAAATGTTTGGCTCGATATCCCAACCCGACCTCGCGCAGGTGTGCCTCACCAGCGTGCGCAACCTCAACTGGATTCGGCAACTCGAAAGCCCAATCCTCCGGCCCGATGCGCCGCCCCATTCGCGCAACTGCGGCCACCATCTGCTTGATGCGAGGAATGTTCGAGTTCTGCGAGCAGATGAACGAAACCAAGCATTCCCAAGGGTCTTGCCGCATCACACGGATCAGCGGCATATCCGCAACGTCCGGTCCGAAACCGGGCTCATTTGAAAGCGCCACCCGCAGCTTGGTCACGTCGGTCTTGGCAACGAGGTAGTCCTCCACGATTTCGCGCACACGATCCGCATCATCCGCGCGGTCGCACTCGACCTCAACACTCTTGCCATCGCAGGACATCGACACGACGTGAGACTCCAGCACGCCGCCAAACGACCCTCCAACGGATCCGTTCCACCGGAATGCCTGACCGCCGTCCAAAGTCTGCTCCAAGTCGAACGGCTCGACATCGAGCGTGATGGTCGCTTTGTCGCCGAGATTAGTCGCCGTTCGATCCACAGCAGACTTCAAACCGGGACTCCCGCCAACCACTTCTCCACGTACTCTGAAATCGTGCCTAGCGTGACGCGCCGAACCGTGCTTTGCGGTATGGATTTCTGGAACAATCGGCCGTATCCCTTCGAAATGATGCGTCTATCTAACACGACAAAAACACCTCGGTCAGTGCGAGATCGTATCAATCTACCGAATCCTTGCCGAAACTTCGTCACCGCCTCCGGAACGAAATAACCGCCAAACGGGTTTTCGAGATTCTCCGAACGCGCCTCGTGAATCGGGTCCCGCGGCACCGGAAACGGCAACCGCGTCATCACCAGCGAATCGATTGACGCGTCCTGCAAATCGATGCCTTCCCACAAGCTCATCGCTCCCAACGCCACCGCGTTGTCGGTATCGTTCAGCAGCTGCATCACGCGCGTCGCAGGACCGTCGCGGCCTTGGCCGAACACTTGAGTATCGGTGTTCTTGAAACGATTGAAGAGCGCATCTCGAGTGCTGTTAAGCGCCGAGTTCGCGGTGAACAATGCAAGAGTCCGACCCTGCGTCGCTGACGCAATGTCGTGAACCGCGCTCGTGACCGCTTCGTTGTAACCGGGGGTATTGGGTTGCGGGATGTCTTCCGGCACCAAGATGAGAGCCGCGTTCTTGAAATCGAACGGCGAACCGATGTTCAGTGTCTCATCAGCGTCGAACCCCAACGTGGTCTGCACCCGTTCGAAACTTCCCGCTTCGCTAATCGTCGCCCCGGTAAGGATGTGGGCACGATCTTGGCTGAACAACCCCGCACGCAGTTCAGCCGCAACATCCAATGGCGCACCGCTCAGATGCAGCTCCATGTTGCGACGCTGATTCACCGAGCTCCAATAGACGAAGTTATCGCTCGGTTCTTCAACAAGAGCGAACAGATATTGGTTGACCTCTCTTAGTCGCTCGTACAAGGCGTTAACGTTGATGATCGCCGCATCTGGTTGAGCGTCGTTGCCCGCCAGATCCAACAGTGATTTCAACCCGGTAACGACCGCGGTCAACGCCGGGTGCAATGTGACCCAAGGCTCGTCTACACCCCGTCGCCACTCACTAGTGATGCGCGTCATCCCCAGAATCCGCATCTCACGCGTCCGCTCTCGTTGGGTAACGTAACGCGTAAGTTCACGAAGAGCCTCGAACATGCGGCTGGATTCGAGCGTCGTTTTGTCCGCCGCTTCGACGATCCGACGCTGTAAGTCCGGCACCGACGATAGGACCTCCTCAGCCCCACCGCGCATCGTGGCGAGACGAACCAGACGCGGGAACATCCCATCGGTCCGTGTCAACGCGCCCAAATCGTCCATAAACTGCGTCTCACGGATTTCGAATCCGAGATGCCGTGTCGCAACGTCCCGCAGGTGATGCGCCTCGTCAATCACCAACAACTGATGCGGTGGCAAGATATTGTTCTCAGCCGTCATATCGCTGAGCAAAAGCGCGTGATTCACGATCAGAATGTCGGCCTGTTGAGCATCCGAACGCGCCTTGAGCAAAAAACACGGCGGCCCTTGGCACGGATAACCACCGCCAGAAACGTTCGGCGGGCATCCTTCCGCGGATATTCGACTGAAAATTCCCGTATCCCATCCCAACGACAACTCCGAGCGGTCGCCCGTTTCAGTATCGCCGAGCCAATTCAGGCACTGCGAAAGCACCCGCGCATCGGCTTGCCCATGGTTCGATTGCGTGACCGCATCCCGCCAACGCTGAACGCATAGATAGTTAGACCGCCCTTTCAACTGCACCGCGTCCAACTCCACGCCCGTCTCCCGGCGAACGATCTCGCGCACCGTCGCGAAATCTTTGTTCAACAGCTGCTCTTGCAGATTGAGAGTGTTGGTCGAGATCACAGCCTTGCCGCCTTGGCCTGCCACCATAAGGGCCGCAGGCAGCAGATAGGCCAACGATTTTCCGATCCCGGTTCCCGCCTCGACGATCAGCTTCTGCCGACCCGCAATCGCCCGGGCGACCGCGACCGCCATCTCGCGCTGCCCTTCCCGCGCTTCGAACGCCGGCATCGTCTCCTCGACCAACCCGCCGGGCAGAAACGCCATCTCCGTCTGAACCACGTGCTCGTCCGAGTGCTCTGTATCACTCTCATCGCCATCTTCACCCCAGGATGACGGTCGACCCGGCAGACGCAAGCGCGCGTTCAGCAAATCCTCGTCAATCCCCAATCGACCCACAACTTCGTCAGTCCCGTCACCAGCAACAACCATATTGGACGCCAGTTCACTGACACTCCAGTTGGAACGCGAACCCAATGCCGCTATCCGTGTCAACGCCGCCGTCGGCATCGCCTCGAACCGTGCCAACAGAATCAAAAATAGGTCCCGCGACGCAAGCGCATCTGACAACGCTCGGTGCGGGTCGTCATGCAACACCCCGAATCGTTGCGCCAATCGCACTAAACCGAACTCCGGACCTCCCGGCAACGCAACCCTCGCCATCTGCTCCGTGTCGTAACTCAGCTTCTCGACGTAAATGTGGTTCGAGCGTAAAAACCCGACGTCGAACTCCACGTTATGCCCGACGAGCCTGGCATCTCCAATGAAGTCTCGAAGATCGTCTCGAATCGCGTTCCAATCCGGCGCTTCGTCAACATCAGCCTGTGAAATCCCGGTGAGCGAGACGATGAAATCCGAAAGCCGAGACCGTGGATTCACCAGCGAGTGAAACTCTCCGATAACCTCATCGCCGCGAAACTTAACCGCCCCAACGTCGATGATGCGATCACTCGCGGAGTTTAGCCCCGTCGTCTCAAGGTCTAGCGCCACCAACGTCTCTGAACGTGGCGAGACGGGAGCGGATGTCTGAGAACTCTTAGAAATCAACGGACGCGAAAAGCTCAGTAACCAGCATTCGAAAGTACCAGTTCGATGTTCGATTCGTCAGGCACCAACTCGCCTCGGTCAACCTGCCGCATCGCATCGACTATCGAGGCAGTAACCGGCGTAGCGACGCCGACCTCGCGACCCATCTTCAGAACGTGTCCATTCATGAAATCGATCTCTGATGGCCTACCGTTCTGCACGTCTTGACCCATCGACGGATGCCAATTTCCCGTCCCGGCACCTGCATTGTCCGCCAACATGTTGTCGAGTTCTTCGTACACCTCGCCATCGGTCGATGCCAACGACCAATTCTGCGGCGTCGAGCCCCCAAAGCTGACAACATCCAATCCCAACGCCAATCCGACCTGCGCCGATTCCGATGCCAACCGTATCTGCAGCTCGCGACCCCGAGGCGATGACGCAACTGTCGCCGATCCGCACATCGTCGCACCGACCACCGGGTTGCCCATGCTGTTTTGACACAACTTCGCCCAACGTTCGCCGAGCAGGTTTGTCGTCGTCTTGCCCCCATCGATCGGCTCGAGTATCGAAATCAACTCCGCGATCCGCTCCGTATCCGACCCATCATGTTCGCCCGCACGGAATACGATATGCCCCAAATCGCGTCGCCTCTTCGTTCCCGCACGTTGCGACAACCCAGGACCACCAACCCGAACCGCGATCGACGACATAATCAAACCGATGCATCGATCCGCTCCAACCGCGTCCGCCATATCGCCATCCGGCATGCAGTTCTGCGACGACACGAAATACCCGTCATCCTCGACGAACCGCAACGCGAATCGAGCAGCCCAAGAAGTGTCATAGGCCTTCATCGCGATAAAAGCGATATCGAACTTGGGCTCCAACGCCAACGCCTGCGATTGATGCAGATGGAACGCCCGCGGATGCGACACAAACGGTTCGTGAGGGCCTGCGACTCGCAGGCCGTCGGAGTTTATGGTGTCTACCTGCTGCGCCCAAGAATCGGCAATAACCACGTCATGACCTGTGTGCGCCAGCCATCCTCCGATGTAGCTGCCCACTGCCCCGGCTCCAACTATCAACACTCGTTTCTTCGCATTCGCGTCGTTCAAGTTCGCTTCCTTTGTCGTCACCAATCGAACCGCATCCATTAAAGATAGCCCGAATCCTAGTAGAATCGCTATCGTCAACCTACAAAAGCAACCGATTTGCACGACAACCAACGGAGCGAAACATGGCCGCAGCGAACGTGGGCGATCAAGCCCCAGATTTCAACCTCAGATCCACCGATGGAGAGATGGTCTCCCTCAGCGACCAGCGCGGCTCGAACGTCGTACTCGCCTTCTTCCCGGCCGCATTCACCGGCGTCTGCCAAACCGAGATGTGCACCTTCCGCGACTCTCTTTCGGCATTCAACGACATGAACAGCAAAGTCTTCGGTATCTCCGTCGACCCGCCGTTCTCCCAGGCCGAGTTCCACAGCCAGAACGAACTCACCTTCCCGCTCCTCAGCGACCTCGGCGGCGCTACCGTCGACGCTTACGGAGTCGGCTTCGCCAACCTCGCCGGCATCGAAGGCTACAACGTAGCCCAACGCTCCGTCTTCGTCATCGACGGCGACGGCAATGTCCGCTGGTCATGGGTCTCGGATTCACCGCTGAATGAACCTTCATACGACGACGTAAAAGCCGCAGTCGCCGCGATCTAGAACTCGACGACGCTAAAATCCTCTCTCCTCAGCGTGAGACCAGCGCAAAAACCCCCGTCACACCCGCGTAGGCGGGTGTCCAGAGGGGATGGGCAAGCAGGGATCACGCCAAATATCACCGCGTTTCCGCCGTTACGAACAAAACTTTGCAATGGTCTGCAGCGTGGGTGGGGATGAGGGGGCCCTTAAGCGCATATGCTCTTGACAGCATATGCGCTTAAGGGCATAATTGACATGAGTTGGCAAGTAATATTCCATCAGGAGTTCGAACCGGAATTCGATGACCTACCTGAAACTGTTCAAGACGAAATCAACTCCACGATCGAAATCTTGGAGTTGATGGGGCCAAGGTTAGGCCGCAAGCGCGTCGATACATTGAGGAATTCTCGTCATGCCAAAATGAAGGAAATGCGTTTCAATGCCGCCGATGGCGTGTGGCGCGTAGCATTCGCATTCGATCCCAAACAACGAGGAGTCGTGCTGGTGGCAGCAGACAAATCGGGCACAAGCCAAAGGCGTTTTTACCGACAACTCATCAGAATAGCTGACCAGCGCTTCGACGACCATCTCGCTGCCCTAAGCAATTGACCATAAGCAATTGAAAGAAACAACCCATGACCACTTATCGAGAAAAATTCGCCAAACTCCCACCTGAACGACAGAAAAGAATCAAAGCGCGTGCAAAAGAAATCTTGGCTGAGGAGATGTCGCTTCGCGCCCTTAGGCAAGCGCGCCAGATGACACAGGCCAACCTGGCTGAACAGCTAGACATCAAACAAGAAAACGTCTCGCGCATCGAAAAACGCACTGACCTCCTGCTCTCAACCCTCACGAAATACGTTGAAGGTATGGGAGGCAAACTCCACCTCGTAGCCGAATTCCCGGACTCTCCCCCAATCACGCTAGCAGGGATCCAAGACCTTGACGACGGTCTAACCGACGACGAACGCGCGGGAATAATCCAAGTAGAACATGAAGACGCTACGGTAGTAGCAGCGTGATTGATGCCGGATTCGGGTAAAAACTTCGAATCTAGAGTCGCTTGACGATGGGTCTAAACACGCGGTCAAACCGTTCAAGCGTCTCATTAAGCCACTTGAACTGGGTTTCCCAATCTGACTCGTCCATCGGATCCGCGTACTTCATCATCGGCGCAACGTAACCCGCAGGACGACCCGTGCCGGGTGGCCGCCACTCCGAGACTTGATCGCCTAGCGCAGCGTCGATAGTTGACCGTTTCATTTCTAGCGATCGGTATGCATCGTGTTTGCCTGCGTCGTAAAGGTACAACGCCACTGCAATAAATCCGTCACGCCTATCCATCCAAGCCCTGAGATCGACACCAGTGCTTCCGCCAACGTTTACAAGCAACTCGTTAGAGGTCGATATGTACGGCTCTCTGGAACCAACAATTTCGTTACCATTGCGCCGCGCACGGGCAAGGAATTCATTCCAGTAACGCATCTGTTTGGCCACGATATCGGACAAAGCGAACCTCCTCATTTAGCCAAGTTTTGGCAATCACTGATTCAAGCCTAAATACGAAACTAGGGAGTAGAGATGCCGGGGGGCGGGGGTGCATCGCCGGCATCAATTTACCTATTCATCGATCGGCGAACCCCTTGATTCCGTGCGGACTTTCCACCATCAACCCCCACCCGGCATCGTATTCCCCTTAAACCCCGCCGTAACTCCGCCATCGATCAGCAACTCCGATCCGGTTATGTAAGACGCCTCGTCCGAGGCCAAGAAGCAGATCCCGTTCGCAATCTCCTCGGGATCGCCCCATCTTCCCAACGGAACCCGTTCCGATCGCCAATCGCGTTCCGAATCAACCTCGTAGATGTGCTCCGTGAATGGCGTGTGAACCCAGCCGGGCAAGACCGAGTTCGCACGTATCCCAAACTTCGCCAATTGAATCGCTGATGCCCGAGTGAAGTGCAGCATCGCGGCGCGCGACATCGCGTAGGCCGATCCATACTCGCCGGCAAACTTCCCAGCCATCGACGACAAGTTGACGATCGCTCCGCCGCCACCTTCCGTCATCGCCGGTATCACCGCCCGCGTTCCGAGCAGTAATCCCGTCGTGCTGATCTCCATCACCTTTCGCCACTCGTCCACATCAACGTCGTAAAGCGTCCCGCGATCCTGAGCACCCGCCAGGTTCACCAAGATATCGATTCGACCAAACGCACCGACCGTCTGAGCCACGACCTCAGACCATTGCGATTCATCCGTTACATCCAAGCGGCTGTAAATGGCCTCGTAACCTGCGTCGCGCATCTCCGCAGCCGACGCTTCACCCCGATCGTCCTGGATGTCGGTGATGACGACCCGTGCTCCCTCCTCGAGCATCTGCCACGCCGTGCATCCGCCGAATCCCATCCGTGCTCCCCTCGAAGACGACGCCGAACCAGTCAGCAACGCAACCTTGCCTTCAAATCTCATCCTGCTAGTCATGCCCGATAGTCACCTTTCAGATTGCTCACATTCGTCACATCCGATTCTGCAACGCGATCACCGCATTGGGAATCAAGAAACCGTAGATCCCGAGCGCAATAACCAAACTAACCATTCCGTGCATCCATCTATCCCGCAGAAAAAGCATCGCTGGCACTCCCATGATCACCAATACCAAAACTATAGCGACCAGATACGCCGAACTCGGCACTAATCTCATGGCAACACCTTCAGACAACACCGCGTCCGCTGCGAGAGCGGCAAGCACACCCATCATCGTCCAAACCACTACCAACCCGAACACGATCACCGTAACTAGATTCGACGATCCGCCTTCCTCAATCCGTCTTTGGAGCATCCGCGGCGGACGCGCCGTCAACATCACCGCCGCATGTGCCGATGCGATCAGTCCCATCAACGTGCCACACAACATGCCCGCCAATATGTCCGGTACCGGCGTCATCATTCCGGATCGATCTCGATGCGCGGCGCCAAACCCACGGCAAACGCCTCACATCCCATACGTGCCTTCGTAAGTAATGCCCACGCGGTCGCCACCTCCTTACTCGGTGCGACCGCAAACATCGAGGGTCCGGCACCAGTCAATACGATGTCAGACGCACCCAATCCCGCAAATGCGTCGTGCGCCCTCTGCCAACCCGGAAACGCGTGCGGCGCAATCTGCTCAAACACGTTGAACATGAACGCCGGGTGACAGTCGTGACCATCCAACATCCGGGCCGCCAACTTTCGAGTCAAGCTGCCAGTCGTATAAATCGCAGGCGTCAGCATCCCAAACATTCGCGCCGTTTTGCTCACGCCAGAATCATCCTCGCCACTACTGGGTGACACAATCACCAACCATCTGAGAGCCGGTTCAGGTAGCCGTTCCAACGTTTCACCGCGACCACTAGCCAGCGCCGTCCCGCCGCTAATCAGAAACGGCACGTCAGACCCAACCTTCGCCGCGATCTCGACCAACTCCCTTTCAGACATTCCCAACTCCCACAATCGATTCAACCCTCGCAACGTCGCCGCCGCATCCGCCGAACCGCCGCCGAGACCAGCCGACACGGGAATCCGTTTGCGCAAACTGATCCGTGCGCCCCGACCAGTACCAGCAACTTTCCGAAGCAACTCGGCGGAACGAACCACGAGATTGTCTTCATGGGCCAACGAAGCGTCAGAACACTCGAGTTCGATCTCGTCGTCCTCCCGAAACTCCAGCGTGTCATGCAGATCAACCGTCTGCAATACCGTCGCCAAATCGTGATACCCGTCGGCGCGCTTGCGGATCACCTCAAGCGTCAAATTCAGCTTCGCGTATGCGTGTTCGACGATCACCTGCGCCTAACCTGCAGCGAGTTCGACCGTGTCGCAGCGAGTGACGTTTCGCCAATGCCTTGTGAGCGCGACCCACTCGTCAATACTCAACGTCGCGGGCCGTCGCTCGCTATCGATCCCGATAGAACCCGTCATCTCTTTCACCTCATCCGTCGTCATCCTCAATCCGTTCGCCAATGAGTTGTGAAGCTGCTTGCGGCGACCCACGAATGCCGAACGAGCAACCTTGAAGAGATCGTCTATTTCGCCCGAAGCAACTAACGGCACGGGTCGAGGAACCAGCTGGATCACCGTCGAGTGCACCTTCGGAGGTGGACGAAACGCGGCGGGCGGCACGTTAAACAGCTTCTTGGGCTCCGCATAGATCTGCACAGCCAGCGACAACAGGTTCATCTTGCCTGGGCTTGCGCACATATGCTGTGCAACCTCCCGTTGCAGCATAACCGTCAAGCTGGTCGGTTGCACCTTGCGTTCTAGAAACGATCTAATGATCGGCGTCCCCGCATAGTACGGCAGATTCGCCACCACCTTGTATCGATTTCCCCCATCCAACTCCGGCAAATCGTCAAAATCGACATCCCGCGCGTCAGCGCTCACTACTCGAACATCAGGATTCGACGCGAACTTCTCTTCCATCATCGCCGTGTACTTAGGGTCGATCTCGACAAGCACCACAGAACCGCCAGCGTAACTCGCGGCGTCAACGATGTGATGCGTCAACGCGCCGTTACCCGGACCGATTTCAACCACCGTGTCGCCAACCGATATATCAGCCGCGTCAACGATGCGTCGTGCGACGGAACTGTCGCGGAGGAAGTGCTGACCTAGTCGTCGGCGCGGCATTTGGGGAATCGGAATCTGAATACATCAATGCGGCCGCGCACCTCGAATTCGGAATGTAGCCCGTTCATGGCAAACGCCTCGACTCGAATCAGATCACCCTGCGTCGCCCAAAGTGGACCGCTTACCGCTGCTTCCTTCCGGACCTGACGGGATTCACGGGACTCTGCCGCGCAAGAACCCGACTCTCAACACCAAGGGTCGAATGCCAGCGGTTCGAACTACGAAACCTCCACGAGGAATCCGGCCCTGCTGAGCGGATTGCAGGTTCAGGGCACCGCTAGCTCCCCGCTTGGCACGGCCGCATCTTTGAATCGTAAACCATGCCCGTGCTTCCTACGTATCGATAGGCAGATATGCAATCGCATTGACGTGCCTCAGATAGACTCGAAACCAATGGTCACCGCCAACGTAAACGCCGTAATCACAAAAGCCGTAATCCCCGTCGCCGGTCTCGGCACGCGATTCCTGCCCGTGACTCGAAGCGTCCCCAAGGCGCTACTTCCGGTCCTCGACATACCGCTCATCCAATACGCGGTCGACGACGCCGTCGAAGCCGGAATTACCGACATCGCCATCGTTGAAGACGCCCGAAGCGTCGGTTCCTACTTCCACTCCATGCCAGACCTCGAGTTGAAACTCCGGGAAGGTGGACGGGACGGACTCGCTGACGAGATGGTCGAGATATCCTCCTGCGCTCGCATCACTTCCATAAAGCAGCTCGAACCGCTCGGCCTCGGCCATGCGATCCTCCTCGCGAAAAACTTCATCGGCGACGAACCCTTCGCCGTCTTGCTGCCCGACGAAATCCTCTGGGGCGATCACTCCTCCACAGCCCAGGTCCTCGATGTCCGCGACCGCTACGGCGGAAACGTCATCGCCGTCACCGAAACCTCGTGGGACGACGTTCACACCAAAGGCATTGTCGCCGGACCATCCGTCGAACCCAACGTCATCGCCATCAAAGAAATGGTCGAAAAACCCAAACGCGAAGATGCCCCGAGCAATCTCGCAATCATCGGAAGATACGCCCTCGAACCAACCGTCTTCGACTATCTATGCCAAAGACGTCGTGGTGCTGGCGGTGAAATCCAACTCACCGATGCCATCATCGAGTGTATGGACGAACTCCCGACACACGGCGTTATCGTTGATGCCACACGTTACGACGCAGGTGTCCCAGAAGGCATGTTCGGTGCGACGCTCCACCAAGCCGCGAAAAACCCGGCGATGCGCCAAATGATCATCGATTTCGTCGCCGAACTTTAGAACTGTCCCTTAGGGCGTGTGGACATTCAACTTGAAGAGATGTTACTAGCGCAGATATGGTGCAAATGGCAGAAATCCAATATCCGGTCGCGTTCAACCATCTCAACGATCTTGTCAAGATCGAAGACGCACCGAACCAACGTGGACTTCGTTACACCTGTGTCCATTGCCGCAATCGGATGTCCGCCGTAATCCTAGTCAAGAAACGTAAACCGCACTTTCGCCACACCAAATCTTCGACGTGCGATCCCGATTCAGCGCTTCATTCAACTGCGATCGAGATCATTCGGAAAGCCCACAACGGCTCTCAAGCGAAACACACCCAATATCTGCTGACCCGACCATGCGAAACGAAAACATTCGTCGAATATGACCTGAAGTCTTGCATCAACATGGCAACGGAAATCGACTTCGCTGATGGCTGGCAATCCAAGACCGAGAAATCTATCGTCGAGGGAGCGCGCTCCGATCTGATCTTTTTTCACGACGACGGGCGGCAGATCATCATCGAAGTCGTCAACACCCACTCGATGGAACCGGAAACCGAAACCGCCTATCGAAAATCTGGTATCCCGATAGCCGTGGTCCGAGTTGAATGGGATACGGTGAGCGATTTTTGGGAAGGCATCCACACAGAAGAATCGCGCAATTTCACCAACGATGAATGTGACGAGTGTGAGAGCGAACGTCTCAAAGCTGAAGCCACTTTCGAGCGTCGCTGTAAGATCGTGGATGGTGAGTTGGTAAAGATGAGGCGGCAAAGCAGCCCTGACGCGAAGTTTCGCCCGTTTTACGAAGCTAGACCAAAGGTTTTTCCAGTTAAACCTACCCCGATCTTCATGAAAACTCAACGCAAAGTATTCGCGAACGCGATCATTTTGACCGAACTCGGTTTCGTCCAATCCAATCCCGCTAAGAAGCCGTGGCTTTTCACTAAAACCATCCACAGAACGCCAGATGTCAGAACGCCAGATGTCAGAACGCCAGATGTCATCCTTTACGCTGACCTCGGCGGAAGCGACGTGATCCCCATCTACAAGGACACCGCCGCCCTGCTTTATACGTCGCTCGCCTTTGATCCGAAGGATCCCGCTGTCAACGCCTATATCGTGCGTGAGTTCGGCGAACGTCTGCAAAAAGAAGGTGTACAAGTTCGGATTTCGTTTTATAAGGAATTTCCCTTGTGGTCCGAATTTCCTTTCGAGGGGATTGACTTTAGGCGGATTGACGTGGATCCGGTAGAGCGCGTGAACAACAGAATGCTTGGTTCATTGCTGAGATACAATGACTAGGGTTTTGCTACGCACGGCAGGCATCTCCCATGAAGAATTCGTTGATCTGCTCAGATAGATTGCGGATGGTTAAGAGCGGCCGTTTCGATCTCGGGCACAACGATCAATGACAGGAGCACAACGACGATGAAAGTGCTTCATCTCTACTCCGTACCATCGGGACGGATCAGGCGACTGACATGGTGGATGGCCACGATCGTACAGTTTGTGTCTGCATCTGTCGCTGTGGTGGTCTTGTTGCTGTTGTCAGAATACTTCCGTTTTCATGTCCCACCCAATGATCCCGCGCGGCAAACCGTCCAGTTTCTGTACTGGTCAATGACTAACGGCCCTCTATTGATTATTGGAATATGGTGTTGGTTCGTACTCAGCGTTAAACGCTTACACGACCAAAATGCATCAGCGTGGTGGGTGCTTCTCTTCTTCATCCCATTCATCGGCTTCTTGATTTGGTTGGTGGTGCTGGGCTTTATGTCGGGCGACGAGGGGCCGAATCGATATGACCCTGAAGATCGTAGACTGGTGCCTATGGAGGACGCTAATGCCTAAACTCCCGATGGATCAGTACAAGAAGGGAACCAGAGGTCGCCCGACGAAATACGACCTGCCCGACTACATCCCCGACACCCCTCAGAACGTGGCGGCGGCTATCCTCCGAACCCCGCCGAAACGAGACAGGGAATGGGACTCCCAGAAGGCTCACGAAGCCAATCGTGGGGGCTAAACGACCCTTCCCCATAGCCGATTCAGAGGGCAGTTTCAGGGCGATTTTGGTTACCATTCACTACAAGCCCCAACCTGTTTATACGTGAATACACTAATCGCGAATTTTGCGATTGGCTCAGTAGTGGATAAACCAGAGAATTTCCGCTTTTGGTCAGGGCGCCAATATTGAATGTCTACACGCCCTAGTTCCGCAGCTGCAACACGGCCATGAACGCCTCTTGCGGTACTTCGACCGAGCCCACCATCTTCGCGCGGCGTTTCTTGCCCCTCTTCTGTTGCTCCAGCAACTTCCGCTTGCGCGTTACGTCTCCCCCGTAGCACTTCGCCAAAACATTCTTACGCAACGCACTAATGTTCGTCCGCGCCACGATCTTGCTTCCGACCGAAGCCTGGATCGGCACCGCGAACATCTGACGCGGTATCAACTCCTTCAACTTCGACGCCAGCTTCCGACCCGTGTCCGCAGCTTCCGAAGAGTGGACGATGCTGCTAAGCGCATCCACCTCTTCATGGTTCACCAAAATGTCCAGTTTCACCATGCTCGCCGACCGATAACCCGACGCTTGGTAGTCCATCGACGCATAGCCCTGCGTCGCCGACTTCAACATGTCGTGGAAATCCACCAGAATCCCCGACAACGGAGCCTCATACTCCAGCATCACCCGCGCATTTCGACCCACACCATTCATCGACGCCACACCATTCCCCGAACCGGCAGCCTTGGACTGCAGATACTCCATCCGCTTGAACACGCCCCGTTTATTCGTCACCAGTTCCATCACGTTCCCGTAGTAAGCAACCGGCACGATGATCGACAGATCAACCCAAGGCTCCAAAATCTCCGCGATCTCCGGCTTTTCCGGCAACTTCGACGGATTGTCCACGTAGATGATCTCGCCGTCGTTCAGCATCACCTGAAACTCCACGCTCGGCGCCGTCGTGATCAATTCCATCGCGTACTCACGTTCCAGCCGTTCCTGCACCACCTCCATATGCAACAGACCCAAGAAACCGCACCGGAACCCAAATCCCAACGCCGATGACGACTCCGGCTCGAACACCAGCGCCGCATCGTTCAACTTCAACTTGCCCAACGCATCTCGCAACTCGACAAAGTCGCTGCTGTCCGACGGATATAAACCCGTAAACACCATCGGCTTCTGCTCCTGATATTTCATCCGAGCTTCAACTGCCGGCTCCTTAACCAGCGTCATCGTATCCCCCACCATCACATCGTCCACTTCCTTGATTCCCGTCGCCACGTAACCCACCTCACCGGCCCTTAACCCTTCCGGAGCCCGCATCACGGTCGGCGAAAAATAGCCAACCTCCAACACCTCTCCCTGAGCACCCGAACCTATGAACTTCGCCCGATCGCGTGCCTTGATCGCCCCATCGAGCACCCGTACATAGGTCACCACTCCCTTGAACGAGTCGTACTTGCTGTCGAACACCAACGCCTGCAAAGGCTCCTCAAGATCACCTTCCGGCGCAGGCGTCAACTCCACAATTCGCTCCAACAACTCCTCGACACCCTCACCAGTCTTACCCGACACCCGCAGCATCTCATCTTCGCTGAACCCGAACGTATCCACCATCTCCGCCGCAACCCGCTCCGGTTCCGCATTCGGCATATCGATCTTGTTGATCGCAGGAATGATCACCAGATCGTTCTCCACCGCCAGATACACATTCGCCATCGTTTGCGCCTGAATCCCCTGCGACGCATCGATCAACAACACCGCCGCTTCACAAGCCGCCAAACTCCGCGAAACCTCGTACGAAAAGTCCACATGCCCAGGCGTATCGATCAAATTCAACTGATAAACATTCCCGTCCCTCGACGGAAACGCCAACCGCACCGCCTGTGCCTTGATCGTGATCCCCCGCTCCCGCTCCAGATCCATCGTATCCAGATGCTGCTCCAACATATCCCGCTCCGACACCGCACCCGTCGACTCAATCATCCGATCCGCCAACGTCGACTTCCCATGATCGACATGCGCGATGATGCAGAAATTCCGTATGAAACGTTGCTCAGTCACCCTTCCAATCTTATCGGAGCGACGTAACCGCACCGCCATCAACCGGTACGCGTTGCCCCCACTCGTGGGACCATCGCAAAACCACCGTCATTTTCGCGCACGTGGGAATCCGGAGGGACAGGGAACCTGGCCATCCCCACTGTTCCGCCAACACGCCCGAACCTCTCTACCTGCCCACACGCGCCTCACAACCGCAATCCCGTCCACCAAACCGTGACTATCCCAACACCCCCAATTGTTAGACTCGCACCCAAGCACCAACCCCCGTAATGACTACCACCGACGACAAGACACAGACCAACTCCCCACACGGCCCCTACCTGACCCTCGACGTCGAAAACTTCGGCCCAATAGCCGAAGCCAAAAACATCGAGTTCAAACCCATGACCGTCCTCGTAGGCCCGAGCAACACCGGTAAGACGTACCTTGCTGTATTGCTACACGCGTTTCTGCAAACAAATTCGGCTGCAAGCAGAATTTCGGACCCGATCGAATGGGTCATGTCGAATCCATCCATAGCGAATTCGACGAATCTTCGCAAATTCCTCGAAGATTACGTACGTGTTTACACGCATCTGAAAACCCAAGGAGTAGCGGAGCCCAAAGTGTTGTTTTCGCATCTCAGTCCGTCATCGCAAAGCTTCTTGCGACCGTTCATCGATTCTAGGGTCAATTTGATTTTCCAATCACTAGTCAACAACATCAAGGATTATTTCGAGATCGACGACGTTTCCGCAATGTCACCATGTATTGACTTTCGAAATCCTTCGATCGCGTTCAACTTAAGTTTCCGAGGGAGCAAGATAATCTTTGATTTGAACCGTGAAAAAGCCATTCCAGATTTGAGCGGATACGAATTGGATCTCGATCCGAATTTCGCTGATTTCATGGAGCGACAGATGGCACGGTTTGATACATCAACGAATGATGAAGCTGTCTTGTCTTTCGAACTCCTTACAAGCGTGATGCGAACAATCGTGGACTACGTCCCACGCACTCCAGCTTCTCATTATTTCCCAACAGGTCGATCCGGCATCATGAACGGACATCGAGTATTCACTTCGGAGATAATTTCAAACGCACACTTGCATGGAATCGACCGTCGCGGCTCAACCACATATCACCGGATAGCAAGAGAATTCCTTAGGGACCTAGTCAACATACGGCAGAAACCGAGACGTAACACACTACGCAGTGACGCTAACGATGGATCCGAGCATGAATCAGAATCAGTGGAACGGATTGCCAGTGTCATTGAAGATTCGGTGATGGGCGGAAGCGTTCAAATCTCAGACACAATCGGCCTACCGGATTTCCGATTTCTCTTCCGCAATAACTCGATCCCGATGTTCCGAGCTTCTTCAGCCGCAACTGAGTTGGCCCCGGTAGCCATGTTTCTGCGCAACTACGTCACGATTGGCGACCTCCTAATCATCGACGAACCCGAAGCACACCTCCATCCCGCCGCCCAACAGCAAATGGCCGCCGCCCTAGCCTTCATGGTCCGCTCCGGCCTCCGCGTCCTGATCACAACCCACAGCCACTACATGGTCGAGCAACTAAGCGCCTTCGTCAACGCCTCAAAACTCGACCAAACAACAAGGAAACGCGCTTTGGCTCTCGATGGCACCCTAGGCGAAGAAGACATCTACCTTAATGAAGACGAAACGGCCGTCTACAACTTCCGATTGTCATCCGAGCACGGCGGATCAGTCGTCGAAGAGGTTTTCATGGGTGACGAGTTCGAATACGGCACCGACGACCACACAGACGCGGTAACGGATCAATTCAACCGGTTGCAGCGCGTTTTGGAAGCCCGCGAAAAGGTGGAATTCGGTGAGTTGGATTGAACAGCTTGAATCCGTATTTCGCAACACCCCGATGCATGTCAATGTCGATCTCTACGACAAATCCGGCTGTGTCCTGAATTTCGAATCCTTGCCGAGTGGATCCGTCGTAATTGATGTCGATCTCCTGGCCGACAATGATGCCCGTGTCCGGACAGTCTTCGGCGGCGACACGCGGTGTGATGTGGCAGTCTTCAATTTCCACGAAGGCATCGCTTCCGTTGTGTTGATCGAAGCCACATCAGCCGGCACTAAAGTGTCCCGAAAGATGCGTGAAGCGATCGACCAAATCGCAAAATCGTTCAATCATCTCGAACGACTCATGCGCCATTGCAATATCGTTATCCCTGATTTGGATCGTTACGCCGTAGTCGCATCAAAACGTATCAGTCCCAACTTAATCAACAACGCGACCGCAAGGCAAGAACGCGACGAGTTCGAAAAAGCATTCGGCACTGAAGTCAGATACGTCAGATGCGGCCGAGACATCTGGCAGGCAATCCAAGGTGATCAGCCGCCAATCTCTTGATGAAACCCATTAAACCGACTGCCTTCACCGCTCAAATTCCCAACCAACACCGCGCTTATTCATGCTCCCCCGATCCCTCTCCTCCCCCATGCTCACCATCACCTTCCGAACCTTCACCTCCATGCTCGCCTCCACCCTCGCCTGACTCCGAACTGTCACCCCCGCCAACCTCCGGATGCGCACTCCAAGTCTCGAACGACTGACTGCTACCCCGTAGCATCACCTCAGTCGTCTCTCCAGCCGCCAGATCAACCGGCGTCGTCGGACCTCAATCCCGTTCGACAGGTGAACCTCCACACGCACCCTGCTCAGTTTCGACTCAGTCGTGTTCTCAACCGTCCCGGTGAACGCATTGGCAGCTGTGTCGTACGACAGAATCAACCGCGCTCCAGCGCGCACCTCATCGAACGTGTCGTCAAGCCCGAACTGCGTCCCAGACTCCTCGCCGCCCTCACCAGATTCAGCTCCTTCACTCGCGACTTCTCCAGACTCCGCCTCACGACTATGCTCGTTAGTGCCCGAGAGCATCTCATCACCTGAGCTGGCTTCATCGTTGCTGCACCCCACAATCGCAACCATCGACACGATAATGACCGCCAAGAGGATCGCTAGTTGGTTCATATCTGGGAACGCCTTTTCGCCTATTCAGATTCCAGTAACCTATTATGTGGCCCGAATTCCATGAGGTTCTCCATTAATCATGCATTCGACGACAGCACCCAAATAGCCCCATGCCCAACTCCAAACTCCCCACATCCCTCCACATCCTCGGCGCCGGCACCCCCACTCCAACGCCCACCCGCTTCGGCTCCGCATACGTCGCCGACGTCGACGGCGAGAAGATCATGTTCGACTGCGGACCCGCCGCAACCCACAAACTCGTCCAGTCCGGCCTCTGGCCAACCGACATCGACAACCTCTTCTTCACCCACCACCACTTCGACCACGACATCGACTATCCCTGCTTCCTACTCTGCCGTTGGGACCAATCCATCGGCAAAGAAAACACCCTCAACGTCTACGGACCGACCCTCACCGAGCGCATCACCCATGGCGTCCTCGACAAAGAGGAAGGCATCTTCGCCCACGACTGGATCGCACGCGTAAACCATCCACTCAGCCAGAAGATCCACCAGAACCGCGGCGGAACCCTACCCAGAAAACCGCCCGTCGTCAACGCCCGTGACATCGGACCCGGCACCGTCGCAACCTCCGACAAGTGGGAAGTAACCGCCGCTCCCGCCGAGCACGTCCAGCCCTACCTCGACTCCCTCGCCTACCGGCTCGACACCAAAGGCGGCAAGTCCGTCGTCTTCACCGGCGACACCCAACCCTGCGACTCCGTCATCGACCTCGCCCACAACGCCGACGTCATGCTCTGCATGTGCTGGGACGACCAAGAAGCCATGGCCGAGGACGGCGAAGCCTACGGACAGTGCGGAACCACCGGCGCCGGACGCATGGCAGAAGCCGCCGGCGTCAAAAAACTCGTCCTCGTCCACATGGGACCAAACATCTCAAAACACGGCCCCCTAGAAAAAGGCATCGGCGACATCCGACAGGTCTACAACGGCCAAGTAATCTACGCCGAAGAACTGATGAAGCTCGAAATCTGACGTCCCCTTCGCGAAGCGAGGGGGACGCGGGAGCGAAGCGACAGCAGGGGGTGCCCAGGGCGGAGCGGCACAGGGGGTTGCCCCCTATGCAGGCGAAATGTCCGTAGTTCAAAGCGGGCCATACCAACCTAAACGAATCAAACTCAAGCCAGCACCCAAAACAACCAAAACATAATCCCAAGAATCCCAATCAAATCCCAAGAATCCCCACTCAGAAGATGCCCACTACCCTCCACATCCTCGGCGCCGGAACACCGCATCCAACCCCCTTCCGCTTCGGCTCTTCCTCCGTCCTCGAAATCGACGGCGAATTCCTCATGTTCGACTGCGGACCAGCCACGACCCACAAACTCGTCAAAGCCGGTCTCTGGCCAACCCGCATCGACAACCTATTCTTCACCCACCACCATTTCGACCACGACATCGACTACCCCTGCTTCCTCCTATGCCGCTGGGACCAGTCCATAGGCAAGGAAAACACCCTAAGCGTCTACGGCCCGCCACCAACCGAACGCCTCACCCACGGCATCCTAGACGCGGAGAAAGGCGTTTTTGCCCACGATTGGTACGCCCGCGTCCATTTCCCAATCAGCCAAAACGTATACGTAAACCGCGGCGGCACCCTGCCCCGCAAGCCACCCGTCGTCTACTCGCGAGACATCGGCCCGGGCATCGTGAGAACCGCCGAAAAATGGACAGTCACCGCCGCCCGCGCGTCTCATGTCCAACCCTACCTAGAATCCCTCGCCTACCGCGTCGACACCGCATCCGGCAATTCCATAGTCATCACTGGCGACACCGAGCCTTGCGACACCGTAATCGACCTCGCCCAAAACGCCGACATCATGCTCGCCAACTGCGCCAACAACCAATCCGTCCTCGAAAACCAAGGCCTCGACTCCGGACAATCCGGAACCATCGCCGCCGCCCAAATCGCCCAAACCGCAAACGTCAAAACCCTCCTCCTAACCCACATGGGCCCCACCTTCGCCACCCACGGCCCCCTAGAAAAAGGCATCGGCGACATCCGCCAACACTACGACGGCCAAATCATCTTCGCCGAAGAGTTGATGAAGTTGGATGTCGAATAATCTCTCCCCTCCGTGGGACATGTAGTCCCCTCTCCCCTTCGTGGGAGAGGGTTAGGGTGAGGGGGGAACAGTCATGACGTGCGCGTAGCCCGTGATGCCCGCGAAAACGGGACCACAGAATTGTCGCCAATGTAGAACGACACCCGTTTCACGTAGATTTTCGCCACCTTACTGAGTCCAATAACGCGTAACTATTAGGATGTACCCTGACGCTCGTTGCTACTGTACTGCGGCAAGAACCGACACTAGAATTCATGCGAACAACCCTTCTCATCGCTGTCGCGTTCTTGCTGGTCGCCTGCTCTCAGCCACCACCACCCGAACCCGCCGTAGACATCGGCGCAACCGTCCAAGCCGCCGTCGAACGAGCGCTGCCAACCGCGACTCACACTCCCGAACCTGACTTCCAAGCCACAGTTCACGCCGGCATCGCCGGAACTATGGAGGTATTGGCATCGACACCAAGTCCGACGCCGGTTCCAGAACCTATCGCCACGCCAACACCGTTGCCGACTCAGTCGCACATACCAACTCCCACGCCTGCCCCAACGCCAACGGATACTGCGACTCCCATTCCGACCAACACACCTACACCCACTCATACGCCCATACCTACCCCGACCGACACGCCAACCCCGATCCCGACTCTCACACCAGTTCCGACAGACACACCGACACCAGAGCCGACAGCCACTCCCACATCCCAACCAACCGATACGCCTACTCCGCTCCCCACGGACACTGCAACTCCACCACCAACCGACACACCGACGCCATTACCGACGCCCACGCCGATCCCTACCGACACACCGGAACCGACGGCGACCTCTTTGCCCGATACAACGCTTGCCCTCGCTGATGTCGTCGAACGGGCCAGGGCAGGTGTCGTGCGTATCGAAGGCACAACAGGATCCGGGTCGGGATTTGTGGTCGATGCCGCCGGTTACATCCTCACCAACGAGCATGTCATAAGCGGGCAACCGCGCCTAACCGTCGTATTCGACAACGGCGCGCGCCTCACGGCGACGGTCATCGCGTCCGACGCAACCCGGGACATCGCATTGCTTAAAGTCGCCGCGGCGGGAACTTTGACCGTGCTTCCGTTCGCAACCGAAGTGCGCGAGGGCGACGAAGTTGTCGCTCTCGGACATCCTTTGAACCTTGGCGAAAGCATGACCATCACCAAAGGCATCGTCTCGGCGTTCCGCACTACCGGCAGCGTCTCTTACATCCAGACCGATGCCGCAATCAACCCCGGCAACAGCGGCGGCCCACTGTTGAATACCCAAGGCGAAATCGTCGGCATGAACACTTCTGGGTACAGCGGTGACGTAGCGCAAGGTATTGGCTTCGCGATTAAGTACGATGTTCTGTCAAGCCGGTTTACAGCTATGAAAGCTGGCGAATCCTCACCGCCGACGGTTGTGCCTACGCCGGGGGTTGTAGCGACGAAAACACCCGGGTATTTATTCGGACCTAAAAGCGGAACGTTTAACCACTCAGATGGCACTGTTCAAGTCAGTGACAGTGGCATGAACATCTCGAATTTTGTCGCGGAGGTGGCTTTCACGATGCCGCGGTCAATCGTTGGCGATTCATGGAGAGCGGGACTCACCTTCCGTTCAAACCCCAACGGATCATACGCTATTCGTATCACGACGCTTGACGCAATTGGTGGCTGGGAGCTTGTTCGCTGGGTTGGCGACGAGTGGGTAACCATCGCTTCAGATATTTCGACGCATTTACTTGCTGCACCTAACGCAACACATCGCATCACTGTGATCGCTAACGATGGATTGGGATGGCTGTTAATTAATGGTATTTACGCCGCTGAATTAGATTTGAGCGAATTGACGAATGGTGGAACAATCGTAGCATTGGCGGGTTCCGACACAGGCATGACCGATACTCATTACGGGGATTTCACTGTTCGCTCATTAAGCAGAGCGTACGGTCCCTTCGACGGGATTATAAGACATGATCCTCACGATGGGAGCATAGACGGTAGTGGAACAAACATTTCGCTAATAGACGGCATCATTGAAGCGACTTTCTTCAACCCTTATGCATCGTCGGTAGGAAATTGGAGCAACGGTATATTTGTCCGGAATAGTGGGTTCAACGAGTTCCACGGATTGATCATGAATCAGTCTGGTCAATGGTTCCATCACGTTAGCACTGGCGACACGGACCCGCGGCAGGTATTGAAACAAAGATATTCAAGCCTAGTTCGGACAACTGGTGCCAGTAGTAACCGCATGCGTATCATCGTCTTAGGGAGTGAAGGTTGGCTTTTTTTGAATGGCACTTATATAGACAAGCTGGATCTCAGCGGATGGACTGAATCAGGGCCGATTTCCGCCGTAACTAACTATTTCACAGGGGACGGCATCGCCGGCTACTCTACCCGCTTCGAAGGCTTCACCATCTGGTCGGCGGATGGGCCTTGACGACCCAAAGTGACGCTCAACTCTATGGTTAAATCCGGCATAGTTTCCCTCATCGCGTTGATCTCGGTCATCGTGTTCGCGTGCACACAGCCAGTGCCGGAAACACCTTCGCCAAACATCGAATCTACTATCCAGGCAGTAATCGCCGCGTCAATTCCCACGCCGACAACTGAACCTCTGCCTGATGTTGGTGCGACCATCAAAGCCGGCGTTCGAGCAACAACCCAAGCGTCAAATCCAAACCCAACGGCTACATTACCTCCAAGCAACACACCAATTTCTCCCGCCGAAACTCCAACCCCAGTTCCGACTGATACACCGAGCCCGCTACCGACATCAGTACCAACCCCCCCCAACACTCCCGTACCAACGGCAACCTCTCCGCCTGAAACCACACTCGCCATCGCCGATGTCGTGGAGCTAGCCAGAGCAGGAGTGGTCCGCATCGATGGAGAAACCGCAGGCGGTTCTGGTTTTGTCATAGATAGTGCGGGTTACATATTGACGAACGAGCATGTGATAAATGGACAATCGAGATTGACGGTAGTCTTTGACAACGGATCGAGGTTTACGCCGCGAGTGATCGCTTCCGATGAGACTCGAGACATTGCGCTTCTGAAGGTTAAACCCGCAGGTCAACTTACCGTTTTGCGGTTTGCCTCTAACGTCCGAGAGGGAGATGAAGTCGTGGCATTGGGTTATCCATTGGATCTGCTCGAAAGCATCACGATTACCAAAGGCATCGTGTCGGCATTTCGATCGTTCCTTGGTATCGACTACGTCCAGACTGACGCCGCCATCAACCCCGGAAACAGCGGTGGTCCGTTGTTGAATCTCAAAGGCGAGGTCGTCGGCATGAACACGTCAGGTAGAGACGACGCAGACGGAATCGGCTTCGCTATCAAGTTCGATGTGCTCTCATCCCGTTTGGCCGTGATGAAGTCGGGTAGTGAATCGATTCCTACTCCTGTGACTACGGTCACAGCTACGCCAACACGAGTTCCTCAATTTACCTTTGGGCCAAGGAACGGGAGTATTGAGTTAGATCCGCTCGATGGTTTCATTGATGAGTACGAAACATTTGTTACGTTGGAAAACGGCGTTATTGAAGCGACGTTTTTCAATCCGTACTCGTCGCGAGAAGGAGATTGGAGTAGCGGGTTCATGTTCCGATTGGACGATCAAGACCAGTTTCATATCGTTTTGATTCAAACAGACGGCCAGTGGTCACACCATTTAAGAACGGTAAGCACCGGCGACAACGATCAGTTTCTCGCAGGCCGATTTTCTAGCGAGATATCAACTTCATCTGGCGGCACCAACCACATACGTATCATTTTCAATGGCGATGCAGGCTGGTTGTTCATAAATGACGAATATGTCCAAGAATTGGATCTGAGTGGCATTACAAATGAAGGTTATGTGTCGGCAGTAGGTTCGTATTTCCAAGGCGATGGCGTCGATGGTAAATCGACAAGGTTCGAAAATTTCACAATCCGCGAACTCGCATCGGCATTCGGTCCGCGAGACGGATCAATAGAGCAGGACCCCGAAAATGGTTTCATTGATACGTACCGCACGTATCTCGCTTCTTTAACTGATGGGATCATAGAGGCCACATTCTTTAATCCATATTCTTCCGATCAAGGCAACTGGAGTAGCGGTTTCACGTTCAGAGTAGGGTATTCCAATGAATTCCATCTGCTAGCGGTACACAGCAGCGGAAGTTGGTACCACAATTTGCGAACAGGCGACGTTGAGGCCGAACAGGAATTGAAGCAACAGTATTCCAACCACATCACCACAGGCATCGACGAAAGCAATTACATCCGCATCATTTTCCTTGATGACGAGGGTTGGCTGTTCATCAACGGCACCTACATCGACAAACTGGATTTGAGCGGCTTGATCCACTCGGGAAGCGTATCTGCCATCGGAGGCTACTTCACTGAAGACGGCATCGCCGGCCACTTCACCCGCTTCGAGGGCTTCGCCATCTGGTCGGCGGATTGACCTATGAACGGGGCACAAAATCTGACTCCAGAATTGCACATAAAGGTAGAAACCGCGTTGCGCGAATTCTTCCGTAATGACATTGATTTACTTTGCCGCGACGTGAACGAGAGGTCCATCACGCATGAGCTCGCCGAGCATTTGCAGCGCCAGTTCGAAGACCTCAAAGTGGACGGTGAGTACAACCGGCATGGCGGACGAACCAAGAAGGATGACTGCAATCGGAGTGTAATCCCGGACATCGTTGTTCATTAACGAGGATGCGACTGCAGCAATGAACTGGTGATCGAAGTGAAGAAATCGAACGGGGTCGGTGCAAGCCGCGACATAGAAAAGTTGAGCGAGTTCACTACACCCAAACCCGAAGCCAAGTATGGATACAAATTAGGATTGTTTTTGGAGTTTAATGTTGGCGAACAAAAAAGGTTAACCCGCGCGGAATGTTTCGAAAATGGAACGAAGACAGAAAATTGCTGTTGTTGCAACCGTCTTTTGGATATCTTCGGGTCTCAACCATGACCTAATACTTCACGATCTCGTCGGCTGACGCTCAGTAGAACATTCCCCGCTCGGCATTCGACCAGTCCAAAATCTCTGGCGTATCGGAAGTGTCAATCTTTTCATCTGGCATGTTCCGTAGCCGTTCCAAGTCAGAAATCTGCTGATTGGTCAGTTCAATCGGCCACTCCTTCATGTCCACTGTTCGAAAAGATTCACATCCTAGTTCAATCTCACAACCCGCCCAACAAACTCCTTCACCAACGGCCGATTAGCATCCCGCTCCCAATCTTCCATCCAATCGCGCGATTGATGACGTGAAAACTCCTCCGCGCCCGCGTAACCGGCCGCAATCGTCGGATCCCCATACTCCCTCGCGAGACGAACCGCCGCCGACTTCAACAACCGACGGTCCCCAAACGGCCAACGGCGTTCCACCGCCGCCGCGGCAACCGCATGAGCCGCAGCTTCCCAAAGCTTCATAGCCCCCTCCACCACCTCGTCCCTTTCAATCGCCGCGTCCGACTCCGCCAAACAAGCAATCGCGATCTCCCGCTCTCGACACACAACATAATCCCTCAGTGCAAGATTCACTTCGGCATCGCACCCATCGCTATTATCCCCCTGCCGCCCCTCAAACCAAGACACCACATCATCATCCAATCGCAATGTCACCTCCACTTTCCGAGGCCGGTAAAACATCCCTCTAACTGCGCCTGTCCAATCCAACGTTTCCGGAATATCCGAAAAATCAATCTCCTCGTCTGGCATATCCCGCAACCGCTCCAGATCGACCTTCTGTTGGTCCGTCAGTTCAATGTGTCCCCGTTCTACCTTCATTCGTTGAGCACTGGCCAGCCAGATGTCAGATCGTATTCGTGTCTTCAAGCAACCGCCGACACCCGCTCCACAAATTCGTGCACCAACGGGCGATCTGCGTTACGCTCCCAATCTTCCATCGAGTCGTGGTAAAAGTGTCGGTGGAACTTTTCGGCCGCCAAAAAGCCGGCATTTATCAGCTGATCGTCGTACTCCTCCGCAAGACGCACAACCGCGTTCTTCAACGATCGGTGGCTCTCATGCGGCCAACCCCGCTCCTGCGCAACTGACATAACAGCATGCGCCGCGGCGCCCCACAACTTCTCCGCGCCCTGCAAAACGTCGCCACGCGCAAACTCTTCATCCGAAGCCGTCAAAAACTCGCGGGCCACCTGTCGGTGTTCCGCTGAAAGCATTGTTTCAGTTGCCATAAAAACTACTCCTAGTTGGTGCAATTGTAGTCGAACAGTAAACTACCTTGCATCCCACCCGTCCCTCAATCCAACCCATCCCAACTCACCGGCCCCCATGCCCACACCCCACCTGCGGCCAAACCCGACTCCTCGCTGCCCGCGCCTCACATATCTCCTTAATATCCTCCAAATGATCCACCATGTGCCGACGCATCACCGGCCCGATCATCAGCCGAGCCAACAACCAACCGATCACCGGAGCCCTGACCGCCAAACGACTCTCATACCGCATCTCCGTGCACCCGCCCCGAGCGTCCAACACAAACGCATCCTCCAGCAAACTCAAAGCGAAAATCGACTTCTCCTCATACCCCTCGGCCAGCCAAAATTCGATCCTCTCCGGCGGCGTCAACTGCACCCACTCCACGCTCCGGGCAACATGCACGCTGTTCCTAACCCTCAACGGAGTATGAAACTCAACCAACTTCCGATCCCCATGATCCTCTATCACCTTCGACCCATAACCCTCAAGCCCCATATTCCCATACGCCGTCAAAACCTGGTAAACCAACCGTCTATCAGCCCGAATATGAACACTCCGCGGCTCCAACTCAATAGGCTTCAACGAACAGATTCCTCCGACCTATCCTCAACATAGACATCGAAATCCTACACCCAAACCAAACCCGTACCCTTCGCGCCACCGCCCTTTTCGCGGCGCGAAAGCGCCGCTTAGCGGTGTATGCCCGCGGAGGCAGAGTGCCACGTCCCCTTCGTGAAACGTAAGGGGACGCGAAAGAGCGAAGCAACTTTCGCAGGGGATGCCCGGGCGGCAGGGTGGGGCGGCCGCCTATCCCCCAATCCCAAAAGTCCCGCCAACCCGCGCTTGATATTACGTAACGCATGTACCACAATAACAACCAAGCGCCACCGCCGACGCGCATCGGCACCGGCGCACAGAAGTATCGCCGCGTCGAGGGTAAGCGCTCCTTTTACGAGGGATATCGACAACCGAATAATGAAACCCCGGTCTGCGGGAGGGATGACACAGGATCGCGGCAGGGGCAGGTTTCAAACCCGCCCGTGCCCACACGGTCCGCGACGGTGCCCGCCAGAAGTTGAGGATAGGTTAGGACGCAACGCAGATCGACAACCCGGCCACTGTGGGATTGTGGCGCAAGTGCTCGGATGCGGACGCATGACGCCGGCTCCGACAAGCAAGCCAGACGACGGACAACCCCAAGACGCAGGGGCGACCCTTGTGGTCGCCCGCACGCAGGGGATGCCCGTTCAAGGTCCGAGCGAATCCCGTAAACATCCGGCAGACGTCTGGCCGCTTCGTCGAGCGGTCGAGGCTACAGCACGACGATAGAGAGGAATTCTCCGAACGGTTCACCTACCAGTAACCGCCCGGACGACCGATGGTCTGGCGACATCGGCGACGCTGTATTTTGTATGAGAAAAGAATAACCAGTTTCGCCCGCGCGAACCCAAACAACGACGCGGCGATGCTTCGACAACCAAACGATTGTCCCCTCTCCCCTCCGTGGGAGAGGGCTAGAGCCTGCCCCGGGGCTTGAACCGGGGGTGAGGGGGCGCCCGTAAAACATTGACCAAGACTTGACAACAACAACCAAGACCAACCACTCAACCCTGTCGACCACCTCATCAGGCGTTTCAACGCGCCTAAACCTTAGCCATCTCGCGCTGCATCTGTGCCAAACCCATCGGTCCGAGCTCCAACGCGCGATTGTGCCAGTCCTTCAAATCGAACGAAGCCCCTTGAGCTTCACGTGCCCGCTGACGAGCCTCCAGCCAGACCCGCTCGCCGACCTTGTATGAAATCGCCTGACCAGGAATACCAAGATACCGATCAATCTCACTCGCTACGAAATCAGCAGGGAAATGCACCCGGTCGCGCATGAACTGCAACGCCAGATCGGGCGTCCAAACCTCACCCGGATGAAACTCGGAATCGAACGGTATCTGTTTCTCCAAGTGCATCCCGATGTCGATGATCACCCGAACCGACCGCAACGCCTGAGCATCCAGCATTCCCATGTAGTATTCCGGATTTTCCAGATACCCAAGCTCATGCATCAACCGCTCCGCATACAGCGCCCAACCCTCGACATAACCCGAAGTCCCGGCTAACAATCGTTGATACCGCGACAGCTGATCCGAAAGCGTCATCGTCGTAGCGATCTGGAAATGGTGCCCCGGCACCCCTTCGTGATACGCAATCGAAACCTCTCGCCAGAGCGGGAACGACGTCTTACCACCCGTCGGATACCAGGTCCTACCCGGCCGCGAAAAATCCTCCGACGGCCCCGTGTAGTACATCGCCAAAGCCCCGCCGGGCGGCGCGATCATCGCCTCGATATTCTTCACCGGATCCGCGATATCGAAATGAGTGCCGTCCATCTCCTCGATCGTCGCGTCCTGCAGATTCTGCATCCACTCCCGAAACTCATCCACTCCATCAATTGCCCGCTCAGGATCACTGTCCAAAACCTCGACCACTTCATCGATAGACGCGCCCGGATTGATCTGGTCCGCCGCCTTACGCATCTCCGACTGCACCCACCGCAGCTGATCCCAACCCCACTCGTACGTCTCGTCGAAATCCAAACCAATCCCGTTGTAGGACCTCGATGTCAACGCGTAGTGCTCCCGACCAACCGCATCACGCTCCCGAGCACGCCGCAGATAGACGCGCCGCAGGTAGTCCGCAAACGTAGAATACGCCGCGTTCGCCGACGTAGCAGCGTCAGACAATCGCGCCGCCAAAGCATCATTGACCTCGTCCGACGCACCACCCGCCTCCGCGATACCGTCGAAGAACGGCGTTGTGTCGCCCTTGCCCACCCACGTCTCGATCTGTTCTGCACAACCGGCCGTTTGTCGCTTCGAAGCAGTCACTCCGCTGTCAATGCCTTCGTCCAGCGTCTCGCGATACGACGAGATCGAATCCCCGATCCCCTCCATCCGAGATGCGATGTTCTCCCAATCCTCCGTCGAGGAACGTTGCATCAAATCGAAAATCTGTCGGAGCGACTGCACCGGCGAGTGCAAGATGTTCATCCCCGAATAGTGCAAACCAGCCTCGTACTGGTCGATTGACCACGACATCTCCTCTTGCACCGTCTCGCTGCACCTGCGTTCACGCACCGTCTCCGCCCGCTCTGCTTGAATACGTCTCAAAACATCCCGCTCGGCATCGAAAGAGCGCCTCGTCGCATCAGGCGAATAATCCGGCATCAAATGGTCGTAACCAGGCACGCCCAGATACGTCGCGACAATCGGATCCAACTCCGCAAGCGTCTCGACAAACCCGTCAGCTATCTCGTAAACCTTCGACATCTCAATTCCTCCTCAGTCTTGTTCGACCAGTTGATATCTGAATCCGCCGAGCCGGAACTCGCCGTCTCTAATCGCGAACGTCTCCCCCGCACCCCGATTCCCGATCACCTTGAACGACCGGTCATCCGACATCTTTGCACTAGCAGGCGCATGGAGCAGATACGGCGAAACCTCATGTCCGCTGAACCGCAACTCATCATCCGAAACTGCGGTGATCCGCATCGAGAACCCCGGCTCCGTGAAATACACCCCCTCGAACTCTCGCAACGGTGACCCATCATCCGAAGCCGGGATATCGTGTTCAACCGTTGGAGGCACCGTCGGCATCTCGTCCCAGTCCTCGATCACCGCGTCCAACAGGGTTTGGGCCAACGACACCGAGATCGGATTCGGCCACAGGTTCGTCAGAACGATTACTCCCGTCTGAAACGGGGCATGAAACATCGTCTGTGTTCCAAAACCGTGGATGCCACCACCGTGTCCGTGATATACCCGGTCACCCGATCTAGTCGCCCGCCAACCCACGCACTGCCCGATCGTCCAGTCGCGATCCAGGTACGCCGGATGCAACATCTCTCGACGGGTCCGGTCACCCAACAACCTCGTCCCACCGTCATCGCCGTTCCGCATGATATGCGCCAACCACCTCGTCAGATCCGCAACATTCGTCATCATCTGGCCAGCCGAGCCGACACCGTTGAGATCGCAATATGGCGCAATCCGCAACTTATCCGTAGAAGGCGCGGGCTGGCTATACCCCGCTACGCGATTGGCATCCGAGACTGCACCAACGTCGAATGTCGTCTCGCCGATCTCGAGGGGAGCGAAGATCTCGGATCGCACAAAACGCTCGAACGCTTGACCTGACAGTCGGCTTACGACCTCGCCCAAGAAACCGTACGCCATGTTGGAATATTTCCAAGCGCTGTCGGGCGGAATAACCATCTGCACTTCATCAATGCGGTCAAGCATCGTCTGCATCGTAGGAAACGACGGCGCGTCCCAATCAGTCGCTGGATGCTCAGTGGTAAGGCCCGAATAATGAGCCGTCATCCGCCTCAACGTCACGTCCTCAAGATCACCCGCAATCCCGGCGGCCGACGTGAACTCCGGGATGTAAAGCAACAGCGGATCATCCAACGACAACATCGACGACTCTTGCAGCATCATCAACGCTGTAGCGGTCACCGTTTTGGTATTCGACGCGACCCGGAAAACGCTGTGTTCATCGGGTGCTTCTCCGTTCCCAAGCTCTGTTTCTCCGAACCCCTTGAACCAGGCCAATTCTGACCCGCAAACCATCCCAATCGCTATCCCCGGAATTCGGTGCGCGAACCGCACTTCTTCGACGAAGTCTTCCCACATCCGGATCTTATCGTTGGCATCAGAAGAAGACATTTTTCGGAGTTCGAGCCCTGTGGATTTTTCGAGCCGTCTATTGACGTTCAACGGGGTAACATCACCATCACTGAATACTAAATCGCCTTACGCAGGTATCCGTCACGATGAAGATAGCAGAAGCCAAGATCGATGTAATCGAGTTCGAAGTCCCGCGTATAAGCATCAACGACGCTCGCGGCGGCATGGGTGGCAAGTTGACCGCCGGCGTTCTTAGGCTCATCACCGAATCGGGTGTCGAAGGCAACGCCCACATCGGCGACCGAGGCGGCGGCGGAGCATCAACCATCCGTTCATTCCAATCAGCATTCGGCGGACGCTTGGTCGGCATGAACATCGCCGAACGCGAATGGCTTTGGCACCAACTGCCGCGCATCGCGGGACATGGCGCATCTGTCCACGCACTTTGGTCACACGTCGATGTCGCATTGTGGGACGCAGCCGGGAAGATCGCCGGGATGCCCGTCCACGAAATGCTCGGCACCGCACGTCGCACAACCGAGGTGTACGCCACATATCCACCACGCAATTCGACCGTCGCAGGTTACGTGGCGGAAGCGGCGGAATTGGTTGAGCAGGGTTTCCGCGCTTACAAGATCCACCCCGGAGCGATGCCTGTCGACGAGGTCATCAAGATGGTCGGCGAAGTCCGTCGCGAGGTCGGCGATGATATGCGTCTCATGCTCGACCCTAACAACGGGTACGATCTGCGAAGCGCCACAAAAATCGGCCGCGCCTTAGATGAAAACAGATTCCACTGGTTCGAGGATCCGGTCCCGTGGGATGACTGGCGCGCGATCCGCACCCTATCCGAAACGCTGGAAACCCCGCTCAACATGAGCGACTCTGCGCAATTCCTTGTTCATGACGCGGCGCGCGTCCTCGAACAAGGTTGGCCCCCGACGATCCGTGGCACAACCCGCAAGATCGGCATCACTGGATTGAAAAAACAGTGCGGAATGGCAGAAGGCTTCAACGTCAACTGCGAGGTCGGTACCGCCGGCAATTCATTGATGAACGCCGCGAACCTGAACGTCATCATGTCGGTACTCAACTGCGATTTCTACGAGTACTGGATGCCGTTGGGAGCCCAGCAGTTCGGGCTTCAGCGAGAAATCCTAGTCAACGCGGACGGCATCCTGACAGCACCAGAAGCCCCTGGACTAGGTTTCGAACTCGACGAAGATTTCGTCGCCCGCAATCGCGTGGCGACCCTTGAAATCTAGAACGCTTTGTAAACTCGTTTCGACGATAATTGCAAACATCGCGCTACCGCGACTCACGAACCGAAAGGTCAACTTTCATGATGGACTTCAGCAGCGGAGAAAAGATCCTAGAGAGCTTGGGAGTGACACCGATCTTGAATGCCGGGGGGCCAGTAACCAGGTTTTCCGGCACGCGACCGCGCCCTGAGGCCATGCAGGCGATGATGGCGATGGTTGATCCCTTCGTCGAGTTGCACGAGTTGATCGACGCCGCCGGAAAGCGTTTGGCCGAGATCATAGGTGTCCCTGCCGCAACGATCACCAGCGGCGCCTCTGGTGGTCTAACTGTTCAAACCGCAGCCGCAATGGCGACAGACGATCCCGAACGCATCTTCCAGCTGCCAATCGCAGACGACATCCCAAACGAACTGATCATTCAGCGCAATCACCGTTTCGGGTACGACCATCTCTACCTGACGCCAGGCGCTCGTTTCGTAGAGGTCGGCAATCGGGACGGTTGCGATCCTGGGGAAGTGGAAAACGCAATAACCGGCAAGACTGCCGCGATCATCCACCTCGAATCACCATACAGCGGTGACAACGTGATCCCGGTCGAAACGCTTGTCGACATCGCGCATCGAAACGGTTTGCCATTGATGACCGATGCCGCTTCGCGTCTGCCACCACGAGCAAATCTGACCAAATTCGTAGATGCCGGATCGGACTTGGTCTCATTCTCAGGAGGCAAGGGCATTCGTGGCCCGCAAGCAACAGGACTGCTGCTCGGTAGCGAGGAATGGATCGAGTACGCCAAGATGAACAACGCGCCGAACGCCACCGTCGCGAGAGCGCAGAAAGTCTCTAAGGAATCGATCGCGGGCATATTGGCAGCCGTCGAAGCCTTCGTCAACGAAGACGAGGTTGCGGAAAACCGACGTTACACGCGATTGATGCAGTCGGTCGTAGACCAGATCATCGAAATTCCCGGCGTCGATGCTGAAGTCGTTCACGACTATAACCACTACATCCCGCACGCCGTCATCAAACTGAACGACGCGTGGCGGGGGCCGCCGAAGAGCGTCATCGGCGAGCGGATGTTGGAGGCTCCGAATCGCATCATGATCCTGACCTTCCTCGAAGAGGTTCCAGAATTCTGGGTCGATCCGCTCAACTTATCCGATGAAGAAGTCCAAATCGTCGCTGACAAGCTCAGACGCTTATTGCTAGACGCGTCGAGTGAACGCTGATTCTGAAATTTGCCGTGCGCATCTTCTTGGTCACCGTCGCAGGAAGTTTCGAGCCTGAACCATAATCTCTACGAAAATGCGGGCTTCAAGCGATGTGAGAATTCTCATTCGGGCGACGTGAGGCCAATTTCAGAAGCTCCGCGGTTTTGAATGTGGTCTCGGGTTACGCCGCGAGAATATGGGATTCATCTTGGTTGGGGTTGTTGCGTAAATTCAGGCTGTCGTCGGAACATTGAAATCCCGAGAATCGCGAACCAGATCGTAGCCGGGATGCCTAAAACTACCGAAACTTGGTAAAACCATGCCAACTCGAGATAGTGTTGGGCCACCGTGACGATGATGCTCGTTGCGATCCCTAAAACCCCGACGCCCAACGCCATGAATCGGAAGAAGTGCGAACGCAACGAAACAGCCAGACCGATTCCCAAGACGCCGTACCCTATTGCGTACACGAATCCAGACGTGATTCGGATCCCGGTTTGAATTGAGTAGATCGTCAATGCTTGGTCGGTCAAAGCGCCGGAATCGTCGCTGATCCGTTCCGACACGTGGATGATTATGTGATTGAAGCCGTTGCTCAACGCTAGCCCGGCCAGAGATATCACCGCCAACACGACGCCGCCGCGGATAAGCCCATCTCCGAAGGATGGCCTGTTGAACACTCCCCATAGGCCCATCGTGCCGTACGCGGCGAAGATCAACCCGATCACCGCCGCTTCCGCAGATAAGTGACCCAAAAGCGGGTTGGACACCAACGCGTCGACATTTGCAGCAATCTCGAGAGGGCTTTCGGAGCGCGCTACGACGACCCCTCCGGGTCTAATCAGTTCTCCGAAGATACCGAGGATGGCACCGATGGTGAGCATCATGCCGCTGAACTGCGTTTGGGACATGGATCGCATCGATCTTTACAGTTCAAAAGAAATTGGGAATCTACGCGTCATGGGAATGGACGATCCTACGGCTTGCCGGCAAATTCTCGCATAATTTCACAATTCGACCGTTTTGCGCCTTTGACAAACTTTTTGTGTATGGATTCGTCGTTTGGATTGATTTTTGAACGTTTTTTTGCATATCGATCGTATCTAATGAATCCCGCGCCCGACTATCGCAATCCATTTTGGGTGTTGGCCGTCGATTTTCGCCCGCATCGATCATTGATTCGCTGAAATGCTATTAAGTGGGCGAATAATCGACCTATGCAATCCGAGGTCTCGGGACGAAATTCGGGTTTTGGTTGTATAGGGCGTCACCGAGTATCAGGTACCAAACGCTCACCGGCACGCCGTAGGCGTTCGCGATGTAGAACAACTCCGTCACCGCCCCGAAGTATTGGGCGATTATCGCAGCAACGAAGGTTGCAACACTCAATATCGCGATGATCAATGCGATGTTCCTGTAAATTCCCGACGGCAATTTCAGGTACAGTCCGATGCCGTGAAAAAACACGCCCAACGCGAAAACATAAATGGCTGTGACGCTGATCCCTACTCTAGTGATTTGGATTGCTACGCTGGTCTGGTTCTGACCGAGCGTCGGCGGTTCATTTCCCGAAATTGTTTGCGCGGCTACATGACTCAACCCAATAAACAACATGTACCCCAGAAGCGCAAGCATCGTGAATGCTAGGCCGAGGTTGATCAACGAGTTGCTTACGCCGTCTGCACCTTGCATTCGCATGTGCACAACCATCCCAAAAACGAGCAACAACGTGCTGACAATCAAAATGTCTGAAGAGACGTGAGTCAGCGTTTCGTTTTCTCCGATCACCGTCAACAACTCGTTCACTGACAGGGGGTCCGAGACGGTCGACACGATAGGACCCGAAGGGCGGATCAGCATCCCTGCAATAAACATGACCGAGCCAACTGCCAATGCGAGACCGCCGAACCTGATTATCGATAGCTGATGCAATGCGTAGCTTCTGAGTTTTCTTCTCGTTGGGGCAAGGCGTCGGCTCAACAGTTACGGTCCAAGAATCACCGAACCTAGAGTGACGCTAAGAGGCACGCCCAAACCTACTCGATACCATGACAGTTTCTCAATGTGCGGAATCGTATTGATAGTCTATATCGCGTTTCGGTTACACGTCTTTAAACTCGCGTAACCGTTTCTGGTCGAGTGATTTGCATCGCGTCCACTTGGTCACGGCGTTTCAGCGATAATGGCACCAGACAGGACGGTGCGTTCGCTATCTCTAAGAAGCGAGGCGCCAATGCCGGCAGGAGATGCAGCAATGACTACTGAACTATCGGGCAAACACGCTTTCATGCAGATGCTTCGCGCGG
Source organism: Dehalococcoidia bacterium (assembly GCA_965226685.1). Taxonomy (GTDB): domain Bacteria; phylum Chloroflexota; class Dehalococcoidia; order Lucifugimonadales; family Lucifugimonadaceae; genus Bin127. The sequence goes on from CBDDDP010000004.1 coordinate 2,439,215, forward strand.
AGGGGGTCCGTTACATCTTCGGCAATCCCGGAACCAGCGAGGCCCCTTTCATCGGGATACTGCACGAATATCCAGACCTCGAGTATCTGATGGTGGTCCAGGAAGGCGTTGCCATCGGCATGGCTGAAGGCTACGCCCGGGCTAGCGGTGAAGTCGGTTTCGTAAGTCTGCACATCGACAACGGGCTCGCCAATGGCTTCAGTTTGATGATCGACCAAAAGCGAACAGGTTCTCCCGTCGTGATCACGGCCGGCAACAAAGACATCCGGCATCTCGCCAACAATCGCAGCGACTTGGCTGGTATGGCGGCACCCTTTGCCAAATGGAGCGCCGAGATTTCGCATCCGGAGCAAGTCCCTTCGGTAATGCGTCGAGCTTTCCAAGAGGCGCGCACCCCGCCAACCGGACCGGTGTTTGTAGCGTTGTCTGGAAATGCCATGGACGATGTTTCGGAGATCGCGATTGAACCGTCGAGCGAAATCCACGGCGAACCGCGCCCAGAGCCAGCAGCCGTTGAATCGGCATCCAAAGCGCTGGCCAATGCGACGAGTCCGCTAATGGTCGTCGGAGATCGCGTTTATTCCAGCGGTGCGCTGGACGTGGCGGCTTCACTAGCCGATACCATCGGTTCCCCGGTGTACGGGCACATGTCCGGCCACATGCCCTTCCCAACCGACCACCCGCTTTGGTGCGGTGCGTTGTCGTTGAGGTCCGAAGAGGGATTGACAGCGCTGGAAAATGCCGACGTGATCCTGGCGGTCGGTTGTCCAGTCTTTGAAGATTTCTTCTACCGGTCTGGCACCCTAGTCGGAGCCGACACAACTCTGATCCACATCGATTCCGATGCCAGCCAAATCGGACGCAAAGAGCCCACAGACATCGGCATCTGGGCTTCGCCACTGCACGGGATGGCGGAGATAGAGATCGACGTAAGGCGCAGGATGGACGATGAAGCGGTAGATCGGGCGGCAAACCGAAGTTCGAAGATCGCCGAAACCAACCGTGCGAATCACGCCGCGTTCGAAGAGCTGGCGGCGAGCGGGTGGGACCGCTCACCGATCCCGCCGGCCGCGCTCGGAAAAGCTCTGGGGGACGCCATCCCGCGAGACGCCAACGTGTTCAGCGATGCGATCTCATCAACTGCATTCGTACACTCGGGTCTGGCGCACCGATCCGACTTGAACGTCATGGGCGCCCGCGGCGGCGCGATCGGTTGGGGCATCGGCGCGACGATGGGGATGAAACTGGCAAACCCCGAAAATCCAACCATTGGAATCGTCGGGGACGGAAGCGCAATGATGACGATCCAAGGACTCTGGACGGCGGTCAATTACGACATTCCGGTTACCTACGTAATATGTAACAACGCTTCGTATCGCATATTGAAGGTAAATATGAATGTCTACCATACGATCAGCGAAAAGCCGCTACCGGAACTGTACAACGCGATGGACTTCGATACACCGTTTGATTTCAAGGCTCAGGCTGAAGCGTATGGCGGAATCGGGATTCGAGTCGAACACGCCGACGACATCAAACCCGCCATCGACGAAGCGGTCGCCTCTGGAAAACCCGCTTGCGTTGACGTAATCTTGGACGGTGCCGTTTAGCTGTCGAACGTGGTGGTTCAATTGAATACGCCTAAATCACACGATCGATATTTACAGGTCCGAACCTCGCTCAAAAACGCCGCGATCTACGCCGCGCTGGCGGAGGTTGCAAACGACGAGGGACAAGCTCGCGATTTCAACAGGCTCCGAGATCTTGAGATCGCATTCGCGAAGCGATGGTCGTCTTCCGCTGCCGGCGATTTCAGCTTGCCCGTCAACGGCCGTTTTTCGATTTCGCTCGCCTTTTACAAACTGGCATCGAAGATCTTAAGCGTTCAATGGATCTCGCAATCGCTCCGCGGACGCTTCCGTCGACGTCTGAGCAATGAAAGGGATCACTTTGTCGACAGCGGTCTGAGAGACGGTGCGGTTGAAAGTATGAAGGTGCTGGAACGGCTTTCTGGTGGCGAAGAAGCAGAAATCAATCACATAGAACCCGGTTCGCTCGCAACGCGCAGCGGTGCTCTACGCGCAACCGTCCTCGGCGTCAACGATGGGTTGGTTTCCAACACCGCTTTAATTCTCGGCGTCACCGCGGGCACTTCTGATCCGGGCCTCGTGTTGCTTGCCGGTGTGGCTGGTCTGGTCGGCGGCGCGTTATCGATGGCCGCAGGTGAGTATGTTTCGGTAGTTTCTCAACGCGAATTCAACGAGAACCTGGTGAGATGGGAGCGTGCAGAACTCGCGCTGTGGGCCGACGAGGAAGAGGCTGAGCTTGTTGAAATACTGCGTGCTAAAGGTCTCTCTCAAGAAGAAGCGACGTCGGCGGCCGCGCGCATAATGAGTGATCCCGATGTCGCGCTGGACATGCATGTGCGCGAAGAACTTGGCATCGATCCAGATGACCTCGGTGGTTCGCCGATTTTGGCGGCGGCCAGTTCCCTAGTGGCGTTCGCCGGCGGCGCGTTAGTGCCTCTGCTTCCATATATTGTCGGCATGAGCGGAACCGCGTCGATCGTGACGAGCGCGCTTGGATCGGGAGCGGCGTTGCTAATCGTCGGGGGCGGACTCGGTTGGTTATCCGGAAACAGCGCGTTGTACGGCGCCTTGAGGATGTTGGTCGTCGGATTGGTAGCGGGCGCGATTACGTTCGGATTGGGATCTTTAGTCGGTCGGCAATTGGGGTAAAGCTAGGATCATCCGCACTGGCGGCAACCGGTTTCTCGCACAATCGGTCAACACGACCATCCGCTCTATGTTCGGGCCCGTCGTCTACGGACCGGGCGGTCCATGACCGAAAACATGACCCGGCGGCGGCTTTCGTCAATTACGACGTTGACATTTTTGCCAACGAGTTTCGCAGCTTTTTGTACTTGCAGCTTGACATTGTTTGGGCTGCGACCTTCGGCATACCCGACGGCCTTCGCGTCTCCAACATTCATCTTGGACAATGCGTCAACGAGCGCAATCATCTCTGGAGATCGAGAAGCAACGGAGTATTTGCGGTTGGTTACCCACACTTCTTGCACTTCGCGGAGTGATACGTTTTCGATTCTCATGTTTACCGCGTTCCTCGCTGTCGTCAAACACTAGTCAAACTATGCACCGGTTGTACCTGCTTAGATAAATTACCACGTCTTGTGGCATTTCCAAAATGCACGGTGGTGCGAGTTTGGTGATTTCTTTTTGGTCGCTAGTTAATATCCGATTGCGTTTTGTTCCGGTGCAATGGCAGCCATCATTTACCGCATATGGTCATGGCAATGAAGATTGGTTTTATTCAGGCTATCAATCCAACGAATTCAAGTGCTCCATTACAGCACTAGCACCGTCGCCAGGCGTCATATCGAGATCGATTGAAACATCGGCGCCATCGACGCCAATGCCACACTGAACCCAGACGAACACACCCTCGCCGAAACCGAAGCGCTCGCCTGCTTCTGCTCCATCGCCGCCGTTTGGTATTGAAATCACCGCCCCACCGTTTCGGGACGCTTCACCGGCAACCAAGTTGATCGTGCCAGTTGTGAGATCAGAGTCGTCCAAGACGGTTACAGGTCGTGAACCCTCCTCGAGAAGCATCTCGGCGATCGCGTTGCCGAGGGAAGATTTCGACGACGAATCGTCGCCCGCGATAAACACGTTGAATCCGCGTTCGCCCATTGCCGGGTAGGATTTGCGCAACTCTTCAATGACGCTCGGGAATGAGAACCATTCGGGTATCTCCGCTCCGCTCTGTAGTCGATCACGAAGTTCGGTGCCGGACAGGTTTTTGACCTCAGAGGTGTCGATCAACTCGTCACGTGTTACGTAGAGATCGCTGGTTCCGTCGTAGACGACTTCTTGGAAGGTCACCACGTCAATGCCAAGTTCATCGCGATGCTGTTCAACCAAATGCTGAGCATCGTACGGTCCGTAAAACGGGTTTCCGTCCGCGTCATTGCCGGGTCCCGCGTGATCCCTGCCGACGATGAAATGCGTGCAACCGTAGTTTTTGCGAACGATCGCGTGCCATACCGCTTCGCGAGGTCCACCCATGCGCATTGCGAGTTGTAGCAGGCTCAACGCCGCTGAGTTTTTTTCGTAACCATCTAGGATCGCTCGATAGCAGCGGACTCGGGTGTGGTACTCGACATCGCCCGGTTTCGTGAGACCGACCACAGGGTGGATCAACAGATTTGCAGAAACTTGCTCGGCCGCCCGGCGAGTCAACTCGGCGTGTGCGCGGTGCATCGGGTTGCGAGTTTGGAACGCAACAACCCGTGACCACCCCCGCGCTTCGAAATCCTGTCTCAGCGCAGCCGGTGTGTGCCGCAATCCCGCGTAGGTATGGTGCTGCGAGGCTCGCACGCCCTCCAACGATCCCCCAACGTAGTACTCGCCAGTGTCGTTTAGCAGTACGTTCACGCCGGGATGGTACTCGTCTGCGGTGCCGAACACCTTTTCGGCTTCGTCGGTCCGATCTGGCCGCCAAACATCGCCGACGTTCAGCACAGCCGTCAACACACCTTCGGGGTGCATCAGCGCCAACCTGTCGCCTTCGGACAATGAAGCGGCAAACTCGGCCGGCACGTCAAGGACTATCGGCATCGGCCACAGCGTGCCGTCAACAAGTCTCATTTCGTCGCGGACGCCTTCGTAGTCGCCGCGATTCATGAAACCCTTCAGCGGCGAGAAAGCACCGGTGATCAGCTGCTCTATGTCGCATAGCTGACGCGGCGTCAACTCCCATCTCGGCAAAACAGATGCTTCGATTTCTAGTTCGGCACTGCGCCCCGAATCCACGAGGAGGTTTACCAGTTCCCCACCATGTGGATCGATTAAGCGGTTTGCTTCAGATACAGCTGTTGTTGTCATTTACCTCTACCGGTTGTTTGCGTGTCGGAAGTAATAGCGATGTATTTTTCTGGCAATCAGTTAATCGCTTTGGCCTCGTATAGCCCAATCTGCGTTCTCAAACATGTTGAGTCCAGGGTCGGCGATGACGCCTGCCTCAGTATAGTTTGGAAGTTGCGAATTGATGAAATCCTCGTTCAATTCGACTCCCCATCCCGGCTTGTCAGGCAACGGGAAGTAGCCATCAATCACTTCTGGGTAATTGGACCCAGCATTTTTCACGTGCGGATCGGCGAAGTCGTTGAAATGTTCAAGTATTTTGACATTCCGCAACGTCAAACAGAGATGCAGCGCGGCCATTGTCGAAATGATGCCTCCGACGTTATGCGGAGCGACCATGATCGAGTAGGTCTCTGCGGTCGATGCGATCTTCTTGACTTCGAGAATGCCGCCGCACTGGGTAATGTCCGGTTGGATAACGTCGACGGTCTGCGCTCCCCAAATCTCCCTGAACTCATGCGCACCGTAGAGTCGTTCGCCGGTTGCGATCGGCAGACTCGTGTGATTTCTGACCGATTCGAGCGCCGGAACATCTCCCGGTCGAACCGGTTCCTCGATCCACCCGATGTTGAAGCGTTCGATATGTCTGGCAATTTCCCTGGCTTGATGCGGCGCAAACCGTCCGTGCATCTCGATCATGATTTGAGCGTGGGCGCCGGTCACCGATGCGACCGCTTCGATCAGGTCCAGAGATTTGAAAAATTCGTCGCGGTCCAACTCCAAGTCTCCGTTGCCGAAAGGGTCGAACTTCATAGCGCGATATCCGCGATCGATCACCTGCTGAGCCGCAGCGGCGAATTGCTCAGGCGTTCGTTCGACCGTGTACCACCCGTTTGCGTAGGCTTGAACTCGGTCGGTGACCTGTCCTCCCATCAGCTTGTAAACAGGTTGGTTACAAGCTTTGCCGATTATGTCCCAGAACGCGAGTTCGACCAACGCTAAGCCGGTGTGCACTACCTCACCAGCTTTGCCGAAGTCGAGAAGCGTCATTCGTCGGTAGAGTGCTTCGATGTCGAAAGGATCGTATCCAATGAAATGACGTTCGACATCTTTGAGGTATTCGCAAACCGTGTGGGTTTTACCGAGTACCCGCGCTTCGCCGACACCAGTTATGCCCTCGTCGGTTTCTATGATGCAGTAGGTTAGATTTCGCCACGGCGTGCCGAGTACGATCGTACGGAAGCCAGTTGTCTTCATAATTGAACCCGTCAGTTCGCGATTAACAGACTCAATCGATTCTACTTGCGAATGAGCGACCGTCTCGAAATGAACCCCTGAACTCGCAAGCGTTACAATGAAATTCACGAACGCGGGAGTAACTCAGTGGTAGAGTGCCTGCCTTCCAAGCAGGGTGTCGCGGGTTCGAATCCCGTCTCCCGCTCCATTTCCCGATTAGGGACGCGTGTCAATCCGTAGGCGCCGTAATCTCGATCCTCGCGCCGCGCCTAGTGGTCAGCACCTCTCCGAGTCCCGAGTGAGCTTTCCGCACATACGCTAAACCGATTAGATCGTTCGGATTTGGCGATCGTGCGATTGATGTCACCCATCCGACGCGACGTCCGTCATCATTTGCCAGAACATTGTCATCGACCTCAATCGTCTCGTCGGACGTGACTGAGCCAAGTTGTCTAAATCCGACCAGAGAGCGTTGAACTTTATCGTAGGTGTCGAGGCGGGCAACAACCTCCTGCCCGATGTAACAGCCTTTCTCGAAATCGATCAAGTGGAGCAACCCAGCTTCGAGAGGGTTCACATCTTCAGTGAGGTCGTGACCTGCAATCGGGATTTGGTTTCGGATACGGATGCGATTGAATAGGTGGGCACTCGAGGGCTCTATCTCGACCTTTTCGAAACGGGCGTTGATCTCCGAGATCGCTGGACTTGCCCCGATGACCAGCCAAGACTCGGGTCCGGCTGCGTCTGTCCTCAAAAACAACACGACTCCGCCTTCAATCACGTCCATCCCACGTAACGCACCTACAATGCAATCCGTAAAATCCAGCTCTGGAAACGACTCGCTCAATGCGTCCGACGCGTTTGGGCCGACCACGTACCAGCGGGTCAAGAGCTCCGACGCGTCGATGAGTTCTGCGTCCTCGATGATCGTGAAGCGATCGATCCAGTCCCGCATCAACGACGGATCCGTCGAGTCGGTCACCAAGAGCAGCTCTTCATCAGATCGCTTCAGTACCCAAAAGACATCGACGATCCTGCCCTTCTCATTTGTCAGAATCGTTCGACGCGCTGAGCCACTTGGGATATCGATTACCGAGTTCGTGGTCAGCCGATGGAGCAGATCTAGAGCATCGGGACCGACGTGCCTGAAGGTAGAGCCGAATTCCGGTTTATAAAGGGATGCTACCCGTTCTTCGTGGGTTGCAGCCGCCGATTCCGATTCCGAGGCGACGATCCGTGAATGATGAGCCACAACACGGGCTCAGACGGCGAAGGAATCGCCGCATCCGCACGTGCGTTTGGCGTTCGGGTTGTGGAATTCGAATCCTCGACCGTTAAGGCCGTCTGAGAAGTCAAGCACTGTTCCGGCCAGGAAAACGAAGGCCCGTTTCGGGATATACACTTCGATACCGTGCTCGATGATGATCTTGTCAGAGTCTTCCGGACCGTCCGCCAATTCGAGCACGTATTGGAGGCCTGAGCAACCCCCGCCCTGAACCGCGATCTTTAGGCCGCAGTTGTCGCGTCCCGACTTCTGAGCGAACTCCAACGCTTTCGACGCCGCTTTTGGCGTTACATGAACGGTGTTGATCGGGACCGAATGTTGCTGCTCGGTGATAGTCATGATGCTGTAGGTGCTCCGACCGATGCGGATATTGTCTCGACGCAGTTCCGGGAAGGCATCAACCGCAACATAGAATCGGATACATCTGTCGGTACCCATGATATTACACCTCTGATGGTCAGGAATTCAATCAGCACCAAAGCGGGAGACAGCGGCGAGACGTCGTTGTTGTACGGCGGGCGCGTATCCAAATCAAACCGTCGCGTCGAAGCTAACGGGATCGGTGATGAAGCGGTCAGCCTTCTCGGCGTCGCGAGAGCGCAATGCGAGTCCGGTTTCCTACACGACGAATTGCTCGAAATTCAACGCCTGATGTTCGTCGCCAACGCAGAGCTGGCGACTGAGATTTCGCAACTCGATCTTCTCCGCCAACACTTCAGAACCATCGGCAACGACCAGATCGATATGCTCGACGGGCTGCTGAGAAAGCTAGAAGAAGAAGTCGAACTCCCCCCTGCTTTCATCATTCCCGGCGCGTCGGTCGCGTCCGCAACGCTCGATGTCGCTCGCTGCAAAATCCGGGAACTCGAACGTTCAGCTGTGACGCTATACGACGACGGGATGTTGGAGAACGAACACTTACTCGTTTGGCTCAATCGATTGTCAGACTGCATATTCATGATGGCCCGCTACATCGATCGCGAACTACCGCCAGAATTGGTCACCGGAACGAGGCGCACGAGTTGAAGAGTTTTCGTCTCGCCATCATTAACACCGGCGCTGCCAACATCCACAGCGTCGAAAAGGCAGTCCGTATCGTGGGCGGAGACCCAACCGTCACAACCTCCGCGGAGGTTATCGCGAATGCCCACGCAGCCATTCTTCCCGGCGTCGGCTCCAACGACGCGGTTATGAGGCAACTGAATGGTCTCGAATTGCCCAGTACCATCCGTGACTTCGCTAACTCCGGAAGACCCCTCCTCTGCGTGTGCCTCGGAATGCAGATTCTGTTCGAACGATCCGAAGAGGGGGAAATACCCGGACTAGGCGTCCTGGAAGGCGAAGTGGTGCGGCTACCGAACGGGACAAGCGGCTTGAACGGACGTCCCCTGAAAATTCCGCACATGGGATGGAACACCGTCCACTTCAAAGACGATGTCGTGCCGCGCCATCCGGTCTTCGATGGGATCCCGCAAGCAACCTACTTCTATTTCGTGCATTCCTACTACTGCGATGTCCAAGATAATCGTGACATCGCTGCCACATCGCCGCACGGAATCGATGTATGCGCCGCTGTCGTGCGCGGCAACATAGTTGGAACTCAGTTTCACCCGGAAAAGAGCGGAAGGTCAGGTTTGGAAATCTACGCCAAATTCTTGGAATACTCCCAAAGTTTGATCTGATCCCGCCTAATTGTTGACACGAATGGAAGTCATACCAGCAATCGATATCCGCGGCGGCCGTTGCGCGCGCCTGTTCAAAGGCGACTACTCTCAAGAGACTGTGTTCGATAACGACCCGGTGGATGCCGCTTTGCGTTGGGTAGATATGGGTGCTCGGCGGCTTCACGTCATCGATCTTGATGGCGCCAAAGACGGTGTGCGCACCAATGCTGAGACGGTGCGGCGTGTCGTGAATTCTGTCGATGTGCCAGTCCAGATGGGCGGTGGTGTGCGCTCTGTTGAAGATGCTGATACGGTGCTCCAGATGGGCGTGCAACTCGCCATCTTCGGCACCGCGGCGGTCGAAAACCCCGAAGCAATCGAAATCGCCGTAGGAAGATTCGGCACAGACCGCGTCTGCGTATCAGTAGATGCCAACAACGGGATGGTTCGCACGAGAGGTTGGTTAACCGAGACCGAGATACGCGCAATCGACCTGCTCAAGGACATGGCGACTGAATGCAATGTCCGCCATTTCATCTACACCGACACGACGCGCGACGGAACGTTGTCGCACCCTAATTTCGAGACGGTTGACGAAGTCGTGAGAGAAATAGAATATCCAATAGTGGTGGCGGGTGGAATCGCAACGGTCGAAGATGTGGTCCGGCTTCGCGATATCGGCGCCGGCGGTGCCATCACCGGAATGGCCATATACACTGGCTCCCTTGATCTCGCCGCTGCGATCCGAACCGTTAATGATGATTAAACAATCGCAACCTCCAACTGAGACGCGAGCCCACATAGCGCAGCAATTGAACGCGAGACAACCAAATTGACCACGAGACCCACCGCGAGCTGGCACACCTTTAACGATCAGATCGATCCTCATGCGATCATTTCGCTGCTTCCGATCCATCGGTCTCAGCACGTCGCTATCTTAGGTGGGAACGTCAACGGATTGACGATCCCGATCGCAAAATACGTTTATGACGGCAACGTGATCGCACTCGATAGCGACCAATCAACACTCGACGAGCTCACGACTGAAGTCAATCACCTCCATCTGACGAACGTGGTGCCTCTACTCGTAGAAAACGACGATATTCAAGGCATTGAATTAGACACCGATGGAATAGTGGTCATCGACGCTTTACACAACACCACAAGTCCAGCGAGGCTGTTCTCATCGGTGGCCAAGCTGCTGCCAGGTGGCGGGTGGTTACTAATCGCGGACTGGTTCTCAACCGATGCAAGAGGCGACAACGGTCCTGCGAAGTCCAAACGGGTAGATCCTTCGCGCGTCGAACGATGGGCGGCCGAACACAACATGACTCCGATAACGCGGCGCACCCTCGGCGTACAGCGCTATGTGCACGTTTACCGCAAACGGCGCGCGTCGTCCAATTGATCGGCAATGCTTACCAACCGCGTTATACCGTGCTTAGATGTCGACCAAGGCCGCGTCGTTAAAGGCGTCAGTTTCGTCGACATCAAAGACGCAGGTGATCCAGCTGAGCTAGCGCGCTTTTACGATGCCGAAGGCGCGGACGAGCTGGTATTTCTGGACATCACCGCTTCTTCAGACGCCCGTGACACGATGGTCGATGTCGTTGAGCGAGTGTCAGCGGAGGTTTTTATCCCCCTCACGGTCGGCGGTGGCATCCGTTCGCGAGAAGATATGCGTCGGATGCTCGAAGCCGGTGCCGAAAAGGTCAGCGTCAACTCGGCAGCGGTCGCCAACCCTGAGCTGATCGAAGAGTGCGCCCGAGAGTTTGGTTCCCAATGTGTCGTCCTCGCCATCGACGCCAAGCGGGTTGAGGAACCGGCCGTGCTGCAGCGGCCTGATGGCAGCAACGACTATGCTGAAGCATTGTGGCAGGTCTACACTCACGGCGGCAGGAGAGCAACCGCACTCGACGCCATAAAGTGGGCCCGCATCGGTGCGGAACTCGGTGCTGGCGAGTTGCTCGTCACCAGCATGGATGCCGATGGACACCAGACAGGATACGACTGTGACTTGCTGATCACTATCTCATCGCAGGTTTCGATCCCTTTGATCGCAAGCGGTGGAGCAGGCACTCCGGATCACTTCGTTGCGGCGGTTACGGACGGTGGAGCGGACGCGGTCTTAGCCGCCTCGCTGTTTCACTACGGGGACCTGCGCATACAAGAGGTGAAGTCTCATATGGCCGAGTCTGGTCTGCCGATGCGGATGATCCATTAAGTAAGCCGACCCGGGAACAATCGCATGATTACCTTTGATGACCGTGGTCTTCTAACAGCTGTCGTACAGGACGCACGCACCAACGAAGTGCTGATGGTCGCACACATGAACCGCGAAGCATTGAAACGCACAATCGCCGGTCCCCACGTCTGGTTCTACAGCCGAAGCCGAAAATCCCTATGGGAGAAGGGTTCCACGTCTGGCGATTACCTAAACGTCGTCGACCTCAAGCTGGATTGCGATGGCGATGCACTGCTCGTAACTGCCGAACCCGCCGGCGCCGCGTGCCACACCGGCGAAATTTCATGCTTCCACAACTCTGTCGACGCGAACGATGAAACGTCGTACCGCAACGGACCGGGAATCCTTGACGAACTGGTAAACATCATTCACCAAAGAGCGGTTGAAATGCCGGAAGGTTCCTACACCGCCAAACTCCTCGCAGCGGGTCCGTCCCGGATCGCTCAAAAGGTCATCGAAGAGGCCGGCGAAACCGGATTGGCTGCTGCGACCGGCGCAACCGATGATGTGGCAGCTGAGATGGCGGACCTTATCTACAACTGCGTCACGCTGTTGGAGTCGGTAGGTGTCCCGATCGAAGATGTCTGGGCAGAACTCGCCCGACGACGACGCTGAGGCGGGACGCGTGTTTGCGTCCGGTATATTGCGCTAAGCGGTTTCCCGCTGATCGATTTCAATCGCGGTCTGCATGGCTGAAACTGCTACTTCGATCATCTCGTCGTCTGGTTGAGCAGTTGTGAGTTTCTGCAGCCAGAGATTTGGTTTGCCCACCAGATCAGCGAGAACATTCCCGGTGTGAACCCCCGTGAAACGGATGAATTCGTAGCTCAACGCGGCAATTAACGGTATCAACACGATGCGCGAACCGATCAACATCCACAACGGCTCACGCGGCACGAACATGAAGATGATGATCGATACCACAACAACCGTCAGCAGGAACGACGTGCCGCATCTCGGGTGAGCGGGAGAAAACTTCCTGATCTCGCTCGGAACCAACGGCAGTCCATTCTCGTGAGCGTGGATCGTCATATGTTCGGCACCGTGGTACCCGTACATACGCTTGATGTCTTTCATCAAGCCGATTGCCCAAATGTAGACGAGGAAGATGACCAGCCTAGCCAAGCCTTCAACCACATTGGCCAAGAAATCCGACTGTGCCTCAATTGGGCGCGATAGAAACAGCGGCAACAGGAAGAATAAGGCAATGCCGAACACAAATGCGACCGCGGTCATCAACCCCATTCCAAAAGCGCCGATCTCTGCGTCATCGTCCTCGCCTGCGTCCCTTATCTGTTGATTGGCACCGATCGTGTACGCCCGCATTCCAATGACTAGCGTTTCTGCCAACACCAGTACCCCTCGTAGAAACGGCACCCGGCGGAGATTCCCGTTGGCCCATGCGAGCAGCGGGATCGTCTCGTGGTGGATCGAACCGTCGGCTCTCCGCACTGCAACTGAACAGCCGCGCGAGCCGCGGATCATTACGCCCTCGATGATTGCCTGACCACCATACATCGCGGGTTGCGAAACGCCGTTACCGTCGCTTTTCTGTGGATCAGCCATTCAGCAGGAACCAACGCAATCGGACATCGCCGCGTTCTGGTAAGAATTTGAAGCGAACGAAGTGCCGCCAATGGACGAGCCGTCCAGCATCTCCGCTGTCAGCTCAGTAAACATATCCGACCGAAGGGGAGTGGTTACTCCTCCAGGGACATGCCGTAACGGCGCATGAGGCGTTCAACGCGGCCTTCGGTGTCGACGATGCGTTGCTCGCCAGTCCAGAACGGATGGCAGCTGCTACAAACCTCGACGCGGATCTCTTCCTTCGTCGAGCCCGTAATCATGCCTTCCACGCCGCAAGCGCAGACCACTCTGGCTTCCGGGTAGTAAGTGGGGTGAATGTCGGTCTTCATATCGAAAAACTCGGTTGCTCAGCGATGGTCGATCAAACTACAAATTCGTCGACGTTGATACGACGCTTGTCTTGGCGGGCGTAGTCGAAACGAACCGTGCCGTGGACGGTTGCGAAAAGTGTGTGGTCTCGGCCCATCCCAACATTGGTGCCCGCATGGAAGCGCGTGCCCCGTTGGCGAACCAATATCGAACCCGCGGATACTGTCTCACCGCCGAAAGCCTTAACACCCAATCGGCGACCCGCACTGTCTCGACCGTTCCTAGATGTTCCTGAACCCTTCTTATGTGCCATGATGTGAACTCCGAGTTGTTCGATCGATCAGACCTCGATGTCGGTTATCGCAAGCGAGGTGACAGCTTGACGATGACCGCGCTTAACGCGGTATCGGGTCTTGTTCTTGTACTTGAAAACCGTCTTTTTCCGGTCACGCCCGTGTGACAGCACGGTTGCAACGACCTGAGCGCCTTCAACCGTAGGAGTACCAATCTCGACTTCACCATCCACGCAAGCAAGCAGTACCTGGTCGAGAATGATCGTGTCACCTTCAGGGTACGACAGCTTCTCAACATCCAAATGATCACCGGGGCGAACACGGTATTGCTTGCCGCCGGTAGCGATAATTGCGTATTTCTCAGACATCTTATAATCGGGATCAGCGCGAACGAAAACCGCTGTAGGTCAACTCTACGATTCTACATTACACACATGGACGTTCCAGAACACCGACGCGCCCACAACGGTCAATTATGCCAACTCGGCGAAGCGGCTTTGATAGAAGAGCAACGGGTGGCCGTATCCTATCTTGACGTGCTCCACCTCAGCCAAAAAGATCGTGTGGTCGCCTGCTTGGACGGTGCGGACGACTTTGCAGTCCATCATCGCCAACGACCCATCAATGATCATCGATTGTCCCAACGGCGCATACGGAGGTGTCGGCAAGGTCTTGCGGATCTCTTCCGGGACCGAGAAATGCCTTGCAACGCCCCGTTGTCCCAGAGTCAAAACGCTGATACCGAAGCGCTGATTCATCATCATCAATGGAAATGTGTTGCGGTCGTGTCCTACCGTGACCATCGCGAGCGGCGGTTCCAACGAAATGCTCGCAACCCCGTTCGCGGTCATGCCGTGGATACCTGAGCCCTCAGATTCGAGCGTGGTTATAACTGTCACGCCAGTCGCAAAGTTCGACCATGCAGTGCGGAAAAGTTCAGAGGTGACTTCAGAGTTCGGCATGGCAAAATTTTTCCTCACGTGAAATTATATCGATACGACGTGTCATCGGATGACGATAATACTGCCCCCTATCGTTTATCACTGCGCCAGCTCAATGGCTCAGGCTCAACATAGCCGGACAACTCCGCGAACGCCCGTCCGAGCGATTCGCCTGAAGAGGTATCGGTCACGTCAATCCGACCTTCCCAATACGCAGCCGCTTGATTCCCATATGGCAGCGCAGGAATTTCTTGGTCTGCGATCGACGGCATCATCAAAATGTCAAGATCAATGCTGTCGACCCGCAATCTCCATCCTGCGGGATACTCGCCGGCAGTTCGCGGGCTAGTCCAATGCTCTTGGACCTCCAACGCGATTCCATCCTGTTCATCATCCAGAACGTGTTGTTCAGATCCTGATTGGATCAGAGTGCCATCGATTGCCAATACCTCCCCTCCTGCACCGCGCACTTCAGCGACCATCAATGAACGGCCGTCATCGAGATGAACCGCGAACCATTGCCAACCTGCCGGTTTACCAACCACGAAGAAGTCGCCCCATTGGTGATCGAACCAGACCTCGCCTTTCACGTCGACCTTCCGACCATCAATCGTCAGGACGCCGTTCGCTTGCATACGCGGATATGAGTAGTAGTAAGTCCAACCGAACGGCCAGTCCATCCACCCGTTACCTTCATGCAACATCACTTCTGTGGGGATCTCGGTTACCAGTTCCAATCCTGAGGTACCGTTCTGATCCCGCGCCGCGATGGTGTGCGACCCGTCAGCGGCGATCTCCAGATCGAAATTGCCGAGTTGCAGATTCAACAGGCTATCGGGATCGTCTTCGGTGAAGCTGCGTGGGGAACCCGGAGTTTCCGAACTGATATATGTGTGCTCCGCATTTTCGATATCTGTAATCCCAGTTTGACCGAACTCGATCTGGGAAGCGGCGTCGCTGCTCTCAGTCTGAAATATCACGTAATGGAATGAATACTCTTCACCCTCTTCCGCCTTGAGGTGCCCGTTGTAGTACCACCACTCGATCGGTGCGGAATGCGAGCGATCGTCTGCCGGAAGTATCAGTTCCCTCGGAGTTGGAGTCGGTTCCGGCGGCCGGGGTGTGGGTACGTCCCGCGGCTCAATGCCGCTGGAACACGCAGCGTGCGACAGCCCAATGAACACTGCCATCATGACGATGGCCTGTTTGATTGCTCCCTTCATTCCGCTCTAAGTTCCGGTATTCTTCGGTCGATCCAGTTAGGTAACCACCAGTTCCATCTTCCAAACAACCTCATCAGGGCAGGAGCGATCAAGACCCTCACGATTGTCACATCTATGAAGACCGCTAGTGCCAGACCGAAACCTATCGACTTTACCGTCACTACCTCTGCGAGTACGAAGCTCCCACCAACGACTATCAGGATTAGACCGGCCCCAGTGATTATGGTTCCGCTCCGCTGCAAACCCAACTTCACACTCTCGCGATTGCTGTGCGTTTCACGATAGGCTTCCTTGATCCGGGAAAGCAGGAAAATCTCGTAGTCCATGCTCAAGCCGAAGAGCACCGCGAAAAGCACAATCGGCGTGGTTGCGTCGATAACTCCCTGTGGTTCGAATCCGAGTAGGCCGCTGAGATGACCTTGCTGGAACACCCAGACCAGCGCGCCGAAACTAGCCAAGATACTCAACACATTCAGAACTACCGCCTTCAGGGGTATCACGACCGATCTGAAAAGGACCATCAACGAAACAAACGTCAGGAGTATGACAACTGCGGCGACGATTGGGAAACGGCCATAAAGCGATCCGACTAGGTCATTCGTATATGCTGCGCCGCCGTCTACATGGCTTCGTTCAGATTCGGGCAACTGGAATGAACGTATCTCATCGACCAGCACGCGCGCTTCGGGTGAAAAGGGATGCAGATTGCTGCTCACGTGAAACAACGCGATGCCGTCGCGAACGCTGTTGTTCAACAGACGTAAAGTCGCTGCGTCGTAGATCGCCTCTGGGTGACGATAGAGTTCGCGGTAATCGTCCATTCCTAGGGTAGGACGCAGATTCACGATGCTCGTTACTCGTTGAACCGATGACAAACCCTCCAACGCTTGGCCGAACGCGTATAAGGTAGCCAAGTTTTCGTCCGCAAAGGGATCGCCTTCGAACGTGTATGCAACTGTTAGTTCGGTAGATATGTCCCACCCGAACTCGTTCTGCAGCAGGTTGAAACCTTGTCGTGATTCATACCGGTCGGGCAAAATCGTCGCATCCGCGGTACCCGGTCGGATGTCCTTGAACGGAACCGCCAGTGCAACCAGCAACGCGACGGTCGGGATCAAAAACAGGAATGGACGCCGCATCACGCTCTCCGCAATTCGAGACCAAACACCTGACCCGACGCGCCAAGTCGGCACGACTGAGATCCAGTTGATGCGATGCCCGACGATGCCCAGCACTGCGGGCATCAGCGTCTGCGCCGATAGCAGCGCGATTGACAACACGATCACCGCACCGATCCCTATCGAATCGAGCACGGTCAGATCGAAAAGCAATAAAGATGAAACACCGATGATGCTCGTCACGCCCGAGAACAAAATCGCTACACCGGCGTGGGAATGTGTTTCGGCGATGGCGTCCGGTACGCTCAATCCCTTCGCCAGTTCCTCTTTAAAGCGATTGACGTAAAACAGCGAATAGTCGATTCCCATACCAATGCCGAGCAACGTGATGATGTTGAACGAAAGAACCGACATGTCGCGCCAGTCGGCAACGTAGTAGACGACCCCGAGACCGACCGCGACGGCGACCCCACCTACCGCCGCCGGCATCACTGCCGCCAAGACCGTTCCAAACACCAGCAGCAACGCGATCACGGCTAGCGGAAACGCGACGATTTCACCACGTCTCAGGTCCTCGCCGCTGGCGACCACGATATCGCGATACAACGGCGGCGCACCAGTCATCACAACCTGAAGTTCGCCCGGGTCCAAATTCTCGGTGATACTGTCAAGCGCGGTGAGCGAGTCCTCGATGTCGAGATTGAGATCAACTCCGATGATCGCCATTCGCCCGTCTTCGGAGATTAGTCCGGGCTCGGTCAGATGCGATCGCACGGCCTCGACGTAAGGGTCCGCCTCCAATTGCTCGGTTAGGCGAATGGTGGCGGCGACGAAATCGACCGCGTACGGGCTCCACTCCTCATGGCTGACGATGAACAGAATGTTCGTGGAATTGACGCCGAATCGCTGTTTGAGGACTTCGCGAGCACGTTGCGAAGGATAGTCTTCGTTGGTGAATCCGCCCGGCAATAGTTTGGTTTGCGCTTGCGGCGCGACTGGCAACATCGCCGCCAGAACCACCGCCCACGCCAATACGACACCGTAGCGGTATCGGTGTATCCAGCGACCAATTTGGGCGAGCATGGAAAGCGCTCAGAGAGCCAATCGAGCGATCAATGATGTCCGAATCCGGCGACCGGATGCCACCGCGCGTTCCGAAGTATTCGGATACGAAACTCGTTTGGACAGAAAGTGGCCGACTTCCGAAATCCTAGGTCTTCTCGGCAACTGCGATCGCAGCCGCAGCGTCGACGTCATCTAAAGCCACTATCTTTACACCTTGAGCCGAACGCCCGGTTTCCCGTATCTCCGCCAATGTCGTCCTTACGATTTGACCGCGCGATGTCAGGATCATCAACTTGCCGGTATCGTCTTGGCGCAACTCCTCGTTGATCACGGTTGCTGCCGCGACATCGCCGGTGTTGCGAGTTATGTTGAGCGTGATGATGCCGCGGCCACCGCGACCCTGCACACGATAGTGGCGAAGCGCTGAAAGTTTTCCCCGACCTTTGGTGCCGATAATCAGCAGGTAGCCCTCGTTGTCGACAACATCCATGCCGATCACTTCATCACCTTTGTCCAGCCGAATGCCACGGACGCCGCCAGCCTGCCGTGAGCGTGAAACGAGTTCGTTGCTTGCGAAGCGGATCGATTGGCCTCTCTTGGTTACTAAGATCAAATCGTCCTCGTCACGCGCCATGGCGACCGAAATCAACTCCTCTTTCGGCTTTAGGTTGTAGCTGTTCAACCCCGCGCGGTTGATGTTGGCAAATGCGTCGAGAGCCATCCTCTTGACATCACCGTGCTTTGTCGCCAACGCGAGATAGGTGTTTGGCTCATGCATGTCGGTCACGACCATCATTTGCCGGACCGTTTCCCCTGGTCCGATGTTGAACCCGAGGTTGTGCACCAAAGTGCCGCGCGACTGCCGCGACTGGTCCGCCGGCAGTTCGAACACGCGAGACGAGTAAACGCGGCCGTGGTCGGTGAAGAAGAGCAACGTGTCGTGGGTATCTGCGACTTGCAGAAAACCCGTAATGTCATCGGCCCGCGTTAATCGTTGGCTGCTAACGCCTTTGCCGCCACGATGCTGCTTGCGGTAGGTGTCGAGCTTGACACGCTTGATGTACCCGCCTTGGGTCAGCGTGATCACGACATCCTCGTGCGGTTCAATATCCTCGCGACGAAACTCGCCAAGTTCTTCCGCGTGAATCACCGTGCGCCGTTCGCCGCCATACTTGCGCTTCAGCTGGTGCGTCTCTTTGATTACCTCAGCCCGAACTTTCGAGGGATCGCCAAGAAGTGCTTCCAGACGTTCGACTAATTCAAGGAGTTCCTTGTACTCGTTCTCGAGCTTCTCTCGCTCCAGTGCCGCAAGTCGGCGCAACTGCATGTCCAAGATCGCTTGAGCCTGAACCGGCGTAAACGCGAACTCGGCAATCAGCCCCGTTCGCGCCTCTTCGACATCGGCCGAACCGCGAATTATCTGGATGACCCGATCGAGGTTGTCGATCGCAATTCTCAGCCCCTCGAGGACCTCCAACCGCGCACGCGCCTTCCTGAGGTCAAACTCCGCGCGCCTCCGCACCACTTCTTCACGGAACTCGATGTAGTACTGAATCACCTGCCGCAGATTCAACACCCGCGGCGCTCCACGCACCAATCCGATCATGTTTACCGAGAACGACGAGCGCAACGAAGTGTGCTTGTAAAGGTTGTTCATCACGATCGCTGGAGAAGCCGACCGGCGAAGCTCCAGCACGATACGCATGCCGCGTCGATCTGATTCGTCGCGGACTTCTGAAACGCCTTCAACGCGCCGTGTCTTGATCAACTCGGCAATTCGCTGAATAAGCGTCGACTTATTAACTTGGAACGGAATCTCGGTGAAGACGATGCGCTTGCGGTCCTGCTTGGCAATGTCTTCGATCTCGCCCGTTGCTTGGACAATGATGCGACCGCGACCGGTAGCGTAGGCGTTGCGGATCCCTTCGGACCCCCAGATGTGCGCCCCGGTCGGGAAGTCAGGCCCTTTCACATGCTGCATCAACTCTTCGACGCCCGCGTTCGGGTTCTTGACAAGATGCACGACAGCGTCGCAAACTTCGGCAACGTTGTGCGGCGGAATGTTCGTAGCCATACCGACCGCGATGCCTGATGCGCCGTTTACCAGCAGATTTGGGAGACGCGCTGGAAGGACGGTAGGCTCTTTTAGGGACTGATCAAAATTCTCCTGCCAATCCACCGTTTCGCGGTCAATGTCGCCGAGCATGTACTCGGTGATCGCTGCCAGCTTGCACTCGGTGTATCGCATCGCCGCGGGCGGGTCGCCATCGACGCTGCCGTAGTTGCCCTGACCATCAACCAACGGCTCCCGCAACGAAAACGGTTGCGCCATCCGCACCAACGCTTCGTATACCGGCGAGTCGCCGTGCGGGTGGTACTTGCCCAGAACGTCGCCAACGAGCCGAGCACACTTCTTGTAGGAAGAGCCTGGCCTCATGCCCTGATCGTGCATCGCGTAGAGTATGCGGCGCTGCACCGGTTTCAATCCGTCTCGCACGTCTGGAAGCGCCCGTGAGACGATCACGCTCATCGCGTAATCGAGATACGACGAACGCATCTCCTCTTCGATGCCTATGGTCCGAATTTCACCCGCGTCGGTGCCGATTACCATGCCGTTTTCACCTTACAGAGCTTGGCCGATTCGATGGTGTTCGCGCCTCAATGAAATCAAAAGAATAGGCCGCGATTTGATCGATTCCCTAATGGAATCGATTCTAACGCGCCGCCTATTCGTTATCCCCGCATAACCGCGCGTTCAAACTGAAACAGGGAACGATTTGCGGCGTTATTTGCCACTATTTGCCCATCGCACGCTCGACAAACGCCATCAGGACATTGTCGAACCCGCGAGGCAAACGAGTTGCGCCAAAAACGTCCCATTGCACACCAAAAACCCAATGAAATCCCGGCATCTCAAACGCCTCGACGACACGGTCGTCTCCTATAGCCGATGCCATCACGCCAGCAGCCAATCCCGACTGCCAAATCCCCTCCCGGTGGTCACACTCGAGCGACAACCAACCCGAACCGCCAATCGTCGATGAAACCTTCGCTCCCGGTGCGAGAAAGATCGATTTCCGGTTGCGTCGCTTCGTCTCATCAGCAACGTGTTCAGGTGTCTGTCGAGCAACATCGCCACCTAATGCAACATTGAGGCGATGCATTCCGACCGCGGACCCGAGTATCGGTATCTCGGCTGCTAAGGCGAGTCTCACGACCCCCGAAACATCCATTCCGCTCACACCATCATCAGGGGCGTAGATCAACAACCCTGAGGCATAGTCGGGGAGTTCCGCTCGATCTGCGCCTAATTCGACAATGTCCGCTCGGCCGACGTCGTAGTCATCGACCAATCGGTCACCCGCGAACGTACTTTGAGCGGCGACTACGATGACAGATTTCAATATCCGAAAATCCGTTGCCGATCAGAAACTAAAACGGAATGCCCCACAAGCCCAACCACTCTGTCATCGCGTTTTCGGTCTTCAATCCGGCTGAGCGGATCGATGATCCGAGCATCCGTTCGGTCTCCCGATCACGTTCCCCGGGATTGTCGCCCGTCGGCACGAATGGGTAGTAGCTGTCACGATCGAAACGGTAGATCAGATAAGCGTTAACGAAACCCGTGCCGGCATGAACTTCGGGATTGACGGCGTGGTTCGCGAAATCGATGTGGAACACAGCCGCGAGCAGGTTCGGACTGCCGCCGTTCATCTTGATGGCGTTCGAGACGGTGAAGATCGAACTCAGCAAATCATCAAAGTTGCCGTCGTTCAAGATCGCCCAGCGCATCCCGTGATCGTCGTCAGTGATCTCGTACGCGGTCTTGGTCGCGCCAGGCCCTTCGTACAGGATCGTATTCAAATGGTCGGACAGAGAATCCAAGAACGGAACAGCGTCGTCGTGGCGAAACACAATGCCTGCCTGGCGCCTTGACGATACCGCCTCACCACCTCGCTTGAAGCTCGCCACCATCCGCGAAACGGACGACATCGAGTCCCACATCGTATCGGCGTTTTTCTTCCGATTTAACCAACCCATCAGTTGCGGTACCCGTAACGCATCTCGGTTTCCAGATCACGCAAGCGGGCGATCCTCTCCTCCATCGGAGGGTGCGTCGAAAACATGTTCGCCGCGAAGCCTCTCAGGGCTGGGGCGATCAAAAAGGCCTGCGCGGTCTGCAACCTCCGCAAGTCATCGTCCGGTATGTAGTTCATGCCCATCGAGATCTTCTGCAATGCGTCCGCTAGACCTCCGGGGTCGCCAGAAATTTCTGCACCGGTGTTGTCCGCTCCGTATTCACGATAACGCGTCAACGACAGTACAAGCAACTTCCCAACGAAATAAACAAGCATCGTCACGAGATACGCGACCATGAACGGCGCCGATCCGCCGCCGGCATCACGCCTGCCGAAGAGCATGTTGAAGAAGAACATCGTCATCAAGAAGCTGGTCAGCGTGACGAAGAAATTAGATATCGCCAGCACCTTCATATCGCGGTTCGCGACGTGCGCAAGCTCATGACCCAGAACCGCTCGCAACTCTCGCCGCGTCAAACGTTGCAAAATACCCGTCGTCACCGCGACCAAAGCGTTGTTCGGGTTTCGCCCCGTAGCGAACGCGTTGGGCATTGCAGAGTCCATGATCGCCACCTTCGGCATCGGCATGCCGTAGCGATTCGCAAGTTCTCGAACCATCGCAAATAGCTCCGGGGCATCCGCCTCCGACACCTCTTTCGCACCCGTGGACATCATCACCATGCGGTCGGACATGAAGTACTGGAATATCGCAAACCCGAGCACGATAACCCCGATGAACATCAATGGCATTCCCAACCGCATCATCACGTACGCGAACACGCCGTACACGACGCCGATCAACAGCATCGTGAAATACATCCGAGACACTATGCCAGGATCGCGTTTGAGCTTTCTAATCGACTGCGCGTTTTTCATTGAATTCTTGCTGACTTCATCCGTCGCTACCCGCCTCAATCTCGGTTACCGGCAACCCGACTTGAAGTCTGTCGTTAAGATTCAGTCTATTGCAACATCTACATACGTCGCGTCTGATTCATCTAGATGCATCCGGCCCGTACCAAGAATCCTCGAACCTCATGCCTCTCAACACTATGCCGCCCGGACTCGACGACACACAACTCGAGGAGTTCGAAGATGTCGCCGTCGAAGCGGCAACCAAAGCTGGTGCCTTCGTTCTCGAGCGCATCACGTCGATCATGGAGATCAAGTCGAAGACCGACCGACCCGGCCGCGATTTGGTCACCGACGTGGACCGCGATTCTCAGATCATCATCTCGGACATCATCACCAAGCGATTCCCGGATCATCAGTTTCTTGGCGAGGAAGACCAGACTGAAGAGGTCGATCCGGCAGCTGACCTCGTTTGGGCTGTGGACCCGATCGACGGCACGGCGAACTACGTCAACGGATCGATGACTCACGCCGTCTCAGTCGCCCTCATGCACCGCGGCTCTCCCATCGTCGGTGCCATCTGGAGTCCATGGCCAACGTCCCCAACCGGCGGCATCGTAGCCCACGCCAGACTGAACGGGGGCACCAAGCGCGACGGCGAAACAATGCAAGTGTCGCAACCAACCGACGAACTCAACCGACCAGTCTCAGGAAGGCTGTCCGTACTACCCGGGAATGCTCGCAGCGTCTTCAGCTTCGACAAGAAAATGCGCGGGCATGCCGGCGATGTTCGCGTCACTGGCAGCGCAGCGCACGAAATGTCTAGCGTGGGCACTGGGCTGTATCAATTCGCCATCGGCGGTGTGGCGGCGGTATGGGACTTCGCAGCCGCCGTGGTGATCGTCCGAGAAGCAGGCGGCGAAGTGATGATACTGGCGCCCGACGGCTCGTGGCGTGAATTTCACGGCTGGTCGCAGCCCTACACCAACACGGCCGAAACCTTCAAGCATCTGCGTGACTGGCGGGGCATCATGCTCGCGTCGCATCCTAAAACTATGCAGTTCATTGCCGAAAACGTTCGATTTCGTCGGCCCAACCAGATCGGCAAATTGTGGCGCCGCGGACCGTGGCACCCGCATCGCCGTCATCGCCGCGCTTAGTTGCTGTCGGCGCGTTCTAGCAACTTTCGGTTCAACCACCACTCCGTTGAATCTGCAAGTGCCATCCAACTCGCGTTGATGATGTTGGTCGACGCACCGACGGTCGTCCAAACTTGACCTTCGGCCACAGACTCAATCGAAACCCGCACGGATGAGCCAGTGCCTAACGTTTCGTTGACGACGCGAACCTTGTAGTCCGTCAATTTGACGCTGTCAACTTCGGGGAATTTATCCGAGATAGCCTTCCGCAATCCGCGGTTGAGCGCATCAACCGGACCGTTGCCCTCCGCCGCTTCCAGATAGACCTCTTCGCCAACCCGTATCTTCACCGTCGCCTCCGAGAGAACCGGGTGCTCCACTCCGTCTTTGCGCCAACCGGTGCCAAACGAAGCACGACGTCGGTTTTCAACGATCACCATGAAGTCGACCAGCTCGAACGGCGACTCGTAGTTCGGCAGGTTCCGCAAAATGAGTAGTTCCAACGACGCGGTCGCGTTCTCATAGGCAAAGCCCAGCGATTCTTGATATTTGATGTGCTCCACGATGCGTCGAGCGTCGTCTCTCGTCAACTCTTCTTCCAACCCGAGCTCTCGAATCAACCGCATAACATTCCCACGACCCGACAACTCCGAGATCGTGACACGAGTGTCGTTGCCGACCATGCCCGGGTCGATATGCTGGTACGCCGCCGCCGACTTCTCGGTTGCTGCGGCGTGCAATCCACCTTTGTGCGTGAAGGCGCTGATGCCGACATACGGTTGAAACGGGAACGGGCGTCGATTGACTATCTCTGAAACCAGCTTCGAAAGACCGGTGAGTTCTGGAAGCTTCTCCGGATGGATCGCTTCGACACCCATCTTCAGGTTCAGGTTTCCGATAATGCTGATCAAGTTAGCGTTGCCGGTTCGCTCGCCGTAACCGTTGATGCAACCTTGAATCTGGTGTGTACCGGCCCGGTACGCCTCCATCGCCGATGCAACAGCGGTATCGGTGTCGTTGTGTGTGTGGATGCCTAGTACTGCGTCATCGGGCAGCGATTCTTTGACGGCGTTCACAATATCGGCGATCTCGTGCGGCAACGTGCCACCGTTGGTATCGCATAGCACCAACCTCTCAGCACCTGCATCGTAAGCCGTTCTCAAGCAACGAACCGCGTAGTCGGGGTTCTCCTTGAAGCCGTCAAAAAAATGTTCGGCGTCGTAGAAGACGCGTCGATCGTGGGACTTCAGATATGAGACCGAATCGGCGATCATCGCCAAGTTCTCTTCGACGCTCGTCTCTAGAATCACGCGCACCTGGTACTCGGACGCCTTGCCAACTATGGTAGTGATCGGCGCGCCGGAATCGATCAGCGCCCGCATCGATATATCGTCAGCGCAGTCTGCGTCCGCTCGTCGAGTGTTGCCGAAAGCCGAGATTTGTGCGTGCTTGAGGTCCAATCCTTGCACGCGCTCGAAAAACTCGTTGTCTTTGGGCGTCGCACCGGCGTAACCGCCCTCGACGATATCCACTCCGAAGTCGTCCAACAGCTGCGTGATCAACAACTTGTCCTCAACCGAAAGCGAAATGCCTTCTTGTTGAGCCCCATCGCGGAGCGTCGTGTCGTAGAGCTCGACGGATTTCACCACGCGTCTGGCTCCGCCGCCAATTTCGGTTCTTGGGTTCTGGGTCGTAGTCATCTTTGGGGTTGTTTCGGGCAAAAATAAGCCCGTCCTGTTTTCGGACGGGCGTTCGTCGAAGTCTCGATCACCGCGTCACGCGCGTCCGTTTCTAATGGGACGGGCCGACGGATCATTGTTGACCCGCATAACGGCTCGCGGTACCACCCACTTTGCACAGCCCCGGTTGGGATCTACGCCTCTATTTTTTACGTGATAACGGTTCGCGACCGTCCGGTTCTAATAACGCCCACCGAATTTCGAGATGAGCGCTTTCTTCCAGATGCTACGGAGTGATACCGGGCATACTCGATCAGGTTTCCTCTAATCGGGAATCCCCGCCTCCGATCGGCGACGCAGTTCGCCGCCGCGCTTGGATAGCTGCTTCAACCAAGAATCGTACATTAACGCCGATTGCCGCGCAAGAATTTACGTTACAAGCGCTGCCAGTAGTAATCGTGTTGCTAGAATCAATCACGACATCGAAGATGGTGCGACTTGGAGCACGCCCGCTTCGTCGTCAAGGAGATACCCAGTTTGGAGCAGTCAACCCACCTAGGAATCGTTGATGATTTGCAGGTTCTCACTTACGGGGAGCCGGGTCAGCGAACCTTCAACCTAACCGCCAACAGCGAACGCGGCACGGCCGTCGTCTGGTTGGAAAAAGAACAGCTCTACAACATCGCTTTCTCGCTCGGAAACGCTCTCGAGCAGATGAATCCTGATGAAGAGATTACGAGCAGGACGTTACCGGACGTCCCGCCCGACTCCGCAGGCGACGTAGATTTCAAAGCGGCCCGGATCGCGATGCAGTACGACGCAGGCAGGAAAGTGTTCCTGTTCGCAGCCGCCGGTGTCAGCCCGGAACAGATCGAGTCTGGCGACGACGATCCAGATCCGATCATTCTCCAGTTCGGTTTCTCCCACCAACAGGCTGTATACCTCGCCAAACTAGGCATGGAGATCGTAGCCGCTGGACGACCGATCTGTCCGTACTGCCACATCGCCATCAACCTAGGCGAAGACCACGTCTGTGAACGACGCAACGGTCACAACATCGATCTCAGCGTCGCAATCCTAGACCAGCTGCAAGACGACGATGATTAGTGTCGATGCCTCCCAATGATTCAGCCCGACTCGGTTGCCGGGTTGAGCCGCAAAGAGATCGAGGAACGACTCGCAAAGTGGCCAATCAACGGCATCGGACTACACCCCGGCGGTTCCAACTACGTCTTCGTCGTCCGTCTCAAAGACGATGACGAAGAGATCTTCGGGATCTACAAACCGGCAACCGGCGAACGCCCACTCCGCGACTTCCCTTACGGTACCCTCCACAATCGCGAATGGTCCGCATACATCCTTGCCGACGTACTAGGCTGGCCCGCAGTTCCACCAACTGTTGTCAGGGATGGACCGCACGGCATGGGCAGTGTGCAACTCTTCATAGATGCCGACTTCACCAAGCACTACTTCAACCTGCGCAACGAACGTCTCGACGACTATTTGCCGGTCGCAATGTTCGATGTTCTGATCAATAACGCCGATCGCAAAGGTGGCGCTTGCTTGTTGGACGCTGACGACCGCATTTGGGCGGTCGACCATGGCCTGACGTTCAACCCGTTGGCGCGTCGGCGGACTGTCATGTTCGAGTTCAACGGCACGCCCTACCCCGACGCGTTGCTGGATGCGATCGAAGACTTGATGCGCACTCTCGACGATGCGAGCTCCGATCTACGCAATAATCTTGCTGGGGCGCTTGACGAACCGGAAATCGATTCGTTGATCAGGCGCGGAAAAGAGATGCTCGAGAGCCGTACCTTCCCGCACTTAGATCCGGATTGGAACGTGCCGTGGCCGATGATCTAAAGACATTCAGCATCGACGAAGCGCGGAAGATCGCAATCGCTGCGGCGGGACTCGCAGAACCACGTCCGAAACCCGGCGAGGTCAGCCTACACGACTTCGATCGCGTCGCACGTCGTCTGAACATCGTCCAAGTCGATTCCGTAAACGTTCTGGTGCGGGCCCAATACATGCCTTTCTTCTCGCGGCTCGGCAGCTACCCGATGGAGATGCTCCACAAATACGCGTACGAAGAACGGAACCTTTTCGAGTATTCGGTGCATCAAGCCTCGTTGATTCCGATACACCATCTGCCGATTATTCGCCATCGAATGGAGGAATGGCGACCATGGCGTCGATGGACCGAATTGATGGATGAACACCCCGGTCTCCTTGAATCCATCGTCGACGAGATCACTACTCGCGGACCAATGGCGGTCGCAGACATCCAAAACAAAGGCGACCGTTACGGATACTGGGCAACTTCCACCGCGAAACTCGTCTTGGAGACGCTGACATACCAAGGCGTTTTGGCGGTCTCAGACCGCATTAATTCTGCCCGCCGATATGACCTGTTCGAACGGGCAGTTCCGGCCGAAACCGCGTCGAAACCGCCGCTCTCGAGGGTCGAAGCTCATCGGAAAATGATGAAGCTCGCCATCACTTCGCTCGGCATCGGCACGGTAGCTGATTGCGCTGATCAATACCGGGTAAAGCGAACGGATGCCGGAAACGCAATCAAACACCTAGTCGATGTCGGCGAAATTGAACGCGTACGGGTCGAAGGCGTCGACAGCGATATGTACGCCGTGCCCTTGGTTACGGTGCCGCATGAAGTAGTCAACCCTTGCGCGATCGTTTCACCATTCGACCCGGTTGCATGGTTCAGGGATCGGCTCGAGTGGCTGTTCGACTTCGAGTATCGGATCGAGATATACACACCGGTGAAGAAACGGAAATACGGCTACTACGTCTTGCCATTCATCCTCGGAAATCGCTTCGTCGCACGGGTAGATCTGAAGGCTGACAGGAAGGCAAGCGTATTACGAGTGCCTGGTGCGTTCTTGGAGGACGGATACGATCAAGAAGCGGTAAGTGGGCAATTAGCGACGGAATTGCGCCTGATGGCGCATTGGTTGGGACTGGACAGAATCGTTATTGGTCGGCGAGGGGGACTAACCCGATCGTTACGCTCCGCAGTCAAATCGCTCTGACGGAATCGATACTGACAGCGTTAGCCGTTGCGAACGTATAATTCGGCATAATTTCCAAACGGTGTCGACGATTTCGAAACACGCCCGACACCCAAAAACTGCGATCAGGACCTAGGAGCCATGAGCACAACAACTTCCCAACTTACCGACGAACAGGTAGCGGAGTACCGAAAAAACGGTTTCATCGGCGTAAACGATGTCTTTTCTATGGAGGAGGTCGAAGAACTACGCAAGGTCACCGACGAGTATGTTCAACAATCGGCCGAACTGACCGAACACACTGACGTTTTCGACCTCGACTTTGCCGCCGGACACAGTCTGGAAACGCCCAAGTTGCGACGCATCAAAGAGCCGCACATGCGGCATCCGGTCTACGAAGCAGCGATGCGTAAAGAGGGGCTTCTCGACATCATCGAACAGTTGCTCGGGCCGAACATCAAGCTCCATCACACGAAGTTGAACATGAAAGCCCCGGGCGGAGGCGCGCAGGTCGAGTGGCACACCGACTGGGGCTTCTACCCGGCGTCGAATGATGACATCTTGGAGATCGGGTTGACGTTCGACGACATGGAGATCGAGAACGGCTGCCTGATGTGCATCCCTGGTTCTCACAAGGGCCCGGCGTTGAGCCATCACCAAGACGGCTACTTCATCGGCGCCGTGTCGCAAAGCGACTTCGACATGGAGGAGGCGGTCCCGATCCGGATCAAGGCCGGCGGTGTGTCGATCCACCACGTACGCGCACTACACGGTTCAGCCCCGAACATCTCTGATCGACATCGACGACTGCTGTTGATGGGCTATCAAGCCCCCGATGCTTGGCCCCTCAGCGGCGTTTCGGATTGGGATGCTTGGACCGGCAACATGCTCAGAGGCGAGGCGACCAACGTCCCGCGGCTCGAGCCGGTTCCAGTTATGATGCCATTCCCGAAACACCCCGAACCTTCGGGCTCGATCTTCGAACTGCAAGAACAACTAAATACGTCCCACTTCGCGGCCGAACTTGACGCGGCAGGAATTCAAAGTCAACAGCAACAGCAGTAAGGCTCGACGACTCCTTAAATCGGGCCTTTGACAAGCCCGATGGTTGCCAAATTAGCGCGTCACTTCTACGTAGGCTTCGCCATCGGTGGCGATGGCGATTTCGGTTACCGTCGCGTCCTCCGAGATGCGGTAGGCGCGGACGATGGGACGGGGTTTTTCGACGAGGGAGATCAGCACGTAGTATGGCTCGGTCCACCATGATTCGACGGCGTTATTGACGTCGGTTTGGGATGGGTAGGCTTGAGTGTGCGTGTGAGAGTGGTAGATGGCAACGATTTTCCTGCCGCGGGCTTCGGCTTCCGATTCAACGCGCATGAGGTCCATCGGCGGCATCTCGTAGCGACGTATCGGTTGCGCGTGCACGTTTTTCAGTCGTCGGGCCTCCTCGGCGCCATCGTCGTCGCCAAGAAGAACGCCGCAGCACTCTTCGGGGTCAGACTCGAGCGCGTGCGAGATCATGCTGGCCAAGACCCTTTTTGGTATGAGAAACGACATTTCTTGGTTCCGTTCTTCGCATTTTTATCCCTCAGCGCGTAACCTTGCAAGTAATTTACAACGCCACTGGTCGGGAGGCTTCTCTCCAATGAAAGTATCTAACGTCGAGACTCATCTCTGGGATCCGGGTGCGGGCAAGAACTTCCTGTTTGTCAAGATTGAAACCGACGACGGGATCGTTGGTTGGGGTGAAGCGTATACGCAGGCTGACCGCGACATTCAGGTTGAGGCGCACGTCAAGCAGATCGCTCGCTATCTGGAAGGGCGCGATCCGTTCCACATCCGGCACTTCATTCACGTCGTCCATGAGGACTTCGCTACGAAACGTGGCGGGATGGACCTCCACTGTGCGATGAGCGGCATCGAGATCGCACTGTGGGATATTGTCGGGAAGGCATTGGGCCGTCCCGTCTACGACCTGCTGGGAGGTCCGGTACGACCGCGATTGAAGCTCTACGCTAACGGTTGGTCAGGCGGCGCGAGCAATCCGATCGAGTATGGAGAGATCGCGGCAGCAACCGTCGCAGAACGCGGCTTCAAGGCGCTGAAGTTCGATCCGTTCCCTGGCCCGTGGACGGAGTATCCGCCGCGTGGCGCGCTGGAAGAGGCGGTCGAGGTGGTGACGGCAGTTCGGGAGGCGGTCGGACCGGAAATAGAGTTGCTGATCGAGGTTCATCGCCGACTGGCACCCATGAACGCGATCCGAGTGGCCCGCGAGTTGGAGCCGTTGAAGCCGTATTGGTTCGAAGAGCCCTGTCCTCCAGACAACATCCCGGCCATCAAGGAAGTCAAAGAGGCGACAACCATACCCGTCGTGACTGGCGAGGCGCTCTACACCCGCAACGAGTTCCGAGAGGTCTGCGAGACGCGTGCGGCGGACATCATCAACCCCGACATCTGCAACACCGGCGGCATTTGGGAACTGACGCAGATCGCGGCGATGGCTGCTCCCTTCTACATCGGGGTTTCGCCACACGGTTGGAACTCGACATCGGTCGGTTGTGCGGCAGCTATACAAGCGTCCGCTGGAATGCCAAACTTCCTGATCTACGAATACATGGTGGGTGTCGAAGCGGCTTCGAGAGAGGTCACGATCGGATATCTGGAGCCCCAGGATGGTTACATCGAAATCCCGACCGGGCCTGGGTTAGGCATCGACGTAGATGAGGAAGCATTGAAGGCTCGGCCGCCGGTCACTCGCACGCGAGGAAGCATCCGTACGGTCGAGGATGAGAGGAAATGGCATTGACATCTTTCCCGAGTCGGGTCTCCTGAATCAAAAACGCCCCGTCGGGTTGACGGGGCGTCTTCGTTAGTGTTCGGAGGGTGAAACTGTCGGTTTCATTCCCTCGATAGGTTAGTGCTTAGAAGTACAAACCAGTCGTCGAGGGTAAGTCCGACACGCGTCGTTTTCGTGGGTTCGGGTAGTGCGGCATCCGCGCGACCGAGTCGCCCAAGAGCATCGCGTGTTGCATTTCACGCTCGCCCACCAGCTTCGTGTCGAAACCGTGGGATAGCCTCTGCAAAGCTTGGTTTAACGCCTGTCTCAATTCGTTTGCTCCTTTAGAACAAGGTGAGGTCCAGAGCGATCACGCGATCGCCCATGACTCCATTTAACTACTTCACGGAGCGGATTGCGACGAATTACGACGCTGATTTGTTAATCTTCTTTAACGTACAGAATTCAAATAACAACTATTTTTCGAGGTATACAGTTCGATATCGTTGACAAAGAAAGCAGCTTACGTTGTTCTTACAGTTAATTTCACCGTTTTTCGTAACTTACGTATTTCGTAACCATTCATTGCGTTTGCAGGGCTACAACTTCGGTTGCACAAATTTGCGTCGATTTGCGTATCACCGCGCAGGCTTTAGGTTTTGGATGGTTGTCGCGGTTTTGGCGATTTCGTCCCATTCGAAGAGTTGTGGAATGCCAGCTACGGTCGCCCACGAACGCTGTTGGTCGTGTCGATGGGGACTTGCCACGTTTCCCGAAACGCCAAGTGGCACGATCCACCTGCCGGCGGACCACGTAGCCGGATCATGCAGGTAGCGGTTGACTGGACCGGATCCGGTTCGGAAGTTCCACGACGGACGCGAGCCGGTTGCGAACGGAACATCGCCGTCACCCGCGGTGCCGATGGCGGGAGCGTCCAGCTCGTCGGCAACTTCTGGGAACACTGCGGATAAAGGATGGACTTGTTTGGTGATGTGCACGTCCGACCACGTAACTGCGTCGATTTCGCCGTATCTGCTTCGTAACTGGTTCGCGGCCCGAGCAAGGCATGCGGCAAGGAACGTGTCGACAGTCTCGTGGTGCAACAGGTATCGGTCCCCTTCACCGCGACCAATCGCGTTGATGAATGCGGGCTTGAGTTGACGCCGCAGATGGTCAACTGCGTTGAGGTCAGGTTTGGCGGCGAAGTCTTCAGGGTCGATGCCATAGTTCCGCTCCATCAACCTGAGCGCGATCTCGTCGTTAAATGCGGTGTAGACGACGGCTCCTACGGAATCGGCATCGAGCCCGCCATCCCATTCAAGCAGGACATCCAGCGCACCCCTCGATGCATCGTCGCGCAACGCGTCGGTGCTCATCAACCGTAAGCGCTCGAGCAGCTTCATGCCAGGAACTGTCCCGACATCACCGTGAAATGCTGCCATGTCCTCGATCCGTAGCAAAGTGCCGTTAGATTTGGCATTTTCGATGTGCGAGATGATCCGGCGCGCTCGGTAGTCGGGTCCGAATGTTCCGCTTAGGAAGTACGGGTAATCTTCGTCGACGACGCGTTGGTTACACGTGACAACCCACCCAGTCTCAGGGTTTCGGGACCTCGGCAACTCTTCGTCCGGAATGTAGCCCTGCCACTCATTCTCGCCGGTCCACCCCTCGACGGGACCCCAACCATTTACTGCGCCGCGTATCGGAATGCGGCCTTTAAGTGCGTATCCAAAATTGCCGTGGATATCGGCATACGGGTAATTGTTGACGCGGTCGGTCCATCCGCTGAGGGCTTGCTCGAACTCGTCGGCGTTCTTGCACTTCATCGCATCGAGCGTGGCGTCGACCCATGGAGTGGCGTCATTCGAACCGGGATCTGCCAGTGCGATGCCCCAACCGTCGTCGGCGCTCCCCGAGATGATCGGGCCGTGATGGGTCGTTATGACTTCAATGTTCCCCGCCACGTCGCCCCGGACTCGGAGAAGCTGTCGAGATGTTTCGGCCGGCAGCCATTCGCCTTTGAACAGATACTCAACGCAGTCGTCGGTACGCCTTAGCTGCTCGACAAAGAGGTCTTGCGTGTCGACTCCACCATGGGTCATCCCCCATGCAACGTGGCGATTGTGTGCGAAGTGCATAACGAGCGGCATTCCGGGAACGGAGTGCCCCAAGACGTCGAACTCGTCAGTCCGCATGTGGACTTGGTAGTAGACGTTAGGAACTTCAAGCCCGCGGTGCGAGTCGCCTCCTACCATCGGGATGCCAGAAGCGGTGAGGTCGCCGGAGACTGCCCAACCGTTAGAACCTCCATCGATCTCTTTGAGCGGCGAGGTGGCGTTGACTGCGGCTCGCAGTTCCTCAACGGCATTTTCGGCCGGTCCGTCATATACGACGCCGGGTGGGACTGTTAGGAACATGCCATGTTGGTAACCCGGTGAAATCCTCGCGGCCTTCTCAGGACCGATGTTGGTGGCCAGGGCTGCGCGCCAGAGCTTTGATTGGAACGAGCCTTCAGCGCTATTGCGTACCTTGTAGACGACGATGCAGTGCCACGGCTCCCACGGTTCGGGCTCGGTGCCGAGCAACGCGTACTCGTACGGTAACGGGTCATCGGAATTGATAAAGGCATTGACGCCTTCGGCGTACGCGTCGAGGGCGGTTTTGGCCTCGTCGCTGCAGAGTTCGTAGTCAGCGCGCGAAACCGATTCGAAGTCGCGGCGGCGCATGATTGTGTCCTCGGTCAGCGCTGAAGGGCCGAGGTATTCGGCGGCGCGGCCGAGGCAGCGCAACCGGTCGAAGTCCATCTGCCACAGACGATCTTGAGCGGTCGCATAGCCTTGTGCGAAAAAGGCGTCGTGGGCGTTATCGGCGTAAATATGAGGGATGCACCAGCGGTCTCGGTAGATCGTGGCGCCAGACACGACTTCTGTTGACGCAACGTCATCGGTTAGATTTGGCAGATAGTCTCTCAACATCGGACGAACGGAGCCTTTTTCTAGGTACGGTTTATGTAGTTGACGCATTTGATGCGTTGTTTCAGTATCGACGATTGAGCTTGCCATCGCCAACAGAAAGCTGACAATTTCGACATGATCAGAATTGGGCTAACCGCTGATTTGGCAGCAACGATGATTGCGGTCTTAGCAGCTTGCGGAACTCGATCGTCCGAGCCTGACGAAGGACATCTGACCGACGTCACGGAGCCGTTCGAGATCGATGAGTACCGGAAACTCCGCCCAGAGCCTGAGATTCGCTCGATCGACCTGCGAATCGACACCGGTTTCGACGAGCGAGAGAAACTGCCCAGGGATGCGATATCGCCGATCTACACGCCAAAATACGTCCCCGCCGCAGAAGCGAAACTGATCGACGAGGCGCTCGTAATGGGCATTGAGATCAACGGCGACGCGCGTGCGATGCCCGTCGGGCTGATGCGATTCCGCGAGATGGTTAACGACGAGATCGGCGGAGTGCCGATTCTGGCGACCTGGTGACCCCTCTGCTATACCGGTCTCGTGCATGACCGGAGGATCGGTGGCGAAACATACACCTTCGGCAACGAAGGCGCGCTGTTCAAAGGTGCGATGACGTGGTGGGACTGGGAGACGAGTTCGATTTGGTCGCAACCTTGGGGCGCGGCGATCGCAGGCGAGTTGGAAGGCGAGACGTTGGTGCTATTACCGGTGGAGGTGCTGACGTTCAGGGGCTGGAAGGCGAGACATCCGGAAACGTTGGTGCTGGTAGACGAGCGTAGCGAATCATTTACCTACACACCACAACCGGCAGCGAACACGTTCGTTTTAGGAGTGGACATAGGCGGTGATGCGGTTGGCTACTACTTCGGCAGCGTGGCAAAAGAGGGAGTCGTCAATCACCGCGTCGGCGACCGCGAGATCGTCGTTTGGGCGGATTGGGAGACGCGAGAGGGCCACATCTTCCTTCGCCATCCTCGCAAGTTTAGGGAAGGTACAACAGACGCGCCTGGAGTACTGACGTTCTCGCAAGCAGAATCGAAGCGGCGCATCACCGACGATCAGACCGGATCACTGTGGGATGTCGAGACGGGCATTGCGGTTTCGGGTCCTTTGGCTGGCAACGTGCTGCAACGCGTTCCCTACATCAGCTCATTCGACTGGGCGTGGGAAGACTTCTACGCCGCTTCCCTGTTCTACGGGGATCGCAATGACCGTGGGCCATCGCCCTGAAGAGGGACATTGAAAATCCTCTCTTCAAGGTTACGGGGGATTGCGCAAAATCAGCCTAGGATCCGGCCGGTGATGGCATCGCCCATGTCAGACGTTCCGATCGCCTCGCCAAGCCTGGTTGCCAAATCGGGGGTTCTCAAGCCGTCGTCCAACACCGCAGTTACAGCGTTCTCGATCGAGACAGCTTCGTCTTCCAATGCGAACGAGTAACGCAACATCATCGCGGTCGACAAAATCGACGCGATCGGGTTTGCGACTCCCTGCCCTGCGATGTCTGGCGCGGATCCGTGAATCGGTTCGTAGAGCGCACGTTTTCCAGCGCGACGCGGACGACGTCCATTCGTCGGGCGCGGGATCGAGGAAAGCGATGCCGATGGCAACATGCCCATCGATCCACTTATGACTGCGGCTTCGTCTGACAATATGTCGCCGAACGTGTTCTCAGTGACGACGACATCGAACTCCGCGGGGTTCGTCACCAACTGCATCGCGGCGTTGTCGGCGAGCATGTGAATGAGTTCGACGTCGGGGTATTCAACACCGATCTCGGTGACGACTTCGCGCCACAGACGCCCGGTTTCGAGGACATTCATCTTGTCGAGGGAATGAAGCCTCTTTCGTCGAAGGCGTGCGATTTCGAAGGCGACACGCGCGACGCGGTCGATCTCGCGCTCGCGGTAAGTCAACGTGTCGACCGCGGTGCGTCCGCGAGAGTTTGACCAACGTTTCTTGGGTTTTCCGAAGTACAGACCGCTGGTAAGTTCCCGAACGATGACCATGTCGACCCCGACCAAACGCTCCGGCCGTAGAGGGCTTGCATCGATGAGCTGCGGGTAGACCTTTACGGGCCGCAGATTGGCAAATAGATCGAGCCCTTTTCGAAGTGCGAGAATCCCGTCTTCTGGACGAATCTCCGCTTTCGGATCATCCCATTTTGGGCCCCCGACGGCGCCGAAGAGTACCGCGTCGCTGCCTTTCACGATGTCAAGAGTTTCCTCTGGTAACGGGGTGCCGAACTCGTCGATGGCGCGTCCACCACAAACACCCATGACAAATGAGAATGAGTGGCCGAACCGGCGCTCAATGGCGTCGAGCACCTTGACCGATTCCGCGGTGACTTCTGGTCCGATCCCGTCCCCGCCTAGCACCGCGATACGAATATCCATTACATGCGTCTTTCTGTTGAAGTTGATCTGTGATTTTGAGTTGGTAACTGATCGCAATCAGACGCGTCGACTCGATCTGAAGCGCGACAAGTTTTCCGGAACTGCTATCAGCGAGCAGTCCGTGCAGTTTCGAATCCGGCGATTGCGTCGTCAAACTGCAGCGTGATGTCGATGTCGTCTAAACCCTTTAATAATGAATTGCGACGAAAGGAGTCAAACTCGAACGTTGCAACGAAC
Source organism: Dehalococcoidia bacterium (assembly GCA_965226685.1). Classification (GTDB taxonomy): domain Bacteria; phylum Chloroflexota; class Dehalococcoidia; order Lucifugimonadales; family Lucifugimonadaceae; genus Bin127. Next base: position 2,476,238 of record CBDDDP010000004.1, read on the forward strand.
CCGGTATCGTCAGACACCGTTTGAGCTTCGAGGTCTACCGTCACCTCGTAACCCACCCCTTTTAGAGCATTACCCATGATGTGATCGACCTCGGTTTGCGAAAACACGATCGGTGCCATCCCATTCTGCATACAATTATTGCGAAAAATATCCGCAAAACTAGGTGCTATTATCGCTCTAAACCCCATCTCATTTAAAGCCCACGGCGCATGTTCCCGCGACGAACCTGAGCCGAAATTCCGACCTGCAACGAGGACCGAAGCACCTTGGTAACGGGCTTCGTTCAGAATGAAGTCGGGATTCGGGACACCGTCTTCCAGATAGCGCCAGTCAAAGAATGCGAACTCGCCGAAACCTGTTCGCTCGATCCTCTTGAGGAACTGTTTTGGGATTATCTGGTCCGTATCGACGTTGACCCGGTTTAACGGTGCCACTCGCCCGGTTAATTTCGTGAACTTTTCCATCTAACATTCCCTAGCGCGGGTTACCGATCCTATCGACCACGCCGCTTGTCTTTTTCGTCCTGTTCTCGTTGTTTTTCTTCCTGTTTCTTTAAAGCTTCGGCCAAAGGATCAATCGGTGGCGGCGGTGTAACGGTAATCAGACCGACCTTCGCAAACCTATTTTCCTGCAACAAGTGCAACTGCCGAAGCATCAAGAATGCTACACATCCGAGAATTATTAGCAAAACATCAGCCAATATTAGCAGGTCGTTCGCGTCTATCAAATCGAACAAGGTCTGAGCATCGACGAAACGAGGCACGGTGATCGGGTTGAAAATCCACACGGCGACCCAGAGGAGCCACCAGAGATAGACGATCGCCCTCACTTTGCCAGCGGTTTTCCAATTGGTCGGGTCATCGGTCGTTACGTCAGGATCGCTCGCTTTGTAAAGTTCGGACAAAACCTGTCCTGGTCGGAAGAGATTGAGTATCGGGATGAAGTGATGCAGCACCGACCATTCCGGAAGATGCTTCTGCCCTTCCGATTTGAGCGTCAACAGATTCCGGCTGGCGCGATGCACCAACGAGAGGTACGGGAATGCGACCACGACGATCAAGAAAATCGCGAGCAGCCAAATCAACCTTGATCGGTCTTGGCTCGCTTGGAAATCTTCGGCGTATGCGAACGCGGCATCGCAACCGGGGAATTCGGAGCTTTGAGTAGAGATCGAAACGACAATCGCGTCGACATCCGGACAGTCTAGGCCAGACTGTTTAGCGAACTGCAACAACGAATACGAGGTCCACACTGCGGTGCAGATGTTGACCGGTTCAGGCTTTTCGGTTTCGAGTCCGGTCGTAACGGCTTCGTCGCCCGCAATTTCTTCGCCGATTTCAGGCGTATACTCGTCGTTGTTTGCGCAGATCGCGCCGGATTCGTCTACGAAGTTCGTGACCAGAATCGGGTCCATCTGCCCGTTCGGGCACTCGTCTGTCGAAGTGGCTAGTCCCAAATACGCGCACTTGAACTCTTCGCCGCCAATCCGTTGGGCGTAGGTGCGGGAAGATTCGATCTGTTGGGCCAGATCCGCACTGGGAGGTATATCCGTGATCCCGTCGTCGACCCAATCTTGATACCGACGCGAGTTGCCATAGTCAGTGAACGCAAGCCATACAATCACGAGGCACCACAACCCCATGACGATCGCGGCCCATTTAATGTTCTGTTCGTTGCTCTCGTAGGTGTACGGTTCGTAACGGGCTTCGCGGATTTCGTCGAGGCGGCGGCGGCCGGTCAAACGCGATAATATCCCCGGTTTGGAATCGTCGGAATCTCGCCGTACGCTGCGGCGTCTTGGGGGAGCGTAGATGCCGCTGGCAGTTTCCGGTTCGGTTTCTCTGTCGCCAGATTGCGTGGAGTCGGAAGACTCCATCTCAGAACGGAGGTCAGAGTCGCCATCTCCCCTCCGTCGCGGACGGCGATAGATGCTACCTGATCGGTCAGCGTCGCCGTCTGGCGAAGCAGATCCAGGATCTGAGGCGCGTGAATCCGAATCTTCTGGCGTTCTAGTCACGGTTGATCAAGGTGCGAATGACGTGCTAGTCCCAGTCGCGAACATCGACGAAGTGACCGGCGATTGCGGCGGCGGCGGCCATCTCAGGACTCACGAGGTGGGTTCGTCCGCCCTTACCTTGCCGACCTTCGAAGTTTCGGTTGGATGTAGAGGCACAGCGTTCGCCGGGTACCAATATGTCGGGGTTCATTCCCAAACACATCGAGCATCCAGACTCGCGCCACTCGAAACCTGCGTCTTTGAAGATCTCGGAGAGGCCTTCTTTCTCCGCTGCCCATTTCGTGAGTGTTGATCCGGGCATCACTTGGGCGCGGACACCATTCGCGACGCGTTTGCCTTCGATGATCGACGCTGCAGCTCGCAAATCTTCAAGGCGTGCGTTGGTGCACGAGCCGATGAAGACGCGGTCGAGCCGGATGTCTTGGATCGCGGTGCCGGGATCGAGCGCCATGTACTCGAGCGCGCGTTCGGCCGACTCTTGGTCTGCCGGATCCTCGAAGTCGTCAGGGTCGGGAACTGAATCTGACACTCGAGCGACTTGACCGGGATTGGTTCCCCAACTGATGTACGGTTCGAGGCCGGCACAGTCGATCTCGACCAGCGTGTCGTACTCCGCGCCGTCGTCCGTTGCGAGTTGGCCCCACTCGTCGACAGCGGAATCGAAGTCATCGCCATGAGGGACAAACTTGCGGCCGCGCATCCACTTGAAGGTTGTGTCGTCGGGCGCGATCATGCCGGCGCGCGCACCACCCTCGATGGTCATGTTGCAGATCGTCATGCGACCTTCCATGTTAAGACCGCGGATTGCTTCGCCGGTGTACTCGATGACGTGTCCGGTGCCTCCAGCGGTGCCCATCTGCCCGATGGTGGCGAGGATCATGTCCTTAGCGGAGACACCGACCGGCAGTGCGCCGTTGAACCGCACCTCCATCGTCTTTGGTCGGCGCTGACGTAGGGTCTGCGTGGCAAGGACGTGTTCGACTTCGGACGTGCCGATGCCGAATGCCAGCGATCCGAACGCCCCGTGCGTCGAGGTGTGCGAGTCGCCGCAAACGATGGTCATACCGGGCTGAGTGTATCCCTGCTCCGGGCCGATGACGTGGACGATGCCTTGCGCGCTGGAATCGACGTCGTAAAGCGTCACGTCGAATTCAGCGCAGTTCTGGCGCAGGGCTTCGACCTGCTGCCGGGCGATGGGATCGCGAATGACTTCAGTTCGGGTTTCGTCAGTCGGGACGTTGTGATCGACCGTCGATATTGTCAGATCGGGCCGTCGCACTTTACGACCGGATAGTCGCAACCCCTCGAACGCCTGCGGCGACGTCACCTCATGGACCAAGTGCAGGTCGATGTAGAGGATGGCCGGTTCGCCTTCGGGTTCGGCAACGAGATGCGCGTCCCAGATCTTTTCAAACATCGTCTTCGGCATTTTCACCACCTGTCGGTCAATTTTCCTTGCTGAGCTCCCGGCCTGGCAATGCCGGCCGTCAACCCACGTTTGCTATCACTTTCAATTCGACGGCCTCTGCGGGCGCCGAACCATATCTATTCTCGCCTTCGTTGCCTTTTATGAACGCCACGCTGACGAGTGCGATGCTCCAAGCCAAATGAGATACGATCTCGACCGCGAGCGGTGCGTCGGGCCACAAGGCGGACGTCAGCCAGCCACCAGCGAATACTATCAGCGGGATCAACGTCCAGTTGTCTGTTCGACCAAAATCATGCGTTCGACCTGAAAATGCTCTCGCTACTAGGAACAGCAACGGGAGAGCCAGCGCGAAGTCGACCCAGAGTCCCGGAACGTCCAATCGGTCCAACGCGAATTCGATCAAAAACGACGCGCCGAAGATCAATAGCACCTCGACGACGTACGTCCGCCGATTGGTTCTCCGATGCCGTTTTTCAACTTCGGTTGCGGCGGTTCTATGTCCCAATAGGATCATTGGTTGGATCGGGTAAGTCGTTGACGCGTCCGCAACAGACCGACAATACAGGTCTCGCTCAGACCGTGCCGGTAACGGGGTGGCTGTCCATTTCACTAATCATCAGCGCCCGATTGATGGCGTTGACGTACGCCTTCGCCGATGCCACGACGATGTCGGTGTCTGAGCCACGCCCAGAGTAGGTCGATCCATCGTGGTCGATTCGGATCGTGACTTCGCCAAGGGCGTCGATCCCCTCGGTTACCGAACTCACATGGAACTCTGCCAACTCAACATCAATATCGACGACGGAATCGATGGCCTTGCATACAGCGTCGACTGGTCCGGTTCCTTCCGCCGAAGCGTTGCGGGCGTGGTCGTCGGGAGTTGTCATCGATATATCCGCTGTCGGCATGTCGTCATTTCCGCATACTACCCGGATCTTTCCCAGTTTGTAACTACGATTGGTGTCGGCGTAGCGATGTTGTTCTCGCATCAACGCTTCGAGATCGGCGTCGGTGACCTCACGCTTATTGTCCGCCAAGTCCTTGAACGCGACAAACACATCGCTCAACTCATCGTCGGAGAGTTGGTAACCGAGATCGCTCAACCGCGAACGCAGTCCGGCCCGTCCGGAAAGCTTTCCCAACACCAGAGCTTGACCGCGCCATCCGACGTCTTCGGGGCGCATGATCTCGAATGTCGTGCGCTCCTTCAGGTAACCATCTTGATGGATACCGGACGAGTGTCGGAATGCGTTCTGTCCAACAATCGCTTTGTTGTACTGCACCGGGAAGCCGAAGATGCTGCTGATCATGCGACTGGTGGGATTGATCTCGCGAATGTTGACACCGGTGTAGACACGATAGTGGTCCGGCCGCGTCTCGATCGCCATCATCACCTCTTCCAGTGCCGCATTTCCGGCCCGTTCTCCGAGCCCGTTGATGCAACCTTCGATCTGACGCGCACCGTTTTCGATAGCCGCCAGCGAGTTGGCCACCGACATGCCGAGGTCGTTGTGGCAGTGGACACTCACGACCGCATCGTCGATGTTGGCCACGTTGTCGAAGACGCCTTTGATCAGCGCACCGAACTCGATCGGGTTGGAGTAACCGACGGTGTCCGGTACGTTGACAGTTGTCGCGCCGGCATTGATCGCGGCTTCCAGGATCGCGTAGAGGTATTCCGGCGCGGTGCGACTGGCATCCATAGGAGAGAACTCGACATCGTCGGTGTACTGCTTGGCCTTTGCCACCGCGTCAACCGCCATGTTCATGATCGTCTCGCGGTCCCTACGCATCTGATGCATCAAATGAACGTCCGACGACGAAATGAACGTGTGAATGCGAGGCTTAGCCGCACCTTCAAGAGCGCGCGCCGCGGCTTCGATGTCGGCGTTGACAGCCCGCGCTAACGAGCAGATCACCGGACCTTCGACTTCGTGCGCGATTCGACGAACCGCTTCGAAGTCTCCGGGCGAACTGCCCGCGAAACCGGCTTCGATGACATCGACGTTTAGCTTCGCAAGCTGATGCGCGATCCGCACCTTCTCGCCGACGGTCAAGCCGGCACCAGCCGATTGTTCACCATCGCGCAGCGTCGTATCGAAGATGATTACTTGGTCTGCTTTGTTTACTGTTTGTGTGGTCATAGTGTCGCTCCTATGCTCCGGCTAAATGCAGAGCAACTGAAACGCCCGAAAGTGTTTCGGTCCCCGGGCTAGGTGGTTGACTCGAGCCACGGCATCATGGCGCGCAGTTCCTTGCCAACCTTCTCAACCGGGTGCTCGAGGTTCTCTTTACGCATCTGCTTGAAGCGGTGAAGCCCCTCGTCGTTCTCGGCGATCCATTCGCGAGCGAAACGCCCGGACTGGATGTCATCGAGCACGCGACGCATGTTGTCCTTAACGTTGTCATCGATGATTTCCGGACCCCGGCTGTAGTCGCCGTACTCGGCCGTTTCACTGACCGAGTAGCGCATGTACTCGAGGCCGCCTTGGTAGATGAGGTCGACGATGAGTTTGAGTTCGTGCAACACCTCGAAGTACGCCGATTCGGGCTGGTAGCCTGCCTCGGTCAGCACTTCGTAACCGAACTTGATGAGCTGGGTGACGCCGCCGCAGAGAACCGCCTGTTCGCCGAAGAGATCAGTTTCGGTCTCTTCCTTGAAAGTGGTGGTCAGTATGCCAGCGCGTCCACCTCCGACGCCCTTGCCATACGCGAGAGCGTTTTCCATCGCATTGCCAGAAGCATCCTGATGGATCGCGACTAGACACGGCACGCCAAGACCGCGCTCGAAGACTGCCCGCACGCGGTGACCGGGCGCTTTCGGCGCGATCATCACGACATCGATGTCTTCCGACGGCTTGATCTGCTCGTAGAAGATCGTGAAGCCGTGCGCAAACAAGAGTGTCTTCCCAACCTCGAGATTCGGCTCGATGTCATCCCTGAAGACGCCGCCCTGTGTCGTGTCCGGCAAGCAGAACGAGATGAGGTCGGCGCGCTTCGCCGCCTCGGCGTTGCTCAACACTTCAAGACCGTCCGCTTCGGCTTTCTCGCGGCTCTTGCTGCCTTCGTACAACCCGACGACGACGTCGAAACCGCTGTCCTTGAGGTTTAGCGCGTGCGCATGACCTTGCGAACCGTAACCGATAACGGCAACGGTTTTGTCACGCAGCGGCGAGTCGTCGATGTCCGCATCGTAGTAAAGCTTTGGCATTTGGTTGTATGACCTTCCTAGTTTTTGGGCGTTTAGCAGAAGTTTTCGTTCGAGAACGTTCTACACGCTGCCGGAGACTCCCGGCTCGAAGTGGTATTCGTGTTGCAGTCCGTTGACCGCGTTGCGAGTCGCTTGGAACTCGCCGTCTTCTTCGCCTTCAAAGAGGGTACCGCGGAGGACAGCCACGCGGCCCGTCCGCATCACCTCCTTGATGCCGAATGGAAACAAGAGCATGATCAGTGAGTCGATCTTCTCGCGCCCGCCGGTCAACTCGAACGTCATGCTGTCGACGCCAATGTCGATGACGTTGGCGCGGAAAACGCGGCTCAGTTCCAGAAGTTCCACACGCGTTTCCCTGTTGGTCGCGACCTTGATGAGTGCGAGTTCGCGCCAGATGTGGTTTTTGTTGGTAATGTCACGCGCCTCAACGACGTTAACCAGACGCTCCAGCTGTGCGGCGCAATGATTCACGACACCGGGCGGACCTTCGAGGACGAAAGTGAGACGAGACAAGCCCGGTTGCTCGGAAGCGCCAACGGCAAGGCTTGCGATGTTGAGTCCTCGGCGTCGGCATAGTCCCGCAATGCGCGCCAAGACGCCTGGTCGGTCTTCGACCAGAGCGGTGACGGTGCGAGCTTCGAATTTAGATTGAGAAGTCATGTCAGACCCTCGTGTCTTCCATCAAATCCTTGATGCTTCCGCCAGCTGGGATCATCGGATAGACGTGTTCTACCTTTTCGATGACGAAGTCGACGATCACGGGCCCGGGGTGCGCGTTGGCTTCTTCGATGGCATCTTCGACGTCGTCAATCGAATCGACGCGCATGCCTTTCATGCCAAACGCGTCCGCCAGTTTGACGAAGTCGGGATTGGCGGTGTAGGCGTCGGCTTGGGTGTCGCCCATGTAAAAAAGCTCTTGCCACTGGGTGATCATACCCAAGTGGTTGTTGTTCAGAATGGCGTATTTTACCGGCAACCGATTCTCAACCGCGGTCGCAAGCTCCATCATCGTCATCTGGAATCCGCCATCGCCGCAGATAGACCAGACCAACGCTTCGGGCAATGCGAGTTGCGCGCCGATCGCCGATGGCACTTCGTAGCCCATCGTGCCGAGACCACCTGAACACAGCCAAGAGTTCGGCTCGGTGAACTTGTAATGCTGCGCCGCCCACATCTGGTGCTGGCCGACGCCGCTGCAGATGATCGCCTTGCCTTTCGTGACGTTAGACAAACCCCGCACGACGTGTTGCCCGGACAAGTTTCCGGTTTCAGGGATGTGCAGCGACGGATGGTCCGCTTTCAGTTGCTCGACATGCCGTATCCACTCGGGCCTCGACGCGCGATCAACCTTGGCGATGATCTGACCAAGAACGTCCTTCAAGTTGCCGACAACTGCCGCGTCTACCTGCACCGTCTTGCCGATTTCGGCAGGATCGATGTCGATGTGTATCTTCTTCGATCGCGTGGCGAACTCGTTCACGTCGCCGACGATGCGGTCGTCGAATCGGCTGCCAGCAGCGATGATCAGGTCGGAGTCGTCGAGCGCGAGGCTCGCGTATGCCTCGCCGTGCATGCCAGGAAAGCCGACGTGCAGAGGATGGTTCTCAGGAAACCCCGAAATGCCCAACAGCGTGGTAACGACCGGAATTTGCGCCTTCTCGGCGAGTTCTCTAAGTTCGTCGAACGCGAGAGAGATGATTACACCGTGACCGGCAAGGAACACCGGGCGCTCGGATGCATTGATGAGGTTGACTGCGGCATCGATCTGGGCGTCCGGTGCCGTCGTCGGAATTTTGTAGCCGGGCAGCTTTATTTGGCGGTCGCGCTCGAAGTCGTACGAACCATCTTCCTGCATGACATCTTTGGGGATGTCGATGAGGACCGGGCCAGGTCGACCTGTGCGAGCGATATGGAACGCTTCATGGATCGTTGGTCCAACGTCTTCGACGCGGGTGATCAGATAGTTGTGTTTGGTGACGGGGAGCGTCGCACCGGTGATGTCGGTTTCTTGGAAAGCGTCAGTTCCGATCGCGGCGCGTCCGACCTGCCCGGTGATAGCCACGATTGGGACAGAATCCATCATCGCGGTGGCCAGACCAGTGATCAGGTTTGTGGCACCTGGTCCGGAGGTGGCGACCGCAACGCCGACCTTGCCGGATGCGCGCGCGTAACCATCGGCAGCGTGAGCGGCGCCCTGCTCGTGTCGTACAAGCACGTGACGCAGTTGCGGATACCTGCCGAGCACTCCGTAGAGCGGCAGAATCGCGCCGCCGGGGAGGCCAAACACGATGTCGACGCCCTCGTTCAACAGCGCTTTGCAGACTATGTCGCCGCCTGTCAGTTTCTTGCCCATGTCACTTCTTGTATCTAATAAGCGCACCGTGCGATGCGCCAATCCGTTGTATTCCCGATTTTCGGCTCAACGGTTAGTCAAACTAAAAAATCCCCGTCCAACTACTCTAAGGACGAGGATTACCCGCGGTACCACCTTACTTGGTTGCTTATCGAGCGTTCCGCTTGATTCTCAACCCGCTTGATTTACGACTGTTAACGTAGCCGACCCGCGCAACCCTATGAATCCTGCGAGCCCGAAATGGGCGGTTGGGAGGTTCAGGTCACGAACTCCCAGGCGAGTTCCCACGGACGATGCGCATCCTTTTCAGCAACCGGATGCTCTCTATCGCTATCGGGACCGCGGTACTACTCCCGTTCGTAGCATTAGCATTTGCTAGTGTGCCCAACAATTATGCCACACGCTACGGATTTCGCAAAACACCCTGATGGACAACTCGATTCGATATGGAAATTCGCCCAATCTCGCGTAACAACGTAGCAGAGTTGCTGCGAATCCTGCGCACTGCCGGTCGTCACGGTCACCGGGAGTGGCCGTCGTCAGATGAAGCGACGCTTATGGCGACGCTCGACAGTCCGCGTTTGGATCCCGATCTCGGGCGATGGTCGATTGGACACACAGACGGTGAACCCGTCGGATATTCACTGGTCGAACCGGAGTTGAACATCGGTAGAGTACTCGTGGGATTGGCCGCCATTGACCGACAACAAGGTGCGCTGGAGTCGTTGCTTGCAGATGGCGTGGAACGCGCGAAAGAGTTGGCGGATCTTGATCACTTCGAAATCCACGTCGCGGTGCGAGACACCGAATCGGCGTCGGTCAGAGATGCACTTGGAGCGGCGGGCTTTGATGTAGTTCGGACGGTGCTGAAGATGCGAGTCGACGTTTCAGATGTTGAACTGCCCACGGCTTCTGTTCCGCCTGGATTGGCAGTTCGTGACGCCCGCATGTCAGACGCGACCGAAGCCGCAGCGGTTACCGATATCCACAACGCGTGTTTCGAAGGTAGTTGGGGATTTTCGCCCAACACTGTCGAAGAAATCGCCGGTCGCGCCGCGGCTGATACCGACCGAAACGGTTTCGCACCAATCGTCGTTTTGGAGGATGCCGCAAACGGCGTCCTATCCGGTTACAACTGGATCACGCTCAGCGATGGCGACGGACGTGTCGAGATGGTGGGCGTTGACCCGAAAATGCGCGGCCAGCGACTAGGGTGGACGATTTTCAATGCGGGAGTCGAGCAGCTGATCGCGCACGGCGCGACCACACTGGTTTTGGATGTCGATTCCGAAAACCCGCCGGCTCGACGCATCTACGAATCGGCTGGCTACAGCACCTACTCCGAAGTTAACTACTTCGGCCTCGACGTCGCGAAGACCTAAGCTCTCGACCCCAACGCCCGGTCCAGATTGAACGCAGCCGATATGAGTGCGAGGTGCGTGAAGGCCTGCGGGAAGTTGCCAAGATGCTCGCCCTTCGGTCCGATCTCCTCGGAGTAAAGTCCGAGATGGTTGGCGTAACCGAGCATGTGCTCGAACATCATGCGCGCCTCTTCCAACCGACGGGGATCCGATAGACCCGCGCGCGTTAGCGCTTCGACAAGCCAGAAAGTACACATGTTGAATGTGCCTTCCTCGCCTTCCAAACCGTCTTGTGTCTGGTTGAGGTTGTAGCGGTAGACGAGGTTTGAGTAGACGAGCCCGCCGTTCGCCGGTGACTTTTGGATCGCATCGAGCGTTTTCAACATCCGGGGGTCCGAAGGCGACATGAAGAACACCATTGGCATGATCAAGTTCGATGCGTCGAGAGCGTCCCTTCCGTACGCCTGGGTAAACGCCTCCACGTTGTCGCTCCAGCCGTATTTGATGATCTCCTCATAGATCTCGTCGCGCGTGCTCACCCAACGTTGGGTGTCGCTCGGGAAAGAACGTTTCGCTGCCAGACGAATTCCACGGTCGATCGCGACCCAGCACATCAGCTTGGAGTAGACGAAGTGCGCACGACCGCCTCTGACTTCCCAGATACCCTCGTCGGGGCGCTGCCAGTTGTCGCAGACCCAGTTGATGATCTTACGCAGGTAGGACCAGAAGTCGTAAGAAATGGGCGTCTGGTATTTATTGGAAAGATACACCGCGTCCATCAACTCGCCATAAATGTCGAGTTGCAGCTGGTCCGCGGCTCCGTTGCCGATGCGGACTGGTTTGGAGTCCATGTAGCCGGAGAGGTGTTCTAGCGTGTGTTCCTCGAGGTCGTGGCTACCGTCGATGCCGTACATGATCTTTAAGGTGCCGTCTTCTTCGCTTTCCGAGCAACGATCCTGCAACCAATCCATGAATCGGCCTGCCTCATCGGTGAGACCAATGCGGAGGAGGCCGTAGACGCTGAATGCCGCGTCGCGGATCCATGTGTAGCGATAATCCCAGTTCCTTACCCCGCCGAGATGCTCAGGCAGGCTTGTGGTGGGTGCCGCTACGAAGGCACCGGTGGGCTCGAACGTCAGTAGCTTCAGGCAAAGGGCGGATCGGTGGACCATCTCGCGCCAGCGGCCGGTGTAAGTGCATTTGCTTATCCACCGCCGCCAATAGTTGATCGTGTCGTCGAAGAGTAACTCGATACGTTCTGCGTCGAATGTATCCGCTCTCTCAACGTGCTCGACTGCATCAACGACGATATACTCGGTGCTCCCCTCTTGAATTTCGAAATCGACTTTCACCGAGTTGTCAACGATCTTTGGCGGCACAGTGCTCCAATATTCGAGCGAAATGTCGGGTGAGATGAACCGAACACTTTCGCCAATGAAGACCGCGTCGTGCTCGTCCCTGCCGTAGTTGAATTTAGGTGAACAATCGATCTGCATTTGCAGATTGCCGCGGATTCCCGTTATGCGGCGGATAAGCACGTGGTCGGTGTCACCTGCGAGGCGAGTTCTCACCGGCATGAAGTCGACGACTTGTGCAACGCCCTGATCAGATGTGAAGTGCGTTACCAACACATTGGTTTCTGGCAGGTAGTACTGCGTCGATCGAACATCATGGTTATCGGGCCGCAGGGAGAAATGCCCGCCGTTCTTGTCGTCGAGGATGGACGCGAAGATCGAAGGCGAATCGAAATGCGGCGCACAAAACCAATCGATGGTGCCATCCATACCGACCAACGCGGCGGTGTAAAGATCTCCGATGATGCCGTGATCTTCGATACGCAGATACACAGTAGTTCCTCAAACCCGTTCAGGGTGAACGGTACTTTGGACGAAGGTTATCGCAGAGCCGCGGAAGTTGCGCGCGGTTTCGAGATTCGATTGTAGACATCGACCAGACCACTAACGGTCGCATTCCACGAAAGCGTTTCAGCCCGTTTGCGCGCTGCATTGGACATCTTTAAGCGAACCGTGTCGTTTCCCATCAAATCCACGATCTTGTCGGCATAAAGCTGCGCGTCTCGGTCGCCGATCAAGTAACCGGTCTCGCCATCGACCACGATCGCGCTCAACCCGTCAACATCGGCTGCGATAGCGGGTGTCCCACAAGCAGCGGCCTCTAACACGGCGAGTCCAAACGTCTCGTGGAATGATGGCGCAACGATACAGTCCGCATTCGAATAGATTTCCTTAAGCTCGGATTGGGGCAATACCCCCGGCAGTCTCACACGGTCGGTAAGCCGGAGTTGGGAGATTCGACCCAGCACCCTTCGGAACTCATCGGCAGTTCCGCCACCGACGATCTGCAACTCGGCATCCAAACCGCGACCAACAACAATCGCAAACGCCTCGATCAGCAAGTCGACACCCTTCAACGCGTCCAATCTCCCGACGTACAAAATGCGTTTCTTCGCCCGAACTTCCACAAACACTGTCGACGGTGCGAACCGATCCGTATCAACACCCGGACGTACGATGGCGATCTTTTCTCGCCCAACGCCGAACTCCTGCACCATATGCTCTGCTTCGCCCTCGGTCCACGCAACGATCACGTCCGCATCTCGCGCAACGCGGGCTTCATCGACGAATCGGATTTTTGGCTCATCCTCTTCAGGCCTGACTCGTCTCTTGATACTTGCCAACGTATGAAAGCTGGCCACGTGTGGAGTTTTCCAAATGCGCGACAGTTCACAACCGACGACGACGGAGAGCCAATAATGGGACGTCACCAACTCGAAGGTTCGGTCGTTGACTTTTGCATCGCTCTCGACGGCGGCGGTGAAATCGGAAAGGGTCTCCGGGATCCGGCTTTTCGGCAGCGTTGTTTCGCCGACTGGCAAATGCACCAGCTCGTATCCCCGACTTTCGATGTCGTTTTCTATTCCGAGGTGCGAGCGGGAGTAGACAACTACAGTGTCACCGAGCCGCGCCAAGCGATGGGCGACTTGATCTACGTAGACGTTCATTCCCCCGGCATCGGTACCACCCGGTTGGATACACGGGCATCCATGGACGCTGATCACTGCGATACGCATCGAAGATTCAGTTTTTGCTCCCGAATGTCCATCCAAGGAGCAGTTGTCGACCGCGCTATCTCCGCTTGTCGAGACGCGCTGTGTAAATCCTGCGGTCGACGGCGCCCAAGTGGTACTTGTACCTCTCGTCGCCGCGCATGAAGTCGTACATCTCGATGCCTTCGTCTATCGAGGCAAGGATGTTGATGGCATGGTTCAACAATCCGACCGCGAGCCACGAACGTTCCGGGACGTAGCCGCTGTTGTAGAGATATTTGGTCGTGCCAACCTTGAACGCTAAAGAGGTCGCAACGTTCTCGCCGTTGAGCGTGAGAAAGTAGAGCCTCGTGACGCCTTGCTCGGCTAAGGAGACGGCGGCCTCGCGGAAGAATCGCTCTCGCTCGACCGTCATGAACTCCTGTTTGTCGATCGAACTGCCGCGATGAAGATCGACGAAATCGCCCATCCGGTCGGCGATCTCGTTCGGCGATTTGTACTCGATCTGCTCGACATCGCCGGCGCTATAGAGTCGCCGCAGTTTACGACGCAGTTCGTGACGGTGCTTCTTAGTGAGAGAAGCGAAGTACTCCTCTTGACTGGATGGCAGCGCGACCCTCGGTGCGACTCCTTCGTCCCAGATATGCACTTCCCATCCAATGTCCTCGGCGACTTCTTTGACGGCGTGGATGGTGTGCGAGTCTTCCGGTAACGATTCGAGGACAAGAGCAGTTATTTCAGGATCGTCGTAAAGGGATTGGAGCAGGTCTTGCACGTCTTCGGAGCGGAGCTCGTCGTCGTGCTTGAAGCCGAGATAGTCGACGAGATCGGTCCCGCCGAGGAAGGTGCATACACCCTCGTCGTTGTTCGAGTCGAGCCGCAAGGGTGCAATTATGGCGATCGTGCCGTTCGGCCGGACTACGGACCGCAGCATCAGCTTCGAATCGCCGCCGAAGTGCTCCCACCATAGGCGGTTCCACTCCAACGAGTCGAACGCTGAACTGGCAGGCATCGAATCGTAAATGCGTTGCCAATCATCGGCTAGATCGTCGAACGTCGGCGAGACGATTCTCGTTGGTGCGGTGCAGGTCATGCGAGAAATCAGCGGCTTTCCTTGCCCAGTAAAGCAGCTACCTGATCGACGTTTGTCTCGACGTATTCGAGTTCAACACGGGCGTGGTTCTCAACGGTTGTAGGGTCTTTCAGTCCCATGCCAGTCAATATACATACGACTTTCAAATCTTTGAGATCTTCGCCTTGTTGCGCCAGCTTTAGAACACCTGCCACGGATGCGGCGGATGCCGGTTCGCAGAATATGCCTTCTTCCCTAGCCAACCTGATGTAAGCGTCGATGATCTCGGCGTCGGTGACAGAGTCGATGTTGCCACCAGACTCGTCTCGGGCGTTGACCGCGTGTTCCCAACTTGCGGGATTACCGATCCGGATGGCGCTCGCAATCGTTTGGGGTTCGTCTATCGGTTCCCCCTTCACGATCGGCGCGGCACCAGCGGCTTGGAAACCCATCATGCGCGGGAGAAGGCTGATGCGTTCATGGATCCGATACTCGTTGAAGCCTTTCCAGTAAGCAGTGATGTTGCCGGCGTTGCCAACCGGTATGCAGACCATATCGGGCGCGTCGCCCAGCGCATCGGAGATTTCGAACGCTGCGGTTTTTTGGCCTTCGAGACGGTACGGGTTCAAAGAGTTGACAAGCTCGATAGATAACTCGGTCGCCAAGTCGCGCACCATTTTCAATGCGTCGTCGAAATTACCGTCGACTGCTAGGATGCGCGATCCGTACGCCATCGCTTGCGCCAGTTTTCCAAGCGCAATCTCACCGGACGGTACGACGACGAACGCTTGGAGGTTGTACCGGGCGCTGTATGCGGCAGCGGAGGCGCTGGTGTTGCCGGTTGAAGCGCAGATGACTCGCCGGCGTCCGGCTTCTAGGGCCTTGGCAATTGCCATCACCATGCCGCGATCTTTGAACGAACCAGTCGGGTTCGAGCCCTCAAGTTTGAAGTAGAGGTTTTCGCAACCGATCGATGGGCCGATGTTGCTAGATTTGACGAGCGGCGTACTACCTTCGCCCAACGTGATCAACGGTGTTTCGGCACTGACCGGAAGAAACTCTTTGTAGCGTTCGATGACGCCGATCGTGCCGTTCAACGGGATCCTCTCAGTATGCAGGACGGCGTCGACCGCACATTCATATCGATGTTCAAACCGTGTCGTAATCTTCGACGCGGATCAGGTTCTCGAGCGACGCAACAACATCCAATTGTCGCAGACGGCGGGCCGCCTCCTGCATGCTGGCTTCGCGAGACGGGTGAGTCATTATCACGAGGTCCGCCAAGCCGCGTTCGTCGTCTGAATCGAACTGAAGCACTGACGCGATGCTGATCTGGGCACCGCCGAACACTCCTGCGATCTTAGCGAGCACGCCGAAACGGTCTCTGGCCAATAGTCGAACGTAGTAGCGGGTTTGTAGATCATCCATGTCCAAGACGTTTGGAGCTTCGATCCGTTCCGATGCATTGGAACCGTTAATCAACATCCCTTTGGCGATCCTCAGAACATCGCCCATGACCGCGCTTGCCGTCGGACCGGCGCCGGCGCCCCTGCCCTGCAACCACAAGGGTCCGAGAAGGTCGCCGTTCAACTCCACCGCGTTCAATACGCCGTTGACGTTGGCCATCGGCACGTCGACGGGGACCAACGCGGGATGCACGCGGCAACGCACACCGTTCGATCCGGCGCGAGCAATCGCCAAGAGCTTGATTGTGAATCCGAGTGCGCTAGCGTAACGAAGGTCCTTGGAGCCGATATTGCGGATACCTTCTCGGTGGATCATGTCCGGGTGTGCCGAGGCGCCGAACGCAAGACGAGCGAGGATCGACAGTTTGTAGACGGCGTCGTGGGCGTCGACATCTGCGGTCGGATCCGCTTCCGCGTATCCGAGCTCCTGTGCTTCGGTGAGAGCGTCTTCGAACGACATGCCGGACTCGTCCATGGAGGAAAGCACGTAGTTCGTGGTGCCATTGATGATTGCGCGGATGCTCTCGATGCGATTTGCGGTAAGGCTGTCTTGGACGACCGCGAGGACGGGTATTCCGCCGCCGACGCTAGCTTCGTACGAAAGGCTGACGCCATTCTGAACCGCGATGCTCGTCAGTTCATCACCGTGTTTTGCCAACGCTTCTTTATTGGCGGTCACGACGTGTTTACCGGCGCTGAGAGCGGCCGCCATGAAGGAACGCGCCGGTTCTTCGCCACCCATGACCTCGATGATGATGTCGTTACGATCATCACTCAGGACCATTTCGGGATCGGAAGTGAGGAGTTCTGATGGCACTCCATCTCGCTGGCGTTCGACGTCTCGTACTAGGACCCCGTTTAGTGACAGTCGGTGGTTAACGTCGGAATCGAGAATTACGCGTGCCACTTGCGACCCGACTACCCCTGCCCCCAAAAGTCCTACGCCGGTAGCTGCGGCGTTGTGGCGATTCATCTGATGATCAATCCCCATCACTCATCGTCCGGGCGATGAGTTGAGTTCGTCGAGCGACGTGAATGGCGACACGGGAGTCGCGGTTGGCACGATTGCGTTGAGACGCACCTGCCGGTTTATCCAGTCGTAAACTTCGCTGTTTAGCGAGATCGCAGTATTGAAGTCGCCGCGGTGTTCGTTGATGAAACGTTCGACGGCGAGGTTTGCCAAGATGTCGAAGTGGTCGTCGGCTATCTCTCGGGCCTCTGTGTAATCTGAGACGATTTGGGCGGTCCATAGCTGCGTAGTTTCGTCGTAACGGCCGCCGCTCAGTTGGTTGAGCGGCAAAATGCGGTCGCCTTTTGAACCGTCTTCGTTCGTGCGATGTCCGAAAAGAATCGAGTCGAGGTCGGTCCGAACACCTTCTGGCATCCAACCGATATATCCACCGGTTCTTTGTACGTTCGGGTCTTCCGAGAGTTCCAGTACGATGGCGCCGACTTCTCTGCCCGAAACCAAGTCGCGTTCGATGCGATTGATGGTGCCTTGGCTCACGTCTTGCAGGACGATCTGGTAGACCTGAGCGTGCGGCTGAATGCGTGGCAGGTTGCTGCCGACCTCAACGCGCAACCGATCCTTGAACATTCCCTTGCGAATGAAGTCGCGGTAGACCTCTTCATCCAATCCGATACGGTTCAGGAATTGCTTCTTAGCTTCTTCTACGTTGATTCGGTGCTCACGTATCGACGAATTTGAGGTAGTTTCGGCAACGAATCCTAGAAGCGATTCGAGTTGCGCGTCGACTTCATGTTGCTCGACAGTGATTCCGTATCTCGGTGCAAGGTGATACGCGATCTCGTTGGATTGGAGGGTCTGCATCGCTTCGAACGCGGAGGTGCCGAGTTCGAACGGGACGCCTAGGTCTTCGCTGAGTCGCTGGAAGAACCGGATGTAGTTGACGATGTCACCGCGGGTGTAGATGCGGTCTTCGACCTGTACGGCGATTTCGGTAGGCGGTACTACGTAGCGCTGGTAGAAGCCGTACGCGGGTATGGCCAACACGAGCAACACGAAAACGAGGGCGCCAATCATGAATGGTCGGTTGCGAAGGGCGGCGCGTTCGCGCTGTCGCATCATCTCGAAGCGTGAGATTCCGCGTCGGTTGGTGATGCTGCGCTGCCCTGCACGGTATCCGCCCAACGGAGCGTGAGAAAAAGTGCTGCGTTCCTGTTCGTTAGCCATAGGTGCGGAATTCGTGCTTTGATGTGTCACGACACATGCCGGACAAACGCCATTTTACCTGCGCGCTCCCGATGCAGGGCTAGTTATTCCAAATGGACGAACGCCGCGTTGGTCGGTTTGATGTGTGGGACCGCTTCAGCTCTGCTCAGGAGTTTCTTCGGTCGGCTCTCGGGTTTCGCCTTGATCATCGTCAGATTGACCAACGACTTTGGGCGCGTCAACGGTTTGTTCCTCGACGGCTTCGTTCTCGATCTCCGAAGATTCAGGTCTCTGCGGCGCGTCGGGCTGGATCGATCCGGTGACGTAGACGTGGTTAGGAGCCATTGGAACCAAAGCGAGGTGTTGGGCGCGCTTGATAGCGCGCGCCAATCGGCGCTGGTTTTTCGCAGTCACGCCCAGACGCTGACCGGAAACCAGTTTGCCGCGCTCGCTCACGAAACGCCGCATCAGCTGAACGTCTTTGTAGTCGATATCCTCGCCCTTGAGGAAGTTTCTTCCGCGTCGTCGCCCGAATCCGCCGGGACCGCCGGCGCCGCGAAATCCGCCTCCGCCTCCGCGACGGTTACCGCCTGAGTAACCGCCTGAGCTACCGCCTGAGCTACCACCCGAGCTACCGCCTGAGTCACCGCCTGACGGGCGATCACCGCCCGAGCTACCGCCTGGCTGTCTAGTTCTTGGACCTGTTGTCATCGTCTCTCCGTAGTGTTCCAACCGAAGTTGCGTTCGTTAACGTTTTCCATATATTTTTCAGTTGCCAAGCATGCCCGGTTCACCAAGGCAAGTCTTCCAAATCGTCGCCCTCGGACGGTTGTTCGTATCCTCCACCTCCGCCGTACCCCGTTGTTGCGGGTGTTGCGGGTGTTGCGGGTTGTTGAGGCGCTGGTGAATATCCACCACCTTGCGGCTGTTGCCCTTCCTGTGTGGCAGGCGGGTACGATCCGTAACCACCTTCTTCGCCATCTTCACGACCTGCCAGATTGACCACCCTAAAAGCGTTTACATCGAGGCTAGTACGTGTAATCCCAGCCTGATTCGTGTACTCGCGCGTCGACAACCTACCTTCAGCGAACACCTTAGCTCCGCGCTTCACTCGACTCGCGACGTTTTCAGCTTGTTGCCCCCACACCGAGATGTTGAACCACTCTGTTTCTTGCTGCCATTCGTTGTTGACTTGGTAGCTTCGGCTTACCGCCATACTGAAACTAGCGACAGCCCGGCCTGTGGCGGTGTAGCGCAGTTCGGCGTCGCGTCCGGCGTTGCCAATTAGAAGTATCAGATTAAGTGACATTGGGAGTATCCACCTTCCATGTTTTCCTCGCGTGTCGCCAGATTCGCGACGACACATCGGCACGAGGTTATGGCAAGGTGCTCACTTCTTTACGATCAAATGGCGAATAATTCCGCGGTCGGCGTTGCAAGCTCGTTCCAGCTCCGGAGTGCGTTCGGCATCGAGCTTGAATTGTGCCTCGATGTAGAAGCCTTCGGTTTCCTTCTCGATCGGGTAGGCCAAGTTGCGCTTGCCCCATGGGTTGACCTCACCCACTTCTCCGCCCAACGATCCGACGAGCGCGCGAACACGTCCGGCGGACTCTTCGCCTTCTTTCGCGCCGGCTCTGCCGCCTAGGATCCACACGATTTCGTAATCTCTCAATTGCAACTCACTCGGTCTCTTGTGAACGCGTCATTATCCGTGCGAATTTGCACGGATTCGATAAATCCCGATTATACATTCGGCTAACCTTCGAATCTCGGTTTCGAGCGATCGCCGCAGTTGCGGGTTGCTACGAGTCGATGCCGGGAACCGCGAACGAACTTGCGAATTGTTTGACCCGTTGACCCAACGCGCGTTGCTGCGCCGAACCCTCTTCAGCTCGTAATGATTCGACGATCAGTTCGGCGATCGTCTCCATGTCACCTGTTCCCATTCCACGAGATGTGACTGCGGGTACACCGATGCGAACACCGCTGGTGACGCGGGGCGGGTTTGGGTCGAACGGGACCATGTTCTTGTTGGCGACGATCCCGACGCTGCGCATCTTCACTTCAGCTTCGGCGCCCGAAACATTGAGGTTCCGAAGATCCACAAGTATCAGGTGGTTGTCGGTGCCGCCGGATACGATCCTCATGCCGGACGAAGTCAGCGCATCCGCCAACGCCGAGGCATTGCTGACGATGTTGTCGGCGTAGTCTTTGAAATCGTCCGACAGCGCCTCTTTGTACGCGACAGCTTTTGCGGCGATGGTATGGCACATCGGTCCGCCTTGCATCCGAGGAAAGACCGCGGAGTCGTACTTGCGGGCCCACGCTTTAGTGGTCAGCGCCATTGCGCCTCGGGGACCGCGCAACGTTTTGTGCGTCGTGCTGGTAACGATGTCGGCGTGCGGTATGGGAGATGGGTGGGCGCCGGTCGCGACAAGTCCTGCGATGTGTGCCATATCTGCGAGGTGTAACGCTCCGATGCTTTCGGCAATTTGACCGAAACGCTCGAAGTCGATGGTTCGGGAGTAGGCGGAGTAGCCGGAGACGATGATCTTAGGCTTCGTTTCGTTGGCTATGCGATCGACTACGTCGTAGTCGATCATCTCCGATTCTTCGTCGAGTCCGTAGTGGACGAAGTCGTAGATGCGTCCGGAGAAGTTGACCGGCGATCCATGGGTGAGGTGCCCGCCGTGGTCGAGCGACATGCCCATTACGCGATCGCCCGGTTCGAGCGCAGCGAAGTATGCGGCCATATTGGCCTGCGACCCGCTGTGGGGTTGGACGTTTGCGTGCTCGGCTCCTTCGAAGAGCTGCTTGGCGCGGTCGATTGCGAGCGATTCGGCGGCATCGACGTTTTCGGTACCGGCGTAGTAGCGACGCCCGGGGTAACCCTCGGCGTATTTGTTGGTCAAGACGGAACCGGTTGCTTCGAGGACTGCCTTACTGGCGTAGTTCTCGGACGCGATCAGAACGATCTCCTCGCGCAGGCGAAGCTCTTCGGCGGCGATAATCTCGGCGATTCGTGGGTCTTTCGATTCCAGATTCAATTGTTGGCTCGCAGGCTGTCGCACATCTACTGAGTCGAGTCTATTCGTGCGGCGCGAGGTGGATGTGCGCAGATATCATGAATCCGATGTATGCCCGTTGGATGGGCATACCGAAATGTAGAACGGGAAGGTCCTGTGGCGCAATTGGAGCAGTTCAACGAGATACCGGAGCGCGCGATGGTGGTTTGCGCGCATCCTGACGATGCGGAGATCGGTGCAGGTGGCACGGCGTCATTGTGGGCGGCCAATGGTTGCGAGATTTCATACGTTGTCTGCACCACCGGCAGCAGCGGCAGCAACGACGAGGGGATGACTTCGGAACGGATCGTCGAGATTCGTCGACAGGAACAGGCGGCGGCGGCGGCTGTTATCGGAGTATCGAGTTTGGTGATGTTGCCGTACGCGGACGGGATGTTGGAAGCTAGTCGCGAATTCCTAGGTGACATTGTCAAAGCGATTCGGACACATCAACCAGATGTGATATTCACTCACGATCCGTTTCGATTCAAGGGATTCAATCATCGGGACCATCGCAATACGGGAATTACTGTGCAAGACGCTGTTTATCCGTATGCTCGGGATCATCTTCACTTTCCTGAGCAACTTGTTGAAGGGGTTGAGCCTTATAAGGTGCGCGACGTGTTCTTCTGGCATTCGGACGAACCGAATGTTGTCGTGGACATCACGACTTCGATTGACAATCGGATCGATGCGTTGAGCCGTCACGAGAGTCAGGTGCCTGGACTGACTAGGCAGTCGGGATCGGATAGAGGTATTCGGAACCGAGCGAAGTCGGTCGCCGAGGGGATGCCGTTTGAGTACGGCGAGGCGTTCCGGCGGATTTCGACTCGACGTTGAGCTTTGTGCCGGCGCATTTATGCGATCCCTACGCCTCGGAGTAGTCGGAGGAAGATTTCGGGGACGGGTTTCAAGAGTTCGAAAAGGAACCACGAGACCAGCGCGGCTAGTATTCCGATTACTGCGCCACCGATGACGTCGGTGGGGTAAAAAGTTCCGACGTATACCCTCATCACCGAGTAGATCGCGGCGGTCGCCATGAGTATCCATCCGATGCGACGATCAACTATCCAGACGCCCGTCGCGATGGCAAATACGACGGCCATCGGGTTGGCCGGAAATGATGGGTCCGTCGAACGATAGAAGATGAGTTGCAGGGAGTCACCCAACTCGTCGAACGGTCTTTGGCGGTCGTAAGCAGAGTCGATGATGTCTACGACGAGGTTGCTGATGCCGATCGCGGTCGCGGCTAGCAGTGTCCCGCGTTGGTAGCGTCGGCGTTCGCCTCGGTCTCGGCCTACGAACCAGATAGCGAAAATGACGGCCGAGCATCCGAGCGGCATCAGATAGTCGGACGCGAGGATTCGGGCGAGGTGATCGAAGGTTGGCGAGGTGCCGACGAAGCCGTTAATCCACAGCACCAACTCTCTGTCCAACGAGTTAATTTCGCCACATCCTTCTGACGATTGATGGGATGCTCCAGCGGTGGGCGGCGAGCATGTATTCGTTGACGTCTGCCCTGCCGGTGCGGTGCAGGACGCGCAACGATTCGGAGAGAGTCGAGATTGCGTCGGTTTGTTTCAAGGTGTCGAGGCCGCCGGGGGTTTCATTGCGGCCTCCCCCTAACCCCCTCCTGGAGGATGACGGATTCAGTATCCGAACATTCAAGGCGCCAACTACCGCGGCGAATATGGTTGCCATGACAGCCGCGAGCACGAAGAAAACTGCGTAGGCGGTGCCGGCCATGCCGCCGTGGACATCGTTTACGTTTCGGGCGGCGGATATCTCTTCGAGCGCGGCGGTGCCCCAAAGGCGGTCGGCAGATGTGCCATCGACCACGGATCCGGCAGCCCATGGTCCGTCCACCCAGAGCGGGGAGAAGATGTAAAAGCCGATGCCGACTGCGATCAGCAAAACACCGACCGACTGAGTTACGACGCGGTTCGGAGTTAGCCAGAGTCCTCGGATGCCGCTGATGGAGACGGCGATTTGGAGTGCGCCGAGGCTGACGAGGAATGCGAGGACGAGGTAGTCGCGCACCATGAGTGTGGCGGCAGATTGGATCTGGTCGCTCATTGCTTTGGTTGGTTGGCGACCAAAAGGTCGTTAAAGGCTACCCGCCGCCGGGGGTGACTCCGGTACACCAATCCATATAGTCGGGATTGTTTCCGGTCACACATTCGAAGTAAAACTCTTGCAATTTTTGGGTTAAAGGTCCGATTTCGCCGTCGCCGATGTCTCGGTTGTCGATTCTTCCGACGGGTGTGAGGTGGGCGGCGGTTCCGGTTAGGAATACCTCGTCGGCTAGGTAAAGTTCGCTGCGGTTGATGCGGCGCTGTATGACGTCGATGCCGAGTTCGTTTTTTGCGAGGGTGATGACGGAGTCTCTGGTGATTCCGAGGAGGGCGTTCGCCGTCTCGAAGGGAGTGTGGATCTGGCCGTCTCGGATCAGGAAGAGGTTTTCGCCGCTGCCTTCGGATACTGAGCCGTCGTGGTTCAGCAGGATGGCCTCGTCAAAGCCGGCCATGACGGCTTCGGTCTTGGCGAGGATGGATGTGGTGTATAGGCCGGTGATTTTGACGCCGGTGGGCATCATGGAGTCGTCGGGTCGTCGCCACGATGAGGTCTGGCATTTGATGGCGCCGTCGGCTTCGATGTAGGCGCCGAAGGGCAGGATGATGAGGGTGAAGTCGCTTGCCAGGGTGTGTAGTTTGAGGTTTGCGACGGCTTCTTCGGATTTGTATGCGAGGGGTCGGATGTAGACGTCTTCGCCGAAGCCGTTTCGTTCAAGGAGTCCGACGGTGATCTGGCAGAGGTCGTCGACGGAGTACGGGATCTCCATTTGGAGGATCTTGCAGCCGCGGAGGAGTCGTTCGTAGTGCTCGCGGAGGCGGAAGATGTAGACCTTGCCGTGCTTTTCGTTCCAGTTACCTCGGATGCCTTCGAAGGCGGCGGTTCCGTAGTGGAGAGCGTGGGTGTCGACTCGAACATTTGCTTCTTCCAAGGGGACTTGTTGTCCTTTGAAGAAGGCCCATGCTTTCGACGCCATCGCGGTATCTCCTGTGGATTTTGGCAGCGGTCTGCCCGTTGCCCGATGCAATTATATTAGGGCGCGTTGAAATCGACCTTTTGAGGTCGGTGGGTTGAGTGGTTGATCTTGGTTGGTGTGTTCAGGCTTTGGTCATTGGTTGTGTTGTGTGCCTTCTTGGTCGGGCATCCCCTGCGTGGTCGCTTCGCTTCCACGCGTCCCCTTCGCTATGCGAAAGGGAGGTTGTTTCGAAGCATCGCCGCGTCGTTGTATTGGGTTCGCGCGGGCGAAACTGGTTATTCTTTTCTCATACAAAATACAGCGTCGCCGATGTCGCCAGACCATCGGTCGTCCGGACGGTTTCTGGTAGGTGCACCGTTCGGAGTCAGTCAATTCCTCTCTATCGTCGTGCTGTAGCCTCGACCGCTCGACGAAGCGGTCAGACGTCTGCCGGATGTTTACGGGATTCGCTCGGACCTTGAACGGGCATCCCCTGCGTATGGGCGACCACAAGGGTCGCCCATACGTCTTGAGGGTGTCCGTCTGGCTTGCTTGTCGGAGCCGGCGTCATGCGTCCGCATCCGAGCACTTGCGCCACAATCCCACAGTGGCCGGGTTGTCGATCTGCGTTGCGTTCTAACCTAATCCTCAACTTCTGGCGGGCACCGTCGCGGACCGTGTGGGCACGGGCGGGTTTGAAACCTGCCCCTGCCGCGATCCTGTGTCATCCCTCCCGCAGACCGGGGTTTCATTATTCGGTTGTCGATATCCCTCGTAAAAGGAGCGCTTGCCCTCGACGCGGCGATACTTCTGTGCGCCGGTGCCGATGGCCGTCGGCTTTGGCGCTTGGTTGTTAGATTAGAACATAAATTGCGGTATTGTCAAGCACGGATTGGAGTTTTTTGGGGATGTTTTTGACGGGTGTTGTTGGAACGGGATGGGGGATGGACGGCCTCCCCTCCCTGCCCCGGGCATCCCCTGCGTTCGCTTCGCTTTGCGAAAGGGACGGACGCCGCCCCGCCCTATTGTCCCTTTTGGCGCTCGCCCTCGGTTAATGCCCGGCGCGGGTTTTGGTGCTCTCCCACACTGCGGTGGAGAGAGTTTGGTGATTGGTTTGTTGCCTTCCAGTAGAAACGAAAAAACAACCCGATTTGAAACACTTCTTCTGCGTCCGAGGGCGAATCTGGAGGGGGTGACGCATATGACAGCGACGGTTCGGAACGTTGCCGAGCCGGAGAGGATGTGGGCGGGTCGGTTTCGCGTTGACGTTGCAGTTGTTGACTGCGTTGTGCCCAGGCGGTATCTTGAAGCGATCGGGTTGGCGGTGAAAGGGGAGCGTGTTTATCCTTTGGCGGATGGGGACGGGGTGATAGGCTGGGGGATTCGGAAGGTGTGGGGATTGATCCGCGGAATCAATAGTTGAGCAAGACGGCATTCGTGCCGTCGAGTTGACCACTAAATCAGGAGAATTTGATGGCTGAAACGGCTACACCGGCGGAGATGAACGGAGTTGAAGCAAAACTTGAAAAGAATTCTGTACCCTCGTCTCCGTCCGTCATATTCAAAAAGATAACGTTTTCAGACAAGAGTTGTATCGAATTGGGTCCCGACGACGTAGTCGTTTTGGTGGGTCCAAACAACGCTGGCAAAAGCGTTGCCATCAAAGAACTCGAACAACACATTGTTGGCGCTACAGATCCTATCGTCGTAAAGTCGGCGGAAATATGCAAGTCAGGATCTCAGAACGAATTCGAGAAATTCTTCGACGAATACGTAACGGTGACGCCTCACAAAAACTATCGTTCATACCGCGCGTACGGTCTCAGTGTCGACACAGGCGGAGACCTCAAAAAGGGTTGGCCGGACAATCTCAGCAGCATCCGAGGGTTGTTTTGTACCAAGTTGTTAACGGAAAACCGGATAAAGGATAGCAATCCAATAGATTCAATTGATCAGTTGGAAGAGGCTCCTTCGCATCCGATACATATGATGCTAGATGACGACACAGAAGAAAAAATCAGCGGTTATTTCCGCGAAGCATTCGGGCAAGATCTGATATTGCCCCGCTCAGCGGGCCAGATGCTGCGGCTACGCGCGGGGAAACGATTAATACTGAAGATGAATGAGGACCGTGTCTCCACACAGTACCTTAAGCGGTTACGCAATGTGTCCTGGCAACTGGAAAAACAGGGCGACGGAATGCGCAGTTTTGCGAGCGTGATCCTGCACATACTGGCACCGGTCACACAGTCGGTTCTGCTTCTCGACGAACCGGAAGCATTCCTGCATCCGCCGCAAGCGCGGCTCCTCGGTAAATTGATCGCTGAGAACAAGCGACCGGGCTCCCAATTGTTCGTGGCTACACATAGTCCAGATGTGCTTCATGGACTGATGGAAGTGGCACCGGATAACCTTCGCGTTTTGAGGATGCAAAGAGAGGGTGACGTCAATCGGATGAAAGAACTCGACAAATCATTGGTCAAAGAAATCAGTTCGGATCCTTTGATGAAATATTCCTCTGTGATGTCTGGTGTGTTTCACAAACGGGTGATCATTTGTGAAGGCGATAGCGATTGCATGTTTTACTCATCGATCCTTGATCTGCCAGAAGTCCATGGGGAACAGCAACCTGACGTGCTCTTTGTGCATGGTGGTAGTAAGGATCGAATGGCGAGTTTGGCCGGCGCTTTGGTGGCATTGGATGTGCCGGTAGACGTTATCGCTGATATAGATATTCTCAACGACACGTCAAAGTTCTGTCGGATTATTGAAACACTTGGTGGGGAGACTTCGCAATTAAGGCATCTCGCAAAAGTGATCAAAAAAACAGTAGAGAGTAGAAAACGTTGGTTGGATTCTGGTGAAGTTAGCAAAGAAATCCTCAGGATTCTCGGCGACGCGCCCGCGGATGGTGTGTTCCCAAGAGAATTGCGGTCGCAGATCGATGCGGTTTTCAGGAAAGCTTCCCCGTGGGATGCCGTTAAACGATCCGGCAAGAGCGACATCCCATCAGGTCAGCCAACACGGCAATACGAGGAACTCGAAAGCGCGTGCAACGAAATCGGGCTGTGGATAGTCCCAGTCGGTGAATTGGAAGGGTTCTGCAAGACGATTGACGGTCATGGTCCCACATGGGTTCAAAGTGTTATCGAGAAAAGGATGTTGAACCAACCTAAACTGACGTCTGCCCGCGAATTTGTGCGGGCAATTTGGACATCAAGATGATCCTCAATCTCGTTTTTGTCGGGACAAGAGGAACATGACGCGTGTCGTATTAAATCGGTTAGTGATTGTTTGAACAAATCGCAGAAGATTGTGACTAGTGCAGGGCGACCGATCACCCGCACCGACCTGCGCGACGAACTCAGACATTGCGCCACGGACGCCGATCTCGCTAGGCTTCGGGCTGAGATGTCGGTTGCGGAGACGCGGTTAGTGAAGTGGATGATCGGCGTGATGTTCGTTATGCGGCGCTGGCGTCGTCGTTTGGGTTAGTTTTGGATAGGTTTTTGAAATCAGTGGTTGATGGGATGGTTGTCGATTCCATGCCTCCGTCCCCTCTCCAATCGCGTTCCCCTCACGCTGGTACCGCCTCTTTTTATGCTCCCCCTGCGAACAGAGAGAGGAGAGAACGGCGTCGCCGAACGGAGTGGGAAGAAATGGAAACCATGACGCTTCTGGATCCACGCGTACGCGGGGATGTCGGGGCGGCGCGGCGGGCATCCCCTGCGTGGTCGCTTCGCTTCCACGCGTCCCCTTCGCTTTGCGAAAGGGACGGCCCACTTTAGACCTCCCCCTCGCCCCATCCTTAAGGAAGGGGAATATCTCAGTGTTCGCTGATGGTGTTGTTGGCGATGTAGTCGAAGTTGATGTCTTCGCCTAGGCCGGGGTTGGTGGGCATGTGGATCATGCCGTCTGAGCCCATGGGGTCGATGATGGTGTTCAGGTATTCGGGAGCGGCGTCATAGTCTACGAAGGGGTGTAGGAGGCCGCGTTCGTACCAGCGTCCGTTGAAGAAGGCTCCGAGGACGGCGAGGTTTCCGGGTCCGCCGCCGTGGATTTCGCAGTCCATATTGAGGGATTCGGCGAGGTGGCAGATTTTCATTGAGGGGCCGATGCCACCGACGTCCATGACGCCGGTTCGGAGGATGTCGGCGGCGCCGTGGATGGCCCATTCGGCGCGGGAGTGGAACTTGCCTTCGACGAATTCGGGTCCGAGGATGGGGATGTCGAGGTTGTCGGCGAGCCAGACGTAGGAGGACATGGAGTGTTCGTCCATCATCTCCTCGTACCAGTAGTAGTTGAGGGCTTGGATGCCTTTTCCGAGTTCGTAGGCTTCGGTTCGGGAGTACCAGTGGTTGGCGTCGAGCATGAGTGGGACGTCGGGACCGACGGCTTCGCGGACGGCGGCGCAGGCTGCGATGTCCATCTTGACGGAGGGAGCGAACGAGACGGGCGGCATCCAGGTGTGGAGTTTGATGGCGGAGTATCCGCGGTTGATGAGCCACTCGCCGAAGCGTCCGTAGTCTTCGGGCGTGGCGAGGCCGTTCTCGATCTCGTCGCCGCACATGGTGGAGCCGTATGCGGGGACTTTGTCGCGCATTCCGCCGAGGATCTTCCAGACGGGCATGTCGATTTTGCGTCCGAACCAATCCCAGAGGGCGAGTTCGGCGAGTCCGAGGGATCGGTCGTTGAAGGATCCGCCGCTGCCGCGTTGCCAACGGGCCATGGCCTGCCAAAGACGTTCGCGGTCGGTGGCATCTTGACCCATGAGGACTTTGCGGATGAAGTTGTCCATCATATTGGGCCGGAGGGCGTCGGGGGAGCCGAAGGAGTAGCCGCTGGTCCCGTCCTCAGTGGTGATGGTGAGGAGCGCGGATTGTGTGTCGTGAGGATCGCCGGGGTGGGTGTGTCCGTCGGTGTCTTGGACGGTGTGGGAGGTGTAGGAGAAGGTTGTTACTTTGATGTCGGTGATGATCATGGGAGGGCTGGCTTTCCTTTCGGGTTTGTCGCTTTCAAGATGTTAGATGTTTTCGTCGTTGGAATCGAAGGGTTCTCGGTATTCAAAAGTTGGGATACATCTCTCTGATGGTCCAAAGGTGATTTTCGGGGTTGTACGAGGTGCGTACGAAGCCGGCATCTCCGAAGGCGAATCGGACGCCGCTGGTACTCGGTGGTGGGGGGACGCCCAATATGCAGTGCATGGCGGCATTGAGGATGCCGCCGTGCGCCACGACCAGTGACGATTGCCGACCCCTCCTGACTACGCGCTGCAGGGCCATAGCGGCGCGCGCTAGGAGATCCCATCCGCTCTCGCCTTCTCCAGTGGAGGGCACGTAAGGCTCAAACGGGTTCGCGGAGTCAGGCCGCGGGAATCTTTCCTTTGCGACATCGAAAGGTAGTCGTGCCAACGGGCCGTTGTCGCGCTCCATCCAATCGGGGTCGTACTCGATGGGAAGGTCAAGCTCCTCACCGACAATCTGGGCACTCTCGGAGGCACGGGCCAAGGGACTGGCTACGATCAGGTCGAACTTGATCCCGCGGCGCTTCCACGCCTCAACACACGACCTCACTTGGGCGCGTCCGTCATCTGTAAGAGGCGCATCGTATCTTCCCTCGTGCACCATCTCGTCGTCAGCTCGAGAACGGCCGTGCCGCATGAAGGTAATCCGTACCGTGTCGTCCAACTTGGGATTCTCCTCGCGGTTTCGTAAAGATGGTGGTTACGGTTCAGGGTTTGCGTCGGTATCAGATTGCCGGATCCGAATGGGACCATTCGAGATACTTTTTGGCGAGTGCGTCGTATCGCAGGGATTTTCGTTGAGCCGGCTTAAACTTGCCTCGCCATCGCGAGGTGAAGGTTTTCGATCGGTCGGCGCTGGCTTCGCGAGGAGAGTTGTTGTTGGGTGGTGGAGGCGACATACAACTGGATCGGGCGCTTGCTGCTCGTGAACGTATGAGATCCGCATCCACTTGGATTCTCGGTTCCCTTTTCATCATATCGGCTTTATGACGGGGTTCATTTCAGCGGTCGAAGTTGGTATGGCATTGTCGCCTCAAGAATCCAGTTCTTTGCGTGCGGATTCTTGGAGCTCGTAGAGGCGGTTGAGGGCTTCGATGGGGGTTAGGTTGTTGGTGTCGATTTCGGTGATTGCGCGGAGGAAGTCGGTGTTTTTGGGTATGTTGAAGAGGTCTAGCTGGAGGTGGCTGGGGTTGGTGATTGGTGGGATGGATTTGGTGTTGTTGGAGTGGGCTTCTAGTTCAGTTAGGAGTTCTCGGGCACGTTCTACAACTGGTGCGGGCATTCCTGCGAGCATGGCGACGTGGATGCCGTAGGAGCGGTCGGCGCCGCCTTGGACTATGCGGTACAGGAACTGGATCGAGTCGCCTTCTTCTGCGACGGCTACTCGGAGGTTGTTGGCGCGTGGAAGGGTGTCGCCTAGTTCGGTCATCTCGTGATAGTGGGTTGCGAAGAGAGTTTTGCAGCCGAGCGCGGGGCTGTTGTGGATGAATTCGGCGACGGAGCGGGCGATGGCTAGTCCGTCGTAGGTGGAGGTGCCGCGTCCGATTTCGTCGAGGATGGCTAACGAGCGCGGCGTGGCTTGGTTGAGGATTCCGGCGGTTTCGACCATTTCGACCATGAAGGTGGAGCGTCCGCCGGCGATGTCGTCGGAGACGCCGATGCGGGTGAAGATGCGGTCGACGATGCCGATGCGTGCGAACTTTGCGGGGACGAAACTACCGATTTGAGCGAGGATGACGAGAATGGCGGCTTGTCGGATGTAGGTCGATTTGCCGGACATGTTGGGTCCGGTGATGATGAGGAGCTGGTTTTCGGAGTTTGAGGCGTCAATGTCGTTGGGGACGAATCGGCCGTATCCGAGGACGTTTTCGACTACGGGGTGGCGTCCGTCTTCGATTTTGAGGAGGTCGCCGTTGTCGAGGAATGGCATAGTCCAGTCGTTTTCGGCGGCGATGCGGGCGAGGGCTAGGCAGACGTCGATGTTGGCGATAGCGGCGGATGTCCGCATGATGGCGGCGGCGTGTTCTGCGACTTGCTGGCAGACGCGGCGGTAGATTGACTGTTCGAGTTCGGATATCTGGTCGCCGGCTCGGAGGACTTGATTTTCGAGGTCTTTCAACTCGGGGGTGATGTAACGCTCGGCGTTGACCAACGTCTGTTTGCGCTCGAACTCGGCGGGGACTTTGGCGAGGTGGGAGCGTGAGACTTCGATGTAGTAGCCGAAGACGCGGTTGTGGCCTACTTTGAGGTTTGGGATGCCGGAGGTTTCGCGGGCTTTGGCTTCGATGGCGGCGATGCCGGAGCGGGCGCGTGAAGCGATTGAGCGGAGTTGGTCTAGGTCGTGATCGAATTCGGGTTTGATCATGCCGCCATCGGAGGATCGGAACGGCGGGTCTTCGACGAAGGCGCGGTCGATGAGTTCTCGGACTTCGTCGTGGGTTGCTACGCCCTCGAAGAGTGGAGAGACGGATGAGGCGCTGGACTGGACGGTTGTGAGTTCGCGAAGCGCGGGGGTTTTGTCTAGGCCGCGGAAGAGTTGTCGGAGTTCACGTGGTTCCGATTGTCCGAGGGTCAGGCGGTTAACTAAGCGGGCTAGGTCGGGGCAGTTGGCGAGGGTTTGGTCGAGGGATGAACGGAGGGTCGAGTCGTTGTAGAGGTTGTTAACGGCTAGTTGGCGGGTGTTGAGTTCGCCGAGGTCGGTCAGGGGTGCGGATAGCCAGTCGCGGAGGAGTCGGGCGCCCATGGGGGTGCGAGTCGAGTCGAGGGTTGAGAGTAGGGTCGGACCGCCGTCGATGGTAGGGGTCAGGACTTCGAGATCGCGGAGTGCGGCCGCGGGGATGTACATGTAGCGGTCGGGTCGATGGCGACGGAGGGTGGTGATGAAGGGGAGGCGACCGATTTGGGTCTGGGCAAGGAAGTCGATCGCGGATGCGGCGGCGACGGTTGCGAGTGGTTGACCGTCTAGTTCGAATGGTTCGAGGGTGTCGGTTTCGAAGTAGTTTTTTAGGCTGTCGGCTGCTAGTTCGGCATCGAGGGTTGATTCGTCGAGGGATCGGATGACGGTTTTACTGAGGGCGGATTTGCGGTTGGATTCTCGGGCGGTGATGTCGTCGATGAGGGTCCGGCTGTCGGTGTCGACCAGGATTTCGGCGGGTTCGAGGCGCTCGAGGTGGTCGATGATGTTTGCGGCTGGTATCTCCATTGCGGCGAATTCGCCGGTGGATGCTTCGAGCCATGCGAGCCCAGCGCGGTATCCTTCGGTGACGCAGGCGACGAGGTAGTTGTGTTTGGACTGCTCAAGCAAGGATTGGTCGAGGACGGTGCCGGGGGTGACGACCCGGACCACTGCCCTATCAACGATGCCGTCGGCGTTCGGCTCGGTGGTTGTTTGCTCAGCGATGGCGATTTTGAGGCCAGATGCGACGAGACGTCCGATATGGGTGTCGAGGGAGTGGTACGGGATGCCTGCGAGGGCTGATTTTTGTCCGCCGCCGACGTCGCGGGCTGTGAGTGCGACGTCGAGGAGTTTGGACAACGTGTGGGCGTCTTCGTCGAAGCACTCGTAGAAGTCGCCCATGCGGAACAGTAGAAGTGAATCGGCGTATTTGGCTTTGAATTGGAGGTATTGTCGGCGGCCGGGGGATAAGCGGCGACGGCCGGAACGAGCAGAATTGGGGCGCGCGGAGTTGGTGGTGGTCTGGGTGTTAGAGGTGGTCATGGGCTCTGCACGCGATTTTAGATGCAGAGCGATGGGACTCGGTTGCGGAGTGGCGAAAGTCTACCCCGGGGCGGCGATGCGGATGTTGGCGAGGAGATTGACGATGGAGTTTTCTAGGTTCTCAAGCTTGGCTTCGGTACATTCTCCTCGTTCGCGCCATACGACGTTGCCGAAACGGTCGACCAGTGCGATGCCGACAACAACGAAAAACGCCCCTCGGCGGAGAACCGAGGGGCGTTTTGTTAACCGGGTTATCGGTTGGTGGTTACTCCACAGGTTCCAAGTTTAGGAAGATGTGGAGGCCTGTGCGGTGCCAGAATCCTTCGTGGATGTACTGGTTGTCGTTGTGAGGCCATGATTCCTCTGTCCAGTACGTTGTGTTCATCGGCAACGTGATGATCGTTGAGGTGAGCGGGATGTCGGGCAGTTCGGGGAGCCAGATCTCCATCGCCTTGCGGTAGTGCTCGAGCACACCGGGGCTGTTTTCCGGCAATTTGCTCATCTCGCGGACGTGAGCGTCGAACTCTTCGTTACACCAGCGGTAGAAGCCGGGGTATGCGATGAATCCGGTGTCGCCTTCGGTGACGAGCTCGCAACGGTAACCCTTAAGTACCGGTTCGGGGTCGACCATGGAGCCGTGGCCCCAGATGAATGCGTCGGCGTTGCCTTGGAAGATCTGGTCGACGAAGTCGGTCGGGGTCGAGAAACTGGCATCGAAACCGTTTCGTCGCAGGTTCTGCGTCACGACCGGTGCGGCTGGCGTGGTGGACGGGTGCTGCGGGAATGTGACGATGTGGATCTTGATCCGTTCGCCGTCTTTGACCCAGAATTCGT
Organism: Dehalococcoidia bacterium; assembly: GCA_965226685.1. Classification (GTDB taxonomy): domain Bacteria; phylum Chloroflexota; class Dehalococcoidia; order Lucifugimonadales; family Lucifugimonadaceae; genus Bin127. The sequence goes on from CBDDDP010000004.1 coordinate 2,510,055, forward strand.
CGCCGTCTCGCGTGTAGCCTTCGCCTTCCATGAGCGCCGCCGATTTCTCGGGGTTGTACTCGCTGGTGTTGTAAGTCTCGAGCAGGTCCGCGACTTCGTCGTGGTATTTCTGCATGGGCGCGTAGTACGGCCATGGGAGCTGCTGCACGATCTGACCGCCGCCGAAGCCGAATTCGATGACTTCTTCGCGGTTGATGGAGTAGGAGATCGCCCATCGGACGTTCTTGTTGTCGAACGGCGCTCGCTTGGTGTTTAGACCAAGACCTACTGGCCACCAGTCTTCATATCCGTATGGTGCTTCGCCGTAGTAGTGAGACGTCATGTTCGGGTTCTGCGCGGCGACGGCCTTGTAGTTAGGCACGGTGAGCGAGAAGGCCATGTCGATCTCGTTGGTGATCAACAGCTGGGCCATTGTGATCTCGTTCATACCGGGCAGGAAGATCAGGCGCTCGACCTTGGGCATCGGTCGGAATCCGATCTCAGCACCCCACCAGTCGTCTCTGCGGTCCCAGATCTTCTTCTCAACGTCGGTGTACACCAATCGGTACGGACCGGTGACCACTGGCCAACCCTTTGCGGGGTCGTAGTGCGTGAAAGTGGAGACGTCTTCTTGACCTTCGAAGACGTGCTTCGGTATCCACGGTACGCCGATGTCGGCGCGGAAGATCAACAAGTCCCACACATAGCGCGGCGCGGGCCCAGTGAACTCGATGTATGCCGTGAGGTCATCGATGGCAGAGGCTTCTTTGGTCCACTGGTTAACGGCGCCGTGTCGGTCGGTCTTGTCGTTGGTGTTCGCCATGTTGAGCGTGTAGGCGACGTCGTGGGCGGTGAACGGTGTCCCGTCGCTCCACGTCACGCCATCACGGATGTTAACGGTTACGCCGGTGTAGTCATCGTCGTACTCGAAGTCGGTAGCCATCCAAGGGATAAGCTCGCCAGTGAGCATGTTGAAGTAGAACAGTCCTTCGCTGCCGGCCTGATAGAGACCGCTTCGCGAAAGTCCGCCGGAGTGGGCGTTGAAGTTCTCGATGTCTGTGAATGCGCCGGGGTGCTCACCACCGAGACCGGCCATGATGAGGGTCCGGTTTCTCGGGATGTCTTGGTAACCGAGCGGTACGGGAGTCGATGTTACCTCGACCGCGACCTCTTTCTCGACTTCCTTGACGACCTCGACTTCCTTCTCGACCTCTACCTCTTTCTCGACGACGACGGTCTCGCGGACGATCTTTTCGACCTCAACGATCTTTTCGACCTCAACGATTGTCTCGCCGCCGCACGCTAGTGCGAAGGTCAGAGTTGAAAGCATCGCGGCCAATACGAGCATCGGCACGATGCGTTTCAGATTCAGCATTGGGTTACCCTCCTTAGGTGGTTTCAATTGCCTGTTTTTGTTTCGTAATGTTTCAGCGTTAGTATTACATGTTTTCGTTCGCTCCGTTGGAAGATGAAGACGAATCTCGAACGTTGAAATACGAAGCGATGTCGAGATTGGAGATTGGTCCGGCATCTTGGTACAGAAAACACTTCGAAATGCGATGTTCGTCGAGTTCGTAGGTGCTAGGGACGTCTTGAACGCAAGCGGAGAGCGCGTCGGGGCAGCGGTTTGCGAACGGGCACATGCCTTGCGTCACGTCGATCCCGGCGAAGGGTGGATCGTTAACGCCCCGCATGTCGGCCCATCGGCGGCTCGGGTCGGGCATCGGGATTGATTGGACCAACAGGCGCGTGTAGGGATGTTTCGGGTCGTTGATGACGTGTTCGACATCGCCGGCCTCGACCACGTGCCCGCGGTACATGATCATGATGTTGTCGGCGACTTGGTAGGCGGTTGTTAGGTCGTGAGTTATGTAGAGGATGGCGATGCCGAGTTCGTGGTTCAACGTCCGCAGGGTTTCGAGGATGGTGGCGCGGAGAGATGCGTCGACCATTGAAACGGGTTCGTCGGCGATGATGACTTGCGGTTTGAGTAGAAGGGAGCGGGCGACCATTACGCGCTGGCGTTGACCACCGCTCAACTGGTGTGGATAGCGTCCGAGAGTTTCGGAAGGTCGCAGCCCAACTCCAGTGATTGCCTCTTCAACAAGATGTCGTGCTTCGTCACGCGAGGAGGCCAAGTTGAAGCGTGCGATGGCGACGGTGAAGATGTGGTCGACCTTGTAGAAGGGGTTGTAAACCGAGAACGGGTCTTGGAAGATGGCTTGGACTTGGCGTCGGTACTGTTTGTGCTCGCGGCCGCTCATGTCGCCAACGTTTCGCCCAGCAAACAGCACTTGCCCGGACGTCGGTCGTTGGAATCCCAGCATGATGCGACCGAGGGTAGTTTTTCCGCTTCCGCTCTCCCCTGCCACCGCGGTGATGAGCGCGGGTTTATCGTCGAGAGTAAACGAAACGTCGTTGACCGCGTGGTTGTATTCGCGGTTCCAGAATGGTCCCGACGGGAAGTTCTGCGAAACGTTTCTCAGTTCCAGTAAAGAGTTGCCCGCCGTACCGGTCGCAGGACTTGGTGTCGTCATATCTGTTGCCAGTGTCATGCCGCGACCACCGATGAGTGCAGGTGGCAAGAGACTATGTCGGTTTCGCCAACTAGCTCTGGTACCTCGACGCCGCAGATGTCCATAGCTTCGGGGCAGCGTGGCATGAACGGACATCCCTGAGGCACTGCGAGCAGCGATGGCGGCAGTCCGGGGATGCCTTGAAGTCTTTTTTTGCCGGCGGTGTCAGGGAGGCTCGATATTAGGAGTCGCGTGTACGGGTGACGGGGGTTTGCGAAGATTTGTTCCACGGTGGCCAGCTCGACGAGTTTGCCTGCGTACATCACTCCGATGCGGTCGGCGAACTGTGCCATCAATCCCATGTCGTGGCCAACGAGGATGACTGCCGCACCGATCTCGCTGCGGACGTCTTCTAACGTTTCCATGACTTGCCGCTGAACGACGACGTCTAGCGCGCTGGTGGGTTCGTCGGCGAGGATGAGACGTGGGTTGTGGGAAATTGCCATGGCGATGGTGACGCGTTGTTTCATGCCGCCGCTGAGTTCATGGGGATATAGGTTGAGGACGTTGGTATCGAGACCGACCTGCGCCATGAGGGTTGCCAAACGATCTTGCATGCGGTTGCGGGAAAGGTTAACGCCGTGGTCGCGGAGGCCGTCGAGCATTTGGTCACGGATTCGACGGACGGGGTTCAACGCGTTCATTGCGGCTTGCGGGACCATGGCGATGTCGTTGCCGCGGACGGAGCGCATCTCGGGTTCGGAGAGTTCGACGAGATCGCGACCGTCGAGCTGGATCGTGCCACCGGCGATCTCACCGGGCGGTTTGATCATGCGCATCACGGCCAACGCGGTCGTTGTTTTGCCAGAGCCGGATTCGCCGACAAGACCTACCTTCTCTCCTTCTTTTAGGTCGAGGTCTACACCGTCGACGGCGCGGACGGTGCCAGCGCGGATGTTGAAGTAGACGCGCAGATCGCGGATTGAGAGAACTGGTGCTGCCATTGCTACAGACTCTGTCTCAGTCGCGGGTTAGCCCATTTATCGAGACCGGATGCGATCAGGTAGAGCGTGACGAAGATCCATGCGAGCAAGATAATCGGCGGAACGTACCACCACCACCAGTTGCTAAGGAGTGCTCCGTAGTAGATCGACCAGTACACGGTCATGCCGAGGGTCGGTTCGCTTTGGGGTCCGAGACCGAGGGCTTCGAGGCCAACTGCAGCCAAGATGCCGCTCGCCATGGCGCCGACGAAGCTTGCGGCGAGGAACGGCAAAAGGTTAGGCATGAGTTCTCGGAAGATGATCTCGAAGTCGCCCATGCCGTTTAGGCGAGCCACTTCGACGTAGTTGCTCTCTCGCATGCTCAGGACTTGGGCACGGATGACGCGAGTCGGCCACATCCAAGAAAGTGACGCGACGATGAAGCCCATCGCATTTACTGATAGACCTGACCCCCCCTTGAGGGTCGAAGCGACCACGACAAGCACTGCCAAACTTGGGATGGTGATGAATACGTCGGAGATTACGCGGATAACTGCGTCGGTGGCACCGCGCATGTAGCCTGCGAGGAACCCTAGGATGATGCCGATGCCGAGTCCGAAGATTCCGGCGTATAGTCCGATGCGGAGGGTGAGGGGTGCGCCGTGGATCATCAAGGGCAGGATTTGGCGCCCGTTGAAGTCGGTGCCAAGCCAGTATTTGGCCTGAGGTTCTGCCAGCTGCGGTCCTGAAATCGGGTCTGCGAGTTTTGGATCGACCAATTGACCGCCGACCAACCAAAGAGCCAATATCGCAATGAGCATGAACAGCCCGGTCGACAACATCCGCTCGTGGAGCAGGTAATAGCCGATCTGGGACAGCGCGCTGTAGGACCTGCCGGAATCGGATTCGGCTAATGCTTGGATCGCGGCAGAGGACTGCGACGTTTCGGCGCTAGGGTCTTGCATGGCGAAGTCTAGATTCCGTTCGTTCTGGAAATCAAGCGGAGCGCCTCACCCGCGGGTCAATCAGTGGGTACACCAAATCGAGTATCAATGTGGCGGACGCGACGAACAGGATCAGGACGAGGACGACGCCGTAGATAACGAAGTAGTCGAAGCCGGCGATGGCGTCGAATAGCAATGAACCCATGCCGGGGTATCGGAAGATGTATTCGACGAGGATGACGCCGGAGACGATAAGGCTCATCGCCAACGCGAGTGATGTCAGCTGTGGCAACATGGCGTTGCGTATGCCGTATTGGCTGAAGATGCGTTCGGGCTTCAATCCACGCATCTGCGCCAATGTGACGTAGTCTTCTCCAGCGGTGGTGACCATCATCCCGCGCATTCCAAGAGCCCAGAATCCGACTTGAGAGAGGACGATTGAGAGCGCTGGCAAGATCGAGTGGTAGATGATGTCCCAGATCCTTTGAATAGTCCAGCCATCATAGATGGTGCCGACCTTAGAGGCGCCAGCGATCGGAAACCAACCCAACGAGAAGGCGAACACGAGGATGAGGAAGAAAGCCAACATGAAGTAGGGAATCGGTGCAAAGGTGAGGAATATTGGCAGCACTCCCTTTAAGAACCGTGGGGAGCCCGGCCACGCCAGCAAAGCACCCGATATCGAACCAAACACGAACGAAATGAAGATCGAAACTCCCACCAAACCGAGGGTCCAAGGCATTCTGTCCATAATCAGATCCAAAACGGTCGAAGGGTGCCGAATCAATGAGACGTTGAGGTCGCCTTGCAAAACGCTGCTCAAGTATCTGATGTACTGCAGGTAAAGCGGTTGATCGAGACCGTAGTCTCGCTCGTATGCGGCGACGACCTTCTCCATACCGGTGGAGAGGTTGCCTGTCGCGGCCATCATGATCATACGTTCGCGGACCGGGTTGCGATCGCTGGCGATGCGGGGCAAGAAGAATATCACCGTCGTTGCGAGCCAAACAACGAGGACGAACATCCCGAGGCGGGCACCGATGTATGTGATGCTCATCTGAAAGTGGTTGATTCGCTAGGTATTTCGGCAAACGCGTAGGTCGCACTCGCCCATCTTAGTGTAGGCGGAGTGACGCTCCATGCGGCGCGATTATACGGAAACGGGAAGATTCGCGCAACTACTCGTATCGAACGACGGCGGTGTCGCCAGCGAGCCAACGGAAATCGCTGAATTTGCTGCCTACCGGCGCTTCGAACACGATGTGGCCTCGTAGTTCTTCACCTTGGTTCAGTGTGAATCCGCCCCACATGAGCCTGAATTCGGGGTCGAGGTAGCGATCGTTCGCGGTTTCGATAATGTAGGAACGATCGATTACGTTGATCGGTTTGAGAGCGATGCTGCCTTTGATGCGCAATTCGGCGGCTTCGCGGTCGACGACCATGCGAACGGCGCCCGATGTCTGATTAGTGAGCGTCGTTTCGATGATTACTATCTCGGTCCCCTGACCCGCGGGTTTGATTGCCCATTGGTTAATTTCGCCGGCACTGGACGGTGCGTTGTAGACGACGTATGGTTGCTGGCGCGGGAGCTCGGCGCGGATCCAGAGGGTTCGACCAGCGACGTAGAGTTCCGGACCGCCTTCGAACGGGTTGGCCCAGAGGAGGACTTCGACGACGGCCAATGCGACTAGCGATACGACGGTCAATGCGATCAGGACCGCCGGAAGATTCTGTTTCGGGACCCTGATCTGACGGCGTGCAAGCACAGCTCCGCCAGAATCGACGTCAATTTGTTCGGAGCCGGATGAGCCTCGGAAGGAAGCCGCGGGCGTGTAGTTGATGAAAACGCGGGAGATGCCGTTGTCCATCGGTTCGATGCCGTTCACGTCCCACTGGAGGTCGGCATCGCGCAGTTTTGGGCCGTAGTCGTATTTGTTTTCAGCGACGTATCGAAGAGCGGCCTCGACCTCCGTTGGGTGGGAATCACGAGCAGCATCGCCTTCGATGAAGTTTTCACTGATCGACAAGTCGGTCGACTCGTCATCGTCGGGTTGTGCCAAAAGGTCTTCTGGACGCTCTGTAGTGGCCATGGTTCGTTTCGATCTCCAACAAGCGGAAGTCTAGATATCAAATATACATAGCGGTGCGGCGGAAAGATGCTAATCAGAACCTCATTGCTGGCATGCCGCGCAGTTGAACGACGACGTCGGCCAATGCGTTGACTGCGTAATCGACGTGTTCTGCTGTTGAATCTTTGCCGAAGGAAAATCTGAGACTGCCGGCGGCTAGCTCGAGGGACATACCCATGCCAAGCAGGACGTGAGATGGTTCGACGGACGCGGAGCTGCATGCGCTGCCGCTGGAGGCGCATACACCCTTGAAATCGAGACCGAGCAGCATCGGTTCGCCTTCGAGCCCGGGGATCGAGATGTGGGCGATATGAGGCAGACTGTTTTCGGGATGGTTGTTGACGACGACTCCGGGGATTCGCTCGGTCACGGCTGCCAAGAAACGGTCGCGTAACTCGCGTGTGCGTTCGCAGAATTGCTGGCGTTCGTTTTCGGCAAGCGCGAGCGCCATGCCCATGCCGACGATGCCGGGCACGTTCTCGGTCCCTGATCTGCGCTGCCGTTCCTGTCCCCCACCGGCGATGAGCGCTTCCAACTTAACGCCGCGCCGCACGTACAGAGTGCCAACGCCTTTTGGCCCATGGATCTTGTGAGCAGATAGCGACAGCAGGTCGACGCCCAACATCTTGACGTCTAACCCAAGCTTGCCGGACGCTTGGACGGCATCGGTGTGCATCACAACGTTGGTGCCGGTTTCTCGTCCGTGCTGTTTCGCCACACGCGCAATTTCCGGGATGTCGTTCACCGCACCGACTTCGTTGTTGGCGAACATGATGCTCACGATGGTGTCACGGTCGCCGAGTCGCGAGCGCACATCGTTGGGATCGACGACGCCGTAACGGTCGACGGGCACGGTGATGACGTGGTGACCATCTTTTTCGAGCTGTTCGGCTGCGTGAATGATCGCGTGGTGCTCGATTTCGGAGATGATGATGTCGCCGGGTTCGTCGAAGGTCGAGGCGACTCCTTTGACTGCCATGTTGTCGGCTTCGGTACCTCCGCCGGTGAAGACGACTTCACTTGTGCGGCAGTTCAACACCGATGCGACGCGAGCCCTTGCTTCGTCGATTGCGTTGCGCGATTCGCCCGCGATGGCGTAGAGGCTCGACGGGTTGCCGAATGCTTCGCTGAAGTACGGCAGCATCGCGTCTAGAACTTCGCTGCGAACTGGCGTTGTCGCGGCATGATCGAGATAAATGATCTGGGAGGTAGTGTCGATCTCTTGGAGTGTGGATGCCATGGCGGTAGCCTGCGAGATTGGTTAACAACGATTTTAGTCAACCGTCGTTTGACACTTGCTGAACGGTATGGACTTCAAGTGCTCGCGTGTTGTTAAACTGTACTGCTTGATTGACATCGAAACTGTGCCGCCGATGCGTGCGTATTGAAACTTACGTTTTGTTCCAAACCGTGCGCGAAGGGCATTAAACATCATGATCAAACTTGAACACATGTCGAAGTACTACGGGCCCTACCCCGCGGTTCTCGACGTTTCGTTCGAAGTGTTGAAGGGTGAGATCGTAGGATTCTTGGGGCCGAACGGCGCGGGGAAGACTACGACGATGCGTGTCCTCACTGGATACACCCCGCCGACGCACGGGGATGCGATCGTTGCGGGATACAACATCGTGTCTCACTCGTTGGACGCGCGTCGGCACATCGGCTATTTGCCAGAGACAGTTCCGCTCTACCTCGACATGACCGTTACCGACTATCTCGAGTACATGGGCAGGTTGCGGGGAATGAACAAAGGGTGGGTAAGCGAGCGAGTGCCGAAGGTGATCGACACGGTTCGCCTCGGCGACTATCGCGACACCCTTGTCGGCAAGCTCTCGAAAGGTTTCCGGCAACGAACCGGCATCGCGCAGGCGATCCTTCACGAGCCTGACGTGTTGATCTTGGACGAACCGACGATCGGCATTGACCCGATACAGGTGGTCGAAACGCGCGAGTTGATAAGCGAACTCGGTGAAGACCATACGCTGTTGCTTAGTTCACACATCCTGCCCGAAGTGAGCATGATCTGCCGCCGAGTGCTGGTCATCCACGACGGTCGAATCGTCGCAGACGACCGGCCGGACAATCTTTCGGAGCGGCTCCAACATTCCGAGCGAATCGAGTTGACGGTGCGCGGTGCCGATCCGCGTGAGGTTATCGGGGAAATGCGCCAGTTGCCAATGGTGGTCGACGCCCGTAGCGACAACCGAGCGGAGTCGGTTGCGAGAGCCGAACGGGACAGCACGATTCCGTTGATCGTGGACGCGCGACCGAACATGCGCACCACAGAGATAATCGCCAACAAGGTAATCGAGCGAGGATGGGGTTTAGTAAATCTCACCCCGCTGCCGTTGACGCTAGAGGAGATCTTCTTGGAACTGACAACCGACGAGGATCTGGGTTGAACCGTGCGTTACATCTGGTTAATCGCTAACAAAGAGGTCCGCACTTACTTCGCATCGCCGATGGCGTACATCGTGTCGGCTGCGTTTCTGGCTATCGCGGGCTTCTTCTTCGTCGCCTCCGTTTCGGACGCGTTTTCGGAAGCGTCGATTCGCGGGTTCTTGGCGGGCGCCGTTTTCTTCATGATTTTCATGTCGCCCGCAATTACGATGCGTCTTCTCGCCGAAGAGCAGAAGATCGGCACCCTTGAGCTATTGCTGACCTCGCCCGTGCGGGAGGTTGAGATCGTGCTGGGCAAGTTCCTCGCCGCGTTTATCACGTTATTGGTGATGCTCGTGTTGTCGCTCTACTTCGTAATTCTGCTGTTCGTATACGGGATACCGGACGTCGGACCGATATTAACCGGCTATCTCGGACTGGTACTTTACGCTGGTGCGACGTTGGCGATCGGGCTATTTGCATCTGCCTTGAGCCCAAACCAGATCGTGGGATTGGTGGTCGGCGCGGGTCTGTTGACCGGATTGACGATCATCGATTTCGTGTCCGATCGAGTGACGGGCATCGGGTCAGAGATACTGGACGCGTTGCAACTTGGCGCGTCTTTCTCCGTCTTCGACCTCGGCAGTTTCGGGGTGGCTGAGAGCGGACATTTCGCCGACTTTGCGAGGGGCATTCTATCGGTCGGTGATGTCGTCTACTACCTCTCGATAACCGCAGTGTTTTTGTTGCTGACCGTAATCGCCCTAGAAACTCGTCGATGGCGCTGATGCCGGCCGGAGCGAGAAGTTAACGCATCGCGGACAACTGTATCTCCATGACCACTCAAGACAGTCAACTTCCCGAGTTGCCCGAAAACCGTCCGACGATGGCGGAACTCGTCGACGATACGCCGCTGCGCGAGCGGATCATGGCGAGCGCGCGTTCGATCCGTCAAGCGCTGGCGTTGGCGGGGACGCTGATTCTGGTGCTGGGTGCGCTGATTTGGATCTTCGTGCGTGATCTAGAGACGTACTCGTACATCGTGATGGGCATCGGTCTAGTGATCCTGATCGTCGATGCTGGTATTTCGTTCGACGCGGTCCGGTACGCGATATTTGGTCGCCGCGGACGTTACGGATTGAATACGGCCATCGTGTTGATCGCGTTTGTCGCCATAGCCATAGTGCTGAACTTCGTGATCTATTGGGCCGTCGGACGTCCTGATCCGCCCGGATACCTGCGCATCGACACGACGAGCACCAAGCAGTTCATCGTATCGGACGCGACGCTCAACACGCTCTCAAACCTGCGAGAGCCGATACAGGTTACGGCGTTCTTCCGTCGGAACACCCCACAGCGTCAGGCTGCGTGGCGGGCGACGGAAGACCTGCTCAGCGAGTTCAAACGTCGATCGACGGAGCGGCCGTTGTCGTTCAGGTTGGTAGATCCAGAGTTGGAGCCGAACGTCGCTTCCGAGTACGGCATCACGCAATTCCCGTCGCTAGCAATCGAAGCGACTGACAGTCGTAGAACGGAAGTCATACCGGGTTTGAACCCCAACACTGGGCCTAATGTGTTTTCAGAACAGGATGTCATCACGGGCCTGCTGGTGGTCAACCAGATCAAGCAGAAAACGATCATTTTCATAAGCGGTCACGCGGTGCGGGATCTTCTTGATTCGACACGAGACGGCGATGGCTACGCTCTAGCTGCTGAATCTCTGGTTCGCGAGAACTACGCGATTGCGAACGAGACGTTGCAGGAGCTGGGTCAACGGTTGTCTTCGAATAATCCTGAGCTACTCCCCGCAGCGATCATTTTCGCCGGCCCGACGAAAGAGATGACAGAAAGCGAGGAAAGCATCCTCGCGGAGTACGGTCGGCGTGGCGGCAGCATTCTGATGTTGCTGGAACCAGATGCAACGCCAGATTCTTTCAAGGGTTTCTTGTCTCGGTACGCTGTTGGCGTTGGCGAAGGAACAGTCGTCGATACCGCGAGCTACGTAGCTCCGAACCCGACCTTCCTGCAGATCAAAAACACGAACAGCCAGCTACCGGAACATCCGTTGACGGAAGATTTCGACGTGCTTTACATGCCAGGATCGACGTTTTACTCCTACGGCATCGACCCGCAGACAATACCACTGACTGATGAGGGTATCCCCTATGTTCGGCTGGAATTGGTGGCGACTAGCACTTTGAATAGTTGGGCTGAGACCGATGTCGAGAACATCGGGTTCCAAGTCGACGAGGACCAAGGCGGTCCGCACCCTGTAGTGGTTGCGGTTGAGGCGGTTGCGGAGATCGGTGGAAGCCCTCGTCGGCAGAACGATCAGCTGATAACCACGCAGATGGTGCTGATCGGCGACACCGACTTTGCGAGCAACGCGTACTTCGGTTCAGCACGAAATGGCGACCTATTCGTCAATTCCGTCAACTACTTGGCCGAAGACTACGAACTCATCACATTGCGCCCGAAGCAGGTCGCTTTCCGCGAGTTGGTCCTCACCGAATCGGAGCGAAACTTCGTTCGTTGGAGCGGATGGCTGCTAATGCCGATACTGATCGCTCTGGCCGGCATCTTGGCATGGTGGAGAAGACGCTGATCTATGAGCCTGAGAGTCGCACTGGTTCTCGTAATCGCCGCTTGCTGGATTGCGATCGGGTCATCGATTGTCGTCAAGCAACTCGGTCAGACCGAGCGCGCCGAGCAACCGCCCTTCTTCTTCACGCTTTCGCCTGACGATTTGCGTCACATCTCGATCTCGAGCGCTGAGAACTCGACTTCGTGGCATTTCCGCGAGGATGACCGCAGATGGTATTTCGACGACGCGAAAGACGTGCCTACGAGCCTATACCGCTGGGGTGGTATCACGCAACTGTTGGGTGGTCCGAGGTCTCAGCGAGAACTCAAGAAGACGATTGACAACCCGGCGCTTTATGGTCTCGACAACCCGAAGCTGTCGATCACCGTGCGGCTTCGTGATGACCGCGAGTTGACAGTTGAAATGGGCAACCTGACGGCGGACGGCGGAGCTCACTACGCGAGCCAGAGCGGCTACGATCAGTTGTATACGGTCGACTATTCGTGGGGCAATGTCATGCTTCGATTAGTCGACGAACCGCCATATCCCGAATGGTTCTATACGATGGATCCTTCTGAGGCGACGGAGGTGCTGCTGTTCGAGGGCAACGAAGTGACCTCTGGTTACGCCATCGACGAAGAGAGCGGCGAGTGGATCGTGTGCGATCTGCCCGCGATCGATGCGCCGTGTAAAGGCGTGACGCCAGCGGATGGCGATGTCATCTTGGATTACCTGATGCACTTCGGAACACCTGTGATCGATGGCGCAGAAGTCCTCAACCTTGATATCACCGAGGCGTATGAACCTTACGGCGTGGGGCGGGCGGCACCTTACGTCCACATTCGGCGTGAAGTTCAAGTGCGCGAGCTTCTGACCGAGGTTTATCGCACATCGATGATCATCGGCGACATCACCCCTGATGGCAACTACCGTTACGCGGTCGCCAACGAGACTCAGGACATCATCCGCATCGATAAGGACTGGGCCGACAAGATGCTCACGATGTTCGAGCTTCAACGTCAGTGATCTGGCGTCCGGGACGCGCAACTGTCAAAACTCGACGCTGCCCCTCACGGGTCTTCGAAATCCGATTGCTTGTTGTTAGCCCGCGCGGACTATCGGTTTCCTTCGTAACGCCGGCGGCGGTACGCGGTCGCGAATACGCCGGCGCCAATCAGCGCGATGCCGAGGAGCAAAGCCCACACTACTGCGCTGGTCGACGAGGGCGCGGCACCGCCAGTGACGGGTAGCTTTTCAGGCGGCTCGGGTTCGGGCTCTGGCAAAGGCGGTGGAGTTCCCAGCAAGCCGCTCGCTACGACTGCAGGTAAGATACTGGTGTTTCCGCACACGATGAGCGATGGGTTAACGCGCACGGACGATGACAATGCAGTTAATGTTCCGTCGCTGTTCTTTGTGACCAACGCGATGCTCGAGATGTTGGAACGCAGTTCGTCCGAAACGGGGATACACACTTCTACTGTGCCGCTGAGGGCGTAGGACGAAACGGTCGTCCGATCGGCATCGACGACGGATATCTTGTATTGGCTGCCGCGAAGCGCGAAGCGGTGATGCGACATCCCGGCGTTGGAAGCGGAACCGTCTTCCGCCATGCGGACACCGATGATTTCGCCGTTGGGGACGATCCCAATTCCCGCGGTGATTGAGAAGCCTTCGCCTGCAAATGTGCCTCCTCCTTCAGGAGTGAAGACTTCATACTGGGCGCCTTCGGAATCAGTGAGGATCGTCGGGATAACACCTGGCGGGTTCACGGCGTCAGTTCCACCGGGACCTCCCGGTTCGCCGCTGCGTCGCACAGTGATCGTGAACGTCGCAGTGCAGTTGCGAGCACAGTTGGATCCGGCGGTTGCGGTAACCGTGTAGGTTCCTGGGGATGAAGGTGCGGTGTACCGTACCGAGGTGTTGCCTTTGGTGGCAGGAGGAAGATCGCCATCGGACGCAGACCAATCGAAGGTGACTTCGGAGCCGAGGCGTTGGTCTTGCAGGTCTTGAAGGCCGTATAGGCGGACAGACAATGTAACGGTGTCGCCTTCGCCGACGCGCAAGGAAGGCGTTGACGGAACGACGTCGGCGATTTCGCCGGAAGAGGATTGTCCTTGTGCGTTTACGATTTCGCCGTTGTGCGACATGCCGAATATGCCAAGGGTTGCACTCGCTATGAATATAGCCAATCCAAGGGCGAATTTCGACTCAAGTCCATGCGCGCGCAACTTCATGGCACAATCTCCTCTAGCGTTTCCGAACAACTCCCTAACCGGTCCGAATTCGACTAGGAACTCGAACGCGGGGTTCGTTTGATTCGCTAGTCTACACGCGTCTTCGCGACCAACCGAAGAATATTCGACGCGTTCAGATGCTCATCTGGGAGCAACTAACGCGGCGGTCCCGTTTGATTTTGGATGGATCCCCACCATATCAAGTCGTCAAGCGTTTGTACAGCATCAACAATCGCTGCGGAAGCATGCTTACGTCTGGCAGGACTTCATAGTTGAAATCTTCCATCATGACTTTCAAGTAGTCGTGACCCTGTTTGTCGACGGTCAAACAGAATGGCACGATGCCTTCGCGTCGTGCTTCCATCAAAGCCATGCGAGTGTCGTGGACCGCGTACTCCTTCTCGACGCCTTCACGGCTGTAGCCGCGGTCTTGGGGTCGGCCGTCGGAGATTAGAAACAGGAAGCGTGAGCGCGAATCTTGGTCGGCGAGCTTCTTGGTTGCGTGGCGGATCGATGGCCCCATGCGGGTTGCGTGCAGGGGCGCGATGCGGTCGATGCGTCGCGGGATCTCTTCCGTGAACTTCTCGTCGAGGTCCTTAATGACGTAGAACTCGACGTTTTCGCGGCCGTAGCCCGAAAATCCGTATATCCCGTAGTCGTCTCCGAGCGCCTCCAGCGCGTTGACGAGCAGGACGACGCCTTCTTTCTCGACATCCACGATGCGTTTGTACGACTTGCGCAGGCCTTCGGTGCGCCGCGAGCGGAGCCAGACCATGTATTCGACCGGGTCGTCCGGCGCGCCCCAATCGTCGTTGGGACGTTTCGCTTCTTCAATCGCCTCGGCGGTTGAAGCGGACATGTCGAGCAGGAACGCGACGGCAACTGAGCGTTCCGTCTTGTTGCGGCGCCAGTAGATTTTCTCATCGGGTGTGGTGCCGGCTCGGATGTCGATAACGGCCTCGAGCATCGGGTCGAAGTCGAGTTCTTCGCCGTCCTCCAACCGCTTCTGCTTTCGGTACATCTCCGGCATCACGAGTTCGAACTGCTTCTTGATCATCGTCAAGAGCGATGCGCGTTCGATCAGCGTGTCGCGGTAGAAACCGGAATCTCCGCTACTCATCTCCTTCTCGTGCACCATGCACCAGCGCGGGCGATACTCGTTGGCTCTGAAGTCCCACTCGTCGTACACGAACTGGTCCGCCCCATTTGGAGTGAGCGGGCCGCCATCCTCGTCGACGTGTTGCATCGGGCCTGATGATTGGCTTTGAGCCTGCGGGTCACGTCGCTGCATCTCCTTTAGGAGGTTTTCGAGCATCTCAGCAAGTTCAGACGACATCTCCTCTCCGTCCTGCCCCTCTTGGATGTCGACCTCCGCGGAGTTCTTCATCATCTGTTCGAGCTGCTCTTGGGACAGCGGCGTCATCTCGCCCATGTCGTCGTCAGCGAACTCGGCGCCGTCCATCATCTGAGCTTGAGAGAGCAGCTGCGACAATTCCGGCTTGAACTCGCCACGGTAGTCGATTTCTTGCGGCGATGAATAGTCTTGCTCATCTCCGGTGTTCATGTCGTCGGACTCTTCGTCGCTCTCGCCGTCGTCTTCTCCGTAACCCTCGCCCGGCTGCATGGACTCGATGAAGGCTTGAATTATGCCTTGCAGGTCTTGTTCCTCTTCGTCGTCGCCATCCTGCTCGTCATCTTCCTCATCGTCATCCAGGTTTTCGAACTCGTCTTCGTCAAGCTCTTCGTTCTTGACTTCAGTGAGCCACGCACAGGCGCGGATCGTCGCTTCCGCAGCATCTTCGACCAACGCTGGTTCGTTCTGCATCAGTCGTACCAAGCGACGGAGTTTTCTCGCTGCTTCCATGTGACGCTTGGGGGCGATAAGGTTGGCGTTTTGTCCGAGGCTGATGCGTATCATGAATTCGACGAGCGCCTCACGTGCCGGTAACTCAGTCATATCGGGTCGTGAACCCAAGGCGTCGTCTTGGACCGATTGGAAACTGACCGCGAGTCCGCGATAAGCACCCATCACCTTTGCATCGACACGGGTGCTTTCGAAGATCGTGAAGACGTCGTTGCTCAATTTGCGATCTGGGAAGAGATCGAAGAAGCGGCTCATCGGGATCGTGACGCGGTCACCCGGCTCGACCTCGGTTACCGCGCCGTTCAATTCCCCTTTGTCGGTTGACTCCTCTCTTTCAGCTATCTCGCTGGTAACCGATTCAAGGGCGTTGCCGTTGGCGCTTGTTAGTTCGGATCGCAAATCGGTGAACATCGTCGAAGGTCGTTCGAAACTGAAGCGGAACGAACCGAATTCGATGTGACCAGTTTGGTGCGTCGAGATGACCTTGTAGAAGGCGAAGTTGCTGTCCTTGCTCGGGTGGCGGTTGATCACCTTTGGCAGGTAGATAGTCGATCCCTCGGTAGTCGGCAACTCGCCTTGGAACCAGCCGATGTTCTTGTCGACAAGTTGTTGCGCGGCCTGAACTTCGATCTCCTGGCCTGCCAACATGCGGCAGTACATGCGGATGATTTCTCGCACACGATCGAGTTCGACGCTTGAAGACAATGCGTCGAGCACCTCGTGGGACAATGCCGATTCGTTTTTGAAATAGGCTTCGGCAGCGTCGGGTTTCTCCGCGTTGACCTGCATCCCCCTGCCGTGCCACTCGACAAGTTGAGGGAAGGTGACTCGTTCTAAAACCCGCGGACCTGTAGTAAGGAACGCAGATGACGCCTCGGGCGACCCCTCCGAAGCGATGCGGTGGGTAAGGTCGATCAACGTGTCGCGCCACTCGTGCCCAACTCCGCTGAGCGCGCGAGCCCCGTCGCGAATGACGCGTGAGGGATCGACTCCCTCTTGGGCCGACAAGCGGTTGACCAACGCGATGAAACTAGATCGCTGCTCCCGTGGCATCTCGACGAGAGAATACTGAGCGGCGTCGAACATGGGTTGGACATGACGCCAAGAGTTTTTCGCCACGGTGTTGGCCAGTCCGATGAACGCACCGGCGTCGCGGCCTAGCTTCGGAAATAGATCGGAACCCTTATCGAGCGCGTCGCCGGCCATGTCGTAGGATCGATGCGAGACCTCTTCCAAGAACTCAGCGAACCGACGCAACTCGTCGAACGATAGCGATTCCAGCAGTTGCGGAGTCGCTTCGAAGAGCTTACATGCCAGAGCCGACGACTTCCAAGTTCCACGGTATAGCGACCGGCAGGATTGAGCCCAATCGCCGATGTAGCGCGGGCGCAGCCGTTCAATCGCTTCGGGACTGGCTCGGAAGAACGCTACGGCGAGGCTTGGGGACGCAGTGCACAATTGGTCACCGATCCGTACCCAGCTGATGAATTGACCGGCTGGGAGATGACGCTGAACACGTGGCGAGGCGCTGAAAAGTTCGGCACCAGCTTCCCATGAGCGGACGGTTCGCTTCGAGATGGTCAACCCCATCTGTGCCCAATCGTCAAGTTTGTCGTCCGCCAACCGACCGGTCAAAGCCTCTCTGGCCCGGTCGTAGTTTGCTTGGACGGGCGAAGGGAAAGTGCCAAGTTCCGTTCGCACGTTCATCATCAATTGTTCGTTGTTTTGCGTCATGTTTGGATGGTCGTCGAAGCGACTAGAACCAGTTGGTCATTTCAGCTGCAGAGCTTATTCCGTTTGCAGCAATCGCATGGTGTTGTGAATGATTCTTGCGGTTGCGCCCCAGATGATTCTGCCGCCGTGCTCGATGGCATCCCATTGGCGGGTCAGGTCGTCGCGCATTAGCGTGATCTGGCGACGCGCCGATACGTCTGCCAGTCGGTTGACTGGGATATAGGCGTAGTCGTCAACCTCTTCCCGTTCGGGTGTCAATTGTGCATTTTCGCACAACTGACCAGCGAACGGCCAAACTTCGTATCCGGTGCCGGTGATTACCTTCGGCAACGGTCCCCAAGGATCGATCAACGATTCCGGAACACCGACCTCCTCGTGAGTCTCCCTCAATGCGGTTGCCAAAAGTGATTCGTCTGAGGGTTCCACTACGCCGCCGGGAAAAGCCCATTCGGTCCGATGGTTGCCGCGGTGAGCGGCGCGGCGGATAAGGAGCATCGTAGGGATTTCGTCGCGTACCGAGAACAGCACGGCGACCGCAGCTCTACGTCTTGGCAATCCGGGGTCCAGCCCTTCGGGCGGAGCAGTCTCGCCGGGCAGCGCGCTCACACTCGGGCGAGTTAGTCTACCTTTGGCGAATGCCATGAACTCGGATGCCGTATCGGTTTTCACGGGAATATCGAGGAAACGACCTCGTCAATACTGCGTTGAACCTGCGCGTCGTCGGTGATTCCCCACGTGACGGCGACTTGGCATGCGCGTCGGGAACTGATCCCTTCGTTGATGAGTTTGGCAGCGTAGATCAAGACACGCGTGCTGGCACCTTCTTCCAACCCGTGTTCGCGAAGATTACGAATCTTGCCACCGAGCGCTGCAAGCAACCCTGCGTTTTCGTCGTCGCAACCCGATTCATGTTGGATGATCTGCGCTTCGTGCTCTTCGTCCGGAAAATCGAATTCGAGCGCGACGAAACGCTGACGGGTGCTGTGCTTGAGGTCCTTGACGGCGTTCTGGTAACCGGGGTTGTATGAGATGACGAGCAGGAATCCGTCGGCGGCATCGATGACCACGCCGAGTTTGTCGATCGTCAAGGTCCGACGGTGGTCGGTCAACGGGTGGATGATGACGGTCGTGTCTTTCCGCGCTTCGACTACTTCGTCCAAGTAGCAGATGCCGCCAGATTTGACCGCTCGGGTCAACGGCCCATCTTGCCATCGAGTGCCGTCACGATCGAGCAGGTAGCGGCCGATAAGGTCGGACGCAGTGAGGTCTTCGTGGCAGGCAACCGTGACGAGCGGTATGGACGCCGGGTTGCCGTTGGCACTTGCTACCTTGGTAGCAGGTTTTGCGACGGTAAGTTCTTCGCCCAAGCGCCATGACATGTACTCTACGAAACGGGTTTTCCCAGTACCGGTCGGTCCCTTTAGCAGCACAGGCACGCGCTGGTGATACGCGGCTTCGAAGATTTCAATCTCGTCAGCCAACGGGAGGTAGTATGGCTCTTCGGCGAGCACGTACTCCTCGATGATCGTTTGGTTGTAAAGCTGCTCAGTCGCCATTTGGCATCCAATCGGTGCTAGTTCTTAGTGGTAGCTTCCCACAATTTGGTGACGCTCTGTTCCAAAGCGGTCAGATCGCCGTCGTTGAATATGGTTTCGTCTGCTCGTTCGATTCTGATCTCGGGTGCGATTTGCGCGTCGATTCGCATGCGCGCGGCGGGTTCATCCATGCCAGTCTTTTCTATAATGCGCGCCAACCTTTGATGATATGACGCTTCGACGGTCCATACGCGGTCAGCTAGGTCGTCCCAGCCTGCTTCAAACAGGACTGCTGCTTCGATCGCGGTGGCTTGTGCGTTGCGTTCTCGGTTTTGGATGATCGCGCTTTTTAGCATCTCGCGAATTCGGTGCCAGACTATCGATTCGAGCGTCTTGCGCTTGTTCTCGTCGTTGAACACGATCGCGCCAACTGTTTTGCGGTCGATCTCGCCGTCGTCGCCAAGGATCTTTTCGCCGAAAGCCTTGATCATGTCAGCGCGACCGGGGGTGCCACTCGCGTATGCGGCGTGGCCCAAATTATCGGCGCTGACTGTCGACGCGCCGAGTTTGCGCAAGATGTCGATAGTCTCGGATTTTCCCGCCCCGATACCCCCTGTTACAGCTATGGTGATCATCGATCGTCGTCGCAAGGTGCGTAAGTAGAATATTTTACTACTCCGTAAACCGCATATTTCGAGTCGAATAACGTCGAAATTGCACCACTAACCATCCTTCAGACTCGCTGATTTGTCGTCGAAACCAACGAAAATCGACCCAACAGGTGTCAACGAAAACGCGAATTCGATGTTGCGCTCACTTCCCGGCGTCGACGCATTGATGTCTGTTCCAAAATTGGTGGAACTCTCTGGAATCTACCCGCGATCATTCCTCGTCGTTGAGGCGCGCCGCAGCCTGACTGCAATTCGAGCTTCGATCAGGAATGGTCATGTCGCGTTGGTTGATGTTTCGCCATCGATGATCGCCAAGTCAATCGCCGAGTCGGTCAATGATCGCTGGGGGCCATCACCAACGCGCGTAATCAACGCAACCGGAGTGATACTACACACAAATCTAGGTCGCGCGCCGCTGAGTGAAGATGCGGCGATTGCGGCTCGTCGCGCGGCGCTGGGCTACTCCGATCTCGAGTACGACGTCGAGACCGCCGGCCGAGGTTCGCGGCACTCACATGTGTCGTCGTTGCTGAGCACCGTCACCGGCGCCGAGGCGGGCATCGCGGTTAACAACAATGCGGCGGGCGCGCTGTTGACGTTGAGCACGCTCGCAGGGAATGGTCGTGAGATCATCGTATCGCGCAGCGAAGCCGTCGAGATCGGTGGCGGTTTCCGAGTACCCGATGTCATGGCGCAATCGGGCGCGAATCTCGTAGACGTCGGCACTACTAATCGCACTTATGCCAGAGATTACGAAGCAGCGATCGGTCCGAATACCGCGGCGATACTCAAGGTGCACCGCTCCAACTTCGCGATATCTGGCTTTGTCCACGAGGACCCGTTGACCGATGTCGTGGCGGTCGCCAACCGCCACGACATACCGCTGGTGCACGATCTTGGTTCCGGATGCCTTGTCGATACGTCGGTTTACGGCGTCGAACATGAGCCGACGGTGCGAGAATCGGTCGACGCTGGCGCTCATTTGACACTGTTCTCAGGAGACAAGCTGCTCGGCGGTCCACAAGCTGGGATCGTCGTAGGTGGAGCCGAACTGGTTGGCCGCATTGCGCGGCATCCGTTGGCGCGCGCCATCCGGATTGACAAGATGACGTTAGCCGCGTTGAATGCGACGCTTCGCAGTTACGTCCGAGGAGCCGCGACAGACGAATTGCCTATCCTGCGGATGATGGCTGCGACGCTTGACGAGTTGGCAGACGTCGCCAAGCAATGGTCGCGAGAAATCGATTCCGAGGTCGTCGATGGTCGAACCGTCATCGGTGGAGGCAGCGCGCCGGGGCAAACTCTGTCGACCAGACGTCTGATGATCACAGCGCGGTTGTCGGTTGAAGCAGTAGCCGAGAAAATGCGTCGCTACGATCCACCCGTCATCGGCAGGATAGAGGAGGAGCGTTTCTTCCTCGATCCGCGTACGGTGTTGCCGGAGGAACGCGATGCCGTCGCTGGCGCCTTGGTTGAGGTTGCCGGCTTGGCGAAATCGCGTGCAATCTGAAAACGAACTATTCTTGCCGCATCCGGACGTAGCGATGTCCGGAGATTCGGTTAATTTTCGATATGACGCTCTTCGATAATCGAAGAAAAGCGATCTTGAATCGCCAAGCTCCTCTGGCGACACGAATGCGGCCTAGGAATCTCGATGAGTTCGTGGGACAGCAGAAACTCGTCGGACCGGGGCGCGTGGTCAGGCGGATGATCGAGCGCGACCGACTCCACTCGATGATCTTGTGGGGGCCGCCAGGCAGTGGTAAAACAACGCTCGCGCAGGTGATTTCGGGCGTGACCAAGAGCTACTTCGCCGAAATGTCGGCGGTCACCTCCGGCGTGCGCGACATCCGAAGCGAAGCCGCAGACGCGCAGCATCGCATCGGTTCGACAGGCACCCGCACGATCCTGTTCGTCGACGAGATACACCGCTTCTCGAAGTCTCAGCAGGATGCGCTGCTGCCTCACGTCGAAGTTGGTACATTCATCCTCATCGGTGCAACGACCGAGAATCCTTCTTTCGAGGTGATCGCGCCGCTTCTTTCCAGGACTCGGGTTTACACAATCGAGCCGATCGACGATGAAGGCATGAATCGCATCATCGACTCCGCGCTCATCGATTTAGAGCGCGGATTGGCGGTGGCTAATCCAACTCTGAATGATGAGGCGCGATCCTTCTTGCTGCGGGCGTCGAATGGAGACGCGCGATCGGCGTTGAACGCGCTCGAGGTAGCCGTGGATTCGGCTGCGGAGGAAGACGGTCATCGGAAAATAACCGTAGAACTCGTCGAGCAGGCAATCGAGAAGCGATCTCGCTACGACCGTCTCGGCGATATGCACTACGACACAATCTCGGCGTTTATCAAGAGCATTCGCGCCTCCGACCCCGACGCGGCGATCTACTACCTTGCACGGATGATCGACGCTGGCGAAGACCCGCTCTTCATAGCTCGCAGGCTGGTCATATCCGCCGCCGAAGACATCGGACTCGCCAATCCCAACGGTCTGGCCGTGGCGGTCGCGGCGCAGCAAGCGGTGAGTTTCGTGGGCATGCCAGAAGGTCGTATCCCGCTTGCGGAGGCGACGATCTTCCTCGCATCGGCGCCGAAGTCTAACTCAGCGTATCTTGCGATCGACAAGGCTCTCGGAATGGTTCGTGACACGCAAGACGAGCCCGTCCCTATGCATCTTCGCAATGCGCCGACACGGTTAATGGAGCGGTTGGGATACGGCAAGGACTACGAATACCCCCACGATGCGCCCGGCCATTTCGTGCGTGCGGAGAACTTACCCGAGAAATTGAAGGGAAGTCAGTTTTACGATCCCGGCGAGCTGGGAGCCGAGAAGCAGATCGCGGATAGGTTGAGGTACTGGTGGGGGGAGAGATACGGATAGGTAGAATAGCGTCTCGTGGCGATCTGCTAACCAACGTAACGGACCTGTACTCATGACTTGGGAAGCATACGCCGACCTGCTTGCCGAACTCGGTTACGAACCCGCCTATTTCAAAATGGGCAGTTTGCTCAGACATTATTCGAATCGCCGACTCCCGCGGGTTTACCCTAGTCGCAAACGCGACGGATTCGTATTTTTCGTCGTGTCCGGAGAGGAACTGCAACACTTTCCCGAGATACTTTGGAGACGCATAGCCGAACCAGCCAAGTCCGGCAACGATTACGGTCACACTGAAATTGCACCCAAAGCCAGTACGGAGCGAGCCGCTTTCGCCGATTTAAGCAAAAGGTGCCTTACGCGACCTGCGACTTATCGCACGTAGGTCGATGACTAGGTTGAGAATAAAACCCGTTACGCCGCTGCAACCGCTTGCCGGAAATGCTCTTGCATCGCCACTAAGGTGTAATCGATGTCTTCGGAGGAGATGCCGTAGTGGGTGACCATGCGCATGACGGGATCTCCGGCGTTGACTAGGATGCCGCGCTCCTTCATGTCCGTTGAGATCGCCGCGCCGATGCCGGGCGGGATGTTGAAGTAGACGATGTTGGAGTGGACGTTGTCTGGGTCGACACTGATGCCGTCAATTCCGGCGAGGCCTTCGGCGAGCTTCTTGGCGTTGGTGTGGTCTTCGGCTAGCCGGTCGATCATGTTGTCAAGCGCGTAGACGCCCGCAGCAGCGATGACGCCTACCTGTCGCATCCCTGCTCCGAGCATCTTGCGCCATCGCCGGGCGCGGTCGATGAAGTCTGCGCTTCCAACGACGATGCTGCCGACCGGACAAGACAGTCCTTTGGACAGACAGAACGTGACCGAATCAGCAGGTGCGGCCAATTCTGCGGCACCGGCGCCGAGGCTAACCGCAGCGTTGAAGAGCCGCGCTCCGTCTATATGCACCGACATCCCGCCCTCTCGAGCCGCGTCGGCCATGACCTGAGTCTGCTCAACGGTCAGCGGTTGGCCGCTAGATTGGTTGTGGGTGTTCTCGATGCACAGCAGCTTCGTCGGAGGGACGTGGTAGTCGGTCCGAGTCGTCCCTGCTCGGATCAGGTCCGGCTCCAAGAACCCAAATCGGTCGGTCTTTACTGGGTATAGGAATAGGCTGCCCAAGACGCTCGCGCCGCCCGCCTCATTCGTGAAGATGTGCGACCGGTCGCCAACTAGAACCTGATCGCCGCGGCCGCAGTGGGCGAGCATCGAGACGAGATTGCCTTGTGTCCCGGAGGTTACGAAAAGCCCGGCCTCTTTCCCAAGCATCTCCGCCGACTTTTCCTCGAGCGCGTTGACGGACGGGTCGTCGCCGTAGACGTCGTCGCCCACTTCGGCTTCGTAAATGGCGCGCCGCATTTCGGGCGACGGCATCGTTACTGTATCGCTACGCAGGTCTACACGAACTTCCATGATCAGATTGGCTCCCGCAACTCGTTACGTCCAAGTCGATTGATTGCTAGTGTGAATCTTATCCGCGCGGGCACTCCGACGCGCCAAATATACTCATTCGTTGTAAGGACATGCAAACTTCGCAAAACGGGCCCTCCGAAAACGCCCTTCTCCTGCACCGCTCGTCCAAAGAGAGCGGATTCCTAAACTATCCCAGCGAATCTTCGATGAATGGCATCGCGTACAGAGCGTGGGATTTCTGGGTGAAAAAGAGCTGGATGCTCTGGCTCTTGGCCGTTGTCGTCCTACTACTCGACCAGTCCACTAAGTCGTTGATCGTTGCGTGGCTGGACTGGGGCGAATCTTGGCCTGCTGAAGGTTTCTTGCGGATCACGCACGCACGAAACACCGGGACAGCGTTCAGTCTGTTTCAGGGTCATAGCAACATCCTGAGCTTTGTCGCCATCTTCGCGGTTGCGGTGCTGTTGTGGGTCTACGCTACTACTGGAGCAAGGTCGTTCATATTGCGAGTGGCGCTCGGACTTCAGCTTGGCGGAGCACTGGGCAACTTGCTGGACCGCTTGCAACAGGGCTACGTAACCGACTTCCTCGACGTGGGACCGTGGCCGATATTCAATGTCGCCGACTCCGCTATATCGGTCGGCATGGTGTTGATGGTCTGGTATTTCTTCAGTGCCCGGGATGACAAAGAAACCGCTCCGGTCACCCCAATTGCGAACGAGAACATTTCCGTAGATTCTGGTTGCCGACGATGTGTGGACGCGATGCAATACGGGACGTTAAACCGAACCCCAACCAATGTCTCCGAACTTCATTCTCGATCTTGACGGCGCAGGGTTGCCGATCCGACTAGATCTTTTGATCCGCAATCAAGTCCCTGACCTGTCGCGTGCTAAGGTCCAACGATTGATCCGTTCCGGTGCGGCTAGGGTTAACGATCAGATTATTGATAGTCCATCGTCTCGGGTTAACTCCGGCGATATTGTCGCAGTCGAAATGCCGGACTCTGAGTTGCCGAATAACTCGCCTGCACCTCAAAACATCGAGTTCGATATCGTCTACGAAGATGACCATTTAATCGTCGTAGACAAACCCGCGGGCATGGCTGTCCACGCTGGTGCCGGGCGCCCCGACGGAACTCTCGTCAACGGGCTATTGGCACGATATCCAGAGCTGTCAGAGCTACAACCGAGCGAGCGTCCTGGCATCGTCCATCGCCTCGATGCCGATACGTCAGGTTTGATGGTGGTCGCCCGTACCGCCGAGGCCGCCTCCACCCTATCCGCGGCAATCAAAGCTAGAGAAGTCGAACGGCGCTACACCGCAATGGTCGTCGGCAAGTTGCCGCCGGGAGCCGGGGTCGTGGACCGCCCCATCGGTAGGTATCCAACGATTCGCACGCGGCAGAGCGTCGTCGCGGGTGGCCGATCGGCACGGACTCGCTTCGCGTTCGTAGCCGGTTTCCATGTTGGGGATAAAGCGCTATCGCGGGTTGAACTCAAGCTCGAAACTGGCCGCACCCATCAAATTCGCGTGCACATGAAGGCGATCGGTTACCCGATACTTGGAGATCCGGTTTACGGCATCGTGTTGCCCGAAATTCCGTTGCGTCGGCAGTTCTTGCACGCTCATCGTCTCGGATTCGCACATCCGATAACTAACATTCCGCTGGTCTTCAATTCACGGCTACCGTGCGATTTGAGCAAGGTGTTGCAACAGATCGGTTCACCATCGACCTCTGCTTTCAGCGGCAGGATCGGCTAGTCTGGAAAGTATGAGCACTTCAACACCTGCACGCGTTCGCTTCGCGCCGAGCCCGACCGGCGTGATGCACATCGGCGGCCTCCGCACCGCACTTTACGACTGGTTTCTGGCGCGCAAGACTGGCGGTCAGTTCATTCTTCGCATCGAAGACACCGACCGGAATAGATACGATCCGTCAGCCGAATGGCACATCAAGGAGTCGTTGAGCTGGCTTGGACTGGATCTCGACGAGGGACCGGACATCGGAGGTCCGCATGCGCCTTACACGCAGTCCGAGCGGTTGCAGCTGTACGCGGACGCGGCAGAAAAACTGATTAATACTGGTGCTGCGTATTACGACGACACGCAGCCCGACGAGTTGGCAGCGTTGCGCCAACGTCAGCAGGCGGCGGGGCGAGCCCCGGGATACGACAACCGCGGTCGCTACCGGACGCCGGAGCAGATCCAAGAGTCGCGAGACAACAGACTCGACGTGGTCGTCAGGTTCAAGGTCCCCGACCATGGCGATATTCAGGTCGAGGACGAGGTACGGGGCAGGTTGAAGTTCGATCTCTCGCTGCTTCAAGACTTCGTCATTTTGAAATCCGACGGGTTTCCGACCTATCACCTTGCGCACGTGGTAGACGACTTTGAGATGGGCATCACGCACGTCATCCGGGGCGAAGAGTGGATACCGAGCCTGCCGCGCCATGTCTTGATCCAAGACGCGCTCGGCATACCGACGCCGAAGTACGTGCACGTACCGCTGATAACCGCGCAGGACGGCGCCAAGCTCAGCAAGCGTCACGGCGCACAATCGGCCTTGGAATATCGCGACGCGGGATACACACCTGACGCGGTGCTGAACTATCTCGCGCTGCTCGGGTGGTCCCCGGGCGACGACACCGAGATCATGAGCCGTAACGAGATCGCGTCAAGATTCGAGATTGAACGCATCTTGTCGCATCCGGCAAAGTTCAGCGCCCAAAAGCTTGAGTGGATGAACCAGCAACACATTATGAAGGCTGACGAGGACGCCCTCGCCGACATGATGCTGCCGTACCTGGAACGGTCAGAAGAAGATGGCGGTTTACCTGAAGAGGTCGACAGACCGATCGATCGCTCTGTAGTCAAGGCAATGGTACCCGTGTTGCGGGAACGAATAAAGGTGCTGCCGGATGTCGTTGGACTAATCGATTTCCTTTTCGTGGACGAAGTCGAACCGAACCCGGAAGAGATGATCGGGCGAAGAATGGATCAGGGGATGGTGGTAACTGCGCTGAACAGCAGCATCGACGCATTGAAGTTGGTCGAGCCATTCACAACCGAAGAGATCGAGAGCGCGTTGCGTGGCTTAACTGCTACGACGGGCTTAAAAGCGGGACAGCTGTTCACTCCGATCCGTGTCGCCATGACCGCAAAACGTATCGCGCCACCGCTATTCGAGTCGATGGAGGTCCTAGGACGGGCACGCACATTAGAGCGACTGCAAAAAGGATTGGCGATATTTGAAAAGCACGTCGAAAATCGTAACGATTAACGCTCAAGTGATACCATCGAAACGGTAACGGAAACCTGATTGCGTCAGATCATTTTTGCGGATCAATCGGGCTGCAACCACAGGAGAAACGATTTCAGTTGGTAGATGTAAGAAACCGAGAAGGCGAGAGCTTCGAGGCGATGCTGCGCCGATTCACCCGCAGTGTTCAGCACGAAGGCATCATTTCCGAGGCACGTCGGCGCAAGGCGTTCGAGCCGCCGTCGGTCACGCGCAAAAAGCAACTTGCGGGAAAACTGCGGAAGAGCCGCAAATCCACCGAGAAAAACGCTTAATCCTCGGTACGCGCATATTCGCGCGCTCATCCCGCGTATCTTTAAGGCGTAACGCGACATGAAGTTTGGCATCGTCGTTTTTCCAGGCTCATGGTCGGAACGCGACATGCACTACGCTGTTTCTGACGTCCTAGGCTACCAAGCCGAATACGTCTGGCACCGCGAAGACACGCTAGCTGGTTTCGACGCCATTCTGCTTCCTGGGGGTTTTTCTTACGGCGACCATCTTCGTTGCGGTGCCGTCGCCGCGCACTCCCCGGTCATGGGCGCGATCAGAAATTTCGCGGCGCAAGGTGGTTTTGTCTTTGGTAGCTGCAACGGGTTTCAAATCCTTTGCGAATCTGGACTCCTGCCAGGCGCACTCATTCGCAACGACCATCTCGAGTTCCGATGCTTACCTGGAACACTCCGCGTAGAGACCTCCTCAACACCATTCACCTCTCAATTCTCATCCGGTGATGTTGTCTCCATGCCGATTTCGCATGGTGAGGGCAACTATCAGGCAGACGATGAGACGTTGGCGATGCTGGAGGTTGACGGCCGAGTGATATTCCGATACGTCGATAAAGACAATCAACCAACCCCTGAAGCCAATCCGAACGGTTCGCTCAACAACATCGCTGGCATCACCAATGCAACCGGCAACGTCCTCGGAATGATGCCGCACCCCGAACGCGCATGCGAGTCGATTCTCGGCAGCGTCGACGGCAATCCTTTATGGCAATCGATCGCCGCTGCTGTCGACGGCGGCAAACCCTGATTGTCGTGGCACCGGTTGCTCAAGAACTCCTCGATGAGGTCGCGCTTTCTCGCGCCGAATACGAGGCCATCGTAGACCGGTTGGAACGCGAGCCGAACGAGCTTGAGATCGGCCTTTTCGGCGCGCTCTGGAGCGAGCACTGTGGATACAAGCACACCAAGGCTTTGCTCCGCACGTTGCCGAATAAATCCGAACGTCTATTGGTCGCGCCGGGTGCCGAAAATGCTGGCGTAGTGGACATTGGCGACGGTTACGCAGTCGCGTTCAAGATCGAATCGCATAACCACCCGTCAGCTGTCGAACCGTACGAAGGCGCAGCCACCGGCGTCGGCGGCATCGTGCGCGACATCCTAGCGATGGGTGCCCGCCCCATGGCGTTGATGAACTCACTGCGCTTCGGTCCTCCAGACGACGATAGACAGCGATATCTGCTGAACGGAGTAGTCTCCGGCATTTCGGGTTACGGCAACTGCATCGGCGTACCGAACGTCGGCGGCGAGGTCGTGTTCGATCCTTCATACGCCGGTAACCCGCTCGTTAACGCCATGTGCGTCGGCATCATTGAAGGCGGCAAGATCATGAGCGCACGGGCCGACGCACCAGGCGACCTCCTGATCCTCGTCGGCGCGAAGACCGGTCGAGACGGCATTCACGGTGCTTCAGGACTCGCATCTCGCACTTTCCAAGAACAAGCAGAGATGCGTTCTGCAGTCCAAGTCGGTAACCCGTTTCTCGAAAAAGTCCTGATTGAAGCCTGCTTGGAAGCCATTCAACTCCCAGGTGTAGTCGGCATGCAAGATTGCGGCGCGGCGGGTATCACTAGCGCGGCGGTTGAGATGGCCGAGCGTAGCGAACTCGGGCTCAACATCGACGTCGCCAAAGTGCCCCGCCGCGAGAACGAGATGTCGCCTTACGAGGTCATGCTCTCGGAATCGCAGGAAAGAATGCTGCTCGCCGTCAAACCGGGTCACGAAGAGCGACTGTTCGAACTTTTCGAAAAGTGGGACCTCGACGCGGCGATCATTGGCACCTTCGAGTCGGGCAATCAGGTCATCGTTTCCGACGGACCCGAGCAAGCATCGTCGACGCCCGTCGTTACTCTTACCGACGCCCCAGAGTACCAGTTCAACTCGCCCAAACCGAAGTGGTTAGAAGAGTTACAAAATCGAGATTTGTCTGCGTTGCCCGAACTCGACATCGCGCCTAACGATGCGTTGCTGGAACTGCTCGCAACGCCGAACATCGCATCGAAACACTCCGTCTGGCGGCAATACGACCATCAAGTTCAAAACAACACCGTCGTATCCCCAGGTGGCAACGCCGCGCTGCTCCGCATCCAAGGAACCCAACGCGCCTTGGCGATGTCCACCGACGGTAACGGCAGGCTCGTCTACCTAAACCCACGTGTCGGAGCCGCGATCGCGGTGGCCGAGGCGTGTCGCAACCTCGCGTGCGTCGGCGCGGAACCGGTGGCTCTCACCGACGGATTAAATTTCGGCAATCCTGAAACTCCAGATATCCAGTATCAACTTCAAGAAGCCATCGCCGGCATTTCCGATGCGGCGTCGGCCTTCAACATTCCCGTAGTCAGTGGTAATGCGAGCCTTTACAACGAGTCTGCTGGTTCCGCGGTTCAACCTACCCCGATAATCGGCGCGTTGGGTGTGCTAGAGCATGTCGAGTGTCACGTTCGGTCGGCGTTCCAGGATGACGGCGATGCAATGATAGTCATTGGTGCGGATACGCCGTGGGACAAGTTCGATGCCCTGGCCGGAAGCGAGGCTTTGGCGGTTCTTCATCGCACAACAGCTGGGAAACCCGAGATCGATCTAGAACTAGAAGTCGGGGTTCAGGAGCTTTGCCGTTCGCTGATAAGGCGAGGAGTTGTCAAGTCCGCACACGACATCTCGCACGGCGGTTTAGCGGTCGCAGTAGTTGAATCGGCAGTACAAGGGAACATCGGCGTGACCATTGAACACGACGATGCGATCATCGATTGGCTGCCGGCCTTATTCGGTGAACGTCAATCGCGTATCGTCCTAACCTGCGAACGCGACGATGCTTTCGAGATTTTGCGGACCGCATCGCAGGCGAATGTGCCTGCGACCCAAGTTGGAATTGTAGGTGGCAATCGTATTCGGATTGCGGATGTCGTCAATGTCCCTTTGGCAACGGTCGCGGACGTGTGGTTGCACTCGTTCGAACGGGCAACGTCTGGTTGACGTTTCAAATCGCGGATTTCTAAACGCATTCGTCGCGTAAAATTGAACTTACGTGCACTCGTGACGCGTCAACCTAGTTCCCGTTAGATCCTGCAATGCCCTCATATCACGTCTGGACAGTTGGTTGTCAGATGAATATGTCCGACTCGGAACGATTGGGCGCGGGGTTGACCGGTATGGGTTTGGACCTGTGCGACGCCCCCGAAAACGCAGATGTCGTGGTTCTGAACACTTGCGTCGTTCGCCAATCCGCCGAGGACACTGCGACCGGGATGCTGGGCAAGCTGAAGAAGGTCAAGGATGCCGATCCTCATCGGATGATCGTGGTGATGGGCTGCATGGTCGGACCCAATGACACCGACCTACGGCGCAGATTCCCGCAAGTCGATCTCTGGGCGAGACCTCAAGATTTCAACCCAATCCTCGAATCCGTCGCCTTTAAGCACGGCATCGAGAATGGCGACCTCGACGGTTGTCTGGCCAATCTCGTTCCGAATGATCCTAAAGTTGCGACTTTCGTGCCGATCACCCACGGCTGCGATAAGTTCTGCACGTTCTGCATTATCCCGTACCGCCGAGGACGTGAAACGAGCCGTGCGTTGAAGGAGTTGGTCGACGAGGCCAAGATGTTGGTTCAACGCGGAGTTAAAGAGATTACTTTACTCGGTCAGAACGTCGACTCTTACGGTCACGATCTTGACGATCGCAAAGACCTAGCCGACCTCCTCGAAGCGATCGAAGAGGTGGACGGAATCGAACGTATCCGCTTCCTCACTTCGCACCCGAACGACATGTCGACGCGGATAATCCAATCAATCGCCGACCTGCCGAAGGTTTGCGAGACTGTCAACTTGCCGTTCCAAGCTGGAGACGATGTCGTGCTCGCCAACATGCGACGCGGTTACACGCGCGGCCAGTACCTCGAAAAGATTGACGAGATTCGCGACATTCTTGGAGACGAGGTTGCGCTGACTACCGACGTGATCGTCGGCTTCCCAGGCGAAGACGAAGAACAGTTCGAAAACACACTCGATATCGTTGAACGCGTTGGCTTCGAAAAGGTTCATTCTGCGGCTTATAGCGAACGCCCGGGCACGGTTGCTTCGCGAAAGTTCCCCGATACAGTATCCCAAAGTGAGAAAAAACGGCGACATCAGCGACTCGACGCTGTACAATGTGCTATCCAAACGGAAAAGCACGCTGGTTTGGTGGGTAGTTTCAGCGACATCCTATTGGAAGGCCGAAAACGGGGACGGACGTTTGGCAGAAACCGTAACGACAAGATCGTTTACATCGATGGCGACGATCACTCCGATTGCAACAACAGAGTCGGAGAGACAGTTAAGGTTGAGATCACCGAAGCGACCGCGTTTTCGCTGGTCGGTCAACCGCTCAACTAATCCGGTTGGAATCTCAAGGGGGCGACATGATCTCCATTAACGCTACCGAAAAAACCATCATACCCATCACCGAACTTGAACAGTCGGCGTTCTGTCAGACGGAGGGAAACCTACGAACCAAGACGCTTGAGCAAGAGTTCCAATCCGGCGTCCGTTGGCAAAAGGTTCCAACTCGGTACCTCAAGATGTCGCCGGAACTGGTCGAAGCCGGCATCAAATATGCCCGCAAGGAGATCGGCACCAAAGCCGTAGTCCTCGGGCACCACTACCAGCGCGAAGACGTCATTCAATTCGCTGATTTCCGAGGCGACTCGTATCTGCTGTCCAAGCATGCGTCCGAGACCAAAGAGGCGAAGTGGATCATCTTCTGTGGCGTCCACTTCATGGCCGAAACTGCGGATTTGCTCTCCGACGACGATCAGCACGTCATCCTCCCGAACATGGCGGCCGGATGCTCGATGGCCGACATGGCCGCTATCGACGATGTGGAAGACGCTTGGGACGACCTGATGGACGTTCTCGGCGAGGGCGAAGATGGTATGGCGGAGATCATACCGATCACGTATATGAACTCCACAGCATCGATTAAGTCGCTATGCGGACGCAACGGTGGGTTAGTCTGCACATCGTCCAACGCCGATGCCGCATACGATTGGGCGCTGGAGCGCGGCAAACGCATCCTCTTCCTGCCTGACCAGCATCTCGGACGCAACACTGGTCTGGCAAAAAGCATCCCTGCCGAAGACATGGTGGTTTGGAATCCGTTTAAACCGATGGGTGGTTTGTCAAAATCCGAGATCCAGAAGGCAAAAATCGTTCTCTGGCAAGGCCACTGCTCGGTTCACACTCGATTCACCGTCAAGCAGATCGAAGAAGCCCGGCGAAACGATCCCGATGTCAATGTCGTGGTTCACCCAGAGTGCGTCCGCGAAGTTGTGGAAGCCGCCGACTTTTACGGATCGACCGAGTTCATCCGCAAGACCGTCGAAGGCGCGCCAGCGGGATCATCTTGGGCCATCGGCACCGAGATCAACTTGGTCAATCGTCTGCGCGACGAGAACCCGGACAAGCGCATCTTCTGCCTCGACCCGGTCGTCTGCCCATGCGCCACCATGTACCGCATCCATCCGGCGTACGTCCTCTGGGTGCTCGAAGGCATCATGGCGGGTGTCGGAATCAACGTCGTACAAGTGGACGCCGAGACGAAACGCGACGCCTTGGTCGCTCTCGAGCGCATGCTCGAAGTAGGCGGATAACCGCAACCCGCACACTTCCGGGTTAGCAACGTGATGCAGGGCAATGGAAATGCAGCGATCCAGCTGGAAAACCTGACCAAGCATTACGGCGACATCGTTGGTATTCAAAACCTTTCTCTGGAAGTCGCAGAGGGCGAAGTCTTCGGGTTGCTCGGTCCAAACGGCGCAGGCAAAACCACCACGATACGGCTGATCCTAGACTTCATCCGCCCCACGTCGGGGAGCGTCTCAGTATTCGGTCTGTCTCCGCGCTCGGACGGGATCGCAATTCGCCGCCGCGTAGGTTATCTACCGGGAGATTTCATCACCTACAACAATTTGACCGGTGCGGCCGTTACGGAGTACTTCACAAAACTCCGCGGGCAAAATCCTTCCAAACTGGAGATGCTCTGCGAACGGTTCGACCTCGATCCTACGAGGAAGATCGCAGAACTCTCCAAAGGCAACAAACAGAAAATCGGGCTCGTCCAAGCCTTCATGAATGACCCGGACCTCTTGATCCTAGACGAGCCAACTTCGGGATTGGACCCTCTGCTCCAACACGAATTCCAGGAGATGCTGCGAGAGGAAAAAGCTCAAGGCAAAACCGTGTTCCTTTCTTCGCACGTCATGTCCGAGGTCGAAGCAACGTGCGACCGCGTCTGCATAATCCGTGAAGGCGAACTCGTAACGCTCGACACCGTCTCCCATCTGACCGAGCTCAGCCTCTGGACCGTGAAGATCGTCTTTGCGGAAGCGGTTGGCGAAAACGTGTTCCACGGGTTGGAAGGTGTGAGTGTAACTTCTTCAGCTGACCGCACGTTCACACTTTCGGTCGGCGGCGATGGATCGATGGATGCGGTCATAAAAACTGCGAGTCAATACCGGGTGGTTTCGTTTGAGAGCGAACATGCATCGCTTGAAGACACGTTCCTGCAGTACTACTCCAAAGACAACTGATTCACGATCGATTGCACCGCCGATGTACAGCAACATCTTTCTGAAAACGCTTCGCGACGGTAGAAGGTCGATGTTACTTTTCTCTTTGGTCCAGTTCCTAATCGGCATCTATTTGGCGCTGTTGTTTCCTGATGTCGCGACTAGTTTTGCCGGCATGATCGAAGACCTGCCCGATTTCCTCAAGAGTTTCATCGGCAGCGCAGAAGAGTTCGCCACCCCCGAAGGTTTTTTCACCACCGATCCCTACGGTGTGATCACGCCGTTGATCATGGTAGCGCTGGGCATCAATCGCGGTGCGAGCGCCGTAGCCGGTGAAGAGCAAGCGCATACACTCGACCAACTGCTGGGCAACCCTGTCGGGCGAACCACAGTGCTGATTCACAAAAGTCTCGCGCTAATGGTCGACTGCCTCCTCCCGACAATCGCCGTCGCCGCTGCCCTACTTCTGGGCGCGACGATCATGGACTATTCGATCTCTCTTTCCGGCCTGTTCCAGATGTCCGTCAGTCTCTTGCTGCTGACTTACGCGGCGGGTTTCTTAGCGCTTGGTATCGGTGCGGCGACCGGGAGTAAAACCCTGGCTATTTCCGTGCCATCCGTCATAACAGGTGTCGGCTACCTCATCAACATTCTGGTGCCGGTCGTCGAATCGCTTTCGTTTACCCGCTACTTGTCGCTGATGCACTATTACATCGGCGCCAAGCCATTCATCCACGGCATCACGCCCTGGCACGCTTTAGTGTTGATTGGCATCGCCGCCGTCCCACTCATCGTCGGTGTTTACCGTTTCAACGACCGCGACCTACGCGGGTGAGCATCAGACATGTGCCGATTGTCGTCAGAGGTCTTCGTGGCAGCAGGTGGTGGCGGTGCACTGGCGACCGTTGCGACATTTTTCAAGGCCCATTGGGACTCCATGCGCGACCGCAAGGCATTCAAAGCCGCGAAGGAACGCGAGCGTCTTAGTCGCGACCCGAAGCCGTAGTTTCGTTGCGGTGTGCCGAGAGTTAGATGCCGTCGTCTCGCTCGCCGCATTGCCTCACGTTCACCCAAACCAATCCGTAGGTTGGCTTTAAGAAGCCCTATTGCATCGGTCGATACCGCGTTGAACGCCATTTCAGGATTGGGGACTTTCGCCAACCCGCAACGAAACTATGGCGTTGGTCCGACAAGCCAAACTTGAGGGCTGCCAGTTTCAGGGTCTCGCTGCACCGTGGATTCAACTCCAAACACTCGCCGCAAGTTGTCGGTGGTCAACACATCAACAGGCTCACCGATTGTGTCAATGATCCCTTCCGACATCAATGCCAGCCTGTCGCAATACCTGCCGGCGAGGAACACGTCGTGCAACGCGACTACCACCGCGACTTGCCGAAGCTCGACCTCGCGTTTGAGAGTCTCCATGATCGACATTCGGTATCGCAGATCGAGGCTTGACGATGGTTCATCGAGCAGGATCACGCTGGCTCGTTGCGCAAGAGAGCGAGCGAGGACAACCCGTTGCCTTTCGCCACCAGAAAGCCGATCAAGTTGGCGGTTTTCAAATCTGACGGTGTCGGTTCGCTCCATTGCTACCCGCGCCATCTTACGGTCGCGTCGTCCTTCCAGTTCGAACCTGCCGAGATGGGGATAACGTCCCATAAGCACCGTTTCGAGCGCGGTGAACGCATGATTGGCGTCATGCTGTGGCATGTAGGCGATACGGCGGGCGCGTTCTCCGGCGTTCATTTTTCGCAGCTGCGTTTCGCCCAATCTGACTGAGCCTTCGTCGGGGCGTGTCAGGCCCGCGAGCACGCGCAACAAAGTGCTTTTGCCAGCACCGTTCGGGCCGATGATGCCGACAATCTCGCCTGGAACGGCTTCGAACGAGACCGTGTCGAGTGCCTGGGTATCTCCCAGCCTTACGCTCACTTCGTCGGCGATGATCGGCATTAAGCCAGTGTTTACTGCCATGTCGTTACTCCCCGCTAAACGGCTCGAAATCTTCGAATGTGACATCACTGAATCTGTCCGGGTAGAGCAACTGCGCGGTCTGCTCTATGCCCCGAACGTTCCAGTGCGAAAAGGTGGTGAATTTTCGGGAATCGACAACGTGAATCTCGTTGTCCGCAATCGCCGGCACACTCGCAAGCGCGGGATGGCTCAACATTTCGTCGCGGAACTCATTCGCACCGAATTCGACGGGTTGGACAATCAGGATCACATCAGGATTCATCGCCGCTATCGACTCGATGCTGACCACCTGGTGACTTACGACACCGTCGCGCGCAACCGCGTTAACGCCGCCGCCGCCCTCCACGATGCCGCCCTCGGTTGTGTCGCTCCCCGCTACGTATATCGAATCCGCGTATCGGGAGGTCGCGATCACAGCGGGTCGTTCCGAGTCGCCCGTCGACGGAACTTGATCCGCGACGAAACTCATCCGGTTTTCGATCTCGGAGACCAGTTCTAAGGCACGCTCCTCGACGCCCAACATATAGCCG
Source organism: Dehalococcoidia bacterium (assembly GCA_965226685.1). GTDB lineage: Bacteria > Chloroflexota > Dehalococcoidia > Lucifugimonadales > Lucifugimonadaceae > Bin127. The sequence goes on from CBDDDP010000004.1 coordinate 2,546,596, forward strand.
ATCAATAGGATGTTCGGGATGTTCCCCACCGAGGAACCTTCCAGCACGGTTCGCACCACTGGAACTCCGGCTTCTTTGATGAGGTCGACAACGTCGGCGTCGGTGTATCGGGAGGCCAAAACGAGATCGGGTTTGGCCGCCAAGACGTTTTCCACGCCGGACTCAAAGATCGGCAAGCCCGAGGCAAGTTCAGCCACATTGGAATAATCAGCGTCGCCCGTGAATGGGCCGACCGCCGCGAATCGATCTGTATTCATCAACGCGATCAGTATCTCGTCGTGTCCCAGCGAATACGCCAGTACGCGCTGTGGAGGCTCTTCGATGAGAATCACCTCATTCGCCAACTCGACCTCCCGCGGCCAGCCCCGATTATCGGGGTCGACGATGCCAAGAACCGCAGGGTATGGAACCACGGTCGGTTCAGGCGTTAGGGTCGGTTCCGGTATGCCGGTGGGGGGGGCTACCGTGGGTTCGGGGTCCGAATCACATGCAACCAATGCCACGCTGACGACACACGCCGTCAAGGCAGCGAAGATTCCGAATCTCGATGGTGATTTCAATTCGCAACCATTTCGTGTTTACAGCATTGATGCGCGGGACTTGTTGCGGGCAAGGAGTAGCACGAAGAAGGGCGCGCCAACCAGCGCGGTGACAACGCCGACAGGGATTTCAGCCGGAGCAATCGCAACCCTGGCCAATGTGTCGGCAGCCAAAAGGAAAATCCCACCCCCGATAGCGCTCAACGGAATCAAAGCGCGGTGATCGGCACCAATCAAGAGACGCAGCGTGTGAGGTGCGATCAAACCGACAAATGCAATGGCGCCAGAGAACGCCACCGCGGTTCCCGTGATGAGCGAGGCGGCCAGTAGCAATGAGTTGCGGGTCAACACCACTCTGACTCCGAGCGCGTTCGCCTCGTCTTCGCTGACCATCAGCAGGTTCAAATCTCGGGAGAGCAGAACGGCAACCACGATGCCCAGAAGCACGAGCGGCGCGGAGATGCGGATGTCGGTCCAAGTCGACGCGCCCAGACCGCCTGCCAGCCAGAAAAGCATCTCGCGTTGCGCTTGAAGATCTGCAGTGAACAGGATGATGGCAGAAATGATCGCGGCCATGAACGCGCTCAACGCCACGCCAGCCAAAAGTAGTGCCGCCATCGAGAAACGACCTCCGAGCGAAGCGACCACGTAAACCAGAGCAAGAGCAGCAGCGGCTCCGACGAACGCCATTCCGGGCAGCGCGAGCGCGAACACGGTCTGCAAGCCCAGCGCGATGGCTATGACCGCGCCGAGCGCGCCGCCGGTCGATACTCCGATGATCCCGGGATCGGCCATCGGGTTGCGGAAGAGACCTTGCATTACCGCGCCGGAAACACCTAGGGCTGCTCCGACGGTTAGTGCGAGCAGGATGCGCGGCAACCGAATCGTCTCGATTATGGCCTGTTCGGTTTGCGGCGCACTGGACTCTCCGAAGCCGACCTGTTCGAGCAGTATTTCGACAGAGTGCGAAGGTGGGATCGTGTACGGTCCGACAGCGGCGGCGAGGATGGCTAGTCCGAGACCGACCACAACCAATGGGATGGATCCTGCTGCGAGCTTCACCAACACCGGGGAGTTGCTGAGTTCGGAGAATGGCCGCAACCAACGCAAGCGGCGTCGGACCGGTCTTCTGCCGGTGCGCGACTTGACGCGTCGAGAGCGCAGGTGCGGCGCTCTTGAGTTTACTGTCCGCAAACTAAAAATCCCTGCCGCTTTCGCGTGGCAGGGATTGCGTCGGTTAGCCTAATCTCCCCTGGGAGAATCAGCCTGAACCTGAGGCGCTCCCTAGGACGAAGAGCGGCTGCTCAGCTCAATCCAGTAGGTCTCCTGGCTTTCGGATCATCGCCCTTCCCGCGCCTTCCCGTCGTCATTTGACAGTGGCTCGAGCGGGGGGCTAGCCGATTACAGTGGCGCCTCCGCAGCGGATTCTCACCGCTTTCCCTTTTTGCGCTCGTTTGACGAGCGCCACCGGGTTGAGTTGGCCTTGTTGTGAGGTCGATGCTATCAGTGGCCAACGATGTTTGTCAATGCAGGTTGCTCGGAGAGGAAGACATACGATTAGTTCTGGTCGGCAATGCCGTTTGCGTACCGATTTGGGGACCGATTTGGGGACGAATTTGCCGACGAATTGGGGCACAAGCGACACCAAAAAATGGCGGTAAATCAAGGGGCAGCAAATCGAAGCAACAATGCGCCTCCCATCGGCAGGGTGGTGATGCTGCAGGGAACGGGTTCCTCTGTCGGCAAGAGCTTGTTGGTGACCGGATTTTGCAGAGTGTTCGCGCAAGACGGATATCGGGTCGCGCCGTTCAAAGCGCAGAACATGTCTCGAAACTCTGGCGTTACGCCTGACGGGCTCGAAATCGGCCGGGCGCAGGTTGCTCAAGCTCAAGCGGCGGGGATCGAACCGGAGGTCGAGATGAATCCGGTGCTGATCAAACCGGAAGGGAATGCTACCTCGCAGCTCGTGTCGATGGGGAAGATGGTCGGCAAACTGCGGGCGTACGAATTCATGACGCGGCGCGAGGTGCTGTGGCAGACAATCAAGGATTCCCTCGACACGTTGCGTTCGCGTTTCGACGTTCGTTCGCGTTTCGACATTGTTGTGATCGAAGGGGCGGGAAGTCCAGCTGAGATCAATCTGCGGGCAGGAGACATCGTCAACATGGAGGTCGCCCTTTATGGGACCTTTGCACAACTCGATGTCGGTGCTGTCGCAAGACCAAATAGACCACGCCTCCCCGTTTGCCCCACCCCCTGGATTCCCGCCTACGCGGGAATGACGGTAGTTGTGCAAAGCACCCATTGAGGGAGAGGGGATGGCTCTGGCGGTGGGCATCCCCTGCGAGCTCGCTTCGCTTGCTCGCGTCCCCTTACGCTGCGCGAAGGGGAGCTGGTCATGACGCTGCGCGAAGGGGAGGTGGTCAAGGGATTCATCATCAACAAATTCCGCGGTGATCCCAGTCTGCTGGGATCGGGTCTCGACCAATTGAAGCAACTGACGGGGGTCACAGTGATCGGAGTAGTGCCCTATCTGACAGACGTCTATGTTCCCGAAGAAGACTCTCGCCTTGCGGCTCGCAGATCGGCTGCCAGTACCAACGACGATCATATCGATGTCGCCGTCGTCGGTTTGCCACGGATCGCGAATTTCGATGAGTTCGATCTTTATGAGTTCGATCCTTGGGCCCGAATCAGTGGAGTTCGCCTTCGCTGCGTCAGAGAAGCATCCGATTTCGGCCGACCGGATCTCGTGATACTTCCCGGTTCCAAAGTGACGGTAGCCGATCTCGAATTCGTACGGCAATCTGGATTCGAGAGCAAAATCAGGCGCCACGTGTGGGACCGTCTTGCTCTGATGGGCATATGCGGCGGAATGCAGATGCTCGGCGATATGATCCGCGATCCGCTGGGTATCGAGTCGGACGAACTCGAAGTACAGGGTCTCGGAATCCTCGACGTTGATACGGAGTTTGTCGGCGAAAAACTGACGGTCCAGACCGATGCCAGCGTGGTTGCCGACAGCGGACTCCTTGCGGGGGCAAGCGGAGTGAGGGTGTCGGGTTACGAGATACATGTCGGGGTTAGCGTTTGTGGTGGTGGGGCGTTTTGGGGCGCTTGGGGCGCTTGGAGCGTTGGAATCGATCCAATCGAATCGGGCTGGTTGGCGGACCGATTGGGGGTGAAACCCAATTGGCCCGACGGGTGCGCCAGTGACGTGGGCGCGGCGAATTTGGGTTTACATGGTGTCCTGGGAAGCGGTTTCGCGAGTAATATATGAGTTCGGTTTGAATTTGGGTGATGAATTTATGAGCAATTGGCATGTCATTAGTAACAGTTCTGATACTGGTGCTGTGAATCTGGGTTAACTTGACACGTTGCAGCCGAAGATGGCCCTGCAGTGGAATGTGATGCAATCCCACGAACCAAACAACGAGGCAGATTCCAACGTGGCAGATGCATTTGTTGGTTCCTTTGGGGGCGTATCGGTGGGGCCAGAGATGGATGTTTGGGGGGAGCAACGTCGTGTTTTGGCGGTTGATGACGACCCTCATGCCTTGATGTACGTCCGGCACACGCTGACCAAAGCTGGTTATGCGGCGATCGTGACGGGCGAGTCTGAAGAGGCGCTGCGCTTGTTTGATTCTGAACGACCGGATCTTGTGGTTCTCGACGTGATGTTGCCTGGGATCGATGGCATCGAGTTGATGCAGAGGATGCTGATGAAGGCGGACGTGCCGGTGATCTTCCTTTCCGCCTATGGTCAAGACCAGATCATCGCTAGGGCCTTCGACAACGGAGCGACCGACTACGTTATCAAACCCTTCTCGGAAACTGAATTCGTGGCGAGGATCAGGGCGGCACTGCGGAGGCAAACGGCTAGCCGCAGTTCGATCGGGAAGCTGCCCTATAGGTGCGGCGATCTGACGATCAATTACGCTGCTCGCTTGGTTACTGTTGCGGGAAGCGTGGTGCGGCTCACTGCGACTGAGTACGAGGTTCTCGCAGAGCTGGCGCTGAGCGGCGGTAGGGTGGTGACACACGAGCGGTTGCTGAGCCGTGTCTGGAAGCCGAGTAGTTCGGGCGACGTGCGGCATTTACGAACGGTGGTCAAGAACCTCCGGCGAAAGCTCGGAGACGACGCAAGCGGCCCGACGTACATCTTCACCGAACCACGAGTAGGCTACCGCATGCCGAAAGGGGACAGGAACGAAATGCGTTAGGCGATTCGCAGAATCCTCGTCCCCCTTTTGTCCCGGTTCACCCTCACCCTAACCCTCTCTCGTCGAGGGAGAGGGAATGATGTTTGAACGGCGGATTTCGCTGATGGTAGATTCATTTGCTGGGAATAGACCCATAAAGTACCGATGACGGTAGAGAAGGATAGATCGCGATGATGCCGGCGAATGATCCGGGGGTCGATTATCGGGCGCTGGTGAGGCGGAGTTACGATGCGTGCGCGGAAACGTATGGTGATTCTCGGAGGGCTGAGCCAGGGGTTGAGATTCGCGGGCTGTTGGGGCGGTTGGACGACGGTGCGGCGGTGCTTGACATCGGTTGCGGCACGGGTGTGCCGATCTCCATGTCGCTGGCCGAGCGCTACTCCATGACGGGAGTGGATGTGTCGCGAGAGATGATCGTTCGGGCGCGGGAGAATGTTCCGAGTGGGGAGTTTGTTTGCGATGACGTGATGTCGGTGGAGTTTGAGGCGTGTAGTTTTGATGCGGTGGTGGCGTTTTACTCGATCTTCCACCTCCCTCGAGAAGAACATCGAGCGTTGTTTCGGAGGATTCACGATTGGCTCAAGCCGGGAGGATATCTGCTGTGTACGCTCAGTCATCGGAATGAGAACAGTTATACGGAGGAGGATTTCTTCGGTGTGACGATGTTTTGGAGCAACTACGGCCTGCGTGAGTACTTGGTGATGTTGTCGGACGCTGGGTTTGTAGTGGTTGACGTGGCATCGACTTCTAGCGGATACGAGGACACGTTCGAGGGGGCAATTGAGGATCATCCTTTGGTGCTGGCGCAATCATTGTTTGGTGGTGGCTCGGGTGGTGGGGCGAGGGAGTGATGCGCGAGGTCTCATTTGCGTGTCGTGCGCGATCTCGACCGGGTCGCCTCCCTGGAGCGCCTGTAAACTTCTACAAATTCCTCGATCGGCGTTCTCCCAATAACCTCCCCTACTAGCTCCAGCGGCAAATCATCCAACTTCCGAAACCTCACGCATGACTTGCCCATGTCGAGCCTTTTGCCGGTTGCAAGGTAGCGCTCCCGAAACCATTTCTCGACCGATTCGTCGCCGTAAACATTTGTCAGATACAGAGCCATGTGACGCTTCTGCGAGGCCAGCGCGGCATACATGAGGGGTTGCTTGTTGTAGGTGTCGCGTACGACGCTGAGAGGGACGGCGTAGGTGATCATGCCGAAGAGCATCATCTCCTTGTAGCCATCTGGGAGGTTTTCTAGAACGACGTTGCGGACGGTTGAGAGTTGCTCTCGTCGGTCGTCGTCAAGCTCGGCCAGGTATTCTTCTGCGGTTTTTGCTTTACTTTGCATAGTGGGGTGGCTAATTAGGTATGTGTTGGTGGCGATTCTTCAATGTTGAATTGAACTTACCCGTTGCTTTTTGGCTTGTGCGAAGGCGGCGCTCACGGCTGCGGTGGCTTGATTGAAATCTCAGCGTTGGCGGTCAGCGCTGGCAAAGTAACCGATGCGCGCAACTCTATTGCCTGTCGCGTTCGGTCAAGTTCATCAGCCAGGAGATCCTCGTCGGGCAAGGTGACGCGGTATTCCGCAGCCATCACTTTGTTTGGAAGCCCTTCTAAGGCATACTGGGCTATTGCCTCGTCTTTTTCAGAGCAGAGAATAAGTCCTACGGGTGGGTTCTCGTCCTCTCGCATCCAATGTTCTCGGGCATAGTTCAGGTAGAAGTGCATCTGACCAGCATCGGCGTGAGTGAAGCTACCGATCTTCAAATCGACGACCACCAGACTCCGCAATCGGCGGTGAAAGAACAACAGATCCACGCGGTACCATTGGTGGCCGACGCGTAGGCGTTTTTGCCTGCCGATGAAGCAAAAGTCATCGCCCAATTCCAACAGGAAGGTCCCCAGATGGCGGATAAGGGCTTCTTCAAGATCGCTTTCTGAATACTCGTCCTTGAGGTCGAGAAATTCGAGGACGAACGGGTCTTTGATCTCATCCTCTGGCAGTACCACGTCTTCGGGACGGGGTTTTCCTTCCCTCGCCAAGATGGCGACCTTGTCCTTCGACAGAGCAGTGCGCTCGTAGAACTGTGAATTGATCTGGCGGTCGAGTTGCCGGATCGACCACCCACCCCGGAGGGCCTCGGCTTCATAGAAGTCGCGAGCTTGAATGTTCTTGATCGACAGCAATCGAACGTAGGCGGACCATGGCAGCGGAAAGGCAGATAGGAGGTCGCCGGGGGCCACATCACCGGGGTTAATAACCGATTCGCCAGACGCCGTCTGGCGAATCGATAGTCGAGAGCTTAGGTTAAATTTGCCAGACGCTGTCTGGCTAATCTGCTCAGGTGGGTACGAGAGGTAGAACAAGCGCATATTCTGGATGTTCTGACGCGAGAAGCCGCGTCCAAATCGCCGTGTCAAATCTGTCGCCAGTCTTTCGATTAACGCAGTGCCGTATTCCGCCCGTGCACCCCCGGATTGCTCCAGCTCTACGATGCGATGCCCTATCAACCAATACGCGGCCGTCATGGCGGCGTTCACCGAACGGGCGGCAGAATCCCTAGCCTCGTTGACGATCTTCGCCAAATCGCCAACGATGGCTTGATACTGAGAACTATGCAGGTCAACTTCGTTCATACTGATCACGAAACACTACTCATATGATGATCAAGCAGGCGGGTTTTATGTTTCATTCACCGCTTGGATGATGGCGTGGATGTAGCCGTAGCAGTAGGCGAAGCCGACTTGGTGGGCTTCTTCGCCGTCGATGCCGGGGACGTGATCGGGCATGAGCATGTATGGGTATCCGACTTCTTTGTAGGTTCGGGCGGCTTTTAGCATGTCGATGTCGCCTTCGTCGGGGAAGACTTCGACGAAGTCTAGGACGCGGCCTTTGATGTTTCGGAAGTGGACGTTGAAGATTTTCTTTCGGTTTCCGAAGTATCGGATGATGTCGTAGATTTCTTCGCCGGGGTTTTCGAGCATCTCGGAGACGGTGCCTTGGCAGAAGTTGAAGCCGTGGTAGGGGTTTTGGTGCATGGCCTCGAACTTCTTGAGCCCTTCGATGGTGCCCATGACGCGGGCAACTCCGCGGTATTCGTTGTGCTTGATGCCGGGGTCCTGGGGGTGGCAGGCCATTTGGACTTTGTATTCTTCGGCGACGGGGATGATGCGGGATAGGAAGTAGTCGATGCGCTCCCACATGGTGTCGGCGTCGGCTGCCCCGCCTTCGAACTCGGGTAGCGTCTGGTCGAGGTCGGCGTAGTTGAAGGACGATAGGGTTGCGCCGCCGCGGCCGTATCCTCTGGTACCTTTGGTCGTACCTTTGGGGGGCGTGCGGAGGTGTCCGAGGATGGTGATGTTGTAGAGGAGACCTCGGAGTCCGGCTTGGGATGCCATGCGGATGATTTCGCAGAGGCTGTCGAGTTCACGCTCTTTCTGGTCGCTTGGGCCGAGGAAGAGATAGGACATGTCGTTGGTGAAGGCGTCTCTGGAGCCGAGGGGCGAGTGGATGGTCTCGACGTTGATGCCGTAGTTGGCGTATTTCTCCCGATACGACGTTATGAGGTCGACGGTCCACTCGGTCCAATGCTCCTTGAGTGGGACGTCGACGTGTTGGACGCCTAACTGTGCGAGCACCTTGATATCGGTTTCGTTGCGGGGTCCGAATTGCGTTCCGACGTACATGAGTTGATTTCTCCTGTTTTTCCTTTGTGGGGTCCCTTTTGTTGTTTCCTAATCCGCGTGCGGACTATGATATGCCGTAGCCTTCGGATAGGTGTACAAACCATGCAGCAGCATTACCTTGGGATAGACGTTGGCACAACGGCGGTGAAAGCGCTGGTGGTTGACGAGTCGGGATCGGTGGTGGGGGATGCTGAGTCGGCGCTGGAGGTTTCTGTGCCGCAGCCCGGGTGGTCGGAGCAGAATCCATCGGACTGGTGGCGAGGAACTGTCGATGCTGTTCGTGCCGCTTGTGCGCAAGCTGATGTGAGGGATGTGGCAGCGATCGGTCTGTCGGGTCAGATGCATAGCTCGGTGTTGCTGGACGCTTCGGACAGTGTGCTGAGGCCGGCGATACTTTGGAACGACGTTCGAACTACCGATCAGTGTCGTTTCATCACCGACAGAGTGGGCAAGACGGGGTTGCGTCGGTTGGTGGGTAATCCTGCTCTTGAAGGCTTTACGGCGCCGAAGCTGTTGTGGGTGCGCGACGAGGAGCCTGGTTTGTTCGACAGAGTGCGAACGGTGTTGTTGCCCAAGGATTATGTGCGGTTGTTGATGACTGGAGTCAAGGCGACGGAGCCTTCCGACGCTGCGGGCACATTGCTGTTCGACGTCCGGCACAACCGCTGGTCGGAAGAGATGATGGACGCGCTGGAACTTGATCCGGAGATCCTCCCGCCGGTTAGAGGCTCCGCGAGTGTAACTGGTGGACTCACGGCAAGCGCAGCGGAGACGTTGGGTTTGCGGGTTGGCACACCGGTGGTTGGCGGAGGCGCTGACAACGCCGCGGCGTCTGTCGGCTCGGGCGTAGTGGCGGAAGGCGCAATGCAGACCTCGATCGGCACATCCGGCGCCGTGGTCGCCCCCATAGGACAGCCACGCGTCGATCCCGGATTGCGCATACATTCTTTCAACCATGCGGTGCCGGAGATGTGGTATTTGATGGGCGTGGTGTTGTCGGCAGGTGCGGCGTTGGGTTGGTTCAGGCGGATGTTGTTGGGGAACGAGGGTGTTGGATTGTCGTATGAGGAGTTGATTGCTGAGGCTGACGGGATCGCGCCGGGTGCGGACGGGTTGACGTTTTTGCCGTATCTGACGGGGGAGAGGACGCCACATGGGGACTCGAATGCGCGGGGAGTTTTCGTCGGTCTGCATTCTGGTCATGAGCGACGCCATCTGGTGCGAGCGGTGTTGGAGGGAGTGACGTTTGGGTTGCGGGACTCGCTTGAGTTGATGCGCGGCTTGGGGGTTGATGCGACTGAGACCGTGGCGGTCGGCGGAGGAGCTCGGAGTGTGATTTGGCGTCAGATGCAGGCCGATGTTTTGGGTGTGCCGGTGGTTACTGTTGGACCGTCTGGGGGTGCGCCTTCTGGTGGTTCTCCTTTGGGAGCTGCGGTTTTGGCTGCAGTGGGATCTGGTGGTTTTGCAACCGTTAAAGAGGCATGTGAGGCGTGGATTCGCCCGCTCGATCGGATTGTGCCTCGCACCGGGGTCGCGGACGCATATGGTGGAGCATACGAGCGTTACCGCAGGCTCTACCCGCGGTTGAAGGACCATTTCGCCGAGTTTGCGGGTTAGCCCGATTTCCGAATCATGTATTTCGACTATCGACTCTTCGAACTAACCCGAGGTGTAAGACTCCGGATCGCTTTCGCTGCGGTATTGGGATTGATCGCCGTCGGCGCAGGCGTCAGCCGATTAGCCGTTTCTGGTGTCATCATCTACCGCGTCCTCACCGGTCAAGCGAGTTTCTCCGCGCTGGCTTTTCCTCTCTTGACGATTGCTGCGCTAATCGTCATACGTAGCCTGTTCCAGTATTGGCAGAATGCGATCAGCCACCATACCGCGAACATCGTCAAAATCGGGTTGCGACACGATGTCTACGATCACCTGTTGAAACTGGGTCCAGGCTACTCGGATCGGAACCGAACGGGTGACGTGGTGCTGACTCTTGTAGAGGGGATCGAGCGTTTGGAGACGTTCTTCGGGCAGTACCTATCGCAGATCATCGTGTCGGCAATTGCACCAATCGCCATTTTTGCCTACATGATTACTCTCGATGTCTACATAGCCCTGATATTCCTTGCGTTCGCCTTGGCAACTCTAGCGGCGCCTGCCGCGTTCCATCGGTGGAACAGGGCCAGCAGTTATCGGCGGCGGCGAGCTTACGGCGAGTTGGGTTCGGATTTCCTAGACAGTGTGCAGGGATTGGCGACGCTGAAATCGTTCGGACAGAGCAAGCAGCGTGGGAAAGAATTGGCGCAACGTGTCCACAACCTCTACCGGAGCACGATGGGCGTCGTCGCTGCCAACCAAGCCACGAGCGGGACATCGATCTTGTTCATGGCGACGGGCGCCGCGGTCGCGCTCGCGGTCGGCGCGATCAGGGTCAGCAACGGCGACATGGACCTGCGCCCGTTGTTGATTGTTCTCATGCTCGGAGTCGAGATATTCAGGCCGATGCGTGAGCTTGTCAACCTCTACCACCAAGGGATGGCGACGCTGTCGTCGGCGCAAAGTGTGTTTGGGATACTGGACGAACCCGTGACAGTCGTCGAACCAGATTTGGTCGCGGAAATATCAGTGCCGGACATCAGTCCGGAAGTGACTTTTGATCGTGTGACATTCGGGTACGACGGCGGTCACCGGTCAGCGCTGGATGGTGTGTCGTTTGAATTGCGCCAAGGGGAAACGCTCGGGGTGGTCGGAGCGAGCGGCGCCGGAAAATCCACGCTGGTCTGGTTGATGTACCGGTTCTATGACCCGCAAGCGGGTTCGATAAAACTCGGCGGTCACGACTTAAGAAATCTACCGCTCAGCACGATCAGGGACAACATTTCGGTCGTCACACAAGACACATACCTGTTTCATGGGACCGTCGCCGACAATTTGCGGTTCGGGAAACCTGATGCTACACCGCAGGAATTGGAGGATGCCGCCCGCGCGGCGAATGCTCACGAGTTCATCACGCGTTTGCCACAGGGCTACGAGACTGTGGTCGGAGAACGTGCGGTCCGATTATCCGGCGGCCAGCGTCAGAGATTGGCGATCGCGCGGGCGCTCTTGAAGAATGCTCCGATCCTGCTGTTGGACGAGGCGCTCTCGAGCGTGGATGCTGAGAACGAGTCAGTGATACAGGAAGCGCTCGACCGACTGATGGAAAATCGGACGACGCTCGTGATCGCTCATCGTCTGTCGAGCGTCATCAACGCCGACCGCATCCTGGTTTTGGATGAAGGGCAAGCCGTAGAAATCGGGTCGCACGCCGAGTTGATGGCTGCCGATGGCACCTACGCCGGACTGATGCAGCAACAGATGAACGAGGACGACGTCGACCGAATCCCAGACTTTGAAGACGTTCCAGCGCATCGATTTTCGGCGGACGACTTGCCAGACCTACCTCGCATCTCAACTGGTCACCATCATGGCTCGTCGTCTCGATCATCCGCGAATCACGTCGAAGTCAACATCCGATCCTTAGAAGTGTGGATGAGGTTGCTGGGTCTGGTTCGACCAGTGCGATGGCAGTTCCTAGGCACCGTCGCTCTTGGGATGCTCAATCACGGCTCGGTGATCATCCTCGGCGCGCTGACTGCGCTATTGGTCGGCGCGGTGTTTCGTGAAGAGCCATTGACGACGTTAGTGATTCTGGTATGTGTACTGGCCCCGCTGTCCGCGTTGCTCTTTTATCTGGAGTCGTGGCAAGCCCACGACATGGCATTCCGGCTGTTGGCGAGGATGCGGATCGAGCTTTACGAGAAGCTGGAACCACTGGCCCCGGCGTACATGGTCCGGCGGCGCTCCGGAGACTTCGTCAGCGTCGTGGGAGGAGATGTGGAGACGGTGGAGTTCTTCTTCGGTCACGCCGTATCTCCGATGATTGTGGCGATCGTGATACCGAGCGGGTTGCTCCTGGCTCTCCTGGTGATTTCTTGGCCGATCGCCGCGGTGTTGGCTCCCTTCCTCGTTGCTGTGGCCGTAAGTCCGTACTTCGCCAATGCACGGATTGAACGTCTCGGCGACGAAATTCGCGGCGGGATGGGCGATATTCACGCCTACATGGTGGACAGCATTCAGGGGATGCGGGAAATCTCCGCATTTGGGCGTGGAAATGACCGAAACGACGAGTTGGCCGAAAAGGGCTGGGGCTATGCCGGACATCTTGTCAGATTCCAGAAATCTCAGGCGTTCCAAATCGGTTTCATTGAGGCGATGATGGGCTTGGGCGGTCTTGCCGTATTGGCGACGGGAGTGTGGTTGGTGCTGGACGGTCAGCTCGAACGGACTCATCTACCTGTAGTAAGCGTGCTCGCATTAGCATCGTTCAGCCCCGTGACTGAATTGGCACGAACCATGAAGCAGATGATGGAGACGCTAGCCGCTTCTCGACGTATTCTCGCAATTCATGACGAGGAAGTCCCAGTCAAGGATGGCCCGGGTGTCACTGCGGACGACGATGAGAAACTTCCGGCGACCCCGTCGGTTGAATTTCAGGATGTGGCGTTCACATACGCGGAAGGCGATCCACAAGCACTCGTCGACGTTGGATTGCGAATCGGGTCGGGCAAGACGGTGGCCATCGTTGGTCGGTCGGGTGCCGGCAAAACTACCATCGCCTATCTGATGATGCGCTTCTGGGATCCAGATCGAGGGGCGATCAAGTTGGAGGGCAATCGACTGGAAGAATTCACGCTCGACGATTTGCGCGGTCACATGGCCCTCGTTGCTCAAGACACCTATCTCTTCAACGAAACGATCCGCGAGAATATCCGACTAGGACGTCGGGACGCTTCTGACGTCGAGGTCGAAGAGGCGGCGATGCAAGCCAACGCTGCAGAGTTCATCGAGACGTTCCCGGACGGTTACGACACTCGAGTCGGCGAACGCGGCATGCAGCTGTCTGGTGGTCAGAGGCAGCGAATCGCAATCGCCCGCGCAATTCTCAAAAACGCTCCAGTCCTGATACTCGACGAGGCCACTTCGCACTTAGATGCCATCAGTGAGGCAACAGTTCGAGACGCGCTTGATCGCTTAATGGTGGGACGGACAACGGTCGTCATCGCGCACCGGCTCTCAACGATACGCGACGCCGATGCCATTCTCGTCCTCGACCAAGGCGAGATCGTCGAGCAGGGAACGCACGACCAACTACTGTCGCGCGGCGGGCTGTACTCCCAACTGATTTCGGCCCAGATGGCAGGTTCAACGGGCGGTCGCTAAGCGGCGAACCATTCGATCTGTAGTTCGCGCAACATCACGGGCCAGGCATCGTCCGCATAGAACCGATGGCCGCCCTTCCCTACTATTAAGTGACAACGATCAGGCGCGTCCGCTGCTCGGTAGATCTTCTGGAGGTCTGAGAAGGCGCGGCGCGTGGCTTCGACTGGGAATATCGGGTCGTCCGCGCCGCAGACCAGAACCACGGGGCGCGGGGCCAAGAGTCCCATGACGTCGGCCATCTCGGCGTATTGCAGCAGTCCGGGCACATAGTTGTCGGCGCAGTGATAGATCGACATCAGAGAATCGCGGAAGGTGCAGAAGTAGCAGGAAGGCATGGCGAATTTGATGCGTGGCAGGAGGGCTGCGGAGAAGAGGCTGATCGTGCCTCCGCCAGAGTTGCCCATGATCCCGATCCGCGACCAGTCGACGTCGTGGCGCGTCGCCAGATAGTCGAGGCCGCGATCGACGTCGAACACTCGCTCGCCGATGAGGGTGCGCCCGAGCATGAGGGCGTGCATGGCGGCGTCGTGACATCCGTGCGTGGACACCTGCTCTTGGACGAGCTCGCGGCGTTCGCCGAAGGAGCGTTGCTCAATACATAACGCGCCGATTCCTCGGGCCATGCATTGGAGTCCGAAGTCACGGTCGCCAGCAACCGCCATAGCAATGCTGTTGTCGTCGCGCTCGACGGCTATCGAGTGGTGGGCGCCGGTGGTGTGTCCTTGGACGCAGATGAAGAAGGGGTACGGGGGAGTCGCGTTTTTGGGCAGGCAGAGGAAGGCGACGATGTCCGAGCCGGGTTCGCTGTGGAACACGATTTTCTCGATCGAGCCGTAGGTGTGATCTCGTTTCCACAGGGTGCGTGGATTGAGGGCGATCCTATCGCCGGACGGCATTCCCACGAGGGAACGGACTTTGGGGCGTAGTTTGGACTGCCACTCGGCGACGTCGCCGCCGTCGAAGGACATCGAGGGCTGGGTGGAGTCCATGAGTTGGCGATGATGGAGGGAGGGTGAGAGGGCGGGTTCAGTATTTGATACAGGCATGTTGACAGGTTCTCGTTCAAGGGTCGTTTCAGAATTATGCCATTTGCAGGGTCGATTGATGCAGGCTGGGCTTGCTGCCGTATTTCGGTGAGTTCCCGAATTAGCATCGGTAGGGTTTGGAGCCAAACTCCGGCCGATAGTATTGGTGAATGCTTGCTCCAAAATGATGAAAACATCGGATAAAAGCGTCCACGGCTTACTTTTCGACTTGGACAACACGCTAATAGACCGGGAAGGGGCGTTCGTCCGATTCGCTTCGTTTTGCTACGAGGAATATCTTCGCGGGGCGACAACAATGACGCGGGAGGAAGCAGTGGCTAGGATGGTGCGTTGGGATCGTGACGGCTACGCAGACCGGGAAGGGATGTTCGTGCGGTGGGTAGACGAGTGGCCGGAAGTCGCACTTGCAACGGAATGGTTGCTGTCGTGGTACCGCTTGGAGATGCCACGACACGTGAAACCGGACGCGGGTGTCGACGGTCTCTTGGCAAACCTCAACGAGCGTCGGGTGCCGTGGGGCATCGTGACGAATGGAAATACGACAACTCAACACGGAACCTGCGGGTCGGCGGGGCTCGATCAGATCGCCCCTTTCATCGTTGTTTCCGAAGAGGCTGGCTATGCCAAACCGGATCCTAGGATCTTTCGCGACGCTTTAAGCTTGACAGGTCTCTCGTCGCCTGAACAGGTCGTGTTCGTCGGTGATAATCCTCGAACCGACAACGGCGGAGCGAAGCGGTTCGGGATGAAAACTGCGTGGGTGCGGCGCGGTCGGCGATTTCCGGACGATCTCCAACCGCCGGATCACGTCATTGATCACGTCGCCGAATTGACCATCAGCCTCTTTCGCCAAGCGACATTAAGGGATGCCCAGAGGGGATGCCCAGAGGGGATGCGGTAAACGTGGACGCGGTTGATATTCGCAACAACCGAGTGGAATTCAATGTCGTCGACAAGGCGGAACTGCACTTGAAGCTCGACTCCAGCGGCGTTTCCCTTCCGCTTGGAGTTTCAGTGGTAGAGGTCGACGCCCTCTCGAATCCGACAGCCGATATTTTCGGAGGGAAGACGCTCACTTACAAAGGGCCGCCGCGCAAGGAATGCACCAGCGGATTCTCGGTCACAGATGGAACGAACGAAGGAGTCACTACTGCAGGCCATTGCGAGGACAAACAGTCCTACGACGGGACGAGCCTAAACTGGGAGAGTGGAACCGATCAACATCCTTACGACATCCAGTGGTTTTCGACAACGGCGTTCACGGTGCGCAACCTCGTATACGACGGCACTAACAATCGATACATCTACGATCAGGAGCTCCGGGCCGACCAGTACGCGGGACAGAACGTGTGCATGTATGGCATAACCTCGGCCGGGGATTGCGGAGAGATACTCAGCACGACTTTCGATCTTGTGAACGTAGAAACCGACATCTCGGTCGCGGGTGGCGACAGCGGCGGACCGTTTTTCTGGAACAACACAGCCTTCGGAACTACGATATACGCAAATGGATCGAACTCGATTTACGGCCCTGTCGATCAGATCACGGGCATTTTAGGCTTGGATCTGATATTCGAGTAGATAGAACGAACTTCGGGGATCGACTCGTCAGAATCTTCGCTGCTAGGTGAAACATGAACTGTTTGATTCCGCTCTCGTTGTCGGCGCTGTTGGTCATCGGCTCTGCCTGCGTTTGGGACGATCCCCCGGTAAAAGCAACGGTTTATGTCGTAAAAATTGAAGGCAAACTGTCAGAGGTAGGCGGCTGTCTTCGAATCAATGGATCACCCGGCTCTAAAGGCGATGCAATCGTCTGGCAGAAAGATGTTCTCGCAATCGAAAGGCGGGGGGACACGGTCGATATATACGCAGGTGAAGTCAGCGATGGCGAAGCTCCTATAGCCTCCTGGCGACTGGGAGACCCGCTTATCGGTGGCGGCAGAACGATTGGTCCAGAAATCGCAGACGAACACGCCGGAGCAGGGTTCAGCGAAAGATGCGAAGGTCCCTACTGGTTTATGGGCTCGGTCCGGTGACCGAGCGGGTCGGCCGGATCTCCACGCACTGTTTCAGGAACGACTTCTCCCCTTCAGGCCGCTGGAGCACTCTGATGTTGAGATCGTCGATACCGCTCTCGCTGTCGGCTCTGCTAATGATCATCGCTTCCGCCTGCGGTTTAGACGGTCCGGATGATCGGCCAGTGGAACCAACCGTGATGGCCGCCGAGATTTCCGGCTTCCTTGAAGAAGAAAATGGCTGCCTTCGAGTCCGAATTTATCCCAATCCCGGCTCTAAGGCTCCAACGACAGCAATCGTCTGGCAGAAAGATGTTCTCGCAATCGAAAGGCGGGGGGACACGGTCGATATATACGCAGGTGAAGTCAGCGATAGCGAAGCTCCTATAGCCTCCTGGCAACTGGGAGACGAGATTAGAGGTGGAGGCGGATCGATTAGTCGGCGAATCGCAGACGAACACGCCGGAGCAGGGTTCAGCGAAAGGTGCGAAGGGCCGTACTTCTTGGTGGGCGACGTGTCATGATTTAGTAGGGTGGCTGGGTCTCTATGTGTCGTACTTCCGCAAGAGTCAGCGCGGATGCGAATGTGCCACTCCTGATGGCATCCATGTCCGACGTCCCATCGCGGCTCGCGATAGGCGCTTCAACGTGATCGAAACATGTGCAATACCTGTGATACGACAATGATGCCCGTCGAAATCCGGATTGCGACGAACCGTGACTTGGAATCATTGGCCGATGCGCTTTGCCCTGAGGCTGGTGCCGCACAACTCGGCACGCGGTTCGAGGAAAACAGAACCGGAATTCGCACCATGCTGGTAGCAGTGCAAGATGGTCGTGCAGTGGGAACCATCAGCATCGGTGGAGGCCGTTTTCAGCGCGAGGGATCATTACGTCTTTTCGCGCTTAATGTCGGCCCGGCATTCCGACGCCAAGGTGTGGGCACCGCGTTGGTAAAAGCCGTCGAAGCCATCGCCACCGAATCCGGTATGGACGAAGTCAACCTAGAAGTAGAGATCGACAACGAAGACGCAATCCGCTTATACCGCAGGCTCGGATATCGGATATGCGGAGACCCAGTAATGGACCGTTGGACACGGTTGCGGGACGACGGGTCCGTCGATACGATCGAGGTGCCAGTGTTCGTGATGGTGAAAAGGCTAGTTTAGGAGCATTGTTTGCGCGGGCACGTCGCGGTCGCCAACCGTGAATGTGCCATCCAGTGCTCCTGCGCGGAACCCAAGTCCCTCAAAATTCTCCCGCTTCTCTTCATCCTCAACAGAAAGTCTCGTGACAAACCGGACTGAGTCTTGCCGTGCGCCCCACTCGATGGCGGCACCAATCAGAGCGTCATACGAACCGTCGAAGCGTTTGTGGATGAACCCATCGACTTGACAGACGTTGTCCGTGTCGATCCTTGCAGTAGAAATGCCGACGAGTCGCCCATCGTTCGTCTTCGCCGCGAACCACTCGGCGGCGGGCATCCCCCTGCGATCTCGTTGCGCTCGTTCGCGTCCCCATTCGCTCCGCGAAGGGGGGGAGAGTAAATAGTAGTACTTCCGACACAAACCCATGCAGGAGTTCTGCATCGCGTAACGGGTAGAAATCATCGGATCGGGTAGATTGCCGTCAAGCACCTGCCAGTCGTGCGGCGTCAAGAGGAGAGGAATCATCGGGACCCTCAGCGAGGCGTCGCCAGCGACGATATTCACCGAGGAAGGCGCCCGAAAGCAGTCAATCAAATATTCTTCGGGCGAGCCGCCAGTGGTGACGTTTGCGTATACGGTGGTGCCGGCGATTCGTCGCCAACCGAGTCGGTGGTATATGCGTGCGGCGCTGGGGTTTGTGGTTCCGAGAAAGACTGCCTCACCGCCATTTTCGGTGAACTCTTCGAGGGCTTGTTGGCAGAGTCGGTTTGCGATGCCGCGGCCGCGGTAGTCCGGGCGTGTGGCGACCTCGCCGATTCCGGCGAAGCGCGGGTCTGCACGCGGAGTCATGATGCCGCAGGTGCCGGTCAGTGTATCGCCGTCTCGTTCGAGGAGTACGACGTGACGGTTGTGATCGGCTTCGTCACCGAGGAAGACCCCGATGGGTATGTCGGGGTCTTCAGGCCCGAAAACCTCTTCCCAGAAGTCGAAAAGCTCTCGAGCCAAGTCTTCGCGGATCGGCGTCTCGAAACGTTGCGCCATCAGTTGTCTAAACCCCTCCCTTGGGGACCTTTGCAAAACCCTCCCCCCGTCGGGCACCCTCTGCGTGCTCGCTTCGCTTGCACGCGTCCCCCTCTTTGTGTCGCATTTTTGGGCGAAGGGGAGGGGGCCATTCACGAGACCGGCGGTCTGAGGTGGGCCCACGGCCGAGCTTTTTCGAACGCCGCAGATGCCGCGAGCACGGTCTCTTCGTCGCCGGGTTTTCCGACAATGTGAAGACCGATTGGCATGCCGTCGGAGTCGAAGCCGCATGGGACTGTGGCGGCGGTGAATCCGATGGTGTTGATGGGGTGCGTATGCGGCAAGTAGCCCCACCAAGGGACGGCCGTCGGCGGTTCGCCGCCGATCTCCTGCGGGTACTGCTCGTTGGGGAATGCGGTGCATGCCATCGTGGGCGAGAGGAGCAGGTCGAAGTTCTCGAACTGGTCCCAGAACTTCTGGATCATGCGATCGCGTTCGCCGAGGGCACGTCCGTAGTCCACGACGCTCAATTTGCTCCCGTAATCCAAGCCGTAGCGGACGTAAAAGGTCAAATCATCGGCGTGATCTTTGAGCAAATGACCATTGGCGGCGATGGCACTCGCCGTCGACAAGACGTACCAGGTGTCGAAGGGTGCTTCTAGGGCGATGTCGGATTCGTCGACGGTGCATCCGAGCTCTTCAAAGACCTTGGCCCCAGCTTCGGCTCCAACGGCAACTTCTGGATCGACGGCGGCGAATCCCCAACCGAGGCTCCAGCCCATTTTCAACCCTTCTATGAGGATGGGTGAGTTGGCGACGGCGGCGGTGAAGTCGGGCACGGGAGCGCGCATGGAACTGGCATCGCGGGCGTCGTATCCGGCCATGACTTGCAAGAGCAAAGCGGAGTCGGCGACGGTGCGGGACATGGGGCCCTGCTGGCTGAAGAGGTTTGCCGCTGGGGGTGCGTCGACGCCGGTGTAGCTGGAGACGCGTCCTTGCGTGGGTTTGATGCCGTATATTCCGTTGAAGCTGGCTGGAATGCGTATGGATCCGCCGCCGTCGCCGCCGGTTGCGAGAGCGCAGAGTCCGGCGGCCAGTGCGGCGCCTGCTCCTCCGCTGGAGCCTCCGGAGGTTCGTTCCGAGTTCCACGGGTTGCTGCACGATGGGCCAAGCCGGTTGTCGGCGGCGCCGAGGTGTCCGAACTCGGGGGTGTTGGTCTTGCCGAGCATGACGGCGCCGGCGTCGAAGATGTTGTCGATGTATGCGGCGTTGGCGTCGGGGACTCGGTCTTTGTAGACCAATGAACCTCCGGTGGTGCGGACGCCTTTGGTCATCTGGAGGTCTTTGATCGATATCGGCAGGCCGTGCAGGGGTCCGAGGCTTTCGCCGCGGGCGGTTGCGGCATCGGCTTTGGCGGCTTGTTCGAGTGCGATCTCGGGCGTGACGGTTAAGAACGCGTGGAGCTGGTCGTCGAGTTTTTCGATTCGCCCGAGGTAGAGCTCGGTGAGTTCGGTAGAGGTTATCTCTCCGTCGGCGATCAGGGTTCGTAGCTCGGTTGCGGGAGCGAAGGCGAGGTTTTCATCTAGGTTTGGCATTGTTGGCTCCAAGTAATCGTCCGGATGAGACGTGCGGTTATGACTAGTGTGAATCTACACCGAAGTTGTTGACGCGAGGGCAGGCATGCGGTCCACCGGGGCGTGATCGCGGCCGCCATCGGCGAAGCAATCAGACGAAACGGCGGTATCCTGAGCTCGTGCGAAACTGTGTTGACTGCTGGCGGTACAGCGAAAACGTCTGTCTACTCGTCCTCGCTCGCAGTCTCTTCGCCTTGGCCAGTCCCATTCGACGAGTCTGAAACGATGCCGGGCAAGTTTTTTAGCGAGCTGATGAGATCGATGCCGGTCAGGGACTGCACTAGGGCAGGCAGTTGCGCGATGGTGGACGAGACGTCCTGTGTCACTTTGCTGGCTCCAGCGCCGGCGCCACTCTCCCCGCCGTTGCTGATGACGACGATACTGTCCGTCTTTGCAAGTGGCTGTGCGACAGCGCTGGCGACATCTGGGAGTGTTTCGAAAAGCTGCTGGATCATCGCGGCTTGTCCGTATTCCTTCCACGCGTCCGCCTTCTTGCTCATCGCCTCGGCCTCGGCGAGGCCCGTCGCTCTGATTGCTTCGGCTTCACCCTCGCCTCGTGCCTTGATGGCTCCGGCTTCCGCCTCTCCGCGCAGCCTGATCGCTTCGGCCTCGGCCTGCGCTGCCGCGATGACCTGGGTGCGGGCACCCGTAGCCACCGTTTCGAGCTTGTATCGCTCGGCTTCGGCCTCGACTCGTGTGCGGCGTCGGTAGCCCTCGGCTATCAACTCCAACTGGTCCCGCTCAGCCTCGGCAGGTCGGCGGACAGTTGCATCCAGCTCTCGCTCGCGACGGATGATCTCTTGCTGTTGGATCTCGATCTGCTTTTGCCGCTCGACGACTTCAACCTGCAGTTCCTCTTCTCGAATGCTCTGGCGTGTTTTGGCCTCTTGTAGGGCATACGCCAACTCGGCTTCCGCTCGTCGTGCGTTGACCAACTGGTCATACGATGCTTTCTGCGTGTTGTAGTCGCGCTCTGACTCGGCGATGGCCGTGTTGGCGGTGTATCTGGCGGCTTCCCGCAGTTGTTCGGCCTGCGCCGACTTGATTCCGGCGTCGCGCGCAGCCTCGGCTTCGCCGATCGTCGCGTCTCGCTTGACCTCTGCGGTCCGACGCATGCCGAGCGCCTCAAGGTAGCCCTGTTCATCCTGAATGTCCCGGATCGAGAAACTGACGATGCCAAGGCCCATGTTGGTCATGTCGGTTGCGGCCACATCGCGTACCTGCTCTGCGAAGGCAACGCGGTCGCGGTAAATATCTTCCACGGTCATCGTTCCAAGGATGGCGCGTTGCTGCCCTTCTAGGGTTTGCAGAGCCACTTCCGCGATTTCTTGGACGCTCTTACCAAGGAACTGCTCGGCAGCGGTTCTGATCGCCGCCTCGCTCCGCCCAACCTTCACCTGCGCGACGCCATCGACCGAGATAGAGACACCTTCCTTGGTGTAGACCCTTGCCGTGTTAATTTGCAGGGTCATCACTTCCAGCGAAAGAACTTGAGCCTTTTGAATGATCGGCAGGACGAACATCCGCCCGCCAACCTTGATGCGGGGCTCGGCACTACCTCCCGACACGATCAATGCGTGATTTGGTCCTACGGTAAAAAATCCTGCCACAGCTCACCTCTATATGTGTTGCTCAATCTACGAATTCCGTCTGACTAGACGCTTCTGAGTCGTGATTGAACTTTTCGACTATCAGTACTTGCTCATTTACTCCAACGACCTTAACGGTATCACCTTCGT
Organism: Dehalococcoidia bacterium; assembly: GCA_965226685.1. Taxonomy (GTDB): domain Bacteria; phylum Chloroflexota; class Dehalococcoidia; order Lucifugimonadales; family Lucifugimonadaceae; genus Bin127. The sequence goes on from CBDDDP010000004.1 coordinate 2,568,894, forward strand.
TGATAAACAAACCCAGATTGGTTGTTGCGGTCCACTCCACGTTCGACACGCGAACCTTGCCGGACGGTTGGAGATCGGACAGTGCGACGCCCAACTTTCCCTCCAACTCAATTTGTGCTTCGGTCTGGAATCCGGTCGGGGTGCCGGTTTCGGCCCGAAGGACGCGGATGAACAGGAACCACACGGCTATAACTAGTCCGGTCATTATCGCGATCAGGATCGGGCTCACCATGAAACTGGGCTCCGGCAGATCTGAGGGGCTAAAGAAGTTTCCGAAAAGGAATATTGAGCCGAGAATCAAACAAATAGTCCCACCCGCGCCGAAGAGGCTAAACCCGGGAGCCGTCGTCTCGGCGTAGAACAACGCCATGGCCAAGGCGATGAGGCCGACGCCCAACCAACTTCCGGGCAGCAAACCGAAGCCCACGTACGCGAGGGCGATTGCGATAACTCCCACGGTGCCCGCAACCAAGGGACCTGGAAGGACCAGTTCGACGATGATCGCAATCCCGCCGATGACGAACAGCGCGAAAACCACATTGGGATTGGCGAGAATTCCGAGGATGTGTTCCAGCAAGGTACGGCTCAATTGACGGACCTCTGCGCCCGTCAATGAAACCACCGTTTCTCCACTCGATGTCGTCGTCGTCCGACCGTCAAGCTCCTCGAACATCGCGTCCATGTCGGAAACGATCAAGTCGATTATTCCGACGTCAAGGGCCTCTTGTTCTGAGTAGGCCGCGGCTTTCGACACTGTCTCCTCGAGCGGAACTGAGTTACGTCCGCGTGTTTGCGCGATGCTTCGGATGAAGGCGCGGGTGTCTTCGTTGACCTTTCGCGAGAGGGTTGAAGGAATATCTCGCCCGTCAGACCTGATCGGCGTGGCGGCACCGATGTTTGTGCCAGGCGCCATCACCGCAAAGTTGGCTGCGGCGACCAAGAAAGTCCCGGCTGATGCCGCCCTTGCCCCGGCTGGCGAAACGTAAACCGCCACCGGAGTCTCCGATTCCAGAAGGCTCCCAACGATTTCACGCGTCGAAACCAGTAACCCGCCTGGCGTGTCCAACTCGATAACCACCAACGATGTCCCGAGCTCTTGCGCTTCGTCCAGCCCGCGCTCAATCAAGTTAGCGGTGAGCGGATCGATGACACCGTTGATCTCAATGACCAGCACGCTCGGAGCGTCAGCCAACTTCGAGCCGCTGGACTGACAAGCCAGAATAGAGATCGCTGCAATGACCGCTAGGATAGCGATGGGGTGGCGCATAATATTCGCGTAGCCGCATGGCCATCGTGTTACCAGTGCCGTCATTCCACCGCTCCGTCGGCAGTATAGAACGAGGGGTTGGACAACGTATCACCGAGGAACCACCTTGTCATATCGTATCCGAATTCAATACCTGCAGTACAGTTCGCTTACTCCCAATTATCCAGCCAAAGCGTACCGTGTTCATAAATGCTCGATCTTTGCAGACGCTATTGTCCCAGCGGAAGACTCCTACAGCCAGATGGGCATGACGCGGCCTTGTTGCGGACGCTCTGGGCGATACGCCGGAGACGACAATTCCCGACACACCTTTTGCGGCGCGCCTTTGTTTGTTACCTTCCGATGGCGTAGCTGTCTCTGCGCGGGTCTGCGCCGCCCGACAGCACGCCGGATTCTTGGTCCACCACGATTGCGGTCATTGCGCCGCCGGTGGGGGTCCAGTCGGCGAGCACGTGCACATCGTGACCCATGCCGACCAGTTCCGTAGCAGTATTTGCGTCGATCCGACCTTCGAGGTCTAAACGACCCGGAAAGTAGGTGTGCGGCCAGAAGGAGTTGGGGAAGTTCCAAGTTGCGAAACGCGGCTCTTCGATGGCCTTCTGCGGGTTCATTCCGTGAACCGCGACGTTGAGGAACAACTGCACCATCGACGTGCATTGCGTGTCGCCTCCCGGGGTTCCGAACGGCATGAAGAGCTTTCCGTTCTTGAATGCGATAGCAGGGTTCGGCGTGAGCCTTGGTCGTTTCCAAGGTTGGAGACTCGATGGATGCTCGGGGTCGAGCCAAGACTGGGAACCCCGTGACGACATCTGAATGCCGAGTCCGGGCACGATCGGGCTCGGTGCAATCGGGTCGCTGGGTGTTGCCGAGAAGGCGTTGCCCCATCGGTCGACGGCACATACATAGCTCGTGTCCTGCATCCGGCCTCCGGACGCAGCGGCCATTGCGACAGGTGCGGCACCGTTGCGCGATACGCCTTGATACGGCCACGGGTTGCCCGGCTCCGGCATTGCAGGATATGCGTCCGTCATGTCGACGTCCGCACGCCTTGACCGCGTGTAACCCTTCGATAGAAGACCTTCGATCGGCACATCGACGAGATCGGGGTCTCCGTAGTACGCGTGGCGGTCCGCGTAGGTCAGGTTCAGAGCCTGCGTCACCAGATGGATGTACTCGGTCGAGTTGTGGCCCATCGCGGCCAGGTCGTCGTCTTCGAGCATCTGGAGTGCCTGAGCCACTACCGGTCCTTGGCACCAGGCGTTGCAGGTGTAGACCGTGTAATCGCGGAACTGGCCTGATACCGGAGGCTCGATCTTGACCGAGAACTCGGCGAGGTCCTCCATCGTGATCCAACCGCCCTGTTCATCGGAAAACGCAATCATCTCTTCGGCGATGTCGCCCCGGTAGAACCTGTCGCGTGCCGCCCGCAACGCTGCTTCCCTGCCCATTTGCGACGCCCCTTGTTCGGCCTCGATCAGCCGTCGGAAGGTGCGAGCCAGATCTGCTTGCACGAGAATTTCTCCGACGCGCGGCACCCTCCCATTCGGCATGTAAATTTCCCGCGTCGACGGCCACTTCGCCACTCCGCCCTCGTGATCGTCCTCCGTCGTCTGCCAACCCCTCACAGAGATACGCCGACACCGGGAAACCTTGGGCTGCCAGTTCAAGTGCCGGTGTCACAACCTGCTCGAACGTCATCGTGCCAAACTTTTCGATCGCCGTCAGCCAAGCGTCCACCGCCGCTGGCACCACCGTACGCAGCACGCCGGGAGGTATCTGACCGCCGTGATGTTCGTTGAAATACGCAATGTTCGCCGCCCGAGGCCAGCGACCGAGGCCGCTGATCGTGACGACTTCGTCAGACGCCGCATCGTAGATCGCGATCGGTGCCACACCGCCGAAATTCGTCGCACTTGGCAGCGTCACGTTTATCGCAATGCCCGCCGCCACGCCAGCGTCCACAGCATTGCCTCCGTCTTCCAAAATCCGATAACCGGCCGAAGCCGCTAGGTAATGACCCGCTGAAACCATGTGCGTCGTGCCCATGATCGGCGGTCGGTATGTATTCATTGTTCCGGGCATCCCAGGTTCCCCACACGTACAACAGGTTGCGAGACACGCGCCAATACTGGCGGTTACGGCCCGAATTATACGCCGCAGTCGTCAATGACTGGTCGGACCAAGCATAATAGTCGCACCCAGACGGACCAAGACCTGATGTTGATCGCTTCTTCGTCTGCGGATCGGCGTGATGAAGGCCCGTGGTGGTGACCGATTGCGAGATTGGGGAGTTCGCGTGCGCGGTGCACGGACGGTTGGGTAGGCTCCCTTTCGGCATCGGATAACCCTGTATCGATCCCCGCCTGCGTCTGGAAGTCGTCCGGCCAATCGGACATTCCAGTACTGTTAAAATGTTCCGACATCTCAAGGAGTCTCACACGTGCCCACCACCATTCGTTTGTCGACAATCATTACGACCAGCGCGATCGCCGCAATCGTACTAACGTCATTCGCGTGTTCAGAACCGCCACCCGTCGTCGTTGAAGTTGAGCGAACCGTCGAAGTCATAAAAGAAGTGCAGGTTACAGTACCCGTTAAGATCGAACGCGAGACCGTTGTCACCAGAGAAGTACCTGTCACTGTGATCGTCGATCGCGAAGTCGTCAAAGAAATCAAAGTCACCGAGGTCGTCAACATTCCCGTCACCGTCGAGATCGAGCGCGAGGTTGACGTGACCCGCGAGGTACCAGTCACCTTCGAGGTCGAAGTCACGCGCGAAGTACCAGTCACCTTCGAGGTCCAAGTCACGCGCGAAGTCGCCGTTGAAATTCCTGTAACCGTCGAGGTGCCCACCACAGTTGAGGTCCCCATCGAAGTCACGCGCGAGGTCGAAACGATTGTCGAGGTCACAAGCGTCACCACCGATCCTATCGATTTCACTTGGGTGGATTACGCCGACGCCATCGGCATTTGGGACGCAGACGGAGACGACTTCACCACGCTAGGGGAGATTTGTGTCAACTTCGTGACACAGGAGTTAACGCTTGAAGCCCACGCCTTCCTGATGCACGTCCGAGACGGTTTCGGCTTCGACGATGAAGACCGCGAAATTCATCTACTCACCCAAATTTTCACCAACCGCGAGTTTTGCGATTGGGTCATCGAGGAATAGGAATATTAAACCGCCGCCAGAGACATCTCAGCACGTCTCGTTGAACGCCGGTCTCGAGGTTTAAGGAACAGGAGTTGACATGCTTCAGGATGCACGCGATCAAGTGTTTTTCAACGAGGGCGGCGTTCTGGTCACCAGAAACCGGCTGACATCGCCGACCAAAACGACGTTTCAGATGCGGAACGTCGCCAAGGTGGAAATGGGCAAGGAGAGCAACGAGCAGTTCAAATTGGGCGTTTACACGATACTGGCAGGTGCGGTAATCGCGCTCGTCGGTTTTTTGATAGGCGACGTCGGCGGCATCTTGGTGGCGCTGTTCGGATTAGCCATGATCGGCGGAATCGTCAATTGGCGGCGACGGTTCTTCTCGCCGTTCTTCGTGGTCGTGATCACGACATCCAGTCAGCCCGAACCGTTCGTACGGACACAGGACGCAGAATTCGCCGTGCGTGTCCAGAACGCCATCAACGACGCTTGGGCATCCGCTCTGTAAGTCGTCGAAGTGCCGGATGGAATGAGCGCGACTGCCATAATCACGCCGGTAGCTTCAATCCCAGTCCGCACCCTCAACCGCTTCTAGCTCCCCACCGCGTTCTTCCCCCTCGCAATCCCCCACGAACAACCGGCGGTTACGCGATCACACTTCGCCGTTCGCACTACATAGACGACTTTCCGGACGATACGGCAACCAATATAGACTTCGGCGTGCCGATCGAAGTTCATAAAAACAATTTAAGCGACAACGACGTCTTCGCCTTCAGCGCCACCGCCGGTCAGAGCTTCGACATCTCCGTCGATCCCGGCACGATCAAGAGTTACGCCGTGCGAATACATGATGCCGACGGCAACGCGATCCAAGACGCACTGTACTACGAAGAAGCCAAAATCAGGACGTGGCAAGCTTGGGAAGACGGCGATTACATCGTCGACTTGGAAACCGAGTCGCTAGGAACCTACACCATCAGCATCTCGCAGTCGGACTACCGAGACGACCACGCAGACGATGAGCGGTTCGCTACCCCGTTGACGCTGGGCGAGACGGTGCACGGCATGATCGGCCTCGACGCGGGATTCTTCTGGCGTGAACGCAATAGACGGTACCGCTCGTTCGGCGACCACGACATGTTTAGTTTCGAGGCCGAACGGGGAAAACAATATTCTATCGAAGTTGAACTAGATAGTCTGATCAGGTCGGATGTCCAACTGTACGACGCGGACGGAGAATTTATGGATTCGGCCGATACTGGATTGACTTGGAAGTCAGGGCGATCCGGCAAGCGTTACGTGCGAATTTCGGGTGTCGGTGTCGGTGATTACACCATCACCGTGAGGCAAATCGATTAATTGAACGATCAAAGAGGTTCATTTTCAAGCACCCATCCGCCGCGAATTGGTACGGTGAAACGGCGTTTCGGATCACCGGACTGGACGGGCAGACTGACCCTTTCAGATTTACGGCGAATGCAAGCCAGAATTGCCAGATCATCATCTGACCTTCCGGATTTGACTGGAAAAGGTAGGCTCGTGCCGCAACATTTGATTAACCTAAGCCGATTCCAAGTTGTTCACGCACAGTGTGAAATCAAACCGCTTCCATCCAATCTGCGGGCAGGCGAGGCGTTGGTCAGCACTGATCGGGCCGCCAATCTTCCAAGCCGTCGCAGAAAGGCGGCCCGCGCCTTTCGATAGTTCGGACCACTCCGTCAGCCTCTGCTTTCACGGCTGACTCCTCTTCGTTGCTAAAGAATCCCCTGGCGATCAGCTGTTCGAACTCGTGCGCGTCCTCCCAAGTCCGGGTCATATCTGGTTGCACGATAATGTCGAGCGCCCAGTCCTGATACGCAACTCCGCGGTGCAGGCGACGTAAGGGTGTGTGAAAATTGACGTACCAAAAATTGAAGCGCCAGTCGGTGGACCAGAACAATAAAATCGAATACCAAGTTTTCGTTTCGGAAAGAGCCAAAACGTGACGATCCGGAGATGTCGTACGTCTGAAGTCACCTATTCCCGGATCAAGCGCGCATGTACAACGCGATCCGGTCGGACAGACCCAAAGGATGCCAATTCTCAATTCCACGCTTGACCAACGGAGCGCCGGGATGAGTGTAACGGGCGATTCTGTACGGCGAGTTTGCAACTACAGTAACCGGACGTGCCGCGCCCATTTTCCCGGCCCATGTCTCATATTGGACTATCTGCTTACCGGTCTTCCAATTCATGAATCGAACCCATAGCACCACATCAAACTTGGCCCTCTACCGTCAATCGCGTTGCCACCATCCTCCAATATCCGATAGCCTGCGGAAGCCGCTAGGTAGTGACCCGCCGAAACCATGTGTGTAGTTCCCGTGATCGGCGGACGGTATGAAGCTAGTCTCTTGGGCATCCTTAATTGCGCCCCTTTGGCTCCACACGTGAGATAGATTGCGAGACCTGCGCCAAAACTGGCGGTTACGGCCCGAATCATACGCCGTAGATGTCGACAACTGAGCGTCGTGAGCAGATCTGCGAATAAAATCGTTAAGCCGTGCCAACCAGCAAACCGCAATCTGTTGTCGTAATCGGGGCCGGAGTAACCGGGCTCAGCACCGCCTTCCACCTCGTCGAGAAAGGCATTGAGCGGGTCACCGTGATCGACAAGGGCAGCGTGGGCGGCGGCTCCAGTCTGCAGTCGGGCGGGATTATCACGATGCTGATGGCTACAGCGACCGAGGTGCGCGCCCGCGCCATAAACCTCGACATTTTTGAGCGGTTCAGCCGAATCCTAGATGGCTATCACTTCCACCAAGTCGGTTGCCTGAACCTCTTCACGGAAGAAGTATTCTCCCAGAGCGAGCCCGTGCGTGACATGTGGCGAAGAAACGGTGGACGATTCGATGTCCTCCGCGGCTTCGAGATCAGCGAGCGTTTCCCCGACCTCGAAGCCGAGGAAACCGATATCGGTGTGCTGGATCACAGGTCTGGTTACTCCGAACCGCACCATTACGTCGCCGCCCTCAAGGCCAAGCTCGAAGACATGGGCGTCGATATCCGGGAGAACGAACCCGTGATCGGGTTCGAGTTGCGTGGCGACCGAGTGCGCGAGGTGACAACGGTCAACGGCACGGTGCAAGCGGACGCGGTCGTCTGCGCCGTAAATGCATGGACGAACCATCTGTTGTCGCTTGTCGGAGTTCGCATCCCGTACAAGAACTTCGTGCACGAGCGGTTCGTCACCAAGCCATTTGAAACACTGCCACGGCTGCCGGCGGTCAACGATCACATCCTCAACGGTTACGTGCGACCCACCGACGACAACCGGCTTGCTGGTAGGCACTTCGGTAGATGTCGGCCGCCTACGAGATGCGCGGGCCGGGGTTCGACGTCGGAGAGCTGGAACCGCATCCAGATGCGCTGCCGTTTATCAGGGACAACCTAGTGCGGCGGACCGCATTGTTAGAAGATGCCCAATGGGACTATCACACGGTGGGTCTGATCAGCTTGGCGCACGACGTCAAGCCGGTCATCGGGCCGGTGCCGGGCGTCAAAGGCCTCTACGTAGGAGCGCACTTCCACTCCGGCGGGTTCGCCTACAACCCCGTCTCCGGATTGCTGCTCGCTGAGCACGTCGTTGACGGTGGGACCAGGATCGACACCGAGATGTACAGTCCTGCCCGGTTCGGCGGACGTCGACACGGAAGCCTTTCTATCGACGCCGGTATTGCACAGCGAGATGGGAATGACGCGACGCTGATGCGACAGGCGTCGAGATAAGGCTTCCGACCAGCCCGGATCAATTGTTGCCCGCGCGTGTGGGCAACTACTTCTGTGGCGGGCCAACTGGGTGACGGCGGCGCCGGTCGGGGCGCAGGAGAATGCGTTCTGCGAACAAGGATCCCCGGCCTACCTTGTTTTCGTCTTTACATGCAGGCGGGACGGGCGATTTCGCATACCCGTCCCGCCGCAACCCGACGTCAGTCTACTGGCTTGGTCACGGGGTAATATCCTCGATGCTGACGTTGTAGCCGCCCATTTGAGAGCCTATTTTGGGCGATTCAACGACCGCGAAGAAGTAGAAGCCGTCTGCGGTTGGTGTGAATTCGAGGGCGGACCGTAAACCCGTGAGGTGATAAATCGAGTACGCGGGATCATCATCTGACATGTATCCGTAGCCGCTGCTGAGTTTCCTTCCCCGGTTGTCGAAAACGGCTTTCGCCACGAGAATCGTTCTCACGTAGTTGCGTTGCCAGCTATCGCCGTAGTTCCCTAGGGCGGAGAACCGATACTTCCTGCCGGCGGTGAGCCGAACCTTGTACCAGTCCGAGTCGTTTTTCTTTTGCTTGTAGGACAGGAAGTAGTCGCCGACTTGGAGTTCCGTGTCGGACGACGAGTTGGTCGGGATGTCCTTTTCCTTGATGTCCAATCCGTACATCCCGGCTCCGTCGCTTCGCCTGCTGTTCACGCCGATGTAGTGGATGCCACCACGACCTCTCGGTATCCGGAGATCGGTCAGCCGGTTTCCGCGGTTCGCCGTGCCTGAGATGACGACGCCGTTGCGACCTGCCACCCCGACGATGTTGGGACTCGTCAGATTCGTCCAGTCCCGGTGGATCCTCAACTTGATTTCGTAGTGCTTGTTGCCGTCCAGATGGACCGCCCACCAGTCCTGATCGCCGGGGTAGATGTTGCCGATGCCGACCGCGGCGTAATCCAACGAAGACCTTTGGTGTATGCGCGCCATGAATGGCAATCCGCTCTCTCTGGAAGGCGTGTTTGGTTGATCCTTCATCAGCTTGATCTTGATCAAGAAATCTGAAGGTCCGTGATCTCCCTTCACATATATTCGATGGTCGCCGGACTGTTTTGCGGTGAACACGTACGTCGTGGTAGTCGGCTCGCTCCAATCGTGCAACGTCATGCCGTTCCAGTAGTCTGGGTACGAGGGAGGACCAAAACCGGTATTGATCGAACCCGTGCCCACCATCGGAAGGGGGGTCTGATTACTTCCGCGAAGTTGGACACTGCTCACGATGACGTTCTTCGAGTGGTCGTGGTGACTCATCGAGTGGTCGTGATTGGAAATCTCGTCAGGTGGATGGAAGTGGTATCTCCCGTCGCCGTTGTGGTCGTGGCTGAACTCCCGGAAATAACTAACCCCTTCGCCTTCCCGATGGACGTGGTCCGCAGGTTCGATGAGACTGTCGTGGGAATAGGGAACGGTGAATGCCACCGCCGCTGGCCCGCCCGAGACGTGGTTGTGTCCGGCCGAGTTGGCCCCGGAGTCCCTCAGCGAGATTCGGTACGTCTCGTTCGCCTCGAGTCGAGTCGAGAAGTAGAACGGTTGACCGTCTTCCGTCACCCTTCCCTTGAATCGCAGTCCCAAAGGCATGAGGTAATCGCCGTCCGAGTTGGTGGGATGCGGGGTGGGAGTAGGCGTGGGTGTAGATGTAGCCGGCGGCGGCGGCGGTGCTCCGAGCGTCGTGGCCAAGACTTCCGTTTCTCGACTGTCCTCGGTGTGTCTCAACACCGCCTGAATGGAGTATGTGTATGCGGTGTTCGCCGCGACGGTCCGGTCGGTGTAGGTTGTCGCGTCGACGTCGTTTTCGATGACGGTGAGCGAGCCGCCCACCGGACCGCGACGTATCCGGAAGCCGTCGAAGGTGTTGTGCGAGTAGCCATCCCAGTAAAGTTCCACCTTGGAGTGGGAAACAACGGCGTGGACGTTCGACGGTCCAGTCGGCGCATTTCTGGCCCCCAGATCTGTTTTTTGCAGCTGGGTCACCGGCTCGGCAGGGGCTTGGTAAACCGTGGCCCTCAGCTCGTTCCAAGCGCCTGAACGACCGTCGTAGCGCGCTCGGACCCGAACCTTGTACTCCGCGCCCGGCTCCAGACCTGTAATCGTGTGTGTGGTCGTCGTCGGGTATGCGTTCTTCGACGTCTCGGTCCACGACGGATAGTCCTCGTCAGCCTTCGCCCAAACGACGCGGTAGTCCAGCGGCGCGCTGTCGGGCGCGATCCATATCGCGGTGATTTGACCTTCGTCAAAACTCGCAAGGGCCAGACTCCGGACGCCGTCCGTAGCGGAGACTGTGGGCGCGGGGGTAGGCGTCGGGGTGATTGTCGGCGTCGGCGTCGGGGTAGTCGGCGGGTCAGACTCGCCGCGACCGCCTAATTGCGTGGCGGGTGTCGGTGTCGGGGTAGGGGTAGGGGTAGGTGTCGGCGTCGGGGTAGGTGTCGGCGTGGGCGTGGGCGTGGGTGGGGGTAACGACCCCTCGAGTTGAACACGTGGGATATTTGCAATCGAGTTAGGCCACGCTGCATCTATATCGGCGGTTTTTGGTTGCCACAGGGCCGTATTTCCGAGCGTCCACCCGGTCAACCCTGTCGAATCCTCAGCGACGGTACCACGTTTAAATCCCAAAGCAATCTCAGAGGAGGCTGGTGGTTGGATGACTAGGAAGTATTTAGTTTGACTTGCGAGGGTGTACGGCGTGGTCAGTCTGAATCGATAGTAGCCCGACTCCGAGAATGACGGAGTGGTGAACTCAGCCAATTCCGAGTCTGGTCCGCTGCCATCCGTTTTGGAACTGTAGAGAGACAAAGTCATCCCACCGGGGTTCCAACCGTTCCGTGCATTGACGGCAACGCGCAAAACCGCGGAATTGAGTTGCTTGGCCCCTGAGAATTGGCCGGTCTGGAACTGCAGCGCGGCTCTGTTTGATCGGTTCCACTCCCATACGGAATTATGATCGTTAGTGGAGATGTTGGCGACTAGTACTGCGCCCTCGGTGGCCACTTGCTCCGTCACCGCTGATGCCGGCGACAGAACCGTAGCCCGGCTCTCGCTCCAAGCGCCCGAACGGCCATCGTAGCGAGTTCGAACCCGAACCTTGTACTCCGCGCCCCCCTCCAGACCAGTGATGATGAGCGTGGTCGATGTGGTGGATGCGTTCTTAGACGCGTCCGTCCACGATGCATATTCCTCGTCGGCTTTCGTCCAAGTCACTCGGTAGTCGTTGGGCACGTCGTTGGGCGCGGTCCATGCGGCGGCGATTTGGCCGGGTTAGGAACTGTAGATCCTCAGATTTGCCACGCCGTCGGTGGGGGACACTGTGGGCGTGGCGGTAGGCGTCACAGTGGGCGTCGCAGTGGGTGTCGTTGTCGGAAAGTCATCGATGACCCTGGCTCTCTGCTCGGACCAAGCACCGGAACGACCGCTGTAGGAGGCAAGAACCGAAACCTTGTACTCAGTGCCCGGCTCGAGCGCAGTGATCTTGTGCGTCGTTTTCGTGGGGTATGCGTTCATCGACGCGTCCGTCCACGATGGATAGTCTTCGTCGACCTTCGCCCAAGTCACTCGATAATTTGCGGGCGCCTCGCTGGGCGCGGTCCATACGGCGACGATTTCGCCCGGGAAGTCGCTGGAGAGCGACAGATCAGCCACGCCGTCCGTCGGGGAAACTGTGGGCGAGACGGTAGGCGTCGAGGTGATCGTCGGCGTCGGCGTCGGCGTTGTTGGGGCGGTGTCGTCTTGGACCCGCAGACTCACGACGTCGGACCAAGGACCCCACACCTCACTCGTGGATGTATATACCTGATCCTCCACGGCCCTTTCTCTCACGATTACAAAGTGTGCTTTGACCCTGACGTCGTAGACGACACCGGGCGTCAATCCCGTCAACTTGGCGTAAAGTCCGGTCGCGTAATGGTTGCCGGTTTCGGAATCCGAGCCCGGGAAAGGCTCCTGATCGGGCGCGAAATTGATGCGGTACCCCGTCGCTTCGCGGGCGCTTTGCGCCTTGTTGTACGTCACGAACAGCGTCCCATGCTCCAGGCTCGTGAGCGTCACGACATCAATCGTGTAAACGTAACGTCTCTGAGCCGAAACCGCGGAATCGTCAGGCAGGCTTGAGATAACCAGTAGAAATGCGATTGCCGCTGCAAGCAGCGTCAAAACTGTTGGCCCCATCCAAGATTTCCTGTTGATAAACGCAGTTCTTAGCCTCTTGGTGACTCTCATTTCCCTGACCTCCTTGTTGCACATTGGTTAACCGTTTAAGCATGCCCTTACTGGGGACAATTGCCGTTTCAAGTGCTCAAACCGAACCGTCTGTAACCCGCCTTTCTCTTTTCAATGCCTGCACGATGGACGAGACAAAGCCGTCAGCACCATCCTCACCAGTCACATATTTGCTTTTACTGGTGCAGTCCTTTTGATTCCATACGGTGTACATTTCAAAACATATCGTTTACCGAAAAAACCAGATTCACAGTACAAAACGTACATGTCAATAAGACAACCAAGACTCGTTAACGCATGTCATATTATCCATATCAGGCGATGCAACGCGCGTCAACATCCTCCACAAAAACACTTCAGGGCAACGCATACTGCATGGCTCGAAGACGCTGAATGAACCTGCCCGACTTGGCGAAGTGAAGCGTTGGCAAAGCACTCGGTGATCCAACCCGCGGGACGTATAGATGCTCCGCCACTCTGCGACGGCTAAGAACGGCACCACCGCGGCAACCGACGCGTCGAACGCATTCGCGAGCATGTGGCGCATATTCGACCGTTCTTTACTCGGCGTATCTTTCGAGGTTGAGCGATTCATGCTGTTTCAGGCGTTTCGGCTATCGACCAAGAGTTGCAGCATAATACAACGTTCCAGCCAGATTTGTAGTTCATTTACTACGTGTATATTTAAGTCAAAGGCGTCGTGCACGCGATGACATCGCATTCACATTGACTGATGCAAATTGCATTTGAATCCGACACAATGCACACAGACGCTGCATAGCCATCATGGCGTGAAGACCGCGAATGAACCTGTCGAAAATATCCGCGCGAAGCATTGCGCAGCGCATCTGGAGCTTCGGCGGAGAGAACCCGGAGGAACTTCGATACGCGGCGACGGTGTCGATCTGGCTCCGTTGGATCTTTGTTACCGGGGCCCTCGTCGAGGCCAGCTATCGGGTCGAATACTGGTCTCTCAGCCACATTCTCAACTCGGTCTACGCGTTGGGACTCATGGCCCCGCATGCCTATGTCCTGCGGAAAATGCGCGCCGACGGAAAGGTGGATGTGCGTTTGCTGCTCGCCTTGAGCGCGATTGACGCCGCCGCGCTCGCGTTCACGATGTCGATGTCCGGCGGATTCGACAGCCGCTACTTTGGCATGTACTATCTTGCGGTCGCGCTTTTCGCCTGGGTCTTCACATCGACCCACCTGGTGCTCCTTTGGACGACGATGCTGGCCGCGATCTATGTGTTCCTGTGCCTGACGGTGGGAGACGGCATCGTGTTCGGCCAGCAGGAGGAGAAGGAGCTGTTCTACAGGCTACTGACGCTGTTCTCGGTGGCAGTGTCGGTCAATCTGATCACGAGATTCGAACGGACGCGGAGACTGGCGGCGGCCGCAAGGGAGCGGGAGTTGAATCGTCAGCGCATCGAGATGTCGCAGACGATCCACGACACCACGGCGCAATCGGCGTACACCCTCGGGCTGGGCCTCGAGGAGGCGATCGAGATGGCGGATGCCGACCCCGAACTCGTCAGCAAGCTGGAGGCGATGTGGGAGATGTCCAGATCGACGATGTGGGCGCTCAGACATCCGATAGACGGCGGGCCGCTGTTCAGCGACGGCAGGCTGAGCGAAGTCCTCGAGGACCATGCCGACACCTTCACCACGATCACGTCGATTCCGGCGAAGCTGGTGCTGCACGGAACCGAGCCGCAGCTGTCCGCCATCACGCGAAGCCTGCTCTTCTCCATCGCCCACAACGCTCTGACCAACGCTCTTCGACATTCCGGCGCAGACACCGTCACGATCACGCTCGACTTCGGGTCGGACGGTCTTAGAATGTCAGTGTTCGACGACGGGTCCGGTCTGCCGGAAGACTACGCCACCCACGGCTACGGCTTCAGGAACATGAGGATCGACGCGGAGCGCATGAGCGGTAAACTGGAAGTGGAATCCAACGGCGGCGGAACGACCGTCAGTTGCTCCGTGGCATACGAATCAGTGCCCTACGAGCAGAATCCAGGAGGCTCATAGGTGTCCGCAGAAACAAAAATCAGCGTGATGATAGTCGACGACCACGTCATCGTGCGGGAGGGGATCGCGGAGGTGCTGGAGCGCTCGGGCGAATTCGATGTCATCGGACAAGCGGGCGACGGGGAGGAAGCGGTGATTAAAGTCCGGGAGCTGAAACCGGACGTAGTGATCATGGACATTCTGCTTCCCGAGAAGAACGGAATCGAAGCCTGCCGTGAAATAACGGCCGCCATGCCGGACACGCGGGTCCTCATGTTGACCGCGTCCAACAACCAAGGCGCAATCGCGCAATCGGTGAACGCAGGGGCATCCGGGTATCTTCAAAAGTATTCCGGCAAGGATATGCTTTTGTCCGCAGTCAGGGAGGTCGCGCACGGGGAGTTCCGTGTCCAGGGAGAGGCGGCGAGGCGGTTTTTCGCGGGCATTTCCGACGGTCCCAGCCCGGTTCCGCCGAGCGGGCTTGACCGTCTGACCGCACGCGAGCGCGAGATACTCAAGAAGTTCGCCCAAGGCAGGTCGTATGCGGAGATTGCCGAGGTGCGGGGCAACAACCCCATGACGGTCAGAAACGCGGTCTACGCCATACAGCGCAAGCTGGGCCTGGGTACCAGGCAGGAGCTAGGGGTTTGGGCGGCGCGCAGCGGCCTGCTGGACGACGACGAACTGGCATGAGCCGAAAGCGGACCCTCCTTCTCGCCGTTCCCGTTCGGCATCTGGGCGCGAGCGTGGGCAACATCCATGTTGGGAAGGATCGACCTGGCAATCCATGACCGTTGATATCCGGTGTCTCACTCGACGGGCCGTTTCCGCTTTGTCATTCAAGATCGGCTTCAAAACCCTCATTACGTCACCCGCGGTGATGTCGGAAACTCTCGCGTTACCGATTTCCGGCACTACAGAGTCGCTAAGACTCGCCCGCCCACTGTTTGGCGCTTTTGCCGTCGTCTCGCCAACTTCCCGACTTAATCGCTATGACTGCTTTGGAGGTTTCAATGAAGTTAGCGACTATCGAAGACACACGTTCGGCACGCGGATTGCGCCCGGCGATTGCGGCTCTGGCGTTATCGAGCTACGCACGGCTGCAAGCGTCACAACTGGATATCCGCCCAGCCCGATGTTGACGCGTCAACCACGAATCCACAATCTCTGCGAAGAAGATATCGAGAATCCGCCTCCCGTGCTGAGTTTTACGGGATAGCAGGATGGCGGAGGGTGCGGGATTCGAACCCGCGAGGGGGCTCAACACCCCCAACCCGCTTAGCAGGCGGGCGCACTAGGCCTCTATGCGAACCCTCCGCTACTAGATAACCCCATTCTAACCCCGCGCTCCTTTCGCCCGGCGAAGCGAGCGGGGGATGCCCCAACTCTCAAGAGATCAGCTTGCGACGCAATAAGACATACGCCAATGGCAGCACCACCGCGATCATTCCGACCAGGAACAAAAAGTCCCACACTAGTTCGCCCGTTATGTTGTTCGTGGCAAATGCCCGGCTTAAGTTCACAGCCGGCGCCAACGGAATAAAGTTCGATATCGTCTGCGCCCACGACGGCAAAACCGAGAACGGGTAGAAAATACCGCCGAACATGAACATTGGCGTCCCCACAACCGTGAACACCAGCGTCACGAACGCCACGTGCGGCGCCGTTGACGAGAACAAGAACCCGACTCCCCCAAACAACACCGACACCAACAACACCGGAATTATCACGAACACCACTGTCCATTCGTTAATCCACCCAAAAACCAAGGCGATCGTCGTGATCGACACCATGCTGATCAACGCTCGGGTTACACCGAACGAAATATCCGCAATCAACACCTCGAACACCGACAACGGCGTCGTCAGCTGAGTGTCGTAAAGCTGCGCCTCCATCCGGTTGTAAACGCCCATCGAACATTCAACCATCGGCACGAACATCGCACTCCCTACGATGATTCCCGGCGCAACGAACTCCGGATACGGTATGTCGGTGCCCGGTACCGTTGGCACCAATCGCCCGATGCCGACGCCAACGCCGATCATCATCACCACTGGCTCGATGAACATGAACGCCACAGCGTACTTCCAGAACCGAATGAATGCGAACCAGTGCCGCAACCACAACGCCGAGATACTCCGAAAGCGAATCCCCGCAATCGTCTTGAGCTCCGCCCGCGTCTGAGTAAAGAATGCGACCTCCGTGCTCATTCGTCCCTCATCTCCTTGCCCGTAAGCACCAAGAAGACGTCCTCCAAGTGCGCCGGACGATAAGTCACGCGCATCCTCGCCAACCCGATAAGCGTCGAAACATCCGGTTTGGTATCACGCGGCGCCGTTACTAAGATCCGCGGACCGACCTCACTGTAGTTCCGCTTCTCCTCCTCCAGCCGACGTCTCAAAGACGCCCGTTCCTCTCGCGTCGCATCCTCGCTCAAGTTGAGGACCGCCACCTCCGCACCAACATGATGCTGCACCACCTCGGCAGGCGGCCCAATGTCGAGGATGTTTCCGTGGTCCATAATCGCCAAACGGTCGCAAAGCGTCTCCGCCTCGATCATGTAGTGCGTCGACATGATGATCGTCACCCCCGCCTCCTTCAACGCCCCTAACTGCTCCCAAACCCGGTTCCGACTCTGCGGGTCCAGTCCCGTGGTCGGCTCGTCCATCACCAGCAACTGCGGACTCGACATCATCGCCCGCGCGATCGCCAACCGCCGCTTCATCCCGCCCGACAGAGCATGAATGCTCGCATCCGCGCGCGATTCAAGGTTGAAGAAACCCAACACCTCCTTCGTCCGAGCCTTGGCGTCCTTGTACGACAACCCGGCCAAATACCCGTGCAACTCCAGGTTCCGGTGCACCACCAACGAATTGTCCAACCCATCATGCTGCGTCACCACCCCGATCTCGTTCCGCACATCTCTACCCGACCTAGTTACATCCAACCCGGCAACAAATATCGACCCCGAAGTAGCCGGCGAAAGCCCAGCCATCATCCGCATCGTAGTCGTCTTCCCAGCACCATTCGGACCCAGCAACCCAAACGTCTCCCCCCGCTTAACCGAAAAACTGATTCCATCCACGGCGCACAAATCGTCGTACATCTTGACCAGATCGGTCACCTGCACGACATTATCTACAGCTGTTTCAGTTAGGGCCATCAGCACGATTCACCAGGCGCAAAAACAATGCCCGGATGGTTTGACACACCAGACGAAAAAACCGCCCAGCGCAATTTGGATTTTCAGAGCAATCTCCAGACTATAACCCCACATCCTGATACACCAACCCACCCCTTCCCCTCGCAAAGCGAAGGGGACGCGGACGAGCGAAGCGAGACAGGAGGGGACGCACGAATCCAAACCGCCATCAAACTCCCACTCCCCTTACCCCGGCGTCTCACCAATCCAGACCTCGCCACCCTTGAAATACTCCTTCTTCCAAATCGGCACCACCTCCTTCAACCGGTCGATGAAGTACAGCGACGACTCAAACGCCGGACGCCGATGCGCCGCACTCACCGCCAACACCATGCTCGTCTGTCCAATATCGACCCGACCCGTCCGGTGACAAACCGCAACATCACCAATCTCCCATTTCTCCCGCATCTCACCAATAATCTGCGACATCACATCCTCCGCCATCGGTGAATACGCCTCGTACTCCAACCACAACACACGACGCCCCTCATTGTGATCTCGCGTAACCCCATGAAAAACAACGACCGCACCATCCCGAGCCGACCCCACCAAAGCCACGACCTCATCTCCATCAATTGCCTCCCCCGTAACCCAAACGCGTTCCGATCCACAACTGACCTGTCCCCCACTAACCGGAGGAATAACCGCCACCTCATCCCCATCGCTCAAGACAGTCGATCGATCAGCATACGCGCCGTTCCGAGCCAGCATCACGTTGTCAGGCAACCGGTACTCAACACCCGCCCCATCAACCGCCCGATCGACCGCACCGTCAACCGCATCGCCCAGACTCGCCCCATCCGCAACATCCACCTCGACACGCCCAGTACCAACCCGCTCCCGAGCTCCCGCAAAAAACAGAACTGTTACGCGCACTCCGAGGACCCCCGTTTCGCATACGTTGAAACCACGTGAATCCAAGCCTAGCAAAACATATTCCTACCACAGCCTCGATTTCCCGCTTAACGCCCCCGCCCGCAACTGCATCACGAATCTTACAATGCATAATCGTATTTACATTGTATTTCTATATCTTCATGCACAACGTTCGATTCACTGTTAACCTGAAAATACATTCCGTCGAATCTCGTTCCCCGGCCACACCATGAAACAACTTACTGCGACCACCACACAACGCAACCAAGTGACCATCCCCGCTGAAGTGCGTCGCTCGCTTGGCATCAAACCTCGAGACAAGGTCGCATTCACCATCGAAGACGGTGGCGAAGTTCGACTCTCCGCCGCGTTCAACCTGGAAACCGCCTACGGTTCAGTCACGGCCGCACCCAGCGATCGAAACCTCGAGGAAATCATCCGCAGCGCCAAAGATGAAAAGGCCGAAAAGACCGCCCGTCATCTCTCAGAATCATGAAGTTCCTCGACACCAACGTAATCATCAGATTCCTCACCAGAGACGACGAAGAAAAAGCCGAAGCCTGCTACCAGCTACTTCAACGAGCGAGCCGCGGAGTAGAAACACTCCTGACGTGCGAAGCCATCATCACCGAAGTCGTCTACGTCCTGTCCTCCAAACGAGCTCCCTACAAACTCACTCACGACGAAATCAGGTCGCGCCTAACACCGATAATCGCGATACGCGGCCTCAGACTGCCCCAAAAACATATCTACATAAATGCCCTCAACATCTATGCCGAACACCGTAGCTTTGACTTCGAAGACGCTTTGGCGTTCGCCCACATGCAACACGAAGGCATCACCGAAATCATCAGCTACGACAGAGACTTCGACCTCGTCCCCGACATCCAAAGGGTTGAACCGCTGCCAGCAGACCGAAGTTAACGACTTGCCGGCCTCGGAAATTCGCCATCCGGTCTGCTTCATATATCACCCCTTTTTGTCCGTATCCCCATCGTGCGATAAAATCGAACTTAGCACTGCGCCCAATCGAGTCGGCGCACAGACAGCACACATCCGATCCCAGCATCGCTTGGAGACACATGGTCCGAATCAGACTCAAGAGAATCGGCGCTCGCGGCCGACCGTACTACCGCATCGTCATCGCTAACCAACGCAATTCCGCAGCCGGCAGATACATCGAACAGGTCGGCTTCTACGACCCGTTCCCCGACCCGCCGCAGATAGATTTCGACGAAGAGAAAACGCTCGAATGGCTCCGCAAAGGCGCTCAGCCGTCTGAGCCGGTTGAACGAATGCTCAAGGCCAAGGGAATCCTCGACAAGGTAAAGGTCAAGGTCACGGAAGATGCCTGAACAAGAACGCCAATCCGAAGTCACCGAGTTCGCTGACGCTGAAACCGCCGACGAAGAAACCGTAGTCGAAGCGGTTGCCACCGATGATCCCGTCGAAGAAACCGTAGTCGAAACCGAAACCGAAGCGGTCGCCGAAGACGATGCCGAAGACAACGAAACCGAAGCGGTCGCCGAAGACGATGCCGAAACCGAAGCGGTCTACGAAGACGATGCCGACGGCAACGAAACCGAAGCGGTCTACGAAGACGATGCCGACGGCAACGAAACCGAAGCGGTCTACGAAGACGATGCCGACGATACCGAAACCGAAGCGGTCTACGAAGACGATGCCGACGATACCGAAACCGAAGCGGTCTACGATACCGCCGAAGAAGAATCCACATCGTACGACGACGACGGCGGCGAAATCGAGGGCGAATCCGAAATGCGCGATATGATCGGCTATATCGCAAGGGTCTTAGTTGACGACGCGGACGCGGTCCAAGTTCGATCCGGATGGAGCGACGGACGTCTCAACATCAACCTCAAAGTAGCTGATGACGACAAAGGCAAGGTCATCGGGCGGCGCGGCAGAGTCGTCCACGCCATGCAATCGCTGCTCCGAGTCGCTGCAACTAAATCAAACATGCGAGCCGGCATCGACGTCGAATAGACCGCGCGTCGCACGCGGTCGACACGGCTTCATCGGAAAGGAGGGCTTAAATGTCAGGCCATTCTAAGTGGAGCACCATCAAGCACAAGAAGGGTGCCGCCGACGCCAAGCGCGGCCAGCTCTTCACCAAACTCACGCGCGAAATCACCGTCGCCTCCAGAGAGGGTTCAGACGACCCCGACATGAATTTCCGCCTGAGATTGGCTATCGACAATGCCAAGTCTCAGAACATGCCGAAAGACACCATCGAGCGCGCCGTAGCCAAAGGCGCCGGCAAAGGTGCCGACGGCAACGCTCTCGAGGAACTCACCTACGAGGCGTACGGACCCGGCGGAACGGGTTTCATAATCCAAACCCTCACCGACAACCGCAATCGCGCCGCATCCGGCATCCGCTCAAAGGTCACGCGCGGCGGCGGCAACCTCGCGGCCAACGGAGCCGTCTCGTGGAACTTCGAGCAAAAAGGCCTCGTCACCCTAGAGGTCGAAGGTGCCGACCCTGAAGAGGTCGCCCTCGAAGTCATGGACATCGGAGCCGAAGACGTTGAAATCGAGAAAGACCTCATCAGCGTCACCTTCGCTTTCAACGAATTCGCCCGCGCCAAAACCGAACTCGAATCGCTAAACGACGTGCGCATCGAAAACGCCGAGTTGGCCATGGTCCCAAACAACACCGTCAGCCTCGAAAAATCGCAAGCACTTCAGACCCTTCGCCTCCTTGACGAACTCGAAGAACTCGACGACGTCGCCAAGGTCTTCACCAACGCCGACTTTCCCGACGAAGTGCTTGAAGAGTTCCTCGCCCAACAAGGCTGAGGCCAAGGAAAGCTGAGGCACCGGGGCATGCCCCTCTCGCGCCATCACGTCCGAAGCGTCGTCCAATCCGCGCTTGAAGAAGACTGCGCATACAACGACGCCACCACAGCCGCCACCATCGGCAACTCCGACATCTGCGCCTCCGCGCATCTAGTCGCCAAACAATCCGGCATCATCGCTGGCATCTCAGTCGCCGAAGAAGCGTTCAATGCCCTCGACCCGCGATCCGAATTCGTCGCCTGTCTCGATGACGGTCAACCAGTTGAAATGGGGATGAGAATTGCCTCCGTATCGGGCAAAGCTGCCGCGATCCTGAGTGCCGAACGTACCGCCCTCAACCTCCTCCAACGCATGAGCGGCATCGCAACTCTCACATCACGATACGTCGCCACTGTCCGAGGCACCAACGCATCAGTTGTCGATACCCGCAAAACCGTCCCCGGCCTCCGGATCCTCGACAAATACAGCGTCTTGATGGGTGGCGGCGGCAATCACCGAATGTCCCTCGCCGACTGCATCCTCATCAAAGACAACCACATCGCCGCGATGAAGTCACAAGGAATGTCGATCGGTGACGTGGTCCGGCACGCCAAGGCACATGCCCCCTTTTCCATCAAGATCGAAATCGAAGTCGAAACCGTCGACGATGCCGTAGATGCCATGAACGCCGGCGCTGGCATCGTCATGCTTGACAACATGCGTCCCGACGCCATGCGTAGCGCCGTCGATCGTCGTGTCGGTCAAGCGCTGTTGGAAGCATCCGGCAACGTAACCCTCGCGACCGTCCGACAAGTCGCCGAGACCGGCGTCGATATCATCTCCGTCGGCGAGCTGACCCATTCGCCGGACGCCCTAGACATTTCGCTGGACTTCAGCGTCGACTGAGCGCTATTAACCCTGTCGTCGACCCCGGTGGCGATCCGTCGAATCGAGGATGAACGTCGCCGGGCCTTCGTTGACGAGTTCAACGTGCATCATCGCCCCGAACACTCCGAGTTGGACGTCGACACCAGCGGAATCGAACGCTTCGGCTACCTTTTCAAACATCGGGCTCGCAACTTCGCCCGGAGCAGACGCCGTGAATCCTGGCCTACGCCCCTTGCGGGTGTCTGCGAACAGAGTGAATTGGCTGATCAGAAGCACCGCTCCACCGACATCTAACAGCGACTGGTCGAACCCGGAGGTCCCATCGACGGCACTGAATATCCGAAGATTGACCGTCTTATTGGCCAGATAATCGATGTCGGCCTGCTCGTCGTCGTGTGTAACGCCGACGAGTATCACCAAGCCCTTTTCGATCTCTCCCGTCGTTTCACCATCGACGGTTACTTTGGCTCCGGTCGAGCGTTGGATTACGAAGCGCAACTGTTGCCACTCGAATCAGTCGGAAGAATCGGATGATGAAGATTTGCTCTTGGTCTTTTCTTTGGATTTAGAACCGGAATCGGACGATTCACCGTTCGAATCGGTCTTGGACCTAGACGCGGAGCCGTTTCGACCATAGTCGGTGGTGTAGAAGCCTGAGCCTTTGTAAAGCACCATCGGAATCGACATCATCCGGGTTGCGGATGTGCCGCAATCGCCGCACTGGGCTACTGGGTCAGACGAGTAGCTCTGCGTCTCCTCGAAAACGTGGCCGTTTTCACATTTATAGTCGTATCGGGGCATCGGGAACTCGCGATTGTTGGCTGATTCGCAAAGATTGCGGCGCATTCAACCAATCGGGGTCGCGGACATCTGTTTGCGAAGGACTTCGTTACTCCTGCGATTTTAACAGTTGTCGCTGTTATCAGTTGCCGTTCTCTAACTGAGCGCCGAGCGAAACAACATCGGTGACCGGCAAATCACACACGTAGTTCCGACAAACGTACGCGGTTGGCAATCCGTCGATCATATTACGGCCCTCAAATAGGGGGAGCGAAACACGTGCGGCGTCGCTGTACGCCGGATCCAAGTGGCCAACGATACGGTCGGGATTGAAACCGTTTCTTACTTCTCGGAACATCGCGATCGTCGCCGGATGTTCCTTTTCTCCGACAATGACGATCTGTTTCACCGGATTGGCATAGAACTCGGCCGCCTGCAGCCACCACGCGAATGCGGATGGTGCCCTCTCCATCAACTCGCGGACCGTCCGCAGGTTCGCGGCCCCGACCCGCTCCAGATCCACATTTCCAGTGAACTCCGAACATCGCAGCAGCGCCGTCGACGCCGCCGATCCGCCGCTCGGTTGTGCGTTGTCGAACGTGTCACGCGGCCTTACGATCAATGCCTCTTGATCCGATCCGGTGTCGTAAAACACCCCATCGGCGGGGTGCCAGAAAAGCTCGACCATCGCGTCGCACATCTCCTCTGCCCGGTCCAACCACCTAGCATCGAATGTCGCTTCGTAGAGATGAGTCAACGCGTCCACGAGATACGCGTAGTCCTCCAAGAAACCCGGGATAGTCGCGACCGAATCTGAATCAGCTTTGCAGCTACGCATCAAACGGCCATCCTTGCGAATTAATCGTTCGAAGATGAACTCCGCGTTCCTAACCGCAACTTCAATCCAGTCTTCCCGCCCTAACGCCGCTCCAGCCTCCGCAAAAGCGCGCAAAGCTAAGGCGTTCCATGACGTGATGACCTTGTCGTCAGTCAACGGCGGGACGCGGTTGAGCCGTTCAGCGTAGAGCAACCGCTTCGCCTCGCCGATCTTGGACATCAGCTCCTCGACAGACATACCGAGTTCCGTAGCGATCGATTCGTCGGATCGATGCATAGATAGGATGTTGTGTCCCTCGAAGTTGCCGAAACGCGTCACATCCCAATACATCGTCGCGACCCGCCCGAGTTCGCTGCCCAGCACCTTCTCGATTTCGGTAGTTTGCCAAACGAAGAACTTGCCCTCTTCGCCCTCGGAGTCAGCGTCGGTCGCCGAGTAAAACGCACCGGTCTGACGGTGCCGCATTTCGCGATCCAAGTAGTTGAGCGTCTCCTCCACTATCTTTGCGAAGTCAGGATTTCCTCTTCGCTGCCAGGCGTGTAGATAGAGGCTCGCCAACTGCGCGTTGTCGTACAGCATCTTCTCGAAGTGAGGTACGAGCCACACTGAGTCGACTGAGTACCGATGGAACCCGCCACCAATCTGGTCGTAGATACCGCCGCGTGCCATCTTGGTCAGTGTCAGATCGACGAAGTCATATGCGGGATCGTTGCCCTGCAACTTGGAATGCGTCAGCAAGAACTCGTACATCATCGGTTGCGGAAACTTGGGTTGTAGTCCGATACCACCGTTCTGCCAATCGAACTCTGGTGCCAAATGACGATACGCCGAGTGAAACATCGATTGCGCGATCGGCTCGATGCTCATCCGTGCGCGCGTTTGCGACGAGATTGTGTTGACGATTCGCGCCGCACTCTTCGCAATTTCATCTCTTCGATCCCGATACGCTTCAGCCACCGCGGCCAAAACGCGCGGAAACGATGGCATCCCCCCTCGATCCTCGTTCGGAAAGTACGTCCCTCCATAAAACGGCGCGCCGTCTGGCGAAAGGAACACCGACATCGGCCAGCCGCCATGACCCGTCATCGACTGCACCGCCGACATGTAGATCGAATCAACGTCCGGCCGCTCCTCGCGGTCGACCTTTATATTCACGAACAACTCGTTCATCAACGCCGCGATCTCGGCATCTTCGAACGACTCCCGCTCCATGACGTGGCACCAGTGACACGCCGAGTAGCCGACGCTGAGGAAAATCGGTTTGTCGAGCGTTCCCGCGAGCGAGAGCGCTTCCTCGCCCCACGGATACCAATCGACGGGATTGTCCTTGTGTTGGAGCAGATACGGAGATGTCTCTTGCGCTAAACGATTCGGCACGTCAGTCCTTTCAAGCTCCCACAAGTTCGATGGTGTCGACGGTGCCAGACTCGACATCGAGTCTGCGAACGCTGTGGTTGTTCGTGTCAGCGACATAAACGATGCCGTCGCGATACGAAATACCGGCCGGTTCATCGAAGCTCGCGCTGAAAGCATCGCCATCGACACTGCCCTGCGTTCCGTCACCTGCAACCGTTGTGATTCGGAGCGTGTTCAAGTCCATGCGTTTGATCCTATGGTTGTATGAATCGGCGATGTAGACCGCGCCGGGCGCCCACGTCACGTCTTGTGGATGCTGTAACACCGCGTCTTTTCCGATTCCATCCCGATCGCCGAACTCGAAAAGGCCCGTACCCGTAAGAGTCACAACGCGGCCACCGGCTCCGATCTTGGCGACCCTGATCGCGCTGGTTTCGGAATCGGCGAAGAACAAATTGTTGCCGTCGAGCGCCAAACCGTACGGTTGCGCGAGCAATGCCTCCAAACGCTCGCCATCAACGATGTTTTCGGCGCCAGTACCAGCGAACGGTTCAATCATGGCAGCACCGACATCCATCTGCCAAAGCTGGTGTGCGCCTGCCATCGCGACGTAGAGGATTCCGTCGGCGTACTCGAGGTCATACGGAGAATTCAGAGGAAACGCCATCGCCTCGCCGCCGGTGTGACGGATGAGCGACTGTTCCCCCGTGCCGGCGATTACCGAAACCGTCCGCGATGACAAATCCACGCGTTGAATCGTGTGAGTTCCCGCATCCGCCACGTACAGCACCTCGCCGTCGAGAGCCGTCCCTTGGGGATTGTCGAACAAAGCGTCATCGAAACCCCAGTCGCTCCCGATGGGATTCAACACGCCGGGCGGAGGTTCGAAAGACTCAAGCGCCAATGGGCTCTCGCCGTTCCCGATTATGTCGCTCACTTTGCCATCTTCAGATGCGACGATGACCCGGTGGTGATTGGAATCGGCGATGTAAAGGTTGCCGTCATCAGCGGCGCGTATCTTGCCCGGGAATGAAAGTGCCCCATGACTTTCCGCCTCGGAGCCATATTCGAATGCAACTGGTCCACGGTTCAACACGCCCGCGTGGTCGAACTCGTCGACCATCACCGCAAGTACCCGATCCATCGCATCGAGTTGAAACTCGCCCTCGTGCCTTCCAATAACCTTGCCTTCCGGGTCGATGAACATCAGCGTCGGCCATGCACGTGCAGCGAAAGCTGACATCACCTTCAACTCGACATCGTTCACGACGGGATGGTTGACGTTGTATCGGCTCACTGCGGCGCGGACGTTCTCAGTCGCTCGCTCGGTGTCGAACTTTGCCGAGTGGACGCCGATCACGAACAGCATGTCAGCGTACTTCTTCTCCAGCTTCCGCAACTGCGGAAGTAAATGCATGCAGTTAATTCAACAGTAGGTCCAAAAATCGAGAATGACTATCTTGCCGAGCAGATCGGACAGCTTTACCGGTTTCCGTGCGTTGATCCACTCGAGACCATCCGGGAACTCCGGGGCTCGCACTTTTCCGGCGTAGGAGGGTGCGGTGGGTTGCGTTGCGGCCATGACGAGTGCTCCAATGCGGTTGATGGTTGGACAGATATAGCGCAATTGTCGCACGTGCCGTGTTTATGTTTCGCATAATTGACGTATGCGTGATTCGACAAACCACGATGAAGCGGATGAACGAGACGGGCCCGAGAGCCCGTCGGCAAATCAACCGCAAGAAGACGATCTCCGCGCCATCATGTCGGGTCGCCCGATCCAGCGCCCGCAACCGATCGAAACCGGCCAGTATTCTGCGGAAGCCAAATCCGATGCCGAACCTGCGTGGTCAGACGTGGTTTCTGATTCCGCTGACACGGCCGATCCCCCTTGGCACGGACAATCGCCCCAAATCGAAGAACCGACGATCGACCGCGAGTTCCAACGGCCTCCTTTTTACGCCGAAACCGAAGATGCAGACGACGAGCGACATCCCCAAGCTTTGTCGCGTTTCGGTCCGCCCGCTGGTTTCGGACGTCGGCTGATCGCCTATCTGATTGATAATTTGATAACGATCATCATATTGAGCCTATTGTTCCCGCTGTTGCTCGGACGCCCATACATCGACGTTGACGCAATCACGGCCGAAATCGACGACGCAGGCGATGAGTTGGCGGCCCTACCCACCGCTACTCCGGTGCTCGGTTCAGACACCCAGATTTCGCAATCCGACGGCACAAGTGCTGCGCCAGCGGCAACACAATCGATTGCTGAAGTATTTGCGGGCTTGCTACTCGCGTTCACCGTGACCACGATCTACAACACCGTCCTTGTGGGCATGTGGGGCACAACAATCGGCAAACGTGCGTTAAACGTCTACGTCCTCGACAGCGAAGGCAACATTCCCGGAATCCAGTTAGCGTTCTTTAGATCGCTCGCCACGGTTGTTTCGACGCTGATCTTCTATATTGGATACCTCTTCATACTGAGACAAGACCACCGCGCCCTGCATGATCACCTCGTCGGTACTTACGCGATCACCCTGTCAACCGAGGAACGTCCCGCAGCTGGGACGCAAGATTTAGTAGATTGAACCCAACACAATCCATCCCTAATCGGTTTTGGAGGATATCTACATGGCAGACAAGTTGAAAGTACTGATAACTGGCGCCAGCGGCTATATCGCGTCGCAAATGCTCAAGGAGTATCGCCAAAGATACGACTTGACGCTCATAGATGCAATTGATACCGACCGCGACGGAAATCATGTCAACGGCGTCCACATTGTGGATCTCATCGACACCGACCGTTCCGGATACGAAGACCACTTCGCCGGACAGGATGCCGTAATTCATCTGGCGTACAAACGCTCTAGTCCCGGCGGCGTTTATGGCAGCGACGTCCCCCACATCGATCGCTTTGCAACCGAGCACGAAAACGTTCAGATGGCGAACAACGTCTATCGCTGCGCTTACGGCGCAGGCATCAAGCGTGTTGTGGTAGCGAGTTCCAATCACGCCGCCGATTGGTACGAACACGCGCTCATCCACAACCGCAAAAAAGAAATGGTTTTCGAAAACGAATTGCCGCTCTCAGACAATTTCTATGGTTGGGCGAAGGCGGCATACGAACTCCTTGCGTATCCGTACGCTTGCGGCGCGTTTGGTCGGAAACTGGAAGTCGTACAGGTACGCATCGGCAATCCGCGTGAGACGGATGCCGACGAGTTGCTTGCCCACGCCGACGATTTGCATGGTGGTACTGGCAAGTCGACATACAAACGCGGATTGGGCGCTCACTTCAGCGAACGCGACCTCCGGCAACTCTTCACCAAAGCGATCGAAACGCCTGACATCGAGAACGAGCACGGAGTTCCATGGCTCATCGTCTACGGCATCAGCGGAAACACCCGGGCGTTCTGGTCACTGGAAAATGCACGCCGCGTGCTTGGATATCGGCCGCAAGACGATTCAGAATTGAAGTACGCACATAACGTCGCTCAGCAATTGACCGTCGTCTACCCAGCCGCGCCCGGCAAAGTCGGGGATTAGAAAAACTCGGCAGGAAGGGACAATGTTGGTGCGATCACGGCGCCGATTGGGTAAGGAGGCTTCAAAACCCCGGCGCGAACGCGATCTGTGGCCAACAACCAACGCCCTTCCCTGCCGATCCATTTGGTGGCTCACCTTTTGCCGAACGTGAGCACACGATATGGCTGATTAGAGCAATGCTGGCAAGCGGACATTTTTGCTAGGTCGATCAATCAACCAATCCGGCGCACCGAATAGTTCATCGACGACGTCCCTTGCCGGTTCAGCGGCAACCGGGACAGATGACGCAGCAGCCACAAGGCTGAAACCACGTTCCGCATCTGCCCGAGACGGCGATTCAGATCCAACGTTCTCCGCGTGAGCGCGCATCCCGGCCAAGATGCTGACACGCAGTCGATTCGCTTTCGCGGAATCGCCGTTCGGAACGAAAGATGTCGACAACACCGCGTTGTGAGACAACTCGTGCTGCACAATCGCAATCGCCGCGTTGAGCGCCTTGATCGACATGTCTCGAGGCCCAGCAACTACTACGCTCACGAAGTCCGCGTCGCCTAGCAACAACCCGGAAGTGATGGGGTTCTTGACGGCTTCACGTGCCACTTTGCGAATTTCAGCGACATCTTCGCCTGACGCGTACGAGATGAAGGTCTCACCTCCGCACTTGACGGCATCGAGCAGCTCCGGTGCGGTGTTCAAAGTTCCGAAAGTTTCGGCGCTCGATGCCGAGAGTACGTTCATTACCACTCGGGCCTTCGCAGCTGAAAGTTCTGCTGCGAGGTCACCCGCAATCGCCGTGTTGGGCAACGCGTTATCGGCGTCGATCAAGGCAAGCGAGCATCCGGTCCGTTTAACGCGCTCCAGAGCGATGCCGGCTGTATTCGAACGCGTGCGACCTTCGAACGCGAAAGGCATGGTAACTATCGCAAGGACCGTAGCACCAGTCGACATCGCAGTTCGGAGCACCGCCGGCAACAGTTCCAATGTGGTCGTTCCGCCGAGTCCAGCCATCACGAAAACTATCGGCGGTTTGCCTATCAACGTCTTAAGCCGGAACAGGTCATTCGTATCAACACAATCGGCATCGTCAAACTCGTCGGCGTCACGGGTGAACATCGGATAGCCAATCGTAGTTCGCCTGACGACGTTGACTGTGCGCAGATCATCCATGTCTCGGTCCACGGCGATCACGTCGTCGGGATTTCCCAGAACTTTCGACAGTTCTGACGAAGTTTTGGCTCCGGCGCCGCCGACTCCGACAATCGCGAACCGTTTGGATGCAGGGGCGTTTCGTCCGTCTCGTATGATCGTCATGTTGCTCTCCAAGTGTTGGGCATCGGAGGAATGCCGGTTGAAACTTTTGTTCGATTACAAGGATAGCACACTGGTTCTAGTAATATACAAGTGCGCCGAAAACTTTTTTCGGACATTTGTCCAAGGTGAACTCGATGACGGGCGAAAACTCAAGCCGCGAACCTAGTAGTGATCCCGATGCGAAAGGCTCGGGGCCGTCCTCCATCTTCAAATCTGCTGGCGAAACAGATCTGACTTACCAGTTAAAGTGGGCTGCTTGGCGTTGGCTCTACGCAGACGCGGGATGTCGTTCAATCGGAATGGAAGTCAGGCTCGAAGGCCCGTTCGGCCGCGTCGTAGATCTCGTCGGCGTCGGCAAAAACAACGTCGTTTACATCGTGGAAGTTAAGTCATCTCGGGGCGACCTGAAACGTGACGATAAGTCGGAAGTAGACCGAAAACGTGCGGTAGCGCAGATGTCCGCGCTCAAAGATGCTGCCAATTTGACCGCCACGGTCCTTGATGACGCGCGCCAACATGCTGTCAAGACCGCTGGAGAAGGCACTGATTGGCGACAAAGTCCTGCCTATGTATCCGCTCGCCGAGAAAACGATGAAATGGCGAGTCGATTGGCGGCCAAGGAACGCGCGATAGTGCATTTCTCCACCAAGTTTCACGACCCATCATTTTTGGCTTGCGCCGACTTCCACTACATCATGGCGCCACAAGGACTCATCGCCCGATCGGAGCTGCCGCCTTTTTGGGGACTGTTGAACGAAAGTTCCGAAACCGTTGTCTCAGCCGTTCAAAAACAGATTCGCAAAAACACAACACACGTGTTGCGCGTCATCGCCAAAGCAAACACGCGAGATTTGATGAAGGCGTGCCACGTCAGCATAGCCAAACCATCGCCGCGAGGCGCCGGAAAAATACCAGATTAACTTCCCGGACGGTTCAAGAGCAAAGACGCTCTCAGCGGTTACGACAACATCTCGCCGAGGCGATCGATTGCCAATCGCAAGTTGTCTTGCGAGTTGGCGAAAGAGATGCGGATGTAGCCATTGCCGTACTCTCCGAAAGCGGTGCCAGAGAGTAGTGCAACACCGGCCTCGTCCATAGCCCGATCAGCGAAGGTCCGGCTGTCGAGCCCCGTTCCGCTGATGTTCGGGAACGTGTAGAAAGCGCCGCCAGGATTTCGGCAAGTCACGCCGGGCAGGTTGTTCAAACCGTCGACAACCAAGTCGCGGCGAATGCGGAACTCGTCCATCATCTCCGCAACCGAATCCTGTGAGCCTTGCAACGCGGCTATTCCCGCCATCTGAACCGCTACCGACGTGCAAGAGACGCTGTTCGTCATCAACTTGGTGACTGCATCAAGCATGAACTCTGGGAACACGCCGTAGCCCAACCGCCACCCCGTCATCGCGTAGCTCTTCGAAAATCCGTCCAAGATGATCGTGCGGTCGATCATGTCGTCGAAGCTCGTGATCGACGTATGCGAACCTTCGTAGTACATGTCCTTGTAGATCTCATCCGACAGCACCAATAGATCATTCTCGACAGCGATCTTCGCGATGCGTTCCAAGTCTTCGTCGGAAATTACGCTGCCGCATGGGTTGTTGGGTGAGTTGACGATGATGAGTTTTGTGTTATCGGTGACCAACGCCTCCAAACGGTCGACGTCGAGCGAGAAATCGAACCGTTCTTCGAGCGGAATCGGCACCGCGGTCCCACCCGCGTAGTTGATCATCGACTCGTAAATCGGGAAGCCCGGATTCGGATATATCACCTCGTCGCCCTCTTCAATGAGCGCGAGTATCGAGAAGAACATCACCGGCTTGCCGCCCGGCGTCACAATGATTCGGTCGGCGCCGATCTCGTAACCCTGCCGTTCGGTCTGGTGTGCCGCCACGGCTTCGCGCACCGGCATCTCCCCGGGTGATGGGCCGTAGTGCGTGTAACCACTGTCGAGGGCGTTCTTTGCCGCATCGATTATGTGACCTGGAGTGTCGAAGTCCGGCTCGCCGATCTCGAGGTGAACTATGTGCCGACCTTGGGCTTCTAGTTCTCTGGCACGTGCCAACGTCAGGAACGCGGTCTCCGTGCCTAGTCTGTCTTGTCGTGATGCTAGTGACTTGGGCAATCTATCACAACCCGTGTTTTACTTGATTTGTAGTGCCGATACGTCCGCGTCAAACTCGGCGCTAAGCCATCCCTGACGCAACCCTCAAGGATATCCGAAACGAAGTGAATCCAATTGGAGAAACGATGGACTACGTTCGGTGGGCACAACGTTACGACATCTTCTACGAAGCCGCGCCAGAAGGCGAGTTGGAGTTTTATCTGAACGGCATTGATCGATGCGGCGGAACCGTCTTGGAGCTAGGTGTAGGTACGGGCCGGATTGCCATCCCCGCGGCGGCGATGGGACACGACATAACAGGTGTCGACCTCAGCCTGCCCATGCTCGAGCGTGCACGTCGAAAGTCTGCCGGTGCCCCACTCGCTGGCAAGTTGACCCTTATTGAAGCCGACATGTCCACGTTGGACCTCAAGAAAAAGAATTTCGATTTCGTAACCATTCCAGCGCATACTTTGGCCTTAGTTACAGATGAAACTCGCCAAATCGAAACATTGAAACGCTGTGCGGATCACATGGCTCCAGATGCCACCCTCGTCTTCAACCTCTTCAACCCTTCGGACGACTTGATAAACGGAAATCCTGACGAGACGTTTCTACTGGGTGTCATTGAGGACGAAGAAATCGGCGTTCGGCACGTCTTAACGGGAACCAATGATTTCGACACATATCTACAGATCAATCGGTGCACCCAAGTTATCGAAACGTTGAACCGCGATGGCGAAATGATCGACCGCGAAGAGTTGCAAGTGCTGTTCCGCTATCTGCACAACGATCAAGTTATCGCGATGCTCGAAAAGGCGGCGTTTTACGCGGTGGAAGTGTTCGGCGATTTCGACGGCTCGCCATTGGACGAGGACAGCGAGGAGATGATTTACGTATGTCGGTTGAGGTGATTCTCGACAACCGAGGTCACCGCGGGATCAGTTTGCGGGCGATGGCGCGGGCGGTGGCTCAACAGGTTCGATGCCCGGGGCCTGTTCTTCGATATTGGCTAACCATTCTTCGGCGCGCTCGATTATCCCCGGTAGTTTCGGATCTTGCGACAGTGATATCGCTTCTTCAAGGTCGTATTTGGCCTCCGCATAGTTTGCTGCCCGTGCCAATAGAATCCCGCGATCCAAGAAGTAAGACGCCTGCGCCGGTTGTAGCTCAATTGCGTAACTGAAGTCCGCGTATGCCGCGCCGCCGTCGAGCAACACGTCGCGGCGGTAACGACCTCGCCACCAGTAAACGCCACCATCTTCAGGGGCCAAACTTATCGCAGTCCGGAAATGCTCAGACGCCGCGTCGTAATCATTCTCGGCGGCTCTAACACGACCCAACACCAGATGTGCGTTCACCTGCTCATCATCCAACTCGAGCGCTCGCAAAGAGTCATTCTTCGCGCCCTCGTAGTCGCCCATCGACACACGAACCATTGCACGTTGTCCGTAGATTGATCCAACGTTGGGTCGCAACGACACGGCACGGTCATAGTCAACCATTGCATCCTCAAGTTCGCCCTGCATCATGCGCGCTTGTCCGCGCCCTGCCCATGCGCGTGCAAATTCCGGCTCGATCTCGACAATCGTCGAAAAACGACGCTCGGCGTCTTTGAACTCACCGCGGTCGAGCGTTCGATGAGCGGCTGAATACATGCTCACCGTCTCCCGGCTCGCCGGCGTCGGTACTGGAGACGCGGTCGGTGTCACGGTTGAAGTCGGCGTCAGCTCAGGCTGCGGCGTCGCAGTGTTCACCGGAGGCAGCATCACGACTTCCGTCGGCGTTGGCGGCACCGGAGTGGGAGTCGGCGTCGGTTCGGGTTGCTGGCATGCGGAAATCAACATTGCGGCGGTCAATGACACGACAAGCAGCGCGGCCAGCGTCAAGCGGATCTTGGTTCTGAGTAACATCACTGAATCTAGGATACGAATTTGAAGATTAGAAAGTTTCTCGATGCCGGCCATATGATCCGGTTCTATCGAACATACTGTTCTTCATCTTCCGATTAAGCCCGATACCAACATCTCGACTGCCAGACGACGATCTACGCGCCCAGTTTTCGCTCCGACGTCCACTTCCAACATGTGCAGATGCATCGCCCGCAAGCGATTCGAACCGATACGGGATGCTTGCTTGCACGTCTTGTCTAGCAGCCAAGGCATGTTGATGCGCAATCGTCGCCCGATTTCGAGATTCGGCGTGCGGCGCTCGAGCATATTGGCCGCGACGATCAGGATGCGAACCTGACGTGTCAGCAAAGCGAATATGCCTTCAATCGACTCACCGTTCGCGATGAGGTTCTGCACACCGCCGATCGCAAGATTGTGCCTCCCTTCAATGATCGCGTCCATCACGTTGAAGATTCGGTCCTGGCTCGTGTCGGCAACCATCAGATCGATGTCCTTCGGTTGGAGCATCCGCCCGTCTGCGTATAGAGCGAGCTTCTGAATTTCACTATCCAACCGCCTGACGTCGTCGCCGCCGATATCGTTGAAACGGCTGATCGCGTTAGCCGATGCTTGCACGCCATGAAAGTCGAAACGCTGGCGGATCCAACCGATACGATCGCGTCTGCTTGGAACTGAATACGTCTCCACTTCGGCGAAGGAAGTCAGCGCCTTCAGCGGCCTCGACGTCAGCTTGAGCCGCACGTTTTCGACGAATATCAGGTCGTTGGTTATCTGCATCGCCTCTCTAGAGACCCTCTCACCAAACGACTCCCAATCGGCGCGAACCCTTTCGCCCGATGTGTCCATCGGTTTAAGCATCCCTTTGACAACGACCGCGCGTCGGTCAGTGAGGAACGGTGATATGAGCACCGCCGCGAACACATCCGCCATGCGGGCGTTCGGCGCTTCGAAGACGGTAACGTTGGGTGCCCGAAGTTCCGGCGGCCCCAAGGCGGCCAGATGCGCCGCAAGCGAGTTGGCGATGGAGAATTCGTCATCGCCGTGGATCAATCTGATCATGTCGAATCCAGATTAATCGATGCTTCGGTGTACGAGGTCAATTGAGCGAGAAACTCCGATTTCTATAATCGAATATTGGTCACCTAGCAATTTCGATAGCAGTTAACAAATGTCCACGGCAATAATCGGCCTCGCTGCCGCGGGGAAGACAACGGTATTCAACGCGATGACGCGCGGGTCAGCTGATAAAGGTCTCTACGGGGCAACGAAGTCGGCCAATATCGGCATCGGCGCGAAACCGGATGTGCGGCTCGATTTTCTCAACGAAGCGTTCAAGAGCCGCCGCAAGGTCCGTGCCGAAATGACGTTTTGGGATATGCCCGTCGACTACTCTTCGGGCACTGTGTTGAGCCGTGAGACGGTTAACTCTCTTCAAAAAGCTAAAGCGCTTCTCCTAGTCGTCCGCAAGTTCGAAGACCCTTCAACGCCGCATCCGGACGGATCAGTCGATTGGCTGCGCGATCTCGAAAAACTCACGTTCGAAATCCTGTTCGCCGACATCGAATTACTCGACAGGCGTGTCGAACGCGTCGAGTCGGGCATGACGGCGCTGAAATCTTCCGAACGTGTCCAAGCGGTGGCGAACATCGAAGCGCTCAAAGAGATTCAAACGCAACTGGAAGATGGTTCTCCCTTGCGGTCACTGTCTCTCGACGAATCTGCATCCCGCGCAATCTCTGGTTCATTCGCGCTTAGCCGATTGCCATTCGTCGTCGCAGTTAACGTCGGCGAAAATGACATCGGGATCGATGCTGCCGAACTCCGTTTCCAAGCGATTGGAAACCTCGGTTCAAACGTTATCGACGAAAATACGACGGTCGTCCCTATCTGTGGCTCGTTGGAAGAGGAGCTGAGAAGCATGGACGACGCTGAGGCGGATGAGTTACGTGCCGACCTGGGGATCGCCGAAGACGGCAGCGAAACGCTCATGGATGCATGCCTAAAATGTCTGAACACGCAGACGTTTTACACCGCGTCCGATCGCGAGGTACGTGCATGGCACTTCCGCGCTGGCTCTAGCGCCCCCGAGGCGGCAGGCTTGGTCCACTCCGACATGGAGCGCGGTTTTATTCGCGCCGAGGTCGTTGCCTACGACGATTTTGAGCGCTGCGGTAGCATGGTGGAAGCACGAAAACAGGGAGTATTGAGGCAGCAAGGCAAAAACTACACGTTCGTAGATGGCGACATGGCCAACTTCCTTTTCTCGGTTTAACCAAGCCAGAAAAACTCCTTCGTTAAACGAAACCTAAGCGACGAACCAAAACAACAATGACCCGATCTCTATTCATCGTCCGATTAGTCCAACCCTTCCCCGGTCTCGAGGGCTACGACACGATGCTGTCGAACTACTGGTCGGCTGTAAAAGCGCAACTCGATCGCCAAGCGATCACGTCTGGCGCAATTGAGCGCATATTCGTCGAAACAGTTACTGGCCGCGGCGAAGACGCGTTGGTCCAGTTGCAACAGATCAATCCTGCGGCGAGCCAGCTCGTACGCAACTTAATTGCAAGCGGCGCGGTCATTGAAGAGTTCGAAGACACCGAACTTTTGACCGAGTTGATCGATTGGGGGCAATGTGGATCGCAGAATTTGATGTCCGACAAGGTGCGAAACGTGGTGCACTCAAGCCAAGTCGAAGCTGCCGGCGCTCGCGACGACCATTTGCAAGCGCGACTCAACGATGCGATAGGCGACGACGAGTCTGCTGTCGTCTTCGCGGTCTCAGGTCAACTTCCGATCCCCGACCGGATCGAGCGTTTCATAGTTTCGCCGCCTGAGTTGGATCAACTTGAACGTTGGTTGCGAGCAAAGATGGAAGAGGCGCGCCGTGAGATGATGGAAGAAGCACAGCGCACAGCTGGTCAACAACCGAGTCAGGCAGGCGGATCTAACCAACCGTCGTCTGGCGGACTCTGGACCCCGCCTTAGGCACGTTTCGTCTGCCAACAGTTGCGTTGGGAGGCGCACCTTAGCAAAATTGTCACCCCCTCCTCTCAGTTTGCCCGATACCATCGGTGTCGCACGCGCCGGGAACGACCTGAGCGAGCCGATCGCCGTCTACGTCCACATCCCGTTTTGCCTTTCGAAATGCAACTACTGCGACTTCAACACGTACGAAGGCATCGAATCTTTGATGCCTTCGTTCGTCGATGCGTTAGCGTCCGAGATCGGCCTTTGGGGCAAACGGCTCGGCCATCCCAATGTAACAACCGTTTTCTTCGGTGGCGGCACTCCGTCTTACCTACCCGGCGGATCGATTGCATTGCTGTCAGAACGTCTGCGTGAATCAACGAACCTCACACCCGGCGCGGAAATCACGTTGGAAGCCAACCCTGACGATATCAATGCCGAAAAAGCCGATGCGTGGTTGGAGGCGGGTTTCAATCGCATCAGCATCGGTGTTCAGTCGTTCAACGACCGTATTCTTCACGCTCTTTCTCGCCGCCATACTTCAGATGCGGCGGCATCAGCAGTTGAGACGGCGCGATCCGCAGGCTTCGACAACATAAACATCGACCTGATGTTCGGTTTGCCCAATCAACCGCTCCAAGTTTGGGAACGCACCCTGTCGAGCGCGATCCAACTTGGCACCGAACACTTGTCGCTTTACGGACTGCAAATCGAACCTGGAACACCACTGCAACGAGACGTCCTACGTGGCACAGTGCCGACACCAGACGACGATCTGGCGGCTGACATGTACGAGATGGCGATGGATGCCTTGAGTCACGCCGGATACGAGCACTACGAGATATCCAACTGGGCAAAACCTAGTTACCGATCTCGTCACAATCTCGCGTACTGGCTGAACCAACCCTATCTCGGGGTAGGGCCCGGAGCACATTCTTCGATGATGGGCAGGCGATTCGCAAACATGAAGTCGCCACGTAGATACATTGCCGTCATCGGATCCGCCGAAGAATCCGACGAAACGGATTTCACACAGATCGACGAAGGCGTGGTCGCCATCGATTTCGTCGAAGTTACTTCTCCTGACATGTCGATGTCGGAAACAATGATGCTTGGCATGAGGTTGTCCGAGGGAATGGCGAAATCAGAGTTCGAGCGTCGCTTCGGAATTTCGATGAGCCGCGTTTACGGGCAAGAGATCGCCGCACTTGCTTCAGCAGGATTGATCGAGGACGATGGCGACCGCATTCGCCTCACGCGCCAAGGAAAACTGCTCGGCAATAACGTCTTCGAATCGTTCATCATCTCAGACGACTGAAACCGAGACAGACTTGCGTAAACAAGGCGCACACGAACCCGCACGCGACGGCGGCGATTTCCCTCAATTCCTCGAGGAAGCGGTTGAGATTTGGGACGAAATCTCGGGATGGTGGGACGACAAAATCGGTGACGGGAACACTGCTCAGGATTACCTAATCGAACCGACTCAGGAGCGTTTGCTCGGCCTTGAACCCGGCGAACGCGTCTTGGACATTGCCTGCGGTGCAGGACGCTTTACTCGGCGAATGGCTGACCACGGCGCCAAAATTACTGCCGTCGATCACTCTAGGAGCTTCATAAAGCGTGCACAACAGCGTTCGAGAGGTTACGAAGACCGAATCGAATTCTTGGTCACCAACGCCGCCGATGCCGAGGCTTTGATGGCGTTGCCCGGCGCACCGTACGATGTCGCGGTATGCACGATGGGACTCATGGATATGGCGGTCATCACGCCATTGGCGGAAACGCTACCGCAATTGCTCAAACCGGGCGGTCGATTCGTCTTCAGCGTCCTTCATCCTGTTTTCAACTCAGATGGAACTCGAAACACGCTGGAGCGCGAATTCACCGCCGATGGAGTCCAAGAACGCTTCGCCGTTTGGGTGCCGGACTACCTAAGAACCCGAGCGTATCTCGGCATCGGAATACAAGGCCAGCCGAAGCCGCATCGTTACTTCCATCGCCCAATCAGCGAACTGCTGCGGGTATTCCTTCGCCAAGGGTTCGCTCTGACTGGGTTCGAAGAGCCCCGATTTCCGCCTGAGGCGTATTCACGGGCCAAATCGCCACCGTCAAGCGTGTTCTGGAGCGAATTCCCGCTGGTTATGGTCGTACGCCTAAATTTGCCACGTTGAAAGCCCGACTGCGCGACCTGATCCGCGATGGCGTTTGTTCGGTGAACGATTTGCCGATCCGTCCGATAATCCATACTTATCGGCATATCGTAGGAGTTCAAATCCCACCGCAATGTTCGTCGCAGGAACCGCAGGACACGTAGATCACGGCAAGTCTACGCTCATCGAAAAGCTGACAGGCATCGACCCGGATCGCCTCCGCGCCGAAAAAACTCGCGGCATGACCATCGAACTCGGTTTCGCGTGGCTCGAACTCGATGACGGCAGCGAAGTCAGCATCGTTGATGTGCCGGGACACGAGCGCTTCGTCAAAACGATGCTCATGGGCGCCGGGGGCTTCGACCTCGCCCTTTTGATTGTCGCCGGTGACGAAGGACCGATGCCGCAGACACGCGAGCATCTGGCGATATTGGACCTGCTCGAAGTCAGCCACGGAATCGTCGTAATCACCAAATCCGACCTCGCCGACTCGGAATTGATCGAGCTGATCGAGATCGAAATATCGGAAATTCTGGAAGGTACCACTCTCGAAGGCTCACCGATGGTCGCGGTTTCAGCAGAGACCGGTGCGGGGATGGATGATCTGCGTAGCATGATCGCTGACTTTGCTAGACGCAAACCGACGCGAACCATCAACGAACGCCCAAGACTCTTCATCGACAGAGCATTCAGCGTTGCCGGTTTCGGCGCTGTCGTGACTGGCACGTTGGATGGCGGCCAATTTAGGATCGGCGACGAAGTCGCGCTATTGCCCTCTGGCCAATCGGCACGCATCCGCGGATTGCAGAGCCACAAATCTCAGATCGATGTCGCCATCCCGGGCACACGAGTAGCGGTCAGCATCAGCGGTATTTCGCACACCGAGATAGAGCGCGGCGAAGCTCTCGTTAAGCGCGGCCAGTTCACTACCACCACGGTTTTCGACGCTTCGCTTAGATCGATATTCGATGCCAAACGTCCAGTGAAACACAATCACCACGTCACTCTCTACGGCGGCACGTGGGAAGAACCCGCAACTGTGCGACTGCTGTCCCACGACGAGTTGAAAGCTGGCGAAACGGGTTGGATTCAGATCAAGAT
This sequence comes from Dehalococcoidia bacterium, assembly GCA_965226685.1. Classification (GTDB taxonomy): domain Bacteria; phylum Chloroflexota; class Dehalococcoidia; order Lucifugimonadales; family Lucifugimonadaceae; genus Bin127. The sequence goes on from CBDDDP010000004.1 coordinate 2,609,190, forward strand.
GAGTAACCCTCGACCAATAATCAAAGGCGACCGGTTCGTGATCCGTGACAGCAACGACACGCTGGGCGGCGGTGTCGCATTGATCACCAACGCTCCGCGCCACCGACGCAAAGACCGGTCGGTCATCGAGCATCTACAGATTTTGTCCGAAGGCCGTTCACAGGATGTCATCGTCCATGCCTTAGGTCAACTTGTTGTCGCCAACTGTGGTCAAATTGCCGAGGCCGCGCACATGTTGTCTACCGACGTCGACAAGGACGTGTCCGAATTGACCGAAGCAGGAGACTTGATCCGACTAACAGCGGGCGCGAAACCTCTTTACACAACGAAGTCAAACCAAGAATTGTTGCGGGCTCAAGCGATTGAAGCGTTGACTGAATACCACAGTAGATATCCCCTGCGACGCGGGATGCCGCGGCAGGAACTCCGTAATCGTCTGAGACTGACCGCGAGCGGATTCGATGCGATCGTCGATAACATCGTCAGTGATGGCTTAATCGCCCATGATGGAACGACGGTAAGGTTATCGGACCACGAAGTCATGTTTGCGTCAGGACAGCAGCAAGAGGCTGACCGTTTCATGGTTGTCCTGCGTGAACATCGTTATTCTCCGCCCGCGTGGAACAAGATCGATACCGAGTTGCTTGGCGTCCTTGCCGACCGACGCGAGGTCGTTAGCGCCGGCCCTGAGGTTGTTTTCGCCGCCGAGGTGTTTGACGAGATGCGAAACAAGATCGTCGACTTCTGCCAGACCAATGAAGAGGTTTCGATCAACGACGTTCGGGAGTTGCTCGGCACGAGCCGGAAGTATTCGCTCGCGCTCTTGGAACAGTTAGACCGCGACAACGTGACCATGCGCGTCGGAGACATGAGGGTGTTGAGATGATGGCAACACCTGAAAAGCTCACATTGACCTTGCACGACCCACCGTTCAAGGTATCCAACCTCTCGTCACTGTTCCGATCACTGCAGGCGGCGGTTCGTGAATCCGCGGCTGCGGGCGAGCCAATCGAGAATCTTTTTTCGAACCAGCAAGGGCCGTTTCTGGTAACCGATGTCTCAAACGGCAACGACGGGGAGTTGACGATGTCGCTCTGGTTCGTCGACCGCGATAATCGACCATTGTTGGAGCGATCAGAGGAAACATTCGTCAGCGCGATCTCAGAACTTGAACGCACGATCCTCCGCGGCTCGCAACACACGTTTTGGGGCGCACCCGCCTACCAATCTGTGATCCACGAAGACGATTCGCGCATGTTGCGCTTCATCGCAGTTCTGCGAGCATTCCGGTCGGCCACCGTTACCTACGACGGACGTACAGTTGTTTTGCACGATGGCCTATTCGCCTCTGAAAGATCCTGAACGGCTGCTCAACCTAGACCCATATCGGCGACTTCGTCTTCGTCGAAACCCAAGAAGTGCCCCACTTCGTGCCACACGGTTTTCAATACCTCTTTGTTGAGGTCCTCACGGCTATCCACCGACTCCTCGATAGGCCTTTGGAAGATGGTGATTTTCGACGGCAACGTTGACGCGTGTGATCCGCCTTCCGCGAGAGAAACTCCCTCCGACAACCCAAACAGCGTCTCATCCGATTCGAGGCCAAGTTCGTCGAGCTTGCTCGCCGAGGGTTCAGGTTCGACCACGATGTCGACGTTTTCGCTCTGCAGACGCTCGTAAAATTCGGGAGCCAATAGCTCAAGCGCGTTGAGGACTATGCCGTCGAACTCCTCCGGCGAGACTCTATATGTCATCGTTGAGGTTGGCCGCGCGTCAAGAAGACGCTTGTTCTCGGATCGCCTTCAAGGCTTCGACGTTGGGTTTGTCCGGACCGCCTTTTTCGTAGCCAGGCACTTCCAAATAGAACGGCACATCAGCGAACGCGTCATGAGACATTATGTTCAAGAATCCTTCCACGCCGATCAGTCCCTTTCCGATGTTGTCATGGCGGTCTACCGACGAGCCGCGATCTCGCATCGAGTCGTTGGCGTGCACCGACCGCAAGAGGTCAAGTCCGATCTCGCGGTCAAACTCCTCCATAGTTTCGTCGAGTCCGTCTTTGCTGACGACGTCGTAGCCGGACGCCCAAACGTGCTGCGTGTCGAAACATATCGCAACCCGAGGATTGTCGATCGCTTTGATTAGGCGACCCAGCTCCTCGAACTTCGACCCGATATGGTCACCGGAACCGGCGGAGGTCTCAAGCATCAGCACGGCTTTGCCCGGCACGTTGTCGATGACTTGATTGACGCCCTCCACGAATTGGTCAAATATAACGTCTAACCCAGCGCCTCGATGGCTCGCAGGGTGGAACACCAACCCTAGTGCACCCAAACGCTCGGTCTCGGTCAACTCGGCAGCCAAGGAAGCTCGGCTCTTCTCGACAAGCTCTGGGTTCGGCGAACCGAGAGCCGTCAGATACTTGGCGTGGACGATAGTCGGCCCCAGTCCCGATTCTTCCATTTTGGCGCGGTAGCTGTGTAGCGGCTTGTCTTTAATCGACGGCACTCGCCACATCCTTGGTGACGCCGCGAATATCTGCATGCATTCAGCTCCGATATCCAGCGCCCGGTCGACCGCCTTGTCGACTCCGCCGGAAGTCGATACGTGAGCACCAATAAGCATTGGAAAACCGTCCGTTCGTCTAGGTGAAAGGCGTCGAGATTCGAACATTCTCGACAATCAAAGTGTAACCCGCAACTGCAAATCTGCACCGGGAAGACGACACTCAACTAGTGCGGCGACGAAGCCTCGGCAACCTTCGAGTGAAACGATGCAGCGCACCTTCGTCCCATGAAACCAGCACCTGTGCGGCGATGAATATCGACGAATACGTTCCCACGATGACACCTAAGAGCAGCACGATCAAGAAATCGCGCAGGCTCTGTCCGCCGAATAGCAACATCGCCATGATGACCGTCGCCGTCGTGATGCTTGTACCCAACGAGCGGATGATCGATTCTCGGATCGATGAATTCACCGTCAACCGGAAATCCCGTGACGGAACCAGCAACACGTTCTCTCGCACCCGATCGAATATCACGATGGTGTCGTTGACCGAGTAGCCGATTACAGTCAATATGCCAACGATGAAAATCGCGTTGACTTGCGCGTTGAACACCACGCCGAGCACGGCGAAGACACCCAACACAATCAACACGTCGTGAATCAGTGCCACGACCGCCGAGACCGCGTATCGGTACGAACCAGGTACCGTCCGGAATGCATACATGATGTAGAGCATGACGAATAGCGCCGCAACCGCAACCGCGATTATGGCGTTGCGCACGGTGCCGTCTGCGACCGAGGAACCGACCGTCGCGGTCTCCAGCGTTGTCGGGGTATCGCCGGTCAATTTCGTCAATTCGGCGTCGATAACGTCCTTGCCTTCGTTGCCCAAATCGTTGGTTCGTACGAAGTACTGCCCCTCGCCCAAGTCCTGCACGATCGCTTCCGGATGACCACTTGCTACTAACGCGTCGTTGACAGCGTCCGTACCAGGATCATTGCCGCCGAAGTCATACGTCGAGCTCGTGCCGGACACGAAGTCGATACCAAGATTTAGACCTGGTACGAATATCAACACGACAGAGAGAACCGCTATCGTCGCCGATATCGGCAGGAATATCTTGCGTAGTGCTACAAAATCCATCGTTCTGTTTCCGAGCCGTTTAGGTCTGCGCCCCCGGATCTGCTACCGGCACGAACACGCTGGAAGTCTTGCCAACGCCTGTGCGAGCAACAAGCCTCAACATCAACCGGCTGGCAAAGAACGCCGTGAACATGCTCAACAGCACACCGATGCCCAACGTCAACGCAAAACCTTGCATGATGCTCGTGCTGAAGCGATCGCCGAACCAGAACAGCACCACCGCGGTAATGACCGTCGAAATGTTGCCGTCTCTGATCGAAGGCCACGCGCGTTCGAAACCGGTGTTGAGTGCGGAGAGAAGGTCTCGACCCGCTCTCAACTCTTCCTTGGTCCTCTCGGCGATCAGCACGTTTGCATCAACTGCAAATCCTAGAGACAAGATAATGGCAGCCGTACCCGATAGCGTCATCGTAACCGGCACAAGCTTGAATATCCCCAGAAGCATCACGGTGTAAGCAGCCAGCGAAAGGCTTGCGACCATGCCAGGCACCTTGTAGTACGAGATCATGAAGATGACGAGGAGCACCAAACCGATACCGCCTGCAACCAGGCTCCGCTGCAACGAATCGGCACCTAAAATCGCGTCGACGCTACGTTCCTCTGACAATTCCAACTCTGCCGGCAAAGCACCGGAACGAAGTTGAATGGCCAAGGTGCGGACTCGCTCGGTCGTGAAATCACCACCCGAGATGATTGCCCGACCATCAGCGATCCCCTGTCCACCAGTTGTATTCACGGTTGGCGCGACGAGTTCGACGTTGTCAAGATATATCGCCAACACGTCGCGGTTACGCGCAACACGTCCGGTTACCTCGAAGAATGCGTCCCTTCCGGATTCGTTGAAGACAATAGTCACCACCGGCTCGGGCGGCGTTCCCTCGATTGATGGGAAGGCGTCGTCAAGATCTTCCGCTGAGATGTTAGTCGCCTGCTCAGTGAAGTACAGCGGCGATGCACAGCGCAGCAACAACCACTCTGTTTCGGACAAACCGTCAGGCGGCCATTCCTCAGCGGGCACTTCAATCGGCGGCACTATCGGGCCGCACTTGCGCTCGCGGAACTCTAGCTGCGCCGTCGATCCGATGAGGGCCTTCGCTTCCTGAACACCACCTGATACGGTCCACTGCATAACGTAGCCGGGCGATCGGATCGTGGCGAAATTGCCGATGTCAGCGAGCCGCCGGGTCAAATCTTCGATGTCCGACGGCAAGATGTTGCCTTCGTCGTCGAAGGTGCGATCCTCCAACTTGCCAGTGAATTCGGCTTCGAAATAGACGGCGTCTACCTGCCTGAAACCACTGGTTTCGTCGGTCAGGAAGAGCAACGTGTCGGTCCCGTCGCTTACAAGTACATCCTTGAATCCTGCGGCTTCAAACGCTGCTTGGACCTCTTCTGTTGTCGGTGCGACACGAATTGGATCAGGCAATTGAATCTGCTCATCGTCGGTTTCTGAATCTGCCGCGGCATCCTCACTTCCCGCTGCTGCATCATCTTCGGATGTAGACGCATCGGTTTCGTCATCTGTTGCGATTGAAGTGGTTACATCTAGTTCGGGGACGACGATTTCATATTCGAATGTTGCCCGCAGCGTGGTCGGGTATTTCTCGCGGAACTGAGTCAGCCAATCATCAGTTTCACGTCCATCGAAATCATCAAAAGTGACGATCATCGATACATCTTCGTTCACAAACACATGGACCCCCGACTTCCCCAAGTCGGATTCGAAGAAGGCTTCCACATCTTCGGGCGTAACGTCTCCGCCGTCGATCGCGACGTTTAGCGAAGACTCGCTTTGGCCGGGAAGTTGGATCAGGATGCGATCAGGCGGGTTGCCGAGAACCTGAACAGTCGGTTCGCTCACACCGAAGGCGTTGACGCGTCGTTCGATGATGGTGCGGATAGCCTCCACGTCTTCCGCCGAAGGTGCTTCGCCTTCTGAGGGAACGATGTCGTAGATGAGGTGCGTCCCGCCTTGCAGGTCGAGACCGAGGTTTAAGCCCAGGAACGAGTCTTCGCTGCCACGATCGAACTCGTAGTTGACGACGCTGAAGTTGATGCGCGGGATAGAGAGGACGACAGCGGCGATGATGACAAGCGCCGCTACGAAAATCAGACCTCTTAAGTCACGAGCCACGTGTAGTTAACCGATGTCGCGCAGGTGCCGACGCAAACGCGCACAACCCGGCGCGATGTGGTCTTTTTGCGGTTCGCTGTCCACTTTGAATCAGGTCTTGTCGCGCGCTGGTTTTGGTGTTTGCGCTATTGACAAAAATGACTTCGATACAACTCTCTGGATCGAAGCCTCAAACACCAAAGTATAGCATCGAGAGGAATGCCTCCCGCCCGTTGACGCCAGTCGTTCAGCTGCTCCCGACATCGCCTTCTTGACGTTTGCCCCGAGTCTCAAGGTCGTACGCGAGCTCCGACATCGAGTGACCCGGCGTAACCTGGCTCAACTTAGCCTTTGCGACGAGCAACTCAGGCGCGGAAGTTTCGGCATGAGGATGGTCGTGATCTCCCTCGTCGTGATGCGCTTCGATGTTGTAATCGACATCGTGCAGGTGAGTTACGCCCGGTTCCGGTTCTTCGCCGACCTCCCGGAGTCGCTCGTGTTCGAGGAGGTGGTCCATGAACATGATGCCGTTCAGATGGTCGATTTCGTGCTCGAGCGCTTGGGCGAGTAGTTCATCAGTCGAAATTCTCCACTTCGATCCGTTTTCGTCCAGTGCACGCGCCGTAACGCTTACTGACCTGCTCACCATCCCGACGTAACCGGGCAAGGACAAGCATCCTTCTTCAACATCCCGCTGACCTTCAGTCTTGGTGATCTCTGGGTTTACCAACCAGTACGGCTCTTCTTCCGGAAGATGAAGGGCGATCACTCGTTTCAAGACTCCAACCTGGTTCGCCGCCAATCCCACTCCTTCCGCGTCAATAAGCGTCTCGATCATGTCCGCCGCAAGTTTCCGCACATCGTCATCGATGCGCCTAACGACCCGACACTTCCGACGAAGTATCGGATCGGGAAAAATGCGTATTTCTCGAATAGCCATCAGCCTCTAATTCTGAGATTTTACCGCCAGTGGTTAGTTCATCTCGATCGGATCTACGTCCACCGTCCATCCGGGCCCAAGAGTGACATGGTCCATGATTTTGGCTGGATCATCGCCCTTCAACAAGATTTGCCAACGGTAGCGTCCGGCCCGCCGTGCCGGAAACGCAGGAGATGGTCCAGCCACGTCGACTGTGACATCCGTCTCGGCATCAATGTATTGATCTATCCGTGTGCGAACGCTCCGCGCCTCCATCTCAGCATCGTTGTTGTCGAACGCACCATACATCAGTCGGACGTAGTTCGCGAACGGCGGCAGGTAGAAATACTCTCGAGTCGCGATCTCCTGCTCGTAAAAACCGACATAATCCTGTGCCGCGGAGGCGGCGATGGCGAAGTGGTCGGGCTGGAAGGTCTGAATGATCGCTATCCCAGGAGCGTCAGAGCGACCTGCCCTGCCCGTGACTTGGGAGAGTATCTGAAACGTCCGCTCCGCCGATCTGAAACTCGGAACCGCTAATCCGATGTCGGCGGCGATCACGCCGACCAACGACACGGTAGGGATATCCAATCCCTTGGCGACCATCTGGGTTCCGATGAGTATGTGATTGCCGTCGCTCTGAAACTCATCGAGCAATCTCGCGTGCTCGGTTGCATTGCGAGCGGTGTCAGAATCCCAACGCAATATCGGCGTGTTGGGAAAAAAGCCACGCACCGCTTCTTCTACGCCCTCAGTGCCAGCCGCACGACGCGCGATCCCGGTGCCGTCACAGGTTCGGCATTGTCGCGCCGCGCCGACCGAGTAGCTGCAGTAGTGACACTGCAATCGGCTGCCTCCCCCTTGACGCGGGTTCCTATGCAACGTCAACGGCGTCTGGCAGTTTGGGCAGGTCCGGATTGTGCCACACGAGAGACATTGGACGAACGAAGCGCTGCCGCGCCGATTGATGAAGAGAATCGACTTCTCGCCACGGTCGAAGTTATCGCTGAGAGCTTCGAGCAACGGCCGACTGAGCATCTCTCGATGCCCAGCTTGGATTTCAACTCTCATATCGACGATCCGCGACTCCGCGTATCCAGCGTTTGCTCCGTTCACGTATGGCATTGTAGGAGATGAGCGTAGGACTTGATTGATACGTCGTGGCAGGGCCAACAGGATCATGTCATCGGATTCAGCCGAGGAGATTGCCCGCCGATACGTCCCAATATCTGGCGTGGCACTACCCAGAACCAAGGCCGCACCCGAAAATTCGCAAAGCTTCTCCGCAACGTCACGAGCATGGTATCTAGGTGCACGGTCGCTCTGCTTGAACGTCCACTCGTGCTCTTCGTCGATGACCACCAACCCGAGCTTGTCGACCGGCGCGAAGATGCTTGACCGAGATCCAATGACGACGTTGTACCGGCCGTTTCTGATTTGATGCCACTGATCGAACCGTTGACCCATCGTCAGTCCGGAGTGCTGGAGCGCGATCTGGCCTGGGAATCGACTGGCGAAACGTTGCAGCGTCTGCGGTGTCATCGCTATCTCGGGCACCATGATGATGGCGCGCTTCCCCTCCGCGATGCAAGTCTCTACGGCCCGCAGGTACACCTCCGTCTTGCCGCTCCCCGTCACGCCGAACAGTAAGAACCGTTCGCCTTTTCCTGACGCTTCAGACTGGCCGATGCTGTCAGAGACCGCATCGACTGCATCTCGCTGTTCCGGCGTCAATTCGTGACTGATCGCGTCCTGAACCGCGTAGTTGGCGAGCGGGTCCCGTTCGACCCGGACCTGCACCACCTCAGCCACACCATCGTCGATTACGGCCCTTACAACGTGATTGCCAAATCGTCTCGAAAGATCGGCGCGCACCACAAGATTCGGTTGCGATGCCACATGGCGAACTAGGTCAGCACGTCGATGCGCGCGACGTTCAAGATACCGCTCAACCGCTTGGTCCACATCGACACCCGCGGACATCTTGACGTGAGCTTTGAAAACCGCGTTAGCACGCGGACGTTCCCAGATCGATTCCTCGACCGCGATCCCATTCCGCACCAATGCATCGAGATGCCGTTCCTTAGACCTGGATATCACCCCTACAAGGCGGTCGCGGCGTACTCTACCGGTAACCGGGACCTCGCGCAGAACTTCGCGCTGTTCGCCGGAGATCGCGAAACCTGTCAGGACGTGATCAACTCGCTCGGCCAACTCGCCGCGCGACACCCAAATGTGAAGTTGCTGGTTGGCACCCGGCGGCAACATCGCCACACAAGCGCGAAAAATATTAGTCCGATAATGGTCCGCTATCCAGATCGCAGTTTCGAGGAGATGTTGCGAGATAAACGGACCGCCATCGACGACTCTGTCGATGGCGCGGACATTTTCGGTATCGCAGGTCTCGGATACCGAAAATGCTATCCCTTGGATCGGGCGGTAGCCGAACGGCACCCAAAGCAGATCGCCCGGTCGAACGGCAACTCCCTCAGGAACCGCGTACGTGTACATGCGGAGCCGATCCCTATCTGAGAAGTCAACTGCAACCTCGACGAACATGACTCATTGCACCCTTCGCGACGCAGAAAAGGATAGCGCGACTAACACGCATCCGGTTCGCGCGTAGACGATAGACCGCGAAAGACTCGACGTTAGAAAGCCGGATAGCTTCGCAACCCTAGGAGGGAACTCAGCGTCGCTCCTTGATGCGAGCGTGACGTCCGGTCAGGCCGCGCAGGTAGTAAAGACGAGAGCGTCGAACCTTGCCCCGACGAGTGACCTTGACGGATTCCAGCAATGGGCTGTGGTACGGAACAATGCGCTCCACGCCGATGCCATACGATACGCGTCGGACCTTGAAAGTCGAACCCGGGTTCGGGATCTTATCGTTGCGGTACCGACCGACGATCACATTCCCTTGGAAAGCTTGAACCCGCGTACGGTCGCCTTCACGAATGACCATATTTACCGTGACGGTATCACCCGCCTGAAACTCGTCGATCTGCGCCTTCGGGCGGGTTTTGAGCATCTCAGTCGGGTTCATGGCGTTACAATTCCTGCGGCAGCGGTTGTCTGGGCTGTTGTTGGTCGGCACACCGTTCAATGCGGATATGCGCGTCGATAAATCTAGGTGTGCCACCAAACATTTAAGTATATTTCACCGTATCTGCGGTTCAGCGGGTGGCGTCGCGCAACCCATCACCCATCCGACAACTAAGCCAACTCTTCGCCGCGTTGGTAAGCAGCCAACACCGCGTCAATCGATGCTTTGCGGAAACCGCCGGCTTCGAGCGCGTGCAATGCCGCCGCAGTAGTTCCGCCGGGGGAAGTCACCATGTTACGCAAGTCGGCGGGATGTTTGCCAGTTTCCTTCGCCAAAGCCGCGCTGCCCAACACCATTTGGATCGCCAACTCACGAGCGTCGGCATTCGTCATTCCAAGCTGTACCGCTCCGTCGATCAGCGCTTCGATGAAAACGAAGACGTACGCTGGACCGCTCGCGCTGAGCGCGGTCGCAATGTCTACGAGTTTTTCGTCCTCGAAGTAGATCTGCGTCCCAAACGATTCGAGCATCTCGCGAGCGAACTCTCGCATCTCGGCAGGTACGGTCGGCGTCGCCGTCCAAGCTGTTGCTCCCACACCGACTTGACTAGGTGTGTTCGCCATGATCCGAATAAGTCGATCGGATCCGATCTGACCGATGATCGTCTTCGCTTGCACACCGGCCATGATGGACATGAAGGTGACGCGATCCGAACTTCCTGTGACCTCGCCGATTTCAGCCGCCACAGCGGCAAGTTGCTGCGGTTTCACCGCGAGCACCGCCAGTTCAGCGGCAAGTATCGCGTTTACGTTGTTCGCCGCGATAGTGACCCCGTAGGTGTTGGCGAGGTAATGAGCGCGTTCAGGTATCGGCTCGCTCACGACGATGTTGACATCGAGCGCAGCCTGTTTCATGCCGGAGATGATCGCCTCCGCCATCACCCCTCCGCCGATGAATGAAACGTTCATTGCTGATGTACTCATCGTGATTCGATGCCCTGAAGTCGCCGACGCGCGCCCAAACGCGGGTTCGACGCCGTGTTGTCGATTATATGGTTCGCATATCCTACCTCATTCTGATTCGCCGCATGATTCGGTTCATCACTGGGCTCAGGTTGCGCGTTGTATGATTGCGTACCTCAAATTTGTTGGCCTATCGTTAGCCCACTGATCCCTGACATTCCCTGACGCCGAACGTCAGGTGTTTTTGCGCGTTTGGACGCCGATCAACGCAGGAAAAACTTGATGCCGCAGATAATCGTCGAAGATTTGATCAAACGCTTTCGGATCTCTGAGCGCGACCCCGGAATCTGGGGCGCAATTCGGGGGCTCGCTCGGCGGCGCTATCACACGGTTGATGCGCTCGACGGGGTGAGCTTTTCGATCGAACCGGGAGAGTTGGTCGGCTACATCGGCCCAAACGGCGCCGGAAAATCGACTACCGTCAAGGTGATGTCCGGCATCCTCGTGCCAGATGCTGGGCGTTGCGAAATCTTGGGCCGCGTGCCTTGGCGGAATCGCACAGAACACGTGAGTCGGATCGGCGTAGTTTTCGGACAGCGCACCCAACTGTGGTGGGACTTGCCAGTCATCGAATCGTTCGATCTTCTGCGAGACATCTATCGCATCCCGCGTACCGAATACGCCACGAATCGCGATGAGTTCATCGCCGTTTTGAACATCGAAGCCTGCTTGGATGTTCCGGTGCGTCAGTTGAGCTTGGGACTAAGAATGCGTTGTGACCTGGCCGCGGCGTTGCTTCACTCCCCCGACATCCTTTTCCTCGACGAACCGACCATTGGCATGGACGCGGTCTCTAAACTCGCGTTCCGCGAATTCATCAAGCGGTTCAATCAGGAACGCGGCACAACCGTCATATTGACGACCCACGACATGGACGATATCGAAATCATCTGCGACCGAGTAATGATCATCAACGACGGTAAGATAGTTTCCGACGGCACACTTGACGACCTGCGCAGACAGGTGGCGTTGGAGCGGCGGTTGGTCATCGAATTGGTCGACAACGTCATTACGCCCGTCATCCATCCGCAAGCCAATCTCACAAGTCGAGACGGCACGCGAATTCACATCCAATTCGACCCGCTCCAGATATCCGCGGCGGATCTGATAGCGCACGCCACGTCCCAGAATCAGGTTCAGGACCTTTTCGTCGAGAACCCGCCGATCGAGGAAACCATCGCGCGCATCTACGAGGACCAGGCGACTTGATCAGCTACTGGGCAATCGTCAGCGCTCGATTCAGGAGCCTCCTGCAGTACAGGTCTGCGGCTCTGGCGGGACTCGTGACCCAGATCATTTGGGGCATGATCCGAGTCATGATCTTCCAGGCTTTCTACAGTTCGACGAACGCTGAGCAACCGATGAGCGGCGGTGACGTGGAGACCTACATCTGGCTCGGTCAGGCATTTCTCGCGGCGTTGCCTTGGAACATCGACACGGATTTGCGCTCAATGATCAGGTCCGGCGGTATCGGTTACGAATTGATACGGCCCGTCGACCTCTATTCGTACTGGCTCAGCCGCGCACTCTCCTGGCGCACCGCGCCGATGCTGATGCGCGCGGTTCCGCTGCTGGTATTCGCATTTGTAGTAATGGGTATGTCGCCGCCGGTTTCTTGGGCTGCTGCGGCGGCGTTCTTCATCTCGATGTGTGCGGCGATCCTGTTGAGCAGCACGATCACTACGTTTATGAACGTGACGATGTTGTGGACCATCACAGGAGACGGTATCACGCAGATGACATTCGGCCTGGTGTTGATCTTTTCCGGCATGCTGGTACCGCTCCCGCTCTACCCTGACTGGTCGCAGCCAATAATCGACGCGATGCCGTTCAGAGGTCTTGTCGATACGCCCTACCGGCTCTATCTCGGACATATCCCCGTTTCAGAATTTCCTCAACACCTCGCGCATCAATTGGTATGGATCGTTGCGTTCGTGATTGCCGGGCGAATCGCATTGGCGAGAGCACTACGCAGAGTGGTGGTGCAAGGGGGTTGAAGATGCTGGACAGTCTTTTCGTTTACAGGCGGTTTCTAGCCGTTTCGCTCCGGGCACAGATGCAGTACAAAGCGTCGTTCCTGATGCAACTCGGCGGCCGGCTAATCATCACCACCGGCGAGTTCATGGCGATACTTGTCCTTTTCGATCGATTTGATTCGCTGATCGGTTGGAACGTCTACCAGGTCGCATTCATCTACGGCATCGTAAACATCTCTTTCGCTGTGGCTGATGCGATGACCACGGGGTTCGATCTGTTCGGTGACATGGTCAAGACCGGCGATTTCGACCGGATCCTGGTTCGTCCACGATCTACGGCGTTGCAGCTCGCCGGGCAGGAACTGACGCTTCGACGCATCAGCCGGTTGACACCGGGGCTGGTGGCCCTGACTTGGGCAGCAATGAATCTCGACCTGAGCTGGACCTTGGCTAACACCGGGTTATTGATCGTATCCGTTGCTGGCGGTGCGTCATTGTTCGCCGGATTGATCGTGTTGCAGGCGACCCTCGCGTTCTGGACCACCGAAACGCTGGAGATGATGAACGCCTTGACCTACGGCGGCGTCGAGACAACGCAGTACCCGATTAACATCTACCGGCCATGGTTCCGAAACTTCTTCACTTTCGGGTTACCGCTGGCGACAGTAAGTTACTTTCCCGCGCTGGCTATCATGGGCGTCTCAGACCCGTTGGGCACGCCGCTGTGGTTTCAATACCTCGCGCCAGCGATCGGAATCGCATTCCTGATCGCCTCGCTCCAAGTCTGGAGAATCGGAGTGAGGCACTACCTCTCGACGGGCAGCTGAAGCGATTCAGGCGATGCCCCGCCGCGTCGCCAGCGCAACCGCGAGTTTGATGGCTTCAACCATGCTGGTGGATTGGGCCATGTTCTTGCCGGCAATGTCGAAAGCGGTGCCATGGTCTACCGATGTGCGAATGAATGGGATGCCGAGATTTACCGACACCGACTCCTCGAATCCGTGAACCTTGATGGGAATGTGTCCTTGATCGTGGTACATCACCACTACAACGTCATACATGCCGTCAATAGCTTGGTTGAATACGGAATCCGCCGGGTGAGGGCCCGTGGCGTTGATGCCTTCGGAACGGGCCAGCTCGATCGCCGGGTAAATCTCTTTGGCCTCGGTGTCGCCGATAAGACCGTTGTCGCTGGCGTGCGGATTGAGAGCGGCGACTGCGATCCGCGGGTTTCGGAAGCCCCATCGCTTGAAATGTTCGTCAGTTATCCGCACCGCCGTAACAATATTCTCAGTTGTGACGAATGCGCACGCTTCGGGCAACGATTTGTGCGTCGACAAGTGCATGCAACGCAAGATACCGCTCACGAGCATCGTGTAAACGGTGGAACTATTGGTGAGCCGCTTGAAAACCTCTTGATGTCCGAGGTCAACTGCGCCCGAAATCTGCCAAGATTCCTTGTTGACGGACGCCGTGACCATCGCATCGATTTCGCCTGCCAAGCACATCTTCGCGGACTTCTCAACCCAATCGTGGGATGCGCGCCCCGAATCGGCGGAGTGCTTGCCCTGCGGGAACTCGACTTCCTCGTAGTCGCCGACGCTCAATACCGATATGACCCCAGAGGAATCGGGCGTTTCAGCAGGTTCAGCGATGCGCTCGACCGAGATGTCTAGCCCTGTTTCAGCCACCGCTTGGAGCACCGATTGCTCGGCGCCGACTACAAACATGCGAGCCGAATCTTTCACCTGAGGATCGGCAAGAGCTTTTACGACAACCTCAGGTCCTATGCCCGAAGGATCGCCCAATGTCAGGGCCATGAGCGGTTTGACGCTGTTCATCTTACGGCCTCGGCCTTGCGAATCAATTGATTTGCTGTCGGTTCGCCAACCGCGGCATCAGCACTTGCTGTAACCGCAGCTGTAGCACTTCATGCAACCCTCTTCATACGCCATCCTAGGCGCGAAGCACTCCGGACACGCCTCAGACTTTGCGTCTAGATCCCTGTCGCTGCGTCTTTCGCCACTGCCAGATTGTGGCATGCCAACCTGGTTGGAGCTAGGCGGTTCGAGCAACGCGGTTTGCGCTGGGTTTGCACCGGGTGCCAATGTACCCCTCGGTGGTAACGAAGCATGTTCGAGCAACACCTTCGCTATGGCGTCTGGGACGGACAGGATCTGCTGACCACGGTCCCATACCGGAACATCGACGATGTTGATCAGTTGGTTGATTACGTCGTCCGGAGACACCCCCGACCTCAGTCCCAGCGAGATCATGCGAGAAAGCGCCTCAGCCATCGCGCTGTCGTTTCCACCTGCTTTGCCATGATTGGTGAAGACCTCAAACGGCAGACCCTCGCTGGTGAACGACAACGTAACGTAGATCTTGCCGCGGCCGGTTTCGATCTGTACTGTCTTCGATTCAAGCACCGGAGGTCGCGGCTGTCGGTGAACATACACGATCGCACCGTTTTCGGCCGGCAGGATGCTCGTGTCCGCACCCGCATCGGCTTTCTCATTCGTGCCTTTGGTCAAAACCTCTTTTTCGCGGCTGCCTGCCCGGTACACGGTGATGCCTTTGCACCGCGTCTCCCACGCCAACTTGTACGCCTCTTCGACGTCCGCCTTCGTCGCTTCGTTAGGGAAGTTAATGGTTTTGGAGATGCCCGCGTCGACGCTCTCTTGGAAAGCCGCCTGCATCAATACGTGATCGCTCGGAGCGATGTCGGCGGCGACGTGGAACAACTCCTTGATGTCCGGGTCGAGGTCATCACGATCCTGCAATGATTCCCCATTTGCGAGAGCGTCCAAGAGTTCGCGGTTGTAACAGCCGCGTTCCCTGACTACTCGCTCGAAATTCGCGTCCGCATAGGTCAGAGTAGTGCTGCCGCCGAGGATGTTTTGCTTCCTGAACGCGAGCGAGAAAATCGGCTCGATCCCGCTCGAACAACCAGCGATCATCGAGATCGTGCCTGTCGGAGCCACCGTCAACCGGCAAGCGTTCCGCATGCGCGGACGGGAGACACCGTTCTCGTGCCATGCGCCGTACGGCCCGCGGATCTCAGCCAAGTTCGCTGACGCCACGTCTGACTGTTCCTTGACGTAACGCATGACATCGCGTCCGACGGCCACCGCTTCGGGACTGTCGTACGGAATGCCGAGAGCCACCAGCAAATCCGCGAACCCCATGACGCCCAGACCGATCTTGCGGGTCTGGAGGTTCATTTCCCTGATTTCAGGAATCGCGTAATCGTTGACGTCGATCGTGTTGTCCAAGAAGTGGACGGCCGACCGGATCGTCTCGCCCATGCGATCCCAGTCGATGCCCGGAAGTTTTCGCAAGGTGTGCGCCTGAATCCCGGCATACTCGGGACGAAGCAAATCGAGCTGCGGCGGGCTACGTTCTATGATGCCGGTGGCGATCTTCCCGACAACAAAGTTCGATAGATTAATCGACCCTAGGTTGCAAGATTCATACGGGAGCAACGGCTGCTCTCCGCACGGGTTGGTGGCGGTAATCGTGCCGATGTCTAGAACCGGACTGTTTCGGTTCACCTCATCTAGGAAGACCATGCCGGGCTCGCCGTTCGACCATGCACCATCAATGATCTTGTCGAACACTTCTCGAGCGTCTTTACGCCCTACTTCGACCTTCTTGCTGTCGATATCGGCCGGATTTTCGCGGAAGTACAGCGGATAGTCTATACCCGCCGCAACCGCGCTCATAAATTCATCCGATACCCCGACCGAGATGTTGAAGTTGTGAATTTCTCCTTCAACACTTTTGCAAGTTATGAATTCGAGGATATCGGGGTGGTGAACATCCATGACGGCCATGTTGGCACCATCGCGTTTGCCGCCTTGGGTCACCAGCCTTGACGTCGCAGACAAGTAGCGCAGCGTCTCGACTGGCCCACAAGCTTTACCATGCGTCGTGGAGATCGACGCCCCTTTAGGCCTCAACTCGGAGAGCGAAAACCCGGTTCCACCGCCGAATTTCTGGACCATCGCTTGGTCGTGCGACGCGCGCGTTATGCCTTCCATCGTGTCCGTCAACGGCAGAACGAAGCAAGCCGAGAGCGTGCCCAGCCCGGTGCCCGCGTTCATCAGCGTCGGTGAGTTGGGCAGGAAGTCCAGACTCGCCATCATCTGATAGAAACGGTCTGCGATCTGATCGACGCGGTCCGGCGTGGCTCCGTAGAGCGTGTCACCCTTGGCGATGGCGTACGCCACCCTTCGGAACATGCCTTGCGCGTCTTCGGCGACCCTGCCGTTTCGGTCCCGCACGAGGTAGCGCTTCTCCAATATCACTTCGGCGTTCTCGGAAATCTCCGCCGAAATGAACCCGTCATCTGGTACGTCGAACGTCCACCTGCCGGTCGTCGCCTTAGCCATATCTGTCCCCCCTATTGGACATTGAGTTTGTCATTGGTTGCGTAATTTGAACCAACACTAGGTAACTAGTAGTTAAGAAGTGTCTATTGCACTCGACTGATTCCGGCGAGGCAAGTGCCTGATCGGAGGAGTCGCTGGGCTCGGCAACAAGGCGCCTTGGAGATCGGAGACTTCCGAATCGGCGCGCCCAAGTCTGTCGACTTCGGTCGCGAATCGTTCCGGGTCTTCAAAGTCCTTGTAGACCGACGCGAACCGCAGATACGCCACATCGTCGAGCGATCTCAACTGGTTCAGAACCATCTCGCCGATGATCCCAGATTCGATTCGGTCGCGCCCCTCGTTGACTACTCGTTGTTGGATCTCTTCCACAATTTCGTCGATCGCGCCCACGGGCAGATACCTTTTCGCACACGCGATCTGAATGCTCCTCGTCAATTTCTCCGCGGAGAACGCCTCTAATTTGCCGCTCCGCTTTTCAACCATCAATCGTGTGTTGTACACACGTTCTAATGTTGTAAAGCGAACCGAACACTCCGCGCACTCGCGACGACGACGAACCGAGTTGTCTATAACGCGTGTGTCGACTACTCTCGTATCCGGGTGTCTACAGTCTGGGCAGTGCATCGCGAGCCCGTTTCTCGCTCTCGCAGGATGACGATTATCATTCGCATCCCTAATCGCCGAAACACTACATCTAGTGCTCGTAGCGCAAAACTATACTACATGCGCCATGTGATGCGCCCCAAGTTTTATCTGCAATTTACAAGGAATTGCGATAATCCCGCGCTCGCCCTCGATGAGGAAACGACCAACGGCGTGGAGTTTCGATGACGATTTCGGCTAGAGAATCAGGGCCGCATTGCGGGAATCGTAGGACTTAGCGACTTAAACTAGCGACCTCTGAGGTGCCGCTGATACTCGCGTTCTATCGACCGGTGCGAAGGCGGGATATTCAAATCGCTACTGTTTTCCAGCGCAGCCTGGGCTTTTTGCGCCCGTTCTTCGCCGTACGGGTCGACATCGGAAATATCCTCGAACCCGGTCGCGATGATGGTGATCTTCAGTTCATTCTCCATCCGGAGATCCTGAGTCGTGCCGAAAATGATCTCCGCGTCTGGATGGACCTGTCGCTTCACGGTTTCCGAGATCTTTCGAACTTCTGCCATCATCAAATCAGGGCCGCTAGTGATGTTCAGCAACACTCCCGTCGCACCGTCGATGCGGACTTCGAGCAACGGTGAACTAAGGACCGACGTTATCGCGGCGTCCGTGCGATCAATTCCGTTTCCCTTACCGATCGCCATCCACGCGGGACCAGCATCCCGCATCACCGTCCTAAGGTCCGCGAAATCCAAGTTGATCTCGCCAGGAAGCAGCAGCAACTCGGTGATCGACTGGATGCCTTGCCGCAAAACCTCGTCCGCCATCCGAAACGCCACCTCGACCGACGTGTCAGGTGCTGATACCAGAAGCAACCGTTCATTCGGGATCACGATCATCGTGTCGACTTCTTCGGCCAAACGGGTCAAGCCTTCAGCGGCTTGTCGGTCCCGCTGATACCCCTCGAAGGGAAACGGTTTGGTGACCACGCCGATCGTCAAGCAGCCAAGTTCGCGCTTAGCAATGTTCGCTACGACCGGTGCACCACCAGTGCCGGTTCCACCGCCCATCCCGGCAGCTATGAAAACCAGATCGGCGCCGCCCAAGACCTCGCGAATCTCCTCGCGGCTGTCTAAGAAACACTCCCGTCCGATCTGCGGATTCCCGCCGACGCCGAGTCCGCCGGCAATGCGATCGCCGACGCGCAGCCGTATGGAAGCTTCGGTGTGCGCCAGCGCTTGGGCGTCAGTGTTCGCCGCGATATATTCCACGCTCGGGATCCGACTTCGGTACATCCTCGTGAGCGCGTTCGAACCGCCACCGCCGACCCCCACAACCTTGATGTTGACCGACGGATTGCGTCTGCGCCTGATTGACGTTGATAACGTGGTTGTCAACTTGACTTGATGTGCCCTTCGACACCCGAGCAATCACACGAAGCATCTACGTGTCTATAGCGTCGCGACACGCGCTTCGTAGCCGCTCAACTTAACTTTACACTTCACGGCACTTGCTGTTGAAGGTCGTGCAATTCAGTCACGCCTGCACGCACGCGTCAATCGCACCCGTTGGGCCGCGCTTCATCGCGGACATCTATCGACCGAGCAGGGAGCGTATCTTGGCACCAACGCCGGTCGATTCGCGATCTCTCTGCGTAGTTTCCTCGTCGTGTTTTGATGTAGTGTGCAATATCGTTATCGGCTTGCGTTCGACATGGTTGTCGCGGTCGATACGATCCAAAGCCCGCAAGCCCAAACAGATGGCACCCGACATCGACGGATCGCTCACGTCATCAGGCAAACTCTTGATGCCCATCGGTTTGCGAACCTCGACGCGGCCTCGCAGCCCCATCGTGACCTTCGCAAACGTGGTGAGGCCCGTCAATTTGGCACCGCCGCCGGTGAAGACCACTGTGAGGTAGTCGGTGTCGGGGAGATTCGCGACTTGCGATATCCGCGACTTGTACATCGTCATCGTTTCGGCGGCTCGCTCCTTGAGCAAGTTGGAGACCGACACTCGCGTAAGTGAGCGTTCAACATCGATTACCCGTTCCGAGCCCGAAAGCGCCATCGGATCAATCTCGTCGTCGAAACCGATCGTGTCGCCGACGAGCGTTCCAGCGGCGAGTTTCACCGCCTCCGCATTCTCGAACGGCAACTCGTAGGCGTACGAGATGTCGTTGGTGAAATGGAATCCGCCGATGGGCAAAGAGTTGAACACCGCGGCTCTGCCGTGGTTGTAAATCGCGATCTCCGTGTCGCTGCCTCCGATGTCGATCAGTGCCACGCCCGCGTCGCGCTCGTACGCGCTCAACAGGTACTCGGACTCCGCCACCAGCGTAGAACCACCGTGGATCGGCGTCACACCGGCGCTTTCAACCGCGTCGAACACCGTCCGGTAATGCTGCATATCCGAGACGACCAGTAATGCTTCGACTTCCAGACTTTCCGGATGCATACCCACTGGCGGCTTGCGGAACTCGGTGTCGTCGTCGACGCGGTACGCGGTGGGAGTTGCGTAGAGGAGATGGTCCGATGCTTCGATCCGTTCATTGGCGGCCAAACGTACCGCTTGCACAATATCTTCTTCGGTCACTCCGGTTGCGAAATCGAAGCCGCTGACTCGACCCCATCCGGAGTAGGATTCGACGTGTTTCCCACCAAAGCCCACGTACGCCTTGTTGAATTTCAAGGAGCACTGATTCGACACTTCGTCCACCGATGTTCGGACCGCCGCGGTCGCCTCGTTCCGATTCATGACATCGCCGTTGTGTATCGATTCGCTCGGCAAAACGTCGATCGCCAAGATCTCCGGCTCGTTGTAGTTGTCCCGGCGGATAACTACGCTGCAGACCTTGCTGCTGCCGACGTCGATTGCTAATCGAATATCTTCGTTGTACATCTGGGCCGATGCTCCTTCAATCTATGAATCCTTGCAACGTCGTTGCTTTCAGATGCGGTTCGCCACCCGAAGTTTGGCACTCCGGCTACGCGGGTTGGCTTTAACCTCCGAAGCCGTAGGCGTCAGCGCCCCTCTTATCACTGGCTTGAGCGTCGGGGAATGGTTGCAGGTGCAGAAAGGCGATTGCCGCCCTTTGGTATCGCAGATGCAGTCCGACGCCGCGGTGCGAAAGAAGTTCTTCACTATCCGATCTTCTATTGAATGGTATGAAATCACAACTATCCGTCCGCCTGCTCCCGTTACATTTACAGCCTGTTCCAAGCCTGCCGTGAGCGCAACCATCTCATCGTTGACGGCGATCCTCAACGCTTGAAACGTTTGCGTCGCCGAGTGGATCCCTCGGCTACCGCGCTGCTTAACCGACGAAACTATGTCTGCCAGTTGCAATGCATTCTTGACCGGTCGGTTCTCGACGATCGCCGACGCGATGCGACGCGATGCACGTTCGTCTCCGTAGCGATAGATGATGTCGCCCAGCTCGCGCTCCGAATATTGATTCACTATTTTGTTCGCGTCGAGACCACCATCATTTGAAAATCTCATGTCGAGCGGATCGCAACGCCGAAACGAGAAACCGCGCGACTCGCGGTCCAACTGCAGCGACGAAACGCCGAGATCCATCAATACGCCGTGAACCGGCGCGAAATCGTAACGTGCAGCTATCGCCTGCATCTCGGTGAAGTTCTCGTTCACAATCCGCACCGATGAGCCGAATTCAGCGAGACGTTTTCGAGCCGACGCCACCGCCTCTGGGTCCGCATCAATGCCGATCAACTGCCCGCCTGGCGACGCATTGCGCAATAACGCCCTGGTGTGACCGCCTTCCCCCAACGTCGCATCGATGTAACGCCCGCCAGGAATCACTTGCAGGGCATCCAATACCTCCGATAGCATGACAGGTTCATGAAACTCTGGAGGGTTTCCTGATCTGTTCCCGCTCATTTCCATCAAAACCAATCGGCGATTTACAACCATTCGGCTGCATCGAGATTGATCAATAAGCAGCCCAGATTCGATCTCAGCACCCAATCCGGCACCACTATTTGGAGGTGTAATTTATTGGGATATTGTCTTCTATCGAGATTCTAGGATTCGGCTTTTGGGTTATTCCACACGCGTCGCCGCGTTTACGTCGCAATATCATCGGGTTTAAAGCGCAGATCAAACATCGATTCAATCCCATGGCGAGAAGCATAAGATACGCAGTCCTGACCAGCAGCGATTCAGGTCACGCCGGTGAACGACGCGACATCGGTGGCGACGCCGTAATGTCGACCATGAACAGTCACGGCCATGTGCTCACGCAAAGGTCCTTGTTACCTGACGATGTCAACAGTTTGACGAGGCGACTTCAAGAATGGGTTGACGATCCTGCTGTGGAGCTGATATTGACTACCGGAGGAACGGGCTTGGGACCGCGCGACGTTGTACCCGAAGCCACCATGTCAGTTATCGACTACCAAGTGCCGGGTATGGCTGAGGCGATGCGTGCGGCGTCTTTGCAGATAACGAATATGGCCATGTTGTCTCGTGCCGTAGTCGGAGTCGCGAACCAAACTTTGATCGTCAACCTGCCGGGCAACCCCAAAGGTGCCGTCGAAACTCTCGAGATCGTGCTGCCCGTATTGCCGCACGCTGTTGAAATCATGCGCGACACCCACCGCGGCGATCATCCGATCCACTTGGTCTCCCATTCTCACTAACTCTGCCCTGATTCATCGTGAAGTTCCACCTAGTAACACTCTTCCCTGAAATGTTCGAAGGTCCGCTGACTTCAAGCATCATCGGACGAGCAGTGGCAAACGACATCATTGAAATCGACTTCGTCAACCCAAGGGACTTCGCTACAGACGCCCATCGCTCCGTCGACGCCCCGCCGTACGGCGGCGGTCCCGGGATGGTGATGATGCCAGCGCCGCTCGCAGAATCCGTCAATTCCATCAACCGCGAATACCCGCCAGACGCGCCTCCGACGACGTTGTTGATGTCGCCGCAAGGCAGACCGATGACCCATCAATTGGCTCAAAACTTGTCGCAGATCGATGCATTGACGCTAGTCTGCGGACACTACGAGGGCGTCGACGAGCGCTTCATCCAAGAGTGCGTCGATATCGAAATTAGCGTCGGTGATTTCGTAATGACCGGGGGCGAGATCCCGGCGATGGCCGTCATCGACGCGGTTGCACGCCTAGTTCCTGGTGTGTTGGGTGATTCAGAATCGGCGGCACGCGAATCGTTTTCGAATCAGATCGGCGGAATGTTAGAAGGACCCATCTACACACGTCCGGCGGAATTCCGAGGGCGTCGGGTGCCAGAGGTGCTGCTGAACGGCAACCGCCACGAAGTCGAACGTTATCGCAAGAGAATAGCCGCTGAACGCACAATGGCTCGTCGACCCGATTTGATGCAAGGATGGGGACCTGAGCCCCAATAAACTATGAAGATTTCAATCATTCACAATCCGCGATAAATTCGACGAATCAGCTTCAATCTCAACGATTTTATCGCGCGACTTTGTCCCTTTTGCGATCCGAATCTTCGATTTAGGCACTTTAAACGCCTTTGATATCAATTTGATCAACGCTTCGTTCGCGGCATTGTTCACTGGTGCAGCTTTTACCCGTACCTCCAACGCGCCGCTCGCCGCATCGCGATCAACGATTCGATCTTCCGAAGAACGCGGTTTCACCCGCACGGCAATCCTGAAGCTACCGGCCATCGCCATTCGTCCTCGTTGTCATTTCGCCGCTCGCCAAGGCCCTCAATGTCCCGCTCGATTCGCGGATCAATAGTCGGCCAAATTCGTCAACGTCTTCCGCAACACCGGACACCAACTCACCGACACCGTTTGTCGTCTTCATCGACACCGAGACCTCTGATCCCAGCGTCGTCAACCTCCCGCGCCATTCCGGCATGATCGATTCGCCCCTGTCCACAGCGTCGTAAACTTCGTTGAGATTCTCAAGCAATACGCTTAGAACCGCAACACGGTCAATCGACCCACCTAATCCCGAGAGCTCGCGAATACTGGTCGCTCGATAATCCCTGCCGTCATCCCCGGCAGTCATCATATTCACATTCAACCCAATACCCAATATTCCCGCGAACGTGTCCGCCACCATGGATCCCTCGGCGATGACGCCGCAGATCTTTTTGCCACCGACCAACACATCGTTCGGCCATTTGATTTCGACGATCGAGTTGGTCAACGTTTCGACCGCCAAGGCAGCACCTAGCGAAGCCATGATGGTTAACTGACCTGAGATCGAAGGCCTAGGGCAGACGATGACCGAAATCAGGATATCTTCGCCGGGTCCAGAGTCCCATGACCTGTCGAAACGCCCGTGACCCCTCGTCTGCTCATCGGCAATAATCACCGTGCCGTGCAACTC
Source organism: Dehalococcoidia bacterium (assembly GCA_965226685.1). Taxonomy (GTDB): domain Bacteria; phylum Chloroflexota; class Dehalococcoidia; order Lucifugimonadales; family Lucifugimonadaceae; genus Bin127. The sequence goes on from CBDDDP010000004.1 coordinate 2,633,262, forward strand.
ATAGGCGTCCTCGGCACGTTTCACCGACTCGCGCGCATCGTCCATCGTTGAAGACGTGCGCTGCAGATGCACGATCCTTCTGCCGATGCGACTTCGGAACTGCGATTCCAAAGCACCAAAACTTTGATTTCCTGTGGCTCCGTCAAGCATTTGAATTCACACGTGATTGTATTGTTGATTCTCAGGCCCATTCGGCCTGAGCCCATCGCTATCAACTCGCAGCACCGACTTATCGATGGAAATCCGCCAAGTTATAGACGAAGAGTTTCTCCAGTGGCGCATCGCCGTTAGGGGGAGCCTCGGAGACCACACAGACCCTGAAAGCACCGCATTCATGCGCGCTCACCGTGTCGAGATCGACCGGTTGCTCGTTTGCATGGACGGTGACACGATGGCGGGTTCGGGCGGAGTCGACTCCTTCGATATGACGCTGCCTGGCGGCGCACAAGTCCCGGTCGCCGGCATCGGCTACATCACCACCGCACCGACGCACCGGCGACGCGGTATCCAGCGCAGCATCATGGAGCGCATTCATAACGACGCCCGCGAGCGCGGCGACGTCGCATCGATCCTCTGGGCCAGTCAAAGCCTCCTATACGGTCGCTACGGCTACGGAAACACGATGCCAGTCCACGAATGGCACATCGACCTGCGACATACGAGTTACGAGCACGCACCGGAATGGTCCGGTCACTACGTCAAGCTCGAACGTGATGAAGCGATCCCTTTGATGACCGAAGCCTATGAACGCACTCGGCCCAATCGAACCGGAATGATAACGCGAACGGCGAAACGGTGGCTCTACGAGATCCATCCGGTCAACACCAAGGACGAATTCTTCGTCATCTACAAGGAAGGCGACGACGCGCTGGCATACGCTCGATACACGATCGAAAAGGATCCGAACGACGAGTTCAAAGGAACCATGCACGTCGTCGAAGCGGTTGCCGCAGCCGATGCCGCACATGCCGCGCTCTGGCGCTACCTGTTCGATCAGGAACTCGTCGATGACGTAAAGGCGCACGCACGCCCGGTCGACGACCCGCTTGTTTGGATGCTGGCAGAACCACGCCGATTGCGCCGCGCGCTTACCGATGCCATCTGGATGAAGTTCCTCGACATTCCCGCCATGCTTGAGCAACGTACATACCCCGTCGAGGACTCGCTCACCCTGCAAATCATCGACGCTGAAACCAAAGAGCCGCAGAACCTTGCTATCGAGTTCGGTTCCGAAGGTGCGATCTGCCGAGACACTGCAGCGGTTCCAGACCTAATCATGAATGAGGCCGAACTCGCCGCGATATACGCCGGCGCGGTCGAATGCTCAATGCTAGCGAACATCGGACTAGTCGATGTATCAGCTCGAACACCCGACGCCGCATCGCGAGCCGACGCCATCTTCCTGACCTCGCCCGCCGGTTGGAACCCGTATCACTTCTAATGCGAAACGAGAAGCATTTCGGATGATATCGACCTTAGAAACACCCGCGGGTATCGAGTTTCGAATTGGCCGCGAACACGAGCGAGTGGCGTTCATGCGTTCGATGTATAGCGGTTTCGGCGGCCATTACGACCCGGACGAAGGGGAGCTCGAATACGAGAAAGTCTCATGGGACCCGATGTCATCGACCGTATTGGCTTTCGATGACGAGGAGTTGGTAGGGACATCGGCCGGCTACGACTTTCGGATGACTGTTCCCGGCGGTCCGTCCAAGTTCTTCGGCGTCACCGAAGTGACCGTAGCAAGTACCCACCGACGGCGCGGGATATTGCGCTCGATGATGCAACGCCTTCTCTCTAAAGGTCTTGATGAAGGGCATCACATCGCCGGCCTTTGGGCCAGCGAGTCGAACATCTACGGTCGATTCGGCTTCGGCGTTTCGGGCGAAACGCATGTCGCGAAATTGGAAACGCGCCACGGTCATTTCCGAAAGACACATGAAGTCCAAGGCGAAGTGCGCTTCGCCGATCTTGGGAAGATGCGTCAAGCCGCGCCGAAAATCTGGGAGAAGGCCGCTTCTCAAACACCCGGCATGATCATGCGTCGCGACGGTGAATGGGATTGGCGATACAACCCTCAGCGTGTCAAAAACATCCAAAGGCGCAAACCGTTCTTCGTGATCTATTCCGAAAACAGTGATCCGTTGGGTTACGCCGAGTATTCGGTCGAGGAACGGCACAGGGACATGCACAGCGCCAATCTGGTGCGCGTGCGCGAGTTGATCCCTGCGACGACAACCGCGGAGATCGCTTTATGGCGGTATATTCTCGACATCGACTTGGCGAGCGAGATCTATCACGAACAACATCCCAAGAAATCCAACCTGCTCTGGTTGCTAGCCGACCCGCGCAAGCTTTCACTAGAACCTTACGACTCCATGTGGATCCGCATCTTGGACCCGACCAAAGCGTTGGCTGCCAGGACCTACTCCGCGCCCGGAGAAATCGCGATCGCGCTGACTGACGATTTCTGCCCGTGGACCAACGGCGTCTACCTCTTGACAGTTGACGACAATGGGAATGTGACTTGCGATCGTACCGATCGCCCACCTGATGTGTCGATGCCGATAGCGTCGCTCGGTTCGATCTACATGGGTGCGATGCTCCTATCGGACCTCGCACGCGCCGGACGCGTCACCGAACACAAATCCGGTTCGGTCGCACAGATTGATACCATGTTCCCCATAAGCGGAGTTCACAGCTTCCTGCCAGATTTCTAGACCAAAGATGACAATGTCCCTCTTCACACCAGCCCATCTAGGCAAGTGGGAACCCCTCTACATGAGGTTGATCGAAGGCGAATCGTTGCCTCTGGCTGAAGACGCCGTTTGGATGTTGGGACGAAAAACCGGCGTCATCGCCGTCGTCCATGAAGGCGAACCAATCTACATCGAAGCAACAAAGGACATCGGAAAAACCATCAGCGAGTATCTCAACGGTGGCACTAACTGCGATTTCAGAGCCAAGATCGGGATCGTCGAACTCGGCGCATCACCCAGAACAGCAGTTGAGAGATCGCGCAAAGGACCGCTTGCCGAGCGCATCGACCGGTTGCTCCCGCAGTATCGATTCTCCGTCGTGCCCGCAACCGAAGCCGTCGCAGAGCGCCTCGCCGCCGCATTCACCATCATTGCCGACCCGCGACTCAACGGGCCAACCGCTGAAGCTAACGCCATCATCGACGCATTGCCGAATTGAACGCGGCAAACGATTCGCCGACCAACACGAATGCAAACTCACTTCTCCGAATATATCCCTCTTGCCGCGTTTATCCTGTTCGCGGCTTTCCTCGGCTACGTAATCTGGCGCGGCAACTACAAGATCGGCGCATACATCGTGCAAATCGCCGCCGCATTGTTCCTCTCGTCGGTCGTTGGATTCACCCTCTACATCCTTAGCTCAGTGATGGTCACCACTTGGCTCTTGGCCGGCAGCAGCACCTTCCTGATGATCAACGCCGTAGTTATGCAAGCCGTCGGAGCCACGACCGGTTTCGCCATCGTGAAGCGATTCGGAACATCAGCCAACGAAGTCAACCGAAAAGAAGTCGCGATCTCCCTAGTTCTCGGAATCTTCGGCGGATTCATCGGCTTCAACCTCTTCAAAGATGCCACCTTCGCCGCCGACTTCGTCACCAATGCCAACAGCGTCGCTGGAGCATATTTCGGCGCGTTGGTCATGGGAAACTCGCCGCTGATCGTCAGCGGCATCATAAACGTTTTGCGCAACCAAGAACCCTGAAAATTGAATTCACAACCGAAAACATTGGCAATTGTCGATAAATCCCACACGCATATTTTCGCGTATTAAAAGTATTGTGTACAATACGTTAGCATCGCAACGAACCTTGGTGAACCGATGCAAAATACAGTATTGTCTCAAGCGTTTTCCCGAACCGAAATGACCGATCGATGGCTCGAATTGCTCGGGTACCTAAATCGAGAATTGCACACTGGCTCGATCGACGAATGGCGGGAAATGGACCTGACCCTGCTTCAAATCAAATCCCTCGTCCTGCTCGACCACCAGGGCGACATGCGGATGGGTAACATCTCCCAATTCCTCGGTAGCACCGTCTCAGCAACAACAAGCATCGTTGAACGACTTTTCGACAAAGGCATGGTCACCCGGGACTCCGACCCAAAGGATCGACGCGTCGTAGTAATCCAGCTGACACCGGAAGGTAAACGCGTCGTCGTCGACCTCTGGCGAATCGGCAATAGCCGCGTCGGTTCAGTGGCCGACCATCTCACCGATGAACAGCTCGAAACCGTCGTAACCGCGTTTGGAATTCTCGGTGAATCGTTGGAATCGATGAACAGTGGCGGCAACCAGGCTCCAATGGCCGAATAGAACTGGGCGGAATCCCCGCCCCCTTCAATTAATTCGCCCAGCGATCTCTCTCCGCTAATTCATCACGCATCGATTCATCGCGCTCGCTCAACCGCTAAAGTTAGTGGCATCACTAACGTAGTCCACTGGTTGAGGAGCACAGATCCAACATGCGTATCACCGACATCGAAGTCATCACATTTCGAAGCGAGACCAACAACGCAGGCACAAAATGGGGTTACGGACAGTGGCAAAACGAGCCGCAACAGTCCACACACGCCATTACCAAAATCTCTACCGACGAAGGCGTCTGCGGTTACAACACCGGTGGAATGGGCGGTTACTTCCGAGGCGCATTTCCATCCGAGGTCGAAGCCATGATCAAGGAACTGCTCGTCGGCGAAGACCCGCTGAGCCGAGAGCATCTCTGGTATCTGATGCGTGACAACCACCAATTCCACGAGTCCCTTATCGGCACGCTAGACACCGCTTTGTGGGACCTCGCAGGACGATACGCAGGCATGAGTGTTTCGCAACTCATGGGCAAAGCACGCGACAAGGTGCGCGCTTACGCCAGCACGTTTCCCAACATGGGCACGCCCGAGGACTACGCCAAATTCGCGCTCGAGTGCAAAGCAAAGGGTTACACCGCATTCAAAGTCCACGCCTACATCTACTGGAACCCGATGACAAACCAGCCGGCGCCGCGCCGTCCCGCATTCCCGAAACAAGACATCGAAGTCTGCGAAGCAGTGCGCGACGCCGTCGGTGACGAAATGACCCTGATGCTCGACCCTTGGGGTATCTACTCCCTCGACGAATCGATCTACGTCGGACGCGAACTCGAGCGCCTCGGCTATTACTTCCTGGAGCATCCCATGCACGAGTTCCGAGTCGAACCGTATCGCCGCCTCTGCAACGAACTCGACATCGCCGTCTGCGCCCCCGAGCATGCGACGTGGATGCACTACTCCCGAGCCGAATGGGTGCTACAAGGCGCTTCTGACATCGGCAGAATCGACGTCAACTTCGGCGGCATTACCGCTTGCAAGAAAGCCGTCGACGTCTACGAGGCGTTCGGCGTACCGTGCGAGATGCACGGCGGCTGGTTCGGCAACGCCGCGATACTCGGTGCCACGACCGATGAAACGTGCCTCTTCTACGAACGAGGTTTGCTGCGGCCTGAATTCGACTACGAAGCCACGCCACCTTATCTCAACGCCCCTTGCGATCCGTTGGACGACCAAGGCAACGTCCTTCTCCCTCAGGGACCGGGGCTCGGCATGGACTTCAACTGGGACTACATAGACGACAACCGCGTCGCCTGAAAATCAAGCGACGCGGTTGGTAGTTGCGATTTAACCGGCCAACGGCGTGAGCGTCGAGCCGAAGTAAAGAATCTCTAGCGTCGGCCCCGCTTCTGCAGTTGCAGCATGTGATTCCTTAGGAACGGCGGAATCTTCATGTCTTCCGGATTCTCGATCGCCTTCTCGATCATCTCGGTATCCATCGTCCGCTGCTCCTCGTCGGTCGGGAAGCCGGTCGCTATCACGATCACTCGGATGTTGTGGCCCATGTTGGCCTGGCGAGCGGTTCCGAGGATTATGTTCGACTGCGCCGTCATCTTGCTCTGGACGATACTCGAGATCTCTTGGACGCTGTACATCCTCATGCCAGGGCCACCAGTGATGTTCACCAACGCCCGCTGGGCTCCGGTGATGTCCACGTCGAGCAACGGGCTATCCAACGCTTCGGTGACTGCTTGCAGCGCACCGCCCGGTTCAACGTCCGACGCCTGACCTACGCCCATCCACGCCGGCCCGGCATTCGTCATCACTGCGCGCACGTCGGCGAAGTCCAAGTTGACTTCGCCCGGTTCGATAATCACGCGGGCAATACCCTCGACACCGTCCTTCAAAACCTTGTCGGCCATGCGCCAGGCTTCCTGAGTCGTCGTGTCTGGAGCCGCCGCGTCAAGCAATCGGTCGTTCGGGATGCGGATCAACGTGTCGACGTACTTCTGAAGCTCATCCACGCCTTCCTCTGCCTTCGCGGTGCGGTGAGTTCCCTCGAAGCTGAACGGCATCGTGCAGACGCCGATCGTGAGCGCGCCCTGTTGCTTTGCTATCTGCGCAACGACGGGCGCCCCTCCGGTTCCCGTTCCGCCGCCCATACCAGCAGCGACAAATACCAGGTCCGCACCATCCAAGACCTCAGCGATCTCTTCCCGGTTCTCCTCGTGACAGATGCGCCCCTGCGAAGGATCTCCTCCGACGCCCATGCCTCGAGCGGTGGTGTCGCCCACGCGGAGACCGGTTGGCACGGTCGCCAACTCCAACGCCTGAGCGTCGGTGTTCATGACAATATAGTCGACCGTATCGATCGGGTCGCTGTACATGCGGTCAACGGCGTTTGACCCGCCGCCGCCCACACCTACGACCTTGATGTTCACCTTCCCGATGCCGAGCGGCTGTCTGCCTTGAGGCCTGTACTCGAATTCGTCGTGTATCTCACGCAACATATTTTCGTCCTTCACGATCTCAAAGAAACCATGGGTGTGCCAGTAACCGCCACGTGACATCGAATCTACGTGAGCGATTAAAACCGCTCGATTCGACGCCGCAACGCGCGTAGCGTCCCTGAGTGATTATTACGCTAAGCAATCCGAACGGCTCGATTCAATACAACAACGCGCAGTTACTTCGTTTCAAAATATTTTTGGCGCAACCGCTTGCTCCACATCGACGTTCAGAAAGATCAGCTTACACAAATCGATTCTATCCCCTCTCCAGAATCCCAATCTCCCGCAGATGTCGATTCACACTTAAACTTTGTTGTTTGGGGAACGAACGCGCGCTGTCGCGGCGTCCTCGTTATGACATTGTCCGTAGGAAGGGACGTTGACCAATGAACGGCTACGAAGCTGTCGCCAAAATACTCAAGAAAGAAGGGTTCGAGTGGCTTGCCTGCTTCCCTTCAAACCCAATCATTGAAGCCGTGGCTAATGAAGGCATTCGACCCATCGTGTTCCGACAGGAGCGAGGCGGCATCATGGCCGCCGACGGCTACTCCCGACTAATGGCATCGAAAGGCAAATACGGCGTTTTCGCATGCCAAGGCGGACCCGGCGTAGAGAACGCGTTCGGCGGTTTCGCGCAAGCCTGGGCCGACGGTGTGCCCGTCTTGTTCCTCCCCGACGGACCCGGGGGCTACAAGAGCGACGTCGCTCCAAACTTCAGCGGTACGCGCAACTTCCAGAACATCACAAAGTTCGCCGCGTCCGTCACCACCGCCGATTCCATCGCACCTCTCATGCGACGAGCAACCGAAGCGCTGAAAAACGGACGACCTGGCCCTGTGATGGTAGAGATACATCGCGACGGCATGGTAGCTGACGTTCCCGAAGGTGCCGTCGAAAACTACCAGCCCACATCCAAGCATCTCTTCGCGCCGTCCGCCAGCGACATCAAGGACGCTGCCGACAAGCTGCTCGGCGCCCGAATGCCTGCCATCTGGGCCGGCCAAGGCGTACTCCACGCCGGCGCCACCGCCGAGCTCCTCGAACTCGCTGAACTCACACAGATCCCCGTCATGACAACCATGCCGGGCAAGAGCGCGATCGACGAACGGCACCCGCTCGCCTTGGGCGCCGCCAACCGCACCGCTCCCAAACCGGTCTGGACGTGGCTAAGGGAATCCGACGTCCTCTTCGCCGTCGGCGCAAGCCTGACCGTCACCAACTACGGCATCGACCTTCCGCCTGGCAAATTCCTCATCCACTGCACCAACAACCCTGCCGACATCTCGAAGGAGTACGCCACAGACATCGGTCTCGTCGGCGACGCGGGCGAGACGCTCCGACTCCTGATCGACGAGATTAAGGGCCAGATCGGAGAGGAAGGCCGTCGAAACGACACCTCGGTCCAGGAATCAATCGCCCAAGTTCGCGCCGAATGGGAAGCCGATTGGAACGGCCTACTCAACTCCGACATGGTTCCGATCAATCCGTACCGCCTGCTCAAGGAGATCGGCGAAGCCGTCGACCACGAAAACACCGTGATGACACACGATGCCGGTCACCCGCGTGATCAGATGATGCCGTTCTACACGGCGACTCTCCCGCACACCTACATCGGTTGGGGCAAGAGCACTCACCTCGGCTACGGCATCGGCCTGATGATCGGCGCCAAGATGGCCATGCCCGAGCGATTCTGCGTCAACTTCATGGGCGACGCCGCGTTTGGAATGTCCGGCCTCGACATCGAAACGTCAGTCCGGTCCGGAAACCCGATCACGACCATCGTCCTGAACAACGGCACCATGGGCGGCTACAACAAGTCGCTGCCTGTCGCGATGGAGAAGTACAACGCCGGCAACATGACCGGCGACTACGCCATGATCGCCGAAGGAATGGGCGCACGCGGCATCACCGTGACCGAGCCGACCGAAATTGGCAACGCGGTCCGTGAAGCCCACCGCGAGAACTTCGAGAATGGACGCTCAGCCCTCATCGACGTTCACACGCAACAAGAGTTGAACTTCAGCATCTACGACTAAACCGAGTCACGGGTGCGACCCTGACAAGAACGGCCCCGTTTTCCGTTGGAAGACGGGGCCGTTTGCTATGCCGCTAGTTTTGCTGGCGAAACGACGCGTCTAACCCTCTTGGGCTAGCGCTTCGCGGACTCGAGTTGCAACGTCTTCAGGAACGTACTCTTCCCAAATGTCGGAGAAGTTCTCCAGGTAGTACACCGCTGCCGCTTCCGACGTCTCGTTATTCTCACCCATCCACGCTTCAGTGGCGATTTGACTCTTTGCGGTGAAGTCCCATCTTCGGAAGAACTGAACCAGTTCGGGAGCACGATCGATGAGCGACTCATGCACCGCGATCTTGATCTCCGCAGTTGGGTACGCGCAACCTTTGTCAACCGCCCAGCAATCTTCCGTGTAAGGCGGTTCTTCCAAGATGTACAGGTCGAGTTCTGACGAAGGCTTGGTAGGTCCCCAAAGGTAGCCGATCCAGGGGTCGCCTCGAGCGTAGGCCGCTTCGAGGTCGGCGAACAGGCCCGCACTGGAACCCGGGTTGGTCAGTTCGACCGTGTCTTCAAGTCCGTAAGCCACCACCTTTTCAGCGTTCACGATCTCGCACTGCCAGCCGGGGATGCAGGTGATGAGCCGGGCCTTGCCGTTCGAGTCAGGAGTCACGAACAGGTCCATATGCTCCGGAATATCTGAAACCGATACGAGCCCCGGGTTCGCATCCAGTACGTACTGCGGGATTACGAATCCTTGCCAGTTGTCCTCAAGACTCTTGCCAACGTCGACTACTGCGCCACTCTCCAGAGCCGAGTCCCATACCTCTTGCTGGTTCGGGAGCCAGATCTCCATCGTGACGTCGGTGTCGTTGTTTTTCAGGCCTTCAAAGAGCGAAATCGTATCACCAGCTACTGTGTCCGTCGGGTAACCGTAGCCATGTTCGACAATGTACTTGGCGATGCGGACCTGAAGCTCAGACGAGGTCCAGTTCAAGTCGGAGAATATGACGGTGTCCTTCTCGACTTCAGCCGTGACCTCAACCACGACCTCTTTCTCGACCACCACTTCTTTCTCGACCACCACTTCTTTCTCGACCACCACTTCTTTCTCGACCTCGCGGGTGACCTCGACCTCAACCGCCACCTGTTTCTCTACTTCTCGAGTTACCTCAACCTGCACCTCACGCGTCACTTCAACAGTTTCGGTTCCGCAGGCCATCGCCACGATACTCATTCCCGCAAGTAACAGCACGAGCGCCAAAAGGCCGGAATTCGTGACGTGTTTTTTCGCTATTAATAGCATTGCTTCTCTCCTTGGTTTTTTTGCTTTCTCAGCGCCGGCGAACAAGCGAAGACGCGTTCAGCCGAAACAGAGGGAATATCCACCTATCACCCAGTCGTAGCGCCTTCCACGTCCGAGATACCCATCGCATCACGTTGACGCTTAGCAAACGCCTGCGTTATGCGATCAATGATGATGGCGAGGAATACGATCCCGAGTCCCGCCAAGAAAGCGTTACCGGGCTCGATCCGTCCCAAAGCTCGATTTACATCTTCACCTAAACCACCCGCACCCACCAACGATGCTATCACCACCATAGCAAGCGCCATCAAAGTGGTCTGGTTAACCCCCGCCATTATTGTGGGGGTAGCCAGCGGAATCTTCACCCGCATCAACAATTGCAAATTCGTCGCGCCGAATGATGTCGCCGCCTCAATCGTCTCCTCGGGCACCTGCCTGATGCCGAGGTTTGTGAGCCGGACCGCCGGAGGAACCGCGTAAATCAACGTTGCAAACACCGCTGGCACATTCCCAAGACTGAAAAACGCTATCGCCGGCACCAGGTACACGAAACTAGGCATCGTCTGCATCCCGTCCAGAATCGGCCGCAGTATCTTGTCCAAGCGGTCGTTCTGAGACGCCCATACCCCGATGGGCACCGCGAACGCGATCGACAACGTCACCGTCACCGCGATCAACGCCGCTGTCTCCATCGCGCTCGCCCACAAACCGAAGACGGCGATCGCCAACAGCGAAGCTACCGTGAATATGCCAACTCGAACCCCGGCCATACGCCATCCCAGTACACCCATACCAGCGATGAACGCCGGCCATGGAACCCAGATCAACGCGTCCTCAAGCCAGACCAACGCCGTCAAAAGCGCCGTCTTAATGAATTTGAATATGAAGTGCAGATTTATATTCATCCAGTCGACGATGTGGTCGATCCGCAGGCCGATCTCTCGTCCGTAATCGAAATCATCAGGGAACTCGCGGCCTTCCTCCCAACCGACAACGACTACCACCGCAGTGATCAGCACCGGAACGGCCGTCCAACGCATCCAATACGGAATTCTCTCGAGCCAGACGTTAGACGAGGGCGAATCTTGTTCGCCCAAGCTCTCTTCAGTTGCTCCACTATCCATCGACCGTTCTCCTGACTAGTTATCGAGACCCGTTACCGTTATCTTCAGTCGTCGGATCCATGACCTCAGCAAGCACATCCAACTCCACCTCGCCTATCAAAACCCCATCGTCGTCCAATACCGGCACCGAATGATCCGCGCGCAGACCATACGGCACCAAATCGTCCAACACCATGTCGCGGCTCACGGCATCGTCGACTGTCAAGGTCACATCCCCAATCTTCCCCACACCTCTGCGGACAGCGGAGTTGATGCGCTGCAATCGGACCGTCCCGATGTAACGCCCATCTTGATTTACGACCAGCGCATACCCCATATCGTCTTCGATCAGTTTCTCCTGAACCTCTGTGACGTCGCTGTCCGCTGGCACGACGTGGGTGACCTCGCTCATCACCGAATCCGCGGTCATCAACGAGGACTGCCGCACATCCTTCGTGAAGTCTCGAACGAATGCGTTCTTCGGATGCAACACAACGTCCGTCGCCGTCCCTGATTGGATGATCGCGCCGTCCCGCATTATCGCAATACGATCACCTATGTTCGCGGCCTCGCTCAGGTCATGTGTGATGAAGATGATCGTCTTGTGCATCGACGCCTGCGTCTGCACCAACTCTTCCTGCAGGTCACGACGTATCACCGGGTCCAACGCGCTGAACGGTTCGTCCATCAACATCACCGGAGCATCCATCGCGAATGCACGGGCCAAACCTACTCGCTGCTTCATGCCGCCACTCAACTCGTCGGGCATATTGCGTTCCCAGCCACCAAGCCCTACCGCCTCCAATGCCTCCGATGCGCGCTCGAGACGTGCGCGCCTCCCGACACCGCTCAATTCCAAGCCCCAAGACACGTTGTCAATCACACTACGATGCGGCATCAACCCGAAATGCTGAAATACCATCGCCAACTTGGACCGTCGCATCTGCAGCAATCCCGCATCATCCATGGACCTGACCTCGTCGTCACCTATCCAAATCTCGCCAAGATCAGCTTCGATCAACCGGTTGATACACCGGATCAACGTCGACTTCCCACATCCCGACAACCCCATCACGACGAATATCTCTCCCTGAGCAGCGTCGAAGGAAACATCCGAAAGCGCCAACACCGAACCGGTCGCCTCCTGTATCTCATCCTTGCTCGCTCCACCCTGCGCCATCGCCAACCCAGCTTCGATATCTCCGCCGAACAACTTGTAGACATTACGGACCGACACCGCCGCACCTGTAGCGCGCTCAACTCCCTGATTCTCTCCCGTTACAACCAAACCGTCTCCTCCGTTTTCATCGTTCATCTACCGCACATCTTTCGTCCTGACCGTTCACCGACAACTAACTAACCATAGCGGAACCCGATCCGCAGAACTGATTCGATAAACGCGCACAGTACGTTGCGATTGCACCCGTTGGCGCGGTTGACACACAGATCGCCGACCCTGCAAGTGGGTTGCGTCTACGCCCGATCCGTAATCTCCGCCATTCCCGGCGTGCCTGATCCAATGATCAAGTTCTTCGCCCGATCATCTGCCCCGACGCAGACGATGAAGTAGCGACTCGAATCGTGTTGCCCATGCAGCATCACTCGCTCCTGTTCCCATGGCGGCAAGTCGTACAACCAACGCCACTCGTATCGCACCTTCTCCGGCACGTTGAAATGCGCCACCATCTCGCTCGCCGGAGCCTTCACATGCTGATGCAAAAACTCCTTCGCCGCACTCTTCGTGTAACCCGACTCCGCGATCGGCCGCGCGTGAGCTGGCGCCAGCAGTATCAACGTCGCACCACCCGGCGATTCATCCAACTCACCATGAAGATTCGCAATATGCGAGCTTGACGCTGGACACGACGCCGCGAGCGACTTCAGCAACCCATCCGCCGTGTCGACGCCTTGGTTACCATGATCGTGCTCTCCACCAGACGGGAAAATCGACACAACGTTCTGATCGGGACGATAACCCTTCTCAACGTGGAATGGAGCCCACGGCGAATCCTCCTCGTTCTCCGCGATGCAGAAACTGAACTTCCGAGGTGTCCCGATAGTGTCCATATCCAAAACGCCCGGATACCAATGACCACCATTCTTCAACGTCAGCGTGAACGCCCTGCCAATCGTGACATTCACCTTCGACATCTTGCCCGGACCCAACGTCGCACGACGATAATTCAACCCGATTTCGTTCCGTATCGGACCGTTTACCACGATCAGCGGTGCACCCGCCGACGTCGACATCAACAAACCCCGCACTTCGAACGGCTCCATGCTCGATATCGCCTTGCACGCCGCGATAACCACTGGCAAATGCTCCGGTTCGCAACCCGCCATCACACAATTGACAGCGATCTTCTGAACCGTAACGATGCCGTTGCCGGGCGGAAGCATGCAAACCACATCCTCAGGATCCAACGTCGTCCCCGACAGCATCCGCTCGACCTTCTCTGCGGTCGGAGGGATCAGCGGAAAACCGTCTCCCCAATCACGATCCAAGAAGTCCTTGTTGAACGCATCGAGCGCCCCGAACTGATCTTCACCCTTGAACCTGAACCGTTTCGCCTGTGCGTCCTGAAGAGCTTGATTCTCAATTTCCTCACCGGTAATGCCCTGCGTCAACAACTCCATGATCTCGTCTACCACCGGATCTGTCTGCGCGACCGTCTGCTCCGTAGTGATGTTGTTGTAGACCAACGGCACTTCGACCCGCGGTATCGGCCCCATCCCGAATGCCTTCGCACTCGCGTCGGCATCCTGTTGGAAACCGTTCGAGAGAATCACGACGGTCGGTACCCCCGCCTTCTCCAACTCAACCATGTCGTAGACAAGCCACGACGTGCAGCTCCCTCAATCGGCCGTACATCCAATTGCGACGTCAATCTCCGAAATCGCCTTCGACCTCAACGGATCGGGAAACGGCAACGCCCCCGAATAAAACCGCACATCTACCGACGGTTCAGCCTGCTCGATCAGCTCCCCCGCACGCTTCAATGCGTCGTCCCCGTGTGCCTTCCCGTTCCACATCAACCCAATCACCTTGTCCTTCAGACTCGATGGACGCGGAGCGTACGGAAACGCACTTACCTCGCCCCGCTGCGGCGAAACCGGATTCACAACTTCAAGCTCGTACATGTTGCCCTCGATGCGTTGTGCCTTGTGTTCAACAGCCCGAAATTCGAACGCTGAACCATCGCAATATTTGGCCGATTAGGATACACCGCTCTTGCGCGATTCCCATACAAACACCACACAATCCCCACATCGATTTGCGGATTCCGACCAAAAAACCGATTGTTTGTGCGCGTTTGAAGCGTCGATTTCCAATCGACGATTACTTCAAGTAACATCATGGCACACCTATCGCGTTCGCACCGCGCCAGATTGATTTTGGCCGGATTAAATACGCGAAACTCGGAAAGCGCCAAACGAAATTTAAGGAGCATCGAGATGAAACCAATGACTAGGCATCGGAGGATCAGCATATCCCTGCTGACCGCCCTCGCCGTAGCTGTAACCGCAGTCTTTATGGCTTGTGGCGAAACCGTCGTCCAGACCGTCGTTATAGAACGAGAGGTCGTCGTCGAACGTGAAGTCGCAGTACCGCAGACCGTCGTCGTCGAGAGAGTCGTCGAAGGCGAGACCGTCGTCCAGACCGTCGTCGTCGAACGCGAGGTCATGGTCGAAGGCGAGACCGTCATCCAGACCGTCGTCGTCGAAAAAGAGGTCCTAGTCGAAGGCGAGACGATGGTCCAAACCGTCGTCGTCGAAAAAGAGAGAGTCGTCGAGGTTGAAAAACCCGTCGTCCAAACCGTCGTCGTCGAACGACAAGTCGAAGCGCCCCGACGCTCCGGTGGCGAAGTAACCGTCGCAACCGTCTACGTGCCTCCGCCTCTCTACCTGCCGTCCGCTCAACCTTCACCCGAATACTGGAAGCTCCACGCGTGGGGTATCACCGAGACGTTGCTTCGCACCAACCGCGATCAACCACCGCCAAATGACGGCACACCGGGTACTAGCGGACTTGCCACCGCGTGGAGCGTCGACGGGAACGAGATCTCGTTCACCGTCCGAGACGGTGCATCGTTCAGCGGCATGGGACAAGACTGGGGACCGTTGACCGCTCATGACGTCGCGTTCTCATTCACCGACGCCGGCAAGGAAGGCAGCCGCGCAGCCCGTGCGGGATCATTCAACGATGCCAACGGTAGAGGAATATGGAACTGTGCCGCAGTCGATGACAACAACGTCACGTGCGAACACGATCCGTCAAAGTTTTCTCCTGATTTCTTCTACCAGATCTCTAACGAGAACGGTCTCGTTTCGATCAGCAGCAAGAACCTCTACGACACCTTGGGTGAAGAGCAGGCAATCTTGACACCGCACGGTAGCGGACCATGGGAAGTGACCAAACAGGTCGGTAACGACGAAATGGTCGCCAGAGCGAAACTGGACCACTGGCGTTCGCCGCCCTTAGCCGATTCGCTGCGCATCATCGAGATCCGCGAGCCGTCACAAGCCGCAGCAGCTTTGATTACTGGCGAAATCGATATTGCGCAGATACCAAACTCCCTCGTGATTGACACTGAGAACCGCTCTCGTGGACACCGCGTGCAGATAACTGGCGGGTTGCCGCAGAGCATCTACGTTGGAGGTAACTTCTGGGCCGACCAGAACGCTGACAACGACGAACCTGTCCCACCGCGGCCTGGTCACCTTCCTGACGATGACCACCCATGGATCGGTACAGGCCCAGATGACGAGAACGCAAACACCGTGCGCCGCGCGCTTTCATATGCGCTGAACAGGCAAGTGATCAATGCGACTATTCTCGGCGGATTGGGTCGTGCTTTCTATACCGAGGTCGGATACGAACCTGACACCCCATGGTGGCAAGAACACTGGATCGGCGAATACAACCCAGACATGGCACGGCAATTGCTCGCCGATGCTGGATACCCTGACGGTTTCGAGATGGGTTTCTGGGTCCCGCCTGACAGCCCGTTTGTCAACCCTGAAGTCGGTATCGCCGTCGCCGGACAGTGGCGCGATATTGGAATCGAAGTCCAGATCACTTCCGAAGCCTACTCAGCACGACGACCAAGGTTGGTTGAGCGCACGATGCAGATTCCTTGGATTTTCGTTAACCAAGGGAGACCACCACACACCGGAGTCAAATACGGCCGCTTCTGGGCCAACCCGGGCTGGAACTCGGGTATCGAACTCCCGTACGACACCATGAAGGATTGGGACTCCCGGTACAGTGGCCTCGATGCCGAAGCGGATGCAGAAGAGATCTACGCTCTTAACATCGAGATCGAGAACTACATGCAGAGAACCGGCTTGGCATTTGGCGTGGTCGAACTCGTCAAATGGTGGGTTACCGGACCCGAGATCCTGAAATGGGATGCCTATCGGCACAACGAGAACGCACCCAACTCGTTTGACCAAATCCTTTTGGATCAATAAATCCAATCGGAAGATAACCCCTCTGCCCGAAAATTCCGACGCCGGAACCTAGGGCAGAGGGAACTCGGCAACACTGACATGCAACCTCCGCCGGAGGTTGCATGTCATGTCAAGACGGTGTGCGCAATCTCGATAATATGTGCACCATCCGATGAGAGTATTTCTCGCAAGAAGACTGATCTACAGCATCGTGCTTATCCTAGCGACGACGGTGTTCGTTTTCATCATGTCTCGCCAATCCGGAGATCCTCGCCATCTCTTCATGAACGAGCAGAGCACCCAAGCCGAATGGGATGCTTGGGGCGTTGAATTGGGATTGGACAAGCCCTTATACCTGCAATATGTCATCTGGCTCGGAAACGCCTTGTCCGGCGATTTCGGCGAGTCGATTCGCCAACGACGCCCGGCACTAGACGTCGTCGTTGAACGAATTCCGGCCACTCTAGAACTCGCCGCCGGGTCATTCATTTTCTCAATGGTCACCGGGATACCGCTCGGCGTGCTTTCCGCACTGAAGCGAGGTTCTATCCTTGACTACGCTGGACGAACGTTTGCCCTCGTCGGGCAAGCGGCGCCAGTTTTCTGGCTCGGAATAGTCCTAGTCCTCATTTTCAGCGTCAATCTCGAATGGTTACCAGTCGCCCGACGAGGCGGCATCGATCACTACATCCTGCCTTCCGTAACGCTGGGTTGGTTGTTCGCTTCTAGTTTCTTGAGACTCACGCGATCCGCGATGTTGGAAGTTCTCGATTCTGAATTCATCATGTTCGCTCGAGCTAAAGGAGTGCACGACACCCGCGTCATCTGGAAACACGCGTTTCGGAACGCGTTGCTCCCGTCGCTTACCTATGCCGGGATCTTGATGGCGGGGTTGATTACCGGCGCCGTAATCACCGAAACGATATTCTCGTGGCCCGGACTCGGTTCTTTGGCCGTAACGTCCGTTTTGCAACTCGATTTCCCCGTGCTCACTGCCGTAGTTTGCGTCATCACGGTGGCATACGCGGGTATGAGCATCATCGTCGATTTCACTTACGCATTGGCCGACCCGCGCATAAGGCTGGAGTGAATTGATGAACAGCGCCTCCAGAACTGCGAGTGACATCGCATCCGGCCAGATCGTACGAACTAAAGACACAACGCCGTTATTGAATCGTGCGATCCGCGTACTGCAACAATGGCCTGTCATTCCGATCATCATCATCGTCGCACTGTTTGTCGCCGCCGGTTTCGCCGACGTTCTAACCTCATACGAACCCGAAAAAGACGAGCTCCTCTCCCGCAACATACCCCCGATGTGGCAAGAAGGCGGATCCTCCGAGCACATCCTCGGGACAGACCCTCTTGGTCGCGACATGTTGACGCGCATCATCCACGGAGCCCGCATCTCGCTCCTCATCGCCACGATCGTACTATCCATCGGTACCGTTATTGGTTTGTTAGTCGGCCTAGCAGCAGGCTACCTCGGTGGCACCGTAGACGAGATACTGATGCGCATCGTCGATTTCACCTTTGCCGTTCCATTCATACTGGTCGCGCTCGTAACGGTCATCGTCTATGGACAATCATTCGCGCTCGTCATAATCCTCTTGACGATTTTTAGCTGGAACGGCGTTGCACGACAAGCCCGCGCCGAGACGCTGAGCCTGAAGACACGAGATTACGTCGCGGCATCGTTGGTAGCTGGCGCGAGCGTCTGGCGCATTATGTACCGGCACGTCATGCCAGGGCTAATCAACACAGTGATCGTCGTTACCACGCTCAGGCTCGGCTCCCTAATCCTCACCGAAGCCAGCCTCTCGTTCCTCGGCGTCGGCATCCCGCCGCCCACACCGGCATGGGGCGTGATGGTCGCCGAAGGACGAAACTACATCTACACCGAATGGTGGATATCCTTCTTCCCCGGACTCGCCATCATGCTCACCGTCCTCGCATTCAACTTCCTAGGCGACTGGTTCCGCGACCGCTTCGACCCGCGACTCCGCCAATTAGACTGACAACGCAAACCCAAAAAACCGAATGACCAACCGGAGACCACCTTCATGAAAATCGCATGGATCGGCATCGGGCACATGGGCAAACCCATGGCCAAACACATGATGACAGCCGCCGATGAGTTCACCGTCCACGACCTCAATCCCGAAGCCGCCACCGACATGCTCGAAGACGGCGCACATTGGGCCGATACCCCCGCCGAAGCCGCTGCTGGCAAAGACCTCGTCGTCACATGCCTTCCCATGCCGCAACACGTCGACGCTGTTAACTTCGGCGACGACGGCATCTCCGAAGGCGTCGACGATGGCGCCATCGTCATCGACTGCACATCCAACTCCCTCGACATGGTCCACTCCCTTCACCAGCGATACGCCGACCAAGGCATCACCTTCCTCGACACCCCCGTCAGCGGCGGCGTAGTCGGCGCAATGAACCGCGACCTCGCAGTCTACGTCGGCGGCGACCTCGACGCATACCAATTCATCAAACCAACCCTCGACGCCATGGGCGACAAAGTGCAGTACTGCGGCGGCATCGGAACCGGTACCATCTGCAAGCTCATGAACCAACTGTTCGGCGCCATGGTCGGAATGGCACGCATGGAAGTCGTCACCGCAGGCGTCAAAGCAGGTGTCGAACTCGACATCCTCGTCAAAGCAATCCACGAAGGCTCCGGCGGCAAGAACCGGCCCTTCGAAGGCTTCGACCGTCCACCTGAAGACTTCGACGACACCGAATTCACCTTCTACCTCGAACTCGGCGCCAAAGACGTCCGCCTAGCCAACGAGATCGGACGCTCCCTCCGGGTCCCCCAGCCTCTGGCCAACCTAACTGAAGCCCGATTAATCGAAGCCCTCAACCGAGGATGGGGCAAAAAACGCAACGAAGTCGTCGGCGAAATCCAACAAAAAATCTCAAACGTCAACCTCCGTGTAGACGGCTGACCCAGTCCAACCCAACACCCACGTCATTCCCGCGAAGGCGGGAATCCAGAGGCACTGCACAACCCTCTAGCAGGCTCACTCGCCATACACCCCATTAAAATCACGTAGAAACCACACCACGCAAGGAATCCCAACATGAAGACCGCAGACCCTGCGATAAACATGGTCGTCGACAACATCGGCATCATGGGCCTCAGAAGGCGGCTCCCTAGAGCTCCTCGAACTCGCCGACGACTACATGAAGATCAAATACAACGCCGGCACCAACGAAGAGTGCCCTGAATGCGTCCCCATGACCGACGCCGTCTACCAATTCATGCGAGCATCCCTAGACATCCACGCTCCACGCATCGCCACGCTAGAAGTCGTCGACTGATCCGCGCACAATTGCGAAGGCCTCTGGACGTCCATCGTCATTCCAGCGAAGGCTGGAATCCAGAGGTGCGGCTGGGATGTGGGGGCGACGGCCAGCAACTGTGCAGAATCTTGGTTAGCCATATAATTAGCTAATCAAGCATCAAAGGAGGACGTGATGGTTACCGTCAATGTGCATGAAGCAAAAACTCACCTCTCGCGTCTGCTGGCGGAAGTTGAGGCCGGACAAGATGTGGTGATTGCCCGGAATGGCAAACCCGTCGCGAAGTTAGTGCCTTACACTCCCAAAGGAAAACGGCAGTTCGGATCTATGGCAGGCCTGATCGAATTGGATGAAAGTTTCTTCGATCCGTTGCCGGAGGAAGAACTTGCCGCCTGGGAAGGGGATTGTCGATGCGGCTCCTGTTAGACACCCACGCGATCGTGTGGTGGTTCTCGAGGAGCCGAAGACTTTCCGCAACAGCGCGGCAGGCAATCGAGGAACCGTCCAACGACGTATTCGTCAGTGCCGCTTCCGCGTGGGAAATCGCGACCAAGTTTCGTATCGGTAAAATGCCGAGCGTTGCAAGCCTGGCCAATGATTTTCGAGGCAGAGTCGCCAGACAACGATTTGAAGAACTGCCGATCACCGTTCAGCACGCCCTCCGTGCCGGATCGCTGCCCGGACCGCATGCCGATCCGTTCGATCGAATGCTCATCGCTCAGGCCATCTCAGACGACCTAGTGCTAGTCTCCAACGAAACCCTCTTCGATCGCTACGGCGTCCACCGACTGTGGTGAATAAGCAAAACCAAATGCAAACCGACAATCCCGCAATCAACATGGTTACACCACCAACGAAGAGTGCTCCGAATGCGTCCCCATGACCGACGCCGTGTCCCAATTCTGGTGACCATCCCTAGAAATCCACGCCCGCCGCATCTCCACCCTAGAAGTGGTGGAATGACTTTCGACGCAGGTCCAACTTCCCGGATCAAGAAAACGAAAGCCCCTCAATAAGCGTTTCTGATGTCAAGTCACCAAAACTTGAGTTTGACTAAGGACCGAGTCACGTCAATGCGAACTAGGGTGCTGGACGCTACGCGCCTGTTGCGGACGGTGTTTTTCGTCGTTTTTTTCCTTGGATTGAGTTACGACGAATCAAAAAAGAACTGCCCCGCGCGATTGATGAGTTGGACAGCTACGCGGAGAAGCTATACACGGATTACTCCAAAGCCTTCGATGTGGAAGTGTCTAAATTCCGTCGCGAGTTCGCATTGATGCAAATCAATCACGAAGGTGAAATCGCCGAAATAAAGCAGCAGCATTTGAAAACGATTGCCCACATCGAAGCAGACATAGAACGAAAATCTTACGAAAAAATCGTTGCAGAGCAATTGGAGACAGAGATTGGCATAGACGATCTTCGTTCGTTTTATGAACAGAGGATCAATGATGTGATCGAAACTGAAGGCGCAAATCACGACTCGATTTTGCTTAGTATCCATTCTAGGTACGAAAAAAACGTAGCGCATCAAGCGGAACGACATTGGCGAGCCATCAGCGCGATTCAGGAGAAGCATACCGATGAGATCGATCAATTCCTTGAACTCAGTGAGGAAGAAAGGGAAGACCAAATCGAACGGGTGAGACTTGAGTACGAAAAGCGTCTAGAAAGACAGGGTGACAGGTACCAACACGTCATTTCACGCGAACAGGTTGCTCAACAAAAACTCTTCGAGGATGTTTTGCCGAACATCGAGTTAGTCAGGGACAGTTCGGATAAGCTGGTTAGCTCCAACGTCAGACGCAGCATTTTTGCCGTTTTGAAGAATTTAAATAACCGTCCGCAAGAGGTACGAGGCGAAAGAGTCAAAATGACAGAATGGCTCGAGCTCCGTCCTGCCAAGAAGCACCGGGTTTACTATCGTAGAGCGCAGGGCTCGAAAAGGTATCTCGTTCTAGTCGGCGACAACAAAAACCAGTCGCGTGATATCGATTGGATGAGAGGCAATTGACCTTATAGGCGAGGCGGACTATAAGCCGAGTTCTGTCCAGGCGATGACGAGGTTTACGGCTTCTCAGCCTTCTTCCCTCTGCCGTTCGCCATCTGCGACCATCCATCTCCGATCACGGTCGCCCGTGACCTCTAGCGGCCTACCCGGGAGCTAACGCAGGCACTCGTCGTAACGCTCCCCTATTTGGCCTTGCACCGAGCAGGGTTTGCAATGCCGCCGACGTTACCGCCGACGCGGTGCGCTCTTACCGCACCGGTTCGCCCTTACCTGATAAAACGCACACCGAAATGCGCGCTCGCAGGCGGTATTCTTTCTGTTGCACTTTCCGTCGGGTCGCCCCGCCCTGCCGTTAGCAGGCGCCCTTGCCCGTAGGTGCTCGGACTTTCCTCCACGAAGGCGATTCACACCGCCCACGCAGCGATCGCACGTCCGCCTCGCACTGACCTCAGAGTAACATCCAACCGAATTAGGTCGACACCCGAGGTCGCACCTTCACCTCGTCTACCGACACCTCGACGTCTTCGACCAACGCTACCAGCGCATCACGCGCCAGTTCCACATCGCCAGAACCGACTACGTCCGCTATCAGATCACGAGTCCGACGCGCGCGCGACACCTTGCCGTTCTTTGACGAGCTCGCACTCTTCCCGGCCTCCTGCTCCTCCACGATCAAGCGGCGCGTTCGCTTGACTTCAGACAGAAACGGCTCCAAATTCTCCAGATCGCCACGACCGGTCGATACCACTCGCGCTTCGCTCAAGAACGTCTTCTCTGCGTTCTCCAAAAGCTTCTCAAGCGTCAGTCCCGTTTTGATCGGCATGATTTGTTTCACCTTCTCCGGCTGCCATGCCATCACGGCTTTCCGCACCTCACCATCCAAATCATCCGCTCGCCACTTCGGACACCTGATGCCGTTGCCGTCACCATTCTTGGCCGCGCGCCGATGCTGACACTCGTAAAACTCGTAATAGCGGTAGGTCTTCGAAGTTACCGTGTCATCCTGCCGACGCCAAGTACGCCGGCGCGTCAGACCCGGCACGCCATGACCGCACTCGCCGCATCGCAACAACCCTCCGAGCAGGAACGGATCTTCAGACTTCGACAATGTGCGCTGCCGTTGCTTCACCGTCAATTCGTCTTGCGCACGACGGAACAACGGCCGGCCGATTATCGGCTCGTGGTTGCCAGACACCAAGAAACCGTACCTCGTGTAGGTGCCAACGTACACACGATTCTTAAGAATTATCGAAACCGTTGCCGTCGACCAAGGCTTGCCTGTGCGCGTCGGGATGTTCTCCGCCGCTAGCCGTTGAGCGATCAGTCGCATCCCGAATCCGTTGCTGACCCGCTCGCCGTTCTCATCAGTCGCGTCCTCATCACCAACGTACCATTTGAAAATATGCTGGACAACCTCAGCCTCGTCCGGCACCGGTTTCAGCGAACCATCGGCTCCGCAACGATAGCCGTACGGCGTCCTGCCAAGGACTTTCCCACGCGAGGCCTTCTCGCGAATCCGATTACGGATCCGCTTGCGCAACCAATCCGGCTCGCCCCTCAGCCCAAGCAGCTCCTCACCGTTCTGCAACGGGTCTGGCAGCTCGATGTCTGTACAGATCGCGTCAGACCCGGACCTTCGGATGTACAGAAGCCGCTCGACCAAGGTCTCCAAATCGCCCGCCAAATGCGACGCGTCCGGGATGACCACCAACGCAGGCTTGCCATGCGAACCCTCAAGCCGTTCCATCAACTCCGCAAATAGCGGGTCCCCGAACTCCTCGGGTATGTGCCGCGTAAATGCCGTGCCCAGCTCTTCGTTCAACCCAGCCTCGACGCTCTGCAACAACTGGTCATCCTCTGCCAGACCAAGAATCGCCGTCAGATGATGACCTCCCGAACGGCAGTACTCGACAATCTGTTGGACGGGATCAGATGTGCCCAGTCTCAGTCGGCTTTCAATCTCCGTTATTTGGCCCCACGAACCAGCGAATGCCCCAACAGAACCATCCCAATCTTGGACGTTGCGGGTTACAGACGCATTTGAATCATCTTCGATCTCGCGTCGCCTGACGTAGCCGATGGCGCGCATCTCGAATCAGTCCGTGCTAAGCGTAATCAAATACTTGCCGCAATGACACAATATCGGATCTGAAGCCTGCTTCAGTACGTTCAATTCGCCCATCGACACTCGCTCGGAGCAACCGGTGCAGATGTCGCGTTCCACAACGGTCACCGCCATACCGCCGTTGTTCTTGAATAATCGGTTGTACTCGCCGAGATGCTCCGCCGGAATCGCGCTCGCCGTCTCGTTACGAGATTTCAAGGCCTCGTTGTACTCGATAGATATCCGAGACTGCTCATCTGTCCGCAACTCCTTCTGTTCCGTCCAATCGACCTCCGTCTCATCCAGCTTCGTTTGCAGCTCTGAATGAACCCTTCGCGCCTCATTCGCCGCGTTCTTGATCGGCTCCATTCGTTGGTCTATCGCACCGATACGATTCGCATGCTCTTGAACCTGCAACTCCATGCGGTAGTAGTCCCGAGGGTTGGTTACATCGCCTCCGCTGTAGAGCCTCTCCTCCACCTCCGCGCGGTTCTGATTCTCCGACGCCCGCTCAAGCTCCATCCGTTTCATCGCAACTTCCGCCTGCATCTGGGACCGTTTCGCCCGCTCACACTTCTCCCGCAATTCCTTCAGCCGCTTAGCTTTCTCCTGCAAGTCTTGCGAAATCTGCGAGTAGGACTGCCGTTCCCTTAGCAATCCTTGGTCGATTTCCTGCAACGCGAGCAGTGCTTCAAACGTGTTCAAATTTCAGGCTCCCAGCGTGTTTCCCAATCGGCGCCCCGAGCGGCGCATGACCTTCCGCACATCTAACTTAATCATATCAAACTTGGTTTGAACCGTCGATATCCAACCGTTTTCTATTCATGTCAACTGCGCAACCTGCATCGCGTTATACATTAAACCGAGATGCCGCCCATTCTCGGAGATATCGCTTTACCAATGCCGCAACTCCCTACATTCGTCAGGAACTCGCCGCGAACCCGTATCGTGTGCACCATCGGACCCGCCACTGGCAACGTCGTACGGGCACGACAACTGATCCGCGCCGGAATGTCCGTCGCACGGCTAAACCTCTCGCACGGCGACTCCGATCAACACTTCGAATACGTCGGCGCAATCCGCGAAGCCGCCCGACAGACTGGCGTGCCCATCGGCATCCTCGCCGACCTGCCCGGCCCCAAATACCGCATCGGAACCGTCGACCCCGATCGAGCCGTCACCCAGAACGGACGAGAAGGCATTCCCGTCAACGCCCGCGACAAATTTGTCCTCACCGCCGAGCGCATCTTCACAACTCCCGAACGCGGAACCGTTTGGCCTTCAGGTCTCCACCACGACATCCGACCGCGCGCCCGAATCCTCGTCGACGAGGGTGCCGTCGAACTGCGCGTCGACAAGGTCGACGGCATCGAAATCCACTGCACCATACGCCGAGGCGGTCTCATTCAGTCCGACAA
Source organism: Dehalococcoidia bacterium (assembly GCA_965226685.1). Lineage (GTDB taxonomy): Bacteria > Chloroflexota > Dehalococcoidia > Lucifugimonadales > Lucifugimonadaceae > Bin127. The sequence goes on from CBDDDP010000004.1 coordinate 2,658,840, forward strand.
AGCCGTCACCGCGCCTGGCAACACCTCCACCCTCGACTATTTCACCGACGAAACCGTCGCCGCTCTCGACTTCGCCATCGAAGCCGACGTTGACTTCGTAGGACTCTCCTACATCCGCAACCGCGACGATATCCGCGCCGTGAGAGAACGCTTGGCCGCTGCCGGTCGAAGTCCTGCTCTCGTCGCAAAGATCGAGATCAAAGAAGCCGTCGAAAACCTCAACGAAATCCTCGACGAGACCGACGCCATTATGGTCGCTCGCGGTGACCTCGGCGTCGAGATGCCGCTCCACCTCGTGCCAACTGTCCAAAAGCGGATGATCCGAATGGCCAACGAAGTCGGAAAACCCGTCATCACCGCCACACAGATGCTCGAATCGATGCGCGACAACCCTTACCCCACTCGCGCCGAATCGACCGACGTCTACAACGCCGTCCGCGACGGAACCGACGCCGTCATGCTCTCCGCCGAGACTTCCGTCGGCGACTACCCGGTCGCAGCCGTCAGATTCATGGCCCGCGTATCCAAAATGGCCGAACGATTCCTCGACAACGCAATGCTGCGAAACCGTCGAATGGCAATCATCGACAAGGAAGGCCGACACGCCCAGGTCAACTCCATCATCGCCTTCGACGCCGCCCGTACCGCCGACACCCTCCGCTCCAAAGCCATCATCACTTTCACCGAAACCGGCACCACCGCAGACCGCGTCGCAGCGTTCCGACCCCGAACGCCCATCATCGCACTTTCTCCCAGCGAAAAAACCCTCAGAAACCTCTCAATGCGTTGGGGCGTCATCCCGCTACTCGCCGAACGCCTCACCCAGCTCGACCAGATGTTCGACTACGCCGGAATGCTCGCAAAGGAACAAGGATTCGCAAAAGACAACGACACCGTAGTTCTCGTCGCCGGCGTCCCTATTGGACTCTCCGGAAGCACCAACCTCCTCCGAGTCATCACTGTCGGCGAAAACGAAGCAGGCCCTGCTTTCTAGGTTGCTTTGCACAACCCCGTCATACCCGCACCGGCGAGAAAATTGCAATACCCAGGGTTTCCCCCGCTCGCGGGGGAAACGTCCGAAGGACAAAGGGGGCACCGAAGTCATTCCCGCTGTCCCATTCCGTCATACCCGCTAAGTCGGGTATCCAGAGGGCCGGGCGGCGCGGTGCGAATCCCCTCTCCCTTGATGGGACCTTTGCACAACTCGGTATCGGTGCTGTCACAAGACCAAATGGACGACGTGTCCCCGATTGCTCCGCCCCTCTGGTTTCCCGCCTACGCGGGAATGACAGGGTGAAGTGCGGGAATGACGTTCGTTGTGCAAAGAACCCGAAGGGGAGGAAGTTTTGCAAAGATCTCGCGAGCGGGGAAACCGGAGCGTCGTCGGGCGTTTGCTCCGCGAACGTTAGGTGTTGGGCGCGTTTAAGAGCCGGCCGGGGGTTTTCCGGCAGGCTTTTGGGACGGTGGGCTTGAGTGCTTTGCGTCGGGGTCGAATTCTTGTTCGGTTCGGGTTGGTTTGTTCAGATTTGTCGTTGGGAGTTGTTTTTAGTTCGAATCATCGCCGCGTTTCAGGTTCGCGTGCGACGTTTTTGCTCTTCGCAAGGTCCAGCATCGGGGGCGGCTCCAGCGTCCGCCTGACCTACCGTGTTATCGGCTTTACGCCGGTTGTCCGGTCGCCGCCTCTTCCGACTGAGGCGTTCGTTGCTGTGGCCGTGCAGCCCGCCGAGGCTTACGGCTTGGGGCGCGGGGAGCTCTTCGTATCGGCACTCGAACCTTGCGTCTTCCCGCCGGAAGGGATGCGGATCGGTGATCCGCTCCGTTTCGGCGGCGACGTCCTCGATCATTGCCGGAGCGAGGATGGTCGGAGCTGTTCGAGTGGCTGTGAGGGCGCATGCGCGCGTTCGGTTCGCGCGTTTGTATGCATCTGCGACGGTGCTCCCGTTGCCCAGTGATTGTTTATGGTCGTCGATCGTCCCTTTCAGGAGGGCACGTACGGGCACCGGCGCGGTTGGCGTCGAGCATGCGCCGCGGCTCGTCGCCGTCGGTGCTGACATATGCTTTTTGCCCACCATGTGTTTCTCCCGCTTCGCAGACCACTAAGGTAGAAATCGATGGCGCCGAACAGGTTGTGCACGTTTACATTCGACGCGGCGATGTTCTTTTCGCCCGTCCGGACCGCTGTCTGTCGGGGCGTATGATTACGTTTGTACTACAACAAATGTTGGGAGTCAAGGGGTTTGGGCGGGTTTTTGATGAGCGACGGGTATGGTGTTGCGAGTGTATGAACCCCCTGCGTCTCGCTTCGCTGGCCGCGTCCCCCTTTTGCTGGCGCAAAAAGGGGAGGTGAGGGTGGCGTCCCGGTTCCCGGGCTCGTCTGGATGGACGATGCGTCCGCTGGGTTCCCGCCTGCGCGGGAATGACGGGGGTGCTGCGGGGATGAGGTGGTTTTTGCGGGAATGACCGGGGTGATCGCGCAACGTTCGTCAACGCGGGTCGATGAGCGCTGGGCAAAACATACACTGTTAGAAAACGACGGCTATGACCACCTCAAAAACAAAACCCGGCACCTGCAACATCCCCAATCGCACGATTTTCGAGGGCGACAACCTTGATGTCATGCGCGGCATCAACGACGCCTGCATCGACCTCATCTACCTCGACCCGCCTTTCAACTCCAACCGCGACTACGCCGCTCCGATAGGTAGCAAAGCCGCCGGTGCCGCCTTCAAAGACACTTGGGATTTGACAGACGTGGACGAGGCTTGGCACAACGAGATCGCCGATACCGATCTACCGCTCTATAAGATCATCGACGCGAGTCAGTACAGCCATGGGAACGGGATGAAGTCGTACCTGATCATGATGGCGGTGCGGTTGCTCGAGATGAAGCGCATCCTCAAACCCACCGGAAGCGTATACCTTCACTGCGACGACACAGCTTCGCACTACCTCAAGACTTTGATGGACGCCGTTTTTGGACGGGATAGATACCGGAACGACATTACATGGAACCGAAGCGGAGGCAAATCGGACTCAAAGCGATGGGGCAGAGTATCCGACAATCTGCTGTTCTATACCGCAGGCTCTGAATTCACTTGGAACCAACAGTTTCAACCTCATGATCCTGAATACGTGAAAAAGACCTACAGTCATGATGACGGCGATAGTCGGGGGCCGTACACCACTATGCCCTTGCATGCCGCGGGGATCAGGAGTGGCGAATCAGGTTCGCCTTGGGGTGGTTATGATCCCAACCAACAAGGACGGCACTGGGCTACACCTACCCAAGGCATCATGCACGACTACATAATCGATCGTGGATTGATACCCGATTGGCCGACAGCTTATCCAAGCGTCCATTCACGACTAGAAGCTCTGGACAAAGCTGGTTTGATTGCTTGGTCGAAAAACGGAGTGCCGAGAATCAAGACCTATCTGCAAGCCACTAAAGGCATCGCTGCATCCGACATCGTCGTGGACATTCCCATGGCATCTGGCAACGAAAAAACTGGATATCCGACGCAAAAACCCTTAGCACTTCTTGAACGGATCATCCGAGCCAGTTCCAACCCCGGCGATATCGTGTTGGACCCCTTCTGCGGCTGCGCAACGACTTGCATCGCCGCCGAACGGTTGGACAGGGAATGGATCGGCATCGACCTGTCGGCAATGGCGGTGAAGCTTGTAGAGCAACGCGCTCGCAACGAACTCGGATTGATGGGCGGCATCCAATCCAACGCTCGCACCGACATTCCGATGCGCACGGACCGTGAGCCGGCCCCGCCGGTGAGTGAGTCAAAGATCGTGCTGTACGGTACCCAAGGCGGGAACTGCAACGGCTGTGGGACGCATTTCTTGCCACAGCATCTCACGGTGGACCACATCATCGCACGGTCGAAGGGTGGAACTGGTCATCTGGACAACCTGCAACTTTTGTGTGGGCACTGCAACTCGCTTAAGGGCAATCGTCCGATGGAGTATCTTAGGGCGAGGTTGGCTCGGGAGTATGCGTGATGGGGGAGGCGTGTTTGGGTTGTGAGTAATTGGAAAAGCAAGACGGAGTTCGCGGCTTACGTCGACGAGTCTGGCAAATAGGACATCCGATGGAACGATTTGATATAGATGGACTATTTTGGTTAGTGGATAAGCCGGAAGATAAGGTAGCAGGACGACTGAGATTCGACCCTGTTGCGGGGGCTCGATTGGGCTTGATCGGCAAGTTCAACGACTTTATACCTTCCGGCTCTAATCCGCCGGTCCGCATGAACGCCATAGCTGGGGGGAGATTCTTTACACTGGAAGACTGCCACTTTGAGCGGGTAACGAGGAGTATGCTGGTGGAGGGCAATCAGGGCTTACGCGGCATGAGTATCAGTCAGATCTACTCCTCGCTGGCTTGCACTGGGACAATCGCGAACCGCTGCAATTCAAGAATGTGCTCCTACACGTACGATACTTGGAGCAGTGGGTGCATGCTTTGTCAAGCAAACCAATAGGCTACGAGGACAGAGTGAATGCATTGCCACGGATAAGCCATAAGTTTGACGCCTTTGAGCGATCGGCTACAGTGGGTGCGAATTTTGGAGAACTGGGCTTATCCTACGGTGAAGTTAAGTATGGGGATGATTTTCTGGAAGCGGTACGTCGGCGGAATTGCTATTTCGATTTGCGCCTGATGGAGCCAGGCCGTTTGAAAAGATTTTGTCTTTGTGTTGGGTGCTACAGGATCTCGTTACCCTGGGATGCGACTATCCCTCGGCTGTGACACGTGTGACGTTCGAGCACGCGCAACAGAGCGGCGAAACGACAGATGAAAAGAAACATCCGATCACACCATACATGCGAGCCACTGGACATTACGGAAGTGGATCGTACGATGACGTGAATGTTGGCAAAGCTTTATTCACTTTCAACGACATTGGCGGAATCACAGGAGTATTTGAGTGGTTGAAAGTGGCAAGCCGGTATGGATTGGCGATTGGTTCGCTCACACACAATCTTTACTCGCCGAATCCCTACTCGGAAAACAGCTTTTTCAATGCTTGTACAGCGGCGGAAACGATGCGGCGTATTCAGCTTGGTCAGCAGAATCTCAATTTGAGTAAAGAGTTGCCAGAGTTGGCCGATCACGCAGGTGATATGTTCAAGGACTTGATAGGTGACGTGAGCAAGTGGGCAGAAAAGGTGGTGCGAGTGCGTATCAATAGCGTCGTTCATCCAGGACTGCGCGGCACCGATGCGTTGGCGGCGAGTGTGCTGGCTGATTCGCTGCATTTGCTCGTAGTGCTTTGTCTCCTAGAAGAATGTGGAGTGAGAGAACAGGCATCAGAAAGGGTCCAATTTAGTGACCGCGCCTATCGGTTACGACGTGACCTGCCTACCGTCTTGTAAACAAATAAGCGCGTGATATTTGAGCTAATCCGCGATGTATTCGTCGAAGGTCGTCTCGGCGGTTAGTCCGTTGATGCGCTGAGCGGCCTCTTGGATATCCCACAAGTAGGCCGTGGGATCATGCCTCAAAGATCGGTTCCCTCGTGTTCTCGACGGATGTCCGGAAGTAAGGGTTTTCGACGTTGGCGAAGATCACCAGATCGACCGAACGGTTGAAAAGAGACTCCAATGCTTGCGTTAGGTCTCTCCGGGTTTCGAAAAGCGATACATCGTCATGCTCGTCGAACTCAACTAGGAAGTCGATGTCGCTTTTTTCGGGATTGAAGTCGCCGACGGCTGCGGAGCCGAAGACTTCTAGGCGCTTGACGCAGTGTCGTCGGCAGATTTCGGCTAGTTGGTCGGCGTGTTGTGAGATTAGGGGGATCATGGCGACACGTCCTAGTTTGAAGGATATCGCGGGCGTTGAACTAGGACGTGAATGATGTTGTTGGTTGGCGGTTCAGGCGTTCGCTTCTGCCTGCTTCCGACGATCATCCAAAATCTCGACGGAACGCGTCAACCTCGATTTCAGGTCATCCACAAGCGACGGCTCCGTAGGCACGTTCCCGTAACAAGCCGCGTTGAATCGCGACGTTATGTCGCCGATCGGCGCACCATCAAGGACCAACGCCAACTCCGGTTGACGCTCGCTCGGCGTCAATCGCGCGTTGAACTCCCACCCGCGCTCCAGAGCAATCTCCAACGTCTCGAAATACAACATGAAGACCTCTCTGATACCCGGATCGTCCGGATATTTCCAACGATACCGCGGCGTCCCTCTGCGCGTCATCCACTCCGGCAGCAAACCCTTCAATAGGTCGAGATACGACACCTCGTCCACCTCGTCACGGATCGTCTCGCGCTCAACTCCATCATCGCGCGTCAACCGACGGATGATCCGCCGATAAGCCAACGCAATCACAACCAGAACCACAAACAGCAACAAGATCGTCAACGGCCACTGCAAAATCTCCAACACCGCGTCAACCCACGCATTGTCGTTCGCCATCTCCGCCGCTTCCCGCTCCGGGAACTCCGGTCGCTCGCCTACCCCCTGTTCCTGCTCCGGCGGCACCTCCTCGCTCCCGAACAACGACTGCAGAAACTCGATTATCTTGCCGATTATCCAACCGATCGCCAGCAACGGGTACCTCAAGACGAACAAGAGCCCGTCAACCGTCCAACCCCATACGACCCACAGCGCGTTCAACCCCGCGTTGCCGTATCGACCCCCGAAGAAACCCGCCACCAAACCCGTGCCTAGAAACGCGCCCAACGCAACCAGAATGATCCGCGTCCATCTGCCCGCCACCGGTGAATCCTCCGGCAACCGCGCAACTGCCATCCCGCCCAGCGTCGCGATGAAATACGGAATCAACAACTGCGCCAATCCGATCGGTTCCGACACAAACTCGTCCACGATCAATCCCACCGCAAGTATCACCAACCCGCGCTTGAAGATCCGCTTCAGATGATCCGGAGCATCATTGTCATCCCGCACAATCGACGACGTGCGCCGCCAAATGATCAAGGAAACGATCAGCGCTATCACCAACGACGCAACCGATTCACCCGTCAAATCTCGATTGAACAGGTGATATATCCACCCCAGATCGAAATTGAACCCCGGGCTCAGACGCGTCGCCGCCATCGTCAGGTAGATAATCGTCAATCCAGTCGTCCCGTAGATCAACGCCGCCGTCACGACACTCCCGCGCAACCCACCGACGATCCAAGACGTAACCATCCCCGTCAGATACAGCATCAGCACCGTCCCCCAGTGCATCGGAGGGAACGCCAGGCTCAACGTCGAACTGATCACCGCGATGATCGCGAATATGATCACGCTCTCCGCAACCGCGATCGCGGTGAATACGACCTGATTCCGCCAATCAGACACTGTCGTACTCGCGTACCGGCGCATTCATTCGAGCATTCAACTCCTGCTGCTCGTCCACCACCGACATCATAAACTCCTCGACATCCTCGTCGATCTTGAATATCTCACGAGAATCCACCACCCGTATCCCGGTCACCCGTGGCGGCTCCTCACGTCCAACCCAAGAGATCGAAACCCGGTGTCCGACCCGCTGCGCGTTCCGCAGATACCCAACCACCGGCTCCGTCAGATATCCCGCCACCAGAATCAACGATGATCCATTCGTGATCGCATACGCCCCTCGTTCCACCGCCTGCGTCTCCAACGACGTCAACGACAACGGCTGAACGAACGACAGCGCCTCCAGGATCGTCCGAACATGATGCGGTCCGTCCCCCGGAGGTACCGCCGACATCACTCCACGCGTCGGACGAACCCCGTTCGCTATCAAACCGACTCGATAACCAAGGTCCGCACACCTAACCGCGATCGACGCCGCTCCCGTAACCGCCGACTCCAATACGTCGTACTTGTAACCGTGCCACGCATAGTCCACCGTCCGCGACTCCATCATCACCACAACATCGTTGCTCACGCTCTGGTCATACGTCCGAACAATCAACTCGTCCCGCTTGGCGCTCAACTTCCAGTCGATCCGCTTCAATGGGTCACCCGGCAGGTAGCCCCGCACGCTTCGGGGCCGCGAAGGATCATCCAGCAACGTGTTCCGACTCAATATGTCGCCCATCGGCTTGGCCGACGGCAACTCCCAGCCATCCAACGGCACGACACGCGGATAAACCGTAATCCCGTGCAAAGATCGAGAGTCCCGACGAACCGTTCCAAACAACCCGAACAGATCACCGCTCCGCAACTCCGTCGGACCTATCGAGTAGTGCCCCCGATGATGCGCCCGTACCTTGTGCCGGAACCGCACGCGCTCATAGCTCGCCAGACTCGTCGTCTCCACTATCTCGCTTCCACCCGCATACGCCCGACGCTTCACCCCCTCGTTGCTCAACGGCAGCAGACCCGTCGGCAAGAACTCGATCAACTGAATCCACGGTATCGGTAACGGCTTCCGGTTCTCCAACGTCATCACTATCTCGATCTCATCCCCCACGAACGCATGTGAGTCCGAAGGCCGCGCACCATACGCCACCTCCGCCAGCGACAGCTTCGACCACAGCGTCCCGCCAGCCGAAATCACAAACGCCGTCGTCCCCAACGCAACCACCAGCGCCGATCCCGTACCCGCACCAACTGCTATCACCACCAACATCAACAACATGAAAAGCTCACCGATAACATCGGGAGCCCGCAAATCCTTCGTTCGCTTCTCGCTAAACGTCCGCAACACCGGATTGATCATCATGTCAACGCCTCGATTCAACGCGACCTAATCCTCTCTCCCCTTCGGCCAGCGAGGCGATACGTCGTAGGGGCGACCCTTGTGGTCGCCCGTGGGACCGCGCCGAGGTTACGTCGCCCCTTTCGCAGGGCGAAAGGGGCGCGAGCGAGCGTAGCGATGCGAGCCGGGTATGCCCGGTGTGGACGGGCGGGGATTCTCTCCCGTTCGCGAGACGATTGCAAAAACCTCGTCATTCCCGTGCATCCTCCCCATCATTCAAAATCAATCCCATCCTAGTTCAATCCGCCCCTCACCTCTCTATCGGAACCGGGACCTGCGAAACAACATCGTCCACGATCTGCGACGCCTCACGACGCCTCATCTGCATGCTCGACTCCAACATCACCCGGTGTGACAACACCGGCGCCGCCAACGCCTTGATGTCGTCCGGCATCACATAGCCCCGACCATTGATTGCCGCTCGGGCCTGCGCCGCATGTTGCAACGCCAACGAACCGCGCGGACTCGCGCCCAGGCGGATCTGCGCGTTGTTGCGCGTCGCACGCACGATCGCAACCAGATACTCCCGAACGTGGTCCGCTATCCGAATATGCTCCACTACGTCACGCGCACGTTCGACATCCTCAGCCGACGCGCAAACGCCAACCGGCAACACACTGTCGCCCATCTGGAACCGTTGCAACATTTCCGCCTCCTCCACATCCGACGGATACCCAATCGACAGCTTCAACAAAAACCGGTCCAGTTGCGCCTCCGGCAACATGAACGTCCCCTCCATCTCAACCGGATTCAGCGTCGCCAACACCAGAAACGGCGAATCCAACGCCATCGTCACTCCATCGATCGAAACCTGCTGCTCCTGCATCGCCTCCAGCAACGCCGACTGCGTCCGAGGCGTCGCACGGTTGATCTCGTCCGCCAACAGAATCTGCGTGAAGATCGGCCCTTCCTTGAACTCGAACTCACTCGTCCCCGCGTTATAGATATTCACGCCCAAGACATCCGACGGCACCAGATCCGGCGTGAACTGCACCCGCTTGAAAACCAATCCCAACGACGCCGCTATCGTCTTCGCCAGCGTCGTCTTGCCCGTCCCCGGTACATCCTCCATCAACACGTGACCACGACCCAGCATCGCGATGATCGCAAGTTCTATCGCCTCGTCCTTACCAACGAACACCCGCTGCACATTTTCACGAACCCGTCGTGCGAAATCCTGCACGAAACCAGCATCGACATCCGTTTCCGTCGATTCCACAAGTTTTTCTGCGGTTTGAGTCAAGAGAACCTCGATATCTGACTACAGCACATCCCAATCCCCCACACATCGCAACCACTAATCTTAACCGCGCCGAACCGGTTAACTCGTCAATCAATCCAACCGGCTCGCCTTCCGCCCGCTCTCCTACCGCTCCGTCCGCGAATCATCCCGTTCCTCCGCGCCACGGATTCCCAATTCGCTTAAACCCGCCATATGGCCACGACCAAAACACCCAGACAATCGACCCCGCGTTCGGAAGGATCAGTAACCAGACAACCCATCCCACCTCTAGGAAGGGGTCTGTCTTTAATATGAAGATGCACGACCATAACGTCGAATAAGCAAAAGGCGCGATCAATATTCTTCTCGGAAACCGTTCCCAAACCGACTGTTCTTCGAACCTACATTTCCGGGCGAGTCCCACGTTCCAAGTTCCGATCCCAATCAGCAACGTAACTGTGATCAACACAACGCTCGGACCCGTCGGTTCGTGAAAGACGAATTCAGAAATCCAAAAATTGATCAGAGCCACGAACCAATAACCATATGCAACGAATTGAACGACGCTTTAGATTTTCTTGGAAATGTGCACACCCGCCAAATCCAACACGAAAAAGATCCACATAAAAATCGAGACAACGGAGTAAAACGCCGACGAAATTGCCGCTCTCACGACGTTTTCCTGATTGCGTAAAGCCACGAACGCCCCGAACGCCGCCGCGAACGGAGACCAAACGAAACCAATCACCGCCACGAATAAACCAACCGTCACAGTTATGAGCGGTATGAACAATAACGCAATCATGAATTTACCTTAAACCGCGCGCGTTCAGGCGGATGCTCCATTCCGGCGTTCAGCCCTCCGATCAATGTTAGCCTTATTTTACTTGCGTTACGGACCGCTCGATAGACTCCACGTTCCGCATCCAAACGTGTAGAACGCCGCATCGCTCGAGGCGATTGTGACTCTCAACCCGTCGCCCCAACCTCCGCTCTGGGCGACTTGATCGTCGGTGCCTTGCAGATTGGCAAGCCGTTCCCACTCACATGCGGCAGAATCTTCCGGCGAACCGATCTCGTAAGTCCCAGGGGCGATCTCTAGATCGACTCGGTGAATGCCGTCACCGAAAAAGAGATACAACACCCCGTCACTGCCGATCGAACACGCCGTCCCAACACTTCCACACGTGGTTTCAACGGTAACGCTCACAGCCGAACTCAACCTCCCGCCGCTGGCCTCCGTTTTCACGCTGAAACGATACGGCGTGCCACGATTCAGACCAGACGCAAAGTAAGAGTTGCGTGAAATTGATTCGGTCTCGCCGTCGAACGTCACTTCGAAGTCGCTGTAACCGGTGGGTGCGTTCCACACGAAGTTGATCCATGTGGTGCCCGCGTTGTGGTCATCACACCCCACCAAAATTCCCGCCAATCCGCTCTTGACAATACCGCAATGCATGTTCTAATCTAACAACCAAGCGCCACCGCCGACGCGCATCGGCACCGGCGCCCAGAAGTATCGCCGCGTCAAGGGTAAGCGCTCCTTTTACGAGGGATATCGACAATCGAATAATGAAACCCCGGTCTGCGGGAGGGATGACACAGGATCGCGGCAGGGGCAGGTTTCAAACCCGCCCTGCCCAAACGGTCCGCGACGGTGCCCGCCAGAAGTTGAGGATAGGTTAGGACGCAACGCAGATCGACAACCCGGCCACTGTGGGATTGTGGCGCAAGTGCTCGGATGCGGACGCATGACGCCGGCTCCGACAAGCAAGCCAGACGGACACCCTCAAGACGTAGGGGCGACCCTTGTGGTCGCCCGCACCCAGGGGATGCCCGTTCAAGGTCCGAGCGAATCCCGTAAACATCCGGCAGACGTCTGACCGCTTCGTCGAGCGGTCGAGGCTACAGCACGACGATAGAGAGGAATTGACTGACTCCGAACGGTTCACCTACCAGTAACCGCCCGGACGACCGATGGTCTGGCGACATCGGCGACGCTGTATTTTGTATGAGAAAAGAATAACCAGTTATCGCCCGCGCGAACCCAACACCGACGCGGCGATGCTTCGACAACCAACACGTCGACAACACAAACAATGACCGAAACCTGAACACATCAACCAAAGACCAACCAACCTAACCCTGCCAACCCTTCGGCAGCCTATTCAACGCGCCCAGCAACCACGCCGCAACCCGCGCTTCAAACTTGAACCACCGGATTTACCAACGTCCCGATCTTGTCGATCGAAATACGAACCAGATCACCCTCCGCCAACGTGAACTCAGGCGGCGGAATCGTCCCCGTTCCAGTGCAAACCGTCGTCCCATTCGGCACCGGATTGTGCCGCTGCAACCAGTCAGCCAAGTAGTTGCAATCCCGCTTCATCAACGACGTGTTCGACGAACCCTCGAACGCAACCTCGCCATCCCGCTCGATCTGCAACCCGACATTCAACGACTGCGAATCCCCGACGACATCCGGCGTAGCAATGCACGGCCCGATCGAACATGAACGGTCATAAACCTTCGCCTGCGGAAGATAAAGCGGATTCGCACCCTCGATCGACCGACTGCTCATGTCGTTACCGACCGTGTAAGCCACGATCTCACCCTCATACAGAACGAACGCCAGCTCCGGCTCCGGAACATCCCACTCCGAATCACCCCGAATCCCCAACGCGTCACCAGGTGACACCAACCGCTCCGCCGTAGCCTTGAAAAACGCCTCCGGGCGATCCGCGTTATAAACCAGCGCATAAACATCCGGCGACCCGCTCTCCGCCTGCCGCTCTCTCATGCTGTCCATATACGTAACGCCGAACGCCCAAACCTCAGGAGCAAAAATCGGCGGCAAAATCTCCTCACTCGCACACAACTCCTCAACCGAAACCTGGTCACCGCCGCCACGCTCCAATATCTTCATCGCCACATCATCGATCCCGACTCCGCCCAGATGCGCCGCCGTGAACAAAGTCAACGTCGAATCCGCCTCCGCAGTAATCGACGTCAGGTCCGTAACAACACCCTCCTCCGCTTCAACACCGACGTGCACATCAACCCCACACAGTGATTGGTAGTAACGCATCGCTCACCTTTCTCTCTTTCTTACGATTCCTCGACGAAATCACTCTACAGCAACGAGCATAAAATCTTTGGTGACCATCCATGCGTATCCTTACATAGCCGATTTACAACTTAGCCTAACCACGTTCTGCGCCCTGACCCGTACCACCGCGCCCGAACACACACCGAAAATTGACCAACTCGCGAACATTACGAGCCATAACCCTATCGCTGGCGATCGCCCTGATCGCCGCGTTTGCCTTTGTCTCGCTCGCCCCACAAATCATCGCGGCCCAATCCCTGCGACCTTCCGACAACGAAGTCGTAACCCACAACGTCGTCATGGGCGACAAGATCACCATCTGGATTGAAACCGAAATCAAAGCCGAAATCAAAGAAACCAGACTCTGGGTCCGACCCCACGGCACCGATACCATCCCCGCCTACTCATACGTCGTATTCACCCAAGACACTAAAATCCGAGCCTCCGGCGAAATCGATGTCCGGTCCCCCTCGTACTTCCCACCCGGCACGATATTCGACGTCCGATTCGAGTTCACCGCCGTTGACGGCACCATTTACTCATCCAACACCTATCACCTCGAACACATCGACGACAAACACGATTGGCGACGCGTATCCGACGACCGGCTCGAAATCATCTACTACGGAATCAACGACCGCTCCATCGAAAACCTCCACGCCAAAACCACATCCCGACTCCCAGAAATCAGCGCCGCACTAGGCGTCAACGACATTCCCCAATTCCGAGCCGTCATCTTCCCAAGCCTCCGAGAACTCACGCTCCACGGACCCACCATCAGTCAAGCCGCAACCGACGGGCATTACTTCGGAGGCTTCGCATACGGCGAATACAACCTGACCATAATGTCGTCGCCATCCTCCGAAACTTTGGTCCACGAACTCACACATCTCATCTTCGGCCGCGCCTTGACATCTCCCTACGCAGCCTCGGCTCCAGCATGGCTGAATGAAGGAAACGCCAGTTATTGGGAGACCGGCAACCGTAGGGATTCCCTCCAAAGATTCCGGCCGATCGCTCGATCCGGCAACGTCACCGAATTCGCCGCGATGAACGCCATCCCCGGTCTGCGCAAAGACATCGGCAACTTCTACACCCAATCCACTGACTTCGTCGGATACCTCATCGAAAACTACGGACCCGATTCAATCGGCAAGCTCCTTTACGAACTCAACTCCGGCAAAGACATCGACACCGCCATGCGCGCCGTCTACGGCGGGTCCTTGGCGCAAATCGAAAACGGCTGGCGCAACGAATGGGGACTCCGATCCGTCTCGTCACCCGAATCCCCGGTCGACATCCAAAAAGATCTGCCGCCCACAATCCCCGGCTTGCCGACCATCAAGACTGGCACCCTCGAACGGCTCACCGAAAACGACAGTGCTCAAGATTCGCCCGATGAGAGCCGAACCCGCAACGTCGAACCGGAACCAGTTGCAACGCCTCTCCCACAAGCCACCGTCGCCCCCCAACCAACGATCAATCCAACACTCGCGCCTCCCACTCCCATACCGAACCGCACAAACGTTTACTTCACCGGTACTGCAGACGACGAATGGCCGGAAGTAAAACCCAGCGCCATCATCGTATTCGTATTGCTCGGATTAGGCATCATGGCCCTAATGTACCGAAGATTCAAAATTTGATATAACGTCCTCGCGGTAACATCAACCCGTGATGCCCTCCGCGAACCCGACCACCTCCTTCATCTACTCGCACGAGCAGTCGCAACACCTCCTGAGTCCGACGCACCCAATGCGTCCTATCAGACTGATGCACATGCACGAACTCATGCGTAGCGTCGGACTCCTCGACTCCGAATCCGTCACCACCGAATCACCGCGCCTCGCCACCGATGACGAGATCGCCATCTTCCACGACACCGATTACATCGACGTCGTCAAAGCCATCGACGCCGGCGCCATCGTCCCCGCGATGCACCAATTCGGCTTTGGCCCCGGAGACAATCCGCCGCGGTCAGGCATGTTCCGCCACGCCGCACTCGCCGCCGGAGGTGCCATGCTCGCCGCCGAACGCGTCCTCAACGGCCATTTCAAAAACGCCTTCGTCCCCGGAGGCGGCATGCACCACCACGCCATGAGCGACCGCGCATCCGGTTTCGGCATCTTCAACGACGCCGTCATCGCCATCAAACACATCATCAATCAAGGACTCCGCGTCTTCTACGTCGACATCGACGTCCACCACGGCGACGGCGTCCAAGCCGGCCTCTACGACACCGACCGAGCGATGACCGTCTCCATCCACGAATCCGGCCAGTGGCTCTTCCCCGGAACAGGTAACCCCGGCGAAACCGGCATTGGCGATGGCGATGGTTACAGCGTCAACATCCCCCTCGCTCCTTACACCGATGACGAATTGTGGCACCAAGCCTTCGATGCAATAATCGCCGACTTGGCAAGAGCATTCGACCCCGACCTCATCTTTACCCAACTCGGCATCGACACCCACCGCAACGATCCACTCGCCCACCTATCCCTCACAACCCAAGGCCACAATCTGGCCGTGCAGAAATTCGCCGCCCTCGTAAACGAACTCGACTGCCCGTGGATCGCAGTCGGCGGTGGTGGCTACGACATGACCGCAGTAGCCCGAGCTTGGACCATGGACCTAGCAACCATGGCCAGCTTCACTCTCCCCGACCACATCCCCCAAACCTTCACCGCACTCCCCAACATGCCCACCTTCCACGACCAAGGCGAATACCGCATCGACTCCGACATCCGCACCGACATCATCAACCACAACCAACTAGCCATCGACGAAATCAAGCAACGTATATTCCCCCGCTTCGGCCTTTAGGTCGAATTTCTTGGGTCAGCTATTGCCGTCGCCAGACAATACGACGGTCTTCCAATTTGGCTTTTCGTTCGATTTCATCAGTTTTAGAAGGGTTTTGGTGACCAGCTCATAGCCGTAGTCCGCCAATTCATAAAGATCGTATTTGCGTTTGTTTTTTTCGTTGCCGTGAACGATCGAGGAACGGGCATCGTACAGATTCCCGATTTTGTCCCAAATCTCACAGCGGGAATCGAGGTTGCGACCAAGGAAAAAGGACGCTCTCGCCTTCAATCTCTGTGTTATCTCGCCTTTATTGCCGTCGTCCAAGTACATCATCTCGAGAACAGTGCACAAGTCAACGACTTTGTCCTCCACCCAAAATCTCCCGACGCGGGAATTTACCCTCGCAATTCGGCCAATAAACTGCTCGATTCTAGAATCGACGACTCCTTCCGCAAGCAATTTGTTCATCATCTCCAAAAATCGCGTTTCGCAATCGGCATCAAAGTCGTTCGTGTCCCATAAATCGGCTCGATTCCAACCACCTGAACCGTTCGGCAATCGGTAGCTGGGTTCTATGTCAGAGATCCATTTCGCGACGCGCGAGAAATGATATTTAGACACAACGTTTCGCCCCCGTGTAATCGACAACAAATCTCGGATTAGCTCGTAACAGTTCTCGCGCCGATCAAAGTAATCTGGTTTCTCCGGTAACCGGTAAGCCAACTCGAATTTGTACCTGATCTGTAGAATGTCATCTTCGGCGTCTTTGGGTGCAACCGACGGTCCCCATCGAAACTCACGAACATACGCAACGGCATCGTGGACCTCAGAATCGTCTCGCCCGCCGGTGCTTCCCAGCGATGAGTAGTCGTCAGTCTCCGCCAGTATTCCGCCTCTCCTTTCTTCTGGGTTTTTCGGTAGACCGAAAACCTCTCTCACAGACGCATATGGTGCCAAATACGCGCCGTCGCCCACATCGATCCGATGGTCGGAGTTTCAAACCATACATGACGGTGATATCGTGCCCTTTTAGTTCTTGTCTGTCACCTTCTACCAAGAAACGGTTGAGCAAGGTCGCGGCTTGCCGTTCACCGTCCAACGCAGCCAATTTCAAAAGCTCCCCGACCAAGAACTTAACCTTGCGAAACCCGCCACCTCCCGAAGGATCAACCGAATGAAAACCCGATTCATCACCATCAACCAAAACTTCACGAAGAACGGGGTGCCGGCTCAAAACCTCGAACACCTTTGACGGTTCGAAATCGATGTTCACATGCGACTTTTTGAGCGCTTCTCGAGCATCTTCGTTTGTGCCGTTGGAAGCTGCTAAACGCCGGAAGTCTTGGTACTCAACAAGCCTAGACGAATGTCTAGTGACCCCTTCGTAAGTGTTGACGATTGGGATTTGCACACAGAGGTCGTCGTGGACGTCCCGAGCCAACGTTGCCAACTCATCCGACAACTCGTCGATCCAACGAGTCGGATCGAATTCGTCTTCGCTTGAACTCATGCCCATGTCCCCACAGGTCCTTATGTCCCCAATATCAATCCGACAGTCCGCAATGGGATTCCGACAGTCGCCAAAGCCGAATTAGTGCCTGCAAAACCAGTCACCCTCCCCCGAAACCCGGAGGAGGGTGACCAAACAACGGATACGAAAACCGTCCCCTAAACCTCGCGGAATCGCCCCTCGACGGTGTCGTCCCCCGGAGGTTCCTGACCAGGGTCGCTGTCCGGCGGTCCGCCAGCAGCCGCTCCAGCATGGATGTGCTGGCCCGCCTGCATCATAGCCTGCTGTAACGCTTCCGATGAAGTTTTCACGCGTTCAGCGTCCGCGTTTTCGTCGGCGAGCACGGTACGAACCTCGGACGCTTTCGATTGGATGTCTGACTTGACGTCCTCCGGCAGCCGCTCGCCGTGTTCCTCGATCAGCTTGTCAGCTTGGTAGGCGGCCGACTCTGCAAGGTTTCGTGCGTCAACGGCCTCTCGGCGCAGACGATCGGCCTCGGCATTCTCCTCCGCTTCCTTCACCTTTGCTTTGATGTCATCCTCCGACATCCCCGAGCGACCGGTCACCGTGATGTGTTGCTCACGTTGAGTCGACTTGTCCTTCGCCGTAACGGTGATGATGCCGTTGGCATCGATGTCGAACGCCACTTCGATCTGCGGTATTCCGCGCGGGGCAGGGGCGATGCCGTCGAGCGAAAACCGGCCTACCGACGTGTTGTCTGCCGCCATCGGGCGCTCGCCTTGCAACACGTGGATCTCGACCGACGATTGCCCATCAGCCGCGGTAGTAAACGTGTCCGACTTAGACGTCGGGATCGTCGTGTTCCGCGTGATCAATTCGGTTCTCACGCCGCCCAGCGTCTCGATCCCCCAAGTCAACGGCGTTACGTCCAGCAGCAATATGCCAGTCACATCGCCCTGCAGCACGCCAGCTTGCAACGCCGCGCCGAGCGCTACGACTTCGTCTGGGTTGATCGACCGGTTCGGCTCCTTGCCGAAAATCTCTTTGACCCGCGTCGCCACCGACGGCATGCGCGTCATGCCGCCCGCGAGGATCACGTCGTCAATATCATCCGGTGAAACTCCAGCATCCCGCAATGCGTTTAGACATGGCTCCACCGTCTTCTCGACAAGGTCCGCGGTCAACGCCTCGAGCTTGGCACGGGTCAACGGTTCGACCAAGTGCTTTGGACCAGTCTGATCCGCTGAGATGAACGGAAGGTTTATCTCAGCACTCGTAACCGAAGAGAGCTCGATCTTGGCCTCTTCCGCCGCCAACCGCAGACGTTGTGCGGCGGACGGGTCCGTGCTCGGATCCATATACTCTTTCTTCTTGAACTCGTCGACCAAGTACTCGACGAGCCGAGCGTCGAAATCATCACCACCCAAGTGCGTGTCGCCGTTGGTGCTTTTCACCTCGAAGACACCATCGCCGACGTGCAGGATTGTGATGTCGAATGTTCCGCCACCGAGGTCGTATACGGCGACGGTTCGCTCGCCTTCCTTGTCAAGTCCGTAGGCGAGTGCGGCCGCTGTTGGCTCGTTGACGATGCGCAACACCTCAAGTCCAGCGATCATCCCTGCGATCCGCGTTGCCTCGCGTTGCGCGTCATTGAAATAAGCAGGCACCGTGATTACGGCTTGTGTGACGGGTTCGCCCAATCTCTCCTCGGCGTCTGATTTAAGCCGCGCCAGCAACATCGACGAGATCTCAGCCGGCGGACGCACGCTGCCGTCGAACTGGATGCCGACGTCGCCGTTTTCGAGACTCGATAGAGCGAACGGCACCCGTTCCTGGTCGCTGCGGATCAATTCGTCGTCGAACCTGCGACCAACGAAGCGTTTGGCGGAGTAGACCGTGTGTTGAGGATTGGTCACCGCCTGTCGACGCGCCATCATGCCGATGAGCCGTTCGCCAGTCTTGGAGTTCAACGCAACTACGGAGGGTGTGATTCGCTGCCCTTCAGAGTTTTCAATGATCTCGGGCTCCCCGGCGCTCATGTACGCCATTGCGGAGTTGGTAGTCCCTAGGTCGATGCCGATAGCTCTTGCCATTTCTTGTAACTTGCCTTTCTCTCCCAGTCTGATCTGGTGAGTTTCGTCTTATCCGTTTTGTCGAGTAGTCAACTCGCTTCAGATTCATCCGATTGTCGGCCGACCAAGACTTTGGCGACGCGCACAACTCTAGACGTCTCGGTGTTTTCGTATCCGGCTTCGATTACCTGCACAACCTTACCTACTTGGTCGTCGGATGTCGGCATCGTCGCTAGCGCTTCGTGCCTTGCAGGGTCCATATCCTGTCCAATTGACTCGAATCGTCGGAAGCCTGCGTCGGTCAATCCTTTTTCGATTTTTTCGGCCATCGCCTTGAAACCGTCAAACCACTTGGGATCCATGTTCTGCTCTTCGGCGGTCTCCAGCGCGTTCGAAAAGTCGTCAGCGACGGTCATTATGCGGGTTGCCACCGTTAGACGAGCCTGTTCCGCTACCCTCGCATCTCGTTGAACGGACGAACGTTTTGCGCGCTGGATGTCGTCGTAAGCACGCACAAGATCGGAATGGAGCCGTCTGACCTGCGATTCCAATCCTTCGGCTTTGTGACGTGTTTCGTCACGTTCGGCTCCCAGTTGCACTAATTGCGCGCGCGTTTCGTTTAATTCGGTTCGAAGTTCGTTACATTCGATGACGAGTTGTCGGATTGCCCTTCGGGAACGTCCACCACCCATCAACGCCCGCGCTGGTCTACGAGCTCTGCGTATCCAACGCCCGTCCAGATTCGGTCCGTCGGCCCCCATCATTCGACCCCCAAGTAGTGAAGAATTACTTTGATTTCATCAGTGACCGCTTTAGCTGAAGCGGAGTTGGTCAAATCCTCGCTGTTTTCCAACACTTCCAACATACCGTGCATGTGCTGCACCAGCTCGAGGACCAGACCGACGCCGCTGAGGTTAAGGCCGAGGTCTTCGGAAAGCCGTCGCACGATTTGAAGCCGTTCAAGGTCTACTTCAGAGTAAAGTCGCCTGCTTCCTTGAGTTCTCGACGGGCTTACGAGACCCTCACGATCGTATTTCCTTAGGGTCTGCGGATGCATATCCGCCAATTTCGCCGCGATGCTGATTATGTAGAGAGCATCGGCTCGCCCGGCGAAACGCACACGCATCCTGCCACGTCTCCGCGTTTGCTGCGCTTCCTCAGCTTGCCGCGCGAGTTCTTGCCGAGCTGCTTGTGCCGCGATTTTGTTTACGAGACGAACGAATGCGTCCGCGTTTGGGATGGACGCGCTTGCATCCGTGGATTGTCGTTCTTCGTATCTCTGTGTCACACTGGCTCCAACGAGGTGGCAAGACGGATAACTGCATAATTATGACCCGCTACCCGTTGTTTCGCCTTGGATTTCATAGTAACATACATGATACGCTTTGTATCAATATCGACGAATTCCATCACGAGGAGACCTCGATGACAATTTTGAGACAAGAAATTTACGAAATCTTGCCAAAATCGCTTGACAAGACCTGTCGGTATGTATTAAAAAGTTTTCAATCAGCCAATTTCGCCGTCGAACGTGCGGCGATGCCGAGCACCAGAAGAAGCGAAGCACGAGATCGAAGCAAGACAAACAATCTTCGACCAGAGGTCAATCGAAACCAACATGTCTACAATCTACGAAAAGCGTTGCCCGCATTGCCAAGGCGACATCCTGTTTGCGATCAGGCTCGAGGGACCGACCCTCAAGTGTTTGCAGTGCACAAGACTGATCGATCGCCATCGGGCACGCCAGCTATTGACGCGAATGGAGCAACCGGCGGCCTGACGACTGGGGCCATCGAGAGCGGAGTGATACACGAAACTCATTCCCAACTGAAGCCCCGGTCAAGAATTGGGTATTTTTGGTTCTAACCAAAACTACCCAACATTTCAACAGCAACCCAATAACGGAGACAAGCAATATGAAGCAGACGGCAATATTCCCCCGACGATGCCCCGTATGCCAGGGCGACGTTCAGTTCGGACGTGGACTGGACGGTATCATGCTCAAGTGCATCCAGTGCACCCGCATCATCAGTCCGGCGCAAGCACGCCAGATACTCGTCGACATGCAACGCGAACGTGTTGCAGTCGTCAAGGCAGCTTGATGCGATGCATATCTGGGCACAGAAAACGCTCAGTTAAACGAACCAAAACGGCTCGGCGACACTAGGTCTCCGGGCCGTTTTTCTTTTGTTGGTCGCCGCATTCGGCGAATAGTCGAACGATCCGCGGGTTCACGCCGCATCGAAGGACCACACCTCTGTCTCGACGCCGATGACCTCGGCTTCGGGGGCCGCTCGCTCAACCATCGCCAGGGATCGTTCGAGGATTTGGCCCGCGGTTCGCCGGTCACCGCTCACCACCACGATGCCGATGGTTGTCGCGTTCCACGATTCGTTAGGATCGACCTCAGCAACAGAAACCGAGTGCCGATTCCGTAGCTTTGCAACAACGGAATGAATAACCCGTCTCTTGTCCTTGAGCGAAGAAGAGGCGTGAATTTGCAGTGAAACTTGTGCAGCCGCAATATGCATTAAGATCCGACTCCGACTCGCTTACGGATTTCGTTGACCCCCTGAGTCCGGAACGCCGTTTTGATTGCGTTCACGATCGACCGCGTCAGAACGCGAGGTATGGTTCGCTTTCGACGGTAACGTAATCGCACGGCGGGAACTGGTCCAGCGCATCGACATCAATCTCGGTTCCCCATCCTGGGCCTTCGGGTACGGTTGCATGACCATCGCCGATTGGAATCATCTCTGTCAATACGGCTTCGTACGCGCCGAGAAAACTTACGAATATTTCCTGCATGAATGCGTTCGGCATCGTGAGATCGAGGTGCAAACTTGCGACAGTTGATATCGGACCGTTAGAGTTGTGCGGCGCCACTGACACGTAGTACGTTTCTGCCGCGGCGGCGATTTTTCGCAGTTCGGTTATACCACCCGCGTGGCAGATATCGGGCTGGATGATGTTGGCGGCATGCGACTCCAACAGCGGTCTGAAATCCCATCTGCCGTAAAGTTGCTCGCCCGTAGAGATCGGGATGTTGGTATGCTTTGCGAACGCCGCGAGCGCATCGATGTTGTCCCATAGTATCGGTTCTTCAAGCCATGCGATATCGTACTCCTCAATAGCTTTGGCAGCGCGCCGCGCGCTCCAAGGGTCCAACCTTCCGCGCACATCGACAGCGACTTCAACTAAAGGGCCGACCGATTCGCGCACGGCTGCGACGAGTTCAACACCTTGTTGGATCCGTTCCGGCGTGATCACCTGCGGGCCGTAAAACGGATAGAACTTCATCGCTCGCCAACCCTCCTCGACCAACTCGGCAGAACGGCGACGATAGTCGTCGATCGAAGTCGCGCCCTTTCCGAGTCCATCGTCTTCATCCGGGTCAAACCACCCGTTCGCGTAGGCTCGGATGTTGTCACGCACTTTTCCTCCCAACATCTCGTAGACCGGCACCCCGAGTGCCCTTGCCTTCAGATCATTGAGAGCGAGATCAATCCCGCTAATCGCGCTCATCGTCACAGCGCCGCCGGTCCATGTCACGCGTCGATGCAGCGACGTCCAGATGTGCTCGATCTGAAAAGGATCCTTTCCCACTAGGTACTTGGCGAAGTCCTCAATCTCGGCGGCGACCCCGAGGTCCTTGTATTGAGTGCTTGCTTCGCCCCAACCGTAATCTCCCGTGTCCGCCGTTATCCGCACAAACAACCAGTTCGTCCCCGCCGTCTTGTGCACCGGCGTGCGCATCCTGAATACGTCGATGTCTGAAATCTTCATGAGTTGGTGCCATCCAATTGAGGTTTCTTGGTTCCATGCAACGATCTCGTCCCAAAGTTACATCGTACTCGCGGTTCAGAAGCGCGGATATTCAAAACACACTGTTCTGCGCAGTGTGCTAACTTACTCGCAGGTGATACGCATTCCACGTAATGAACATTTCAGGTCAATTGCATTGAATATTGAGCGTCAGACTACTTGGCTACACTGGACACTCGGACCGCTACGAAACATCGCGGCCGTAACGGCGATTTTGATCGGTTTCGTGGCGGTCGTGGCGCCGATTGCGATGATCATGGTTTTTCCAGTTGCCGGTGCCGGCGAACGATCCGTATCGATGCCGGACGTAACGTGTTTTGACTTCAATTCTTGGGAGGAAGCTGACAGTTTCTTTCAAACATTGAAACCGTTGTCGCGAGAGAAACTCGTCCTTGATACGAACAACAACGGTATTCCGTGCGATGGCATGCTGTCACTCGAGCGCGCCGAGCGCGAGGTGTTCGAGATCAACTGCAACGATTTTCAACATCGCGATGAAGCCGAATACTTTTTCGAGGTTTACGACTCGCAAGGCGAGAATCAGTTCGGGTTGGATCGCGACTTGGACGGGCGTCCTTGCGAGACGCTACCGCCGTTGGATAACATGTCTCGCGTTCTGAGCCGATTGGATCGTCTCTGGAGTGACGACGCGAGGTTCGCCGCGGACGCGAACTGCGGCGACTTTGAAACTTGGATTGAGGCGAACGAATTCTTCCTGAAAGCTGGCGGACCTGAAACAGATCCGCATGATTTGGATGGCGACAGCGACGGCATCCCTTGCGAGTCACTGCCGGGAGCCCCGTGATTTCAACGCCGGCCTCAATGTCACGACCTTTACAGCGCTAACAATCCCGTTCAGCACACGCGGAATCAACTTGTCAAGCCGACTAGAATCATTGCTCTAGTTCGACTGAAACTATCGATCGCAACGCGGTCCGCGAATGAAACTTGCTTCCCTCGTAATAATCATGGCGTTGATGTCAGTTCTGACGTTGGTCTCCTGTCAATCATCGGAATCTACCGCGACGTCCGAACCCGCTCGATTCGATGCCTTAACCCGCCCAACCGTTGCGACGCTGGCAACTGAGACAAACACGCCAACCGTTGCCCCGTCGCCAACCCTGACGCCGACAGATCCTCCACCTACCGCAACACCAATGGCAAGCCCTATATCCCCAACAGCAACGTCCACAGCAACACCCACAGCAACACCCACGCCGTCCCCGCCGCCAACCGCCGCTTTCGTTACCGCGACCGCTACACCAATATCGATTCCTTCGCCAACACCTACTTCGACGCCTTCGCCGACGCCGACGTCACCAATACCGACAGCTACCACGGCAATAACGCCACCGACACCTACCGCCTCTCCGTCACCGTCGCCCGTCCCCACTACCGCAACGCCCACTCCCTCACCGACTTATGCGCCGGTCCCGCCAACCGCAACGTTCACGCCAACGCCGACATCAACTCCGGTATCACATTCCCCAACTCCGTTCGTCGGGAAATGGGATGAATTGCAACTTCATGAGGTTTTTAGCGGCCGGAATTTCAAATTCCCCGTCGACATGTTCCCGTGGCCAGAGGGAGGGATGGCTGTTGTCGATAGAAAGGGACACATAAACGTGCATTTCAAGGCCGGTTTGCCAAGGTTAGTTCTCAACCTGATTGACGAAACTGCGTACGAAGGTGCGGAAACGGGTATGCTGAGCGCGGCTTTAGATCCGGATTTTGAGGAGTTCCCATTTTTGTACGTCTACTATTCGGTTCGCGGCGATAAAGAGATGACGCGACTCTCGCGTTTCACAATCGTTAGCGGCGGAGCACGACGCGATTCTGAGCTCGTGATACTCGACATTCCTCAGCCGTCAGACATCCACAACGGCGGCGACATCGAGTTCGGTTCGGATGGAATGCTCTATCTCGGTCTGGGCGATGGTGGTCCCGTATGGGAAAAACAGTCTCAGCGCCTCGACACTCTGTTGGGTTCGATCATCCGCATCGATATCAGAGGAGCTACAGACGAGCAACCTTACAAAGTGCCGTCCGACAATCCGCTCGTGTCCGTACCGGATGCACGTCCGGAAATTTGGGCTTGGGGTCTGCGTAACCCGTGGCGCATGGACATCGACCCCGAGAGTGGGAAAATTTGGGTTGGAGATGTTGGCTGGGGTCGCGTCGAGGAGATCACTGTGGTCGAAGCCGGCACAAATCACGGTTGGCACTTCTTTGAAGGCAGCGAATGCCGTGCGACCGGCGAGACTGGTGTAACTGAAGAAGACTGTGAAAACGCGACAGACGAAGTGGTGTTCCCAATCCACGAATACTTGCACCCGGGCAACGGGTGCGCGGTAATTGGAGGTTTCGTATACCGGGGTTCAGCAATCCCGTGGTTGCGGGGTGCCTACATATTCGGAGATTATTGCACCGCGAAAATCTGGGCACTGACTCCCGGAGGCGAATCCGGTTGGGAATCTCAGCACATTTTGACCGTGGAACCGCATCGCCGGATCGCTTCGTTTGCCGTCGACGATAACGGCGAGATCTACGTGCTAACGGTTGACAGCCCGATTTTTAAAATCGTCAGCGATTCGAACAATGCCGACTGAACGGGTGTTGCCGCGTCTAGCGTGAACGCTGCTGGCGTCGTCTTGAGAACCGCAATCTGAACTGAGCGCGGCGCAGCGAAGCCAACGCGCTCTCCATGTCGAGATCGGAACCATGCGCGGCGATCCGCTCTTGCGCTGTCCGCACGGCCTCTTCCGCTCGAGCTTCGTCGATCTCGTCTTCGCGTTCCGCGGCGTCAGCCAACACAGTCACATTGTCGGCCAAAACTTCCATGAAGCCGCCGGTGACGATGATCGCTTGTTCCTCGCCATCGACGCCAAACCGCATCTCGCCAGGGACCAACGTCGTCATCAAAGCCGCATGCGACGGCAGAACTGTGAGTTCGCCATCCGCTCCCGGCGCGGTGACGTAGTCGACGCCGCCAGAAAACGTCTCGCGTTCGGCGGTCACTATGTTGAGACTCATTCGGGCCATAACGGGTTTAGCAACTCCTGAGAAAAATCACTCGATCTCTTGCAACGGACGGGTTTTATGCGGCTGCTTGCTCCTGCATCTCTCGGCCCTTGATTACCGCGTCTTCAATCGTGCCGACCATATAGAACGCTTGCTCAGGCAGGTCGTCGTGCTTGCCTTCCAGAATCTCTAAGAATCCTTTGACGCAATCCGCGAGGCTGACGTAAACGCCCGGCAACCCGGTAAAGACCTCACCCACGAAGAATGGTTGCGTCAAGAAGCGTTGAATCTTCCGAGCTCGTGAAACGATCAGCTGGTCTTGGTCTGATAGTTCTTCGATGCCCAAGATGGCAATGACGTCTTGCAGGTCCTTGTAACGCTGCAACACTCGCTTCACCCCGAACGCCGCCTCATAGTGGTCGTTACCAACGATCGCTGGCTCCAAAATCCTTGAGTTCGAGGCCAACGGATCGACGGCCGGGAACAGCGCTTGAGCGGCCAACGCGCGTTCAAGCGAAACGTTCGCGTCCAAGTGACCGAATGTTGTGACGATACCCGGGTCCGTGTAGTCGTCCGCCGGCACGTAGACCGCCTGGAACGACGTGATTGATCCTGCCTGCGTCGAGGTGATACGCTCCATGAGGTCGCCCAACTCGGTAGCCAAAGTGGGCTGGTAACCGACCGCCGACGGCATTCTTCCCAGCAGCGCCGACACTTCCATGCCAGCCAAGATGTATCGGTAAACGTTGTCGATGAAGAGGAGCACGTCCTGACCACGCTCGTCGCGGAAGTACTCTGCCATCGTCAAACCGGTCAGGGCGATTCGGGCTCGAGTTCCGGGAGGTTCATTCATCTGTCCGAACACAAGGGCGGTCGAGCCAATAACGCCCGACTCGTTCATCTCGTGCCAGAGGTCGTTACCCTCGCGCGATCGCTCGCCAACACCAGCAAACACAGACACACCTGAGTGCTCTTGAGCGATGTTGCGGATGAGCTCGGTGATAATTACGGTCTTGCCTACTCCGGCCCCGCCGTACGCGCCGACCTTGCCGCCGCGTGGGAAGGGGGTGATGAGGTCCAGGACCTTGATGCCGGTCTCCAAAATCTCTGTGGTTCGAGACTGTTCGGCGAATGGCGGAGGTTGGCGGTGAATCGGCAGACGCTCAGCGTCGGATGCCACCTGTTCGCCACCGTCGATCGCTTCGCCAAGCACGTTGAAGATTCGCCCCAGCGAGTTCTCACCGACCGGCACGGATACGGGTTGGCCAGTGTCGACACACTCTACGCCTCGTGCCAGTCCGTCGGTCGTTCCCAGCGCGAGACATCGCACCCAGTTGTTGCCGACGTGCTGCTCCACTTCAAGCACCAGCCGTTCGCCGTCGACATCCAGTTCCAGAGCGTTATAGATCATGGGAAGGTCTTCCGGCGGGAATTCGACGTCGACAACCGTGCCGATAACTTGGACAACCTTGCCTTTGCTATCTTGTGCCATTTGGGTTAGGCTCCTATATCCTGTGTCGCTCCGCATTATTTATCACGGAGCATATTCGTTTCAGCTGGCGTTTTCGCCGCAGTTCTTGTAATTCAATATCGTCTAGACCTACGATCAGCCTTGCACGCCGGCGACACCGCCGACGATGTCCAGCAACTCGCCGGTGATGGCTTCCTGCCGTGCCTTGTTGAGGTCCAACGTCAATTCGTCAATCAATTCGTTTGCGTTGTCGGTCGCGTTCTGCATCGCAATCATCCTAGCGGAGTGTTCGCTGGCTTGTGCCTCCACGATTGCGTGGTAGACCTGAGTCTCGACGTATCGCGGGGCGAGATTCGCAAGCACCTCTCCCGGCGAAGGCTCGTAAATGTAGTCGAGATACATCATCGGACCATCATCCGAACCGGAGACGTCGGTTTCGATCGGAAGCAGTTGCTGTTTAATCGGCTTCTGCACGGTCGTGTTGACAAACTGGGCGTAGATCAATTTCACAGTGTCGGCTTCGCCTGACCGATATCGGTCAATGACGTACGACGAGATGCCCAGCGTGTCCGCCAACGTAGGGCGGTCGCCCACTGAAAAACTTGCCACCAAAGACTGGCCGGTGCGCGCAACAAATCGTTCACCTTTGCGTCCGATACTCACGATATCGATGGGAACTTCGGACGAACTGATTTCCCCCACAGCAACTCGTAGGATGTTACCCACAAGCGCGCCAGCCAATCCGCGGTCCGGGGTCAGCAGAACTAGTAGCTCGCGATGATTCGGTCGACGCTGCAACAGCGGATCGAGCGTTTCATCATCGTCCGTCAACCGCATCGCCAGATGTGAAAGCACCTCACGCATCTGATCAGCGTACGGTCGTCCGTTGCGGACCATCTGCTGCGCACGCTGCATGCGCGACGCGGCTATCAGCTGCATCGCGCTCGTAATCTTCGCGGTGTTGCTGACCGACCGTATGCGGTCGCGTATGTCCTTCAGGCTCGGCATATCTGTGCCTTAGGGCCCTCGCAATTAAGCGGCCGCCAAATCTGCGGTCTGCTTGAACGCAGCGACTGCGTCCATCAATTGGCTAGCGGCTTCATCGGTCAATTCGCCAGTGTCGTTAATCTCGGCGAGAACCTCGGGCATGTTCGCTGCCATGTAGTCGTACCACTGGTTTTCGAAGTCTCGCACTCGCTCAACCGGCACGTCGTCCAACGCGCCTTCATTAGCGACGTGGAGCAGCGCGACCATGTTTTCGTACGAGACTGGCGCATTCTCTTCTTGCTTCAATAGCTCGCGGAAGCGCTCGCCTCGCGCTAACTGTCGGCGTGTCACCGGGTCGAGGTCCTCAGCACCGAACTGGGCGAACGTCGCCAAAGCGTCGAACTGGGCCATCTCAGTCTTCAAGCTACCCGCGACGGCCTTCATGCCGCGTCGTTGTGCGGACGACCCAACTCGGGTAACCGATATGCCGGAGTTAACTGCTGGTCTTATTCCAGCGTTGAAGAGGTCGGGTTCCAAGAACAACTGACCATCCGTAATCGAAATAACGTTTGTCGGGATGTAGGCAGAAACGTCGCCCGCGAGCGTCTCAATGATCGGGAGGGCCGTAATTGAGCCTCCACCGAACTCGGGTGCCATGCGCGCCGCTCGCTCCAATAGTCGCGAGTGAAGATAGAACACGTCGCCGGGGTAAGCTTCGCGCCCGGGAGGTCGCTTCAGCAGCAACGACATCTGCCTGTACGCCCAAGCGTGCTTCGAAAGGTCGTCGTAGACGATTAGCACGTCACGACCATTCGCCATGAAGTACTCGGCCATCGCACATCCGGCGTAAGGAGCCAAGAACTGGGTCGGTGCCGGGTCAGAGGCGTTAGCAGCCACGATGACCGTGTTTTCCAACGCTCCTTGGTCGGCAAGTCGCTGAACAGTCCCTGCAACCTTCGACGCCTTTTGACCAATCGCAACATAGACGCCGATCATTCCGGAGTCGCGCTGATTGATAATCGCATCAACGCATATCGAAGTCTTGCCGGTGGATCGGTCCCCGATTACGAGCTCGCGCTGTCCACGGCCAACTGGAACCATGGCGTCTACGACTTTCACGCCGAACTGTACGGGCTGGTTAACTGGCTGACGAGAAATTACGCCGGGAGCGATCTTCTCGACCGGCAAGGTTTCACTGGTGCGCGGCGCAGGCTGACCGTCCAATGGGCGACCGAGCGGGTCTACCACGCGCCCGAGAAGCGAGTCTCCTACCGGTACCTCCAAAATACGACCTGTCGATCGGACTTCATCTCCCTCTCGGATCCGGAGATAGTCACCGAGGATAACGGCACCAACCGATTCCTCTTCCAAGTTCAGTGCGAGGCCAAGGACGTCGTTCGGAAACTGGAGAATCTCGTTTAGGCGGACACCGGCGAGGCCGTGAATACGAGCGATGCCATCGCCCGCTTCGACGACGGTGCCGACGTCGACCATCGTGAGTTCACCGCCGAACTCCTCGATTTGGCGTTTGATTACTGAAGCAATATCTTGCCCTGCGGTGGTCATCGATTTACCCTTCCTTAGCGTGCCAGCGGGTTGAAATTAACCCGCATTTCTGCCGACGCTATTCTGTAATTGCAATTGGTCATGCGGACAATGGGCGCTGCGCCAGCGACTCCTGCATCGAACGCAATCGTGATCGGGTGCTGCCATCAAACAATCGGTCACCGACACGTGCGACGACCCCACCGATGATCTCCGGATCTAAGTGCTCCGACACCTCGATGCGTTCGTAACCCGTCAATTCTTGGAGACTGTTCACGATAAGTTCGCGACGGGCAACGTCCAACGGAACCGCGGTCGTGATCAGGGCTCGACCGATGCCCAAATGTTCATCGGTCAGTTCGCTGAACGTGTTGCAAACGTCGCTGAACCGTTCCACATCGCCGTTGGTCGTCAACAGTGACACGAGGTTTCGCACCAACGGGTCAACATCGCTCAACAAGGTGCCGATGCCGTCGAGTTTGACGCTCTCGGGCACGGATGGCGCTGCCATAAAGGCTTGAACGTCAGGTTCGGTGAAAATGTCTCGAGCAGTCTCGAGATCGCTCGTCCATGTTTCAAGCGCGTCGCGTTCAACCGCGATCGCAAACGCAGCCTGGGCGTATCTTCTGACTGAGGTCGATGCCATCTGTCGGTGCTTTTTCTACCCGGTATCCCGCTCAGTTGGTCCGAGCGACGAGTCCCTCTTCCAGGACACGATCGATAAGCTCGCGGTGCGAATCCTCATCAAGCGACTGCTCGACGATTCTCTCCGCGGCGAGAATGGCGATACCGGCGAACTCGCGGCGAACTTCCTCGACCGCTGCTTCGCGTTCGCGCCTGATCTCTGCGCGGGCCCGGTAAATCATTTCGTCGACCTGAGTTCGGGTGCGTTCAGCTTCTTGGTCTTTCAACCTGGATGCGGCTTCCCGTGCTTCTGCGATCAGGCCTTGGCCTTCTCGACGAGCGTTCGCCAACTCCTGCTCCACGCGTTCGGCAGAGGAAGCTGCTTCCGCGCGTGCTTGTTCAGCAGCCTCCAAGCTCTCCCGGATGCGTTCTGCCCGCTGGTCCAGCATACGGGTGATTGGCCCGTAAAGGAACATTCGCAGGAAGACCGCGATGACGGTGAAGCCGACCAAGAAGGTCAATAGTCGGGGCAGGTCTATTCCCAATGCGTCCATGAGAATCTCCGAATCGTGTTACATCTCGCTATTCGAAGCGTCGCTCTGCGTCGGCGGGGTTTGCCAATGCGGTCGTAATTTACGATCGCTTGTCCCGCCGAAGCGAAGGCGAGTAGCTGATTAAACGAACAGCGTGATGATTGCCACGACCAAGGCGTAAATCGCGATGGCTTCCGTGAACGCGATGGCGAGAATCATGTTCTGGCGGATCGCGTCGGCGGCCTCAGGGTTGCGCCCGAGCGCTTCCATCGCCTTGCCGGCCAGCATCCCGATGCCAAGCCCTGGGCCAAGGGCTCCCGCCCCGATAGCCAAGCCAGCTCCGATTGGTGTCCAATCAGACTCCATTGTCTCAGACCTCCTGGTCTAGATAGTAGGTGGTTACGACGCACGGCCCAACTGACCGTGTCGACGGTACATCACTCGCGGGCGATCCGTCACCAATCAGGTGTCGAGACGCACGCAGCATGCCAAATTTAGTGGTGCCCAAGTAGGGGCCGAAGTGTCTTTGGCGTCGGCTGCGGAGCACGTTCAGTGTCCCTCCGCGCCGTTGTGGTCGCCTTCTGGATGGTGGTGCGGCATGATCGCGAACGCACCGAACATCAGGGTCAAGACGGAGAAGATGATCGCCTGGATGAAGCCGACAAAAAGCTCCAATCCGATGAACGGAATCATGCCGATCAACGGGAACAGGAATCCCATCGCTATCAACAGGATCTCGCCGGCGAACATGTTGCCGAACAGGCGGAACGTGAAGCTGATGATCTTAATGAACTCTCCGACGAGTTCCAGCAGCCCAACGAAGAGATCAATCGGGTTGCGCTTGAACGGATTACCAATGAACTTGTCCCAGTAACCGCCGATGCCGAGCGTCTTGATGCCCCAGAACTGCACGCTGAACATGGCGAAAATAGCGATCGCCAACGTCATGTTCAAGTCGGTGCTTGAACCGCGCAGGTATGGGACCAACAACCCCGCACGTTTACCCGGAAGACCGTCGTATTCGCTCGGGTTACCGCTGAAAAATTCGGAATTTGGCGTGGAAGGTGGAGCCACACTTTCGTCGATGCGGAGCGCGATCTTGATTGCATCTTCCTCGGTCGGATGGACGGGATCAGCGATGTCGTACGCGACGATCTGCGTCAACGTGATCTTGTAGTCCTCGCCGCGTCCGAGCGGAAGAATGCGAACACCACCGCCGTCAAACACGACGAATCGTTGCTCGCCGTACTCATTCAGCGTTTTTCCGAGCACTTTCAGCAACGTCTCGTTGTCCGCATGAGACTCGATGAAGTGGCCTAGCCCGTCGCCATTCGATTCGACGTCGTGATGAACGCCTTCCAGGAGTTCTTCGGCGTGTTCCGCCTCGAGCTTTTTCTCTAATTTGTGGAAGAACCATTCGGTTGTCGTCTCGACACGGCCGATGGTGCCCACAATTGGTAGCACTCCGAGCCAGTTCGAGAAGAGGACGACTAGGAAAATGGCAGTGGCAACCGGCAGGAAAATCCGACCTGCCTTGCCAGATGTCGATTCGGCGAGGCCGATGAAGAACTCGTAGAGCATCTCCATGATGGCTTGCCAGCGACCCGGCACGTCCGAAAGCTTTCGCGTCGCCAACCACGTGATCAACACCAGCACAAGCATGGCTGCCGCGAACATCACGACGGTGTTTACCAGCTTGTATCCGCCAATCGTAGCTACCAGTTCCGAAGGGATCTGGATTAGGGGTACCGCGCCACCGAGGAATCCACCACCGAACGCGGCGCCGAGGGCACCGCCCAAAACCGAAATGATTGCCACAGCGAGTAAGAAAACCGCTATGGCGATGCCTTTAGGGGATGAGAGCAATCTCTCCCCCTGCTTGTAGATTCGGTTCGATCGTCATTTGCGTATCAAGTCGTGAGGAGGGGCAAGCACACCGGCCTAACTCTTAGTCCTACCGAAGTCGGACAACATCCGCATCATGCCAACTAACGCAACCGTGATCCCTAACAGGATGCCGACCACCAACAGCAAAGGTGCGCTGCCGATCAGACCGTCCAACCACCAACCTAGCAATGCCCCGCCAGCGATACTCACGCCGACGAACCAGCCGATCATGGTCAGTCGCGCTAAAGTCGGGATGATGCCAGACACGCTCTTCGGAGTCCGTTCGTCAGGCATCGCGAAACCCGCTTCCACTCCAAACAATTATAAGCACCGACTCTTGGTGTGAAGGAAACATCAGTTGAATCCTTCCAAGGCAGTGGGCTCCGCTGCAGTCGTGCCGTGAATGCACCCAGCTTCGCAGGATCGACCGTGTCGGCGCTAGTCTCAAACAGGACTCAAAAATAGGTTCCCATAGTCGTCGACAACTGCGCGATAACCGGGATGAATCACCGTAGTCGAATCGACCTCTTCGATGATTGCCGGGCCTTCGATCTCGTCTGCTGACCCCAGCAAGTAACGGTCGTAAATCGGACAGTCCACGCGTCCACCCGCCTCGGCGAAATAGACGGGTCTCGATTGTTTGGCAGCGTCGGTTGAAGCTACGCCGCCGCGCCTGACCTTCTGCAATCGAGGTTTTGGAATCACACCCACTGCGCTTAAACGCAACGCCACGAACTCGACTGGTTCGCCCTCCGCATTGAAACCGTAGGATCGCTCATGCTCTTGATGGAACCGCGCCAAAACCTCATCTAACTGATCCGCAGACAGTTCCTCCTCCGGTAACGGAATCGTCAACTCGTAGCTTTGGCCGACATAGCGCATATCGGCCTGTTTGACGTAATGAGCGTCTTCACTTGAAACCCGTTCCCTTGATAGAGCTGTCTCTCCTTCAGACGTCATCCGCTGGAAATGCGCATTTGCGTTAACGACGTCAAGGCGATCGGCGCGTTGTATGAGAGCGACGGAGTATTCGTGTTTGATATCCGTAACCAACAATCCCATGGCGGAAGTCGTACCAGGGCTCGTAGGCACATGCACCGTCGGGATGTCCAGTTCCGCGGCTAACCGATTGGCGTGGACAGGGCCGGCTCCCCCGAACGCCACAAGCACAAATTCCCTCGGATCGTATCCGCGTTGTACCGATACCCTGCGAAGCGCGCCGACCATGGCGCTGTTGGCTATCTCCACGATGCCAAGGGCGACTTCATCCACGCCCATGCCAAGTGGGTCGGCGCATCGCTCTTTGATCGTTCTCCGAGCTGCTTCAACATCCAGACGTATCTCTCCGCCTAAAAAGTAGTCGGGCGATATCCTTCCGAGAACCAGATTTGCATCCGTGATCGTAGGTTCCGAACCGCCCTGTCTATAGCACACCGGACCAGGATTGGCTCCCGCGCTGCGCGGGCCGACTCGGAGAATGCCACCGGAATCGATCCATGCGATAGATCCACCGCCTGCGCCGATCTCGACCAAATCGATGACTGGCGTTCGGATCGGGTATCCAGATCCCCGTGAACCGTGTTCCGTTGTTGCAGCCGTCCCGCCGACCTCGTAATCCTTTGTCACCCGCGGTGAACCGTTCTCGATTAGCCCGACCTTTGCTGTAGTCCCGCCCATGTCAAACGAGATGACGTTCTCCTTGCCCAGCGATTTGCCAAGTTGAGTCGCCGCTATCACTCCTGCCGCGGGACCCGACTCGACCATGAACACTGGCCGATCCATGGCTGCTTCGAACGTGAGAACGCCGCCGTTGCTCTGCATCACTAGCGTCTCGCCTTCAATTCCGAAGCGACGCAGACGGTTCTGAATGTTCCCCAAGTAACGCGAGACTACGGGACGAATCGCAGCATTGATAACGGTTGTGCTGGCCCGAAAATACTCTCGAAACTCAGGTGCGACTTCCGACGAAAGCGAACAAAGAACTGACGGCAATTCACCCGCGAGGATTTCACCGACTCGTTTCTCATGTTCGGGGTTGATGTAAGAATGGAGCAAGCAAACCGCTACGGACTCCACTCCCTCTTCGCGCAATTCTTGGACTACGCCCTTCACCGCGTCTTCATCGAGCGGGACCAGCACCTCACCCCTGAAGTCCAATCGTTCTGGAACGCCGAAACAGAGGTAACGCGGGACCAATGGTTTCAACTTCTGGAACTGAAGGTCGTACAGGGTTGGACGTATGCCAGTCTGGATCTCCAATAAGTCGCGAAAACCATCAGTGGTAATGAACGCGGTTTTGGCCAAGTTTCCCTCGATAATCGCGTTCGTCGCAACAGTGGTTCCGTGTACGACGTACTTCACCCATTCCGGTTCGACCCCGCTAACGTCGAGCATTCTTCGGACGACTTGGAGGAAACCATCAGACGGATCGACGGGTGTAGAGGGGACCTTTGCGGTTCGAATCTCGCCCGTGGTCTCATTGATCAGGATGCCATCGGTAAAAGTTCCACCGATGTCCACGCCGAGACGGTATTGATCGCTCACGGGTCGGATTCTCTGTGTCCCAAAACGACGGAGCGAAGGGTCGCCGTTGCGTCGACATCCACCGTCCACTTTTCGGTGTCGATGGCAACTCGATAGACATCACGTGCGCGATCTGAAGTCACTCTCCCATCTCTGACGTCGCGCAGGACATCTTCTGGGTCGCGTTCCTCTGGCGAACCATAGCCGCCACCACCGCAAGTACGGTAACTTACCACGTCGTTTTCGTTGAGTTGGACAGTTACTTTCGATGGCAATTGCGTCGCATCTGAATCTGGATTCAGATCATAGTGGGCTCTTTCACCTGGATGTCCGCCAAAAAGGCCATGAGGCCCCCACCGTTCACGGTCGGCCAAAATAGTGAAAGAAGCTTGATGGTCTGGGAAAAGGTAGTCCCGACGCAGTCCCAATCCACCGCGATGCCGCCCCGGCCCTTCCGAGTTCTCAACCAGTTCGTAGCGGGTTATGCGTACCGGATAGTTAAGTTCTGTCTCTTCGATCGGTGCGTTCGCAGTGTTTTTGCCGTGGGGTTGCACTGCGTCTGGCCCATCACTCGTGGCCCGCGCTCCAAACCCACCGGCTATGGTTTCCAGGAAGCAATACGTTTCGTTTCGATACGGGTCGAACCCGCCGAATCCGGCATGGCAGATCATGCCTTCAGTGCCCGCAGGCATTTTTTCGGGAATCGCGTCCGCTAATGCCTTCAGCATGACCTCAGTGAGACGAAGTTGCGTCTCCCATCCACCCACAACCGGTGCGGGCGCGGTGCAGTTCACCACAGTGCCAGCTGGCGCAACCATTCGCACGTTGCGATAGAAACCTGCGTTCACAGGAACGTCTGGGTCGATCAGGCACTTGAGCACGAACGCCACACCGGAGTGGGTCTGGGCATATGTGGAGTTAACGGGCGCAGCGCGTTGCTCGTCGGACCCTGTGAAGTCGAACCGCAATCCATCGTCATCGATCGCCACGCTCACCTTGAGGTGCACTGGTTCATCGCTGTAACCGTCGCTGTCCAAAACACCTTCACTCGCAAACACGCCCCGAGGTAGCTTTGCCAATTCGGATTTCGTACGGCGATCGGTGTACTCGATCAACTCGTCGATGTAGCGCTCCACCGTTTCCGGTCCGACGCGATCCAGTAACGCGGTCATCCTGCGTATCCCGGTGTTGTTTGAGGCGATCTGGGCCCGAAAATCGCCAGCCGTCTCGCGTTTCGCCCTCACCTGGGCGAGGACTAGGTCGAACACGTCTCTGTTTATCTCACCACCACTCACGAACTTGATCGGGGGTATGATGATGCCCTCTTGGTAAATCTCCCTAAATGCGCCGATGCTGGCCGGCGCACCGCCACCAACGTCCACATGATGAGCGAGACTCGCGACGTAACCTAATTCCACTCCGCCGTAGTACACAGGTGAAATCAGCGTTATGTCATTCAAGTGAACCCCACCCGCATATGGGAGGTTCACCAAAATCCCGTCACCTTCACTAAGGTTGTCTCGGCCATATGCGTCCAGAGCCCTAGGGATCGTCTCAACCAATGAGCCGAGATGGTTGGGCTGACTGAATGACTGCGCAACTATGCGCATCTTCTGGTCGAATATCGCGCAAGAAAAGTCGTGACGCGTCTTGATGTTGGTTGAATACGCGCTGCGTCGCAGGGCCGAAGCCATCTCTTCGGTAGCCTCGACTAGAGAGTTACGGATTACCTCAAACCTGATCGGATCGAATGGAGTTGGGGACTGCACCTTAACAAACTCCCACGTCGAAACTCGAATGCGGGGCGTTACGCCCGTCAGGTTTATCGCTTGGGATACCTCTCGGAATCCGATGTTGGTAGAAGTTTGGCATCGATTGATTCGACATTGGGACGCGCGCCGACGTGGGAAATGATAGCAACCGCGAAGCCGGAATTTCGGCTGTAGAAAAGATCGTCCAATAAACCCGCGTCATCCCGACCACGTGCCGCGAATTCGCTGGCGCGCGCATGTAAACTGCACGCAAAAGCGACAGTTCATTCGCATCCGCAACAACACACGCGATCGTCGGGAGACGTTCACATGAAATACGACTTCATCGTCATCGGAGCCGGATCTGCCGGCGCGATCATCGCAACTCGTCTTAGTGAAGACCCGAACATTTCGGTCCTCCTCCTCGAAGCCGGTCCCGATTACCCCACGATCGAAGACCTCCCAATGGAGATCAAACTCGGCTACGGTTTTGACCGCAACATCTGGGCCCGCGCCTTCGGCAAAGACAGCAAACACAACTGGAACTTCACCGCCAAATCGACTGATCTCAACCCTGAGATGCTAGTGCCGCGGGGAAAACTGGTCGGCGGCTCCAGTTCCGTGAACGCACAAATCTTCCTCCG
Source organism: Dehalococcoidia bacterium (assembly GCA_965226685.1). Classification (GTDB taxonomy): domain Bacteria; phylum Chloroflexota; class Dehalococcoidia; order Lucifugimonadales; family Lucifugimonadaceae; genus Bin127. The sequence continues at coordinate 2,697,050 of CBDDDP010000004.1, forward strand.
GGGGATGCCCGAGGATTACGACGATTGGGCTTCGTGGGGCAACGACGAATGGTCCTTCCAAAAACTTATGCCGTATTTCCGTCGCATCGAGACCGACACCGATTTCTCCGACGACTTCCACGGAACCGAGGGCCCGATAGTATGCCGTCGTTGGAAACCCGATGAATGGAACGAAGACCAAGAAGCGTTCGTCGAAGCCTGCAAAGCTCTCGGATATCCCTACTACGAGGATGCCAACAATCCCGACGCCACGGGAGTTGGGCCACCACCGTTTAACAACCCGAATGGCGTCCGATGGAGCACTAACATCGGATACCTCTCGCAATCACGACATCGCCTCAATCTATCGGTCCGCGCCGATTGTCTGGTACATCGCTTGCTGTTCGACGGCGATCGAGCCGTTGGCGCTCAAGTCGAATCCGGCGGCGAATTGTTCGATGTCTACGGCGATCAGGTCGTTCTGTCCGCTGGCGCGCTGTGCTCGCCTCAGATACTCATGCTCTCTGGCGTCGGTCCCGCCGACCACATCAACGAAATGAGAATCCCGCTCAAACTAGATTCCCCCGGCGTCGGACAAAACCTCCGCGACCACCCGCAAGTCTCAACCACCTGGCGTACCAAACCCGAATTCCGACAAGACCCGCTCGCGCCAAAGTTACAGATCAACCTCAAATACACCTGCAAAGGTTCAAAATGGCGTAACGACATGTTCATCCACCCGCTTTCCTGCGCAACCCAAGAAGGCGTGTACCTCATATCGAACTCGCAACCAATGGGCATCTCGATGATTTCAGCCCTGTACTTGGCGGAAGCTGCTGGAGAAGTAAAGCTTCAATCGACCGATCCGCACGTTCAGCCTTACCTCGACTACAACTTGCTGGGAACGGAGTTCGACCGCGTGCGGATGCGTGAAGCCGTCCGCAAATGCGTCGAAATCGGACAGCAATCGCCGTACGATGACATCATTGAGGAACTCGTAGCACCCACGCCAGAAGAGGTGGTTGACGACGAACAATTGACGCGCTACATCATGAGCCTAGCTGGCACAAGCCATCACGCATCCGGCACTTGCAAGATGGGACCCGACAGCGACGAGATGGCGGTGTTGGACCAGTACGGCAACGTGAAGGGACTCCAAAACCTCAAAGTCGCCGACGCGTCAAACATGCCCGACTGCATCCGGGCGAACACGAACGTGACTTCGATGGTCATCGGCGAACGTGTCGCCGACTTCATCTTGGAAGGCAAGTAGCAGAAAATCTGGGAAATCCAGAGCTACTTGCTGGCAGACTCCTCGCCGTCGTCGTCCATGGTCAGCGATTCCATGAACTCGGTGAACGCGCTCAACTTTTCGCGCTGCTCCGGCGTCACAGGGGTCGCCGCCTCTTCGTATTCGTGTTCCCGAGAGCTGCGGCGCGAAGCTTCTTCAGCGGTCCGACGGCCTTGCAGATCGCTGTCGACCTGCGCCATGACTTCCTCAGCTATGTAGATCGGAACGCGGGCTCGGACAGCCAGTGCTACCGAATCGGAGGAACGCGCGTCGAGCACAATCACCTCTTCGCCTACCCGGACGCTCACGTCGGCGCAGAACGTCGATTTGTTCAAGCTGCGAATGTAGACATGCTGCACGGTACCGCCAAGTTCGGTGATGGCATTGAGCAACAGGTCGTGGGTCATCGGTCGTGTCGCGGCTGTATCACTAGAAACCGAGGCGATCGCCGAAGCTTCGTTGCTGCCAATAATGATCGGGCAAACACGCCGATCCTCATGATCCTTGGGTCGAAGAATCAAACACCGCTCACTAGAACCGTCACGCCCCATCGTGATCTGGTGAATTTCCACCTCAAGCATGACGGACATCTCCCTTGACTTGGCAGCGGTTGACAATTTCAATGGCCCACCGATCTGCGCGCGTTCAACACGCCCTCGAGCGGAACATCTCACTACATACTGTACTACGAATTTCCGATGTCCAATTCGGTGGCGCGGTCTACTCCGTCGCACCAGAATCGTCGTTCGCCGGAGTTCGGCTCTTCATCCTGCGTTGGACGGTTGGACGTTCAAGCATCACTCGCCGACCGCATCCCGAACACAAAAGACCGATGTCCGCCCCGATTCGAAACACCTTCCACGTGTTTGATCCGCAAGGATGCGGTTTTCGCAACACAACCGTATCCCCGACCTCGAATGGCACCACCTCGCGGTCTTTGGGGCGGTCTTTGCGAGTTTCGGGCGGCATAGGCGTCCCTACCGACCCGCCGCAATCTCGGCGCGCAACTCTTCGACCGCGCGACGGGCGGCAACGTCGAAATCAGTTTTGGATTGCGACGCGTAGATGATGCCACGAGACGAGTTTATGAGGATGTTTTCTCCGCCTAATCTAGCCGACTCAGTTGCATCGCCGCCTTGCGCACCGACACCTGGAATCAGGAACGGCGTATTTGGATGGGCAGCGCGCAACGACGCCAGCTCTTGAGGGTAGGTCGCTCCGACTACCAAACCGACGTTACCGCCGTAAGACAGGGAAATGGATTGGCGTGCGACTCGTTCAAAGACCATCTCGCCGCTCGGCTCATCAACCACGTCCTGAACCTCGATCGAACTCGGATTTGATGTCCGACAAACCACAAACACGCCATGGCCCGGATACACCAAGAACGGCGCGACCGAGTCCGAGCCTTGGTATGCATACACCGTGCACGCATCCACGCACCATGCTTCGAACATTGCCTTCGCGTACGCCTCCGCCGTGTTACCCATATCTCCTCGTTTTGCATCCGCTATTACGAACACCCCCGGAGCGACGTCGCGAATGTATCCGATCGTTTTTGCCAACGCCTCGAAACCGGGTAATCCCAACGCCTCATAGAATGCGAGCTGGGGTTTGTAGGCAGCGACCAAGTCGTGAGTGGCATCGATTATTGCGCGGTTGAACTCGAAAACATCGTCGACCGGCATCTTCGACGGATCCGGGTCCAAACCGACGCAAACGCAACTGCCGGAGCGCCTCTGCGCTTCGACGATCTTCTCATGCATCGTAATCGCCATCACTGTTGTCACGTCGTATCCTCGTAGGTTTGATGAGCACGCCACCTGAGATTATTTATAACTTCAGCCACACGAGGTCCGACCCGCGCGCGGGCAAACCGACCGAGCCGACAAAACAAGACATCGAGTGGCTCTTCACCGCCCTCTACGACTCCTACGGCCCGCGAAATTGGTGGCCGACGGTCCACGGCGGTGCCTTCGAGCTCGTAATCGGCGCGATATTGGTCCAGAACATCGCTTGGTCCAACACCGAAAGAGCTCTGATCAACCTTCGAAACGCCGATGTTTGGTCGTTTCAAACGATTCTGGACACCCCAGATGAGGAGATGCATGTCCTGATACGACCCTCCGGCTACTACAAAGCGAAGACATGCAAGCTCAAAGAGTTCGCAACCTTCATAGTCGAACGTCATCACGGCGAATTGGAGAGCCTTTTCGCTCTTCCCATTGATGAGATGCGTGGCCAGTTGCTCTCCGTTTGGGGCATCGGCGAGGAGACCGCGGACGACATAATCCTGTACGGTGCCAAGAAACCCTCTTTTGTCATCGACTCTTACACCAAGCGCCTCCTCGAGAGGATGGGTTGGAAAATCGAGGGAAAGAGTTACTCGGCGTACCAGCAACTCTTCCACAATTCCCTCCCTCACGACACCCAACTATTCAACGAGTACCACGCCTTGATCGACCACCACGTAGCACGTGTCTGCAAGAAGAAACCGGAGTGCGACAAGTGCGCGTTTGCTACTCAATGCCCCGTCGGACTCGGCGTTACCCAGCCGTGATCGTGATGCTGCTCGATTTGAAAACGACGTAAACGTCCAATCCGGTCTCTACACCGAGCTGATCCACGGCTTCTGAGGTCAACTCAACAACGAACTTGGCACCCGCGTCGACGAAAGCAAACGCGCCAAACTCTCCACGATCAACCCGCCGTACAACTCCGCGCAATACGTTCCTCGCGCTGATCGCCTCCGGTCGTTTCAACGCCAACATAATGTCCGAAGCGCTGATCGAAGCGGTAACCCGTTGACCGGCGCGATGGTCACCAGCCTGCGAAATGACCTCAATATCGTCGATACGAATCGCTCCTGAATCGGAAACTGTTCCGACAAAGAGATTGTATATATCGTCGCTCCCAACCCGAGTTGACGAAACGACCTCAGCGACCAAATCGACGACTGGCCCAAAGGACTTGACTCGGCCTCGATCGAGAACCAACGCATTCGCGGCAAGTGCCATCACATCCGACAACGAATGCGAAACATACACCATCGGAATCGCGTACCTTTCGTGCACCTGCTTCAAATAAGACACGACCTCGTTCCGCAATCCGACGTCCAGCGAAGCTACCGGTTCGTCGAGCAGCAATAATCTCGGCGACGTGGCGACGCCTCTTGCCAACGCCACGCGCTGATGCTCGCCGCCCGACAACGTGTCGGGATACCGGTCCAACAAAGACACAATCCGCAAAAACTGACACAACTCATCAATATCAACGGTGCGGAGCCCCATTGGCATCATCCGATATCCGTACTCGATATTCTCACGGACGGTCTTATGCGGAAACAGCATCCCTTCCTGAAACACCATCACCACACGTCGATCTTGCGGCGGTGTCCTCAGCTTCTCAGTCGAAGAAAACAATGTTTGCCCGTCCAACTTGATGAAACCATCGTCGGGCTCAACCATCCCTGCCAAACACGCCAGCAATGTCGACTTCCCAGCACCGGATGGACCGAAAACGGCTGTGACACCGTTCGAAAACTTACCGGCGACATCAAGATCGAAATCGCCTTGTCGAAGCTTCAAATCGAATTCAAGGAATTTGTCAGATCTTTCAACCACTTGAACCGATCCTCGCTGTGCTGCGGTTGCGATGATGCGATACAAGTCGGTTGTGAACTGCCAAAGCCATGCCGCCGATGGTCACGGACACCGCTGCTAGCACCCACGCGCTTGAGAAATCCCCGGCAGAGATGCGTGAAAAGATCGCGCTCGGCAACCCCTGCGTGTCTCCGGGAATGTTGCCTGCGAAAACTATCGTGGCCCCAAATTCGGCGAACGACCGTACGAATCCCAACAACATCCCAGCCGCGATGCCACGCTTTGCCAGCGGCAACGTTACGTCCCACGTCGCCCTCAGTCGACTTGCTCCCAAATTACGCGCCGCGAAAATCAATCGCGGGTCTACCTCTGCCAAACCAGCGACGAACGCCCTGACGACGAGCGGAAAAGAGACCACAGCTGATGCGATCGACATCGCAACCCAGCTGAATGCGAGACCGTAGGTGATCGACCCCAATGGTCCGGTCGCGCCGAAAAACCACAGCAATATGAATCCTACGGCTACGGGTGGGAGGGCCAGTGGCATCGACACCAGCAGATCAACTGCAAACGCCAAACGTCCTTTGCTACGCGACAAGTAGCTCGCGACAAGTAGCGCCGGCACCAGCATCCCCAACGTCGCAACCAACGACGATTGCAGCGAAAGCAGCGTTACGTCAAGCAAAGGAGCCACTGCTTCCTCCTATCAACGCCTGAACCCATGACTCTCGAAAATGGCAATCGCTTGCGGCGTAGCCAAGAATTCTATGAACGCTATGGCCTCATCGTTGCCAATCAACGGTGCGGCATAGTATCTGGGCTTCGTCGCATTGCTGCTACTCTCAAACGCGAATGCAATCTCCACGTCGTCGGTTGACACGGCGTCGGTTTCATAAACCAAAGCGTAAGCGACGTTGCCCGTCGCCGCGGCTGCGAGGGCGGCTCGGACGTCCAGAGTGGGAATAATCTGCGGTTCCAATTCTCCCCACAGGTTGCGTTCTCGTAGCGCTGCTTCGAAGTACTCGCCAGCGGGCGCCGTATCCGGATCTGGCATCGCGATCCTGCCAGCCCCGATCAACTCCTCGAGGCCGTCGTGCAATCTCACGGCGCTCGACAGTCTAACCGCCACCAATCGGTTGGAAATTACCTCCACCACGGCGCCATCCAATACCTTGTTCGCGCCAACCAAATTGTCGATCGGGGTCCAACCCGCGACGATCACCCCATTCGCGGGAGCGCCGGTGAGGATCTGATTCGCAATAAAGTTGGAACCAGCGAAGTTGAACCTAACGTCGGCACCGGTCTCTTCTTCGTACGCAACTCTCAACTCCTCCATCACATCGACTAGTGAAGCTGCCGCGAAAACGAGCGGAGCGCGTTCGGTTGAACCGCAAGCGATCACCGACAAGACGACGGCGATAATCGCCGACGCGAACACGAATGCGCTTGCTTTAGCCACGAATTTGGTTTCCCTGTCATTTGTGTTTCCCTGTTAATATTGAACTGACTGCATCAAGGCAGAACTCGCGCGCCTTTCACTATTTCCCGTCGAGGCTCCAATGCCGAATCCATCGAGCGTCCAATATTCCGACGAGTACTCGTTCACTGAGTTTTCGTCTCAACCGTTCTACCGCAAGGTCAACTCGCGGCTCGTCGACATGTCCGGCGTCTTCAACCAACATAAGATTATCGACTTGGGTTGCGGAACTGGCGGAATCACGAAGCTTATCCTAGACCGCATTACCGAGACCAAAGACACCGTGATATACGCTGTCGACCACTCAGCTTCCGCTCTGAGAACGGCCGTCGAAGAGTTGGGCGGGCGTAAAGAAGCCGCCGTCCGATTCGTCCACGCCGAGGTCCAAAACTTGGCATCGTCCGTCAACGAGCAAGTCGACGCGGTTATCTACTGCAACTCCATCCACTACGTTAGCGACAAAGTCGCGTTGTTGAATCAGATCAGAGAGCGACTGCGGCCCGGCGGGATCCTCGCATTTAACACTTCCTTCTTTGAGGGTTCGCACCCACCCGAATCGCACGACTTCTACCGGCGTTGGATGATGCGTTCACTTCGCACCTTGCGCAAAGATTACGGCATTTTCCCGGACAAAAGCGCAGACAAGACCGGCGCGCGCCAGCAGTTGACGCCTGAGGAGTACCAGGAATTGTTGGAAGCCGCTGGTTTCGAGATTGTAAAAGCCGAAAAACACAGTGTCGAAGTGCCAGAAGTTGGCTTCTATCACATCAGTGGCTTCCGCGACTGGATCGAAGGCATCATGCCCGGCGTCCCGCTTGGACAAGGTCGTGACGCCCTCCAAAAGTCGCTCAAGCAGGTCTTCAAAGAGATGGAGATCGAGTCGGTACCGAGGATCTGGCTCGGCGTCACCGCAAGACGCGCGAAGTAGCCTTTCGTTCTCAAATGGTTCGGCTCGACGCATTCAGCTGCAGCCGTTCACATACTCCGTCAGCGTCATCACGTTGAGTCCGCCATTCGCATCGCCAGCGGTCTTGAGCGCATAAACCGCCTCAACCGCACACCTAGCGGTATCGATTGAAGTGAAACACGGAATCCGACGTTCCACTGCCGCCCTGCGGATGTAGAACCCGTCCTGTTCGGCGTCGCGACCGCCCGTCGGGACGTTGATAACGGCATCAACGATTCCATCGTTGATCACGGTCACGACGTTCGCTTTGTTGGCTGACAACAGACGCTCCACTTCAGTCACCTCGTAACCGAGGCTACGCACGAACCTAGCAGTCCCCGACGTTGCATATATCCCGTGACCGTTGTCACCTAGAGTTCGGATGAGCCGTTCAGCGTCAGGTTTGGCCGAATCTGCGATGCTCAACAAAACGTTGTCGCCCTGATTGATCGCGTGCGACGATGCTATCAGCGCCTTGGTAACCGCCGGCACATACGATCGGTCTATACCCATGACCTCGCCAGTGGACTTCATCTCCGGGCCGAGGAATGTGTCCACGCTCGTCAGTTTCGACATTGAGAATACCGGTGCCTTGACCGCGACGAGATCTTTCCGGGGCATCAGGCCGGTGCCCCACTCCAAATCTCGAAGGCGTTTGCCCAACATCACCTGCGTTGCGATCCGAATCATCGGGATGCCCGTTACTTTGGATATAAAAGGTATGGTCCGCGACGATCGAGGATTCACCTCGATGATGAAAGTTTCGCTGCCCGCGACATTGTCGTCGCTCCGTCCCGGATCCGCCGCGTTGCTCCGATACGTCCCGCCGCCAGTTATCACGTACTGGATATTCATCAAACCTCGCACGTTCAGCATCCGCCCGATGCGTCGCGTGTAATCGACGATCGTCTCGACCTCATCGCCCGTCAGCCAGATCGCCGGATACACCGCGAACGAGTCGCCAGAGTGCACCCCAGCACGCTCAATGTGCTGCATGATTCCGGGAACCAGCACGTCCTCACCATCACACACGGCATCCACCTCAACCTCGATGCCTTGGAAATACCGGTCTATGAGGATCGTCTGACCGGGCGCGGCCTTCAATGCGCGGTTGAAGTAACGTTCCAATTCGTTCGGTTTGTCGACAATCTCCATCGCGCGACCACCGAGGACGTAACTCGGCCGTACCAGCAACGGGTATCCGAGATTCTCTGCAAGGGCGAGCGCGGTAGCAGTATTGGCTGCGGTACCACCCGGCGGCAACGGCAAGCCATTGGATGCCGCCAATCGTTCAAATCGGCCGCGGTCGGTGGCGTTGTCGATGACATCCGGGTCGGAGCCGAGAATGAGATCTTGTAATCCGGCGGCGTTCAGGGATTGAGACAGGTTGATCGCGGTCTGCCCGCCAAATTGGACCACGATGTTCGGTGGCTCAGCGTCGTGACCTGAGGTCGCCCCATTACCCATCTCGTTGTCGATGACATCGCGGACACTTTCGTCATCGAGCGGTTCAAAATAGAGGCGGTCAGATGTGTCGAAATCGGTCGAAACAGTCTCCGGGTTCGAATTGATCATCACCGCGCGAATACCTTCGCTCTGCAGCGACCACGCCGCGTGCACCGAGCAGTAGTCGAACTCGATGCCTTGCCCGATGCGAATCGGCCCCGAACCAATCACCACCGCCGATCTTCCCTCAATCGGTGCAGCTTCGTTTTCTTCTTCATACGTGCTGTAAAAATACGGCGTCGATGCCTCGAATTCGCCCGCGCACGTATCGACCATCTTGTAAACGGGAACGATCCCTAGTTCCTTACGCAAATCCCTGACGCGTTCGGAGAGTCCGATACCCGTGAATTCCGCAATATCCTCATCACTCAACCCGACACGCTTGGCGCGGCGCAGCAGTTCGGCGCTCAAGCCTTCAGAATCACGCAATTCACGTTCAACGTCGACAATCCGCGCGAGTGCCCGCATGAACCAAAGGTCGATGCCGGTCGCCAGGGTCAGGTCTTCGGGCGTCGTACCGGTACGAAGTTTGAAAGCGAGTTTCCACAGCCGCAGATCATCTCCCGACAGATCGATGTCCTGCAACCCGTTGTCTCGCCATTCGGGATCTTCCCAACGCAACGACCTCTTGCCATCCTCTAAAGAACGAACCGCCTTCATCAACGCGGCTTCGAAGCTGCGGTCGATGGCCATGACCTCGCCGGTGGCTTTCATTTGAGTTCCGAGAGAGCGATCGCCGCCACCGAACTTGTCGAACGGCCAACGCGGTATCTTTGCGACGCAGTAGTCGAGGGCCGGCTCAAACGCGGCGCGCGTCTTGCCGGTCACGACGTTGCTGATCTCGTCGAGGTGTAGGCCGAGTGCGACTTTTGCCGCCACCCTCGCAATGGGGTATCCGGTCGCCTTGCTAGCCAATGCGGACGATCGAGATACACGAGGGTTGACCTCGATCACGTAGTACATCGGACCTTCGTCGTCGTACCGAGAACCTTCGCCCAGCTGCGCGCCGACTTCCTTACCGGGCCGATATGCGAACTGGACGTTGCATCCGCCTTCAATCTCGAGGCCGTCGATGATGTGCAGCGCGGCCGTTCGGAGCCGCTGGTAGTCCTTGTCGGTCAGAGTTTGGCTGGGCGCTACGACGATGGAGTCGCCCGTATGCACGCCCATCGGATCGAAATTCTCCATGTTGCAGACGGTGATGACGTTGCCAGCGCTGTCCCGCATCACCTCGTATTCGACCTCCTTCCAGCCGAGCAAGGATTTCTCTATGAGCACTTGTCCGACCAGCGAAGCCGCGAGGCCGGATTTGACGATCTCGTGAAGTTCATCGACGTCATACGCGACACCGCCGCCAGTTCCTCCCAACGTGTACGCAGGTCGGACGACGACGGGGTACCCGATCTCTTCGGCGGCTGCCTCGGCATCCTCGATAGTAGTGACGGCAATACCGTACGAAATAGGCTCTCCGATCTCTTCCATGAACGACGCGAAGAGTTCGCGGTCTTCGGCCTTCCGTATGCTTTGGGTCTTGGTGCCCATAACCACGACATCTTTGAGGGCGCCAGCTTCTTCCAACTCGACCGTCAGGTTAAGTCCGGTCTGTCCGCCGAGAGTCCCTAGAATGCCGTCCGGTTTTTCGCGCTCGATGATCCGTTGAATGATTGGGACGGTAAGCGGTTCGATGTAGACGCGGTCCGCGATGTCTTCATCAGTCATGATGGTTGCGGGATTGGAATTGACGAGGACAACCTCAACACCCTCTTCGCGTAGCGATTTGCACGCTTGGGTCCCGGCGTAATCGAACTCGGCGGCCTGCCCGATGACGATCGGGCCGGATCCAATGACGAGAACTTTTTTCAGGATTTCGTTACGGGGCATGTTTGCTCGCTATTGGTTGGTGACGCGTTGATTCACGGCGGCGATGAACTCGTCGAAAATCATCTCGCTGTCGTGCGGGCCGGGCGATGCTTCGGAGTGAAACTGTATCGTCATGATGAGGTGGGTTTCGTCCGCGATGCCTTCCACGGTGTTGTCATTGAGATTGACATGGGTTACCCGCACACCGGGCCGATCAGGGAGCTTGTCGGGGTCAACGGCGTATCCATGGTTGTGGGCGGTTACGTAGACGCGGCCTGTCCTGACATCCTGAACCGGTTGATTGCCGCCGCGATGTCCGAAGTGGAGCATGAACGTGTCGGCACCCAATGCCCGCGCAACTAGCTGGTGCCCGAGGCAGATGCCTAGTGTAGGGATCGAATTTGTGCCGTCGCCATATAGATCTGAAAGTTCGCGGATGGTTTCGACCGGGCCATCGAGAACGGCTGGATCGCCGGGACCTGGAGATAGGACGATCCCGTCGGGATCGAAGGTTTTCACCTCAGAGGCGCTGACATCGCACGGAAAAACCTTCACATGGCAATTGCGTGCCTTCATGCTGCGCAGGATGTTCCATTTGACGCCGAAATCGATGACCGCTATGCGGAGCGGACGGTTGAGGACGCCTGAGTTTTTGACCGCACCGGCGCGATGCGATCTGATGATCAACTCTTCCGCTGGACGAGTACCGTCAGTACCGTCGCCATGCCAGTCGAACACCTCTTCGGTCGCCACTTCCCTTACCCAATCTTGGTCGCCATACCATTGCGCTGCTTCCAACGCCGCTGTCGCCAATTCAGCGTCGTCTCCCTGCACTATGGCTCCCATCATCACGCCTGCCGACCTTATGCGACGCGTAATCGCACGCGTGTCGACCCCCGAAACCCCGGGTACGCCGTTCATCTCAAGATATTGATGAACCGTCATTTCCGAGTGTGGGTGCGAAGGTGCGTCGCAATCGTCCCGCACCACGAAACCCTTGACCTGGATCTGCTTCGATTCGGCATCCTTGAGACTTATGCCGTAGTTGCCGATCAGAGGATAGGTCGGGACCAAAATCTGCCCGCCGTACGAAGGATCGGTGAGCATCTCCTCGTAACCCGTCATCGACGTGTTGAACACAACAAGACCCACCGAATCGGCCACCGCACCCAATCTACGGCCCCGGAAAACGGAGCCATCACTCAATGCCAACAGCGTTGGACCGCGCATATCGCTAGACATCCTTCGCTCCGTACTCGGTTGCGTCCCACACCTTCACTCCACCGACAAACGTCGCAGCAACTCTCGACGGCACGGTCTCGCCAAGCAACGGCGTATTGCGACTCTTCGAACCGAGCGTTGGCGAACCGACGACCCAATTGCTACTCAAATCAATAATCGCGACGTCCGCGTTAGCACCGGATTTGAACGTGCCGATGCTCTCATCACCCAATATTGTTCGAGGCCCACAGGTCAACCGCTCGATCGCCAACCCAATGTCGATCCCAGCCATTCCACACACCAACGACAATGCTGTCTCAAGCCCGATGATGCCATTCGCAGCCTCCGTAAACGTGCAGATCTTGTCCGTCGCAGCATGCGGCGCATGATCGGTACCGACCGCGTCGATCGTACCGTCAACCAAACCCGCAATGAGCGCCATTCGATCGTCCTCTGTCCGCAACGGCGGCGCCATCTTGGCTAACGTGTCATACGCATTCTCAGTCAGAACAGTCGGCACATTGCCGTTTTCGCCATAGACCCATTGCTCTGTGAGGGCCAGGTGATGTGGTGTCACCTCGGCGGTGACTTTGATCGATTCGGACTTGGCGCGACGGATCAACCCAACGGATTCAGCAGTCGAAACATGCGGGATGTGCAAACGGCCGTTGGTTATGCGGGCGAGTTCAATATCGCGGGCGATCATCATCGATTCCGCGCTGTTGGGAATGCCGCGCAGTCCGAGATGCGAAGCGACGACACCTTCGTTCATATCCCATTCCGCGACCAAACCGCGGTCTTCAGCGTGGTTGATGACGGGCAGGCCCAGGTCGGTCGAGTAAGTCAACGCTTGACGCATGAGGTGGGGCGACATTACAGGGTCGCCATCGTCGGAGAAGCCGACCGCACCGGCATCAGCCAACTCGTGCATCGGCGCCAATTCACCGCCTTTACGCCTCTTGGTGATGGCACCGATCGGTCGGACCCGAATCGCAGACTCGGATGCGCAACGAAGCATCAGCTCCCCTACCACCGACGCGTTGTCTTGCGCCGGGTATGTGTTCGGCATCGCGCAAATCGTAGTGAAACCACCGCGAACCGCGGCATCGGATGCAGTCTTGGGATCTTCCTTCCATTCTTGCCCGGGAGTCCGCAAATGCGTGTGCAGATCGATGAAACCGGGAGCAACGATCATGCCTGACGCGTCGAACTCGGTCCAGCCATCTGAAAGCTGAGTTGTGCCGCACGATTCGATCCCACCCACAACGCCTTCTGCTAGGACGACGTCGGCGACGGAATCAAACCCTTGAGACGGATCGATCACCCTTCCGTTTCGGATGACTATCGGGCGTGGTTGCTGGTTCACAGAATCTCTCTCATGGGACCGCAGTAGTGCTCCAGTACCGCCATACGCATCGCCACGCCATTTTCAACTTGGGTTTCAACTAGACTCAACGACCCGTGAGCGATGTCGGTGCTGATCTCAAGGCCTTCGTTCATCGGACCGGGGTGCATGACCGGGGCCCCTGGTTTCGCCAATGCCAAACGTTGGGCGTTGATGCCCCAGACACGGGAGTATTCGTTGACATCGGGGAGCAGACCAGACGTTTGTCGCTCAAGTTGCAACCTTAGGCACATGATCGCGTCGGCATCTCGGACCGCGTCTTCAACCGATTCGTGGACCGTCACCTCGGTGTCCGGGATACCCAGAGAGTTTGGGCCGAGCGACCAGTCGTGCGGAAGCAACGTCGGTGGTCCAGCGATGGAAATATCGACACCCATTTTGCGAAAAGCGATGATGTCGGAACGAGCGACCCTGGAATAGAGGATGTCGCCCACCAGTGCCAGTTTTGCGCCCTTCAGATTGCCGAGATGGTCCTGCAACGTCAGAACGTCAAGCAGCGCCTGTGTTGGATGGCCGTGCGCGCCGTCGCCAGCGTTGATGACAACGGCGTTGACATGCCTGGCGATGAAATGCGGAGCGCCTGAATGCGGGTGACGGACGATCAACGCGTCGATACCCATCGCGTCAAGGGTCAGCACTGTGTTAAGCAGCGATTCGCCTTTATTGACGCTACTTGTCGAAGCAGCGATGTTGATGACATCGGCACCTAGAGCCTTCCCGGCGTGTTCGAAGGACACCCGTGTGCGCGTGCTGTTCTCGAAGAAGAGGGTATAGATGGAGCCGCCGCGCAAGGAATCCGATTTGAATGGCCGGGATGCTCGGAGTTGGCGGAACTCGCTGGCCCGCTCTCGGAGGTTTTGGATCTGTTCTGGAGTCAGGGAATCGACGTCGAGAAGGTGCTTGGAATCCGTGTTCAACGCCGTCGCACCTTGTCGAGGTACCTTGGTCATGGTAAGCGCCACTTACCGACGCCTCCGTTTCGAGGTGATGGGACGTTACGCGTGATCGCAACTCGGTCTTCGCCGTCGACCTCCACCAATCGGACATGAACCCGTTCGGTGCGCGACGTCGGTACATTGCGGCCAACGAAATCAGGATTGATTGGTAGCTCGCGATGCCCGCGATTTATCAACACCGCCAGTTGGACGTAAGCAGGTCGGCCCGATTGCATCAATGCGTCCAACGCTGAACGAACCGTGCGTCCGGTATGAAAAACGTCGTCGACAACCACGACCCGCACCCCAACCACGTCAACGTCCCCCATGCCGTTCAAAGATTCCGAACCGTTTGATCCGGTAATGTGCCGGCGATGTGCATCGTCACGAAACGCCGACGGGTCGAGAACCGCGGTCTGAGGGCGCACCGTTTCGAACTGCTCGATCAAATCCGCGAGCCGAACCGAAATGTGTTCGCCCCGAGTTGGGATGCCGGCAAGCAGAAGATTTTCGGCCCCGTGATTGCGCTCAATGATCTCGTGAGCCATACGGGCCAACGCGCGGCGCATCTCGGAACCGGTCATCAGGTTCCGCTCGAAACTTTGATCGCTGTCGGACATACAGGTGCGATACTCGCCGTTGCGCGCTTGGCCTCAAACAAAACGCCCTCGTCGCTGACCGACGAGGGCGCTGTTAGGTTCACTGCGGTGGGCGCGTCTATGCCTATACGGCGTAACTCACCTACACGGGAAGATCTCGCACCTTGCCAGCCACACGGGACTGATTTAAAGGCCTATGCTGTCACGAACGGGTAAGTAGCGGGGTGTTGACTCCAGTTACAACTGATGGTTCGTTCTATGAATCGATGCTATCACGAGAACCGCGACGGACTGAACCCGCTGTATCTCGGGCCGTTTACGCTTTGACCAGACGCTATTTCAGCTGCCAATTTCCCGATTGCGGGTCCCAACTCGATACCTATCGGACCACCGCCCGTCGCAACGATAAGACCTTGTGCGTCTGGCATTTTGCCTACGATCGGCAGCCCATCCGGAGTCACCGGGCGCAGACACGCGGTCTGCCTAGCGACCTCTTTGTCCGCTAAGAACGGCAGTGCAAGCTCCGCAGACCTGCCAAGCTCGTGGCGACCTTCATCAGACGGTTCCTCGTCGAACCCAGAATGACTGTGCGTCGCACCGACGTGCAGCAATCCGTCTGGTTTGGACGAAGCGTAATCAGAATCCCACCACAAAGAGACCGGGACCGGGGGTTCGTCGCCGAGGTCGTATCGCAATATCTCGCCCTTAAGCGGCACAACCGGCAGATCGATGTGCGAAGTTGATTTGCCCCGTCCAAGCAATGTTCTGCTCCAAGGGCCGGCCGCCAACACCACCGCGTCGCTAGACAGCGTTCCGTCGTCCGTGACCACGCCTTGAACAGAACCGTCGACAACCTCGATTTCCGCCACCTCTCTGCTGATCAACTCAGCACCAAATCGCTCCGAAGCCGCGGTCCACAGCGAGTTGGTTAATTCACCAGGCGAAACTTCCGTCATCCCGCCGAGATAGAGCGCTCCGATGACGTCAGTCGAAATTCGGGCATCAATGTGGCTCAGCTCGCCGTACGCCAACCATCTAACATCCTGTCGATCTGCGGGCCAATCATCGCGCAGAAACGCTGAGGCACCGGCAGGCTTCAATTGCGTCACGTCTGCGTCGTCGAACGCCAACACCAGACCCGCCTTTTCCTCGAAGTGGTACTTGGTGCCGGTCAACTCCGGCAGCGTTTCCGCTAGACCATGATGCAGTTCAATCGATTCTGCTCGGAACCACTCGATCGCCGGGCTTCCGGGAGGTGGTTGGAAACGCGTGTAAAGCGACCCAAACGCGAATCCCGATGCATGCGCCGCAATTGAATCCTTTTCAACCAAAGCGACGCTGTGGCCGCTCGATGCGAGATAGAACGCAGCAGCACATCCGCTGATGCCACCACCGATGACTATCGCGTCGTAACTCATCGTTCAAATGCCAGCCAACCGAGTCATGCTCTGACTCTAACGCGAGCGCATCGTCGCGTAGACCTCATCCGTCTGCCGTCTACGTCTTCGCGCCACCCCCGTGTTTTGCGCCGCTATCGCAACTCGCTGTGCAACGTTCCGGGCGACGTTTCTGTCAAACACGCTCGGAACGATGAAGTCCGGGTCGAGGTGTTCGGCCGGTATAACCTCGGCAATCGCCTGCGCCGCCGCAATCTTCATCTCCTCGTTGATGTCCGAAGCCCGGACATCCAAAACTCCGCGGAACAAGCCCGGGAAGCACAGGGAGTTGTTTATTTGATTCGGGTAGTCCGTACGTCCCGTCGCCATTATTCGAACGTTATCGGGGATGTCCTCCGGCAAAATCTCAGGGTCGGGGTTCGAGAGCGCGAACACTATGGCATCGTCGGACATGCTTGCTACCTGTTCGCGCGTTAAAAGATCCGGCCCGGCCAACCCGAGAACGAAATCCGCGCCCTTGATGCACTCGGTCAGCGACCCGTTTGCGTTTCCCGGATTCGTGTTGTCCGCAAACCACTGCTTCATCACGTTCCCTTCGTAGTCGCGATCTCGCGACAACGCCCCTTGCCTGTCAAAACCGACGATGTCCTTGACACCATACGACAACAATATCTTCGTACACGCGGTCCCTGACGCCCCGGCTCCCAACACAACCGTCTTCAACGCTTCCGGAGCCTTGTGGACAAGCTTCAACGCGTTGATCAGACCTGCGAGGACTACAACCGCGGTCCCGTGCTGATCGTCGTGAAAAATCGGGATGTCGAGACGCTCTTTGAGCTGTTCTTCAATCTGGAAACAACGCGGCGCGCTGATGTCCTCAAGATTTATTCCGCCGAAACCGGGCGCGATCGCCGTCACGATCGCTACGATCTCATCCGGATCGTTGGTATCCAAACAAATCGGCCAAGCGTCGACGCGACCGAACTCCTTGAACAGCAGCGCCTTGCCTTCCATCACTGGCAGCGACGCGGCTGCTCCGATGTCTCCCAAACCAAGCACCGCCGAGCCGTCAGTCACCACTGCGACCGTATGACCTTTTCCAGTTAGCGCCCAGACCGCGTCGGGGTCTTCGTGAATCGCCATACAGACCCGGCCGACGCCCGGCGTGTACGCCTTCGACATGTCATCTCGCGTCGCGACAGGCACCGTCGAACGCATCTCGATCTTCCCGCCGACGTGCATCAAGAACGTCGCATCTGAAACGGAATTTACCGAGACGTCCTCGATCGCCGAGATCGCTTCCACAACCCGGCTCGAATGTTCCTCGCCTGAAGTGTTGATCGTGAAATCGCGCGTCATGTTGCCGCCGTTGGTCGAAACAACGTCGATCGCCGCCGCATCGCCGCCGCACATACCGATCGCCGATGTAATCAATCCCAACATCCCAGGCCGGTTCGGATACTCGGCTCTTACGGTAATGCTGTATGCAACTCCAGGATTTGGTCCTGACATTTCTGGCTCCCCGATAAATCGCACCGTTCAACGACGATAATCCAATCGAGTTAGGTGGTTGTCAACTTCATCGCGAATTTGATAGACAAAATTACTCCGCTGAAATCGTGCAATCATGGTATCACCCACGCCCGCATACATTCTTTAGGCATTGACCGAACGCATTGTTGTAACCTGATTCACGCAACACTTTGAATGCGGGAAACGACATGACACAACAGAATCAGACGCGGACAGCGACCTTGCGAGGGCGTTTCACAACATGCGAAATCACCCGCCGCATCGACCTGACCGAAGACCTGTGGAAAATCTGGTTGAAGCCCGCGCAAGGCTTCGACTTCAAACCGGGGCAGTATTGCACCATCGGCGCGGAAGGCATCGAGCGTCCCTACTCCATCGCCTCATCTCCCGACGAAGACCAAATCGAACTCTTCGTCGAGCTAGTCCCGCCACCCGACGGCAACTTGACACCCGTCCTGTTCGACTTGTCCGTAGGAACCGAGTTGACGTTGCGCCCACGCGCTAAAGGCATTTTCGTCTTCAAACCCGAATTCAAAAACCACGTCATGGTCGGCACCGTCACCGGAATCGTGCCCTACGTATCCATGCTAAGGAAGTTGCTCAACGATCCCGAATGGAATGCCGACGGCCCGATCAAACGCGAAGATTACAACTTCTACGTCCTCGAAGGCGCAAGTTACCTCGACGAGTTCGGCTACGACGACGAACTTCAGGAACTCGCCGATGCCCACGAGAACATCGAATTCTTCGGTTCGGTCAGTCGCCCCACCGAGTCGAGAAACAAAGGTTGGCAAGGCGCCACCGGGCGGATCAACACGCTGGTCGAACAGTTCGTCAACGGGCGCAACCTTGAACCCGCAGAAACCGTCATCTATGCCTGCGGTCACCCCGGCATGATCGAAGACGTCAAAGAGCGATACGCCGGAACCGACTACCACTTCGAAGAGGAACGGTTCTGGAAAGACGATTAGCATCGTGGTTAGTCGAACGAGTTGTACCATCGATTGGTGCGATAGATGATTCGACCGAGGCGGAAATATCGGGCGACCAACACCTACGCCGACTTTCATAGGAGAAGCAACATGGCAGAAAAAATCGGTTTCATCGGGCTCGGAATCATGGGTAAACCCATGGCCAAAAACCTGATTAACGCGGGCTACGATTTAACCGTTTACGACATCTTCCCGGATCCCGTCGAGGAGCTCGTGGAAGCTGGCGCAACCAGCGCCGGATCATGCGCAGAAGTGGCGAGCGCTACCGATATCGTCATCACAATGGTGCAAGACGGACCTCAAGCCAAGCAAGCGATCCTCGGCGAAGGCGGCATCATCCAAGGTGCATCCGAAGGCGATCTGGTCGTCGACATGTCCTCCATCGCCCCCGGCGTCTCGCAAGAACTCGGCGCAGGCCTCGCCGATAAGAACATCAACTTCCTCGATGCGCCGGTTTCCGGCGGCGAACCATTCGCCATCTCCGGCGACCTCGCAATCATGGTCGGCGGTGGTGCCGGTGATTTCGAACGCGCCAAGCCTCTTTTCGACGTGGTCGGCAAATCGGCAGTTCTTTGCGGCGCACACGGAGCAGGCAACGTCACGAAGCTGGCAAACCAGATCGTCGTCGGTGCGAACATCCACGGACTCGCTGAAGCTCTCGTCCTCGCAACCGCGGCCGGCGTAAACCCGCAAACCGTTTTCGAGGCCATCCAAGGCGGACTCGCCGGGTCAAACGTCATGAACGCCAAAGCCCCGATGATGATCAGCCGAAACTTCGAGCCCGGTTTCCGCATCGAACTCCACTACAAAGACATCAACAATGCGATGGAGACGGCACGCGCGCTAAACGTGCCTCTTCAGGTAACCGCCAACCTGCAACAAGTTCTGACGGCTTTGGTGGTCAACGGTGACGGCCGGAACGACCACTCTGGAATTCTGCGCTTCGTTGAACAGGTAGCAGGCGTCGAAGTTCGCGAACTGTAAAACCTCAACGAACACGAGTTGGGCGTTGGCCGGGCAACCATTCCCGCCAACGCTCGACCTCATTTTCGCCCTTCGTCCTCGTCCCACCCGCGCGAGAGATCTTGGAGGAACTCTTCAACCTCGGGCGATAACTCAACTTCTTCCTCTTCCACCGGTTCCGCCTCCTCAGCGTCGTACTCCAGCTCAAGTCGAGCCACGAGTTGCGCCAACCTAGGGTTGTCGGAACTCGAGATCTGAACCTGCGAATACTGCGTTTCACCCATCCGTATCTCCGGCATACGATCCACTGGCACGTCGTAAATCTCAGAAAGCACCGACAGTATCCGCGACGCTCCGACGTAGTCGTTGTCGAGCTTAAGATAAAGCGGCAGATGCGCGATCATCGATAGCGTCTGCAATCCCAGCTGCGTCCGAGCAAGCTCCGTCAACTGCGAAACCATCGAAGTCGGCCCTTCATAGCGGCTCCCGCCCAACCTCACGCCGGTCTTGAACCGACTCGGCGGTTCCCAACCACGCGCCGAACCCGTTACCTTGATCGGACGAGTGTGCGGAACAGAGTCATACATCGAACCAACAAGCACATACCGCTCGACGTTGAACACCCGCAGCAACTCGAGGACCGAATCGTTGAAATCCTCCGCCCACGCGTGTGGTTCCAAGAGCTTGAGAATCACAATGTCTTGGCCGTCCGGCACACGCGCCGCAACAACCTCCGTATTCGGAATGCGGAACGTCCGTTCGCCCCGCCTCATCCGAATCCTCGGCCGATACCGAGTGTGATCGTAAAACTTCCCCGGACGTGCCAGCGCACCAACTTTCTTCGCCCCGTACATCCGACCGAACCGGTTAACAACTATCCGACCAACATTGCCGACGTTAATCCAGGGCCGCAACGTTACGATGCAGTGCGGCGACTCGAAGGTCGACGGATCGGTTTCTATGTGAAAGTCGCCTATCTTCAACGGGCAATCTCGATCGTTTCATCTACCTCTACGCCAGCACAACCCCAACCTCGATGGCGTCTCGGCAAACCTATCTTTAACCGAGCAACCATGGCTACAGGATAATCCAATCTCCGATTCGTTGCTCTGTATCATTGCTGTAGGCGGATTCCGCTTCAACGACTACAACATCCCAAAACCATTCGAATCCCGAAATCAACGACGACGCGCAAAGGTGAAACACGCAGATGCCCTTCAAAATGGTGTTCGTTCCCCCGAACTCACAACACAACCTCGACTTCATTGCCAGACTGCAAGACTCCGTCCCCGATGCTAACTTAGTGGCCCCGGCAGACGAAGACGAAACGGTAGCAGAACTCGCCGACGCCGATGCCGCTTTCGGAACCATGAACCCAAGGCTCGTTGCCGCCGCCACAAGCCTCCGCTGGCTCCAAGCTCCCGCAGCAGCACCACCAGCGGGCTATTACTTCGACGAACTCATCGAACACCCCGTCCAAGTCACCAACTTCCGCGAGATATACAACGACCACATCTCCGTCCACATCGTCGCCATGATGCTCTCATTCGCCAAGCATCTCAACATCTACCGCGACCAGCAACGCGACCGCAACTGGAACAAACTCCTCGGCGACCAGTACAACAACATCTTCCTACCCGAATCCACCGTCCTCGTCGTCGGCGTCGGCGGTATCGGCACCGAAACCGCGCGCCTATGTCAGGCCCTCGGCTGCAACGTGGTCGGCGTCGACGCCCGATGGGAATCGCCCGGCGCGAAGGACCATGTCGACGAAATGCGCGGCCCCTCGGAACTGGACGACGTCTTGCCAAATGCCGACTTCGTCTTGCTTACCATCCCTCACACGCCACAAACCGAAGGCATGTTCGACGCCACCAAGTTCGCGCTGATGAAAGAAACCGCGATCTTCATCAACATCGGTCGCGGCATGACGACCAAGCTCGACGACCTCAACGACGCCCTCCGCAGCGGGTCCATCGGAGGCGCAGGCCTCGATGTCTATGAAATCGAACCCCTACCCGCCGATCACCCGCTCTGGGACGCGCCGAACACCATCTTGACGCCCCACATCGCAGCCGACGAAGGCCGCCACCTCGGCGAACGTCGCTACGAGGTCGTCTCCGACAACATGCGCCGTTTCGCAGAGGGCGAACCGTTGCGGAACTTGGTCGACAAAGAAAACTGGTTCTAACCCGACACACTCGAAACTAATCACTCGCTGGAGAGCAAACTATGAACGACCCAAGACTCCATCCCGATACCGTAGCCTTCATGGAACAAGCGGCGAAGCTGGAAATGCCAGCTTTCGGCGAATGCTCGGCAGATGAGCTGCGCGCCGCCGCCGAACGGCGCAATCAAATCATGAAACCCGCCATCGAACCCGTGCGGAAGGTTATCCGTCGCAAAATCGATGGCCCCGGCGGCGAGATCCCCCTGCGTATCTACATCCCAGAGGGCGAAGAACCACCATATCCCGTCATCATGGTCTTCCACGGCGGAGGATGGACCATCAGAAGCTACGAACTGGAAGGCCCAACTTCCCGCGGACTCGCCAATCGAGTCGGCGCACTCGTCATCTCAGTCCAATACCGCCTCGCACCAGAAACACGGTTCCCCGGCGCCGCAGACGATTGCTACGCTGCAACCCAGTGGGCAGTCCAAAACGCAGCCGAGTTCGGAGGCGACGCTTCGAAACTGGCAGTCGCCGGAACCTCCGCAGGAGGCAACCTATCGGCCGCAGTGTCGCACATGGCTCGTGACCGCGGAGAACCCATAATCTCCCACCAGGTGCTCTTCTGCCCCGTTATCGACCACAACTTCGAACGTGCATCATACGACGAGTTCGCCGATGGATACGGACTTACCAAGGCTGGCATGCAATGGTTCTGGGATAACTACCTCGGTCCCGACGGCGATGGATCGGACCCGTACGCCTCGCCCATTCAAGCTGACGATCTAACCGGCCTACCCGACGCGACCGTGATCGTTGCCGAATGCGACGTCCTTCGAGATGAAGCTGAAGACTACGCCACCGCACTCAAAAGCGCCGGTAATGACACCAGATTGACCCGATACGAAGGGGTTCTACACGGTTTCAACTGCCAACCCGGTTACATCCACGCCGCCGAATCAGCCCTCGATGAAGCCGCCGACAGGATCAAGCGATCCTTCGCAAATGCCGGTTGATCCACCGTTTTTACACCCGAAAAGCCAGAAAACCTTAGCTTTGACGCAGTGAATGCATGCGCTGTTTCCCAACTTGAAGCCCGATTTCTATAATCTAACCGCATATCGAGTTTAGGCAAACTCGGCAGTATCACTGCGATTAGGAATTCGAGGTAGCAAATGGAGATCACCGCATACTCGGTAAAAGAAAAGACTACGGTCCCGGTACAGAACCCGGAAATCGTAACCATGAAGAATGGCCGAATGGCCGTACAGGGCCTCTCGCCCGCCGGCAACAAGGTGTTCCGCATCCTGTCGAAAGCCGACGCCGAGGCGCTCGCAAAAGAAATCGGGTAGCCCCAATCGGGCGACCAACAGGCGCCGGGCGCAACTCCAATTCGATGCGGCGATCTCTGTTATCGTCACAACGCGCTGGACATTGCGCCCGATTCCTTTATAATTAGCGTGCCGGCGAACCCTACCATCGGTTTGCCGAGGCGGTGGCAATTGTGCCACGAGCCGGATACGAAATGAAAGGAGGGACGTCTAGGTAATGGCATATAGCCGTATGAGAGGTGTCTCGACTTAGGTGAGATCCCCCTAAAAACTTCCCGGCGCTGAGATCCGTCTCAATGCCACGGAGTTAAAAATATGGGGTGCTCTTGATCTTGATCGAGGCACCTCCCGGCGGGTGGCATCACTCGGATAGGCAACCTAAGCCTGTCCCGGTGCTGCCACCCGCCTCTTTTTTGTTGTTTCCTGTTGGATGACACTTGCCTGTTAGCCTTAGCCGAAACGTATTCAGCGCCACACAGGATGACCCCATGTCCCCTATGATGTTCGGCTTTGGCAGCCAACGCCGACGCATGCTCGAAGGCGAGCTCCAACGCTTCGCCGAAGAAATGCCGCAACTCGGCATGACGCGCATGATCCTCATCGGCGATCTCGTAAGCGGCGAACCGACCAAACCCGACACGACCCTCGAGTTGGTGGTAGTTCAGGAAACCGACGAACCTTTTCACCGACGTTCCGACTTCTGGGTCACGCACCTACGCCCTTCCGTCGGCACAACATTCCACGTCTATACCGAAACAGAATTCTTCGAGTTGGCCGAGTCGGACCCGATGCTGATCCGGGCGCAGCAACTCGGCGATCAGATCTACTGAGCCTCACTAACCGGTCGCCATCAAAACCCAATCCTTAATCTCCAAGCACCGCCAAGAAAGATCCCGATGACCGATTACTCTTCGCTGAAACGCGTGCCGCGCAGTTGGTTGGTGCAGTCCAAACACGACCTTGACGCTGCGACAGCCAATGCCGAGGACGGAAGGCACGCTCTGGCCTGTTTCTTGGCCCAGCAATCGGCAGAGAAGGCCGTCGTCGCCTTCCTATACAACCATGGCGCCGAACACGTGTGGGGACACGCCTTGGCGGACCTCTGCGCCGACGCCATTGCCTTCGACCAATCATTCGAGTTCGTCAAGTCGATCGCCGGGTTGCTAGACAAGCACTATATCGGCGCACGCTACCCGCAGACGCTAATCGGCGGCGCACCATGCGAAACCCACGAGGCACTAGACTCCGAGCGCGCGTTAGAGATCGCGCGCGACGTCTTCGAAGGCGTCGAAAGCCGACTTGGATTACGTTGAATTCCCCGACCCGCGATGGATCGGGGTTCTAAGGCGTCAATTTATACCGTGTAAAGCGTCGGCGCAGTCGGAACCGGCGCGATATCCTCTGCCGACAGCTCATACGCCTCTTTACGGTAGACCTGAATGCGGTGGCAGCCAAAATCGGCTACGTACATCAGGTCGCCACGCTTGGGGTCGTTGTCGAAGCGCATCATCGCCGGACCACGCAATCGACGCGTAACCTCGAGCTCCGCAGACTCACGGTTTCGAAGCACTGTAGTGCTCGACGAAATGTAAATCCTGCCGCTCTTCGACAAAATACCGTCGCCAATGAAGCGGTCGACGTAGCGACCGTTGAAATCGAACTGCTGAACCCGGTGGTTGCCACGGTCGGCCACGTAAACATCGCCGTGCCGGTCCACTGTCACTCCTGCCGGTCGGTTGAATTCTCCGACCCCATCGCCGCTCGAACCGACAGTCCACATGTGGTCGCCGTCAGAGTCGAACTTTTGCAGCCGGTCGTTGCGCCAGTCGGAGACGTATATCGCTCCGTCGTGCGGATCGACGCCCACGCCCCACGGGTAGTTGAACTGCCCGTCGTCGGTGCCGAATTCGCCGAAGCCGCTGATGTACTCGCCCGAAGCAGTGAACTTCTGCACGCGGTGGTTCTGCGTGTCCACCACAAGCATGTTGCCATCGTTGTCCCACTCGATCCCAGACGGCCGGTCGAGTTGGCCGGGGTCGCTTCCGTGCGTCCCCCATGTATCCAGCAACTCGCCGTCCGAAGGTCGCCACACGGTTATCGTGTGGTTGCCTTCGTCCGAGACATAGACGTTCTCGTCAGCGTCACGGATCATCTGCACCGGCCAAACGAAGTTCGACCCAAAGATGTCCAAGTCTTCGTCATCCCAGTTGATACGTCGAATCTGCCCACCTTGACCATCGGTGCGGTTCAGGACGTACAGCCGGTCTTCATCGCCGATCACGATGTCCATCGGATACGTCGTAACTCGACGCATGCCGAGCGTCGTGTAGAACGGGAAGCCAGCGCGCAATAGCGCGTGCGGCCTGCCATTCGTGCCGTTCATGGAGCCATTTCCGTTTTCACTCACGGTCAAACCCTCCCGGTGTTCTTGTGAATTTCCGTTTTTATGCCCGATCAGACCAACGTCTTCTCATACGGTTGGAGCTGCTCGAAGCTGCCGCCGACTATCGGAACCGGGTCCAGTCCGAACCACTGCTCTAGGATCGTCCCGTACATCCCGCGGAAGTCGTAGGTGTGCCTCAAGTCCTCGTCGTTCAACCAGCTTGGGCGGTCAAGTGGCGGGTACTCGGAATACAGTCCACCCTTGACGTGCTCGCCGATTAGGAACGCACCGCCGCCGGAACCGTGGTCGGTTCCCGATCCGTTGTCCTTGATGCGTCGACCAAACTCCGTGAAGACCAGGATCGTCACCTCTTCGGAGGCATCGTGGTCTCGGAGGTCCTGCAAGAAGTCCCGGATCGCCTCAGACAACTCACCGATCAGCTTGTTGTGGGCTGGCATTTCCTGTGCATGGTGGTCGTAACCCAAGTGGTTCGTGTAGAAAATCCGCGTGCCGAGGTCCGCGGTGTGCACACGCACAACGTCGCGAAGCGACTGCGCGATCGGATTGTCCGCATACTCGACGTTCGACTTGTACATCCCCGGAGCTACTGCGAGCATGTCGGCACCCTTAAGCACGTCACGACCCGTCTGCCCCATGTAGTCCATCACCAAACCTGAACCTACCGCGGGCGTATACATCCGCTTGAAGATCTCCAGGTTCTCGTCACGTTCCTCCACAACTTCGATGCTAGACATCAGTCCGTAGTTGTCGAGGTCCCCAATCGAGGTCGCCGTCACATTCGGCGCCGCCAAGGCTCGCGGCAATCCCCGACCGAAATTCACCGCCGTTACCGGGTTCTCACTATTCGGGTCGAACTCGCGGATAACCTTGGCCAGCCATCCTTCGGTCGCAATCGTGTCCGGTTCACACGTGTGCCAGATGTCCATCGCTCGGAAGTGCGAACGACTCGAGTTCGCGTACCCGATACCTTGAACGATCGCTACGTTGCCCTCGTCCCATAGCTCCTTGAGTGCCGTCGCGCGAGGATGGAATCCCACCTTGTTGGTGATTGGAATCACCTGGTCCTCAGGAATGCCGACAAGCGGTCGGACATCGTAATACATGCCCTCGGTGTACGGGACCACCGTGTTCATGAAGTCGTTGCCACCAGACAGTTGGATAACCACCAACACCGGGTCCTTGTGCTTCCCGTTCGTCCCGTTGCCGTGGCCGTTGCCATTGCCGCCGATAGTCATTTCAGTCGCTCCGATTTGCTTGATTGCCCGACTCCTTCGAGCCAGCATCAGTGTTTCCTTGTATTTGCTCTACTCGAATTGGAACTCGCGCGTCGAAACCGCGAGCGTGATCATCCGTAAGACCCGATCTGTTGTCGCTTCTTCCTGGCTTTCGGTGCCGAATGCCAAGTCGCCGTCTTCATACGCATGGGCGACAAGCGCCTCACGCGTCGCTTCATCAACCTGCAAGCGGCACAGGTGCTCAAGAACCGTGTCCACGAACTTCTCTGGCGTCCTAGGTTCGTCCAAGCTCCGCAACGCCTCCATGATGTTCTTAACGCCCGGTTTCGACGCGTCCGCCAACGTGTTGATCGCGAAGTTTACACGCTCCGTAAGCGTGCCACCGTCGATCCACTCCTTGCCAGTGTGCCAACCTTCAACGGACGGTGGGTCCATTAGCGTTTGGCCCATTGCCACGAGCGTACCTTGGAAACTCTCCAGACCTACGTCGATTTCGCGGTAGTCGCCGGAGATTTTGAGGACGTTGGACACGAACTCAGTCGGCGACTTGACGCGTTTCATGCGTGCATTCTTGAAGAAGTCCGACTTCAGCAACACGGTCATCACGTGACGGATATCTGCATCCGAATCCATCCACGCATCAACCAACGTCTGAATCGCATCCGGATCGTTCGGCGGTTGAATGCTCCAAGCCGGAACCTGCGGCTCATCGGCCACGAAGAACGTGTACAAGTGGCGGGCGATGAACCTCGCCGTCGCCTCCTGACGAGCAATGATGTCGATGATGTCTTCGCCGTCGAAGTTGCCCCGGTATCCCAAGAACTCCTTCTCACCGGCGTCGTGATCATCTTCTCGATAGGTGAACTCCGCCTCGAAATGACCGAACGGATACAGCGGCAACGGCTGTTTGAACGTCCAGCCCGTGAACGCCCGAGCCGCATTCTTGATGTCATCCTCGGTGTAGTTGCCGATCCCCATCGAGAACAACTCCAAGATCTCACGACCGTAGTTCTCGTTGATCGCAGCGCCGTGATTCTCATTGTTGTCGAGCCAGAAGATCATCGCCGGGTCTCTCGACAGTTCCAGCAGAATCGTCCTGAAATTCGCCAGCCCGTTGTCCCGCAGCATCTGGACGTGATTCACCATGCTCGGAGTATGCTCGCTCTTCGTCCAACCCGTCGCCAAAATGCCGTGCCAGAACAGCGCCATCTTCTCTTCCAACGGACGCTCAGTGTTCACGATCCGGAACATCCACCGACCGTTCCAAACCGCACCATTGTCCTTGTTCGCCGCCAGATGCGGATAGAACCGACTCAGAAGATCATCCTCAACTTCAGAGAAACGTTGCGGGTTTACAAGATCGTCGACAATGTCGTCGTACGACTTCCCTGCGTACCGCTCGATCTCCGCCGGGTCGGCCCCGAAACCTGCGCGCCGAAGCAGGTGCGCGACCAGTTCCAAGTCGGTTTTGGTTTGTGCCAGTACCATCATTCGTTCCTCTTGGATTTCCAATCACAGATGTTTTGTGTGCACTTTATCAGCGAATCTTAACGAACGTGATGAAGCAAAGCAAATATCACTACGAAATCACGACTGGCGTAGCACCAAAATGCGATGTAGTATCACTTATCCGCGTGATTGCGGTTCAACCTATTCGCGTAGTCTCTTTTCGCGGTTCTATACGCCCCTAGCTTGCGCTCTGGTTCACATAGATCGTCTTCGTCTCCGTGAAGAATTCGATAGCCGCCTTGCCTTGTTCGCGCGAACCGCTGCTCGACGATTTCATGCCGCCAAACGGCACTTGAGGTTCGACTCCCGCCGTTTCCCCGTTCACTTTCACGATTCCCGCCTCGATCCGATCCGCAAACTGCAACGCCGCATTCAGATTCCGCGTGAAGATACCCGCACTCAAACCGTACCTCACATCGTTCGCGATCCCCAACGCATCATCGATATCCGCCGCCGGAATGATCCCCAGCACCGGGCCGAAAATCTCCTCGCAAGCTACGAAGTCGTTCGGCGAAACCTTCGACAACACCGTCGGCTCCACGTAGGTCCCACCATCGTACGAACCTCCAGATGGCACACCGCCACCGGTCAGAACATTCCCACCTTCGCTGACTCCGCGCTCCACGGACGCTACGATGTTCTGCCGAGACGCCTCGTCGATCACTGGTACGATCACCGAAGCGGCGTCGGCACCTGGGCCAATTGCGAGCGCCTCCGTCTTTTCAACGACCAGATTCGTGAAATCTTCGATGACATTCCCGATCACAATCGCGCGCGAAGTAGCCGTGCACTTCTGACCCGAGTACTTCATCGAGCCGTCGACGGTAACTTGAGCCGCTTGCTCGAGGTCTGCATCCGGCATCACAATAACCGGGTTCTTGCCGCCCATCTCCAACTGGAACTTCACACCACGACTCGCAGCGTAGGCCGCAATTCCCATCCCTATAGGCGTCGAACCTGTGAACGAGACGGCAGCAACGCCATCAGAACCGACGAGCGCTTCCCCTACCGCGCCACCAGAGCCGGTCACCAAGTTGAAGACTCCCGCAGGCAATCCGACGGCATCCCACATCTCGGCGATCAACACGCCCAAGTGCGGAGTTGCCGATGCCGGCTTCAACACGATCGTGTTCCCATAAACCAATGCTGGCGCCATCTTCCAGATCGGTATCGCCAAGGGGAAGTTCCAAGGAGTTATCAGAGACACAACTCCGATCGGAACGCGTTTCGTGTAGAGCAAGATGTTCGGATCCACCGACGGCACAACATCGCCAACCGGGTTCGATCCCTCGACACCGAAATACTGCAACAGCGCAACAGCGCGTCCCACCTCGCCTCGGGCTTCCACGATAGCTTTGCCGCACTCCCGGGTGATGGCCTGGGCGTATCGCTCCGAATTCTGCTTCAAGTAGTCCGCTGCCGCCAAAAGATGACCACCCCGCGCCAACGCCGACATCGATCCCCAGACTCGCCCCGCAGCAGCTGCAGCGCCAACCGCCCTCTCCGCGTCTGCGGAATTCGACGCCTGAAACTCACCGATCACGTCGTCCAAGTCAGCCGGATTGCTGCTCTGCGAAACCTTGCCCGTCGACGCTGCGACCCAGTTTCCGCTGGCGTAGTTCAAAAACGTGTCTCGATCTGCCATTAATTGATCTCCTGTTTTTTTCGGTTGTCCCTAACGGGTGGCGACAATGCGCCAATTCGGATCATCAACCCAAGTATGTACAAACTTCACTCACCGGCGCACGTTCAGCGTCCGGAATCGACATCGGGAATCCAATAAAGAACGCCCCAACAACTGCCCAATCCGTCTCCGCACCGATCGCCTTGTGCACCTCTTCACACTTACATATGCGCCCCGTGGACCATCCCACGGCCAACCCGATTGCGTGCGCCATCAACTGCATGTTCTGTGCCGCGCAACACGTCGCGGCGTAGTTTTCTTCCGTGACCTCCTCGTTCGCGCCCGGTACCGAATAGACGAGCATCAATACAGGAGTGTCCAACACCTCTTCACGAGCCTCTGCCGAGCTTTTCGCACGCCGCTCCGGGTTCGGATTCTTGACGTAGTTCCAAGTCCATTCGTAGACGAGGTCGCCAACGGTTTTGCGCGCTTCTCCATCCTTTTCGAGTACGATGAACCGCCACGGTTCGGTATGGCGATGGTTCGGCGCCCACGTCGCAGCCTCGACTATCTGGTCCAGCATCTCTCTCGGCACCGTACGACCATCAAAGTCGCGTACGTTCCGTCGCGTCCGTATCAACTCCATCACCGCACCCGCTACATCATTCGGAATAGAATTTGGTTGTCCTATGACGGGTCTCCTTTGAGCATTTCTTCGTTTCGGTAACCGACCCGCATATCAAGGGATTGTAAGTCAACTTTAAGGACCCATCGCCGCAACCACAATTCGACCATGAGCCGATACGCCAGAGCCCGCAACATGCACGCCAACACCGTCGAGGGACGACGCGCGGTGCTGGAAGCTCTGCGCGCCGAGCGCAACATCGATCGCCTCTTGATAGCTGACGGTATCGAGGTCGGAGCGCAGATGCAAGAGATAATTTCGCTCGCAGAAGACGCCGGCATCCAAGTCGAACAACTTCAACGGCGCGAACTCGATCGCCAGTCCCAGACCAAGAAAAGCCAAGGCGTTGTCGCTGTCCTGCCCGACACCAGATACGTATCAGTCGAGGACATCATCCTCGAAGCAGACCGCAAAAACCAAGCGCCTTTGATCTCCGTCCTCGACGGAATCGTAGACCCTCACAACCTAGGAGCCATCGCCCGCACCATGGACGCGGCAGGCGGACACGGAATCATCATCCCTGAACGCAGAGCCGCTGGCATCTCGCCAGGTGCCATCCGGGCATCTGCGGGTGCGCTGATGCACCTGCCCGTCGCCCGAGTCGTAAACATCTCCCGTACGATCGAATACCTAAATACCTTAGGTCTGCAGACGGTTGCCTTAGACGTCGACGCCGAAACCGACTACACCGCAGCAGACCTCACTGTCCCAACCGCGATCGTTGTCGGGTCCGAAGAAAAAGGCGTTGGGCGTCTGGCCCAGGAACGCTGCACCACCACAGCGGCAATACCCATGCACGGCCAACTCGCCTCCCTAAACGCCTCGGTGAGCGCCGCAATCGCGCTATACGAAGCGGTTCGGCAACGGTCCAGCATCTGAACGATGCCTCACATTGCCCACTTCACGAGCCCGCGCCAAAAGCCGCGGATCTTAGCGGCACTGCTTGGGATTCTGGTTGTCGGGATGGGCGCCGCTTTCCTTTTCGATTTAAACGCCAGCGCCCAATCGCCGTCGCCGCGATTAGCCATCCAAACCCTGACTATCAACCAAACCGGGGAATCTGACAGCACCGTCACCTACGAAGCCCAAGTCACCGTCGTTAACTCCGGTGCGAGTGATTTCTCAGGGTTGCAAAGAGTCGACTACCAAATCGACAACGGCGATAAGCAACTCGCATACATCATCACCACGCTGCAAAGCAGACAGACGGTAACTTTCACCTTCAGCTTCGTTTTGACACCCGGAGAACACACAGTTCGATTGGAAGTCGGCGCATCCGCAAGGGTGCCGACCATCACAGTTGCCGGGGCCGACATCGATGTGGAGATAACCGACTACCGATTCAAGTCCGGACGAACCGTGGAGTTTGACCTCCAGATCACCAACTCAGGCGATCTAGTCGCGGAAGGATTATCCCTGACCAGATCGTGGCAGGACTCGGATGGTGA
The DNA here is from genome assembly GCA_965226685.1 of Dehalococcoidia bacterium. GTDB lineage: Bacteria > Chloroflexota > Dehalococcoidia > Lucifugimonadales > Lucifugimonadaceae > Bin127. The sequence goes on from CBDDDP010000004.1 coordinate 2,729,162, forward strand.
GGTTTCCGGCCAACAGGTATATAGCGGCGAACTCCCAGATCTCGGACCCGCCGAAAGCACCACGGCGATCGTTCCGATCCGACTCGCACCCGACTCGTACGATTTCGCATTCAGCGTCGCTACCACAACCATCGAAGGCGAATCGGGCAACAACTCCACGGACAAATCGCTCGATGTTGAATTCATCGATCTTCGCACGAACGTCGTCGCCACCGAGGGCCTCGGTTGGGACGGCGATGGCAAAGCCCTGATTTCGATAACGGTCGAAGTGACAAACGAGGGCGTAGACAACACAAACACCTTCTACATCGGAGTCGATTGCGACGGCGAATGGCCGGACAGCTGCTCGACTTCAAGCCAGTCGGACGGGATATCCGCGGGAGAATCCGCAGCGACTGAGATGCGTCTTTGGTTGCCGATCGGCGACACCCTGACACGCATCTTCGCTGTCGAGGACGAAGATACGTTCCGATGGGGGAATCTCAACGTCATTGACCACACCATCGCAGTGCCGGACGCGCCTGATCTCGTTTGGAACTTGAGCAAGATCGCGACGCCCGAAGTTGCAAGCTATTGGAGCGATGGATCCGCCAACGTGGATCTAAACCTGACGTTCGTGAACAACGGAACTGACGAATCCCAAGTCGTCGTCATCGAGTGTTCTCAGAATGAAGTCATAGTTGACGACTGCGGCGCAGAGTTCTCGGTCGAAAAGGAGCAGGATGTTTATCCAACCGTGATGAGCCAGACGTTGAGGCTGCCACATGGAGGTACGAACCTGTCGATTGGCTACGGAGCGGCAGAGCCGAAATCTACATCGATGAACGTCCCTGAACGGATCACCGGGATCGAGCGCGATGTCTGGGACTGTTTCAGCGATACGTCGAACGTCGATGACGACCTAGAACAAGATGACGAAGAGACCGATGAAGGCATCGGGTGTGCTGGTTGGGATCGCGAACACGTCACCAAGTGGCCCGTTGGCGAAGCGATCAAATTGTGGTCTTACGGCGACGCGCATTACCTGAAAATATTCGACGAAGTCCTGCAAGACGTCGTGGCGTTCTTCAATCTGGAGATCGAACGTGTTGCTACGGCGAATGAAGCGCAGCTAAAGATCCACACCGGCGTGGCGAGAGCAAACGCAGATTCGACCGGTTTGGACTGCGTAGATTTCGCCGGTTGCGCGAGGACTTGGGTTGCAGACGACGGCCGGGTAACAGCTAGCACCATCGCCATTTGGTCGAACCGCTTCGAAGACGAAACATGGCGAGACGCGACTATCCGGTCGGCTACTCTCCACGAGTTGTTGCACGCATTCACAAACATCGAGCATCGCCATCACGATCGCTCCAGCGTCATGAGTTACGAAACACTCGATTACACGACGATCGACGGCATGGACCGCGGTCTATTCGCACTTCACGCGAATCCGCTTGTCCAACCCGGAATGTCCTTCGATGAAGTCCTCGACCTGATCGTCTTCGCCGACGAACTCAACGATCCGCCTGAACCCGTGGAACTCTCTGCACCTGCGTTGCTGCGGCGAGCCCATGCCGCATTGATGGACGCGGAATCGTTCAGTTTCGAAGTCAAGGGTGGTTGGCCGGGATGTCGGGGGAATCACGACTTCGGATGGGCACAACTCGAGGCTGCGAATCTGATTCCTTATGCGGCGCTCTGGCGACATTTCCTCGACGGGAACGATCGCTACTACTACATCGGCAACCCGCCCGATTTTGGCGCGAGCGAGTGGTGGCTCCGGCGTGGAAGCGGTTGGAGCGATGTTGGTGTCGACAGAGTATCGGACGCTACGAACTTCAGAGGCGGTTTCTCTTCGCTGCTCCAAACGCTTGCAGACATCAACGTGTATGCCAAACCATCGGACTACATGGTTGTATCTCGCAACGCAGAGCGGGTCGAAATCGAAGTCTCTATCGATCAACCAAACCCATCGTGGAGCCGAGGATTGGACCTCGAAATCGGCGTCGCAGTGAACCCCGAAAATTACCAGATCTTGGATTACGAGATGACGTGGAATTTCAACCCCAGAAACCGAAACAACTGCGACATCTACACGATCGAAGCCCGGTCGCCGCAATACGCCATTGACTTCACATTCCCTGACGCGATCCGCAATAATTCGCAGATACTTGCACCCGCAACCGTTCCAGATGAACCAGAAATCGAGGTCGAGGTGGTGATCGTAAATTGACGACGGGGCGATTTATCGTCACCTCTCGCCGACACCATTAACCTCCCCCTGCAAGACAGGGGGAGGGACGAAAAGGTTCAATGCGAAGGCGTCGGGCGCCTAGTTCTCGCAGTCGGGGTGACCGTCTTCCCAACGGCCAAACGGGATGTCGAACTGTCCGCCTTGGTTGATCTTCGACATCTTCCGGCGGCAGTCCATCCACATCTCGCGCCACTTGACTGGGTCGCGAAGCTCTGAGTCCGGGTTCGACCTGCTCCTCGCCACGAAGTCCGGGAATGCGACACGACCTGAGTGGGCACCGGTGTTGTGGTACCGAAGGTCGAACGACCAGCGCATGTTCTCGCTCAAGTTGCCCAACGATCCGTGAACCGTCCGTTTGTGCATGAAGACCACGTCTCCACGCTCGGTCGGCAACGGCGTTGCGACCTGGTACGGGAACAGCTTCTCGGGGATCTGCCGACCCTGCACCATGGTCGTGTTGTGCGCGTAGCTGTCGCAGTGCGTCAACAGGTCGCCACGGTGGGTACCCGGAACGACGTTCAACGGGCCCGATTCGACCGGTGTGTCAGTTAGGGAGAACCAAACGGTAACCATGTTGGTGTCATCCGCCTCAGGCACAACGACACCGTGGTCTTGATGCCAAAGCGTGGCACCGATGAGCGGCTGACCTTGATCAGTCTTCGGCAGGTACTTTTCGGGCGGTTTGATGCGCACGTGCTGCACCGGGTTGGATGAGATCTCCGGTCCGATCAGTTGCTCGATGACATCAAGCAAATTTTCGTTCACGAACGCGTTGAAGACCGCAGGTCCGAACCAGCAAGGAGTGTCCTCCTTGACGTCTTGGAACGGCAGCGAGAAGTCGAAGTACTGAGCGTGTTGTCGGCCCGTCTCTTGATAGATCTTCAAGATGCGATCGTCGAACGACAACTCTTTGTACTCGGATGCGATCTCGCCGGCTCCGTGAAGATCACGCGCCAGACTATCGAGGACGCTTTCATACTCCTCGATGATCGGGTCGAGCACCGTCTTGGGGTCAAGGACGCCCTTGACCTTTACGAAACCTTGCTCTTGGAAATCGCTCACGACGGATTTCGTCGCAACAGCCATGTCAATCCTCCATATTTGGATTCATGTCTATTAATGGCAACAGATTTTACTCTAATTACGCACTGTTTTACACAGTTCCAAGAACATTTCGTTACCTCCTATTCGCGAAGCACCATTTCACCTCCGCCTCTCAGGGACCTTTGCACAATTCGATGTTGTTGTCACAAGGCCAAATAGACGACGGGTGCCTGTTTGCCCCACCCCTCTGGATGGGCGTTCCGCCCGCTGAAGCGCCCGTATCGGGGTACGGGGCAGGCTGCGCGGGAATGACGGGGTGGTAATGGCGTGCTTTGTTTTTCTCTGGGTTCCCGCCTGCGCGGGAATGACGGGGGAGTGCGCGGGAAAGACGGCGGGAGTGCGCGGGGTGGGCAAAATGTGATTTATCGCCTTTCACCCTCGCCCTAGCCCTCTCCCATCAAGGGAGAGGGGATGATGGGGGACATCCCCCGCGGTCTGTTTGCGGTCGTTTGGGCTTCCGCGCCCCGTCGTCGGGCGTTTGGGCTTCGCGAAAGGGGCATTTGACGCGTAAAAAGCCCGGGGCGGTATTTGGTCCGGTCTTTGAGCGTGAACGGTCTTGAATTTGCGCCTCCGCCGCGAAGCGGCAGAGGCTAATTTGACCGTGTATTCGATAGAGCCTGTTACCAACAGTCTCCGACCGAGACGCGTTACGCCCCGGTGATTGGTCCCAGAAGGATAGGAATGCCGGACAGCCGACAAATATTTTCCACCTGCGTCCCTTGTCACCACGACTTGGGACATGCCCCTCAACGCTGGTTAAGGCGTTGGTGACAATCACCGGCTTGGACCCCGGCTCACATCGTAGTCGATCCCTTGCAATGAAAAGGGATTGACGTGTTGCTCGTCCACGACCGTCCGGCTGGCCCTCAACGACTCTGGTTGAGCCGTGTGGTTCGTGTTGCTGCGTCTGAAACATACGCAGCGACCAGCCTAATCTACGACAGGCGCTTCTCTCGCAGCCTAAAAGTGACGACTTGGAGTTAACCAAGTGGAGGGGACATTGCCTACGCGTTGAGCCGAACAAAATCAATGTCGGCGAGAAGTTGTATCGCCCGACGCGGCCACCGATGGTTTCGATGACTTTGAATTTGCCCGTGATTGCCGTCAACGTATTGGTCCTGATTCCTCTCGCCAAGTGTTGGCTTAATAAATTGCCCGGATCCGTCGACCTGGGACCAAAAGTGTGTACATCTCTGATGGTAGAACAGTTGCGCGGAACGTGTCAAGGGATTTGTCTTCTGAACCGCAGATTACGCAGATTTTCGCAGATGGGCTATGATGCCCCGCTCCCATTTGTCCCCGGGCTCTGGGTTCCCGCCCCCGTATCGGGGTACGGGGCAGGCCCCGCGGGAAAGACGGGAGGGGGTGCGCGGGAATGACGTGAGGGGGTTGCGGGAATGAAGGCGCGTAGAAATTTAGAATCTTACGTGTCGAACCAAACCTGACCAGTAGGAGAATGAAATGGCTATCGATCTAGATGCAATGGGCCAGCGCGCGGCGGAAACGTTCTTAGACCTTTTAGAACAAATCGACGCATCCGACGACCCGGAGTTGGCAAAGGTCGACACCATGCTTCGAGCGGCGAACACCTGCGCCCTAATCGTCATTGCTTCGAAATTACGCGATGGGACGATAGACGTGGATGTGCCAGATGGCGTTAGAGCGACCGCGATGATCATGCAGGATTAGCATCGCGCGACATTCCGTGTAGTTACCGTCAAAATTCAGCCCGGATGCACGCCACCTCGTGCCGCCGTGTCAACGAACCCGTGCTCCGCATTTGCGGGACAATCTCCGCACAATCATCGATCGCGATCGGACACCTAGTTCTAAACACACACCCTGATGGCGGATTAGCCGGGCTCGGTATATCACCCGTCAAGACGATTCGCTTTCGCTTGCGTTCCAAAACCGGATCGGGCATCGGAGCCGCAGACAGCAACGCTTGGGTATACGGATGCAACGGGTTGTCGTAAATCTCGTCACCGTCTGCGATCTCCACGATCTTGCCCAGATACATGACCGCCGTCCGATGCGCGGTGTGCCGCACTACCGACAGATCATGCGCCACGAACACGTACGCCAAGTCTTGCTCATCCTGCAAATCCTCGAGCAAGTTGATCACCTGCGCCTGAATCGACACATCCAGCGCCGACACTGGCTCATCGAGCAAAATCAGCCGCGGATTCGCCGCCAAAGACCGCGCGATGGCGATCCGCTGCCGTTGACCGCCCGAAAACTGATGCGGATACCGGCTCGCCACGCCCGGATGCAACCCCACCATCTGAAACAACTCCGCCACCCGGTCCAGGTACTCGTTCTTCGACTCGAAAACGTGATGCGCTCGCAACGGCTCACCCACGATATTCCCCGCGCGCATCCTTGGATTGAGCGACCCATATGGGTCCTGAAACACCAAGCTCATATTCCGCCGCGCTCCCCGCAATACCTCCGAAGACGCCCCCACAAGCTCATCGCCTTGAAATACCACACTCCCCGAAGTCGGCGTTTGCAACTGGATCACAGCCCGCACCACCGTAGTCTTCCCCGAACCGCTCTCCCCCACGATCCCCAACGTCTCACCCGGATTCACATGAAACGACACCCCGTTCACCGCCCGAATATGCCCTACAGTCTTCTGCAGAATGAAGCCCCGAGTTATCGGGAAATGCACATTCAAATCCCGCACCGAAAGCAACGGCACCGCACTGAGGTTGACCGCCGCTATTTCGCCGATTGACGCCATCGCCCTAACCGCGTCGCGCGGCGAGGCGACCGCGGTCGCGCGGGAGGTCGTCGGGACGCCGACTGCGCCTTCTCTCATAGCGTCGACGCCATCAACCTTGAAGCTGATTCAGAAGGCCCACGATTGTCGAAGTCAAACCGACGATCGCCAATGCCATCCACGCGAACCGCATCGTCACGCGGTTCTCCAAATCCTTCATATCCGCCTTGATCTGAAAATGGAGATTCGAAAGGTCGTTTTTCGTAGCCATATCCGCGATATCTGATTTAGTCGCGACGTTGTCGGTGAACACACTGCTGACCATAGAGACCATAGTCCGCGCCGCGTTTTCATCGAACCCGACTTCTTCGAGTTCCTTCACCGCCTTGTAAGTGTCAAACGCCATCGTTGCCAAGTTTTCATAACCCCTTGCTTCAGAGTTTAACCAATGCCATCAACGGATTTTAGTACCCACATCCAACTCCATTTCACTCGGGGTGTCACACTTTTCAGACCTTGGCAATGAATACGTCGTCCTATTTCCCTATCTTCACGGAAAGATCTTCGCGAAAGCGTTGCGCTAATATCCGCGTATTTCGAATCCACCACGGATCAACGTGAAACGCATCCAACCACATCCCACTAGGCAATGAAGTCGGCCTCTCAAATGGACTATCGTCGCTATGAATCGGCTGTGTGTTGATGTAGTACCTGTTGCTATTTGTAGCGGTCTGAACCGGGCACTCTTCAGGTGTGATTTTCCCTTCGTTTACCATCCAAGTCGCAAATTCCACAGCCAGTTCTTTCCAACTGGCGACCTCGGTTTCAGAGCCACCAAATTTCACGGCAAAAGGCCTAGCATCATCGGGGAATTTATCGGTGATGCTCTGCCACTCTTCCTCAGGTGTGGGTTGTAACGGCTCGGACGTTGGTGAAGGACTAGTGCGATCTGAACCAACCACCGGTTGGATGGAATCAACTGCATCACCTTGTGCAATAAGTTTATCGTTCCAAATCATTAACGAATTGAGGGCGTTCTCATAGGTTTGATCTGTTGAAATCGTCATCTGCATAACCAATTTATCGTGATTCGGTACTTGCTTAAACACGTCATACATCCGCCATTTGTCTCCGTCAGTCAGGATCATGTACTTAACACCTTCCGACACAGCGTAGTTCAATAGCTGCATCATGTGACTTTCGAGTGATTCGTTAAGTTTCTTGGCCTCGATCACTGTAACTGGCTTGCCGTCAGCTAGCAATGCATAGTCGGCAAAACCCCCACCAATCTTGTACTCAAGTGCCACCGTGTCAGGATCGGTAACATCCCAACCCAAGGCCGCAAGTAGTGGATCGATTAACACCTGACGCGTCCGAGTTTCATTCGCAGCTAACGAAGTTCGGTGGTCTTTGATGCGTTGCTTTATGGTTTCTATGGTCGCAGTCAACTCATCAAGCGCCATTGTTCGGGTTCCTTTTGATGTCAGTCCGATCTTCGTATCGGATTGTAACTGCAACCCCGTCTGACCTCTGGTCACCCCACCCTCTCCCGCTCCCAGCACGCCGCAACGTGCCCCACGCCCACTTCCTCCATCCACGGATCCTCTGCCGAGCATCGCTCCACGGCATAGTCGCAACGCGGATGGAACGCACATCCCGTCGGCATCCGCGTTGGGTCCGGAACGTCACCCGGTATCTGCGTCAGCTTCCCCGTATCACGACGCGCATCCAATCGCGGAACCGAACCCAATAGGCCCACGGTGTAAGGATGCTTCGGGTTGCCATACAACTCTTCTGAAGGTGCCATCTCCCGTATCTTCCCGGCGTACATGACGCACACCCGGTCCGCGTATCTCGCAACTACTCCTAGGTTGTGCGTAATCATCAGCAGTGCCGTGCCGAACCGTTTCGTTAGATCCTCCATCAACTCCAATATCTGAGCCTGAATCGTCACGTCCAACGCCGTCGTCGCCTCGTCCGCGATCAGCAATCGCGGGTTGCAGCTAAGCGCAATCGCAATCATGATCCGCTGACGCTGTCCGCCGCTCATCATGTGCGGGAAGTCGCGTATGCGTGCCGACGCGTCCGGTATGCCCACCAAGTCGAGAAGCTCAGTTGCCCGAGACGCCGCTTGTCGACGCGTCATTCCGAGATGCTCCTGCAACGGCTCCACGATCTGACGCTCAATCGACAACACCGGATTCAGAGATGAAAGCGGCTCTTGGAAGATGATGCCGATCCCAGGCCCGCGGACATGACGCATCTCTTTGAGGTCGAGACGCAACAAGTCCGTCCCTTCAAAGATGACTTGCCCGCCAACGATGCGCCCAGGCGGGTCGGGCACCAATCGAACGATCGACAACGCCGCCACGCTCTTGCCGCATCCCGACTCCCCTACCAGCCCGACCGTCTCACCCTCGTCGATATGTAGATCAACGCCGTCGACCGCGCGCACGACGCCGTAATTGGTGTGAAACACTGTCTCGAGGTTCCTCACCTCCAACAGATGTCGGGACGCCCCTGCAAAGGCCATAGACACGGTCCTATCAATCTTTCAAGTGATCTAAACGCGCCTCAACGGCGCGCGATACATGCAATCTTACCCAAGCGTCGCCTCTACCCCCCTCCGTGGGTTCTTTGCACAACTCGATATCGGTGCTGTCACAAGACCAAATAGACGACGCGTCCCCGTTTGCCCCACCCCCTGGATTCCCGCCTACGCGGGAATGACGGTAGTTGTGCAAAGCACCCCTTCGCGAAGCGAGCATGCAGGGGGTGCCCGACGGCGGACCTACCCCCATCAATTCCCCTTGATGATCAATGGGGACGGGGAAGCACAAAACCAGTGATACCATTTGCCTACTTCACGCCGACCAACATCGAAATTGATCCTCTCAACCGTCGATAACTTGCTTCACGTCGGCGTCTCGCAAGCGCCTATCACACCCCCGATAGGATTCACCATCTCCGGTCCGGAGTTCCCGGATCGGCCTGCACGCTCGATCGACGACGATCTCGCCGTCAGGTGCGTCGTCCTTAAGTCATACGGCGAAACCGCCGCGATCGTTTCCCTCGACACGTACGGCATCGCCGATTGGCTCAAAGGGTTCATCGCTAAAGCGGTCACTGCATCAACCGGCATCCCGCGCCGAAATATCGCGATCCTAACCACCGGCAACGGGACATCACCGCCTCTCTGGCGCGACGAAGTCGAACTGCCTCACCAATACCGCAACTACGCCGCATACCTCCCCGACATCATCGCTGGAACCGCCCTCGACGCCGCAACGTCGCTCGAACCGGCCGCTGTTGGCACCGTGACGGCAGCACTGCCCAACCTCAGCTGCTTTGCCGCGTCGCCCGACGATGAAGCTCTCGACACTGAACGAGAGATGTTGCAACTGACCGCCATCCAAACCGCCGAAGGTCGGACCGCCTGCCTGCTCTACAACTTCGCTTGTCCAGCAACGATAGTCGGCAACACCACCGCGTGGACCGCCGACTTCCCTGGCATCGCGTCATCAGCCCTCGAAGAAGCCGGAGCCGACGCCGCAATCTTCATCCAAGGCGCCGCATACGACATCCGCCCATTCGACTGGTCGGACGACAACCCCGGCATATCCCACGCCGGCCGTCAATGGTCGGACGCGCAAGCCTTCGCCATCTTGCTAGCCACACAAACCATCCGAGCAGCCCCTAACATCATCACCCGCCGAAACGCACTGGTGAAAACCGCGTCATCCAACAACGGCGACGTGAAAGCCGCCAGAATCGGCGACACAACCCTCGTCTCAATCAACCGCAACCAACCCGCCAAATTCGCCGCAGACCTGCGAACCGCACTCCCGAACACGAAGCTCCTGATCAGCACCAACCCTGCTGGCGACCGACCTCGTTCAACCGCCGCCGAATACGCGCAGATTCTCGCCACCACCGCGGAACTGGCGAGCAAGATCGCTGATTGAGCAAGACATCCAATTCATTCCGGCCTGCCCACACCAAGCCGGAATATATCCTTGATTCAAGTGACGTTCCCAGGTCGTTTAATGGTAGGACCGGAGGACTTTGAATCCTTCAATCCAGGTTCGAATCCTGGCCTGGGAGCCATGAATGTCCCTATTTTTGCTTTGAAACCGCCGTAATGTAGATTAGGTTATCACTTCAGTTATCACTTTTTGTGACAAGCAACAGTGCACGACGGCGGGTCGGAATGAGTTCTGCGAAATCCGACAATTTTCGCAACCGGCGGGAATCGGGAATGTGGAAAACACCGTTGCACTCGCCCTACCCCCTAGAAACGCGGACTCGGCTGCGAGACGACCGGCCACGACTATACCGCGCATCGATCTTCGACCGGTCAGCCGCGTCTTTTCGGCGCAGGCCGAGCTTGGGTAGAACGAAGTGCGGCACTCGCGCGCCTCGGTCTTATGGTCGCGACGCGAGCCGTATCAAAACCGAGGCGAATAGCGGCCGGCGAACCGAATTTGGATCAAGATCGGTTCGCCGGCCCCAGAACCTGACTACGTCGTTCGCCGAATTCGAACGTCGAACCCGACTTTCAGGACGTTTCGGCGTTCAAGTGTCCGAACTCGGTTCCAGATCGGCTATCCATCGGTCGATCTCCTCGACGCGCCAGCCGACCGCGCGGCTGTTCGACCCGCCGAGCCGGAGGGGAGCCGGGAACTGCTTGTCTCGGATCCGCCGCCAGAGCGTGGTCCTCGAAAACCCGACCAGTTCCTCCACTTCCTTCGCCCGCATGATGCGTTTCTTGGGGACCGGTTCAGACATTGCCCAGCTCCTCGACGCTGGACGTGCGCTGATCCTCCCGCATCACCTTCGCCACGTCGGGAACAGGTAATCGAGCAACGGATTTAGAGACGTGTCTCGATCGATCGTCGACCATCATCCGATCGTCGACCATCATCGGTCGTCGGAGTTGACTGAGAAAAGTCGGGAACGACGCGTTCGTTTCGGTCGGGATCGGAAACGCGACGACGAAGTCCGAGATTCCATCGAGACTCGCCAGTTTTACGAGCCACGCCTTTGTACAACTAACCAGCGCCGAGGACGGGCCTCGCGCGACACCGCCCGCAAAAGTAGGGGCATGCATCAGATAGTCTCCTCAAGCGTCGCGCCAGGAGGTTCATATGTCGCGCCACATAATCGTACCAGATCTTGCTGGTAACGGAGACCGATCTGGGAGCAAACCGATCGGGAACTTCATGCCTGTACGTACCGCGATGCTACGAAACCGCTCTCCTGGGGCCTTATAGCCGTCTTATAGCCGTAGAGATCGCGAGGGCCGATGCGATCCACATCGATACGCGCGCCGGCGAATTCTCGCACCTGTTCGGGCCGCTCCCGGAAGATCCATGACAACTGCCTCGTCTCAGCGCTTGGCGGCTCGGGCCCGACGATTGGTGCGGTGGTCAGCGAGTCGGCGGCGGCGCTGCTGGCTGTGCGGCGCGTTGAGCGAACTCCCGACAATGGTCGGGGCGGTGGCTTCGGCCGATTCGGCGATGACGGAATCGCTGGTCACGCCCACGCCGTCTCCCGTTTCGTCCGACACGGGCGGCTACCGTCCGGGCTAGGGCTGACCATCGTGGACGCGGTGTTGGTCCAGGCGGTGATCGCGTCGAGGGGCGGCAAGGCCGGGTCTAGGCTGGAACAACGGTTTAGTAGGCCGCCGTTCCCGCGGGCGGGTTCGTCCGATCGGCGCAATCTAAAAATGAAAGTACGTCCAAGCACTCAGAAACGCATTGAGATCGCGCGAGCATTTGTTGCCCGGCAATTGCCCATGTCGCGAACCTGCTGGCACCGAACAGGACGACTGGCACGTGTTTGAGGTACATCGACCGGATCGAACCGGAGTTTGCGAATTGACTGTTCTGCGTGCCCAATTCGGCTGGGCGCTGATGGTCGGCGGTCTGCAATCAAACCTGGTCGACACGGATGGGTGAAAGGAGTTCCAAGGACCTGATCAAAGTCGCAAGCTGGAATATCGCCAAACGGCGGAAATCTTGTTACGATCTGCACGCCGTGGGCGTGGACGTCGCCCTGTTGAACGACGCAGGAGAACAACCGGCAGATGTGCGTGACCAAATCTAGACCAGAGATTGGGACACCCGCGACTCTCATGTCGTGTACTCGAGACATCATCGATTCCACCGGCGGAATTCATGCGATCGTTGGCGTCGCGCCGCAAGGTTTTCCGAGCGGGTCGATGATGAGCGGTACAAACAGAATACCCAGTGGCAGACGCGCCGCCGGGGTCAATCCCGACTAGCGGCATCGGTACGATTACCGTCGCCACGATCACACCCGCCGCTCGCTAGGCCGAACCGTTCATAGCCGTTCCGATGTCCGTCGGGGACGAAGATCCGTCCACCCACCTGATAGTGGTGGCGAGGGAAATCAATGGGAGGTATATACCAAACTAACGCGGTGTGCTGTTCACGGCCATTAATCGGTTCGCGGCTTCACATGGGATGCCGAACGTCCGAACCGGCGGCTTTCGCCTTGTCTCCGACCCATACCATGCGGGTTCGGCATGGTGCCGGCTCTATCTCGCTTTCGTGCATCGCCGACAACATCGTTCTAACGGGTGCGTGGACGTTCAGTTGGAGGAGGGCGGCAAGTTCCAGCAGACAAGGTCCTGCTCCACGTGCTCTTTCCTGCGTTCAAGGCATTTGATGAGACGATGCCGATCAACGCTCCTGCATAAATCACGGTCAATATCGGCAAAGTTGCCGCGGGAAGTATCGGATCGCTAACCTCGGGTGCCGCCACACAATGACCGACGGCGATTAACGGCATGACAGCTATGACGACAATGAGCGCCCTGAAAGCGCGGGCCGCTGCCAGTCTGGGGGTCTCGGCACGAATCGCGTACACGCTGGTAACGATCCAGAGCACCACACTCACGGCCCAAATGGCGACGATCTCCCACGTCCAATATAACGAAGGTTGGTCCCAACCCCCGTCGACGTTTCTTGAGGACGACACGTTGCACGATCCGAACAATGCGGCGGGCAAACTCGCGAGAAGCGCGATCAACCGTTTCAGCGTCGGTTTCTTGATCGCGGCCAGAACGTTGCGAAAGGGATTCATACCGAATGCTACACAATTGGTGACAAACCGAAACACAAGTGCCTACTGCAAATTGGCAGTAGGGCGTTGAAGGCCCTGAATGTCAACACGCCCCAACTTGAATCCCATGTTGGAGAGCGGAAGACGGGATCACCACCATCTGCATCTCACGAGAAACGTCGGGTATGTGAAACTCCAACAGCATCTCGCCGTCGTGACCGCCATGATGAAGACCAAACGAGAAGGCGATTGGCAAGAGTTCGTGTGGGACTTGAACCGTGTATTTCCAATTGTTGACACCAATTTGCAACTTTGGGTTTAGAGAGGGAACTAGCACTCGCGCCCATCACCCGCTGGAGGGGGTCCAGACGGTGAAATTCTCGTAGTAGGTGCTGTACCCCTCAAGCCCGTCATCCGTGTGGTAGTTGGCAAATATGCTGACGTCTCCGAAAAGTTCCAAGTCGCTCAAGTCGAGCCTAGATACATAGATCCCGTTTATCCATACCTCGCCTCTGGTGCCACGCGCTATTACTCGTACATGGTTGCTACCAGTTTTCGTGGTGTCGATGGCGATGTTGCTACCAACTCTCGCAACGGGGTTGCGGTCACTTTGTCGCAATCTAAAAAAGTGCTGCCAATTCCCATCAGAATTGATCACGAAGGCATGAAATCCGCCCGCTAAATTCGCCCGGACGATAAACCCGTAGCTCCATGTTGAACCGCTATCCGGGTACGGGTTCGTAAAATGCGCTTCGACAACGACGTCCTTCATGTAAACGCCGGCTCCATGCTCGTCGATATTGCCGTCGCCTTCGTGCCAGATAACGTCCGTGGCTGGCCCAAACATGATTTTCGACACGAGGTTTGGTGGCACCGTGGGAACTGGTTTGACAATTACGCCGGGCGGTTGGGGGGTCGCGAGAGTAGCCGTGGGTATCGTAAACGGGGTTGGCGGCGGCGGCACAAGAGTCGGAATCAGCGGCACAAGAGTCGGAATCGGTGGCAAAAGAGGAGGTATCGGTGTTAGACGGATTTTGAGCGTCTTCAACTGGTTCGACAAAACGCCTGCGCCGACTGCAAAACCGATCCCTTGAGCCGAATACTCCTCTCCTACGATGTCACGATGCACGAGCGAATTCATTCCCAACACTTCGCCAATTGTGTTGAGCAACGGACCTCCGCTGTTGCCGGGATTGATCGCGGCATCGGTCTGCACGTAGTCGATTCCGTCGATGGTGCGTAACGCGGACACGATGCCTTTCGTGATTGTGACCGAGTCCTGATAATCGAGCGGATAGCCAAGCGCTAGAACATCTTCCCCCTCGCTGATCCTCGTAGCCAGCGGCAAAACGACCAAGTCTGGATCTGAAGGTATCTTGAGTAGGGCTACATCGGCGGGCACGTCCAGCCCGATGATGTCCGCCATGATGCGAAGCCCGTTCTCGAATATGACCGCCGCCGCATCTTCTCCGTAGACGACGTGGGCGTTGGTGAGGATGTAGCCGTTGGAGTCGACCACGAACCCGGAGCCGCGGCTATCGCCGGCGGATACACGCACGACCGCTTTTCTCGTTCTATCGATCATGTCGGCTATAGCCGATCCCGGTCAATAACAGGCGTGGGCGTGACTGTGGCGGTCGATGTCACTGTAGGTGTCCAAGTCGGCGAAGGAGTGCTGGATGGCGTGACAGTCGGACTCGGCGTCAGAGTCGGGGTAGAAGTAGAAGTTGCCGTTGCCGTGGGCGACGGGGGGGTGTCGGCGCAGGGGCCGGAGTCGATGTCGCCGACGGAGTCGGAGACGCTGTTTCCGTCGGCGATGGCGTCGGAGTCGCAACGGTCGTCGGTGTGGCGGTAGATGCTGGCGTCTGCGATGCATCGAGCGTTGGAGAGGATGTTGGGACGGCCGGCGAATGTTCCGTCGGACTCGTGGTAGGCTCGTTCATTTCCATCACCACCGCCGAGAGCGTCGCCTGCAAATCTGGAGACGGAGTCGTTGTGGGTGACGACGTAGGGACGGGGGTAGTGGTGACTTGGATCTCCATCACGACACAATTCAGAGACGCAAGCAACACAAGCAATGAACTTGCGGCGACGACACTCTGGCTGACAATCAAGAGGCTGGCGAATAACGTTTTCATAGTTCAGTGTTTGTTCACAGGAACGCAACGCGCCCCATCCCGGCGCTGCATACATCCGTCATCACGTTGAACGTGTAGCCCAACGAATCGGCCCAATTGTCGGGATCGTCTAAGCGTCCTATGTTCAATTTGAGAGCGACAAGGATTAGATCGACCAGACTCGAAGGTTTCATGGCAGCGGTTCTCTCAGGGCCGTACTCATCTATGAAATCTGGTAAAATTCCCGGCTCCCATTTCGACGACGAATCCACTGATTGCAGCCATTCCTGACAAAATGTTCTTGCATCACGACTGAGGACTATGATCTGTTGCGCTTGGCGCGTGACCTCTATCACACGAGTAACTTCTACTTCTCGGGTCACCTCGACAGTGGCCAGTTCTTTGATCGGCACATAGACCTCGACAGTGGCCGGCACCTCTCTCGTGCCCTCGACCTCCCGGGTCGCTTCGACCTCGACGGTCACCGGAACTTCGCGGGTCGCTTCAACCTCAACTTCACGAGTGATCTCCACTTCACGAGTGATGCAAACCTCCCGGGTCGCCTCGACCTCGACGGGCACCGGAACTTCGCGGGTAACTTCGACTTGCACCGTTTCAGGCACCGTTCGGGTCACCACCTTTTCCACCTCCACCGTCACTCCGACCTCGCGGGTCACAACGACTTCCCTTTCAACCACCACGGTCTCGGGCACCGCTACATTGACGGGCACTTCACGAGTGACTTCGACGAACACCGTAACTTCGCGCTCGACCGTGGCGAATACCACCTCACGCGGCACCGGGCTCACGGGCACTTCCCGCGTCGTGCAAGCAACGAGACAAAAAAGAGCGAAAAATACGGTCGATAACACCGTAACAACTATCGTCCGCAACCCTAGGCGAGCGCTCATTGGGCGCCTTCCTCCCGACTTGACAACCGTTTGAAGCACGGGCTTGCCTGAGTGAGCCGAAAAGAGGAAGGCACGAAAAACGTGCCACGTCGGGATTCGACTCAACCGATCAACATCGGTGGTTATTTCAGGCGGAAGCCGTCGATTGGGACAGCTTCACCCGTGCTTCAGCCGCATGTGTTAGCACAGGTCGAGACAGGCTCAATGTTGGGGCGTTTTATCATTCGATCCAACATCGATCCCCTCGGATCGCACGAAGAGGTCGCACAATGCCGCAGTCGGACAAACGATACGTTTACAAGGATGGAGTTGTTGTTGACGCCGAAATCGCCGAAAGGCTGGGCGTGGAGTTCGAGCAGTGGATCGATCCCGGCGAAGTGGTTAGAAGGGTGTTCGGCATATTGCCGGAGCAGGCCAAGGCTATCCGCGAGGAATACCCCGCACCTTAGACGGTTTCACAAGGATTTGGAGTCACAGAGTTATATTCTCCTTTCAAAAGGTAACTACATACGGTTCTAGCCACGTGGCTTTTCAGGGTTGGTCGATTTTCCGTACCCATTCGCCGTGATATATCGGATTCTCGCCGACGATATACCTGTCAAACACGACTGCGGGACTGGTAAGCCCGTGTCTGTGCAGCTGAAATATCCAGTGAAGCAGATTGCGTAGCGGTTCGGATTCAACGTACATGAAATGAGTAGCCGTCAACGCGGAGAACTCCATAGTCGAATTCATCGTCGTTTTCCGTAGCAGGGATGACTGCCCCATGATTCAGGATTTCGACTCTGTTAAGGGTGTTTTCATCGCCGAATTCCCCGTTCAACTCCCTAAGTCGTGCACGCAGCGTTTCGGATGTCAGTTTGACCTCAGCCGTAAGCAAAGCGCCGCCGACCTGGGTGAGACCTTGTTCGTCCATGGCTTTGCGAAGATCGAAATTCGTAATACTTGGGGGTTGGATGCTTCCGTAGTGACGGTATCTGATTCGCGTTTCGTCCGATGTCGAAAATTCATCGCTGATTTCATGACGACGCAGTTGTCTGACCGATTGGATTTTCTCGAACGCGTCGCGAAGTTCTGCGGTGCCGACGGAACTCTTGACTTCAACGACGCCGATGACACCTTCGCATGGGTAATATGTTGATTCTGGTGCGTTGTTGATGCTGAACACCGGGCATATGTCTCGCTCGTAAAGGATGACGTCCTGTTGCTTGCTGCAATTGCCGTAGCTGTCGATCACACAACCTGAACCGACGGCGACACCCCTTGGCAGTATCTGTTCGAGTTCCGTACGGACCGAGTCCTCAATGGCGTTCCCGATCAACGTCGGGGTTGTGCCTTGTCTAGCATCTTCAAAATGCCTGATCAACCTGCCGCCGACATTCGCTATGAACTCTGTTGATTCAAACACGGATGGTGATTCTCTTGCTCGATTTGCGGGCGTTGTAGCCGAAAACGCGTGCGGCGCTCTGACAGCCTGCGATCATTCGTCCTTGTTTGCTAGGATCGCAGCGATCATCAATGTCGCCAAAACAACGTAAGCGAACACCAAGTACCACGCTAGGCTGAATCCGAGCCACACATCTGGATCGGTGGGTCGTTTCCGATCTCGTCTGCGATCCAGAAATAGGCACTGATTCCACCGAATATAGCGGCGAACGCGCCGCGAAACGCTTTCTGCCTGCCGTTTGGATGCGTCCACGTCGACGCTGTTGAGTAGGAGCAGCAACGCCGCGCACAGAGCCATCAACGGCGCGTAGATACCGCCAGTGTAAGGCTCATCGTTCGCCACCCAATCCATCCCGACGATAAAAACGACGATAGCCATGAACACTGATGCAGACTCTATGACCAACCACAATCCTTGCTTAAACGACAATCTGGGTCTCCTTTCAGTTCGCCTGTTGCGAATCACGGCTCGGCGACTGCGATTCGCAGAATCTCGCCGTCATGTTGACGAAACGTTCGAGCCGAAGAGTTATGATGGTCCCCTCGACCAGTGACCCTGTACGGGACTCGAACCCGTAACCTCACGCTTGGCACGCGCACGCTCTGATCCTTTGAGCTAACAGGGGTCACTGCGGCGAAACAACGCCGCTCCGTCTACGGATGATGTTGGACGGGTCTCCGGACTCCACTTCAAAGGGTTGCAGAGGCATGGTCGAGTGCGGTTTCAACCCTTTGACGTCGCCGCCCCACAGTCTGATATCTTCGTCGGACACTTCGGGTGGAATCTCGTCCGGTTTGTAGGCGCGTCCGCCGATCCGAAGCGTGGGCGGATAAGCCTTGACGAAGTGCGACAGTTTTATCACCGAGCAGTCCAAGACGTTCACCTGGGTCTCGGTGTCGATCCATCGAGTGTTGCCGTTGCCGTCTACGAACGAGTAGAGCGTATCGACGGTTCTCCGCGTGGTCAGCCTGTCGGTGAACCAGCGATGCTCCTTGTCACTGATTCTTTGGCTGATGTAACTGTGCTGCGACTGGTTGTATCTGTAGACCGCGTTGGCGAATCGCTCTGTCACCACCTTCAGAGCGGCGGCTACCTGTCCGTCGGGCAACATGCATCGTCTCTCGAAGTCAGCCGCCACTCAAGCGACTATTCCACGTCCCACGTTGTTCACTTCGTCGACCCACAGGTCGCGACCCCATTTCTGCGGTGTCTACATACCATCCTAGCCAACCCGTCCAAATCTGGGATCATCTGAATCTGACAAGTATCAATCCTGCCAAAACAGAGGGTAACTACACGGTATGTCGCGCGCCTAGCCTGATCGGGCCGTTAACGGCGTCTCCTTGAGCGTCGACCATTTCGTCGGTTACGTGAGTTGACTTTCCGTATGACGAATGGACCGTAAACGATGATGGTGGCGAGGATGACTGCGATTACTAGGAGCCGCGTGAAATCTTCGACGAGCCAGTCGAGAAGGTTTACCAGCGAGTTGTATTCGGTCATGACGTTTCAAATATCGAGACAATCCATCTGAGAACCGTTACGCTCAAGACGAGTCCCAATATCCAGGTGATCCATTTAACGTTAGTTCGCAATTCCGCGAAATCGCTGTTGGAAACGTGGTTTTGCAGGTGCGACTTGAAGTCGATCTCGTCTTTGGAGCTGTCGGTTTCTGCCATGTCTCGATGTTAATTCGCAATCGAAGAGTTACGATGGTCCCGTTCGAATTAGCCCTAGACGGGACTCGAACCCGCAACCTCCGTCATCGTCACTCCGGCGCTCTAACCCTTGAGCTATTAGGGCAGTTGCGACGGCGCGTGAGGCGAGCGATCAGATATGGCAAGCCTTCGTCGAGGAATGGGGTACTAGATGCTGGTACTGCGGCGCCGAGATGGCGAAGGGTCGCCGTGAGTTGCGATAGGGTCACATCGAGCCGAACGGCACCCACGATGATTGCTGGAATCGAGCGCTGGCATGTGCGCCGTGCAACAGCGACAAAGGGCAGAGGTTGGCGGTGCAAGCTACCATTGAGAAGGCGTTTGAAGACGGCCGCATCGAAACCGAGGCTTTGAAAAAAGAGATCAGCGCAGGGTTCCTCAAACGCGTCAAATGGTCTGCGTAACGTTGGCGACGGATTGAACGGCAACCTACTTTGCCGCTAACATCTGAAGCAGATCGCAGCAACTCGAACGTAACAGCTAATGGAACAGAAGACTAAACGCCCTGTAGGTCGCCCTCCGTCTTTCGTGATGCCGCCCCGTATCGATGCTTCGCCAGAAGAAATCGCCCATCGGTTCCTGAAGAAGCCGCCTAAAGATTGGCAGTATCTCAAGAACTACAAAGAGCCGACGAGCTAGGCGTTACCCTGATTAACCTTCGTCAGTCTGCGCCCCAACTTGATTTCGTCATCTTTGTATGTAATTACCATTCGATGAGTGTCATTGGTGCGGCCCTTTGTCCTCTTGTCTCAAACGCAGCAGGCCGAATTTCTGCAGGTTCATATCTCGACGCGGACAAATCTTAAACTGGCGGATTGAAAGCACTAGGAGCGCCTCAAAATCGAGGTCGGCGCGTGCGTCCAACCGGCTGATCTATCGGTCGATGAAAACCTGAACGACCCAGAACCCGCCCGGCTTGTAGGCGAATCCGAACGCTACTTCGTCAAACGACGAATTCAGAATGTTGCTCCTGTGGCCGGGACTGTCCATCAGGTTCCAATGGGCATCGGCGATCAGTTCGCGGAACGTTCCCCGGCCTCAACCCTCCGTCACAACTTCCGTGCAAATGGATGTTCTCGCCGAGACCCCGCCATTGACCTCCGCCCGCCCGCCTGAAGCGTTCGCGCAAGACAGAACCGTCCAAGCTGGTGTGCGAGAAGTAGCATTTGTCTCGCATGTCCTCGGCGTGGTTCTGAGCCGCTTTATTGACGCTCAATTTCAAGTCATTGCCGCCTCTCGCATTGTTTACAAGATCGAGCATGTCCTGTCGTAACAACCCGTACAACTCTTCCGTAATGCCTGCCGGAGTCGCAGGAGTCGGGATCGGAGTTACGGAGGCCGTTGGCGTCACTGTCGGCGTTGCCGTCGGTGTTGATGTGACGATCGGGGTCGGCGCTGATGTCGGGATGAACGTGGGAGCGGTCGGTAGCGAGACGTTTCCAGCATCCGTCACTTCAGGTTCGAGAGACAGGAAGATCGTCGCGTCAGATTCAAGAGTGTTCTGAGCGAACTCCAACCGAAGATTATTGGCGTCGGCTGGAATTTCTGCGATGAAGTTTCCGACGACGCGTCCGCCTCCGGTGATCTCGTGGTCGAATGGTTCGCGAGAAGGTCAGATCAAAAAGTTGTTGCCGTTGCAGTTAAATCTCCAACGGTCGATCCCAGTGCCTCTGATCCTGAACATCTCATCATCGACTGTAATTTTCGATGCTGTCGGCCCGATGTTCCCAACTTCGAGTTTGACCCGTATGAACTCGCAACCGTCGTGGGCCTCATAGTAGAAATACCGTCCGTCCACCCACGTTCCACTTCGAGCACACGTATTTCCGTATCTCGATGCACCACTGCGGCACCTTAGACTCCCGGAAACAGTGTCGACGATCCGTGCACTCTGGGCACGGGCGTGGGCGTGGTGGTAGGTGTCAGAGTGTTCGTGGCTGTTGGAGTGGCAGCGATGGTCGGCGTATTGGTGACCGTCGGGGTAATCGTCGGCGAATGAGTCGCGGTGGGTATCGGGGTCGGCGTGCTCGTACTAGTCGGCGATGGCAGGCGAGCAAATGTTGCCGATGAAATCCCCGATGCGGCCGAAGTCGCAGTTATCGTAGGGCTTGTCGTGACTGTAGCTGTGTGTGTCGGGGTTGCGGTTGCCGTGTCCATTGCGGGATATGTCGCACTTGGGGAAGATTGACGGACGACTGTCTCCGATGAAAGTTTTGGTCGGGCCGAAGTCGCAATGACCGCAGGAAGTGCAATCAAGTCATCTACGGGCTGCGGTGCAGGTGTAACGGTCACTACGTTGGTCGACACGGGTGTCACTGTAACGAAGACTTCTCTGATGCAGCCGGCAGCGAGCAGGGCAACGGTCATTGATGCAACGACCGTTGTGCACGCGGCCGACTTCACGCCACAATGCATGGAAATCATCGGCGCTCCAACGCCCACACACCGAAATCACTGTATTCCACGAATGCGCCATCGATCGCGTCGCATTCCCAGTAACTTCCGACAATAAAGACGTCTCCTGTGTCGAGCATCCTGCTCATATCCAACTGCGTTGCGAACTGTTCGTTGATGAACACATCGCACCTTTCGCGTGTGATCACCGAGGTCAAACGGTTGGTGGCCGGGTAGGATGTGTCGATCAGGAACGTCTCCAATTTCAAAAGTTGTTCTTCCGACTCCAATGAGCCCGTGCGAATCATGTGGTCCATGCGGCCGTCCGAGTTGATTATCACGTCGTGGAAGCGTTCCCTTCCCATGTATCTGACCAGGAAACCGTAGCTCCATCTGCCGTGGTAAGTCGGGTAAGGATTCCCAAATTCCGCTTCGACCCTTAAATTTTGAATATTCACACCAGTCGGTTGATCGTCGATGTATCCTTCGTGCTTGTTTAGCTCTATGGTTGAATTGAGCGGTCCGAAGACCAGACGAGGGCTGTTCCGTAGATCGGGCATCGACCCGGGCGTAGGAGGTGGCGCGGGTACGCGAACTACACGCGTGACAGGCACTTCCCGAGTCACTTCCACTTCTCGGGTCACCGGTATTTCAAGAGGTTGCTCCACCACTTTTTCAACTTCAACTGTCGCGGCGACCTCACGCGTGATGAACACTTCGCGTGTCGCTTCTACCTCAATTGGCACAGGATTTTCACGGGTAACTTCAACCTCTACCGTCTCGGGGACGACCACAGTGACCAAACGGTCCATCTCCACTGTCGCCGGTACTTTACGGGTGACAATCACGTTTCGTTCAACCACCACGGTTGCGGCCACCTGTCGCGTAACTGGCACTTCCTTGGTGACAGGTACCTCGCGAGTGACTTCGACTGTGACAAGAGTTTCGCGGGTAGGCGCAGAAGCAACTGGCACTTCGCGAGTGGCGCAGGCAGTGGCGAACATTGCAACCGCCAACACCAACAACGACGAAAATGTGGATAAGATCATCCTGCCCCACAGTTCCGCGCCCAATTGGGAACCTCCCTCCCGACTTGGCAAACGTTTGAACTACGGATTGCCTGATTGTGCCGAAAAGAGGGAGGCACGAAAGACGTGCCGCGTCGTATTTCGACTCAAGCGAGCTAAGTGCTCTTTATATCAGGCTAGAACCGCCAAACATGACGGTTCGTTCCGTAGTTCGCAGACGATATCAGCACAGGTCGTTGCAGTTTCGACGCTGGTCGCGAATATCATTCGAACCAACATCGATCACTCAGATTCGCACCAAGCGGTCGCATGTTGACAGAATTTGACAATCGCTACGTTTACGAGGATGGCGTCGTTGTCGAAGCCGACGTGGCAGAACGGCTCGGTGTCGAACGAGGCACGGAATTCAAGTTCTGGATAATGCTTGAAGATGTGGCTAGGCGTGTTTTCATCATTTCTTCAGGGCAGGCTGAGGCGGTGCGTGAGGAATGCACCGCACCTTGAATGAGGGCGGTCCGGTTCGTCGCAGTTCGGTTGAGGAGATTTTGGCTGCGCCGCTTCGTCAACGCCGCTAGTGAGAAGCGGACTTCCGGACTCATTTGGAGTGGAGTCACTGGGGTATGCTCCGCGACAGTTCGGGTCCCGAACTCCACTGCGATATTCAAGGCGGGTTGACGCCAAGGGCAAACATCTCGGGACCCGCTCCCATTTGAAAGTCACTCATGGACCCGCGTTGCGACAAGCCGGGCGGAAACGAGCGAACAAGGCTGTGTCATCAACGCACTTCCGATTTACGGTTTCGCCAGGTTCGGACATCAAACGCGAATTCGCAAAGAAAGCGATCTCTTCTGAACGTCATTTTTCTAGAATGGATGTTTGACTCCCAGCTGCCATTCGGATTGTCGGCCTGACGCCCAGTGAGGCACCGCACGCGCTTGCGGGCGCGCGTCTAAGGGTTTTGTCGGCCGCGCCAACCAAAACCCACCCCCGCCGAGAAGGCTGTCGTGAATCTCGCGAATTACAACGCCAAGCGAAATATCGAAACCAAGAAGTTCGACGACTCGATGACGTTGTGGGTGAAAATCGCTCAGGCCGACAGACTTACCACCGCCCAGACGGCGGAATTTTTCAACGATGAGGATTTTAAGACGATAAGCGGCAAACCTTGGACCGTGGACGCCGTCAAGAAATTGCGAGCTCGTCTATTGCGGCGCCGCCTCGTCATGCCGATCGAACGACGCGTTCCTAAACGTCTCGTGAGAGAATGGCGCAGGAATCGAAAGTCCGGCTAACGACCGGACTACGAATAATCCACCAACGTACCGCATGGAAAGAGAGATTTGCGAAATGGGGTCCGTGGATTTCCATCGCCTCATGGTTGCTGATGATCGCGATGCTGACATATTCCGCGTTTCCGGAAATTGATGATGAATTGTTGACCGTTTTGGTTTTCGCACCGCAATGCGCACCTGCTGCTCTGTCTGTAATTGGCAGTTTGGGCATAAATGGCGACAACGTCGATTCCGTGTTCCGACGAGTGTAGTAGCGACTGCAAAAAAGGAGTCGAGAACCAGATGAGTTACCCTAGTCCCCACCGAAAACCGTACGGCTAACGTGCGAGAATCGCAAGACAGGGAGATACATCTGGGACAGACACGTGCTGTCCAAACTAGACGGCGCTGAACGCGAATACGAAGGCATGACGCCGGATCAATTCATGCGGATGCCCGGCGCGTCACCACCAAGTCACGAAATCAGGTTTGGTTATGCCACAATTCACGACTGGTTACCACTTTTGTTACCATAATCAGAACAGCCGATTCAAGCGGGACTTCCTGAGCCTTCATGGCGTTTTATGGCATACGGATCGCGGCCGTCAATCTCTTTTCAGCAACCCGAGACTCGGCTGATGCGGTCACGTCGATCGCGATCTGACCAATCGGTGGAGCCAGCACGGTTCAAATTTCCAACAAACAAGCACTGATGAATGGCCGACGGTGCGGTGCAACGAGGTAGCAAATGTGAGGTCAACGGGATCAGATCGCCTGTGGAGCCATTCGCGCAATCGTGAAGTTCTCTGACATGTAAGTAGGCGCATCGCGTAGAGTCGACCCGGAAGCGGCGAATCGAAACCGCCGCTGCGCCGTGAATTCGAACGACGTCTTTAGTTATGGTCAACCGTGGAGACGACTCGTCAAGTTGCGAACAGATAGCCGGTACTGGAATGGTGCCGTCGCCGACGAGGTTCCAAAAAGGCGAATCGTTCAACATCGGCCTTGGCGAGTACCCGCCAATCATGTTGGCAGCCGCGCGAAATGCGTCTCTGACTAGTACAAGGGCCATCGGCAAGGCAGGGATTCACGGATAAATCTTAAGGCGGCCGGCATTTTGACTTTACGCGAAGTCGTCGAAAACTGGGCAGCGATCTGCCCAGGTAGCGGGAGAGACGGCGCGGTCAGTGAATCAGCGGAGCGGAGCGGTCATGCGTTGGGCCGTGGCGCAAGGGTCCCGGGACGACAATCCATCGGGTGACGCGTTAAACGCGGTGCTTCCTTGAAACTCAGGTCGTAGACGTCGTCACAATCTTCGCACCACTCGGAATTCGTATCTGCGATCCATCAGGGAAAGCAAGATGAATGGATTTGGCGGTTTACCAAGCTGAGTTTTGAGTTGGTGGTGCCGATCGTCGCTTGTTCGAGTGACGCGCGAAGCGCGTCTTGGGGCGAAGTCGACATGTCTCGCGGAATCACGATTGTTCAGGCGGCTCAGATGACGGCGCAACGAGCATATCGAGTTCCTTTGAGCGCGAGGGCGCTGGAGGTTCTCGGAGAGGCTGAGCAATTCGCAGACGGATCGGGGTTTGTCTCTCCGTCTCCGAGAGACAAGCCGCTGTCGGATTCGACTTTAAGTTAGCTGCTCAGGGAAATAGGCGTTCAGGCGGTTCCACATGGTTTCAGAAGCTCTTTCCGGGATTGGTGCGCCGACACAGGGCAACCTAGGAAGATTGCAGAGGCGGCGGTGGCGCATACGGTTCGAGGCGTCGAAGGGGTTTATTTCCGGGGCGAACATTTCGAACGCCGGCGTGGCGTGATGGAGGCTTGGGGCGATTACGTCGCCTAGTCGTTACGACCTTGACAGAGATGACGAAGACCTGAACCAGCGCGGCAAAGATTGACGGCACATTCAATTCTCGAACCTGCCGGACTCGTCGGCATTAGCGATGCTGTCGTTTGTCGAAAAGGCACTACGCCACGGGGAATAGGATCCGTCCGGCCTCGCGCCGAAATCGGATCATCCCCAAATCCGAGCGGACCGAGGCTGTTCAGCAAACATCATGCGGACGGCACGGACCGCAGTCGATTCGACTGGCGGCGAACCACTCGAAGGATTCGGTTGTCCAGTTCCGACCGACCGTTGATGGAGACGAAAAATGACGGCTCCGACGCCTATCCAACGCGGTTGACGTCGAGGTGTAAGAAGAAAATTTCCAGAGCGAATCTCGTGCGCGCGTATGTTTGCGCGCGTGCCAGTACCCGCTACCCGCGCCCGCTGCGTATCTCCTTGCGGCGCGAAACAAAAAGCCGTTGGCGCTCGGACATTCAGACGACATATCCCAAACGACTCGCCGCGGTGCACCAGAATGATCATCGGACAGCAGAACGCGGTTCCACTCATCAGGATCGCGCGGCTCCCGCCTGCTGGTCAGCGGCGTGACGTTACACATTCCAAGCGCTGGGCGCGACAGCTTGGCGATGCGCCCCCTACCCGTAAATCTTGTCGGTACCGTTCGGGTTCCTTGAGATCGGGTCTCGACGATTTCGACGATCCAAGGAACCAGACGGTTACGCGCGTGGCGATACTAGACGGTTCGAAGCGCCGATCAATCGTCAGAGACGGGCGCACGCGTCCGCGGCATTGCGGTCTGGGCGGGTCGTCGTGCGAAACCGCGCCTGCGAGTCGGCGTACGAGACGTGCTCGATCCACATTCAAGAACGGTACCAACGATCGCTCGGGGTCGGCGCTTTGACCTCCTAAGGTTCGAGGCGAAGAGGTTGTCTCGCGTGTTCGACCCGCCTTGCATTTACGCTGCGAATTTCCGTTTCTGCAATCGGCCTTTCGGACGTTGGTTCCGTGCCGCCGTCCAGACGGCGCGCAACCCGACCCGGCCTTGAAAATCAAGGGCACCGCATGAACGCCCGCGAAACGTTCACGATCCGCGCGGATGATCGGTTCATGGAATTCGAACTGACGAGAGACACGTCGTTCCGATCAGGCGAAGAGCCAGAACCGCGGTGCACCATCGCGCATGGCGATCCAGCTCAAGCGTTTCGGATTGCGACCATGCGAGTCCGTCGGCGCGATTGCGGAGCAATTCTGGGCGTTTTGAACGTCGGACAGGGAAATTCCGAAAACTCAAAATCAAAATCTCGAGGAAAACCTCTTGCAAAGTGCCGCGTATGTCGAACACATTGGTAATTAGAAGCGCAAGCATGCCGGATGTCAAAGCGCAACCGTGCGCGAAGAACACAAATCGCTAGGCAAGACGGTTAGCCGAATCCGCGGCGCAACGGACCGCCGAGCGGGAAAGGGGGAGTCAAATGACATCACCGACCGTGGAGAAGAAGCTTCTCCGAATTGACGAAGTGCTCGAAATGACGAGCCTGTCCAGATCCAAGCAGTGGCGACTGCAAAAAGCGGGCAATTTCCCGGCGAAGGTGAGGCTCGGCGGTCCGAACTGCAGAGCCGTGCGCTGGTACCGTGTGGAAGTCGAGGAGTGGATAGCCAACCTGGAGCGAATCCGCAACGTGTGACCGCAGCGCTGTCCGTGGCAGCAGGTTGTCAGGTTTCGCGACGTGATCGTCCTACCCGGACTTCGTTCGAAAGGGTCGGCGCAGAGCCCGATGTCACAAGTTTCGTGCTCGGTACTCATGACATCGGGCTGGGTGAATGGCAGTGGCGCGGCTAACACCCGTGCGCCGTTCGCAAAACGCCGCAAACCGATGCGGCGACTGGTCGGGTTTCCGTCCTCCGCCGCGAAGGCAAGTGAACCCGTTGAGTGGGCGATGCCGTTGCGATCGCGCAATCATCCGAATCATCTCGCGACGCGATCGACGGATCCAGCTTGCAACACCGCGCATATATGCAGCGACCAAATCCTTGGTGCGTGGGACCTTCGGTGAACCAATGTCGAAAACGTTACCTGCATTTACAAATTTCGGTCTACCACCGCTGATGCGCAATTTGAATTTGGTCGAGATTAGATTCGCTCCAAACTGGTTTTACGACGTTGAATTGCTGGCTTTTCGGCGGGAAACAGCATGAGGGTGGAGCCGGCACCCAAGGGCTTTCGTCCCATATTGGCCGGCGTCTTGCGGAGCCCCGTTGTCGGGGTTGCGTTTCGGCGAATTCAAGCTGCACAACCCGGTTCGGCAAGGTGTTTCCGCAATATCCGCCTGTGAACGGCCTCGATACCGGCCATCAAGAGACCCGGGCAAACAATCTGGGTTCTCATGTCTGGGTCAGTTTGACCTTCATGTGTGAGAGCACAATGCACCGGTAAATACAGTCGAAAAACTATCCGCCAAACAGTGAAAAGACAAATGCAAATCTTTTCATATTCATCTTTCGCACAGGCGGACAAGAATTCCACAATTACGGACTGGCACGATTTATTACAAATCAGCATGGTTTAAAACATAGGACAGTAATCCTTTGTACTGCAAAGCGAAAACAGTAACTGCGGCTACGCAGACTGGCAGAGGGCGCAGGGAAACACCGGCAATTGAGCATGTTCCGGGGGAACCTATTTGGGTCTCTGAACGATGTCGGAGCGCGATGTTCGCTTCGACGCTTCTGCACACCTGCACCTTCGAGACAACGGTTTGCTGTCGCTGCTTCTAGCGGATAACGGCATCGCGACGCTGCCACGCGACATCGGTGATGGTCGTACCAGCTCGGTTGCACGAGGACGTTCTGGCGACGTTTCGACCGGCGTTCGATTCGGTTATCGCCGTTCGCAAGCGCCGAATGACGTGGGACGTCAACCGCTGCCCGTTCTCTACCCGACAGACCGAGGCAGACATTTGGGCTGCCCTCTCAAACCCAGTCAAGTTCGGACTGGGCTCGAACGACTCGCTTGTCAGCCACCAGAGTGCGTGACGACCGGAACACGTCGTGGCCCTCAGCCACCCGATCCAATGTTCACATCCAATCTGGAACGGCAACGCTTACACGGCGTTAGCTAGCGCAACCGTAAGGACCACCGATCAATGGCAGTTGGACACGAAGGTTTTCTGTCGCGGGCAATGAAGAAACTTAAACCCGCAGTATTGATTGTGTTTGCTGCCGCAATTGTGCTTGTGGCGGTAAATTCCAACCGGCTACAGGCGGCATTTGTGGCGCCGTCGGATCGTCCCATATTGGTTTCAAACTTCCGCGGCGATTCCCAATTCTCAAAGGTGGGAATGGAAAATGTGGTGGCAACGCAGTTCACAACGGGGACGTCGGCCGCAACATTCACATTGGCCTCGATGGTGATCCCGGCTCTTAGTCTCCCCACGGAACTACCTGTTGGTTTGCGATTATCCTTGTGGAGCGCTTCAAGTGATACGGATCCCATCCCGGATATGGAGCTCGGAGCATTCCTGAACCCACCATTCCAACCTATACCGCCGGGTCAGCAGGGATCGTTTCAAATTGCCAGATTTGCATTGTCTTCGCCGGTCACACTCGCAAGTGGAACTTCATATTTCATCGTGCTAGAACCCCCTGCGAGTAATGATTTGAATATAGCGTCCACCGCCAGTTCGGAGGACTCAGAAAGCCTTCCAGGTTGGTCAATCGCCGACACTACTATCTGGAAGGCGAAAACGGCGAATTGGGAGAGCCCGGTGCCTGTTGGCAACAAATTTAGCCATGCTCTCCAAATGCAACTCGAAACCGTAGACTCCCTAGATCCGGGCGTAACCATAGACACGGACCCGACTACAAACGGCGCGCAGACCACCGCCGTTTCTATGACCGAAGGAGGAACGGCCACATACTCCGTCGTTTTGGACTCCGTGCCAACCGACAACGTGACGATAACTCCGACGGCAGCCGCAGGCCTAAGCGTTTCCCCAACTTCGATCAGCTTCACGGTGCACGACTGGGACACACCGAAATCATTCACTATCACTGCGGACCACGACGATGACTTGACTGGTATTACCGGTGCCGAGATAACACACGCCGTAACGGGATATGGGGAAATCACAACCGCCGATGCGGTATCGGTCAACGTCACGGAAGATGACAGCGCCGACTTCACGATCTCGCCCCCGTCGGTCAACGTGAACGAGCAAAGCACCGCGACATATTCCGTCGTCTTGGATTTCCAGCCCTCGTCGTCCGTGACGGTGACTCCCTCGGTTACGGCGAATCGAGGATTGACATTCAACCCCACGTCTCTGACATTCACCACGACCAACTGGAACGTGGCTCAGGAAGTAACGATAACGGCCGCGGATGACACAAACTTCGTTAACGAATCGGCCACGATCACCCATGCGGTGACACAAAGCGGCGGCACGATGGAGTATGCCAGCGTAACGCCCGCGTCCGTTCCGGTCAATGTCAACGACAACGACGTGTTGACGTTGGACGTTTCGTCGCTGACGGTCGACGAGGGCGGAAGCGCGCTTTACAACGTTGCATTGATAAAAGAACCGAGCGGAAACGTGACCGTGGATCTATCGCTCTCAACGAACATCGGTTTGACCGTGGATACAGACACGGATATGTCGGGCAATCAAACAACCTTGTCGTTTACTACACAAAACTGGAGCACCGCGCAGTCAGTCGCGGTGGCGGCGACCGAGGACGACGACGCGGTGCGCAACACGGGAACCATCACGCACACCGCGACCGGCGGTGGGCTTACGGGCGGCGTCGTTAACTTGGCGACGACGGTTACAGACAATGACGAGATCGGCATTATTTTGGGCGGCAGCGCCACTTACAACGAAATGGGCAGTTTTTACGAGATGACGATAGAAGAAGGTGCTGGTTATTACCCAGGAGTCCCACCACCACGCGGTGAATACACCGTGAAACTCGCATCTCAGCCCTTCCCGAGCACCGAGAACGTGCAGGTGGAAATCACGGTGCCTGAAGGACTGGTGTCGATCAAGACACCAACATCCGGGTGTTGCAATCGAAACGGGACTTTGTATTTCAACGGCTCGAACTGGGACGTTCCACAAACCGTAGAAATGTTAGTGGGCCAGGATTTCGACGACGTTGATGTGACGTACAGGTCCATCACCCACGTCGCGACCGGCGCGAATTTCGACGGCGCCGAAAAAAGTACTCGTGATTTGGAAGTCACCGTCGAAGACGACGACACGCCGGGGCTTCTGCTCTTTGATGGATCCGAGTTGGACGTCAATGAGACAGATGGGACGGTTGTCATAACAATTGCGAATAATTTGACGGTGATACCGTCATCGGAGGTGACGGTTACATTGACGCAACCGACCAACACCGATGTCACCGTGGACACCGACCCGTTGACCGATGGCAACCAAACGACCATCACAATTGACCCAGACGCAATGGGAGGAGACGCGGTACGGTTCAACCTTTCTGTAACGGTAGCGCATGACGAAACCGCCGATGACGAAACGGCGACGATCGCGGCCTCGGCCAGCCAGTCGGGCGGGGACATGGAATACGACGGTATGACCGGTGAACTAATCGTCAACATCATCGACGATGAAGAGGTAAACATAACCCAGCCGCCGAGCACGTTCGATTTAACGGAAGATCCCAACGCCCTGGTTAACATCGCTGCGTCCTTCGATCTGGCGCTCGACGTCGTGCCCACGACTCCGGTGACGATTACTATGACGGCGGAGTCCGTGGAGCCTGCTCCCGTAACGGGAAGTGCCTGGACGAATCCTGACATCGCAATCTTTCCCAGGTCAGTTGTGCTGGACGCGACGACCCTCAGTAAGACAGTATTCATCGATCTCAATCCGGATTATGATGCCGAAGACGATGTCGTCCTGATTAGGTTCGATGTATCGCAATCCGGCGAGCATGCGGAGTACGACGGATTTACGATTCAGCCGATTAGGATCAATATCAGCGATCCGGAGCAGGCAACGGTACAGTTCCGCAGGGATGGTGAAACAGCATTCTCGAACCAAATCCAGAATTTGGAAGTCGACGGCCAAACGTTTATTGACGTCACGCTGTCCCATCAACCCCGCGGCGACGTAGCGATCAATGTTTCCGCGCCTGACGAAGCCAGTTCGAAGCTGAGGATTAATTCGGCGAATGCGAGATTCACGCCCTCGGCATGGTCCGCCACCAATCCTCAGATACGGCGAGTTGAATTAGTAGAAATGGTTGATGACGACTCGTTCTCCGAGACATACGATCTAGATTTCTCCGTCACCGGATACGGATCCGGGACGATCCAAGACCACCAAATACGCATCAACGACGCGGACCCGGTCACCGCCGAATTCGATGAAGCTTCGCGCAATGGGCTGCTTTTGCGAGAGGATTCGACACATGCCTACCATACAGACACATACAAGATCAGGCTGACCAGTCGACCATCGACCGCTACCGGATCTGCGGCGACGGTGAGCGTCGCGATTACCGCGGACAACGACAAAGCAACAGTTAGTCCGAACCCGGCGGTGCTTAATGCAAGCAACTGGGAGGACGGCGTGACCGTCACCGTGACAGCGGCGCAAGACGACGACGGGGTCGACGACAGAATAGTGTTGACGCACGTAGCAACGTCGGGGCCGAGCGGCAGCAGAGGAGATTACCACGGTGTGGAGATCGCCACGATGAGAGTTTTGGTGACGGACGATGACGCTCCAGCTGTATTGTTTGAAAACCCCATCAACCCCACCTCCAGATTCCTATTTATCGCCGAAAATGCGGACGACACGCCAGCGACGGGAACGTTAAAAGTCAAGTTGGCTACCGAACCTAGGGACACGGTCACCGTGACGGTCGAGGATTCAACAAACACCGATGTCACGGCGACTCCGAGGACCCTAACGTTTAACTCCAGCGACTGGCGCATCAGTCAGACCGTGACCGTCACCGTCGTCGCCGACAACGATCTCGTAGAAGACAGAGCAGATATAAGTTTCTCGGTCGTCCAGAACGGGACCGATCCGGACGAGTACGAGGGGCTCAGCTTGCACGACTTCACGGTGATCGTCGCCGACCCGGACGAGATCAACATAGACATTTCCGAAACCACGTTAAATGTCACTGAAGAGAGCACCGCCACCTACGGCATCCGACTCTCGCACCAACCGCGCACCAGCAACACATCGACGGTTTTGATCTCGTTGACTTCACCGAGCGGTTCAACGCCCATCACTGTGCAACCCACATCGATGTCGTTCGATTCCACCAACTGGGACCAGTACCGGACCGTTACGATCACTGGTGCGGCGGATGCGAACCTGACGAACGAGACCTTCACGCTGACGAATTCCATACTTGGTCCCGACGCAGGAACCGCGCAGCCGACGCTCACCGTCACCAGGGTCGATAACGACACCGCGAACTTGGACATCTCCAAGAGCTCCGTCACGGTGGGTGAAAATTCGAGCTCGTTTTTCGAAGTCGAACTGACCCAGCAACCGGCTGCCCAAGTCTCCGTCACCGTAACAGCCATCGGCAGCGATCACGATCTGGCACTCGGTAGTTGTGCCGATGGACTATCTTCCAAGGTCTTGAATTTCTCACCGGCCAACTACTCTGACAAGCAGCGCCTGGACATCTGCGCCGGCCACGACTACGACGCCAAGAACGACACCGCAAAGTTGAGTTTCACCGTTTCCAGCACCGACGCGAACTACAACAACCTTTCGGTTGGGCAAAGCAGCGTGACGGTGACGGACGACGACACCGAGGGTGTGACGATCAGCGAGACGGCTCTCAACATTACGGAAGGCGACGGTTCGGTCGCGACGGCGACCTACGACGTGTCGCTGACCGCGGCGCCGACGGGCGGTAACGTCAACGTTACGATAGCGGTCCCGAACAACACCGATGTCACGGTCAACCCGACGGTTCTGACGTTCCGTCCGAGCGATTGGAGTGGAAGTATCCCGGTGGCGACGCCGACGGTTACAAAGTCGGTCGAGGTGCGCGTGGCCGAAGACGACGGCGCAGGTAACGATTCGGCGGAAATCACCCACACCCAGGGCGGCGGCAGCTATGGCTCTGGCACGTCGCTCCCAAGCGTCGATGTCAACATCACCGACTCCGACACCCGCGAAGTCTTGATCGACGCGCCCGATCCCTTTACCTTTAACGAAGGAGGATCGCTCGCGTACACGGTGAAGCTCGGCACCGAACCCACCGGCCAGGTCACGATCACCATCGACGACGGCGCTGCCACCGACGACATCACTATTGACGAGACGGCGCTGCAGTTCGACATCGCCAACTGGAATCAACCTCAGACGGCCATCGTCAGCGCTTCGACCGACGAAGACGCCGCCGATGACACCACCACCATCGAACACACCGTCTCTGGCGCAGACTATGGCGACAACAGTGTAACCGCCGAATCCATTAATGTCACCGTGAGCGACCAAAACGTCAGGGGCGTCATCCTGCAAGTCGGCGGTGTCGAAAACCCGACCAACCCCACTTTCT
The DNA here is from genome assembly GCA_965226685.1 of Dehalococcoidia bacterium. Taxonomy (GTDB): domain Bacteria; phylum Chloroflexota; class Dehalococcoidia; order Lucifugimonadales; family Lucifugimonadaceae; genus Bin127. The sequence goes on from CBDDDP010000004.1 coordinate 2,763,616, forward strand.
CCATCGGCGAGGGATTCGGCCAAGTCGAGTACTTCATCAAACTGGCAACCAAACCCATCAACACTGACGGGACGGACGGCGCCGTCACCGTGACGGTAACGACCTCGAACACCGACGAATTAGCCGTCGTCGACCCAGGCACCGCGCAGACCGTCGCCTCGTACGAAGTCGAATTCGACGCTACCAACTGGAACGAATTCGAGCGTGTGGCTGTTGCCGCACCGGCCGAAGACGGGGATGCGCTACAGGACATCGTGACGATCACCCACGCCGTTTCGGGGTCGGATTATGGCGCCAATAGTGTCACCGCCGACTCCATCCAAGTGACCATCAACGACGACGACGCCCCAACGTTCTCGACGTCTAGCGAATCTCTGAACATTATCGAAGGCAACAGCGGCGCTTACACGGTTGTGCTAGACACCTTGCCCGTCGGCGGGGACGTCACCGTCACCATCACCGTCGGGTCCAACCCCGACATCAGACTCGTCGACGATTCGAACAACGAAGTCACCGAGTTGGAACTGGAGTTCACCACCTCCAATTGGAGCACTGCCCAGACCGTAACGGTCCGCGTCGCTGAGGACAACGACGCGGTGGAAGACACCGGGACGATACGTCACACCGCAGCGGGCGCAAACTTCACCGGATCCGCGCCAGAAGTTGTCATGACCGTCGATGTGCAGGAGACGACCGAGGCCGGGGTCACGATCGAACCGATGAGCCTGATCGTCACCGAAGGACGAACCGGAACATACAACGTGAACCTGCAATCGCAGCCGCAGGCAAACGTCACCATCGTCGTTACTTCCTCGAACGTCGGGAAGGTCAGCGTTGCCCCCGGACGACTGACGTTCAGGAACTCAGATTGGGACCAACCCCAAAAGATCACGGTCACGGGCGTGCGAGACTCTGACGCTAACAACGAGACCGCCACCATCTCGCACGTTTCGTCAGGCGACATCTACGACGACCTCGAGATCGATGACGTAATCATCACTGTGATCGAGGACGGAACCGCGGTTCGAGACGACTCGTCGTTCCTGCAGAGATCGTCCTGCGAGGGAGAGGTGCGGTTGACGTGGAACTCGCCGACGGCCGACGGCGTCACGATCGATTCTTACCGCATTGAATGGCGGTCCGGCGAACAACAGTACTCCACCGCGAGATCCGTCACCGCCCTGCCCGACGCGACCTCGTTTACGCTAACGTCATTGGCCAACGGGGTGTCCTACACGATCCGAGTGCTTGGTTTGGACAGCAACGGCAATATGGTCTGGTCTCGCGAGACTACGGCGATGCCATCGGAACAGTCGTGTATCAGTGAAGTGCGATTCGGGAACATTCTGGCGGACAGCACGCCGGTGATCGTCGAGTTGGAAGACCCGGAACCGGGGACGGTAGTGAACATGCGTTACCGGAGTCTGAACCCAGGCGTGTGGAGCGATGTGCAGAGCAAGGCGGTGGAGGCCGGCGAGATGATGGTGACGTTCGACATCCGAGGGTTGCAACCGGACAACGAGTACGAGGTGCAGACATGGCTGGGGAGTAGCAGGCCCCCGTCGGACGATCGGGCCGAATCTGCGCCCATGGCGGTCGCCCAGACGATCTTCAGGACGACGTCGCTTCCGGACGGCGTGACGTTCTTCTCCGGCGGCGGAGGAGGATCCATCGCGCGCATCGGTCGGATAGAGCCGTCGATACGTTCGGTGAAGTTGAGCGCGGGCGACGAAGTGGTTTTGTCCGTGGAGGTGTGGGGTCGCCAAGGACTGTCGGACAACGGTTTAGCCGACAAGGCTCCTGCTGACGGGCGTCCGGAGGTCACGTGGTCTTCGAGCGGCGGCGGGACATTCGAGGAGGGACGCATCCGTCGCGAGTGGCGCGACGGGGTTGCGAACGACCGTCAGGTGACGTTCGTGGCGCCAAGCAATCCGGGGACGGTCACGGTCACGGCGAGTCTGGTGGACTCTGCGGACTGTCTTGCGCAGCAGGAGGACGAGACTCCCCAAGAGCATGAAGCGCGTTGCAGCGCGGAGATCGAAGTCACGGTCGTGCGGCGTGCGACGGCACCAATCATCGTAACGGCACCGGTCAACCCGCCGGGCGTGATACCTGAGACCCTGTCCGATTCGGAGGGCGTCGCCTATGCGGTGTTTACTCCGGTGGAGGGCGGGTTCTTCGCAGGGGACGGTTACTCGCTCGTAGCGGGCGCCGGTGCCGTTTCAAACGGCGAGTACATCGGCGTAAGCATGACGCCGATTGGCGAGGCTTCGAACGTCGGAATGACGTGGCATCGTTACACGTTGGGTGGTCTCAAGTACGTGATCTCGGCAGTCGATGCTAGCGGTGAAGCGGTCTCGGACTACGGTCTTGCCGAAGCGGTCACAGCATGCGTCCCGTTGCCGGCGGAGCTCCGCGGAAACATCGCGGAGATCTTTCTGACCGCCGCGGACGACGGCGGCGACACGACAGTGCTCTCGACTTCTGTGAAGATCACACCGGACGGGGTCTCGGTGTGCGGCAAGCTGTCGACGCTGCCTGCGACGGTTGCGGTCGGCAAGGTTGGATCGCCGCCGGAGGTTGCGGATCCGAGCGAGGAGGTCGTCGACGAGGGTCCGCTGCCAGATACCGGCAGAGCATCACTTGCCCAGGGTTGGGTGTTGTGGTTGATGCTGGCCGGAGCCGTTACGGCGGTGTTGGGAGCATCAGCGTTGCGGTTGCGGGCGCGGGCGCGGCGTAGACGCCGGTCATGGCCGGCGTAATGTCACAGACCGCGAAAGAGTCTCTCACCTGGAACGACGGCAGGTAAAAACCACCGGACTAATTGAGTCAAGATTTTGGCACGGAAATGCCGAGACTACGCAGCGAAGTTGTCGTCGTCTCGGGTGTTTCGAGTAGCGGGCAACCTGCTGAATGTCGCCGCGCGCATCAAATGCCGGGCGATCTCACAAGTAGCTGCATCGACGTCCCTTATCGCTTCGGCTACCTTCAATGACTCGAACGTGGCCTCGGCTTAGACCAACTTGCCGCTGACACCACTCAACGCACCTCAAAAACCCACGATAGTGCCGATGGTGATTTCACTCGACGTGTTTTGGGAACCGCAGGTCGCGCGGCACGTTCTATAATCCTCACGATCCGTTTTCAACCGTTTCGAAAAGGTCGGTCAATTCATACAACGGTGGAAGCCGGATAGCTGCCCTCGAGACCGTGCAGGCTACGGACTCGTCGTGACCCAGACCAAGATACGAATGCGAACACGTAACGCGACGTTCTTTACGGGCGGACGGGTGCTCCGCCAACCCCAACGTCAGACGCGTTTGTCGCAAGTTGCGTCGGTGTTGAGTTCCCAATTCGATCGCATCAACGATTGGAGTCCAATCGCGGCATCGAACGCAAGTCCCCGCCGACATCTCCGATGGCCCTTCAGACCCGTGCGACGCCCCGAATCCCGGTTCGGATTTCGGGACATCGCACTGCAGGTCATGTTGCGGATCGCGTCTGCCACCTGCGATTCCAGCGGCAATCCGGGTGACCGGAAGGATTGGGCCGGGAGGCGAACGCCTCCATCAATCCCGAGTCAACCCGTCCATCCATCTGTAGAGGTCGTCGGTGCGCCAACCCACCGCACGACTCTTCTCCCCGCCAAGCCTCAACGGCGCGGGAAACTCGTCCCCCTCGACGCGCCGCAGAATCGTCGACCTCGACAGGCCCGTCCTGTCGACGACCTCCGCCATTCTGAGGAATTTGTTTTCATTCATCGTTCCGGCCATGTCAGCCACCTCGATCAAAACGCTGGTCCGATGCATCCCGGAGCCGAATGCCCGTCAAGCCCAGCGTTCAAATGTTTTACTTGCTTCGGTTCGCTCCATGAGAACCGAAGCTTGCGCTTTCTAGTTACCAGCGTTACAGCACACGCGGCACTTTACAAGTCATCGCGGCGCGTTCCAACAAGTTTGACGACGCCGGATTTTCCCGCATACCAGTCGCATTCGCCCGAGCGGACCCGCAATCGCTCCAAATAGACCTGTCCTGCACGGACTGAAACGATTGCCCACCTTCAACATCCCGACGCGACAGTTCCGAGACGCCGACGCTTCGATGAATCCGCGAGCTGAACAACCGACACATTCGACTCGCATCCCGCATGTCGACTCGCACGCGTGCTTTCCGGCAGACCGCAGGCTCGGGCGCCGGCGTCGCGGACGCGTGGGCCAGCCTCCTACGATCGATGGACACGTCGAACCGTCCAGCATCGCCACGCGCAGCCGTCCGGCTGTTTGGACTTTCGAAGACGTCGAGATCGGCTCTGAAGGAAATCGGAACGGCACCGACGAGTGTTCCGGGCGAGCGGCACATCCGAAGGCCGCCGGGTCGAGAGCGTCGGACGTGTGGCTCTACCGGGTCGTCCAGCATGCGAGAGCCGCGCGGTTCGAATGTGTGTCGCAATACGATCAACCGTCCGATGATCAATCTGGTCCGGCGCGGCGTGTCGGTCGGGACATGCCGTCTGAACACCCGAGCTGCAACGTGTTTCTGTTTCGCGCCGCGAGGACATACGCAGCAAGCGCGTCCCCTCGCGCGCCCCTGAGCACGCTCGCGCGACGCGCGCGGGGGCACGCTCACGCACGCGAGCTTCGCTCTGGAATTCTTTCTTCAGGCGCGGCGACGTCAGCCGCGGCGGGCGGGCGTCGGAGCCGCCCTTTTTCGTCTCCGACGGTTGTCGAACGGAGCTGGGCGACCGGGTCGAACCCGTCGCATGGGGCCAGTCGAATCGACTGCTGGCCGGGCCGCCCGTGCGATGTTCGCTCCCCCGCCTCGGACTGCTCGGATCCGCAAATGATCCGTTTTCGGCGCGAGATCGGACGGAATCACCGCCTTGAGCATGGCAACTTCGCGACGAAAGGCCGCTTCGTCCGGGCCGACGGTTCCGGCACGGTGCGAGATCTGCAGTCGCCGTCGACCGTCGCAGCGCGAGCCGCGACCATGGTCCGCGCCGTCAGGTTCGTGCGGACCCTGCGATGCAGTCGGCCCGTACCTCGATCAAGCCTCGTCGGCGCCCGAAAACATCCCTCACGAAACAAGCTCCCTCGACGCCTCGAAGAGTATGCGCCAGCACCGCCTCCGCAATCTCCCCGGCTCGCTCCGCATCGGCGCACCGGTCCCGGAAAGAACTTCTGAAACCGAGTGGAACCTCTTGAACACCAGATTCCCGGAGCAGCCTGCTCAAAGCCGAATCCGACAATGATCGAACCGCCCGAGAAGGAGACGCCGATGCGGACCCTGCGATGCAGTCGGCCCGTACCTCGATCAAGCCTCGTCGGCGCCCGAAACCATCCCTCACGAAACAAGCTCCCTCGACGCCTCGAAGAGTATGCGCCAGCACCGCCTCCGCAATCTCCCCGGCTCGCTCCGCATCGGCGCACCGGTCCCGGAAAGAGCTTCTGAAACCCAGTGGAACCTCTTGAACACCAGATTCCCGGAGCAGCCTGCTCAAAGCCGAATCCGACAATGATCGACCCGCCCGAGACGGAGACGCCGATCTGGATCCATCCGCGATTTCCTCGGCTTCCCTCAGAATCTCCTCCACACTTCAGCTGAATTTGATTCGATATTCACTAGATGCTTTCATCCTGGCCGCAGGCAAATCAAATCGCCGCGCCGCAGATCGACTTCATCGCACTTCGATCCTCTCGGGATCGTGCCGCGGTCGACGTCGGAAACTCCAAACACAACTTGATCAACGACCAACCGTCATCAAATCATCTCGCCGAACTGATCGCTGTTCCGACCTCGGAGCGATGCAGCGACCGACGAAGACGTTTGGAGCCCGCATTTCCAGGCGGCAACGCGTTACGCGCGTCTCCCGCTGGGTTGCTCGCGGCGCTGTCCCGGTCTTCTCGTTCCATTCAAGCGTTGAAATCCCAGGCACTTCTGCCGAGGTGACAGCAGACGCCATTTGATCTCCCGACCCTGGCATAGTGTGATCCGCAGCGATGCGCGCTGCTGATTGGCGCTGTCGGCGCCGTCCCGTCGGCTCGCCGAGTGGATGGCCGACGACATCTCGACGGCCGCACAGAAAGTCGGGGTGCTCGAGGCATTGAAATCCAGCCGCGGATCTCGGCCCTCTGTTGCGGCGCCGGCATTGCCGAGAGACGCGTCACGCGCGGCCGCCAGCATTGCAACCGGATGCGGGCAGAACCCTTGGCGGAACTTGTTGGGTTGATGCGCAGGTTTTACGACCATGGTTCTGCGAAACCTCCGACCTCATAGGGATCAACACAGGTTCTCAGCCCGGAGCCAACGCGCGGTCCAAGGTTCGTCTTAGCGGCAAAAGCGCTTCATGATTGCCGGCCATCGAAACGCGACGCAACCGCTACGGTCTAGAGTCGCCGACGAGTGCGGGATAACGGCATCGACATCGATTCATGATCGGTGGCGCGGGGCTCGATCTGCGCGAGAGGCGTCTACGATCGCCTGACCGCTCGGGCATCCCGGGTTGCCGAATCGCATCTGTCGCACCAAGAGGTGTCGAACGGGTTCACAAATGCCCATCTCGCGCAGCGCTTCGATAAGTGGTAACAATTTTTGTGACTAGGATTATTCAAACTGAGAATCAAGATGTTTTGGTGGAGCTGGGTCACGGCATGCAAAAGCCCGGCGGACAGGCTTGGCACCAACCGGATGTTCGCACACCGTACACCCGCCGCGTTCCAAAATTTCTTCCGCGAGCCTGCGATCGGCGGCAGGGCGCACCCGGTCCAAGCCATGGGCCGAAACCGCCACCCCAGTCCCATCGGCGGCAACGCAACTTTCATGGGCTTTGGAGTCGCAGCCCAATGCCGAGCCACCAACTACCGCGGTGCGTGCAAGCGACGCCGTCTTTCCGGCATTTGGTGCCGCCCGCTCCCCGAATGGAGTTGGCTGACGCGTGTCGACTATCGCGACAATTAGATTGCCGTGAAGCGGCGAGACATCGCCCTTCACGGAGGAACAACGTGCGGGCCGTTGATTTGACGCAGCCGTTCAGGACACGACACCGAAACAGGGTATCAGGCGGATGCCGTCGTTAAGGCTGTGTCGGTGAGCCGGCGTGCTCCGACGTCCCAAGCGTCTGCAACGCGGTCGGACGGGTCGTGACGCTCGCTGGCGAAAGACAAGAACGCGACGAGCACGAGTCCAAGAAGATTCACGCCAGACGTGGCACCGTCGGCGAGACGGCTGCGGTGGGCATGAAAGACCGTGACAGCGGCATGGTTGCTGCGGAAGTGGCAGACACCGCCGACAAGCACACCTTGCAGGGGTTCGTAGCAGTCGACACCGAAGTCGATGCGGTGGTCTGCACCGACGAGCATGGTTCCTACGAGGGTGTACCTCTACCGCATCAGGCCGTTGAGCACTCCGTCGAAGAGCACGTGGATGGACAGGATCGCAATGGCATCGAGTCGTTCCGGGTAAACCTCAAGCGCGGATGCAACAGTGCGTATCACCAGATGTCAGCCAAGCATCTTCACCGACACGTCGGCGTGTCGCTGCGAGCCCAAGGCTCCGCCGCCGTCCTAGAATCGCTCGACGCCTGGCAGATGTCGAACATCTACGATTAGGCGTCCGAAAGTACCATTGAGAGAGCGGGGGAGTGGCGGAATGGTAGACGCGCATGCCTTAGGAGCATGTGGCTTAGGCCGTGCGGGTTCGCATCCCGCCTCCCCCACCAGGGGTACAGACCATCTAACGGGTGTTGCGCGCGATGACATCCGAAACTTCGGTTTAGGTGAAACGACGAGATCCGATAGTTTGATGGGTCGAAGGTACGTTCACGGCATCGAGGTCGAGCCCCGCCACTTGAGCGCAACTCACTCGCCCATCAGCAATGCAGTAAGCATTTTACTAAGGATTACTGCTGTGGACATCAGTCAAATTAAAACTCGTACGCTTCACGCAATCAGCCCTCTCAAATCAAGCAGTTCTCCATGCTTCTTCGGGACGCGCACGAACGCGGGAAGGAAATTGCCGGACTATTATCTGGTGTATTTCATGTTGGTCGATCTCCTAGGTTTTCGGCACCTCGGACGAGGCGAAAAGGTTGCTTGGTCGCTACCTGTCGATTTCGAAGGTCGCACCTACATAATCGAACACAGGAAAATGGGACTGGGAGTGTTTTCTAGTGGTGGCAGCGAATGCGAGGAAGACGCGAAGAAAATCGTTCGGCTCGTCAAGCAAGGAGTCAGTGCGGCGCGCCCCTACTTCGATTGGCGTGCAGATGAATCACTGAAAGGCTCGAAAGTCAACGTTTACAACGATTCCGTGGGATTGTTTGATCGATTCGAGTTCTTTCTTGGATTGTTCGAATCCAAGCGCACCGAAGGCGACGGCGAACAATTCAACTCGGGTAGTTATCAGTTGTACCGCGAGACGGAATGGTTGGCGATTGCTACAATCGAAAGTTTTTTCAGTTGGACTGAACACGTGTTCATACATCTTGCAATCCTGCAAGGAAATTGCACAACAGGTGTAGAGGTAGACGAGCTCGCCGCCAAAAATTGGCAAGATAAATTCAAGGCAGCTCTGGACTTACAAAATCCCGAAACCAAGCGCCACTATGATGATCTCTTGGCGATCCGGAACCAAGTTCGTAACTTCGTGGCTCACGGTTCGTTCGGAAAAAACGGCAAGGCATTTAAGTTCCATTCTGCGGCCGGTGCAGTGCCCGTGATGTTGCCACATCGACGGCTTAGCGGTTCAAACCGTTTCCCGGACGCCGATTCGATAAAGTCGATCAATGAGTTTATTGCGCACCTTAGGGCGGGACCTTTGGCCCCGGCTTGGATTTTCCTTGATAACCGCTTGTCTACAATACTGACCGAAGCGAAGAGCGGCGTGTACGATTCAGCGATGGCTTCTGAAAGTGACATGCAGTCATTCGTTGATTATCGAGATTACATAGAGGACATGAGTGCGAACATGGACTTTTGAAGCCGTTCTTCGTGACTACCTTGCTGCGAGCCCAAGGCTCCGCCGCCATCCTGGAATCGCTCGACGCCTGGCAGATGTCGAACATCTACGAGTAGGCGTTCAAAAGTACCTTTGAGAGAGTGGCGGAGTGGCGGAATTGTAGACGCGCATGCCTTAGGAGCATGTGGCTGTGGCCGTGCGGATTCGAATCCCGCCTCCCCCACAAAGGGGTATGGTAGACAGAACCATCTTCGAGATACGGCTAGGTCAATACAGGACACGTGAACCGTCTGTAGAGACCGTCTCCTTGCCTGTGAACCTATTTCATGGTCCGTGACTCCGGCATGTCTAGAAAATCTGGCAGAAACAAGCGCCTCAACCTGTACGATCGCGGCAACACCGTTTGTCCGATCTGCTTGACGGGTTTCACCCGAGACCAGGCATCGTCCGGCAGAAAGGTCACGCTGGAGCACGTTCCTACCAAAGCCCTTGGCGGTCAAGCTCGGTGTCTCACATGCGGAAACTGCAACTCCCAAGCCGGGAGAGGCATCGATCAGGCAGCCGCAATGACAGCGCGTGACCGGTTCGGTGTCACGGTTGACATCCTCGGGAAACGCGACACATTCATGCTGCCTCCCGACGGCAAGGCGCTAACACAGCCCTTCGCTGGATACTCGATGCAGGATTTCCGGAACTTGGAGAACACCGAATCACAAAGCTTCACGATGAGCATTGCGATCCCCAACGGTAAGGCCGTCGCCGCGTCTTCACTAAAGTCAGGGTATCTCGCCTTGTTCTCGCTGCTGGGGCCTCGCGGCGGATGTTCCTATATACGGGGCGAGGCCTTGACGCCCATCCGTCAACGGATCGCGGATCCACTTGAGGAAAGCGCTATCGGCGACTACGTCATTAAGGCACCGGACGACGTGTACCTCCAGGACATCATGCTGGTGAGCGAACCCCTGGCATGCTGGATATTGAGGATTGCCGGCCACCTTGTAATCCTCCCGCTAAGTGGAAACAGCCGGACCAGCCAACCCCTGCGGGAACTGCAGAGGTTGAGCGCAGGACAACCCCTTAATATCTTGGGTTTCGCGTCTTGGACCTTCTCTACGTTCGGTGCGTTCGGCACCGTACCGGTTCATTTGCCTGGTGCCGACACCGTTAAGTCGCTTGTTGGCCTTCGTATACGCGGGTCGCTACCGAACGGCAGCCCGCTGGAAGGCACTTGCATAAACCACTCAGGCGATTCAGCCACCTTGCTGTGTCCGGTCCCGGTGATCAGTCGTGCGGCGGAATGGTAGACGGGCATGCCTTAGGAGCATGTGGCTTAGGCCGTGCGGGTTCGACTCCGCCTCCCCCACCACTAATGTACTGTTTTTAGTTTGAATAATCCTAATCACAAACCACGTTACCACTTGCGATACCACTAGTTGAAGCGCCGCGCGAGATGGTTATTTGTGAACCCATCCGATACTTCTTGGTGCGACAGATGCGATTCGGGAAACCGGGATTCCCGAGCGGCCAGGCAATCGGAGACGCCTTTCGCACAGATCGAGCCCCGCGCCGCCGATGATGAATCGATGTCGATGCCGTTGTCCCGCACACGTCGACGACTCTAGACCGTAGCGGTTGCGTCGTGTTTCGATGGCCGGCAATCATCAAGCATCTTTGCCGCCAAGACGAAACCTTGGACCGCGCGTTGGCCCCGGGCTGAGCATCTATGTCGATCCCTGTCAGGTCGGAGGTTTGGCAGAACCATGGTCGTAAAGCCTGCGCATCGACCCGAAAAGTTCCGCCAAGGGTTGTGCCCGCATCCGGTTGCAATGCTGGCGGCCGCGCGTGACGCGTCTCTCGGCAATGCCGGTGCCGCAACGCAGGGCCGAGATCCGTAGCTGGATTTCGAGGCCGCGAGCACCCCGACTTTCTGTGCGGCCGTCGAGATGTCGACGGCCATCCACCCGGCGACGACGGGACGGTGCCAATCAGCAGCGCGCATCACTGCGGAGCACGGTATGCCAAGGTTGGGAGATCAAATGGCGTCTGCTGTCACCTCCGCAGAAGTGCCAGGGATTTCAACGCCTGAATGTAACGAGAAGACCGTGATGGCGCCGCGAGCAACCCGGCGGGAGACGCGCGTAACGCGTTGCCGCCTGGAAATGCGGGCCCCAAACGTCGTCGCCGGTCGCTGCATCGCTCCGAGGACGGAACAACGATCGGTCGGCGAGGGTATTTGATTTTGGTTGACCGTTGATCAAGCTGTGTTTGGAGTTTCCGACGTCGACCGCGGCACGGTCCTGAGAGGTTCGAAGTGGGATGAAGTCGATCTGCGGCGCGGCAACTGGATTGTGCTTGAGGCCAGGATGAAAGCATCTCGTGAACATCAAATTAAATTCAGCGGAAGGGTGGAGGAGATTCTAAGGGAATCCGAGGAAAACGCGGATGGATCCAGATCGGCGTCTCCGTCTGGGACGGGTCGATCATGTCGGATTCCGATTCGAGCAAGCTGCTCCGGGAATCTGGTGTTCAAGAGGTTCCACCTGGTTTCAGAAGCTCTTTCCGGGACCGGTGCGCCGATGCGGAGCAAGCCGGGGAGATTGCGGAGGCGGCGCTGGCGCATACTGTTCGAGGCGTCGAGGGGGCTTATTTCCGCAGCGATCTTTTCGAACGCCGGCGTGGCGTGATGGAGGCTTGGGCCGAGTACATCTCCGAGACCGTACGATCCTGACAGCGAGGACCATTGCCTGAACTTGCGTTGCGACGGTTGAAAGCTTATGCAAGTTCTCTTGCCCAGCCCGAACCACTGGTTCCGGCGATGCGGCCTTTCGTCGAAGGACACGACGCTCTTCGGCAGCGGTTCCGTCGGGCTTCGCGCCGAAATCGGACCTTCGCCGAATTCCATCTGACCGGGCGAACGAACAAAATCATGCGGCGGCACGGCGGGATGTTTCGACAGACGAACGACCACGCGGCACATTCGAAGGTCCAGCTCCGCCGATCATCGTGGGCGATGAAAATGGTCGGCTCCGGTGCCCGTCCATCACGTTTGTCGCCGACGAATCCGAAACAGGATTCCAGGAGGAAGTTCGCGTGCGCGCGTTTGTGCGCGCATGTGAGCGAGTCCGCGCCCAGTACGTGACGGGGCGCGGCGCGAATCCAAAACCGGCGGCGCACGGACGCTCAGCCGACGTATCACAACCGACTCGTCGCGCCGGACCAGATCGATGATCGGAAGGTTGAACACCGTGCGACCCGTTCGGAACGCGCGGCTTTCACGTGACGGCGCGCGCAGTCACATGAAAAGTTCGATGCTGTCGGCGCGACGATTCTCGGGCCTCCCTCTCGCCCGTTCACCATCGTCGTCGCCGCGCCGGTCTCGTTCGGAGCAAAATTCGACGCCCGCGAGGATCGAAGGAATCAGAGGCAGCGCGCGTCGCGATGCTGGACGACTCGACGTGTCGTTCACAAGTCAGAGGCTGGCGCACGAGCCCGCGGAATCGCGGCCATGTCCCGATTTTGTTTGAGACCACGCGTGCGAGCCGACATCCCGGGTGCGAGTCGTCCAAAAATCGAGACGCACCAACGTCCGCTCGACGCGAAAAGTAATTCTCGAGCAACCGGTCGGTTTCGGATTTTCGCGGAACACCGTCGTTTTTCCTGGGAAAATCCGACAGACCACGTCGCGAAAAGGGTCGACAGAGACCCGAACCGGATTCAGCGCGGGTCGCAAAGGGCGGTCGAACCAGCGCTTCAGGATGGTCTGTGCCGAGACTCGTCGCGCTCCACGGCGGCTCATCCCTGTCGGTTCCGCAACCGCTCCTGGGACTTCGTGGTCTTCGACGCGAACGCATGAAACCTGCCGATGGCGGCTCTGCCGAAATCTTGAGAATGTCCGTAGCGTGGAAGTCGGCACCCGCGATGACGGCTCGAACCGGATCGCATGTGCGCCGGTCGACCGGAATTAGAACGCTCCGAACGCTATTGACGGCAGCCGCGCTCACTGAAATTATTGGAAACAGAGCACAACCGCAAACAAAGCACAACCGCAAATTGAACGCGAGGCGCGACGGGTAGCCGACTCCAGGGTGCGACGGACCGCCGAGCGAGAAAGGGAGAGTCGAATGACGACTCCGACAACTGTGGAGAAGAAGCTTCTCCGAATCGCCGACGTGCTCGAAACGACGAGCATGTCCAGATCCACTCTTTGGCGTCTGGTCAAAACGGGCCAGTTCCCCGCGCCGCTAAAAGTCGGCGGTCCAAACGGAAGAGCCGTGCGCTGGCTGCGAACGGATATCGAGGAGTGGATAGCCGACCTGCAACGAACTTGCAGCGTGTGAACGGGGTGCTGTCCGCTGTGTCAGGTCGTCAAGCTTCGCGATGGGATCGCCCGAAACGGGCTTCACGCGTACGAGTCGACGCAGAGCCCGACGTCCCGATTCTCAAGCAAGGAACTCGAGACGTCGGGCGGAGAGGAATGGTCAACAGGGGTGCCGGCGCGGATTTGCATGTGCCGCTCGCGAGACACCACAAACCAACCGGCAGGCTGATCGGTACAAGGTCCAACATCGGCGTCGATTGGCAACGCGACTGTCGGCGTTGACACGACCGGCCCCTGTTCATCACGTTTCGGATTGGCAACGATGGATTCTCGCGGTTGCGGCTCGGAACGAACGGGCACCGCCCGCGGCCCTGAAGCGATCAATCGGCGGAATTGTCGACAACCTTTGCCTTAAACAGACCGTCAACGGCCGTCCCTGCCTGCAAGCGTTCCGACGCCATCCGCTCCAGGTGTTGTCTCGCTTCTTCGGCCGCTTGGGCGGCAAAGCGCCGGGAGGCCGTCACGTCGATTAAACCAGTGCGCTGGGTCTGGGCGATTCCAGGCGTTCTCGTGTTTGGCGCACGGTGCGACTTCCTGATGCGGGATTGCCCGACGCTCGTATGCGACGAGATCGCACCGCGAGTCTGGGAGGTCATTGCCGGCAGGAGACAACGCGGTCGCCACGCCCGACGGAAGTTGAGCGCGGTCGTTCGATCTGATCGTCGATGTTCGCCGGTTTCTGCACGCTATAAACCACCGGCGTTAACCGCAACAACCACTGAAAGGGAGGCCGCGACATGCACACGCAACCAGGTGTCGATGTTGGGACGTCTCTAGAGTGCCGTTGTTAGCGGCATCATCAAGCGGACAGCACCGAAGGTTCGGCTCAAGGCGCCGTACGTGAATTGACGATGGAAGCGATTGCGACTGCCGCCTTTGACTGCCAGACGCAGTTCTGTACCCGTTATCGCGGCGCGCTGTCGACGTGCTGTTGTTGCGCCGAAACTGGTGACGCCCTGACTGGTCGCAATCGGGGAGGGGGTGGTTTGCCGGTTATTGCGGCAAGGGTTTGTAACCTCACAGGGCGATTGATGGTCGCCCAACGGGAACAGCGGGCCGGGCCACCGGCGAAGCACTAATTTCCGGAACGCAACTCCGAACCGATTTTTTTGAGGACTAGATCGATTCAGGAATTGTCCGACTGTGAACAGGCACATATCACCTTATGCGAGCAGGCGAGAATATTAAGGGAACACCGCTAAACGAGACGCTGGTTGCGAACTGGGCACGGGGGGTGCCGTTCGGGCGTCGGGAGATGCCGGTTCAGGATGCGGAGGAGAGATTAAAGCAGTCCGCGTAAGACTGCGGCCACGCGCCTGCTCAGGCAAAACAGGCCACGAAAATTCGCCGGGGTTTCGCGAGAATGAACAATCCTCGGAAAATCCAAGCCTTCCAGGCCGCTCTGTCGCTCCCTCAGCGAGAAGGACGCTCCGCTTTCGGCTCATGCCAGTTCGTCGTCGTCCAGCAGGCCGCTGCGCGCCGCCCAAACCCCAAGCTCCTGCCTGGTACCCAGGCCCAGCTTGCGCTGTATGGCGTAGACCGCGTTTCTGACCGTCATGGGGTTGTTGCCCCGCACCTCGGCAATCTCTGCATACGACCTGCCTTGGGCGAACTTCTTGAGTATCTCGCGCTCGCGTGCGGTCAGACGGTCAAGCCCGCTCGGCGGAACCGGGCTGGGACCGTCGGAAATGCCCGCGAAAAACCGCCTCGCCGCCTCTCCCTGGACACGGAACTCCCCGTGCGCGACCTCCCTAACGGTGGACAAAAGCATATCCTTGCCGGAATACTTTTGAAGATACCCGGATGCCCCTGCGTTCACCGACTGCGCGATTGCGCCTTGGTTGTTGGACGCGGTCAACATGAGGACCCGCGTGTCCGGCATGGCGGCCGTTATTTCACGGCAGGCTTCGATTCCGTTCTTCTCGGGAAGCAGAATGTCCATGATCACTACGTCCGGTTTCAGCTCCCGGACTTTAATCACCGCTTCCTCCCCGTCGCCCGCTTGTCCGATGACATCGAATTCGCCCGAGCGCTCCAGCACCTCCGCGATCCCCTCCCGCACGATGACGTGGTCGTCGACTATCATCACGCTGATTTTTGTTTCTGCGGACACCTATGAGCCTCCTGGATTCTGCTCGTAGGGCACTGATTCGTATGCCACGGAGCAACTGACGGTCGTTCCGCCGCCGTTGGATTCCACTTCCAGTTTACCGCTCATGCGCTCCGCGTCGATCCTCATGTTCCTGAAGCCGTAGCCGTGGGTGGCGTAGTCTTCCGGCAGACCGGACCCGTCGTCGAACACTGACATTCTAAGACCGTCCGACCCGAAGTCGAGCGTGATCGTGACGGTGTCTGCGCCGGAATGTCGAAGAGCGTTGGTCAGAGCGTTGTGGGCGATGGAGAAGAGCAGGCTTCGCGTGATGGCGGACAGCTGCGGCTCGGTTCCGTGCAGCACCAGCTTCGCCGAAATCGACGTGATCGTGGTGAAGGTGTCGGCATGGTCCTCGAGGACTTCGCTCAGCCTGCCGTCGCTGAACAGCGGCCCGCCGTCTATCGGATGTCTGAGCGCCCACATCGTCGATCTGGACATCTCCCACATCGCCTCCAACTTGCTGACGAGTTCAGGGTCGGCATCCGCCATCTCGATCGCCTCCTCGAGGCCCAGCCCGAGGGTGTACGCCGATTGCGCCGTGGTGTCGTGGATCGTCTGCGACATCTCGATGCGCTGACGATTCAACTCCCGCTCCCTTGCGGCCGCCGCCAGTCTCCGCGTCCGTTCGAATCTCGTGATCAGATTGACCGACACTGCCACCGAGTACAGCGTCAATAGCCTGTAGAACAGCTCCTTCTCCTCCTGCTGGCCGAACACGATGCCGTCTCCCACCGTCAGGCACAGGAACACATAGATCGCGGCCAGCATCGTCGTCCAAAGGAGCACCAGGTGGGTCGATGTGAAGACCCAGGCGAAAAGCGCGACCGCAAGATAGTACATGCCAAAGTAGCGGCTGTCGAATCCGCCGGACATCGACATCGTGAACGCGAGCGCGGCGGCGTCAATCGCGCTCAAGGCGAGCAGCAAACGCACATCCACCTTTCCGTCGGCGCGCATTTTCCGCAGGACATACGCATGCGGGGCCATGAGTCCCAACGCGTAGACCGAGTTGAGAATGTGGCTGAGAGACCAGTATTCGACCCGATAGCTGGACTCGACGAGGGCCCCGGTAACAAAGATCCAACGGAGCCAGATCGACACCGTCGCCGCGTATCGAAGTTCCTCCGGGTTCTCTCCGCCGAAGCTCCAGATGCGCTGCGCAATGCTTCGCGCGGATATTTTCGGCAGGTTCATTCGCGGTCTAAACTCCATGACGGATATGCAACATCATGTGCAATTGTGGCGGAATCAAACGCAATATGCGTCAGATGATGTGGAAACAACATCATTGCAAACACAACGTGCCCGACTTGAATACGCACGTATCAATATATTACGAATCTGGCTGGATATTACCAATCTGGCTGGAACGTTGCAATTTCCCGCGATGCTTGGTCAATAATCGAAACGCCTAAATCAACACGAATCGCTTAACCACGAAGGATATGCCAAGCACAGAACGGTCGAAAATGCGCTAACCACCCTTGCAACCGACGGGAACCGTCACGCTGACCACCATGTCAGGCCCGAAACTCAGACTGCGAGCAGACCAGCTACGTTGACCTTCAATCAGGAAAACTGGAACACGTACCAAACGGCCGCTGTGCGTGCCGATGTCTTTGATTACGCCCACCGCGCCTGGGCGATGTCGTGTCACCTTATCGACGGAGCCCCCACGGCGCAGTCCGAAGATGAACAGTTGGAGCATTATTTCGGGCCGGAATATCTGAGGACGCGTCTGCACGTCAATCAGTCCCTGTCCAATCTGCCACTGGCGACGAGAGGACACGTTGAAAGAGTCCGGTTGCCCTACGGGCAGGTTGCAAATGCCTAGACCTCAATCGGTGGGTTGACGACCGCCCGGACAACTCCCTCAACTCAACCAGAATGAGCGCCCGATCGAACCGGGTGCCCGCCAAGGCTCTGCGACACGTAGAACATCGTCGCGGAGCGGCGGGGCATCTCCGCGTCCCGCGGTTCGGACCCCCGAGCGCTTTTCCCAACGTTTCAAACCGCCAAGTCCGGCAGGTTCATTGAGCGTCTTTGAACCATGCAGTATGCGTTACTTCGAGGTGTGTTGTCGAGGACATTGGTGCGTTGCATCGCCGGATATGGAACAAATAACATGCGTAAAGGAGCACAGAATGTCCTATCGATGTGTGGGTTTGTACTGTTACACTGGCAAGCTGGATCAAAACAACATGGTTCGAAACACACACCGCTTGGAACCAAAGGAACTGCACCTGTTACAGCCAAATATGTGACTGGTGGGATGGTGCCGATGACCTTTTCTCATCCGTCGCGCAGGCATTGAAAAGAGAAAAGCGGGTTTCGGACGGTTCGGTATGAGCACAGGAAACGGGGATTATGCAACGTCGAGAAAGTTCCTCGCTCGCCGGGTAGCAGAACCAACATTTCTGCGGCGACTGGATTTTGCAAATAGATGGGGAAACGATCGCAAATCGTGGACGAAATAGCTAAGAAATACCAGCGTGCGGGATTTCGTGATCGTTGTTTCGAATCGCGCGTCAAAAGTCAGTTTGCACCTCTCGAATTGGGTTGTGATTGGTTTGGGACAGCAGATTCAGTTACGTTTCTGGCTCGGCACGTCACGGTTCAACAGCCAACGCGTTTATCCAAATACCCCAGTATCCGAATGCTCCGGTTTGACTACGAAACGGGTGCACGTGCACTTGTCGAGGCGGCAAGTGTTTGAATCCGACGCTTCGATCTTCAACTCGACACGTTCATGGAAGTGTGAACGACGCGGCAACTACGAAGAGACGACGAACCAGACAGGGAAACAACGTGGACGATAAGTCGAAATTCCGTGCTGCGATGGCGGTGATCGCAGTGTTTGCCGTGTTGTTGTTGGCGGTTGCGCCGGGATCATCCGCGAGGCCGGGGGTAGAGGCGCAGCCCATTATGCCCGTGGACGGTTGGTTGTTGCACAACTTTGATTTGGAGCAAAGCTCCTTTACACCGAACCCGATATTTCGGCTGTCGGCAATGATGAAAGTACGGCAATAGATTACAAAAAGGCGGTTGCGTTTACCACCGGTTCAAATGATCTGGGATACACGCTCGCGAAGTTGTCCGGCGAACTGAATGCCACGGCGAGCCGATACACCCCGAGTGGAAATTCATGCTGACGACAATGGATCGCCCAGCGACACCGCGTTGCACACGCTAACAGTAGATAGCAGTCGACCCTATCCGGCGCAGACTCGAGTTGGCGGAAGTAGAGTTCGATGCGCCGTCAGGTACTACGCTCGAAAAGGATACGACCTACTGGGCGGTTTTCTCGGAAATCTCGTCGACGGATCAGAATTACTTCATCGCTTACTCTGAACTCGACGGGACGGGGGATCTATATGCAGCACCGGGTTGGACGCTCGACATGCGTGGACAAAACAAGGCAGGGACCGACGATTGGGTAGGTCTCGATGCAACTTTGGATCGCGCACCGAGGTTGAGGATCGTGGGCCAGGTCATTCCAAGCCCAGGTGTGAGGGTGACAGGTGGTATTCCGACGACGTTGAATGAAGCACCCGGCGTTATAGGGCAGTACTTATTGTTTGTGAATCGCAGCCGTCGAACAGCGTCACGATCACGCCAATATCGTCGAATACTGATGCGGTTACGGTTTCCAGTGTGACTTTCACGACGAGTGACTGGTTGACGACAAAGGCGGTGATTTTGGTCCCTGTTCAAGACGACAACACGATTAACGAGGTTGTGACGATTACGCATGAAACGAGTTCTGTTGACCCCGATTACAACTACATCGAAATCACCGATGTCAACGGCATCGTAACTCCCAGTTTTACGATCACGATGATAGACGACGACATGCCGGGAGTGACCGTATCTGAAACGTCGCTGATGGTAACCGAGGAAGACACGGCAGGGGACACGTACACGTTGGTATTGACGACTCAACCGGGCGATACGGAGACGGCCACGATCACACCGTCGTCGACCAATGACAAGTTGATGTTCAACCCGACGAGCGTGTCGTTTGACAGAAGCTGATTGGGACCATAGTCCGGCAAGACGGTCAACGGTGACAGCTGGATGCGGACGATCAATCTCGCGGGCGAAACATTCGACGATCACACACGCAGGTGAGTGGGTATGTCGGGCACATGGCTCCACGGCGGCACAGCGTTTCGGTGGCGGTTACAGACAACGACGATGGCTCGTGTCGACGTATCCACCACGGCGGTCACCGTGGGTGAGGGGAGCTCGTGCGACTTACACAATCGAATTGGGTTTCAAGCCTTCTGGCAACGTCACGGTGACGATCGTAGATCCGACGGAGAGTGGCACTGAGGTGACAACGGAGCCGGACGTCGCTGACGTTCACGGCTCGGACAACTGGAACATGCCGCAAGACGGTTACGGTGAATGCCGGGCACGACGGCTGATACGACCGACGACACGGCGACGATTACGCATACGGCTTCCGGTGCCGAATATACATCGACACTGGTTCTTGGCGTGGCGGTGACGGTTATTGACGACGATGACGTGGGCGTGAGTTTCGATCCCACCACGTTGACGATCTTTGAGGATGGTACCGACGGCTCCGTCTCCGGCACCTACGGCGTCAAGTTGAATTCGGCGCCGACCGCGAACGTGACAATTACGCCGACTAGGCCGCTTACGCAGCCCGGCGAACAAAGTTTGACGATATCGCCGGCGACGTTGATGTTCACGCCCACGGACTGGTCGACGGCGAAGACGGTCACGGTTACGAGGTCACAAGACGACGACCTTGCCGATAACGAGATTTCGATAACGCATCCCTCTAGTTCGACGGACACCAACTACTCGAACGCGAACGAAGGCACCGTAACGGTCACGGTTATCGACGATGACGAGGCGGGTGTTTCTGTATCCCCCACGACCATAACGCCAAGCGAGGGAAGCACTACGGGTTCGAAGTACTCCGTGGTGCTGGATTTCAAACCGTCGGCCAATGTCACGATCACGATTACGGGGCCAACAGGTTCGGATTTGATGATCAGCGAGACCCAACTGGTGTTTACAACTGACCAACTGGAATACGCCGCAGGAAGTTACGGTAACCGCTGATGAAGACGATGACGGGCATGACGACTCCCATCCGATTCAGCATGCGGTTGAGACCGGTAGCGCGCCCAAGTATTTAGGTGTGAGCGTCGATTCGGTTCAAGTGACGGTCGACGACGACGACGAAGATGGGGTCTCGATCACAGGTTCGTCGCTAGGCACGATTGATGAAGGCGCCACGACATCCTACCAAGTGAAACTTGACACGGTGCCCAACGCAATCGTGAGGGTGAAACTTACGGTTCCGACGGATGGCGGTGTGTCGGTCGGCGGCTCCGATTTGAATTCGGACAACGAATTGACCTTTACGGTACAAAACTGGTCGTCATTCCAGACGGTGACGGTGACGGCAGTTGAAGACTTCGACGCGTTCAACAATTCGGGAGCGATTACGCATACCGTAACCGGGTACGGTACGGTCATATCGGCATCGGATGTGACGTTTAATGTCGATGACGATGAAACGGCTGGGGTTTTGATTATCGGCGCGACGGATGAAGGTGGCGGGGCGTACAGCACGACCATCAATGAAGGCTCAACGACTACCTACAAGCTGAGGCTGTCGAGCCAACCGTTTCCGGACACCGATGTGGTGACGGTGACTATCAACGTCCCGATGGGGACGGATATCACGTCGGACGAGACTTCATTTACGTTCGATAAGGACAACTGGGACGCCGACGACAAGATCGTAACGTTGACCGCGGCCGACGACGCCGACGGAGTTAACGACGAGCTGACGATCACCCACAATTCCAGCGGTGCTGACTACACCGGTATCGATGCTACGAACCTCGATGTGACGATTTCCGACAACGATACATCGAACTTGGTTTTTTCTGAGAACACGATTTCAGTCACTGAAACTGACGTGACCGAGACTGCGAACTATACGGTGGCGTTGGCAACCCAACCAACCGCTGCCGTGACCGTGACCCTGATGTCCGACAACGGGAACGTCACGTTCGATGACGACACGTTGGAGTTCACCACGTCGAACTGGAACACGGCTCAGACAGTCACGCTGTATATCGCGAGCGACCCCCAAGCCGACGACGAGTCGGCGACGATCACTCACAATGCAAGCGGCGGAGATTACCAGGGCAAGTCCGGTTCGGTAACGGTCAATATCACGGACGACGAAGAGGCGCGTTGGATCATCACGCCTCCGACGATCACGGTGACGGAGGGCCAAATGACCTCGTTCACTGTGACTCTGAGCGCTCGGCCGACTTCAACCGCATCCTTTTCCGTAAGGATCGGTTCGACGAAGACGACGTAAGTGTAACCGCACAAGTTTACGATCTTAACGCCACAAATTGGAACTCGGGTCGGCAGGTCCAGGTCACTTCCCAACAGGATGACGATGGTGAAGACGATGATGCGACGGTTACTTTGAGTGTCAGCGGTGCGCCCGAGTTTTTGCCGGCCAACCTTGACGAAGCTCTGCCGACGTTCACAGTCAACATCACGGATGACGATCCAAAGGGCCTGGAATTCCGCGAATCTGATTTCGACGACTTTGCGAACCTGGAAATCGATATCGACGAGGAAGAGACCAAATCATATGGCGTGAAGTTGAAGACGCAGCCCACGGGCGATGTTGAGGTGACGCCGGAGTCCGTTTCTGGTCATGTTAACTTCCCCGGCGGGGTCCAGACATTGACGTTTACCACGGGCAACTGGAACGCATTCCAAGATGTCACTATCAAAGCGCGCCATGACAACAACGCTCACGACCCGACGGATCAGATCGATCACGTTATAACCGGTTACGGGACGCTGACGGCAGACGAACAACCCCGATCGATCACGATTGACATCGAAGACCTCGACGTAACTGAATTGATCGTAAACGGGGGCGTAACCGGTGAAATAACTGTCGAAGTCGATGAAGGCACTCGAAATGACACCGCGTTTTACGTCAATTTGTCGAGCTCGCCGGTGAATCCGGACACCGGCGCTAATTCCTCAATGACCCTGAGTTTCGATGTGTCGTCGGGTTTGACGGTGTCGCCGGCAACTCATACTTTCAATTCTTCGAACTGGGACACGGTGAAGATTTTCAGGGTGAGGGCGGAGCACGATGATGACGGTGTCAACCAGACTCTTGAAATCATTCCTAAAGGAGCGGGAGCGAATTACGACGGTGTTTCTGGTGACAAGATCACGGTCACGGTCGTAGACGACGACACGCCGGATCTGGAGATTTCGCAGAGTTCGGTGACGGTCGGCGAGACTGCAACGCTGACAAACGCGTACACGATCAAGCCGACGACCCAGCCGACAGGCACGTTTGAGGTTACGTTGGAATCCGACGACTCGAAGGTGACGGTCTCACCGACGACGATGACGTTTGATGGGGGGAACTGGCAGACGGCGCAGCAGGTGCAAGTGACTGCGGGCGACGATGACGATGCTTTCGATGACACTGCGATGATCACGCACACCGCGAGCATGGATGCAGGCCAGAACGAGTACGACGGGGTAACGGGCAACGCCGTCACGGTCACGGTTGACGACAACGATACGCAGGGAGTGAACGTTGTTCCGACGACGCTGACGATAACGGAAGGGCAAAGCCAGACGTACAACATCTCCCTCGACACTCTGCCGGTTGACGCGAACGGGGCGCCGGACACCGTGACGGTGACGATAACCAATCCCACTAACACCGACATTTCGGCATCACCGACTACGGTTACGCTCAACTCGGGCAACTGGAAAGATGGTGTGAACGTGACGGTCAGTGTTGCGGAGGACACCGACACGACGGCTGACATGGAGACGATAACCCACGCTGTGAGCGGCGCGGATTACGGCAATGAAACGGCCGCCAGTGTCACGGTAACCGCTACGGACAACGACACAGCAGGCGTGGACATTCCGACAACATCGGTGAACCCGGCGGAAGGCGGAACAGCGACCTACACCGTAGAGTTGCTGACGCAACCCACCGGCACGGTGACCGTGACGATGATTTCGAACAATTCGGAGGTGACGCTTTCCGATTCGAGTCTGGAATTTGATGGAGGTACATGGGACACTCCGCAAACGGTCACGGTTACGGCGGCCGAGGATGCCGACGCCGCAGAAGACACGGCAATAATCACACACGGAGTGAGTGGAGCGGAATACAACGGGGCGCCGACGCCGGCTCCGGTCAATGTGACGGTTGCGGAAAACGACACGTTGGAGATCACCGTGGCGCCATTGACTTTGTCGATCACGGAGGTCGAAGGTGGGACGGGCACGGTCGATTACACGGTGACGCTGTCGGCGGCTCCGTCGGGCGGGAGCGTGACGGTGCAGATCACCGCATCGGGCGACGACAACGTATCGACGAATCCGACTTCGTTGACGTTCAACGCCAGCCAATGGACCGCCCCGACGACGAGTAGCGTGAGCCAGAGGGTCACGGTGAATGTTTCGGACGACGCCGACGCGGTGGCAGATATGGCGACGTTGACCCACACGGTTACCGGCGCGGACTACCAGACAGCGGGCATCACGGCGGATCCGGTGACGGTGAATGTGACGGATGCTGACACGGCGGGCGTGACGATATCGGTCCCGACGCTGACCATCGCCGAGGGTTCTACGGGCACCTACACGATAGTCCTCGACACGCAACCCACGGGCGATGTGACGGTGCAGATCAACGATCCTGCGAACACGGTCATCACCGCGACTCAGTCAGCGTTGACGTTCACTCCGATGAATTGGAACTCGCCGCAACCGGTGACGGTGAATGCGCTAGCCGACGAGGATGCCAACGAAGACACCGGCACGATAACACACGAAATAACCACGGGACCTGAAGAGTACCCGACGGCGTTGAGTATCGCCAGCGTCGACGTGACGTCCACCGACGGCAACACTCGCGGGGTGGAAATCACCGAGACCGCGGTTGAGGTTGAGGAAGGCGGAGCGACCGACACTTATCAGGTCCGACTGGGTACGGAACCGAACGGGACGGTGACGATTACGGCGCTTCCCGACAACTCCGACGTATCGGTCAATCCCAATTCGTTGGATTTCGACGCGGACGATTGGAACGACTACCAGACGTTCACGGTCGAATCTATTCAGGACGCGGATGCTGCTAACGACTCAGCGGTGATCTCGCACACCGTTACTGGTGCCGACTACGGCGACAACAATGTCACTGCTCGCAGCGTAAACGTAACGGTGTTCGACGGAGACAACGCGAGCGCATCGGTTTCGACCGAAGAGGTCACGGTAAACGAGGGACAAGGAGCGGGTTACACGATCGTGCTCGATTCTCGGCCGGTTGGCGGGGACGTCACAGTAACGCTGACGCCGCCGTCGAACCCGGACATCACCGTTGATCCGGCTCAGCTGACGTTCACGTCAGGCGACTGGGACCAAGCGCAAACGATCACGGTGTCGGCGGCGCACGACACGGACACGAAGGTGGACACGGGGACGATAACGCACGCGATCAGCGGTGCGAACTTTACCGGTGCGACCCTCCCAGACGTTGCGGTAATCGTGATCGAAGACGACATGGCAATGATTTCGATCGAGCCGACCCAGTTGACGATCGGCGAAGGCAAAGCGGCGACGTACACGGTGGTG
This sequence comes from Dehalococcoidia bacterium, assembly GCA_965226685.1. GTDB lineage: Bacteria > Chloroflexota > Dehalococcoidia > Lucifugimonadales > Lucifugimonadaceae > Bin127. The sequence continues at coordinate 2,788,797 of CBDDDP010000004.1, forward strand.
CTGGGCACCGAACCCAGCGGCGAAGTTACGATCCGCATCGGCGTGGATAACGGCGATGTGCGCGTCTCGCCATCGGCATTGACCTTCACGACTACCGATTGGAACGAGACGCAAGTGGTGACCATATCCGCGGATGCGGATGCGGACGCCATTAACGACACAGCGACGATTTCGCATACCGCCAGTGGTGCGGAGTACGAAGGTGAATTAGGGGCGAACGTGACTGTTTTGGTCGTCGAGGACGGGACATCGGTTCGTGACACCTCGTCGTTCCTGCGTAGTTCGTCTTGCGACAACACCCTCGCATTGACTTGGAACTCGCCGATTGCGGATGACGCCGGCGCGATTGACATGTATCGCATCGAGTGGGCGACTGGAGAAGAGCCGTACAACCTCACGAACTCGGCGACTGCCGCCGCGGATGCGACGAGTTACATGCTGGGGCCGTTGAACAACGGCGTTTCGTATCGGGTTCGAGTAACCGTATTGGACGACATGAACATGCCGCTGTGGACGCGCGAGATCAACGCGGTGCCGTCAGACAAAACGTGTATCTCAGGAGTCAAGTTCGGCAACATCCTTGCGGATAGCACCCCGGTGATCGTCGAGGTAGAAGATGCCGCGCCTGGCACGCGGGTGAACATGCGATACCGGAGTCTGAACCCCGGCGTTTGGAGCGAAGTCCAGTCGAAGGTCCTCGGAGAGGACGAGACGAGTGCGACGTTCGAGATACGGGGTTTGAAGGCATCGAGCCACTACGAGGTCCAGGCTTGGTTAGGTTCGCAGACACCGCCGCCGCAGATCGAACGCGTGGACGCGCCCGAGGTGTCGGTTGCGCAGGCGGTCTTCACGACCGGCGACGTGCCGGAGGGTTCGACGTTTACCGGTGGTGGTGGAGGATCGCGAGGCGGGAGGATAATGCGGATCGAGCCCAGCATCACTTCGGTGACCGTCGGGCCGGGCGACGAAGTGAAGTTGTCGGTGCAGGTTTGGGGTCGGCAGAACCTGTTGGGCAACGATTTGGCGGACAAGGCACCCGGAGACGGGCGGCCAGAGTTCACGTGGTTCTCGGATGCCGGTGGTTCGTTCAGCGAATCGGACATCAGAGCCGAATGGCGTAACGGTCTGGCGGACGATCGAGAGGTTCGTTTCACGGCTCCGAGCAATCCGGGGACGATGGTGATCAGGGCGAGTCTGGACAATGCGTTCGACTGTCTGGCGGCTCAAGACGGGGAGACGGTGGATGATCAGGATGCTCGTTGCAGTGCGGAAATCGAAGTGACGGTGAGACGATCCGCGTATGTTGCACCAGAGGCAACGGCACCGGTGGATCCGTCGGGCCCGATACCCGGGGTACTCGCGGATACGGACGGAGTCGCGCATGCGGTCTTCACACCGGTCGATGGCGGTAGCTTCGTAGGGGAAGGTTATTGGGTCACGGCGGGACCCGGTGCTGTTGCCGATGGTGAATACATCGGTTTGAGCATGACGCCGGTTGGCGATGCGTCAAACGTCGGTAAGACGTGGCATCGCTACACGCTCGGCGGCCAGACGTACGCGATCGGAGTGGTCGATGCGAGCGGATCGCGGGTGTCCGACTACGCGCTAGGTGAACCGGCGGATGTCTGTCTGCCGTTGCCGGTTGAACTGCGAGGCAATATCTCGGATATCGTGGTCGCGGCGACCAATGACGCGGGTGAGATGACGGTTCTGTCTTCGACGGTGAGGATCACTCCCGAAGGGCCCGTGGTCTGCGGAAACTTGTCGTCGGTACCGGCGAACGTCGCGGTCGGCAAGGTTGGTTCGCCAGCGAAGATCGAGGACGAGACGTCAGGGACGGGACTGGATGAGGAGTTGCCCGACACGGGCGGTTCCTCGCCGGCATGGTCGCATCTGATTCTGCTCATGATTCTCGGATCGCTGGTCGCCCTCGCCGGACTGGGCATTCAACGCGGAAGAGTCGGGTTCGCCCGCCAGCGATTCCTCGCCTCCAAATTTGGCGATTTTCGAGGTTTCAGATAATCCGTCGTCGGCGAATCAGCTGACGACTAATAACAGGAGTGTTGGGTGAGCCAGCTAGTAGTTAGATTCAACATGTCAAATTTGGTTCGGCGGATGTCGGTCTATGCGAGACCAAAATGGTTGATGGCAATCTTTGTCGCCGCCGTCAGTGTTTGGGGCATTTACGGGATCGACTCGCAGAATTCGCCTGCTGGTTTTGTAGACGCGCAGAATCAGGGGATCTGCGACCGCACCCCAGCGGTGCGGGACGAGATACTCGAATCGTTACCGTCGGGCACTCTATGCGAAGACGTGACGGAGACGGATCTGAACGGGATCACGGACTTCCTTTCCTTATTTGATCCTTCCCTTGATTCGTTGCATCCGGACGATTTCAAAGGACTCACGGCGATTCGTGGTCTAACGATCGTCGATACGGCGTTGGAAAGCCTGCCTGCCGGAATTTTCAGCGATCTGCAAAGCGTCACCAGATTGTCTCTCGCTCGCAACAGGCTCACGACGGTTGAGGCGAGAGCATTCGAAGGGTTGACTGCAATGACACAGCTGGATCTCAGTTCCAACCCACGGCTCGAAAGCATATCTCCAGACGCGTTTGAAGGGCTGAGCGCTTTACAAACACTGAATTTGTATCAAACGCGAATCTCGACGCTTCCCTCGGGAGTGTTCGATGGTTTATCCAGTCTTGCAACTCTGCAAATCTCGGTCACGTAGAACGTCGTCGCGGAGCGGCGGGGCATCTCCGCGTCCCGCGGTTCGGACCCCCGAGCGCTTTTCCCAACGTTTCAAACCGCCAAGTCCGGCAGGTTCATTGAGCGTCATTGAACCATGCAGTATGCGTTACTCCGAAGTGTATTGTGGAGGATGTTAGCGCGTTGCATTGCCGGATATGGAACAAAAGACATGCGTAAAGGAGCACAGGTTATCTTGATGATGTATGGGTTTGTACTGTTATACTAATTTTTTGGTTCAGAACGACATGTTTTGAAACACACACCGCTTGGAACCAAAGGAACTGCACCTGTTACAGCCAAATATGTGACTGGTGGGGATGGTGCCGATGACCTTTTCTCATCCGTCGCACGGGGACGTTGCGCATTTGACGTTTGGTCCGATGGAGAGGGCATTGGCGTTTGGGCAGATCGGTGCAGGGGACAAGAACCGATCTGTCGCCTCTTTGCGAGCAACTCCGCAAATGTCCTCTCCATCGGATCGAAACCTCGTCGAACGCACAGTAGCAAACGCGCATCATTCGAGCTTCGGCTCGACCCGAAACTAAAGCAATTGCCCACATTGAAAGAGAAGAGTCACAGATGAGATCAGTCGAATTAGTCAACATTTCCCGGTTGAGCGCCGGTTTTCGCATGTCGCGCGACAGGTTCCGGGCCAACGTGGCGACAAAAGGCAGGCCAGTCCGGGTCGCATGTGTGGCTCGAAAACCGAGGACAACCGGAACATCCCTAAACTCTCGTATCTACCAACGCGCCCGACTGCCAGTGGCCCTCGCTCTGGCAATCCTCGCGGTTTCCGCACTCTTCCTTCCCAACGACTCTTCCTTAACCACCAACACGGCTCACGCACAGGTGGACCAAGGCATCTGCGATCGGACGCTTGAAGTTCAGTTGTCAATTGAAGATTGGCTTAACGCTCAAGGTACAGCGTGTGAAGACTACACAGACGCGCAGCTGGAATCTTGACGGGATTTTCGGTAAAAGATCAGCCACAACTAACCACTCTTAAGTCGGGCGACTTTGCCGGGATGCCTAATATCGCGAATCTGGACCTTCAACGCAACAGCTGGAGGAGTTGCCTGCGGACATCTTTGACGGATTGGACGCGGTGACGGACCTACGAATAGGCAGAAACAACCTGACAGATTTACCCGCCGGCATCTTCGCAGGGTTGCCGAACCTTGCAACTCTCACCGCGGACGGCAACTATTTCACCAGCATCGATTCGGATTGGTTCGACGGGTTCGAAGGCGGTGGCACTCTGACCCGTTTCGAGTTCGTCGGCAACGACATTTCGGAGATCGATGCGGACGCGCTCGACGGCTTCACGGCTTGGAACGTTTCTACCTCAGCTACAACAAACTTCGGACGTTCCCGTCGGTCTGTTCGACGGAACGTCCCCTCGGCAAATCACTCTTGCATTTCAACGAGCTTGAATCGTTGCCATCGGGGTTGTTCGACAAGATGACCGCCGATGGTTCAGCTGGTTCAAACACGTCGATGACTCGCTTGAACTTGAACGACAACAATCTATCTACGTTGCCATCCGGCCTTTTGGATAATCTCCAAGGATTGGGCCAGCTGCGACTTCACAGAAACCAGATTTCGTCCTTGCCTAGCGGTTTGCTGGACAACAACCCCGGCCTGTACGAAGTGCGATTGGGCCACAACAACCTGACTTCACTGCCAAGCGGGTTTTTCGACAACAATCCAGGGTTGGAGATACTCGATTTGAACGACAACCTCATATCCTCGCTTGATGGCGTCGGGTTGACGGCGTTGCACGAGGTCTACGACCTCAAGCTTCACAACAACCGCCTGTCCCAATTGCCGAGCGATTTTGTCACGGATTTTGTCACAGACGCGAACGCGACACCGCCGACGAAGTACTGCCTTGTGTATCTAACTTTGGACAACAACCCGTTCTCCGAAAGTTGGATAGCGGGAGGCGCGTTGAGCGAATTCTTGACCGCGTACGGTTCTCGCGACCTTCGTGGTTCGACCACTTGCGCCCTCGGAAGAAGAGATTTGGCCTTGACAGACGTTGAAGTCCTCGGACTGGGAGGAATCAACTTAGGGACGGAGGTAACTGACGAGGAGAAGACCGCATGGGAACTGTTGACCGAGGATTTCGCCGCCGCCGACAGATTCGATATTCTCTACGACTTCTCGTTCGGTTGGGATGGGCTCAGCGTGACCGAAGAGGTCCTCGCGGCAATTCCGACATATATCGAGCGCATGGTTATCCGCGATGCGACGTTTGACAGCACCGTAACGGGCGCATCGTTCGCGCGTTTCACGAAACCAGCGGTTTATACCACGTGACGTCGTCGCTTTCCGCCGGCCCGGAGACCGAGTTCTCTCGATCAACTACAACCACATCGGCGACCCTCCCTCCTACGTTGCGTACGTTGCGACGGCTGGATTACAGATCCTTGAACTCGACAACACTGGATTGACCGGCGACGGGTCGCGGATACTGAGTTCGCTTCCGGCCGGCACGATGCGATCGTTGAAGGTCAGCAACAACCCTGAATTGACGAGCGTTCCGGCAGGCATAACTAACCTGAACAATTTGTACGGTTTGGATTTCGTCGGCACGGGCATTACGTCGCTGAACGCCAACGCGTTCAACACTATGGCGAGCCTGTATTTCCTGTCGTTTGAGGACAACGAAATCGCCACCGTCGACGAAGATGCGTTCGACGGCCTCAGCGCGGTGCAGATCTTGTTCTTGAATGACAACGAGATCGAGTCTTTGGACGGTGGTGTCCTCTCGGATATGACCGCGTTGCGACAGGTGCTCCTTAACGACAACGAGATGTTGAGTCTGCCCAGCGGATTGTTCGCAGGCTTGGCCAACTTGGACACCATCCAGTTGGACTCCAACCCCGGATCACCGTTCCAGATCGGCGTTTCCGTGGTGGACGACACAACCGACACTACGATGAAGCAGTTCCACGTGCGCGAGGGCGCGCCATACAGCTTCATTGGCAAGATCGTCGAAGACGGCGCGGTGTCAAATGTGGTCCCGGTAGAAGGTGGCGCAACGGCGGCCACTGAATCGTTCACCCTCCCTGAAGGAGCCGAAGTGGAGTTGCCGAGCGCACTCAGAGGATGGCACGGCAACGATTTCGAATTCTGTCTTGGACTCGACGAATGTATGGTCGGCTTCGAGTTCGTCCTGAATCCGAAGCCGAGCATCGTCGGCATGAGATTCGTGACTCAAGAGGGGCAGTTGTACACCGCGGGCGACAAGCTTCGATTCGAAGCCCAGTTCGATCGCGACGTCGTGGTCGAAGGAACACCTCAACTCAGCTTCGAACTCGGCGACGAGACCCGCTACGCGGTCTACGTAGAAGGCGACACGCCCGGCACGCTCTACTTCGAATACACACTGCAAGAAACCGATCCATCTCCGGACCGAGTTTCGTTGGCTTCGAGCATGTTGGTTTATCGGTCGGGCTCGTCGATCAAAGACCCTGTAACCGAAACGGTCGCCGATACCACTCCGAGGCGGACCGAGGCGACGTCTCAAGCCTTAACGACGACGACGCCTCTCACGATCAACACAGCGCTTGCACGGATTTCTCGGATCGAGGCGACGATCGGTTCGGTTACGGTGAGCGGGGGCGATAAGATCCGTTTGAGCGTCGACATTTACGGAGCGCAGGACATCAAAGCGAACGGCCTTGGCGACGACATCGGTTTCTTGTGGGGCGACGGGGACGCTGGTGGCACAATAGCGGGTAACGGTCGCGAAGTTACCTATTCTGCGCCGGATCAGTCTGGGACATACACCGTGAGTGTTGCCACGCCGTTCTCGGCTTGCAGAGCGCCTGCGACGGCTGAGATCCGGTGTGCGGCCACGTTTGACATCACAGTACGGCGTTCATCGGCGGCGGTCGAACCGAAAGCGGAACCTCGCAACCCAGCGGGGGCGATCCCGACTATTCTCACGGACTCCGACGGCAACCAGTACGAGGTGTTCACGCCTGAAGGCGGCGGCACGTTCACCGGAGAAACTTCATCGCTGAAGGCGGACCCGGGCGTCGTGCCGAATGGCGAGATCGTCGGTCTTCGGATCTCCGAAAACGGCTCGGCCTCCAACGAGGGCAAGACCTACCAGCGTTACAGCCTCGGCGGCAACTGGTACCGGATATCAGCGGTCGATACGTCCAACAACAGCGTTTCGTCATACGGGTTGAGCGATGCCGTTGAAGTGTGCGTTCCGCTCCCGGACGCGCTGCGTTCGAACATCTCCGACTTGGCCCTGGTTGTGATCAACGCGGACGACTCGCTAACGATCCTGTCAAGCATCGTGCGGATTTCGTCTTCCGGCACCAACGTGTGCGGAAGCCTGAGTTCGGTTCCGGCGTCGGTTGCCGTGGGCACATCCGGCTCGCCTGTTCCGTTGCCGACGCAAGTTCCCGATGCAGTAGATGCGTCCGATCTCCCGGACACCGGAGGCACAGCGCCGTCCAATGACGGAATGCTCTGGGCGTTGATCCTCGGATTGGCGATCGTGGTTTCCGGATATGCAGTTCTGCGCGCCGCACGTCGCCGAACCAATCAAATGCGTTGAGCGCCTGAATGGATGGGTGCAGGGTGAGACGCATGACCACCCATCAACGACGCAGTTCAACGGGTTGAACGCCCGTCGCCAGGGGAAGGGGCAGGGGATCAATTGGCGGTCGACAGACCGCCGTTGATCCTCACTCTAGATGGGCGTCCAACCCGTTGAACTGTCGCTTGTGCGCAGCGTGAACCTTTGTCCCCGTATCGCTCAGACTCGCCGTCCAGTTCCGAGGACAACTGGTTGCGCGATCCAAAGTCGGCCAGCGAGATTTAACCGGGTGCGCCGACGCGAGATCGTTGGATGTGATCTCGTGCCTCTGCTCTGCGTACGTTTTATGTGATTGGACTGCAATCGGCGAGGCAACTGAAAAGGGATCTCAACACCAACCCAACTGGAGCCAAACGCGGCAAATTGTGGAATCGGCGGACGGCCCGTCCGCCAACTGCGGTCAAGCTCCGTCTGTGATCGTGTCGAGTTGCGGTTGAGGTGAGCACCCATCGCCTCGTATTCCGTGCGCATCTGCAAGTCGCTTTGTGCGGGCAGGATCGTCATTTCATCTCTGCCACTCGGGATTTGACCAGACGGCGACGCGCGAGTCCGCCGCATGGTGCCGACGGGGGCCATACATCGGCGGGCCACGGCTGCGATTCCCTCTTTGGTGTCAGTCGGGCGCGTCTGCTGCACGGCTTTCGAGTCCGGGACGAGTCGTCGCACCGGGATTCGCGACCGCGGCAGCCGACAGACGCGTAGCCGTCGCGCAAGGGCGGAGCGGTCGAAAGAGACGGAGATTTGGGAACAGTTCGGCGCAAAACCGGGGCCGGCTTGTTCCCCGACGCGGTCTTTGCAGAGGAACCCATCCGACCCTGCGCATCAACGGGCGTCATCAAGACGGGCGAACAGACGCCGACCTTCATCCAATCCGTCCGAGGTCCGTTCCCTGCGACGGTGAAACGACTTGCCGGACGACGTGGTTGACGGCGTGACGACGATCTCGATAGACTTTTGGAACAGAATGCCCTTCTGTTCCAAAAGTCGCACAATAGAGGGACTTTTGGAGCAAAGCCCGCTCGGCGGGAGAGGGCTAGGGTGAGGGCAACGGGGCGGCCATGGGGCGCTGGTACCCAAACCACCCCACCATCACCGCAGAACCTCCCTCCCACACCACCCCATCCTTCCCAATCATTCGCATCATAGTTCAAATGTTTCCCAATTTGTACCCCAATTCCAATCCCCCTTCCCTCAAACTCAACATTTGACGTGTACCGCGATGTTGTACTAGCATTTTCCTTGTACAAATTGGTCTCGGATCGACGGATCCGGACACCTATCAAGCCAAGGTTTGACGAGGGAATACAGGTAGTGCGTTGAAGGCATATACGGACAAGAGCAAAGTCATCGACTCCATCGGTGGCCACGTCGGGGACGACAGTCGCCCGACATTACTCGCGTCTAGCTCAACACGCAGGCAACACCTCCCCACCCCACCCCGCCAAGAGATGCGGGGCCCCAATGGGTCGTCTTGTTTTGGTTGCGCGAGAAACGGCATTCGCATGATAGACCGATCGCGGCGGACGATGCAGTCGTCGCAATACGAACCAAACGACTCCGCCAGAGTCGGTGCGGGTCGGTCGGTAGGTCGTGGACGCGTGTTAAGTCAATCCCTTTTAGTTGCAAGGGAGCGACGACGGCGTGAGCTAGGGTCCAACCTAGTGATTGACACCACCACCTTAACCAGTGGTGATGGTCATGTCGTGGAAGTTGGTATTTCACGACGCGTGCGGAAGATTTTGGCCGGTGTTCCGGCATCCGTTTCCATCCGAGACCACATCCTGGCGCTATCCTTTTCGCGAAGCAAGCGCCAGTATTGGACTGTTGGTAACAGACCAATTCGTAACTACGATCTACGCAGCCTCCGCCGAATTTCGGCGGAGGCGCAAATCCAAGATCGTTCACGCCAAAAGACCGGGCCAAACACCACCCCGGCCTTTTCACGCGTCTCTAACCCGACCCCACCCCCAACCATGAGGCGATGGAAATCCACGGACCCCATTTCGCAAATCTCTCTTTCCATGCGGTATTTGGTGGATTATTCGTAGTCCGATCGTTAGCCGGACTTTCGATTCCTGCGCCATTCTCGCACGAGACGTTTAGGAACGCGTCGTTTGACCGGCATGACGAGGCTGCGCCGCAATAGACGAGCTCGCAATTTCTTGACGGCGTCTACGGTCCAAGGTTTGCCGCTTATCGTCTTAAAATCCTCATCGTTGAAAAATTCCGCCGTCTGGGCGATGGTAAGTCTGTCGGCCTGAGCGATTTTCACCCACACCTTCATCGAGTCGTCGAACTCCTTGGTTTCGATATTTCGCTTGGCGTTGTAATTCGCGAGATTCACGACAGCCTTCTCGGCGGGGGCGGGTTTTGGTTGGCGCGGCCTACAAAACCCTTAACGCGCGCGCAAGCGCGTGTGGTGCCTCACTGGGCGTCACGCCGACAATCCGAACGGCAGCTGGGCATCGAACATCCATTCTACAAAAACGATGTTCAGAAGAGATCGCCTTCTCTGCGAATTCGTGTTTGATGTCCGAACCTGGCGAAACCAGCTTTGCTCCAAAACTGCAATAATTGTTTGCCTCTTGGGGCAAGAGGCGATTCTGCCCCAAGATCGGCGGGTCGAGATTCGAAATTTCGTGCGATGACGCACTCTTGGCGGGACATTTCAATCGGTTGAAACCCCGCCATCCGAAAGTTGCGGCCGCAACGGGAACATCGACAGAGGCAACATCGCGTTCATTTTCGGATGGACGCGATCAAGCGCCCCTATGAAATCGTCCCAACGCCCGTCGTCAAACGACTTCATCAGCGCGACCACAGCGAAGAAATATCGCTAAGGTCTTTGACTTTCAGGACTGATTGGTTGTTCATTCATCATTGGGCCCTCCTCTCGACGGGGATTCAGGCGGCAACGTCGGGTGAACTTGCTACAATCCCCCTTGCGAACCAAGCGGGGGTGCCTTACTATTCCATTTATGACCCCCGACCAACGCGAATTCGCACGAGGCGTGGCCTACCGTTCGTTGAGCCGAGCAGTCGCAGTCGTCAACGAGGAACTAGGAACTGATTTTGTCCTTGCCGATTGCGAAAAAACTCCCGAGCAGTTAGCGGCTTTTCGGGAAGCCTCCCGTGGACTCGGGAAGGACATGGCGAGGATTATGCTCGATCCGGATTACGACCCCCGCAACCCCGATGTTGGCGTTGAGGACAAACGGTCGGCAAGTTTGTCAAGGGCTTGAACCAACCGCAATGCCGCCGTTTCGCTAGCAATGTCGTCTTCAAGCGCTTTGCGCCTAGCGTCCCAAATCAGTTCCAGGTCGTTTCTGATCGCCTCACCGATCCTGTTCGCAATCTGAAGGTCGCTCTCTTTGAAAATAGCGAATGAGACGATCTCCAGGCAAGCGTTAACAATCGTCTCGTTATAGCGATTCCCCTTGTTTGGGTCTTCCATTCTCCTTGTAGCGTCTGCGAGACGCAGATATGTGTGCTCGTCCAATATCATCTCCTCATTCGTTTCGTCTTGATTCGAATCGGCATTGTGGCGCTATCGGCTATTTCCCACGATGATTTGATCGGCTTGGTTCGCAAACACGTCAATCCGATCTCTAAATTTTTTTCGAACTATGACTGCTGATTTCGTCGCCTACGAATCATCAGTTTCAAGCATTCGCCAACAAACTGATGAACGCTATCAGTCCGCCGATGGCCCAGATGATCAAAGCAAACTTCTTCCATGTATCCCAGCCCCATATCCCGAACACGAACATCCCGGGAATACCGGTCAACAAAATGACCAGAAACCAATCGCCGCAGGGTTTACGCCTGCTTGGTTCTGGAGGGCTGCCTGTTCCATGTGTGAGCGGATCTACTGATCGGTTCGGTTCCTGCGTGTTTACGGGACTTCCCCTTGTCCGTCGGAACTCTCGACCGAGTCAGTTTCTTCTTTGCGTTTTTCCAGCGATTTGATCACTTCAGCGCCACGAGACAAGAGGAACCACACAAGCACAAACGTCAGCGAAGCAGTCAATACTGCGGCCCAAAGCATCAATTTCTCCTTCTCCTTATCGGACATAAAGTCGGCATACAACCAAACCAGAAGCGCCTCCACAACCGAGATGGACGTCACGATCATCGCAAACCGATAGATTTGGGCCACGTTCTTCAGTTTTCTCATCATTCAGCCTCCTTTTCAATCCGATCTCGGAATCGTGGTTTCGCTCCGAAATCTGTTCCTTATCCTGTGCGCCGCTCGGCATAGCGCCGACCGACGAAACTTCCCTGCGATCAGGATTGTTTCATTGGCTTCCTCGCAGTTGCGAATACTCCCATACGCCAACATGTTCGACGCGTGTGGATTTCCCCTCCGTCCCGTCATCATCGAAGTAGTTGACGATCAGCCAGATACCACCGCTGGCGAGGTGCCCGGAGAGGTCGAAGGTGACGGCTGTGCCGTTGACCGATAACTTCCCCTCTTCTCCATCCGCCACCACGCGGATTTCGTTGCGTTCGCCGGCGCCTGTCTTGTACCCGTACGACGTGCCTAGCCAATTCACATCTCCAATGGCTCCTTGTGGTCGGGACTCGTGAAACATCTCGCCGTCGGAGGTTATGCCGGCGACGTGCAAAGAGCCGTCTCGGGTTGACCTGAAGCCGAAGCCGTGCGTCCATGTTCCAAGTGCGGACGCGTAAGGGTTGATGAACGTGCCGACCATCTCGCCGTTTCGCAACGTCACGTCGAGATCCACGGCGTCGATGCTGTCGTCGCTGGGCGTGTGCGGGATATCGAAGCCCGGTGCCTCGACGATCTGAACCGAAGCGTCTTCTTGCGCCAAGGTCGTCGTGCCGTAGTCTTTTCCGAGATGTTCGGCGAGGAACGTGTTTATCGTTCGTGCCAAGTGTGCGAAGGTCACGCCCTCAAGCAAGTAATCGACTCCTGCCACATTCAATTCTCGGCCCACCGACACCACCAGTCCCACGAGGTTGCCATCCGCGTCGATCATCGGACTGCCGCTGTTGCCCGGGTTTGTGGCCGCGTCGGTCTGCAACCATTCGCCCTGGTCGGTTCTCCTGATCGCAGATACGACGCCTTTGGTCAATACCGCCTGTTTGCTCCAGCCCTCCACGCCGAAGAGCGCCGGGTAGCCGATCACAGCGACGTCCTCGCCGACTCGGATGTCGGTTCGGATGTCCAGCGCCGTCAATCGGTTTATCGGCTCGATCTTCAGAAGCGCGATGTCCTGCAAGTCGTCCATCGCGACGATGCTCGGGGTGTACAAGTCTCGATTATTCACAGTTGCGAAGATGCCGCCTTCCGGGATGAGCAATTCCGAAATGCCGTGCTTGACGGTCAGGATGTATCCGCGAGCGTCGATGATCACGCCGGTCGAGTGCCTTGATGGTCCAGAGCCTCCCTTTGGCCCTGCGGTTAGTCGAACCACGGCGGATTGGACATCGCCCATGATTGCGGAAAAATCGCTTCTGTCGTCCACAGGTGGCACAGGAGTCGCCGCGGGCAGTTCGTCCAGCACCGCTTGAACCGTGGACTCCACGTTCGGGATCTCGGGAATTTCTACTGATACGACGGTTGCCGTGGGTTGCGGCGTGGCCGTGTGAGCGGGGGTCGCCGCGGGAATCGGAGTTTCGGTCGGAACCGGGGTGAAAGCGTCCACCAGAGCCGAGACGGTGGCCAGCACGTCTACAGGTGTCGCTACAGGTTGCGGAGTCGCCGTGGGAGCCGGCGGCTCGGTGGGAACGGCGGCCAGCAACGCTATCGCCGTTGCCTGAACGTCCACGGGCGTCGCCGTGGATATTGGAGTTGAAGACGGGTGCGGCGTGATCGTCGGAGCCGGAGTCGCTGCGAGAACCGGAGGCCGGGGAGTCGCCGTCGGGATCGGGGGAATCGACATCACAACGGCCCGCGCCGTCGCCTCGGCGTCCACCGGCGTCGGCGTGTCGGCGACATATCCTTCGACGACGGCGCGGACGGTGGCCGGCACGTCAGGAGTGGGTTGAGCGGCAGCGCAACCGGCAACGGCGAAAATCATCACCGCCGAAACGGCCGCTGACGAGAAAACAAATAAGAAAGCCCGTCGTGTCACTACGGGCACCTCCCTCGCGACTTGGCAAACGTCTTCTGATGCAAGGGCTTGCCTGATTGAGCCGACCAGAGGGAGGCACGATGGACGTGCCGCGTCATACTTCGACTCAACCGATTGGCATCGGTAGGTTTTGTCAGGCGGAAATTGCCGAATCCGGCAATTTCACCCTTGCATCGCCGAGTATCTTAACACAGGTCAAAAAGTCATCGACTCGGCTAGGTTGGATTTGGTGACGGTCCGAACAGGTGCGAGAATTCGCCGGCGCGCGTATCGATGCGGGTCGCATCGGCACTCGCGATCTCTGCGGCTACAAGGCCCCAGGAGAGCGGTTTCGTAGCATCGCGGCACGCGCAGGCATGAAGTTCAAATCGATTTGCTCCCGGATCGGTCTCCGTTCCCAGCAAGATCTGGTATGATGAAGCCGCGCGGCACATGAACCTCTTTGCGCGACGCTTAAGGTTACTATCTGATGCATGCCCCTACTCCTGCGGGCGGTGTTCTACGTCGCTTCGCGCGAGGCCCGTCCTTCTCGCTGGTTAGTCGTACAAAGGCGAGTCTCGATGGAATCTCGGACTTCGCCGTCGCGTTGCCGATCCCGACCGAAACGAGCGCGTCGCTCCCGGCTTTTCTCAGCCAGCTCCGGCGACCGGTGATGGTCGACGATCGATCGGGACGCGTCTCTAAATCCGTTGCTCGATTGCCTGTTCCCGACATGGCGAAGGATCAGCGCACGTCCAGCGTCGAGGAGTCGGGCGATGTCTGAATCGGTCCCCAAGAAACGAATCATGCGGGCGAAGGAAGTGGAGGAACTGGTCGGGTTTTCGAGGACCACGCTCTGGCGGCGGATCCGAGACAAGCAGTTCCCGGCTCCCCTCCGGCTCGGCGGGTCGAACAGCCGCGCGGTCGGCTGGCGCGTCGAGGAGATCGACCGATGGATAGCCGATCTGCAACCGAGTTCGGACACTTGAACGCCGAAACGTTCTGAAAGTCGGGTACGACGTTCGAATTCGGCGAACGACGCAGTCAGGTCGTGGGGCCGGCGAACCGATCTTGATCCAAAATCGGTTCGCCGGCCGCTGTTCGCCTCGGTTTTTATACGGCTGGCTTCGCGACCATAAGACCGAGGCGCGCGAGTGCCGCGCTTCATCCTACCCAAGCTCGGCCTGCGCCGAAAAGACGCGGCTGACCGGTCGTGTCGCAGCCGAGCCCGCGTTTCTAGGGGGTAGGGCGAGCGCACCGGTGTTTTCCACATACCCGATTCCCGCCGGTTGCGAAAATTGTCGGATTTCGCAGAACTCATTCCGACCCGCCGTCGGGCGCTGCTGCCTCTGGCAAGAAGTGATAACTGAAGTGATAATTGACCGCGCTATTCGCTTATTTCAAAGCTAAAATGAACGAATGTTGGCTCCCGAGACAAAGCACAGTCCGGCGTGATATGTGCCGCATCCAACAACTCCTCATGTTGCAAATTGCAGTACGCACACCGCCGCTGGTACGCAAGTAAGACCCGCTCCCGAAACGCCCCCTGATGTATCCGCCGCCGCACCTCCGTCGCCACGTAACTCTTCTTTATCTCCCCAAACGGCTCACAGTCAGCCTGAACCCCGATACGCTACGCGTCGACGACAAAGTTACGTTTGAACCGAAATTCGCCCAAGCGGTTCGCTCCCATTCGATGTGACGTAATCGGGATCAGCATGACGCCTCACGTTTAAGAGCCAGATAAGAACCTCAAAACCGGTGACGGCACTGCGCGTACCCCAACTATGCTCGCGGCGATTTATGAGAAAACTTTCTGACATGTTGCGGAGCAGAAACGGGCAGATCTCCAACGAGTTGTCCAGTCTGGCGGACGGGCCGTCACGGTATGCAAAAGCCCGGCGAACAGGCTTGGCACCAACCGGATGTTCGCTCACCAAACACCCGCCGCGTTCCAAAATGTCTTCCGCGAGCCTGCGATTGGCGGCAGGGTGCACCCTGTCCAAACCATGGGCCGAAACCGCCATCCCAGTCCCATCGGCGGCAACGCAACCTTCATGGGCTTTGGAGTCGCAGCCCAATGCCGAGCCACCAACTACCGCGGTGCGTGCAACCGACGCCGTCTTTCCGGCATTTGGTGCCGCCCGCTCCCCGAATGGAGTTGATTGACGCGTGCCGACTATCGCGACACTTCGATTGCCATGTAGCGCCGAGACATCGCCTTTCACGGAGTAACAACGTGCGGGCCGTTGATTTGACGCAGCCGTTCACGACACCTGACATCGAAACAGGGTATCAGGTGGTGGATGCCGTCGTTAAGGCTGTCGGTGAGCCGGCGTGCACCGACGTCCCAAGCGTCTGCAACGCGGTCGCACGGGTCGTGACGCACGCTGGCGAAAGACAGGGCGACGAGTCCAAGAAGCTTCACGCCAGACGTGGCACCGTCGGCAAGACGGCTGCGGCGGGCATGAAAGACCGTGGCAGCGGCATGGTTGCTGCGGAAGTGGCAGACACCGCCGACAAGCACACGTTGCAGGGGTTCGTTGCAGTCGACACCGAAGTCGATGCGGTGGTCCGCACCTACGAACATGGTTCCTACGAGGGTGTACCTCGACCGCATCAGGCCGTTGAGCACTCCGTCGAAGAGCACGTGGATGGGCAGGATCGCACCAATGGCATCGAGTCGTTCCGGGCAAACCTCAAGCGCGGATGCAACAGTGCGTATCACCAGATGTCAGCCAAGCATCTTCACCGACACGCCAGTGTCGCTGCGGGCCCAAGGCTCCGCCGCCGTCCTGGAATCGCTCGACGCCTGGCAGATGTCGAACATCTACGATTAGGCGTCCGAAAGTACCATTTAGGAAGCGGGGGAGTGGCGGAATGGTAGACGCGCATGCCTTAGGAGCATGTGGCTTAGGCCGTGCGGGTTCGAATCCCGCTTTCCCCACCACTAATGTACTGTTTTTAGTTCGAATAATCCTAATTACAAACAACGTTACCACTTGCGATACCACTAGTCGAAGCGCCGCGCGAGATGGTTATTTGTGAACCCGTCCGACACCTCTTGGTGCGACAGATGCGGTTTGGCAAAATAGGATTCCCGAGCGGCCAGGCAATCGGAGACGCCTCTCGCACAGATCGAGCCCCGCGCCGCCGATGATGAATCGATGTCGACGCCGTTGTCCTGCACACGTCGACGACTCTGGACCGTAGCGGTTGCGTCGTGTTTCGACGGCCGACAATCATGAAGCACTTTTGCCGCTATGACGAAATCTTGGACCGCGCGTCGGCCCCGGGCTGAGCACCTGTGTCGATCCCTGCCAGGTCGGAGGTTTGGCAGAACCATGGTCGTAAAGCCTGCGCATCGACCCGAAAAGTTCCGCCAAGGGTTCTGCCCGCATCCGGTTTAAATGCTGGCGGCCGCGCGTGACGCGTCTCTTTGCAATTCCGGTGCCGCAACGGAGGGCCGAGATCCGCGGCTGGATTTCAAGGCCGCGAGCACCCCGACTTTCTGTGCGGCCGTCGAGATGTCGACGGCCAATCCACCCGGCGAGCCGACGGGACGGCGCCGACAGCGCTGATCAGCAGCCCGCATCACTGCGGAGCACGGTATGCCAAGGTTGGGAGATCAAATGGCGTCTGCTGTCACTCCGCAGAAGTGCCAGGGATTTCAACGCCTGAATGTAACGAGAAGACCGTGATGGCGCCGCGAGCAACCCGGTTGGAGACGCGCGTAACGCGTTGCCGCCTGGAAATGCGGGCCCCAAACGTCGTCACCGGTCGCTGCATCGCTCCGAGGACGGAACAACGATCGGTCGGCGAGGGTATTTGATTTTGGGAATTATATGGCTGACTACACAGAATCGAACATAAATTATCGCATCGCGATACGTTCGGAGAAGTGGTGATGGGTCAGTCAATCAGGCCCGATGCGCTCGGTTGACAGGAACACGAAGCCTGGGATGGGGAGTTCGCGAGTGTCATCACCCCGATTACATCATTAGGCAGTGAGGGGGCAACATGCTCAGCGATTTCATGTGACGTGCAATCCGTCACCCACAACCAACACAACCAATCCAGAAGGGGGGACCGAATGGCATCTCGAACGCCGTTTTTCGTCAAAGTGCTTGAGCAAAGTGCATACGCCAAGAGCTTGATGGGAGGCCAAATTTACGCCAATCCGTTGGCACACTTCAGAAATATCGAAAATGTTGCTAGAAGCGACGAATACGAAGGGGCATTTCTACTTGACACTCCCGACATGAGAATGTCTCTTTGGCCCACTGACCCTGTGATCCGTTCTCAACTAGGTGATGTGAACCTGCGGCGACAAGACCTTGCAGGTCCGCTCGCGCTGTTCCCTAATAATTACAAGCGATTCAACGTGTTCAGCATGTACGCGAAAACCGTGGACGATGGTGATTTTCCCAATACAGGGACCGATCATCTCCACGAACTTAAAAAGTTGTTCGAGGTGCCCGCAAGCCTTACGAAATTTGGGAAGCACGCAGTTGTCATCCACAAGCCAGGTGTTTTCGTTGAACGGGTGAAGGACGCTGCGATTAGTGCCGGGTACGATTTTCGATGCGGCACCGTGGAATACGCGAACCCCCGTGATGGATGGGGGACGCTGGACCCGTTTGATCCCAAGGGCATATTTCGCAAGCGCGAAAGCTATGCTGTTGAGAGTGAATACCGTTTGGTTTTCGGGCGACCTCTCTACAACGACGCGCCGATCACGCTGCAAATCGGGGATATATCCGACATCGCGTATCCCGCCGACGTGTCAACAATCAACAATGGCATCGAAGTCAGAATACGCGAGGACAACTAAGGCTGACTTCGTTCACCTTTGATGGCCTGCCCATAACCCGCCTGCCGAAGACAGTCTTCTTGCCCGCGCTTGATTTCCGACGCTTCGCGGAGTTCGCGTATGTCTTCAAGAAGCCGCTGAAAGCCGTCAATCGGGAACTCCGAGACTTGATGACGAAGTTTGAGTCCTTTGCCAATCAATTCCACATCTTCTGGATGGTGATACAAGTCGTCGCCTAGTTGCTTCAACGTTCTTCCTCCAGCGATGATCGACGACTTCAGGCACCCGACCCTTTCTTCGTTGTCGAAGTATCTGACCAGCATCTGGCCAGCGGATTCTTGCCTGTCGTATGCTATGCCTGACACGTTACAGGCGCCTGACGGCGCCTTGGACAGAGGCGCGATGTACAATTCGCACCGGCGTTGGTGAGCGCAAAGGAGTTCGCAGAATGGCAGCGGTAGTTCAAAGAAGATACGGGCCTAGGCCGCACGAGACCAAACAGTTGGAATTCTGGGACAAATCGTTGCAACGTATCAGCACGAACGATACGGATTACGTGATCACCTTGCCGCCACCGCCGATGGCGAGTATCGAAGTCCCGCTCGCAAGTCACACTGAAGAATTTTACATCGTCAACACTGGCAACAATGCGGACGAAAACGTCGTAGTTGCAGCGCGTTATAACGTCCGTGTTCAGCGCGAAAATCTCGTGCCAAGAACCGAAGTTGTGATCAAGGAAGGACAGACAGGTTACTTCCGCTACTTTAGCGATGATGACGTGTGGTTGGGTGGCGTCCTTTTCGGTTGAGCAAACTTTCAGTCACGAGAAACACCACCGACCCTGTGTATGGACCATGACGAAAATGCGCAAGCCCTGAGAAGAGAAGCGAGTGGCGTTACGTCAACGAGACTAACAAGTTGATTTGACGGCATGGCTGCGCTGTGTAGTCAGCCATATAATTCCCAAATGGTTTGGTAACTTTATCTAATGGTCCCTGAGAGTCCCAACGCCGAGTATGTTCGACATTTTGCAGGGGCAGTAAAGGATGGTGTTTGCGGTTTCGGTGTGGCAGATGATGGCGAGAATCACGAGTCCGGCGACGATTACTGCGGCGGTGATCCAAGCGGGTTTCGGAACGTCTTGCATGGAGACTACATACAATCCCAACCGTGGTCGCGCATCGTAGCGCGATGTGTCACACGTGGGGATCGGCGTTCAACGAGACGTATTTCGCGCTGATGTCCTGTTTCATAGCCTTTTCCCGCTCGTGAGCATGTTAAAACTGGCGGCTCAAGTCGAACGACCGATAACTATACGGAATGTCCCGCGATAGAAGACGATTTGGCTAAACGTTCATTCCTCGAATATCCCGATGTGCCGCGCTCTGAACCACAATCCGGCGGCGTATGCGATACCGAAGACCATGCCGAACAGCGTGACCTGAACTGCCAACGATTCGATCCAGTACACGCCTATCAGCAAGAAAACCGCGGGCCAAGCCAAGATAGGGATTGGCAATGCTCGCACGACTCTCTGACCCGGTTTCAGATAGCGGTTGCGGTTGGCTTCCTTGACGCCTTCATGAGCGTCTGTTGTCCGCCTAATCTCATCGAAGTAGGTTTGCGGAATCGTGCGTGGCGGCGGTTGCTTGAAACCGCCGACCAAGTCCCAGTAGCGTTCTCTGAACTCTTCGTCGGTGTGATTTCCCTTCCGAATGTTGCACCGCCTACAAAGCGCCTGCAAATTCTCATCGTCGTTTGAGCCGCCCCGTGAGACTGGATACATGTGGTCGATTTGCAGGTTGTCGGTTGTCAACCTGACACCGCAATACATGCACTTGTATCTTTGACTTCTCGAATCCCCGCGCGTTCATCTTTCGAGAATGTAGCACGGATCGTGGGACGGACAGCTCGGCTGTTCTCGGTCAAACTGAGAATCAGCCACAGGCTGATATCCATGAGTTTGAGCGAAGTCCTTCGCACTGTCATCAATATCCATTGGACAACGATCATGACGTAACCCAATAAGTTTGCCCACCCGCTGTCACTAGTCGAGCCTCGTTCGGCAACCGATGCATCCTCAACGTGTGTCATTTCACGATCCTGCCGGTCTTTCTGGTCTCTTTGACTCACCGATTGTTCCTCTGGCATTTCATCAACGTGACATTCTAAAGAAGTCGTATGTCGGTATACATGTCAAATACGCTACCTTTGATCCCAGTCCAAATGCATCGTAGATGAGCATCCAATTGACCGCGATGCAACCAGTCAATGTCGAATGGTTCTTCCCAGTGGTCACTACATCGACTGGAATCAGGTCGACGCCGATCTAGACCGGCAATACGAGGAGCGCAAGCGTAATATGGCTCAATGTCGCACAGACATGGCGGAATACAACCGCCAGAATTCCTAGCCTACGCGTCGAACAGTTCGCTTAGTCATGAACATAGCCGAACTGACTAACATCGCGATTTGGTCAATCATCACCATCGCTATCATCGGCGTCGTGATGTTAATCGGATTGGGTTTCCGGCGATATGGGCAGACTATTGGCTCAAAAAACTGATGACCAAAAGCTCCGCCGAACATAGCCGACACAGGGACGATTAGGGACCATTAGATATAGTTACCAATGGTTTCGACTGCCCAAACACGATTGCGGCGAAATCGTGGGAAGAGTCGCACACGACGAGAGGCCAATTTCAATTCGCTGTCGCTCGCCGCTCAGCAAAGGTTCGACTCGAGGAACTCAAATCGAGTCTCTGAGGAAAGTGGAACGTGAAAGAGATACGAAGCGAGACCAAAAGCCTTAACGCTCTACTATCGAACGCGAAGTTCGACGTCGACTACTATCAGCGGGAGTACGTCTGGGAGGAGTCGCACGTCGAGGAACTGGTCAACGATCTCTCAGATGCGTTTCTCAAGAGTTATGAACCTGAACACGCACACCCCCAGGTGGCGTTTTACGAACTCTATTTTCTCGGGACGATCATCATAAGCGACGTGTCTGGTCGGCCCTTGAAGCTGGTGGTCGATGGTCAGCAGCGATTGACGTCGCTGACGCTGCTGCTCATCGTTCTGCACCATCACGTCAAGACCAAACGGATCGACACGACACCCTTCGAGAACCTGATATCTTCGCAGAAATTTGGGCAAGTGTCGTACAACCTCGACGTGGCGGACCGAATTACCGTCTTGGATGCTCTTTTTCGCAACGTTCCGTTCGACAGGTCGAATGCGAGCGGTTCGAACGCCAACATCATCGACCGGTACGAGGACATCGAGAACGACCTTCCCGACGACATAACGGATCCATCGGTTCTCCCGATGTTCGTGGACTGGCTTCTGCATAGAGTGTTCTTCGTAGAGATCACCGCTTACTCGGACGCCGACGCATACACCATGTTCGAGTCGATGAACAACCGAGGATTGTCGCTGACCACGGTCGAGTTGCTGCGCGGTTATCTGCTGTCACAGATCGACACCATCGGCGCTCGTCAACAAGCGAGCGTTACTTGGAAGGCGCGGTCCGACAGCGTCTCCGCACTCGGCCGGGACAGTATGACATTCGCGATCAGGCATTGGTTGCGCAGTCAACATGCCGACAGTATGGCCGAGTTCGACGCCATCGGGTCCGATTTCAACCGATGGATGCGTGAACCGGAGCGAAAGGAACAAATTGGGCTCGATCGTCCAGTCGCCTATGCGAATCTGATCAACACTGATTTTGCGTTTTACACGAAGTGGTATCAAACGGTGCGCACCGCGGAATCAAAGCCGGAATATGCGGCGGCGAACGGTCTGCAATCGGTCCGGTACAACGCCATCAACAATTTCACGCTTCAGCACCCGGCAATATTGGCCGCACTGTCCCCGAAGGACGACGACGTCGAAATCTTCAAGAAGATCCGATTGTTGTCGACTTATATCGACTGCATGCTAGTGCGACGGGTCTGGGATTATAACGCCATCTACGAGTCGCACATGCGGAGCAGGATTTTCACCGACCTGATCGTTTCCGTGCGTGGCACCTCTACCGATGAACTCGCCGATTTGCTGGCGCAGAAACTGGTCGATTACAAAGCGCAATTCAACAATCGTAATTTCGCATTGCATCAACAGAACCGAAGGCGAGTACTCTACATTTTGGCTCGTTTAGCCGATTTCATCGGGACGCGGTGCGGTCAACCGCCGCGGTTCGAGGACTACATGAATCGAGGTGGGCAAGATCCGTTCGAGATCGAGCATATCTGGTCGAACACGATGGACATCAAAGCGCTGGGGTTCACGCACGAGGTCGACTTCGACCAGTACCGCAACCGTATCGGCGGACTGTTGCTTTTGCCCAAGAGCTTCAATTCAAGTTTCGGTTCGAAACCCTACGCGGAGAAGTACAAGCAGTATTTCGGACAAAACATGTGGGCTAAATCGTTGCACGAAAACGCATATGCTAACCACCCCAATTTCAGGAAATTCGAAAATGAAACCGGTTTGCCCTTCAAGTCGCACGCCCAGTTCGGAGTCGAGGATCTAGACGCAAGACAAGAACTGTGCCGACTGCTTGCATCTCGAATCTGGAGCGTGGATGCCATCCTGAAGGCCGGTGGCGTGGAGAATTGGACTAGAAAACCACAAGATCAATCGTCTTGACCTGTCGGGGCAGCGACGACGAGCTTTTGGATTTACCAAGATGATGGGACAGATCGCCTACGGATCCACACGGGAACATGCCAGCGGGTTGAGAACCGCAAGGCGGAGTTGGACGACCACAGGAACTGGTGGCATGAACCGTACGTATCCTTGCATGATGCCGTCGAAGCCGCGCGCCGCGCGGGAAAGTCCGATACCAAAATGTGCGCCTACTGTCAACCTGGCTAGAACCTCAATACGGTTTCCTTTGTTTCCCTCGATTGCAAAGTATCTGGTCCTCCTCGCAGGTCTCGAGACGTCGTGTAAGTCGGGGGCCAAAGTTCGATGTCGAGACCGGCATTCGATATGGACGATTGCAACTGGAAATACAATTTGACCGTTAACCGCCTAGAAAACGGTTAACTGGCATGAACAATTGGCTCTGCACGGTCAAACCGACCAAAAGTTGGCGACACGGGCAAAGTGTTGGAGATCGAACTTGATGACACCTGTGATTGGTGAGTTGCGGAGCAACCAAAAGAAGGGAAAAACATCCCATACATTCGTCATCACCCTTTCGATTGTGTTGTTCATTGCCATCTTTACACTTTCGGCTGCTTGTTCCAGTGACGATCCCACCGCCGATCAGACCGCGGTTCTGACGGCCGTTCCAACATCGTCTACTGGAACGGGCGATCCATCGACCCAACCGGCAAATCGGGACAGAGTTCACGACGTCGAGTCCGTGGAATTCTGGCGCAACGCCGATGCTGAAGAAGTTCGCCTGCAATTGAACCAGGGTGCCGACGTCTTTGCGCGGGATCCGGGATCCGGTGAAACGTTGTTACATTCCGCCGCGGCACACAGCCAAAACGTGGCCGTGATCGAAACTCTCATCCGAGCTGGAGCGGAAATTGATGCTCGCGACGACTCTGACCTCACCCCGTTGCACTACGCGGCGAAATTAAACCGAGATCCGGACATCACAGAGGCTCTGATCGCAGCTGGAGCGGATTTCAACGCCCGCGACTACATAGGCGGCAATCCGTTGCACAATGCCGCCAGGTATAACGGCAACCCCGATGTGATCGAAGCCATCATTGAGGTTGGGGCGAATGTTAATGCTAAGGACGATTTTGGCTTTACGCCGTTGCACTATGTCGCGATGTTTAACAGGAACCCGAATGTCGCCAAGGCGTTGATCACGGTTGGGGCGAATGTAAATGCCGTCGGGGAGGACTTCGGCGTCACCGCGTTGCACTTGGCCGCTGAGCAAAATCCCGAACCAGCCATCATTGTCGCATTGTTGGAAAATGGGGCGAATGTCAACGCTCGGGACCGCAATCAATTCACTGCTTTACACATTGCTGCGAGCTCGAACCAAGTCGCGGCTGTCATCGAGGCATTGATCGCTGGAGGCGCGGATGTTGAAGCAGTCACAGTCGACGACAACACCGCATTGCACTTGGCCGTCCTACGAAATCCGGACCCGGAAATCATCACGGCGTTGGTACGAGCGGGAGCGGATGTCAACGCTAGAAATAGCCAACAATTGACTGCGTTGCACATAGCCGTCCTACAAAACCCCGACCCGGAAACCATCGCGGCGTTGGCACGGGCGGGAGCGGATGTCGACGCCAGGAACGGCCAGCAATTGACTGCGTTGCACTTGGCCGTCATGCAAAACTCTGACCCGGAAATCATCACCGCGTTGGCACGAGCGGGGGCGGATTTGTCAGCGAAAGAGCCAAAGTTTGGCAGAACGGCTTTGCACCTGGTAGCCAAAGGTTCGGGCAAGGTTGTCGTCCTGGAAGACGGGAAAATCGTCCGGTTGGAAGACGACAGAGATCCCGGGATAGCGCTAGATGTTGGCAAAGCTTTGTTAAAGGCAGGTGCAGATGTCAACGCTCGCGATAGCTCGGGCCGTACAGCGTTGCACGTCGCCGCAGAGAATTCTCGATATTTCGGAAATCTTGACATCGTCGTCGCTCTGTTGGCGGGCAATGCGGATGTGAGTGCTCGAGACAGCGAGGGGTTGTCTCCGACACATGTCGCGGTCGCGGAGAACGCAGACCCGGCACTCGTTGAAGCGCTAATTGCCGGTGGCGCAGCGGTCAACGCCGTCACGGACGATGGTCGCACGGTTTTACACATGATTGCCGAGAACCCGAACCTTGATGTAGCCGAACTATTGCTTGCTGCCGGAGCAGATCCCAACGTCAAGGACTCAGATGGCAACTCCCCGTTGCATGTCGCGGCACGTTGGAACGAAACCGAAGCCATAATCGAGGCGCTCATAGCCAATGGCTCGGTTGTTGATGCCAACGGAGATGACGGTCAAACCGCGTTGCACGGTGCCGCAAGATTTAACGGTGAAGTGCAAATTATCCAGGCTCTGTTGGATGCCGATGCCAGTCTCGACGCGAGAGACTCCAGAGGCAACACTCCGTTGCACTCCGCAGTTGCGTGGAATCCGAACATGGCGATCACTGAGGCGTTGATTGCCGCAGGGGCCGATGTTCGAGCCGCGACTGGGAGCAGCCTAACACCTATGCACTTAGCCGCCCGACAGAACCCGAATCAGGACGTAATCGAGGCACTTATCGCCGCTGGCGCCGATGTCAATCCAGAAGATCATTGGATCGATTCTGAACCGCCACCACCACTGATAATCGCCATTCAACACAACTCGAATCCAGCGGTGATCCAAGTGTTGTTGGAACATGGCGCGGAGGTTTTTTGGACTGGTCCTAAAGGTAACGCTTCTTGCGACTTGGCAGTAGGCAGCGTTACAAAGGCAACGCAACAATTGCTGTGCGGGTCGTCGGTGCATAGGACTCTTAGCCACGCATCGCATCCAACTGTCGTCTCACGATTGTTGAAAATTGGCACCGACGTCAACGCTCGCAACAGCGCTGGACTGACCCCGTTACATACGGCGGCGGCGTATAACGAAGTTCGCAATAGCGTTGAGGCATTGATAAGAGGGGGTGCAGAAGTACGTGCCGTCACCGATGACGGTTATACCTCATTGCACACGGCCGCCGCGTTCAATCCAAACCCAGAAATCGTCGATTTACTCGTCGATGAAGGAGCGAATATAAACGCAGCAGGTGGACCGCAAGGCTACAGGCCGCTGCACATGGCCGTAATATACAGGAACCGATTGTCCGTGGTAACAGCGTTAGTGCGGCAGGGCGGCGACCTCAAAGCGCGTAGTAGAGGCGACCTCAAAACGGGCAGTAAAGGAAAAACTCCGTGTGACATGGCGCTGGAAGCTGGCCCCCCCTCTGATCGCTCTGTCATCAATCTATTGTGCGAATGATTGAACGGCTAATCGGTTTGCGGAAATTGGGATTTATTGCGTTTTATTTCCAAGTTAAGGGAACTATACCCGTGACTACACAACGAGATCGCGTTGGTAGAATCTAGCGGGAGAGCGGATCAGTGACGGCAAGCGGTGTGAACAACGCTGGCTCCCGGACTGAGGCCGCTCTCACTTCTCGAAGTGTAATGCCCGTTACTCTGAGTGTCGGTAGCTACACAGCGTCAGCATCGCTTGGACGGGAGTTTTCGTCGTCGATCCACTCATTGACTTCATCTCGTAGAGGGACAGCTTTGTTCAGCAAACTCGCTGCGACGCTGCCAGTTGCGATACTCCAGTTTTCACGATCATAATTAGCAGCGAACATCGCCTCTAAAATGGTCCCGCGGCGTGGCATAGATTTCGTGACAGTTGCTTGTTGGTTTTCGTCAATAGCTTTGGAAAATATATGGCTGACTACACAAAGTCTTGGTCCGAACGAGGACACAACCAGTGTTGTCAGTCCAGTTCCGAATATTTCGATAAATCAGGGTAAAAGTTGGGGATCGCGACTAAATTACCATAACCACCGATCAGCATTGTTCTTAAGCGTGTGCCAATCGCCAAAGCGAGCATCGCGCCATCTGCCGTCTCGTATCTAGTTTGAGCCAAATTGGACGTGCTCACATCGACATACTCGTCGGCCCCGCCTGATTCCCAAAGTCGTGCGCTAGGTACGTCCGCCTTGTACTTCCCGTCATTGGTCAAGGTAACGCGAATTTTCAATCGATGTTCGGCAAGAAACTGCTTGAATTCTCGGATCGTGTGTTCTCGATGATCTTTGATCAATCCTACTTCTCACCTTCGTCCGTCGACTCCGAATTCTGTTGTGGGGGTGGCGTCGCCTCTGAGATCGGGTTCTCAACACCATCGGGCCGTTCGTTGTATCCAAAGGCCCACGGACGAGGTTCGCTATCTAACGTCAACGGGTTAACAACGCCGTCGGGTTTGGGATTGATCCCTCTGACCGCTGTCTCCATAGGGTTCATTGCGTTCTGAGGTTTTGGGGCGAATCCATCTTTGAACAAAGGTTTCGCTTCTTCGATCTGTTTGTCGTCGGTCATGTCATCCTTTCGCGTCGGGCACTTGGCCCGCTTTAACAAATGTTACTGGTGAATCCAGATCGTCTACACGAATCAACAGGAACTCCACCTCAGTCCCCCCAAGGTAATCAGGGGAACCTCCAACCCAACGAACATCGACAAGCTTGATCCAACCTCCGTTGGGGCGATCATCCCAGTGTTCTGGGAAACCAACGACGGTTCTAACACTGCCCTTGAAACGGACCGCCACGTAACCTTGGTGACGCGCGTAAGCTGCGTCCCATGGACCAGGAAAGGCCGGTTGTTGGTCAGTCAGGTGCGATTTCCGTAACAATCTATGCAACAAATCAAACCTGATAATCACGACAACCACACCCGACAAAACAACCGCAATGCCCCATCCGACGAGGAGCCGCCACGCCTCAATACCCCATGAGTCTGGAAACAGCCCAACTAAAAAGTTAGTGGACAGGGCGAATATCAACGCTTGGAATGCGACAGTGATTCCGCCTTTGTTCAATTGCGGTTGAAGTGAGTACAACACCCCGACACTGACGACCCCAGGCGAAAGGTAGATCAGGACATCGATAGTCTCCGCGTCAAGCAGGCCGTTAAACATTGCTACTTGAAAGGCGAATAACGCCAAGCCCACGCGAAACCAGCACCGCCAAATGCGCCAAGACCGAACGTGAGTAATTTCGCTTCCCAGATCCGCTCAATAAGAGACTCATCGGTACTGCCAAAAATGCCCAACGTAAATCCCCAGAGGAGGGCGTTCGCAGCTACAAACCCGACGAGGAACTTGACACCCACCCATATATCCAGCCGAAGCTTTTGACCGCCTTTCTTGAGGTCGCTCTTCATCGCGCTAGGTTTAGGAATTCTCTTCGCGCCAACGTAGCAACTCATCGGCGAACTTCGCAGTCCGATACGCAAACTGTCCTACGAACCCGTCATCCAGCGCATCTAGTTGTTCGTCGCGGGAAGTGATGTTGTCAAGTATCCACTCGAACTCGGGCTTGAACTGTTCGGGCACGTTCTTGGCCTGCAAAGGCATGATGTAGCTCACGCCTACATTTGATATGCGTTTTCTAATCGGGAGGTCGCGACGACGTAGCATCGCGCGGGCCCCTTCAAGATTGTCAAACATGCTGTCATCGTTCAGATACCTCATTTGATCCGGTTCTTCTGCGCTCACTCTGACTTTCCCCTTTGTTTGTTGGTTTCAAGCCGCGATTTTACCATCGCGCCTCTGTCCAAGGCACCTTCCGGTGCCGTACCCACTTGTCGCGGGGTTGCTCGCAATATACGCGATCATCTCGTCGTCGATCGCGGTCGAAAAATCGCGATGACATTTCTTCTCGATTTCCACCAGCATTTAGCAGTACAACCGTACGACAGTTCGATTTCGCTCGCTCGCCTCCATGTTTATGTATGACCGATCTTTTTAGGTCCGATTCGGGTAAGGGATACTGTCAGTGATCGATGGCAATAGCGGATTGCGCGTATTTTGAAAAGCCACTGGCAGCACGGACAAGTCCGGACCAATGCAGCAATCACCGCGTCCATGCGGTTTCAAAACGACTTGTGGAGGACCACAGAAATCCAATGAATTATATGAGAACGAATGTGATAATAGTAGCGGCTTTGGTCATGTAATTAACTGAAAACTTTGGTATATTTGCGGACACACCCGCAACCGCAACTTCCCCCCAACCTCCAAGACTTCCGCGACCACACCACTTCAACGTGGTCTTCACCAACGGCGCCGCTGAAACCCGAGCACTAGAACACCACGCGGTAGACACTTGGCAAGCCCCCATAAACCAGCGTTGATCCAACCTGCGACTAGCAATTCTCGTCGGGTTGCGATGGCCGCAAAAACGATGCTTGTTGCTCCGGCCTCGGTGGTCACTGGTTCGCAAAGCGATTATTAAGGTTTTCGTTGACCAAACGGCCTTTGATGTCGCCTCGCACGGGATCGAGAGCAGTGTGCGAAGTCAGATTATCGGGTTGTGAGCGCATCAAGATCCATTGCGGGCATCTCAACCCTGCATATGTGGTCGCGACGTCGATGGTTGCGCTGAACCGAGCGCGCCGCAGAATGTCGCGCAGTCATCGACTGATGTAATCTCCCCACGCTTCCATCACCTGCCGCCGCCGCTCAAACAGATCGGAACGGAAATACGCGCCTTCCACCCCTTGGGTCGTATGCGCCAGCGCCGCCTCCGCTATCTCCCTCGGCTGTCCACTTTCGGCACACCAGTCCCGGAACGAGCTTCTGAAACCGTGAGGGACAGCTTCGACGCCCAGTTCCCTCAACAGCTTGCTCACCGTCGAGTCCGACAGTATCTTGCCTGTGACTGACGGGAAAACCAATCCGGATCCATCGTAGAGGTCGTCAGCTTCGCGCAATATCTCGATGGCCCTGCCGCTCAACGGGACGCGGTGCTCGCGCGAGGTTTTCATACGCTCGGCAGGCACGATCCAAACCCGTCGATCCAAGTCGATTTCATCCCATCGGGTGGCACGGACTTCGCCTGAACGAGCCGCGGTAAGCGTGAGAAACTCGAAGCACAGCTTGGTAGATTCCCAAGCTTCGGAATTCCTGACGCGTTCGATCGCGTCCTTGACCTTGGAGTGATGCAAGGCTCGCCGGTGCCGCTTCACGCCGTTCATGCGAGGCAGGGCTTCGTTGATCGCCTCACCTGCAGGATTGTCATCGCGGAAACCCTGAGCGACAGCCCATCTCATCACGGCACTGATGCGATGCTTGACCCGTCGAGCCGTCTCCGGTTTTTCGTACCAGATCCCCATCAACACATCTAGGACATCTGCCGATGTCACCTCGGATACGCGTTTTGACCCGATCCGAGGCAACACGTGCATGTTGAGGCTGGAATGCCAAATCTTTGCCGAGCGTCCCGCATCCTTCCACGAAACGCGATGGATGTCGACGACCGTATCCGCGGCTTCGGCAAAGGTTGGCACCGTCGATGGTTTCGCCCGAGGGTCGGATCCGTCAGCGATGGCGCGGGCGTTTTCCAAGGCTTTGGACCGCGCTTTTGCCAGCGTTATCACCGGATACGAACCTAGGCCGAGGCTGACGAGCCGCCCGTCGATGCGCTGTCGTTGCGCCCAAGACTTTGAGAATCCACCGTTCGACGCGGGCTTGACGAGCAGCGACAATCCAATTCCGCCGCGTCCGTCTCCGTATCTTCCAGGACGATTGACGGTCTTGACAAATGCCGCCGAAAGCCTCTTGGATCTGTTCGAAATTACCACTTTCGTTACCACTATTTAAGTGATGATACACGGCGTCTGTTGATACGTCAAGAAACCCTGTAAACCCTGGTTTGAACTGAAAACGGCGGGTTGTTGGCACTTAATGGGTTCTACAAGGACGCAATGAATGATGAAAATGGTTGACGTCAGCTCCACCAGACGCCGCAGAGCGGCGATTGGCGATTCCGTCTCCTATCCCTTGATGGAAGAGGGCTAGGGTGAGCGTGAAGCTATCCGTCTCCACGGTGTCTCTCAATCAGCGCCACGACCCGATCGTCGATTTGGCCGTCGAAATCTCGCCCGGCGTCTGACAGGGCGATACCGAGGTGCGCGTCACGTAGCAGCTGGTCGTACTCCGTGGTTTGTCCGTAGTTGATTTCTAGCTCGGCGAAAAGGGCGTCAAGCGTGTCTTTTTGAAACATCGTCGTCCGGGAGAGATTGGTGTTGATGGGGTTTCGGAACAGGTGGTCGGGAACTACTCGTCAGTCCGCGAAACGCCCTCTTTCACCAACCGCGAGAGCTCGTTTGCAAACTGAACGGCCTCCGCATCGGGAGTTCCGCCGTTCTCTTCGACCTTCCGCTTGAACTCTTTGAAGAGCCACTCTTCCTTCGTCCCGTGCGGGATCTCGAACTCTTTGCCTTTGAAACTCGGCAACTCGCCTGGGCCGAAGTAGCCCTTGCCTCGGAGCTCGTAGCCTTCCAAGTTCGGCGTGCCCTTGCCAAGAATCTCGCTAGTCTCGATGTAGTGTTCCATCACCGGTTTCATGCCGTAGCGCTGGACCGGGCAGACCTTCATGCAAACGGCGCAACCCTCATACTTCACCATCACTGGCCGACAGCGGTCATACACCAGCTTGTTCTTCTTAACGCCGCGGTACCACACCTTCTCACGCAGAAGCGCGCGGGCAGGGCAGCGGACAACGCAGACCTGACACTCTTCGCAGAACTTGTTTATGCCGTAGTCCACCGGCTCGTCGTGAACGACCGGCGCATCCGTCGTGATCAGCATCAACCGTGCCCGCGAACCGAAATGGGGAGACAGTAACTGTCCGTTCGCGCCCAGTTGCCCGAGTCCCGCTTCGACGAACAATGGGATGAACGCGCCACTGTTGTCGTTGGGACTGTGGATCTGGGCGTGATATCCGAGCGAGCGGATGTGCTCGGCGAGATCGAGCGCCAAAGCTCCAGCTATCTCGTAGGTGCCGAAATGAGCGAATTCCGCCTCCAAACTGGGTATCGACTGCGTCTGCGAGTAGTCCTGCTCCAACGCCAGGCAGATCGCGTGATTGAATTTAGCCCAAACCTTTTTGCTCTGGTAGGTGTATCTGCGGTCATATCTCGTGAAACCGACCTCGCCAAAACCCAACTCACGGGCTTTGTCTCGGATGTCGGTCGTAACGTCATGCTCCGGGTCTGGCTCGGCATTCGGTTCGATATCGCCAGAAACCCACGCCGCTTCGATCAGCGGCTCGCTGACCGCGTCGTGCTTCTTGCGATAGTCGTAGACCTCTTTGATGTAAACGGTCCAACCCCAGTCGCGGTCGGCCGATTTCTCGACGGTCTGCGATTCGATCGGGTATTCCCGGTTGTAGTAGGAAACATCGCCGTCGATGACGGGCGAGCCCGGCACCGTTACCAAATCCTCCGCCACCGGTATCGCCGCTTCAGGGTCGCCGATCTTGCGTCCCGGCCTGGTTACGACGTGATTTACTGACTTGGCCATCTTTGAACCTTTGCATTCGGACGCGCACGTGCACGCTTTTGGGCGCATTATAGCGCGTCGCAGCCATCGAATCCCACCCGTTAAGCGAAATCGCCACAAAGATGCAGTTCAAATGTCAGGAAACGTCCCCTCCGCTGGTGTAGGGGCGGGATTCGCACCTCGCGTCAGACGATACGCTGTGTCAACCCGCATATAATGACGTTCTAACTCGCCCGTGCGTTCCGGGTCAAAATGGGCAGCACTTCATAGCGTTGCCAGTTCAGCGAAAGAGAAACCGCGATGCTCAGATTCACCGAGGAAATCATCTTGCTGCTGTTGAACGACGATGATGGGCGGTTCGCACGTCTCCCGAATGTGTCGCTCGATTACGCTCTCGGGGGTGGAGTTCTAATGGATCTCGCGCTGGAAAATCGGATCGACACCGACTTGGACAGCCTCATTCTTCTCGATGACACTCCAACCGGCGACTCCCTATTGGATCCGACGCTGGCGGACATCGTCGAGGTCGGCGGGCACGACGCTCGATTCTGGGTTGAGCGCACCGCTGTCAAGGCGGAAGAGCTGCGCGAAGAGGCTCTGCGAAGGCTTGTTGAGGGCGGGATTTTGGAGCCGGTCGAGGATCGCTTCATGTGGGTCTTCAAATCGAGGCGATACCCAGTGGTCGATGGTCAGGCACAACGCGAAGTCAAGCTGCGCATCATGGGCGTCCTCTTCAGCGATGAGATACCCGACCCCCGCGATATCGTAATCATCTGTCTCGCCGACGCCTGCGGGATATTCAAATCCCTTCTGTCTGCACAAGAGCTCGAATCCGTCACACCCCGCATCGACCAGGTCCGACGGCTAGACCTCATCGGCCAAGCCATGACCCAAGCCATCGTAGACATCGAACTCACCCTCGCCGCATCACTTCAGCCGCACATGTACTGATATCAGGACGCGGGGTGCCAACCGAGGATTTTTTGGAGGTTGGCGAAGTATTCGGCGAAGGCTCGACGTCCGACCACCGTCGCCTGAATCCACGTCCTGGGTTTCTGATTGTGGAACTCTTTGGTCACGTGCAGATACTCGGCGTTTTCGAGCTTTCGAAGGTGGGTCGTCAGATTTCCGCCGGTTAGACCTAGCGACCTTTGCACGAAGCCGTACGTCATTCGGTCGGCTTCCGGCATCGAAACGAGCATCGTCATGATCCTCAACCTCACCGGCTGATGAATGATCTCGTTGAGAACGACTGGCTTCTGTGTCATGCAACCCCGCTCTTCCGAAGCCACAACGCGCCGGCTCCGATGAGAATTAGCATCAAGACCGCGGTGATGGGGTATGCGTCCTCACCGGCGAGGTATGCCGGGATGTAGTTGGCGGCGGCGAAGCCGATGCCGAGGAGCGACACGGCAAGTCTGGAGAAAAGTCCGAAGAGGATGTATCCGAGGGCGACGATGCCGACGGCGACGCCCGGGATGTGTTGAGCGGGGTCCTCAGAGGTCCAGAGTCCGGATAAACCGGGTATGAGCCACGATGCTGTCGTAACAGCCATCCAGAAAGAGAAGACCTTGAGTCCGGTGCGACGTGCGGTGGCTCGGTCTGCGAGTTGTCTGGAGGCTCGGGAGCCGATGATGCTACTGGCGACCATGCCGATGATGACTATTCCTCCCCAAACCGGAGCGCGGAACCATGGTTTGTCGGCTACGAAGTCGGCTGCGAGGTTAGCGATGGCGAATTCGGCGAGGTAACCGATAGCAGCGAGTGCGCCCCAAAGCAGGAGTATCGTTGCTGTCCCTGCTAGGTACAAGGCGCTTTGGGATTGGCTCAAGGTGCTGTGGATGGCATTAAAGCTAGCTTCAGGAGAGAGTTCGTTGGGGTTGTTGTTTGGGTTATTCACTGGTTGCCTCCGAGTGGAGTGGGGGACATTGGACTTGCGTTGTATTACAAAGTAGTTTGTATTACAAACCATCGAGCCCACAGTTTCGCGGTGCTACAGAGTCACAGTTTCTGTGTCGACGCGATGTTCGAAGAAGCGGGCTTGATTCGCCGCGCCTCCAATGATTGGACCGTCCAATCAGGGACGTTAACCGCGTTGTTCTCGGCTCTTGATAGCGACTAGGACTTCGTCAACGGACATTCGACCAATCGGTCCGGACGCGTACATCGACCCGAAAACCACACCTCCGCGCGAGATGAGGAGCTCGGTGGGTTGCATGTATCGACCGTGGTGGTCGGTTGTCCACCATGCGCCCAGCGGTTCGAACTCGGACTCGGTGAGGCCGTATGCGACTGGGAATGTGAATCCGAGGTCGTCGCGCATGGCTTTGACTTCTTCTTGGGTGCCGACGGTTGCGGCGACGACGTCAGCGCCGAGCGCTTTGAGTTCGTCGAGACGATCTTGGTAGCTGCCTAGCTGCCTGCGGCAGTAGCTTCACCACGCGCCGCGGAAAAACAGGAGGGCGATATAGCGGGATGTCATGCCGCGCGGCAAGTCGAGGTCTTCGCCGTCGACGAGCTTGAAGTTGAGTTTGGGCAGGCGGTCGCCTTGCTGGAGTTTTTCGGACATTGAGTGGGTACGCGGACTACTAGGTGGTCGTGCCGACAATGCAAGCGATTATAGCGCGACGTTTGGGTTGGCTTCGCGATCGACGCGGGTTGCGCCTAGGCTGGTGGCGGTTTCTCGTTCGGTGTCAAGGCCGAGCATTTCTAGCGCGACCACTTTTGCGCTCTCCAAGTTGTCAACGATGTGTTCTTCCGGGACTTTGTCGATAGCGTTGAGTGCTCGAAGGGCGGTTTCGGGAACGCCACCCAGTCCCGTCAAGATGCATTTTGTGTCTTCGTCGATTGCGACGTCGATCATCTGCTCGACGACTAGTGCCGCGCTGTCGTCGATGTAGACGGTGTCAGTGAAATCAACAATGACGACCTCGTGTTCCCGAATGTCTTCGCTGAGGGTTGTGATGAGCCGGCCGGACGATGAGACGGTGAAGCTTCCTCGTAGCGAGACCAACCCGACTTGCGCGGAGAAAAGGTCCATCGATCTCGAAGCTTTGAATCCGTAGAAGAATACTTGATCGAGGATCGGCACCGAAATGATGCTGTCGAGTTCCAGGCGTTCGAGTTGTCGTGCGGTCGCCATGCCGGCGGCGATGAGTCCGATTGCGACTGCGGTCACGAGGTCGAGGAACACCGTTAGGAACAGGGTGATGACCATGACGATTAGGTGTTCGCGTTGGACGCGATGGATTCGGGTGATGAATCGCCAGTCGATGATGTCCCAGCCCACTTTTATGAGGATTCCGGCGAGGGCGGCATGTGGGATGGTTTCGACGTATCTTCCGATTCCGAGGACTAGGGCGAGGAGGATTGCGGCGCGAATGACACCGGAGATCTGGGTTCGCCCGCCGGCCCGGAGGTTGACGACGGTGCCGAGAGTTGCGCCGGCGCCGGGAAGTCCGCCTATAAATCCGGCGATTGCGTTACCGATGCCTTGACCGACGAGTTCTCTGTTCGGATTGTGGCGAGTTCGGGTCATCGAGTCGGCGATGAGCGAAGTCAACAGGCTGTCGATGGAGCCGAGAAGGGCGATGATCAACGCGGGTTGCACCGCCTTTAGGAAGAAACTGCCCGAGGGTAGCGGTAAATCCTTAAAATTCTCGACGATCTGGGAGAGCCCTGTCGGGACTTCACCGATGACGGGAGCGCCTTCGAGAAACGGGATCGTCAATTGGGTTCCGGCAACGGCGAGGATGGTGCCGGTGAGTAGAGCGGCGAGCGTGGATGGGAAGTACCGGTTGAAACGCTGCGGCCAAAACACACCGACGACGAGTGTAACAGCGGCGATGACGAAAGCGGCGATGCCGAAGTTAGAAAATCCTTCGGGCCACGCTTGTATAACGTCCATAGGTCCACCGGAAACGCTGGCTTGACCGATGAATGGGAGGATTTGCAGGATGATAATGATCACGCCGATACCCGACATGAATCCGGAAATGACGGAGTACGGGGTATATGCGACGAATCGTCCGATCTTCAGGACGCCGAGCAGGATCTGAATGACCCCGGCGAGGATAACGATTGCGAAAGCGTCGCCCAGATTTTCCGGGCCGGCAAGAGTGACGATTGCGGCCATGGCTACTGCCATGGGTCCGGTGGGGCCAGAGATCTGTGATTTTGTGCCGCCGAACACGGCGGCGAAGAAACCAACGGCAATTGCGCCGTAAATGCCAGCGACCGCGCCGAGACCGGAAGCAACGCCAAATGCGAGGGCGACGGGTAATCCAACGACGGCGGCCGTCAATCCCCCAAATACGTCACCGCGCAGAGCATCAATATCGTATTCGAAGCCAAATCTTTGAACGATTTGTTGCAATTGCGATTCCGGTTAACTACATTTTCTGTTCTATTGCGCGAGGCTATTTTACGAGGTAATAGTTAACGGTGCGTAATTGCAAACGACATATTTTCTAGGAAAAGCGTAGGTATTTTGGGTGTTCTCGGCAACCCATACGCCGCATGAGTGGCAAGTGAGTCGACGAATCAGATACCAAGGGTGTGGTATATTTCACTACATGCAAGATTAAAGATCGTGAAGGGAAGCGGAGAAGGAAGAAACGACGCTGCAGCCCCACGTGGGAGGTCGAATTTAATGGCTGACCGTATATTGGACCGTATAGATTCTCCGAGCGATCTCGACGGTCTGAGCTATGAGGAGCTTGAACAGCTCGCACAAGAAGCCCGAGACACTATCATCTCCGTCATCACCGAGCGTGGCGGTCACCTCGCTTCCAATCTAGGTGTGGTTGAACTGACGCTGGCGCTTCACCGGGTGTTCGAAAGCCCGAAAGACAGCTTGGTCTGGGACACTACGAATCAGCTTTATACGCACAAGCTCGTAACGGGACGAAGAGACG
This sequence comes from Dehalococcoidia bacterium, assembly GCA_965226685.1. GTDB lineage: Bacteria > Chloroflexota > Dehalococcoidia > Lucifugimonadales > Lucifugimonadaceae > Bin127. The sequence continues at coordinate 2,826,006 of CBDDDP010000004.1, forward strand.
AGTTTCAGGACATCCGGCTAGAAGGCGGGTTGTCTGGATTTGGGGAACCGGCTGAAAGTCACCACGACACGCTGTGTGCTGGTCACGCGGGCACCGGGCTATCCATCGCGCTTGGCGTTGCGCAGAGTGCGGTCCATCAGAAGAACGATTCGTGGACGATCGCGGTGGTCGGTGACGGCGCGATGACTTCGGGTTCTAGTTTCGAAGCGCTCAACAATATTGTTCATCTGAATCCGGAGAGAATGATCGTCGTTCTCAATGACAACGGGATGTCGATCTCGGAGAATATCGGGTTCCTGACGAACTGGCGGAAGCGATTAATTACGCATCCCGAGTTTCAATCGATGATTGAACGGATGAAATCAATCTCCCAAAGGGTTCCGACCGGCGAGTTGATGTATCGGATAGTGAAGCGGTTCAACACCGGGTTGGCCGGATTGATCGTTCCGACGATGTTCTGGACGGAGATGGGATTCCAGTATCTGGGTCCGATCGACGGTCATGATTTCAAGCAGTTGGAGGAGACGCTGCGGCAGGCGAAAAACTCGACGGGCGGGGTGCCGCTGATTCACATCGTGACGCACAAGGGCCACGGATTCGAGCCGGCAGAAGATGATCCGGTCAAGTTCCACCAGCCGAGTTCACCGCTCGGCGACTCGTCGGGAGCGCCGACATATTCGAAGGTTTTCTCGGAAACTTTGGCCAAGATAATGCGCGAAGACGAATCGGTCGTCGGAATCAGCGCTGCGATGCTCGAAGGCACGGGGTTGGTGGATGTGATGCATGAGTTCCCGGACCGGGTTTTCGACGTGGGGATTGCCGAGCAGCACGCGGGTGAGTATGGCCGCGGGAATGGCGTCGAAGGATCTCAAACCGTTCGTGTCGATATATTCGACGTTCATGCAGCGGGCGTTCGATCAGATACTTCACGACATTTGCTTGCAGAACCTGCCGGTAACGTTGATTGCTGACCGCGCCGGAATTGTCGGCGAGGACGGGAAGACGCACCACGGAGCGTTCGACATCACGTATTTGAGATGCTTGCCGAATGCGATTGTGGCGGCACCGCGTGACGAGAATCAGTTGCAGCATCTGGTCTACACGGCATACAAGTACGACGGGCCGTTTGCGATACGAATTGCGCGTGGGGCCGCGGTTGGAGTGTCGTTTGACGAAGAGTTGCGTGAAGTTCCGATCGGTAAGGGCTCGGTGTTGATGGAAGGTGACGACGTAGCGATTTTCGCGCTAGGCAAGTCTTGCGGCGCGGCATTGGAGGCGGCGGAAGTGCTTGCGGAGTATGGCGTTTCGTGTGGCGTGGTCGATCCGGTTTACGCCAAACCGCTAGACACGGAGCTGATATTCGAAACGGCGCGCAAGACTGGACAGATCGTGA